>NC_018708.1:0-2598467 GCF_000302535.1 Acidovorax sp. KKS102
GGTTCAGTTCCGGACTGCTGCTCTTGAACCCCCTGCAATCTGTACACCACGCTGTGTATGAAACACCGCCTGAAGACAGACCCACGGGGCAGAAATAACGGCGCGCCGGGTCAAATCACCCTGAACACATTCAGGGAAACCCAAAATTATCGCAGGCTTGTGGCCGACTGGCAATGCCTTTTGGAAGGCAGGCCTTTATCGGCGCGCCGCAGAGGCTGCGGCGCCCAGCCGTTTCAGGCCCCATCGGCCCGGCCTGGCAACCCCGGATTCCCCCGGATGACAGCCGCCGTCAAATTGTGGATAACTCCTTGACAAGCTACAATCCGCCGCCTCACACCGTTCCTCCTATCCACAATAAGAATTCCCCCGCAATGATCGAGGAACCCACCCGCAGCCCCCCCCATTCGCCCGGCGCAGATGCCGGTCAGGGCCTGTGGCAAGCCTGCGTAGAGCAACTGGCGCAAGACCTGCCAGAACAACAATTCAACACCTGGATCAAGCCCCTGGTGGCCCAAGTGGCCGAAGACTTTTCCAAAGTCACGTTGCTTGTGGGCAACCGCTTCAAGCTCGACTGGATCCGTGCCCAATACGCGGGCCGCATTGCCGCGCTGCTCGAAGGCCTGTACGGCCAGCCGGTCACGCTGGAGTTAGCGCTCGCTCAGCGCGAATCCGTTGCCCGTACTTATGTGCGGCCCACTGCGCAAGAACCCGCCAGCCCCGCAGCACCGGCCGAAGCCCCGTCCAGCAGCAGTGACGACGCCACGGCGGGCGCGTTCCGCAATCGGCTGAACGCCGCCCTCACGTTCGAGACCCTGGTGGAAGGCACGGCCAACCGCATGGCGCGCTCGGCCGCCATGCACGTGGCGGGCATGCCCGGCCACCTGTACAACCCGCTGTTCATCTACGGCGGCGTGGGCCTGGGCAAGACCCACTTGGTGCACGCTGTGGGCAACCGCCTGCTGCAGGACAAGCCCGACGCCAAAGTTCTCTACATCCACGCCGAACAGTTCGTGTCGGATGTGGTTAAGGCCTACCAGCGCCGCACCTTCGACGAGTTCAAGGAGCGCTACCACTCGCTCGATCTGCTGCTGATCGACGATGTGCAGTTCTTCGCCAACAAGGACCGCACGCAGGAAGAATTCTTCAACGCGTTCGAGGCCCTGCTGGCCAAGAAGTCGCACATCGTGATGACGTCGGACACGTATCCGAAGGGGCTGGCCAACATCCATGAGCGGCTGGTATCTCGCTTCGACTCGGGCCTCACGGTCGCCATCGAGCCGCCCGAGCTCGAAATGCGCGTGGCCATCCTGATCAACAAGGCGCGCGTCGAAGGCACTGAGATTCCCGAAGAAGTGGCCTTCTTCGTCGCCAAGAACGTGCGCTCCAACGTGCGCGAGTTGGAAGGCGCGCTGCGCAAGATCCTGGCGTACTCGCGCTTCAACCAGAAAGAGATTTCGATCCAGCTGGCACGCGAAGCCCTCAGAGATCTGCTGTCCATCCAGAACCGGCAGATTTCTGTGGAAAACATTCAGAAGACGGTGGCCGACTACTACAAGATCAAGGTCGCCGACATGTACAGCAAGAAGCGCCCGGCAAGCATTGCCCGCCCGCGCCAGATTGCGATGTACCTGGCCAAGGAGCTGACGCAAAAGAGCCTTCCCGAGATCGGAGAATTGTTCGGCGGGCGCGACCACACCACCGTCTTGCATGCCGTGCGCAAGATTGCGGGCGAGCGCCAGCAGCTGACCGAGCTGAACCAGCAGCTGCACGTGCTGGAGCAGACGCTGAAAGGCTGATGCCCCATGCGCTCCCTGAGGCGGGTGTCTGTAAGAACTTGTTCATTGCGCACCCAAGAAGGCGAACAGCCGCTTACAGGGCAAAATGACGGATTGGGCAGCAGGGGGGGCACCACCCGTGCCGCTGCCGACGCACCGGTTTAGAAAATCCACAAGAGGTTGATGACATGATCGTCCTGAAGGCAACACAAGACAAGGTTCTCGCGGTTCTGCAGTCCGTGGCTGGCATCGTCGAGCGCCGCCACACGCTGCCCATCCTGGCCAATGTGCTGATCCGCAAGACGGGCAATGCCCTGCAGCTGACGACCAGCGACCTCGAAATCCAGATCCGCACCACCGCCGAACTGGGCGGCGACACCGGCGACTTCACCACCACCGTGGGCGCGCGCAAGCTCATCGACATCCTGCGCACCATGCCCGGTGACCAGACCGTGAGCCTTGAATCGGCCCAGTCCAAGCTCATCCTCAAGGGCGGCAAGAGCCGCTTCACGCTGCAAAGCCTGCCGGCTGAAGACTTCCCGCTGGTGCAGGAATCCGCCGCCTTTGGCCCCGTGTTCGCCGTGCCGCAAAAGACGCTGAAGGACTTGCTGGGCCAGGTGTCGTTTGCGATGGCCGTACAGGACATTCGCTACTACCTCAACGGCATCCTGTTCGTGGCCGAGGGCAAGACCCTGAGCCTCGTCGCCACCGATGGCCACCGCTTGGCCTTTGCCAGCGCTACGCTGGACGTCGAAGTGCCCAAGCAGGAAGTCATCCTGCCGCGCAAGACCGTGATCGAGCTGCAGCGCCTGTTGTCCGACGCGGGTGGCGAGAACCAGCCCCACATCGAGATGCAGTTCGCCAACAACCAGGCCAAGTTCACGTTTGGCGGCATGGAGTTCGTCACCAAGCTGGTAGAGGGCAAGTTCCCCGACTACAACCGCGTGATCCCCAAGAACCACAAGAACAGCGTCACCCTGGGCCGCGCCCCGCTGCTGGCCAGCCTGCAGCGCACGGCCATCATGACCAGCGACAAGTTCAAGGGCGTGCGCCTGAACCTGGAGCCCGGCACCCTGCGCGTGGCGTCGAACAACGCCGAGCAGGAAGAGGCCGTGGACGAGCTCGACATCGACTACGGTGGGGACACCATCGAGATCGGCTTCAACGTGACCTACCTCATCGACGCCCTGGCCAACATGGGCCAGGACATGGTGAAGGTGGAGCTTTCGGATGGCAACAGCTCTGCGCTGCTGACCATCCCAGACAACGACAGCTTCAAGTACGTCGTGATGCCCATGCGCATCTGAGGCGGCGTGACACCCGCCCTGCTTCACCGTTGCATCGCCACACTGCAATTGCTACTGTATTGATAGCTGCAAGCGCATATTCAATATGCGCTTGCGCCCAATTTGACCATTGAACATATTGGAAACCCCGGTTTCCACGGATCCCAAGGCCCACCATGACCGTTGACAACAACATTCCCTCCGAGCCCGAATCCTCCGGCGTCTCCGGCCATGTGGAGCCCACCGTCAACAAGATCGACACCAACCAGGCCGGCGCCAGCGAAAGCTATGGCGAAGGCGCCATCACCATCCTTGAAGGCCTGGAGGCCGTGCGCAAGCGGCCCGGCATGTACATCGGCGACACGAGTGACGGCACCGGCCTGCACCACCTGGTGTTCGAGGTGGTGGACAACTCCATCGACGAAGCCCTGGCCGGCCACTGCGACGACATCGTCGTCACCATCCACACCGACAACTCCATCAGCGTGACCGACAACGGCCGTGGCATCCCCACCGGCGTGAAGATGGACGACAAGCACGAGCCCAAGCGCTCGGCGGCAGAAATTGCCCTGACCGAACTGCACGCAGGCGGCAAGTTCAACCAGAACAGCTACAAAGTCTCCGGCGGCCTGCACGGCGTGGGAGTGAGCTGCGTGAACGCATTGAGCAAATGGCTGCGCCTGACTGTGCGCCGCGAAGGCAAGGTGCACCAGATCGAATTTGCGCGCGGCTTTGTGCAAGACCGCTTGCTGGCCACCGTGGACGGCTTTGAAGTCAGCCCTATGAAGGTGACCGGCGAGACCGAAAAGCGCGGCACCGAAGTGCACTTTTTGCCCGACACCGAGATCTTCAAAGAGAACAACGACTTCCACTACGAGATCCTGGCCAAGCGCCTGCGCGAACTCTCGTTCCTGAACAACGGCGTGCGCATTCGCCTCAAGGACGAGCGCAGCGGCAAGGAAGACGACTTCTCCGGCGCCGGCGGCGTGCGCGGCTTTGTCGAGTTCATCAACAAGGGCAAGACCGTTCTGCACCCCACCTCGTTCTACGCCGCAGGCGAGCGCCCAGCCGAGACGTACGGTGGCATCCCCGGCACGCACATCGGCGTGGAAGTGGCCATGCAGTGGAACAGCGCCTACACCGAGCAAGTGCTGTGCTTCACCAACAACATTCCCCAGCGTGACGGCGGCACCCATCTCACCGGCCTGCGCGCCGCGATGACCCGCGTCATCAACAAGTACATCGAAGAGAACGAGCTGGCCAAGAAGGCCAAGGTTGAAGTCACTGGCGATGACATGCGCGAAGGCCTGTGCTGCGTGCTCAGCGTGAAGGTGCCCGAGCCCAAGTTCAGCAGCCAGACCAAGGACAAGCTGGTGTCGAGCGAAGTGCGCGCACCGGTCGAAGACATCGT
Source organism: Acidovorax sp. KKS102 (assembly GCF_000302535.1). Classification (NCBI taxonomy): domain Bacteria; kingdom Pseudomonadati; phylum Pseudomonadota; class Betaproteobacteria; order Burkholderiales; family Comamonadaceae; genus Acidovorax; species Acidovorax sp. KKS102. The sequence continues at coordinate 4,473 of NC_018708.1, forward strand.
GGGCAAGCTGCTGACGGACTACCTGCAAGAAAAGCCCAACGACGCCAAGATCATCTGCGGCAAGATCGTCGAGGCCGCCAAGGCCCGCGAAGCCGCCCGCAAGGCCCGCGAAATGACCCGCCGCAAGGGCGTGCTCGACGGCATGGGCCTGCCCGGCAAACTGGCCGACTGCCAAGAAAAAGACCCCGCCCTGTGCGAGATATACATCGTCGAGGGTGACTCCGCCGGCGGCTCTGCCAAGCAAGGCCGCGACCGCAAATTCCAGGCCATCCTGCCCCTGCGCGGCAAGATCCTGAACGTGGAAAAAGCCCGCTACGAAAAGCTGCTGACCAGCAACGAAATCCTCACGCTGATCACCGCCCTGGGCACCGGCATCGGCAAGGCCGGTGGCACGACGGGCGGCGACGACTTTGATGTGGCCAAGCTGCGCTACCACCGCATCATCATCATGACCGACGCCGACGTGGACGGCGCCCACATCCGCACCCTGCTGCTCACCTTCTTCTACCGCCAGATGCCCGAGCTGGTCGAGCGCGGCCACATCTACATCGCACAGCCACCGCTGTACAAGGTCAAGGCCGGCAAGGAAGAGCTGTACCTCAAGGACGCCCCCGCGCTCGACGGCTTCTTGCTGCGCATTGCGCTGAACCACGCCAGCGTGACCACCGGTGGCGCCAACCCGCAAACCCTGACGGGCGAAACCCTGGCCGAGCTGGCGCGCAAACACCAGATCGCTGAAAGCGTCATCGCCCGCCTAGGCAACTTCATGGACGCCGAAGCCCTGCGCGCGATTGCCGACGGTGTGAGCCTCAAGCTCGACTCCGTGCAAGATGCCGAAGCCAGCGCCGTGGCCCTGCAAGCCAAGCTGCGCGAACTGAACACCACCGGCGCACCCGCCGAAGTGGCCGGCGAATTCGACGCCCGCACCGACAAGCCCCTGCTGCGCATCAGCCGCCGCCACCACGGCAACATCAAAAGCAGCGTCATCACGCAAGACTTCGTGCACGGCGCCGACTACGCCGCCCTGGCCGAAGCCGCCGAAACCTTCCGCGGCCTGCTGGCCGAAGGCGCCAAGGCGATGCGCGGCGAAGGCGACAAGCAGAAGGAAGAAAAGGTCGGCGACTTCCGCCAGGCCATGAAGTGGCTGATTGCCGAAGCCGAACGCACCACCAGCCGCCAGCGCTACAAGGGCCTGGGCGAAATGAACCCCGAGCAGCTGTGGGAAACGACGATGGACCCCAATGTGCGCCGCCTGTTGCGCGTGCAGATCGACGATGCGATCGAAGCGGACCGCGTGTTTACGATGCTGATGGGGGATGAGGTGGAGCCGCGCCGGGACTTCATTGAGACGAATGCGCTGCGGGCGGGGAATATTGACGTTTGAGGATGAGAAAAATCTTAACCCTGACCAATTTCATCCCTCAACACTTAAATGCAGAAGCATAAAAACGAACTGCTCTTTTACATGGATGACTCAGGATCAAGAGATCCTGATCGCAAGCCAGACCTCCAGAATAAAGAGCCAGACTGGTTTGCATTGGGTGGATTGATCGTAGACGTCACACAGAAGGCTGCTGTTGAAGATCGCATCGACAATTTCAGAGCGAAATGGGATCAGGTCGGAGAGGCTCCTCTTAGGTCCTACAACATACGAAATCGGAATGGAGGGTTTGGCTGGCTTGGCGGCCTAACCAAAGAAATTCAAAATGAGTTTTACGGTGATCTCACCCAGCTCATTATTGAAAGTCCAATTGTTGTTCTTGCGTGTGTCGTTCACAGACCTGGCTATAACGCTCGCTACTTGGCGCAGTACGGGCAAAGGCGATGGAGCCTATGCAAAACGGCATTCAACATTGCTGTCGAACGCGCCGCTAAATTCGCACTGCATCACGAAGCACGCATGCGCGTATTTGTAGAGCGCAGTGACATCAAAACTGAATCACGAATGAAAAGTTACTTTGATGACATGCGATCCAAAGGGCTCCCATTCAACGAAAGTAACTCTGCGAAATACAGGCCGCTCACCAATGTTCAGTTGAAATCTGCGCTATTGGAGTTTGGTGTTCGCACCAAATCTTCCAAGCTTATGCAACTTGCTGACCTTGTTCTATGGCCAGCTTGTAGAGGTGGATACGACACAAATGACCGAAACTACAAAGCTCTAAAGGACAATCACAAGCTACTTGACATGCTTTGTACTGAAGAAAACGGTCTACAAGGCATCAAGTACTCTTGTTTCCCGACAGCCTAAAAAAGCAAAAGCCCGCAATTGCGGGCTTTTGTCGGCTACCAATGATCGGCAACCTCGTAGGCTATGCCTAACGTGATTGTAGCAACTCTTCGCTAGCTAAGCGCAATGCTTAGTTCCACCATCCATCTTGGAATAGGCTCAATGTGTGTAGCACAAGATACGTCGCAACCCCATGACCGCAGTCCTTGTTGTTCTGATTGTCAGCAATGAGTTCAAGCATGCGCTCCCCCATCGCCATCGTTGACGTAGACCGCCTGGACACCTGGACCCGCTACCGCGCAGGCCTGTGCGACACCTGCGCGGCCAACTGCTGCACGATGCCGCTGGAAGTGCAGCTGTCGGACCTGGTGCGGCTGGAACTGGTGGACCCGTTCGAGGCCGAGCATGAAGAAATCCGCCACATTGCCAAGCGGCTGCAAAAGGCGCGGCTGATCGACCACTTCAACCACAAGAACGCGATCTTCACGATGGCGCGGCGGGCGAGTGGAGACTGCAACTTTCTCGACCCCAAGACGCGGCTGTGCACGGTGTATGACAAGCGGCCCGAGACTTGCCGCCTGCACCCGCAGAAGAAGAGTCCCAAGCCGGGTTACTGCGCTTACGGGGCGCGGGATCTGCAGCGGCGGGGCTGATGACAGACACGCGCTGAGGTGTCTCGCAAATCTCATCTGCGCAAGCCCGCCGCCTCAGAATCCACCGCTCCCCGCGCTCACGCCATGTCGCGCAATTCGCGGCGCAGGATCTTGCCTACGCTGGACTTGGGCAGGGCCTCCACAAACACGATCTGCCGGGGCACCTTGTAGGGGGTGAGTGCGGCGCGGCAATGGGCTGCGATCTGGTCTGCATCCACCGGTGGCGCAGTGCCCGCCGCGCGCACCACATACAGCCGCAGCGCCTCGCCCGTTTTCTCGTCCGGCACGCCAATGCAGGCGCATTCCAGCACGCCGGGGCAGGCGGTGGCCACGGCCTCGACTTCGTTGGGAAAGACGTTGAAGCCTGACACGATGACCATGTCCTTCTTGCGGTCCACGATCTTGAGGAAGCCGCGCTCGTCCAGCTGGCCGATGTCGCCGGTGCGGAAGTAGCCGTCGGGGGTGAAGGCGGCTGCGTTGGCCTCGGGCTGCTGCCAGTAGCCGCCCATGACCTGGGGGCCTTTCACGCAGACCTCGCCAGGCTGGCCCAGGGGCACGGGGTGGCCCTCGTCATCCAGCAACCGCACGTCAGTGGAGGGCAGGGGCAGGCCGGTGCTGCCGCTGAACGTAGTGACCGATGCGAGGTTGAAGGCCACCACGGGGCTGGTCTCGCTCAGGCCGTAGCCTTCGCGGATGAACTGGCCGGTGCTGGCCTGCCAGCGGGCGGATACCGAGGGGAGGATGGCAGCGCCGCCGCCGCCCGCCAGCCGCAGGTTGGAGAAGTACACGCCCTGCGTGCCGGGGTGCGCCGCCAGCCCGGCGTACAGCGTGTTGACCCCCATGAACACGCTGGGGCGCGCGGCGTTCAGCACGTCGATCAACCCGTCCAGGTCACGCGGGTTGGGCACCAGCCAGTTGCGCGCACCCACCGCAAAGTAGCTGATCAGGTTCACCATGAGCGCGAAGATGTGATACAGCGGAATGGCCGTGACGACGACCTCCTGTGCGGGGCGCAGGGCATCGGGCACGAAGGCCTTGAACTGCTCCACGTTGGCCACCAGGTTGCGGTGCGTGAGCATGGCGCCCTTGGACAGGCCCGTGGTGCCCCCGGTGTACTGCAGGAACAGCAAGTCGCCCACCTCCAGCACGGGTGGTGCAAAGGGCAGGGTGGCGCCTTCGGCCAGGGCGCGCGCGAACGAGGTGGTGGTGTGCAGGCGGGCATCGACCGGCGGGCCTGCCAGGTCGGCCGCAGTGCCGTCGCCGGGTGCCACGGTGATGATGCTGTGCAGTTCCACCCGGTCCTGGATGGCGGCCAGGGTGGCGGTAGACCCGGCATAGATCACCATCACCCGCGCCCCTGCGTCCCGTAGCTGGTACTCCAGCTCGCGCGGGGTGTAGAGCGGATTCACGTTGACCTGCACACAGCCTGCGCGCGCAATGCCCAGCATGGCGATGGGAAACGCCATCAGGTTCGGGCACATCACGGCGATGCGGTCGCCCTTGCGCACGCGCAGCACGTTCTGCAGGTAGGCCGCAAACGCGCGGGATTGCTGGTCCACATGTGCGTAGGTCAGCGTCTGGCCCAGGCAGGTGAATGCGGGCCGATGCGCGTACCGCTGCATGGCGGCACACAGCAGGTGCACGATGCTGGGATGGCTGTCGGGATCAATGTGGGCAGGGATGGCGCCATAGCTGGCCAGCCAGGGTTGGGGGGACATGGTGAAACGGTCCTCGATGAGGGTGGAGCAACAATGTGCGGGCAGGCTCAGCGCACGGCCTTGGCCAGTGCGGCGAAGGCTTGCCGGTCCAGCGCGTGGGTGAAGGCGGTGTTGGGCACGGGGTGTGTGGAGAACTTCACCACCACCAGCTCGGCCGCCGGGTTGATGTGGATGTGCTGGCCCATCAGGCCTTTGGCTTCAAAGGTGCCATCGGCATCGTGGGGTATCCACCACTGGTTGTGGTACGAGTAGCCCGCGCGCATGGCCGTGCCCGGGGCCTTGCTGAACTGGGCGGGGTCGGCCCCTTTGCGCAGCTCGGCAATGGTGGCGGGCGAGACGATCTGCTGGCCGTTGAAGCGGCCGTTGGATCGCAGCATCTCGCCCAGACGGCCCAGGTCACGCAAAGTGGCGTTCACGCCCACGCTGGTGGACTGGCCGCCGTTGGCATCGGCAAACACATACGCGTCCTCCTGCGTTCCCAGCTTGGACCAGATGCGCTCGGACAGCAGCGTGGCGTAGCTCTTGCCGGTCACGCGCTGCAGCAGCCAGCCCAGCACTTCCGTGTCCACCGACTTGTAGGCAAACGCGGTGCCGTGCTCGCCGTCCTTCTGCACGGTGGGCAGATGCTCGACCATGCTCTTGGCCCCATTGCTGCCGGGGCGCGCAGGCTGCAGGCCCGCAGCGGCCAGGTACTGAAAGACACCGGAGGTGGGGTCCGCAAAGTCTTCGGCGTATTTGACGCTGGTGGTCATGTCCAGGGTCTGCTGCACGGTGGCATCGGCCCAGGCGCTGTTGGCCAGTTCGGGCAGGTAACGCACGATGCGCGCACCGGCGTCGATGGCGCCTTCCTGGATGAGCTCCGTCACCAGCAGCCCCACCAGCGATTTGCTCATGGACCACAGCACATGCGGTTGCTGCGGCTGCATGCCGATGTGATAGCGCTCGTACACCACACGGCCCCGGTGCAGCACCAGCAGGGCGTCGGTGTAGGTGGCCTTCTGCCAGTCGGCCAGCGTGGTGGGCGCGCCTTTGTCGTCAGCAAACGCCAGGGTGTCGGGCAAGGCGCGCGGCGCGGCGGGCAGTGCGCTGGGCGCGGCGGCACCCCGCCAGATGGTGGCCGTGGGCCCCAGTTCGCGCAGGTGCTGCGCGGCCCAGCGCACGTTGGGGTACTTGAGGATGTTGGCCAGGCGCACGATCTTGTCGGGCGCCGGAGGGAAGCCCTGCATCAGCTGCAGGGTCACGGGGTTGGTGGCGTCTGGCGGCGGCAGCTGGGGGGCCTGGGCCTGGCTGGCAGGCGCAAACCCCAGCAGGGTACAAGCCAGGGCGACGGCGGTAAAGGAAGGGGTGAGGTGGCGATGAAGAGAGCGCATGGTGAGAAGGCCTCGGTCAAGAAACGTGAGATGGGGAAGAACAAAAAAAGAAAACGGAATCGGTCGGGCCGATCAGCCCGGCGCGGCCAGCAGCGTGCGGATCACGCCTTCGGTGCGCTCGTATTCGCCTTCGCCAAAGTGCTTGTAGCGAATGCGGCCTTGCGCATCGATGAGGTAGGTGGCGGGCCAGTACTGGTTGCTGTAGGCCTTCCACGTGCCGTAGCGGTTATCCTGTGCCACCGGGTGCTTCACGCCATGGCGGCGCATGGCGGCTTCCACGTTGGCGGTCGGGCGCTCGAACGGAAACTCTGGCGTGTGCACGCCCACCACGGTGAGCCCCTGGGGCGTGTATTGCTCGGCCCAGCGGTTCACATGGGGCAGGGTGCGGATGCAGTTGATGCATGCGTACGTCCAGAAGTCCACCAGCACCACGCGGCCGCGCAACTGCGCCAGGCTCAGCGGTTCGGAGTTGAGCCAGCGCTCGATGCCGGTGAACTCGGGCGCAGCGCCCAGGTCGGGCAACGCGGCGGCGGGACTGGCGGGGCTGGAGGGGCCCGCTGCATACGCCAAGCCGGGGGCCGCCAGTGCAGCGGCCATCGACGCCAAAAAGGCACGACGCTCGGAAAAGCGCGGGGAAGAGGGGTGCAATGTCATGGTGAAAGCTCCTTGCAATCGGTGGGGTGTCGCCCCTTACAGGCCGCCCCAGCCCGAGGGATAAAACTGCGTAAGCCAGACGGTGATTTGCCCATCCACCTCCCACAGCATGGCCAGCGCGATGGCAATGACCACCACGCCAAACACCTGCTGCACGCGGTGTGCGTGGCGTGCAATGCGGCGCACATGGGTGGCAGCAGCCTGGCCGCCATAGGCAATGGCCAGCATGGGCAGTGCTGCGCCGGTGGAATACGCGAGCAGCAGTACGGCGGTGCCCACCCCCGGTGGCTCGGTAGCGATGAGGGTGAGGATGGAGGCGAGCACCGGCCCGGCGCAGGGTGTCCAGACCGCGCCCAGGCTCAGGCCCAGCAGCAGTCCGCCCCAGTTGCCGCCCCCGCTGCCCATGCCCAGGCTGGCCATGCGGTTGAGCACGCCGCCCGCATGTTGGCTGAGCCACTGGAACGGCCGGGGCCACACCGTGAGCACGCCAAACACCAGCAGCATCACGGCGGCAAGCCGGCGCAGGCCTTCCTGAGACACACCCAGCACCTGCGTGAAGCTGCTGAACAGCAGTGCCACGGCCGCGAACGACAGCGCAAAGCCCAGGGCAATGAACAGTGGGCGTGTGCGGCGCGCTGAGTCGGCACCGCTCACTGAGGCCCCCAGCACCACGGGCAGCATGGGCAACACGCAGGGCGCTCCCACCGTGAGCATGCCGGCGGCCACGGCCAGCCAGGGCGAGGTGGTGGCCATGGTCATTGCCCGCTCCCCTGCTCGGCCGCTGGGCGGCGCCACACCTGGGTCTTGCCGAACAGCGGAATGCCCACGTACGCGTGCACCAGCAGTTGCTCCGGCTCGGCTGGCGTCAGGTTGACGCGGTAGGTCTTGGCGTTCTCGCGGTTGTAGATTTCGCCCTGGTACTCGCTGCTGCCGCCCTCCGCCGGGCGCAGGCCCGACAGCAGCGTCATGCCCAGTGCAGGCCGCGCGTCGGCCGCCGCCATGTCAGCGCCCGGCGCGCTCATGGAGCGGTTGGCCAGCACCCGCACCACCTTGCCGCACAGGGCGTTGCCACCGGCGGGGTTGCAGGGGGCGATGTTCACTTCCAGATTGCCGCTCTCGGTGATCCAGCGGCCCAAGGGGGCTTTAGGATGGGTTGCACCCGGTGCAGGCGCCACAGCGGCTGGCGGCGCTGCCGCAGCCTCTTGCGCGCTGGCTGCCTGCGCCAGGCCCAGGGTCAGCAGCGCGGTCACGGCGATGAATGGTTTCATGGCAAGGTCCTCGTGAAGTTCAGGAAGACCGCATTGAAGCCAGCGCAGGTATCGGCGATTTGTCTGGCCAGGGGCTTTTGGTATGCGCGCTTGTCGGCGCGCCGGGCAGACAAGTTCAGATACATACGGGCCCGAAGTCGCCCCACCGCACGCACGCCAAAGCCCGGACAATGGCCGCCATGACGACGCACCCGCCCGACCACATCCTGATCGTCGATGACGACGCCGGCATCCGCGAGCTGGCCGCCGAATACCTGCAGCGCCAGGGCCTGCAGGTGAGCGTGGCCGCCGACGGGCGGCAGATGCGCGAGGTGCTGGCCACCCAGCGCATCGACCTGCTGGTGCTGGATCTGATGCTGCCGGGTACCGACGGCATCACCCTGTGCCGTGAGCTGCGCAGCCCCGGCGCGCCGCCGCTGCCCATCATCATGCTCACCGCGCGCAGCGACGAGGCGGACCGCATCCTGGGCCTGGAGTTGGGTGCAGACGACTACCTGACCAAACCCTTTGCCGCGCGCGAGCTGCTGGCGCGCATCCACGCCGTGCTAAGGCGCACGCGCATGCTGCCGCCCAACCTGGCCGTGGCAGAGCCCGCGCGCCACCTTGCGTTTGGCGACTGGCGGCTGGACACCACGGCACGCCATATGCTCGATGCCACGGGCGCGGTGGTAGCGCTGTCGGGCGCCGAGTACCGGCTGCTGCGCGTGCTGCTGGACCACCCGCAGCGCATCCTCACGCGCGACCAACTGCTGCAGCTCACGCAGGGGCGCGATGCCGATGTGTTCGACCGCTCCATCGACCTGCTGGTGAGCCGCGTCCGCCAGCGGTTGGGCGATGGCGCACGCGGCTCGCGCTACATCAAGACCGTGCGCAACGAGGGCTATGTGTTCTGCGCCGATGTGCAAGCTGCGGCAGCACCCGCAGGAGCCGCGCCATGACGCTGCGCTGGTGGCCGCGCTCTTTGTTCGGGCGCATCCTGCTGGTGATGGCACTGGGCCTGGCGCTGGCACATGCGCTGACGTTTGTGCTCGCGTTCACCGAGCGCAGCATGACCATGCGGCGGGCCATGGTGTCGTATTTCGCCAGTGACGTAGCCAGCTCGGTCGCCATGCTGGAGCGCCTGCCCGCTGCCGAGCGCGCACAGTGGGTGGACCGGCTGGCGCGCCGCAACTACCGCTTTGCGCTGGTCGAACCGCTGGACGCCCCCGCAGACCCGTCCCAGCTCGCACGCCTGGTCGCCAGCGCTATGGCAGCCACACTGCCTGCCGACCGGGCCGTGCAGGTGATCGACCCCCATGTGCCGGGCACCGAGCTGCGGCTGCAGCTGCGCCTGGCCGACGGTACGCCCCTGGCCGTGGACATGGACGAGCCCCGGCTGCAGATATCGCCCTGGGTGCTGGGCGCGCTGGCACTGCAGCTGGCGCTGCTGGTGGGCCTGTGCGCGTGGGCCGTGCGTGCAGCCACGCGGCCCCTGAGCACGCTGGCCGATGCGGCCGATGCGCTGGGCGCCGACCGCCCCACCGTGCCGCTGGCTGAAGACGGCCCGCGCGAAGTGGTGCGCGCCGCCGTTGCCTTCAACCACATGCAGCAGCGCATCCAGGCGCATCTTCAGGAACGCATGCAGATCCTGGCCGCCGTCTCGCACGACCTGCAAACACCCATCACCCGGCTGCGCCTGCGCGCGGATCTGCTGGACGACACCACGCTGCGCGACAAGCTGCACGCCGACTTGGCCGAAATGCAGTCGCTGGTGGAAGAGGGCATTGCCTACGCGCGCTCATCGCAGGCCGTGCGCGAGCCCCCGCAGCGCGTGGACCTGCGCGCTCTGGTGGAGAGCATTGCGCGCGACTACGCCGATGCCGGCCTGCCGGTACAAGTGCTGCAGGCAGTGGATGTGACCTGCGACACCCGCCCCCAGGCCCTGCGCCGCCTGCTGTGCAACCTGGTGGACAACGCGCTCAAGTTTGCAGGCGCCGCTGAGCTGACGCTGGAGGCAGAGAGGCCAGGCCAGTGCCTGGTGCGCGTCACCGATCATGGGCCTGGCATCCCCCCGGCGGACCTGGCCGCCGTGCTGCAGCCCTATGTGCGGCTGGAGGATTCGCGCAACCGGGGCACGGGCGGCACCGGCCTGGGCCTGGCCATTGCGAACGAACTGGCCCAGGCACTGGGCGGCCGCCTAGTGCTGGGGCCCCGAGCGGACGGCGCGCAGGGGCTGGAAGCGCGCGTCGAGCTGCCAGGCACGCCGCTGCTACAGTGACCGCTCCGTGGACTCCTGAAGGACAACACCGTGGACATCTCTGCCAGCAACCCCGAGCCCAGTGACAGCACCCCACGCATCTGCGTCGGCATTGGCGGCTGGACCTTCGAGCCCTGGCGCGGCAGCTTCTACCCCGCAGGACTGGCGCACAGCAAGGAGCTGCAGTACGCCAGCCGACAGCTCACGGCCATCGAGGTCAACGGCACCTACTACAGCACCTTCAAGCCCCCCCACCTTTGCCAAGTGGCGCGATGAAACGCCCGAAGGCTTTGTGTTCTCGCTCAAGGCCAACCGCTTTGCCACGCACCGGCGCGTGCTGGCCGAGGCGGGCGATTCGATCGCGCGGTTTATCGACAGTGGTATCTCGGAACTGAAGGACAAGCTCGGGCCCATCGTGTGGCAATTCATGCCCACCAAGGCGTTTGAGCCGGGCGACTTCGAGGCCTTTCTGGCCCTGCTGCCGCAGCAGGTGGACGGCCTGCGGCTGCGCCACGCGCTGGATGTGCGCCACCCGAGTTTTGCAACGCCAGCGTTTGTGGCGCTGGCGCGCCGGTATGGCTGCGTGCCTGTGTACACCGACTCCGACCAATTTCCCGCCATCGCGGATGCAGAGGCCGACTTTGCCTACCTGCGGCTGATGCGTGGCCAGGCCGATGTGCCCACGGGCTACACCGCCGATGCGATTGCGCAGTGGGCGCAGGGCGTGCGCACCTGGACCAGCGGCGAGCGGCCCCGCGATGTGTTTGTGTACTTCATCAACGGCGCCAAAGAGCGGGCGCCGGCAGGGGCGATGGAGTTGCTCAGGCAGCTGGGCGCTACACCGTCTCGCGCTGCGTGAAGCCCTGCGGGGCCTCGCCGCCATCGGGCACATTGCCCACCACCACGCGGTCCACCCGCGCATGTGCTGGCCCCTGGTGTGCCCAGTCGATGAGCGCCAGCACGGCGGGTTCCGGGCCCCAGGCGCAGGCCTCCACGCGGCCATCCTGGCGGTTGCGCACCCAGCCCGTCACGCCCAGTCGATTGGCGGCCTGCGCCATGGACCAGCGGTAGCCCACGCCCTGCACCTGGCCGGTGATCAACAGATGGCGGGTGATGGTGGAGTGGGGTTCTGCGTTCATAGGGGGCACTGTAGCGCGCTCCTTGTGGGGAGCCCGCTCCAGGGGCACACTGCCAGCACCACCGCACCCCATGACCAACACCACCCCCAAGGCCCTGCCCACCATCGACCCCCAGCGCTGCACCGGCTGCGGCTGGTGCATTGCGGTGTGCCCGCCGCATGTGCTGTCGCTGCAGGTGTTGGGTACGGGGCCCTGGGGCCCCAAGTGCTCCACCCTGCACGATGCGCCCGGCTGCACCGGGTGCGCGCTGTGTGCGGTGCGCTGCCCATTCGATGCGATCCGCATGGTGCGGGTGGCGGCCACCCAGGCCCGGTGAGGCCGTTGCGCCACAGGCTCACACAAGCGCAAACAGATGCGCATAAGCGCGTACAGGCAGGTTGACAGGCCCCGGCCTGCATCCGGTACACTGCGCCCTTCATGTCGTTCACCTCTCTCCCCATCACCACCGCACGCGCCGCTGCCTTCCAAGGCATGGGCATGATGCCGCCCGCACTCACGCGGGCCAGTGGTGAACAGCGGGCACTGGGTGCACGAATGATTACCACCATTACCACCGCGGCCACCTGAGCACGCGCAGGTGGCCGTTTCGGCAGCCACCTGGTGATCGCTCTCTTCTCCCCCAAGACGAATGCACGAAACCCAGCTCTGGCAGCTGGGTTTTTTTGTTTGCTCGTTAGCCGGAGAAGTCCATGTACCGCGATCCCGTCCAGTCCCTCGAAGCCCCGTTGTTGCCGTCGTCCGCCACGGCCATGCGCCCCCTGCGCGTGGGCATGATTGGCATTGGTACCGTGGGCGCAGGCACCTTTCGCGTGCTGGCGCGCAACCAGGCGCTGATTGCCGCCCGCGCGGGCCGGGGCATCAAGCTGGTGGTGGTCTGCGCCCGCAGCCTGGCCCGCGCCATGAGTGTGGTGGGCAAGGACGTGGCGCTGACCAACGACCCGATGCAAGTCGCCACGCACCCCGACGTGGATGTGCTGGTGGAGGCCGCCGGCGGCACCGGCCCCGCGCGCGACTGGGTGCTGGCCGCCATCCGCGCGGGCAAACATGTGGTCACCGCCAACAAGGCGTTGCTGGCCGAGCATGGCAACGAGATCTTTGCCGCCGCGCGCCAGCACGGCGTGGCCGTGGCCTACGAAGGCGCGGTGGCGGTCAGCATCCCCATCGTGAAGGCGCTGCGCGAGGGCCTCACGGCCAACCGCATCGAGTGGGTGGCGGGCATCATCAACGGCACCACCAACTTCATCCTGAGCAAGATGCGCGACGAGGGTGTGGGCTTTGCCGAAGCGCTGGCGCAGGCCCAGGCGCTGGGCTACGCCGAGGCCGACCCGACGTTTGACATCGAAGGCATGGACGCCGCGCACAAGATCTCGCTGCTGGCGGCCAATGCGTTTGGCATGCCGGTGCGGTTTGCCGATGCGCAGGTGGAGGGCATCACCGCACTGCAGGGCCTGGACGTGGCATGCGCCGAGCAACTGGGCTTTCGCATCAAGCTGCTGGGCGTGGCCAAGCGGCGCAAGGAAGGTGACGCAGAAGGCAATTTAGAGGGGGTTGAGCTGCGCGTGCAGCCCGCGCTGGTGCCCGCCACACATTTGCTGGCGCATGTGAACGGGTCGATGAACGCCGTGATGGTCAAGGGCGATGCGTCGGGCGTGACGATGTACTACGGCGCGGGCGCGGGGGCGGAGCAGACCGCATCGGCCGTGATTGCCGACCTGGTGGATGTGGCGCGGCTCGATGGCACCCACGCGGCGCAGCGCGTGCCACACCTGGGCTTCCACCCCCAGGCCGTGGACGAGCAACTGGCGGTACTGCCCCGGGCGGCCGTGCACACCCGCCACTATCTACGCGTGCCGGTGCACAGCGCCCAGCAGATCGAGGCCGTGGGCGCCTGGCTGGCTGCGCAGCAGGTGCCGGTGCTGCAGGTGGCACTGGCGCTCGACAAGGCCTTGCCCCCCGGCAGCGGCCCTCAGGTGCTGGTGCTGACCGATGCCGTGGCGCAGTCCACCGTGGACCTGGCCGTGTTTGCACTGGCGGCGCACCCTGCAGTGGCGGGGCCGGTGGTCACGCTGCGGGTGGAGACACTGGAAGGGTGAAAGGCGCCTGAAAACGCTTTAGCACGAGGTTTTGGCACCAAACGGGCGGTAGCGCTAGTGCATCATGGCTGGGACGCTATCAATTTTGATAGCCCCTTCCGGTCGCAGCCATCACGCCATCAACCGGCCCAGCACCAGCGCCGCCATGTCCTCGGCCGCGCTGGTGCCCTCCGCCATCAGGCCCTGCACCACACCGGCGCGGTCGGTGTCGGTGCGGTTCTGGCTCACCTTCCAGATGCCCTCCCAGCGCTCCACCGCCAGCTCGATGCCCACGATGGCGCGCAGCAGCTTGTCGATGTAGTCGGGCGGCGCGTCGTCGATGCGCCAGGGGCCGGGGCGGTGGGCCTCGTGCTGCTCGCTCAGGGTGTGCAGGATGCCGCGCAGACGCGCGGGGTCGTCAAACGCGCTCAGTGCGCCGTGGGCATGCACGGTGGCGTAGTTCCAGGTGGGCACCTGCTTGCCGTCCAGGGCCTTGGACGGATACCACGAGGGCGACACATAGGCCTGCGGGCCGTGGAACACCGCCACCGCCTGCTGGGGCAACAGCGGCCACAGCGCGTTGGCGCGGGCCACGTGGCCGATGAGCGTGCCCTGCGGGCCGCGCGCCGGGTCCAGGTACAGCGGGATGTGATTGACGTGTTGCGCGCCTTCGTGCGCAATGACCAGTGTGGCCAAAGGCTGGGCACGTACCAGGGCTTGCTGGGCGGCGGCATCGGCCACCTGAAACTGCCGGTTGGGGTTGGCCATGTCAGCCCCCTTCGACTTCAAGCACCGGGGCGCAGTCGATCTGCGTCTTGACCGAGTTGGCCAGAAAACACGATGTATGGGCGCGGTGGTGCAGCTCGTCCAGCTGCGCAGCGCTGGGCGCGTGCGCCGCATCAAAGCGCGTGACGGGCCTCAGCTGCACATGGGTGACCACCAGCTGGCCCTCTGCGTTCTTGGCCATGGTGCCTACGGCCGCGTCGGTGTAGTGGTTGAGCCGGTAGCCCGCGCGGCTGGCAAAGTCCATGAACCACAGCATGTGACAGCTCGACAGCGCGGCGACATAGGCTTCTTCCGGGTCCACCGCCGCCGCGTCGGAGTACGGCAGCGGCACCACGTGGGGCGACGACGACGCGGCCACGGTGGCGCCGCCATCAAACTGCCAGGTGTGGGCACGGTGGTAGCGCTTGTCCAGAAAGTCGTCGTTGCCACGGGACCAGGTGATGGTGGCGGTGTGCTCGGCCATGGGGTGCTTTCAACAGGATCAGGCCGGCAAGCTGCGGCCCGGGTTTTTACAATGGTTCTTCAGTTTATGAGTGCAACGCCCCATTGAAAGGGCCAATTAGTGCCCAGCCCCGGAGCCAATCGAACCACCGCCACCCTGCGCCAGCAGGTGTACGCCCAATTGCGGCGCGCCATCGAGCAGGGCAGCCTGCGCGCGGGCACGCGCCTGCCGCCCTCGCGCGAACATGCGGCCAGCCTGGGCGTGTCGCGCAACACCGTGCTGTGGGCCCTGCAGCGCCTGCAGGCCGAGGGCTATGTGGAGGCTCGCGTGGGCGACGGCACCTATGTGTCGCAGGCCGTGGCCGCCACACTGCCCGCTGCGCAAGGCCTGGTGGCGCCGCCCCGGGGCCTGTCGCGCCGGGGGCAGCTGATCGCCGACACGGCGGCGCGCTGGCGCCCGCCCCTGGCGGCGGCCAAGGCGTTTCGCATTGGCGCGCCCGAGGTCGCCACCTTTCCGTTTGCGCTGTGGGACCGCCTGACCCGCCAGGCCAGCACGGGCCAGCGCAGCCACCGCGCGCAGTACCTGGACCCGGCCGGCGACCCCGACCTGCGCCAGGCCGTGGCGCAGTGGCTGTGGGCGTCGCGCGGCATCCGCTGCGATGCGGCGCAGGTGGTGGTGTGCTCGGGCTCGCAGCAGGGCATTGACCTGATTGCGCGGCTGCTGCTGGACGTGGGCGACGAGGTGCTGGTGGAAGACCCCGGCTACCCCGGCATCCGCGCCAGCCTGCTGGGCCACGGCGCGCTGGCGCGGCCGGTGGACATGGATGGAGACGGCCTGCGCATCGACACCGCTGCGACGCAGTGGCCCCATGCCCGCATGGCCGTCGTCACGCCCACGCACCAGTTCCCCACCGGCGTGTGCATGAATCTCGCGCGGCGGCAGGCGCTGCTGCAGTGGGCGCGCGCACACGACGCCTGGGTGGTCGAAGACGACTACGACGGCGAGTTCCAGTACGGCGGCGCTGCCCAGCGGGTCCCCGCGCTGTGCAGCCTGCCGGGCTCGGAGCGCGTGTTGTACGTGGGCACCTTCAGCAAGACGTTGCACCCCGGCCTGCGCCTGGGCTTTGTGGTGGTGCCGCCCGCGCTGGTGGAGGCCTTTGCCATGGCCCGCGCCATCACCGACCGGCATGCACCGGGCGACGCGCAAGCGGTGCTGGCGCGCTTCATTGCCGAAGGCCATCTGCTGCGCCACCTGCGGCAGATGCGCGAGCTGTACCTACACCGGCAGCACATGCTGCGCACCGCACTGGCCGAGGCCAGCAACGGCGCCTGGCAGGTGGCCACCAGTGATCGCGGCATGCACCTGCTGCACGAGGTAGCCCCCGGCACCGACGACGAAACCCTGAGCCGCCAGGCGCTGGCGGCGGGCGTAATGCTGGCGCCGCTGTCGCGCTATGCGATGCAGTCGGCGCGCCGGGGCTGGCTGCTGGGGTATGCGGGGTTTGACGAGGCAGAGATCCGCGCGGCGGCCCGCGTGGTGGGGGACCTCGTGCGTCAGCGGTGATGCGGGCGCTGGTGCGTCACCACGCGCCAGGCTGCCGGGCCAGGGCCGCGCCAAGGCCCTCCGTCTGAACCACTGCTTGCGGCTCCACCCTGCGCCACCAGTGCGTGGACAGCGCGGGCGCGCGAATGTCCAGCCGCTCGCCCATGATGGGCGCCACCAGCGGCACCTGCGCTGCCGCCGCCAGCGCAGTGATGCGCTCGAACGGCTCCACCCACGGGTGCAGCGACAGGTCGAAGGTGCCGTTGTGGATGGGGAACAGATGGCGTCCCTGCACATCCAGATGGGCCTGCAGGCTCTCCTCGGGGTGCATGTGGATGTCGGGCCAGTCGGCGTTGTAGGCGCCGGTTTCGATCAGCGTCAGATCAAACGGACCAAACCGCTCTCCAATCGCCTTGAAGCCGTCGAAGTAGCCCGTGTCGCCACTGAAGAAGACGCGGACCTGGTCGGCGCCTTGGCCCGCGATCAGCACCCACGAGGCCCACAGCGTGCTGTTGCCGTCTGACAGGCCCCGGCCCGAGAAATGCTGCGCAGGCGTGGCCACCAGCTGCAGCCCGCTGATGGTGATGCCCTGCCACCAATCGAACTGCTGCACCTTGTCCGCAGGCACGCCCCAGCCGATGAGCCGGTCGCCCACGCCCAGCGGGGTGATGAAGTGCTCCACCTTGGGTGCGAGCTTCTGGATGGCGGCGTAGTCCAGGTGGTCGTAATGGTCGTGCGACAGGATCACGCCGGTGATGGGCGGCAGCTCGTCGATGGTGATGGGCGGTGCATGAAAACGCTTGGGCCCCAGGAACTGGAAGGGCGAGGCCCGCTCGGAAAACACTGGGTCGGTCAACCAGAACTGGCCGTTGATCTTGAAGAGCAGGGTGGAGTGCCCCAGGCGCCACAGGCTCAGGTCGGGCGCGGCCAGCAAATCCGACCGCATCACGGCATACACCGGCACGGGCTCTCGCGGCACGGAGTCGTCAGGCTTGCCGGTGGCAAAGCGCCACATCACCTGCAACGTCTTGAGGGCGCCCAGCGCATGGCGCGGCGCCGCGTTGCGAAACTTGCCACCCGCGAACTGCGGCGACTGTTCATAAGCGGCCGCCGGCTGGGCGGCGCGGGAAAAGAGGCTGTAGGCCATGGCGATCAGTACAACGAGGGCGACACAAACTGCCGGGAGCAGACGGCGGCGATGGGCGAAAGGGAAGGGCACCGGATCTGCGACATAGAAATTACACTGCACAGTGTAGTTCACTTTTCATAAAAGTAAACTACCCGGTGTAAAATTTGCGCATGATCGCCTCCCAGCCCACCCCTCGCCTGACCGACCGCAAGCGCGATGCCATCGTGCAGGCCGCCATCGGCGAGTTCCGCGAACACGGCTTCAACGGCACCAGCATGGACCGCGTGGCGGCAGCGGCGGATGTGTCCAAGCGCACGGTCTACAACCACTTCCCCAGCAAGGAAGAGCTGTTCGAGGCCATCCTGCTGCTGATGTGGGAGCGCAGCCAGTCGCCGGACGAACTGGCCTACACACCCGCGCGCCCGCTGCGCGACCAGCTGCTGGAGCTGCTGGCGCAAAAGATGCGCCTGCTCAACGACGCGAGCTTCATCGACCTGAGCCGCGTGGCCATGGCCGACATGATGCATTCGCCCGAACGCGCGCGCGGCATCACCGCCAAGCTCTCGGCCAAGGAGGAGGGCCTGCCGCGCTGGCTGCGCGCCGCCCAGCAGGACGGCCGCCTGCGCGCCGCCATGGACGTGCCCTATGCCGCGCAGCAATTGCAGGGCATGGTCAAGGCCTTTGCGTTCTGGCCCCAGCTGGCCATGGGCCAGCCGCCCCTGAGCGCAGCGCAGCAGCAGCAGGTGCTGGGCGATGCGGTGGACATGTTTCTGGGGTTCTACGCTGCGCCCACTCAAGAGGCACACCCCCCGGCAAAAAAGGCCAAGGCTGGTAGCACCGGCAAGGCAGCGGCAGCCCGGGGCGCAACACCTGCCAAGCCCACCGCGCGCCGCGCGCCCGCGCGCTGATCACCGCCACCACTCTGGCCAGATCGCCGGCACACGGGGCGATTTGCACTACGCTCGCCCGTTCTTTCCACGCAGCCTGACACCACGATGCCCATCGCCCCCTACCTCGACACCGCCCCGGTTCTGGACACCGGCGTTTTCATCCACGACTCTGCCCAGGTCATCGGTGACGTCACCCTGGGCCGTGACAGCTCGGTCTGGTGCAACGCCGTGCTGCGCGGCGATGTGAACCGCATCACCGTGGGCGTGTGCAGCAACGTGCAGGACCTGACCATGGGCCATGTATCGCACCGCAACGCCAGCAAGCCCGAGGGCTCGCCGCTGGTCATCGGCGACTACGTGACGGTGGGGCATTCGGTCATCCTGCACGGCTGCCGCATCGGCAACGAATGCCTCATCGGCATGGGCTCCATCGTGATGGACGACGCCATCATCGAAGACCGCGTGATGCTGGGCGCGGGCAGCCTGGTCTCGCCGGGCAAGGTGCTGGAGAGCGGCTACCTCTACATCGGCCGCCCTGCGGTGCGCCAGCGCGCGCTCACCGATGCAGAGATTGCGTACCTCAAGTATTCGGCCGAGCACTATGTGCGGGTGAAGAACAACTATCTTCCTCGTTCAGAGCCCTCCCCCATCGACTGATTCGCGGCTACAGGCCGCCGTGGTCAATAGCGGCCCGGCAGCGCATAATTTCTGGCGTATGAGCGAACTTCTCGACCATCTGTCCGAATCCGTCACCACCGCACGGTCCGTGGAGGAGCTGACGCGCCCGCTGCTGGAAATGCTGGAGGCTGTGACGGGGCTGGAGTCCACTTACCTCACGTCCATTGACGAAGTTCGGGGCGTGCAGCATGTGCTGTATGCGCGCAATTCCAGCGCCATGCAGATCCCCGAAGGCCTGACCGTGCCCTGGAACGACACGCTGTGCAAACGAGCACTCGAAGAGGGCCGCACCTTCACGGACGACGTACCGGCCTGCTGGGGCGATTCTCAGGCCGCGCGCGACCTCGGCATCCGCACCTATGTGAGCAAGCCCGTGCGCATGGGCAATGGCGCGCTGTACGGCACGCTGTGCGCGGCCAGCACCCAGCGCCGCCCGCGCACACCCGAGGCCGAGCGCATCCTCACGCTGTTTGCCTACCTCATCGGCCAACAGGTGGAACGCGAACAGCTCATCCAAAAGCTGCTGGTCGCCAACGAAAAGCTCGCCGCCGTGGCCGCCACAGACCAGCTCACCGGCCTGCCCAATCGCCGCGCCCTCGTGCAGGCTCTGGACCGGATGCTGGCGCAGGGCCGGCGCCGCCAGATGGGTGTGCAGATCGCGTTCCTGGACCTGGACGGCTTTAAGGCCATCAACGACACCCACGGCCACGAGGTGGGCGACCAGTTCCTTGTAGCCATAGCAGAGCGCCTGCGGAGCGTGCTGCGAACCGAGGACCTGGCTGCGCGCCTGGGCGGGGACGAGTTTGTGGTGGTCAGTCTGAGCGATCACGCGGGCGACTCTGCGCATTCCGCGCAGGATGCGCTCAGCCATCGCATCACGCAGGCCACGCAAGGGCGGTTTGACCTGCCCGGCGCATCGCTCGACTACGGCGGCGCCAGCGTTGGCGTGGTCACCATCACCCCTGACCAACAGCGCAGCATCGAAGAGGTGCTGCGCGTGGCCGACCAGACGATGTACCGCGTGAAGCTCGCGCGTCGGGGCACACACGACGCGCTGGCGCATGCCCGCAGCGGCCTGACGACCGAGGGCTGAGGCGACCGTCACGCCACCAGCGCAGGGCCGTGCGCCTGCCGCAGAGGCCACACGCGCACGCGGCCACGCGGGGGCCGGGATAATCTGCGTTCACAACCCCAAGTTCCATGGCCTCTTCTCCGTGCCGCGTGCTCTCCGTCATCCCCCCGATGACGCAGCTGAACACGCCATACCCCTCCACCGCCTACCTCACGGGCTTTCTGCGTTCGCGGGGGGTGACGGCGTCCCAGGAAGACCTGGCCTTGGCGCTGGTGCTGCGCCTGCTCTCGCCCGAAGGGCTGCGCGCCGTGGCCGCCAAGGTGGACGCGCTGCCCGCCAAAAAGCAGAGCCCTGCCGTGCAAAGTTTTGCGGCGCAAAAGGACCGCTACCTCGCCACCATCGGCCCGGCCATTGCCTTCTTGCAGGGCCGCGACAGCACGCTGGCCCACCGCATCGTGGGCCGCAACTACCTGCCCGAAGGGCCGCGTTTTGCCACGCTGGATGTGTACGTGGATGACGAAGGCGGCGACCCGCTGGGCTGGGCCTTTGGCGCTTTGGGCCTGACAGACAAAGCCAAGCACCTGGCCACGCTGTATTTGAACGACCTGGCCGACGTGCTGCGCGACGCGGTGGACGAGCGCTTTGAGTTTGTGCGCTACGCCGAATCGCTGGCGGGCAGCCAACCCACGTTCGACCCGCTGGCCAACGCCCTGGCTGCGCCGCCCACGCTGGTGGACGAGATGCTGGAGCAGCTCACGCACGAGGCCATCGCCAAGCACCAGCCCACCGTGGTGCTGCTATCGGTGCCGTTCCCCGGTTCTGTCTACGCAGCCTTCCGCATCGCGCAGGCCATCAAGGCGCGGCACCCACACATCGCCACCGTGCTCGGCGGCGGCTTTGTGGACACCGAACTGCGCGAGCTGGCCGACCCGCGTGTGTTCGACTTCTTTGATTACGTGACGCTGGACGCGGGCGAACGCCCATTGCTGGCGCTGCTGGAACACCTGCGCGGTGAACGCGGCCGCCAGCGCTTGGTGCGCACCTTCGTGCGCGGTGACGATGGCGCGGTGCAGTACGTCAACATGATGGAAGCGGACATCGCCTTCGCCGAGGTGGGTACCCCCACCTGGGACGGCCTGCCGCTGGACCGCTACCTGTCTCTGCTGGACATGCTCAACCCCATGCACCGGCTGTGGAGCGATGGGCGCTGGAACAAGCTCACCGTGGCACACGGCTGTTACTGGAAGAAGTGCAGCTTCTGCGACGTGAGCCTGGACTACATCAGCCGCTACGAAGGCGCGAGCGCCGCCGTGCTGGCCGACCGCATTGAGGCCATCGTGCGCGAGACGGGGCAGACAGGCTTTCACTTTGTGGACGAGGCCGCGCCGCCCAAGGCACTCAAGGCCCTGGCCACCGAGCTGATCGCGCGCGGCACCGGCATCAGCTGGTGGGGCAATGTGCGGTTTGAAAAAACCTTCACCCCCGACCTGGCCGAGCTGCTGGCGGACAGCGGCTGCATCGCTATCTCGGGCGGGCTGGAGGTCGCGTCAGACCGACTGCTCAACCTGATGAAAAAGGGCGTGTCCGTAGACCAGGTGGCGCGCGTGACCAAGGCCTTCACCGACGCAGGCATCCTGGTGCATGCGTACCTCATGTACGGCTTCCCGACCCAGACGGTGCAGGACACGGTGGACGCGCTCGAATACGTGCGCCAGCTGTTCGCCAATGGCTGCATCCAGAGTGGTTTCTTCCACCGCTTTGCCTGTACCGTGCATTCCCCTGTGGGCCAAAACCCCGAGGAATACGGCGTGACCCTGGCGCCGCTGCCGCCGGGCGACTTTGCGAAGAACGACGTGGCCTTCATCGACCCCACGGGCGTGGACCACGACGCGCTGGGCGCGGGCCTGAAGAAGGCCATCTACAACTACATGCACGGCATCGGCCTGGAAGAAGACGTGCGCATGTGGTTCCCGTTCAAGGTGCCCAAGACGACGGTGCGGCGGGACCGGATCGAGCGGGCGTTGAGGTAGCCGATTTAGGTGGTGGTCACCGATTTCTGTATTTCAAATCGTCACAAGGATTTCGATCCTCTAACAACAGAAACGTCAACAAGCCCCACGGAAAAAATACGATACATGAATGCTTAAAGTATCACCCGAGGGAATCATCAGCGACGGTCGCATCATCGTTCGTCGCTTCCTCAACTTGGAACATGGGCCGTTGAGTTCTGTCGTAGCGCTGGTCCTACACCAAACAGACTCATCCACCGCCCAGCAAACATTCAACAGCTATGCAAAAAATCCGCACGGCGCGCATTTTCTGATAGACAAGAACGGGCAGGTCTATCAGACCGCGAGTTTGCTGATGCGATGCCAACACGTGGGACGGCATATTCGCTCCCGATGCTTGGAAATCGATAAGCCCTCATGTGACAGCGTGGCGATGGCTCGAATCCAAGCGATGTCATGGTCCAACCATGTCAAAGCGCTGGACGCGCACGAGCGGGCCAAGACATACCCACAGCGCTACCCCATCAACGGCGACTCGATCGGCATCGAAATCGTAGGCCGCAGCATTGACGCAAAAACTTATGAGTCGGTGACTTCCGAGCAAAACAACTCATTGCAATGGTTGACTGGAGAGCTGTATGCCCACTTCTCCATTTCTCTGCAGGACGTATACCGCCATCCCGCCGTCTCTTACAAAAACCCTGGAGAGGCGGCTACCGCCGTTTGGAAATGAAGTTCGCCTGCCTCGCTGCATTGGCAACATTGGCGGCGTTGGTCTTAGGATTCTTCATATTTTTTTTCAGCCTAAGACCATCGTAGGATCTTATAAATATGTATCCGGCGATTCTGAAGTCTGCCGCCCATCAGATGTGGATTTTTCAGGTGGTGAGATTCAGGATTTTTTTAAGAGTGCAAAAACTGTCAGCAGTCGCCTTATTCACGACGAATTTGATCTCGCACCATGCTACTTAGATGTCGCATCCCGTACGATCATATAGTCGCTTGTGAAACAGGTGCGGGTGGGTCTGGTACCACTCTTTCATCGCCTGCATCGGCGTACTGCTCTTGAGCGCTGACTGCGGTAACTGGTGGTTGTACAAGGCCACATAGCGCAGCAGGGTTTGCTCCATGTCTTCGCGGCTGTTGAACCTGTGGGTCTTCAAAACGTCCGCAATGCGGCCGTTAAATCGCTCCACCATGCCGTTGGTTCTGGGTGTTCTGGGCTTGGTCAGTCGGTGCTCGATGCCTAACTCCTGGCACAGTTGATCGAATTCATGGTTGCCGCTGGGTTCGCGTTCCCGGCTGGCAAACAGACGGTCCGTGAACTCTTTGCCGTTGTCGGTCAACAGCTTGTTGATCCTGATCGGACAGGCCTTGTGCAACGCCTTGAGGAAGGCCTGTGCACTGGCGGCGGTCTTGTTGGACTTGAGCTGCACAAACACCCAACGCGTGGCCCTATCGATAGCCACGAA
This sequence comes from Acidovorax sp. KKS102, assembly GCF_000302535.1. Lineage (NCBI taxonomy): Bacteria > Pseudomonadati > Pseudomonadota > Betaproteobacteria > Burkholderiales > Comamonadaceae > Acidovorax > Acidovorax sp. KKS102. The sequence goes on from NC_018708.1 coordinate 27,833, forward strand.
CAGGTAGCGCCGGCTGCTCTCATCCTGCATCTGGGGCAGGTACTTCACGTCCATGTGCACGTAGCCTGGCTCGTAGCTCTTGAAGGTCTTGTAGGCCAGCGCAGGCTGCTGGGGCTTTAGAGCATTGAGGTTGCCCGCTCCATGGCGGCGCAAGCACCTGTCCAGCCCGGAGCGCGAGACATGGGGACAGATGAACTCCCGTGTCACGGCCAGCAGGTCATCCAAAGGCAGCAGCAAGGTACGCCGCAAGTGAACCACCACTGTTTCTTGTGCTGGCGTAAGCACGGTCTGCAGGTGGTGGGCAGTGTGAGAGCGGTCTGCAAAGACGGAACGCTTCTTCCACTTGTAGACCGTCTGCTCAGTGATCCCAAAGCGCTGGGCCAGGACGCTGGCTGGTTCATTGCTGGCTGCGATCTCGGCGCGCACGGCGGGCGTGGTGCGGGCGTTCTTGTGCAGGGCTATCAACATGGCTTCACTCCCTGGGTGGATTGCAAGGACTCTATCAACTCCTTTAGAACCGCTCGCGCCATGAAGAGTGGATAGCGTTTGGAGTCTATGCAATCGTCCGGGATGTGACACTTAGAAGGCCGCCTCATTCATCAACTTCGTATTTGCAGTTGGACTTTACGGCCAGATCGCATCGGTACTCTTGAGTGCGCAGGAGACTTTCAATATCTGCTTATTCGAGAGCAAGAAAATATCGCTCCACAGTAGCTGCAGTTCGTGACAAGCAGAACATTTCAGCTGCGCTGATTGCGTCAAGAAAGCCTGCACGTGGCCAACTCAGGCACCCCTCAGCTCCGGCTTCGCTAGGACCTCAGGGCTCAAACAAGAACGTGTACGGCCAATTGGCTCGACCTAATCTTTTTGCTTCTGATAAGCCTGCTGGGCTGGCACCCCACGGTCCGTGTCCTGCAGGCCACGTTCCAGGTCTTCGTAGGCCTGCTCCATTTCGGGGTGGCGCACGCCGTCGGTCATATCGATGGACTGGTCGCGCTCATGCGGCAGGCGGCCTTCCGGGGCGCTCAGATCCTCGGGGCCGCTGCCGGGCTGCGCAGCGGGCTGGGTGGTGTTCACGCGCCGCTCGGTGCGGGCGGGGACGGGGGCGGAGGGGATAACCTCCTCTTCCTTTCGGGGGGCAGTGGGGGTCGTTTTCATACGGGGCCTTGGTATCCAACATGAAGTCCCTCCACCCTAGCGGCGCCAGCCACACCGCGTTGTAGGCCCAGGCCCTGCGCTGCTGCGGGCGCGCGGAGTCTGTTGTCACCAAAGCAACCATCGCTCCAGCGCATGGAGCAGCAGGAACACGACCACGCCAAGCAAGAAGAGGATTGCCTTGCGGCGCGCCTGTTCGCTTACCACCAGCTTGTAGACCGTGTAAGCGGCGAGCGTGCCTACGAAAGGCGCCACGATGGCGGCCCCGGACATGATGATCGCGGCGAGTTTGCCCCAGCCATCGGTCCCGCCCATGGTCCAGATCGAGTGCAGGACGATCGCGCTCGGAATGGCCAGGCCCCACCACAGCACCCCGGACGCCACCGCCACGCTGACGTGGTGCGCGAGCAGGCCATACAGCGTCAATGCGCCCAGCACCCCGCCCAGGAACGCCAGCCGCTTGAGCCAGAGCGGCAGTGACTCGCCAGAGCGGCGCGCTGGCGTTGCTTCACGGGCCTTCTTAGCTGCTGCGGCCTCCGCCTGGGACCGTTCTTTTTGCAGCTGTTCCTGCTTCTCGGTGGATTCACGGGCGCCGCGCAGAAAGCTGTCCACCGCCGGGTTGTCCATCTGCACAAGGATGCGTACGGTGCGCGACAGGGCCTGGTCGTACTGGGGAATCACGGTCTGCAGCGCCGCCCCCTGGCTGAACCAGTGCCCCATCTGCGCTAGCCAGCTGACGCCAGCGGGTGGCAGCCCGTAGCCGCCCTCGACCGCACTGCACAGGTACTGCTGGGTGGTTTGCGGCGGCACCAGCTGCCGCGTGGTGTAGCGGGGTAGTGCGCATTGCAGCCGCGGCGCCGCTGGTTGCATGCCGGTGCGGCCCAGCTGCAGCGCGAATTCCGGCAGGGGCAGGGGTTCGGCCAGCATGTTGCGCACACCCACCCACAGGTACAGCCCCCGAAGCCGTCCGTCCTGCGCCCGCCGCACCCACAAGCCCGGCCCCTCCTGCACCAGCTCAGCCCCCAGCGCATCCAGCTCGGGCGGGCGGGGCACCTCGGGGCCATCGCGATCCCACTCAACCCGCAACTGCTGCGCCTTCAGGATGGTGGTCCACACGGCCTGGGCACGGCGCTCCAGAAAATAGGGGTCCAGCTCCCGGCCATGGGCGATGGCGGCTTCGATGCTGCTCGCTGCGGGCGCCGGCGCGCCTTCGAGCGCCCGTAGCCAATCGTCCGCCAAGGCCAGCCGCAGATAAATCGCATCCGCCCCCTGGCCCACGGCCTCGGCCGCGCGCCCCCAGGCAAACCGTGCCGGGTCGGTGGGCAGCACTTGCTGCGCGAGCAAGCGCCGGCGCTCCTGGGTTTTGTCTGCCTGCGCCACCGCTGGCGACGTTTTGGTTTGCGCGCCGGCTCCCCCACTGGCCACCAGGCAGACGACCAGCACCGCCCAGCCCAGCCATTGCGCCAAGGCTTGCTGCCACGCCCTGACCCCGTGCAGGCCAAGGCCTGCAGCCTGCGCTGTTCTCCCTCGCATCGCATCCCCTTTTATGGTGTCGTCGTGCGCGGATTGTGCGGCCAAGGGGTTGCTACAAGGCCAGAATTTGGCCGCATCGCACGGTCGGCGGCCAGGCCGTCTGGAGCATGCGACACTACTGTATGTCTCAACAGGTGTGGGCCGCGCAGGCCCTTGAATCTTTCGATGCGGTGGTGCAGGCCACCGAGGGGTTTCGCAGCCGCGCAGGCCAGCGGCTGATGGCGCAGCAGGTGGCGCGTACATTCAGCAGTGCCACGCTGGGCAAGGTGGACGAAGAAAGCGGTGATCCCGCGCCCACGCGCTCCATTGCCGTGATACAGGCGGGTACGGGCGTGGGCAAGTCGCTGGCGTATTGCGCACCCGCCATTGCGCTGGCGCTGGCGCGCGGCACGCGGGTGTTGATCTCCACGGCCACGGTGGCGCTGCAGGAGCAACTGGTCAACAAGGACCTGCCTGCATTGGCCGCGCTGATGCCGCAGCCCTTCAAATTTGCGCTGGCCAAAGGGCGCGGGCGCTATGTGTGCAAGCTCAAGCTGGACCGCCTGGCAGGCCATGGCGAGGCGGAGGAGGAGGGCGAAGACGACCTGTTTGCCGAGGAAGAAGCCGCGGCCCGCGCCAAGCGCCCCCGGCACGAGACCGAGGCGCGCATCCAGTTCTATTCGACGATGGCTCAGACGCTGTCCAAAGGTGCGTGGGATGGTGACCGCGACAGTCTCGATACGCCCCCTGAACCGGAAGTGTGGAGCCCCGTGGCGGCCGAGGGCGCATCGTGCACCGGCAAGCATTGCCCGGCCTTCAGCCAGTGCACCTACTACGACAAGCGCAAGGAGCTGGTGGGCGCGCAGGTGATCGTGGCCAACCACGATTTGCTGCTGTCGTCACTGGGCGCGCGCGTACTGCCCGAACTGGACAACTGTTTGCTGGTGCTGGATGAAGCCCACCACCTGCCATCGACCGCTTTGGATCAATTTGCGTGCAGCATGGACCTGTCGCGCATTACCTGGATCGAGCGCCTGTCCAGCCGGGGCCTGCGCATTGGTGCGCTGCTGGAGGTCGAAGAGATTGCCGACATCCCCAAGCATTCGGCCCAATTGCGGCAGACGCTGCAAGACCTGGCGCGCATCGTGATGGATGTGTATGGCGAACAGCTCAAGGGATTCTCTGGACGAATCGAGCGGCAAGTGGGCGCTGCGGATCGGGATGGGCTGCAAGGCGCAAAGCACAGCCATAGCGGGCGCTATGGCGAGCATTTCCAACGCGGCAGACCGCCCGAGCCCGCAGATGCCCACGGCGCGAGGATTCGTGCAGAGAATCCCCTGCGCCAGCCCAGCGCCTGGGGCCCGGCGCGCGTTCGCGTGCCCCGGGGCGAATTGCCCGAGCCGCTGATTGCGCCGCTGGGCCTGCTGGCCGCCAGTGCCGAAGGCTTCCTCGACGCGCTGCGCGCCATCAGCAAAGCCCTGCGTGCCGAGATGCGCGACAAGCCCGATGAGGCCAAGCGCCTGTCCACGCTGTACGCGCAGATCGGCATGCTGGCCCCGCGCCTGGAAGAGCTGCACGCCACGGCCCAGTTGCTGCTGCAAGACGCGCCTGAGGGCGCAGTGCCTGCCGCCAAGTGGTTCACGCTGGAGGTGGACGGTGACTTCATCGTGGTCAAGGCGCACGCCAGCCCCATCCTGCCCGGCACCACGCTGCGCAACCACCTGTGGAGCGCGGTGCGCGGCGCGGTGCTCACATCGGCCACGCTCACCAGCTGCGGGCACTTTGATTTCTTTCTGCGCGAGGCGGGTCTGCATGGCGACGCGGCTACCACCACGCTGGAAGTCCCCAGCCCCTTCAACTACGCGGCGCAAGGCACGCTGATTGCCGCCGAGACGCGCGCCGACCCCAAGAACGCTGCACAGTTCACCACCGAGATGGTCGATGCGCTTCTGCACGACATTGCGCGCGTGGAATACGGCGCGCTGGTGCTGTTCACCTCGCGCGAGCAAATGCGCCAAGCGGTGGATGCATTGCCCACCGCCATGCGCAGCGTGGTGCTGGTGCAGAACGCACTGCCGCGCACGCAGCTGCTCAAGCGCCACCGCGAGCGGGTGGAGAACGGCGAGCCCTCGGTCATCTTTGGCATGCAGTCGTTTGGCGAGGGGCTGGATTTGCCGGGACGCCTGTGCGAATCGGTGTTCATCACCAAGCTGCCCTTTGCCCCGCCTGACGACCCGGTGGGCGAGGCCCGCGCCGAGTGGCTGCGCGCCGTGGGCCGCGACCCCTTCAGCGAACTGGTGGTGCCCGCCACCGCCATCCGCCTGGCGCAATGGGTGGGTCGCGCGATCCGCACCGAAGAAGACATGGCGCATGTGTACTGCTACGACAAGCGCCTGACGCGCACCAGCTACGGGCAGCGGCTGCTCAAGGGCTTGCCACCGTTTGCGCTGGAGCAACGTGCACCGCTGTGAAGCGGTGATACTTTGCCCCCTTTGAATTCATAACCACTACAACAACCCCAGAGAGGACCCCCATGCCCCACACCGTACCTGCCTGCCCCCAATGTGGCCTGGAGAACACCTACCCCGATGGCAGCAACTACGTGTGCCCCGACTGCGCGTTTGAATGGCCGCAAGTGGCCGATGCAGCAGAAGCCGACGCCGATGCAGGCGAGGGCATCATGCGCGATGCCGTACGTGATGCCAACGGCAACCCACTGGCCGATGGCGATGCGGTGATTTTGGTGAAAGACCTCAAGGTCAAGGGCTCGTCGTCCACCCTCAAAAAGGGCACCAAGATCAAGAGCATTCGCCTGGTCGATGGCGCCGACGGCCACAACGTGGACTGCAAGACGGACCTGGGCAGCATGCTGCTCAAGTCAGAGTTTCTCAAGAAGGCCTGATCGGCGCGGGGCGCAGCACCCCGTGTCAGACAAGCACCCACAGGCATCGGCGCTGCACGCCGACGCCAGGGTGCAGCGAGGGTGCCTAGAGTGCATGGATGGCCGCGCGAACACCCAAATGGCGCGGACCCTTTCGACTCCCCACCCCCTGCTGGAGGCCCCATGCACACTGAATCCCCCGCCCACGAGACCCTGTGGAAGCTCATCAAGGACATCCGCTTTGGCATGCTCACGCACCGCACGTCCACGGGCATGCTGCACGCGCACCCGCTGACCACCCAGAACCGGCAGCTGGATGAGCAGGCCGAGCTGTACTTCTTCATCTCCCAGTCGGGCGAGCTGTACGAGCGCCTGTTGACCGACGGCGAAGTGAACGTGTCGTATGCCGACCCGGACGAAGACAGCTATGTGTCCGTGTCCGGCCAGGCGCGGTTTGTGGAGGACCGCGCGCTGAAGGAAGCCCTGTGGTCCCCCATGGCTAAGGCTTGGTTCCCAGGCGGCGTGTCCGACCCCGACCTGGCGCTGCTCGCAGTGCGCATCCGCCATGCCGAGTACTGGAATGTGGACGAAAGCAAGATGGTGCAACTGTTCCAGATGGCCAAGGCCGCGATCACCGGGGAGCCCCCGCGCCACCTGGGCGAGCACAAGGAACTGACCTTGTCCTGACCGGCACGGAGCAGCAGCGTTGGGCTTGGCATGCCAGGCCCCACGCACCGGTTGCTGCACCGAATTTGTTAACCAAATCGGTCTTTATCGCTAGTGCATCATGCCCTTGCAGCTACACAATCAATAGCAACGCCTTGACCGAAAGGCGCAACCAGCGTTATCGCGGCGCATTGCGCGCCTTGCGATAGCGCCGGGTGGCATCGGCCACCATCGCGTCCTTGGGCAACAGCTGGGTGCCGCCCACCCACAGCTCGGTCGGCGTGCCGCTGGCGTCGCGCACGCGGCGCACCGGCTGGCCCGGGCTGGCGTAGGCCGAGGCTTTCTGCACCACACCGGTGTCGCGCCCGGTGACGACCAGCTCGGTGGTGGCCGCGTTGAAGGGCACGAACATGGCGGGCGCCACCTGGCACACCACCTTGCCCATGGGCACCAGGTCGCTGGCGCCCCACAGGCTCCACCAGCGCCCCGCCCAGGCGGCTTCCTTTTTGCCCGGCGCACCATGCTGCTGGAACGCAAACAAGATGCTGGCAATGCCTTCCACCCATTCGGTGGACAAGCCGTCCTGCGCATTGGTGAGCACGGTCACCGTGAGGTCGAGCGCGGGGTAGCGCGCTGTGCGCGACAGGAACCCTTGCAGGCTGCCGGTGTGGCCCATCCATTCGCGCGGTCCCGGCGCGCTGAGCATGGTGCCCAGCCCGTAGTGGGACTCGAACAGGTTGCAGGGGTCGCGCCAGCGGCGCTGCGCCATCTCGCGGCGGCTGGCGGGCGAGAGTATGCTCTGCGGGCTGTCCGGCGCCAGCTGCGAAAAGAAGCGGGCCACGTCCGACGCGGTGGACACAAACCCGGCCGCCGGGGCCATGGCGTCGCACGGGTTGTCACCCGGCACGATCAGCCGCTGGCCGAACGGAAACTCACTGCTGTGGCCCACGGCCAAGGGCGCGCGCCGGGGCAGATGGGGCATGTCGGGGGCGGTCTCCTCCAGGCCTGCGGCGGCGATCACGTGGCGCTGCATCCAGGTGGCGTAGTCCGTGCCGGTCACCTGCTCCATCATCAGCCCCAGCAGGCCGTAGCCGTGGTTGGAATACTTGAGCTGTACGCCCGCCTCCAGCGGCGGCTTGGCGCGCAGGTCCGCCAGCAGCTCGGCGCGCGAGAGAAATGGCCGCCGGTCCAGAAACTGGCCGGCATCGGGGCCGTCGCGTGTCACGCCCGCGCTGTGCGACAGCAGCTCGCCAATGCGGGCGCGGGCCAGGTCCTTGTGCAGGCCATCGACATAGCGACCAATGGGGTCGTCCAGCCCGACTTGGCCCTGCTCGCGCAGCAGCATGACGCCCGCTGCCGTGAAGGTCTTGGAGTGCGAAGCAATGCGCAGGCGGTGCCGGGGCAAGAACCTGTTCAAGGTCTTTTTGGAGATTGCATTGAAGTGCAATCGGGATGAGTGGATGCTTCGGATGCGCCGCATGGGCTCGTGCTCATGCAAGCAGCCGGGGCGTCCAATCGCCCGATTTCACTCCAACCCTTCGGGCAAGTGCCTTGCCGGGCGGTCTGCGGCGTTGCGGCGCTTGTCAATAGCCAAGCTATTGGCTGCGCACCGCGCCTGGCATCCCATCCCGGCAAGGTACTTGTGCAACTCCAAAAAGACCTTGAACAGGTTCTAGTGTTTGTGGGTGCGCATGTCGGACACGCCCAGCGCCAGCTCCGCCACCGTTTCGCCGCCGCGCGCAATGGCCACGGAACACCCGGGCTGACGGTAGCGCTCCAGTTGCAAGTCCAGCCATTGCGGCAGGTAGTCCAGCGCCGCGCGCAGCCAGGCGGGCGGGGCGGCGTTTTTCTTCATGGTGTGCTCGGCTCCATGCATCCAGAGAAGGAGTGGGGCAGTGTAGGCCACGCACTGGATAAGCAGGGAGGCACACAGACACCCTGGGCGCACAGGATGGCCTGCGGGGCGGCGGCACAATCCTTCCTTTTCGCACGCAAGCCCATGTCCCCCATCGCCGTCATCGACTTTGAAACCACCGGCGTCTCGCCCGGCCAGGGCGCACGCGCGACCGAGGTGGCCATCGTGCTGCTGGAGGGCGGCCAGGTGGTGGACCGGTTCCAGAGCCTGATGAAAACTGGGGTGTGGATCCCGTCGTTCATCACCCAGCTCACCGGCATCACCAACGCGATGGTGAACGCCGCACCCGACGCGGCGCAGGTGATGCAGGACGCCGCGCGTTTTGTGGGTGATGCGCCCATGGTGGCGCACAACGCATCCTTCGACAGCAAGTTCTGGCAGGCCGAGCTGGCCCTGGCCGGGCTGGCTGCACCGCAGCCGTTTGCGTGCACGGTGCTGCTGTCGCGGCGCCTGTACCCCGAGGCGCCCAGCCACCAACTGGGCACGCTGGTGGACTACCACGGCCTGCCGCGCACGGGCCAGGCCCACCGGGCGCTGGCGGACGCCGAGATGGCTGCCGCGCTGCTGGCCCGCATGCAGCACGACCTGCGCACACGCTGGCGGGTGGCCGAGCCCAGCTACACACTGCTGCAAACGCTGCAGCGCTGCGCCAAGCCCAAGATAGGGGCGCTGCTGGCGCAGCATGCAGGCGCCTGATCCGACCTGCCCGCTGGCGATGTTGCTGCACAGTTACTATTGAATTAATAGCTGCTAGCGCATGATTCACTAGCGCTTGCGGCATTTTTGACTCGAATCCAGGGCTGACGACCGTTCTCCAGAGCATGCGTCTGCAGGGGCCGCGCAAGTCCCTCCGCAACGGGTGCAATCGCCTGCTCTGCCGATAATCGATCAGGACTTGCACGACGGAGCTTTGCCACCGGTGGCGCAGCCCCGCCTTCGTCCTCAAAACCTGTTCACGACGACAACATGAAAGGCTTGGCCATGGGGTATCTGGTACTGGGACTGGTGCTGTTTCTGGGCGTGCACTCGGTGCGCATCGTGGCCGATGGCTGGCGCACCCACATGCGGACGCGCCTGGGCGAGATGCCGTGGAAGGGGCTGTATTCGCTGGTGTCGGCCGTGGGCCTGGCGCTCGTCGTCTGGGGCTATGGCCTGGCGCGGCAGCAGCCCGTGGTGCTGTGGGTGCCGCCCATCGGCATGCGGCACGCCGCAGCGCTGCTGACGCTGATCGCCTTTGTGCTGCTGGCCGCCACCTATGTGCCGCGCAATGCCCTCAAGGCCCGGCTGCACCACCCCATGGTGCTGGGCGTGAAGGTGTGGGCGCTGGCGCATCTGCTGTCCAACGGCAACCTGGCCGATGTGCTGCTGTTTGGCAGCTTCTTGCTGTGGGCCGTGCTGAGCTTTCGCGCCGCGCGCCAGCGCGACCGGGCGCAGGGCACCGTGTACGCGGCGGGCAGCGCTACAGGCACGGCGGCGGCTGTGGTGGTGGGCGCCGTGGCCTGGGTGGGCTTTGCGTTCTGGGGCCATGCGTGGCTGATCGGCGTGGCGCCGCTGGGGCGATGATCGAACGCCGGGACGACCCGCAACGCAAATGCCGGAGAATCCGCGCTTTGCGTTTTTTCCTTTCTCGCTGAGACCTCTATGACCGAAGCCACCACCCCCAACACCCCCGCCCTGCCGCCCCTGCCCGACCACCTGTCGGTCAACCCCCGCAGCCCGCACCATGTGGCCGCCGTGTTCGAGCACGACATCGGCATCCGCCTGAACGGCAAGGAGCGTTTTGATGTGGAGGAATACTGCATCAGCGAAGGCTGGGTGAAGGTGCCCGCCGGCAAGACGGTGGACCGCAAGGGCCAGCCGCTGCTCATCAAGATCAAGGGCACGGTCGAAGCGTTCTACAAGTGACCGCTGTACGGGCGGCCGCGCCGCTCGCTCCTGGTGCCTGGGTGATCCACTGCGATGGCAGTGCTTGGCCCAACCCCGGGCGCATGGGCCTGGGCGCGGTGCTGACGGGCCCCGACGGCACCGTGCAGCACCAGATCTCCGAAGCCACCACCTTCACCGGCTGCAACAACGAGGCCGAGTTGCGCGCGCTGATGTTGGCGCTGCAGTGGCTGGCGCAGCAGGGCATTGCCACATCAACCCAAGTGCACGTGTTCAGCGACAACAGCGTGCTGGTGGAGCAGTTGGGCAGCCATCCCACGGCACCGATCACGCGGCTGGCGACGCTGTTTGACGAAGCACGCGAGGCACTGCGGCAGTTCCCGCAAGCCCAGGTCCAGTGGATTCCCCGCCACCGCAACGGTGCAGCCGATACGCTGGCCCGCGCCGCCCTGGGGCTGGCGCCCAAGGCCGCCACGCCACAGGGGCAGACGCTCAAAAAGCGCCGCAGGCGCTGAGCCCGCCCCCGGCACGCGCCATCAGGCCGGGTCGAGCCCTGCAGCCACCCGATAGGCCTGTATGCGCGGCAGCAGCGCCTGGCGACGGGCGGTGCTTTGCGCAGGCCACAACCCTTCGCGTTCGTAATATTCCTCCACGGCGGGTGTCCCTGGCGGCAGCACCACCCAGGGCTGTTTGGAGGCCGTGAAGATGTGGATGTCGGGCGGCAGGTGGTTCGGCGCATCCAGCGTGCCCACGCGCACAAAGGCCATCACGGGGCCCGCACCTGCGTAGTGGCTCCAGACCGCCACCTGGCAGTGCGGGCAGCGTGCAATCTGCTGGCCCAGGCCGCTTTCTGACGGGGTGTGCACCATCGCCGGGGTGCCTGCGAGCAATTCCACGCGGTCGGCCTCGATCATCGCGTTCAGCGCAAAGGCCGCGCCGCTTTCGCGCTGGCACCAGCGGCAGTGGCAGCAGTGCACAAACAGCGGGGGCGTGAGCAGGCGGTAGCGCACATGGCGACAGGTGCAGCCGCCTTCCAGCGGGTATTCAGGGGCAGGGTGGGGCATGAGGGGGGTGTCCTTGCAGCGGGGTGAGGGTGCGCGCAACAACGGCCTTCAGCCGCAGGCGCGGGCCAGCAGCAGCGCCTTTTCCTGCGCGTTGCGGGTGAGGCTGGCTGCGCGCTCGAACTCGGCCCGCGCTTCATCTCCTCGGCCCAGCTTCGCCAGCAGGTCCCCGCGCACGCTGGGCAGCCAGTGGTAGTGGCGCAGCAGGGGGTCGCTGGCCAGGGCATCGACCAGCGCCAGCGCGGCCTCCGGCCCCTCGGCCATGCCCACGGCCACGGCGCGGTTGAGCGCTACGACGGGCGAGGGCGCCACCTGCAGCAGTGCGTCGTACAGCGCCACGATGTGGGGCCAGTCCGTGTCTTGCGCCTGCCGGGCGCGTGCGTGGCAGGCGGCAATGGCGCCCTGCAGGGCGTAGGGTCCCCAGGGCTTGCCAGCGCGTGCCAACTGCTCGGCCTTGTCCAGCGCGGCCAGACCCCGGCGCACCAGGAGGTGGTCCCAGCGCGCGCGGTCCTGGTCCATGAGCAGCACGGGCTGGCCCTGTGCATCGGTGCGTGCGGGCAGGCGCGAGGCCTGGATTTCGAGCAGGGCTACCAGGCCTTGCACCTCGGGCTCGTCGGGCGCCAGGCTGGCCAGCACCCGCGCCAGGCGCTGGGCCTCGCCGCACAGCGCGGGGCGCATCCAGTCGTCACCCGCCGTGGCGGCATAGCCTTCGTTGAAGATGAGGTAGATCACCTCCAGCACCGAGGCCAGGCGCGGCGCGCGCTCGGCCGCGCCGGGCACTTCAAACGGCACCTGCGCGGCCGTGAGGCTGCGCTTGGCACGCACGATGCGCTGGGCCACGGTGGGCTCGGGCACCAGAAAGGCGCGCGCGATTTCGGCCGTGGTGAGACCGCCCAGCAGCCGCAAGGTGAGGGCCACACGGGCCTCGGTGGGCAGCACGGGGTGGCAGGCGGTGAAGATGAGGCGCAGCAGGTCGTCGCCGATGTCGTCCTGCTCGGCGTGCATGAGGGTGTCCACCACATCGGGCGCGTACTGCGCCTCGAGCGCTTCGAGGTCGTGGCCCAGTGCCTCGTGCTCTCGCTGGTGCAGGGCCTGCTGGCGCAGGTGGTCGATGGCACGACGCTTGGCGGTGGTCATGAGCCAGGCGGCGGGGTTGGCGGGCAGGCCATCTTGGGGCCAGTGCTCCAGCGCGGCCACCAAAGCGTCTTGCGCCAGCTCCTCGGCCCGGCCCACGTCGCGCGTCATACGCGCCACGCAGGCGATGATGCGCGCGGCCTCGATGCGCCACACCGAGTCAATGCTGCGGTGCAGGGCATCGCGGTCGGGCAGGGCGGGCGCGCTCACCGGCCGTCAGCCCAGGGCTTGGCTGGCGTCCACCATGTGCACAAACTCCCAGGTGTGGCCGTCCAGGTCGTCAAAGCTGCGCGAGTACATGAAGCCCAGGTCCTGTGCCGGGCGCGGCGTGGTGGCGCCTGCGGCCACGGCCTTGTCCACCAGGGCATCGACCTCTTCCCGGCTGCTGCACGAGAAGCACACCAGCACCTCCGACGTGGTGCGTGCGTCGGCAATCGTTTTGTCGGTGAAGGTTTGGTAGAAGCTCTTGACGAGCAGCATCACGAAGAGGTTCTCGCCCACCACCAGGCAGGCGCCCTGGTCGTTGGTGAACTGGGGGTTGAACTCGTAGCCCAGGGCGCGGAAGAACGCCTGCGAGCGGGCCATGTTGTCGATGGGCAGGTTCACGAAAATCTGTGCATGCATGACGACTCTCCAGAAGGGTGATGACGGTAAAGGGAAACGATGGGTTTGGCAAAGGTGAAGGGGCGGTGGCGCGCCTTCATGGGGCGGGCTTCTGCGCCACGGCCTGCAGGTTGGCCAGGCCCTCCTCAAAGTCCTGCCCCACCATGCGGTCCATGTTGAACACCAGGTGGGCGATCTTGGCCAGGTAGGGCACGGGGCCCTGCATGGCCCAGGTCACGCGCGTGGCCCCTGCACCTTCGGGCTGAAGGGTGAATTCCACCTGGTTGTGCGCTTCAAAGGGCTTCACAAAGTCGAGCTTCATGCCCACGCGGCGGGGCGCAGTGGCCTCGACGATCTCCATGCTGCCCACGCCCACCTTGTCGCTCTGCCAGGCGTAGCGTGCGCCAGGGCCGCGGGTGGCGGCGCTGTACTGGCCCTGGATGGCCGGGTCCTTGCGTTCATACGGGTTCCAGGTGTTGAACTGGCGCAGGTCGTGGATGAGGCCGAATACGCGCTCGGGCGGGGCCGAAATGACGCGGCTGCGTTCCACGCGAAAGGTGTCGGGGCGGGTGGCGGCAAACGCCAGCAGCAGCGCCAGGGCCGCCAGCAACACGAGGACGATGGTTTTGACCATGGGGATGTCCTTCACGCCGCGCATCAGCCGCGCAGGGTTTCGAGGTCGCGGAACTGCTCGACGCCATCCACGCCGGCAAAGTCTTCCATTTCGTAGAGCTGTCGCACCTCGATCTCGGCCTCCAGGCCCTCGCCGCGCGGATTGGGAAAGCGGCGGGTCCATTCCAGCGCCTCGTCGCGGCTGCGCACCTGGATGAGTGTGTAGCCCGCGATCAGCTCCTTGGTCTCGGTGAAGGGGCCGTCGGTGACGGTGCGGGTGCCGCTGGCGCTGTAGCCCACGCGCCAGCCTTTGGCGGAAGGCTGCAGGCCGCTGGCGTCCAGCAGCACGCCGGCGCGCGCCAGTTCTTCGTGGTAGCGGGCCATCGCGGTCATCAGGGCTGCGGTTGGCATGCAGCCTTGTTCGGATTCGGTGGTGGCCTGGATGATGATCATGAAGCGCATGGGAAAGTCCTCCAGAAGTCGTGGATACAAGGTCGGGCCACAGCGCAATGCATGGCCTTCCTCTGTACGACGAACGGGGCCCCGCGTTTTCGACAGCGATCCGGAAAATTCCGGAAAATTTTTTGCGGTCTGCTGCTGGGGTGCCGCTGCGCCGGGACTGCGCTTGCTCGCCTACTGGTAGCAGGGCGCCAGCTCGCGCACCTCTACCGTGGCCCACTCGGCGGCTGGGCATTCGCGGGCGATGGCAACGGCTTCTTCGCGCGTGGCGCAGTCGATGAGAAAGAAGCCGCCCACCATTTCCTTGGTCTCGGCAAACGGCCCGTCGGTCAGGCGGGTCTGCCCATCGCGCACCTGCAGCCTCACGGCCTGTTCGGTCGAGGCCAGTGACTCGCTGGCGCGCAACAGGCCACGGGCCTGCAATCCTGCCCCATAACGCTGCATGCGGGCATAGGCCTCCTGACCACCGGCCAGGCCCCGCTCGGCACGCTGGCCGTGGGGTTCCATGATGAGCAACAGGTAAGGCATGGGGTCTCCTGAATCGGGGCCGGTCGTGCCCACCCGCACGGACTGCGCCATCGGTGGGGACTGCAAGGGCGCCATGCTAACAGCCCTGTTTGCTATGTTTTCAATAGCTAATAGGGCGTGTTCGACCAGCGCCATAGGCAGATTTCATGCAAAGGGTTGCGCGCGGCGGCAGCGCTGTGCTATCTTCGACCCCCTATGCAACGCAGCATGCTTCTATCCACCCTATCGCTAGGTCTAGTGCCTGGCCGGGGTCTGCCTGCGTTCGCCTCCCTCGTTGCCTGATTCGCTCAGCGCAACACCTGATCTCCCCCTGACCCCGGCCCGCGAACCAGCCTTTGCATACGCAAAGGGCTGCAGGGGATGTCATTCGTTTTGATTTCTTTCGATTCCGATTGACCCGTGCACCGTGCTGCTTGTTTTGCACACCGCACACACCGTTCGTGGAGCCTCTCATGATTGCCAAGCCCGCCACCAAGTACCAGCCCATCGCCCCCATTGCGCTCGCCGACCGCCAATGGCCCACCCGCAGCATCACCCGCGCCCCCGTGTGGCTCTCCACCGACCTGCGCGACGGCAACCAGGCCTTGTTCGAGCCCATGAACGGCGAGCGCAAGATGAAGCTCTTTCACGAGCTGGTGCGCATCGGCTTCAAGGAGATCGAGGTCGGCTTTCCGGCCGCGTCGCAAATCGACTTTGACTTTGTGCGCCGCCTCATCGACGAGAACCTGATCCCCGACGACGTGACCATCATGGTCATGACCCAGTCGCGCGAGGACCTGATTGCCCGCACGGTAGAAGCCGTGAAGGGCGCACCCCGCGCCATCGTGCACCTGTACAACGCCACCGCGCCCGCCTGGCGGCGCATCGTGTTCGGCATGAACGTGACGCAGGTGATGCAGCTCATCAGCCACCACGTGGGCTACCTCAAGCAGCTCACCGACGCCCAGCCCGAAACGCAGTGGACCCTGCAGTACTCGCCAGAAACCTTCAGTGCCACCGAGCTCAGCGTGTCGCTCAAGGCTTGTCAGACCGCCATCGCCACCTGGGGCGCAGGCCCTGGCCGCCCCATCATCATCAACCTGCCCACCACGGTGGAAAACGCTACGCCCAACGTGTTTGCCGACCAGATCGAGTGGATGGATCGCCACTTGTCGCCACGCGAGCACATCGTCTTGTCGGTGCACCCGCACAACGACCGGGGCACAGGCGTGGCGGCGGCCGAGTTGGCCATGATGGCCGGTGCCGACCGTGTGGAAGGCTGCCTCTTTGGCAACGGTGAGCGCTGCGGCAACGTGGACATCGTGACCTTGGCGCTCAACATGTACACGCAGGGCGTGCACCCGAACCTTGACTTCTCGGACATCACCTCGGTCGCGCGCATTGCCGAAGAATGCACCTCGCTGCCCGTGCATCCACGCCACCCGTATGCGGGCGACCTGGTGTTCACCGCGTTCTCGGGCTCGCACCAGGACGCGATCAAGAAGGGCTTTGCTGCGCAAGACCCGAACGCCTTGTGGGAAGTGCCCTACCTGCCCATCGACCCGGCCGACCTCGGCCGCACGTATGACAGCGTGATCCGGGTGAACAGCCAGTCGGGCAAGGGCGGCATCGCGTTCTTGCTCGAACGCGAACACGGCGTGGTGATGCCGCGCCGCATGCAGGTGGAGTTCAGCGCCGTGGTGCAGCGCCAGACGGACGCGAGCGAAAGCGAGATGACGGGCGATGCGTTGTGGAGCCTGTTCCAGGCCACTTACCTGCAGGCACCCGTACACGCCACAGTACAGGCCGCCATCACCTGCCACAGCCACCGCATCGATGAAGAAGGGCAGGGCATCGAGCTGGACGTGACCATCGACGGCACGCGCCATACCCTGCGCGGCCAGGGCAACGGGCCGATTGCCGCGACGGTGGACGCGCTCGGCCTGCCACTGCGCGTAGACCACTACGAAGAACGCGCCACCGGCACGGGCGCCAACGCCCAGGCGCTGGCAATTGTGGAAGCGGCCATGGACGGCGTGGCGGGCTCCACCTTTGGCGCAGGCGCCAGCCACAACATCGTGACCGCCTCGGTGAACGCCATCGTGAGCGTGGCCAACCGGCTGATGGCACGGCGCATGGCGGCCCAAGCCGTGGCGGTGGCATAAGCGGCTGCGGTATCAAAACGATAGCTGCTGGCGCTTGAAGGACAAGCGCTGGCGGCACTTGGGGCCAATATCCCCTGGCGGCCGGTGGGGTAGGGTGCTGCGCGCCGCCCTATCCGTTACCCTTCGGCCCATGCGCTCTTTTCACCCCCTGGGCCTTGCCGCCGTCTGCACTGCCGCCCTGCTGGTGCTGGCCGGTTGCGGCACGTCGCGGCCTCCGTCCCCTTCTTTCCCTCCATCGGCCTCGGCCCCTTCCCGCACCACGCCACCGCTCACCCCCGAGCAGGCGCACGACATCGCCATCCACGCGCTGGGCCTGGTGGGCACGCCGTACCGCTACGGTGGCAATACTCCCGACTCGGGTTTTGATTGCAGCGGGCTGATCGGCTACGTGTACCGCAACCAGGTGGGCACACCACCGCCGCGCACGGTGGCGCAGCTCAATACCTGGGGCTATCCCATCAACGGCAGCGAGCTGCGCGCGGGCGACCTGGTGGTGTTTGGCACGGGCCGCCAGCCCAGCCATGCGGGCATCTATGTGGGCGAAGGGCGGTTTGTGCATGCGCCGTCCACGGGCGGCACGGTGCGCATGGACAGCCTGCAGTCGCGCCACTGGGCGCGGCAGGGCGCGTCGTTCCGGCGGCCCTGATCAAAGCAAAAAAGCAGGCCACGCCCCGTGCTGGAAACAGCGGGCGGCAGTCCCCACCAGGCGGCGGCCCTTGGCAGGGCGTGTCTGCAAAAAAACCGGACCCGGATCAGAACGTGTGGCGGATGCCCACGCCAATGCCGGTCTGCGAGCCGCCTGCCGCGGGCGTGCCGCCCGCCGCCGCGTTGCTGACCGACAGCGCCAGCGTGCCGTCGTTGGAGATGTGGCCCGCCGTGGCGTACACCGCCGTGCGCTTGGACAGGTGGTAGGTGCCGCGCAGCGCGAACAGGGTCGCCTGGTTGGCGCTGTTCTTGTAGTCGAGCTGAAAGACCTCGCCATCCAGCACGAACTGCGGGGTGATGGGGTAGGCCGCCCCCACG
Source organism: Acidovorax sp. KKS102 (assembly GCF_000302535.1). Taxonomy (NCBI): domain Bacteria; kingdom Pseudomonadati; phylum Pseudomonadota; class Betaproteobacteria; order Burkholderiales; family Comamonadaceae; genus Acidovorax; species Acidovorax sp. KKS102. The sequence continues at coordinate 45,410 of NC_018708.1, forward strand.
TACCACAGGTTGCTGCGCGGCGTGGCGGCGCTGGCCTGGTTGCGGCGCGCGATCAGGCCCGCGCCGACCTTCAGATCACCCCACTTGGCCCAGCCCGCGACGGTGGAGCGGCGGTCGGTCAGGCTGCTGTCCGTCAGGCCTGCGAAGGCGCCCGCGCCGCCGCGGATCTCGTCCACGGCCGCCGACACGCCCCAGGCGGCGGTGTCGTACTTGGCCAGCAGCGACCACTGGCGGCACGCCTTGCTGTCGGTGCCGCTTTCGCCCGCGCAGTTGGTGCCTGAGGGGCTGGGACCCGCGTTGACCGCGTCGCGGCCGAAGCTGTAGGTGGCGCCCACGGTGAAGCCGTTGAACGTGCCCCGGTAGGCGATTGCGTTGTCCACGCGTGCGTTGGGCAAATAGCTGTCGAGCGAGCCCGAGCCGAACATGGCCGGGCCGAGGATGTCGGCGTCGAGCTGGGACCAGAACAGCATGGAGTATTGGCGCCCCAGGCTCACGGTGCCCCAGGGCGCGGTCAGCCCCACGAAGGCCTGGCGGCCGAAGGCGCGGCCGCCCTGGTTGAGGCTGCCGTTGTCCACGCCGAAGCCTTGCTCCAGCGTGAAGATGGCGCGCAGGCCGCCGCCCAGGTCTTCGCTGCCGCGAAAGCCCAGGCGCGACGGGGCCTGGCCGCCGGTCAGGCCGGGCATGCGGGTGACGCTGGCGCCGCTGCCGCTGAGGTGTTCGACGGCGGCATCGACGACGCCGTACAGGGTCACGCTGGACTGCGCCTGGGCCGACAGGGCGGCCGTGGCGAGGGCCGCGAGGGCCAGGGGCTTGAGTTTCTTCATGTTGTCTCCTTGGGTTGTGGGAAAGGGTGGGGAAAGCGAGGGGGGTTTGTCGCGGTGGTTGTCAGGTGCTGGCGGGTACGTCCCAGGCGAGCGGGCGAGCGTCCTTGCCCGCCACCGAGTACAGGGCGCCCGGCGCGTTGCGCGTGCGCTGGAAGGCTTCCAGCGTTTCGCCGCGCATGGCGGCGTAGATGTGCAGGTTGGACACGCCCACGACCGCGCCCAGCTTTTCGAGCATGAAGAAGATCACGCCGTAGCGGATGAGCGCGCGCCAGTCGCGCGCGCGGACCATGGCGCGCTCTTCCTCGGGCAGGCTGGCGCGCTCGTAGGCGGCCTCTTCGTCGGCCAGGAAGGCGGCGCGGCGCGCGGGGTCGATCAGGCCGTACAGGAACTGGTTGAGCCGGTACGCCTTGACGCTGCGCTCCAGCGTGAAGGGGTAGCTGCCCGCCAGGCGCTCAGCGCCGGCCAGCTGCACGTTCACGTGCGCGGCGTGGCGCGCCAGTTCCGCCGCCGGGGGCTCGCCCGCCAGGTTCTCGTACACGGCGGTGGCGATGCCGGTCATGGACGGCAGGTAGTAGCTGCGGTGCAGGCAGCGCACCTGCGACGACAGCGCGCCGCGCATCACCAGCCACATGATGACCTCGGCGCCTTCCACGCCGCCCAACTCGGCGAACTCGGCATGCGTCATATTCGCCAGGCGCTCGGGGTCGTTCTCGAACAGGTCCAGGAACTGCTGGTCCCACGCGGTGTTGTTGAAGCCCGCGCGCTCGCCGTGGACCTGGTGCGACAGGCCGCCCGTGGCGACGATGCCGACCTTGAGCGGCTCGGGGTAGCTCTCGATGGCGCGGCGCAGCGCCTGGCCCAGCCGGTAGCAGCGCCGCGCCGTGGGAATGGGGAACTGCAGCACGCCCACTTGCAGCGGCACCAGGCGCACGGGCCAGCCGGTGGCCGCGTCGCTGGCGCACAGCATGGACAGGGGCGAGAAGCAGCCGTGGTCCAGCGCCCGGTCCTGGAAGAACGACATGTCGAACTCATCCGCCATCAGGCTGCGCCCCAGGTGTGCGGCGAATTCCGGGTGGCCCTGCACGCCGGGCAGGTCGCGCGCGCCCGCGCCTTCGTCGGCCACGGCCCAGTGCGGGCCCACGCCCAGCGTGAAGGCCGAGTAGTGGTCGAAGAAGAACGAGGTGACGTGGTCGTTGTAGATGAACAGCAGCACGTCGGGCTGGCGCTCGTCCACCCAACGGCGCACGGGGTCGAAGGCTTCGAAGATGGGCGCCCACACCGGGTCGCCGCGCTTGTCGCGGTCGTAGGCGAAGCCGATGGTGGGCGTGTGCGAGGCGGCGATGCCGCCGATGATGGTGGCCATGAAGGTATGAAGGTATGAAGGTATGAAGGTATGAAGGTATGAAGGTATGAAGGTCAGGGGTTGGCGTCGAGCTTGGCCTTGATCCAGGCGAAGGCTTCCTGCACGTCGTAGTTGCCGCTGTGGCCCACGAGGTAGGGCAGCTTGAAGCTCACGTCCTTGACGGACGGGTCTTTTTTGATCGCCTGGTACAGCGTCTCCTGCATGGCAAAGGCCGTGTCGCGGTCCACCATGCCGTGGCGCACGTACCAGTAGGGCGCGGCGTCGGCGCTGGTATTCAGGTAGGCGATGGGGTTGATCAGCTTGATCTGCCGGGCCAGCGTGTTGGAGCTGCTGGCGGTGTAGGCGGCCCAGTCCTGGCCGGTGTCGTCCTGGCCCGAGGCGTCGCCCGCGACGGTGTTGTGGTTCCAGCTCCAGGCGGTGAAGTTGGCGTAGCGGTTGGCGGCGGAGCCGAACAGGTTGGTCTCGCCGCTGATGTTGGGGTTGCCCGTGACGCCCACGGCGTCGAAGGCCACCACCGACTTGAGCTGCTGGTTGGCCGCCACGTAGGCCACGAACTTGCCGTAGTCGATGTTCGCCACCTTGGCGCTGGTGCCCGTGCCGGTCAGGGTCAGCCAGTCGTTGGGCAGCGTCGCGCGCGCGGTGGTAAAGCTCCCGCCCAGTTGCGGCACGGCCGTGCCCTTGGCGATCTGGCGCTCGATCTCTTCCTTCAACTGCGCGGTGACGGCTGCCGCCAGGGTGCTGCTGGTCACGCCCAGGCCCAGGCCGTCGAGGTAGGCGGGGAAGGTGGCGGCGATCTCGGCCGAGGCCGCTTTCTGCGCGCCCGCGCTGTAGGCCACGCCGCCCAGGGCGGGGGTGTTGGCGTCGCTGCGCACGGCACCGTATTCCCACTCGTAGCCCGCGTCGGCGTTGCCCAGGTTGTTGATGGGGCAGTAGGCCACGGCGGCGAACACGTCGTCCTTGAGGGTGGATGCGCCCGCGCCGTCGATGCCCGCCGCGCCGATGTCGGCCAGGTACGGCAGGTAGTCCGCGCTGTTGCCGCTGGCCGCCACCGCCGCCGTCAGCCCGCCGCCGCCGCTGGTGCCGTTGAGCACGATGCGCTCGGCCGAGCCGGGCATCAGGCTGTCGTTCAGGCGCAGGTAGCGGATGGCGGCCTTGGTGTCCACCACCGGCGCAGGCGCCTTGCCCGCCCAACTGCCGTCCTCGGCCACGATGCCCCGGCTGCGCGTGCCCACGTTGACCACCACGTAGCCCGCCTTGAGCGCCGCGCCGATGTTGTCGGTGTCGTTGGTGCTGGCGAACGCCTTGCCTTCGGTGATGGTGGTGGAAACCGCGCTGGCAAACCAGCCGCCGTTGTTGACGGCCACGTACAGCGCCGCCTTCTGGTCGCTGGCCTGGGCCTCTGGCACCGAGACGACCATGGTCTGGTAGACGTAGGGATCGGCAATCGTGGTGGCGGTGCCCATCAGGGTCTGCTGGGTGAGCGCCATCTTGACGGGCTTGGCGACGTAGACCACGCGGTACTGGCGCACCTTCATGGCCGCGCCGTCCACGGTGACGTTGACGGTGGTGTAGGCGCTGGCGTCGAATTTCAGCGCGGTGTCTTCCGCGTCGGGCGTGGCGGACGAGCCGCCGCAGGCGGCCATCAGGCCCGCAGCGGACAGCAGCGCAGCGGCGAGGGCGTGGCGTTTGAATCGGGGTTGCATGGGTGTCTCCTTGTCGTGGTGTGTGTCGTCAGCAAAAACTCACTGCGCCTGGTACTTGGCGATCAGGTCGCGCGCGTCCTTGAGCAGCTGCGCGCCGTCCAGGCCCTTGGCGGTGGTGTCCTTCACCCAGTCGGCCGCGAGCTTGTCGCCCAGCTTTTTCCAGGCGGCCAGTTCCCTGGCGGGGATCACGTTGTGGGCGTTTTTGGCGGTGAGCTTGTTGCCCTCGGCGTCGGCCTGCACGAAGGCTTTGCCGATGCGGCCCGAGAGGTCGCGGCCGGAATTGGCGTCGATGACCTTTTTCAGGTCGGCGGGCAGCGATTCGTACTTGGCCTTGTTCATGGCGAAGACGAAGGTGGACGTGTAGAACGCGGCCTCGGCGGGGTCGGTTTCGGAGTGGTACTTGGCCAGCTCGTCGAGCTTGACCGAGGGCACCACTTCATAAGGCACCACGGCGCCGTCGATCACGCCCTTGGACAGCGCGTCGCCCACCTGCGGCACGGGCATGGACACGGGCGTGGCGCCCAGCATGGCGATGAACTTGTTGGTCAGGCGCGTGGGCGCGCGCAGCTTGAGCCCGCGCAAGTCGGCCATGCCGCGCACGGGCTTGGACGCCATGTGGAACACGCCGGGGCCGTGGACGTGGAAGGCCAGCGGATGCACGTCCTTGAACTCGGCCTGGCTGTGCAGCTGCGTGTAGTCCCACAGGGCCTTGCTGGTGGCCTCGGGGCTTTTCATGGTGAAGGGCAGCTCGAACGCTTCCAGGCTGGGGAAGCGCCCGGCCGTGTAGCCGGGCAGCGTCCACACCACGTCGGCCACGCCGTCGCGCACCTGGTCGAAAAGCTGCGGCGGCGTGCCGCCGAGCTGCATCGACGGGTAGAGCTGGCACTTCATGCGCTGGTTCGACTCCTTGGCGACCTTGTCGCACCAGGGCTGGATGAACAGCGTGTTCGCGAACGACGTGGGCGGCAGGAAGAAGTGCACTTTCAGCGTGACTTCTTGCTGTGCTTGCGCGGGCAGCGCGAAGGCGGCGGACAGGCCGAAGGCGGCCAGGGCATGGCGAAGCGTTTTCATGGGGTTGTCTCCGGTAAAGAATCAGGTGAGCCGGTGCACCAGCCACAGCGCGGTGGCGGGGAAGGCGATGAGCAGCGCGAGCCGCATCGCGTCGGTGATGAGGAAGGGCACCACGCCCTTGTAGGTCTCGACCATGGGCACGTCGCGCGCCAGGCCGTTCATGATGTAGACGTTCAGGCCCACGGGCGGGAAGATCATCCCGACCTCGCACACGGTCAGGATCAGGATGCCGAACCACAGCGCCTTGTCGGCGGCGGGCAGGCCGAAGAAGTCCATGCCCATGATGACGGGGAACAGCGTGGGCACGGTGAGCAGGATCATGCTCATCTCGTCCATCACGCAGCCCAGGGCCACGTAGAACAGCATCACGCCCGCCATCACCAGCAGCGGCGGAATGCTCAGGTGCCCCACCAGCTCGGCCAGTTGCGTGGGCAGCTGCGACAGGGCCAGCGCGCCGTTGATCATGTCGGCGCCGATGAAGATCAGGAAGATCATCCCGCTGGTCTGCGCCGTGGTGCGCACGGCGGCCACGAACTTCTCGCGGTCCATCTGACGCCGCGCCAGGGTGATGATGCCGGTGAGCACGTTGCCGATGGCCGCGCCCTCGGTGGCGGTGAACAGCCCGCCGTAGATGCCGCCGAACACCACCGCGAAGATGGCGACGATGGGCCACACCCGCAGGGCCGAGGCCAGCACCTCGGCGCCCGACGCGCGCTGCGCCGCCGGGGCCTGGTCGGGGTGGATGCGCACGATGACGGCGATCGCCAGGATGTAGCCCACCGCCGCGATGAGCGCGGGCACGTAGGCGGCCAGGAACATCTTGGTGATGTTCTGCTCGGTCAGGATGGCATAGACCATGAGCGTGACCGAGGGCGGCAGCAGCACGCCCATGGTGCCGCCGGTGGCCAGCGCCGCCGTGGCCAGCCGCCCCGAGTAGCCGATGCGCCGCATCTGCGGATAGGCCACCTGCGCGATGGTGGCGGTGGTGGCCACCGTGGAGCCCGAGATGGAGCCGAACGCCGCGCAGGCCAGCACACCCGCCATCGCCATGCCGCCACGGAAGCGCCCCAGCAGCGCGTTGGCGAAGTCGAACAGCGCCTTGGACAGCCCGCCCTGCACGGCCATGGCGCCCATGAGCATGAACAGCGGGATCACCGACAGGTCGTATACCGACACGCGGCCGTACACCGAGTTCTTGAGCTGCGCCAAGAGCGGCATCCAGCCCGACAGGCACACGTAGCCCACGGCGCCGGGCACGAACATGGCGATGGCGATGGGCACGCGCACGGCCATCAGCGCGAGCATGCCGACGAACATCGCCAGACCGATCTGCATCGTGGTCATGCCGTCACCTCTCTATCACCGCGCAGCAGGGCCGCGCCTTGCACGGCGCCGATGGCCACGCACAGCGCCAGGCCGGGCAGCATCAGCAGGTAGGGAATCCACAGCGGCAGGTCCATGAGCATGGAGCGCTCGCCCGCCGCGTAAATGTCGATGCCGCCCACGGCCACGCGCCACGTGACGAGCGCCAGCACGGCGGTGTAGAGCAGCACGCCCAGCGCGTCCATGCGGCGCTGCGCGGCGGCGCTGGCGCCGGTGGTGAAGAAGTCCACGATGATGTTCGCGCGCCGGAACTGCGTGTACGGCAGGAACGAGGTGACGACCACCGCGCAGCCCAGCTGCACCAGCTCCACGTCGCCCAGGATGGGGTGGGAAAAGAAGGCGCGGCCGACCACGCTCACCGTGGTCATCAGCGCCACGGCGATGAGCACCAGCGCGCCGACGGCCGCGCTCGCGTCGCAGCATTGCTCCAGCCTGCGCATGGCGGGCGACGTTGGTACCTGGGGTTCTTCCATCGTGTCTGTCTCCTAGGGTTCGGTACTCGCCCGGGTCTTTGCGCACCGTCAAACAAGCTGCATTCGGCGGCTGCCATTCGATGACCTGGGTCAATGGCAGCGAAGTCTAGAAACCGGACCCCACGGCCGGAAGATGCCGCGTTGGCCTGCGCGATAACCGGCCGTTATCATGGTTATCCATGAAGCTCACGAGCCTGCGCGCCCTGATCACCGCCGTGGAAGAAGGCAGCCTGCGCGCGGCGGGCAAGCGGCTGCGCATCTCGCAGCCAGCCCTCACCAAGCTCATCCGCGAGCTGGAGCGCGAGCTGTCCACCACGCTGCTGGTGCGCTCCACCACGGGCGTGGCCGCCACAGCGCAGGGCCGCGCGCTGTACGAGCGCGCCGTGGCGGCCGACCGCGAGCTGGCGCAAGCGGTGGAGCAGATCCGCCAGCTCGACGGGGACATGACGGGCTCTCTGACCATCGGCGCTGTGCCGCTGGCCGTGATGCTGCTGGTGCCCGAGACGCTGCGCACCTTCGGGCGCGAGTTCCCGGGCATCCAGCTGCGCATCTACGAGGAGCTGTACATCGCGCAGCTCACGCGCCTGCGCAAGGGCGAGGTGGACATCGCCCTGGGCCCGCTGCCTGAGCACCTGCCGCCCGGCGAGTTCGCCGTGGAGACGCTGATGCCCATCGACATGGTCATCGTTGTGCGCAAGGGCAACCCGCTGGCCCGCGCCCGCAGCCTGGCCGAGCTGGCCCGCGCACCCTGGGTGTACACGGGCGCCAACGCGGATTCGGGCTACGCCAGGACGCTGTTCGAAACCCACGGCCTGCCGCCGCCGCCCGCCGGCGCGCTGGTCAACTCCACGCTGGGCCTGCTGTCCATCGTCGCCAGCGGCAACTGCGTGGGCCTGCTGCCGCGCCAGATCGCCGTGCACCCGTTCGCGGTGCAGCACCTGCAGGTGGTGGCGGTGGCCGAAGGGCCGCTCAGGCTGAGCCTGGGCGCGCTGGCCCGCGCCGACGCGGCGCTCAAGCCTGCCGTGCGCCATTTCATGGCCCATTTGCACCGCGCGGCGCACCACCTGAGCAACACGTTCTAAGACAATCGAAGCCACCATGACCCACGCACACCGATCCGCCACCCCTGTTTCCACCCACGACACCACGCGCATTGACGACACGCGCATCAAGGCCGTGCGGCCGCTGATCACGCCCGCGCTGCTGCAGGAATGGCTGCCCGCGCCCGAGGCCGCTCAGGCCCTGGTCGAGACCAGCCGCGCCGCCATCTCGCGCGTGCTGCACGGGCAGGACGACCGGCTCATCGTGGTGGTGGGGCCATGCTCCATCCACGACCATGGCCAAGCCATGGAGTACGCGCGCTCCTTGAAGGAACAAGCCGACGCGCTGGCGCAGGACCTGCTGGTGGTTATGCGCGTCTACTTCGAAAAGCCGCGCACCACCGTGGGCTGGAAGGGCTACATCAACGACCCGCACCTGGACGGCAGCTTTGCCATCAACGAGGGGCTGGAGCTGGCCCGCCAGCTGCTGCTGGACGTGCTGGCGCTGGGACTGCCGGTGGGCACCGAATTTTTGGACCTGCTCTCGCCGCAGTTCATCAGTGACCTGGTGAGCTGGGGCGCCATCGGCGCGCGCACCACCGAGAGCCAGAGCCACCGCCAGCTGGCCAGCGGGTTGAGTTGCCCCGTGGGTTTCAAAAACGGTACCGACGGCGGCGTGAAGGTGGCGAGTGACGCCATCCTGGCGGCCAGCGCCGCGCACGCCTTCATGGGCATGACCAAGATGGGCCAGGCCGCGATTTTTGAAACGCGCGGTAACCAGGACTGCCACGTGATCCTGCGCGGTGGCAAGCAGCCCAACTACAGCGCCGCCGATGTGGACGCAACCTGCGCCGTGCTCAAGGCCGCCGGCCTGCGCGAGCAGGTGATGATCGACGTGAGCCATGCCAACAGCAGCAAGCAGCACCAGCGCCAGATCACCGTGGCGGCAGAAGTGGCGCAGCAGATTGCCGCAGGCGACGCACGCATCACCGGCCTGATGATCGAGAGCCACCTGCAGGAAGGCCGACAGGACATCGTGCCCGGTCAGCCGCTGGCGCAAGGCGTGTCGGTGACCGATGCCTGCATCAGCATGGCGCAGACCGTGCCAGTGCTCGAAGGGCTGGCGGCGGCCGTGCGGGCACGGCGCCAGAAAGCCTGACGGGCACCGCAGCAGCGGTCAGCCCCGGGGCGGGCGTGGGGCGCCGGTGTCGATGTTGCGCGCTGTGGCGAGCAGCGTGGCGCACAGCCGCTCCTGCCCCGCGGCATCCACCGCCCACACATCGGCCGCGCAGACGGTGAGCAGGCGCCCCGCATCCACCACACGGCCGCGCGCCCGCAGGCATTCGCCCTGCGCGGGGGCCACAATTTTCAGGGTGGTGTCCACCGTGGCATTGGTCCAGCCGGGCGGCAACACACTGCCTGCCGCGGCCACCGCCGCAAAGTCGGCCACCGCAAACACGGCCGTGGCCTGCAACTGACCGGGGCGAAAGCTGAAGGCCTCGCTCACCGGTATCTCCACCTCCACCCGCCCGGGCTCGGCATGCACAAAGCGCAGCCCCAGTGTGCGGGCCATGGGCATGGCCAGCACCATGCCTTTCAAGGCTTCCATCATGGCTTGGGGTGGGTGGGACTCGGTATCGCTGGACTGGGGTATCGGTGGAACAGTCATGGTGGTTGTCTCCTGGTGAGGGGGTTGTGCGGGCCCGTGGGCTAGGGCTTGCGGGCTGCCGGTCCGCGCACACGCGGCCAGGGTCTGGCGGGTGTTGTGGCGGTGCCCGAGCGGGTTTGCCGCGCCGCAGATGACGACCGCTGCGGCTGCTGGCGCAACGGGTTGAGCAACCAGGCCTGGTGCGCCTGCACCGTGGATTTTTGGGACTGCAGGGCAGCGATCTGCTGGTCGATGGCGTCCACACGCTCCTCCAAGGCCTGCACCATGTCATCAATGCCCAGGGTGCCGGCGCGGTATTCGTCCAGGCGCAGCGCTATCTGCGGCAGGCTGAAGCCCAACTGCCGCGACATGGCAATGAACACCACCTCGCGCCGCATGCGGGCCGGGTAGTCGCGATAGCCGTTGGCCCGGCGGTCCGGGCGGATGAGGCCCAGCCGCTCGTAGTGGCGCAGCGCGTGGACGGACACCGAGGCCTGTTGTGCGAGTTCGGAAATCTGCATGGGGCCACGTTAGCAAGCCTCGCGTTGCGCGAAGGTTGCCTGGGTGACTGCGCAAGGTTAGAACACTGTGTTTTTTTGGGGCAAACCCCCATGGGCGCAGGTCGCCAGCAAGGGCCGTGCGGTGTAGCATTCACACTCTTTACCACAGTGCCTGTGGCGCTGTGACCCTGAGCGCGCGGTGCAGCCGCATTGCACGCTCCCTCTACTGCCCGATTGCCTTGCCGACGCTACTCCGCCCCGCCACCCATGGCCTGGTCGCACTGACCAGGCTGGGCCGCTGCGTGCGCAGCGGCGCCACGGTGGACTGACCATGCCGCCAGCGCAAGCCACCGCAGAGGCCGCACGGCTCCAGGCGCTGCAGTCTTACGCGATCCTCGACACCCCGACGGAAGACAGCTTTGACCAGCTGGCCACCCTGGCCGCGCGCGTGTGCCAGTGCCCCATGGCGGTGGTCAACTTCGTGGACAGCGACCGGCAGTGGTTCAAGGCCGCAGTGGGTGTACCGTTCAAGGAGACCGAGCGCGCGATTGCGTTCTGCGCGCATGCACTGAGCGGCAGCCGCGAGCCCATGGTGGTCAACGACACCCACAAGCACCCGGTTTTTGCCCACAACCCGCTGGTCACGCAGGACCCCCATGTGCGCTTTTACGCCTGTGTGCCGCTGGTCACCCCCGAGGGGCAGGCGCTGGGCACGCTGGCGGTGCTGGACTCCATTCCCCGGCACATCGAGGCCGAGCAGCTGGAGGGCCTGCGCATACTGGCCGAGCAGGCCATGGTGCAGCTGGAGCTGCGCCGCCAAAAGCAGGTGCTGGCCGACCTGGTGCAGCAGCGCGACAAGATGCATGCCGAACTGCTGGCCCAGAGCGAGACCCTGCGCGTGGCCGGGCAGATGGCCCGCATTGGCGGGTGGATCGTGGAGCTGCCCAGCCTGCAGCTGAACTGGTCGCAGGAGATCGCCGCCGCCTTCGGCATTGCGGGACGCATGGGCTCGGTGGAACAGATCATGGAGCTGTACCTGCCCCCGCACCGGCAGGCCATGTTGGCAGCGTTTGAGAGTTGCATCCGCCACGGCACACCGTTTGACCTGGAGGCAGAACTTGTCACACTGGCGGGTCGGCACTTCTGGGTGCGCACCACCGGGCAGGCGGTGCGCGACGCCGAGGGCCGCATCGTGCGGATACAGGGGGCGTTTCAGGACATCTCGGCCCAGCACCAGGCCCGGCAGGCCCGCCGTGAAAGCGAAGAGCGCTTTCACCTGGTCTCTCGCGCCACCGCCGACGCGGTGTGGGACTGGAACCTGCACACCGATGCCATGTGGTGGAACGAAGGCATGCAGACCCTGTTCGGTGTGCCACTCGACCAGTTGCCGCCGGACAGCACCTCGTGGACCTTGCGGCTGCACCCCGATGACAGCGCCGAAGTACTGGAAGGCATTCATGCCGCCATCGACGGCACGGCCAACCACTGGTCGGACGAGTACCGCTTTCGCCGCCAGGATGGCAGCTATGCCTGGGTGCTAGACCGGGGCTTCCTCATCCGCGACCTGCAGGGCAAGGCCGTGCGCATGGTGGGCGGCATGACCGACATCAGCGCGCAAAAGCTGGCCGACCTGGACGCCCAGCGCGACGCACAGAACCATGCCGAGCTGCTGCAGGTGCAGCAGCGCATCTCGTCGCTGGACATGCCGCTGCCTGAGGTGCTGCAGCTGGTGGCCAGCACCGTGCTGCGCCAGACCGAAGCGCGCGGCGCCATGGTGGAGCTGCTGCAAGGCCGACAGCTGGTGGCGCAGGCATCGGCCGGTGACCATGTGCGCCCGGTGGGCAACCTGCTGGCGGTGGACCAGAGCCTGCTCTGGCCCGCGCTCAGCAAAGGCCAGACCGTGGTGTGCAACGACACCGAGGCCGAGGGCTGGGACATGGCGTCGATGCCCCACCGCCACGGCGTGCGGTCGGTGATGGCGGTGCCGCTGCGCAGTGGCGACGCCATCGTCGGGTCGCTCAAGGTCACATCGGACAAGGTCAATGCGTTTTCACGCCGCGATGTGGCGCACCTGGAGATCCTGACCGAGTCGCTGGGTGCCATGGTGCAGCTGCGGCATGTGGCCGGGCAACTGCATGCGTCCGAGCAGCAATACCGCATGCTGTTTGACGAGCACCCGCATCCCATGTGGGTGTACGACCGCGAAACCCTGCAGCTGCAGGCCGTGAACCGATCGATGGAGCGCCACTACGGCTACACCGAGTCCGAGCTGCTGACCATGTCGATGCTGGATCTGTGGCCCGCTGACCGGCGCCCCAACGTCGAGGCCAACATCCGCGCCGTTCCGATGGACCAGCGCAACAAGCCCGTCATCAGCCGCCACATCAAGAAGGACGGCAGCTTCATGGATGTGGAGATCACGGCGGGCAGCATCAGCTTCAATGGGCGCCCGGCCCGCCAGGTGCTGGCCACCGACGTGACCGAACGCCTGCGCACCGAACGCGAGCTGGCACGCATGGGCCGCGCCCAGCGCCTGCTGAGCGCGTGCAACGAGACCCTGGTGCGCGCCACGTCCGAGACCGCACTGCTGCAGGCCATCTGCCAGATTGCGGTGGACATCGGTGGCTACCGCATGGGCTGGGTGGGGTTTGCCATGGACGACGAGCGCAAATCCATCCGCCCGGTGGCCCATGCGGGCTACAACCAGAACTACCTGGAAAACCTGCACCTGAGCTGGTCGGCCGACGATCCCTATGGCCGGGGCCCGGCGGGCATTGCGGTGCGCACCGGCCGGCCGGTGATCGTGCAGGACATCCGCACCGAAGGAGATTTTGCCGACTGGACCGAGCGCATGCTGGAGCATGGCTTTCACGGGGTGATCTGCCTGCCGCTGCGCGAACATGCGCGCGACCATGCACAAGAGCGCAGCTTTGGCCTGCTGTACCTGTATGCCCCCGACGTGCTGCAGATCAGCCCCGAAGAGGCCGCGCTGCTGCAGGAGCTGTCCAACGACCTGGCCATCGGCATCACCAGCCTGCGTGCGCACAAGGCGCAGCAGCGGCTGCAGGCCTCGGTGCTCAAGGTGGCGGCCGCCGTGTCGGCCAGCACGGGCACCGAATTTTTTGTGCAGCTGGTGCGCAACATGGCCGATGCGCTGGATGCGCAGGGCGGCTGCGTGGTGCGGCTGCTGCCGCAGTCGCAGGGCCAGGCGCCTCGGGTCGTCACGCTGGCGGCCGTGCTCGACGGCCAGATGCTGCCCAACGACGAATACAGCCTGGATGGCACACCGAGCCTGTTGCTGATGTCGCAGCGCACCCATGTGGTGACCGACAAGGTGCAGCAGCTGTACCCCGAAGCCCCCGTGCTGCGCGCGGTGGGTGCCCAGGCCTATGTGGGCCAGCAGCTGTGCAATGCCGACGGCGAGGTGGTGGGCATCGTCTTCGTGCTGTTCCGCCACGCGATTGCGGACACGGACTTCATCACCTCCACGCTGCAGATCTTCGCCTCGCGTGCGTCGGCCGAGATCGAGCGGCAGCTGGCCGACATCCGCATCCGCCACCAGGCCTCGCTGCTGGACAAGGCGCAGGACGCCATCCTGGTGCGCGACCTGGACCACCGCATCATCTTCTGGAACAAGAGCGCGGAGCGCCTGTACGGCTGGTCACAGCTGCAGGCGCTGGGGCAGTCCATCGAGACGCTGCTGTACGAAGACCCCACGCACTTCCGGCACGCCACGCAGACAGTGCTGGAGCAGGGCGAGTGGACGGGCGAGATCGTGCAGCGCCACCGCGATGGCAGCACCATCGAGGTGGAAGGCCGCTGGACGCTGGTGCGGGGCGACGACGGCCAGCCGCAGTCCATCCTGGCCATCAACACCGATATCCGCCAGCGCAAGGCCAGCGAGCGCGAGATCCAGCGCCTGGCGTTCTACGACGCGCTCACCGGCCTGCCCAACCGCATGCTGCTCATGGACCGCATGCACCAGGCCCTGGCCACCGCGCAGCGGCGCCAGCAGGGCGGGGCGCTGCTGTTCATCGACCTCGACAACTTCAAGACCCTGAACGACACCCTGGGCCACGACCAGGGCGACCTGCTGCTGCAGCAGGTGGCGCAGCGCCTGAACACCTGCGTGCGCAGCGTGGACACGGTGGCCCGGCTGGGGGGCGACGAGTTTGTGGTCATGCTGGAAGAACTCAGCCCCAAGCCGCACGAGCTGGCGCTGCACGCCCGGGGCGTGGGTGAAAAGATCCTGGCCATGCTGGCCGTGCCCTATGCGCTGCAGGGCTACCAGTACCGCAGCACGCCCAGCATCGGCATTGCGCCCTTCACCGGCGAGCACACCACGGTGGGCGAGCTGCTCAAGCAGGCGGACCTGGCCATGTACCAGGCCAAGACGGCGGGCCGCAACACACTGCGCTTTTTTGACCCCGACATGCAGGCCGTGGTCACGGCGCGCGCGGGGCTGGAAACCGACCTGCGCTCGGCGCTCATGCAGGAAGAGTTTTTGCTGCACTTCCAGCCGCAGATCCACCAGTCGGGCCGCTGCGTGGGGGTGGAGGCGCTGGTGCGCTGGGCCCACCCGCAGCGCGGCATGGTGTCGCCCGCACAGTTCATCCCGCTCGCTGAAGAGACGGGCCTCATCCTGCCGCTGGGCCGCTGGGTGCTGCATACCGCGTGCAAGCTGCTGGCCAGCTGGCAGAGCGACCCGGCCCTGTCGCACCTGACCATGGCCGTGAACGTGAGTTCGCGCCAGTTCCGCCATGCCAGTTTTGTGGACGACGTGGCCCGCGTGCTGGCCATCACCGGCGCACCCTCGGCCCAGCTCAAGCTGGAGCTGACCGAAAGCCTGCTGGTGGAAGACATGGAAACCACCATCGCCACCATGACCGCGCTGCGGTCGTATGGGGTGGGCTTCTCGCTGGATGACTTTGGTACGGGTTACTCCAGCCTGAGCTACCTCAAGCGCATGCCGCTCGACCAGCTCAAGATCGACCAGAGTTTTGTGCGCGACCTGCTGACCGACCCCAACGACGCCGCCATTGTGGACACCATCATCGGCCTGTCGCGCAGCCTGGGGCTGGAAGTGATCGCCGAAGGCGTGGAAACGCCCGAGCAATGCGCGCTGCTGGCCCGGGCTGGCTGTCAGCTCTACCAGGGCTACCTGTTCAGCAAGGCGCTGTCGGTGGACGTCCTGGACAGCTTCCTGCGCACCTCGCAGGCGTAAGCGGCGCCCGCCGGGTGTTCCCGGCGCTTGTCCACATCCCAAGCCTCTTAACCCCCTAACTCCCTTCTGAGGGCCTCAGGAGGCCCGTGAGCGGCCTGTGGGTCTGTTTCGGCCCCCTGGGCCTGCTTTTGCGCCCAAGGCCCTCCACGGCCTTCTGGGCGGTTCCAGATCGCATCTTGGATCCTGGGCCAGCACTGGTACGCCCGGCATGTGGGTGCGGCTTTCATCCAACCCTGCCGTTTGCGTGGCCCCAGTTGTCCTCTGTCTTCTTCTTATGTCTTTTATAAATACATAGTCGTAGTAGTAGAGGGCGGCCCGGCGTGTGGACAACTGCATTTTTGCCAGCGTTGGCGCGCACTTAGCCCGCTGCCAACCCTGTGCACCCCGCCCTGCTCCCGTTGTCGCCCGAGCGGGGACAAAAGCGGTGCCACGCAGTTTTCTGTGGATAAGCACCCGGTTGTGCCAAAACTATCCCCAGTTTTACGCACCGCGCGCATCTGTGGCAGGAAATGGGCCCAAAACGAAGGGGAGCGCTACAGCTTCGTGCCCTGAATGCTCGTTAATTGATAGCAAATGAGTGGAAACCATGCTCCTTCTGCTTGGCTGCAAGGGTTCGGGCGAAGCCGGTGGGACAGCGCCATCCCCTCTGGTTGAAGGCGGATGGGGTGCCCCAGGTGGCGGAAGCATTGCATCCTCTGGTGCGGCATGAAGGGCATCGCCCCCACCAGCAACTTCTTTTTACAGCCTCTCAAGGGTGTGAGCGATCCACCGGACAGGACCGCCGGGCCGTGCCGGTACTTCCCCATTCCGGCATCAATCGCCTGTCTGTCAGGTTGTCCAGTCGGCCGATGGGCCGGTCACCTGCGGTGGATAGGTACCCGGATTGGGGGTTCTGGTTATTCCTTAAAGGCTTTATATATAAATAGCAGTAGTAGTAGAGAACGCCTGTTTTTGTGGACAAGCGCTTTTTCTTCAACGCTGGCGCGCACTTGCGTCGCTGCAAAGTATGTGGGGCGGCGCGCGCAAAGTGCGGGGCTCGTCGACAACAACTTTCGGGCGGCGGCGTTTTGTGTGGATAACTGCTTGGTTGTGCCAAAAATGTGCCCAGGGTTATCCACAGCCGCGTGGGTTGCGCACCCTGGCTCGTCTCATGGCCCTGTACGGCCCCCTCCGGAGTGGGACCGTCCAAGAAAAAACCCGGCGTTCTTTGTAGAACGCCGGGTTGGCAGGGTGGGGAATGGCAGAGGGGCTTGAAACAGTCCCTGGGCGACAACAGGCTTCGGCGCCTGTCGCCCCCAGTTCAGAGCCACGCCTTACTTGGCGGGCGCAGGCGTGGGGGCAGGGCCCGGACGGCCTTCGCCCCCGCGCATGCCGCCATGGTGGTCGCCATGCCCGTGGCGGCCCTCACCACCCCGCATGCCCCCCATGGGGTGGCCGCGGTGGGCCTGGGCATCAAAGGTCTTTTGCTGTTCGGGCGTCAGCGTGGCGTAGAAGGCCTTGGTGGCTTCGCCGCGGCGGTCGGCTTCGGCAGCATGCTGGGCGCGCATTGCGCGCATGCGGTCGATGCGTTCCGGCGTGGTCAGCTTGTCCATGTCCTGGCGGTCCAGGCGGGCGGGACGTTCGCCGGGCTGCATGGCGGTGGTGAAGGTGGTCCAGGCCGATTCCTGGGCAGGGGTCAGCTTGAGCTGGGCTTTCAGGTCTGCCAGGCGCTTGGCATGGCGCTGTGCCATGTCGCCGTGGTGGCGTTCATGGCGGCCATCAGCAGCCTTGGCGGGCGCGGTGGGTGCAGCAGGCGCTGCAGGGGGTTGCTGGGCCAGCACAGGCAAGGCCATGGCGGCGAGCAGGGCAGTGGCGGCAATACGGTGGGAGAGGGGGTGAGAGAAACGGGAGGCCATGGTGGAAGTCCTTTCGCGGTGGTGAGCTCGCTGCAACGACCGTTTCAGCGATTGGAGTCCAGTGTCTGCCGCCCACGTATCGCCACCGTGCGCGTTGGGTGAGGCTGTGTAAAGTTGCAGCGAACGCTTGCAAAGTGGCCTCCGAGATAATTTTGAGCAAATAGTCGGCGATGCGCTAGTGGCAGATGCCTTGTTTGCTATTGATTGTGTAGCGTTTTTACTCCCTCAAGGGCTGCCTGTGCCCCAGCGGCCCAGCGCCTGGGTGGCGACCGCCGACAATGGCGGGTTCCGTGTCTGTGTCGTTGTCCGCAGCGACCCCAACCAAAGGTTTTCCGTGTTCAAGAACATGATCGTGTACCGCATTGCTCCGCAATGGCAGGTCGAGCTGACGCAAGTAGAGGATGCCCTGGCCAAGGCCCCGTTCCAGGAATGTGGCGCCACGCAAGAGAAGTCGCTGGGCTGGGTGCCCCCCCGGGGTGAACTACATGGCCCCTTGGTCGAATCGGTGGGCGGGCAGTGGATCCTGCGTTTCATGGTCGAGACCAAGGTGCTGCCCGGCAGCGTGCTGGCGCGCAAGGTCAAGGAAAAGGCCGAACGCATCGAAAAGGAAACCGGCCGCAAGCCCGGCAAGAAGGAAAGCAAGGAGCTCAAAGACGAGGCCAAGCTGGACCTGCTGCCCATGGCCTTCACCAAGCAGGGCTCGATGTGGATCTGGATCGATACGGCCTCGCGCCTCTTGGTGCTGGACACGTCCAGCCAAGGGCGTGCCGATGAAGTGGTGACCCTGCTGGTCGAATCGCTGCCCGGCCTGTCGGTGTCGCTGCTCGACACCCAGACCAGCCCCCAGGCTGCCATGGCCCACTGGCTCAAGGAACAGGAGCCGCCTGTAGGCTTCACGGTGGACCGCGAGTGCGAATTGAAAAGCGCCAACGAAGAAAAAGCCGTGGTGCGTTATGCCCGCCACCCGCTCGACATCGAAGAGGTGCAGGCCCACATCGACGCGGGCAAGCTGCCCACCAAGCTGGCACTCACCTGGGACGACCGCGTGAGCTTCATGCTCACCGAAGGCCTGCAGATCAAGAAAGTGTCGTTCCTCGACACCGTGTTTGAAGGCACCAAGGCGGACGACGGCGGCTTTGACACCGACGTGGCGATCGCCACGGGCGAACTGGTCAAGCTGATTCCGGACCTGATCGAGGCGCTGGGAGGGGAGTCGGAGAGTGGGGTGGCGAGTGCAGCGCAGGCCGTGGCCAGCGACCGGGCGGAAACCGCTCCAGCGGCATCACGGCCACCGATGGCCGCAGAAGTACCCTCTGCCCCGGCGCGCAAAGTGGCTGGGGGTGGGGTGGTGACTGGTCCCCGCGAAGTGCCCGTCGATACCGACCCGGAATCGGCACCGTTCTGACACCGTGGCCCGCCGGGCCATGGTGGCTTCAGCGGCTGCGGCCGCAGGCGGCATCCACCAACGCCGCCAGCTCACGTACATAGGTGTCTTCAATGCCCAGCACCTCGCACTGCTGCATCAGTTGCTCCAGATAGTCCCGGTTGCTGCCAATGCGTCCGCAGGCGGTGGCAATCGTCGCGGCTGTGGCCTGCAGTGTCATGTCGCCCCGGTAGTGGGTGTGGGCCGTGTTGGCAACCAGCACCAGCGCCTGCACCTCGCCTTGTGGCGTTGGCAACGGCAGCAGTTGCGGGCAGTAGGCACCCGTGATCATCTCGCGCCGCCACAGCATCCGGGACTCGTCCTCCACCAGCGGTGCCGGAATGCGGAATGCGAGGCCCTCGCAGCCCACCTGATCAGCGCCATTCGTGCGCTGCAAGGTCAGCACCAGGCCCGGGCAATCGGGCGTGCCCCGGCCGATGGTGGTGCTCAGGGCAAAGCGGCGTGCGAAGCCGGGCAGGCAGGCGCGGCGCACTTCGCCAAAGTGAAAGCCTGGGTTCCACATCAGCGAGCCATAGGCAAACACCCACAGATCCTGCTGCTCGGAGGTGATGGTGGAAAGCACCTCGCGGCGGGATTGCTCAACCTCGTTATCTGGCAGGCGCCAGTGGGCGGGCAGGCCCTGGCAGCGCGCCTGGGCGTCCCATTCGGCCAGCACCTCATCGGTAAGGCGCAGGCCCGAGGCATGGGCGGGGGTCAGCCGGCCTTGCAGTTCGGGCAGGTGGAGGAAGGCGTTGTCGGGGGTCATGGGGGGCAGTTCCGTGCGCTGGTGGAGCGTCAGGCGTCTTAACGCCGCGCCAGGTCAAACACCAGCACCTCGGCATCGTGGCCGTCGTGCAGGGTCAGCGTGGTTTCGCCGTCCAGCAAAGCGCCATCGCCACCAGACAGTGCGATGCCGTTGACTTGCAGCGCGCCCCGCGCCACGTGCACATAGGCCAGGCGTTCAGGGTTCAGCACTTGCGTGGCGGTTTCGCTGCCATCCAGCAAGCCTGCCCAGATGGAGGCGTCGGCGTTCATGCTCACCGAGCCGTCCTCTCCCCGGCGCGATGCAATGCGCACCAGGCGGCCCCGGCGGTCAGCGGGCGGGAAGTGTTTTTGCGCATAGCTGGGACGGACGCCGGTGAACAGGGGCTTGATCCAGATCTGCAGGAAGTGGGTGTCCTGGTCCTGCAGCGCGTTGAACTCGCTGTGCTGCACGCCCCAACCCGCACTCATGCGCTGCACATCACCGGGGCGCAGGATGCCGGTGGGAGCTGTTGGTGGTGTATCGCCTGGAGCCCCGGAGGCCACCGGGCCGCCAGCGTGTTGGCCAGCGCGCTCGTGCAGGTTGTCCTGGTGGGCGAGGGCGCCGTCGAGCACATAGCTCACGATCTCCATGTCGCGGTGCCCGTGTGTGCCAAAGCCTTTGCCGGGCGCCACCGTGTCGTCGTTGAGCACCAGCAGATTGCCATGGCCCTGGTGGCGCAGGTCAAAGTAGTCGCCGAACGAAAAGCTGTGGGCGCTGTGCAGCCAGCCGGTGGAGGACCGGCCCCGTTCGGAAGAGGGGCGGATGGTGATCATGGCCTGCCTCCGGGGATGCGCGTGCCCATGTTGCGCCGCAGGGGCCAGAGAGTGCGTGGAGTCGTGTGGGTGGTTGTCGCCATGGCGTCACTCTAAGGGCCGACGGGGCCGCCATCAATGGCTGGCGGGTCAACTCACTGTTCCGCGATTCAGTCCAATGCTGTGGGCCGGTGCGTTCACCCAGCACCGCTCCTTGCACAAGGGCGTTCGGTGCAGAAGGTCGAACCGCCGATCAGGCCAGCAGCAGCGCGGCCAGCATCAATGCACCGCCCACTGCCACCAGCGTCCATGAAGACTGCTGCTTCACAAACACAAAGCTGCTGGGGTCGTTGGGCATGTAGGCGATCTCGACCGGGCGATGGGCCTTGAATTCGGCGAGGATCTCTTCCGGGAAGCTGTGTTTCACCACCATTTGCTGGCCGCTGTCGGTCTTGTAGTGGAACTCGGCGGTGTAGGTGGAAGAACCGCTTTTCTTGAACTCTGTGTACTGCGTAATGGGCTCGACCACGGCGTGTTTGCCGAGCTTGAGCGTTCTCGAAAGCTCGGACCGCTCCTGCATTCCAAAAGCAACGAACACGACCCCGGCGAGAACACCCGCGATTTTGAACAGCAGCTTGCCTTGTTGGCGCGAGTGTAAGGGCTCTGCTTGAAGATAAGGAAGAGGCTGCCGGCGATGCAGTTGCGCTGGCTTTACCGCCCCACAAACTGCGGGCTCTGGCGCTGGTGAAACGCCTCCACCCCTGCGCGGAAGTCTTCGGTGCCTGCGCAGTGCACAAAGGCGTCCTTTTCAGCGGCCAGTTGCTCGGGCAGCGTGTGGTCCATCGACGCGCGCATCAGGCGCTTCATAGCGCCGTAGGCCAGCGTGGGGCCGTTGGCCAGGCGCTGGGCGAGGGCGGCGGTGACGCTGCCCAGCTCGGCGCCGGGCACCACGCGGTTGACGAGGCCCAGGCGCAGCGCGTCGTCGGCTGTGAAGGCCTCGCCCAGCAGCGCGATCTCCAGCGCCTGGCGCACGCCCACGCTGCGTGGCAGCGCCCACGAGGCGCCCACGTCGCAGCTGGTGCCCAAGTTGATGTAGGCCAGGTTGAAGCGCGTGCCTTCCGCAGCGATCACGTAGTCGGCCATCAGCACCAGGCTCAAGCCTGCACCGGCGGCCGCCCCATGCACCTGGGCGATGACCGGCGCGTTCATCTGCGCGAGCAACTGCAGGGCGGCATTGAGTGGCGTGAGGATGTCGATGGCGCCCTGCACCGGATCGGCGCGCAGCGTGGCCAGGTCGCCCCCGGCCATGAAGCCCCGGCCGCTGCCACACAGCACCACGGCGCGCACACCGGGGTCGGCAGCTATGGACTGCACAGCGGTCAGAAAGGCATTGGCCATGGGCACGTCGATGGCGTTGAGTGCCTCGGGGCGGTTGAAGCGCAGCGTGGCGATGGTGCCGTTGCGCTCCAGGAGCAGCGGCTGCTGTGGAGAGGGCGCGGACGGTGCATGGGAGGATGCTGCAGGGTCTGTGGCGGTATTTTTCATGTCCAATCCGCTTCAAGCGCCAGTGGATATTGCGCTATCAGCTCCTGTTTTGATAGTAAATGGGTCCCCATGCGCCGAGCCCTGGGCTATTGGTACAGCGCCTCGATCTCGGCCGCATAGGTTTTGTAGATGCTCGCGCGGCGCACCTTCATCGTTGCGGTCACCTCGCCGTCGTCGTGGTCCAGCTCTTTGGTGAGCAGGTGGAACTTGCGGATCTGCGAGACCTGTGCGAGGCGCTGGTTGCCCTGGTTGATTTCGGCGTCGATGAGGACACGCACCTCGGGGTGTTCCACCAGCGAGCGAAAGTGTGTGAACGGAATGCGCCGTGCCTCGGCCCACTTGCCCACGGTCTCGTAGTCGATCATCACAAGTGCGCCGACGAACTTGCGCGCCTCGGCCACGATGATGCATTCCTTGATGAAGGGGCTGCCCTTCATGGTGTTCTCGATCTCGGACGGCGTGAGGTTCTTGCCACCGGCGGTGATCATGATGTCCTTGAGGCGGTCCACGATCTTGATCTGGCCGTGCTCCTCGCGCACCACGTCGCCGGTGTGCAGCCAGCCGTCCACGATGCTGCTGGCCGTGGCCTCGGGGTTCTTGTAGTAGCCCGCGAACACCATGTCGCCTTGGATCTGGAGTTCTCCGTTGTCGGCAATGCGGTGCTCCACGCCCAGCGTGGGTACGCCCACGGTACCCACCACCACATGGTCCAGACGGTGGCCCGTGACCATACCGGTGGATTCGGTCAGGCCATACACCTCGATGAGCGGCACGCCCAGCACGCGGAAGAAGCGCACCACGTCGGGCGGAATGGGTGCGGCGCCGGTGAGTGCCACATGGGCATTGCGCAGGCCAATGAAGTTCTGCAGCGCGCGGAACACCAGCCAGTAGCTGGCGGCATACGTGAGCTTGTCGGCAGCGCTCCAGGCACTGCGCGGCTTTTCGGCCAGGGGCTTGCAGGCGTTGTAGGCCTTGTGGAACAGCGCGCGGCGCAGGCCCCCCGTTTCCTGCAGCTTGATGTGGATGGCGGCGTGCAGCTTTTCCCAGATGCGCGGCACGCCCAGGAACATGGTGGGCGCGACTTCGCGCAGGTCTTCCTGCACGGTGCGGATGGATTCGCCAAAGTTCACCTGCGAGCCGATGTACACGGGAACAAAGCTGGTCAGCATCTGCTCGGCCACATGGCACAGCGGTAGGTATGACAGGTGCGTGGTGCCTTGCGACAGCTCCAGCCGGTCCACGATGCCCGGCACCACACCCCGGATGTTGCGGTACGAAATCATCGCGCCCTTGGGCTTGCCGGTGGAGCCCGAGGTGTAGATCATCAGGCCCACATCGTCGAGCCGCTGGCGCGCCAGGGCATCGTCGATGACCGCTTGTTGGCCCGACGCCGCACCCAGCTGCTCCACCTCGTCAAAGGTGGTGATGAACTGGCGCACCTCGGGCGCAAAGCTGCGCAGGCCCTTGGTCTCCATGACCACGATCTTTTTCAGGCGCGGCAGCTCGGGCAGTGCGGCCAGCAGCTTGTCGGTCTGCTCCTGGTCTTCGCAGACCATGATCTCGATGTCGGCATGGCCCACCACATAGGCCACCTCGTTGGTTGGGCTGGTGGGGTACACGCCCACCGTCACGGCGCCCACCAGGCCCGCGCCCATCTGGGCCAGCACCCATTCGATCCGGTTCTCCGAGATCACACCCACATGCCCACCCGCAGGCAGGCCCAGTGCCTTGAGGCCCAGGCCGAAGTGGCTGGCGCGCTGGTGGTACTGCGCCCAGGTGAAGGGCTTCCAGATGCCGAAGTCCTTTTGCCGGATGGCGATGCGCTGCGCGTCGGTGCGCGCGCGCTCGCGCAGCATCTGGGGCAGGGTGAGGTCGGGGAGCGTCATGACAGCCATCTTTTGCGGCGCTTGTAGTGCTTGATCTCTTTGAAGCTCTTGGCCTCGCCACCCCCACCCATGCCGAGGTAGAACTCGCGCACGTCAGGGTCGTTGGCCAGGCGCTCGGCCGTGCCGTCGATCACGATCTTGCCGTTCTCCATGATGTAGCCCCGGTGCGCCACGGCCAGCGCCACGGTGGCGTTCTGCTCCACCAGCAGCATGCTGGTGCCGCGCTCGGCATTGATGCGCGCGATGATGGTGAAGATGTCTTCGACCAGCTTGGGAGACAGGCCCAGCGAGGGCTCGTCGAGCAGGATGAGCTGGGGCTGCGCGATGAGCGCGCGGCCAATGGCCAGCATCTGCTGCTCACCGCCCGATAGATAACCGGCCAGGCCCTTGCGCCGCTCGTGCAGGCGCGGGAAGTAGCTGTAGACCAGATCAAAGTCCGGCGTCGCATCCTTGCGCCCCGTGAGCGCATAGGTCGCTGCCACCAGGTTCTCTTCGACCGTGAGGTCTTCGAACACGCGGCGGCCTTCCATCACATGGCTCAGGCCGTTGCGCACCAGCTGCTGCGGGGCCACGGCGGCTGTGGGCTGGCCGTTGAAGTGGATGCTGCCGCTTTCGACCACACCATCCTCCAGCGCCAGCAGGCCCGAGATCGCCTTGAGCGTGGTGCTCTTGCCCGCCCCGTTGCTGCCCAGCAGCGCCACGATCTGCCCCCGCGGCACGGCCAGCGACAGGCCGCGCAGGGCCTGTACCACCTTGTTGTAGATGACCTCGATGTTGTTGACTTCGAGGACGTGGGCCGGGGTTGGCTGGGTCATGGCAACAGCAGGGTCAGAGCTTGATCCAGTCGGAGGCGGCCACCATCTTCTGGGCCTTCATGTCGGCGCGGTACACGCGGCCTACGGGGATCGAATTGCCGCTGATGGTGATCGGCACACCAATCAGGCCACCCGTGTCGAAGTCCTTGATGGAGTTGAGCGCAGCCTTGAGGTTGGTACCGGTGAGCGGCTTGCCCGCATCCAGGCAGCGCTTGGCCGATTCGGTGAACAGCATGGCCGCCAGGAAGCCCTGGATGTAGGCCGTGCTCTGGTACTCGGGGCGCATGGCACGGATCTTCTCCAGCATGGGCGCCTTCTCGGTGTCGTAGTAGTAGCGGTAGGGCATCACGCCCATGAAGCCGTCGGCGGCCTCGCCCATCTTCATGACGGTGGAGCTGTCCATGGTCCAGAAGGTGCCCATCCATTTGCTGGTCATGCCCTGTTGCTTGCCCTGGGTGATGAACTCGGGGATGGGGGCGAGGATGTAGCCGTGGAAGATGGTGTAGTCGGGCGCTGCGCGGCGCAGCTTGATGACCTCGCCCGACACGTCCACGCTGCCGGCGGGCGTCATGATCTTGATGGGCACCGACAGGCCCAGTTGCTTGGCCATGGCTTCGCTGGACTCGATGGGGTCGCGGCCGAATTCCGAATCGGAGTACACGAAGGCCACCTTGGCACCGGGCTTTTCCTTGGCGATGTGCTTGAGCAGGATGCCGAACATCTCGGTGTAGTCGGGGCCCACGAGGAACTGGTTGGGGTACTTTTTGGGGTCGTTGAGTTCGGTGGCAAACGACGCGCCGGCCATGAGGATGTTGCCGTTGCGGTCCAGCTCGGGGTTGATGGTTTTGGAGAAGCCCGTGGAGTCGCCGTAGTACAGGTTCACCTTGTTCTGGCTGGTGATCTTCTTGAACGCCGCCACCGACACATCGACCTTGTAGCCCGTGTCTTCGGGCACGTACTTGACCTTGCGGCCCTTGATGCCGCCCGCGTCGTTGAGCATCTTCACGTAGTCGCCCATGCCCGCGTTGATGCCCACGCCCGCAAACGCGAACACGCCGGTGAGCGGGATGGAGCCGCCGATCACGATCTCTTCAGCGCCTTGGGCCAGCACCGACAGCGGGCTGGTGAGGGCAGCGGCGCCAGCGGCTCCGAGCAAGAGTTGGCGGCGCTGGATGGAAGTGCGTAGTGTGTCCATAGTTGTCTCCATTTGATTTAGTTGCGGAAGGGCCAGAGATGGAAGAAACGGCGGACGCGCCGCCACACTTCGGCCAGGCCATGGGGCTCGAAGACGAGAAAACCGATGATGAGCAGACCAAAGATGACCGTGCGCACGGGCGAGAGGAACACCGTGAGTTCGCTGCCGCCGGGCATCAGGTCCACCACGAGCTTGAGCAGCTCGGGCACCATGGTCATGAACACCGCGCCCAGGATGCCGCCCAGGATGGAGCCCATGCCGCCGACGATGATGGCCGCGAGGAAAAAGATGGACATCAGCAGCGGAAAGCTCTCGGGCGTGACCACGCGAAAGAAGTACGCCCACAGCCCGCCCGCTACCCCCGCATAGAACGACGACAGCCCGAACGACAGCAGCTTGTAGCGCAGCAGCGGTATGCCCAGCACCTCGGCCGAGATGTCGCGGTCGCGAATCGCGATGAAGGCACGGCCCACGCGCGTGCGGAACAGGTTGGCCGCGCCCAGCAGCATGAGGAGGGTGACCGGCACGATGAGCCAGTACAGGCGGAACGAGGTGTCGAGCGCCATGCCGAACAGCTTGGCGGGCGGCACGCTCAGGCCGCCGGTGCCGCCAGTGAACTTCCAGTTGGCAAAGATGAAGTGCGCGATGAACGATGCGGCAATGGTGGCAATCGCCAGGTACAGCCCCTTCACGCGCAGCGAAGGGATGCCCACCACGATGCCGCCCAGCATGGCGACAAAGCCACCGGCCAGCAGGTTGAGCACAAAGGGCGTGCCCACCTTGGTTTCCAGCACGGCCACCGTGTAAGCCCCCAGGCCCATGAAGGCGGCCTGCCCCAGGCTGACCAGCCCCGTGTAGCCCGTGAGGATGTTGAGCCCCGTGGCGCTGGCCACATTGATGCTGACCAGGCAGGCCAGGTAGAGCCAGTAGTCGCTGGCCATGAAGGGGAACAGCACCAGCAGCGCAGCGCCCACGGCCAGCCACACTTTTTGCGTGCGCGAGTCGAACAGCGCCGCGTCGGCGATGTAGGTTTCCTTGAGGGTTCCGATGCGCATGGGTCAGGCCTGCCGCCGGGCCGCCCCAAGGGAGGCCTGCGCCCCCTTGGGGGGCAGTGAATACACGAGGTGATGAACGTGGGGGTTCATGTTTTTACAGTCTCTCGATTTCGTGGGTGCCGAACAAGCCATAGGGCCGCACCAGCAGCACCGCAACCAGCACGATGAACGTGGCCAGCAGCTTGTATTCGCCACCCAGGTAGGCCCCGGCCAGCGCCTCGATCAGGCCGATGAGGATGCCGCCGACGAGCGCGCCCAGCACGCTGTCGAGCCCGCCCACGATGACCACCACCAGCACCGACAGTCCGAATACGCCCATGCTGGACGAGATGCCGCCAATCGAGCCAACGATGATCCCGGAGATGGCAGCCAGCATGGCCGAGGCCACCCAGGCCAGCGAGAACACACGCGGCACGTTGATGCCCACCGAATACGCGGCGGCCTGGTCGCTGGCCGTGGCACGCAGGGCCACGCCGCCGCGCCAGAAGCGGAACACCACCAGCACGGCTGCGATGAAAACGACGGCAATCACTGCACCCCAGAACACCTTGGGCGCGAGGAACGCGTCACCCACCATGATGGGCTGCGTGGGCATGAAGTCGGGCAGGCGGCGCTGGTCGGCCGTCCAGATCATCTCCACCAGGCCCACCAGCACCGAGGCCAAGCCCACGGTGACCATGAACACGGAGATCGGCGGCTCGCCCAGCAGCGGGCGGATCATGGTGCGCTCGATCACCGCGCCCAGCAGGCCCGTGCCCAGCACGGCGGCGGGGATGGCCAGCCACAGCGGCAGCGCAAACATCGATGCGAAGGTGAAGAACAGGTAGGCGCCCACCATCAGCAGCTCGCCAATGGCGATGTTGACCACGCGGGTGGCCTTGTAGACCATGACGAAAGCCAGTGCGGCCAGTGCGTAGAGACCGCCCCCGGCGATGCCGGTGAGGCTGATCTCAAACAGGTAGGCCCAGTCCATCATGCGGCTCCCTGCGGGTTGGTGGAGTGGCTGCTGGCCTGCAGCCTGGCGCGCAGGTCGCCCACATCGCCAGCGCCCAGGTAGGCGCGGATGACCTCGGGGTCCGCCTGCACCTGCGCGGGCGTGCCCTGCGCGATGACCTGGCCGAAGTTGAGCACCACCACGTGGTCCGACAGGTCCATCACCATGCCCATGTCGTGTTCGACCATGAGTACCGTCACGCCCCATTCCTCGCGCACATCGAGGATGAAGCGCGCCATGTCTTCGGTCTCTTCGCGGTTCATGCCGGCCACGGGTTCGTCCAGCATCAGGATCTGCGGCTGCATGGCGAGGGCCCGCGCCATCTCCACGCGCTTTTGCAGGCCGTAGGGCAGGGCCGAGACGGGGGCGTGGCGGATGTGGTCGATTTCGAGGAAGTCGATGATGCGCTCCTCGATGTCGCGGCGCAGTTCGGCCTCTTCGCGGCGCGCGCGGCCGAAGTACAGCAATGCATCAAGCACATTGGTTTGGAGGTGCGCGTGGCGGCCCAGCTTGATGTTGTCGAGCACCGTCATGCCGCGAAACAGCGCGATGTTCTGAAAGCTGCGGCCCAGGCCCAGCTTGGCGCGCTGCGGTGCGGGCACGCGGGTGATGTCTTGCCCCTGAAAGCGTATGGACCCCTGGCTGGGCCGGTAAAAGCCCGAGATGGTGTTGAACAGCGAGGTCTTGCCCGCACCGTTGGGGCCGATGACGGCGGTGATGGAGCCGGGCTGCACATCAAACCCCACGCCGGTCAGCGCCTTCACGCCACCGAACGCCAGGGTCACGCCCTGCACCTGCAGCAGGGGCGTGGCAGCAGCGGGGCCGGAAGGGGTTGTCTCCATTGGCTTTCTAATACGGGTTGACTGCAGCTTTTGACAGAAATTTCGATGGAACCCAGCGCAAATTTCCTACTTGTGCGTAAACTGTTTACTCGCAAGTAGATTCTGGAAGCCGCGACCCTCATCAGCATCCGTACTTTCCCGAGGAACTGCCATCCATGCCCCACGCCAAAGTGGCAACCCGCCGCCGCAGCGCCACCCCCACCGCCGCAGCGCCGTCTTCTGCACCCGCTGCCACACAGGTCAAGCTGGCCAAGCCGGTCAAAAAAACCGCGAAGGTTGGGTCGGCCCCAGCCGCCCCTGCGCCAGCCCCGACCGCTGCGGCGTCTCCCTGGCCCCCGGTGTCACACCGCGAGCGCCAGCGCGAGGCCAAGCGCAATGCCGTGCTGCAGGCAGCGGCCCAGCTGTTCAACGAACGCGGCTTTCACGCGACCTCGCTCGACGACATCGCCGCGCGGCTGAACGTGACCAAGCCAACGCTGTACTACTACGTGAAGAACAAGGACGAGATCCTGCTGCAGTGCGTGAGCAAGGGGCTCACGATGATGCTGGAGGGGATTGACGCCTCGCGCGCTGCGGGCGGCAAGGCCATTGACCAGCTCATGACCTGCATGCAGGTGTACGCGCGCATCGTCACCATGGACTTCGGCATGTGCCTGATCCGCGTGGGCGACGAGCAGCTGCCCCCCGAAAGCCGCAAGGAGCTGCGCCGCCTGAAGTCCGCCATCGACCAGGAATTCCGCCGCCTCGTGGCCGAGGGCGTGGCCGAAGGATCGCTGCAGCCCTGCGACCCGAAGATGACGGCCTTTGTGATTGCCGGAGCGCTCAGCTGGATCGGCCGCTGGTACCAGCCCGATGGTGAATACACGCCCGAGCAGGTGGCGCAGCAGTGCATTGCGACGCTGTGTGATGGGGTGTTGCGGCGGCCAGCGGACAGCACTGCGCTGCATGCCTCTGTCATGCCCGCCCCCAAGTCCAGGGCGGCGAGAGGCACAGCCAAGGCCGCCGTCCGGCCTGCTGGGGGCTGATATTTCGCCTCGGGCGTTTATTGGAGTCAAATGGGTCGCTAGCGCACGTTGAGTAAGCGCTAGCAGCTATCTATTTGATAGTGATGGCGGTTGGTTCGCTACTCTTACGCCGCAGCCTGCTGCAGTTCCAGACCCTGCAGCGCCTGGAACAGTTGCTCCACCTTGTTGCCATCAAACACGCCATCCGGCCCTTGGGCATGGATATCGGTGAATGGTGACTCATAGAGTCGAGCGGCGGGCATGGCGCCGTGCTCGGTCAGGTGCTGCACGATTTCTTCGATGAACTGCAACTGGCTGGCGCTGGCCTGGCCCGCGCCAATCAGAGTCGAGAACGCTGCCATGGCCGCCTCGCGGTCCAGCCCGACCAGCGAGCGCACAAACACCGGCAGGCTGGTGTGCAGCGTGCGCGCACGATCGATGTCGCCGTCCGTGCCGCCCGCTTCGTGCAGCAGGGCTTCCAGCTCTTGCAGGTCGGCGGCCGTGAGGGGCTGGTTGCGGCGCAGCTTGTGCAGCGCCAGCCGATCTTCGTGGGCGCGCAAAAAGACCTTGGCCTTGGCGCGAAAACGGTCAAAGTCCACCGCGCTGGCCACCAGGGGCAAATCTACTTCGCCGGTCTCGCCAATGGCGTCTTCAAAGTCGGTGTAGACCACCTTGCGGCTGCTTTTTTCGATGAGCTTGATGAGGCCGCGCAGCTTGCGCCGCGCCTGCTCCAGCATGGGCAAGGTCACGTCCTGCCACCACTCGTCGCCCGCCACGGCCTCGATCAGCAGCAGGTGCTCGCGCACGGCGGGGATGTTCGCTTTCTCCAGCAAACCATTGGCCAGTTGCTGCACCTTGGTTTGCAGCCGCGCCAGGGCTGGTTCGCTGCGCAGCAGGGCCAACTCAGTGTTTAGCAGCAGGGCATCAAAGCGTTTGGCGTCTTCGTCATCGTCGCGTACGGCGGTGGGCAGGCCCGACAGGTGCGTGGATACCTCGGCCAGTTGTTCGGGGCTGGGGCGCTTCCATGCATCCGGCTGCGCCCACGCCTCTACCCAGCGGCGCTGCGGGCGCACCACAAAGTTGTCGAGCGACATGCCCGCCACCATGCTGTGCAGCAGATCAGCGGTGTCGCGGCGAATGGCGGCCTCGGTCAGCACAGGCGATTGCTGTGCCTCATCGGCCACGCCGTTGCTGCTCAAACGCTTGTCCAGCACTTCAATCAACTCCAGCCGCGCATTGAACAGGCGCTGTGACAGTGGCTGAGCCACCGCGCCTTCACTACCCTCCAGCTCCTGGCTGAAAAACTCCAGGTTCTGGCAGAAGTCGAAGATGAAAAAGTCTTTCTTGTCCTGCCCCGGCCCGTACAGCTCAGGGCACAACCGCGTGCCGCGCCCCACCATCTGCCAGAACTTGGCCTTGGAGCGCACGATCTTGAAGAACACCAGATTCACCACCTCGGGCACGTCAATGCCGGTGTCCAGCATGTCCACCGAAATCGCTATGTGCGGGGCATCGTTCTTTTTGGAGAAGTCATCGATGAGCGACTGCACGTACTCCGTCTTGAAGGTGATGGTGCGCGCGAACAGGCCTTTGTATTCGGGGTAGTTCGCGTCAAAGCGCTGCTGGATGAACTCGGCGTGCCGCTGGTTCTTGGCAAAGACGATGGTCTTGCCCAGCCGGTCGCCGCCCGCCACCTTGTGGCCGCGTTCCATCAGCAGGGCCAGCATCTTGTCTACGGTGTCGGTGTTGAACAGCCACTGATTGACTGCCTCGGCGCTCACTTCGTCGGGGGCCTCACCGCCTTCTTCGTCCCACTCCAGCGCATCCCACTGGTCTTTTTCGTCATCGCTCAGTTCGTCGTAGCGAATACCCTGGCGCTGGAACTTCAGCGGCACCGAAATCGCCTTGGGTGGGGCCAGGAAGCCCTCTGCAATCGCGTCGTCCAGGCCATAGGCATCGGTGGGCACACCGCTTTCAAGGCCAAACAGGCTGTAGGTGTTGCGGTCGATCTCGTCCTTGGGCGTGGCTGTCAGGCCCACCAGCAGGGCGTCAAAGTAGCTGAAGATGGCGCGGTACTTTTGGTAGATGGAGCGGTGCGCCTCGTCCACCACGATCAAATCAAAGTGCCCCACGCCAAAGCGGCGCTGGCCGCCTGTACCCGCATTGGCGCTTTCGTTGATGAGCCCCATCATCGTGGGGTAGGTGGACACGTACACCCGCCCCTCGGTGGCGCGGTCGGTCACCAGGTTTACCGGCGCCGCATCGGGCAAGTGGGCCTTGAAGGCATTCACCGCTTGGTTCACCAGCGCCACGCGGTCGGCCAAAAACAGCACGCGCTTGGCCCAGCCTGCGCGCATGAGCAAGTCCACCAGCGCAATCACCGTGCGGGTTTTGCCCGCGCCCGTGGCCATCACCACCAGGGCCTTGCGGTGCTGGTCGCGCTCAAAGGTTTCGGCGATGCGGCGAATGGCGCGCTGCTGGTAGTGGCGCTCCACAATGCGCGCCGCAATCGGCAGGCTGGCCAGCGGCTTGCGCGTGGTGCGGCGCTGGTGCATCAGCTCCAGTTCGTCCTTGGTGTGAAAGCCTTGCACCGGGCGCGGCGGGCTGGTGGTGTCGTCCCACATCCAGTGTTCATAACCGTTGGTGCTGTAGATCACGGGGCGGTGGCCGGTGCTTTTTTCCAGGCAGTCGGCATACAGGCGGGCCTGCTGCTGGCCCTCTTGGGCACTGCGACGGCTGCGCTTGGCTTCCACAATGGCCAGGGGGATTTCGCCACTCCACAGCACGTAATCCACAAAGCCCTTGCCTTGGCCGTTGGGCATGCCCTGCACTTCAAATTCACGGTCGCGCTTCTGGTCCAGCGCCCAGCCCGCTTCTTTCAGCAGCAGGTCAATGAACAGGTCGCGCGTGGCGGCCTCGTTGTAGTCGTGGGCGGTGGCGGGTTGCGCGGCGTTGGCGGCCTTGG
This sequence comes from Acidovorax sp. KKS102, assembly GCF_000302535.1. Lineage (NCBI taxonomy): Bacteria > Pseudomonadati > Pseudomonadota > Betaproteobacteria > Burkholderiales > Comamonadaceae > Acidovorax > Acidovorax sp. KKS102. The sequence goes on from NC_018708.1 coordinate 77,815, forward strand.
CGGCGGCAATCTCGGAGCGGTAGCGGGCCAGTTCCGCATCCAGTTCTGCATTGCGGGCAGCGGCCTCGCGCAGGGCGGCGTCGCGCTCTGCCAGGGCCTGGGCTTGTTGGGCTAGCGCCTCTTGCGCGGCGGCCTGGGCGGCACGGCTGGCCGCTTGTTCTTGGGCAGAGTCGATAGCGGCAGGGCGTGGCAGCAGATCGGCGCGAAACTGCAGCCCCGCCGCAGGCCGGTCACCCACGCGGCGCGCATAGTGCTGCGCCATCCAAAAGGCCACATGGAACAGCTCGCGCAGTGCGTTCAGCGCATCTTGCTGCGGCACCGGGCGTGCGTGGTGCACCGCCTGGTTGCCCAGGCGGCGGATCACATCCATCTTGGCGTGTACCGCCGGGCCCACCAGTTGCTGAAAACTGGGCTCGAACAGGTAGGCCGACAAATCCGCCTTGTACGGCATACGCAGGCTGCCGCCCCGGCCCCCTTCGGCCTGGTACAGCCAGGCCACGGCCAGCTCCAGCGTGCGGCGGGCGTAAAAGCAGGCGGTGCGCGGGTCGGCGTGGGCAGCGGCCTCGGCACGGCGGGCTTCGGCCAGCAGGTCGGGCCAGTCGGGTTGCAGGAAGCCGAAGTTCGATGCAGCGCTATAGCTCACGGGGTTGCCTCTCCTCTGCGGTGTACGCCGTCTGCGCGGCGGGTTTTTTGTTCAGCCAGTCATCGACAGCGCGTTGCGGCAGTGTTCCTCAAAAACACCGCCCATGGTGTTCAGCAATGCGAGCTCTGCCGATGTCGGTTTGTTTTTCTTCTCGATCTGCGTACGCACTTTCTCCCATGCGGCGGGCAGTGCTGACGCCATCGAGCGGAATTCCTTGAGCGTTTCGTCCAGACGAAAGCCGCAGTCCTCGCACAGTGCCTCCCAGGAGTGGCGGCCCACGGCGTCAAAGTTTTCCTCGTCGCCAATGAACAAGGCCAACCCGGTATCTCCATAGGCCCGCACGCACAGCAGATCGTAAAACGGCGCCAGGCGGTAGCCCTTGTCGTCGATCAGCACCGACAGGTTCTTGGCGTGCGCATCCGCATTGCCGATGAGGTAGTTGAACATCACCCACCGCTGCATCTCCAGCAGATCGCGGCCGCGCACCGACAACGCCCGCAGGGCCTGCACCAGCTTGGGCAGGCTCACCAGGCCGCCACTGCGCTCGTACTTCCAGCCCGGCCCATGGCCCAGCAGTTGGCAGCCGTCGATCTGGTGCAGCCCGACGATGTTGCCCGCCGTCAGGACGCGGTCGTAGCGCTCCACCACGTACGCGGCCTCCGGCACGCGCAGCAGCCACACCTTGGGCACGGGCAGCTTCAGCGCCTTGGCCAGCAGCATGCAGGCGTATTCGTTGATGGCGCTGGGCGTGTAGCGCAGCTGGCGTGTGTCGGGCTTGAGGATGTGCGTGGTGGGCGATGGCCCCACGCTGTCAAACAGGTGGCGTTTTTTGCTGTCGTAGCGCAGGCCCACCTTGTCTTGCGCGCCCGCCAAGGACATGGTGGCGGCGTCGTTCGACACCAGCAGCGGCACCCGTTGGCGCGCGGCCAGGCGCTCGCTCAGTGTGGGCAGTGCCAGTGGCGCATATTCCTGCGTTGCGGACGGGCGCTCGCCCTCGGGCAGCAGCGCGATCACGCCCGGCAATTCCTGCCCCAGCTTGCCCAGCAGGTCAAAGCTGGACGCCTGGCGCATGTGCAGCGCGCTGATGATGTCTTCCAGCGCCTCGCCCTCGGGCAGCAGGTTTTCGAAAAAATTGCGCACCAGCGCCCCGGTGTAGCGCTGTGGGCCCAGCGCGAATTGCGGCGCCAGCACATATGCCCCTGGCTGGGCGAGCCACTGGGCGTCGTACTCAAAGAAAAACTCGGCGGCGGCGTGCCCAAACCACCCCATGGGGCGGGTATTGGCCCACACGCGCAGCCGAATCATGCGCTGGGCCCGCCCTGGGCGTGGGGTGTGGCATCTGGCGGCAGTGCCATGCCGGTCACCTCGTCGCCCCAGCCCACCACCTGCACCGACAAGCCCAAGCCTTGCACCAGCAGCAGCAGCTTGCCCAGTGAACAGCGTTCGGGCGTGCTCTCTGCATCGCGGATGAAAGACGGGCTCACATTGCACACCGCTGCCGCTTGCGTGCGCGACAACCCCTGGCGCTTGCGCTCGGCAGCCAGGCGCTGGGCCAGCGGGGAAAGATCGGGTACCTGGAGCTTCATTTTTTGACCTTATCGGGTCATATTAGCCGGTTTCACGGTCGCTGACCGCATTTTTGCTCTTATGAGGGCAATTTTTCGCAACGATGGTTGCGCGCCGTTGGCCCCGGCGCCCATTGGGGGCAGCCCACACAACCGAAAAGTGATCCCATAAGGTCAAATTTGGAAGGATGGTGCACGAATTCCGTGAATTTGTCCCTATGGGAACATTTTCAGAGGGCTGGTTTTTTCGACAGTGACGCGCGAAGGCGGTGTGCGGTGGGCCACTCTTCCAGCCGTCTTTAACCTGTATTGGCTGGCTTATTCATCAAGGCCGACGGGTTTTATAAGTGATTGATTTTCAAAGAAATTTTGAGGAGGCAAAGACCGCTTTGACGGATGGAGCGACCATCGGGTTTAAAGCAGGCTGTGCGCCAAGGCCGGTTGCACTCGGTGTGCAGCCTGCCGTATGGACTGAGTGGGTGCACAGCCCGGAAGGTGAGCGCACCCGAGCGGCGGGATTGCTACCCTCGTTCACAATTGCCCCGCAAACGCCCGCTGCTGCAGCGAGGCACACAGCACATGGAGTAGTGCTACGGCCAGGGAGCGGCGGCGGGGCTTCAAGGAATGATCTCTACCGACGCCAGACCGTGGGTTACCAGCGATTCGACGATCAGTTCGCGGTGGTCGAGCAGCACCTTCAGCGTAGCGGCTCGCGTCTGGTTCAGTGTGCGCAGTCGCACCACCTTGGGCGGCTGCCCCCACACCAGCGAGAGCTCTTGAAAATCCGCATCGCGGGTCACGATCACGTAGCCGTCGTCTTTGGCCTTTTGCCACACCTCGCGGTCCGAGGCCGATTCCAGGCCCAGCAGCACGACCTGGCTGGTGCCCGGGTAAGCGTGCTGCAGAAAAGGCACCAGGCGGCGCGACAGGTTTTCATCCAGCAGCAGCTTCATTGCGCTTTGAGCGAAACAACCTGGTGTTCCCGCTCGGCGGCAAACGCCAGCACGGCCAGGATGTCCTGCTCGGTGAGTTCCGGGAAGTCGTCCAGAATTTCCGGGGTGGACATGCCGCTGGAGAGCATGGACAGCACGTCGTACACCGTGATGCGCAAGTTGCGCACACAGGGCCGCCCGCCACGCTTGCCGGGCTCGAGGGTGATTCTGTCCATGGTGCTCTCCTTAAAAGTGGACCGTGACATGGGATTGTGCGGCCATTGGCGGTTCAAAGCGCCCCCGCAAACGCCCGCTGCTGCAGCGAGGCAAACAGCGCATCCAGCGCGGCCAGGGCGCGGCGGTGGGTGTCTTTGAGGGCTTCGATGGAGGCGATGCGGGTGGCGAAGGTTTGTTGGAGGGGGAGGGGGGGTAAAAAAACCAACAGTTCTTTCAGACGTGACACGTTTATTCCTGGCATCACAGCACCACCACTTATCAATGTCAGCTGACGCTCCACATCCTGGCTGTGATGTAGCTGGTGACTGAGGAACGTGCTCAGGCAGACTTTTGACGAAACGCGAAGCCGAAGTAAATCTGAATGCATTACGCCTGATGGAAAGCTGGTCGGATAGACAGCACAGTTGCCCACAGTACCTTTACGCGTCATCACGATATCCAGTGGCTCAATCGAATAGTGAGACAGCCGGTTGGCGGTCTGTTCGTCAACGAACTCATGGGTCGGGATTTCGAACTTAGCGTTGACGTTCTTTATGCCCCAAAGCGGCACACCCTCAGTCTTAAATTCTGATCGCAAGAGTTGCGTACCAAAAGGCCCGCAGCGAATGTCGTCGGGAGATGCACACGTTTGGGTTAGTGGAACTTTGGGCCACCCCTTCGGATTCGCCACCGGGTCCCCAAACATATCGAGAAAGAGGGACTGGGTGAGGCTGTCGAGCAGGGCCAGGGCGGTGCGGCGTTGGGTTCGGAGGGTTTCGGCTTGGTCGAGGATGGCGGCGATGCGGCGTTGTTCTTGCAGCGGTGGCAGCGGGATCACAAGATCAGCCACGACTTGGCGTGTGATGCCTTTGATCGTTGCCCCTCGCGCGTACCTGCTGAAATGCTCTTCCTTCGTGCGCAAAAAATGCACCAGATAGCCCGCATCCAGCTTGGCTGAATCTGGAAGCAGTGCAGTGATGTCCTGGCTAAAGCAAAGCTCCGTGCCTGCAATCGCTACCTTTCCAACGCTGGTACGAGTAACAAGCAAAACAGTGCCCGCCGGAACCTTGTTAGTCGCAGAAGATGTAATGGCTTCTTCCGTGATGAAGCTGCGGGCGCTTCTTGCAACGGGGCCGACTAAATCGGCACCGGTTATCCATGGAATATCGCCTGTGAAGTAGCGCGGAATGGCTTTACTTGGCGTGCCGCCGTTTTGAAAAGCGCAGACCTCATTCAATGTGGCGCTTGGGCAATGACTCACTTCAACATCCCCTCCAACACCCCCATCCCCCGCGCAATCTCATCCTCCAGCGCCCGCAGCTCCGCCAAGATTTCCCCCGGCGCGCGGTGCTGCACTTGCTCATGCACCACTTCCTTATAGCGGTTGATGCTCAGGTCATACCCGTTGGCCTCGATGTCGGCCTTGGGCACGCAAAAGCTCTGGGCGGTGCGGGGGCGCTCGCGTTCGGTGCCATTGCGCTGTGCCCAGCGGGTCAGCACGTCGGGCAAGTTGTTTTTGGCGTGCTCTGCTTCTGATAGCTGCTCGCGCTTGTCCAGTAAGGGCTGGAGGCCTAAAAGGCTTGTATCCAGCAGGGGCTGGCGTTTGTCGTCCAGGCTCCAGCCGTCGGCTTGCATGTCGTAGAACCACACATGGTCGGTGCCGCCGCTCATGGTTTTGGTGAACAGCAAGATGGCGGTGCTGACGCCCGCGTAGGGCTTGAACACGCCACCGGGCAGGCTGATGACGGCGTCGAGCTTCTGCTCTTCCACCAGCTTGCGGCGCAGTTCTTTGTGGGCCTTGCTGCTGCCAAAGAGCACGCCGTCGGGCACGATCACCGCCGCCCGCCCGCCGGTTTTGAGCAGGCGCAGGAACAGGGCGAGGAAGAGCAGCTCGGTCTTTTTGGTTTTGACGGTTTGCTGCAAGTCCTTGGCGGTGTTTTCGTAGTCGAGGCTGCCTGCAAAAGGTGGGTTGGCCAGGATGAGGCTGTAGGCCTCGGCATCACCCGCCGCGCCTTCGGCGAGCGAGTCGCGGTATTCGATGGCGGGGTGCTCCACGCCGTGCAGCACCATGTTCATGCTGCCGATGCGCAGCATGGTGTTGTCAAAGTCGTAGCCGTGGAACATGCCGCTGTGGAAGTGCGCGTTTTGCGCGGGCACGCGCAGCATGTCGGGGTAGGTGCGGCGCAGGTATTCGCCTGCGGCCACGAGGAATCCGCAGGTGCCTGATGCTGGATCGCAGATGGTGTCTTGCGGCGTGGGTGCCGTCAGGGCCACCATCAAATCGATGATGTGGCGCGGGGTGCGGAACTGACCGTTTTGCCCGGCAGAGGCGATCTTGCCGAGCATGTATTCGTACAGGTCGCCCTTGGTGTCGCGGTCGTCGAGGGGAATGGTGTCGAGCAAATCGACCACCTTGGCCAGCAGGCCGGGCGTGGGGATGGTGAAGCGGGCACCCGCCATGTGGCGGGCAAAGGCGCTTTCTGCCGCCGGGCCACCCGAGGCTTGCAGGCCGCGCAGGAAGGGGAAGACCTGGTTACTGAGCGCGTCGAACATTTCAGCCGGGGCCATGTTCTTGAAGCGCGACCAGCGCATGTTGTCGTGCGGGCGCTCTTGCGCATCCACGCCTGCGGGGATGAGGCGCACAGGCTGGGTTTTGAGGCGCAGGGCCTTGTTGTCTTCGCGGGTCTGGTCGCTGTCGAGGGCGCGCAGAAAGAGCAGGTAGGTGATCTGCTCGATGACTTCGATGGGGTTGGCGATGCCGCCGGACCAGAAGGCGTTCCAGACTTGATCGACTTTGTTGCGCAGGTCACCGGTGAGCATGGGGGCAGTCTGTAAGGGGCTGTAGGAAAGCCTGCAAGTCTGCCACGCGGAGCCGCCGGGGGCCCGGCGGGCGCAGTTTGGGGCCTTTTTGGCACCAAGCGATAGTGGAATATGCGCGAGCAGCTATTGATTTGGTAGCGTTTTGCGCAAGGCCCGGGGGGCGTGTTGTTCTGCCTGCCCGGAGGCCAGGTCGTCCAGGATGGGGCAGTCGGGCCGGTCGTTGCCTTTGCAGCAGGAGACCAGCGTTTGCAGGCTGCGCTGCATGGCCTGCATCTGGGCGATGCGTTCGCTCAGGTCGTCGATGTGCTGCTGGGCGATGCGCTTGACCTGGCTGCTGGCGCGGCTGCGGTCGTGCCACAGGCCCAGCAGCTCGGCGATTTCTTCCATCGAAAAGCCCAGGTCGCGGCTGCGGCGGATGAAGTGCAGGGCGTGCACGTCGGCCTCGGTGTACTGGCGGTAGCCGCTGTCGGTGCGCGCCACACCGCTGATGAGGCCCAGCGATTCGTAGTGCCGCACCATGCGCGCCGAGATGCCGGCGCGCCGGGCGGCGACGCCGATGGGCACGGGCCAGGCGATGGCGCGGGGCGCTGCGGCCTTGGTGCGCGCGGTCGGCGCGGTATTGGCGGACTGGGGCGTTGTCATGGTGTGGCCCTCGTTGGGGTGTGTGGTGGCGCGGCGCTCAGAGGCAGAAGACTCTCAGCCTCTCAAGCCGCGACGGTGTAGCCTTCTTCGGCAATGGCGGCGGCCAGGGCTTCGCGGGGGGCGGTGCTGTCCACGTCCACCTTGCCGCTGGCGCGGTCGATGCGCACCTGGGCGTTGGGGTCTACCTGCTGCACGGCCTGGGTGACGGCGCGTTCGCAGTGGCCGCAGGTCATGCCCTGTACTTGGAAGGTTGTGGTGTTGGTTGCCATGGTGTGTCCTTGTTGGTTTGGAAATGTGGCCGTGGATGCGACCGAAGCGAATGTTGAAGCTTGACATCGTGGCAGAGTCAAACGCTGCGCAAGACACTCATGATGTGAGGGTTGATCAAGATCAATGCTTGACCTTGCCATCACGTCAAGGATCAGCATCCCCGCTATGAACACCATTACCACCCCCCCCAACACCGCGCCCGGGTCTGTGCACTCGCTGGACCTGGGCATTTCTGGCATGACCTGCGCGAGCTGCGTGGGCCGTGTGGAGCGCGCGCTGCGCAAGGTGCCGGGCGTGCAGGAGGCCTCGGTCAACCTGGCGACCGAGTCTGCGCGCATTGCCTTTGTGACGCAGGTGGGCGCTGACGCCGCTGCGATGGAGGCGGTGCTGCGCCGCGCGGTGCGCAATGCGGGCTACGAGCCGCGTGCGGCGGGGCAAGAGGATGTGGCCGAAGACCTGTCCCCTTGGGCCGGCTTCATGCCCGTGGGCATTGGCCTGCTGTTGTCAGCGCCGCTGGTGCTGCCGATGATCGGCGACCTGTTTGGCCAGCATTGGATGCTGCCCGCCTGGGTGCAGTTTGTGCTGGCCACGCCGGTGCAGTTCATCCTGGGGGCGCGGTTTTACAAGGCGGGCTGGCACGCCGCCAAGGCGCTGAGCGGCAACATGGACTTGCTGGTGGCGCTGGGCACCAGCGCGGGTTGGGGCCTGTCGATGTGGCTGTGGCTCACGGCACCCACGGACCACCCGGGGCATGTGCCGCACCTGTACTTCGAGGCGTCGGCTGTGGTGGTCACGCTGGTGCTGCTGGGCAAGTGGCTGGAGGCGCGCGCCAAGCGCCAGACCACGGCCGCGATCCGCGCGCTGCATGCGCTGCGGCCGGATGTGGTGCATTTGCTCACCAAATCTGGCGAGGTGGATGTGCCGGTGGCTGAAGTGCTGGTGGGCGACCAGCTGGTGGTGCGGCCGGGGGAGCGCATCCCCGTGGATGGCACGGTGCACGAGGGCCACACGCAGGTGGATGAATCCATGCTGACGGGCGAGCCCCTGCCGGTGGCGCGCGATGTGGGCGCGGCGCTCACAGGTGGCTCGATCAATGGTGATGGCCGCATCGTGATGGCGGTGACGGCCGTGGGCGCCGAGACGGTGCTGGCCCAGATCATCCGGCTGGTGGAAGACGCCCAGGCCGCCAAGGCGCCCATCCAGCGGCTGGTGGATCAGGTGTCGGCCATTTTTGTGCCGGTGGTGCTGGTGGTGGCGCTGGTGACCCTGGCGGGCTGGCTGGCCATGGGCGCGGGGCTGGAGGCGGCGCTGATCCACGCCGTGGCCGTGATGGTGATTGCCTGCCCCTGTGCGCTGGGGCTGGCCACGCCCGCGGCCATCATGGCGGGCACGGGCGTGGCGGCCAAACACGGCATCCTGATCAAGGACGTGCAGGCGCTGGAGCTGGCGCACAAGGTGGACACGGTGGCCTTTGACAAGACCGGCACGCTGACCGTGGGCCGGCCCCGGCTCACGGCGTTTGAGGTGGTGCCCGGCCTGGATGACAGCGCGGTGATGGCGGCGGTGGCCGCTGTGCAAAGTGGCAGCGAACACCCGCTGGCGCGCGCAGTGGTCGCGGCTGCGGGCGAGCGGCAGATTAACGTGGCCACGGCGCAGGACGTGCGCGCCGTGCCCGGGCGCGGCACCGAGGGCGAGGTGGATGGCCAGAGCTACCTGGTGGGCAGCCTGCGCTGGATGCAGGAGCTGGGGGTGGCACTGGGCCCGTTGTCCGACCGCGCGGAGGCGTTGCAGCGCGAAGGCGCCACGGTGTCCGCCGTGGCCCAACGGGTCACGGAAGGGTTGGCGTTGAGGGCGCTGATGGCCTTTGGCGACGAGCCCAAGCCCGGTGCGCGCGAGGCGCTGGCCGCGCTCAAGGCGCGCGGCATTCGCACCGTGATGGTGTCGGGCGACAACCGGGGCGCGGCCGAGGCCATGGCCCGGCGCCTGGGGCTGGACCCGGCCGCAGGCGAGGTGATGGCCGAGGTGCTGCCGGGCGACAAGGCGGCCAAGGTGGCTGCGTTGCAACAGGGCACTGATGGCAAGCACCATCATGTGGCGATGGTGGGCGACGGCGTTAACGATGCCCCCGCGCTGGCGGCGGCCGATGTGGGCATGGCCATGGGCAACGGGACTGATGTGGCCATGCACGCAGCGGGCATTACGCTGATGCGCGGCGACCCGATGCTGGTGGCGGCGGCACTGGATATTTCGCACCGCACGGTGATGAAGATCCGCCAGAACCTGTTCTGGGCGTTTGCATACAACGTGGCGGGCATTCCGCTGGCGGCGCTGGGTTACCTGAACCCGGTGGTGGCGGGCGCGGCCATGGCGCTGAGTTCGGTCAGCGTGATGGCGAATGCTCTTCTACTCAAGCGGTGGCGCATGTGATAAATACGTACAGCACGGTCATCGATGTCTGGCAAACTGCAACGATTTGTTGCGAATCCGTCGCCTCGGGGGAGGTGCGGCGACCGCATTGGCATAGCTATATCAAGGACGACAGATCATGAATCTCTTCTCGCTCATGCGGCAGTTCACCATACGTTTGCGCATGCTGGGTGCCATTGGCGTGGTGCTGGGGCTGCTGGGGCTGCTGGGGGGCGCGGGCATGCTGGGCATGTTCCGCATCCACAACATGAGCCAGGACTTCATGGACCACTCGTTCGCCGAGGTGGGTTACATGGCCGAGCTGCGGGGCGAGATGGGTGCCATCCGCCAGTTCGAGAAGGACATGATCATTGGCTACGAAAAGCCCGAAGCCGTGAAAGCCGCGCAGGCCAAGTGGGTGGAGAGCCAAGACAAGGCCAAGAAGATTGCCAACAAGTTCCTGGAAGGTGAGGAGGACTCTGACAACCCGGTGGTGCGCAACATCGTCAAGCGCCTGGACAGCTACCGCGAGCTGTTTGCGCACGTGGCGCGCCAGCTGGAGGCGGGTGGCTACGACACCGCCACCATTGCCAACCGCATGAGCGGCAAGGCGGTGGCCGAGTTTGCCGAGGCCGACAAGCTGATGGCCGAGCTGGACGCGGTGCTGCGCGCCGAAGTAGCCAAGTCGGTGGCGCAGCAAAGCGAAGTGTCCAACCAGACCAAGTGGCTGTTTGTGCTGGCGGTGCTGATCACCGTGGTGGTGGTGGTGCCCACCACGCTGATGAACATGAACTCCATCTGCAAGCCCCTCGAAGAAGCGCGCAAGATGGCCCAGGCCATTGCGGGCGGCGACCTGTCGCAGCACATTGCCGCCGAGGGCAAGGACGAAGTGGCCGACCTGCAGCGCGCGCTGCGCGACATGCAGCAAGGCCTGAGCGCACTGGTGGCGCAGGTGCGGGATGCCAGCGGCAACATCGCCACGGCCAGCCAGGAGATCGCCACGGGCAATCAGGACCTGTCGCAACGCACCGAGCAGACGGCCAGTAACGCGCAAGAAGCTGTGTCTTCGCTGTCGCAGCTCACGTCCACGGTGCAACAGACGGCGTCGTCGTCGCAGATGGCGAACCAGCTCGCCGCGTCGGCCTCGCAGATGGCCACGCACGGTGGCGGCGTGGTACAGCAGGCCGTGGCCAGCATGCATGAGATTTCGACATCGAGCCGCAAGATCGGCGACATCATCGGCCTGATCGACTCCATCGCCTTCCAGACCAACATCCTGGCGCTGAACGCGGCCGTGGAAGCGGCCCGCGCAGGCGAGCAGGGCCGGGGCTTTGCGGTGGTGGCCAGCGAGGTGCGCAGCCTGGCGCAGCGCAGTGCGGCGGCGGCCAGCGACATCAAGGGCCTGATCCAGAGCAGCGTGACGGCCGTGGACGGCGGCGTGCGCCACGTGGAAGAAGCGGGCACGGCCATGAAGGACATCGTGAGCAGCGTGCAGCGCGTGGGCGACATCATTGGCGAGATCACGGCCGCAGCGTCCGAGCAATCGGCTGGCATTGGCCAGGTGAACAGCTCCGTGGGCGAGATCGACCGCATGACGCAGCAGAACGCGGCGCTGGTGGAAGAATCTGCCGCCGCTGCCGAGTCGCTGCGCGAGCAGGCCGCGCGCCTGTCGCACGTGGTGCAGCAGTTCCGTCTGGCCGAATCGGCCGGTGGCTATGGCCACGGCGGCGCAGTGGCTGCCCCCTATGCAGACCAGGCGCCCCAGGCGCTGGCTGCAGGTCCTGTGCAGGCACGCCTGACGCACTGACCGCGCCAGGCCTTTTGTTTCGACGAGCCCCGCAGGCCTGGTCTGCGGGGCTTTTTTGTGGGCGGTGCTGCCCGGCGGTTTATTGACCTGCGTCATGGGCGCACCGGGGAGCGCGTGGCACCCTTGGGGCCTTGTTGAACCTGGGGAGTGCGCCATGTCGTCGATCAGTCTGCGAACCATTCGCGAGGAGCATGCGTCGCTCGCAGCGGTGCTGCACTCGCTGCGCCTGATGCTGGACCAGGGCCCGGGTGACGAGCCTGCTGCGTTCTTTGACGTGATGCGGGCGATGCTGTTCTACATCGACGAGTTTCCCGAGCGGCAGCACCACCCCAAGGAGTCGCAGTGGCTGTTCCCCAAGGTGGCCGAGCGCTCACCCCAGGCGGCCGAGGCCATCGCCCAGCTGGAGCGAGACCATGCCGGCGGCGAGGCCGCGGTGCGCGAACTGCAGCACCTGCTGCTGGGCTGGGAGCTGATGGGCGATGCGCGCCGCGAGGCGTTTGCGCTGGCGCTGGAGCGCTACATCCGCTTTTACCTGGAGCACATGCGGCTGGAAGAAACCGTGGTGCTGCCCGCCGCGCAGGAGGCCCTGCAGCCGGGCGACTGGACCGCCATCGACGCGGCCTTTGCCAGCAACACCAACCCGCTGGCACCCGGCAAGCCGCGCGATGCGGCGTACGACCGCCTGTTCACCCGCATCGTGATGCGGGCGCCGAGCCCAATCGGGCTCGGTTCACCCTCCTGAGCGGCAGCGCCGCTCGGTGGAGACTCAGGCGCTGAGCGCCGGGTAGTCCGTGTACCCCTCGGCCCCGCCGCCGTACAGCGTGGCGCGGTTCACCTCGTTGAGCGGGGCGTTGGCCTTCAGGCGCGCCACCAGGTCGGGGTTGGCGATGAAGGGGCGGCCAAAGGCCACGATGTCGGCACCGTTGGCCAGGGCGGCATCGGCCAGTTCGCGCGTGTAGGCGTTGTTGACCATCCAGGCACCCTTGCCACCCGCTGCGCGGTAGGCGGCCTTGAGGGCGGCGTAGTCAAACGGGCGGCCTTCCACCTCGCGCGGGCCGCCGGTGGCGCCTTCGATCACGTGGATGTAGGCAAGGCCCAGGGGCGCCAGCTGGCGCACCACATGGTCGAACAGCGGCTGCGGATCGGCGTCCACGATGTCGTTGGCGGGGGTGACGGGCGACAGGCGGATGCCGGTGCGGCCGCCGCCGATTTCCTCGACGATGGCGCGGGTCACTTCCAGCAGCAGGCGCGCGCGGTTGGCGATGCTGCCGCCATAGTCGTCGGTGCGCTGGTTGGCACCGGTCTTGAGGAACTGGTCGATCAGGTAGCCGTTGGCTGCGTGGATTTCCACACCGTCAAAGCCCGACGCAATCGCGTTGCGTGCAGCGTGGCGGTAGTCCTGCACGATGCCGGGGATCTCTTCGGCATCGAGTGCGCGGGGCATGGACGTGGGTGTGAAGGTGGGCACGCCGTCCTTGATGAGCACGGTCTTGGTGTGGGCCTGCACGGCCGAGGGCGCGACGGGGGCGGCGTTGCCCGGCTGCAGGTCGGTGTGCGAGACGCGGCCCACATGCCACAGCTGCACCACGATCTTGCCACCGGCATCGTGCACGGCGCGGGTCACCTTCTTCCAGCCGTCCAGCTGTTCGGTGCCATAGAGGCCCGGCACATCGGCATAGCCCTGGGCTTGCGGGCTGATGGCCGTGGCCTCGGAAATGATGAGACCGGCGCTGGCGCGCTGTGCGTAGTAGGTGGCGACCAGGTCGGTGGGGATGGCTTCGGGCGAGCGGTTGCGCGTGAGCGGCGCCATGGCAATGCGGTTGGCCAGCTGGAGGTCGCCCGCGCGGGTGGGTTCAAACAAAGAGGTCATGGTGAGAAGTCCTGGAGAAAGGCGATGTGCCAAAAAAGCAGCAAAGAGCCTGTTGACGATCTCCCAGGGGTCGCGCAGCGGTCTTTGCGGGATGGGATGCAAGGCGCGGTGCGCAGTGGATAGCCCCGGCTATCCACAAGCGCCGCAACGCCGCAGACCGCCCGCAAAGACCACTGCCCGAAGGGTTGGAGCGAAATCGGGTGATTGGACGCCCCAGCTGCTTGCATGGGCATGAGCCCATGCGGCGCATCCGAAGCATCCACTCATCCCGATTGCGCTCCAACGCGATCCCCTGCGAGATCGCCAACAGGCTCTTGGAGCTTAATGCTGCAGCGCAAAACGTGCAGCACACTGGCGTCAACAAGGGCTCCGGTTTTGTGTTACCCCGTGCTGTCCCGGCGGCGCAAGCGGCGCGGGTGCGGTTGCATGAGAATGGACCGCCATGCCCTCGCCACCGCCCTCCGCACCGCTTTCCATCTCCCCGTTGCGCAGCCTGTGGCTCGCCGTGGCCCTGTCGATGGGCGCCGCCATCTCGCTGGGCATCACGCGGTTTGCCTATGCCTTGTTGCTGCCGCCCATGCGCGAAGACCTGGGCTGGTCGTACACGCTGGCCGGGGGCATGAACACGGCGAATGCGCTGGGCTACTTGCTCGGTGCTCTGGTCACGCCCTGGCTGTTGCGGCGCGCGGCTCCGGGCGCAGTGCTGGTGGTGGGCGCCGTGATGGCCACGGTATTCATGGGCCTGAGCGGATTTTTCACGCAGGCAACGCCCTTGCTGGCGCAGCGCCTGCTGGCCGGTGGGGCCAGTGCGCTGGTGTTCATTGCCGGGGGCCTGCTCGCGGCGCGGCTGGGTGCGCAGGTGCCGGGGCGCAGCGGATTGCTGCTGGGCCTGTACTATGGCGGCACGGGCTGGGGTATCAGCCTGTCGGCCTTGTTGGTGCCTGCGGTGCTGGGCGTGGCGCCTGCGCCGCATGGCTGGACCTGGGCCTGGTGGGCGCTCGCGTTGGCCTGCGTGGCGGCCACGCTGGCGCTGCTGTGGCCAGCGCGCGTGTTGAGCGGGCTGGCTGCACCTGTGGCCGCGGCATCCGGGACCACACCGTCGGCTGCAGCGCCCGACCGTGTGCGCTGGCGGGCGCTGGCCCCTGCGCTGCTGGGTTACGGCCTGTTTGGTGTGGGCTATATCGGCTACATGACCTTTGTGGTGGCGCTGCTGCGCGAGCAGGGGCGGGGTGCGGGCGAGGTGACGCTGTTCTACGCCCTCCTGGGGCTGGCCGTGGTGCTGTCGTCGCGCATCTGGGCCGGGCTGCTGGACCGCAGCCGGGGCGGTGAGGCGCTGGCGCGCCTGAATGCGCTGCTGGGCGTGGCCACCATCCTGCCCGCCATCACGGGCGCGTGGCCGGTGGTGCTGGCCTCGGGGCTGTTGTTTGGCGGGGTGTTTTTGTCGGTGGTGGCATCGACCACGGCGCTGGTGCGGCACAACCTGCCGCAGGCGCTGTGGGCCAGCGGCATCAGCGCGTTCACCATCGTGTTTGCGGCCGGTCAGATCGTGGGGCCCACGGTGGTGGGCTGGATCGCCGACGGGCCCGGGGGCCTGGCGCGCGGGCTGGTGTTCTCGGCCTGCGCGTTGTGGGTGGGGGCGCTGGTGGCGTGGCGGCAGAAGCCGCTGTAGCACAATGGGGTTTTGGCCGCGCGTCGAGCTACGTGCTCCCAATCGATACTGGCGGGGCCTAGGCCAGGAACGCCGAGCAAGGGCCGCCCCGGAGCGAGGGCGTTGTCCCCCTGCCCGCGTAGCGAGAGCGGGGGGAAGGCGCGCAGCGCCTCAGGGGAGTGTCCCTATTTCAGCAAGCCTTCGGCCTTCATGGCCGCCTGCACTGCGGGGCGGGCACCCACGCGTTCGCGGTAGGCCGCCAGGTTGGCCAGGCCGGAGATGTCGAGCTTGGTGGGTTGCGTCCAGTTGGTCACGGTGAACAGGTAGCCGTCGGCCACGGTGAACTGGTCGCCCATCAGGTACTGCTTGCCGGCGAGCTGGCTGTCCACCCACTGCAGGCGCTGCAGCAGGCGCTCGCGCACCATGGGCTTGTACTCCTCGGGGGTGGCGGGGTTGAACAGGGGGCTGAAGCCCTTGTGCAGCTCGGTGCCGATGAAGGTCAGCCACTCTTGCAGGCGGTAGCGCGCCAGGGTGCCGTTGGCGGGGGCGAGTTGTTTGTCGGGCACCTGGTCGGCAATGTATTGCACGATGGCCGGGCCTTCGCGCAGGCGCTCGCCGTTGTCCAGCTCCAGCACGGGCACGTAGCCCAGCGCATTGATGGTGTAGTAGTCGGTGCCGTCCTGCAGCTTGTGGCTCTTGGTGCTGGCCAGCACGGGGGTGTAGGCCAGGCCGGCCTCTTGCAGGGCGATGTGGGGGGACAGGGAGCAGGCGCCGGGGGAGTAGTAAAGCTTCATGGATCGGTCCTTGAAAACAGTCGGGAACCGCAGATCCTATGCGCTGCGCAGCTTTTTTGCTGGCGGCCGATGTTGCACAGGCCGCCGGGGGCGGACACTGGCACGGCCTGAGCCATTGCCGCCGTGGAGGAGCCGCCCCGCCGCTCGTGCGGCGTCCCTCTGGGTGGAGGGCGCCCAAGGCGACACAGGGTTGTTAGGTGTTGTAGCCTGGCAGGTCGCGCTGCACCTTGCGCAGCAGCGCGGGCCAGGCAAAGGCACCGCCCAGGCCGCCGGTCTGCACGCGCATGGCCTGGGCCACGCCGCTCACGATCTGCGGGTTCACCTGCGTCAGTTCGCCGCCAGCCTGCGCGTCGATCTGGATGCGGCAGGTGTTCTCGAAGGTGTACATGGACAGGAAGGCGTCGGCAATGGTCTTGCCCACCGTCAGCAGCCCGTGGTTGCGCAGCATGAGGAAGTTGGCATCGCCCAGGTCGGCCTGCAGGCGCGGCTTTTCCTCGTCGCGGAAGGCCACGCCTTCGTACTCGTGGTACGCCAGCGAGCCCAGCACAAAGGTGCTTTGCTGGCTGATGGGCAGCACGCCGCCCTTTTGCGCGCTCACGGCCACGCCAGCGCGGGTGTGGGTGTGCAGCACGCAGCCCGCCTCGGGCCGGGCCTCGTGCACGGCGCTGTGGATCACGAAGCCTGCAGGGTTCACCGGGAAGGGCGATTCGTGCAGCTTGTTGCACTGCATGTCCACCTTGATCAGGCTCGACGCCGTGATCTCGTCGAACATGAGGCCGTAGGGGTTGATGAGGAAGTGGTGCTCACCCGCGCCCGACACCGACTCGGGCAGCTTGGCGCTGATGTGAGTGAAAACCAGGTCGCTCCAGCCGTACAGCGCGACGAGCCGGTAGCAGGCGGCCAGGTCGCAGCGCAGCTGCCATTCTTCAGGGCTGACGCTGCCCTGCAGCGAGGGGATGTTGAGCATGGGTGGGTGTCTCCGGTGTTGTAGGTGGAAAGACACCACTGTAGGGCGGTGCGGTGGCCGGGTCTGTCAGGCAGGCTACACCCGTGGCCATGTGTGGGGTGTTTTATGCTTCACTATTGATAGCAATAAAGGCAATATTCACTAACGCTACCAGCCGGTTTGACCCGATTTTTGGTGTCTGTTGCCTTTGGCAGGCTCCACGGGCCGATGTGCCTTCCACCGGTCCGTACCCCACACCTGCCAGCGCTCAGCCGGCCTGCGGGATCGGGGCGCGCATGCCCGCGTTCAGCAGGTTCCAGGCGTTGATGACGGCGATGGCAAAGCCCAGGTCGGAAATCTCGGCGTCGGAGAACAGGGCCTTCAGCTTGGCGTATTCGTCATCGCTCGCGTCGCTGTGGGGCGTGGCGGTGATGATCTCGGCCCAGCGAAACGCGGCGCGTTCGCGTTCGCTGAAGAACGGGGCCTCGCGCCAGCCGGCCACGGCGTTGAGATGGCGCGGGTCGGCGCCGTCCTTGACGAGCGCGCTCCAGTGCATGTCCATGCAGTAGGCGCAGCCGTTGATCTGCGAAACGCGCAGGAACACCAGCTCGGCCAGCCGGGTGCCCAGCGGGCCTTTCTTGATGGTTTCAGAGACGTTGACCAGGCCCATGAAGGCCTTGGACGACAGTTGGTGGTAGGGCAGGCGGGCGCTGTGTTGCGACATGGAAATCTCCTGGGTGATGGCAAAGGGTTGTTGATGACGGTCGTGAAAGACGGCGCTGGTGCGGGGCCTTGTGGCGATGTCGCCATGTGGCTGCATTGCCGTCTTCCATACCCATCAAGACGCTGCGCCGTGCCGGGTTGTGACAGGAGGCCTGCTCTTTTTCTGCCCTGGCGCGCTTGCCGGGGCCGCCTGCGCAGCGGTTCGCACGAACAGCGCTGTCTCCGTGTCTTTACAGCGGTAGCGTGGCCGGGATGCCTGCCAGCTTGTCCGGGTTGCGCACGGCGTAGATGGCCATGATGCGCTCGCCATCGGTCACAAACGCCTGGGCCGACTCGATGCGCCCGTCCACATAGCGCAGCAGGCCCGGCTCGCCGTTGATGAGCGCCATGCGGTAGACCACCTGTGCGCCCAGGCGCCGGAACAGCGCCCAGTACAGGTTGGTGATGCGAAACGGCCCCACCAGCGGCTTGGGGAACGATGGCACCACACCGCCGCCGTCGCCGATGAGCTGGGCGTCTTCGCTCAGCAGCGCCTCGATGGCGTGGCGGTCACCGCTCTGGGCGGCTTTCATGAAGCGTTGCAGCAACTGGTGGTGCACCGCCTGCGGCACCTCGAAGCGGGTGCGCGCCTGCTGCACACGCTCGCTGGCGCGGTGCACCATCTGGCGGCAGCTGGCCTCGGTCTTGCCCAGCTGGGCGGCGATCTCGGGGTAGTCGTAGTCGAACACCTGGCGCAGCAAAAAGGCCGCGCGCTCCTCCGGCCCCAGCCGCTCCAGCACGTACAGAAAGGCCACCGACAGCTCGCCCGCCAGCTCGGCGGCCGACTCGGGCGTGTGGGCGTCCAGCTCCACCAGCGGCTCGGGCAGCCACCAGCCCACATAGGCCTCGCGCTCGGCCTTGAGCGCGCGCAGCCGGTCAATGGACAGCCGCGTGACGATGGTCACCAGCCAGGCCTCGGCCGACTGCAGGGTGCTGGCGTCGGTGCGGCTCCAGCGCAGCCAGGCGTCCTGCAGCACATCCTCGGCATCGGCCCGCACGCCCAGCATGCGGTAAGCAATGCCAAAGAGGCGAGGGCGCAGGGTGGTGAACGGGTCGGTGGTGGTCATGGCAATGGCGGCGGTGGAGTGCTTCAGTGAAGCACAGACGGCGCATACCTGCAGTTTGTGACAGCCTCGCTTGCAACTACTATTTTGATAGCTGCTGGCGCATGTGGCACTTGCGCTTGGGGTCACTTTGGGGCTTGAAACACCTACATTGCTTCTCGGGGCCCCGCAAGACCGGCTATGAGCGCGGGGCCGGTTGAGTGAGCGATTCCAGCTGCGACAGGTAGTGCAGGGCCTGCGCCTGGTTGCTGCCACACATCTCGGCAGAGGGCATCAGCCCTGCGCACACCGCCGGGCGCTCGGGTTGGCCAAAGATGCGGCAGCGCGCATCGTCCCCCAGCTGAATGCACCGCACCCCCGCCGGCTTACCCAGCGGCATGCCGGGGATGGGCGAGCTGATGGAAGGAGCGGTGCAGCAGGCGCCGCAGCCTGGGCGGCAGTCCACGGGCGGGCCGCCTTATTGACCGCCAGCAGGCTGCAGGCGGCTGGCACCCCACAGCACTTGGTCCACCACGGCACGCACGCGGTCGCGGTGGGCTGGCTGGATGAGGTTGCCGCTGTCGTCAAACGCGCTGCCTGCGGAGCCCAGGGCAAACGCCTTGGGTGCGAGCCAGCATTCAGCATTGATCAGCAGGGGCGCCAGATGGCTCTGCGAGCGCAGGCCGCCCAGTGCGCCGGGCGAGGCGCTCAGCATGCCCACGACCTTGCCGCGAAAGCTCTTGCCGCCGTCCTGCCAGTCCGGGTTGCCCTTGACGGGGCTGGAGGCCCAGTCGATGGTGTTCTTGAGCAGGGCGGTGTAGCTGCCGTTGTACTCGGGCGAGCAGATGATCCAGGCCGGGTGTTGCCAGAGGATTTCCTTGAGGCGGATGACATCGGCGGGCGTGCCCTGGGCTTCGAGGTCGGCGTTGTACAGCGGGATGTTGAAGTCCGACAGCTCCATCAGCGTGACGCTGGCCCCCGCATCGCGCGCGATGGCGGCAGTGGCGTGGGCCAGTTTGCGGTTGAAGGACTGTTGGCGGGTACTGCCCGCGAAGATGAGAAGTTGGGTGGTCATGCGAACCATTGGAGCACAAAGCCGGGGCAGGAATACTGCAAGCTGCTGACCCCGGTGTGTGGGGGCTGGTGCTTGTTTCACGTGGAACATCTGCCCCAGGCAGCGGCGGCCATCCGCACTGCGGACGGTTGGTGCAGCCGCTGTGCCCAAGGCTTTGCACAAAAAGCATGCAAAGGTGGGAAAATCGCGGGTTTCCCCTTGCACCCTTGCCGCCTTGATGGGCCGGTGGTGGCGCAGCCCGCCGCCGTGCGACCCGCTCTTGTGGGGCCGTCGCAGGACGGCAGACGGTTTTGAATGTCGGGCCCACCGTGGCCCCGGAGTGTTCCCCATGTTGTACCCCCAGGAATTTGATGTGATCGTTGTCGGCGGTGGCCATGCTGGCACCGAGGCCGCGCTGGCCGCCGCGCGCATGGGCAGCAAAACGCTGCTGCTGACCCACAACATCGAGACGCTGGGGCAGATGAGCTGCAACCCCAGCATCGGCGGCATCGGCAAGGGCCACCTGGTGAAGGAAGTGGATGCGCTGGGCGGCGCCATGGCGCTGGCCACGGACGAGGGCGGCATCCAGTTCCGCATTCTCAACAGCAGCAAGGGCCCTGCGGTGCGGGCCACGCGGGCGCAGGCCGATCGCATTCTGTACAAGGCCGCCATCCGCCGCATGCTGGAGAACCAGCCCAACCTGTGGCTCTTCCAGCAGGCGGTGGACGACCTGATGGTGGAAGGTGACCGGGTGGTGGGCGCGGTGACGCAGGTGGGCATCCGCTTCCGCTCGCGCACCGTGGTGCTGACAGCGGGCACCTTCCTGGACGGCAAGATCCATGTTGGCCTGAACAACTACGCTGCGGGCCGGGCAGGGGACCCGCCTGCCGTGTCGCTGTCGGCACGCCTCAAAGAGCTGAAGCTGCCCCAAGGGCGGCTCAAGACTGGTACGCCGCCGCGCATTGACGGGCGCAGCATCGACTTCAGCAAGTGCACCGAGCAACCCGGCGACGGCATGCCCGGCGGCGTGAACGAGGGCACAGTGCCTGTGTTCAGCTTCATGGGCAATGCGCAGATGCACCCCCGGCAGGTGCCCTGCTGGATCACCCACACTAATGAGCGCACACACGAGATCATCCGCAGCGGCTTTGACCGCAGCCCCATGTTCACCGGCAAGATCGAAGGCGTGGGCCCGCGCTACTGCCCGAGTGTGGAAGACAAGATCAACCGCTTTGCGGACAAGGACAGCCACCAGATCTTCCTGGAACCCGAAGGCCTGACCACGCACGAGTACTACCCCAACGGCATCAGCACCAGCTTGCCGTTCGACATCCAGTACGACCTGGTGCGCAGCATGCCGGGGCTGGAAAACGCGCACATCCTGCGTCCGGGCTACGCCATCGAATACGACTACTTTGACCCGCGCTCGCTCAAGAGCAGCTTTGAGACGCGCCAGATCCAGGGTCTGTTCTTTGCCGGGCAGATCAACGGCACCACCGGCTACGAAGAGGCGGCGGCCCAGGGCCTGTTTGCCGGCATCAACGCTGCGCTGCAGTGCCGGGGCGATGCCCCCTGGCTGCCCGGCCGCGACGAAGCCTACCTGGGCGTGCTGGTGGACGACCTGATTACCAAGGGCGTGACCGAGCCCTACCGCATGTTTACCAGCCGCGCCGAGTTCCGCCTGCAGTTGCGGGAGGACAACGCGGACATGCGCCTGACCGAAGTGGGGCGCCGGATGGGCCTGGTGGATGACGCGCGCTGGGGCGCGTTCAGCCGCAAGCGCGATGCGGTTTCACGTGAATGAAAAGCTGCGCCTGCCGCCCGACCTGGACTACATGCAGGTCACGGCCCTGAGCATCGAGGCGCGCCAGGTGCTCAGCCGCCACCGGCCCGAGACCTTGGGCCACGCCTCGCGCATCACGGGCATCACGCCCGCGTCGATCTCGCTGCTGATGGTGCATCTGAAGAAGGGCGGGTTCAAGGAGTTTGCGGTGGCCCCGGCAGCGCCCGCCAAGGCAGAAGGCGAAGTGACGGCATGACGATGGTGGTGAACAGCAACAATGACAGCCTGCGTCAGCAATTGCAAGCCGGGGCCGATGCCCTGGCGCTGGGCTTGAGCGATGCGCAGGTCGGGCTGTTGATGGACTTTCTGGCGTTGCTGCAGAAGTGGAACAAGGTCTACAACCTGACCGCCGTGCGCGACCCGCAGGAGATGATGACGCACCACCTGCTGGACAGCCTGGCCGCCGTGGCGCCGCTGCGCAGGCATGTGGCAGGCCTGCAGCAGGGCGGGGTGGCGGCGGTGAAGCTGCTGGATGTCGGATCGGGCGGCGGCCTGCCCGGCGTGGTGTTCGCGATCTGCTGCCCCGAGGTGGATGTGAGCTGCGTGGACACCGTGGGCAAGAAGGCGGCCTTCATCCAGCAGGCGGCGGTGGCGCTCAAGCTGCGCAACCTGCACGGCGTGCATGCGCGGGTCGAGACGCTGACCACGCCGTTCGACCTCATCAGCTGCCGTGCGTTTGCCTCGTTGCCGGACTTTGTCACCTGGTCGCGCAGCGCACTGGCCGCGTCCCATGGCGTGTGGCTGGCCATGAAGGGCAAACATCCCGAGGATGAAATCGCTGCGCTGCCTACGGATGTGGCGGTGTTTCACGTGGAACAGCTCACGGTGCCGGGCCTGGATGCCGAGCGCTGCATCGTCTGGATGAAGCCGGTCTGATGGCCTCGGCGCTGCGGCACCGACTTTTCGACAGCCAGGGCAGGGGGCTCGCGTAAACTCGGCTGCTCACCCGGGTGCATCTTCCCATCGCACCCTCCCCGCGCACCAGGAGAAACCATGTTCGGCATCGCAGACTACGGCGCCTTTGTCGCTGCCATTGTGTTGTTCCTGCTCATCCCAGGCCCGGGCAATCTGGCGCTCATCACCTCCACCAGCAAGGGCGGCATCCGGGGCGGTTTGGCCGCCACCATGGGCGTGATTGCGGGTGACCAGGTGCTGATGTGGGCGGCGGTGGCCGGTGTGGCCACGCTGCTGGCCACGTACCCGGCGGCCTTCAACGCCGTGCAATGGCTGGGCGCGGCCTACCTCGCGTGGCTGGGCTTCAAGATGCTCACCGCAAAGCCCGGCGATGCACCCGTGCTGAACATCGAGCCGCGCCACTACTTCAAGCAGGCCGGTCTCATCACCTTGCTCAACCCCAAGGCCATCGTGTTCTACATGGCGTTCTTCCCGCTGTTCGTGGACCCGGCCCGGCACCAGGGCATGCTGACCTTTGGCGTGATGGCGGCCACGGTGGCGGCACTGACATTTCTCTATGGGCTGATCGCCGTGCTGCTCACCCACCACCTGGCCGAGCGCATGCGCGCCAACCCGCGCATCGGCCGCGCGCTGGAAAAAGTCGCGGGCGTCTTCCTGATCGGCTTTGGCATCAAGCTGGCCATCTCCAAATAACACCACACGAACTGCAGCACCCACATGGCCAAGATTTTTTGCGTTGCCAATCAAAAGGGTGGGGTGGGCAAGACCACCACCACCGTCAACCTCGCCGCTGGCCTGGCCAAGATCGGTCAGCGCGTGCTGATGGTGGACTTGGACCCGCAGGGCAACGCCACCATGGGCTCGGGCGTGGACAAGCGCAGCCTCGACCTCACGGTGTACGACGTGCTGCTCGAATCCGCCTCGGTCAAAGAGGCGGCCGTGCTGTCGGACAAATGTGGCTACTGGGTGCTGGGCGCCAACCGCGAACTGGCGGGCGCCGAGGTGGAGCTGGTGGCGCTGGAGCACCGCGAAAGGCGCCTCAAGGCCGCGCTGGCCGAGGCCGATGGCGACTACGACTTTGTGCTCATCGACTGTCCGCCGTCACTCTCCATGCTCACGCTCAACGGACTGTGCAGCGCCCACGGCGTGATCGTGCCCATGCAGTGCGAGTACTTCGCGCTGGAAGGGCTCACGGACCTGGTCAACACCATCAAGCAGGTGCACGCCAACCTCAATGCCGACCTGCAGATCATCGGCCTGCTGCGCGTGATGTTCGACCCGCGCATCACCTTGCAGCAGCAGGTGAGCGACCAGCTCAAGGGCCATTTTGGCGACAAGGTGTTCAACAGCGTGATCCCGCGCAACGTGCGCCTGGCCGAGGCGCCCAGCTACGGGCTGCCCGGTGTGGTGTTCGACCCGGCCGCCAAGGGCAGCCAGGCCTTTGTGGAGTTTGCCGAGGAGATGGTTGCGCGTGTGAAAACCATGCCCCCAGCCGCAGCCTCCATGGCCAAAATGGCCGCAGGCGCTTGAATGATATGCGCTGCTAGCTATTAAATTGATAGTAATGAAAGCCTCCAACATCCTGCTGCTGCCCGGCTGGCAGAACTCTGGCCCCGACCACTGGCAAAGCCGCTGGGAGGCTGCGCATGGCTACCAGCGCGTGGAGCAGCACGACTGGATGCGCCCGCTGCGCGGCGACTGGTCTGCGCGCCTGGAAGAGACCGTGGCCGATGCCGACGGCCCGGTGGTATTGGCGGCGCACAGCCTGGGCTGCATCCTCACCGCCTGGTGGGCGGCACACACCCGCCATGCGGCCAAGGTGCGCGGCGCGCTGCTGGTGGCGCCGGGCGATGTGGAGCGGCCCGACCTGGCCGCGCAGATCCACGGCTGGGCGCCCATTGCGCGCCAGCCGCTGCCGTTCCCGGCCGTGCTGGTGGGCAGCCGCAACGACCCGTACTGCAGCTTCGAGCGCGCCGAAGGGCTGGCGCAGGCCTGGGGTGCGCGGTTTGTGGACTATGGCGAGCGGGGGCACATCAATGCCGAATCCGGGCTGGGCGACTGGGACGAGGGGCGGGGCTGGCTGATGCAGCTCGCCACCCCGGCATGAGCCGCTGGGTTTTTTGGCGCAAGCGCCCGCCGGTGATGGCGGGCGACGCTGTCCCTCCAACTCGGCGGGTCACGGCTGACTTCTACTGGCTTGGCGACGCCTTGCAGGTGGTGCTGGCCTGGCTGCTGCCCAGCAGTGCGGTGGTGGTGGGCGCGCTGGGGCAGTTCATGCTGGCCCTGGTGCTGCTAGCCATCGGGTTCGGTGTGTGGTTGCGCCTGTGGCGCAGCCGCAAGCGGCGCCGCGTGGCGAGCCGCTCCGCACTGTGACGTTTTGAACCCTGGCCAACGACCCATGACCAAGATCAGCCTGTCTGCCCTGGCCGACCAACTGCCCCGCGCCTGGAACTCCACGGTGGTGGGCCGCGCTGCGGGTGCCAACCTCAAGGTGCTGCGCATGGATGACGCGGCCTACCCCGACGAGTCGCACGACTTTGACGAAGCCCTGCTGGTGCTGGACGGCTGCATGCGCCTGGACCTGCAAGGGCAGGTCACCGAGGTGAACGCGGGCGAGGTGTTCATCGTGCCCGCAGGCGTGCCCCACGCGGTGGCGCCGGGCAGCCACGGCACGCTGGTCATCATCGACCGCTGATTCTTCCCCTTTCCTTTTTCCTTTCGCGAGACGCATTTCATGGTCACCAAAAAACCCAAGGGCCTCGGCCGAGGCCTGGAAGCCCTGCTGGGCCCCAAGGTCGAAGACAAAGTGGAACAGGCCCAGGCCGCCGAAGCGGGTCTGCCCAGCAGCCTGCCGCTGTCCGAACTGGTGCCGGGGGTGTACCAGCCGCGCACGCGCATGGACGAGGGCGCGCTGTACGAGCTGGCCGAGTCCATCAAGGCCCAGGGCATCATGCAGCCGATTCTTGTTCGTCGCCTCAGCGACGAACAAGCTCGGCTGCGCCGCCAGGAACGAGCATCGCAGGGGCCCTCCCCTGCGATGGGTACCCTCAGCCAAGAGGGGGCGTTGTACGAAATCATTGCGGGCGAGCGGCGTTTTCGGGCCTCCCGCCTGGCGGGCCTGGCCGAGGTGCCGGTGCTGGTGCGCGATGTGCCCGACGAGTCGGCCGCCGCCATGGCGCTCATCGAAAACATCCAGCGCGAAGACCTGAACCCGCTGGAAGAGGCCCAGGGCCTGCAGCGCCTGGTCAAGGAGTTTGGCCTCACGCACGAGCTGGCTGCGCAGGCGGTGGGCCGCTCGCGCAGCGCCGCCAGCAACCTGCTGCGCCTGTTGAATCTGGCCGAGCCGGTGCAGACCATGCTGATGGCGGGCGACATCGACATGGGCCATGCGCGTGCGCTGCTGTCGCTGGACCGCGCCGCGCAGATCACGGCGGGTAACCAGATCGCGGCCAAGAAGCTGTCGGTGCGCGAGGCCGAGGCGCTGGTCAAGAAGATCGGTGCCGAGTTCAGCCTGGTGCCGCAAAAGCGCCAGAAGGAAAAGTCGCGCGACTTGAAGCGTGTGGAAGAAGAGCTTTCGGACCTGCTGATGGCCGAGGTCGAGGTGCGCGTGAAAAAGAGCGTCAAGCGCAACGGCCGGGTGGAGGACATGGGCGAGCTGGCGATCCAGTTCGGGTCGCTGGAGGCGCTCAACGGGCTGATCGACCGCCTGCGCGGCTGACCCGCTCGTCGCTCCGGGGCGCGGCGTTGTCGCCGCGCAAGATGGCGTGAAATAGCGCACAGAAACGGTTTCCACAAGTAACTTGCACGGGCAAAATGCGTCCTTGCGGGGCCTACACTGCGCTGCGTTCAACACACCCGGGTTGACCGCAAGGCCTCTTCACAGGGCGGCGACGAAGCCGCTTTGCGGCCCACGATGGTTTGCCGGGTGATCCACGTATCTCCTGGAGCAGACCCGATGACAACCCCTTTGCGCTATCTGACCCCCGCCTGCCTGGCCGCCGGCCTGTGCATTGCCAGCCTGGGCGCCCAGGCCCAAAACACCAAGGCCCCCAAGGTGCAGCTGTGGATGGACCTGTCCACCGGCACCATGGCCGGCATGCCCGAGATGGACAGCCTGCCCGGTGGCGGCGGCATGCTCGGGGGCCTCATGGGGGGCATGGGCGGCGGCGCAGCGCCGGGCATGGGGGGCGGCAGCAACACCTCGTACGGCAACGCACGCGCCATGTCCATCATGCCGCCGCGTGTCATCGACATCGCTTTGCACAACAGCCTGCGCCCCGGCGTAGAAGCCAGCCAGTCCATCCCGCCCGGCATGCGCATGGGCGAGTCCCTGCCTCTGATCCCCCCGCGCGCCCAGCCCACCCAGACTGAGCCGGGCGAAGTGCCCCGTGAGTACCAGCAACAGCAGCCCAAGGGCCGCATCCTGCTGTACTGGGGCTGCGGTAGCGCGGTGCGTGCGGGCCAGCCCCGCGTCATCGATCTGGCGCGTGCCAAGCCCTCCGACTACGCCCAGGCCTTTGCAGGCCGTGCTGTGCCCGACCGGGGCCCGCGCGTGGGCCCTGCCTATGCGCTGTACCCCAACGAACGCAACCAGGTCAGCCTGTCGCGGGACAGCTCGGTGGTGGGCGAGCACCAGGTGCGGGGCGACGGCGTGCCAGCCTCGATGAAGTTCACTCTGGGCGCGGCGCAGGACCTGATGCCCGCTATCGACCTGCGCACCACCGGCAAGCCGCAGGACAGCATGGGCACCAGCTGGCAGCCGGTGCGCAATGCGCGCGCCTACTACCTGCACGCCATGTCGCAAAGCGGGGACGACCTCATCATGTGGTCCAGCGCCGAGACGCCCGACACCGGCATGGGCCTGTTCGACTACCTCTCGCCCGCCACCATCGACCGCTGGCTCAAGGAGCGCGTGCTGCTGCAGCCCGAGACCACGCAATGCGCGATTCCCCAAGGCATCTTTGCGGGCGGCGGGCGCGACGCCACACCCATGCTGCGCATGATGGCCTACGGTGGCGAAAGCCACATCGTGTACCCACCCCGCCCGGCCGACCCCAAGGCTGCGTGGGAGCCTGAATGGTCGGTGCGCGTGCGGGTGAAGTCGCACACCATGGCCATGCTGGGCGAGGAGATGCAGGGGCGCCGTGGCGGCATGGGCGCAGCACCCGCTGCACCGTCGGGCGGCACAGGCGCTTATTCCAGCGGCATGGGCGGCGCGCCCGCAGGCCAGCCACCGGCAGGCGACGGCGGCACGGACGCGGGCAACGTGGTCAACCCCGTCAATCTGCTGCGCGGCATTTTTGGCCGCTGAGAACGGAGAACCATGTTCGCCCTGCGCATGCCCTGGCCCCTGCCCGCATTGGCGGCGTGGGCGTGCGCGTGGCTGATCTTTGTTGCGCTGCAGCGCGCGGTTCCACCGGTGGCCGCCTTGCTGGTGGCCTGCCTGCTGGGCACGGCTGCCAGTGTGCTGGGCGACAGCTGGTGGCGGCGCGGGCTGATTGCCGCCGGGTTCCCTCTGTCGCTGGCGCTGCTGGGGACGGCCAGCCTGCCCACGTGGGCGTGGTTGGTGCCGCTGTCGTTGTTGTTGCTGGTCTACCCGCTCAATGCGTGGCGCGATGCGCCCCTGTTTCCCACGCCGCGCCACGCGCTGCAGTCTCTGGCCGTGCAGGCTCCGCTGCCGCTGGGCGCGCGCGTGCTCGATGCAGGCTGTGGTTTGGGCGATGGTCTCAAGGCGCTGCGCCATGCCTATCCCGCTGTCCAGCTCGACGGGCTGGAGTGGAGCTGGCCGCTGCGCCTGCTGTGCGCCCTGCGCTGCCCCTGGGCCCGGGTGCAGCGTGCCGACATGTGGAAGGCCGACTGGAGCGCCTACCAGATGGTGTACCTGTTCCAGCGGCCCGAAAGCATGGCCCGCGCGGCCGCCAAGGCCCAGGCCGAACTGGCGCCCGGCGCCTGGCTGGTGAGCCTGGAGTTTGCGGTGCCCGGCTGGCTGCCCAGTGCCCAGCTGCGTGCACCCGGTGGGCGGGTGGTGTGGCTGTACCGGATGCCGCGCCAGCCGCAGGAGAGATGACATGCCCACCATGCAATCCATGCGCCCGCACCTGTGTCCGTCTGTGTCGACGGCCCCACACGGTTACAGAAAAGATACAAGCTTTTGCTACATTGTGCGGCTGGCTACAACCCCATACACAACAACCAAGAAACTCACAGCCAGAGGGGGCAGCACACAGCACGTATCCGCACCGGGAGGGGGCGCACGGGCTGCCAGCACCCGCCTTGACCGGACTTCCACCACGCACGCCGTATTCACAGCACCCTCCCTTCGGAGGGCTGCTGCGCGGCTGCGCGCGGGGAGTGCGGGGTGTTTCTGGTGAGCAACCGACCGATCTGCAAGGAGCATCCATGACCGCCCACCCATCCCGTTTCCGTCCGCGCCTGCTGTGGGTGCTGGCGCTGAGCGCTGCCCTCACCGGCTGCGCCACCATGCAGAGCCACGACAAAACGGCCACCGACATGCAGACCGCCGGGCGCAGTGGCGGCATCCCCGCCGCGCTGGCCAGCCTGGAGAGCACGGCCAAGACCGAAGAAGAAAAAACGGCGCTGCTCTTCAACATGGAGCGCGGTGAGCTGCTGCGCATGGACCGCCGGTACCCCGACAGCACCAACGCCTTCCTGCTGGCCGACAACAAGGTCAAGGAATGGGAAGAAACCGCCAAGACCAACCCCTCCAAGCTGATGGGCACCGTGGGCGCGGCCCTGGTGAGCGAGCGCCTGAAGGTCTACGAAGGCCAGGACTATGAAAAGGTGTGGCTGACCACCCGCCTGGCGCTCAACCGCATGGCCGTGGGCGATTTTGAAAACGCCCGTGTGGACATCAAGCGCACGCACGAGCGCGAAGCCATCATTGCCGAGTTCCGCGCCAAGGAAACCCTGGCGGCCGAAGAAGAGGCCAAGTCCAAGGGCGCCACCTCGGGCGGCAAGGAGCTGAATGGCTACCCGGTCGAAACGCTCAACGACCCCGAAGTGCTGGCCCTCAAGAACGGCTACTCCAACGCGCTCTCCCACTACCTCGCCGGCTTCCTGTACGAAATGCTCAACGAGCCTGGCCTGGCTGCGCCCGGCTACCGCAAGGCCATCGAGCTCAAGCCCGATACCCCCGTGCTGGAAGAAGGCCTGCGCGGCCTGGACAACCGCACCGGCTTCACCTGGAAGCGCCGCCAGCGCATGACCGACGTGCTCTTCATCGTCGAGGCCGGTGACGCGCCTGCACGCAAGCCCAAGGCCTTCACCCTCCCCGTGCCCACCGGCCGTGGCATGGTCACCGCCAGCATTTCGTATCCCGTGATCGAGCCCTCCAAGGACGCGCCCCTGACGGTGGTGTCGGCCGCCGGTACCGACCTCAAGCTCGAAAAAGTGGTGGACGTGAACGTGATGGCCCGCCGTGCGCTCAAGGACGAAATGCCCGGCATGGTGCTGCGCGGCTTCACCCGCGCCGTGGCCAAGGGCGTGCTGCAGAACGAGCTGCAAAAGCGTGGCGGCCTCATCGGCGGCCTGATTGGCGCTGCAGCCTCGGTGGCCACCGAGCAGGCCGACGACCGCATGTGGCGCATGCTGCCCGGTCGCGTGTATGTGGCCCGTGGCTACCTGCCCCCTGGCGAGCACACTGTCTCCATCAACGGCCGCCAGTTGCCCCAGCCGATCAAGATCGACGGCCAGTACGCCCTGGTGCCCCTGCGCATGTATGACAACAGCGTGCTGATCGGCGACGTGGCCATGCTGGGCCAGCTGCCCACGGTGGCGGCGGCACCCCAGCCGGCCCCTGCAGCCGCGGCTGCGGCGCCTGCCGCCCCGGTGCGCACCACCAACAACAACCGCGCCCGCACCGTGCCTTCGTCCACCGTCAAGCCCACGGCCGCCCAGCCCGCTGCAGCCGCCAAGAACTGACCCCTGTTTCTGATCCCATTCAAGGAGCCTCTGGCATGAGAACCCGTTTTGTCCCCGCCGCGATCCCTGCCGTGCTGTGTGCGGCCCTGATGACCCTGGCTGGCAGCGCCAGCGCCCAACTGCATGACCCTGCCACACCGCTGGCCGTGGCCGCCAAGGTGGCCCTGCGCGGTGAGGCCAACAGCATCGCTGTGCGCGAGATGCGCATCGTGCGCAAGAACGACATCCTGGTGGTGCAGGCCGATATGGCCAACATGGGCCGCACCGACCGCACCGTGTTCTACCGCTTCAAGTGGCTGGACAACGTGGGCAACCAGGTGGGCGACGGCGAGTCCTGGAAGCAGATGACCGTGCTGGGCCTGGGCCAGCAGACCGTCAAGAGCGTGGCGCCCACCAGCGCCGCTGTGGACCTGCGCCTGGAAATGAATGTGGAGCCGCGCTGATCACGCCGCGCCAATCCCTGTTTGAGTGAGGAGTAAAACCATGACAACCAAGAACCGCATCCAGCGCAGCGCGCTGATCCTGGCCTTTGCGGCCAGTACCCTGGCCCTGTCGGCCTGCCAGAACCTGTCGTCGCCCACCGTGCGTTTTGACCGCCAGGTCAATTACGGTGATGCCAAGGCCGTCGAGCTGGTGACCAACGAATTCGGCTCCACCGACCTGCAGATGATTGCCGAGAAGATGACCGGCGGCTTGCTCGAAACCGGCATCTTCCAAGGCCGCCCCACGGTGACCATTTCCACCGTCAAGAACAAGACCAGCGAGTACATCGACACCACCAACGTGATGAACTCCATCCAGACCGCGCTGGTCAAGTCCGGCAAGGTACGCTTTGTGCGCTCCATCAACGAGATGCAGGCCGGTGTGGACGAGCTGCAGCGCCAGAACCAGAGCGGCCTGTACAAGCAGGGCACCACCGCCAAGGTCGGCCAGATGACCGCCGCCAAGTACAGCATGGAAGGCGAGCTGACCAGCATCGTCAAGCAGAACAACAGCACCAAGGACGTGTACTACAAGTTCACGCTGAAGCTGTTTGATGTGCAGGAAGGCACGATCGAATGGCAGGACGAGAAAGAAATTCGCAAGACCAGCAAGCGCTGATCTCCCCAAGGACCACACCATGCAACGCAGAATCACCCTCCACACGGCCCTGGCCGTGATCGCGGCCACCACGCTGGCCTGGGGCACGGGCGCGCAGGCGCAGCAGCCCGGCGCCGCGCCCAAGATCGCCGTGACCGACCTGGCCTACGCCCAGCGCGTGTCCGAGTACTTCATGGCCGGCACCTACCAGCGCAGCAGCCAGATGAGCGCGCAGGGCAGCCAGGGCGGCAGCCACAGCCACGGCATGTACGGCGGCGGGGGCTCGTACTCCGGCCAGCAGTCCATGCAGGCGTCCGAGCAGGCCAGCGGCACCTATGTGGCCGGGCGCTACAGCTACATCGAACAGCGCGAGCTGGGCGGCTACACCAACGACATCAAGGGCGCCATCCTGCAGGGCACGTACTTCCGCCTGGTGCAGGGCAAGGGCTTTGACGCCGGCAAGCCCCAGCCCAGCAAGGCCGAGCAGGTGCTCAACCAGGTGCAGGGCGGCAAGATGGCCACGCCCCAGGCGCAGCCCCAGGTCAACGACGTGATCACCCGCATCAAGAAGGGCGAGTTCAACGGCGCCGACTACGTGCTGTTTGGCGTGGTGTCCAGCATCGAGTTCACCGATGCGCTCTCGCCCCTGCAGGGCACCACCAGCGCCACGCGCCAGTACGGCCTGCAGCTGCTGGCCGACTTCTCGCTCATCAACACCAAGACCTACGAGATCAAGGCCGCGTTCTCCGCCCAGGGCGAAGGCAACGACACCAAGATCCTCTCGATCCGTGGCGACATTGCGCCTCCCAACCGGGCCAAGGTGATGCGTGAAACCTCGCTGTCGTTGGCGCAGGACGTGTACCAGCAGCTCGCGGTGCAACTGGGCTACACCGACGCGAATCTGGCGCGCGGCGTGCGCCCACCTGTGGTGTACCAGCAGGGCGGCCAGCCCATGCCTCTGCCGCAACCGCAGCAGCCTGAGCAGGTGCTGATCCTCAAGTAAGCCGCCGTGCGCCCCACCGTGCACCCGCAGCCCTCGTGGGCCCCGGCCTGTGCGGTGCCTGCTCTCCCCAAGGCCAGCCCAGCGCTGGCCTTTTTTGCATCTGCCGCCCTGGCCTTGACGCTGACGGGTTGCGTGGCCCCCCACGCACATGGGGGCGCGAGTGCGGCACAGCCGGACCCTGCGATGCCGGCCATAGAACAGGGCCCGGCGCCGGGCGCTGGCTTCATCCAGCGGGCCGTGCCGGGTGCGGGCGGCGCCGTGCTCCACACCCTGCAGCGCGCGGAGCGCACCGCGCCGCTGCGCTACCGTGTGATCGTCATCCCTGGCTCGGGCTGCGCGGGCATGGGGCCCATCGCGGACCGCTACTTTGCGGGCCTGCTGCACGCGCAGGTGCTGGTGCTGCACAAGCCGGGCGTAGACCCCGGAGCCCGCACCGCCCCCGCCGACTGCCCGCACAGCTTTGTTTCGCTGGACCGGCATTCCACCTGGCTCGCACACGCCCGTGCGGCCCTGCGTGCTGATGCCTCGGAGCGTCAGGGCCAGCCAGCCGTGCCGCAGCTGATGGTGGGCATCTCTGAAGGGGCTGAGCTGTTGCCTGCACTGGCGCCCGAGGTGCCGCAGCTCGCAGGCCTTGTGCTCATCGGCTCCAGCGGGCTGGACCCGCAGGAGGCTGGGGCATTGCAGGCCCGCCGCCTGGGCGTGCAGGACGACTGGGCAGCGCTGGGCCAGATCGTGGCGGGCGCTCCGCACGACAGCGTGGTGGTGCAGGGGCGCAGCTTGGGTTACTGGCGCGACCTGTGGAACTGGCCGCTGACCCTGCCCCTGCTGCAAGGCCCCTGGCCGCTGCTGCAGGTGTGGGGCAGCGACGATGCGCTGGTGCCCGCCGTGGCC
This sequence comes from Acidovorax sp. KKS102, assembly GCF_000302535.1. Lineage (NCBI taxonomy): Bacteria > Pseudomonadati > Pseudomonadota > Betaproteobacteria > Burkholderiales > Comamonadaceae > Acidovorax > Acidovorax sp. KKS102. The sequence goes on from NC_018708.1 coordinate 110,906, forward strand.
TACACACGTTTTGCGGAGCTGGCCGCCTTGCGCACCGCGCCCTACTGCACGCGGCGCATAGACGGTGCCGACCACGGCCTGCAGCGTGCCGCCGCAGGGATGGACGGCGTGCAGCAGGTGTGGGCCTGGACCGAGCAATGGGCCCGTCAACCGGCCGCCGGGCTGTGTGCGCCACTGCGACTGCTGCGAGAGCAGCAGGCTCCTAGCGCGGCCGGTACATCCTGAACAACTGCTCCGGCCCCACCGTGAAATAGTCCGCCGGGCCGCCGCCGCGCAGGATGTGCCCCGCATTGGCGGTGTCGTACACGCCGTCTTTCAGCAGCGCCTGATCGATGTGCACGGCCACCACCTCGCCCAGCACCAGCCAGGTATCCACCGGGGCGCCATCCACCCCCTGCAGCTGCAGGATCTGGGTGCTGCGGCATTCAAAGGTGACCGGGCTTTCGGCCACGCGCGGCGGGCGCACGCGGGTGGAGGGCAGGGGGGTGAGGCCGGTCAGATCGAACTCGCTGACCTCGGGCGGCACGGCGGCGCAGCTCTGGTTCATCACCTCGGCCAGGTCGCGGGTGGCCAGGTTCCACACAAACTCGCCCGTGGCCTGCACGTTGCGCACCGTGTCTTTGTACCCAATGCTGGCAAAGCCCACGATGGGCGGCACGTAGTTGAACGCGTTGAAGAAGCTGTACGGCGCCAGGTTGGTGGCGCCTGTGGCGCTTTGCGTTGAGATCCAGCCAATGGGGCGTGGCCCCACGATGGCGTTGAACGGGTCGTGCGGCAGGCCGTGGCCCTGGCGGGGTTCGTAGCTGTGGAAGGTGCGTGGGGGCTGTGGCGTGGTCATGGACTCGGCAGGGTGGGGCGATAACAGACCGCAACCTTAACGGCAGTTGCGGCGCACTGCAGCCACTGGGGCATCAGAATGCTCATTTTTTGATAGCTGTCCAGGCATGTGGTTCTATCGCATAGCGGCAATATGAGCCAATATGAGGCAAGCATGGGCCTGCAAAGCCTGTACAGACCTGGCGCATGAGGCCCGGCGCCTCGGCTGCACGAAACGCACGGGGCTACGGGACCACGGCCGCCGGCTGCTGCTGCCCCAAAAACCGCCCCGGCGGCTGCCCCACCGACTTGCGCACCATGGCGCTGAAGGCGCTGGCGCTATAGCCCAGCTCGGCGGCGATCTGGCCCATGGGCATGCGCCCGGCGGCCAGCGACACGGCCTTGGCCAGGATGACCTGCTGGCGCCATTGGGTGAAGGTGCTGCCCAGTTCGGAGCGGAACAGCCGCGCCACGGTGCGGGGGCTGGCGCCCGTGTCCTGCGCCCAGTCGGCCAGGGTGTCGTGGCGCGTGGGGTCGGCCAGCACGGCTTCGCACAGGTGGCGCAGGCGCTTGTCCTGGGGCAGGTCCACGCCCAGCTTCACGGCGGCGGCGCGGGCCAGTTCGCCCCTGACCAGGGCGCTCAAATGCTGTTCGCGCCGCAGGTCGGCGGGGCTGATCGCGGGGCCGCCGTCGGGCGTGGTGGGCATCTCGCGCACCAGGGCGCGCAGCAGGTCGGACACCTCCAGCACGCGGCACTGGCGCCAGGCGTCTTCCTGGTCGCGCGGCACGCCGGGGCCACAGCGGCCCCGGGGCTGGTGGAAGTAGAGCGTGCGCAGGTCGGCGTCTTCGACCATGGTCACGGCATGTTCCACGCCGGGCGGAATCCACAGCGCGCGCGATGGCGGCACGATGTAGGTGCCGTGGTTCACCGTGAGGCGGATCACGCCCGTGGTCGATATCGCCACCTGAGCCCACGGGTGGCTGTGGGGCATGACCTGCGTGTCGGCGGCCAGCCAGCGCAGCTTGGCGCGCACCGGGCGGGCGGCGGTGGGCACAAACAGCTCGGGCGTGAGCGAGTCCACGTACGACATGCCGCGCGGCTTGCCGGCAGGCGCGCGGGACACGGCCTGGGCCGCAAAGTGCTCCACCCCCGGTTCGGCGGGCACGGCGAGTTCGGTGGGCGGGTTTGGCATGTTTGCGATAGAAGTTGTCTGCCTATCGTAAACCTGCCGAGGCCATGCTGCCTAAGATCGAGCCCATGACTGCTTCTTCCTCCAGCACCCTCGCCAACCCTGTCCCCTTGCGGCAGGACGCCCGCACCATTGGCCTCATCGGCCTGGCCCACGGCAGCTCGCACTTCTTTCACATGCTGCTGCCGCCGCTGTTTCCGTGGCTGATCGGGGAGTTCGGCTTCAGCTATTCCGAGCTGGGCCTGCTGGTGTCGGTGTTCTTCGTGATCTCGGGCGTGGGCCAGGCGCTGTCGGGCTTCCTGGTGGACCGCGTGGGCGCGCGGCCGGTGATGTTTTTTGCGCTGTCGAGTTTTGCGGCCGCAGGCCTTGCGGCGGGCACGGCGCAGGGCTACACGGGCCTGCTGCTGGCGGCGGCTTTGGCCGGGCTGGGCAATGCGCCGTTCCACCCGGTGGACTTCACGATTCTGAACAAGCGCGTGTCACCACAGCGCCTGGGGCATGGCTTTTCGGTGCACGGCATCAGCGGCAACCTGGGCTGGGCGACGGCGCCGGTGTTCATGGCGGGCATTGCCACGGCCACGGGCTCGTGGCGCACGGCCTGCCTGTGCGGCGGCCTGCTGGCCCTCACCGTGCTGGCCATCATGGTGTGGAACCGCGACGCGATTGACGACCGCCAGGGCGCATGGGCGCACCAGGCCAAGGGCGGTGGCGGTGCGGCGGCGGAGAAGCCCGAGCACCCCATGGCCTTCCTCAAGCTGCCCTCGGTGTGGCTGTGTTTCTCGTTCTTCTTCTGGAGCACCTGTGCACTCAGCGCCATCCAGAGCTTTGCCAGCCCGGCGCTGCAGTCCATGTACGGCCTGCCGCTGAGCGTGACGGCCATGGTGGTCACGGGCTACATGCTGTGCGGCGCGGCGGGCATGCTGGTGGGCGGCTTTCTGGTGGGCCGTGTGCAGCGGCTGGAGAAGATCATCTCCGTGTGCCTGCTCGGCTCGGCCGCGCTGCTGGTGGTGGTGGCCTCGGGGCTGCTGCCGGGCATGGTGGCGCTGGTGGTGGCCTCGGTGGCAGGGCTGGGCACAGGCCTGGCCGGGCCTTCGCGTGACATGCTGATCAAGCGCGCCGCGCCCCCCGGCGCCACGGGCCGCGTGTATGGCACGGTGTACTCGGGGCTGGACCTGGGCTTTTGCCTGGCGGCCCCGGTGTTCGGCGCCATGCTGGACCACGGCATGACGGCGGGCATCTTCTACGGCTCGGCCGTGACCCTGGGCCTGAGCGTGGTGTCGGCGGCGCTGGTGGGGGTGGGCGTGGCCGCACGGGCGGCGCGGCCTGTGCCTGCGGCGGCCTGAAGGGTCCGGGGGGGAGGGGATACGCACGGCGGCCAGCACGCCGCGCGGGCCTGTGTTGCAATCGCGGTCGGTGGCGCCGGGGCCCTGGTTGGCAGGGCCTAGTGTGGTGTTGCACGCTATCTGGCACTTAAAAACCGCGTCTTTTCGGCCAGGGCTGCGTTGCAAATCCTCGCGATACCTCCGGGTATCGCTGCGGTTTGCGCCTTGCCCTGACCAAAAATCCATCGGTTTTCAATGTGCCATCCAGCGCGCAACACCACACCAGAGCGGCGCCCTTTGTTTTCAACACACTTCCAGGACCCTGCCCATGACGAACCCCATGTACAACGCCAGCATCCCCGTCTTTCGCCAGATGCTGGGCTCGCTCCAGGACATCCTGGCCAAGACCGAGGCCCATGCCACGGCCCGCAAGATCGAGCCGGACGCGCTGCTGCAGGCCCGCTTGTTCCCCGACATGTTCCCCATGGCCCGCCAGGTGCTGATCGCCTGCGACTTTGCCAAGGGCGTGGCCGCGCGCCTGGCCGGTGTGGAGGTGCCTTCGCTGCCCGACGCCGAGCGCCCCGGCTTTGCCGACCTGAACGAGCGCATCCGCACCGTGCTGGCGTTCATCGACAGCCTGCCGCAGGCCGCGTTTGCCGAGGCCGCCACGCGCCAGATCACCATCCAGCCCGGCACGCCGCGCGAGAAGCAGTTTGTGGGCGAACACTACCTGCTGCACTACGGCCTGCCCCAGTTCTTCTTCCACGTGAACGCAACCTACGCCATCGCACGCCACAACGGCGTGGAGCTGGGCAAGCGCGACTACATGGGCAAGTTCTGACCCTGAGCCCTGTCCCGGGGCGGCAAGGTGCCCCGGGTGCTGCCGTGTGGGGCGTGGCACGCAGATATGGGCCAAAATGGTCCGTAGCGCTAGTGAAACATGCCTAAGATGCTATCAAATTTGTAGTATTGAACACGGTGCCCAGCGCGGACAAAAAAGACAACGGAGACTCGACCCATGCCCACCCCCCATGCCACACCACGCACCCTGCCAGCCCTGGCGCTGGCCGGCGTGACCTGCCTGCTTTCGGCCTGCGCGCCGGTGCCTGTACAACCACCAGCCTCGGCGCCGGTGAGTGCCGCTGCTGAGGCTGCGCCCACGGCCACCCCGTGCCCCAAGGACCTGGCGCCCATCGCCCGCTGCCTGTCGGGCAAGGATTCGGCCGGTGCGTATTACCTGGTGGCGGTGCCGCAGCAGTGGAACGGCCACCTGGTGCTGCACGCCCACGGCGGCCCGGCCCTGGGCGCGCCGAAGATGGAGCGGTCGGTGGAGGACCTGGAGCGCTGGGCCATCATGGTCCGCGCGGGGTACGCGTGGGCGGGCAGCACCTTCCGCCAGGGCGGCGTCGAGGTGCGTGCCGCCGCCGAGGACACCGAGCGGCTGCGCCAGATCTTTGTGCGCCATGTGGCCCAGCCGCAGCGCACCATCCTGCACGGCCAGTCCTGGGGCGCCAGCGTGGCGGCCAAGGGGGCGGAGATGTTCCAGACCACGGCCGACGGCAAGCGCCCCTACGACGCCGTGCTGCTCACCAGCGGGGTGCTGGCGGGCGGCACCCGCTCGTACGACTTCCGCACCGACCTGCGCGTGGTCTACCAGTACCTGTGCAACAACCACCCCCGGCCCAACGAGGCGCAGTACCCGCTGAACATCGGCCTGCCCGCCGACGCGACGATGACCCAGGCGGACCTGGCCGCACGCGTGAACGAATGCTTGGCGCTGAACAAGCCGGTGGCCGAGCGCACGCCCGAGCAGCAGCGCAAAGTCAAAACCATCGTGGACGTGATCCGCATCCCGGCCAGCTCCATCCAGGGCCACATGAACTGGGCCACCTTCCACTTCCGCGACGTGGTGCAGCACCGCACGGGAGGCGCCAGCCCATTTGGCAACCGGGGTGTGCAATACCGCGGTTCGACCGACGACGCCGCGCTGAACGCCGCCGTGCTGCGCTACCGGGCCGACCCTGCTGCCGTGGCCCGCTTTGCGCAGGACACAGACCTGACCGGCCGCATCCCCGTGCCGGTGCTCACCGTCAAGGGCGTGGACGACCCCACGGCCTTTGTCGAGCTGGACGCGGCCTTCCGGGCCACCATGGCGCAAGGCGGCAGCGCGGCGCGCCTGGTGCAGACCTTCACCCAGCACAACACCCACAGCTACCTGAGCGACCCGACCTACCCCACGCTCATGGCGGCGCTGCTGCGCTGGGTGGACGAGGGCGCCAAGCCCACGCCCGAGGGCATTGCCCAGCAGTGCCCGGCCAACGAGGCGCGTTTTGGCAAGGGCTGCGCCTTTGTGCCGACCTATGTGCCCAAGCCCCTGAGCAGCCGCGTGGCAGACCGCGACCGTCCCTGAGAACGTGGCCCTGGGGGCTGCGCGGCGGACAAGGCATCGGCCGCGACGCACGGCCCTCGGTGGTCGCGCTAACTCCCAGGTCTCTGACCCGTCCTGAATAGCGTTGACACCCAGGACGGTTAAAAACTCCAGCCGGACTATCCGGCCAATGACGCCCGATGCACTGCATCGGGCGTTTGCATTTTCAGCGACAGATGCGGTCGCTCGCAGTTATAGATGTCGACTGACTGCTCGACCATGCGTCTGGCCTGCCCCAGATCGGCGGGGCGCTGCAGCAAGAACTCACTCTTCAAGATGCCATTGACCCGCTCGGCCAGCGCGTTCTGGTAGCAGTCGTAGCCGTCCGTCATCGAGCAGATCACGCCGTGGCGCTTGTGCAGGGCCTGGTAGTACGTCGCGCAGTACTGGATACCCCTGTCGGAGTGGTGCACCAACTGTCGGCTGCTCTGTCGCCCCGAGAGCGCCATCTTCATGGCCTGCGCCACCTCTTCGGTCTGCAGGCTCTCATGCACGTGCCAGCCGACGATCTTCCTGGAATACGCATCCGTGACCAGGCTCAGATAGACGAACTTGCCGTGTGTGGGCAAGTAGGTGATGTCAGCCACCCAGACCTGCTCGCTGCCGCTGGCGTGGATCTGTTGCGGCCCTACCTTGAGAAGGTTCGGATGGTGCCTGAAGCGGTGGTGACTGTCTGTTGTCTTGTGATACGCCCGCCGGGGTGCCACCAGCAGCCTGGCATTGCGCAGGACGTCGAACATTGCATCGCGGCCCAAGTCGATGCCTCGGCGCTGTAGCGGCTCCTGCAATAAGTGGTGCAGCTTGCGCGTGCCTATGCGTGGTTGGCGCATGCGCTGCTCGCGCACCAACTCCACCACCGTCTGCGCATTCGCCAAGCGATCGGCCTCGCGGCGCCTACCCTGGTAATACGCCTGACGGCTGTGGCCCATATGCTGGCAAGCCCTCTTCACGCTCAACCCTGCGATGAGGTTTTGCGCGAGGACTTGCCCAAAGGCTTTTTTACGATGCGCACCCCATAGTCCTTGCGCAGCACGTCGATGACGGCTTCGAATAGCCTGGCCTTCTCCTGCGCCTGTGCGAGCTGCACCTGCAGCGCCTTGATCTGCTGCTCGGGCGTGAGAGCAACAGTGTTCTTCTTGTCTATCGGCATGGCTGCAGATGATGCCGCAGGACTCCAGCCCAGGCGACCGTGCTTGCGCAGCCAGACCAGAACCGTCGAGCGACCCTGGATGCCGTAGTGCTGCTGCGCCTGTTTGTACGTGAGCTCGCCTTTTTCCACCTGCTCCACCACCGCCAACTTAAAGGCCAGTGTGTAGTCGCGCTGCGTGCGTTTGACACTTGATTCCATGACACATACCCTTTTTGAAAGGTCCTCGTGTCAACGCCAGGCAGGACGGGTCACTCGAAACAAAAAAGGCCCCGCACTGCGGGGCCTTTGCGTTGGAGCGGCTGAATAGGATCAGGCCACCGAAGCCAGCGCCTTGTTCAACGTCTCGCTGGGGCGCATCACTGCGTCCAGCTTGGCCACGTCGGGCAGGTAGTAGCCACCGATGTCGGTGGGCTGGCCCTGCACGGCGTTCAGCTCTTGCACGATCTTCTGCTCGTTCTCGGTCAGCTGCTTGGCCAGGGGCGCGAACTTGGCGGCCAGCTCGGCGTCCTCGGTCTGCGCGGCCAGCTCTTGCGCCCAGTACAGGGCCAGGTAGAACTGGCTGCCGCGATTGTCCAGCTGGCCGGTCTTGGGCGATGGGTTCTTGTTGTTGTCCAGCAGCTTGCCCGTGGCGGCATCCAGCGTCTTTGCCAGCAACTTGGCGCGCGGGTTGTTGTTCTTGAGGCCCAGGTCTTCCAGCGACACGGCCAGCGCCAGGAACTCGCCCAGCGAATCCCAGCGCAGGTGGTTTTCTTCCACCAGCTGCTGCACGTGCTTCGGAGCCGAGCCGCCCGCACCGGTTTCGTACATGCCGCCGCCAGCCATCAGAGGCACGATGGACAGCATCTTGGCCGAAGTGCCCAGTTCCATGATGGGGAACAGGTCGGTCAGGTAGTCGCGCAGGATGTTGCCGGTAGCGCTGATGGTGTCCAGGCCACGGATTACGCGCTCGAGCGTGTAGCGCATCGCACGCACCTGGCTCATGATCTGGATATCGAGGCCGGTGGTGTTGTGCTCGTGCAGGTACATCTTGACCTTGGTGATCAGCTGCGCCTCGTGCGGACGGTACGAGTCGAGCCAGAACACCACGGGCATGCCGGAGTTGCGGGCGCGCGTGACGGCCAGCTTCACCCAGTCGCGGATCGCGGCGTCCTTGGTCTGGCACATGCGCCAGATGTCGCCTTGCTCCACGTTTTGCGACAGCAGCACTTCGCCGGTGGCCAGGTCGGTGATGTTGGCCACGCCGTCTTCGGGGATCTCGAAGGTCTTGTCGTGGCTGCCGTATTCCTCGGCCTGCTGGGCCATCAGGCCCACGTTGGGCACGGTGCCCATGGTGCGGGGGTCGAACGCGCCGTGCCACTTGCAGAAGTTGATGATCTCCTGGTAGATGCGGGCGAAGGTCGATTCGGGCATCACGGCCTTCACGTCCTTCAGGCGGCCGTTGGCGTCCCACATCTTGCCGCCGTTGCGGATCATGGCGGGCATGGAGGCGTCCACGATGATGTCGTTGGGCGAGTGGAAGTTGGTGATGCCCTTGGCCGAGTCGACCATGGCCAGCTCGGGGCGGTGCTCGTGGCAGGCGTGCAGGTCGCGCTTGATCTCGTCGCGCTGGCTTTGCGGCAGGGTTTCGATCTTGGTGTACAGGTCCACCATGCCGTTGTTCACGTTCACGCCCAACTCTTCAAAAGTCTTGGCGTGTTTGGCGAACGCGTCCTTGTAGAAGATGCGCACGCAGTGGCCGAACACGATGGGGTGGGACACCTTCATCATCGTGGCCTTGACGTGCAGCGAGAACATCACGCCCGTCTTGCGTGCGTCTTCGATTTCCTTCTCGTAGAACTCCAGCAGCGCCTTTTTGCTCATGAACATGCTGTCGATCACTTCGCGGTCCAGCAGGCTGACCTTGGGCTTCAAGACGATGGCCTTGCCGCTCTTGGTGATCAGCTCCATCTTCACGTCACGCGCCTTGTCCAGCGTCATGGACTTTTCGCCGTGGTAGAAGTCGCCAGCGTGCATGTGCGACACGTGCGAACGCGAGGCCTGGCTCCATTCGGCCATGCTGTGCGGGTTCTTGCGGGCGTATTCCTTCACGGCCTTGGGGGCGCGGCGGTCGGAGTTGCCTTCGCGCAGCACAGGGTTCACGGCCGAGCCGGTGCACTTGCTGTAGCGGGCCTTGATTTCTTTTTCTTTGTCGTCCTTGGGCTGGTCCGGGTAGTCAGGCAGCGCGTAGCCCTTGGACTGCAGCTCGGCGATGGCGGCCTTGAGCTGTGCGACGGACGCGGAGATGTTGGGCAGCTTGATGATGTTGGCATCGGGCTGCAGCGTCTTCTTGCCCAGCTCGGCCAGGTTGTTGGGCACGCGCTGTTCTTCGGTCAGGTAGTCGGGGAACTCACCCAGGATACGTGCCGCCACCGAGATGTCGCTCTCCAGCACGTTGATGCCTGCCGGCGCCGCAAACGTGCGGATGATGGGCAGGAAGGAAGCCGTGGCCAGACGGGGTGCCTCGTCGGTCAGGGTGTAAATGATGGATGGTTGCTGGGTCGTCATGGCTTGTCTCACGAAACAGAGTAGGTAGATGCCCCCGGCTGCGTCGCAGCGGGGCCAAACGCGGATGCTCTCTGATTCTCCTTGCTCGGGGCTGTCACAGCCCGCTGTTTTTGCAATCGAATCTCACAATGCAAAATTATCATAAGCCCAGGGCACTTTTTTTCACCAAATAGGTGGTAATCACCCTGCGGCCCCCTGCAGTTTGATCGTCTTGGCGCCCGCGCGCCACCCCCTGCAGACCCTACGAAAAAGTCCCTGGAACAGCCACCACCCGGCCCGGCAGCACCGCAAACTGCGCCCAGTGCGCGGGCAGGGTGTCGGGCGCCGTGCCGGTGAAGGCCCCGAAGGCGGGCAGGACCAACTGCCCGTCACCCCAGCCAAAGCAGGGCGCCCGCAGCGCATCCCGCGCCGGGCCGCGCAGCCGCAGCGTGGGGTGCAGGTGCCCGGCAATCACCGTGTGGCCCGCCACGGCCTGCGGGTGGTGGCAGGCCAGCACCGGCGCATCGGCACAGGGCAACCAGGGCTCGTTGACCTGCGCCAGTGCCAGCGCCGCCGGCGGGTCGCCCGCATGCATGTCGTGATTGCCGCGCACCAGGGTCATCGCCACATGCGCATGGCGCTGGCGCCAGGGCAGCAACTGCCGCCACAGCGCATCGGCCGCGCCGCTGCGTGCGTGCAGAAAGTCCCCCAGGAACACCAGGTGGTCAGCACCGGTGGCCGCCAGCAGTGCATCGAGCCGCGCCAGGTTGTCGGCCGTGGTGCCATGGGGCACCGGCTGGCCCGCGCGGCGGAAGGTGGCCGCCTTGCCGAAATGCACATCCGCCACCATCACCATGCGCGCCGCGGGCCACCACAGCGCGCGCTGGGGCAACAGCTGCAGGGCCGTGCCGCAGGGCAGGGTGATGGCGTGCGCACCCATGGGGAGCGCAGGGACGGCCTGCGTCTCGGGGACGGATGTGTGAAAGGGATGCGTGGTCATCGTGCTCAGAATCCGTGGCGTCCGCGGGCGCGGCGGGGGGCGTCCCCAGCCGCAGCCTGGCGCGCGCGTGGTGTGCGGGGCCCAGAGCTTTCGGGCAGGTCCCACACCATGTCCGTGGGCTGCACTGCGTGCTGCGCAAGGTGGGTGCCGGTGGTGACGTCGGCCGCCTGCTCCAGCGCCTGCACCATGCGCGCCAGCCGGTCGGCCAGGGTCTCGGTGCTCAGGCGCTCGCGAAAGCGCTCCACCATCAGCGGCAGGGCGAATGGGGTGGGGCGTTCCAGCGCGTGGATGGACAGGGTCAGTGCCTGCATGCCGCGCAGTGTGTGCGCCAGGCGGTCCATGTCCAGCTCGTTCGTCAGCAGCTCGGCACGGGCCTGGGCCAGCAGCAGGTTGCCCGGGTCGTACTGCGCAAACACGTCGTAGTACAGCGAGGACGAGGCCTGCAGCTGGCGGCTGCTGCGCTGCTCGCCCGGGTGGCTTTGAAAGATGAGCCCGGCAATGCGCGCGATCTCGCGAAAGCGCCTGCGCGCCATCTCGGTGGCGTTCAGGCTGGCCAGCACTTCGTCTTCGAGCCCGCGACCGATGGTGGTGCGTGTGCCCTCGCCAATCAGGCGCGGCAGCAGCGTGGCCCAGTCCACGGGCTTGGCCGACAGCAGCTCCAGTCCGTAGTCGTTGACCGCGATGGAGAAGGTGTTGGGCACCTGCTGCGACGCGCGCCAGCCCAGCAGCCCGGCCAGGCCCAGGTGCACCAAGCGGCCCGCCAGCGGGTACAGGTACAGGTGCCACCCCTCGCGGGTGTGTAGCGTCTCGGCTACCAGGCGGCCGGGTGTGGGCAGGGCCGACCAGGCCTGCTGCAGCTCCAGCAGCGGCTGGGCGCAGCGCATCTCGGGCGTGGAGAACTCGCCGCGCTCGGCCTGCGCCAGCTGCTCGAGCATCGCATCGGCCAGCGTGTTCGACAGCGGCATGCGCCCGCCGCTCCAGCGCGGCAGGGCGGCGCTGCCCTTGGGGGCGATGCGCACATAGGCCGTCATCTGCTGGGTGCGCACCAGCTCCAGCAGCCGGCCTGCAAACATGAACACATCGCCCTTGCGCAGCCGCGCGATGAAGCTCTCTTCCACCGAGCCCAGGCGCCCGCCGCTCACAAACTGCACCTGCATGGCGGCGTCGCTCACGATGGTGCCGATGTTGCTGCGGTGGCGGCGCGCCAGGCGCGCATCGGGCACGCGCCACACACCCTCGTCGTCCGGTACCACGCGGTGAAAGTCCGGATAGGTGGCCAGCGATGCGCCGCCCTGGCGCACGAACTGCAGCGCCCACTGCCAGTCGTTGTCGGCCAACGCAGCGTAGGCGGGTGCGCGGCGCACCTCGGCCAACAGCGCATCGGGCACAAAGCCGCCGCCCAGCGCCACGGTGACCAGGTGCTGCACCAGCACATCCAGCGGCGCACGCGGCGTGTGCCGGTCTTCGATGCGGCCCTGCGCCAGCGCGTGGCGCGCGGCGGCGGCCTCCACCAGCTCCAGGCTGTGCGTGGGCACCAGCGTGATGCTGGAGCTGCGCCCCGGCGCATGGCCCGAGCGGCCCGCACGCTGCACCAGCCGCGCCACGCCCTTGGCCGAACCGATCTGCAGCACCTGCTCCACCGGCAAAAAGTCCACGCCCAGGTCCAGGCTCGATGTGCACACCACGGCCTTGAGCTGCCCGGCCTTCAGGCCTTGCTCCACCCAGTCGCGCACCTCATGCCCCAGCGACCCGTGGTGTAGCGCAAGGGTGCCCGCCCAGTCGGGTCGCGCCTCCAGCAGCGCCTGGTACCAGCGCTCGGCTTGCGACCGGGTGTTGGTGAATACCAACGTGGACGCGGCCGCTTCGATCGATTGCACCACCTGCGGCAGCAGGCTCAGCCCCATGTGGCCCGCCCACGCAAAGCGATCGGCCCGCGCGGGCAGCATCACCTGCACCTCCAGCCGCTTGTCGATGCGGCCCTGCACCAGCACGGCGGGCGGTGGTTGCGATGCGCTCGGAGCGTTGGGCACGGGCTGCGGCAGCAAGGTGTGCAGGGCCTCCTCCAGGTTGCCCAGCGTGGCCGACATGCCCCACACCTGCAGCGCCGGGTTCCAGCCCGACAGGCGCGCCAGCGCCAGCTGCACCTGCACGCCGCGTTTGTTGCCCACCAACTCGTGCCACTCATCCACCACCACCAAGCGCACGCTGGCCAGGCGCTCACGCGCATCGGCGCGGGCCAGCAGCAGCGAGACGCTTTCGGGCGTGGTCACCAGCAACGTGGGCAGGCGGCGATCTTGCGCGGCGCGCTCGCCGCTGGCGGTGTCTCCGGTTCGCAGGCCGCTGGTCCAGGTGGGGGCCAGGTCGGGCAACGGTGCCTGCAGGGCGCGCAGCGAATCGGCAGCGAGTGCGCGCATGGGCGTGATCCACAGCACGGTGAGGGGCGGTGCCGCAGCGCGGCGCGTGCGCAGGGCGGTGCGGGCGTTGGGTGCTTTGGGGGCTTTGGGGGCTCCTTCGGGCGCAGGTGCAGCATCCGCCTGTGCCAAGTGCTGCAGCGCGCCCAGCCATACCGCATAGGTCTTGCCAGCCCCTGTAGTGGCATGCAGCAGGCCCGAGCGGCCCTCGCCCATCGCGCGCCACACGTCGTGCTGGAAGCCAAAGGGTTGCCAGCCCCGCGCCGCCATCCAGGCGGCTGCGGCACTCGGTGCCACCGGGGTCAGGGCCTTGCGCAGGCGGCGGGTGGTGCTCATGCCGCAACGTCCTGCCCGGGCAACAACGCCATCAGCGTTTGCAAGGTATCGGCCTCGGCCACGGGTTTGTCCTGCCGCCAGCGCAGCATGCGCGGAAAGCGCACGGCAATGCCGCTCTTGTGGCGTGGGCTCTTTGCGATGCCTTCAAAGCCCAGCTCAAACACCAGCGTCGCATCCACGCTGCGTACGGGGCCAAAGCTTTCGCGCGTGGTCTTGCGGATGATGGCGTCCACCTGCGTAATCTCGGCATCGGTCAGGCCCGAATAGGCCTTGGCAAAAGGCACGAGCTGGCGCTCCGGGTCGTCCTGCGGCCCGGTCCACACGGCGAAGGTGTAGTCGGTGTAGAGGCTGGCACGGCGGCCGTGGCCGCGCTGGGCGTAGATGAGCACGGCGTCCACGCTCATGGGGTCGATCTTCCACTTCCACCACACGCCCACATCCTTGGTGCGGCCCACGCCGTACTGCGCGCTGCGGTGCTTGAGCATGAAGCCCTCGGTGCCTATGCTGCGCGCGGCCTCGCGCTGGCGCGCCAGGTCCGGCCAGTCGGCGCCGTGCAGCAACTCGCTCAGACGCAAGGTCTTCTGCGGTGCGGGTGCGACGGTGGTGTCGTCAGGCCGTTGCAGCGTAGCCTCTAGTAGTGCGCGCCGCGCCTGCTGCGGCTCTGTGCGCAAGTCTTGCCCAGCGTGTTCGAGCAGGTCGTAGGCCACCAGCACCACAGGCAGCTCGCGCAGCAGCTTCGGGCCCAGCGTCTTGCGGCCCAAGCGCTTTTGCAGGTCGGCAAAGGGGCGGGGCTGGGGTTCGCCCGGCAGCCACACCAGGATCTCGCCATCGACCACCGTGCCATCGGGAAGCTGCGCCATCGCGGCATCGGCCAACTCGGGAAAGCGGTCGGTCACCAGCTCCTCGCCACGCGACCACACCCACACCTCGCCCGCGCGCCGCACGATCTGCGCGCGGATGCCGTCCCACTTCCATTCCACCAGCCAGTCGCCGGGTGCGCCCAGCAGTGTGGGCATCTCGGCCACGGGCTGGTTGAACGGGTGGGCCAAAAAGAACGGGTAGGGCTGGCCTGCATCGGCAGCATCCTGCGCACAGGCATCGTCATCCACCGGCGCGATCAGCGCCTGGTAGTCGCTGGCCTGCGGCTGCCGGCCGATCTGCGTGTAGCCCATCAGCCGGTGTGCGATGCGCTTGGGGTCGAGCCCGCTTACGGTGGCCAGCGCCTGCGTCACCTGCAAGCGCGACACTCCCACGCGGAAGTTGCCGGTGATGAGCTTGAAGTACACAAAGCGCTGCTCGGGCGCCAGCATGTTCCATTGCGTGCGCAGGTGGGCGTCGGCCTCGTCGGGCGGCAGGGCGCGAAGGGGCAGCAGTTGGGCCATCCATTCGGCCAGCGTCAGTTCGGTGGGCTGGGTGGGCGGGGGCAGCAGCAGCGCCAGCGTTTCGGCCAGGTCGCCCACGGCCTCGTAGCTTTCTTCAAACAGCCACTCGGGCAGGCCGGCCGCTTCTTGCGCCAGCGCCTTCAGGCGCTTGGTGGGCACCATCTGGCGCGGTTTGCCGCCTGCCAGAAAGTAGGTGGCCCAGGCCGCATCGGCGGGCGGTGCAGCACGCAGATAAGCCACCAGCGCCGCCAGTTTGGCCGACTGCGCGGTGGTGGCGTCGAGCGCCTGGAACAGCTGGGCAAAGGCCTTCATGCAGTCACCTCGGGTGCGGGTTCGCTGTCTGGCTCGGGTGCAGCCCCTGCATCGTCTTCGTTGTCATCGGCACCGTATTCGGTCGCGAACACATGGGCGTCCAGCCCCTGCTCGCACAGCCAGCGCACCATCACGGCCGTGCTGCCGTGCGTCACGATGACGCGCTCCGCGCCCGTGGCACCAATGGCTTTCTGCAGGCTCGGCCAGTCGGCGTGGTCGCTCATCACAAAGCCCCGGTCCACGCCCCGGCGGCGGCGCGCGCCGCGCACCAGCATCCAGCCACTCGCAAAGGCGTCGGAGTGTTCGCCAAACCGCTTGAGCCAGGGGGTGCCCGCTGCCGAGGGCGGGGCCAGCACCAGTGAGCGTTTCAGGTCCGCCTTGGTCAGGCCCGGGTCCGTCACACGCAGTGTGGCTGGCAGGTCTACACCGGCCGCGCGATACACGGTGTTGAGCGGCTCCACCGCGCCATGCACCACGATGGGCCCGATGCTGGCATCCACGCCATGCAGCAGCCGCTGCGCCTTGCCAAAGGCATACGCATACAACACGCTGGCCTTGCCCGCCGCTGCATTCGTGGCCCACCAGGCGTTGATGTCGGCAAACAGCGCGGGCTGCGACGGCCAGCGGTAGATAGGCAGGCCAAAGGTGGATTCGGTGATGAAAGTGTGGCAGCGCACCGGCTCGAAGGGCGGGCAGGTGCCATCGTCTTCCAGCTTGTAGTCGCCCGAGGCCACCCATACTTGGCCGCCGTGTTCAATGCGCACCTGGGCCGAGCCCAGCACATGCCCGGCCGGGTGCAGCGACACGCGCACACCATGGTGGTCGATGACCTCGCCATAGCCCAGCGTCTGCAGATCAATGCCCGCGCCCAGCCGGTTGCGCAGCGTGCCCGCGCTGCCCTCGTGTGCCAGGTAGTGGGCCGAGCCCATGCGTGCGTGGTCTGAGTGGGCATGCGTGATCACGGCCCGCTCCACCGGCCGCCAGGGGTCGATGTAGAAGTCGCCAGGCGGGCAGTACAGGCCTTCGGGGCGGTGGACGATCAATTCATTGCGGGACATGCGTGTGGCATCGTAGGTGGCAAGGCAAAGTCGGTGGGGCTGCCCGGGCTTGCGCGGCGGGCTGTTGCAGGCGCTTTGGGCATTCAATCTGCTGCATGCGCCGGTGTTATATGCCTTATTTGCTATCAATAATGAAGCGTTTGGTCTGCGGGGTCGTCCGGCTTCTGGAGCGCGCCCTCCATCATCCCGTTGTGGATTGCGCCGTCTGCAGGACTGCGCCGCGTTCTGCGTACCGGCGCCTGTCTTTACTGCAGAACACCACGCCCGTAGGATGGCGTCGCCTGCGGCGCTGGTCCGCAGCCGGGGATTCATCCATGCGTTTGTATCCGTCGTATCGGTCGCTTTGTGCCCTGCTGGGCGGCTTGGCCATGGCCCTGTGCGCTGCAGGGGTCGCCGCCCAGGCTTCTGCCGACGCTCCCCCGCGCACCAACGCCTTCAACGACCCTTTCGTCCAAGTCACCAGCGCCATCCCGCAATGCCCCGTGCCTGAGGGCCCGCTGTACACCGAGGCCGAGGTGCGCGAGCTGGCGCATGTGCGCTCCCAACATGGCGGTAGTTGTCACCGCGTGGGGCGCTGTCGCCTGCCCAACTCCTACCTGTACGACGCCGAGATCATCCCGCGCGTGCAGCGCTACATCCAGCAGGACGGCCGCTTTGACGACACCAGCGTGTGGGTGCTGGGCGAGCGGCGGCTGGTGACGCTCAAGGGCTGCGTGCAGTCGCATGCGCAGTCCGACGCGCTGGAGAAGGCCGTGTGGCTGGTGGACGATGTGATGGGGGTGATCAACCTGCTGCAGGTGGGGACGGATGCAGCGGCGGCGCGGTACCCGCTGGCTGTGCCGCAAAAGCCGTGACATGCGCGGCCAGTTGGCTGCGCGTATCCCAGGCGCAGTGATTGCGCGATGGTCCTGGCGCCAGCGATGAATCACCGGCACCACACCGCTTGCCAAGCGCTTGGGCTGGTGCGCGTCCTGCTGCATATTGCCGGTTCGTAACGCTTCATTGATGAGGGAGTTTTCATGCCATTCAAGTTTTCATTGCCAGCGGCAGCCACCCTGGCCCTGGCAGTCGTTGTTTCCCCCGCCGTGTCGGCCAAACCCTTCAAGTGGTCCGGCTCCAGTGACATCCAGACCATGGACATCCATTCGCAGAACAGCGCTCTGGGCAACGGCATCCATGCGGCGGTGTATGAATCGCTGGTGATGTTCAACAGCCGCACGCTCAGGGTGGAGCCGCTGCTGGCCACGTCGTGGCAGCCGGTCAGCCCCACGCAGATGCGCTTCAAGCTGCGCCAGGGCGTGAAGTTCAGCGACGGCTCGCCCATGACGGCGGACGATGTGGTCTATTCGCTGCAGCGCGCGATGAGCAAGACCTCCACCTACGCCATCTACACCCAGGGCATGGACCGCATTGCCAAGGTGGATGGCGAGACCATCGACATCTTTTTGAAAAACCCCAACCCCGTGCTTCTCAACCAGCTGACCGAGCTGCGCGTGATGAGCAAGGCCTGGGCCGAGAAGAACAACGCAGTGGAGCCCAAGGACATCAAGGCGAAGGACGAAACCTATTCGCACCGCAATGCCATGGGCACCGGGCCTTTCGTGCTCAAGGAATGGGTGCCCGACCAGAGGATCGTGTTCGCCACCAATCCCCATTGGTGGAATGCCGGCAAGGTCGAAGGCAACGTGACCGAAATCACCTATCTGCCGATCAAGTCCGAGGCCACGCGCGTCGCCGCGCTGCTCTCCGGCGAGGTCGACATGGTGCGCGACACCAGCATCCAGGACCTGGGCCGGCTCAAGGCCAACCCCAGCCTCAAGGTGATGGAGATGGTGGAGAACCGCACCGTGTACCTGGCCATGGACCAGTTCCGCGACGAGCTGCCGAGCAGCAACATCAAGGGCAAGAACCCGCTGAAGGACCTGCGCGTGCGCAAGGCGCTGTACCAGGCCATCGATGGCGTAACGCTGCAGCGCGTGACCATGCGCGGCATGTCCAAACCCACCGGCGCCATGGTGTCGCCCCTGGTCAACGGGTGGACCGACGCGGTGGACAAGCGTCTGCCCTACGACCCCAATGCCGCCAAAGAGCTGCTGACGCATGCCGGCTACAGCGATGGCTTTGAGGTGGACTTTGCCTGCAGCAACAACGCCATCGTGCAGGACGAGCAACTGTGCCAGGCGATCACCGCCATGTGGTCGCGCATCGGCGTCAAGGCCAAGCTGCGCACCATGCCCGCCGTGAGCTACTACCCCATGGCCCAGCGCCACGAGGCCAGCATCGCGCTGCTGAGCTGGGGCGTGCCCACGTTCGATGCGCTCTACACGCTGCAGTCGCTCACCCGCACCAAGACCACGGGCGGCGACGGCAACTACAACCTGGGCCGCTATAGCAACGAGCGCATGGACTACATCGTGGACCGCGTGAAGACCGAGACCGACCTGCCCGTGCGCAACCGCTTATTGACCGAAGGCCTGCAGCTGCAGAACGACACCGTGGCCCACATCCCCCTGCACAACCAGATGCTGGCCTGGGCCATGAAGAAAAACGTGGAGCTGGTGCAGCGGCCGGACAACCGCATCGACTGGCGTTTGATCAAGGTGAACTGAGTCGCTTCCTGAGGTGCTGGTCTGCGCCCGGCCCACGGCGCAAGTCTGCGTCAGCGCGCAGGTTGCAGCATGATGATTGCCATGCCGGCCAGCGCCACCAGCACCCCCGCCACATCCCACGGCGTGGGGCGGATGCCATCCACCGCCCACAGCCATACCAGTGCCACCCCGATATAGACCCCGCCGTAGGCCGCATACACGCGGCCTGCGCCAGTGGTGTCGTGCAGCGTCAAGAGCCAGGCAAATAGCGCCAGGCTCGCGGCAGCAGGCAACAGGAGCCACGCGGGCTTGCCTTGCTTGAGCCAGAGCCAGGGCAGGTAGCAGCCCACGATTTCAGCGAGGGCCGTGGCGATGAAAAGCAGCAGGGTATTCAGCATGGTGCGGGGCCTTGTGCGGCGCTGGGGTTCGGGGCATCCGGGTGGGTGGCCAGCCACTGGCGCAGCGCCAGCTCGCCCTTGGGGGTGAAGTGCACCACGCGCGAGTCCTGAGCGCGGTGGGCCCATCCCCCATCGAAGAGGCACTGCAGCAGCGCCGCGCCCAGGGCGCCGCCCAGGTGGTGGCGGCGCTCGCTCCAGTCCAGGCAGGGGCGGCACACCATGCGCCGTTGCTGCCCCAACGTGGACGTGTCGATCCCCACGTGCGCAAACCACTGCGCGCCAGCGGGCGTGATGGCCGACCCCTGGGGTGTGGCCTGCAGCATGCCCTGGCGTACCAGTGCTTCATAAAACTGCACGCCCACCTCGCCCGCCAAGTGGTCGTAGCACATGCGCGCGCGGCGCAGCGCAGGCTCCCGGGGGCTGGCGCGCAGCCGCACGGCACCGGCGCGAAACGCCACGTTCATCAGCGACTCCAGCAAGTGGGCTACATCCCGGTCCGCCAGCCGGAAGTAACGGTGCCGGCCCTGGCTCTCCACGGCGATCAGGCCCGCATCCAGCAGCTTGGCGAGGTGGGCGCTGATGGTCTGCTTGGTCACGCCTGCAATGTCGGCCAGCTCGGTGGCCGTGAGGGCGCGGTCTGCCATCAGGGCGGTGAGGACTTCGGCGCGTGCGCTGTCGCCGATGAGCGCGGCAATGCGCGCAATGTGGGGGCCGTCTTTCATGGTTCGATCTTGGGCGAACCATTGAGCGCCGTCAACCGCCTATCGTGAAGCCCTTGTCCACCAGCCACTCCTGAACGCCATGATCACCTGCTTCATTCGCTACGAAATCGATCCCTTTCAGCGCGAGGCGTTTGCCGAATACGCGCGCCGCTGGGGCCAGATCATTCCCCGCTGCGGCGGCCACCTGCTGGGCTACTTCCTGCCACACGAAGGCAGCAACTACGAGGCCTGGGGTTTGATCGGCTTTGACTCGCTGGCCGCCTACGAGGCCTACCGCGCCTGCCTGCGCGCCGACCCCGAAGGCCGTGCCAACTTTGCGCTGGCGCAGGAAAAGTGCTTCATCCTGCGCGAGGAGCGCACGTTCACGCAGGGGGTGGAAGGCACATTGGGCTTGCCTGCCCACCGCCAGGAGCCTGCTGCATGATGGCCGTGATCTTTGAAGTTCAACCAGCGCCCGGCCAGTAGGACGCCTACCTTCAAGCGGCTGCAGCGCTGCGTCCGCTGCTGGAGCAAGTGGATGGCTTCATTTCCATTGAGCGCTTTCAGAGCCTGACCGAGCCAAGCCGTTTGCTGTCGCTGTCCTTTTGGCGCGACGAGGAAGCCGTGGCCCGTTGGCGGCAGATGGAAGCCCACCGTCACACCCAGCGGCTGGGCCGCGCCAGCATTTTCCGTGACTACCGTTTGCGTGTGGCCGCTGTGGTACGGGACTACGGCATGCACGATCGGGAAGAAGCGCCGCCGGATTCGCGCGCCACGCTGGAAACTGGCATGCCGTAGGTCGTTGCATTCGGCCGAAAGTACATGAATCGCTTGGTGATCTTCACGTTAGCGCCCCGCACTCATCCAGCAGTGGCAGGCCGGGTGACCGGAGCAACTCCATGCCCGCTTCTGCGCTTTCTAGATGCGCGGGCACATCTTCTCAGTCACTCTGCGTTCTGATCTCATGACCGCCTTGGCTGGCCATGCTGAAAAAGGGCAACAAACGAACGACGGTGTTCACCAGGGACTTGTTGGCGCTACCGCCGTTGATAGCCAGCAGCGCAATCAGTTCATGCAACAGTGCGCTGGCTTGTGCGGATGAGATACGGGGATCGTCGTAGTACGCCTCCCATAGCGCTGAAAGTGCCGGGAACTGAGGAGCGTTGGCCTGGGCCAGCGCAAAGATGAACTCTTCCTGGTGCTGGATGGCTTCGTGCTGGTCGTTGGCGTACATGTCAAATGGCATAGGCTTTCTGTGCACTGTCAAAACGCGCTCGCACGGACGCAACACACGTCAGGGGCAGGGGCGTGGTGCTATGCACGCGCAGGCTCGGTAGCCAAGTGCGCGTCGATTTCTTTGGCAATGCGCCCCAGGGCCAACCACACCGTACGCTCGCGTTGGTAAGGCACGGCGCCGGCCACCGGGATACTGGTTTGGCCAAGCCCGGAAAGTATGTTCTTTCTTTCGTCCTTGGGAAGAATGGCGACGTGTTGATAGGGCTGATAAGAGGTCTTTGAAAGCACCAGCGTCGCATCGCTCTCGGTAACCTGTGCGGGCATCTCTGATGGCGAGGCAAAGCGCTGGCCGAGGACCGAAAAGACGGGATCCACGCTGTTCTCCAGCTCCGCAAACCCCACCAGCACCAACAGGGCCGAGCCTCCTAGGGGCAGGTCCAAAGAGAAAACCGTTCCCACAGGGGCTGTGGTCCTGGTCTTCTTTGGCTGCGGTGGTGAAACCCGAATCGGCTTTTCCGGCGGTTGGGGCGTGTGGAGGCGGGCCTCCAGTGCCTGAAGGGTTTTGCGGCGCAATGCGACGTCGTCAGGTGTATCCCGCTCCCACACATCAATATCGCCACCCGCCTGCAGCAGCGAAAGGGCTATGTCTTTCAGTGCCTGATCCAGTCGCCCATAGCGCCATGCGGTGTCGGCCAGGGCGAGGTACACGAGGCAGGCGATTTCCGTGTTGGTGAGCAGATCGCCGTATTGGGCCAGGATCTTCTGGCAAGCCTCCTCGGCAGAGAGTCCGTGCGTCAGGTGCCGGACATAGTCGTCGCGAACATCACAGCTTGTGTCGTTGGCAAAGAGACCCGCTCCCCAAGCACCCACGTTGACCTCTCTTGTTGTTCATTGATGGGTACGGAGATGCACCCGGTGGCACCCCCGCCATCTTTTTGCGGCTCGATCGGCCATGGGTTCCGCCGTCCCGGGGGACGGCCCCATGCCCTCACATCGCAAAAATCTTGCCGGGGTTCAGGATGTTATTCGGGTCCAGCGCGCGCTTGATGGCGCGCATCATGTCTACCGCGCCGGTGCCGGTTTCGTCCAGCAAAAAGCCCATCTTGTGGATGCCCACGCCGTGTTCACCTGTGCAGGTGCCCCCCATGCTCAGGGCGCGGGCCACCAGGGTGTGGTTCATGGCTTCGGCCTTGGTGCGTTCTTCGGCGCTGTTCGGGTCGATGAGGTAGCCGAAGTGGAAGTTGCCGTCGCCCACGTGGCCGACGAGGAAGTAGGGGATGCCGCTGGCTTCGACCTCGTCCACCGATTCGAGCAGGCAGTCGGCCAGGCGGCTGATGGGCACGCAGGTGTCGGTGCTGATGGCGCGGCAGCCGGGGCGGCTTTGCACGGCTGCAAAGTAGGCGTTGTGCCGGGCGGTCCACAAGCGGGTGCGTTCTTCGGGGGTGCTGGCCCATTCAAAGGCCTGGCCGCCAAATTCGCTGGCAATGTCTTGCACCATCTCGGCCTGTTCCTTCACGCTGGCGGGCGAGCCGTGGAACTCCATCAGCAGCATGGGCTCTTCGCGCAGGGTCAGCTTGCTGTGCGCGTTCACCATGCGCACGGTGTGGTGGTCGATGAGTTCCACGCGCGCAATCGGCACGCCGATCTGGATGATCTGGATGGTGGTGCGCACGGCCGCTTCGATGCTGGGGAAGGAGCAGATGGCGGCGCTCACCGCTTCGGGCAGCGGGTACAGGCGCACGGTGATCTCGGTCATGATGCCCAGCGTGCCTTCGCTGCCCACCATCAGGCGCGTGAGGTCGTAGCCCGCGCTGCTTTTCTTGGCGCGGGTGCCGGTGTGGATGACTTCGCCGCTGGCGGTCACCACCTCCAGCGCCAGCACGTTCTCGCGCATGGTGCCGTAGCGCACGGCGTTGGTGCCGCTGGCGCGCGTGGCGCTCATGCCGCCAATGCTGGCATCAGCGCCAGGGTCGATGGGGAAGAACAGGCCCGTGTCCTTAATGGCTTCGTTGAGCTGCTTGCGCGTGATGCCGGGCTGCACCGTCACGGTGAGGTCTTCGGCGTTGATGCTGAGCACCTGGTTCATGCGGCTCACATCGATGCTGATGCCGCCCTGCACGGCCAGCAGGTGGCCTTCGAGCGACGAGCCCGCGCCGTAGGGGATCACGGGCACGTCGTACTGGCTGGCCAGCTTGACCGCGTCGGCCACATCTTGCGTGCTTTCGGCAAACACCACGGCGCTGGGCGGCGGGGCCTGCAGCGAGCCCTCGTCGCGCCCGTGCTGCTCGCGCACGGCCTGGGCCAGCGAGCACTGCGCGCCGAAGCGGGCCTGCAGTGCATCGATGAGGGCCTGGGGCACGTCGCGCAGTTGGATTTCGGGCAGCAGGTGGGCGGCAGCGGTGGGGGCGTTCATGGTGTGTGTCTCCGGTGGGTGCGGTCAGTGAGAAGCATTCTAGGTTCGGCCCCGTGGACAGGTCCTGGCTCGCCCAGCTTGAGCCCGGGTGGGGATGCGGGTATTCACGGGCTTGTGGGTCTGCGTCTGCATAAATACATTACGTTTGAAATGTATATTGTGAAAGCGTCATGAACCACCGTGTTTCCCCCAAGGCCGGGACGCGCCGCACCCATGCCGAGCGCAGCGCCGCCACGCGCCAGCACCTGATTGCCACGGCCATCGACGTGATCCAGCACCGCAGCCTGGAGGAGATGTCCATCCACGAGCTGGCCAAGTCGGCGGGCATGACCTCGGGCGCGGTGCAGCACCACTTCGAGTCGAAAGCGGTGCTGATGATGAATGTGCTCAGTGAGCTGATCGAGTCCACCGTGCGTTCGGGTGAACTCTGGCCCAGCGCCGCGCTGCCTGCGCGCGAACGGGCTACGAAGTTTGTGCAGGCCGTGTGGAGCTTGGTCTATGCGCAGCCGCGCTTTATCGTGGCCTGGAACATCTACCTGGGCTGCCGCAACCAGCCCGAAGTGCTGGGCCACATTGCGGAGCTGCGACGGAGCGTGCAGGCGCGCATGCACGAAGGCTTCTTCGGCGCCTTCCCCGAACTGGCGGCAGAGCCCGACCGCGATGGCCTGCTAGGCCTGGTGCTGTCGTCGCTGCGCGGGCTCGGGCTGTTGCAGCTGTTTGCTCCCGCACCGCCCTCCGTGCCCGATGCCGCCCAGCAGGCGCAACTGGACTGCCTGGCCGAATGGATCGCCACCCGGTGCGAAGCCGCTGCTGCGCCTCCAAAGGCGCGCACACGCCGCCGCTGATCCCCCATTTGTCTATTTGTCTGCTTGTTGTGGTGTGCGGCATCTCCCGCCTGCACGCCACGCAACGCGTACATCCATCGAAAAAAATCACCAGGAGACACACCATGACCTCAGCATTCACGCGCGTTCCACGCACGGTCGCGCTGGCCGCACTCGCCTGCCTGGCCGGCAGCGCCCTGGCACAGCAGTCCGCAGCCTACCCGGCCAAGCCCATCCAGCTCATCGCCCAGCAGCCGCCGGGCAGCGGTTCGGACGCGATGACCCGCGTGTGGGCTGATTGCGCCGCGCGCGAGCTGGGCCAGCCGGTGGTGGTGCAGAACAAGCCCGGGGCCAACGGCATCCTGGCCGTCAACTACCTCAAGGCCCAGCCGGCCGATGGCTACAACCTGCTGAGCATCGGCATGTCGCAGATGACCATCACGCCCTACGTCTACAAGCAGCAGCCCTACGACCCGTTGCGCGACTTTGACGGCGTGGCTGTGCTGGGCACGTCACCGCTGGTGCTGGCCGTGCCCGCAGGGCAGGGCATTGGCAGCCTGGCCGATCTGCAGAAGCTGGCCCGTGCCACGCCGGGCGGTATCAACTTCGGTTCGCCGGGCAAGGGCAGCCCAGCGCACCTGCTGACCTCCGCACTCGTCGAGAAGCTGGGCGTGCCCGGTACTCATGTGCCCTTTGTGGGCGAGGGCGCGGGCCTCACCGCACTCATGGGCCAGCAGATCCACGCGATGACGCTGGTGATTGGCACGGCGGCCGCGCAGGTCAAGGCGGGCAAGCTGGTGCCGCTGGCACTGTTTGGTGCGCAGCGCTCCCCGTTGCTGCCCGATGTGCCCACCATCGCCGAAGCCCTGCCCGCCGCCAGCGACCTGGCGCGGCCCGCGTGGATTGCCGTGGTGGCCAAGGCAGGTACGCCGCCCGATCTGCTGAACCGGCTCAATGCCGTCACAGAGAAATGCCGGGGCGGCGATGCGCAGTACAAGTCCCGCCTCGAAGCCATGAACGTCACGCTCACTGCCACCGCGCCGGCCGATGCGCGCACCTGGGCGGCACGCGATGCCGCCGTGTGGCGCCCACTGATCGACAAGCTGGGACTGGCCACCGAATGACGGTGGGCACTGCGGAGCCCCGGGTCACGCTGGCCCACGGCGGGCAGCTGCGCGGCCTGTGGGAGGAGGGCGTACGTGTCTTCCGTGGCATGCCCTGCGCGCAGGCGCCACGCGGCGCGCTGCGGTTTGCGGCGCCGGTGCCTGCCTCGCCATGGTCCGGTGTGCGCGATGCCACGGCGTTCGCGCCCATGGCGCCGCAGTTGCCCCGCGCCGCGCGTGCCGATGCGCCCATGCTGGGGGGCGACGACTGCCTGGCCGTCAACGTGTGGGCGCCGCCCGCTGAACCTGGCGCGCATCTGCCCGTGATGGTGTGGGTGCATGGCGGCGGCTTCTTTCGCGGTGCGGCCAGCGAGCCCCTGTACGACGGCGCGGCGCTGGCGCGGCGGGGCGTGGTGCTGGTGTCGGTGCAGTACCGGCTGGGCATAGACGGTTTTTTGCACTTCGACGGCGAGGAGCAGGCTGCGCCTGCCAATCGCGGCCTGCTGGACTTGCTGCTGGCACTGCAGTGGGTGCGGGACCATATCCACGCCTGGGGCGGCGATGTGTCGCGCACCACGGTGTTCGGCCAGTCGGCCGGTGCCGGGGCCCTGGCCTGCCTGATGGGCATGCCTGCGTCGCGTGGGCTGTTCCAGCGCGCCATTCTGCAAAGCCCCAGCGTGGCCTGCCAGACCTTGGAGGAAGCCGCCGCCGCGCGCCGCGCCGTAGCCACGCTGGCCGGGGTGGAGCCCACCCTGGCTGCATTGGGAGGAGCGCCGCAGACCGCCGTGCTGCACGCTGTGCACCGGCTGGCGTCCGAGCCTGCGCTGCGGCAGCAGCACGGGCTGGGCGGGCGCAACTTCTTTCCCCTGCGGCCCGTGGTCGATGGCCAGGTGCTCACCGCGCCGCCGCTGGAGGCGCTGGCGCAGCAGTGGGCGGCCCAGTCGCCCGACCTGCAGGTGCTGGTGGGCAGCAACGCGCAGGAGATGCGCCTTTACCACGTGCCCGGCGGCGCCATCGACCGGGTGACGGAGGCGCAGGTCCATGCCTTTGCGCAGGACGTGGACTTGACCACCGATGCCGCAGAAGCTCTGCGCCACATGCTGCCGCCCGCGCAGCAGACGCACGGGGAGTGGCTGTGCGCGCTGCAGTCCGACTACTACTACCGCGTGCCCGCTCAGCGCATTGCCGCGCTGGCCAGCCGGTGGGCCCGCAGCGCCTATGGCTATGAGTTCACCTGGCCCTCGCCGCAGTGGCGCGGGCGCTTGGGCGCAGCGCACGGTGTGGAGCTGCCATTTGTGTTCGGCAATCTTCACACGCCCACGGGGCAGGAGCTGGCAGGGCCCGCGCCGCCCGCTGCGTTGTCCGAGGCGCTTCAGCAGCGCTGGGTGGCGTTTGCGCGGGATGGCCACCCTGGATGGGCGCCGTATGTCGGCGCACAGCCGCCGGTCGAGCATGTGGGCGAGACACTGTTCTGTGCGCCCCACGCGCAGCCTGAGCGGTTCGCGCTGTGGGAGGGCGTGCTGTAGCGATCCGCTCACTGGGACCCCTCGCCAGGGGTACCGCAGCAGCAGCTGGCTCGCTACACTGGGCCGGCGCTTGTGCGCGACCAACCAACTACAGAGAGAGGGATTGCCATGGCTTCAGCCAGTGTGGGAGATTGCCTGTCGGGTGCCTGGGGCACCTTCAAGAAAAACGTGCTCACCCATGTGGTGTGCACCTTGCTGGTGATGGTGGTCGCCGGTATCAGCGCGGGCCTGTTGGCCGGGCCCATGATGGTGGGCTACATGCGCATGATCGAGCGCGAGACGCGCGGCGAAGCGGTGCAGATCGGCGATGTCTTTCGGGGCTTTGATGACTTTGTGCCCGCGTTTGTGGCGGGGCTCATCAGCTCGCTGGTCGTGTCGCTGGGCTTCATGCTGTGTTTCATTCCCGGCCTGCTGATCATGGCGCTGCCCCCGGTGGCGTTGTTTCTGGTGGCGCGCGGTGAGCGCGACGGTGTGGCCGCTTTCAGCCAGGCCTGGAGTATCGTGACCAAGAACTTGGGCTCGGCCTTCTTCTGCTCGCTGGTGCTGGGCATTGTGGGCTCGCTGGGCTTTCTGCTGTGCTGGGTGGGCGCGCTGCTGACGCTGCCGCTGTCCACCATCGGCTCGTACTACATGGCACGCCAATTGGTGGGCGATGAACCGGTCGCATTGCCTCCCCTCTGACCCCGGACCCGCCGTGGTGCCGGCGGGCGGCACGCCCTCCTGGCAGCCGCTGGATAGGAGCGCGCGGCGGCTGCGGCTGATGTTCGGCCTGGGCTGGCCGCTGGCCATGGCCGCCACACCCTGGTGGCTGGGGCAGGATGGGCTGGGCGTGGGTTGCGGGTTTCGCGCGCTGACGGGCATGCCCTGCCCGCTGTGCGGCGGCACCCATGCCTGTGCAGCCCTGGTCCAGGGCGATTGGGCGGCCGCCTGGGCCGCCAGCCCAGGCGCGCTGGTGTTGTTGCTGTGGCTGGTGCTGCTGGCGGGCCAGGCGGTGGTCGAAGGCGCCCAAGGCCGCCGCCGCGTGGCGCGCTGGCCGTGGTGGCATCCGGCAGTGCTGGCGGCAGTGGGGGGCGTGCTGGTGCTGTCCTGGCTCTCGCGCCTGGCTGGGCTCGCATAACGGCTTGCTGGCCTCTGAGGGCTTTGTTGTTTCCCCCTGAGCAAGGGCGATAGTTTTGTGTGGCCGTTGGGGCGCCGTACGTAGATGGCGGCCCGCCAACGCGTGCGCACCACATCCATGCACCAGCATCCCCTGGTATCGACCTGGCGCAGTCCTGTGCATCGTTGCGGGGCAGGCCGCCCCCATGGTGCACAGCCTCCGTGCGCCAGGCTGGTGCATTGAGCTTGTATACCAGTTGGCACGGAACCTGCGATACCGCAGGCAATGACCACCGCCACCGAGATCAGCAACCGCATCATCGAAGCCGTGATGGCGCAAAAGCTCGCGCCCGGCTCGCGCCTGGGCGAGCAGCAGCTGGCCATGCTGTTCGACTGCAGCCGCACCGTCGTGCGCGAGGCGCTCACGCGGCTGGCCACACGCGGCATCGTCACCGTGAGTGCCCGGCGCGGCTGGTATGTGATCGAGCCATCGCAGGACGAAGCGCGCGAGGCCTTCGAGGCGCGCCGCGTGATTGAACTGGGCTTGCTGCACCAGCTCAAGGTGGTGGACAAGGCGGCGCTGCGCCAGCTCAAAAGCCACCTGCAGCGCGAAAAAGCCGCGCTGGCCGGCACCGATGTGGGCATGCGCAGCTTTTTGCTGGGCGACTTCCATGTGTGCCTGGCCGAATGCCTGGGCAACAGCCTGCTGGCCGACACGCTGCGTGACTTCACGGCGCGCACCACGCTCATCGCCATGCTCTACCAGTCATCGCACGATGCGGCGCAGAGCTGCGCCGACCACGTGCGCATCGTCGAGGCGCTGGAGGCGGGCGACATTGCCGGCGCCGAGGCACTCATGTCCGAGCACATCGGCACCGTGCAATCGGCCCTGCGCCTGCAGGCCAGCAGCGATCCGCTGGCCGGGCTGCGCGACGCGCTGGCACCGGTGAGCAAGAGCCCTGCACCAGCCACCCCACCAGCCCGTGCGCGCAAGCCCCGCGCGGCCAAGAGTTCCCCCTCCCCAGCGTCTGACCCAGATGCACACGCCGACGCATCCACCTACCTAGGAGCCTTGCTATGACCACCGTCCGCACCGTCACCTCGTCCACCCGCCGCCTGACCCTGGGCGTGCTCGCCGCCACCGGCCTCGCAGTGGCATTGATGGCGCCCGCCGCCCACGCGCAGAACGCGCTGGACAACATCCTCAAGGCCAAGGAAATCAAGATCGCGATCCCCACCGACTACCCGCCCTACGGCTTTGTCGGCACCGACCTCAAGCCCCAGGGCCTGGACGTGGAAATGGCCAACTACATCGGCGCCAAGCTGGGAGTGAAGGTCGAACTCATCCCCGTGACCAGCGCCAACCGCATCCCCTACCTGCAAACGCAGAAGGCCGACCTCGTGATCTCCACGCTGGGCAAGAACCCCGAGCGCGAGAAGGTGATCGACTTCACGGCCGCCTACGCACCGTTCTTCCAGGCCGTGTTTGCGAGCAGGAGCCTGAACATCAAGAGTTTTGCCGACCTGGCGGGCAAGACGGTGGCCGTGACGCGCGGCGCGATGGAAGACCAGGAGTTGGCCAAGGTCGCGCCCCCCGGTGTGGACGTGAAGCGCTTTGAAGACCACGCCGCCAGCATTGCGGCCTTTGTGTCGGGCCAGACGCAGGCCATTGCCACCAGCGCATCGACGGCGGGCACCATCATGGTCAAGAACCCCAACTTGCAGACCGAATACAAGCTGCTGCTCAAGGACAGCCCCAACTTCATCGGCGTGGCCAAGGGCGAAGACAAGCTGCGCCTGCGCGTGAACGAAATCATTGCCGAGGCGCGCAAGTCGGGTGACATCGACAAGCTGTCGAACAAGTGGCTGGGCCGCCCTGCGGGCGACCTGCCCCTGTGATACGGCGCACCGGATGATCTGCTGAAACCCAAGGGCCTGTGGCGCGACAAGCGCCGCAGGGCACAAGCATGCTGATTGCGCTCGATTTTTCTGCCGTCCTTGCGTCGTGGCCGCTGCTGGTGCGCGGCGTGGTCTGGACCATTGGCCTCACCATCGTGGGCACCGTGCTGGGCCTGCTGCTGGGCACAGCCTGCGCCTGGGCGCGTGCGCGCAACCTGGGCCACCGGCCCACTGCGCTGCGCTGGGCCGTGGCCAGCTATGTGGAGCTGGTGCGCAACACGCCCTTCATCGTGCAGCTGTTCTTCCTGTTCTTTGGCCTGCCCGCGCTGGGGCTCAAGCTCTCGCCCGAGTTCGCATCGGTGCTGGCCATGGTGATCAACCTGGGCGCGTATTCGGCCGAGATCATCCGCGCGGGCATCGAGGCCACGCCCCGTGGCCAGATCGAAGCCGCACACGGCCTGGCGCTCACGCCGGGCCAGACCTTCCGGCGTGTGGTGCTGCCGCCCGCGCTGCAAAAGGTGTGGCCCGCGATGGTCAGCCAGATCATCATCGTGATGCTGGGCTCGGCCGTGTGTGGGCAGATCTCCACGCCCGAGCTGAGCTACGCCGCCAACCTCATCTCCAGCAACACCTTCCGCGCGTTCGAGGCCTTCATCCTGGCCACGGCTGTGTACCTGGTGTTGTCCATGCTCACCCGCCGCCTGCTGATGTGGGTGGGGGCGCGTTTCTTGGTCGGGAGGTAAGCCGGTATGGTCGAGTTTTCTCTCTGGGACATCCTGCGCAACCTGCTGCTGGCAGCGCGCTGGACGGTGTCCCTGTCCCTCATCGCCTTCATCGGTGGTGGCCTGGTGGGACTGGTGCTGCTGGTGCTGCGCCTGTCCAAGTTGCGTGGCGTGGACCGCGCCGTGGGCGCCTATGTGCAGGTGTTCCAGGGCACGCCGCTGCTCATGCAGCTGTTTCTGGCGTACTTTGGCATTGCGCTCTTTGGCATCAAGACATCGCCATGGACGGCCGCCGCCGTGGCGCTCACGCTCTACACCAGCGCCTACCTCACCGAGATCTGGCGCGGCTGTGTGGCCTCCATCCCCAAAGGGCAGTGGGAGGCCGCGCAAAGCCTCGCGCTCAACTTTGGCGAGCAGCTGCGCCATGTGGTGCTGCCGCAGGCGCTGCGCATTGCGGTGCCGCCCACAGTGGGCTTTCTGGTGCAGGTGATCAAGGGAACGGCGCTGGCCTCGGTCATCGGCTTTGTCGAGCTGACCAAGGCGGGCAGCATGATCTCCAACGCCACCTACCAGCCCTTCCTCGTCTACGCCTGTGTGGCGCTGCTGTACTTTGCCCTGTGCTTCCCCGTGAGCCTGGTGGCGCAATCGCTTGAAAGGAAACTCCATGGCAACCGCCGTTGAAACCACCCCGGTCCCCGCGCACGACGGCATCGTGGTGGGCGAGGCCCCCATCGTGGACATCACCGCCCTGCGCAAGTCCTACGGCAGCAACGAAGTGCTCAAGGGCATTGACCTCAAGGTGCAGCGCGGCGAGGTGATTGCCATCATCGGCAAGAGCGGCTCGGGCAAGAGCACGCTGCTGCGCTGTGTGAACGGGCTGGAAGAGTTTCAGGAAGGCGCGCTCAGCGTCAACGGCCAGAAGCTGCTGCACGACAGCCCCACGGCCATGCGCGCGCTGCGCCAGCAGGTGGGCATGATCTTCCAGAGCTTCAACCTGTTTCCGCACCTCAGCGTGGGCCGCAACATCATGCTTGCGCCCACCTTGGTGAAGGCGCGCGATGCCAAGGCGGCCGAGGCGCAGGCGCGCCAGCTGCTAGCGCGCGTGGGGCTGGCCGAGAAGTTTGACGCCATGCCCGACCAGCTCTCGGGCGGCCAGCAGCAGCGCGTGGCCATAGCCCGCGCGCTGGCCATGGAGCCGCAGGTGCTGCTGTGCGACGAGATCACCTCGGCGCTGGACCCTGAACTCGTGGGCGAAGTGCTGCGCGTGGTGGAGTCGTTAGCGCAAGAAGGCATGACGCTGATGATGGTCACGCACGAGATGGCGTTTGCCCGCAAGGTGAGCGACCGCGTGATCTTCATGCACCAGGGGCGGGTGCACGAGCAGGGCGCACCTGCTGAGCTGTTTGGCAGCCCCCAGACGCCGGAACTGCAGCAGTTCTTGTCGTCGTTGCACGACTGAAATCGATCTGTCGCTGTTCGTACGCACAAAGGCCTGCCCGCGCCCTGGAGTTCCAGCGCGGGCAGGCTTTGCATTTTGGTAGTTGCGCCTACTCAGGCCTCTGGCTCAGGGCAGGCAAGCGGTGGGCAGGGTCAGGACTGCACCCCCTTGTCGAATTCTGCGCGGGACAATGATCCGTTCTTGTCCGTATCGAGTTCCTTGAAACGTTGACTGATGGCTGGCAGCGTAGCGGCCTCTTGTGCGCTCAACTGGCCGTCCTTGTTGCTGTCGGCCTTGTCAAAGGCGGCAGCGGCAGCGGTGGAGACGCCGCCACTGCTGGGCCCCACCGAAAAACCTGAGCCTGACTGTGCAGTGCTCTTGCTCGCAGGGCCGAATTGGGGAGGAGAGGAAGAGGAGGAGGTCTGTGCCTGCAAGGCACCCACACCCCCCAGGGAGAGCGCGGCGAAGAGCATCACGCTGCGGGTGTCGAACGAGTAGTTGCGTCGTTGCAGTGCTTTCATGAAGCGAAGCTCCTTTGAAGTTGAACAGGCTTGCATTGCACCGCAGCCAGCGGCCCCACGCCAGCACTCTTGCCTGCTGTTGCCTCGCTCTACATTTGCCTGCGCTGTGTAACGCGGCGGCCGTGTTTTGTGTCTGGGCTCGCCGCGGATGTAGCCAAAAGTAGGCGCAAACCAGGGCCTCGTTTCGCGCTGCGCCCTACGCGCCGGGACGATGGGGGGATGACCGGCAGGCCCGTGCGTGTCCTACAGCGTCTGCCCGCACTCCTTCCAACAATGGACTGCATGTGTCCTCCGGGATGCTGTTGTTCAACTTCCACCAAGGAGCCATTCCATGCAAAAGCAAACCGTTCTCGCCGCACTCGCTGCCTTCGCCTGTAGCGCCGCACTGGCCCAGGCGCCTGCCAACAACACCGCCCGCCCACCCTCTGAGGTGAACCCCACGGCATCGGGTGGTGTGGCAGCCTCTGCAGCCCAGAACAAGGTCGATCAGCGTGCCAGCCGCAGCACAGCGGCTCCCGCTGACCCCGCTGCCGGCAATGGCCGAGCAGCCCCCGTGGCAGAGATCAACCCCAGCGCAGCCGGCGGCAAGGCCGCTGCCAAGGCCGATATGCGCGTGAACGCGCGGCTGATGGACACCAATGGCGACGGCATGGTGTCGCGTGCTGAATGGGATGCCTACCACGCACAGGCCTGGAACCAGATGCAGCCCACCAACACGGGCGTTTCCACGGCAGACATCGATAAATTGAACCGCACGTCGGCAACCCACTGATAACCCCGGCGGCTTCGCCCGCCAACTGTGGGGAAACCTGTGGGGAAACTTCTCCACGCCCCCAAGCGCCCCTGCGTCCCGCCGCGCAGGGGCGCTTTGGCGTCTCGACCGTGCGGGCAAAAGGGGGATGGCCGCTCGGGGGACAATCCGGCATCTTCCGTTCGCTGAACCGCACCCATTCACATGGCCAACCGACTTTCACAGATCGCCACGCGCACCGGCGACGCCGGCACCACCGGCCTGGGCAACAACCAGCGCGTCTCCAAAAACAGCCTGCGTATCCACGCGATGGGCGATGTGGACGAGCTCAACTCCCACATCGGCCTGCTGCTGTGCGAGCCCATGCCCGATGAAGTCCGCACCCTGCTGGTCGAGGTGCAGCACCAGCTGTTCAACCTGGGCGGTGAGCTGTCGATCCCGGGCTTTGAATTGCTCAAGGCCGAAGCCGTGCTGGCGCTGGACGAAGCCCTGGCCCACCACAACGCCGCGCTGCCGCGCCTGCAGGAGTTCATCTTGCCCGCAGGCACGCGCGCCGCATCGCAAGCGCACATCTGCCGCACCGTGGCCCGCCGCGCCGAACGCGCCGTCGTCGCCCTGGGCAACGAAGAGGCCCTGAACGACGCGCCGCGCCAGTACCTCAACCGCCTCTCCGACCTGATGTTCGTGCTGGCCCGCGTGCTCAACCGCATGGATGGCGGGGATGACGTGTACTGGAAAAGCGAGCGCTTGGCGCAGCAGAATGCTACTGAATAAATAGCAGCCAGCGCATATTTATCTAGCGCTTGGGGCCGATTTCATCAAAAAACACCTCCAGCTTTTGCCACGGGCGCGTTGCCAGACCAGGACCGCCGCGCAAGGGCCGCCCCGCCGCGCTGGCGGTGTCCCCCTTCCCGGAGCGCGCTAGCGATGCGAGAGAAGGGGGAAGCGGCGAAGCCGCTCAGGGGGATGACCCCTACCGGGGGGCAAGGATCGCCATGGTGAGGCGCGACACACAGGTCAGCTCACCCGCTTCATTGTGCAGATCGATGTGCCACACGTGTGTGGTGCGGCCGATGTGCACCGGCTTCGCCGTGCCGGTCACCCAGCCGCTGGTGGCAGAGCGCAGGTGGTTGGCGTTGATGTCCAGTCCCACGGCGCGGTAGCCCTCGGGCAGGGCGTAGTAAGCGCCGGTGGAGCCCATGGACTCGGCCAGCACTACGCTGACGCCGCCGTGCAGCAGGCCAAAAGGCTGGATGGTGCGGTGGTCCACCGGCACGCGGGCGCGCAGAAAATCGTCACCCACCTCGACAAATTCAATGCCCAGGTGCTCTACGGCGGTGTTGCGGTTGGCGGCCTTCAGCAGGGCCAGGTCGATGGGTTTCTTCCAGATGGGCATGGTGTTCACGGGGCGGGGCCAAGTCAGTGCAAGCCACAGATTGTGCCAAGGCCCGTGGCGCCGCCCTGTGCCGCCTAGCCTCAGCCCACAAACTTCCCGTTGGCGCCCATCACCCCCAGGTCCAGAAAGCGCGAGCCCACATACGGCGCGCCGCTGGCGTAGTCGATGGACAGGCCGCCCAGGTCATTGCTGCGGATGCCTGCGAGGGCGTTGCGCAGCTTGGCGCGGGTCAGGTCGCGGCCGGCGCGCTCCAGGCCCTCGGCCAGCACGCGGGCGTTCACATAGCCTTCAAAGCTGCGGGCCGAGAACTCCTGGTAGCCCAGTGCGCGCATGGCCTTCTGGTAGTCGCGCACCACGGCAAAGCTGGTGCGGGCCGCGTCGGGCAGCACCATCGACAGCGCAATTCCCGAGGCCTTGCCGCCTAGCTGGCGCAGGTTGTCGCCCGACAGCGCCACGCTGGTGGCGGCCAGCGGCGTGCTGGGCGACACTTTCTTGAACTCGTTGACCAGCGTGGCGGTGATGTCGCCCGCCGTGCCCAGCAGCACGGCGTTGGGCTTGGCAGCCACGGCCTTGCCCACCACATCCGCCACCTGGGCGCCTTGGGCGTCGAGCTTGAAGGCCTTGGGTGCGGGCTGCTTGGCGGCGGCCATGGCCTTGGTCACATCGGCCAGAAACTCGCGGCCAAAGGCGGTGTCCTGGTACACGACGGCCAGTTCGGTGATGCCCATGGACACCAGCTTTTGCGCCAGGCGCTGGGCTTCGTCGGTGTAGCTCGCGCGTACGTGGAACACCGAGCGGTACTCGGCCTTGCGCAGCGAGGTGGCGCCGCTTTGCGGGGCCACGTAGGGGATCTGCGCCTCGTCCACCAGCGGCAGGATGCGCTGGTTGTTGGCGGTGCCCATGCAGGAGATCAGCGACACCACGTTGGCATCGGCAATCAGCTTGCGCACGTTGTCTTCGGAGCGGGCAGCGTCGTAGCCGTCGTCCAGCGCCAGCAGCTTGATTTCGCGGCCGTGGATGCCCTTGGCGTTGGCCTGGGCCAAGCCTGCGTCCAGCCCCTGCTTGAGTTCCTTGCCCAGGCTGGCCAGCGCGCCGGTCGTTCCCAGCGAGCAGCCAATGGTCACGCTCTTGGCGTCCATGGGGTCTTGCACGCCCACGGCGCGCGACGAGGGGGCAAGCAGCAGGCCGGCGCTGGCGGCCACGAGGGATTGGGTGAACTGACGGCGTTGCAGGGATATAAAAAAACTCGCAGGCAAAAATGCCACCAGCCCCGGATGGGGGCTGGTGGGGGTGGACAGGGGGAGGCCAATAGACCTAGGGTTAACGCTGATCCTATCGGCCCAAGCTGGCAATTGGCTGTCAAAAGCCTGCAGGCCCAACGCGGCTCGCTTTACGCAGCGCTGGCAGGCCCTGCGGGCGCGCGCATGCTGCCCGTCTCCACATACCGCTGGTGCCACGACAGCGCCTCGTTCAGCAGGTGCGGCGTGTGCTGGCCCACGGCGCCGCGCTTGGCGCGGGCCACATAGTCGTGCAGCGCGGGGCGGAAGTCCGGGTGTGCGCAGCGGTCAATGATGATCTCGGCGCGTTGCGAGGGCGAGTGGCCGCGCAGGTCGGCCAGGCCTTGTTCGGTGACAAGGATCTGCACATCGTGCTCGGTGTGGTCCACATGCGAGGCCATGGGCACGATGCACGAGATGCTGCCGTTCTTGGCCAGCGAGGGCGTCATGAAGATCGACAAGTAGGCATTGCGCGCAAAGTCGCCCGAGCCGCCAATGCCGTTCATGATGGCCGAACCCATCACATGCGTGGAGTTCACGTTGCCGTAAATGTCGGCCTCGATCATCCCGTTCATCGCGATCAGGCCCATGCGGCGGATCAGCTCGGGGTGGTTGCTGATCTCCTGCGGGCGCAGCACGATGCGCTCTTTGTAATAGCCGATGCGGTCGTTGAAGTCCTGCATGGCCGCCGGGCTCAGCGACAGCGCCGTGGCCGACGCGCTGGCCAGCTTGCCCGAGCGCAGCATGTCCAGCATGCCGTCCTGCAGCACCTCGGTGTAGGCGGAGAGGTTCTCGAACGGGCCGTTGTTCAGCCCGGCCAGCACCGCGTTGGCGATGTTGCCCACGCCCGACTGCAGCGGCAGCAGGTCTGGGGGCAGGCGGCCTTTTTTCACCTCGTGCTGCAAGAACTCGATGATGTGGCCCGCAATGCGGTTGGAGGTGTCGTCCGGCGCGGCGTACAGGCTGTTGCGGTCGGGCTGGTTGGTCACCACCACCGCGATGACCTTGTTCGGGTCGCAGCGCAGGTAGGGCTCGCCGATGCGCTGGTTCGGCTCCGTCATCGGGATGGGCTTGCGGTGTGGCGGCACATCGGTGCCGTAGTAGATGTCGTGCATGCCTTCCAACGCCGGGTTGTGCCAGGCATTCACCTCCAGGATCACCTTGTCGGCCTGGTCCAGCCAGGTCTTGTTGTTGCCCACCGAAGACGACGGAATCAGCCGCCCGTCGGGCAACACGCCCGCCACCTCGACCACCGCCACATCCAGCTTGCCCAGAAAGCCAAACCACACAAACTGCGCCACGTGCGACAGGTGGATGTCCACATACTGCATCTGCCCCGCATTGATCTGGCGGCGCACCGTGGGGTCGGACTGGTAGGGCAGGCGCATCTCGATGCCGTCCACCTGGGCCAGCGCACCGTCCAGCTCAGGTGCGGTGCTGGCGCCTGTCCACAGCCCGATCTTGAAGCCATGGCCCTGCGCGTTCAGGCTTTCGATGCGGCGCGCCAGCGCGCCGGGCACGGCCTTGGGGTAGCCCGCGCCGGTGAATCCGCTCATGCCCACATGGGCACCGGCAGGGATCAGGGCGGCCGCCTCGTCGGCGGTCATGGTGCGGGAGAGAAAGTCGGGGTACAGCACCCGATCGGCCAGGGACATGGAAAAACTCCAGTTCAACAATGGGAATAGGGCCGTTGGACGGCGGCCCCACCCTCGGTAACGAATTGACGAAGGGGTAAACGCAAAGACAGCCCCGCAAGACAGACGCGGGGGCGGGTGATGATAAGTGTTAACCCTTGTTCGCCAGGGGGTGCCACCGGCTCGGTTTCGGGCTTGTCTTTACCTGGCTACTGCCTAAAATTCGCTGGCTTGCCCCAGAAAGAGACCATCCAGCGGTTCGCGGTGGCAATCACCCATCCAAAAGGGGAACGAACATGGCCGGACAACCGACTGCCGTATTGCGACCGCATGTATTGCTGTGTATGGCCGCATTGGCCGCAGCCCTCGGAGGGACCGTGCAGCACGCCAACGCGCAGGACGTAGCGGCCAAGCCGTGCGCAGTGATCCTGATGCATGGCAAATGGGGCAGTCCGCAATTCATCGGGCATTTCGGGCGTCGGCTGGAGCCCTATTGCGCCGTCAACGCCATCGAGATGCCGTGGTCCCGCCGGCGCAACTACGACATCCCGTATCCGCAGGCGCTCAAGGAAGTGGGCTCCCAGGTGCAGGCTTTGCGTGCCAAGGGGTACCAGCGCGTGGTGGTCATGGGGCAGAGCTTTGGCGCCAATGCCGCCATGGCCTACATGGCGCAAGAGGGGGATGCCGATGCGGTGGTGGCGCTGGCGCCCGGACATGCGCCTGCGTACATGTATTCCAACGGGATCGGCAAGGACGCCGTGCACAAGGCGCGTGAACTCGTGAAGGCCGGCCAGGGCAGTGAAAAACTGGCCATGGACGACCTCAACCAAGGCAAGCGCCAGAGCATCCGCATGTCGGCCGACGTGCTCTGGAGCTACTTTGATCCCGCAGGGTTGGGCCACATGCCGGGGACGGCAGCGTCCTTCAAGAAGCCCGTACCGTTTTTATGGGTGATCGGCACAAACGACCCCTTGTACGCAGCGGGCGAGGATTTTGCTTATCGCAAGGCCCCTGATCACCCTGCGAGCAAGTACCTTGTCGTGTCGGCTGGCCACATCGACACCCCTGATGTCGCTGCGGCGCAAGTGCTTGAATGGCTGCGAGGCCTGCCCTGAGGCAGACGCCGCAGCTTACGTTGCTCAGCTCCTGCGACGGTTGAGCAGCGCGTACAGCAGGATCGCCCCGAACGTGGCGGTGCCGATGCCGCCCAGCGCGAACTGGCCGAACTTCAGCGTGAAGTCGCCCGTGCCCAGGATGAGGGTGATGGCCGCCACGATGAGGTTCTTGTTCTGCGAAAAGTCCACCTTGTTGTCCACCCAGATCTTGGCGCCCGCCACTGCAATCAGGCCAAACACCACGATGGACACACCGCCCATCACCGGCAGCGGAATGGTCTGGATCAGTGCGCCGAACTTGGGGGAAAAGCCCAGCACCAGCGCAAACACACCCGCCAGCAGGAACACGGCGGTGGAATAGATCTTGGTCGCTGCCATCACGCCGATGTTCTCGGCATAGGTGGTCACGCCCGTGCCGCCCGCGCTGCCGCTGACCATGGTGGCAATGCCGTCACCGATGAATGCGCGGCCCATGTAGCGGTCCAGGTTCTGGCCGGTCATGGCCGTCACGGCCTTCACGTGGCCCAGGTTCTCGGCCACCAGGATGATGGCCACGGGCGCAATCAGCAGCATCGCATTGCCGCTGAACTGCGGGGCTGCAAAGTTGGGCAAACCAAACCACGCGGCGTTGGCCAGTGCGGTCAGGTCCATGGGCTTGCCCAGGCCCAGGCCGTTGGTCAGTACCGCATAGATGATGCTGGCCACGATCAGCCCCACCAGGATCAACAGGCGCTGCACCATGCCGCGCGTGAGCACGGCCACCAGGCCCACGCTCACAAAGGTCACTACCTGCATCCAGCTGTCGAAGTTGCTGGCCGCCATGTTCTTGATGGGGATGCCCGCCAGGTTCAGCCCGATCACCGCCACCACCGAGCCGGTGACCACGGGCGGCATGAAGCGCTCGATCCAGCCCGTGCCAATGGCCTGCACCAGCGCGCCGATGAGGGTGTAGACCAGGCCACACGCAATGATGCCGCCCAGCGCCACGCCGATGTTGGCGTTGGCCCCTTGGCCCGCATAGCCCGTGGCCGCAATCACCACGCCAATGAACGCAAAGCTCGACCCCAGGTAGCTGGGCACCTTGCCGCCGGTGACGAGGAAGAAGATCAGCGTGCCGATGCCGCTCATCAGGATGGCCACGTTCGGGTCAAAGCCCATCAGGATGGGCGCCAGCACCGTGGCGCCGAACATCGCAATCACGTGCTGCACGCCCATCACCGCCGTCTGCGGCCAGGGCAGTCGCTCGTCCGGCGCGATCACGCCGCCTTGTTGCAACACCTCAGCGCTTTTCACGCGCCAGTTCATGAATCCCATCTTGTTGGTTCCTTGTTGTTGAGGCGCGAATGCTAGTGGATGGGGATGGCCTTGCCGTGAACCTGCGCGTCAGTTGCCAGGCGTCCACCCGCGTTGTGCCGGGTTAGCATCTGCGCCAACCTCTGCTCTGCCTGCCACAGGCACCGCCGCCATGCACCCTCTGCCGTCCTGCCCCTCTTGCCGCCAGCCCATGGAGGCGCACCGGTTCACCAGCAACCAGGGGCACACGCTGGAGCTGGACATTTGTTTTGCCTGCCAGGGCCTGTGGTTTGACCGGCACGAAAACCTCAAGCTCTCGCCCCAGTCGGTGGTCGAGCTGTTCCGCCTGCTGCACGAGCACCGCACCGACCAGCACCAGCCCCTGGCCGAGAGCATGGCCTGCCCGCGCTGCAACACCAGCCTGGCCAAAGGCTTCGACGTGGTGCGCAGCGGCCGCTACATGATCTACCGCTGCGGGCGCCAGCACGGGCGCTTCAGCAGCTTCTCGTCCTTCATGGTCGAAAAGGGCTTTGTGCGCCACATGACGCGCCCCGAGATCGACGACCTGGCCCAACGCGTGGGCGCCATCTACTGCACCAGCTGCGGCGCGCCCGTGGACATCCGCAAGGACCACGCCTGCCCCTATTGCCGCGCCGCGTTCTCCCTCATCGACCCCCAGGCCGTGGTGCGCGCCATGGAGGGTTATGCCGCCGCCAGCGCCAAGGCACCGGTGGCGCCAGCATCGCCCGTGGACATTGGCGACGCCCTGGTGGCCCTGGAGCGCGACCGCGCCCGGGCCGAGCGCGAGCGCCAGAAGCGTGCGTTCACCACGGCCAGCAGCGATGCCAGCGACAACTCGTTCACCGGCGATCTGCTGGCGACCGGGGTGGCGCTGGTGTGGGCGCTGATGAAGGACTGAGAACGTGAACACGTGCTGAGGGGCCTGCCAGCGCATTGACATACCGCAGTACGCGCTGCGGTCATTCACGACAGACTGAGGCCGACCCTTCAGAATGGTCGCAGGCCCTTGCCCTGACCTTGGGCCTCCGCATTCCACCCAACCGTGGCGCCCGCTGCCACCGGAGGAGCGCCCCGTGCCGCAGTCCCTTGTCCGACGCCGTGTTGTCCGACCGCCGCGCAGCGCTGCGACCGCAGAGGGCGTGACCCGCTGCGCTGTCAGCCTGCCGCTGCAGCGCGCGCAGCTGCCCCCCGTCCCCAGCACCCTGCTCATCCCGTTGGCGGCGCGCGCCCATGGGGGCCGCTATTTTCCCTGGCTGGACTGCCACGATGCCGTGGCCCCGGCGCTGCTGGCGCAGATGGATGCCGATGTGAACGGCACCCTGGACGACCTGCACACGGTGCTGCATGTGCTGTGGCGCACCCGGGCCATTCAGGAGGCGGGGCGCGCCTTTTTTGCCGCGCACCCGCAGGCCCTGGGCGTCAACCTGGGGTGTGGGCTGACCCACTATTTCCAGTGGCTGGACGGGGGGGCCAACCAGTGGCTCGATGCCGACCTGCCCGAGGTGATGGCGCTGCGCCGGCCGCTGCTGCCCCCGCCGTGCCCGCGCACGCGCCACGCCGATCTGGACCTGTCACAACCCGGCTGGTGGCAGCGGCTGGGGCTGCCCACGCAGCGCAGCGCCACGCCGGTGCTGCTGGTGTGCGAAGGCGTGCTGATGTACCTGCCGCCCGCGCAGGTGCATGCCGTGCTGGCCGAGTTTGCGCAGCATGCGCCGCCAGGCTCGCGCATGGTGCTGGACGTGATGACGCGCCGGGCCGTGGGCTGCGCGGCCCGCCACGCCAGCGTGCGGGCTACGGGTGCAGAGTTCCGCTGGGGCGTGGGCCGCATGGCGGAGCTGGAGGCCATGCACCCGCGCCTGCAGTTGCTGCGTGAGCAAAGCGTGGCGGAGGGCTATGGCTGGCCGGGCATCGCCATGGACTTGCTGTGGCGCCCGTGCCTGGGTGCGCCGCTGTATGGCCTGGCGACGCTGGGAATCAGGGAATGAAGTCCCACTGAGTCGTCTTTGGCGAATTGCCCGCAGTGGGGGCTACCCGTTACTCCCGCTGCGCCTGTTGTAGGGCGCGGCTACGGCCTGAGCGCCAGTGCGCGCATCCATTGGGGTGGCTGGCCCGTCAGCTGCCCCATGATGGCCGCCTGCAGCGGTGGCAGGCGCCGCGCGCCCTGCAGCACCAGTTGCCGCAGCAGGCGGGGCACCGGGCGGGCGTCGGTGTACAGGCGCACGATGGCGTTGGTGCCCTGGTAGATGGGCCAGGCGTGGCGGTGGTGGCTTTGGGCGTAAGGGGCCAGCGCGTCGGCGCTGCCGATGTCCTGCCCGCGCTGGCGCGCGCTCACCAGCGCGGCCGTGAGCCGCTCCACCCCTGCCAGGCCCAGGTTGTAGCCATGGGCCGTGACCGGGTGCATGCCCACGGCGGCGTCGCCCAGCAGCGCGCAGCGGTGGCCCGCAAAGCGCTGGGCATACACGGCCACCAGCGGGTAGGCGTGGCGTTCGCCCACCAGCGCCATGGGCCCCAGCCGGTCGTTGAATTGGGCCTGGACCTGGGCGGCAAAGGCCTCGGCGCTCTGGGCCATCAGCGCCGCCGCGTCGGCCGCACCCGCCGTGACCACCACCGAGCACAGCGCATGCCCCGCCTGTGGGTCATCGGGCAGGGGCAGCACGGCCAGCGTGCGGTCGTAGCCAAAGCATTCGTGGGCCACGTTGCCGTGGGGCAGGGCGTGGTGCATGCGGCAGACGATGACGGTGCGGCCAAAGTCGGTCATCTGCGCGCCGATGCCCAGCTGCC
Organism: Acidovorax sp. KKS102; assembly: GCF_000302535.1. Classification (NCBI taxonomy): domain Bacteria; kingdom Pseudomonadati; phylum Pseudomonadota; class Betaproteobacteria; order Burkholderiales; family Comamonadaceae; genus Acidovorax; species Acidovorax sp. KKS102. The sequence goes on from NC_018708.1 coordinate 153,566, forward strand.
GGCGCGTGGCCGAAAAGCGGCTGTCGGCGGCCACCAGCAGCGGGGCCGTCAGGCGCTGGGCTGGCGCCCCAGAGGTACCGGCCGGCACATAGTCCAGCTCTGCATGCCCGGCCAGCGTGGCTGCGCGCGTGACCTGGGCCTGGGTGACGATTTGAACCCCCGGCGTGCGCGCCGCCACGGCGTAGGCGGTGCGGCGCAGCGCATGGTTGGGCACGATGAAGCCCAGCGCGCCGGGCGCTGCACCCTCCGGGGTCTGCGGGGTGCTCAGTTGCAGCGCGCTGTGCTGGCCCAGCGGGCCGTCGTGCACCTGGGCTTCGCAGATGGTGCCTACCTCATGCGCGGCCAGCAGGTCCCAGCTGCCCAGGCGCTGCAATGTGTCGCGGCTGGGGTGGGTCAGCGCGATCTCGCGGCCGTCCGGCGCGGGCGCGGCCAGCGTGCTGTCGCTCTGCTGCTCGACCACGGTGGCGGTGAACCCGGCCTGCGCCAGGGAAGTTGCCAGCGACAGGCCCGCCGGGCCTGCGCCGACGATGAGGACGTCGCTGTGGTGGGTGGTCATGGCGGGAGGAATGCAGGGTGACAAGGTGCCCGCCCCGGGACGGGGGGGCCGCGCGCCATTGTGGGCGGGCGGGTCGGGGCACGCTTTGCCCTGCGTCAAGCCATGGCGTTGTGGTGCTATATAAAAAATAGCTGTTCAGGCATATGGTTCTAGCGCTTCAGGGCTAAAACCCGGCGGTTTCAACAACGAAGTGCACGTTGCCAAAAGGTAGGCCCAGACAAGTAAGTGAAGATGACTTGTGTGACCTGCCAGTCAACCCAAGTGCACCATGAACTACACCCATCTGAGCCAAAGCGAACGTTACCAAATCCAATGCCTGCGCGACGTGGGGCTGTCGATCACACAGACAGCCCTGCGCCTGGGGCGCCACCGCAGCACCATTGCCCGCGAGATCCGGCGCAACAGCGACGCCAGCACAGCCTACCAAGCCCACAACGCCCATCAACAGGCTCTCTCGCGCCAAAGCGGCCAGACCAACGCTCAGCGCTTTGACGGTGCCCAGTGGGAGCTGGTGCTGTCGTATCTGCAGCTGGACCTGTCGCCTCAGCAGGCAGCCGCCCGCCTGGGGCTGGAAAGGCGCCTGCGCATCAGCCACACCTGCATCTACAACCGGCTGCGCCGCATGGGACAAGCTGCACCGCGCCTGCGTTGCGGCCATTGCCGGCGCAAGGCACACAGGGTGCGGGGCAACTGCGCGATCGCGTGGGTATCGCACAGCGCCCCGCCATCGTGGACAAGCGAGCGCGCCTGGGGGATTGGGAGGGCGACACCATCGTCTCGGGTGCGGGTGGGCTGGCAGGGCTGGTGACCCTGACCGAGCGGCGCTCGCGCTACACACTGGCGCAGCGTGTGCAGCGGCGCCAGGCCGAGCCGGTGGGCCAGGCCATCATCGAAATGCTCAGGCCCCATCCCAAGCGCCGCCACACCCTGACGCTGGACAACGGCAAGGAGTTCGCCGAGCACAGGTGGGTGCACAGACGCCTGAAGACGAAGGTGTACTTTGCTGACCCGCACAGCCCCTGGCAGCGAGGACTCAACGAGAACCACAATGGGCTGCTACGCCACTACTTCCCCAAGGGCAGCGATCTGGGCAAGGCCAGCGAGCAAGAGGTGCTCCAAGCCGTGTACCGGCTCAACCACCGACCCCGCAGATGCTTGGGCTGGAAGACTCCGCATGAGGTGTTCCACGGCTACAAAGTGACCCCACTTACACTGGGGACTGGTGCACTTCGTTGTTGAAACCGCCCCCATAAAACTCAGTCTTTGGCAGCCTTGCGCGGGCTTTTGGCGGACTTCTTTTTGGCCGGGCCCGCCTTCTTGCCGCGCAGGTGCAGCACCCACGCCACCAGCAGCCACAGGTAGCCCGCCGGGATGCTGTACGCCGCCCAAGCCGCCAGCGACAGCGGCGGCGCGGTGATGGAGCGGGGGTTGGCCATGGTCTCCAGCAACTGGCGCGTGCCGGCGCCCAGTGTGGGCGTGGCGTGCTGGCTGCCCGATCGGGCCATGAGGGCGCCCATGAAGGTGAAGAACTCCATGAGCAGCGCACCGATCAGAAAACACGCCAGCAAGGCCATCAGCTGCGCCACCGCGCGCCGGTTGCCCTTGGCCAGCAACACGATGACCGACACCAGCCACAGCACGGGCAACAACAGGGCCAGGGCGGGCCAGGCGGACAGGAGCATTTTCATGGGCAGCGACGTCGAGGATGTGTTGCGGCCCGTTGCCGCACACCAATGTGGCTGCGGATGATAGACCCACCTTCACCCCCGGCTGGGGGGCGCTTGTGTGTCAGACCGCATCTCCATGACGGGCCGCAAGGGTGGGCCGGTCGCCGTCAGCGCGGGGCGTTTGGTCGGGGTGCTGAAGTGTCGGGTGCGGCCGGGTGGCCTGCGCTGGGCGCTGGGCCCACCATCTCGCGCATGCGGCGGCGCAGGGCGCGGTCACGGCGGTCGTCGGCTTCCCAGTCGGCTTTCACGCCGCGCCACAGTGCCAGCGCCATCAGCAGGATGACGGCGGTGAACGGCAGCGCGAACACGATGGTGGCGGTCTGCACCGCCTTCACGCCGCCGGCCAGCAGCAGGCTGATGGCGATGCCCGACACCAGCACGCCCCAGGTGATCTTGACGCGCGCCGACGGGTTCTCATTGCCGCCGGTGCTCATCATGCCCAACACCAGCGTGGCCGAGTCGCCCGAGGTGACGAAGAACACGAGCACCAGCACGGTGGCCACGAACGACATCACGGCACCCCAGGGCAGCGCGTTGAACATGGCAAAAAGTGCGGTGGACACATCGGCCTTGACGGCTTCCGACAGAGGCACGCCCTGCATGATCTCCAGGTGCAGCGCCGTACCGCCGAACACCGAGAACCACACAAACGCGGCCAGCGTGGGCGCCAGCACGGTGCCCAGGATGAATTCGCGAATCGTGCGCCCGCGCGAGACGCGTGCGATGAACAGGCCCACAAAGGGCGACCAGCTCACCCACCAGGCCCAGTAAAACACCGTCCAGCCGCTCACCCAGCCGCTGTCGCGGAACGGCGTCATGCGCAGGCTCATGCGCACGAACTCGCTCAGGTAGCTGCCCAGCGTCTTGGTGAAGCTGTCGATGATGATCACCGTGGGGCCCAACACGAACACCGCCAGCGCCAGCAGCGCCGCCATGACCAGGTTGATGGTGGACAGCCACTTGATGCCCCGCGCCACGCCCGACACGGCCGAGGTGAGGAACAGCACCGTGGTCACCACGATGATGCCCACCTGCCAGGCCTCGTTCACCGGCACGCCCATCGTGGCTGCCAGGCCGCTGTTGATCTGCAGCGCGCCCATGCCCAGCGATGCGGCCACGCCAAAGGCCGTGGCGATCACAGCGAGGATGTTCACGACGGGCCCGATGCGCTGCAGCGGCGCCCAGGGCAGCGCCATCACCGCCGTGCTGACCAGGGCTGAGCCGCCACGGCGGAACTGGAAAAACGCGATCGCCAACGCGACGATGCTGTACACCGCCCAGGGGTGCAGGCCCCAGTGGAAAAAGCTGTAGCGCATGGCTGCGTTGGCAGCCTCGGGCGTATTGGGCGCGATGCCGGGCGGCGGCGTGCCGTAGTGCGAAATGGGCTCTGCCACACCCCAGAACACGAGGCCGATGCCCATGCCCGCCGCAAACAGCATGGCAAACCACGCGCCGATGGAGAACTCGGGCTCGTCGTCCTCCTGCCCCAGCTTCAGATCGCCATAGCGGCTGAAGGCCAGGATGAGCGCCATCACCACCAGGCCCAGCACCACCCACAGGTAGAACCAGCCGAAATTGCGCGTGATGGCCGCCAGGGCCGTGTCGAACACGGTGCCCAGCGAATCGGGCGCAACCACGCCCCAGAGCACGATGGCGAGGATCAGCCCCGCCGAGATGAGAAGTTCCATGGAGTCACCTTTCTCGAAGATCAACAAAGGATGTGCTGCCGGGCGCTTATCAGGCACCGGCGCGCTGTTCAGTACCAGCGGCAAAACCCGGCAGACTCCGTCGGCCAAAGACGACGAAAGGCGGTCTCCCGGGCTGCCTGGTGCGCGCCAACGCGCAGCCAAGGGGGCAGACAGGAGCGTGCCAAAACACATCACGAAAAAAAGGCGGGCCCGACGCAGCAATGCGTGGCCCTGGAAGCCCACGCACACCCGGGTGACCGGGGTACGGATGCCTCCATGCCGATGCGCGCAGCGGTGGCGCGGCAAGGCGGTTTACCTGCGGACGAATGCGCCAGAAAAGGCGGCCGTCAGGCAGCAAAGAAGCTGCACGCAGAGAGGGAGGAGCCGCAATTTTATGTAACACCCCACCACGGCCGCGGGAAATACCGCAGTCAAGCGCAGGGACGCTGTCAATTTGGAGACGTGCCAGCATGGTCAGTGGATGGGCCCGCTGGTACGCTGCGTCGCCATGGAGACAACACACACAACCCCGCCCTACATCCCCCAGATCCGCCTGTACCAGAACTGGCTGCGCGACCAGCGCGGTCTGCAGTTCGACAGCTACGACGCGCTGTGGCGCTGGTCCACCACCGACCTTGACGCCTTCTGGCAGAGCATCTGGGACTACTTCCAGCTGCAGTCGCCCACGCCCCACACGGCCGTGCTGGCAAAGAACACCATGCCCGGCGCTTTGTGGTTCCCCGGTGCGCAGGTCAACTACGCACGCCAGGCGCTGCGGCATGTGGATGCCGCCCACGCGGCGGGCCTGCCCGCCATCATCAGCCGCAACGAAAAGGGCCAGCACCGCGAGCTGAGCTGGCCCGAGCTGCGCCGCCAGGTGGCGTCGCTGGCGCTGCACCTCAAGGCCCAGGGCGTCCAGCCCGGCGACCGCGTGGCCGCCTACCTGCCCAACGTGCCCGAGGCCATGATCGCCTTCCTGGCCACGGTGAGCATTGGCGGCGTGTGGAGCATCTGCGCGCCCGACATGGGCACGCATGCGGTGCTTGACCGCTTCCGCCAGATCGAGCCCAAGGTGCTGATCGGTGTGGACGGCGTGAGCTACGGCGGCCGCGACCACGACCGCCGCCCCGTGCTGGCCGAGCTGCGCGAGGACCTGCCCAGCGTGCAGCACGCGGTGCTGCTGGGCAATCTGGATGCTTCTGTTTCGATAGCTGGCTGGGCAAGCTGGACTGGCGCTACCGCCCGAAATGACGCTGAAACGGCGGCTTTCGAGCCCATGTGGCTGCCGTTCGACCACCCGCTGTGGATCGTCTACTCCAGCGGCACCACCGGCCTGCCCAAGCCCATCGTGCACGGCCACGGCGGCACGGTGCTGGTGGCGCTGCAGCTCAAGGTGCTGCACAACGACATCGGCTGCAGCTACGAGGCCAACAGCTTTGGCGAGCGTTACCACTGGTACAGCTCCACCGGCTGGGTGATGTGGAACGCGCAGCTCAGCGGCCTGCTCTCGGGCACCACCTGCGTCATCTTTGACGGCAACCCCGGCGGCAGCAAGGACCACCCCGACTGGGGCGTGCTGTGGCGCTTTGCAGCCGAGACGGGCGTGACCTTTTTCGGTGCGGGCGCGGCGTTTTTTGCCAACTGCATGAAGGCGGGCATCACGCTCAGCGACTATGGCGACCTCACCCGCATCCGCGCGCTGGGCACCACGGGATCGCCGTTGTCGCCCGAGGTGCAGCAGTGGGGCACGGCGCAGTTCGAGGCCATTGGTACGCACGATATCTGGTGGAACAACATTTCAGGGGGCACCGACTTTTGCGGCGCCTTCATCGGCGGCAACCGTGAGATGCCGCAGGTGCCCGGCGAGATGCAATGCCGCATGCTGGGCGCAGCCGTGGAGTCGTGGGACGCCGAGGGCCGTCCCGTGGAGGACGCGGTGGGCGAGCTGGTCTGCGCGCAGCCCATTCCGTCCATGCCGCTGTACCTGTGGGGCGACAAGGACGGTTCGCGTTATCTGTCGAGCTACTTCGACATGTACCCCGCAGGCCACGGCCGCCAGCCCGGCGGTGGCGACGGCCCCGCCAGCATGGGCGCGGTCTGGCGCCATGGCGACTGGCTCAAGATCGGCACCAACGGCGGCTGCGTGATCTATGGCCGTTCTGATGCCACCATCAACCGCCACGGCCTGCGCATGGGCACGAGCGAGATTTACAGCGCGGTGGAGGCCTTGCCCGAAGTGCTCGACAGCTTGGTGGTGGACCTGGAATACCTGGGCCGCGAGAGCTACATGCCGCTGTTTGTGGTGCTGCGCCCTGGCTACGCGCTGGACGACGCCCTGCGTGCGCGCATCAACGGCGCCGTGCGCACGGCGCTGAGCCCACGCTTTGTGCCCGACGACATCTTTGCGGTGGCCGAGGTGCCACGCACCTTGAGCGGCAAGAAGCAGGAGCTGCCCATCAAAAAGCTGCTGCTGGGCCAGCCCATCGAAAAGGTGGTCAACAAGGACGCGATGGCCAACCCGGGGTGTCTGGACTGGTATGTGGCGTTTGCGGAGCAGCGGGTGAGTGCGCTCCAAAAATAATAGCTGCTAGCGCTTATTCAATAAGCGCTAGCACCTTGTTTGGATGCAAGAGTTAGTGCGGCACTGAGGCGCGCTGCGCCCCAGGGGGTCAGTCCAGCTTCGCGCCAGACGCCTTGATCAGCCGCTCCCACACCGGACGTTCCTTGTTCATGGCGGCGGTGAACAACGCCGGGGAGCTCTTCTGCACATCAAAGCCCATGGCCGTGATGCGCTGGGCCACATCGGGATGCTCGGTGGCCTTGCGCACCTCGGCCGCAACGCGCTCCAGGATGGCGGGCGGTGTGCCTGCGGGGGCGCCAAACGCCAGCCAGCCCGCTACGCGGTAGGCCTCGTCGTTCAGGCCCTGCTCGCCCAGTGTGGGCACATTGGGCAGCGTGCCCATGCGGCGCTCGCCGCTCACGCCAATGGCCTTGAGCTTGCCGGCGTCGATGTGCGCCTTGACCTGCAGTGCGCTCGCAAAAGCAATCTGGATCTGCCCGCCCAGCAGGTCCTGCACCATAGGCGCCTCGCCCCGGTAGGCCACGTGGCTCATGTCTGCGTTTTGCGACTGGCTCATGTACGCGCCGGCCAGGTGCGGGTAGGCGCCCGTGCCGTACGAGCCATAAGCCACCTTGCCTTTGTTGGCGGCGATGTACTTCAGCAGCTCGGGCCCCGTGGCCACCGGCACGCTGGGGTGGGCCACCAGCACCAGGGGGGCGATGGCGATCTGGTAGATGGGCGCGATGTCTTTCTCGGGGCTGTAGGGCAGCTTGGTGTACAGGAACTGGTTGGTGAGCATGGAGTTGCTCAGCGCCAGCAGCAGCGTGTAGCCGTCCGGCGCGGCCTTGGCCACCGCGTCGGTGCCGATGATGCCGGCTGCGCCGGGCTTGTTGTCGATGACCATGGGCTGGCCCAGGCCCACCGCCATCTTTTCGGCCAGCACGCGCGCCAGCACGTCGGTGGCGCCGCCGGGGGCGAAGGGCACCACCACCTTGATGGACTTGTTGGGGTAGGCAGCCTGCGCCCAGGCGGCGGTGCCGGTGCAGGTGGTGGCAGCGGCCAGCGCGGCAGCGCCGAGCCAGGAACGGCGGGTGAATGCGTGGAAGGGCATGGGTTTGTCTCCTGTCATGGTTATAAAAATCACTCTGCGGGCTCCGCGATGCATGGTGGCGGGCCGTGGCCTGGCTGTCACGCCATGGGCTTATGCGGTCTGGGGGCTCCCTGCGGCGGGAGCGGTGGTGACCCGCACGGTGAGGGGCAGGGGCGCGAGCAGTTCGCGCAGGCGGGCCTGCAGCGTGTCAGCGTCAGGGCCCGGGGCCACGGTCACGCGCACGGCGTTGTCGCCCTCGGGCTGCACCTGGGGGCGGGGGCTGCCTGGGGCTTCTGCGCACACGCTATCCACCAGCGCCTGCACCGTGTAGCAGGCGGCGCGCTGGCGCAGCTCGGGCTTGTAGATCTTGCCCACGTTGGTCACGGGCATGGTCTCGATCACCTGCACCCAGCGCGGGCGGGCCACAGCCTCGTCCACGCGCTCGGCGGTAAAGGCCATCAACTCCGCTTCGGTCACCTGCTCGCCGGGCCGCAGCGTGGCGTACACCACGGGCAGCTCGCCCGCATAGGCATCGGGTGCGCCCACGGCGGCGCACAGCTGCACGGCGGGGTGGGCGCCCAGTGCGTCCTCGATCACCTTGGGGTCGATGTTGTGGCCGCTGCGGATGATGAGGTCCTTGGAGCGGCCGCTCAGGTGCAGGCGGCCCTGCTCGTCCACAAAGCCCAGGTCGCCCGTGGCCAGCCAGCCGTCATGGGTGAAGGCCTTGGCGGTGTCGGCCGCATCCAGAAAACCCGAGAACAGGTTGGGTGACTGGAACAGCACCATGCCCGGCTGGCCCTGCGGCAGGTCTTGGTCGGAGGCATTGCCCTGCGCATCCAGCGCCACCACGCGCAACTGCGTGTAGGGCAGCCGCCAGCCCACGCACCCTGCGGGCGCGTTCACGCCGGGGGGCGTGATGGTGGAGATGCCCGCCATCTCCGTCATGCCCAGGCTTTCGTGGATGTGCAGGTTGAACAGCCGCTCGAACCGCGCCGCCAGCTCGGGCGCCAGGATGGCCGCGCCGGTGCGGCAGTAGCGCAGGGTGGAAATGTCGGCCCCGTCCAGCGGCACATTGGCCAGCGCTGCCAGCACCGTGGGCACGGCGGACAGGTAGGTGCAGCGGTAGCGCTCCACCAGCCGCCAGTAGTTGGCAATCACCTCGCGGTTGCGGAACAGGCCGGTGGTGGGGATGATGGTTTCCACCCCCGCCGACAGCGCCGCCAGCGAGCCCGGCAGCACGCCCGCCACATGGAACAGCGGGTAGCCGTTGATGCCCACGTCCTCGGGCCGTATGCCCTGCATCTGCACGCTGCCCCAGGCGGTGAACACCTGTGCGCCGTGGCTGTGGCGGGCCAGCTTGGGCGCACCCGTGGTGCCGCCGGTGTGGAAGTACGCGGCGATGTCCGTGGCTGCGATGCGGCGGCCGCTCACCAGGTGGTCGCTCGGGTGCTGGTGTCGCGCGGCCAGGTCCAGCACGCCAGCGGGCAGGGCGGGCGCGGCACCCGGCGCCTCATCGTGCGGTGCCACGCGCAGCACTGTCTGCAGCGTGGGCACCAGGGCGCGCAGGCGCAGGGCCTTGCTCCAGTAGCCCAGGTCGCCTTCGCCACCGTAGGCAATCAGCACCTTGGCACGGGCGAGCTGCATCATGGCCGCGATCTTCTCGTCGGTGAGCATGGGGTTGAGCGGCTGCACGATGCCCGCCGCCTCGCCGCCCCACAGGGCCAGGTGGTATTCCAGGCAGCCGGGCAGTAGCACGGCCACGGCATCTTCGGGGCCCACGCCCAGGTGGTACAGCAGGTTGGCCGTCTGGTGGATGCCGGTGAGCAGCTGCGCGTACGACCAGCGGATGGGTTCGGCGGCAGGGTCTGCGGTAGGCAAAAAGGTCAGCGCCGTCTTGTCGCCAAACGCCGCCGCCGAGTTCACAAAAATCTCGTAGGTGCTCTGCACCGGCAGCGCCTCGGCCAGGGGGCGGGCTTCGATCCGCTGTACATCCTGCAGGCTGCGCACCGGGGCACCGGGGGCAAAAGGCAGGTGGAGCGGGGGCATCTGAGGGAGGCGCATGGCGTGTCTCGGGTCTTATCTCGGGTCTTGTGGGGGAGGTCGGGTCAGTCACAGGGCGGATGCGGCATCGTCCTACCCTGCCGCGCCCGCCGCGTGGCCACAGTCTGTCTGTGTGTCCGCGCAAAAGCAGTCACGCAGATGTCAGAGAGGGTTAACGATCCCCTGCGGTGCGGCACACCCATAATGGACCTTGTTGATTGCCACTGCGCGCGCCTCCGCGCGCCCTTCCTCCATGAACACTCCGCAACCGCCCAAACGTTTTTCGATGATCCGTGAGTTCCACCTTGCCGACTGGTTCACGCTGGGCAACGCGGTCTGCGGCGTGGGCGCGCTGTTCTCGGTCATGTCGTACCTGGAGACCAGCAATGTGGTGCATGTGTACTTTGCATGTGCCCTGGTGCTGGCCGCGCTGATCTTTGATGTGCTGGACGGCCGCATCGCCCGCTGGCGCCAGAAAAGTTCGGCCATGGGCCGCGAGCTGGACTCGCTGGCCGACGTGATCTCGTTCGGCGTGGCTCCGGCCATCATTGCCTATGGCTGCGGCATGCAGGGCCTGTACGACCGCATCGTGCTGGCCTACTTTGTGGCCTGCGGCGTGTCGCGCCTGGCGCGCTACAACGTCACCGCCGAAACGCTGTCGGGCGACGATGGCAAGGTCAAATACTTTGAAGGCACACCCATCCCCACCTCCATCGTGCTGGTGGGCCTGCTGGCACTGGCCGCCTGGCTGGGTGCGGTGCGCGAGAACTTGTGGTTTGGCAAGCTGCTGATCGGCGGTTTCACGCTGCACCCGCTGGTGCTGCTGTTTGCGCTGTCGGGGTCGCTGATGATCAGCCGGATCCGCATTCCCAAGCTCTGAGTCACTCGCGGGGTCGTCCCCTGTTTCTGCACGTTGAACCCCATGGCACTCCAAAAAATCGCTGCGTTCTCCGACGGCACCCAGGGCGGCAACCCCGCCGGTGTGTGGATCGGTGACGCTCTGCCCAGCCCCGCCGACATGCAGCGCATTGCTGCCGAAGTCGGCTTTTCTGAAACCGCGTTTGCCGCGCCGCTCGGCGATGGCCGCTGGCGCGTGCGCTACTTTGCGCCTGAGAGCGAGGTGCCCTTTTGTGGTCACGCCACGATTGCCCTGGGCGCCGCGCTCGCGCAGCGCGAGGGCGACGGCGTGTTTGCGCTGTCGCTGAGCCAGGCCGAGATCACGGTCGAAGGCCGCCGCGTTGGCGATCTGGTGCAGGCGGCGTTGCAGTCGCCCCCCACGCGCAGCGGGCCTGTGCCTGCGGGGCTGCTTGCCGATGCGCTGGCCCTGTTTGGCCTCAGCGCGGCCGATCTGGACCCGCGCATACCGCCCGCGCTCATCCACGGCGGGGCCGACCACCTGGTGGTGGCGCTGCGCAGCCGTGGGGCGCTGGCGGCCATGCACTACGCGCTGGACGCGGGCCGCACGCTGATGGTGAACGCCAAGCTCGTCACCATCGTGCTGGTGTGGGTGGAGTCGGACCGCCTGCTGCACACCCGCAATGCCTTTGCCTCGGGCGGCGTGCTGGAAGACCCGGCCACGGGCGCCGCCACCGCCGCGCTGGCGGGCTACCTGCGCGACCTGGGCTGGCCGCACGGCGGCGCCATCGATGTGGTGCAGGGCGAGGACATGGGCATGCGCTCGCGCCTGCGGGCCGAGATCGGGCCCGTGCCCGGCAGCTCCATCCGCGTGTCGGGCACTGCACGGTGGATGGGCGATGGTGAATGATTTTGCTATTGAAAATATAGCTGTTAGCGCATGATGCACTAGCGCTACCGCCCGATTTGTGCAGAAATCGGGCAAAACGGGCACGTGGGGGCCTTGTACTCCCGGCCCGGCCTCCCGCTCAGGCGCTGATCTCGTCCTGAAGCCACTGCACAAAACGCAGCGTCTCCGGCGATGGGTCCGGCGCCATGCCCAGGTAGTGCCGCGTGAGCGGCAGCCGCAAGCTGGGCAGCGGCGACACCAGCCGCCCTGAGGCCAGGTCGTGGGTGATCAATGACACCGGGGCCACGGCAAAACCCAGTCCGTCCAGGGCGGCCTGCAGCACAAAGTGCAGGTGGTCAAACTGCAGGCAGCTGGCGGGTTGCAGCGCGGGGGCGCTCACCAGCTTCTTCCAGCTCTCCCAGTCCTTGCTGCGCGATTTGGACAGCAGCAGCACATGGGCCGACAGCGCATCGGGCCGTGTCACCGGGCGCTGGGCGAACAGGGCGGGCGCGCCCACCACCAGCGCCTCATCCTCCAGAAACGGCTGCACCTGCATGCCCGGCGGCCACCCGCGCGGGCCGCGCCGCAGGGCCAGGTCGAAGGCCTCGGTGGCATGGTCTGGCGTCAGCGTGCTGGTGATGACCTGGGGTTCGATGTCCGGGTGCTGGGCCACAAAGCCGGGCAGCCGGGGGATCAACCAGCGCACCGCAAAGCTGGGCCGCACATTGATCTTGACGCTGCGCAGCCCGGCGTCGCCCCGCAGCGCCTCGGCGGCGGCGCCAATCTGCGCGAGCGCAGGGCCGACCTGCGCGTGAAACTGGTGGCCCGCTGCGGTGAGCAGCACCTGCCGCGTCTTGCGCTCGAACAGGTCCACGCCCAGGTGGGCCTCCAGCGCCTTGATCTGGCGGCTGATGGCGCTGTGGGTGACGTGCAGCTCCAGTGCTGCGTGGGTAAAGCTCTGGTGCCGCGCCGCCGCCACAAAGGCACGGACCGCGTTCAGCGGGGGCAGGCGGGGTGGCATGCGGGGGATTTTCACATGCGGGGGTGGGCACTCTGCGGTTATTGCCGCAGCGGTGCAGGCTGCCAAAGCACCCTGTGGCCTCGTCGGATCAAGGTATCCCAGCCCGGCGCGCATTAGACTGCCTGGATCGAATGGCCCACGCTGCCTCTTCCAGCGGTCGGCCTCACCCCTGCACCTTGTCCATGACGCTCGACCTTGCCACCTTGCTGGCCGCCACCATGGCCGCTGCGACCGCCCAGGCGCTGCCGATTGTGTTTGTGGCCCTGCGTGCCCGCTTGCATCGGGGACTGGCGTTGTGGGGGCTGGGGCTGGTGGTCAATGCGCTGTCCTACCCGGCGTTCGGCCTGCGGGCATTCGGCTGGACCGAAGTGTCGATCCTGGCAACCAACCTGCTCAGCGGCCTGACGCTGGTGCTGCACACGCTGGCGATCGCGTCGTTTCAGCGGCACCGCGCTCAGCCTGTGCGCTCGGCGCTGGTGTGGTTGCCGCTCGCCGTCAACATGGTGGTGGTGCTGTGGTTCATGCGGGACGACCATTGGCGCAACATCCTGGTTGCCGGCATCCAGAGCGTGATGGCCGGCATGTTGCTGTACCAGGCCTGGGGCCCCGCGCTGGTCGAGCGGCGCCTGACGGGCCGCTGGGTCCTGATTGCCGGCTGCGCGGGCTTGGTGCTCACGCTGGTCGTGCGCACCGCTTACATGGTGTGGGCGTCGGATTGGGATGCGGTCTACAACGTGCCGGGCCAGGTGCAGGGACTGACCTATTTTGCGGTGATGGCCGTTCTGTTGGTCAACAGCATGGGCTTTGTGCTGATGCAGATGGAATTTGCCTTGGAGCAGCAGCACGCCCTTGCCACGCACGACAGCCTCACCGGTCTGTACAACCGCAGTGCCCTGCAAGACCTGCTGCCAGCGCTGGGCGCGCGCGCTCGGCGCCAGGGGGAACCGCTGGCTTTCCTGATGCTGGACATCGACCACTTCAAGCGCGTTAACGACACCTATGGCCACCTGGCCGGAGACGCCGTGCTGCGCGAAGTGGCACTGCGCATTCGCCAGCGGCTGCGCCAGGGCGATGTGGTCGCCCGCTATGGCGGAGAAGAGTTTCTGGCGGTCTTGCCTGCCACCGACCAAGCCGGTGCACTGCGCCTGGCAGAGCATGTGCGCAAGGCCATCGAGTCGCCGCCCGTGCGGCTGGCCAACGCCACGGTGCCGATCACCCTCAGCGTCGGTGTGCATGCCGGCATTCCAGACGATTCCACCCGAGCCCTGGACGCGCAGATCGGACTCAGCGACGAGGCGCTGTATGCCGCCAAGAACGCGGGCAGAAACCGCGTCGAATGGCGTTAGGGCTGCTGCACAGGTCGCAGTGCCTCAGTCCGCAGGCCTCCGGTTTACCAGCACGATGCCCGCTGCCACCAGCACCAGCGCCGCCACCAGCCCGGGCGTCACAGGCTCACCCAGCCACAGCGCGCCAAACAGCAGCGCAAACACGGGCGTGAGAAACACGAACACCGAGATCTTGGTGGCCGGGTAGTGCGCCAGCATCCACATCCAGGCGAGGTAGCTCACAAACGCGCCCACCAGGGCCTGCACCAGCAGCGAACCCCAGGCAAAGCCGCTGAACTGCCAGACCCAGGCCTCGCCCAGGCCCAGTGACAGTACCGGCAACACCGCGGTGCTTACCGCCACTTGATAGAAAAGCTGCTTGGCGGGGGCCACACGCGCCAGGGGCGTGGTGCGGATGACCACCGTGGTCAGCGCCCACATCAGGCCTGCAGCCAGCCCCAGCAGATCCCCCAGCCAGCCTTGTGGCAGTGCCGTGCTGGCATGGCCGAGCAGCCCGTCGCCCAGCGCCAGCCCCACGCCCACAAAGGCCGCGGCCAGGCCCAGCCACTGCCAGCCCTGCAGGCGCTCACCGGGGATGAAACGCGGCAGCAGTAATGCCACCCAGAAGGGCGACGCATACAAAAACACCGTGAGCCGCGACGCGGTGGTGTACTGCAGGCCCAGGTAGATACACGCAAACTCGCCCGCAAACAGCGCCCCCGCCAGCAGTCCGGCGCGTGTGGCCCCGGCGGGCTCGCCCGCGCCGGAAAGGCTGACACCACGCCACAGGCACCAGGCCGCCACGGCCACCGTCGCCAGCGCAAAACGCACAAAGGCCTGGAACACTGGCGCCACCTCGGCCACCGTGGCCTTGACCAGCACCTGCTGGAAGCCCCAGAACATGCAGCAGGCGAGCAGCAGGGAGATGGCAAGGGCGTCGAGGTGTGTTTTGCGGGTGGAAGGCATCGGTGCATTATCAAACGGCGCGCCTGCTCTGCCGGTCGCCTCGGTGCATCTGCTGGCCACCTTGCGGGCCCCTGCGCACAACGGAAAGGTGCATACGGACGCTTACACAGGCCCACGGTACACTTTGCGCCTTCTGAAACAGGTTCCCGCGTTCCTTTTCCTATCCCCTCATGGCCCTTACGACGGCGGCGCAGTCCCGCTCCAGCTTTGACCTCAAGAGCGCCTCGCTGTCGGTGGTGGCGGTGCTGCTCAAGACCACTGACGCCGCCCAGTTCGCAGCCGACCTGGCCGAGCGCGTGGCCGATGCCCCGGGCTTTTTTGACAACGACCCTGTATTGATCGACCTGGCGCCCGTGCGTGAGGCCGAAGCGCCCATCGACTTTGCCGCCATCGCAGCCGCGCTGCGCCAGCACAACACCCTGCCCGTGGCCGTGCGCGGCGGCAGCCCTGCCCAGATGGAGGCGGCACGCACTGCGGGCTTGGCTGCGGCTCCCGATGCGCCCCCCGCGCGTGCCGAGGCGCCTGCGCCGGTGCAGGAAGTGGTGCGCGAGGTGATCCGCGAGGTCGAGGTGGAAGTGGTACGCGAAGTGCCCATGCCCGGCCCCGGCACGGTGGTGGTGGACAAACCCTTGCGCTCCGGCCAGCAGGTGTACGCGCGCGGCGCCGATCTGGTGGTGATGGCGGTGGTGAGCTTTGGAGCCGAGGTGATTGCCGATGGCAACATCCACGTCTATGCCCCGCTGCGTGGCCGCGCGATTGCCGGTGCACGGGGCAACACCGAAGCCCGTATTTTTTCGACCTGCCTGGAGCCGCAACTGGTCTCCATCGCAGGCATCTACCGCACCACCGAGACCGAGCTGCCCGCCGAGGTGCGCGGCAAGCCGGCCCAGGTGCGTCTGGAAGGCGAGAAGCTCCTCATCGAGCCGCTCGCCTGAGCTCCCCATTTCATTCGTACCAACCCACAGAGAATCAGCAACACATGGCCAAAATCGTCGTCGTGACCTCCGGCAAAGGTGGCGTGGGCAAGACCACCACCAGCGCCAGCTTTGCCACCGGCCTCGCCCTGCGCGGCCACAAGACCGCCGTGATCGACTTTGACGTCGGCCTGCGCAACCTGGACCTCATCATGGGCTGCGAACGCCGCGTGGTGTACGACCTGATCAACGTGATCCAGGGCGAGGCCAACCTGAACCAGGCGCTCATCAAGGACAAGCAGTGCGACAACCTGTTCGTGCTGGCTGCCAGCCAGACGCGCGACAAGGACGCGCTGACGCAAGACGGCGTGGAAAAGGTCCTCAAGGACCTGGCCGCGATGGACTTTGAATACATCGTCTGCGACTCGCCCGCCGGTATCGAAAGCGGCGCGCTGATGGCCATGCACTTTGCCGACGAGGCGCTGCTGGTGACCAACCCCGAGGTGTCTTCGGTGCGCGACTCCGACCGCATCCTGGGCATGCTGGGCAGCAAGACCAAGCGTGCCATCGAAGGCGGCGAGCCGATCAAGGAACACCTGCTCATCACGCGCTACAACCCCAGCCGCGTGCAGGACGGCCAGATGCTGAGCCTGGAAGACATCCAGGACATCCTGCGCATCAAGCTGATCGGCGTGATTCCAGAATCCGAAGTGGTGCTGCAATCGTCCAACCAGGGCACGCCCGCCATCCACGCGCAGGGCAGCGATGTGAGCGAGGCGTACAAGGATGTGATCGACCGCTTCCTGGGACAGGACAAGCCGCTGCGTTTCATTGACGCCGAAAAGCCCGGCTTCTTCAAACGCCTGTTCGGGAGCAAATAGCCATGGCTTCTTTCCTGTCCTTCCTGCTCGGCGAGAAGAAAAAAACCGCCAGCGTTGCCAAGGAGCGGCTGCAGATCATCCTGGCGCACGAGCGCAACGGCCGCAATGCGTCCGAGCCCGACTACCTGCCCGCGCTGCAACGCGAGCTGGTGGCGGTGATCTCCAAGTACGTCAAGATCAACCCCGACGACCTCAAGGTGCACCTGGAGCGCCAGGACAACCTGGAAGTGCTGGAGGTCAAGATCGAGCTGCCCGATACCGTGCGATAGGCCGTCACGGCCACCGGGCCGCGTACTCCCATCGCGCCCCGGCATCGCCCCAGACCCTGCCCCGTAACCCGCGCGGCAGGGTTTCTTTTTGGGCTGGTGGGGCCTGATTTGGCCTGACAATTGCTAGATGTACTAGGGTAATCCCTAATCTCTCGGCAACAAGGCTCCTGTGGACACAACCTGGAAACTCAGCTGGCAGCGTGCGCGTAATCATGAGGGCGTCACGCGCGGCGCGCGTGCCTTTGTGGCTCTTGCTGCCGTGCTGGCCTATGGCTGGTGGGCCGATTGGCGGGCCGAGCTGATGCCCGTGCTGCTGGGCGTGATCGCCAGCGCACTCACCGAAACCGACGACAGCTGGCGCGGGCGCCTGCGGGCGCAGTGCCTGGCGCTGGCGTGTTTTGGTCTCATGGCCGGGGCCGTCTGGGCGGCGGTGTCCTGGCCCTGGGTGCTGATGGGGGTGATGGCGCTGCTGGCCTTTGGCATCACCATGCTGGGGGCGCTGAGCGAGCGCTACCGCGCCATTGCCTTTGGGTCGCTCATCCTGTTCATCTATGCGGGGCTGGCCGCCCACAGCAGCCGTGCGGGCGCGGGTGACGCGATCCCCCGCATGCTGGCAGGCGCGGCCTGGTACGGCGTGGTGTCGGTGCTGTGGCATGCCGTGCTGCCGCGCGCGCCGGTGCGTTACCGCCTGGCCAAGCTCTACGCCATGCTGGGCGAATACCTGCGCCTGAAGGCGCTGTTGCTGGAGCCGGTGCGGGATGTGGACCTGGAACGCCGCCGCATGGCGCTGGCGCTGCACAACGGCCGCGTGGTGGACGCCCTCAACGCCACCAAGGAAAGCCTGATCAGCCGCATGGGCCGGGGCACGCCCCCGCTGTGGCTGCAGACCGCCATGCACCAGTACCTGGCGGCGCAGGACGTGCACGAGCGCGTGAGTTCGTCCCACGAGCATTACGACCTGCTCGCCCAGTCGTTCTTTCACAGCGACGTGCTGTACCGCTGCCAGCGGGTGCTCACGCTGCTGGGCGAGCAGGCGCTCAAGCTGTCGGCGGCGATCGAGGCGCAGACGGTGCCCCAGCACTGGGGCGTGACGGCCCGTGCCATCGAGGACATGCAGGCTGCCGTGGCGCACCTGGCGTCCCAGCCGCAGTCCGTTGGTGCTGCGTCCCTGCCTGCCCAGTCCCGTGCATTGCGGTCGTTGCAGGCGCTGGCCGACAACCTGACCGCACTGGCCGGGGTGTTTGCCGGTGCGCTGGCGCTGCCCGCCCACACCGCGGAAGCGGCAGTGGACTACGCCCTGTTTGACCGCGAGCCCCGCAGCCTGCGCGATGCCTGGGCGCGCCTGCGCTCGCACTGGCAGCTGCAGTCCCCCTGGCTGCGCCACAGCCTGCGGCTGAGCCTGTCCCTCATGGTGGGCTTTGCGCTCATGCAGGCCACGGCCGACCCGCACGGGTACTGGATCTTGCTGACCATTGTGTTCGTGAGCCAGCCGCAGTACGCGGCCACGCAGACGCGGCTGATGGAGCGCGCCAAGGGCACGGCGATGGGGCTCGCGCTCGGGTGGGCGGTGATCCAGCTGTTTCCGGGCGAGCTGGTGCAGGCCGCATTGCTGGTGCTGGGGGGCGCGGTGTTTTTTGGGGCGCGGCACACCCGCTACACCCTGGCCACGGCGGCGGTCACCACCTTGCTGCTGCTCAGCTTTCACCAGATGGGCGCGGCCAGCGGCGTGATCTCTGCGCGCCTGCTCGATACCGTGGTGGGCTGCGTGATCGCGGCCGTGGCCTCGTGGCTGGTGCTGCCGTCGTGGCAGTCGCGCCACTGGCCCCGGCTGGCCGCCCAGGTGCTGCAGACCCAGGCGCTGTACCTGCGGGAGATCCTGGCGCAGTACCAGGGAGGCAAGTGCGACCACCTGGCCTACCGCCTGGCCCGGCGCAATGCCCACAACGCGGATGCCGCGCTGTCCAACTCGTACAGCGCCATGCTCAAGGAGCCCTTGCATGTGCGTGGCAATGCCGAGGTGGTAGGGAATTTCCTGTGTCTTTCGCACACCCAGCTCAACTATCTGTCGGCCTTGGGCGCCCAGCGCGGTGGCGCAGCCGCTCAGCCCATCGACGAGGCCACGCGCGAACTGGCGCAAAGCCTGCTGGCATCTCTGCAGCAGCTGGCGCTGGAGCTGGAGCGCGCGCAGCAGTCCGGCCGGGTGCGCAACACCCACAGCGCCCCGGCGGTGGCCCAGGTGCTGCGCGAGTGGGGCACGGTGCCGGCAGCGCCCAGCGCGCACAGCCTCATGGCGGCGCAGCTGCAGCTGGTGGGCAAGGTGTTCCCGCAGCTGCAGGCGCAGGCGCGCCAGCTGGTGACCACGGAATAGGTTGGGCGGATTGCGGCGCGGGAGTCGTGCCGCAGCCAGATCAACGTGCGTGCTTGGCGAACTTGCCCGCAAAAGCCTGGGCAATGCTCAGCCCGCGTTGCCCTGCGACCAGCGTCGCGGTCTGCCCGGCGGCGATGGTGCCGGGCCGGTCCACCGCCAGGTAGTAGCCGCAGCAGCCCGCCACCGCCATGGCGCGGCCGGCCTGGGCAAAGCCCATCACGGCATTGAACTTGAAGCAGGGCTCGCGCGGCGCCGCCACGCGCAGCACGCAGTCCGGGAAATGCCACTCGTCGCCCACAAACACCTCATGCTCCAGCGGCCCGTCAATGGTGAGGTTCTCGCCCATGAAGCCCGGTGGCAGCGCTTCGTCGAACAGGCTCACGCCCCGCTCGCGGCGCTGGGCCTGCCAGAACGCATAGTGCGCGGCGGGGTAGGCATACACCGCCTTGGTCAGGCCTCCGTGCACGCTCAGGTCGGCCTGCTCGTCCCCCGCCAGCCCCAGCGGGCCCACGGCCACGGGGCCGGCGACGGAGGTTTTGCTGATGGCGGTGAGCACTGACCGCTCGCCCACCTTCAGGCGCCGGGCGGTGCCAACGTTCACGTGGCGTACGACGATGGCGGGCGCCGTCACAGAGGGTGCTCGGTGTAGAACTTGCCGCCGTGGTACAGCAGGGGCGATGCGCCCTCGCGGTGCTCGCAGCGCTCCACCTCGCCCACGAAGATGGTGTGGTCACCCTCCTTGTACTGGCTGCGGTTGAAGCATTCGAACGTGGCGGCGGCACCGGCCAGCAGCGGCGCGCCGCTGATACCGGGACGGTGCTCCAGGCCGGCCCAGCGGTCAATGCCGCGGGTGGCGAACCGTTCGGCCAGGTCCTTCTGGTCCGCTGCCAGCACATGGATGGCGTAGTGCGAGCCGTTGGCAAACGCCGGCATGGTGCTGGCGCCGTGCGACAGGCTCCACAGCACCAGCGGGGGCTCCAGCGACACCGAATTGAACGAGCTGGCCGTGAGCCCCACCAGTTCACCCGCCGCATTGCGGGCGGTCACGATGGTCACACCCGTGGCGAACATGCCCAGCGCATTGCGGAATTCGCGGGTCGAAAAGCTCGGCGGCAGGGCGAGGGCGGGGCGGGGGAGCGAAGGGTTCACAAAAGCGGCGCCAGCGGTGGCGGCGTGGGGGCAAGCGACAGGACCTATTATCAGGCGCCACCCTCCGCTGCGCTGTTGCGGGGTTTACATCTGCTTTTCACCGCATGGCCGCATTGCTTCCCACCTTCACCACCCTCGGCTCCGGCCCCACCGTGCTCATGCTGCACGACGCGGACGGCGACCACCTCACCTTTGCGCCCCAGGTGGAGACCCTGGCCACCGCTGGCTACCGGGCCGTGGCCTGGGACATGCCCGGCTATGGCCGCAGCGCGCCTGTGGAGCCCTACACCTTCAAGGCGCTGGCACAAAGCTGCCTCGCGCTGATCGAGGCGCTGCGCTGCGGCCCCGTCACGCTGGTCGGCCACGGCATGGGCGCCATGGTGGCGCTGGAGGCCGCCGTGCGCGATGCGTCCAGGGTGCGCCGCATGGTGCTGTGCGCGGGCGGCCCGGCGCTGGATGCCCAGGCCGTGCAGGATTGGGTGGCACCGCGCGAGCAGGCCCTCAAGGCCCTGGACGCGGGCGGCAGCATGGAGCAACTGGCCCAGACCCTGGTGCCGCAGTGCATCGGCACCGGTGCCCTGCCCGAAGGCGTGCGGCTGGCGGGCCACGCGCTGGGCCAGGTGTTCCCGGGCGCCTACCGCCGCGCCCTGGAGGCCCTGCCCACGTTTGACCGGGGTGCCGCCGCGCTGGCGCACCTGGCCATGCCGGTGCTGCTGGTGGGCGGTGATCAGGACCGGTGCACTCCGCCGGCAGCCCTCCAGGCGCTGGCCCAGGTATTGCCCGATGCGCAGACGGTGCTGCTGCCGCATGTGGGGCATTGGCCCCAGCTGGAAGACCCCGAGGGGTTTGACGCTGCGCTGCTCGATTTTCTGGCCCACCGGCGCACGCTGCACTGACCCATTTGATCTTGGCTCGCTCGGCCGCCGCGCCCGGGCATGAACGCTGCCTTCTTTCTCCATGTTGTTTGCCCTCAAGAAAATTCTGTCCGCGCTGCTGCTGCCGCCGGTGTCCAGCATCGTGCTGGCGCTGTTTGGCCTGTGGCTGGCGCGCTACCACCGCCGCACGGGCAATACGCTGGTGGTGTTGTCGCTGTTGTCGGTGCTGGTGCTGTCCTGGCCGCCGGTGTCGGACGCGCTGGTGCGCAGCCTGGAGCGCTACCCCGCCGTCACGCCGCGCCAGCTGCCCGAGGCGAAAGTGCAGGCCATCGTGGTGCTGGGCGGCGGTGCCGACACCGTGGCGCCTGAATACGGGGTGGACGTGCTCAGCCGGGGTGCGCGCGAACGGGTTCGCTATGCCGCCTACCTGCAGCAGCAGACGGGTTTGCCCATCCTGGCCACGGGGGGCTCCACAGGCGGCACACGGGCCGAGGCGCTGGTGATGAAGGATGTGGTGGAGCGGGAGTTCAAGGGCCGGGTGCGCTGGACCGAAGTGGAGTCCCTCGACACCCGCAACAACGCCACCAGGTCGGCCGTCCTGCTCAAGGCCGCAGGCATCGAGCGCATCGCGCTCGTCACCCACGGCTGGCACATGGTGCGTGCCGCCCGGGACTTTGAGCAGGCCGGGCTGCAGGTGCTGCCGGCGCCCATGGGCTTCAAAGGGGGGCAGGCGCGCAAGCTGTATCGCGTGCTGCCGCGCGCCTCGGCGCTGTCCGACAGCAGCCTGGCGCTGCATGAGTGGCTGGGCATACTGGCCCAGCGTGCTTCGCTGGACCGCTGAGATCAGCCCGCAGCGGGAGTAGCCAAGAAGCGGCTGGCCGCCTCCACAGCCTGCGCATCGGCCTGCACGGCGCCCGGGGGGCCGCCCTTGCCCCACAGCGCACCGCCCCAGGTCATGGACAGGAATTGCGCGCACAGCGCCACCGAATCGATCATGGGCTGGGCCTTGGTGCGGTCGCCGCTGGTGGTGATGAGCGACAGCGTCTTGCGGCCCATGGCGTCCTTGAAGTCCAGGCCCGGCACGCGCATCCAGGCGCTCCAGTGGTCGAGGTAGGTCTTGAGCGGCGAGGGGATGCTGTACCAGTACACCGGCGCCACCCAAACGATGTGGCTGGCGGCCAGCGTGGCATCCAGCAGGGTTTTCATGTCGCCCTCGGGCGGTGCGTAGGCGCCGGTGGTGTGGCGCTGGTCCACAAAGGGCGGCAACTGCATGCGCGCCAGGTGGTGCCAGGTTTGCTCCGTGCCCGCAGGCAGGGCGGCAGCGGCCTGCCGCGCCAGCCATTCGGTGTTGCCGAGGTGGCCGGGTTCGCGGGTCGAGGTGGTGAGGAAGAGGTAATGGGGTGCAGACATGGCCGGCATCGTAGCGGCACCGGCCCTTGTCTGCAGGCGCGCTGTGGGAGCCGCCCCTTAGAACGTGTTCACGATCTTAGGCCGCGACCACGGTGCGCGGCGCGCGCACGGCTTCGGCTCCCAGAAAGCCGAAATTCATTGCAGGCTGCTCGCCGCTTATCAGCTCGGCCAGGGCCTTGCCCGAGCCCGCACCGTGCGTCCAGCCCAGTGTGCCGTGGCCCGCGTTCACCCAGAGCTTGCCCACGCGGGTGCGCCCGATGAACGGGATGTTGGTGGGCGTGGCGGGGCGCAGGCCGGTCCAGTACTGCGGGTTGCCGCCTTCCTCGGGCGTGCGGGTGTCGCACACGCCGGGAAGGATGGCCTCGATGCGGCGCGACAGCATGTGGCAGCGCGCGCGGGCCAGGGAGCTGTCGAGGGTCAGGTCCCAGCCATTCAGTTCGATGGTGCCCGCCACGCGCAGGAAGTTGCCCAGGCGGCTCATGGCGATCTTCTTGCCGTCGTCAATGGTGGAGACCATGGGCGCACCCTCGGGCTTGAGCAGCGGGAAGGTCGCGCTGTAGCCCTTGCCGGGGTAGATCGGCAGGTCCACGCCCACGCTGCGCAGCAGCGGCGCGCTGTACGAGCCGCAGGCCACCACAATGGCGTCCGCCTTCAATATGAAGTCCTTTTTGCCGCTTGCGCTAGCGGAATTTGGCATGACTGCTACTGAATCAATAGCATTGCCAATCTTGTTCAGACGCAGCACATCGTGGCCGTACAGGAACTGCACGCCCCGTGCCGCGCAGCGGCGGGCCAGCTCTTGGGTGAAGACCCGTGCATCGCCGCTCTCGTCGGTGCTGGTATAGGTGCCGCCGGTGATCTTGTCGCCGTAGGCCTTGAAGGCCGGTTCGATCTTGAGCAGCTCGTCGCGGCTGACCAGGCGGCGCTGCACGCCGTGCTTGCGCATCAGCTCCACGGCATGGCCTGCGGCGTCAAACGATTTCTGGTCGGTGTAGAAGTGGGCAATGCCGCGTTCGAGCCGGTTGTATTCGATGCCGGTGGTTTTCACCAGGTCCTTCAGCGCGGCATGGCTGTAGGCGCCCAGCGCCACAATCTGCTGCACATTGCGCTCGAAGGCCGCATCGTTGCACTGCGCCAGGAACTGCAGGCCCCAGCGCCATTGCTGCCAGTCCATCTGCGGGCGAAACAGCAGCGGCGCTTCCTTGTCGAACATCCACTTGAGCGCCTTGAGCGGCGCCTCGCGGTTGGCCCAGGGCTCGCAGTAGCTCACCGAGATCTGCGCCGCGTTGGCAAAACTGGTTTCGAGTGCTGCATCGGGCTGGCGGTCGATCACGATGACTTCGTGACCGCGTTCCAGCAGGTGCCACGCTGTGCTGATGCCGATGATGCCGGCGCCGAGAACAATGGTTTTCATATGCGGAATGCCTTGTGAGCCTTTGCGTGCCACCCGCCCCAGTGCGGGACACGATGGGGCGCAGTGTGCGCGACATTGCATTCAACTAAAAGCAAAATTAAACTTACTCCAAAAACATCAGCGCACCTAATGGATAGCGCTGAGGAGACAACCCTCTTTTGTTCGAGTCCGAGACCATGAGCACCTACGATCCCGCCGCCCTGGAATGCCTTGCCGCCATCGTTGAAGAGGGCGGCTTCGAGCGCGCTGCGCAGCGCCTGAACGTCACGCAGTCGGCCGTCTCGCAGCGCCTGCGCGCGCTGGAGGCGCAGGTGGGCTCGGTACTCATCGTGCGCAGCCGCCCGCTGCGGCCCACGTCGGCCGGGCAGCTGCTGCTCAAGCACACCAAGCAGATGCGCCTGCTGCGCGCCGACCTGGAGCGCGACCTGCAGGAGCTGGCGCCCAGCGCACCGGGCGGATCGCGCGAAGACGAGCGCATCTCGATCGCCATCAACGCCGACAGCATCGCCACCTGGGCCATGGGTGCTCTGCACGACCTGGTGCGCCAGCGCCTGCCGCTCGAAATCATCGTGGACGACCAGGACTTCACGCAGGAATGGCTGCGCTCCGGGCAGGTGCTGGGCTGCGTGACCACGCTCAAGCAGGCGCTGCGTGGCTGCAAGATGGTGCCGCTCGGGGCCATGCCCTATGTGGCGGTGGCGTCGGCCAGTTACGCACAGCAGTACCTGCCGCAGGGGCTGACGCCCCACAACTTCCGCGACGTGTCGTTTTTGTCGTTCAACCGCAAGGACGACATGGCGGCCGAGTTCGTGGCCCGTGCGTTTGGCCTCAAGCGCGTGGCGCTCAACCACCTGTTTGTGCCGGGCTCCGAGGCGCAGATGCGCGCGGTGGCCGCTGGCTGGGCCGTGGGCGTGGTGCCAGAACTGCTGGCACGGGGTGCCATTGCCGATGGCAGCGTGGTGGATCTGGCCCCCGGCCGGTCGCTGCCGATCCAGCTGTACTGGCATTGCTGGAACCTGGAGTCCGAGTTGCTGGATGCGTTGTCGTCGGCACTGACCAGCGCTGCGGCCCAGGCGCTGGTGTCCTAAGAACGTGTTCAAAGGCCGTCTGGCTGCGCCCCTGCGGCGGGGTGCGCGGCACGTTTTGTGCTGTCAAAAACGTGAACGACGTAGTTGCATTGCAACTTCGTCATTTATTTTTTACTGCAATGTATAAAATGGACACCATGCAAACGCCGCAACCCAAAGTTTCGTTCAAGGAGCAGATGCACCAGGCCCGCGAGGATGCCATCCTCCAGTCCGCCTGCCGCCTGCTGGGTGAAAAGGCCTTCGACGCCATGACCATGGACGACGTGGCCAACGCCGTCGGCATCGCCAAGGCCAGCCTGTACAAGCATTTCTGCAGCAAGGAAGAACTGTGCAGTGCCGCCATGGTGCAGATCCTGGGGCGCGTGCAGACCTACCTGGCAGGCCTGCCCGCCGAAATGCCGCCGCTGGAGAAGCTGCATGCGCTGGTGCGCTGGTCGCTGGAACGTCTGCTGACCAACGAGATGCCCCTGCTGCCCAGCCGCAACTCCACGCTGCGCGCGGTGCTCATGGCCAACAAGGACTACCTGAACGGGCTGGTGGCGGTGAGCGACCAGATCGGGGAGTGGATCACCCAGGCCCAGGCCCAGGGGGTGATCAGCCCCACGCTGCCGCCGCTGGTGGTGCTCTACACGCTGTATGCGCGCGCCTGCGACCCGGTAGTGAGCTTCCTCAAGGAAGGCGGGCAGTATTCGGACGCCGAAATCGTGGACCTGGTGGTGCGCACCTGTTTTGACGGGCTGGCAGCGCGTTGACATGGCGGCACGATAAGCCGCATCGATAAAAAAAGCCCGGCACGCCGGGCTTTTTGCTGTGTGGGTGCTGCGCCGGTGGGGGCGCGCAGCACCTGGGATCCTGTCACTTCGGCAGGATCACCTTGTCCACCACGTGGATCACGCCATTCTTGGTGAATACGTCGGTAGCCACGATGTTGCTGGTGCGCATGTTCTGGTCGGTGATCACCAAGCTGGAGTTGATGGTGAAGGTCTGGCCCTGGACGGTGGTGATGGCGGTGTTCACGGGCACTTCGGCCTTGAGCACGCGCGCGGGCACCACGTGGTAGGTCAGCACCTGGGTCAGCAGGGTCTTGTTGGCCAGCAGCGCGTCCTTGGTCACGCCCAGCTCGGTCAGCAAGGCAGCAAACGCTGCGTTGGTGGGCGCAAACACGGTGAAGGGCCCAGCGCCTTGCAGTGTGCTCACCAGCCCGGCGGCCACCACGGCCTCGACAAGGATGCTGAAGTCGGGCAGCGCCGAGGCGGTGGCCACGATGTCCTTGTCGGCGGGCAGCAGCACCTTGTCCACCAGATGCACCACGCCGTTGCTGGCCTGGATGTCGGTGCTGGTGATGGTGCTCACGCGATTGCGGCCGTCGGTGATCTTCAGGCCGTTGTTCGACTCGATCTTGAAGAAGCCGCCCGACACCGGCGTGATCGCCTTGCCCAAGGGCACATCGGCCCGCATCACCTTGCTGCCCAGCACGTGGTAGGTGAGCACGGCGGTCAGCAGGGGCTTGTTGGCCAGCAGCGCTTCCTTGGTCACACCCAGTTCGGTCAGCAGCGCGGCAAACGCTGCGTTGGTGGGCGCAAACACGGTGAGCGTGCCCGTGCTCAGCGTGGGCGCGAGGCCCGCAGCGACCACGGCTTCGACCAGGATGCTCAGCTCGGGGGTGTTTTGGGCCAGCTCGACAATGTTGCGCTGGGGCTCGTCGTCTCCGCCCCCACAGGCTTGCAGCAGGGTGGTGCTGGCGCCCAGGGCGGCAGCCATCAGGACGGTGCGGCGATTGAATACGGTATTCATGGCGGCTTCTCCTCGTGAATGGATGGTGGGTGAAAAGAGCGGTGGTGCCGGTGGCTTACTTGGGCATCAGCACCGTGTCGATCGCATGGATCACGCCGTTGCTAGCGGCCACGTCGGTGGCAATGACCTTGGACTGGTCGACCATCACGCCCATGCTCGTGCTCACTGTGAGTTCCTGGCCTTGCACGGTCTTGACCTTGCCGGCCTTCACGTCGCTGGCCATGACCTTGCCGGGCACCACGTGGTAGGTCAGCACCTTGGTCAGTGCGGCCTTGTCGGCCAGCAGGCCGTCCAGCGTGGCCTTGGGGATCTTGGCGAAGGCTTCGTCCGTGGGGGCAAACACCGTGAATGGGCCGGGGCCCTTGAGGGTGTCCACCAGACCGGCGGCCTGCACGGCGGCCACCAGGGTCTTGAAGTTGCCCGCTTTCACAGCGGTATCGACGATGTCTTGCGCCATGGCGCTGAAGGTGGCGCCAGCGGTCAGAGCGAGTGCAATCAGGGTCTTCTTCATGGGTCGTTCCTCTCGGTTTCGATGGAATTGACACGCCAAGATGGGCGTGGCGCGAATGTATAACCATTTGGTACGAAAGTAAACTGATTGGTTATTCAATAACCATTCAGTCGTAACGAGATGAAAAAAAGCCCTGCAAGGCAGGGCTTTTGGACGGTGTTGCGCGGTTGCGCAGCGGACCCGCGCGTTCAGCGAACGATCAGCAGCGGCACCTTGCTGTGCGCCAGCACCTGGGTGGTCACCGAGCCCATCACCAGCGTGGCGATGGCGCCATGGCCGTGCGAACCCATGACCAACAGGTCGAACTTGCCGGTGTCTGCCACCTTGGCGATGGTTTCGCCCACCGCGCCGACCTTGACGCTGCGCTTGGCATCCACGCCATGGCGGCCGAGGAACTTGCACACCGGTGCGAGGATTTTTTCGGCTTCTTCGGCGTGGTAGTTGTCCACCACTTCCTTGCCCAGCGCGGCACGGGCGCGGGGAGGCAGCGGGGCCTGCACCGTCAGCACGGTGTAGGTGTGGGTGCCGCCCAGCAGTTCTTCGTGGGTGGCCAGGTAGGCCAGCATTTTCTTGGTGTAGGCGCTGCCATCGACAGCAAGCAGGATGTTCATGGTGTTCTCCGAAAAGGGATGGGGCAGACTACTCTGCGCGGGTGCCTGTTGTCTTGACCTGGGTCATGTTGTTCTGTTCGGCGCGTGGCGGATTCGTACGAACCGCATGCTGATCATACGGTGACCACGCAGCGCGGCTGAAACGCTGCCTGCTCGCCCTTGCGTGCGTAACCGAGCGGGTTGGCCACCACCCGGCACTGCCAGGGCGATCCGTCGCTGCGCTGGCCCTGCACGGTGTAGTCGCTCGGCGCGTGCAGGTGGCCATGCAGCCACAGCGGGGTGTGCATCAGCAGGTCGTCCAGTGCGTTGCAAAACCCTGCTGTGCCAGGCACCAGACCGTAGCGGGGGTCGGCGCTGCGCAGGCTGGGCGCAAAGTGGGTGACGACCACGGTGGGGCCGTCAAAAGGCTGCTGCAGCACATCGCGCAGCCACTGCTGGCAGACCAGCGCCTGCTCGCGCATGGGCTCGGCCAGAAACGGCTCTGTGTGGCGCGTGCCCCCGGTCTTGCGCAGGTAGAAGTTGGCCGCGCGAAAGGCTTTGTCGCGCAGCTTGAGCCGG
The DNA here is from genome assembly GCF_000302535.1 of Acidovorax sp. KKS102. Classification (NCBI taxonomy): domain Bacteria; kingdom Pseudomonadati; phylum Pseudomonadota; class Betaproteobacteria; order Burkholderiales; family Comamonadaceae; genus Acidovorax; species Acidovorax sp. KKS102. Next base: position 182,125 of record NC_018708.1, read on the forward strand.
CGTGTGAGGTCGGTCGTGCCCTCATGGTCGGCCAGTGCGTCGAAATCGCTCCACAGCGTCGTGCCGACAAAACGCACGCCTTGCAGCACCAGGGTTTCGCGCTCCAGCCACACAATGCCCAGGCGCTCGCAGGTCTGGCGCAGCCGCAGGTGCGCGGCATCGAAGTCCTGGGCGTCGTACTCGTGGTTGCCGGGCACAAACAGCACGGGGGTCGGCCAGCCTGCATATTGGGGCAACGTCGAAAACCGGGCCAGGCCGAAGTCGTCGTCGTCCAGTTGAGAGCCCTGCTGGTAGGAGCCCACGTCCCCCGCCAGCACCAGCACATCGGCGCCGGGGGCGGGTTCGGGCACAAAGTGCGGGTGAGCCTCCAGATGGAGGTCGGAGAGAAGCTGGATATTCATCAGATTGGGCGCAGATGGGTGCAGTCTACGGCGTGCCGTGCAGGTCCTGCCCGGGGAAGGTGCGTCGCGCTGACCGCGCGAGGGCCTGCAGCAGCCAGGTCATCGCGGCCTGCTGGGGGCCGCGCCGGCGCCACAGGGCATCTACGTGCACGGCGGGCACGTCCAGCGGCAGGGCCCGTTGCACCAGGGCGTCGGCAATGCCGGTCACCGGCACAAAGTGGCGTGGCAGCACGGTCAACAGGTCCGAGCCCGACACCACCCGCCCTGCCGTGAAAAACTGATTGACCGTGATCACCACCTTGCGCTCGCGGCCCAGCGACGCCAGGGCTTCGTCGATGAAGCCAAAAGGGCGGCCCGAAAAACTCACCAGCATGTGCCGCGCGGCGCAGTAGGTGTCCAGCGTCAGCGGGGCGTCGGCCAAAGGGTGGCCCTGGCGCATCACGCACACGTATTCGCCGTCGTACAGTCGGCGACTTTCAAAGGCCACCACGCCGCCCGATTGCGCCCGCGCGGTGAGGTCGGCCAGCGCTGCGGGAAAGTAGCCCACGGCCATGTCGGCCGCCTCTTCCTCTAGCAGGCGCCGGGGGTCGCGCGTGGTGAGCGGCAGCACGCGAATGGAGATGCCAGGGGCTTCGCGCTCGATGATTTCCACCAGGGCGGGCACCAGCGTCGCCGCCGTGGCATCGGCCATGGCCAGCACAAAGGTGGACTCGGCCGTTGCCGGGTCAAAGTGACCGGGCGCCAGGGACTCCTGCAAATGGGCCAGAGCCTCGCGCACTGGCGGCCACAGGGCCAGCGCGCGAGGCGTGGGCTCCACGCCCTGGCCACTGCGCACCACCAGTTCATCCCCCACCACGTCCCGCAGGCGCCGCATGGCGTTGCTGACGGCCGGCTGGGTGATGGAGAGCTTGTGCGCGGCCCGGGTGAGGCTGCGCTCGGCCATCACCTCGTCAAAGACGCGCAGCAGATTCAGGTCCAGGGAGCGGAAGTTCAAAGGGGTCATGGTGGTCTCAAAGCATATTCATCACTGAAATGAATATCAATGATTCAAAATATAAACTTGAACATGCAAAGGGTAAACCCTAATATCACCCCATCGCCCGGCAATCTCGCCACAAGCGTTAGAAAAGGGAAACCGAAATGACCGCCTTTGCACACGTTGAGTACCCCACCGAACACCCCGGCGTTGTCCGCGCCGAAAACGCTGCCGCCGCCCTGAAGAGCGCTGCCGCCCATTTTGACGGCGCGCGTGGCGCTGCCTCCTTGCTGCTGGCCGCCGTGGTCTCCGCGCTGCTGGTGGTTGCCAACCAGGTCATCGACACCTGGACCGAAGGCCACCTGCTGGCTGCCTGGATGGTGCTGTGGCTCGTGGCCTTTGCTGCGCTGGCCCTGCTGACCAGCCCCGCCCGTCGCGCTGGTGTGGCGCTGCGCGGTTCCGCGCTGGCCTGGGCCGAAAGCCGTCGCCGCGCCGCTGAAGACCAGCGCACCTGGCAAGTGGCCCTGAAGGACCCCCGCATCATGGCCGAGCTGAACCACGCAATGGGCATTCCCACCGTGGACAGCATTCGCAAGTACTACTGAACTGAGGGTTTAGCGCAGCACACGCTGCGCAATCCAGCGAATTTAAGCCGTGGCAGACGCCACGGCTTTTTTTGTGTCTGCGTTTGTCATGCCCCACATGCCCCATTCCTGGTGCTCCAGGCCGCTGCTGTAGCTGCAGCGCGGAGGCGAAAAAAAGCCGTCCCGCGAGTGCGAGACGGCTTTGAGTGGGGGAGCTTCCTGGATCGAATGGGCGTATCAGGCCGCCAGGCGCTTTTCCAGTTGCGCCTTGGTATCGAGCAGTGCCTGGGGTAGGTGGTAGGCCAGCTGCTCAAAGTGGGCGGTGTGCAGCTTGAACTCTTCCGCCCATGCGGCCTTGTCGATGCTGGTCACGGCGTCGAACTTCTGGGCACTGAAATCCAGACCGGTCCAGTTGATCTCGGCGTACTGCGGGGCCACGCCGAACATGGTTTCCTGGCCTTGGGCCTGGCCTTCGATGCGGTCAATCATCCACTTGAGCACGCGCATGTTGTCGCCATAACCGGGCCAGACGAACTTGCCGGCTTCGTCCTTGCGGAACCAGTTCACGCAGAACACCTTGGGCAGCGCCTTGCCGGTGGCGGCAATTTGGCCTTCCATGTTCAGCCAGTGCTGGAAATAGTCGCTCATGTTGTAGCCGCAGAACGGCAGCATGGCGAAGGGGTCGCGGCGCACCACGCCCTGGGCGCCAAAGGCGGCGGCGGTGGTTTCGGAGCCCATGGTCGCAGCCATGTACACGCCTTCGGTCCAGGTGCGGGCTTCGGTCACCAGCGGCACGGTGGTGGAGCGGCGGCCGCCGAAAATGAAGGCGTCAATGGCCACGCCATTGGCATCGTCCCACTGGGGGTCGAGGGCTGGGTTGTTGGTGGCAGCCACGGTGAAGCGCGAGTTGGGGTGCGCAGCCTTGGCGCCGGTTTCCTTGGCGATCTGGGGCGTCCAGTCCTTGCCTTGCCAGTCGATCAGGTGATCGGGCAGCTTGCCGGTGTCCTTTTCCATGCCTTCCCACCACACGTCGCCGTCGTCCGTCAGGGCCACGTTGGTGAAGATCACGTCCTTGTCCAGGCTGCGCATGCAGTTGGGGTTGGTGTGCATGTTGGTGCCGGGGGCCACGCCAAAGTAGCCAGCCTCGGGGTTGATGGCGTACATCTTGCCGTCGGCATGGGGCTTGATCCAGGCAATGTCGTCACCGATGGTGGTGACCTTCCAGCCGGCAAAGCCCGCCTCGGGCGGCACCAGCATCGAGAAGTTGGTCTTGCCGCACGCGCTGGGGAAGGCCGCTGCCACGTGGTACTTCTTGCCTTGGGGGTTGGTCACGCCCAGGATGAGCATGTGTTCGGCCAGCCAGCCCTGGTCACGGCCCATGGTGGAGGCGATGCGCAGGGCCAGGCACTTCTTGCCCAGCAGCGCATTGCCGCCGTAGCCCGAGCCGTAGGACCAGATTTCGCGCGTTTCGGGGTAGTGCACGATGTACTTGACCTTGGGGTTGCAAGGCCAGCTCGTCGTGTCCTTCTCGCCTTCGGCCAGGGGCGCGCCCACGGTGTGCATGCAGGGCACGAACTCGCCTTCCACGCCCAGCACGTCGTACACGGCCTTGCCCATGCGGGTCATCAGGCGCTGGTTGACGGCCACGTAGGCGCTGTCGGTCAGCTCCACGCCGATGTGGGCAATGTGGCTGCCCAAAGGGCCCATGCTGAAGGGCACCACGTACATGGTGCGGCCCTTCATGCAGCCGTCAAACAGCGGCTGCAGCGTGGCGCGCATTTCAGCGGGAGCCATCCAGTTGTTGGTGGGGCCGGCGTCTTCCTTGGAGGCCGAGCAGATGTAGGTGCGGTCTTCCACGCGGGCCACGTCCGATGGATCGGACCAGGCCAGGAAGCTGCCGGGGCGCTTGGCGGGGTTCAGCTTCTTGAAGGTGCCGGCATCGACCAGCTGCTGGCACAGGCGGTCGTACTCTTCCTGGGAGCCATCGCACCAGTAGATGCTATCGGGCTTGCACAGGGCGGCCATGTCGGCCACCCAGGCGAGCAGTCGGGCGTTTTTGACGTAAGCGGGGGCGTTGAGATTCAGGCCCTGCATCGTGGGTGCGTTCATCGGGGAGCTTCCTAAGTTGAAAAAACGTTTTTTCAAAGGAAGCGGACCGAACGGGTCACGGCGAGGCCTGGCGCAATTGCGGTGCTGAGCGCTGCCTTTGAAAAAACGGCTTTCGTGCTCAGTCGGCGGGCGGGAGCGTGTGTCAGCCCCACGGGTGGAGGCTAGTTCCACGGATTCCGCGGGTCGGCTGGGATGTCAATTTTATGAATCTGCCGCCCATTTGTCTGTCAGACAGGGGTCAAAACCATGCAAAAAAAACATGAGGTTATGCATGAAATCCGACGCCCTGCAGGTGCCGGGCTGGGGCTCGAGAACCTGTTCAAAAAGACTCCAAACAGGTTTTAAGGCCGGGTCGCCGCACCGCTCCAGCGCTCAAAGCCCGCCTTGCGCAGCGCACAGGCCGGGCAGGTGCCACAGCCATAGCCCCAGGCATGCAGCGTGTCGCGCACGCCGTGGTAGCAGGTGTGCGAGTCGTTCACGATCAGATCGACCAGTGCTTGCCCACCCAGGGTCCGCGCCAGCTCCCAGGTTTCGGATTTGTCCAGCCACATGAGGGGCGTCTCGAACGTGAACCGCTGGCCCATGCCCAGCGACACCGCCACTTGCAGCGCCTTGAGCGTGTCGTCTCGGCAGTCGGGGTAGCCGGAGAAGTCGGTCTCGCACATGCCGCCCACCAGGGTGTGCAGCCCGCGCCGGTAGCCCACGGCGGCCGCCAGCTGGAAGAACAGCAGGTTGCGCCCCGGCACAAAGGTGTTGGGCAGGCCGGCGGCGGTCATCTGGATCTCGGCGTCGCTGGTCAGCGCGGTGTCGCTGATGTGGCCCAGCACCGCCAGGTCCAGCATGTGGTCGTCGCCCAGCCGGGCGTTCCACTGCGGAAACTGCGCGCGCAGCGACGCCAGCACCGTCTGTCGCGCCTGCAGCTCGATGTGGTGGCGCTGGCCGTAGTCAAAGCCGATGGTTTCCACATGGGCAAAGTGCTCCAGGGCCCAGGCCAGGCAGGTGGTGGAGTCCTGGCCTCCGGAAAAGAGGACGAGTGCGTGTCCGGGTCTCATGGGGGTTCTCCAGGTCAAACGAGGATGGAATGTGGGGGCGAGACGAAAAAAAGCCCCGCACTGCGGGGCTGTGGGGGTGATGCCTGCCGGAGCGGTCAGGCCATCATCACGGCGATGAACGCCAGCAGGAACATCATGATGCCGCCCACCACCGGCAGCACGACGGGGACCACGTGAACGACGTTTTCCACGGGGTCGTTCGATGGCGTTGCTGAGGCGTGCGAAGTGTGGTGGTCAGACATGGTGGGCTCCAGATGCTTAAAACTTGCGCAATTCTAGCCGCGAGAACCTGCGCAGGGGCAAAACCCTGTGGTCTCTATGCACAGGCTCTCAGATCAGGTCGGCCTGCATGCCTGCCGCCCGCAGCTGTCCCAGCACCTCATCGACATGGGTCTTGCCCCGGGTTTGCAGCACCAGCTCAATCTCCACGTTCTGCGCGGCCAGCATGGTGAAGGCGCGCTGGTGGTGCACTTCCTCGATGTTGGCGCCTGCGTCGGCCACCGTGGCGGTGATGCGCGCTAGCACGCCGGGCACATCGCGTGCGCTGACCTTGATGCGCGCCAGGCGCCCCGAGCGCACCATGCCGCGTTCGATGATGGCCGCCAGCAGCAGTGGGTCGATGTTGCCGCCGCACAGCACCAGGCCCACGCGCTTGCCCTTGAAGCGTTCGGGGTAGCGCACCAGCGCCGCCAAGCCAGCAGCCCCTGCGCCTTCGACCAGGGTCTTTTCAATCTCCAGCAGCATCAGCACCGCCTGCTCGATGTCGCCCTCGTCCACCAGCACCAGGTCGTCCACCAGACGTTTGACGATCTCCTGTGTGATCTTGCCCGGGGTTCCCACGGCAATGCCCTCGGCTATTGTTGACGTGCCCTGCGAGTGGTGCGTGCCCTTGACGGCGTTGACCATGGCCGGAAAGCGCGCGGTCTGCACACCGATGATTTCGATGCCCGGCTTGATCGCCTTGGCGGCCGTGGCAACTCCAGAGATCAATCCGCCGCCGCCCACGGCAATCACCAGCGTGTCCAGGTCGGGCACGGCCTGCAGCATCTCCAGGCCCAGCGTGCCCTGGCCTGCAGCCACGCCTTCATCGTCATACGGGTGCACAAAGGTCAGGCCCTGCGCGTCTGCCAGCGCATAGGCATGGGCGCGGGCTTCTTCCAGCGTGTCGCCATGCAGCACCACCTCGGCGCCAAATCCGCGCGTGCGCTCCACCTTCACGCCGGGCGTGAAGCGCGGCATCACGATGACTGCGCGCAGGCCCAGGCGCTGTGCGTGGTAGGCCACGCCTTGGGCGTGGTTGCCAGCGCTCATGGCCACCACGCCGCGCGCACGCTCCTCGTCGGTCAGCAGCGTGAGCCGGTTGCAGGCGCCGCGCTCCTTGAAGGACGCGGTGAACTGCAGGTTCTCGAACTTGAGGAACACCTGCGCACCCACGATCTGCGAGAGCGTCTTGGATTCGACACAGGGGGTGTCCAGCACCTGGCCTTGTAAGCGGGTGGCGGCGTCGCGGATGTCTTGAAGGGTCAGCATGGGCCGATTGTGGCGCAATGCGCGCCGTTGGAGCGCGGCGGCGGGTGCAGGCCGAAAAATGGAGTGAAAAGTACCCCAAGCGCTAGAGGATCATGCGTTAGCAGCTATCAATTTTGATGATCTATTTGAGACCCAGCCTGCGCGCCAGCTTGTGCAGGTTGCTCGCGTCCACCTCCAGCGCACGCGCGGCCTGGGCCCAGTTGCCCTGGTGGCGCGCCAGCGCCTGGGTGATGGCGTGCCGCTGGCAAGCATCCACGGCGTCGCGAAGCGGGCTGCCGGCTGTGTCCGTCGTGGAGGCAGTCGCGGGTGGCTCTGTGGCCTGAGCGGGAGCACTCGCGTCCAGCGGGGCAGGGGCTGCGCTGGCGGCGTGGGCGTCCAGGTCCAGCAGCACGGGCTCCAGCGTCACGATGTCGGTGCGGCTCACGCCCCGGCTCAGCGCCTTGAGGGCGGCCCGGCTGATCACATGCTCCAGCTCGCGGATATTGCCGGGCCAAGGGTATCGGCGCAGCGCCTCTTGCGCGCTGGCCGACAGCCGTAGGCTGCGCAGACCGAGGCGCGCACGGTTCAACTCCAGAAACCGGCCCGCAATGAGCAGCACATCGTTGCCCCGCTCGCGCAGCGGCGGGATGGGCACGGGGTACACGGAGAGCCGGTGATACAGGTCAGCGCGAAAGTCGCCCGCAGCCACCTGCTCGCGCAGGTTGCGATTGGTGGCGGCGACCACCCGCACGTCCACACGGCGTGGCCGGTCGGCGCCCAGGCGCTGGATTTCGCCGTTCTGCAGCGTGCGCAGCAGCTTGGCCTGCACGGCCAGCGGCAGCTCGCCCACCTCGTCCAGGAACAGCGTGCCACCCTCGGCGGCCTCAAAGCGACCGGGTCGGTCGGTCACCGCGCCCGAGAACGCGCCGCGCACGTGGCCAAACAGCTCGCTCTCGGCCAGCGACTCCGGCAGCGCCGCGCAGTTCACATGCACCAGCGGGCGTGCAGCGCGCGGCGACTGGCGGTGCAGCAGGCGCGCAAACAGCTCCTTGCCCACGCCGGTTTCGCCCAGCAGCAGCACGGGCAGGTCCGAGCCCGCCACCACCTCCAGCTCGTGCAGCAGGCGCAACAGGGGCTCGCTCTGGCCGACGATCTCCATGTCGCCCTCGCCCGCGCGGGTGGGGCGCTCGTCGTCGGCACCACGGCTGTGGGGTGCGCTGCGCAGCGCCTGCACCTCGCGCTCCAGCCGTGAGATGCGCACGGCGGCCTCCACCAGCACCTTGCAGTCGGCCAGCGCAGCGCGTGCGACCTCGCCAAAGGTGCCGGTCTGCAGGGCGTCGAGCGTGAGCACGCCCCAGGGCTGACCGTCCACCTGCAGGCTCACGCCCATGCAGTCGTGCACGGGCAGGGGCTCGCCCACCAGGGTGTCGAGCAAGCCGTCGTAGGGGTCGGACAGGGTGCTGTCATGGTCAAAGCAGGTCACCTCCCGCCGCGCCAGGATGGCCGCGAGCCGCGGATGCTGGCCGACTGCAAAGCGGCGCCCCAGCGCCTCGCGAACCAGGCCGTCCACGGCGACGGGGCGCAGGTGGTCCTGTTCCAGCTGCAGCAGCGCCACAGCGCCGCAGTGAAAGCGGGCGCGCAGGTGGTCCACCAGCCGCTGCAGGCGCACGGCCTGCGGCAGATCGGTGGACAGGTCGGCCAGCAGGGGTTGGTGATCCATGGTGATTTTTACCTCATATGGGTGAATTTAACCCCAATCCGTTGGGGTAATAAATACCATGAACTTCGTAAGCGATTGATTTTGTTGGGTGCCGCCGCTGGCCCGGCGCTTGCGATAGGGGGGTGGATCGACTCACTCGTCACCTCACCATGATCATCACATCCTGTCCACCTGCGGCCTGTTTGGCCCTCCGGGCGGTCCGTCCCGCCGCCCGTCTCCCGGCGGCCAGCCCTCGCTGGCCCCGCCCGTTCGCCGTCTCATCGAAGCAGGAGGCCCGCCATGGGTAACTACCGCAAGCTCTGGTTCACGCTGATCGGCGTGCTCATCGTCACCTTCAGCCTGCTGGGCTACTACGGCGCCGAGGTGTACCGCACCGCGCCGCCCATCCCCGCGCGCATCGCCACGGCCGGGGGCGAAGTCCTCTACACCCATGACAGCATCCTGGACGGCCAGACCGCTTGGCAGTCGGTGGGCGGCATGCAGCTGGGCTCCATCTGGGGCCATGGTGCCTACCAGGCGCCCGACTGGACGGCCGACTGGCTGCACCGCGAGCTGCTCAACTGGCTCGACGTCGCGGCCGAGCGCACGCACGGCAAACCTTTTGCAGACATCGGCGCCGCCGCGCAGGCCGTGCTGCGCGATCGCATGAAGACCGAGTACCGCACCAACACCTACGACCCCGCCACCGGCGTGGCCACGGTGTCGTCCACGCGGGCCGATGCGATCGCAAAAACGGCGCTGTACTACGACCAGCTTTTCAGCGATGCACCCGCCCTGCACAAGACGCGCGAGCACTTCGCGATGAAGGAGAACACCCTGCCCAGTGCCGAGCGTCGCGCGCAGATGATGGGCTTCTTCTTCTGGACGGCCTGGGCCGCCGCCACGGAGCGCCCGGGTACGACAGCAACGTATACCAACAACTGGCCGCACGAACCGCTCATCGGCAACAAGCCCACGGCAGAGAACATGGTCTGGTCGGTGATGAGCGTGGTGGTGATGATGGCGGGCGTGGGCTTTCTCGTGTGGGGCTGGGCGTTTTTGCGCAAGCACGACGAGGCCGACCCCGAGCCGCCCCGCCAGGACCCGTTGGCACGCGTGCCGCTCACGCCCTCGCAGCGTGCCCTGGGCAAGTATTTGTTCCTCATCGTCGCGCTGTTCAGCTTCCAGGTGCTGCTGGGCGGTTTCACGGCGCACTACACGGTGGAGGGCCAGCAGTTCTACGGCATCGATGTGTCGCAGTGGTTCCCCTACTCGCTGGTGCGCACCTGGCACATCCAGAGCGCGCTGTTCTGGATCGCCTCGGGCTTTTTGGCGGCCGGCCTGTTCCTCGCACCGCTCATCAACGGCGGCAAAGACCCGGCGTACCAGAAGCTCGGTGTGGACATCCTGTTCTGGGCGCTGGTGGTCGTGGTGGTGGGCTCGTTCGCGGGCAACTACCTGGCGATTGCGCAGATCATGCCGCCCGAGTGGAACTTCTGGCTGGGTCACCAGGGCTATGAATACGTGGACCTGGGCCGCCTGTGGCAGATCGGCAAGTTCACCGGCGTGGCCTTCTGGCTGGTGCTGATGTTGCGCGGCATCCTGCCGGCGTTCCGCCAGCCCGGCGACAAGAACCTGCTGGCGCTGCTGTCTGCATCGGTCATCGCCATCGGCCTGTTTTACGGCGCCGGCTTCTTCTATGGCGAGCGCACGCACCTGTCGGTGATGGAGTACTGGCGCTGGTGGGTGGTGCATCTGTGGGTCGAGGGCTTCTTTGAAGTCTTCGCCACTACGGCACTGGCCTTCATTTTCTCCACGCTGGGGCTGGTGTCGGTGCGCATGGCCACCACGGCCAGCCTGGCCTCGGCCTCGCTCTTCATGCTGGGCGGCGTGCCTGGCACCTTCCACCACCTGTACTTTGCCGGCACCACCACGCCGGTGATGGCGGTGGGCGCAGCCTTCAGTGCGCTTGAAGTCGTGCCCCTGGTGGTACTGGGCCACGAGGCCTGGGAACACTGGCGCCTGCAGCACCGCGCGCCCTGGATGGCGCGGCTGCGCTGGCCGCTGATGTGCTTCGTCGCCGTGGCCTTCTGGAACATGCTGGGCGCGGGCGTCTTTGGCTTCATGATCAACCCGCCCATCTCGCTGTACTACGTGCAGGGCCTGAACACCACGCCCGTGCATGCGCATGCCGCGCTGTTCGGTGTGTACGGCTTCCTGGCGCTGGGCTTCACGCTGCTGGTGCTGCGCTACATCCGGCCGCAGCTGGTATTCAGCGACCGGCTCATGGCCACGGGCTTCTGGTGGCTCAACGCGGGCCTGGTGCTGATGATTGCCACCAGCCTGCTGCCCATCGGCCTGTTCCAGTTCCACGCCAGCGTGAGCGAAGGCCTGTGGTACGCCCGGGGCGAGGCCTTCATGCAGCAGCCCTTCATCCAGACGCTGCGCTGGGTGCGCACCTTCGGCGACGTGGTCTTCATCGTCGGCGCGCTGGCCGTGGCCTGGCAGGTGGTGAGCGGCGTGTTGGGATCGCGTGCGCCAGCCGTCCCTGCAGGCGCCACCCTGGCGGAGACCCGCCGCTGACCCGCGCCGTGCGCTGCCACCACCATCCCCGGCGGCAGCGCAGGCCCTTATTCATCCCACAAGGAGCGAACATGAACCTCGACAAATTCAAACACCAGCACACCGACATCCTGCGCAGCATCGCCACCTTGCGCGCCCTGGCCCATGCCGGTGTGGAGGCCAACGCCACGACCATCGCCCAGGGCATCGTTGCGATGAGCGGCACCATCAAGCTGCACCTGGCCGTGGAGGACCAGGTGCTGTACCCCGCACTGCAGCGCGGCGGCAATGCAGACCTGGCGCGCATGGGGCGCCAGTACCAGAGCGAGATGGCCTCCATTGCCAGCGCCTACGACGCCTTCGCACGCCGCTGGAACACTGCCGAACAGGTTCGGCGCGATGCCGAGGGCTTTCGCAGTGAAGCCAATGTGGTGCTGCGCCGCGTGTTTGAACGCATGCAGCGCGAGGACCACGACTTTTATCCACGCATCGAAGAGGAAGAAACCGCTGATTGCCATTGATAGGCCCAATGGCTGGGCGCTCCAGCCGTTCCCCATCCATCGGTAGGGCCTGAGGGCACCTCCCTTCACCGGCCCCAGAGGCCGGTTTTTTTGTTGCGGACTCGGTCTTTAGCGCAGAGCGTCAGCCTTGCTGGCACACCCTCAGCACCTCCGCCCCGTAAGCCTCCAGCTTCTTCGCCCCCATGCCGCTGATACCCTGCAGGTCGTCCAGGGACGCGGGGTTGCGCTCGGCAATCGCAGCCAGTGTGGCGTCGTGAAAGATCACATATGCGGGCAGGTTGTGCTCGCGTGCCACCTCGGCGCGCCAGGCCTTGAGGTTGATGAAGCGTGCCTGGGCATCGGGCCCCAGGTTGGCGGCAGCGGCGGGCGGTGCCGTGCTGCGGCGCGTGCGCTTGGCGGGCGCGCTGGCCGTGGATTCGCGCAGCAGCACGGGCACGTCCCCTTTGAGCACGGGGCGGGAGCCGTCGGTGAGGCTCAGCGTGTCGAAGCTGTGGCCGCTTTCCAGCATCACCTTTTGCAGCCCCACGGCCCCGGTGGCCAGCAGCTGGCGCAGCACGCCGCGCAACTGCGCTTCGGAATACTCCTTGCCCACGCCGAAGGTGGACAGCTTGTCGTGCCCGAACTGCTTCACCTTCTCGGTGTCCTTGCCGCGCACGATGTCCATGATGTGGCCGGTGCCAAAGCTCAGGCCGCTGGCCTGCTGCACGCGATAGATGGTGGATAGCAGCTTGCGGGCGGCATCCGTGCCGTCCCACACCGCAGGCGGGTTCAGGCAGTTGTCGCAGTTGCCGCAGGGTGTGGAGTGTTCCCCGAAGTAGCCCAGCAGCCGCACGCGCCGGCAATCGGTGGCTTCGGCCAGGGCCAGCAGCGCATCGAGCTTGCCGCGCATCACCTGCTTGAACTCCTCGCTTGCGGGGCTCTCGTCGATCATGCGGCGCTGGTTCACCACGTCCTGCAGGCCGTAGGCCATCCAGGCGTCGGCATTCAGCCCGTCGCGGCCTGCGCGGCCGGTCTCCTGGTAGTAGCCTTCGATGTTCTTGGGCATGTCCACATGCGCCACAAAGCGCACATCGGGCTTGTCGATGCCCATGCCGAACGCGATGGTGGCCACCATCACGATGCCTTCCTCGCGCAGGAAGCGGTCCTGGTTCTGCTGGCGCACCTCAGCAGGCAGGCCGGCGTGGTAGGGCAGGGACTTGAGGCCCGCGTCCACCAGTGCGGCCGACATCTCCTCCACGCGCTTGCGCGACTGGCAGTACACCACGCCCGCGTCCTCCGGGTGCTCGCGCTCGATGAAGCGCAGCAACTGCGCCAGCGGCTCCTTCTTTTCCTCGATGCGGTAGCGGATGTTGGGCCGGTCAAAGCTGCTCACGAAGTGCTGCGCGCCCTCCAGCTGCAGCCGCTCCACGATGTCGGCGCGCGTCAGCGCATCGGCCGTGGCCGTGAGCGCAATGCGCGGCACGCCCGCATAACGCTCGTGCAGCACCGTGAGCGCGCGGTATTCGGGGCGGAAGTCGTGGCCCCACTGGCTCACACAGTGCGCCTCGTCGATGGCAAACAGCGACAGGTGACCGCCGTGGTACAGACTGTCGAGCAGGCCCAGGAACCGGGGCGTGTTCAGCCGCTCGGGCGCGGCATACAGCAGTGTGATGTCGCCAGTCTGCAGCCGCAGCTCCACGTCCTGCGTCTCGTCATAGCTCAGCGTGGAGTTGAGAAACGCGGCAGACACCCCCGCCTCGTGCAGCGCGCCCACCTGGTCGTGCATCAGCGCAATCAGCGGCGAGACCACGATGGTGACCCCACGCCCCTGCTGCTGGCGCACGATGGCTGGCACCTGATAACACAGCGACTTGCCGCCGCCCGTGGGCATGAGCACCAGCGCGTCACTGCCCGCAATCACATGCTCAACGATGGCCTGTTGCGGGCCGCGGAACTCCTCGTAGCCAAAGACATCCTGCAAAACCGATTGGGCAGGCGACAGCGCGGAAGATGGACGGGAAGACAAGCGGTGACTCTGAATTTGATAGCTATCAGCGCTTATAAATAAAGCGCTAGAGGCTGATTTGACTGATATTTCTTGGCGGGCGTGCCGCTGGCGAAGCGCGTATTGTGCGCCGGGTGCTGCGCCCCGTGCGGCGGCGTCTACCACCGCCGGGCCGTGGGCCCGTCCACCGGGGCGCGTCGGCGGATGGGCAGGGCGAAAAAAAGCCGGCCCCTGAGTGCCGGCTTTTTACAGGGAGCTGTCTGGCTCAGTAGCGGCCACCGCCGTAGCCACCGTTGCCATAGCCCACGTCGGAGCGTGTGCTGGAGCGGTAGCCCTGGGCGCCGTCGCCGCCTGCGCCACGGCTGTCTTCGCGGGGACGCGCCAGGTTGACCACAATCGTGCGGCCATCCACGGAGACGCCGTGCAGTGCGGAGATGGCGGCCTGCGCCACTTCGGCGTTGACCATTTCGACAAAACCGAAGCCTTTGGATCGACCGGTTTAGCGGGCCATCATGACCTTGGCGGAGGAGACACCGCCAAATTCGGCGAAGTTGCTTTCCAGGCTGGAATCGGTCACGGAGTAGGGAAGGTTACCCACGGAGATCTTGGTGCTCATGGGGGAGCCTTTCTGAAGAATGCTGGCGCGCCAGCAAGAGCGCGCCGTGGGGAGGCGGTTGTGCGAATCAGGAATCCGCGGCAACCGGGAGGGGGATTCAGGATGCGTTCGGGCCTTGCGGTGCTTTGTCAGCACGCAGGCGGGTGCGCCATGCTCGTTTGCAGCCAGCCTTGGGTGACGGCAAAAAGCCGTGCGGCTTCGCGCGAGGCAAAGGCTTTGTCAAAGCGGAACACGCGGCTGTAGCTGCCGTTGCCCTGGGATCGGTGGACGGAAAACGAGGCGCGGAAGAAGCGGCCGCAGTCGGTCGGATGTGTCGAGGGCGAAACGACGAACGGGCCCATGGAAATGGCTGTCTGTGAAATGGGGTGCACTCAGTCTGGAACGCAAGCGCTTAAAGCAGCCTGCGTGAGCATTGAACGGACTCGGTGGACTGCAGCTCGACAGATCCACTGGGGCGACAAAGGTCGCAAAGATCAGCCTGCAGGGGACGGCGAGTCGCCGCGGTGCGCAGGCGTTGCGGTGACGAAACTGGTCAGGAGACGTGACTGCAATTGAGGTGGCTATATTGCAATCTGTAATGTAGTTGGTGATCAATATTCTTGGGGTTTTAAAAGCACGGAATCCCCGGTAGGACGGGAATCACCCGCAGCGGCCTTGGGCGGCCGCTCGGGAGCGAAATGCGCCATGAAAGACAAAACATGAACTCTCCTATTGATAGCAGCTGGCGCATATGCAATAAGCGCTGAGGGCCGAAAAGGCTTGAAATATCGCGCTGCCGGCCAGTCAGACCCTCACTGCGATGAAGCTCCATTGCGCGCTCCGCCGCCGCTCTGCCCTCGCGTGCAATAGCTGCGCAGCCCGTGCACACCATCGACCCGGACTCATGCATGGCTGCCAAGCCCTGTCCTGGTATTGCTTGTGGCTATATCCATATCCCCAGTCGTCAGTTCATTTCGCAAATTGCGGCCACTAGACTTGACTTGCGCAAATACCGGCCGTCACGGCATGGCCCCCCACGGGCCAGCGCAACCGCCTGGCGGCAGGCGCATTCGCACATGCGGATGGCAGCCCGCAGCTGCTTACCCGTCAAAACAATGAAGGAGACTGTCATGAAAAAAATCACCTCGCTGCGCCGCCTCGCGGTGGCCCTGCTCGTTTCGGGCGTGTCGCTGCACGCGGCCGCCCAGGCTTATGCCGACCGCACGATCCGCGTGGGCCACCAGGCCCAGCCCGATGCTCCCATCTCGCAAGCCGCACGCAAGTTCGCCGAACTGGTGGCCGAAAAGAGCGGTGGGCGCCTGAAGATCAAGGAATTCCCCGCCTCGCAGCTGGGCAACGAAGCCCAGCAGCTGGGCGCGCTGCGCGGCGGCACGCAGGAACTCTTCATCCCTACCACCACTTCGCTTGCGTCCGTGATCAAGGAATTCGGCCTGCTGGACTTCCCCTTCCTTGTCTCCACGACGGCGCAGGCCGAAGCGCTGCTTGACGGGCCTGCTGGCGCCGCGCTGCTCGAGCGGTTGCCCGCCAAGGGTCTCATCGGCCTGGGGTACTGGGAGAACGGCTTTCGCAACGTCACCAACAGCGCTCGGCCCATCCAGAAGCCAGAGGATTTCGCAGGGCTCAAGCTGCGGGTGATCCCCAACCCCGTGTTCATCGAAGCCTTCAAGGCCTTGGGCGCCAACCCGACGCCGCTGCCCTTCGGCGAGCTGTACGGCGCGCTCGAATCGCGGGCCGTGGACGGCCAGGAGAACCCCTACGTGCTGATCGACACCTCGAAGTTCTATGAGGTGCAGAAGTTCGCCAGCAACACCAACCACGTCTACAGCCCGCTGATCGTGCTGGCCGGCAAGCCTTTCTGGGACAAGCTCTCCGACAGCGAACGGCAGATCCTGCAGGCCGCCTTCAAAGAGGCGCAGGCCTACCAGCGCGCGCTCAGCCGCCAGGCGACCACCTCGGCGATGGCGGAAGTGAAGGCCAAGGGCATGAAGATCAACGACGTAAGCCCCGCCGAGTTGCAGCGCATGGAGGCCGTGGTGCGCCCCGTCACCGACAAGTTCGCCGCCACGTACGACCCGGCGATCACGCGCGGCTTCTTCGCCGAACTGCAGAAGATCAAGCAGAAATAACCAACAGGCGCGCTCGGTCGCGGCGTGCAAGCGCGCTTCGGCCGGTCTGTGCGCGTGCACGGATGTGCGCACTGGCCGGTGGCTTCGGCCTTTCTTAAAAACCATAACAACACAGCGACCTTCGCTCAGGGGACGATCTCGTGCGAAAAATCATCGACATCTATTGCGGCATCTTTGAATTCCTGATCGCGCTCATGCTGGCGCTGATGGTGATCCTGGTCTTCGGCAACGTGGTGCTGCGCTACGGCTTCAACTCCGGCATCGCGATCTCCGAAGAAGTGGCCCGCTGGCTCTTCATCTGGATCACGTTCCTGGGCGCCGTGGTGGCCCTGCGAGAACGGGCGCACCTGGGCGTGGACATGCTGGTGTCGCGGCTCCCCGTGGCGGGCAAAAAGCTCTGCCTGGCGGCCAGCTACGCCTGCATGCTCTACATCCTGTGGCTGTTGTATGAAGGCAGTCTGGCGCAGGTGCGCATCAACTGGGACACCGAAGCGCCCGTCACCGGCGCCTCCATGGCCATCGTGTATGCCGCCGGGGCGGTCTTCGCCGTGTGTGCTGCCCTTATCTTGCTGACGGATGGCGTCCGGCTGCTGACAGGCCGGCTGTCGGTGGACGAGCTGGTGGCCATCCAGGAGTCCGAAGAAGCCGGAGCCCTGGCCCAGGCGCTCGGTCCGCACGGGTCGCTAGGCGCGCCCGGCACCTCTCCCGCCGCCCCCGCTGGTGGCTCCCAACACTCCACAAGTTCCTGATCATGACCATCGCGGTTTTTCTTGCGTCGCTGCTGCTGGCGATGGCCATCGGCATGCCTATTTCCTTCGCGTTGTTGGCCAGTGGCGTGGCCCTCATGTGGCAGTTGGACCTGTTCGATGCGCAGATCCTCATCCAGAACCTGATCGGCGGGGCCGACAGTTTTCCGCTGCTGGCCGTGCCTTTCTTCATGCTGGCCGGCGAAATCATGAATGTGGGCGGGCTGTCCAAACGCATCGTCAACCTGGCGCTGTCGCTGGTCGGCCACGTGCGCGGCGGCCTGGGCTACGTGACCATCATGGCCGGTTGTCTGCTGTCCGCGCTGTCCGGTTCGGCCGTGGCTGACGCGGCGGCGCTCACGGCACTGCTGCTCCCCATGATGGTGAAGGCCGGGCACGACAAGGCCCAGGCTGGCGGCCTGATTGCAGCCACAGGCATCATCGGCCCGGTCATCCCGCCGAGCATCGGGCTCGTCATCTTCGGCGTAGCGGCCAACGTGTCCATCTCCAAGCTGTTCATGGCGGCCATCGTGCCGGGCCTGCTGATCGGCGGAGCTTTGTGGGTGACCTGGGCCTGGCTGGTGCGGCGTGAAAAGATCCAGCCGCCGCCGCGCAAGTCCATGCGCGAAGTCCTGGCCGCTGCGCGCGAGGCCAGCTGGGCGCTGCTGCTGCCGATCATCATCCTCGTCGGCCTGCGCATGGGCGTGTTCACGCCGACGGAAGCCGCCGTGGTGGCCGCAGTCTATGCCTTCGTGGTGGCGACCTTCGTGTACCGCGAACTCACGCTGCGCCAGCTTTACCGCGTCTTCGTGGGTGCTGCCAAGACCAGCGCCATCGTGATGTTCCTGATCGCCGCCGCCATGGTGAGCGCCTGGCTCATCACCGTGGCCGACCTGCCCTCCAAGGTGGTGGGCCTGCTGGAGCCCTTCATGGGCAACAAGATTCTGCTGATGGCCGCCATCATGGTGCTGGTGATGGTCGTCGGCACGGCGATGGACATGACGCCCACCATCCTGATCCTCACGCCCATCCTGATGCCGGTGGTCAACGCGGCGGGCATCGATCCGGTGTATTTCGGCGTGATGTTCATCATCAATAACTCCATCGGCCTGATCACGCCGCCCGTGGGCGTGGTGCTGAACGTGGTGGCCGGCGTGGGCAAGATGCGCATGGACGATGTCACGCGCGGCGTGCTGCCCTTCATGCTGGCCGAGTTCGCGGTCATGTTCCTGATGATCTTCTTCCCGATCCTGGTCACGGGGCCTGCGCGCTGGTTCCATGGGTGACGGCTGACGCCGGGCCCACGAGCCTGCGCCGGTCGACGGGAGCGCTGCGGCGCCCCGGGCTCACGGCCTGAAGACTCGCAAGAGGTCTTCAGGCCGTTTCTTCTTGGCTGGCGCTCGGGTCGGAACGGGCGCGGGCCGGACGCAAAAAAAGGGCCGGACCGCCAGGGCCCGGCCCGAAGGACCGCGGTATCACCGGCCGGGCGGCCCGCGATGCTCGTCGCAGCACACCGCCCGCCAGCGATGCCGCGTCGAGGTCTGGCCGATGCCGGGATTGAAGGTGTTGGTCGGGTCCAGGCTGCGGTAGAAGCCCTCGAGCACCGGGCCTGCGCGGTAGATGTGACCGACGTTGTGTTCGGCCGGGTACTTCGCGCCGCGCGCGTCCAGAAGCGCCAGCACGCGCTCCTTGAACTGCGCGCAGTCCACGCCCTTCTTCACCAGGTATTCCTGGTGCATCACGTGGCAGAAGAAATGTCCGCAGTACATGGGCTGCTCGACCTGCGCAGCCAGCTCCGGCGGCAGGATCTCGAACCATTCCAGCGCATTGCGCGGCAGCGCGATGTCCAGCGCCACCACGTCTTCCACCGTGTCGGCATGCACCGCCCGGTAGCGGTTGGTGGCGTTGCCGACGGCAAAGCGGTTCAGGAAGGCCGCGCCGGCCTCCTCCTCATTGCATTCGAAGAAGCCTGCCTCCGGGCGTTCGGCCATGAAGGTCTGCAGATAGGCACGCGTTTCCTCGATGCCCGCGTCGCTTACCTTCAAGAGCAGGTGGTGCGCGTAGCGGTCGCGAAAGGCGTTCATGCGCGCAGGCAGGTGTTCGGGCATCCGGTTGGCGAGCCGCTGCAGCAGGCGGTCGGCCAGGTTCCGCCCCAGCCCGCAGCGCTCGGCGAGCGCGTCGAAACGGCTCTTGAGCGCGAAGGCCAGCGGCACGCGCGCGGTGCCCAGTTTGCGGATGTAGACGAACAGGTCCTTGCCGTAGGTGCGGCTCAGATCGTAGGCCGAGCGGTGCATGTACTCGGCCGCCACGGGCAGGGAAGCGAAGCAGGCCAGCATGTGGCGGCGCAGGTCCGCGAGGTCGCGCGGCTGGTTGGTGCCGATGTAGAACACTCGGGTGTCCGTATCCGCCGCGAAGGTGTCCAGGCGCAGCGCGAAGACGGCGATCTTGCCGGCGGAGCCCGAGGCCTCGTAGAGGCGGCGCGGGTCGGCGTTGTAGCGTGCTGGCTCGCTGGAATCGATGTCGCGCACATGCTGCGAGTACTCGCGGTCAGAGGCCATGCGGCCGGGTTCGGCCGGCAGGTCGTCGCGAGCGAAACGGCCACTCTCCAGGGTGGCGAGGATCTGCTCGGGATCGTCGCCGAGTGCCATGCCCAGGTGGTTGACGAGCCGCAGTTGGCCGTCCTCGTCGATGCAAGCGAAGAGCGAGAACTGCGTGAAGGCAGGACCGCGCCGGATGAGCGAGCCCCCGGAGTTGTTGCAGATGCCGCCTGTCACCGAGGCGCCGATGCAACTCGACCCGATCACGGAATGCGGCTCGCGGCCCAGCGGCTTGAGCCTGCGTTCGAGCTGTTCGAGCGTGACACCGGGCTGGGCCAGCACCTGCTCGCCGCGCTGCAGCAGGTCCAGCTGTTTGAGCCGCAGCATGTTGATGAGCACTACCGGGCGGTCGTAGCCGCCCTCCATCGGTGTGGAGCCGCCCGTGAGGCCTGTGTTGGCGGCCTGGCAGAGGATGACGGTGCCGGCGGCGTGGCAGGCCTTCAGCGTGTGCCACAGCTGCGTCAGGCTGCCGGGGCGCACCACGGCCAGCACGTCGCCGCCGCCGTAGCGAAAGCCGCTGCGGTAGCGGCGCGTGGACGCATCGCCCGTCAGCACATGGCCGCCGCCGACGATCTCCTTGAGTCGTGCCAGCAGGTCGGAGGGTGCGAGGGCGGCTGCCGGTGGCATGGCCGTCATGCGCGGACGGGCGCGCCGTCGACCAGCCGCCAGAGGCCCAGCGGGTTGGCCTGCTGCAGCGCCTCGGGCAGCAGGGCGTCGGGCAGGTCCTGGTAGCACACGGGTCGCAGGAAGCGGTCAATGGCACTGGCGCCCACCGAGGTGAACATCGCGTTGGAAGTCGACGGATACGGCCCACCGTGCACCATGGCATGGCACACCTCCACGCCCGTCGGGAAGCCGTTGACCAGCAACCGGCCGGCCCTGCGCTCCAGCACCGGCAGCAGGCGGCGGGCCAGCGGATGGTCCGCGTCTTCAAGATGCAGGGTGGCGGTGAGCTGGCCTTCCAGCTGCTCGGCCACGGCGATCAGCTCATCCGCGTCCTTCGCTCGCACCACCAGCGATGCGGGGCCGAAAACCTCGGACGAAAGCGCAGGCTGCTCCATCAAGGTACGGGCGTCGGTGGTGAACAGCGCGGCCTGCGCGGCGTTGTGTAAGGTGCTCGCAGTCTGGCCCTCGGCCACCCGCTGCACGCCTGGCGTGGCGGCCATCGTCTCCACGCCACTGCGGTAGGCGCCATGGATGCCAGCGGTCAGCATGGTCTGCGCGCTCTTGCGTTCCAGGGCCTCAGCCGCGGATTGCACGAATCGGTCCAGATCCGGCCCGTCGATGCCCAGCACCAGGCCGGGGTTGGTGCAGAACTGGCCGGCGCCCATGGCGAGCGAGTCGGCAAAAGCCTGTCCGATGGCGTCAGCGCGCTGCGCCAGGGCGGCGGGCAGCAGAAAGACCGGGTTGATGGCGCTCATCTCGGCATAGACGGGAATCGGCTCGGGCCGGCGGTTGGCGATGGCCACCAGGGCCAGGCCGCCTTGGCGCGAGCCGGTAAAGCCCACGGCCTTGATGGCGGGATGGGCCACCAGCGCCTCGCCGATGCTGCGGCCGGCGCCGATCAGCAGCGAGAACACGCCTTCGGGCAGGCCCTGCTCGCGCACCGCGTTCTGGATGGCGCGGCCCACCAGCTCGGACGTGCCCAGGTGGGCGCCATGCGCCTTCACCACCACGGGCGCGCCGGCGGCGAGGGCCGAGGCTGTATCGCCCCCGGCCACCGAGAACGCGAGCGGGAAGTTGCTGGCGCCGAACACCGCCACGGGGCCGAGCGGCACCTTGGCAAGCCGCAGGTCCGCGCGCGGCATTGGCTGGCGCTGCGGCTGGGCGGGGTCGATGGTGGCGTGCAGGAAATGGCCGTCGCGCACCACGCTGGCGAACAGACGCAGTTGGCCGACGGTGCGGCCGCGCTCGCCCGTCAGGCGCGCCAGCGGCAGGCCGGTTTCCGCATGGGCGCGCTCCAGCAGGGCGTCGCCTAGCGCCATGATGTTGTCGGCGATGGCCTCCAGGAAGGCCGCACGGCGTGCCAGCGGCAGCGCGCGGTATTCGTCGAACGCTGCCGCGGCCAGGATGGCGGCGCGGTCCACGTCGGCTGCGGTGCCGAAACCGAAGCGGGGCTCGGCGATGTCGGCGTTCGTGGCGGGGTTGAAGGCGCATTGGCCTCCGTCGGTGCCGGCGACCGCAGCGGCGCCGATCAGCATCTTGCCCGTGAGGGTCGTGGTCATGGTCATGGCGGACTCGTTGTGAAAAAGAAAACGGGACAACCACCGGGAGCGCCGGTGGCGGTATCGCCGCCCGCACCCTGGGCGGGCAGAAGCGCTCACATCGCTGCTTCGATCAGGCGGGCGTAGTCGTCCGCGCTCGCTTCGCGCGGGTTGGTCTTGTGGCTGTGGTCGGCCAGCGCGCCGGTGACGATGCGCGGCGTCAGGTCGGCCGTCACGCCCATCGCGCCCAGGCCGGCCGGGAGCCGGAGCCTGCGCGACATGTCCTGGATCGCATCCTCCACCGACACGTGTACCGGCAGGCCCATGGCCTGCGCCAGGCGGTCGATCTTCTCGTCGCGCACGACCGTGTCGGATTCGCGGTTGAAGCGCACCACCGCCGGCAGCAGCACCGCATTGAGGGTGCCGTGGTGCAGGCGCGGGTCGAGACCGCCCAGCGAATGGCTCAGGCTGTGCACACAGCCCAGGCCTTTCTGAAAGGCCAGCGCACCCTGCAGCGACGCGCTCATCATGTTGGTGCGGGCCTCGATGTCGCTTGGCTCGTGGAAGGCGGTTTCGATGTTCTTCCAGGCGCGGCGCAGGCCGTCCAGGGCGATGCCTTCGGCGGGCGGGTTGAAGCTGGGCGCGAGGAAGGTCTCGATGCAGTGCGCCACGGCGTCCATGCCGGTGGCGGCCGTCAGGCCCGGCGGCAGGCCCACGGTCAGCGTCGGGTCGCACAGCGCCACCTTGGGGATAACGTAGGGCGAGATGATGCCCACCTTGCGGCCATCGTCCAGGATGATGATCGCGCCGCGCCCGACCTCGCTGCCCGTGCCCGCCGTAGTGGGAATGGCCACCACCGGCACCGTGGCCGCCGTGATGCGGGCAAGCCCGCCCTCGATCAGCGCGAACTGGCGCAGCGGCCCCGGATGGCGGGCCGACACGGCCACGGCCTTGGCGAGGTCGATGGACGAGCCGCCACCCACGGCGATGATGCCGTCGCAGCCTGCTTCATGGAAGCTTGCCACCCCTTCGCGCGCCGCCGCCTCGGTGGGGTTGGAGGGCGTGCCGTCAAACACGTGAAAGTGCGGCAGGTCGTTCACGGCAAGGATGCGCTCGATCAGCCCCGCCGCAACCACGCCCTTGTCGGTGATGAAGAGCGGTTTTTTGAAGCCGAGTGTCTGGCACACCTGTGCCAGCTCAGCGGCACTGCCCGCGCCGAAGCGGATTTCCGTCACGTAGTTGATCATCGCCATCGTTTATCTCCTGATATCAAGAATTTTCATATTCATCCGTCAATCGCGGAAGTCTATGAGTGAGGCGACGTCGAATAAACTAACCGTTATCGATACAGCTATAACTCCGAGTCAATGCAGAGCCCTTACAACCTCAACTCTGTGATGTCGCGTCTGCATGCCAGGCAGCTGCGGTTGCTGATCGCGGTGGCGGAGCAGGGCTCGCTGCTGGCGGCGGCGGACCGCGTGGGGCTGACGCAACCCGGGGCTAGCAAGGCGTTGAAGGAGCTGGAGTCCACGCTCAACGCGCCGCTCTTCATGCGCACCAACCGCGGGCTTGTGCCTACGGAAGCGGGAACCTGCGCGGTGCGCTTCGCGCGGCTGATCCAGTCCGACATCAGCCACTTGCAGCAGGAGCTGAGCGCCATCGCCAGTGGCGCAGGTGGCCGCATTGCCGTAGGCACCATCATGGGCGCGGTGCCGCTCCTGACGCGGGCGCTCACGCAGCTGATGGACCAGCAGCCGGACATCTCGGTGGAGATCGTCGAGGACACCAGCGAAAGTCTGCTTGCGCTCATCGACCAGGGGCGGCTGGACGCGGCCATCTGCCGCTCGTCGGTCAGTCCCAAACCCCACCTGTACGACACTGTCGTGGTCAAGGATGAGTCTCTCGCCGTCATCGCGCACCAGGCGCATCCGGCGGCGGGCCTGGCATCGATCACGCTGCAGGATCTGTCTGCCAGCCGCTGGGTGGTGTACCGCGCGCACATGCCAATGCGCCGCACGCTGGAGCGCGAATTCTTCGAAGAGAACCTGTTCTTTCCGACGCATCTGATCGAGACCACATCCGCGCTGGCCACGCTTTCGCTGCTGAGCCACAACCCCAATCTGGTGGCCCTGGTGTCGGACGACGTGGCCGACTACGTCTGCCAGCACGGCATGGTCGCCCGCCTGCCGCTGCGGCTCAAGTCGCGCAGCGAGCCGTACGAACTCATCGCGCGGCGCAACGCGCACCGCCATCCGGCGCTGACGCTGCTGATCGATTTGCTGCTGGCCTTGCGTCCCGTTGCCGAAGAGGCCCCAGCGGCGCCCTGAACCGCCGCTTCTTACAATTGCGCCATGCAGCAGATCACCTACACCCGCGCCCCGCAGCTCCCCGACATCCTCGCCCAACGCATCGTCATCCTCGACGGTGCCATGGGCACCATGATCCAGCGCTTCAAGCTGGGCGAGGCGCAGTACCGGGGCGAGGGCTACACCGGCCCCGATGGCGCGGGCGACCGGTTCAAGGACTTTGCGTACGACGTGAAGGGCAACAACGAGCTGCTTAGCATCACCCGTCCCGACGTGATCCGCGACATCCACGAGCGCTACCTGGCGGCCGGGGCCGACCTCATCGAAACCAACACCTTCGGCGCGACCACCGTGGCGCAGGAGGACTACCACATGGCCCATCTGGCGCGCGAGATGAACCTGCGCTCCGCCCAATTGGCGCGCGCAGCCTGCGACAAATATTCGACGCCCGACAAGCCTCGCTTTGTGGCCGGAGCCCTCGGCCCCACGCCCAAGACGGCCAGCATCAGCCCCGACGTGAACGACCCCGGTGCCCGCAACATCGACTTTGAAACCCTGCGCGCTGCCTACTACGAGCAGACCGAAGCGCTGGTCGAAGGCGGCGCTGACGTGCTGCTGGTCGAGACCATCTTCGACACCCTGAACGCCAAAGCCGCGCTGTTCGCGATTGACGAGTTCTTTGAAAAGAGCGGCGAGCGCCTGCCGCTCATCATCAGCGGCACGGTGACCGATGCCTCCGGCCGCATCCTGAGTGGGCAGACGGTGACGGCTTTCTGGCACAGCGTGCGCCATTCGCGCCCTCTGGCCATTGGTCTGAACTGTGCCCTGGGCGCCACGCTGATGCGCCCCTACATCCAGGAGCTGAACCGCGTGGCCGAGGACACGTTCATCAGCTGCTACCCCAACGCCGGCTTGCCCAACCCCATGAGCGACACCGGCTTTGACGAAACGCCCGAGATCACCAGCCGCCTGGTGCACGAGTTCGCGGCGGAGGGGCTGGTCAACATCCTGGGCGGTTGCTGCGGCACCACGCCAGACCACATTGGCGCCATTGCCAAGGCGGTAGCCGATGTGCCTACGCGCAAGATGTTCTACCCCGCAGAAGCCTGAATTTGAGTCAAATCGTCCTCTAGCGCTTATTCAATAAGCGCAAGCAGCTATAAAAAAAGTAGTGAATGCCGTACCAGCGCAGTGCGGCAGCCCATTGCAAGGCGCCGCCGGGTGCGGCAACCTTGCAATCCCCCTTGATTGCTCCTTCCCGTTTCGCCGTCCGGTCCGTCCACTCCATGCTTGATACCGCCACCCCGCCCGCACCCTCCTCTGTGGAGGGCGACGACGCAGCCGCAGCGGCCGCCAAGGCTGCCGCGCACGCCGCGCTCAAGCTCGAAAAGCGCCTGGTGCGCCAGGTGGCCCAGGCCATTGGCGACTTTGGCCTGATCGAAGACGGCGACAAGGTGATGGTGTGTGTGTCGGGTGGCAAAGACAGCTACGCCATGCTCGACGTGCTGCGTTTGCTGCAGCAGCGCAACGGCAACCGCTTCGAGCTGATCGCTGTCAACCTCGATCAGAAGCAGCCAGGCTTTCCGGCCCATGTGCTGCCCGGGTATCTGACGAAGGTGGGCGTGCCCTTCCACATCGAGACGCAGGACACCTACAGCGTCGTCAAAGAGCACATCCCCGAAGGCAAGACCATGTGCAGCCTGTGCAGCCGCCTGCGCCGGGGCATCCTGTACCGCGTGGCCGACGAGCTGGGCTGCACCAAGATTGCGCTCGGCCACCACCGCGATGACATGCTGCAGACCTTCTTTTTGAACATGTTCTTCGGCGGCAAGCTCAAGGGCATGCCACCCAAGGTGCAGAGCGACCGGGGCGACCACCTCATCATCCGCCCGCTGGCCTATGTGGCCGAAGATGACCTAACGCGTTGGGCAGAGCACCGCCAGTTCCCCATCATCCCTTGCACGCTCTGCGGCAGCCAGGAGAACCTGCAGCGCAAGCAGATCGGCCAGATGCTGCGCGACTGGCAACAGCTCTACCCCGGCCGCATCGAGAACATGGCCGTGGCGCTGCGCAACCTGGTGCCTTCACACTTCATGGACCCGCGCCAGTTCGACTTCAAGGGCCTGGTGCCCAACGGTGTGCAGGACGCCGATGGCGACAAGGCGTTTGATGCCGAAGAGTTTCCAGCCCAGGCCGTGGGCATGCTCGGCGGCCTGCCCCTGATGCCCCGCTGAACCCGACCCCCGACGATTTTTAGATTGGGCCACCCCATGACCACGCTCAAAGCCCCCGAACTCCTCTTGCCCGCTGGCTCGCTCGACAAGATGCGCGCCGCCTACGACTTTGGCGCCGACGCGGTGTACGCCGGCCAGCCGCGCTACTCGCTGCGCGCGCGCAACAACGAGTTCCGCCTGGAGCAGATCAAGCAAGGCATTGACGAGGCCCACGCGCGCGGCAAGAAGTTCTTCGTGACCAGCAACCTGATTGCGCACAACGACAAGATCCGGACCTACCTGCGCGACATCGAGCCCGTGATCGACTGCGAGCCGGACGCGCTCATCATGGCCGACCCAGGCCTCATCATGATGGTGAAGGAGAAGTGGCCGGAGACGGAGATCCACCTGTCCGTGCAGGCCAACACCACCAACTGGGCCACGGTGAAGTTCTGGCAGAAGATGGGTGTGTCTCGCATCATCCTCTCGCGCGAGCTTGCCCTGGACGAGATCGAAAAAATCCGCCAGGAATGCCCCGACATGGAGCTGGAAGTGTTCGTGCACGGCGCGCTGTGCATTGCGTACTCGGGCCGCTGTCTGCTCAGCGGCTATTTCAACCACCGCGACCCCAACCAGGGCACCTGCACCAACGCCTGCCGCTGGAACTACGCCACGCACGACGCCGACATCGACCCCACCACGGGCGAAGCCATTGCGCAGAAGATGGACGGCGACTTCAACTTCGAGGCCGCGCAGCAAAAGGCCGAGCAATCGTTCTCCACCACCGGCAGCGGCCAACGCCACCCCAAGGCCGACAAGGTCTACCTGATCGAAGAAGCCGGCCGCCCCGGCCAGCTCATGCCCATCATGGAAGACGAGCACGGCACCTATATCATGAACAGCAAGGACCTGCGCGCGGTGGAGCATGTGGCCCGCCTCACGCAGATCGGTGTCGATTCGCTCAAGATCGAAGGCCGCACCAAGAGCCTGTACTACGTGGCCCGCACCGCCCAGGTGTACCGCCGCGCGATTGACGATGCCGTGGCGGGCCGTCCCTTCAACCCCGAGCTGCTGATCGAGCTGGAAGGCCTGTCGAACCGCGGCTACACCGGCGGCCTGCTGGAGCGCCGCCCGAGCAACGACTACCAGAACTACATCAACGGCCACTCCACCACGCAACGCAGCCAGTTTGTGGGTGAGGTGCTGGGGGCTGAGGGGCAAGCTGAAGTGGGATTGACGGGCGACTGGGTGCAGGTGGAAACCAAGAACCACTTTGCCGTGGGCGACCTGATCGAAGTGGTGCACCCCAGCGGCAACACCAACGTGCGCCTGCAGGAAATGCGCAACGTGGAAGGCCAGCCTGTGCAGGTCGCCCAGGGCAGCCCGGTGCGCGTGTGGATTCCGCTGCCCGCACGCTACAGCGGCGCGCTGCTGGCGCGGGTGATCGAGTCGCAACCGCCCGCCGCCCAGCCAGAGCCTGCGCTGGCAGTCTGATTCTTTTGAGCACGCCCCGGGGCTCCGGAATGACAACTCTTTTTGAATGCAGCCCCCACCGGGTGATCGCGGCTGCTGCACTGGCCGTGGTTTTCAGCGGCAGCGCCGCTGCACAGGGGCAGGGCGTTGCCACCGCCAAGCAGCGCTACGTGCAGGGCTCGTGGGTCAACCTGCGCGAGTCGACCCAGTCCTCGGCCCGCATCGTGGCCCAGGTGCCCGCCAACACCGCGCTGCAACAGCTCACCGAGCGCGACGGCTGGTGTGCCGTGCTCTACGCAGGCGATGCCCGGCTGGGCCCGCCTTTGGCGGAGCCCCTGCAAGCCCATGTGGCCTGCAACCTGCTGGCCGACCAGCCCCTCACCCTGGCCCAGGCGGGCAAGGACGCCGCCCGCGCCTTCTGGGTCGCTCCGTCACCCAACCGCCTGCGCGCTTACGGCAATGCCCTGCCACGCCCGCCTTCCCTGCAGCTGCCCGCGCTGGCCAAAAGCCACGCGCATGAAATGCCGGTGCAGTACCCCACCCGAGCTGAGTGGGAAGCCGCCAAGAAGCTCATGCGCGCTGGCGTGGTGCTGCGGCCCGAGCAGGAAATCGACCGGGGCCGCTCCGTCAACCCGCTGGATGACCTGAAGCTGGCCACCCGTGCCGTGGACCACATCCCTGCCGTGGCACCCCTGGCCGCCCCGCCCACGTTGCCAGCCATCGCCCCTTCGTACTTTCGCTCCCACACCAGCGTGGCCCTGCTGCACGAGACCGATGCCGACGGCCTGGCCGCCGTGGCGGGCACCCGCATCAGCGTCATCCCTACCGGTGTGCCCGTGGGGCGGTTCAATCGCCACAGTGGTCCAGAAATCGAGTACATCACCGGCTTCTGGGACGTGGGCACTGCCGACCAGGCCTTCGCACCTGCGCTGACCATCTATGCCATCACCCACCAAGGCCTGGTGGGCGCCCATACTGTGCGCCAGCGCTATTGGGACATCAGCAACGAAGACCACTACTGCGGCGGCCACTACCCCGGCCGTGGGTTCAACGACCCTGGTGAAGAAGCCCAGCCCGTGCGCGGCTATGCCAAGCTGTCCGACAGTGCCCAGGTACTGACCCGCCTGGTGCTGCCCGCAAAGCTTCCGCCGGACGCGGTGAAGGTGAAGACCCGGCGCTACGCCACGAGCTGGATGCAGCCCGCGGACCCGCCCATCCGGGACAAGCCCCAGCGCAAGAACACCGCCGTGATGGTGCATGAGATTGACTTGGACCGCGACGGCGTGGCGGACATCCTGCGCATCGACACCCCTTCGCCAGGGGGCATGAGCTTTGAGCCCATTTTTGAATGGCGCTGGTACCTCAATATCAACGGCCAGTGGTTTCCGGCGGGGTATTGGGTGGATCAGGAGTGCACGTGAGGGGAGGCTGCTGGACAACGTTCGGCTGGGAGCGGCAGTCGGCGAGCCAGTGTCACCGTCCAATTCAATGCTTGAATGTTATTTTTCTCTTCAATTGAAGTTTGCCGCGCACTATGCGGTGAAAGCGGCGGTTCCAATTGACGTGGCCATTGACCGTTGTACTAACCTGCGACGCAGGCTAAACCTTTGGGGCAACGCCGGCGAGACTCAATGGCATCGCTTCTTGGCCAGAGTTCAAAGCACAGGCAGTGACCATGCTGCCCAACTCGCCTTGTGCGCCGAGTACCAGCGGCCCCACTCCTACCCCGAACTCGAACGGTCGTTTGGCTGCTTCTCGTACGACCCGCCCGATGCCACCGGTACCTTGCGCATCCACTTTCTACCGCCAAGTGGACTCAATTCCAGTCCATTGGCCGTTGAGAACGTCGGCGCGAGGATGTCAGACCTGCGCGACTTGTTTGCACATGTTCAGCGAAGTGCGCCAATGGCTACAACAGTGCGTGGCGTTTCGTGGCTCTACAACCTTCACGCCTACAGGCGGCTCTTTCCTCTGGCCTATAGCGCATCAGTGCAAGCTGTGCGGTTTCCATTGCATTTGAATGGGAGTTCAACCTGGGGCCAGGTCTTGAACTGGCGACAGGAAGTGAAAGCGGCTGTACGGGATCAATTGTTGGCTCGCCTTGATGACATGAGCGTTGAAAATCCCTGGGAGATTTTTCCGCTCCAGGCCAAGGTCGCCACGAGCCCGATTGATGTGTTTTATGAGCAGTTCAGCTGAGTACTGCTGAACGTCGGGCATGGCTCTCATCTGTCTGCCAGCGGATCTGCACGGCGTCTCCCTCTTATCGCCGCCCTGGCTGACGCAACAACGCCCCCAACACCAGCGCCTCGGCCAGCACTTC
The DNA here is from genome assembly GCF_000302535.1 of Acidovorax sp. KKS102. Taxonomy (NCBI): domain Bacteria; kingdom Pseudomonadati; phylum Pseudomonadota; class Betaproteobacteria; order Burkholderiales; family Comamonadaceae; genus Acidovorax; species Acidovorax sp. KKS102. The sequence continues at coordinate 212,126 of NC_018708.1, forward strand.
CAGCCCTTCTTCCAGCGTGGCCAGCAGGGTGGGCAGCTCGGGCAGGCGGGGCCAGCGCGCTTGCACTTCGGGCCATTGGTCCACACCAATCGCCAGCCAGCCCACAGCCAGGCCCGCCCACAGCAGGGCGCGGGTGCCGGTGTGTAGCAAGGCGCGGTGCAGCCAGGCCATGGTGAGCAGGCCCACCACCGCCACGGCGAGCATGGGGGCTTCGCGCACGGGGGCCCAGCGGCAGGCGTCCGTCCATTCATGGCAGCGGAACTTCCACAGCTCGTGCAGCATGAACTGCTCGTCCAGCGCCAGTACAAAAAACGAGAGCGCCAGCCAAGCACCCAGCTGCCGGGGCAGGGCGCGGTCCCCCACCATCCGCAGGGCCGTGATGCTGAGCGCCAGCAGCAGCGCACTCGACAGCCACGACACCGGCGAGCCGTCCGAGCGGAAGGCGCGCTCCCACTGCGGCGCATACATCCACCCACTGAACAGCAGGAAGCCCAGCACGGCCATCAGCAGTGCAGGCGCAACCCCGGTGTGGGGTGTGGGGTGGCGATCAACAAGGCGCGGGCGGGCGGTGGTGTGCGGGGGCATGGCGGGGAGGTGGCTGCGCACTGAGAGGCAACGCGGCGGGCGGTGGAACCGGATTGTGGGCAAAAAGTGCCGGTAGCGCAGGACTTTATTGCACCTTTTGCTATGTAGTTGATAGCTGATGCGCGCGGCAGGCCTGCCCGCACCATGGCCTGTTCACGCCGGACGAATCACTACAGAATCGGACATCCATTCCCCAGGCAACCCGGCATGACCCTCCCGATCGATCCGTCCCGCACGGCACTGCCGCCCGTGGCCCAGTTCCTGGCCGAGGCGGCGCTGCAGCGGCAGACGGCGTTGCTGGGGCTGGACAAGCCCAAACCTGCTTTACCCGCCGCACCCTCGCCGTTGCCCACGGCAGACCCCAGCGCGCCGCCGCCCTCGGTCACCTCACCCAGTCCGCCCGGCGGGCCGCTGCCCACACCGGCGGACCAGGCCAGCATCTCGCCCCAGGCGCGCGAACAGTTGGCGGCGGGCTTCGACCCGCGCCGGGCGGGCGGGGCCGATGGCCGCTTGCAGGGCGCAAGGGGTGAGGGGGCCGCGCGGGCCTCGCCACCGGGGGCATCGGCGCTGCCCCGTGGCGCAACCCCGGGTACGTCTGGCAATGTCGCGGCGTCCGCTGCCTCCGCCACAAGTGGCACGGCCTGGCCCGCGTCGGGCCTCAGCGCACCGCTGCTGCGGATGGTGAGTGCCCTGGTGGCGCAGGTCACTGCCCAGGCTGGAGTGTCGCAGCGCGTGGTGGCCGCGCAGCCCTGGCCCATCGGCATGGCGCAGGCGCTGGAGAGCGGCGCGCTGGATGCCGACCAGCCGCCGCTGCAAACCTGGCTGGTGCGCCAGGGCGTGGTGTCGACGCCTGAGGGGCCGCGTGGCATGGCGCTCACTCTGCGTGCGCCGGTGCCGTGGCTGGCGGCCCAGGCGTCACCTGCCGCTGTGGGCGCTGCGGCGGCGCAAGTCAGCGCAAGCCTGGGCGCGGGCGCTACCGCTGCGGGCGGCGCGCTGCAGGTGCCTTTTGCGGGCGGCGGACAGGCGTTGCAATCGGGGGTCATGGCCTTGGTGTTGCAGGGCATGGATGCTGCCGCGCCGCGCACCAGCGCGCTGCTGGTGCTGGACCTGCAGCCCCAACTGGCTGCCACCGTGTATGGCCGCGACATGCTGCAGCAGGCCACAGGGCGCCTGGACCCCTGGACCCAGATGGCCGTGCTGCAAGCCAGCGGCCAGGTGCCGCGCGAGGACGCGCGGGCGCGCAACGGGGCATCGGGCCTGTGCGAGACCGTGGGCTGCCCGTATGCAGCGCGTGCTGAGTGTGCGCAGCCCTTCTGTCTGGCGCTGCGCGGCGTGTTGCCGCCCGAACCCGTCGGGCCAGCGTCGTCTGCCTGAGGGCGCTCCCGGATGTTCTCTAACCACTGTGTGCGAAGTCGTGCCCACCGCCGGGCAGGTTGCGTGAGGGCTCCCACGCAGGGCGGGTGGTGTGTTCGCTCTGGCGCACAGGGGTTGCGGCCACTGCTGCCGCACTGGCCGTCTCCGCCGGGGCGGCAGCGCCCACGCTGCGCACCAGGTCTGCATGGCGGGCGCGGGTGATGGGGTAGGCCATCAGCAGCGGAATGGCCAGCACCAGGCACAGCGCCGGCAGCAGGCCCGTCATGGCCGTGATGCCTTGCAGCGCCTGGGCAGACTGGGCCACGTTGGGCACATAACCGGTCAGCTCCAGCATGCCGGCCACCAGCACCGTGGCCAGGGTGCGAGCCAGCTTGTCGACCAGGCCATACAGGCCGTAGTACATGCCGGTCTGCCGCTCGCCCGCTTGCATGTGGCCGTGGTCGATGGTGTCGGGCACCATGGCAAACGGCACGATCCAGTGCGCGCCCATGCCAATGCCCACCACCACCAGGATGCCCGTCACCAGGGCCTGCTGGCCTGGGCCCACCCAGTACAGCGCCACCAGCCCCGCACAGCAGAACACCAGCCCGAGGATGTAGGCCCGGTTTTTCTCCCAGCGGTCCACCACGCGCTTCCAGACGAACAGCGAGACGCCCACCACCGCGAGCAGGATGCCCATGAAGCGTGGCAGATCGCCCTTGTCGCCCTGCAGCTGGTAGATGACGAAATAAGCGAGCGAGGCCTGTACCAGCGTGAGGCCCAGCCGCACCAGCCCGGCTGCGCTCACCAGCATCACAAACGGGCGGTTGCGCAGAGTGGCCAGCAGGGTGCTGCGTACCGACGCCCAGCCGGGTGTGGCTGCTGGAGGGTTTGGGGCCGCAGGCGATAAGTCGCCGGTGGTGGCGGGCTCGCGCACGCGCCAGGCCACCACGGCCACAGCGACCCCGGCGGCCAGCCCGAAACAGGCGCCTGCCAGTGCGTAGCCCGTGCGTGCATCGGGCGCGGCCCGCACCAGCAGGGGCATGAACACGCTGCCCGCAAAAAACCCCAGCAGGGCACCCATGGATGCAAAAGCCGTGAGGCTGGTGCGCTCGTCGTAGTCCTGCGTCATGTTGGCGGCCATGGCCTGGTAGGGCAGCTGCACCAGCGTCATCACGGTGTCGAACAAGGTGTAGGTGACGGCGATCCACACAAACGCTGCCCAGGGGCTCAGGCCCGGCGGCACCATCCACACGGCGGCAGCCACCACCGCCAGGGGCAGGGCGCCGTAGATCAGGTACACGCGGTGGCGGCCGTGGCGCGAGCGCGTGCGGTCGGTCAGCCAGCCAAACAGCGGGTCGTTGATGGTGTCCCACACTTTGCCCACCAGCAGCGCCGCACCGGCCACGGCCGGAGGCACCAGGGCCACATCGGTGTAGAAGATCATGAGCAGGAAGCTCATGGCCGCAATCAGCATCTGCAGGCCGACGTTGCCCACTGCGTAGCCGAGCTTGGTGCCCAGGCTCAGCCGGATGTGTGGGGTGGGCTGCATGTTCATGGGGGCTGTCATGGGTGCGCGGATGCCATCGCTTCGGCCTGGGCAGCCGTCGCCATCGAGCCCGCCACAGGCTCTGCGCGCGCCGTGTGCGCCGCGCTGCTGCGCGGCGGCATGGCCTCCAGCATCAGGCGCACCTCGCGCCGCAGCATCTTGTTGAGGAAGCTGCGCGGAATCTCGGTGACCAGGCGCACATCGTCGGGCTGCATCTCGGGCGGCAGGTGTTGCACCAGAAACTCCGCCAGATCGTGCTCCAGGGCCTGGGTGCCCCGGTCGTTGCGCCAGCTTTGCCGCAGGCTGGCCACCAGCACGGCGGCGGTGCCATGCTGCACTAGGCAGGCCTCCTTGACGGCCGGGTGGCAGTGCGCCACTTCCTCGATCTCGCGCGGGTTGAGTGCCTGGCCGTGGCGCACCACGCGGTCGGCGCTGCGGCCCAGCACGTGCAGATAGCCCGCAGCATCGAAATAGCCCAGGTCGCCCATCACCACCCAGCCGTCGCGCAGGGTCTCGCTGGTCTTTTCCGGGTCCAGCCAGTAGCCATCAAACCGCACCGGCGTCTGCACGGTGATCAGGCCCATCTGGCCCAGCGGCAGCGGCGCAAACTGCTCGTCGCGGATGACCACGTCCACGCCCGGCATCACGCGGCCCACGGTGGAGAGGATGTCGTTGCCCAGCGGGTTGCCTTGCGCGTCCACATGCTCGTGGGGCAGCAGCCAGGTGATGGGGGGCAGGGCCTCCAGGCAGCCGTAGCCCTGCTGGAAGATGGGCCCGAAGCGGCGGATGGCCTCGGCGATCTTGGGCGCGGGCATCATCTCCGAGCCGTAGGGCATATGGGTCAGCGACGACAGGTCGTACTGGCCCAGCGTGGGCTCGTCCAGCAGGTCGATGATGGCCGAGGGCGAAAGGAAAGCGCGCGACACGCGGTGCTTCTGGATCAGCCCGGCCAGCGTGGTGGCGCGGAAGTCCTCGGGCATCACCAGCGCCGCACCCGCCAGCAGCGTGGGCAGCACCAGGCCCGAGCCCGGGCCGGTGAGCGGCAGGCCCAGCATGTTCACGTCCGGCCCGTTGGCGGGTGGCTTGAAGTCGATGGCGCGGGAGATCAGGCGCACGCTGTCCAGGTACTTGCGGTTGCTGTAGCCGATGGACTTGGGCAGGCCCGTGGTGCCCGAGGTCATGTGCAGCGCGAACACATCGTCCTCGTGCACGTCGGCCGTTCCCGCAGAGGGGGTCTGCTGCGCCAGGGCGCGCTCGTATTCATCCCCCAGCGCCAGCACGCGCAGGCAGGGCAGCTGCTCGCGCACGGCCTGCAGGATGGGCGCGCTCAGCAGCGGGTCATGGATGAAGACGGTGGGCTTGACGCGGCCCATGGTCGTGAGCGCTGCCTCGGCCGGCAGGTGTTTGTGAAAGCTGGCAAAGATGGTGCCGTTCTCGAACGTGGCCAGGCGGGTTTCGTACTGCTCTCCGGTCTCGGGCATCCAGGTGAAGACCACGTCCCCTTTTTTTACGCCCTGGGCCTGCATCCAGGCCTGCAGGCGGTACACGCGATCCTGCAACTGCGCATAGGTGAGGGTGCCGCGCCGGTCGATGAGCGCGGGTTTGTGGGGGTGCAGGCGGTACGCCAGACGGGCCACAGAGCGCGCGGTGCGCAGGCGGCTGAGCAGAAAGCGCGCCAGCAGGCTGCGCAGGGATGGAAGGGCCACCAGAATCTCCCGAAGACGGCGTGAGTGCGAAGTCCAGGCAGTTTTTCACGCAGGGTCCGGTGGAAAGATCACCATTTGTATGCGTGCGTATCTTTTGGTTTCTGCGGCGGCTGCGCGGTCGTTCTGGGGCCTTGAACGGCCGTTGCGCGCGCTTGCTGCGTCGCCACGGCGCAACAGCCACGGTGGCTGCGCAAGGCCTGGGCAAAGAAAAACCGCCAGGGCTGGATCGCAGCGGCTGGCGGTGGTGTGACGGCCTGCCCCGGGTAAGAGGCGGGCCGGTGGGGCGGGCGAGGGCTTACGGATACAGGCCGCGCATTTCGCGGGCGTGCAGGATGCGCTGGCAGGCCACGATGAAGGTGGCGGTGCGCAGGCTCACCTTGTGCTCTTGCGCCACTTGCCAGATGCCCGCAAAGGCCTCTTGCATGATGCGCACCAGGCGGGCGTTGATCTCGTCCTCGCTCCAGAAGAAGCTGGAGAAGTCCTGCACCCACTCAAAGTAGCTCACTGTCACGCCACCGGCGTTGGCGATCACATCGGGCAGCACCAGCACGCCCTTGTCGTGCAGGATGTCGTCGGCCTCGGTGGTCGTGGGGCCGTTGGCGCCTTCGATCACGAGCTTGGCCTTGATCTGGCCCGCGTTGTCCTTGGTGATCTGGCCTTCCAGCGCGGCAGGGATCAGGATCTCGCAATCCACGCCCCAGAACTCTTCGGCCTTCATCACGTCGGCGCCGGCAAAGCCGCCCACGCCACCACGGGTCTTCACATGCGCCAGCAGGGCGGGCACATCCACGCCCTTGCTGTTGAAGATGGTGCCGGTGTGGTCTTGCACCGCCACTACCTTGGCACCCGCTTCGGCAAACAGCTTGGCGGCAATGCCGCCCACGTTGCCAAAGCCCTGCACGGCCACGCGGGCGCCGTCGAGCGCCAGGCCGGTCAGCTTGGCGGCTTCCACGCCCACGGTGAACACACCGCGGCCGGTGGCTTCCACACGGCCCAGCGAGCCGCCCAGGTCCACAGGCTTGCCGGTGACCACGCCGGTGGCGGTGGCGCCCACGTTCATCGAGTAGGTGTCCATCATCCAGGCCATGACCTGGCCGTTGGTGTTCACGTCAGGTGCAGGGATGTCCTTGGACGGGCCGATCAGCAGGCCGATCTCGCTGGTGTAGCGGCGCGTGAGGCGCTCCAGCTCACCCATCGAGAGCTTCTTGGGGTCCACGCGGATACCGCCCTTGGCGCCGCCGTAGGGCACGTTCACCGCCGCGTTCTTCACCGACATCCAGGCCGACAGGGCCATCACCTCGGACAGCGTCACGTCCTGGTGAAAACGCACGCCACCCTTGCCGGGGCCGCGGCTCAGGTTGTGCTGCACGCGGTAGCCTTCGTAGTGGGCGATGGTGCCGTTGTCCAGCTCAATCGGCACGTCCACGATCAGGATGCGCTTGGGGCGCTTGAGCGTTTCCACCCAACGCGCCAGGCTGCCCAGGTAAGGGGTGACGCGGTCCACCTGCTGCAGGTAGTTGCCCCAGGGGCCGAGGTGGTCGGCCTGCAGGTACGAGGGCAGGGGGTGGGATTGTGCGGCGGGGGCGCCGACAGGGTTTGACATGGTGAATTTCCTTGTGGGATCAGTTCAGGCTGCGAAGCTTATGCCTGGGCTGGGGCACTGTCCAAGGCCGGTGTGTTTGTGGGTTATGCGTTTTGTGCATGGTTTGACAAAACGCGTTCCAATGCTGCAGTGCGGCAATTTGCGCTGAGTCAAGCCGCGCAGAACGGTGCCGTCATCTTTGGGCCATCCATAGCGTCTAGACTCGGCCGACCGGGCACAGAACCGGATACTGGGTTATGAAGAGAGAGGGATTTCAATGAGTGTGATATGTCCTGCCTGCCATGGCCACAACCGTGACAGCGCCCGCTGCTGCACCACCTGCGGCGCTGAGCTGACCACCCCCTGCCCGCAATGCCAGGCCCGCAACAAATCTGCAGCGCGGTTTTGCGCGCAGTGCGGACATTCTCTGGTTACGCAGACCGTGTCTAGCGAGGCAGTGCCAAAGCCTGTGCCTACAGAGGCGCCTGCCCCAATCTTTGCCGTTGACGTGGACACCGTTGCTGATTCGGTCGTCAAGCCGACCTTCGATCCTGTTGCGGAACCCATTGATGCCCCTGTGGTCGCGGCCGTTGTAGACCCTGCACCACTGCTGCACCCCGAGCCACTTGCCACTGACGCTGCGCGGGCCGTGACGCCCCCAGCGGTGCCCGCACCCGCAGCTCCCCCGCCGATGGAGTTCATGTTCGAGGATGACGAACGCCCTGCAGCTGCTGCGGCTCGCCAGCGCCCTGTCGCGGCCTACGTGCTGGCAGCTGCAGCCGTGCTCGCCGTAGTCGGCGCTGCGGCCTGGTACCTGTTGGGCCGGCCGGATACCGCTTCGACCATGTCCCAGACCCCTGCCATCGCAGCGCCTGTTACCGTGCCTGATGCCCCCAGCGCGGCCGAGTCTGCCCCCGCCCGTGCCGAACCGGTGGAAGAAATCATCGAATCGGAGCGGACGCGAGCAGCGGCCGCTGCACCTGCCGCCACCGTCACCCTACCGTCCCCGGTACCCGCGTCTGCGCCAGCGGTAGCCGAGCCGCCGTTCACCCCCGTCACCGTGCCCCGTGTGTCCGATGCTGTACCGCCACCCAGTAGCACCAAGCGCTCTGCGGCGCCGACCGACGACGCGCCTTGGCCTTCAGTGGCACGGCCCATGCCGTCGCCCGGTGACAGCCTGGCCCGCCTGCGTGGCGCGCTGGCGCAGTGCGCGGCCATGAGCAACGAGTTGTCGCGCGCCACTTGCCTGGCGCGCACCCGCCAGAATTTCTGCGGCGACGCTTGGGGTCGTATCCCCGAGTGCCCGTGAGGCCAATGAGCGCAAGCAAACCACAACGCAACACCACAACAACAGAGAGAGGGAAACGACCATGAATCAGGCCCAGAGACTTCTTGCCAAAGATGACCACCCGTATTCGATCTTTCGCCTGCCCGAGGCCCTGAGCTGCTGGCAGGCGGTGGCCGTGATGGGTGCGTCCTACCTGGGCGCTGGACTGCTGGGTGCGCTTGGCAGCATGTTGGCCCATACGTCCATCATCTTTCCCATGCTCCTGGGGTTGCTGGCCTTGGTGCTCGTGATCGCCGGGACCAGCGGTGCTGGCGTATGCCTTACCGACCTGGCGCGCGGGCGACCTTATCGGGGCGTGCTGAGCTACTGCGTGGCGGGCCTGTTCAGCCTTCCCAAGCTGGTGGGCGCCGGGCTGTTGATGCTGCTGTTGTATGGCGCGGTGCTGTTGGGCGTGGCGCTGGTGCTGCTCGTGTGCAAGCTGCCCGGCATTGGCCCTGTGTTGCTGGTCATGGCGGTTCCGCTGCTGGTGCTCACGGTGGCGCTGGCGCTGTTGGGGTACTACGTGGCCGTGTCCATCGTGGGCCCTGCAATCTGGGACGGGGAGCGTGTGATGCACGCGCTATCCATCGCCTGGAGCATCACCCGCAACCACCCGTTTGAGGCCATCGGCAAAATCGTTGGCGGCTTGTTGTTGTCGGGCATCTTTGCGGCCATGGTGTTCGGCCTGGTCGGCATCTCCAGCCTTATCGTGGGCGGCTTGGCAGCGCCGATCATCGGCACGGGCATGGGGTTCGACTGGAATGCATTGGTGGGTGGCTATGGCAGCAGCCACTGGGTCGGCGCGGGCGTTGGCTATGCACTGGTGTTTGTCACCGCATCGGCCTTCGTGTTCCTGTTGCCGCTGATGGTGGGCGTCCTCACCTGGTGCGAGTTTTCGGACAAGGTGGACCGAGGCACCATACGCTCGGCTACCGACTCCGCGCTGCAGGACGTCAACGCCCGTGTGGCTGAGCTCAAGGACAAGGCGCAGACCCCGGCGGCCCCCGCAGCAGTACCTGCCGCCGCTGCGCCTGTTGGCGCCAGCGCCCCCGTGGCCGCGCACCCGAGCCCCCGGTGCCCCCAGTGCGCGGGCGTGGTGCACGCGGACGACCGCTTTTGCGAACACTGCGGTCACAAGCTGCAGTAGGTATGGGCACTGCGCCCAACCCTCGCATGGGCCGCAGGCGGAGCGGGCCTATTCGATGCGGATCTTCTGCAGCGCCGGGTCGCCTGGCGGGTAGCGCAGGTCCAGGCCGGTGAGCACTTCGCGCACCAGCGTGGCGATCATCAGGTTGCGGTGGGTCTTGGAGTTGGCAGGCACGATGGTCCACGGCGCCCAGGGCGTGTGCGTGGCGGCCAGCAGCATTTCGTAGGCCTTCTGGTACTGGCTCCACTGCTTGCGGGCCTCGATGTCGCTCATCGAGAACTTCCAGTGCTTGGCCGGGTCGTCCAGGCGCTCCTGCAGGCGCTCGCGCTGCTCGTCAGCGCTGATGTGCAGCATGAACTTGAGCACGATGGTGCCGGTATGCGTGAGCATGCGCTCAAAGTCGTTGATGTGCCCAAAGCGCTGGTGGTGCTGTTCGGGCGTGATCCATCCGTTGACGGCGGGCACCAGCACGTCTTCGTAGTGGCTGCGGTTGAACACCGTGATCTCGCCCGCACCAGGCACCTTCTGGTGGATGCGCCACAGGTAGTCGTGGGCGCGCTCGGCCTCGGTGGGCGCGCTCCAGCCCACGGCGTGCACGCCCAGCGCGCTCATACGGCCAAACACGCCCCGGATGGTGCCGTCCTTGCCCGATGTATCGGTGCCCTGCAGGATCACCAGCAGCTTGTAGCGCTTGTCGGCGTAGAACAGGTTCTGCAGTGTGTCCAGCTCTTGCGCAATGGACTCGGTGACGGCTTTGTCTCTGAGCTTGTCGCCCAGCGAAAAAGGTTTGGCCGACGGGTCAAAGTCCTTGAGCGACACCGTGCGGCGGTGTTTGCCGGCCTTGCGCCGCTCGGGCTGGCCGTCGGGCCGCTTGTCATCGTCATGCTGCGGCGCGTCCGGCTGCCATTGCGACCAGCGCTGGGCCACGTCTTTGTTGCTGCTGTGAAACGGGTGGTTCATGCGGGCTCCTCGATAGGCCATCGTACGTCAGCAGCGTGGGGGCGGTTTTCCTCGTGTTCAAAAAATGATGCTATAAAATTGATAGCTTTCAAGGTATGATTCACTAGCGCTTGGGGCGGATTCGAATCCAAACTGGCCGCAAAAGCTGCTCAGCGCGCGCCATGCGCCATGCGGTAGGCCAGCGGCGTCTGCCCCGTGGTCTGGCGGAACGCGCGGTGCAGTCCGGCCTCGCTGGCAAAGCCCAGGTCTTCGGCGATGCGCTTGAGCGGCAGCGGCGTGTCGCACAGCGCCTCGCTGGCCTGGCGCAGTTTGATGCGGCGCATCCACAGGGCCGCCGTCAGGCCAGTGTGGGCCTGCACCCGCCGCGCCAGTGTGCGGGGCGAGAGGCCCAGCGCCTGGGCCAGCGCCGGCAGCCGCAGATCGGTGGCGGGGCTGCGCTGCACCCACAGCATGGCGCGGCGCAGGTCGGCGTCTGCCAGCGTCATCAGGTCATGCCCGGCAAATGCCGGGTGCGCCGTGCGGGGGCGGGGCAGCATCAGCAGCTCTTGCAGGTCGGTCAATGCCTGGGCTGGCAGGCGGGCGGCCAGCGCGTGCAGCATCAGCGGCAGATAGCCGTTGGCCCCGGCGGCCGTGGTGGCGGTGGGGCCGGCCACCAGCGGCTCGTCAAAGCGCCAGTTCACCTGCGCGAACTGCTGCTCCAGCGCGGCACGCAACCACCAGGTTGCCGTGGCGCCCTGGCCGCGCAGCCGCCCGCTGGCGGCCGCCAGCAGCACGCCCGCGCAGTAGCTCCACACCTGCGTGCGCCGGGGCAGCGCGCGCAAGGCCTGCACCACCGGGGCCAGCTGCTGCAGCGGCCCTTGCAGCTGGTCAGGCGACGAGAGCCACAGGCCCGGCACCAGCACCACATCGGCCTCAGCCTGCTGCAGCGCAACGGTGGGGGCCAGCGCGGGGCCCTGCCAGGTGGGCACGGGCAACCGGTCCACCCCCGCCCAGCAGATGTCCATCACGCTGGCCTGCGCACGCAGGTTGGCGGCGCGTGCCATGTCCGCCGCCGCAAACAGGCCGGCGGGCATGCAGCCCGGGTAGAGCAGCAGTGCCACGCGCAGTGGCGGCTGGGGTGTGGAGGATGGGGAAACCATGGGTGGCAAAAAAGCGCAAGAAATTGTCAATCTGCGCCATTTTCGCGGGAGGCCTGCTTTTCAACAATGGCAGCACCTCCTCCCACTGAAAGCCCCCCATGCTCATCACCCAATTGCGCAACGCCACCGTTCTGCTCGAGTTCCAGCACGCGGGCCGCCCCGTCGGCCTGCTGGTGGACCCCATGCTCGCGCCCCGGGGCAGCCTGCCTGCGCTGCGCTACCTGGGCACCCGGCGCCAGCGCAACCCCCTGGTGGATTTGCCCGCCGAGGCCGACGCCGCGCTGCAGCGCGTGACCCACGCGCTCATCACCCATTGCCAGCGCGGGCACTTTGACCACCTGGACCGCGCGGGCAAGCAGTTTCTGCGCGAGCGCCAGATTCCCGTCTTCTGCGTGCCACACGACGCCGCCTACCTCGCGCAGCGCGGCCTGCAGGTGCAGCCGCTGGCGGGCGAGGGCCGCCAGCCGTTTGCGCTGGGCGGGCAGGTCACGCCCGTGGCCTGCACCCACGGCCGGGGCTGGGTGGCGCGCTTCATGGAACACGGCCACGGCTACCTGCTGGAGCTGCCGGGCGAGCCCAGCGTGTACCTGGCGGGCGACACCGTGCTGACGCCCCCGGTGCGCGACTGCCTGCAGCGCCTGCAGCCCGGTGTGGCCGTGCTGCCCGCCGGTGGCGCCCGGTTCGACCTGGGCGCCGACATCCTGATGGACGCCGCCGAGGTTGCGCAGGCCGCCGCACTGACGACCGGCGCCGTGGTCGTCAACCACCTGGAGGCGCTGGACCACTGCCCCACCACCCGCGCGCAGGTGCGCGCCCTGGCGCAGCGCGGCGGGTGGGCGCACCGCCTGTGGGTGCCCGAGGACGGCGAGAGTCGTGACTACGCCGATTCCACCGTCGAAAGAAATGCTATGAATTCAGTAGCTACAGAGGCATGATTGAATAGCGCTACCGCCCAAAAAGGCTGCAATTCACGCCAGCTCGGCCTCCAGCGCCCGCTGGTCCCGCATCAACGCCACAAACCGCGCCGCGCCCAGGCCCAGCGGCCGTTCCTTGGACCACACCACGTCCACCCACAGCGCGGCGCCGTTGCTCAGGTTCTCGAACGGCATCTCCACCAGTCGCCCCGCCTCGATGCGCGATTGCACCAGCGCGCGCGGCTGCCAGCCCCAGCCCATCCCGGCTTCGATGAGGCCCAGCGCGGCCAGGTGGTTGTCGGTGCGCCAGTGGTGGCGGGCAAACACAAAGCGCGGGTCGGTCTGCGCCAGGTCGCGGCTGGCCACCACGATCTGGCGCGTGGTGGTCAGGTGCTCTTCGCGCAGCATGGCGTCTTCGGGTGATGCACCCCGTGCCTGGGCGGCGGCACGGGCGGCTACCAGCACCGGGTGCTGCGGCGCCATCACCGCCACCAGGGTTTCGGTGCCCACTTCCTGAAAGCCCTCGCGCCCGTCGATGCTGGGCCGCTCGAACACCAGCGCCAGCTGTGCGCGGCCGCTGTGCAGCAGCGCCAGCGCATCCACCTGCGGCGCGGCCAGCACCTCGATCTGCAGCAGCGGGTGCTCTTGCGCCAGCGCCGCCAGCGCCTCCGTCCAGCGCGCAGCCAGCAGTTCGGGCGCGATGGCCAGCGTGAGCCGCTCCTCCAGCCCCTGGGTCAGCGCCAGCGCCTGGGCGTTGAGCTGCTGCAGCTGCCCCGCCAGCAGCCGGGCCTGGGGCTCTAGTGCGCGGGCGGCGGCGGTGGGGCGGGGCTCGCGTCCGCTGCGGTCAAACAGCTGCACATCCAGTTCGGCCTCCAGGTGGGCAATGGTCATGCTCACGGCCGACGGCACACGCGACAACGCCCGCGCGGCGGCCGAGAACGAGCCGTGGTCGAGCACCGTCAGAAACACCTGCACGCTGTCGGAGTTGAAGGCCATGGCGGTTTTATCTATCAGTAAAACTGAAACAAGCTGACTTTATGTGTCAGTGCGGCGAATATAAAGTACCGGCCATGGACAAGACACCGACTCTTTTTGGCCTGCAAGGCGTCAAACGCCGCGTGATCTACGTGACCCTGTACGAGCTGATCGCCATTGGCGCCGCCACGGTGGGCCTGGCGCTGCTCACGGGCCAGGGCGCTGGGCATTCGAGCGTGGTGGCGGTGGCGGCCTCGGCGATCGCCATCGTCTGGAACATCGTCTTCAACTGGGCGTTCGAGCGCTGGGAGGCGCGCCAGCCCGTGCGCGGGCGCAGCGTGGCGCGGCGCGTGGCGCACGCCATCGGGTTTGAGGGCGGCCTGGTCTTCACGCTGGTGCCGCTGTTTGCCTGGTGGTTTGGCGTGAGCCTGTGGCACGCGTTTGTGATGGACCTGGGGCTGATCGTGTTCTTCCTTGGCTACACCTTTGTCTTCAACTGGGTGTTCGACCACCTGTTCGGCCTGCCTGCATCGGCCATGGCAGCGTCGTAACAAAGGCCTTGAGCGCGCTTCTTCAAACAATGTCAACCGCCCTTCACCGGCGGTCAGGGACGCTCAGCCGCCACCCATAATCGGCCCCATGAGAGGGCCGTTTTTGTTGTTGCTGCTGCTGCGGGGATTGCCGGGCCGGTGGGCTGGCGTAGCGGTGTCCTGCTGCGTATTGGCAGGCTGTGCCAGCAACGCCCCCACGCCGCGCGGCGAGGTGAAGGGGACGCCCACCCATGCCGCCGAGCTGGCCCAGTCCGACGCCAACCGCATGGCCACCCTGGCCATGCAAGAGAACCTGGAAGGCCTGCTGCGCCTGGCCGACAAGCTCTACCGCCGCAATCCCGCCGAATGGCGCAAGGGCACTGCCACCAGCCGCGAGCAGGCGCTGGAGCAGCTGCGCACCGCCGTGTTGCAGCGCCAGCCCTGGGGCCCGCTGCAGGGCCGCCGCGACATCGCTGCCATGGCAATAGCGCTGGCGCCCGAGTTCGCAGGCGACCGCGTGGCGGCCTTCATCCATGCCACGGCCGACATGATCATCACCGCCCACGGCGGCAAGACGGAGTTCTTCTTGCTCGACGGCATGGACGCACAGCACCTCTACAACGCCGCGCGCAACGTCGAGACCGCCGTGTGGCTGCTGGCGCAGCGCCGCAACGCCCAGGGCCAGCCGCTGCTGCTGGCCGACGAGATCGGCGCACAGGGCCGCAACCTGAGCTTTGAGCGCGAGTTCGGCAAGATCATCGCGCGGCTGGACCTGCTGGCCGCCTTCACCACCGAAAAGTACCGCCGCGCGGCCATCAGCTATGTGCAGGGCATTGTGGGCGGCACCTTCTTGCAATTCCTGCCCGTGCGCTGACCCGGCGACCGCCTGCTCGTCTCACCCGGTAAAATCCGCCGCTTGCCCAAGGAGCGTTGCAGCGGCCCCACCGCCATGGTGAAGCCGTCAGGCTTGGGCACTCCACAAGCTTTTCAAGCCCCACCGCAACGACGCTCACCTGTTTTTCTGCTGCCCCTGCACAGGTGAGTCCTATGTCCGCGTCTGCCCCGTCCCTGCCCCCCATGAAGCTGTCCGGCCTGGAGCCCGTCTCCATTGGCGAGGGCACGCTGTTCGTCAACATTGGCGAGCGCACCAACGTCACCGGCTCCAAGGCGTTTGCGCGGATGATTCTGAATGGCCAGTACGAAGAAGCCCTGGCCGTGGCGCGCCAGCAGGTGGAAAACGGCGCGCAGGTCATCGACATCAACATGGACGAGGCCATGCTCGACAGCAAGGCCGCTATGGTGCGGTTTCTGCAGCTCATCGCGTCCGAGCCCGACATTGCGCGCGTGCCCATCATGGTCGATAGCTCCAAGTGGGAGGTGATCGAGGCCGGGCTGCGCTGCATCCAGGGCAAGGGCATCGTCAACTCCATCAGCATGAAAGAGGGCGTGGAGAAGTTCAAGCACGAGGCGCGCCTCGTGAAGCGCTACGGCGCTGCCGCCGTGGTGATGGCGTTTGACGAGGTGGGCCAGGCCGACACTTATGCCCGCAAGATCGAGATCTGCGAACGCGCCTACCGCGTGCTGGTGGATGAGGTGGGCTTCCCGCCCGAAGACATCATCTTCGACCCCAACATCTTTGCCGTGGCCACGGGCATCGAAGAGCACAACAACTACGCGGTCGATTTCATCGAAGCCACGCGCTGGATCAAGCAGAACCTGCCGGGCGCCAAGGTCTCGGGCGGTGTGTCCAACGTGTCTTTCAGCTTCCGTGGCAACGACCCTGTGCGCGAGGCCATCCACACCGTATTCCTGTACCACGCCATCAAGGCCGGCATGGACATGGGCATCGTCAACGCCGGCATGGTGGGTGTGTACGACGACCTGGAGCCCACGCTGCGCGAGCGCGTAGAGGACGTGGTGCTCAACCGCCGCCCGGACGCGGGCGAGCGCCTGGTGGAGATCGCCGAGACGGCCAAGAGCGGCGCCAAGGACGAGAGCAAGAAGCTTGAATGGCGCGGCACGCCCGAGCACCCCAAGACCGTGGGCGAGCGCCTGTCGCACGCGCTGGTGCACGGCATCACCGACTTCATCACCGAAGACACCGAAGAGGCCTACCGCGAGATCCTGGCCAAGGGCGGGCGTCCGCTGCATGTCATCGAAGGCCCCCTCATGGACGGCATGAACGTGGTGGGCGACCTGTTTGGCGCGGGCAAGATGTTCCTGCCGCAGGTGGTCAAGAGCGCGCGCGTGATGAAGCAGGCCGTGGCCCACCTGATTCCCTATATCGAAGAAGAAAAGCGCCAGGACGAGCTGGCCGGCCGCGACGTGCGCAGCAAGGGCAAGATCGTCATTGCCACCGTCAAGGGCGACGTGCACGACATCGGCAAGAACATCGTCACCGTCGTCTTGCAATGCAACAACTTCGAGGTGGTGAACATGGGCGTGATGGTCCCCTGCCACGAGATCCTGGCCAAGGCCAAGGTCGAGGGGGCGGACATCGTGGGCCTGTCGGGCCTCATCACCCCCAGCCTCGAAGAGATGCAGTACGTGGCCGGCGAGATGCAGAAAGACGAGCACTTCCGCGTCAAGAAGATCCCGCTGCTGATCGGCGGCGCCACCACCAGCCGCGTGCACACCGCCGTCAAGATCGCGCCGCATTACGAAGGCCCCGTGGTCTACGTGCCCGACGCTTCGCGCAGCGTGAGCGTGGCGCAAAGCCTGCTGGGCGACGGCGTGCAGAGCTATGTGGATGAGCTGAACGCCGACTACGAAAAAGTGCGCACCCAGCACGCCAACAAAAAGGCCACGCCCCTGTGGCCCCTGGCCAAGATCCGCGCCAACAAGACGCCGATCGACTGGTCGGCCTACCAGCCTGCCGTACCCCGCGCGCTGGGCCGCCGGGTGTTCAAGAACTTCGACCTGGCTGAGCTGGCCAAGTACATCGACTGGGGCCCGTTCTTCCAGACCTGGGACCTGGCCGGCCCGTACCCCGCGATCCTCACGGACGAGATCGTGGGCGTGGAAGCCACGCGCGTGTTCGCCGACGGCCAGGCCATGCTGAAAAAGATCATCGAAGGCCGGTGGCTCACGGCCAGCGGCGTGATGGCGCTGCTGCGCGCCAACAGCGTGGGCGACGACATCGAGTTCTACACCGACGACACCCGCACCGAGGTGGCCATGACCTGGTATGGCCTGCGCCAACAGGCCGAAAAGCACACCATCGACGGCGTGACCCGCCCCAGCCGCTGCCTGGCCGACTTTGTGGCCCCCAAGGAGAGTGGCATTGCCGACTACGCGGGCCTGTTCGCCGTCACAGCGGGCCTGGGTGTGGAGAAAAAGGAAAAGGCTTTCATCGACGCGCTGGACGATTACTCCGCCATCATGTTCAAGAGCCTGGCCGACCGCCTGGCCGAAGCCTTTGCCGAATGCTTGCACCACCGCGTGCGCACCGACCTGTGGGGCTACGCTGCGGGCGAGCAGTTGAGCAACGACGACATGATTGCCGAGAAGTACCGCGGCATCCGCCCCGCGCCCGGCTACCCGGCCTGCCCGGACCACAGCGCCAAGACCGACCTGTTCCGCGTGCTGAACGCCGAAGAGATCGGCATGGGCCTGACCGAAAGCCTGGCCATGACCCCTGCGGCTAGCGTGAGCGGCTTCTACATCGGCCACCCCGACGCGGTGTACTTCAACGTCGGCAAGATCGGCGAAGACCAGCTGCACGACATGGCCCAGCGCCGGGGCATGGATGAGAAGGTGCTGGAGCGGCTGCTGGCGCCGAACCTGTGATGCTATGAATGAAATAGCTGCTAGCGCTTGACCAACAAGCGCTAGCCGCCTATTTGATTCAAAAATCGGCCATCAAACCGCGCTCTCCGGCAGCTTCGCAATCACCTTGATCTCGAACTGAAAGCCGTACAGCCAGGTCACCCCGATGCCCGTCAGCGTGGGGTGCGGCGCCTCGCCCCAGAATTCGGGCACGACGCCCCAGACGGTTGCGAAGTTCGCCTCGGGGTTGACCACGAACATCGTCACATCCACCACATCGTCAAACGTGCAGCCCGCCGCCTGCAGCACGGCATTGAGGTTGCTGAACGCCATGCGCACCTGCGCGGCCAGGTCGGGCTCGGGCGAGCCGTCTTCGCGGCTACCCACCTGGCCGGAGACAAACAGGAAACCGTTGGCCCGCACGGCGGGCGAATAGCGGTTGCGCTCGTACAGCGCCTGGCGGCCTGCGGGGAAGACAACATCACGTTGGGGCATGGAGATCCTTTCGTTCTGCAGGGCAGAGGGTTGCGATGCAGGCACTGTAGAAGCGTGCGTTGTTCTGATAAACAGGCTAATCTGCGCACCACTGTTCCTGATCACCAAACAATGGCGGGCATGTCGCCCGTTCGGCGCGCCTCAACCAACTACACGCCATGGACCGTTTTGACGCCCTGCAGGCCTTCGCCCGCGTTGTGGAATCCGGCAGCTTCACCAAGGCCGCCCTCACCCTGCACCTGAGCCGCACCACCGTCACGCAGCTGGTGCAGCAGCTCGAAGCCCGTTTGCGCGTGAAGCTCCTGCACCGCACCACCCGGCGCGTGCAGGTCACGCCCGACGGCGCTGCGTACTACGAGCGCGTGGTGCGCCTGCTGGCCGACCTGGACGACGCCGACGCCAGCGTTTCCACCGCCGCCGCCGCGCCCCGGGGCCGCCTGCGGGTAGATGTGCCCAGCCCCCTGGCGCGCCTGGTCCTCATCCCCGCGCTGCCCGCGTTCCACGCGCATTACCCCGACATCCTCCTGCACATGGGCGTGAGCGACCGGCCCGTGGACATGGTGGGCGACAACGTGGACTGCGTGGTGCGCGGCGGCGCCCTCACCAACCCCGCGCTGGTCGCACGCCATGTGGGCGACCTGCAATTGCGCGTGTACGCCGCCCCCAGCTACCTGCAGCGTGCGGGCACGCCCGCGCATCCGCAGGCGCTGGAAGGCCCGCACCACCGCACCGTGGGCTTTTTGTGGGCGCGCACCGGCCAGCCCCTGCCGTTCGAGATGCGCCGTGGCACCGAACACGTGCGCGCCCAGGGCCACGATGTTTGCGCCGTGGACGACGGCAACGCCTACCTGGCCGCAGGCCTGGCGGGCCTGGGCGTGCTCTGGCTGCCCGACTACATGGCCCGCCCCCACGTGGCCACGGGTGAGCTGGTGCCCCTGCTGCAAGACTGGACGCTTGCGCCCATGCCGCTGTATGTGGCCTACCCACCCCAACGGCATGTGAGCGCCAAGGTGCGGGTGTTTATCGACTGGGTCGCGGGGTTGATGGCGCGGCATGCGCCGCTTCAGCAAACGCGGCGGGTGCCTCTCGCAGATCCCTTGCCTTGACCCGTGTAGGACGCGCACTTACCATCGCCAGCCATACCCTCTTCCGCACCCAGCGAACTCCTCACGCGTCATGCATCTCCACGCTGCAGTGGCCATCGGTGCGGTGATTCGAGATTCGCACCCTAGGCGCTTTCACCTGGGTTCCTCGCGGGTTGTTTCATACCCCTCTGCGGCTCTGTAGCCGTTGCCTTTCATTTGCGCTCAGCCATGGTTGCCACCGTTGTCCTCAGCATGCTTTGTGTGCACCTTCTTTGCTTTAGCGGGATGTTCATGCTGATCAGTACGCGGCTGCATGGCAAGAAGATGGGCATCGATATCTTTGCCCTCGGAAGTCTCCTGCTGGGCTGCGCCTACCTATTGCAGCTTCTGGACGGCCCTGCGGGGTGGGGCGCCATGAGTGTGATCAACCATACCTTGACGCTTTGCGCCCCGGCGGCTTACGCGCTGGGGGCCGCAAGGTTTTTTGATCGCCCCGTCCCTGTGGTTTTGCCCCTGCTGGTCCTTGCCGGGAGCTACACGGTGGCGCAGTGGTTGGTGCAGGTGCTGCTGGGGTCTGAAGCCCGCTATGCATTGCTGGCGGCAGCGTGCGCTGCGCTCTTTCTGGCCATGGCGGCGGTCTTGCTTCATGGCACCCGCACGTTCGCCCGGCATTTGCGTGCCGAGATGGCCGTGTTCGCCATCTTGATTGGTGGCTTGGGAGCCCTGAATGCTGCGAAGCTGGTGCTGATTCTTTCAGGAGGACTGGAAAACCTGGACATGGGCACTGACTTCCAGATGGCGTTCTACATCTACATGTCGTTCCTGGGGACAGTGCTCCCACCCTCAGTGGTATGGCTGGTTTTGCATCGTCTGACAGACGACTTGCATGACATGGCTGTGCATGACCCGCTCACCGGGTTGCTGAACCGGCGTGGCCTGATGGATGCGCTGGAAGCGCATTTCCGCGGACGCCCCGCTGCGACGGCGCATTTGCTGATCGTGGACGTCGATCACTTCAAACGCATCAACGACACCTATGGCCACAAGGTGGGCGATCTCGTCCTGTGCGGCGTGGCCCAGGTCCTTCAACACACCGCCCGTCAGGGTGATCTGGTCTGCCGGTTG
Organism: Acidovorax sp. KKS102; assembly: GCF_000302535.1. Taxonomy (NCBI): domain Bacteria; kingdom Pseudomonadati; phylum Pseudomonadota; class Betaproteobacteria; order Burkholderiales; family Comamonadaceae; genus Acidovorax; species Acidovorax sp. KKS102. Next base: position 232,366 of record NC_018708.1, read on the forward strand.
GGTGGTGAGGAGTTTGTGGTCATCGCTTTCGATACGGACGGCGCTGGCGCCCTGCGGCTGGCGGAGCGCGTGCGCGAAGCGATTGAGCAAAGCCGGGTGCGCACAGACAGCGCGCACGGTGCCATTCGTTGCACGGCTACGGTCGGGATTTCGGAGCCGTTCGACAGTGCGGAGGCGATGGACGAGAACCTGCAACTTGCCGATGCGGCGCTGTACCGGGGCAAGGTGTTGGGCCGCAATCGTGTGGAGTGGGCGCAGGCACTGCAGGCCCGGGGATTGCCCGCCTGACGGGCTGTGCCGGCCCCGGAAGCCGTCTTCAGGTAGGGGCGTGAGGCCTGTCCGAAACCCCCGCACTCTCCGCCATCTCCAGCTGCATCATCACCATGTTGACCAGCGTGTGCACCGACGGCCGTCCCGTCTCGATCACGTAGTGGGCGGTCTCGCGGTACAGGTGGTCGCGCTGGGCGTGGAGGTCGCGCAGTTTGTCCATGGGGTTGCCGCCTTGCAGCAGGGGGCGGGTCTTGTCGTGTTTGACGCGCTTGAAGATTTCTTCGGGCGAGGCGCGCAGGTACAGCACGTTGCCGAACTGGCGCAGCACCTCGCGGTTCTCGGGGCGCAGCACGGCGCCGCCGCCGGTGGACAGGACCATGCCGCCGGGCTGGCGGGCCACGTCGGCCAGCACCTGGGCTTCGATGTCACGGAAGCGGGCTTCGCCCTCGGCTTCGAAGAAGCTGCGGATGGTGGTGCCCAGGGTTTGTTCCAGCCGGTGGTCCAGGTCGATGAAGGGCACACCCGCCCGGTGGGCCAGTTGCCGGCCGACGGTGGATTTGCCCGAGCCGGGCATGCCGACCAGTGCGCAGCGAATCTGCATAGGTTCAAGAAAGAGGTCTGGGGGGACGGGCTTGCCAGCGGTGTGTGAGACCGCTGCGTTCCGAAACAGGACGCTGAGTGTAAGCCTGCCCTTCTGGCGCCAGATTTGGAGCGTAGTCGCTGCAACTGGCACGACTCCCGCCAGAGACGCCGAGCCAGGGCCGCCCCGCAGCGAGGGCGTCGTCCCCCTGCCCGCGCGCAGCGCGAGAGCGGGGGGCTGAGGGCCGCGGCTCCAAGCCTGCCTGCGCAGGCTTGGACGGCCTGAAGAGCTGCCGCCTCTGGCGGCTGCCCCGTGGCGCGCGCTCAGGGGGGTGTCCGAATCACAGCGCGGCGTACACCAGCGCCGGATACAGCTCGCACAGATACCGCAGCTGGCCGGGCGCCTGCGTGAGCAGGATGGCGAACAGGTCTTCCGCCGGGTCCACAAAAAAGAAGGTGCCGCCCAGGCCGCTCCAGCTGTAGTGCCCGGCCGATCCGGGGCGCGTGGCCTGGCCGGTGGCGGTGCGTACGGCCACGCCCAGGCCAAAGCCGTAGCCGGTGGGCAGGATGTCGCCCGCCACGGGCAGGCTGCCCAGGTGGTCGGCGGTCATGAAGTCCACCGTGGCGCGGCCCAGCAGGTGAACGGGGGCGTCATTGCCGCTGGTGCCGTCGGGCCCGGGGGCGGTGCCCCGGCCCAGCATGAGCTGCAAGAAGCGCGCGTAGTCGCTGGCGGTAGACACCAGCCCGCCGCCGGCCGACTCGAACACGGGAGGAGCGGTCACGTCGATCAGCGGCATGCCGATGCCGGTCTGCGGGTCGCGTTCAAAGGCTTCGGCCAGGCGGTGCTGCTGCGCGGCGGGCACCGAGAAGCCCGTGTCGTGCATGCCGAGCGGGCCGAACACGCGGCGCTGCAGGATGGCGCCCAGGCTTTCGCCCTCGATCACCTCCAGCACGGCGCCCAGCACGTCGGTGGCGCGGCTGTATTCCCAGCGGGTGCCGGGCTGGTGGACCAGGGGCAACGGGCCCAGTGCCGCGACCAGGTCCGCATTGCTGTGGCGGCGCGAGCCGACGCGGGCGGCGCGGTAGGCGTCGGGCACGGTGCCGGCCTCCCACGCGTAGCTGAGGCCGGCGGTGTGGCGCAGCAGGTCGTGCACCGTGGCCTCGCGCTGCACGGGGGCGGTGGTGCCGGTGGCTTCGTCGTACACGCGCTGGCCGCCAAACGCGGGCAGGTAGTGCGCCACGGGGTGCGACAGCAGCAGGCGGCCTTCTTCCATGAGCATCATCGCCACCAGCGAGGCGATGGGCTTGGTCATGGAATAAATGCGGAACAACGTGTCCGGCGCCATGGCGGGCACCGCCGATTCGGCGCTGGGCGGGCGCTGGTGGCCCACCGCCGTGTGCAGCACCGTGTGGCCCTGGTGGTGGATGAGGGCCACGGCACCGGGCAGCAGGCCCTGGTCCACATGGGTTTGCAGCACGGAGCGCAGGCGGGCGAGGGCAGTGGGGTTCATGGCAGTGGGAAGTGGGTTTTGAGGTGATTTTGGCTGGTTGCGCTAGTGCATATTGCGCTAGTAGCTATCAAAAACAGAGCGCATGACGCAGGCCTTCCATGGTGGCTTCAGGGCGTCGCATTGGCGGCGCGGCTGCGCTCCTGCTCCTGCAGCTCGCGCCACTGCACCTTGCCCGTGCCGGATTTGGGCAGGCTGTCCACCAGCTGCACAATGCGCGGGCTTTTGTAGGCGGCCATGTGTTCGTGGCTCCAGTCGATGATGGACTGCTCGCTCACCTGGCCCTTGAAGGCGTCGCGCAGCACGACCAGGGCCTTCACGGTCTCGCCCCGGCGCTCGTCGTGGGCGGCGATCACGCACACCTCCTGGATCGCAGGGTGGGCGTACATCATGGCCTCGACCTCGGCGGGCCAGACCTTGAAGCCCGACGCATTGATCATGCGCTTGAGCCGGTCCACCATGAAGAAGTAGCCGTCCTCGTCCACCTGCGCCAGGTCGCCGGTGCGCAAAAAGCGCTTGCCGTCCAGCGTCACAAAGCTGTCGGCGGTGGCCTGCGGGTTGTTCCAGTAGCCCTGCATGACCTGCGGGCCGTGCACCACGATCTCGCCAATCTCGCCCGGGGGCAGTTCGGCGAACGTGGCCGGGTCCACCACGCGCGCATCCACGTCGAACACCGGGATGCCCAGGCACTGCGGCTTGGGGCGGTGGGGTGGGTTGATGTGGGTGGCGGCCATGGTTTCAGACATGCCGTAGCCCTCCACGTAGTCGAGCCCGGTCAGGTCCTTTAGCTGCTGCGCCACGGCCTTGGGCATGGCCGCGCCGCCGCCGCGTATGGCCTGGATGCTGCTGATGTCGTAGTCGGCGATGCGCGGGTTGGCCAGAAAGTCCACCACCATGGTCGAGATGGCCTGCCAGATGGTGACCCGGTAACGCTGGATGAGCTGGGCGGCGGCATCGCGGTCCCAGCGCGGCAGCACGACCACGGTGGCGCCCACAAACAGCGGGCCGTTCATGCTGCCCGATAGGCCGGTGACGTGGAACAGCGGCAGCACCGCGAGGTAGGTCGCATCCTGCGTGCGCGCAAACCACTGCACGCCGCCCACCAGCGTGCTCATGGCGCTGCGGTGCGTGTGCATGCAGCCCTTGGGGTGGCCCGTGGTGCCCGAGGTGTAGGGCATCACGCACAGGTCGTCGGGCCCGGTGGTGATGGGGCTCGGGGTGCGCTGCTGCGCCAGCATGTCGCTCCACAGCGTGACGCCGGGGGCATCAATCGCCTGGCGCGGGGCACTGACAAACGCGGGCACGGGCAGGTCGGTGGGCACCTGCAGGTAGTCGCTGTAGGCGGCCACGATCAGGTGCTTCAGCTTGCCTGGGCCGCCAGCAGCATCCACCAGCGGCTGCGCCTGCCCATGTAGGTCCTGCGGCACAAAGGCCACGGTCGCGCCGCTGTCGTGCACGTAGTGGCGCAGCTCGTCGGTGCGGTTCATGGGGTTCACCGGCACCACCACCGCGTTGGCGCGCAGGATGCCGTAGAACGCCAGAATCCACTGCGGGCTGTTCTGCATGTACAGCAGCACCCGGTCGCCCGCCTTCACGCCACACACCTGCTGCAAGAAGCCCGCGATGTGTTCGGCCTGCTGCTGGAACTGGCGGAAGGTCACCAGCGTGTCGTAGAACACCAGAAACGGCTTGTCCGGGTAGCGCGCGGCCGACACCTCGGCGTTGTGGAACAGGTGCGTCTGCGGCAGCGTGAGGTGGCAGGGCAGGCCGGGCGGCCAGTGGGCGAGGTGGCGGTCGGACATGGGATACGGAACGCTGGGTTGGTTCGTGCGGGGCGCAGACCTGACGAAGCAGGTCGCGCCCCAGCGGGCTTCAAATCAAACTGGCGCCACCATCCACCACGATGGACTCACCCGTGATGTGCCGCGAGGCATTGGACGCCAGAAACACCACCGCGCCTTTGAGGTCCTCTTCGCCGCCAATGCGGCGCAGGGGCGTGCGCTCGATCATCGCAGGGCCCAGCTTTTCAATCAGGCCGCTGGCCATCTTGCTCGGGAAGAAGCCGGGGCAGATCGCATTGACGCGAATGCCGTAGTGTCCCCATTCGGACGCCAGCGTGCGCGCAAAGTGCAGCGCGGCGGCCTTGGAGGTGTTGTAGGCAATGGTGTTCATGCCCGGGGGCGTGCCCTTCAGTGCGGCCACCGAGGCCGTGACGATGATCGAGCCCTTGCCGCGCGGGATCATGCAGCGCTTGCCGACCTCGCGCGACAGGAAAAAAGGTGCGCTCACATTCAGGTCCATCACCTTGTGCCAGGCGGCGTCGGGGTAGTCCTCGGCCTTGGCGCCCCAGGTGGCACCTGCGTTGTTGACGAGGATGTCGATGGTGCCAAAGCGTTCGACCACCTGGTCCACCAGGCCGGGGATGTCCTCGGTCTTTTGCAGGTCGTTCACCACGGTCAGCACCTCGTAGCCCATGCCTTCCAGGTGCTTCTTGGCCTCGGCCAGCTCATCGGCCTTGCGCGCGGTGATGGCGAGTTTGGCGCCCATTTCGCCCAGGGCTTCGGCCATCTGCAGGCCCAGGCCGCGCGAGCCGCCGGTGACCAGGGCGACCTGGCCGGTGAGATCGAAGAGTTGCTTGACACTCATGGAGAAAACGCTTTCGTGCAGAGAGAGGGTGAAGGTGAATGAATGCCCGATCCCGGGTCCCGGTGGCTCGTGGCGCGCCGGGTGGGGCGAAGGGGGGCAGGGAAGGCGGCGGTGGCCGCCGTGCAAGCTGGTCGGTCAGCGCTTCATGCTAGCCCCGCGTCCGCCCGGTGTAAAACCGCCGCTGTCACCTTTGAAACTCTGCGCGCTGCCGCCTTGCCCGCCGCGTGTGGGATGGCGCCTACCCGCACTTGCGGCCACGACGGATGGACGGATGCGCGCCCTGGCCCTAGGCTCGCAGGGATGAACGAGTCTTCCGCGCCCCTGGCGACAACCCCCTGGCTTGCCCGCATGGCCCAGCCCCTGCAGCCGCTGTGGCGCCTGGTGCAGCCGTTCTGGCGTGCCGCGCAGATGTGGCTGGACGCCGACGGGCTGCGCATGAGCGCGGCCATGTCGTTCTACGGCATGCTGAGCCTGGCGCCCCTGTTGCTGCTGCTGGTGGGCGTGCTGGGCTGGTGGGTGGACCGCAGCTATCTGGAGAGCAGCCTGGTCGCCCAGGTGCAGTCGGTGATGGGCCAGCAGGTGGCCGACGTGGTGCGCCAGGCCCTGGCCAGCGCGCAGGCGCCGTCAGAGGGGCGGCTGGCATCGGTCATCGGATTTGTGGTGCTGGTCTCGGGCGCCACCGGGGTGTTTGTGGAGCTGCAGTCCGCGCTGGAGCGGCTGTGGCGCCGAGACGATGACACGCCGCCCCAGCGCGCCGCGTGGTGGCGCATGGCGTCGCTGCGGTTGCGGGGGCTGGCCTATGTGCTGGCGCTGGGGTTCTTGCTGCTGGTGTCGCTGGCGCTGTCCACCTTGATCCACCTGTTGGCGGGCTGGGCCGGGCAGCATCTGGCCGCAGGCCACCTGCCTGTCTTGGCGCCCCTGGCGCCGCTGCTGCAGCTCGTCAATGAAGCCATTGCCTTCGGGCTGGCCGTGGCGCTGTTTGTGGGGCTCATGCGCATCGGCGCGGGCCCCAAGCCGTCGCTGCGTTACCTGGTGATGGGCGCGGTGGTGGGGGCCTCGCTGTTCACGGTGGGCAAGCAGCTGCTGGCCTGGTACCTGTCCACCGCCGCCGTGGTGTCGGCCTACGGGGCGGCGGGCTCGCTGGTGGTGCTGCTGATGTGGATCTACTTTTCGTCGGCCATCCTGCTGTTTTCTGCGAGTTGTGCGCAGGCGCTGGAGGATGCCTTGCATTCCGGCCCGCGCCGCCCAGCGGCCTTGGCACGGTGGGCCGCATCCGCCCGGGCGCGGGTGCAGGAGCTGTAAATGTTGGCAACAGCGCCCAGAACACACATGGGTTGGCACAGGCCTCGCCGAGGCCGATGTCGCAACGGCGCCCGGTGCGCTATCAGGCTGGGGCAGCAGGGGCTCTGCGCCAAGACCTTGGGCACAAATGCCGACAAAAGAGGTTTACCGCTGCTTACTGCCGCTTACAAACCGGCCACATCGCAGCGTCCGGCGCTGTGTACCTTTCGCTCATCTGGTCCGTTGAAACATCACGGCTCCATCCCGTAGCGGGCGCACAGCGTTTTCTGTGCACACCCGCCCCCTGCGGACTTCTCCGATACGAACAAGGAAATGACCATGAACCTGACGGTTTCTTCTCCCACCCCGCCCGCTTCCATCCCCGCTGCAGCCCCTGCCGGCCCGGCCCTGAAGTGGATGTGGGCAGCCATTGGCGTACTGGGCGTGAGCGTGCTGGCCCTGGGCGCCACCCTGGTGATGCAAAACAGGGCACCGGCGGCGGCCCCGGCCACCCTGGCAGCGGCCCCCCGCACGCCTGAGTCCGAGATCATTGAAGAAAAACGCGCCCAAGCGCCTGTCGCACCTTCCCAGAGCGCTATGAATAGCGGAGCAAACTACCGTGCGCAACCGGGCGGCAGCGCAGGCCGATCGGGCGACATGGCGGGCGGCATGGCCCCCGGGGGTGTGGCCCAGCCCGTGCGTGCGGCGGCGCCCGTGTGCCGCAGCTGTGGCCGCGTTGAATCGGTGCAGGCGGTTCAGCAAGCCGCACCTGCTACGGGCGTAGGCGCTGTGGCCGGTGGCGTGCTGGGTGCCGTGGTGGGCAACCAGATCGGCAAGGGCAGCGGCCGCACCGCCGCCACTGTGCTGGGCGCCGTGGGCGGTGGTTACGTGGGCCACAAGGTCGAAGAGCGCACCCGCACCCACACGGTGTACCAGGTGGCGGTGCGCATGGAAGACGGCTCGCTGCGCCACTTCCAGCGCGCAGAACCCACGGCAGTGGGCACGCCCGTGGTGCTGCAGGGCAAGGGCTTCCGCGTGGACCAGGGCGGCTCGGCCCGGGCGGCAGACCCCTATGCGCAGCCACAGCCCCAGCCAGGGGCGGTGCGGGTGTCGGACACCTACTGAGTCCGTCGCTTCCCTCTAAACAAAAGCCCGCCAATGCGGGCTTTTGTTTTTGTCGCTGTTGGTTGCTGGTGGCTGGTTGGCGGGTTACAGCACCACCGGAATCTCGGTCGCAGGCGGCGTGTTGCGGCTGCGGCCGCAGCGCACCAGGCCATCGATCATCACCATGCCAATGCCCGGAATGTCGCCCAGCTGCACGCTCTCGAGCAGCGTGGCGCCAGCGGTGTGCTGGGCGCGGTCCATGAACACAAAGTCTGCCGCGCGGCCCACCTCGATCAGGCCACAGTTCAGGTTGCGGATGCGCGCCGTGTTGCCCGTGGCAAAGCAGAACACCAGCTCGGCGGGGATGTCGGCAAAGCTCGACAGCAGCGCAATCATGCGCAGCATGCCCAGGGGCTGAACGCCCGAGCCCGCCGGGCCGTCCGTGCCCAGAATCACGCGGTGCGGGCACTTCAGCTCCATGGCTGCGCGCGCGGCCTGGATGGCGATCCTCTCGTTGCCGTTGTGCACTAGCTCGATCGCGCGGGACGATTTCTCGCACAGCTCGCACACATGCTTCCAGGGCAGCGAGGTGTGGCCGCCGTTGATGTGGCCGATCACGTCGGCATCCGCCTCCAGCACCACGTCCTTGTCGATCAGGCCCGAGCCCGGGATGGACGGGCCGCCCGTGTGGATGGTGCTCTGGATGCCGTGCTTGCGCGCCCAGGCCACCATCTGTTGGGCCTCGTAGCCCGCCTTGACGGAGCCCAGGCCCACTTCGCCCAGCAGCGTCACGCCCGCGTCGGCCATGTCCTTGAAGTCCTGCTCGGTCATGCCTTTTTCGATGACCGGGGCGCCCGCGATCACCTTCACCCCACCAGGGCGGAAGTTGTCGAACGCACGCTGCGCGGTGATGGCCAGGGCCTTGAGGCCCACGATGTCCTTGGGGCGGCCGGGTAGGTGCACTTCGCCGGCCGAGACCATGGTGGTCACGCCGCCGTTCATGGTCGAGTCGATCCAGCCGATCTGGTTCTGGCGCGGCGTCCAGTCGCCAAACACCGGGTGTACGTGGCTGTCGATCAGGCCCGGCGCCACACAGGTCTGGCGTGCGTCGATCACGGTGTTGGCGTGGTCGGTATCGCAGTCCTTGTAGCGGCCCACGGCCACGATGAGGCCGTCATTCACCACGATGGTGTCGGCGTCGAGGATGGGCCGGTCCAGGTCGCCCGACAACAAAAGACCGATGTTCTGGATGACGACCTTGCCCGATTTGCCGCCTGCTGCTACTTCTGCCATGGATTCTCCTCGTGGGGTGGTGGGCGGGGCGCCACGCGGCACTCCGCAGGGAAAAATCTCTTGTTGATTCAGGCCGCTGCCCTGCCCTTGGGCAGGTGGGGGCCGGGCGCCACGGTGCGCAGCACGGTGTCGATGACGAACGACTCCCAGTGCGCCAGCGCGTCGGGCGTTTCCAGGTCTTCGCCCAGAAAGGCCGACAGCGTGTGCCGGTTGGACATGTAGAAGTAGCCCGTGGCTGCGATCAGCAGGTACACATCGCGCGCCGACACGTCCTTGCGGAACAGGCCCTGCGCCTGGCCGCTTTCGAGCACGCGCCGGATCACCTCGATGGCGGGCGACGAATATTCACGGGCTCGCATCGACTTGGAGATGTGCTTGCCCTTGTGCAGGTTCTCGGTGTTGAGCAACGTGATGAACTCGGGGTTCTTGCGGTAGTAGCCCACCACAAAGCGGATCACAGCCTGCAGTGCTTCGACCGGTTTGGCGGTGTCCAGGTCCAGTTTGGACTCCGCATCGTTCATGCGCCGGTAGGTTTCCTCCAGCACCTCGATGAACAGGCCTTCCTTGCTGCCGAAGTAGTAGTAGATCATCCGGTCGAAGGACTTGGCCGCCTTGGAGATCTTCTCCACGCTGCCGCCTTCGTAGCCGTAGCGGGCAAACACCTTGGTCGCCGCCTTCAGGATGTTGTCGCGCGTGGTCTGTGCGGCCTGCTCGCGCACGCCCGTCTTGCGGGCAGAGGCTGTGCGAGGGGACGCGGTCCGGGTCTTGGTGGGAGTGGCAGACATGGCGGGTCCTGGTGGATGGCGCGGGCCCCGGGAGTGGGGCCCGCCGGGGATCACTGCTCTGCGAACGCGCGCTCGATCACGAAGTCGCCAGGCTTCGTGGTGTTGCCTTCATTGAAGCCGCGCTCTTCCATCATGTGCTTGAGGTCGCGCAGCATCTCGGGGCTACCGCAGATCATCACGCGGTCTTCGGCGGGGTTGAGCGCGGGCAGGCCCAGGTCGCGCGCGAGCTGGCCGTTCTCGATGATCGTAGTGACGCGACCCTGGTGCTTGAAGGCCTCGCGCGTCACGGTGGGGTAGTACTTGAGCTGCTTGCTGACCATCTCGCCCAAGAACTCGTGCTTGGGCAGTTCTTCGGTGATGTAGTCGTGGTAGGCCAGCTCCTTCACCTCGCGCACGCCGTGCACCAGGATGACTTCCTCGAACTTCTCGTAGGTCTCGGGGTCGCGGATCAGGCTCAGGAACGGTGCCACACCCGTGCCGGTGGAGAGCATGTACAGGCGCTTGGCAGGCAGCAGGTAGTCGATCAGCAGCGTGCCCGTGGGTTTTTTGCCGACCACGATGGTGTCACCCACCTTGATGTGCTGCAGGCGCGAGGTCAACGGGCCATCGGGCACCTTGATGGACAGGAACTCCAGGTGCTCTTCGTAGTTGGGGCTCACGATGCTGTAGGCGCGCAGCAGGGGCTTGCCGTTTTCGCCGCGCAGGCCAATCATCGTGAAATGGCCGTTGGAGAAGCGCAGCGCGGTGTCGCGCGTGGTGGTGAAGGAGAAAAGGCGGTCCGTCCAGTGGTGGACCGTCAGGACGCGTTCGTCAAGAAAGGCGCTCATGGTGCGTTAGATGGAAAAGTTGGAAGCAAATAAGGAATTTGGCTGAAGAGCAGGGCCCCATGCGCTCTACAGCGCAATGTTCAGGCCTGAAAGCTTGTGGCTCACAACCCTCCATTGTTCCGCATCTGGCAAAGCCGCTTTTCTTTTGGTGATTGTGGGGAGCGTGGGCGCCAGCTTTTTGTTGAACTGCAGAAAGATTTCCATGCCTTCGGGCAGGTCGTCTTCGGCATAGATGGCGTTGGCCGGGCACTCCGGAATACACACCGCGCAGTCGATGCACTCGTCTGGGTCAATGACCAGGGATGGAACCTGCTCAAGGTTTTTTCGGGGTCGCGCAAGTCCCTTTTCGGGGTGTGATGCAAGGCGCGGTGTGCAGCCAATAGCCCGTGCTATTGGCAAGCGCCGCAACGCTGCAGGCCGCCCGAAAAGGGACTTGCCCGAAGGGTTGGAATGAAATCGGGTGATTGGACGCCCCGGCCGCTTGCATGGGCATGAGCCCATGCGGCGCATCCGAAGCATCCACTCATCCCGATTGCATTCCAACGCGATCCCCGACAAGACCTTGAGCAGGTTCCCAGGCCCCTCCTTGAAGCAATCGACCGGGCACACATCGACGCAGTCGGTGTACTTGCACCGAATGCATGCGTCCGTCACAACGTGCGTCATTTTGGGGCTCCTCGTGCACCGTTTTTGGGGGTGCGAAAACACCATTGCAGAGTCTGGTTGATTCCGCTACATTGACATGAAATGTAGTGTTCACAACATTTAAGTTAAGTGAATGCTACACAAAATGCAATGCGCATACAAGCACTTGCAACAAAGCAATGAATGGGTCGCCACGATGACTGAACACACCAAGACTGATGGGCTGCCGGGCATGGATGCGCCGGAGCTGCCGCAGGTGCTGGAGCGCGCCCGGCCGCGCAATGACCGCATGAACGCCGCCAAGGTCGAGTGCAATGCGTGTCCGGTGCTGTGCCAGATTTCCGAAGGCCGCGCAGGCGCTTGCGACCGCTACGCCAATCAGGCGGGCGTGCTGGTGCGGCTGGACCCGGTGGTGTTGCTGCGCAAGACGCTGGAATCCGGCGAGGCCACGCTGGTGCCCTTTGCGGGCCGCGCCGAGGCTGCAGAAGGTGGAGGGACGGAGGTGGCTCCTGAACCCGCATGGAACGGCGACCTGCTGCTGTCGGAAGAAGTGTTCGTGACGGGCGTGGGCTCGTCCACCACCTACCCGGACTACAAGCCTGCGCCCTTCATCGTGGGCTCCCAAACCGACGGCGTGGACATGGTCACCGTGGTGACCGAGGGCATCTTCAGCTACTGCAGCTTCAAGGTGAAGATCGACACCGACCGCTTCCTCGGCTCCGAGCAGGCCAACGTGCGCTGCAAGGGCGAGGTGGTGGGGCATGTGACCACGGCCGAATACGGCTCGCAGATGCTGTCGCTGGGTGGTGTGCACCACCTCACAGGCGGCACCAAGAAAGAAGGCCGCATCACCGCCGAGATGATGCAGGCCCTGGGCAACAAGCAGGCCGTGGAGTTCACCATCGACGGCGGCTCGCAGCTCGTGATCCAGGCCGGCCGCGCGCCCATCGTCAATGGCGTGGCCGAGCAGCGCATGCGTGTGGGCTGCGGCTCTGCGGCCATCGGCATCTTTGCGCGCCAGTTCTTTGGCCATGCAGACGAGGTGGTGGTGGTGGACGACCACATCACCGGCGTGCTCACCGAGCACCAGGCGGGCCGTTGCCTGGACATGAAGCCCTCGGGCATCCAGATGCGCGGGCGCAAGTCCACGCCGGGCCGTTACTTCCAGGTGGCCAACCCGGGCACCGGTTGGGGCGGCACCGACATTGCCGACCCGCTGTCCATCATCGAGGGCTGGGACGAATCCGTCGCCTGGCCGGGGCTGCGCCTGTTGATGACCTCCACCACCGGGGAGCATGCCTCCTGGTACGTGCTGGACGCGCAACTCCACCCGGTGGAGGCCGAGATGCCCGCCGAAGTGCGCCGCATCGTGGACCGCATCGGCGAAAACTGCGAGCCCTCGCTGGCCTCCGTGCTGTTCCTCGGCGGTGCAGGCGGCAGCCTGCGCGCAGGCGTCACCGAGAACCCGGTGCTGCTCACCCGCTCCATCAAGAACGCGCTGGTCAATGTGACCTGTGGCGGTGCCCCGGCCTATGTGTGGCCGGGCGGCGGTATCACCGTGATGGCCGACGTGCTGCGCATGCCCGACAACAGTTTTGGCACCGTGCCCACGCCCGCCATCGTGGCGCCCATCGAGTTCAGCATGCGCCGAGCGGACTACGAAGCGCTGGGCGGGCACATCGAACAGATCCGCAGCCTGCGCGACGTGCTGGAGCGCGGTGCGTGGCACAACGACGGGGCTCCGCAGGCGCGCGTGTGGCAAACCTTGCCCGCGGCCAACCCGTGGCCGCTGGGTCGCCCGCCTCTGCTGGGTTGAGTGGATCGCACCGTGAACGCTTGCCGCAAGCTCCTGTCCGACGGCCGCTGGCATTTTCAGCATGGCCCGATGGACCTCATCCTCCAGGCCGAAGGGGCGCGCGACGCCGTGGCCCTGGCGCACGAGCGTGCGTGGCAGCGTTTTGAAGGGCTGCTGCAGGAGCTGGTGAATGAACTCCCCGGCCTGCGGGCGCCGGTGGGTGCGCACTGCGCGGTGCAGGGCGTGGTGGCGCGTCGCATGTGGGCCGCCTGCAGCACTTATCGCGCAGGCTTCATCACATCGATGGCGGCGGTGGCGGGCGCGGTGGCGCAGGAGATTCTGGCCTGCTACGAGCAGCCGGGCATAGACCGCGCCTGGGTCAACAACGGCGGCGACATTGCGCTGCACCTGGCGCCCGGCAAGTCGGTCACGGTGGGGGTGTACGCTGACATTGCTGCGCTGAATGCTGCACAGTTGCGCAACGGCCTGGTGCTGGATGGGCAGATTCGCATCGACAGCGCCATGCCGGTGCGCGGTGTGGCCACCAGTGGCTGGCGCGGGCGCAGCCAGTCGCTCGGCATTGCCGACAGCGTGACGGTGCTGGCGCGCACGGCGGCGCAGGCCGATGCAGCGGCAACCATCGTGGCCAACGCGGTGAATGTGGCCGATGCGCGGATTGTCCGCAGGCCCGCGTGGCAGGTGCGGGACGACAGTGACCTGGGTGCCATCCCTGTCACCGTGGATGTCCCTGCCTTGCCCAAAGAGCTGGTGGGCCGGGCCTTGCACCAGGGGCTGCAAAAAGCGCAAGAATTGCAGTCCAGCGGCCTGCTGTGGTTTGCACTGCTGGCGTGCCAGGGGCAGTTTGTGGCGACCTCGGCGCCCCAGGCGCTGGCGGATGCGGTGTGGCCCCGGCATGCAGCGGTGGAATCGGAAGTTGGTTCAGTATTTGCTTAACGAATTGCACAGGTCTCCAGAATGATCCAGATACGACGCGTTTTCACCTATCTTGAGGAAATCCGGCACGAATTCGGGCCGGTGGCCGACGTGCCGCTGCTGCGTGGTGCCATCGGTGCGGTGCTGACCAACCCGTTTGCGGGCCGGTACGAGCCCGACATCCTCCCCATGATGGACGCGCTGCAGGATGTGGGGCTGGACATGGCCCAGCGCCTCCTGAAGGCCATGAGCGTGCCCGCCGAGCGCATCGAGACCTATGGCAAGGGTGCCATCGTGGGCGCGGCGGGTGAGCTGGAACACGGCGCGCTGTGGCATGTGCCCGGTGGCTACGCCATGCGCGAACTGCTGGGCTGGAAGGGCGACCGCAACGCCTACGCCAAGGGCCAGGCCGAAGAGAAAACGGGGCAGCCCGCCAACGCGTTGTCCATCGTCCCCTCCACCAAGAAGGTGGGCGGCCCCGGCGCGGCGCTGGATGTGCCGCTGACCCACATCAACGCCAGCTACGTGCGCAGCCATTTCGACGCGATCGAAGTGCGTGTTCCGGGCGCGCCCTCTGCCGATGAGATCGTGTTCATACTCGCCATGACCACGGGCCCGCGCATCCACGCCCGCGTCGGCGGGCTCAAGGCGGCAGACATCAGCCAGTGGAACGGTCTGCGCTGAGCCGCACGCCAGCCCGCACACCCTCGAACAAGACAAGACCCTAAGGAGAAAAAAAATGCCAGCCAAGATTCGAAAGATCATCGTCCAGACCGACGAAGTCCGCGTGGAAATGGGGCGTGACGTTCAACCCCCGGTGCGCAAGGCGCTGGCCATGGCCGTGATCGAGAACCCCTGTGCAGGCCGCTATGTGGAGAACCTTGACGAACTCACCGCCATCGGTGAGGAGCTGGGCGGCCTTCTGGGCGCTCGCTGCGTGCAGGCCCTGGGCATTGAACCCGGCCAGGCCCAGAGCTACGGCAAGGCCGCCATCGTGGGCGAGGCGGGCGAGCTGGAGCACGCCGCCGCTATCCTGCACCCCAAGCTGGGCGCCCCCCTGCGTGTGGCGGTCGAGAAGGGCGCCGCTCTGGTGCCATCCAGCAAGAAAATGGGCGGCCTGGGCACAGCCATCGACGTGCCCCTGGGCCATAAGGACGCCGCCTATGTGCGCAGCCATTTCGACGCCATGGAAGCCCGTGTGGCCGATGCCCCGCGCGCCAATGAAATCGTGGTGGCCGTTGTCGTGACGGACAGCGGGCGGCCGTTGCCACGTGTCGGCGGCCTCATGGCCTCTGAAATCAAGGGTGTTGACGGCCTGCGCTGAGCCCGGCGCGCGCACAACACACACCTGTCCTGTCTTACCCCCGTTCGATCTCTCTCCAACCATCCTTCAGGAGTCTCCCCATGACGATGCGACGAAACCTCATGCGTGCCACGGCTGCGGCTGCATTGGCCCTCACCCTGGCCCCTGTGTTTGCCCAGGGCGTGATCAAGATTGGCGAGGTCAACAGCTACAAAGCGCAGCCCGCCTTCCTGGAGCCCTACAAGAAAGGCATGGAGCTGGCGGTCGATGAGATCAACGCTGCGGGCGGCGTCAATGGCAAGAAGATCGAACTGATCACACGCGACGACAACGCCAACCCCGGCGACGCCGTTCGCGTGGCCGAAGAGCTGGTGTCGCGCGAGAAGGTCGACGTGCTGGCGGGCACCTTCCTGTCGAACACCGGTCTGGCGGTGGCCGACTTCGCCAAGCAGAAGAAGTTTTTCTTCCTGGCGGGCGAGCCGCTGACCGACAAGATGACCTGGCAAGGCGGCAACCAGTACACCTTCCGCCTGCGCCCCGGCACCTACATGCAGGCCGCCATGCTGGTGCCCGAGGCCGCCAAGATGAAGAAAAAGCGCTGGGCCGTGGTCTACCCCAACTACGAATACGGGCAGTCTGCCGTGGCGGCGTTCAAACAACTGCTCAAGGCCGCCCAGCCCGACGTGGAGTTTGTGGCCGAACAAGCCACGCCACTGGGCCGGGTGGATGCGGGCAGCGTGGTGCAAGCGCTGTCGGATGCCAAGCCCGACGCTGTCTTCAACGTGTTGTTTGGCGCGGACCTGTCGAAGTTCGTGCGCGAAGGCAACACGCGCGGCCTGTTCAAGGGCATCGAGGTGGTCAGCGTGTTGACGGGCGAGCCCGAATACATGGACCCCCTGAAAGACGAGGCCCCCAACGGCTGGCTGGTGACCGGCTATCCCTGGTACGGCATCAACACCCCCGCACACAAGGCGTTCGAGCAGGCGTACCAGGCCAAGTTCAAGGACTACCCGCGCCTGGGCTCGGTGGTGGGCTACAGCATGATCAAGTCGGCTGCGGCTGGTATTGCCAAGGCCAAGAGCACCGACACCGACAAGCTGGTCGCTGCCTTCAAGGGGCTGCAGGTGGACACCCCGTTCGGCAAGATCACCTACCGTCCTGAAGACCACCAGGCCACCATGGGCGCGTTTGTCGGTCGCACCAAGAACGAAGGCGGCAAGGGCGTGATGGTGGACTACGTCTACCTGGATGGCGCCGATGCCAAGTACCAGCCGTCCGCTGCCGACGTGAAGAAGTCGCGAAGCGCTGATTGATTCCCTCTGAGGTCTGAGGCGCCCGCCGCGCCTCGGTCCCGGCAGACGCTACCGGCGGTCCGGCACAGCCGGATTTCTGGTGGCGCTGGCTGGGGCGTGCCTGGCTTCTTTCATGTGCTGCGAGTGATGCGCAACACGGGTGGTGATGACTTGAGGGTTTATCGAACATGAGTTTTTCGGGTTTCATCGTCCAGCTCATCAACGGGTTGGCGAGCGCGTCGTCGCTGTTCCTTGTGGCGGCGGGTCTGTCGCTGATCTTTGGCGTGACGCGCATCGTGAACTTTGCCCATGGCTCGTTCTTCATGGTGGGCATCTACGTCGCGTATTCGCTGGTCGAGCGCCTGAGCGGTGCCCTGGGCTTCTGGGTGGCTTTGCCACTCGCCGCGCTGATCGTCGGCGTGCTCGGGGCGCTGATCGAAGTGGTGCTGCTGCGCCGCATCTACAAGGCGCCCGAGCTGTTCCAGCTGCTGGCCACGTTTGCCCTGGTGCTGGTCATCAAGGACGCGGTGTTGTGGCTTTGGGGCCCCGACGAACTGCTGGGCCCACGCGCGCCGGGCCTTTCGGGTTCCGTCAGCTTGCTGGGGCGGCAGTTTCCCAGCTACGACCTGTTCCTCATCGTGGTCGGTCCGCTGGTGCTGGGCGCCGTCTGGCTGCTGCTCACGCGCACCCGGTTTGGCACGCTGGTGCGCGCCGCAACACAAGACCGCGAGATGGTGAGCGCCCTGGGCGTCAACCAGGCCTGGTTGTTCACGGCCGTGTTCGCGCTGGGCGCGATGCTGGCGGGGCTCGGTGGCGCACTGCAGCTGCCGCGCGAGCCCGCCACGCTGGAGATGGACCTGCACACCATCGGTGCCGCCTTCGTGGTGGTGGTGGTGGGTGGCATGGGTTCCATCCCGGGCGCGTACGCCGCAGCCCTGCTGATCTCCGAGATCAAGGCCATCTGCATTTGGCTGGGTGTGGTTGACGTGTTTGGGCTGAGTGTTTCGTTTTCCAAGCTGACGCTGGTAGTGGATTTTCTGGTGATGGCGGTGGTGCTGGTCTGGCGCCCGTGGGGCCTGTTCGGCCGGCCGCAGGCACCCAGCCGCTACGTGGGCATGCAGGAGGAGCCGCTGCGTCGGCCTGGCAAGGCCTACCTGGTGGCGGCCGCGGTGCTGGGCCTGCTGCTGGCCGCAGCGCCGGTGCTGACCGCGCAGTCGCCGTACACCACGGTGCTGCTGATCGACCTGCTGATTGCGGCGCTGTTTGCTGCCAGCCTTCACTTCATCATGGGGCCTGCGGGCATGCATTCCTTCGGCCATGCCGCCTATTTCGGGTTGGGCGCCTATGGTGCGGCCCTGCTGGTGCGCTCACTCGGGCTGCCCATGGAGCTCGCACTGGTGGTGGCGCCGCTGGTGGCCGCCGCCGGGGCGTTTGTCTACGGCTGGTTTGCAGTGCGGTTGTCGGGTGTGTACCTGGCCATGCTGACCTTGGCCTTTGCCCAGATCACCTGGGCCATCACCTACCAGTGGGACAGTTTCACGGGGGGCAGCAACGGCCTCACAGGCGTGTGGCCTGCGGCCTGGCTGGCAGACAAGCGCATGTACTACTGGCTCACGCTGGCACTGGTGGGGGCAGGGGTGTGGTGGCTGCGCCGCGTGCTCTTCTCGCCGTTTGGCTATGCGTTGCGCGCGGGGCGTGACTCTGTGCTGCGGGCCGATGCCATTGGCATCGATGTCAAGCGCATGCAGTGGGCAGCGTTTGTGGTGGCGGGCACGGCGGCGGGGCTGGCAGGGGCGCTGTATGCGTTCTCCAAAGGCAGCATTTCGCCGGAGTCTCTGTCCGTGGGCAAATCGGTGGATGGGTTGGTCATGGTGCTGCTGGGCGGCATCCAGACGCTGGCGGGCCCCGTGGTGGGCGCGGTCACCTTCACCTGGCTGCACGACACCGTGGCGCGCAACACCGATTACTGGCGCGCCATGCTGGGCGCCATCATCCTCATCCTGGTGCTGCTGTTTCCGCAGGGCATCGCGGGCCCCATCAAACAGATTTTTGACAACATGCGTGACGCCAAGAACACCAAGGAGGGCACGGCATGAGCCTCCTCAAAGTCAACGGTCTGGGCAAATCGTTCGGCGGCGTCAAGGCGGTGGATGGCATCCACTTCGAACTCGCTGCGGGTGAGCTGCTGGCACTCATCGGCCCTAACGGCGCGGGCAAGTCCACCACCTTCAATATGGTCAACGGTCAGCTTCCTGCCGATGTCGGCTCCATCCAGCTCAACGGGCAGGAGCTGGTGGGTCGCAAGCCGCGCGACATCTGGCGCATGGGGGTGGGCCGCACCTTTCAGATCGCCGAAACCTTTGCGTCGCTGACGGTGGTGGAGAACGTGCAGATGGCACTGATCTCCAACGACGGTCTGCTGTTCTCCCTATGGCGCAGGGCTGCCGACCACAAACGCGAAGACGCTCTGGCGTTGCTCGACCAAGTGGGCATGAAGTCGCAGGCCGACCGGCCCTGTAGCGTGCTGGCCTATGGCGATGTGAAGCGTGTGGAGCTGGCGATTGCCATGGCCAATTCGCCCAAGCTCCTGCTCATGGACGAGCCCACCGCCGGCATGGCGCCCAAGGAGCGCAACGAACTCATGGCGCTGACCAAGCAGCTGGTGATCGACCGCCACATGGCCGTGCTCTTCACCGAGCACAGCATGGACGTGGTGTTTGCCTATGCCGACCGCATGATCGTGCTGGCGCGCGGGCGACTGATTGCCGAGGGCAAGCCGCTGGAGCTGCGCGACCACCCCAAGGTGCAGGAGGTCTACTTCGGCACCGGCAAGACGTTTGAGAAGAAAGCCGCAGCCAATGCGGAGGCGGCATGACCATGACGACCCACAACCCCAAAGAACTGCTGCTCCAGGCCAAGGGCCTGCAGGCCTGGTACGGTGCCGCGCAAATCCTGTACGACGTGGACCTGGACGTGCGCCGGGGCGAAGTGGTTGCGCTGATGGGCCGCAACGGCGCAGGCAAGTCCACCACGCTCAAGACGCTGATGGGCATGCTGGCCAAGCGCAAGGGCAGCATCCAGTTCATGGGCCGCGACATCTCCAAAAGCGACCCGCACGGCGCCGCGCGCCTGGGCCTGGGCTTTGTGCCCGAAGACCGCCGCGTGTTCACCGACCTCACGGTGATGGAGAACCTGGAAGTGGGCCGCCAGCCCGCCCGCACCTGGCCCGACGGCACGGCCGCGCCAGTGTGGACACCCGAGCGCCTGTTCAAGCTCTTCCCCAACCTGGGCGAGATGCCCCAGCGCCCCGGCGGCCGCATGAGCGGCGGCGAGCAGCAGATGCTCACCGTGGCCCGCACGCTCATGGGCAACCCCTATCTGGTGCTTCTGGACGAGCCCTCTGAAGGTGTGGCGCCCGTCATCGTGGAGCAGATGGCGCACATGATCCTGGAGCTGAAAGAGCAGGGCGTGAGCATCCTGCTGTCCGAGCAGAACATGCACTTTGCCGAGTTGGTCTCCGATCGCGCCTATGTGCTCGAAAAGGGTCAGATCCGTTACCAGGCCAGCATGGAACAGCTGGCCGCCAACGAAGAGGTGCGGCGCGCCTACCTCAGCGTCTGACCCCCGCTGCCAACGTACACCTGTGGTGTGTGGCCCACGTGTGCCGTTGGTTACAAAAAACACCTCTGCAAGCACTTGCATGAAGTTTGTGCTCACACGGAAACTTTGCCTTTTGATGTAAGGAGCACTACATGAAGTGTCGAGGAGTGGAGGATGGATGCGTCGACCGCCGCAGCGCCATGGTGGGCCTGGCGGTGGCAGGGCTGGCATGGGCAGGCCCGGCAGCCGCCGAGACCGGGGTGACAGACACCCGCATCAAGGTAGGGCAGTCGGCCGTGTTTACCGGCCCGGCCAAGGATTTCGGGGTGGACTACAAGGCGGGCATTGCGCTGGCGTTCGACAAGGTCAACAAGACCGGCGGCGTGAACGGGCGCACGCTGGAGCTGGTGTCGCACGACGACGCCTACGAGCCCAAGAAGACGGCCGAGAACACGGTCAAGCTCATTGACGAAGACAAGGTCTTCGCCCTGATCGGCTACGTGGCCACCGGAAACCTCATCGCCGCCATGCCCCTGGCGGAGAAAGCAGGCGTGCCCATGTTCGCGCCGCTGGTGGGCACCACGTCCTTCCGCACCACGCACAACCGCTACCTGTTCCATGTACGCGCCAGCTACGAGACCGAGCTGCGCAAGATCGTGGGCCACCTCGCCACGCTGGGCATCAAC
Source organism: Acidovorax sp. KKS102 (assembly GCF_000302535.1). Classification (NCBI taxonomy): domain Bacteria; kingdom Pseudomonadati; phylum Pseudomonadota; class Betaproteobacteria; order Burkholderiales; family Comamonadaceae; genus Acidovorax; species Acidovorax sp. KKS102. Next base: position 252,913 of record NC_018708.1, read on the forward strand.
AACATCGCCGTCATTTACCAGAACAGCGCGTTTGGCAAATCCAACCTCGACACCTGCCTGCAGATCGCCGAGGGCCTGAAGGTGAAGGTGGTGGATTCCGTGCCCATGGAGATCGCCGCCACCGACGCCAAGCCCCAGGTCGCGCAGCTCACCAAGGCCCAGCCGGGCGCAGTGGTGATGATCATGGCGGGCAAGATGGTGGAGGTGTTTCTGCGCGACTACCGCGCGGCGGGCGCAGCCTCGCCGCTGTACACCATCTCGGTGGGCATCACCGACGCACCGGGCTCTGCGCAGCGGCTGAACGGCGGCATCGAAGGGCTGGTCACGGCCAGCATCGTGCCCTCGCCGCAGGCCAGCCGTCTGGCCATCGTGGCCGACTACCGCAAGGACCGCGCGGACGCGGGCGAGAAGATCGACAGCTACACCATGCTGGAGGGCTACATCGCCGCACGCGTGTTTGTGGAAGGTGTCAAACGCGCAGGCAAAGCGCTCACGCGCGAAGGCTTCATCAAGGCCATGGAAGACATGGGCACCACCAAGATCGGCGACTTTCCGCTGGTGTATGGCCCGGGCAACCACAATGGCTCCAACTTTGTGGACCTGGAGATGTACACGCGCAGCGGGTCGCTGCGACGCTGACTGAGAACAACCTACCGAGACATGCACGCGCCCGCTTCACCTTCCCCGGTTGTCGTCAATGGCCAGCCGTGTGCCCTGCCACAGAGCACCTTGGCCAGCGCCACGCTGCTGCACGTGCTGCGCAACGACCTGGCCCTCAACGGCCCCAAATACGGCTGCGGCCTGGGGCAGTGCGGCGCCTGCACGGTGCTGGTCGATGGCATTGCCGCGCGGGCCTGCGTGATCCCGGCGCAGGGCGTGGCAGGCCGTGAGGTGACGACGCTGGAGGGGCTGCCCGGGCGTTGCAGCGTTACCGAGGGACTTCACCCGGTGCAGCAAGCCTTTGTGGATGAACAAGCCGCGCAATGCGGCTATTGCCTCAACGGCATGGTGATGATGGCCGTGGCTTTGCTGGAGCGCAACCCTGACCCCGACGAAGCAGCCGTGCGCCGCGAGCTGTCGGGCAACCTGTGCCGCTGCGGCACGCATGTCGAAATCATCCGCGCTGTGCTGCGCGCGGCCCAGCTGATGCGCGAGGCCCAGGCATGAACACGCCTCCATCCCTGCGCGCCCATAGCCCGCTCACCCGCGCCGACTTCCATGCCGCCCAGGGCGTGCTGCTGGTGGTGCGCAACCCACCGCCCGCGCCACCGCCCGTCAAGGGCCAGCCCGCGCTGGTGGCAGGCAACCCGGCCGAGGGCGTGGAGATACTGATCGCCGTGTGGGACGACGGCAGCGTGACCGCGCTCAACGGCCATGTGGACCTGGGCACCGGCATCCGCACCGCGCTGGCGCAGATCGTGGCCGAAGAACTCGATGTGCCGCTGGCGCAGGTGAACATGGTGCTGGGCGACACCACCCGCGCGCCCAACCAGGGTGCCACCATCGCGAGTGCATCCATCCAGATCCACGCCAAGCCCCTGCGCACCGCCGCCGCGCAGGCGCGCCACTGGCTGGTGGCGCAGGCCGCAGAGCGGCTGGGCGTGCCGGTGGATCAATTGCAGGTGCGTGCCGGTGTGGTGCAGGTCACGGCAGACCCGTCGTGCCAACTCGCCTACGGCGCGCTGCTGGCGGGCGCACACACCACGCTGGAACTGGTGGACGCCACGCCCACCAAGGCCGCCGCCGATTACACCGTGGTCGGCCAGTCCGTGCCGCGTGTGGACATCCCTGCCAAGGTCAGTGGCGAGCTGGTGTTTGTGCACGACATGCGCGTGCCCGGCATGCTGCACGGCCGCGTGGTGCGCCCTCCGTATGCGGGGGCCGACCATGGCGACTTCATCGGCAACACGCTCGAATCGGTAGACCAGCAGTCCATCGCCCACATCCCCGGCATCCGCGCCGTGGTGGTGATCCGCGACTTTGTGGGCATCGTGGCCGAGCGCGAGGAACAGGCCGAGCAGGCGCTGCGCGAGCTGAAGGTGCGCTGGAAAGACTGGCCCGGCTTTCCTCGCCAGGACAGCGCCGAGGCGCTGGAACAAGCCATCCGCGCCAACCCCGCCACGCAGCGCCGCCTGGTGGACGAGGGCGATGTGGAGGGCGCCCTGGCCGCGCTGTCCGCCGACGGCCAGCCCATGCCGCGCACATACGTGTGGCCGTACCAGATGCACGGCTCCATCGGCCCATCGTGCGCGGTGGCCGAATGGCGCAGCGATGACAGCACCGGCCGCCCGCGCATGACCGTGTGGGCGGGCACGCAAAACCCCCATGTGCTGCGCGCCGACCTGGCCCGCCTGATGGGCCTGCCCGATGTGGACATCGACCTCATCCGCATGGAGGCCGCAGGCTGCTACGGCCGCAACGGCGCCGATGATGTGGCGGCCGATGCCGCGCTGCTGTCACGCGCCGTAGGCGCCCCGGTGCGCGTGCAGCTCACGCGCGAGCAAGAGCATTTGTGGGAGCCCAAGGGCACGGCGCAGCTCATGCAGGTGCGCGGTGGGCTCAAGGCCGATGGCACCGTGGCGGCGTACGACTTTGAAACGTCCTACCCCTCCAACGGCGCGCCCACGCTGGCCCTGCTGCTCACCCGCACCATCGAGCCCGTGGCCCAGGCCTACGAGATGGGCGACCGCACTGCGCGCCCGCCCTACCAGTACGACAACCTGCGCGTGGCCGTCAACGACATGCCGCCCATCGTGCGCGCATCGTGGCTGCGGGGCGTGTCGGCGCTGCCCAATTCGTTTGCGCACGAGTCGTATGTGGACGAACTGGCCACGGCAGCGGGGGTGGACCCGGTGCAGTTTCGCCTGCAACTGCTGAACGACCCGCGCGCTGCCGAGCTGGTGCAGGCCACGGCCGAAAAGGCGGGCTGGATTCGCCGCACCGGCCCGCAGCAGCGCCCCTTGGATGCTGACAACAGCGGTGAATGGGTCCAAGGCCAGGGCTTTGCCTACGCCCGTTACATCCACAGCAAATGGCCCGGCTTTGGCGCCGCCTGGGCGGCCTGGGTGGCCGATGTAGAGGTCAACAAGAAGACCGGCGAGGTGCACGTGCGCCGCGTGGTCGTGGGGCACGACGCGGGCCTGATGGTGAACCCCGTCGGTGTGGAGCAGCAGGTGCACGGCAACGTGCTGCAGACCACCAGCCGGGCGCTCAAGGAGCAGGTGACGTTCGAGCCCGTCAAGCAGGCCGTGGACAACCGCGAATGGGGCAGCTACCCCATCCTGAGCTTCCGCGAGGTGCCGGTCATCGAGGTCATGCACATGCCCCGGCAAGACGAGGCGCCGCTGGGCTCGGGCGAGTCGTCTTCTGTGCCGGGCACGGCGGCGATTGCCAACGCGATTTTTGACGCCACGGGTGTGCGCTTTCGCGCACCGCCCTTCACACCCGAGGCGGTGCGTGCCGGGCTCAACCCCTTGCCCGGCGGCGCAGGCGAGGCGGCTGCAAGCAGCACCGCACCCACTGAGCAGGCACAGGTATTGCCCACGCTGGAGCTGCCATCCCCCAGTTTGTCCACCGTGCCCGCCAGCGCCACATGGCCCGCCAAACGCAGCCCCTGGGCACGCGCGCTGGCCCTGGTCGCCGGTGGCATCGCCATGGGCGCAGCGCTGCTGGGCTGGCGCCCCTCCATCGCGCCCGTGGTGCAGACGGCGGGTGCGTCGGTCTACAACGCCGCCACCATCGAACGCGGCCGCCTGCTGGCCGCTGCGGGCGACTGCGCGGTGTGCCACACCGCCCCCGGCGGCACGCCCAACACGGGCGGCCGCGCCATGGAAACGCCATTCGGCAAGGTCTACACCACCAACCTCACGCCCGACGCCGAGACCGGCATCGGCCAGTGGTCCTTCAGCGCCTTCCAGCGCGCCATGCGCGAAGGCATCTCGCGCGATGGCAAACACCTGTACCCCGCGTTCCCGTACACGTCGTTCGCCAAGATGAGCGACGATGACCTGACCGCGCTGTACGCCTACCTGATGGCGCAACCCGCCGTGCGGGCCGAGGTGCCGAAGACCGAGTTGACCTTTCCGTTCAGCGTGCGCCCGCTCATGGCGGGCTGGAACGCGCTGTTCCACGACGCGACCCCGTTCAAGCCAGACCCGACCCGCCCGCCCGAATGGAACCGGGGCGCTTACCTGGTGCAGGGCGTGGGCCACTGCGGCGCCTGCCACACGCCGCGCAACGCGCTGGGGGCCGAGTTGGGTGGCGCTGCGTTCCTCTCGGGCGCCATGGTGGATGGCTGGGAGGCGCCTGCGCTTACCGGCCTGTCGAAAGCGCCCGTGCCCTGGACGGCCGATGCGCTGTATGGCTACCTGCGCCACGGCCACAGCCCGCAGCACGGCAGCGCCTCCGGCCCCATGGCGCCCGTGGTACGCGAGCTGGCCCACTTGCCTGACGACGACATTCGCGCCATGGCGAGTTACCTGGCCTCGTTCACCGCGACGGACGCTGCTACCCAGCCAGCCACACAGCCTGTGTCAGACCCACAACAGCGCGCCCAAGCCGCCGTGGCCCAGGCCGCCGCGCTGGCCCCGCAGCCCGGCCAGGCCCAGCGCCTGTTCAACGGTGCCTGCGCCGCCTGCCACCACGACGGCGACGGCCCCAAGCTGCTCGGTGTGAACGTGCCCCTGGCGCTCAACAGCAACCTGCACAGCGACCGGCCCGACAACCTGCTGCAGGTCATCGTGCACGGCATCCGCGAGCCCGCCGCGCGGGACATCGGCTTTATGCCCGGCTTCGGCCACGCGCTCAGCGACGCGCAGATCACCGAGCTGGCGGGCTACATGCGCCAGCGCTACGCCCCCGGCCGCCCGGCGTGGCGCGATGTGCCCGAGGCACTGGCCCGCGTGCGGGCGGGGCCTGCGCATCCTTAGAGCAGCTCTTAGACGGTTCTGACGACCCTCCAGGCCATGCCTGGGGGAGCGTCAGCACGTTTTGGAGCCTTTTGGTGCTGATGCGCTAGTGGAATATGCGCAAGCAGCTATCAAAAATGGAGCAGATGGATCATCCGTAGGGCCCGTGTTCAGCCCGACAATCGGGCTGCACCACCGCCCAGACACCATGACACCTGCCGTCCCTTGGCCATCGCACGGCGCCTTGCGCACCACCCACCGGAGCGTGCAGCGCATCGGCGGCGCCGCAACGTTGGCCCTGTGTTGCCTGGCCCTCACGGCCTGCGGGCCGGAGGTGCAAGGGTCGCCCAAGCCGCCTGCGGCGTTTGGCCCAGTGCAGAGCAATTGGTTCGGTTGCCCGTCCCTGCATGGCGTGTACGCCTGGCCGCCGGTGCAGCCTTCGGGTGTGCGGGGCAGCCTGCCGTTTTTTACCGGCTCGGCCGAGATGCAGGTCTGGGTGCAGCAGCAGCGCGGCGAAACCACGCTGCGCACGCGCACCATCAACCGCGCGCGCAACGTGCGCACCTCGCTCACCCGGCAGTGGAGCCTGGTCACCTACAGCGGCGCGCAGGCCCGCTGCAGCTCCGGCATGCTCGACCTGGCTCCGCAGCCCGCGCCGTCCGGCAATGAGCCCGGGACCTCTGGCAAGCTGCAGGGGTTCAGGCTGGCGCTGCTCAAAGACGGCGGCCTGGCTGTGGGCAAGCGCACGCTCACCACCGGCAACAAGGGCTCGTACTTTTCGTGGGGCGGGCAGTCCTACGGTAGCTACGACGCGCCCGATGTGGAGACCTGGACCTGGTTCAAGCTGGCCCGCACCGCAGCGGGGGACAGCGAGCCTCCGGTCATCGACGCCTACGCGCCCGGGGCCACCTCTCCATAGGCCCCTTGGTTGCAGAGCGGCGCGCGAAAAAAGCCTCGAACTTCCCCGTTTATCGCGCTACCGCCTACGCTGCCACCTCGGCACAGTGGCATCGGGGCTTGGTCCATGGTGGGGCAGGCCCGGGCGCCCGCCTCTTTGTGTCGTGGCAGGCACTCATGTCATCGGCCAGCCACGCGGCGGCCGCCCACTGTTGCCGTTCAAGGAGAAGACCATGCCCGCTAGCGAAATTGAAATCCACGCGATCGTGCTGCGACTGCTGCGTGAAGGCTATACCGCCCTGACCGCCGCCCAACGCCGGGTGGTGGACACGCTGATGGCGGTGTGCTGACGCCCGCCTGCGGGCTGTTCGAGGGCCCCACGGGGCTGTTCGCGATCCGTTTGAAGCCTTCTGGGCCGGATGCGCTAGTGCCCATTACCTGAGACGCTATAAAAAATATAGTGATTGCAGCTCGGCCTGCATCGCCTGCGCAATCAGGCGCATGTCGTGTTCGCTGACGGCCAACAGCCCAAACCGGAACTTGCTGCCCCAGCGCTGGCGGTCGTCCACAAACTCCAGCGCGTCCAGCAGCGGCGCAATCGCCGCCTCACGTGCAGGCACATAGGCCACGTCCCGCCGCGACGGCACAAACCCGCCACCCATATCAAACGCATACGGCGACCCCGGCAACACGATGCCGATGGAGACAAAGGCCTGCAGCCGGTCCTTGCCGCCCATGGTCACCGTGGGCGCGTAGTACGCAACACGGTCGCCGGGCCGTATGCGCTGCAGCGGCGCCACCTTGCCATGGCACACCTGCATGTAGCCCGCGCCCGGCGTGGCGCAGCCCCGGCGGGCGTGCTGGGCGCAGGCCACGGCGATCCAGTTGCGGCGCGTGGCGGCTGCAGAGGTCGCTGCCGATACAGGTATGTCGTTGCGCGCAGGCTCGGCATCCGGCCAAAGGGGGTGTTGCAGCAGGGCGTCGGTCATGAAAAAGCTCCTGGTCAAAGAAGCCACCGATGGTGCGGGCCTGCTGCTGACACCGCAGTGTCAGTACCTTTGCAGCATCCCTGTGCGCAGCGCAACGCCTCAGACCAGCTGCCCCCACTGCCACAGCGCAAACCCGCCCAGCAGCAGGGCCGACGCCCGGTTGATGCGCAGGCGCCAGGCGGGCGTAAAGCGCTGCCGCTGGTAGGCAATCGCACTGGTCAGCAGCAGCCACCAGGCGGCAGAGCCCACCAGCACACCTGCCACCATCCACAGCGGCGACGGCAGGCTGGGCCGGCCGCCGCCCAGCGAGCCAAACACCGCAATGAACGACACGATGGTGGCCGGGTTGGCCAGCGTCAGCGCAAACGTGCCGGCCGCCAGGCCCAGCAGGCCGCGCGCGTCGCGTGCTGGTGCGGCGTTGTGGGCCACTGGCGCGTGCCAGGTGCGCCACGCCAGCACCAGCAGCAGTGCGCCACCGCCCAGCGCCAGCGGCGTCCTGGCCTGCGTCAGCCCGTCGATGAGCCAGCGCACGCTGAAGGCGCCCACGGCGCCATACACCGCATCGGCCATAGCGGCGCCCAGGCCCGTGGCCAGCCCGGCCGCCAGGCCCCGCTCCAGGGTGCGCTGCATGGTCAGCAGGCCAATGGGGCCCACAGGGGCCGCAATGAGCACGCCGATGACGGCGGCTTGCAGAAACACGGTGATTGAAGTGAAGTCCATGCACCGATGCTAGGGCGGCGTCTGGCGATGGAGAATGCAGAAAATTCGGCGAATCCAGAATTGGGTTTCGCTTTTTTCTGTGCCCATCGAGAAAGGCTTGTATGGAAGTCGATGACAAAGCCTGGCGCCTGATCAGCGCGCTGCAGGCCGATGGCCGCGCCTCGCTCAAGGAACTGGCCGAGGCCGTGGGCCTGTCGGTGCCCGCCACGCTGGAGCGCCTGAGGCGTTTGCAGGAAGCGGGCGTGGTGCGTGGCGTGCATGCCGACATCGACCCCGCCAAGGTCGGCTACGGCGTGCGGGCCGTGGTGGGCATCAACGTGCCGCAGCCCGGCAAGAAGGCGCTGATCGACAAGCTGCGCCAGTCGCCCCAGGTGCTTGAGTGCCACCACGTCAGCGGCAACGATTCGTACGTGATGCAGGTCGTGGCGCGCGACCTGCCCGATCTGGAGCGCTTTCTGGGCGACATCAACGGCTATGGCGAAACGCGCACGTCCATCGTGTTCTCCACGCCCATCCCGCTGCGCGGCCTGGCCCGGCCGGAGGCGGGCTGACCCACACCTCAGAACGTGATCTTCACCGACGCCGCACTGCGCTGCGCGTCGCCATGGAACACGGCCTCGATGTTGTTCCCATCCGGGTCCAGCACAAAGGCCGCGTAGTAGCCGGGGTGGTAGGCGCGCTCGCCCGGTGCGCCGTTGTCGGTGCCGCCGTGGGCCAGCGCGGCTTGGTAGAACGCATCCACCATCGCTCGGTCCCGGGCCTGAAACGCCAGGTGCGTGCGGCCTGTCAGGTGGCCTTGCGCGGCAGGGCCGTCGGCCGCCGACACAAACAGCTCGTCGGCCCAGAAGTAGCCTTCGTCCGCCCCGCCCATCGGCACCTGCAGGGCCTTTAGCACCGCCGTATAGAAGGCCTGGCTGGCCGCCAGGTCGCGCACGACCAGTTGCACATGGTCAAACAGCCTGCCCCGGTGGATTTCTTGCGCTTCCATGCTGTGCTCCTTTCGTAGACCGTCGGTGCGTTCTGGCTTCAAGCCAGCGCGTGCAGACCCACGCGGTTGCCATCCAGGTCATGGATGTGCGCAAAGAACCCCATGCCCGGCGGCAGCGCCTGGCGCGGCAGGGCCACGCGGCCGCCCTGGGCCACCGCGCGGTCCAGCGCGGCGTCGAGCGAGGGCGATGCGTCCAGGTACACCAGCGTGCCGCTGCCCGACACCTGGGGCGCCGTGGGGCCCATCATCAGCGCGCCGCCTGCACCATCGGCCTCAGGGTCGTAGGCAAACACGGCGCCTTCGCTCGGGCCCATGTTCTCGCGGCGCATGGGCTGGCCCAGCACGGCTTCGTAAAAGGCCTGGGCGCGGTCCAACTGGGTGGTGGGGATCTCAAACCAGGCGATGGCGTTTTTCATGGGGGCTCCTTGTGTGTGAAAGAACGAAAGTAAGAAGCCCCGATGGTGAGCGGGGGCTGCTGACAGCGGCGTGTCAGCAGCCTGTCACGCGGCATCACATCGCCGTAGCGGGCGCTGACGCCGCCACCTGCGCCCGAAACGCACGCGGTGACAGCCCCGCATCGCGCGTGAAGGCGCGGGTGAAGTACGCCGGGTCGGCATAGCCCAGCGTGTAGGCAATGGTGGCCACGCCCAGGTGGGTGTAGGCCAGGTTGCGCCGCGCCTCGCGCATCAGCCGTGCCTCGATCAGCCGCTGGGCCGACATGCCCGTGGCAGCCCGCGCCACGCGGCTCAGGTGCGTGGGCGACACGGCCAGCGCCCGCGCGTAGTCGGCCACCTGCCAGTGCTCCAGAAAATGCGCCTCGATCAGCGCCTCCAGCCGCTGCACCAGGCTGGACTCTGGCGCTGCCGCGTCGCCCGGGCTGTGGTCTTCCATCGCGCGCGCCACCCAGCCCAGCAGCGTGGCGCTCAGGCCCCGCAGCACCAGCGCACGCGCCTTGGCCCGGCCCGAGAACTCCTGCCAGACCTGGCCCATGGCCTGGTGCAGCTGTGGCGGCGCAGGCGCCACGGCGGGCCGCGCCAGGTCGCGCCGCACATCGCCCACGCGCACAAAAATCTCGTCCATCAATTCATCGGCCAGCGTGGCCACCCAGCCCTGCGTGTGCTGCGTAAAGCGGAATGCGTGCACATGCCCCTGCGGCACGTTGATGAGCGCACCGGCAAACAGCGCAATCCGCTCGCCATCCAGGTGCGCCACACCCCCGCCCGAGGTGATCAGCAGCACCTGGTGCAGCCGCGTGTGCCGGTGCGGCGCCAGCTCCCAGTCGTGCAGCGCCGATCGCTCGGCAATCGTCTCGCAGTGCAGCACATCGGGAAGGTGCTGCGACTCGCCGAACAGGCTGTAAGAGCGGATGCCATCGATGTTCGAAAAGTGCATGTTCTGGCTCCATCCGTCCATTCAACGCGGCGACTGTGCCACGTATCTTTGGGTGGTCCGTTTGACCCATGTCATGAACACACCAACCACTACTGGAGACGCTATGAAAACCCAGGTTTGCATCATCGGCGGAGGCCCCTCGGGCCTCATGCTCTCGCAGCTCTTGCACCTCAAGGGCATCGACACCATCGTGCTGGAGCGCCAAAGCCGCGAATACGTGCTGGGCCGCATCCGCGCCGGCGTGCTGGAGCACGGCTTTGCCGCCCTCATGCGCGAGGCCCAGTGCGGCGAGCGCATGGACAAGGAAGGCGAGATCCACGACGGCTTCATCATTGCCCACGACGGCCAAATGGACCGGGTCGATTTGCACAAGTACAGCGGCGGCAGCTCGGTGGTCGTCTACGGCCAGACCGAGCTGACACGCGACCTGTACGAAGCGCGCGACCGCATGAAGGGCGTCGTCATCCACAACGCCGAAGACGTGCAGCCCCACGACCTGAAAAGCGCCAACCCGTATGTGACCTACCGCAGTGGCGACGAGGTGGTGCGCATCGACTGCGACTTTGTCATCGGCGCCGACGGCTTTCACGGCGTGAGCCGCAAGTCCATCCCGCGCGACGTGCTCAAGGAGTATGAAAAGGTCTACCCCTTCGGCTGGCTGGGCGTGCTCTCGCGCACCAAGCCCGTATCGCCCGAGCTGATCTACGCCAAGCACGAACGCGGTTTTGCGCTGTGCTCGCTGCGCTCGCAGGTGCTGAGCCGCTACTACATCCAGGTGCCGCTGACCGACAACGTGGAAGACTGGTCCGACGAAGCCTTCTGGGCCGAGCTGAAGCGCCGCCTGCCCGCCGAGGTGGCCGCCCAACTCATCACCGGCCCCTCCATCGAAAAGTCCATCGCCCCCCTGCGCTCCTTCGTGGCCGAGCCCATGCGCTACGGCAACCTGTTCCTGGCCGGCGACGCCGCCCACATCGTGCCGCCCACCGGCGCACGGGGCCTGAACAGTGCCGCATCGGATATCTACTACCTGTACCACGCCATGGTCGCGCACTACCAAAATGGCGACAGCACAGGCCTCGACAAATACTCCGAAAAAGCCCTTGCCCGCGTATGGAAGGCCCAGCGCTTCTCTTGGTGGATGACGACCATGCTGCACACCTTCCCGGATTCGATTGCCTACGACCAGAAGCTTCAGGACACGGACCTGGCGTACCTGTTCTCGTCCGAGAAGGCGCTGGGGTCGTTGGCGGAGAACTATGTGGGGTTGCCGTTCTAGTCACCCAGCAATAGCACTGACACCCAATCAAAGGCCTGCATGGGGTTCTCTCATGCAGGCTTCTTCTTTTGTGTGTGCCCGGTAGGCGTTGCGTGCAACCGGCGCTCCGTCTGCTCACGCGGCGCGCCCTACGGCCTGCGCACTGCGGCCCCCTTGCGGGACCCAATGACAAAGCCGCTTTCCATGCAACCGCCCTGCACGGCAATCTCCATCTGCTACGCAAAATTTAGGCGGAACTGATGCTTACGCCCGCATACCAGGCCCGATAGCATCACACCAAGTTTTCAGATCATTTGCCCAGTGCTGTCGATGTGCAATTCGACGATGGCTTGAACACGAAGAAGCTGCTGACGCAGCGTTTTAGGCAGTGCACTTCGCGTAAAAGAGTGCCGATCAACAGCCAGGAAAATCTCCAAGATGGATTGGGTCCCGATAGTCTTCATTGTGTTCAAGGTTGCCGTGTTCGGCACCGGCATGTTCTTTGCCATCAAGTGGCATTACGACCAAGGGAAGAAGGCGAAAGAAGAAGCCAGCAAGCGTCACGGCGTGCCTGGACGGGCACTGAACGCGCCGGAGTAGGCGCGCTGATTGCTGGGAAGGTCGTGGCTGCATCAACCCAACTAAATTTCAGCCACTCCGGCTCTGAGTTGATCCCAACTCAGTCCACGATTTTTCGGGACCTCCGCACTGTGGTCTGGCTGCTTGAGGCTGAAAGCCGCCACTGAGCTTACGAAACCGATCGACTGCAAGCAGTCTTCTGGGGGCGTTGCCGTACCAATGAATAGCCGGCAGTCCAAGCCTCACTGAGCCGCTGCAAAAGCAGGTTCCGGCCATATCGCAGACTTGATAGCTTGTAACTCTGGGCAGCTGAGGTGATTCGAAGAAGCTAGCAGAACGGCATGCGCCTTTAGCTCCTTGTGAAGTAGGGATTTCAGTTCTCCAAGAACGATCTTGCCTCGACGCCACTTGGTAGAGTTTCCGTCATAGTCTGCGATCGCTTTCATCGCAAGTTCGCCCGCGTTGTGTGCCGGTCCCCCGTTGCGGTTGGCGATGGCAATCTGCGTCCTGATGTTTATTAGCGCGTTGATCGATTTCTCGCGCGTGTTAGCTGTGGCCTCGTCGATAAGCTGTTGCGCTCTCTCCACCGTTAGCGCTGGATTGAGGTGCGCGACGTGCGCGGCATTCAGGAAGTAGCCCTCCACGTCGCTGTGAGCAGTTACAAAGGCGTTCGCGTTCATGTTCGCAAGGGCACCTTCCAGCTTGGCAACCGTGTCGTCTTCAAGATAGTCTCGGTCCCTGTGCAGCAGGAAGCTCACGTTCGGCGCCTTGTCGAGCAGGAAATTCCGGAGCACCTTGGCAGCATCTAGCTTCGAGCAACCAGCGTAGGGTCGGACATCAAGCTCCTGAACGGGGAACCCATTGCTGCTCAGCAAAGCCTTCAGGGCGTCCAATGATTCTTTCTTGCTGTCTTCCGTCGCCACCAGACATGTGAAGTGCCCTTTTGCGAAGTAATCCACTGTGTCAAGTGCGCCGAGCTCCATCAGCATTGCAGGCGTAGACACAGAGTCGTAGTCAACCTTCTTCCCCTCGCTGACCCACACAACCTGGGCGCAATCTCGCAATGCGTCTAAAACGTGGCGTGAGTGCGTGCTGAACAGAGCACGGAAGCCGCGCGTCTCTGCCAAGCTTGTAATCAGCTCACACAGCGCACGTTGGTTGTTCGGATGAAGGTGCGAGTCAGGCTCGTCGAGAATGAGGACTTCGGGCTGGAAGAGAGCGATGTAGGCAAGGATTTGACTCGCTTGCAAGATTGACGTTCCTGCCGCGTCGATAGGCAGGCGAGGCATTCCAGGACGTGTGAAGTAAACCTGGATATTCTCGTCCCTCTCCTTGTCGAACTCGACCTCAACCTGTATGCCAGGAAAGAGCGCCCCCATATCGGTCTGAAAACGGTGGAGGGGACCGCGCCACTTGTTGAACTCGATGAGCCAATGCGGGGCGTTTTTCCCTTCGGCCTTCAACTTGTCGTGGCTATCCCTCAATCTGCGCTGAATTTCGGCTTGTTCTCGTGAATGAGCATCAGCGATCATCAAGAGTACGTTTCGCAGCACCAGATTGGCGTCGCCGCGCGCCACGATACGTCTGACGACGCCGGGCGACATATAGCGCTCCTCCTTAGCTATTCCCGCTAGTCCTGGCGCATATACCGTAAAAGGGCGGTCAAGATTCATGAGCCGCTCGCCCACAAGCTTCCCGGTAAGGGATACCGCAATATTCCGGTTCCGACCTCGCCTGACAGCGATGCGACATGCGTTGCCGTCGGACATCATCACTTCGACTTCGATCTGCCCGTTGGCGTTTTCATAAAGCTGTCCGCCATGAGCAAGAGACAGAACGTCCGCGATGGGTGAATAGAGCAATTGCGACGGGTTAAACGACAGCTCAAACTTGTCTGCACCCCACTTGACTCCGTCGCCAACTAGCTTCGCGGTCTGCGCGACTGAGACGGCAAAGTGCAGTGCCTGAAGGGCGCTACTCTTTCCTGAGTTGTTGGCGCCGATGAGGACGGTGGTTTCAGTGAGATCAAGTTCAAACTCCTTCAACTGCTTGAACCTCTTCAGAGTCACCTTCGCAATCTTCGCCATCCACTGCTCCCGCCTTGTTGTCGTATCGGTATTGCCGCATGTACGATCTGGTGAAGAACATCGCACTCGTGATCGTCAAACCCGCAACCCGCAGGAACAATCACTGGGCCCAGTCCGCCTGCTCGCACAGGAACCCGCATGATAGTGGTCGAACTAGATACTGCCACGGATCACCAGCTAGACGGCACAAAAGAATGTGCCTTGACGCGTCAGATCCTTGAAGGTTTAGCGGAATGAACGACACCCGAATTCGCGCCCGGCGAAGCCAGGTCGGCACTCTTTGGCCTCCCGAGTTATCGCAAACTACTGGGCCCAGCGTCTGCGTTGTGTCATCAACTTCAATTTTTTGGTTCTGCATTCAACGACTGCAACCGCTGCAGAGTTGCGACCGACTGCAACCGCTGCAGAGCAGGTGGCGAATCTGCGCGAATCGCTTTTAGATAGCGTGTAACCCGGGCAGTAAAGTCTAAAAACTGCAGCGCCGCGCGAATCCCACGATCACTTGCAGCGAAAGCTGCTCGCACTCTCTAAGTCACCCGGCCCGTTGTGAGTGCCAGATTCGGATGCACACAGCGGACGAGTTCGGATGCGGATCAGCTCGTGGGGCGCTCGGTGTTGAACACATTGGCACCTGCTCCGCATGCCTCGGCCTGCTATTTCTCCCGCATCTGTCACAGCACCCTCACGTCACACGTCTTGGTAGCAGGAGGCCGATAACGCCCTCCGCCCAACATTCAACGTAAAGGAACTGCTGTATGAATCGCGCTGTCTGGTTCAACGTATCGCCCGAGGGTGCCAAGGCCATCGGGACGCTGCACCACTTCGTCACCCAGGGCACGGGCCTGCCCAGCTTGCTGACGCACCTGGTCTTTCTGCGCGTGTCGCAGATCAACGGGTGCGCGCACTGCATCGACATCCACACGCGCGACTTGCTGGCCGAAGGCATGTCGGTGGAGAAGGTGGTGCTGGTTCCTGTGTGGCATGAGGCGGCGTATCTGTTCTCCGAGCAGGAGCGCGCCGCGCTGGCCTGGGCCGAGGAGGTGACGCGTGTGAGCGAGACCCATGCTTCTGATGAGGCCCATGCGGCCGCGCTGGCCGTGTTTGGCGAGAAGGACCTGGTGGATCTGACGCTCACGATTGCCACCATGAATGCCATCAACCGCATGGGTGTCAGTTTTCGCATGAAGCCTCGCGCCAAGGCGTAGAAGGAAAAGAAAAAAAGGGAAGCCCGGCTTGCGCCGGGCTTCCCGCTTTTCAAGCGCTGAATGGATCACTTGCAGCTAAAGCTGCTTGCACTCTCCACATCCCCCGTGCCGTTGTAGCGCGCCACCTTCGGGTACACGCACAGTGGCCGGGTGCGGTTGGCGGACCAGCTGGCGGGCAGCTCGGTGTTGACCACGTTGGCGCCTGCGCCGCGTGCCTTGGCGGTCACGCTGTCGGGGGCCTTGCCTTGTTCCACCCAGGCGACCAGCGGGGACAGCATGTCGAACTGGTCGGTGGCGGGGCCGCCGGAGCAGTGATTCATGCCGGGCACCAGGAACAGGCGGGCAAAGGCGTCGGCCTTGCCGCTGTGGTTGGCCTGCAGGCGGTCCATCCAGTGGGCGGTGTCCATGGGCGAGAACACGCCGTCGGCCACGCCGTGGAAGACGATCATCTTGGCGCCCCGGTTCTTCAGGGTGCTCAGGTCCGTCTCATTGGGCGGGGTCATGTACGACCAGGGCGACTCGGTGTATTGCGCCGTGGTGGCGAACATCTTGGGGTAGTCGGTCTCCATGCTGAAGTTCAGCGCGTACTGCATGCCGGGGATGGCGGTGAACGCTGCCACGGTGGATGGGGGCGAGGTGAAGATGAAGGCCACCGCTCCGGCATCACGCGTGGCGGGCGAGCCAAAGTGCCACGACGCAAAGTTGGCGCCCGCAACGCCAGGGTCCCACCAGGTGCCGGTGTACAGCGCTTCGCCCTTGCTGTTCTTGGGGCCGGAAAAGATGCTGGCCAGCACGCCCTTTTGCTCGCTGGTGATGCAGCTGCCGTCGCGTGCGCCGGTGCAGGTGGGCACGTCGGTCTGCAGGTTGAAGGCGGCCTGGCAGGCGGCCACGTCGTTGACCTGGCCGTCGGCCACGCCGTCCAGTGCGTCGCACTTGGCGACGATCTTGCTGCTGATGAGCTTGAACTCGGCCGGGCTCACGGCGGTGGTCAGGTCTGGCAGGCCGGTGGTGGCGTCTTTGGTTGACACCTTGGCGTATTGCTGGGCCTTCCACAGTTGCGTGGTGGCGGCCTTGGGCAGGTGAAAGCCGGGGTTGCCCGCCAGGATGCCGTCGTACTGCTCGGCATAGCGCGACGCGCCGACCATGGCGTGGCGGCCGCCATTGGAGCAGCCGGCCAGGTACGAGCGGTCGGGCGCCTTGCCGTAAGCGCTCTTAATCAGGTTCTTGGCCATGGGGGTAAGGGTGCCCACGGCCTGGTAGCCGTAGTCCAGACGGGCCTGCGGGTCCACGCCAAAGAAGGGCGTGGGCGCGCTGTGGCCTGCGTCAGAGCTGAGCACCGCAAAGCCTTGCACCAGGGCGGGTGCCACGGGGGCACCACCGCTCACCGAACCTAGCGCGGTGACCACGCTGCCGTCCAGGCCGCCGTTGGCCTGGTGGAGAAAGCGGCCGTTCCACTCCACGGGCAGGCGCATTTCAAAGCCGATGGCGTAGCTGGCGCCGTCCATGGGGCCGGTGCGCTCTTTCATCTTGCCTTTGACGAGGCAGTGCGCAGGCGCTTGGGTGGTCACGCCCTGCACGGTGATGGGGCCTGCGGGCACTTGCTCGGCCGAGGTGATGCGCGTGTCGGGCAACGCCAAGCTGCTGGCGAGCGTCACGCAGGACTGCAGGGTGGCCGGTGTGGCGGCGGAGAGCTGGGGCAGGGCGGCATCGGACGAGCCGCCACAGCCCATGAGCAAGGCGGCGGCTGCGGCCGAGAGCGCCAGGGGTTGGTGGGCACGCATCCGGTTTCTTCTCATCTTCAAGCGCATGGTGTTGTCTCCAGTGGTTTTTTTGAGGCGCAAGGAACCCCGCAACGTGGCCTCAACACGCTGTGGGAGGGAGATCGATGGAAGGTGTTTTGCTACTGAATCAGGAGCTGCTGGCGCATGTAAATCATGCGCTTGCGGCCTCCTGGGGCCTGAGCTCAAACG
Organism: Acidovorax sp. KKS102; assembly: GCF_000302535.1. Lineage (NCBI taxonomy): Bacteria > Pseudomonadati > Pseudomonadota > Betaproteobacteria > Burkholderiales > Comamonadaceae > Acidovorax > Acidovorax sp. KKS102. Next base: position 269,902 of record NC_018708.1, read on the forward strand.
CGTGGGCAATGCGCTGGCGCAGGATGGTGGTGCGCAGGTCGAATTCGGGCAGCACCCACTGGGCGAAGGCCTGGGCGGGTGGGGTCCAGCGGTCTGTGGCGGCAGTGGACTGCTCGGTGCGGTGGGGACGGGCGGCGCTGATCTGGGCCCAGGCCCATTCCAGCAGCACCAGCGCCACGGCGCGCAGGTAATCGTCGGCCACCCAGTAGGGCAGTTCGGGGTCGGACTGGGCGGCAATTGCCAGGGTCTGCGTGATTTCCACCAGGGCATGGCGGCGCGTGCTGGCGGCGGGGCTGGGCGCTGCACCGGGCAGGCTGCCCAGCAGGGCGCCCAGGCCCTGGCCGCCATCGGCCAGCACCTTGCGCACCAGCAGGTCGATGGCCTGGATTTCGTTGGTGCCCTCGTAGATCATGGCCACACGCGCGTCGCGCACGATCTGCTCGATGCCCCATTCGCGCACATAGCCGTGGCCGCCAAACACCTGTAGGCAGGCGCTGGCGCCGTGGAAGGCCTGGTCGGTGAGCGCGGCCTTGAGCACGGGCGTGACCAGCGCACACCAGCGCTGCGCGGCGGCGCGTTCACCCGCGTCGGTGCCGTGCTTGGCCACATCGAGCTGCAGGGCCGTGTGGTAGGCCAGCACGCGGCCACCGTCGATCCAGGCGCGCTGTGTGTGCAGGATGCGGCGGATGGCGGGGTGGTCCTGAATGAGGCTGGTGTCCTTGGCGCCGGGGGCGCGCATCTGGCGTCGCTCGGCGGCGTAGGCGCTGGCCTTTTGCCACGCGGCCTCCAGCAGGCCAATGCCTTGCAGGCCCACGTGCAGGCGGGCGGCGTTCATCATCACGAACATGGCGTTCAGGCCCTTGTTGGGCTCGCCCACCAGCCAGCCGGTGGCGTCGTCAAAGCGCATCACGCAGGTGGGGCTGCCGTGCAGGCCCATCTTTTCTTCGATGCGCTCGCAGACCACGGCGTTGCGGCTGCCATCGGGCAACACCTTGGGCACCAGGAACAGCGACAGGCCCTTGGGCCCTGCCGGTGCATCGGGCAGGCGCGCCAGCACCAGGTGCACGATGTTGTCCGTCAGGTCGTGTTCGCCGCCAGAGATAAAAATCTTGCTGCCGTTGACCCGCGCGCTGCCGTCGGGCTGGGGCACGCCGCGTGTGCGCACCAGCCCCAGGTCGCTACCCGCATGGGCTTCGGTCAGACACATGGTGGCCAGCCATTCGCCGGTGGCGACCTTCTCCAGGTACTGCGCCTTGAGTTCGTCGCTGGCGTGGTGCTTGATGCATTCGTACGCGCCGTGCAGCAGGCCAGGGGCCATGGTCCAGCCGTGGTTGGCACCGGCCAGCCATTCAAACAGCACACACTCCAGCACCGCAGGCAGGCCCTGGCCGCCATCGTCGGGCGCGCAAGACAGCGACGGCCAGCCGGCTTGCCAAAAGGCCTGGTACGCATCGCGAAAACCTGCGGGGGTGTGCACGCGTCCACCGTCAAAGCGGCAGCCTTCTTCGTCGCCGCTGCGCTGCAGCGGGGCGATGGCGCTGTCTACAAACTTGGCCGCTTCGTCCAGCACCTGGGCCGCCAGGTCGCCATCGGTATCCGCAAACGGCGCCAGGCCCTGCCAGCGCGTGGGCGCCTTCAGCACGGTGGTCAGCAGGTGCTGGATGTCGGCAAGGGTCTTGCGGGCTTGCATGGTTTGCTCTCTTATTGGTAGCTGTCTGCGCTCGTTGAATGGGCGCTAGCGGCTGATTTCTTGTATTTTTGCCATGCGGCAGCCCGGACTGGGGTCAGTCCGGACCTGCGGCGCAGGAGGGATCAGGACTCTGCGGTGAAGCCGATCTTCTTGATCAGCGGACCCCAGCTGTCGTACTCGGCCTTTTGCCAGCGGGCCTGTTCTTCAGGGGTGGAGCCGTGGGGCATCAGGCCCACGATGGCCAGGCTGTCGATGACCGACTTTTCCTTCAGCGCGGCGTTGATGGCGGCGTTGGCAGCAGCGATCACCGGCTTGGGCGTGGCGGCCGGGGCGTAGAAGCCAAACCACTCTTCGGTGGTCAGCTCAGGGAAGCCTTGTTCGGCAAACGTGGGCACGTCGGGCACGTACTGCGAGCGCTTGGGGCCCGAGGTGGCCAGGATGCGCAGCTTGCCGGCCTTGTAGTTGGCGATGAAGTCACCATGCGGTGTGACCATGGCCGCCACCTGGCCGCCTACCACGTCCGTCACGCCAGGGATGGAGCCACGGTAAGGCACATGGCGCAGGTCCACACCGCTGTTGATGCCCAGCAGTGCGCCCAGGAAGTGGGGCGTGGAGCCCGCGCCGGGCGAGCCGTAGCTGGCGTCCTTGGGGTTGGCCTTGGCCCAGGCCAGGAAGTCCTTCACGTTCTTCACGCTGGCGGGCACCATGGGGCCCACAGCCAGGCCGTGGTGCATGATGGCTGCGATCGACACGGGCGCGAAGTCCTTGTCGGTGTAGTTCATCTTGCTGTAGATGTGCGGGTAGTTGGCCAGGGCCGATACTTGCGCCACGGCCAGCACTGAGCCGTCTGCGGGCGCAGCTTTGAGCGTCTCCAGCGCAATGCGGCCGCCCGCGCCGGGCTTGTTTTCCACCACGCCCGGGTTCTTGCTGAACGCGCTGCCAGCCCACTTCTCGGCCACGCGGCGGGCCACGGTGTCGCCCGAGCTGCCGGCGGGGAAGCCGAAGTACACCTTCACCTGGTCCACCTGGGCGTTGGCGGCAAAGGGGTGGAAGGCGCCCAGCGCGGCGCTGGCGCCAAGGGCCTGAACAAATTGACGGCGGGTGGTGGTCATGCTGATGTCTCCTGGTGTGTGTCTGACGGAAATCTCGGGGGTCAAGCTGGGGCGCTTGCGCGCCCTCTTGTTATTGATGGTTGACGTGGGGCGCTCTTTGTTTACCGGGGCGCCATGCGCAGGGCACCGTCCAGGCGAATGACTTCGCCGTTCAGGTGGCCGTTGGTCACGATATGGCAAGCCAGCTCGGCAAACTCTTCGGGTTTGCCCAGGCGTGGTGGGAAGGGGATGCTGGCCGCCAGCGACTGTTGCACGGCCTCGGGCAGCTCCTTCATCAGCGGCGTGGCAAACAGGCCGGGCGCCACGGTGCACACGCGGATGGCGTGCTGCGCCAGGTCGCGCGCCATGGGCAGCGTCATGCCGGCCAGACCCGCCTTGGAGGCGCTGTAGGCCTGCTGACCCACCTGGCCATCAAAGGCGGCGACGGATGCGGTGAACATCATCACGCCACGCTCGCCGTTGTCCAGCGTGGGCAGCTTGCTGCAGGCAGCGGCAAACAGGCGGCTCACGTTGTAGCTGCCAATGAGGTTGATGTTGATCACGCGCACAAAGTCTTCCAGCGGCGCGGCGCTGCCGTCGCGCTGCACCACACGCTTGGCGCTGCCGACGCCCGCCACGTTCATGAGGATGCGGGCAGGGCCGTGGGCGGCGGCAGCCTTCTCCAGCGCGGCGGTCACGCTGGCGGCGTCGGTGATGTCGCAGGTGCAGGCTACGCCGCCAATTTCAGCAGCAACTTTTTCGGCCAGCTCGGCGTTGCGGTCTAGCACAGCCACCTTGGCGCCCAGGCGGGCCAGTTCGCGTGCGGTGGCCTCGCCGAGGCCCGATGCGCCGCCGGTCACGAGGGCGGCTTGTCCTTGAATCTGCATGGTGTGTGTCCTTGGGTGCTGGGTGTCAAACGCCGGGCTTGAGGATGTGCGGGGCCGTGCCGTCGTGCAGGGCCGTAACCAGCGCATCGCGGTGCTTGAGCACGGCACGCTGGTTGACGGAGCCCTTGTCGGTGATCTCGCCCTTGTCGATGGACGGTGGCTCGGCCATCAGCAGCGCACGGGCCACGCGGCTGGCGCTGCCGGTGGCCTCGCGGGCCAGCCCGTCCAGCACCGCCTCGATGCGCTGGCGCACAGCGGGGTGGGCCACCACGTCGGCCCAGGGGGCGTCCGGGCCCAGGCCGGCCACTTCGCGGCAGGCGGAGGAGGGGAACAGCAGGGCGCCGACTTCCTTCATGTTCAGGCCGGTGAGCACCACGTCCTGGATGTAAGGCGCGCCCGCCACGATGATCTTGGCGCGCATGGGGCCCACGCTCACGAAGGTGCCGGTGGAGAGCTTGAAGTCTTCGGCAATGCGGCCGTCAAACGCCAGTCCGCGGTGGATGTTGTTCTCGTCGATCCACTTCACGGCGTCGCCGGTGCACAGGTAGCCTTCGTCGTCAAACGCGTCGCGTGTGGCGGCATCGGAGCGCCAGTAGCCGGGCGTAACGTTGGGGCCGCGGTAGCGCACCTCGGTCTTGCCGTCCACCTCCACCAGCTTGAGCACCATGCCAGGCACGGGCGCGCCGATGTGGCCGGAGCGCACGTCTGGGCTGTTGCAGAACATGGCCGAGGGGGCGGATTCGGTCATGCCCAGGCCCGTGCACATCACGATGCGCTCGCCAATGGCGGCCTCTTGCGTGGCGTGCAGACTGTCCCACACGGGCTGGGCCAGGCCGGCGCCGGAGTAGAAGAACAGGCGCACACGCGACAGCAGGTTGGCGCGCAGCTGGGCGTCGGTCTTCATCGCCTCGGCAATCATTTCAAAACCGGTGGGCACGTTGAAGTACACCGTGGGCGCGATCTCGCGCAGGTTGCGCAGGGTCTCGCCAATCAGCGCAGCGGTGGGCTTGCCGTCGTCGATGTACAGCGTGCCGCCGTGCATCATCGTGAGGCCGAAGTTGTGGTTGCTGCCAAAGGTGTGGTTCCATGGCAGCCAGTCCACCAGCACGGGCGATGCCTCGGCCAGCACGGGCAGCGACAGCGAGATCTGCTGCAGATTGGCGCACCACATGCGCTGGGTGTTGATGACCGGCTTGGGCATCTTGGTGGAGCCGCTGGTGAACAGGAACTTCACGATGGTGCCGGGGCCGGTTGCGTGCATGGCGGCGTCCACCGCCGGGGTGGCGGTGGTGTGGCGCAGGCTCTGGAAGGTGCCGGCCTTGCGGCCCTCCAGCGCGCCCTGGGCCAGGATCACTTCGACATCGGCCGCCACGGTGGCCGCAATGGCCTTGCCGTAGCGCGCGCCGTCGGCGGCAAACACCAGGCCGGGGGTGAGGGTGTCGATGACGTGGCGCAGCTTGTCGTAGTCCTGGCTCACGGTGGCGTAGGCGGGCGACACGGGGCAGTAGGGCACTCCGGCGTAGATGCAGCCTAGCGCCAGCAGCGCGTGCTCGATGGTGTTCTCGCTCAGCACCACCACGGGGCGCTCGGCGTTCAGGCCGCGGTCCAGCAGGGCCTGGCCGATGCTGCGCGCGGCGTCGAGCGCCTGGGCGTAGCTCACATGCTGCCAGTCACCCGTCTTGCCGCCGGGCAGTTGCTCGCGGCGTGCCAGAAAGCTGTGGTCGGGCGTGGTCTCGGCCCAGTGCACCAGGTAGTCCGTCACGCGGCGGGCAAAGGCGCCCAGGGGCAGGTCCGCCTGCAGGTAACGCACGCCCGGCGCACCTTCACGCAGGCTGACGCGGGTCACGCCGAAGGTCACGGGGCGGTAGCGGGCCGGGGCGGTGGGGGTGGAGAGGTCGCTCATAGGGGTTCCAGCAGGGGCAAGGGGTGACTGGGGGCGGGCTCAGTCCTTGCGGACCTTGGCGGCGCGGCCTTCCAGGAAGTCGGCGAGGCGGGACTTGGCTTCGGGTGCGCTCTGGGCGATGGCCGCCATCATGGCTTCGGTGAAGAAGCCTTGGTCGGCGGGCTGCTCGGAAATGCGGGGCAGAGCGTGCATCAGCGCGTAGTTGGTCAGCGGGGCGTTCTGCGACACGCGCACGGCCAGCTCGAAGGCCTTGGCAAAGGCCTGGCCTTCGGGCACGAGGTACTGCGCAAAGCCGACCTTTTCGCCGTCCTGCGCGTTGTAGACGCGGCCGGTGAGCATCATGTCCGTCATGCGCGCAGCGCCGATGAGCTTGGGGATGCGCACCGCGCCGCCGCCGCCCACGAAGATGCCGCGCGAGCCTTCGGGCAGCGCGTAGAAGGTGGACTCGTCGGCCACACGGATGTGGCAGGCGCTGGCCAGCTCCAGCCCGCCGCCCACCACGGCGCCATGCAGCGCAGCGATGACCGGCACGGGGCCGTACTGCACACGCTCCAGCGCGGCGTGCCACATGCGCGAGTGGTGCAGGCCCTGGCCGGCGTCGCGTTCTTTGAGTTCCGACAGGTCTAGACCGGCGCAGAAATGGGGGCCGTCGCCATCAATGACGGCCGCGCGCACTGTGCTGGGCATTTTTTCGAACAGGTCGCGCAGCGCGAGGATCAGGCCGTCGTTCAGCGCGTTGCGCTTGGCCGCGCGGGTCAGGCGGATCACGGCCACTTCCTGGTGGTCGCCGCGCAGCTCGAAATGGATGTCTGGATGGGTCATAGAGGCTTTCGTGTTGGTTGAATTGTGGTTATAGTTCATAACCAATTCAAGCAAGCCAAGCCCGTTTTTTATTGGTGTTTACCCTTGATCTGCGTCACGCGCCGTGGCGCATGCTGGGGTCTGACGCCGCACTGGCGGGCGCCAACCCAGGAGACACGCATGGACCACGCCAATCTGATCGCCATCGACATCCACACCCACGCCGAGGTGAGCTGCTGGAACCCGTTTGACAACTACGGCGAGGAATACGACCGCGCCGCCGACAAATACTTCAAGAACGGCCGCCGCCCCACCATTGCCGAAACGGTGGCCTACTACCGCGAGCAGAAGATTGGCCTGGTGATGTTCACGGTGGACGCTGAGTCCAAGATGGGCCGCCGCCGCATCCCCAACGAAGAGATCGCCGAGGCCGCCAAGGCCAACAGCGACATGATGACGGCCTTCGCCAGCATCGACCCGCACAAGGGCAAGATGGGCGCGCGCGAAGCCCGCCGCCTGATTGAAGAGTTCGGCATCAAGGGCTTCAAGTTCCACCCCACGGTGCAGGCCTACCACCCCTACGACAAGATGGCCTGGCCCATCTACGAGGTGATTGCCGAATACGGCATGCCCGCCATCTTCCACACCGGCCACAGCGGCATTGGCAGCGGCATGCGCTGCGGCGGCGGCCTGCGGCTGGAGTACAGCAACCCCATGCACCTGGACGACGTGGCCATCGACTTCCCCGACATGCAGATCGTCATGGCCCACCCCAGCTTTCCGTGGCAGGACGAGGCGCTGTCGGTCGCCACGCACAAGCCCAATGTCTGGATCGACCTGTCGGGCTGGAGTCCCAAGTATTTTCCGAAGCAGCTGGTGCAGTACGCCAACACGCTGCTGAAGGACCGCGTGCTGTTCGGCAGCGACTACCCGCTGATCACGCCCGAGCGCTGGATGAAGGACTTCCAGGAAGCGGGCTTCAAGCCCGAGGTGATGCCCGGCATCCTGAAGGGCAACGCGGTGCGCTTGCTGGGGCTGGACAAGCCGGCGCCTGCGCCCGTCTGACGCGGGCGCTGCCTGAGTCCGACGCAGTACCGGTTGGGCGTGTCAGTGGCGCTTGTGCAGCCGTCCGACACGCCGTGCAGATATTGCCGCGAGCGCCACCGAAAGCAGCAACCAACCCCCATGGGACAAGCTCGGGATGGCGGCTGCTTGTCCGGCCGGCGCCGCAGCCGCCACGTGGAATGCCAAATTCTTGGGCGCTGGGTCCAGCGTGACCAACGTGGTTTCCACGACCCCCAAAACCACGCCATGGGGGTCGTCGCCAGCCTCCGTCAGCGTAACGCTGGACACATTCGCTGGCAGTGAGAAGAACGTGTAGCCCTGCGAGGTAGTTTTTGGTGTGGCGGTGGAGATCACATGGCCTGTCAGGCCCAGGGCGTCATTGGTATCTACGCCGTCCAGCAGGGAATAGGCGTTCGTGTTGAACGCGTCTCCGTTTCCTACCACCGTCAGCATGACATCCGAGGTGATGCTCAAGTCTTCCCAGGCGGCCCCGCCCAGGCCCGCGACACCCACCACGTAGGTGAATGTGCGGTTGGTGGTGGCCAAAGCGGCGGCCGCAGTGGGGCCGGATGCCGTCTGGAATGTCCATCGCGAAGTGCGCGCTGAAGGTGACCCCACGGCGTCCAGGTATCGCGTCGGAAAAGTCACGCTCGCACCGAACAATGTGGAAGTCGCCGTGACTACACCCGGCTGAAACGTTCCCCAGGAGTTGGTGCCGGACAAATATTGCCCCTGCACCTGCAAGGCGGGATAGGTGGGTGTGGGTAATGCCACAGTGGCGGTCTGGGTCGTGTTCAGCGCTGTCGCGATCACCGCCTGATTGGTGAGCAGCGTGACGGAATTGCTGTTGCCGGAGCCGTTGTCCTGAACCTGGAAGTCCAGACTCGCGTAAGGCGTTCCAGTAGCGCCCGCCAAGGGGGTGTAGACCAGTTTTCCTGCGGTGATGTCACTGACGGCCACCAACTGTCCGGCGACGGCTGCGACACCATCCAGCGTCAGAGTGCCCAAAGAGGGCAGGGTGTTGATCTTGACGGCAATAAAGGCATCGGCTGGCGAATCACCGGTATCGCTGAACCCGAAATCCCCCGCCTGGAGGACGTAGCTGGTGCTTGGCAGCATCGATACGACCCGGGACGTACCGGTGGGTGGATGGGTGCCCGCATGGGCGGCGATGAGGCAACCAGCCGCCCACCACGCTGCCGCCGAAAGCCATCTCGTCAACCGGCATCCTGGCAAAAGAAAGCGTGTCCTCGGTATATGCATGGGCCATCCCAGTCAGTGCAGCGGAGTTCTCATGGAAAAGACGGCGTTGTGGCAGGAGCCTCACACGTCATAGACTTTCTGCAGCAGCCGGATCAGCGTCTTGCGCTCGGCCGTCGTCAGGCGGTTGGTAGCGTCTTCTTCCAGTTGCGCGGCCGTCTGCTCGGCCTGCGCGGTCAATTCCACCCCGGCAGGCGTCAGGTGCACGCCCATGGCACGCCCGTCGCTGGGGTGTGGGCGGCGCTCGATCAGGCCGCGCCGCTCCAGCGCCGCAATCAAGCCCACCATGTTGGGCGGCAGCACGCTGAGCGTGGCGCACAGCTGGCGCGAGGTGATGCCCGGGTTGTGCGCCACCAGCGACAGCACCGAGAAATCCACCACCTTCAGGTCGTACACGGCCATGCGTTCCATGAACACGGCAATGATGGACAGCGCCGCGCGCCGCGTGTTGTAGCCCACCAGCGTGCGCAAAAAGCCGGTGTCCACGGGCTCGCTGGCGGGCGCTGCGGTGTCTGCGGGGGCGGGAACCGAGGGGGATTTTTTGGAGGAACGGACGCTGGACATGGGGGGAGATTGTGCCGGGCGCCCGGGCCCCCGCGACCGGCCCGCAGTGCCCGCTAGGTGCTGCAGCGCCTCTTTTTGATCGAAATCAGCCGCAGGCGCTAGTGAAACATGCGCTAGGTGCTATCAAATTGATATCTGCCCGCACCACCGCTCCGGTTGGGCGTGCCACGCCGCCAGCGCCGCTCACGCCGGGCTGCGCAGCACGCGGCGGTATTGCACGGCCTCGGCGACGTGGCTGACCTCGGTGGTGGGCGCGCCCGCCAGGTCGGCGATGGTGCGCGCCACCTTCAGCGCCCGGTGCGTGCTGCGGGCCGACCAGCCCAGGCGCGCGGCAGCGGTGTTGAGGAACTTGGCAGCCGTATCGTCCAGGTGCAGGCGGGCGTCGATGGCCTGGCCCTGCAGCGCCTGGTTGGTACAGCCCTGGCGCGCCAGCGCTCGGCACGCTGTGTGGAGCCCAGAAAGCCGCAGGGGCACGGATTTATCACCGCGATCATCTGGACCCGGGCCGGAAACTCCGCACGTTGCGCCGCCCGGGCGATGGTGATGTGGCCGGTCTCCAGCGGCTCGCGCAGGGCTTCGAGCGCAGCGCGAGGTAATTCGGGGAGTTCATCGAGGAAGAGCACACCCTGATGGGCGCTGGCGCTGTCATAGGTCATCTACGCTACCCATGCTGTCGAGTTGGCGAGCATGGGGCTGAGGAAGCTGATCAAAAACGAGGGGCTATTTCTTGGGGATGAGGCTCCAACCAAGCTGTTCTACGTGGTCCGACGCAAGATCAGTTGGAGGTGGGCCATGCTCACACCGGATTGGAAGGCAGCGTAGACGCGTTTTTGCACACCTTCCCTAGATTGGAGTTTTGGAAAGTGTGTACAGTCTTTGGTCTATAGAAAGCTGTTGTGGCATTCTTTTTTTGATCCCGACCCTCATGCCTTTTGTCGAGCGCAATAGTTCCGGCGCCATTATTGCAATTTTTGGTACTGCCCGCTTTTCTGCGAATGAGTGGCGGGATGCAGACGATCTGCAGATTCGTGAATTTCTTGCGGGATCGCCTGCTTCTGAGCGTACACCTAGTTTTGATGGTTTGGATATTGAATTCATCCGGGTACTTGAAGATGTGATCGATACACTCATTGCTAAAAACGTGCTGCGGTTGACAGATCTTCCTCACGAAGCGCAGCGCAAGCTGCTTGCCCGAAAAGGTCTGCGCGGTCGCTTGCGCGACGGACTCGATTTGCTATCGGGTGACGACGTTATTTAGCGCGCATCGCCTTTCCGATTACTTTCACGATAAACCCGGGCAGACCGGGGGCTTGCTGCCCGACATGGATTTCTCTCACGCGTTTGCTTCTGCCGGCTCTTCCACGGCACCCCCGGTCCGATTTGCTGATGAGCGTTTGCTTCACGAAGACCCGCTGCTCGATTGCCTAGTGGCGTTGACGAAGATCCACAGCCAGCCCTGGACTGCTGAGGCCCTGACCGCAGGTCTTCCCTTGGTGGACAACCGACTTTCCCCGTCCCTATTGCCCCGTGCCGCTGCGCGTGCCCACCTCGCCACCCGGCTGGTCCGTCGCAAGCTCGAACAACTCGGCGCCGCACAGCTTCCAGCGATTGCGCTGTTGCGCGATGGTCAGGCGTGCCTGGTGCTGGAGCGGTTGCCTGGCGACCGTCTGCGTATTCGCCGCCCTGAGTTCGGGGAGTCGGCGCAGGAGATCGCCGTCGAGGACCTTGCTGCCGAGTACACAGGCGTGACGGTGCTGGTTCGTCCACGGTTTCGCTTCGAGGCCCGGGCGCCCCAGGTGCGGGCCTTGCGTGAGCGCCACTGGTTTTGGGGTGCCATTTTGCAGAACTGGCGCCTGTATCGCGATGCATTGCTGGCCGCGCTTGCGGTCAATCTGTTCGCGCTGGCGATTCCTCTCTTTTCCATGAATGTCTATGACCGGGTCGTACCGAACCGTGCTGTAGAGACACTGTGGGTGCTGGCGGTCGGGGTCTTCCTGATTCTGGTGTTCGATTTCGTGCTGCGCACCATCCGTGCCTACATCGTGGATTCGGCCAGCAAGCGCGTGGATATCCAGCTGTCTTCCCAGCTCATGGAAAAGGTGCTGGGGGTGCGCATGGACGCGCGCCCTGCCTCTGCGGGTTCCTTTGCCTCCAATCTGCGCAGTTTCGAATCCGTGCGCGATTTCATAGCGTCGGCCACGCTGACCACCTTGGTCGATTTGCCGTTTGTCGTGCTGTTCCTTGCAGCGATGCTGTGGATTTCTCCCTGGGTCGTGGTCCCCCCGCTCTTCGGCATCGTGATTGTGGTGGTGGTGTCGCTGCTGGTGCAGCACAAGATGCACGACCTGACCCAGACTACCTACCGCGCCGCAGCGCAGCGCAATGCTGTGCTGGTGGAAAGTCTGGTGAGCCTTGAAACAGTCAAGACGCTGGGCGCCGAAGGCGCCGTTCAGCGCCAGTGGGAGCGGGCAACGATGTTTTTGGCACAGGTGGGGTCCCGCCTGAAGCTGCTCTCGTCCGGCAATGTCAACTTTGCACAGTTCGTGCTGCAGCTGGTGTCCGTGGCGGTCATCATCGTTGGGGTGTACCAGTTGCAGGATGCTGGCATCTCCATGGGGGGCATCATCGCCGCCTCCATGCTTTCAGGGCGTGCGTTGGCGCCACTTGGGCAAGTTGCCGCCCTGCTGACCCAATACCACCAGGCGCGCACCTCGCTGGAGTCGGTGGAGCAGACCATGAACATGCCCGTGGAGCGCCCTGTCGATGCACCTTTTGTGCATCGTGCGCATTTCCGGGGAGGAATTGAGTTCAAGGATGTGCATTTCGGCTACCCGGAGCGTGAACAGTCGGTGCTCCAGGGCATTACTCTGAAAATCCAGCCCGGCGAAAAAGTCGGAGTCATTGGCCGCGTGGGCTCGGGCAAGACCACACTGGAAAAGCTCGTGCTGGGCTTGTGGCAACCCACGCGTGGGCAGGTCTTGGTGGACGGCATTGATACGCGTCAGCTGGACCCGGCGGAATTGCGCCGCGCCATCGGGTTTGTGCCCCAGGACATCAGCTTGTTTTATGGCAGCTTGAGGCACAACATCACCTTGGGCACCGCCTTCATGGATGACGCCGCAATCCTTGCCGCTGCCGACGTCGCTGGCGTGGACGAGTTCGCCAACAGCCACCCGCAGGGGTACGACATGTTGATTAGTGAACGTGGCGAGTCATTGTCCGGCGGCCAGCGCCAGGCTGTTGCCATCGCACGCGCCTTGCTGGGAGACCCGCCTATTCTGTTGCTGGATGAGCCTTCGTCCAGCATGGACCACCAAAGCGAGGAGCGCCTCAAGAGCCGCCTGGCGGCGTATGCGCGGCACAAGACGATGCTCCTGGTCACCCATCGAACGTCCTTGCTGGACCTGGTCGATCGTCTCATCGTGCTGGACGCGGGTCAGATCGTCGCTGACGGGCCCAAGGCGCAGGTCGTCGAGGCACTCCAGCGGGGCCGTATCGGCAAGGCATCGTGATGCAGGATATGACACCAAACCCAGTTGCCCCCCCGACTGCTGCAGGCGCCCCTCAGGGGAGAGGCGCGTTCAGCCGTCGCTTGAGCCGCTGGTGGGGACGCGTTGCGGATCGTGTGGGCCGGGCATTTGATCGATGGATGGACGGAGCGGAGCGCTCCGAGTTGCACGATGACCGTGACTTTGACGCAGATGCTGCCTGGGCGATCCATGAGCAGCGTGCGCGGGGTGCCCGTCTGGCCGTGTGGGTCACGCTGCTGGTGCTGATCCTGCTGCTTGTCTGGGCTGCGCTGGCGCGCATCGACGAGGTGGCGCGTGGCGAAGGCCGGGTGATCCCGTCGAAGCAGGTGCAGCAGATACAGAGCCTGGACGGCGGTATCGTTTCAGAAATCCTGGTGCGTGAGGGCCAGCGTGTCGAGGCGGGTCAGGTCTTGCTGCGGATTGACCCGATCCGGTTTGCATCGTCGTTGCGTGAAAACCAGGCGCAGGCCTATGCACTCCAGGCACGCGCTGCGCGTTTGGAAGCACTGGCCTCGGGCAAACCCTTTTCTGTGTCGGACGAGCTGAAACAGGTGGCGCCAGACTTGGTCGAGCAAGAGCGTGCGGCGTATGAATCGCGCCGGGCCGAATTAGATGCAACGGTGGGCGTGGCCAGGCAGCAACTGGCACAACGGCGCCAGGAACTCGCAGAAGTCCAATCCAAGCAGCAGCAGGCTGCCCAGAGCTACCAGCTCACGGCCAAGGAGCTCGAAGTCACCCGGCCTTTGGCGCGTACTGGGGCTGTATCCGAGGTCGAGCTGCTTCGGCTGGAGCGCGACGTATCGCGTTTTCGCGGTGAACGTGACATGGCCAGTGCGCAGATCCCGCGAATCCAGTCCGCAATCCTGGAAGCCCAGCGCAAGCTGGAGGAAGTGGATTTGGCCATTCGTAACCAGGCGCGCAGCGAACTGTCGGAAACCCGAGGAAAACTCAGTGCCCTCAATGCAGGCAGCGAAGGCCTGGCGGACAAGGTTCGGCAGGCAGAAATCCGATCTCCGGTGCGTGGGATCGTCAAGCAGCTTCTGGCCAATACCGTGGGTGGTGTGGTCCAGCCGGGCAAGCAGATCCTGGAAGTTGTGCCCAGTGACGACACACTATTGCTGGAAACCAAAGTGTCTCCTCGCGACATTGCCTTCCTCGTGCCTGGGCAGCCAGCCGTGGTGAAATTCACAGCCTACGAATTTGCGACCTATGGTGCCTTGGAAGGCAAGGTCGAGCAAATTGGCGCTGACACTGTGACGGATGAGCGAGGCAATTCCTTCTACCTCGTGCGTGTGCGCACCACAAAAAGTGAGTTCGGTGAGCAGAATTTGCCGATATTGCCCGGCATGATGGCCGAGGTGGACATCGTCACAGGCAAGAAAACCGTGCTGTCCTATCTTCTCAAGCCTGTGCTGCGCGCCAAGCAACGGGCTCTCACAGAGCGCTAAACCCCTGAACATGATGGGCGAACCCCTTTTGTTATTGACCCGCGACGACGCATTGGCCAAACGCTGGTCTGCGCTGGGTGCGGAATGGTCGTTGGTACGCGGACATGCCTTGTCTGATCTTGAGCCGTGGCGCCAGCAGGGGCGTCGGCTCGTACTCCTGGACGTGGACGGCCTCGGTCTTCCGGTGTGGTCCGATCCGGGTTGGCGCGAGCGCCTGCGGTCCACCGCAGTCCTCGCTGGTTTGGGGCAGCCGGATGATCAGGCCGGTGCGGCTGCGTTGCGAGCGGGAGTGTGTGGCTTTTGCCATGTTTACGCCCCCCTCGAAACCCTTCAGTCAGCCCTGAGGGTCATTGCCGACGGGGAGCTCTGGGTGGGGCGCAGCCTTCTGTCACGGATGCTGCGCGGACTGCTCCATGGTCAATCTGAGCCCAGATCTGCCGATTGGCATACCGGCCTGACCGATCGGGAGCGCCAAGTGGCTGGTCTGGCCGCCATGGGGGAGTCCAACGATGCCATCGCCCGCCAGCTGGGAATAGCCCCTCGAACAGTCAAAGCCCATCTCTCGGCGGCCTTCGAACAGCTGGGCGTTGCTGATCGGCTGCAACTGGCTTTGCGTGTTCACGGCGTTCGCTGATTTTGATATCAAATTTGTAGCGCAAAAAGACCGTCTGACAAGCACTATGGGCCACTTTTGCAGATAAAACTGCGAACGTGGCCCATTTGCCATTGTTCTGAAGGCCAATTTGCAAGCATTCGTTAGTTGCGTAGCATCTAAATAACTACTACCCGATCTGCCATGTCCACAGTCACCACCACTGCTTCCGCCACCGGCACCATCACCGCCCTGATTGGAGAGGCCTTTATCCGCCTGCCTTCGGGACAGCTCCGAGCCCTCAAGGTGGGAGATGTGATCCAGGAAGGCCAGCGCGTCGTGACGACGGACGGTTCCATCCTGGAAATGCGTACGCCGACGGGAGATATCTCGGTGGCCGGGCCGCGGGATGTGATCGCTGACGCGGAAATGCTCGGCAGCGCTCCGGTGCCCGAACGCTCGGAGGCCGCAGTTTCCGCAGAAGGCTCTGCAGCCATTGACCGGGTGATCCAGTCTTTGGAGCGCGGCGAGGATCCCTTGCAGGGGCTCGAGAGCACCGCAGTCGGCCTGTCGGGCGGAGGAGCCAGCGAGGGGCATAGCTTTGTCCAGCTCGACCGTATTGATGAGGGGGTGCAGGACATCAACACCACATCCAGCTCCTCCCAGCAGTCCGAGTCGACCAATCCGACGCCTGAGCCTGTCGCTGTCACGTTCGTCGGCGCGGATAACACTCCGGTGACGGAGGCCAACGCCGCTGTCACCACGCCTGAGGACACCGTGTCCCGGGGACAGGTCCAAGTCACGGATCCTAACGCGGGAGCGTTGACTTTCGAAAAAGGTTCGGACCCCACCAACGGAACCGTTGTGGTGAACCCCGATGGGACGTACGAATACACCCCTAGCCCCAACTATTTCGGGGAAGACAGCTTCACTATTACTGCCCGAGACTCGGCCGGGCAGGTCAGCACGATCATTTTCCAGGTGACGTGACGCCGGTGAACGACGCGCCAGTGGCGGTGGATGACACGGCGGCGACGGCGATCAACACACCGGTGCTGTCGATCAACGTACTGGGCAACGACACAGACGCGGACCTGCCGGCAGACAGCCTGCGGGTGACAGGAGCGCGACTGGAAAACCCAGCGCAAGGCAGCGTAGAGGTCAACAGCGACGGGACCCTGAAGTTCACGCCTGGGGTGAACGTGAGCGGGGCGGTGCGGATCACGTACGACATCGTGGACAGCCAAGGGGCGGTCTCCAGCGCGACGGTGACGGTGAACGTGGGAAGCAACAGCGCACCGCAAGGTGCGGACAAGACCTTCACGCTGGCAGAAGACAGCAGCGTGAGCCTGAGCGCGCAAGACTTCGGGTTCAGTGATCAGGACGCAGGACAACAGCTGGCGGCAGTGCGCATCGACAGCGTGCCGGCCGCGGGCAGCCTGACGCTGAACGGAGTGGCGGTGCAGGCCGGAGCGGTGATCAGCGCGGCGCAACTGGGGCAGCTGCAGTTCAGTCCGGCGGCCAACGCCAGCGGCGCGGACTACGCGCGGGTGACGTTCAGCGTGCAAGACACGGCAGGGGCGTACGACAGCACCCCGAACACACTGCGCTTTGATGTGACGCCGGTGAACGACGCGCCAGTGGCGGTGGATGACACGGCGGCGACGGCGATCAACACACCGGTGCTGTCGATCAACGTACTGGGCAACGACACAGACGCGGACCTGCCGGCAGACAGCCTGCGGGTGACAGGAGCGCGACTGGAAAACCCAGCGCAAGGCAGCGTAGAGGTCAACAGCGACGGGACCCTGAAGTTCACGCCTGGGGTGAACGTGAGCGGGGCGGTGCGGATCACGTACGACATCGTGGACAGCCAAGGGGCGGTCTCCAGCGCGACGGTGACGGTGAACGTGGGAAGCAACAGCGCACCGCAAGGTGCGGACAAGACCTTCACGCTGGCAGAAGACAGCAGCGTGAGCCTGAGCGCGCAAGACTTCGGGTTCAGTGATCAGGACGCAGGACAACAGCTGGCGGCAGTGCGCATCGACAGCGTGCCGGCCGCGGGCAGCCTGACGCTGAACGGAGTGGCGGTGCAGGCCGGAGCGGTGATCAGCGCGGCGCAACTGGGGCAGCTGCAGTTCAGTCCGGCGGCCAACGCCAGCGGCGCGGACTACGCGCGGGTGACGTTCAGCGTGCAAGACACGGCAGGGGCGTACGACAGCACCCCGAACACACTGCGCTTTGATGTGACGCCGGTGAACGACGCGCCAGTGGCGGTGGATGACACGGCGGCGACGGCGATCAACACACCGGTGCTGTCGATCAACGTACTGGGCAACGACACAGACGCGGACCTGCCGGCAGACAGCCTGCGGGTGACAGGAGCGCGACTGGAAAACCCAGCGCAAGGCAGCGTAGAGGTCAACAGCGACGGGACCCTGAAGTTCACGCCTGGGGTGAACGTGAGCGGGGCGGTGCGGATCACGTACGACATCGTGGACAGCCAAGGGGCGGTCTCCAGCGCGACGGTGACGGTGAACGTGGGAAGCAACAGCGCACCGCAAGGTGCGGACAAGACCTTCACGCTGGCAGAAGACAGCAGCGTGAGCCTGAGCGCGCAAGACTTCGGGTTCAGTGATCAGGACGCAGGACAACAGCTGGCGGCAGTGCGCATCGACAGCGTGCCGGCCGCGGGCAGCCTGACGCTGAACGGAGTGGCGGTGCAGGCCGGAGCGGTGATCAGCGCGGCGCAACTGGGGCAGCTGCAGTTCAGTCCGGCGGCCAACGCCAGCGGCGCGGACTACGCGCGGGTGACGTTCAGCGTGCAAGACACGGCAGGGGCGTACGACAGCACCCCGAACACACTGCGCTTTGATGTGACGCCGGTGAACGACGCGCCAGTGGCGGTGGATGACACGGCGGCGACGGCGATCAACACACCGGTGCTGTCGATCAACGTACTGGGCAACGACACAGACGCGGACCTGCCGGCAGACAGCCTGCGGGTGACAGGAGCGCGACTGGAAAACCCAGCGCAAGGCAGCGTAGAGGTCAACAGCGACGGGACCCTGAAGTTCACGCCTGGGGTGAACGTGAGCGGGGCGGTGCGGATCACGTACGACATCGTGGACAGCCAAGGGGCGGTCTCCAGCGCGACGGTGACGGTGAACGTGGGAAGCAACAGCGCACCGCAAGGTGCGGACAAGACCTTCACGCTGGCAGAAGACAGCAGCGTGAGCCTGAGCGCGCAAGACTTCGGGTTCAGTGATCAGGACGCAGGACAACAGCTGGCGGCAGTGCGCATCGACAGCGTGCCGGCCGCGGGCAGCCTGACGCTGAACGGAGTGGCGGTGCAGGCCGGAGCGGTGATCAGCGCGGCGCAACTGGGGCAGCTGCAGTTCAGTCCGGCGGCCAACGCCAGCGGCGCGGACTACGCGCGGGTGACGTTCAGCGTGCAAGACACGGCAGGGGCGTACGACAGCACCCCGAACACACTGCGCTTTGATGTGACGCCGGTGAACGACGCGCCAGTGGCGGTGGATGACACGGCGGCGACGGCGATCAACACACCGGTGCTGTCGATCAACGTACTGGGCAACGACACAGACGCGGACCTGCCGGCAGACAGCCTGCGGGTGACAGGAGCGCGACTGGAAAACCCAGCGCAAGGCAGCGTAGAGGTCAACAGCGACGGGACCCTGAAGTTCACGCCTGGGGTGAACGTGAGCGGGGCGGTGCGGATCACGTACGACATCGTGGACAGCCAAGGGGCGGTCTCCAGCGCGACGGTGACGGTGAACGTGGGAAGCAACAGCGCACCGCAAGGTGCGGACAAGACCTTCACGCTGGCAGAAGACAGCAGCGTGAGCCTGAGCGCGCAAGACTTCGGGTTCAGTGATCAGGACGCAGGACAACAGCTGGCGGCAGTGCGCATCGACAGCGTGCCGGCCGCGGGCAGCCTGACGCTGAACGGAGTGGCGGTGCAGGCCGGAGCGGTGATCAGCGCGGCGCAACTGGGGCAGCTGCAGTTCAGTCCGGCGGCCAACGCCAGCGGCGCGGACTACGCGCGGGTGACGTTCAGCGTGCAAGACACGGCAGGGGCGTACGACAGCACCCCGAACACACTGCGCTTTGATGTGACGCCGGTGAACGACGCGCCAGTGGCGGTGGATGACACGGCGGCGACGGCGATCAACACACCGGTGCTGTCGATCAACGTACTGGGCAACGACACAGACGCGGACCTGCCGGCAGACAGCCTGCGGGTGACAGGAGCGCGACTGGAAAACCCAGCGCAAGGCAGCGTAGAGGTCAACAGCGACGGGACCCTGAAGTTCACGCCTGGGGTGAACGTGAGCGGGGCGGTGCGGATCACGTACGACATCGTGGACAGCCAAGGGGCGGTCTCCAGCGCGACGGTGACGGTGAACGTGGGAAGCAACAGCGCACCGCAAGGTGCGGACAAGACCTTCACGCTGGCAGAAGACAGCAGCGTGAGCCTGAGCGCGCAAGACTTCGGGTTCAGTGATCAGGACGCAGGACAACAGCTGGCGGCAGTGCGCATCGACAGCGTGCCGGCCGCGGGCAGCCTGACGCTGAACGGAGTGGCGGTGCAGGCCGGAGCGGTGATCAGCGCGGCGCAACTGGGGCAGCTGCAGTTCAGTCCGGCGGCCAACGCCAGCGGCGCGGACTACGCGCGGGTGACGTTCAGCGTGCAAGACACGGCAGGGGCGTACGACAGCACCCCGAACACACTGCGCTTTGATGTGACGCCGGTGAACGACGCGCCAGTGGCGGTGGATGACACGGCGGCGACGGCGATCAACACACCGGTGCTGTCGATCAACGTACTGGGCAACGACACAGACGCGGACCTGCCGGCAGACAGCCTGCGGGTGACAGGAGCGCGACTGGAAAACCCAGCGCAAGGCAGCGTAGAGGTCAACAGCGACGGGACCCTGAAGTTCACGCCTGGGGTGAACGTGAGCGGGGCGGTGCGGATCACGTACGACATCGTGGACAGCCAAGGGGCGGTCTCCAGCGCGACGGTGACGGTGAACGTGGGAAGCAACAGCGCACCGCAAGGTGCGGACAAGACCTTCACGCTGGCAGAAGACAGCAGCGTGAGCCTGAGCGCGCAAGACTTCGGGTTCAGTGATCAGGACGCAGGACAACAGCTGGCGGCAGTGCGCATCGACAGCGTGCCGGCCGCGGGCAGCCTGACGCTGAACGGAGTGGCGGTGCAGGCCGGAGCGGTGATCAGCGCGGCGCAACTGGGGCAGCTGCAGTTCAGTCCGGCGGCCAACGCCAGCGGCGCGGACTACGCGCGGGTGACGTTCAGCGTGCAAGACACGGCAGGGGCGTACGACAGCACCCCGAACACACTGCGCTTTGATGTGACGCCGGTGAACGACGCGCCAGTGGCGGTGGATGACACGGCGGCGACGGCGATCAACACACCGGTGCTGTCGATCAACGTACTGGGCAACGACACAGACGCGGACCTGCCGGCAGACAGCCTGCGGGTGACAGGAGCGCGACTGGAAAACCCAGCGCAAGGCAGCGTAGAGGTCAACAGCGACGGGACCCTGAAGTTCACGCCTGGGGTGAACGTGAGCGGGGCGGTGCGGATCACGTACGACATCGTGGACAGCCAAGGGGCGGTCTCCAGCGCGACGGTGACGGTGAACGTGGGAAGCAACAGCGCACCGCAAGGTGCGGACAAGACCTTCACGCTGGCAGAAGACAGCAGCGTGAGCCTGAGCGCGCAAGACTTCGGGTTCAGTGATCAGGACGCAGGACAACAGCTGGCGGCAGTGCGCATCGACAGCGTGCCGGCCGCGGGCAGCCTGACGCTGAACGGAGTGGCGGTGCAGGCCGGAGCGGTGATCAGCGCGGCGCAACTGGGGCAGCTGCAGTTCAGTCCGGCGGCCAACGCCAGCGGCGCGGACTACGCGCGGGTGACGTTCAGCGTGCAAGACACGGCAGGGGCGTACGACAGCACCCCGAACACACTGCGCTTTGATGTGACGCCGGTGAACGACGCGCCAGTGGCGGTGGATGACACGGCGGCGACGGCGATCAACACACCGGTGCTGTCGATCAACGTACTGGGCAACGACACAGACGCGGACCTGCCGGCAGACAGCCTGCGGGTGACAGGAGCGCGACTGGAAAACCCAGCGCAAGGCAGCGTAGAGGTCAACAGCGACGGGACCCTGAAGTTCACGCCTGGGGTGAACGTGAGCGGGGCGGTGCGGATCACGTACGACATCGTGGACAGCCAAGGGGCGGTCTCCAGCGCGACGGTGACGGTGAACGTGGGAAGCAACAGCGCACCGCAAGGTGCGGACAAGACCTTCACGCTGGCAGAAGACAGCAGCGTGAGCCTGAGCGCGCAAGACTTCGGGTTCAGTGATCAGGACGCAGGACAACAGCTGGCGGCAGTGCGCATCGACAGCGTGCCGGCCGCGGGCAGCCTGACGCTGAACGGAGTGGCGGTGCAGGCCGGAGCGGTGATCAGCGCGGCGCAACTGGGGCAGCTGCAGTTCAGTCCGGCGGCCAACGCCAGCGGCGCGGACTACGCGCGGGTGACGTTCAGCGTGCAAGACACGGCAGGGGCGTACGACAGCACCCCGAACACACTGCGCTTTGATGTGACGCCGGTGAACGACGCGCCAGTGGCGGTGGATGACACGGCGGCGACGGCGATCAACACACCGGTGCTGTCGATCAACGTACTGGGCAACGACACAGACGCGGACCTGCCGGCAGACAGCCTGCGGGTGACAGGAGCGCGACTGGAAAACCCAGCGCAAGGCAGCGTAGAGGTCAACAGCGACGGGACCCTGAAGTTCACGCCTGGGGTGAACGTGAGCGGGGCGGTGCGGATCACGTACGACATCGTGGACAGCCAAGGGGCGGTCTCCAGCGCGACGGTGACGGTGAACGTGGGAAGCAACAGCGCACCGCAAGGTGCGGACAAGACCTTCACGCTGGCAGAAGACAGCAGCGTGAGCCTGAGCGCGCAAGACTTCGGGTTCAGTGATCAGGACGCAGGACAACAGCTGGCGGCAGTGCGCATCGACAGCGTGCCGGCCGCGGGCAGCCTGACGCTGAACGGAGTGGCGGTGCAGGCCGGAGCGGTGATCAGCGCGGCGCAACTGGGGCAGCTGCAGTTCAGTCCGGCGGCCAACGCCAGCGGCGCGGACTACGCGCGGGTGACGTTCAGCGTGCAAGACACGGCAGGGGCGTACGACAGCACCCCGAACACACTGCGCTTTGATGTGACGCCGGTGAACGACGCGCCGCAAGTAGTGGGTGATCTCGCGATCGTTTCTGAAGAAGGTCTGTCAGCGGGGCTGAAGGACGCAGCAGGTGCAGGGGATACGACTGACGCTCGCATCTTCTCTGGGTCAGTGCATGTTACGGATATCGATGGTGACTTGACCACGGTCGCTCTTGCCAGACCCTTGGCCACACTCACGTCTGGCGGGCAGTCGCTTCAGTGGACGGGGGTTGATACAGGTGTTCTGGTGGGCGCTGTTGGCGGGGTTGAAGTACTCCGAATCGCGATTGATTCAAGAGGTCAGTACACAGTCACTCTGAGCCGTCCTCTGGACCACCCTGTCCAAAACCAGGAGGATGTTCTCAGTTTTGACATCGGTGTCAAAGCGACCGATGGGCGCATCATGACAACTGGTGTTTTGTCTGTCCGGATCGAGGATGACAGCCCAGTGGCTTCGTCCAGCGTATCGACTTTGACAGTCCAGGCTGATCAGATCATTGTTCGTTCTCTGGAGGCCGGCTGGACTAGCGCGGTTCTGGAGAATGGTGCGTCTGCGACTACTGTCAATACTGATGTCGACAGTTTTGCCGACAGTGTGGTGTGGGGCACTGCAACCCAGAATAACAACCGCTCTAGTTATTCTTTGATCGATAGTAATGTATTTTCGACGGTTGCTGGGGCGACTGTAAAGGCAGGCACTGCTTTCAAGCTCGCGGATTTCACACATGAAAACTGGCCGGTGACTGGGTCTCCGCTAGACCGTGTGAATCTTGAGATGTCTATGAAGGTCACGATCAATGGGGTGACAGAGACGGTACGGTTCTCTGTGCTCGTTGACCATCTGGAAACACCAAACTCCACTGATCCAGTTGCCTCACGCGACATCATTACGCTTCCTGCTCAGGACGTGATTTTGCAAATCGGAACGCAAAAATACGCTTTTCGTCTAGAGGGCTTCCGCGACGCTCAGGGGAATATAGTCAATACGATCGCGACGGATGAGAGTGCGACAAACCGGTACGAGATCTGGGGCAGTGTTCAGTCTACGGATAGCCTGCCAACAGTCACTGGATCAGTGGTAGCGCAAGCAGGTGCTGACGGTTTGGCATCCGTTACCTGGGGTGCTTTGACAAGCACTTACGGAACGATGACGGCCCGGGCGGACGGCACATACGATTTCACAGTGAATCGCGCGACTCGTGATGCAATGACGCAGGGGCAGAGTTTTTCACAGACCTTCTCTTACACCATTACAGACAAGGATGGGGATACTGCAACGTCTTCTGTCACGATCCGGATCGATGCTCAGAAGGGCATTAGTTTCTTGGACGTTCCGGAGCAGAATTTCAATCCTGTTTCGGGTAGCTACACCGTTTCTGGGCGTGAAGACACTGGGTTGACTGGGAGGGTTGCTGCGGTGGATGTGGATGGGGATCCATTGACTTATCAAAAGGGCAGCGATCCCTTGCGTGGCTCGGTGGTGGTGAATTCCGATGGTTCGTATACCTACACACCGCAAAAGGACTACTCGGGAAGCGATAGCTTTACGGTAATTGTTTCTGACGGTAAGGGTAGCGTAGCGTCGACAACGGTTAATGTCGGCATTGCACCAGTGGCAGACGCTCCTGCTGTCGCGGTGTCGCTTGGCGCTGCAACCACCAATACGGTGGACATCACCACCGCTAATGTCACTTCGACAACGCAGGGGTTTTCCGTCACGGCGTACGGACTGAATGGGTCTGTGGCGACATTGAGCACCGTTACCGGTCAGGCTGCGGCGGGCTTTGGTGTTCAAGGTGCAAGTAGCGGAGCTGACAGTGAAATTGGATTCTTGAACAATGCTTCCGAGCGCGTGTCAGTCAATTTCACCAGGGCGGTTTCTTCGGCCACCATCCAACTTGCGTGGCTGGCTACTGGAGAGCGGGCAACCTATACGCTATACAACGCTGCCGGCGCTGCGATTGGCACCGGCACCGTCAATGGTCAGACAGATCAGGTAGATCCCGCCTTCATAGTGACAGGGGCCAATAATGCTCTGATCAGCCGAATCGATTTCACGGCTCCGGGCGTGGGAGACGACTACCTTATCAACCGCATTAGCTTCCAGACAACCACTGTCCCGGTGACGATCAACGTAACGCCGTCGGACGTGGACTATTCGGAAAACGTCAGCGCAGTGGTGGTTTCTGTTCCAGCCGGTGCGACGCTTTCGGGTGGCGTATTGGGGTCCAACGGGACGTGGACACTGCCTTTGACGGGATCCATAGGCTATACCGTGACTGAAGATCCAGTTACTCATGCAGTGACAGTCACAGGGCTCAATATGACGTTGCCGAGCGGTTTCACGGGGGCGGCCACAGTTGCCGTGACGGCTACTGTTTACGACACTTTGACCACGGTGACGGCGCAGGAGTCTGGCACTGGTGTGGTCGGCACTGCAGGCGCCGATATTCTGACCGGGAGTGCAGGGGCTGATGCACTTTACGGCTTGGCGGGCAATGACACGCTGTCTGGCAGTAGTGGAAATGACACCCTTGTTGGAGGGGCAGGCAATGACAATCTGTCGGGTGGTGCCGGTGCCGATACCTTTGTATGGAGATTGGCAGACGTGGGCACGGGTCAGACTCCAGCCAATGATGCCATCACTGACTTCAACATGGCAGCCAGAACGGCTGGTGGCGATATGCTGGATCTGAGGGACATCCTGCAAGGCGAAAACCGCACGGGAGGCACTGGTAATCTCGGCGACTATCTGAATTTCACACGATCTGGGACCGATACGGTCGTGGATATCCGACCTTCAGGTTCTGGCGCCTTCACGCAAAAGATCACATTGACCAACGTAGACCTGACAGTTGGAGGCACCCAAAATGAGCAGGCCATCATTCTGAACCTGCTCAATCAGGGCAAGCTTCTGACGGACTAAAAGACCGATGCGGTGCTCGAATGACTACAGGAGTGCAATGCCGCGCTCCTGTGGCTTTCGTACGCACAGGGATTTCAAGGGAACTCGCGGCCTTTTGGTCCGCAGGTGCCATGTAATCACAGAGCGTGTTTTGCAGCTGGGTTGCGCCCAGATGGGTGGCGGCATGCCTGAGAGTCGGGGGCCCTGGCTTTGATTGTCGGGTTGTTGGCTCTACATAGGACCGGAAGTTACCAGGGCGGGTGGGCCTGTAGTGCCACTGAGGACATTGAGTGAGGGTTACTGGCACCCGCCAGCCCACGACGGAGGTGGCGTGCCTCCCTTTGTCTCCCAGCCAATTATTTGCTGTGTCGCTGCAGGGCCGGTGACACCTAAAATGCCCAGCTTTTCTAGAGCCTCCCATTGGGCATGGTTGCCGACCTGCTCCGCATAGACCTCGATTTCCAGTCCACGTGCCACATCCACCATGGCGCGTATCAAGCGTTGGTGGCCGGTGTTTGTGTGGATGTCCGCCACAAATGCACCATCAACCTTAAGGTAGTGCACTTGTAGGGCTTGTAGTCGCGGCAATATGGCCATTTGACGCCCGAAGTGCTCGATGCCAAGCCTGCAACCATGGCGCGCAAGGACTTGCGACAGAGCGGTCAATCCATCGATGTGTTCTTCCAGGCCACGCTCGCTAAGCTCGAAAGAAAGCCAGTGGCATAGCGAATGACAGGCCGCCAGCGCTTGCTCTAGCCTTGAGAGGAATGCGGTGTCCACAAGGGAGCGCGGAGAAATATTGACGGCGATCGGGCCTGGAGCATGATTCAGTTGTTCCAGCGCAAGGGCCACAGCCACCAGATCGCAGTCTGCCATTCGGCCGAGCCGCAGTGCAGCTGGCATGAATTGCCCCGCAGACAGCAAGGTGCCCTCCTTCTGGGTTTCGCCAGGAGCGGGTAGCATGCGTAGCATGGCCTCCCGGTGTAGCAGAGCCCCGTTCATTCGGCAGACAGGGTAAAAAATGAGTTGAAATCGATGTTGTGCGAGGGATTGCTCCAAAAGGACCCCCCACGCAGTTTCACCGGTTTGGGGCGCGTTGCTGCCGGGCGTGTCTGCCTCTGCCACTCCATCCACGGCATTTTCTGCCAGCATCAGCGCGGTGTCTTGCCTCGCCATCACCCGGCTTGCATCTTCCCCTTGTCGCCAGATGCCGAACGCTACATCGCACCCTGCACGCATACCTGCCTCGGGTGGCCACTCCTGAAGCGACACCACTGCCATCCTTGCCTTATGGGCCAATGCTCGCATGCTCGCTATGTTGGCCCCCGGTAACAGATAGGCAAAGTCGGCGCCGTTCATACGCGCCAGTACGGAGTCACCCTCTACCGTCAAGACGGCCGCCAACGTTTCGGCAACAGTCGTCAGCCATTGATCGGTACGGTCACGCCCCATATGGCGGTTCACCGTCGCCAGATCGGCCACACGCATGAGCAGCAAGCCGCCTTCCGGCGAATCGCCGTCCTCATGCAGGGCACTGCGAAGCGCACCCATGAAGAACTCGCGGTTGGGAAGACCGCAGACCGGATCCCGGGTGGTCTCCGCGTGCAGTTGGCTGATCCGTGCCGATTGTTCAGCGAACATGGTTTGCACGCGGCCAGCCATGCGATTCAGTGCGTGGGCCACACTACGCAATTCGCTGACCTGCGGCACGGTCATGGACGCAAACTGCCCGTTTCCAATAGCGTCGGCGTGTTGGGCCAAGTCTTGCAGCGGCCGACGCAAGCGACGCATCAGCAGTGTGATGCCCAGCCCCCATAACAGTCCGGCCAGTGCAAGCAGCGCCCCGAGCTGCAGCGTGCCCTCCCACAAAGCCTGGTAGGCAAAGTGTGGATCGGCCACTATAGTGACCTTGCCGGCCTGCTGCCACCCCTTGCTCACCAGAGCCTCGCCGGGCGTTGCTTCCAGTGTGACCCAGCGGGAGAACCATGCGGGAGAGGTGTCATCGATACCTTTGAAGGCGCTCCGGTCACGTTCTACGACCACGCGTCCCTGTACATCGGTGTAGCGAACTATCTGAAAGTGTCCTCCATCAAACAGCGCGTTGATGAGTGTCTCCGTCATCGCGGGCTCACCGCCGTACTGTGACATCGATAGTGCCAATGACACTGCTGCGTCAGCCCCTTGAGCCAACAGCTGCTGTTGGAGGTAAAGGCGCGCTGTGGCAATGCTCACCCCCCAGGTTCCGACCAGTAAAACCACCATTGCAAGCAACACGCTCAACCAGAGTCGTCGCAGTAAAGACACTATTTTTCTCCTATGGGATGGAACCTTCGCTGCTCATACGCAGCAGCAGGTCACGCCAGCGCGTCAGGCGCTCCACAGGGGAGGACGCTTGTGCGGCAGCACCGGTGTAGATGCCTTGGGCATTGAAACTGAACACGGGTGTCAGATCAGTACGCGCGCTGGCGGGCTGAATACTAGACACTAGGTTGTCAAGAACCACGGGGATGGATTCTGGGGTGGCGTAGTAGCTCAGCACCATGTGGGCCTGGCTGACGCCACTGGATGCGCTACCGATACGTGCGCGCACATAGGTCAGCCGCAGGCGGGACTCGGGCACGCCCAGGGCGCGCAGGGTGAAATACTTGGCAATCACGAAATCTTCGCAGTCTCCCCTGCCACGGCCCATGGTCTCCAGCGGGGTGGCCCAGTAATCGTCCTGATGCCAGATCTCCGAGTCTTCGCCGAAGCGAATCGTTCGATTCCAGTGCTCATTGACCCGGCGCAGGATTTCGGTCTCTGGCGCATCGCTCAAGCCAGCCAGCATGGCTCGCCAGGCGTTCAGGCTTTGCAGGCCCTGGGCACCGTAACGCTGAGCCACGGTGCGCTCCATCAGGTCTGCATCGATTGCCGCCACGCACCAGGCTAGCATCGCGAGCACGGCGGCTGCTACCAAATTGCGGTAGGCCTTAGGGTGGCCGGTGCGGGGGGCCTTGGGGTTCATGAGCGGGGTGTGCGTCGCGGGTGGGTGCTTGCCGGATGCGGCTCGCTACGCGATTAGGGCACCAGCCAAACCACCGAAGTAGACCCAAATTTCAGGCATAGGAAATGTTAAAGATGTTCATGTTTTTGATACCTTCAGACAATTCGCGGCAAAATAGTTAGGTATTGCGTTGTCGACTGGAGATTGTGTGTCCATTGTTCATCCTGTAGCCCTTGCTGCCTTATTGACATGTTCGCTTGTTGTTGCGCAACCTCGCGAAGATACGCGGGAGGGGCCACGCATCCCTGCGTCCCTCGGACAAGCCGTGCAGGAAGCCATCAGCCGTAACCCTGAAGTTCTGAGCCGTTTCCATGCGCTGCAGGCCTCAAATGCTGAGCAGGATGTAGCACGTGCCCCATTGCGCCCCCGCGTTGATGCGCAGGCTTTCGGTGGCTACAGCAGCAGCCGCAGCGCAGGAGACACGAACACTTATAGTCGGCCTGGCGCGAATCTGCAATTGCGCCAGCTGATTTTTGATGGCAATGCGGCAGGCAGCGATCTGCGTCGAGCTGGATTTGCTAGGCTGAGTCGTTACTATGACTTGCGCGCTTCCAGCAATCAGGTGGCTCTGGAGACCGTGCAGGCCTATCTGGATGTGCAACGGTACCGCGAGCTGGAGATGCTGGCGCGCGATAACTGGGGTTTTCACAACGAAACCATGCAGCAGATTGAGCGCCGCGCTCAGGCGGGCGTTGGCCGCCGTGTGGATCTGGAATTGGCGTTAGGACGTACGGCGCTCTCGCAGTCGAACTGGTTGACAGATACGTCCAACTTGCATGACGTGACCCAGCGCTTCGAGCGGTTGGTGGGCAAGGCGCCTCTGCAGAGGCTGGAGCCGATTCCCGATATGGCTTCACTGCTGCCAGACGCCCAGCAGATACTGCCAGAAGCGTTGCGGCGCAACCCCTCCTTCCTGTCGGCCGTAGCCGGCATCCGGGCTGCGCGCGCCGACCTGAATGCGCGCCGTGCTGCTAAGTCTCCCTCGGTGGAACTGGTGGCGCAGACTGGGGTGGACCGCTCCCTCTCGTCCACAAACACACCCGAGCGCACCCGCAACAGCTCGGTGCAGGTACTCCTCAACTACAACCTCTATCGCGGTGGTGCAGACGAAGCGCGCGTGCGCTTGGCGCAGGAGTCCATCTACACAGCTCAGGACGTCCGTGACAACGCCTGCCGCAACATTCGCCAGACTGCGGTGATTGCCTACAACGACTTGCGTCGCCTGCGTGACCAGCTCTCGTTGTTGGAGCAACATCAGCTTTCTTCTGAAAAGGCGCGCGAGGCGTACCGGCAGCAGTTTGACATCGGTCAGCGATCACTGCTGGATTTGCTGGACACCGAAAACGAACTGTTCCAGGCCCGCAGGGCCGTGGTCAACGGCCGACATGACCTGCTGCTGGCTGGATATCGCGTGCTACAGCAGACCGATGGCCTGCTGTCGGCTCTTGGTCAGACTCCGCTGGTCCAGGCGCCACCACCGTCTGCGATGGACGACGCCACGGCCGAGGATGAAATCGCACTGTGCAGCAAGGAAATGACTGCACCTCTGGTCCTGGACACTGCGGCCGTAATGGCAGCACGCCCCCCGCTGCCGCCAACACCTGAGCTGACCGCCAGCCAACCTCGCCCTGCGCCCGCTAGTCCTGCCGCTGCGACACAGGCCAGCAAGCTCGATACCGCCCAGCCTGCTGCAACCGCCGACGCGGCCGCGATCGAGGAATTGGTCCGCGACTGGTCCGCCGCCTGGTCAGCCAAGGACCTGAATCGTTACCTGTCGTTTTACACGGATCGCTTCCAACCAAAGCAGGGCAATATCGACGATTGGAAGCGCCAACGCGCCCGCAACTTAAACAAGGTCGGTCCGATCAAGGTGGCTGTGCAAAACCTCAAGGTCGTCATCGAAAACGGTGTAGCGGAGGCTACCTTTGTGCAGCATTACCAGTCCTCGGATTTCAACGAGGTGGGCCGCAAGACGCTGCGTTTTGTGCGTGATCAGCAGGCGTGGAAGATTCAGCAAGAAAGTATGTTGTCAACACGCCCCTGAGTGAACTGTGCTGTTGTCATGTCCAGGCGCCCGGGCCGCATTGTCTACATTACGGCGCGCTGCGCGGCCTTGAGACAATATTCCTCGAGCTTCTCCTCTGTAGGTGGTAACTCGGGACATCTGGAGAAATCCGGCAATATTAGGCACTGGTGCTAGTGGTCGCAGCACTTAATGCTGCCAATTTTATAGCAATCAATCACCAGGAACGCAGCACGCGGCGGTATTGCACGGCCTCGGCCACATGGCTGACCTCGGTGGCGGGCGCGCCCGCCAGGTCGGCGATGGTGCGCGCCACCTTCAGCGCCCGGTGCGTGCTGCGGGCCGACCAGCCCAGGCGTGCGGCAGCGGTGTTGAGGAACTTGGCAGCCGCATCATCCAGGTGCAGGTGGGCGTCGATGGCCTGGCCCTGCAGCGCCTGGTTGGTGCAGCCCTGGCGCGCCAGGGCCAGGGCGCGGGCCTGCTCCACCCGGGCGCGGATGCTGGCGGTGGACTCGCCCGCAGCCGCCTGCACCAGTTGCTCGGCGGGCAGGGCGGGCACCTCCACATGCAGGTCGATGCGGTCCAGCAGCGGGCCGCTGAGCTTGGCCTGGTAGCGGTGCACCTGGTCAGGCGTGCAGCGGCAGGCGCGCTGGGTGGACCCCAGAAAGCCGCAGGGGCACGGATTCATCGCCGCAATCATCTGGAACCGGGCCGGAAACTCCGCGCGTTGCGCCGCCCGGGCGATGGTGATGTGGCCGGTCTCCAGCGGCTCGCGCAGCGCCTCCAGCGCAGCGCGCGGGAATTCGGGCAGTTCATCGAGGAAGAGCACGCCCTGGTGGGCCAGCGAAATCTCGCCCGGCCGGGGGGGCGAGCCACCGCCCACCAGCGCCACCGCGCTGGCCGTGTGGTGGGGCTGGCCCGTGGGGCGCACGCCAAACGCCTCGGGCCTGAAGCGGCCTGCCAGGCTGGCAATGGCGGCGCTCTCCAGCGCTTCGTCCACCGTCATCGCGGGCAGCAGCCCGGCAAAACGCTGCGCCAGCATCGACTTGCCCGAGCCGGGTGGCCCGGCCATCAAAACGCTGTGGCCCCCGGCCGCTGCAATCTCCAGCGCGCGCTTGGCACCCGCCTGGCCCTTCACATCGGCCATGTCGGGCCCGGTGGTGCTGGCGGCGAGCGCGGTGGCCTGCAGGCGGGTCCAGCCGTCGTTGGCCACGTCGGCATCGCCACCGGCCGTGCTGCCGGGTGGCAGGAACGCCCGTACCACGTCCAGCAGGTGGCGGGCGCGCACCACGCGCGCGGCGGGCACCAGGGCGGCTTCTTCGGCGCTGCCGGGGGGCAGCACCAGCTGGGCATCGATCTGCTGCGTCTGCAGCGCCAAGCTGGTGGCCAGCGCGCCGCGCACGGGGCGCAACTCGCCCGACAGCGACAGCTCGCCCGCAAACTCGTAGCCCGCCAGGCGGCTGGCGTCCACCTGCCCGCTGGCGGCGAGGATGCCCAGGGCGATGGGCAGGTCAAAGCGACCCGAGTCCTTGGGCAGATCGGCGGGGGCCAGGTTGACGGTAATGCGCTTATTGGTCGGGAACTCCAGCCCCGCGTTCTGCAGTGCCGAGCGCACACGCTCGCGGGCTTCTTTCACCTCCACCTCGGCCAGCCCGACCAGGGTGAAGCTGGGCAAACCGTTGGCCAGATGCACTTCGACGGTGACTGCAGGCGCCTGCAGCCCCAGAAGGGCGCGGCTTTGCACCAAAGCAAGACTCATGAAGCGATTTCTCCCCAGATGGGTGCGTTTTGTAGGTTTTTAGCGCGGCCTGCGGGGCGTCTGCACCAGTTGAGTGCGGCGCTCCGAGCGCGGTCACCGCCACTGTACTGGGGATTGTTGTAACGCAACGCAACCGTGCGGCGCCCTGTGCACCTTGGCGTGGCACGGTCCGTGCTTAAAGCGCTTGTCCCTACTTTGTCCAACCGGAGGAAACATGACCCGCGCCATCATCAAGACCCTGGGCGTTGCCCTTGTTGCAACCCTTCCCATGCTGGCCAGCGCCCAGCTCACCGCCAACGTCAGCCTGACCACGAACTACAAGTTCCGCGGCCAGGACCAGGACACGTCCAAGGTCAAGACCGTCAAGCCCGCACTGCAAGGCGGCTTTGACTACACCTTCGGCGAGACCGGCTTCTACGTGGGCAACTGGAACTCCAGCGTGGACTGGCTGTCCGGCAACTCGCTCGAATCCGACCTGTACGGCGGCTACAAGTTCAAGGCTGGCGGCGTGGACCTGGATGTGGGTCTGCTGACCTACATCTACCCCGGCAACAGCGCGGGCAACACCACCGAAGTCTATGGCGCTGCCACCTTCGGCCCCGTGACGGCCAAGTACTCGCACACCCTGTCCAAGGACTACTTCGCCTACGCAGGTCCTGGCATGAAAGGCCGCAACACCGGCTACCTGAACCTGGCGTTTGCCCAGGAAGTGGCCCCCAGCACCACGCTGAAGGCATCGGTCGGTTTCACCCGCTTTGGTGGTGACATCACCGCCCCCAACTTCATGGATTACAGCCTGGGCGGCTCGTACGACTTCGGTGGCGGCGTGTCCCTCGGCGCTGCCGTGGTCGGCGCCACCAAGAAGGCCTTCTACGGCCCGGTCAACAAGTCGCGCGTGATCGTCACGCTCACCAAAACCCTGTAAGTCTCAATGGGCGCCGGTGGCGCCCATTCCGGAGGATCTGAAAATGAAAATGGTGACAGCCATCATCAAGCCCTTCAAGCTCGACGAAGTGCGCGAAGCGCTCTCCGACATCGGCGTGCAAGGCATCACGGTGACCGAAGTCAAAGGCTTTGGCCGCCAAAAGGGCCACACCGAGCTGTACCGCGGTGCAGAGTACGTGGTGGACTTTCTCCCCAAGGTCAAGATCGAGGCCGCTGTGGCCGACGACCTGGTGGACCGCGTGATCGAGTCCATCGAGACCGCAGCGCGCACCGGCAAGATCGGTGACGGCAAGATTTTCGTGACCCACCTGGAGCAGGTGGTGCGCATCCGCACTGGCGAAACCGGCAAGGAAGCCCTGTAAGGGCGAGGCCGCATCCCATCCAAGAAGAGAAACGCCATGAAAAAACTGCTTGCTTCCTTCATTCTGGGGCTCGGTCTGCTGACCATGGGCAACCTGTCCATGGCCCAGGCGCCTGCCGCCACCGAGCCCGCCGCCGCAGCCCCCGCGGCTGCAGCACCGGCCGCTGATGCTGCTGCACCTGCAGCTCCCGCAGCCGCTGCCGCGCCTGCCGCAGAAGCAGCCGCCGCACCGGCAGCCCCTGCGGCCCCAGCGCCCAAGGTCGATTCCGGCGACACCGCCTGGATGCTGACCTCCACGCTGCTCGTGATCCTGATGACCATCCCTGGCCTGGCTCTGTTCTACGGCGGCCTGGGCCGCAGCAAGAACATGCTGTCGGTGCTGATGCAGGTCTTCGTGGTGTTCTCGCTGATCTCGCTGCTGTGGGCCATCTATGGCTACAGCTTGGCGTTCTCGGGCGAGGGCAAGTTCTTCGGCGGCTTCGACAAGATCTTCCTCAAGGGCGTGACCCAGGAGACCTTCGGCGCCCTGACCACGATTCCTGAGTACGTGTTCTTCGCGTTCCAGGGCACGTTTGCCGCCATCACTGTGGCACTGATCGTGGGCTCGTTCGCCGAGCGCATCAAGTTCGCTGCCGTGCTGATCTTCTCGGTGCTGTGGTTCACCTTCAGCTACGTGCCCATGGCCCACATCGTGTGGGGCGGCGGTCTGCTGGGTGCTGACGGTGCTCTGGACTTTGCGGGTGGCACCGTGGTGCACATCAACGCCGGTATCGCTGGCCTTGTGGGTGCATACATGGTGGGCAAGCGCATCGGCTTCGGCAAGGAAGCCATGACACCCCACAGCCTGACACTGACCATGGTGGGCGCCTCGCTGCTGTGGGTGGGCTGGTTCGGCTTCAACGCGGGCTCTGCCGGTGCTGCCAACGCCAACGCTGGCCTGGCTTTTGTGAACACCGTGCTGGCCACTGCCGCCGCCACGCTGTCCTGGATCGCTGGTGAAGCGCTGCACAAGGGCAAGGCCTCGATGCTGGGCGCTGCCTCCGGTGCGGTGGCTGGCCTGGTGGCCGTGACGCCTGCTGCAGGCTTCGTGGGCCCCATGGGTTCCATCGTGATGGGCCTGATCGCTGGTGTGGTCTGCCTGTGGGGTGTGGGTGGCCTCAAGCGCATGCTGAACGTGGACGACGCGTTTGACGTGTTCGGCGTGCACGGCGTGGGCGGTATCCTGGGTGCCATCCTGACCGGTGTGTTCGCTTCGCAAAGCCTGGGTGGCACGGGCGGCCTGACGCCTGACACCTTCGCCATGGGCGCTCAAGTCTGGGTTCAGGTCAAGAGCGTGCTGTTCACCATCGTCTGGTCCGGTGTGGTGGCTTTCATCGCCTACAAGATCGCCGACCTGCTCGTGGGCCTGCGTGTTTCGGAAGAAGCCGAACGCGAAGGTCTGGACATCACCTCGCACGGCGAAACAGCGTACAACCGCTGATCGCTCTGCGCCCCACGCGCTGCGGTGTCTGGTGGCACCGTGGCGTCGCAATAAGAACAAGCGAGTTACTCCTCTGGTTATTTCAGCCCGCCGACCACCGGCGGGCTTTTTTCGTACCGGTGGGTAGCGGGCGCGTGGGGGTGTGGGACTGGCGGGGACAAACGCGCCCCATGGCATCCGCCAGTCCTTTGCACACCCGCTGTTCAAAAAATTCACGCTCCTCCCCTGCCGTGTGGCCGACCGCTGCCGCTACGATGCACGGATGGACTTCTCCCTCGCCCCGATCACTGAGCGCGTGCGCGCTGCCGCCGCCTACCAGACCCCGTTGCGCATCCGTGGCGGGGGCACCAAGGACTTCCATGGCCTGGCGCTGCACGGCGAGGTGCTCGACACCCGGGTGCTGCGCGGCATCGTGAGCTACGAGCCCAGCGAGCTGGTCGTCACCGTGCGCGCTGGCACCCCGCTGGCTGAGCTGGAGGCCGTGCTGACCGAACAAGGCCAGTGCCTGCCCTTTGAACCCCCGCATTTCGCCAAGACCCCTGCAGACGCCGCCACCGTGGGCGGCATGGTGGCGGCCGGCCTGTCGGGCCCGGCCCGCGCCAGCGTGGGCGCCGTGCGGGATTACCTGCTGGGCGTGACCCTGCTCAATGGCAAGGCCGAGCTGCTGACCTTTGGCGGCCAGGTGATGAAGAACGTGGCGGGCTATGACGTTGCGCGCCTGATGGCCGGGGCCTGGGGCACGCTGGGCCTGCTGACGGAGGTGAGCCTCAAGGTGCTGCCCGTGGCGCCCGGCGAGGCCACGCTCCTGTTTGAGGGCATCAACCAGGCCGACGCTCTGCGCAAGCTGCACGCCTGGGGCGGCCAGCCGCTGCCCCTCAATGCCAGCTGCTGGGTGCAAGACGGTGGTGTGGGCACGCTCTATGTGCGCCTGCGCGGCGCCGTGGCGGCGGTGGAGGCCGCGTGCAAGACCATGGGCGGCACACGCATGGACAACGCCACCGTGGCCGCCGACTGGACCGCCTGCCGCGAGCAGACCCTGCCGTGGTTCACCGACCGGGCCACGCGCCCCGACCATGCCCTGTGGCGCCTGTCCGTCCCCGCCACCGCGCCGGTGCTGGCTTTGCCCGCCGGTGCGCAGCCGCTGGTGGAATGGCACGGGGCGCTGCGCTGGGTGCAGGCCCCCGAGTCGGCAGGCGACGCCCTGCGCGAAGCCGCCCGTGCAGTGGGTGGCAGTGCTTCTGTTTTTATAGCTGCTGAGGCAAATAAAACCGGCGCTAGCGGCGCTTTTGACCTGCAATCCAAGGCGCTGGAGCAAATCCACTCCCGCCTCAAGCACAGCTTCGACCCCGCAGGCATCTTCAACCCCGGCCGCATGGCGCGGGCCTGGTAGGCAGGGCGACAGCCATCCTTGCCATCCACGCTTCCTTGCCCATGCGACGCCTTTTTCACCTCACCGGACACCACCGCACGGTTGCCAGCAACCAGGTGCTGGGCCTGCTGCTGGCGTTTAACGCCGGGGCGGTGAACGCGGGTGGCTTTCTGGTGGTGCACCTCTACACCTCGCACATGACGGGGTTCCTGTCGTCGCTGGCCGATAACCTGGTGCTGGGGCAGATGAAGCTGGTGCTGGGCGCCGTGGGCGCGCTGTGGGCCTTCATGTCGGGGGCGGGCACCACGGCCATCATGGTCAACTGGGCGCGCCAGCGCAAGCTGCGCAGCACCTACGCGCTGCCGCTGCTGCTGGAGTCCGTGCTGATGCTGCTGTTCGGCCTGGTGGGCGCCATCACCCTCAGCTGGCCCACGCCGTTTGCGGTGCCGCTCACGGTGCTGCTGCTGTCCTTCATCATGGGGCTGCAGAACGCCACGGTGACCAAGATGTCCT
Organism: Acidovorax sp. KKS102; assembly: GCF_000302535.1. Taxonomy (NCBI): domain Bacteria; kingdom Pseudomonadati; phylum Pseudomonadota; class Betaproteobacteria; order Burkholderiales; family Comamonadaceae; genus Acidovorax; species Acidovorax sp. KKS102. The sequence continues at coordinate 306,419 of NC_018708.1, forward strand.
CGTCCCAGATCCGCACCACCCACATGACCGGCGTGGTGACCGACCTGGGCATCGAGATGGGCAAGGCGCTCTACTGGAACCGCACCGGCACCGCGCCCGAATCGCAGGTGCGCGCCAACCAGGCGCGGCTGCGGCTGTTTGCCGGGCTGGTGGGTATGTTCCTGGTGGGCGGCATTGCGGGTGCGGCGGGCTTCAAGCATGTGGGCTTTGTGTTTGTGGTGCCGCTGGCGCTGGTGCTGCTGGCCCTGTCGCTGCCCCCGCTGTGGGCCGACCGCGCCCGGCTGCGCCAGCCCTGGCGCAAGGTGCTGGCGCTGCAGACGCCGCACGATCCGCCGCTGGACCCGCCGACAGCGCGCTGAACCAGCCCCCTCTTTTTTGTTCCTTCGCCCAGGCATGCCCCATGCAAACCCAGCTCTCCCCTGAATACCGTGCCCGCGCCGATGGCCTGGAGGCCGAATCCATCCTGCGCAAATGTGTGCACTGCGGCTTTTGCACTGCCACCTGCCCCACCTACCAGCTGCTGGGCGACGAGCTGGACGGCCCGCGCGGCCGCATCTACCTCATCAAGCAAGTGCTTGAAGGCGCCGAGCCCACGCGCAAGACCCAGATGCACCTGGACCGGTGCCTCACCTGCCGCAACTGCGAAAGCACCTGCCCCAGCGGCGTGCAATACGGCCACCTGGTCGATATTGGCCGCAAGATCGTCGATGAAAAAGTGCCCCGCCCCGTGGGCGAAAAGGCCCTGCGCTGGGCGCTGAAAGAGGGCCTGCCATCGCCCCTTTTCGCCCCCGCCATGAAGGCCGGGCAAATGGTGCGTGGCCTGCTGCCCGAGTCGCTCAAGGCCAAGGTTCCCGCACCGCAGGACGCAGGCGCCTGGCCCACGCGCGAACATGCGCGCAAGGTGCTCATGCTGGCGGGCTGCGTGCAACCGGCCATGATGCCCAACATCAACACGGCCACCGCCCGCGTGCTCGACGCCGTGGGCATCCAGACCGTGATCGCATCCAAGGCCGGCTGCTGCGGCGCCGTCAAGTTCCACCTCAACGACCAGGCCGGCGGCATGGCCGAGATGCGCGCCAACATCGATGCCTGGTGGCCGCTGGTGGATGCGGGTGGGGTCGAGGCCATCGTCATGAACGCCTCGGGCTGCGGCGTCACCGTCAAGGAATACGGCCACATCCTGAAGGACGACCCACAGTACGCAGCCAAGGCCGAACGCATCAGCGCCCTCACGCGCGACCTGTCGGAACTGCTGCCCGCCCTGCTGCCCGAGCTGGCCACCAAGCTGCAGGGCCGTGTGAACCAGCCGGACACCCTGTACGCCTACCATCCCCCTTGCACCCTGCAGCACGGGCAAAAACTGCGCGGCGGGGTGGAGACGTACCTGAACCAGCTGGGCTTCAAGCTGCGCACCGCGCGCAACGATGCCCACCTGTGCTGCGGCTCGGCCGGCACATACTCGGTGCTCAACCCCGACCTGTCGTACCAGCTGCGCGACCGCAAGCTCGGCGTGCTCGGCGAAGCCTTCGGCAACCAGCCGCCCGACATGATCCTGTCTGCCAACATCGGCTGCATCACCCACCTGCAAAGTGGCACGGGCACGCCTGTGCGGCACTGGGTGGAGGTGCTGGACGAGGCGCTATTGGGGCCGTGACCTCGCAGCCTCGCGGTTGGCTGTGTGACCAGCCGCTACCATGGCGCCCCAAACAGCTTAGAAAGGGGAGGCCATGCGCTTCGAGGGGACGCTCACTCGGTGGAACGACGACCGGGGTTTTGGCTTCATCACGCCCATCCCGGCAGGCCAGGATGTGTTCGTGCACATCTCGGCATTTGCGCGCGACGGCCTGCGGCCGCAGCTGAATGAAACGCTGAGTTTTGAAATCTCCCTGAACCAAGACGGCAAGAAGCAGGCGGTTCGAGTGCGCCGAAACCGGCCCGCTGCCGCTTCGCCCACTGCGGCCCCGTCCCGGGCGCGCCGCGACATCGGCCGCGAACCCTCTGAGCCCCGGGGGCTGCCCATGCGCATCGTTGTCTTTGTGGTGGCCTGCGCGCTGTTGGCGGCGGCCTACTGGCATTTTGACCGGCGTACGCAGCGGGCTGCAGCGGTCCGTGCTGAAGCGGCGGCGCAGGCGCTGGAGACACCGCAGCAGCACGCCCCCGCTGCTCCGACGCAAGCATTCGCCACCTCGTATCGCTGTGACGGTCGCCAACACTGCTCACAGATGACATCGTGCTCCGAAGCCAAGTTCTTCCTGCAGAACTGCCCTGGGACCAAGATGGACGGGAACGGCGACGGGGTTCCGTGCGAGCAGCAGTGGTGCACCCATCCACTGGCAAAGTAGCGTGTCCCCAGGGCTGTTTGGCGCCCGCAACGCCAACACTGGCATGATCGAGGGTTTTGTCGCCCTCCGTTTGCCCCCGAACCGCACCGCCATGACCGACTCCGCGTCCACACAAGAACAACCCCACGCAGCCCCTGCCAGCGCCCCGGCCGCGCCTGCGGTGGCCGAGGCTGCCGTTGCCGTGGCAACCCCCGAGTCCCCGGCAGCGCCGGCTGCCGAAGCCGGCGTGCCCGAGCCGCAGCGCAAGGGCGGGTCCCGCCGTGGTGGCCGCAACCGCCGCAAGCCCGAGGGGCGCCAGGCCTCTGAAGGGGCGGCCGAAGGCAGCCCCCAAGCCGCAGCACCCGGTGCTGCCCCGCGCGCACCCCAGCGCGTGCACCCTGCGCTGGAGCAGCTCGCAGCGCTGTACCCCCACCTGTTCGGTGCCGTGTTCCGCCCGCTCAAGCGCGGCATCTTCCAGGACATCCTGGCCGCCCACCCTGAGCTGTTCGAGCGCGAGGCGCTCAAGGTGGCGCTGGGCCTGCACACCCGCTCCACGCGCTATCTGCAAAGCGTGGCGGCGGGCGACAAGCGGCACGACCTGCAAGGTCAGCCCGTGGAAGACATGGCCCCCGAGCATGTGCACCATGCGCTGCTGGAGGTGTACCGCCGCAAGAAGGCGCGCGCCACCGAAGACCTGCTGCCCAAGCTGCGCAACCGGATGATGGCCGCGTTCGAGGCCTCGGGCCTCACGCGCGAGGCCTACACCGGGCTGGTGTTGAGCCGCGACGATGCCGCCAACGCCATCCTGGAAGAGGCCTTTGCCGAATGGTCGGCCCGCAACGCCAAGGACGAAGCCCTGCTGCGTGCCTTTGAGGCCAGCGGCCAGACGCTGGAGGCCTTTGCCGACATGTACGGAATGGTGCCCCGCACCGTGGGTCAGCAGCTGGAACGCGCCCGCCGGCGGGCGGCTGCTGCAGCCGCAGCGGCTTCGGCTGCGGCCGCTGTGCAGGCGGACAGCGCCTCTACCGCAGCCTGACCGGCTGTGCCCTGTGGGGGCTGCGCAATGCTCCCCAGGCCTTCTCTCGCCACCACCCCCCTGGCGCTGCTTCCGTCACCTTGTCGTGAGTCCTGACATGGATCTGAAGCGAGCCCTTGTCTGCGCCAGCGTGTGTCACGTTCCGTGACAGCGCTGCCGACAGGCTGCTGACACCATGTTGTCAGCAGCCGGGCTGCAACATGCCAAGCCCGACACAGAGAGAGGAGCTTGACCGTGACAACCATCCCAACCCGCACCGCAGTGGCTGCGTTCCACGTTGTAGGACTGACGGTGCGCACCTGCAACCGCGACGAGATGGACCCCGCCACCGGCCGCATCGGCGCCCTGTGGGACCGCTTTTTCAGCCAAAGCTGGGAGCGCACACTGCCCAGCCGTGGCGAAGAGGGCCGCATCTTCGGCGTCTACAGCGGCTACGAATCCGACCAATACGGCGCCTTTGACGTCACCGCCGGCGTGGCCGTGCCGCCACCCGTTGCCCCGGTGCCGCGGGCCGTGCAGATCGCGGTGCAGGCGGGCGACTATCTGGTGTTCCACGGCCACGGCACAATGCCGCAGATGGTGATCGATGCCTGGGGCGAGGTCTGGCGCTACTTTGCGGCACATCCCCAGCTGCCCCGGCGATTTGGCACCGATTTCGAGCTGTATGAAGGCCCGGACCGCGTGGCCATCCATATCGGCATCGCCCCCGGTGCGCCGCGTGCGTGACCCCATCAAACCAAAAGCCTCATCCATGAACACATCTGCCGCCGCCCTGACGTTCTACACCCACCCCATGTCCCGAGGCCGCACCGCGCGCTGGATGCTGGAAGAGTGTGGTGTGCCCTACGACACCGTGCTGCTCGAATACGGCACCACCATGAAGGCCCCCGACTACCTGGCCATCAACCCCATGGGCAAGGTGCCTGCACTGCGGCACGGGCAGGCGGTGGTCACCGAGGTGGCGGCCATCTGCGCCTATCTGGCCGACCTGTTCCCTGACAAATCGTTGGCCCCGGCCGTGGGTACGCCAGCACGCGCTGCGTATTACCGCTGGTTGTTCTTTTGCGCCGGCCCTCTGGAAAGCGCCGCCACCGCCAAGGCGCTGAACCTGCTGGCACCCACCGAACGCGCGGCCATGGTGGGCTACGGCAGTTACGCCGATGTGATGAACACCCTGGAGCAGGCAGTGAGCCAAGGGCCGTACCTCTGCAGCGACCATTTCACCGCAGTGGACCTGTACGTGGGCGCGCACCTGATCTGGGGCATGCAGTTTGGCACCATCGAACGCCGTCCGGCGTTCGAGCGGTATGCGCAGCCGTTCATGCAGCGCCCCGCGTTCGTGCGCGCTGCCCAGATCGACGACGCACTGGTGCAGCAGAGCAAAGGCCATGGCTGAGTTTTGCGACCTGATACGGCCCAAGCGGTCGGCGGCAGCTCGCCCCCGGGGCCATGGTCATGCGCCGCGCTGACCGCCTGTTCCAGATCGTCCAGCTCATCCGGGGGCGGCGCCTGTCCACCGCTGCCTTCCTGGCCGAGCGGCTCGAAGTCTCGGCCCGCACCATCTACCGCGACGTGGCGGACCTCCAGCACCAGGGCGTGCCCATTGAGGGCGAAGCCGGTGTGGGCTACCGCCTGGGCGCGGGCTTTGACTTGCCGCCGCTGATGTTCAGCCAAGGCGAGGCCAATGCTTTGGTGGCGGCGGCCCGCCTGGCCCAGGCCTGGCTGGACGCCGGCCTGGCCCGCGAGGTGGAGATGGCGCTGGGCAAGATCCTGTCCGTGCTGCCCCCGGCGGCACGGGTCGCGGCCGAGGCGCAGGCGCTGTACGCGCCCTCGGTGGGGCTCGACCCGCGCGTGCAGTCCCACCTGCAGGCGCTGCGCGAGGCGGTGCACAGCCGCCACATGGTGCAGATCGACTACGCCGACGTGCATGGCCGCCCCAGCCTGCGCCGCCTGCGGCCGCTGGGCTGCTTTTACTGGGGCAAGGTCTGGACGCTGTCGGCCTGGTGCGAGCTGCGCAACGACTTTCGCGGCTTTCGCATCGACCGCATCGTGGGTCTGGTGGTGCTGGAAGAGCAGTTCCGTCAGGAGCCTGGGAAGACGCTGGCAGACCTGCTGCGCAAGGTCGAGGCCGAGATGGCCGAGGGCCCACCCGAATGGGGGGGCGCGAAAACGCCGGGGCTCAATGCCTGAGCTGGGCGCGCTCAATCCATGCGGGAGGGCGCCAGCCCGTCGCGGTACCGGCGGCTGCACGGCACGCTGCTCCCATCCTTCATCACCAAACGCGCGTCGCCGCTGTCCAGCGGTTCGATGACGGCAATGGCATCCAGGTTGACGGCGTAGCTGCGGTGCACGCGCACAAAACGCGCAGGGTCCAACTGCGTGAGGAAGTCGGTGAGCGTGGAGCGCAGCAGGTAGTCGTGCCCGTTCACATGCAGGCCCACATAGTTGGCTTGGGCCTGCAGCCAGGCGATATCGCCCGCAGCGATCAGGAACTCGCGGCGCAGCTTGCGCACCAGGAAGCGCTCGGGGCGCTGCGCGGGCGGTGATGGGGGGGCGAGCGGATCGTCCGGCGCGGTGGCATCCGGGGCCGGGGCCTGTTCCTGGAGTGCAGGCGGGGAGGGGGGCTCGGGCGCATCCAGCACGCGGGCCTCGCCTTGCAGGCGCAGCAGCAAGAAGCGGTAGCTCACCAGGGCGCTCACCGTGAGCGCGTAGCTGCGCACATCCTTCAGGTATTCGTACCCCCACTGCGCCCACCAGCCGGGCGGATGGTAGTGCTCGCCCAGCGCTGCATAGCCCGCGTAGCGCAGCGCCCACATGCCCGCCAGGTGCATGGTGCAATACACCGCGCTGGCCAGCACATGCCAAGGCAGGTGCCGCCGCAGCGTGCCCCAGCGCAGCACAAAGCGCTGCTCGAAAGCCACCACGGCCGGGATCAGCGCCGCCACCACCAGCGCGCTCGTCAGCTCCCACAGCAGGGGCTCCCACGCGGCCACGGCCTGCCCAGCGCTGCGCAGTTCGATCCGGGTCACCACGGTGTTGAAGGCCGCCTGCACCAGCAGCACCACGGCCCAAAAGCAGACCTCAGCACGGCGCCGCAGGGCGCGGTCGTGGGGGTAGCGGTCGATCCAGGTGGGCGCGGCGGGGGCGGTCATGGGGGCAAGTGTAGGCAGGGCTGGGCCGCTGTGGCTCCGGGACAGCTGCGATTCGTCCCTGCCGACCACCGCTGGTCCCAAAGGCCCCCCAACTCGTCCCCTGGTCGTGGGGGGCGCAGGGGCAGGGCCGCAGCATCAGCCCCTGTGTTCCTTTTGCATTTGTGGTGCCATGCCCATGTCCTCCTGTGCCTCCACCCCCGTCCGCCGCCATGACATCGACGCGCTGCGGGCGCTGGCCTTTGCCCTGGTCATCCTGTACCACGTGGCCATGTACTACGTGGCCGAATGGCACTGGCACCTCAAAAGCCCGCACGCTGCGGAATGGCTGCAGGCGCCCATGCGGGCACTCAATCTCTGGCGCATGGACCTGGTATTCCTGATCTCTGGCCTCGCCTTCGGGTTTGTGCGGCGGGGGCAGTCGGTGGCGGGGCTGGTGCGACTGCGCAGCCTGCGCCTGCTGGTGCCGCTGGCCTTTGGCATGGCGGTCATCGTGCCCTACCAGCCGTACGCGCAGGGCGTGGCCAAAGGGCTCATCGCACCGGGCTTCGGTGCGTTTCTGCTGCGCTACTACAGCGGCGGCACCTGGCCGCCGGGCGCGTTCGATGGCTGGCATGCGGGCGTCACCTGGAACCACCTGTGGTACCTGGCCTACCTGTGGGTCTATACCGTGGTGCTGGCCGTGCTGCTGCCCCTGGCCGAATCCACCGCCGGGCAGCGTGTGCGCCGGGCGTTCACCGGTCTGCGGGGCGCGGCGCTGGTCGGGGTGCCTGTGCTGCCGCTGGCGCTGTATTCGGTGCTGTTGTGGCCGCATTTCCCGCCCACGCACGATTTGATCCACGACGCCTGGCTGCACGCGGTGTACTTCACGGTGTTCGTCTACGGCTACTGGATCGGGCTGGATACCGGTCTATGGGCGGAACTCGTGCGCCTGCGCTGGCGTGCCTTCGTTTTGGCGGTGGTGCTGCTGGTTTGTTACCTGGGGCTGCTGGGAGCGGCACAACAACACGGTTTGCGCGCTGCGCGCCTGCCCCTGCGCGTGCTGGCCGACGGGTACCTGTGGACGGTGCTGCTGGCCATCCTGGGCTGGGCGCATCACCGCCTCAACCGACCCTGGCGCTGGCTGCGGTGGGCCAACGAGTCGGTCTACCCCTGGTACCTGCTGCACCAGACGGCCATCATCGTGCTGGCAGTCTGGCTGGCGCCCGCGCAATTGGGGCCCGTGCGGGAGCCGCTGGCCCTGGCCGTTGGGACGGTGGGGCTTTGCTGGGCGCTGACGGCGGTGGTGCGGCGCGTGTGGTGGTTGCGGTCGCTGTTCGGGTTGCCGGGTGTGCGAGGGCCGTCTGCGCCCCGTGCGGGAGTCGCGCTGCGGGCACGGGCCCAGCCCCCGATGGGCTGACACAATCCTGGCATGACCGTTCGTGCTCCGGTATCCCTGTTGCCGCTTCTGCGGCCCGCCACCGACGCGGACTGCACGCCCCTGGCCCGCGTCTGGCGCCGGGCCTGGTGCTCCGCCAATCCTTCCGTGACGCTCGTGGCTCCGCCCGACCATTGGGAGGCGCGGGTCCGCGCGGAGTTCGGCCCGCCGTGTGTAACGCTGGTGCGTGCCGAAGGCCCCGAGGTCACGGCGTTCCTGGTGCTGGACCCGGCCCAGGCCCATGTGCACCAACTGTTTGTGGACCCCGACTGGCAGGGCCAGGGCGTGGGGGCCGAACTGGTGCAACGGGCGCATCGCCTGTGCCCCGGTGGCTGGACCTTGCATGTGGCGACCGCCAACAGCGGTGCGAGGCGCTTTTATGCCCGCCACGGCCTGGTGGAGGAGCGGGTCGATACCCATCCGACCACAGGCCGGGAGCGGGTGTTGTGCAGGTGGTTGCCTTCTGTGGCGTCGATGGCCTCTGCCGCAGTCTGAGCGGTGCACTGCTTCAGGTGGCCAGCGCCGTCTCAATATCCCCCGCCAGCTTTTTCGGCGCGTCCTGCGGCGCGTAGCGGCGGATCACCTGGCCGTCCTTGCCAACCAGGAACTTGGTGAAGTTCCACTTGATGGCCTTGCTGCCCAGCAGGCCTGGGGCTTCGGCGGTAAGCCACTGATACAGGGGCGAGGCGTTGGCGCCGTTCACGTCGATCTTGGCCATCATCGGAAAGCTCACGCCGTAGTTGAGCTGGCAGAAGCTGGCGATTTCGTCGTTGCTGCCGGGGTCCTGGGCGCCGAACTGGTTGCAGGGGAAGCCCAGCACGACGAGGCCTTGGTCTGCGTATTCCTTGTGCAGTTCTTCCAGCCCGCCGAACTGGGGCGTGAAGCCGCAGGCGCTGGCGGTGTTCACGATGAGCAATACCTTGCCGCGGTATTGCGACAGAGGCACGGCCTGGCCGTTCATCTGCAGGGCTTCAAAGTCGTAGATGCTGGTGGACATGCGGGTTCTCCGGGTGGGGATGACGGGCCATCGTAGCCCCAGCTGCAGAGGCCTGTGCGCCTGCGGGTCAATCCATCAATGAGGGCCCGCAGCGCCCGGTCGGCGGAACTGCAGCGCCGCCAGCAGCGATGCCAGCAGGATCATCGCCCCGCCCAGCACGGTGCGCGTGTTCAGCGTGGCCGCGCCCAGCAGGGCCGACGACACGCTGGCAAACATCACCTCCGAGAGCATCACCAGCGCGGTGGTGCCCGCCGCAAGGCGGGCGGCGCCAAATTGCAGCGCCCAGTTGCCCAGCATCAGCACCCCGGCCAGCAGCAGGCCGGTGGTGATCCAGGTGCTGTTGGGGGCGGGGAAAGCCTCCACCACGCCCACTTGCAGGCCAATGCAGGCCACGGCCAGCGCCATGAGCATGCAGCCGCCAAACATCGCAAACATGCGCGCGGGCCCCGGCACGGTGTGCAGGCGGCGCAGTGTGACGTTGGTGAGTGCAAACATGAACCCGCCCAGCAGCGCCAGAGCGTCGGCCAGCGACAGATTTTGCAGCAGGCGCGATGCAGGCGCACCTTCAGGCAGCAGCACCAGCACCACGCCCGTGAAGGCCAGCGCCAGGCGCAGCAGTGCCGCAGGGGTAGGGCGCTCGCCCAGGATGCGCCAGGCCAGCAGCACGGCCCAGGCGGGCATCAGATAGAACAGCAGGATCACGCGCACCACATCGCCAATGGTCACGGCCCAGTTGAAGGCCACGTTGTTCAGCCCCGAGGCCAGCGCCAGCAGCCACAGCTGCGGATGCGCGCGCACCTGCTGCAGGATGCCGGGGCGCCACGCCAGCAGCGCCAGCAACACCACCGCATACATGCAAGCCGTGGCCCACAAGGGGTGCAGCCCCGCCTGGTGCATGTGCTGGAACGGCCACCACGCCAAGCCCCAGACAAAGGCGTTGAACAGCAGGGCGGCGAAGGGGAGTGGAGAGTGCATTGAAGGCAGAAACAGGCGGTAGCGCTAGTGGAATATGCGCTGATAGCTATAAATTATGTAGCAAATGGTTCGATGCTGCACAGCCAGTTAAAACTGGCACGCTTCAAGGCCCGTGCCCCCGTGGAACTGGCTTTGCCAGGCCACTGGGTGCGTCCCCCTCCCGCGCAGCGAGAGAGGGGGAAGACGCGCAGCGGCTCAGGGGGAGCCTTCCATAGCTCCAGGCTACCGGGTGCGTCCCCCTCGGGGGAAGCGGCGTAGCCGCTCAGGGGGGCTTCTCAATGGTGCGTATCGTGCCGCGCGATATCCAGCAGGTGGTTCACTTCGTCGCGGTGGTTCACGCAGTTGCGCTGGTGCCAGCGGCGGATGACCCACATGATGCCCGCCACCACCAGCCCGAAGGTGGTGATGGCGCCGAACACCGAAAGGCCCAGTTTGAGCGACAGGCTGTAGAACGCTCCCAGCCCCAGGATGCAGGCCTGCTCGTTGAAGTTCTGCACGGCAATCGAGCGGCCCGCGCCCATCAGGTTGTGGCCCCGGTGCTGCAGCAGCGCATTCATGGGCACCACCAGGTAGCCGCCCAGGCCGCCCAGCACGATGAGGAAGGGGATGGCCAGCCAGATGTTGCTGATGAACACCATCAGGATCAGCAGCAGCCCCATCGCAATGCCCAGCGGGATCACGCGGGTGGCCATGTCCAGGCGCATGCGCATCGAGGCCACCACGGCACCCACGGCGGTGCCGATGGCCACCACACCCGTGAGGGCCGAGGCCTGCGTGGTGTTGTAGCCCAGTGCTACGGCGGCCCACGCCAGCACGATGAACTTGAGGTTGCCACCGGCGCCCCAGAACAGGGTGGTGGTGGCCAGCGAGATCTGGCCCAGCTTGTCGCGCCACAGGCGGCTGTTGCAGGCCCAGAAGTCGGGCAGCAGGTTGAGGGTGTTGGCCAGCACGCTGCGCGAGGGGTCGGCGCGCAGGGGGCGCATCTCGACGCCCGTGTGCGGGATGCGGGTGTTGAACCACGCGGCCAGGGCATACACGGCGATCAGCGCGGCAATGGCGGCCTCGGCGGGCGTGTCCACACCGGTGTCGATCAGCGGAAAGTCAAAGCCCAGCAGCATGCCCGACAGCTGCTGCCCCACCAGCTGGCCGCCAAACAGCACGCCCAGGATGATCGATGCAATCGTCAGGCCCTCGATCCAGCCGTTGGCCTTCACGAGTTGCGACGCGGGCAGCAGCTCGGTCAGGATGCCGTACTTGGCGGGCGAGTAGGCCGCAGCCCCCAGGCCGACGACGGCATAGGCGATCAGCGGGTGGGAGCCGAACAGCATCATCAGGCAGCCCGCCACCTTGATGGCGTTGCTGACGAACATGACCTTGCCCTTGGGCAGCGCATCGGCAAAGGCGCCGACGAAGGGTGCCAGCACCACATAGAACAATGCGAACATGGGCACCAGGGCCGCGCGCTGCCACTCGGGGGCGCCTCCGGTGCGCAAGAGTTCCACAGCGGCTACGAAGAGTGCGTTGTCGGCCAGCGAGCTGAAAAACTGCGCCGACATGATGGTGTAAAAACCGCGCTTCATCGAATGGCTGGTGAGAGCATCAGTTGGGCTGATGCCCTGGTAAATGTGAAGAATCGTAGCGAGGGACAGGCGGTTATATCACGCGGATAAACGGCCACAGTGCCAGAATCTGGCGCTGGTCCCCCGGTAAATCCCTCGCTCCATCAAGTCTGTCCCATGCCCCGTCCCATTGCTGCCACCATCCACACCACGGCCTTGCACCACAACCTCGCGCGCGTGCGCCAGTCGGTGCCTGACGCCAAGGTGTGGGCGGTGGTCAAGGCCAATGCCTATGGCCACGGCATCGAGCGGGTGTACGAGGGCCTGCGCGGCGCCGACGGTTTTGCGCTGCTGGACCTGGCCGAGGCCGAGCGCGTGCGCCACCTGGGCTGGCGCGGGCCCATCCTGCTGCTCGAAGGCGTGTTCGAGCCGCGCGACCTGGAGCTGTGCTCTCGCCTGGGCCTGTGGCACGCGGTGCACTGCGACGAGCAGATCGACATGCTGGCTGCGCACAAGACCCAGGTGCCGCACCGGGTGTTCCTCAAGATGAATTCGGGCATGAACCGCCTGGGCTTCACGCCCGAGCGCTACCGCGCCGCGTGGGCCCGGCTCAATGCGCTGCCGCAGGTGGACGAGATTTCGTTCATGACCCACTTCAGCGACGCCGATGGCCCGCGGGGCATTGCGCACCAGATGGCAGCCTTCAACGCCGCCGCGCAGGACCTGCCTGGCGAGCGCAGCCTGAGCAACAGTGCCGCCACGCTGCGCCACGCGCAGGATGCGGGCGTGCGCGCCGACTGGGTGCGCGCGGGCATCGTGGTGTATGGCAGCGCGCCGGACTTCCCCGAGCACCACGCTGGCCACTGGGGGTTGCAACCCACCATGACGCTGTCCACGCGCCTCATCGCCACCCAGCAACTGCAGGCGGGCGACACCGTGGGCTATGGCTCGCGCTTCACGGCCGATGGCCCGCTCACCATCGGCATCGCCGCCTGTGGCTACGCGGATGGCTACCCCCGCCACTGCGACACCGGCACGCCGGTGCTGGTGAATGGCGTGCGCACGCGCCTGGTGGGGCGGGTGAGCATGGACATGGTGACCGTGGACCTCACGCCGCTGCAGCAGGCCGGTGTGGACGTGGGCTTTGGCAGCGAGGTCACGCTCTGGGGCCGCGCCAGCAATGGCGTGGTGTTGTCCATCGACGAAGTGGCGCAGGCAGCAGGTACCGTGGGCTACGAGCTGATGTGCGCCCTGGCGCAGCGCGTGCCGGTGGTGGTGGACGGCGGGGCCTGAAGCCCCCTCATTGGCGTGCGGCAGGGCGCGGTTCGCGCACAAGTTCACGCCGCAGGGCCCGCCGGTGTGGGGCGCGGCCTGAAACTGGTGTGAAATGGCGCCGTCTGTTTGCCACCGCGCGCAGCGCGCTCCTTCCATGGCCACACCCCGCAGCAACCCCTCCGGTTCCAAGAAAAAAAGCAGCTCTACCTGGCGCTCGGTGCGCATGCCACACCACGGCACGGTGGCGCGCACCCTGCAGCAGCGCTACAGCCTGCGCTGGCACGGGTTGCTGATCGGCAGCTTCACGCTGCTGCTGATGTGGGCCACCTCGCACCTGCAGATGGTGCTGGGCGTGGAGTCACTGGCACTGCGGTACTTGATCACGTTGTCGGTGGGCTACATCGGCTATCTGCTGGTGCTGCGCGCGTGGGCAGCGCGGCTGGTGCGACGGGATGGGCCGTCGGGCGATGGCAGTGTGGACCTGCCCGACATCTCCTGGCCCAGCGGCAACGGCCCCTCCGGGGGCGGCCAGGTGCCCCTGCCGCGCACCGGTGGGGGCGACTTTGGCGGCGGTGGCGCATCGGGGGACTTTGCGGGCGGGTGGACACAAGGCCTGTCCAGCGGGGGCTCCAGCAGCGACTCCAGTGTGCTGGGCGACATTGCCGGGGGCGCGGCCGATGCGCTAGGCAGCGCCGATGAGGGCGCAGTGGTGGTCGTGCCCGTGGTGGCCATCTTTCTCATTGGCGCGGCGCTGATCCTGGGCGCGGGCTCGCTCGCCATGCTGTTCTTTGGCTGGGATGTGCTGCTCACCGTGGCGGTGGAGATTGCCTTCTCGGTGGCCACGGCCCGCGCCGCCGTGGGGGTGGAGCGCGAGGGCTGGCTCAGCGCCGCCGTGCGCTTGACCTGGAAGCCGCTGCTGGGCGCGCTGATTTGCGCCGTGCTGCTGGGCGCCACCATCGACCATTTCCTGCCCCATGTGCATTCGCTGCCCGAGGCGCTGCGCGTGATCCAGGGGCGGTGATTTGCTCTCTATTTGATAGCTGCTAGGGCATATTGCACTAGCGCTGGGGGCAAAAATCCCTTCAAAAAGCGTCGGAAGAGCCTCCGAGGGGCCCCTACCGGGAGGACCGGCCCTTGCCGTGGCCGCAGTCCTCGCCAGTCTCCAGGGGCGGCAGCGCATCCAGGTTGCCCCGCACCCGCGCCAACAGGGTCAGCAACTGCGCCTGCGTGTCGTCGTCGCAGCCCGCCAGCACCTGGGCCGACAGGGTCTGCCGCGCGGCCTGCAGCGCCTGGTACAGCGCCTGGCCTTCGGCGCTCAGCGTGAGGCACAGGCTGCGCCGGTCCTCGGCGTGGGGTTGGCGCTCCAGCCAGCCCTTGTCCTGCAACAGGCCCAGCATGCGTGCCACCTGGGCCTTGTCGGCGCCGCTGTGGCGCACCAGCTCTTTCTGCGTGGCGCCGGGGTGGCGGCCAATGAAGTTCAGCGCGCGCACCTCGTTGAAGGTCAGGTCCGGGTGCACGGAGGTCATGGCGCGCACCATGCGCGCCCGGTAGGCGTGCATCAGGTCGTGCAGGGCTTCAAACACATCGGGGCGGGCGAGTGGGGGCATGGCGCGGCTATCGGTTGACAAAGTCAACTGAATGGTGGATGATTTCGTTGATTAAATCAACATTTTACGCCATGAACGCACCTCTGCCCCTGGCCGCCACGGCCCCCTCCCTCGCCATCGAGCGCATCCGCCACCCCTTGCAGGGCCGCCACCTCCAGGTGGTGCGCCGCACCCAGGTCAGCCCCGGCTTTGTGCGGCTGACCCTGGCCGGCCCCGAGCTGGCGGGGTTTGTGACCGCCGGGTTTGACGACCACCTCAAGCTCATCCTTCCTGCGCCCGGGCAGGATCGCCCCACCTTGCCCACGCTGCAGGACGGCCGCCCCGTGTTTGACGGCCCCCGCCCCGTGCTGCGCGACTACACCCCCGCGCGTTTTGACGCCGCTGCGGGCGAGCTGGACATCGAAGTGGCCCTGCACGACGCGGGCCCCGCCACCGACTGGGCCGCCAGCGCATCCGTCGGCCAGTGGGTGGGCATTGCCGGGCCGCGCGGCAGCATGGTGGTGCCCACGGGCTTTGACTGGCACTGGCTGCTGGGCGACGAAACCGCGCTGCCCGCCATCGCCCGCCGTCTGGCCGAGCTGCCCGCCAGCGCGGTGGCCACCGTGCGCATCCAGCTGAACAACCCGGCCGACCAGCGGGTGTTGGCGAGTGCGGCGCAGGTGGATCTGCAGTGGGTGAGCGCGCTGCCTGCCGCTGTGGAGGCTCTGTCGCTGCCGCCCGGCGCGGGCTTTGTCTGGGCCGCGGGCGAACACAGCGACATGGCCGCCGTGCGCCGCGCCATGCTGGCCAAGCCGGGCGTGGACCCGAAGCGCATGCGCATCTCTGCCTACTGGAAGCGTGGCGCGGCGGACCACCACGAGGACCTGGTCAGCGCAGCAGGGTAAGCGCCGCCGCCCGCTGTACCGCCTGTGTGACGTGCTGCAGCGCCTGCACATTCAGGCGCCAGCACTGCCAGTACAGCGGTACATCCACGGGCTTGTTCGCAATCAGCTCGACCAGGGCGCCGCTCTTCAGGTCGTCCTCCACCAGCGGGTCGGGCGTCATGCCCCAGCCCAGGCTGGCGCGCGTGGCTTTGACGAAGGCGTGCGCCTCAGGTAGCCAGTGCACGGGTGGCGCCAGCTTGCGGCGCGTGATGCGGCCCACAAAACGCGCCTGCAGCGCATCCTTGCGGTTGAACACCAGCATGGGGGCCTGCGCCAGCGTGGTGGCGTTCACCCCTTGGGCAAAGTGGCGCTCCATGAACGCAGGGCTTGCGAGCGCGCGGTAGCGCAGCGTGCCCAGCGGCAGCACCTGGCAGCCCTGCACGGGCTGCGGGTCGGCCGTCACGGCGGCCATCACGCGGCCCTCGCGCAGCAGGTTGGCCGAATGGTCCTGGTCTTCCACATGGATGTCGAAGGTGATGGCCTGCCCCTCGGCCGCCTGCGCCATGGCGTGGGGGAACCAGGTGGCCAGCGAGTCGGCATTCACGCCAATCGCCAGCCGCGTGGTGCTGTGCTGCCCGCCGCCAATGGTGGCCAGCGCATCGGCCTCGCTCAGCGCCACCTCGCGCGCATGGCGGTACAGCGCCTGGCCCGCCTCGGTGGGCGTGCAGGGGGTGGCGCGGCGCACCAGCACCTGGCCCACGCGCTCTTCCAGCAGCTTGATGCGCTGCGACACCGCCGAGCGCGTGACATGCAGCACCGCCGCCGCGCGCTCGAAGCTGCCCTCATCGATCACCGTGGCAAACGCGTTGAGCTGGGCGGAGTCGAGTTGCATAGATGGTTAGTTATTCTGACGGATCGTTAAAAAGTATAGCTGGCGTCAACGCAGGCCCTTGGCCAGAATCTGTGCCCATGGTCTCCACTGCCTTCGTTCACGGTTTCACATCCACCGCCATGCTCATCATGGCCATTGGCGCGCAAAACGCATTTGTGCTGCGCCAGGGCCTGCGGCGCGAGCATGTGATGCCCGTGGTGCTGGTGTGCGCGTTGTCGGACGCGGTGCTGCTGCAGGTGGGTGTGTGGGGCATGGGTGGCGTGTTGCTGGCCCGGCCCGAATGGGCGCAGTTCATGCGCTGGGCGGGTGCGCTGTTCCTGTTGATGTATGCGGCACAGACGGCCGCGCGGGCGCTGCGCCCAGGACAGTTGCTGGTCGCCACCAGCGGCCCCGGTACCAGCCTGCGCACCACGCTGGCCACGGTGGTGGCGCTCACCTGGCTCAACCCGCATGTGTACCTGGACACCGTGGTGCTGCTGGGCACCATGGCAACGCCCTACCCGGCCTGGGGCCGTGCGCTGTTTGCCGCAGGGGGCTCGCTGGCCAGCGCGCTGTGGTTCTTGTTGATTGGCCTCGGCGCCCGCTGGCTGGCGCCGCTGTTTGCCACCCCGGCGGCGTGGCGGGTGCTGGATGGGGTGACGGCCACCACCATGCTGGTGCTGGCGGGGGTGATGGCTTGGGGCAGCGCTGGATAAGGCCCCGCGGCCCAGCGCGCTCTGGTTTGGGAAGAGCTGCGAGGCGTGAAGCGCAGCAATAGCTGGTGCTATTGCGAGCATTCGCAACGCGGCAGATCGCCCAAGCAAGAGATGCGCTGCCCGCGAGGCCTTGTGCAGCGTTGCCTTAAGCTAAGAAGAATAAGTTCGTTTTCTAAAAGCGCCGCTTGGGGGATAGTCTGGCCATTCAGCATTTTTTGGCGTTTTTGCCTATCCTCCCGTCCATGCGCTTCAAACACCTACTCCTGGCCGCCGCCGTTGTTGCGGCACTGCCCCTGGCCGCACAGGCCAAGACCTTCCGCTGGTCCCGCTCGGTGGACATCTCCACCTGGGACATCCACACCCAGAACGTGGGCGTGAACAACACCATGCACGGCGCGGTGTACGACACGCTGGTGGAATACAACAGCAAGACCTTCAAGCCCGAGCCGTCGCTGGCCACCGAGTGGAAGCTCATCAAGCCCACGCAGCTGCGCCTGACGCTGCGCAAGGGCGTGAAGTTCAGCGATGGCAGCGAGTTCACCGCGGACGACGCCAAGTTCTCGCTGGAGCGGGCCAAGGCCAAAAGCTCCAACTTCGCGGTCTACACGCAGGGCATCGACCGTGTGGAAAAGGTCGATGCCTACACCATCGACATCCACTCCGACCTGCCCAACCCGGTGCTGGTGAACCAGCTCACCGAGCTGCGCATCATGAGCAAGGCCTGGGCCGAAAAGAACAAGTCGGTCGAGCCCAAGGACATCAAGACCAAGGACGAGAACTTTGCCCACCGCAACGCGCTGGGCACCGGCCCCTACCAGCTCAAGCAGTGGACGCCCGACCAGCGCGTGGTGCTGGAGCCCAACCCGCACTGGTGGGGCAAGGGCAAGTACCCCACCAACCTGACCGAGATCATCTACACCCCCATCAAGGCCGACGCCACGCGCACAGCGGCGCTGCTGTCGGGTGAGGTGGACTTTGTGATCGACCCCAGCCTGCAAGACCTGGCGCGCATCAAGCAGACGCCCAACCTGCAGGTGCTGGAGGGGCCGGAGTACCGCACCATCTTCCTGGGCCTGGATCAGTTCCGCGACGAGCTGCCCGGCTCGGACGTGAAGGGCAAGAACCCGCTGAAGGATCTGCGCGTGCGCAAGGCGCTGTACCAGGCCATCGACATCCAGTCCATCCAGCGCGTGGTGCTGCGTGGCCTGGCCCAGCCCACCGGCACGCTGATCGCGAACCAGGTCAACGGCTGGACCAAGAAGGCCGACGTGCGCTACCCCTACGACCCCAAGGCAGCGCAGAAACTGCTGGCCGATGCGGGCTACCCCAACGGGTTTGAGGTGGACTTTGCGTGCAGCGCGGGCCGCTACATCAACGACGAGCAGCTGTGCCAGGCCATCACCTCACACTGGGCCAAGGTGGGCGTGAAGGCCAAGCTGCGCTCGCTGCCATTTGCGACCTACTTCCCCATGATTCAGCGCAACGAGGCCAGCATCTACCTGCTGGGCTGGGGCGTGCCCACGTTTGACGCGTTCTACAGCCTGCAGTCGCTGGTGCGCTCGCCCGGTGCGGGCGGCGATGGCAACTTCAACCTGGGCCGCTTCTCTGACCCGCAGATGGACGCGCTGATCGAGCGTGTGAAGAAGGAGACGGACACTGCGACGCGCAACGGCCTGATCGAGCAGGCGTTGATCAAGGAGCATGAGCTGGTGTCGCACATCCCGCTGTACAACCAGGTGATTCCGTGGGCGGGTACCAAGAAGGTGGAGATCATCCATCGCGCGGACAACCGCATCGACTGGCGGTATTTGAAGGTGAACTGATCCCCGTCGCAAACAAAAAGCCCCGGTGCTTCTGACCCGAAGCACCGGGGCTTTTTTGCGCCTGCTGAAGGGGCGTATCAGGCCATTGCGCGCTGCACCGCCGGGCGCTGCAGCATGCGCTGCGTGTGTGCAAACACCTTCGGAAACTGGGTTATGTCCACACCGTCGCTGTGCAGCCAGGTGCCAATGGTGAACAGGTAGCCGTCGGCCACCGTGTATTGCTCGCCCATCACCCACGGACCCTGGTCCGCGTTCGGCAGGTAGTGGCTTTCGATGAGGTTGAAACAGTCGGTCATGTTCTGCGGCACCTTGCGCTGCATCGCGGCCTGGGCCTCGGGCTCGTCGGCCCAGCGGCTGGCGCGGGGGCGGTGGGCGTGGGCGATGTGCACGGTGGACGCGAGGTAGCTGTGGAACTCCTGCAAACGCGCAAAGCCGTAGGCGTCGGCGGGCGCCAGGCGCGCTGCGGGAAAGCTCTGCGCCACATAGGCCAGCAGTGCAGGCGTTTCGGTCAGGGTGCCTTGCGGCGTGGCCAGCGCGGGCACGCGGCCCTTGGGGTTCACCGCCAGGTATTCGGGCGTGCGTTGCTGGCCGGCCGAGAAGTCCACGCGCACCAGGTCGTAGGGGGCGCCCGCTTCTTCCAGAGCGATGCGAACGGCCTGCGCGCAGGTGCCGGGGGTGTAGTACAGCGTGAGTTGGGTCATGGTTAATATGCTATGAATTGAATAGCTGCCTGCGCATATTCCACTAGCGCCTGCAGCCGATATTGCTTGAAATGAATCAGTACAGGCCGCGTGTGCGCGCCATCAGCCGCACCAGGCCCAGCAAAGCATCGGTGTGGGGCGTGGGCGTGTGGGTGATCTGCCCCAGCTCGCGCACGGCGCCCACCAGGGCGTCGATCTCCAGGGGCTTGTTCGCTTCCACGTCCTGCAGCATCGAGGTCTTGAACGCGCCCAGCTTGCGCGTGACGGCGTGGCGGTCTTCGGGCTGCTGGTCGATCGGCAGGCCCAGCTTTTCGCCGATGGCCTTGGCTTCCAGCATCACCGCGCTCACAAAGCCGCGCACCAGGTCGTCGTCCAGGATGCGGTCGGTGGTGGCGCCGGTGAGTGCACTGATGGGGTTGACCGTGAGGTTGCCCCACAGCTTGAACCAGATGTCTTTCTGGATGGTGGTGCTCACCTCCACATCGATGCCACCGCGCTGCAGCGTGTCGGCCAGTGCTTGCAAGCGCTCGCTGCGGCTACCGTCGGGCTCGCCCACGATGAGGCGGTTGCCGAAATGCTGTTTGACGAAGCCCGGCGCCTCCAGCGAGCAGCTGGTGTGCACCACGCTGCCCAGCACATGGCTCGTCGGGATAGCGCTGGCGATCACGCCGCCCGCGTCCACGGATTCAAGGGCACGCCCCTGCGCCGCGCCGCCAAAGCCATCGAGGAACCACCACGGCACGCCGTTCATGGCCGTGAGCACGATGGTGTCGGGCCCGATCAGCGGGGCCATGGCACGCGCCACGTCAGGCAGGCCCGGCGCCTTGACGGCGACCACCACCAGGTCTTGCACACCCAGGGCTGCCGGGTCGTTGTGGGCCGTGACGGCCACCTGCGCCAGTGTGCCGTCGGGGCGACGCATGCGCAGCCCTTCGGTTTGCAGAGCGCGCAGTGTGTCGCCCCGCGCCACCATGCTGACGGTGTGGCCCGCTTGCGCCAGGGCCACGCCCAGCCAGCCGCCGATGGCGCCCGCGCCGTAAATACATGCTTTCATGGATGTCTGTCCTTGGGTTTGGAAGAAAAAAAGTTCAGTAGCCTGCGGGCCGGTTGGGGGCGGCGTCTGGCGCGCTGCGGTAGCGTGCCAGCAGCTCCTGCGCAGCGCTCACTAGCAGCATGGTGTCCACGCCCACGGCCACAAACAGCGCTCCAGCCGCCAGCCATTGGCGCGCCTGCGATTCGGTGGTGGCCAGGATGCCCGGCGCCTTGCCCGCGCGCAGGATGCGCGCGATGCCGTCGTGGATGGCGGCCTGCACATCCGGGTGCCCCGGGTTGCCCGGGTGGCCCATGGATGCCGACAGGTCGGCCGGGCCGATGAACACGCCGTCCACACCGGGCGTGGCGGCAATCGCGTCGAGGTTGGCCATGGCTTCCACGGTCTCGGCCTGCACCAGCAGGCAGATCTGCTGGTTGGCCTCGTGCACATACTGCGGGTAGGCCTGCCAGCGCGACGAGCGGGCCAGCGCGCTGCCCATGCCGCGCACGCCTTCGGGCGCGTAGCGTGTGGCGCGCACCAGTTGCTGGGCCTGCTCGGGCGTATCGACCATGGGCACCAGCAGGGTCTGTGCGCCGATGTCCAGGTACTGCTTGATCAGGGCCGTGTCACCCACCGGCACCCGGGCGATGGGGTGGGGCGCCTGCATTCCGGGGGGCAGGGCGCTGGTGGCGCTGGCGATGGCCTGCAGCTGGTGCAGGATGGAGCGCAGGTCGTTGGGCGCGTGCTCGCCATCGACCAGCAGCCAGTCGTAGCCGGTACCCGCGAGGATCTCTGCGCTGTAGCCGTTGGCCAGCCCGAGCCAGAGGCCGATTTGCGCCTGGCTTTGCGCCATGGCCTGTTTGAAGCGGTTGGTGGATGTCTGCAATGTCAACTCCGTGCGGTGCCAAGCCCGCCATCGTACGGGCTGTTGTCTTTGTGTGCGGGGCGGGTCGCTATAGTCGGCTGCCCCTGCTTTTGCGTTCGCCCACCGACACCTGCCATGGCCAAAGAAAAAACCACGTTCACCTGTACCGAATGCGGCGGCACCAGCCCGCGCTGGCTGGGCAAATGCCCGTCCTGCGGCGCCTGGAACACGCTGATCGAGCAGGTGGCCGAGGCCGGGCCGGGCAAGAACCGCCTGAGTGCGCCGCAAGGCTACGCGGGCCTGGCCAACGCGCAACCCGTGCTGCCGCTGGCGGCCATTGAGGCCCAGGACGTGGCCCGCACCCCCAGCGGCATCGACGAGCTGGACCGCGTGCTGGGCGGCGGCATTGTGGAGGGCGGCGTGGTGCTGATTGGCGGCGACCCGGGCATTGGCAAATCCACCCTGCTGCTGCAGGCCATGGACGCGCTGCAGCGCGCGGGCTTGCCCACGCTGTACGTGACGGGCGAGGAAAGCGGCGCGCAGGTGGCGCTTCGCTCACGCCGCCTGGGCATCGAGGGCAGTCAGGTGCAGTTGCTGGCCGAGATCCAGCTCGAAAAAATATTGGCCACGGTGGACGCCACGCAACCGGCCGTGGTCGTCATCGACTCCATCCAGACCACCTATTCCGACCAGCTCACCAGCGCACCGGGTTCGGTCGCCCAGGTGCGCGAATGCGCAGCGCACCTCACGCGCATGGCCAAGGGCACGGGCATCGCCGTGATTCTGGTGGGCCATGTGACCAAAGAGGGCGCTCTGGCCGGGCCGCGCGTGCTGGAGCACATGGTGGACACGGTGCTGTACTTCGAAGGCGATACCCACAGCCAGTTCCGCCTGGTGCGCGCCATCAAGAACCGCTTTGGCGCCGTCAACGAGATTGGCGTGTTCGCCATGACCGAAAAGGGCCTCAAGGGCGTGAGCAACCCCAGCGCCATCTTCTTGAGTCAGCACTCCGAGCCCGTGCCCGGCAGCTGCGTGATGGTGACGCTGGAGGGCACACGCCCCCTGCTGGTCGAGATCCAGGCCCTGGTGGACAGCGGCGGCCCCAGCCCCCGGCGCCTGAGTGTGGGCCTGGACAAGGACCGCCTGGCCATGCTGCTGGCCGTGCTGCACCGCCACGCGGGCGTGGCGTGCATGGACCAGGACGTGTTTGTGAACGCGGTGGGCGGTGTGCGCATCAGCGAGCCTGCGGCCGATTTGGCGGTGATGTTGTCCATCACGTCCAGCCTGCGCGGCAAGGCGCTGCCCCGGGGCTTCCTGGCGTTTGGTGAGGTAGGCCTGGCGGGCGAGGTGCGGCCTGCGCCCCGGGGGCAGGAGCGATTGAAGGAGGCTGCCAAGCTGGGCTTCAGCGTGGCCGTGGTGCCCAAGGCCAACGCGCCCAAAAAGCCCATCGAGGGCCTGACCATCCACGCTGTGGAGCGTGTGGAGGAGGCCATGGACGTGGTCCGCGGCTTGTAACCCTCTCTACGCAATGCCCACAGCGCCGCCGGTGCGCCGCCGTATGACAATCGGGCCCATGAATTTGCGCAACATCCTGGTGCCCCTGGGGGCGGTGGCCCTGATCGTTTTTGGTTTCTCGGCCTATGGCTGGGCGGGCGTAGCGGCGGTCGTGGGCGGGCTGGTCATGTGGGCACTGCTGCACTTCACGCGGCTGGTCAATGTGATGAAGAAGGCCGCCAAGCGCCCCATCGGCTACGTAGGCAGCGCCGTGATGCTCAATGCGCGGCTGGCCGAGGGCGTGAACCTGATGCATGTGGTGGCCATGACGCAGGCGCTGGGCGAGCTGCTGTCGGCCGAAGGGGCCGACCCGGAGATCTACCGCTGGACCGACGGCACCCGTTCGCACGTGACCTGTGAATTTCGTCAGGGCAAGCTGGTGAAGTGGACGCTGGAGCGCCCACCGGCAGACGCTGACACCCCCGCCCAAGGGGCATAGGCCTCGACCTTGTTCCGGCGGGTTTGCTGCGCTGCACGGGCGGGCGGCGGTTCCTGGCGGGCTGGGGGCCCGTAAAATCCTGCTTTTGCGACCCACAGCAACCAAAGGACACCCATGAGCCCCGTAGTTCCCTCGATGGCCGACCGTGACGGCAAGATCTGGATGGACGGCCAGATGGTCGATTGGCGCGACGCCAAGATCCATGTGCTGACCCACACCCTGCACTACGGCTGCGGCGCCTTCGAAGGCGTGCGCGCCTACAACACCGCCAACGGCACGGCGATCTTCCGCCTGGAAGAGCACACCGACCGCCTCTTCAACAGCGCCAAGATCCTGCGCATGAAGATCCCGTTCACCAAGGAAGAAGTGAACGAGGCCCAAAAGGCCGTGGTGCGCGAAAACAAGCTCGAATCCTGCTATCTGCGCCCATTGACCTGGATCGGCTCGCAAAAGCTGGGTGTCTCGCCCAAGGGCAACCAGATTCACCTGATGGTCGCTGCCTGGGCCTGGGGCGCTTACCTGGGTGAGGAAGGCCTCAAGCGTGGCATCCGCGTCAAGACCAGCAGCTACACCCGCCACCACGTCAACATCACCATGACGCAGGCCAAGGCGGTGAGCAACTACACCAACTCCATCCTGGCCAACATGGAAGCCACGGACGACGGCTATGACGAGGCCCTGCTGCTGGACAGCTCGGGCTTTGTGTCCGAAGGCGCGGGCGAAAACATCTTTGTGGTCAAGAACGGCGTGATCTACACGCCCGACCTGTCGGCCGGTGCCCTGAACGGTATCACCCGCAACACGGTGTTCCACATTGCCAAGGACCTGGGCTTGGAGATCGTGCAAAAGCGCATCACGCGCGACGAGGTGTACATCGCCGACGAGGCCTTCTTCACCGGCACGGCCGCTGAAGTCACGCCCATCCGCGAACTCGACCGGATTGAGCTGGGCAGCGGATCGCGCGGCCCGATCACCGAAAAAATCCAGAGCGCCTTCTTCGACATCGTGAACGGCCGCAATCCCAAATACGCCCACTGGCTGAGCAAGGTCTGAAGAACATGTCGCAAGCAACCGTTGAACTCCAGGCCAAAGACCTGAACGCCCAAGGCGGCGTCTTCTGCCCCAGCCCCAAGGCCGACATGAAGCTGTGGAACAGCCACCCCAAGGTGTATCTGGACGTGGCCCGCACGGGTGAAGCCAAGTGCCCGTACTGCGGCACGGTGTACCGGCTGAAGGCCGGAGAGCATGTGCACGCTGGCCACTGACCGGTTGATGGGTTGATGCCAGTTGCAACCGGCGGCGCATCGGTGCCGCCCACGTTGACCGTGGCGGTGCTGACCCTCAACGAGGCGCACCGCATCGAAGCCTGCCTGCAAAGCGCCGCGTTTGCCGACCAGTTGCTGGTGGTAGATAGTGGCAGCACGGACGACACCGTGGCCATTGCCCAGCGCCTGGGCGCGGAAGTCCACAGCTACCCCGACTGGAAGGGCTTTGCCGTGCAGCGCAACCGGCTGCTGGCCCATGCGCGGGGTGACTACATCTTCTTCCTGGATGCAGACGAGGTGATGACTCCGGCGTTCGCCCAGGAGCTGCAGGCCATCGTGCGCTCGGGCGCGCAGGCCGTGTGGACCATCCGCTGGCGCATGGTGGCCTACGGGCACGAACTCAAGTACTTTCGCTCGCAATCGCAGATCGAGCGCCTGTTCGTGCGCGCCATGGTTCGCGAGTTCACGGGCGTGGTGCACGAGCAGGCCGAACTGTTGCCACCGCCGGGCGGTGGTGCCGTGCCGCGCCGCCTGATCCAAGCGCGGCTGCTGCACTACTCGCGCACCGCCGTGCGCGGCAGCCTGGAAAAGCTCACGCAGTACGCGATGCTCGGCGCTGCCAAGCGGGCCGCGACGGGCAAGAAGGGCGGGGTGGTGCGCGGCCTGGCCTCGGGCACCAGCATGTTCCTGCGCCTGTATGTGTTCCGCCTGGGTTTTCTGTGTGGCGGGGCCGGTTTTTTGTATTGCCTGTTTGTGGCGCTGGAGGCGTTCTTCCGGTATGCCGCCCTGGAGTACGACCACCAGCAACTGAGTGAGAGCGTGCGCCGTTGACCAAAGCTGACGATCTTTTTGTGCGCCTGTCGGGCGTGGCGGCGTTCATGGTGCCGGGTCTGGCGCTGTGGGTGCGCTCGGGCTACTCTTGGGGCGCGGTGGTGCTGCTGTTGTGCAGCCTGGCCACCGCCGGAGTTTGGCTGCGGCGCCGGCCAGGGCGCGATGCCTGGCTGCTTTTTGGTTCCATCGTGGCGATGGGCACGGTCTGGGCGCTGGATTTTGACCCGGCACAAGGCAGCTGGTCCAACCTGGACCGGCCTGCCAAATACCTGCTGGCGCTGCCGTGCCTGCTGTACGTGCTGGCCTATCCCCCGCGGGTGCGTTGGCTTTGGGCCGGTATCGCGGTGGGCGCTTGCGGGGCGGGCCTGATCGGCATGTACCAGGCCCTGGTACTGCACCTGCCACGCGCCAACGGCTTTACCAATGCGATCCAGTACGGCGGGCTCAGCCTGCTGCTGGGGTTGATGTGCTCGGTGGCGCTGCTGGTGCTGTGGGACCGCTGGAAGCCCTGGCAACGCGCGGGCTGGGCGGTGGGCATTCTGCTGGGGCTGGAAGGATCGCTGCTGTCCGAGTCGCGCGGGGGCTGGGTGGTGTTGCCCATGGCGCTGCTGTTGTGCGTGTGGCTCCAGGGGCGCTCCGGCCAACCCCGCAAGGCCATCATCGGCGCCGTGCTGGTCGTGGTGGGGGCTGTGGGCCTGATGGCCTTCAAGGCCAACGAGGTGCGCCTGCGCGTGGATGAGGCGCGGCAGGAGATCACGCAGTACGAGGCGCGGGGCGATGCGGCCAGTTCGGTCGGCCAGCGTCTGGCGCACTGGGGGCTGGCCTGGCGCATGGGCCTGGACCGCCCCCTGACCGGCTGGGGCCGCTACGGCTACGAGGCCGAGAAGCAGCGCCGCGTGGCTGCCGGTGAGGCGCACCCGATTGTTTTGCAGTTCAGCCACGCCCACAACGAGCTGCTGGACATCTTTGCCAAGCGCGGCATCCCTGGCGTGGTGGTCTTGCTGATTTTTTATGGGGTGCCGCTGGTGCTGTTCTGGCCCACGCGGCGCCGCGTGTTCCCGGGTGCTGCGGGCGTGCTCGATGCTGAAAGGCTGTGCCTGCGCATGATCGGCGTGCTGCTGCCCGTGTCGTATATGGGCTTTGGCACCACCCAGGTGTTTTTGGGGCACAACAGCGGCACCATGTTCTACCTGTTCATGGGCATGCTGGTGCTGGCCATCCTGCAAGGCCGCGAGCGCCTGCGGCTGCAAACGCCCGGGCAAGCCGCCGCCTCCCTTTCCTGAAGGACCTCTGCCATGCACATCCTGCTGGTCAACAACTCTCCCATCCCGGTGTACGGCTATGGCGGCACCGAGCGCGTGATCTGGGACCTGGGCAAGACGCTGGTGCAGCAGGGCCACCGCGTGAGCTATCTGGTGCCCGAGGGCTCGACCTGTGACTTTGGCCAGGTGCTGCCCATCCGGCCGGACGAGCCGTGGGAGGGGCAGATCCCGGCCGACGTGGACATCACGCATTTCCAGTTCAACCCGCGCTCCGAGCTGTCCAAGCCCTACCTGGTGACTGAGCACGGCAACGCCCGCAAGCCCAAGCCGCTGCCGCGCAACACGGTGTTCCTGTCGCGCGACCACGCGGCGCGTTATGGCTCCAGCGAGTTCGTCTACAACGGGCTGGACTGGGCCGGTTATGGCCCGGTGGACTTTGACCGCCCGCGCTCGCACTACCACTTCCTGGGCAAGGCGGCCTGGGGCGTGAAGAACGTGCGCGGCGCCATCAAGGTGGCCAAGATGGCCGGGGTGGAGCTGGACGTGCTGGGCGGCAACCGCATCAACTTCAAGCGCGGCTTTCGCTGGACGCTGTCGCGCAAGATCCACTTCCACGGCATGGTGGGCGGCACGCAGAAGACGGGCCTGCTCAACGCCTCGCGCGGGCTGATCTTTCCGGTGCGCTGGCACGAGCCCTTCGGGCTGGCAGTGATCGAGAGCCTGTACTTTGGCTGCCCCGTGTTCTCCACCCCCTACGGCGCCTTGCCGGAGCTGGTGCCCGTGCACTGCGGTGTGCTGTCCGACCAGGCCTCGGTGCTGGCCGAGGCGGTGCGGGGCAACCACTTTGACCCGCGCGCCTGCCACCAGCATGTGGTGGAGCACTTTGGCGCCGAGCGCATGGCACGCAACTACCTGCGCATGTACGAACGGGTGCTGGCGGGCGAAACCCTCAATGCCCAACCACCCATGATCCAGGGCCCTGCGCGCGAACTGCCCTGGAGGCAGTGAAGCCCCCCTGAGTCGCCTGCGGCGCCTTCCCCCCAGGGGACGCCACCCTTGGCCTGGCAAAGCCAGCTCCACGGTGGCACGGGTTTCACAGCGCGCCAGTTTTTAGCGCCCTGTTCATATCGGGAGGCTACTGCGCGGGTTTTAGGGCGTTTCTGGCCGCAAGCGCTAGTTCAATATGCCCCTGGCGCTATAAAAATAATAGTTATTGGTGGCCGATAGGGGAGTTGCCACGCGGCGCGGTGGCCTGCTGCCACTCCTGGGCCAACAACGCCACCAGCTGCGCCGCTGGCATGGGCCGCACCTGGGCCACCCCCTGGCCTGCCCACAGCGACAGGCAGTCCGCCTGGCCCGCCTGGGCGGCCGCGCGGCGCAGCGCGCCGGTCAGCGCGTTCTGCACGGGGTAGGGCGGCACGGTGGCCTCGTCCGCCTGCAGCGCTTGCATCATGCGGTTGACGATGCCGCGCGCAGGCCGGCCCGAGAAGATCTGGGTGGTGCGCGTGTCGGTGGCCTGGGCGTGGGTCAGGGCCTCGCGGTAAGCGGTGCCAATGGCCGACTCAGGGCAGGTGAGGAATGCCGTGCCCATCTGTACCGCCTGGGCGCCCAGCGCCAGGGCGCCCGCAATGCCGCGTCCGTCCATGATGCCGCCCGCAGCAATCACCGGGATGGACAAGGCCTGCACGCATTGCGCCACCAGCGGCAGCGTGCCCACCATGCTTGCCGCAAAGTCGGCCAATGAAGGCGCCACGCCGGTGGCGCCGGGCTGTGTGGGTGTCAGGAACGTGCCCCGGTGTCCCCCGGCTTCCATGCCCGATGCGCAGACCGCATCCGCGCCCACGGCGGCCCAGGCCTGCGCCTCGGCCAGCGTGGTGGCGGTACCGATCACGTAACTGCCCACCGCCTGCAGCCTGGCCACCTGGGCCGCCGTGAGGATGCCGAAGGTGAAGCTGGCCACTGCGGGGCGTGCGGCCACCAGGGCGTCGAACTGCGCGGCAAAGTCCTCGCACCACTGCGCAGGCCGCTCGGGCACCAGGCCGAACTCGGCATAGAACGGCGCCAGGCGCTGCATCGCGGCCTGCACCGTGGCGTCGTCGGGCGTGGGCGTGGCCTGCACAAACAGGTTCATGCCAAAGGGCCGGTCGGTGCGGCGGCGCACGTCTGCGGCGGCCTCGGCCATGGCGACGGGCGAGCGCATGCCGCAGCCCAGCATGCCCAGGCCGCCAGCCTCGGACACGGCGGCGGCCAGTGCGGGCGTGTCCGACCCGGTCATCGGGCCCTGGATGATGGGCAGCGCAAGGCCCAGGTGGGTGGTGAAGGCGGCGGGCATGGAGGCTCCTTGTGCGATCTGTGGAAAAGGGGTCAGGTGGATGCAGTGGGGAGGGGCGCTTCGCTGGCGGTCAGCGCGGCGTGCAGCGCGCCCAGCGCGGGCGACTGGTAGCCGCGCCGGCGCACCAGCACTGTGTCGCAGGTGGCCAAAGGCACCAGGCGCAGGGCAGGCGGTTCGCGCATCAGGTCGATCACGGCCTGGGGCACCACCCCCGCACAGCGCCCGGCAGCCACGCAGGCCAGGATGGCGTGGTACGAGGCCAGCTCCAGCACGCGCGGCGGGCTGCCGTCCTTTTGCTGCAGGAAAGCCTCGCCCATACGGCGGTAGGTGCAGCCGGGGCTGAAGGCGGCCAGGGTGTCCAGCTGCAGGTCCTGGGGCGTGTCCACGGGCGGGTGGTCGGCGGGCAGGGCCAGCAGCAGGGCCTCGGCAAACACGGCGGTGCGCTCCACCGGCGCGTCGGCGTCAATGCCCGGCGGCGGCCAGGCCACCAGTGCGCAGTCGAGGGTGTGGGCCAGCACCTGCTCCACCAGCTGGCGCGAGGGGGCGGTGGACAGCTCCAGCACCAGCCCCGGCCACTGTGCGTGCAGCCGGGCCAGCGGCTGGGGCAGGCGTGCGGCGGCCGTGCTTTCCATAGCGCCCAGGCGCAGCCGGCCGCTGGGCTCGTGGGGGTGCACCGACTGGCGCGCTTCTTCGGCCAGCGCCAGCAGGCGGTCGGCATAGCAGCGCAGCGCCTCCCCGGCAGGTGTCAGCACCATGCGCTTGCCCTCGCGCAGGAACAGCGTGGCGCCGAGTTGCTCCTCCAGCTGCTGCACGCGTGTGGTCACGTTGGACTGCACGCGGCCCAGTCGCTCGGCCGCGCGGGTGACGCTGCCTTCCTGCGCCACGGCCCGGAAAATTTCGAGGGCTGCAAAATCCATCATGATTCTTGTTATGAGATGATTAGTAAAAAATAAATCTCAAAACAGAATCATAGACTGGAAACCGCCCGCATGGAACCGCGCACCGCCCCCCAAGACCGCCCCCTGTCCGTAGCGCTGGCGGGCATGGCCGCGTTGGCGGTGGCGATGGGCGTGGGCCGGTTTGCCTTCACGCCGCTGCTGCCCATGATGCTGCACGACGGCGTGGTCACGCTGGCGGGCGGCAGCTGGCTGGCCACGGCCAATTACCTTGGGTACCTGATCGGGGCGTTGGCCTGCATGGCGCTGCCCTGGGTGGCGCCGCGTGCACGGCAGCGGTGGCATGCGGCGCGACTGGCGCGCTGGGGGCTGGCGGCCACGGTGCTGCTCACGCTGGGCATGGCGCTGCCGCTGCCGGGTGCCTGGCCCGCACTGCGGTTTGCGGCAGGCGTGGCGAGTGCGCTGGTGTTCTTGAACGTCTCGGTGTGGTGCATGCTGCGGCTGGTGGCGCTGGGCCAGGCTGCGCTCGGGGGACTGATCTTTTGTGGCCCGGGGCTGGGCATCGTGCTCACCGGCCTATCGGCCAGTGCCATGGTGGCGCTGCAGTGGCCTGCCGCTGTGGGCTGGGCGGTGTTCGGGCTGCTGAGTGTGGGGCTGTGCGCCGCCATCTGGCCCGTGCTGCAAGGGGTGGCGATGCCCGCGTCGGCTGCGGCCACCGCACCGGTGGTGGACGGATCCACCCCCGGCCACGGATTCTGGGCGCGCGCAGGGCTCACACTCGCCTATGGGCTTGCGGGGCTGGGGTACATCGTCACCGCCACCTTTTTGCCGGTGATTGCGCGCGCGGCGCTGCCATCCGGGTCGCCCTGGCCCGATCTGTTCTGGCCGCTGTTTGGTGCCGGGGTGGCGCTGGGCGCAGCGTTGTCCACCCGCACGCCGGCCGCGTGGGACCGGCGCTGGCTGCTGATGGCGGCCTACGTGGTGCAGGCCGGGGCCATCGCGCTCAGTCTGGTGTGGCCGGGCCCTGCGGGGTTTGCGCTGGGCAGCCTGCTGCTGGGCTTGCCTTTCACGGCCATTACCTTCTATGCGCTGCAAGAGGCGCGACGGGTGTGGCCTGCGGCGGGCGACAGTTTTCCGGGTCTGCTCACGGCCGCCTACGGCATCGGCCAGATCGTAGGCCCGCCCATGGTGGCGTGGATGCTGCACCACGCGGCCACGCAGGGCCAGGGTTTTGTCTACGGACTCGCCGTGGCGGCCGCAGCGCTGGGGGTGGGGGCGGTGCTGTTTGCCGCCATGGCCTGGCGCTGGCCCCTGGCGCACCGCTCGGTGGCGCGCTGATTCCTGCGCAGATTTCCGCGCCGCTCAGTGCGTGGACGGTGCCAGCGGCAGCGCCAGCACAAAACATGCGCCGCTGTCGCCGTCAGCCCGGTCCTGGCAGTGCACGGTGCCGTTGTGGCGCCCGGCAATCGACCGCACCAGCGCCAGCCCCAGGCCCACACCGCCCGCGCGCTCACTGGCGCCCGGCAGGCGGTAGAAGGGCTCGAAGATGCGCTCGCGCTGGCTGGGCGGCACGCCCGGGCCGTGGTCACACACATGCACCTCGGCGCGGCCCTGGCGGCGGTGCACCACCACCGTGATCTCGCCCGTGCTGTAGCGGCGTGCGTTCTCCAGCAGGTTGCGGATGGCCCGGCGCAGCAGCTTGGCAACGCCGCGAACTTCCAGCGAGTCGGGGCTGGCGCTCACGTCCAGGTCGGCGTCCACGCGCGCACATTCCTCGGCAGCCAGGCCAATCAGGTCCACCAGCTCCACGGTACCCACGTCGGCCTCGCGTGCGTCCAGGCGGCTGGCCAGCAGGATTTCGTCCACCAGCTGGTCCAGCTCGGCGATGTTGCGCAGGATCTCTTCGCGGAACGCGGGTGAGGGCTGCTGGCCGCCCATCAGCTCCAGCCCCATGCGGATGCGGGTCAGGGGCGAGCGCAGCTCGTGCGAGGCATTGGCCAGCAGCGACTTGTGCGACTTGACCAGGGTTTCCACACGCTCGGCTGCTGCGTTGAACTGCCGCGCCAGGTCGGCGACTTCGTCCTGGCCTTGCTCGGGCACCCGCACCGACAGGTCGCCCTCGCCAAACTTCTTCACGCTGCGCTGCAGCGCCTCCAGCCGCTGCGTGAGGCGGCGGATGATGGGGTACACACCCACGGCCACCGCCAGGCCCACGATGCCCAGCAGCCACAAGAAGCCAAAGGGCGGCCGGGTCCAGAAAGCGGCCTCGTCCTGGCCGGGGCCACCGGGTCGGCCGCCATTGCGGCCCATGCGGGGCTGGCGCGGCGCCATCTGCAGGGTGAAGATCTGGCCGTTTTCTGCCTCGATGTGGAATTCCACCACCTCGCCCGGCTCGGACGGCTGACGCGTGGCCATACCGCGCAGCACCAGGTTGCCCGACGGGTCGCGCACCGCCATCTCGCGCGAGGGCGGCACAAACGGCTGGTTGTTCTGGGCCTTTTGCTCCTCGGCGATGCGCCAGGCCCAGCCCACGGTGAGCGTCAGCACCGCCATGCCGCCGACCACGGCGAGCCAGATGCGCAGATAAAGGCGGCGGGAGAAGGGGTTGGACAGGGACATGCGTGGGGCGGCAGCGCAGGCAGCGGGTGCCTGCGTCAGCGATCAATCCTGCTGTTTGGCAAACACATAGCCCACGCCGCGCACAGTGAGGATGCGGCGCGGGTTCTTGGCGTCCTGCTCGATGGCGGCGCGGATGCGGCCCATGTGCACGTCGATGGAGCGGTCAAACGCCTCCAGCTCGCGGCCGCGCACGGCCTCCATGATCTGGTCGCGCGTCAGCACCCGGCCCGCGCGCTCGGCCAACGCCACCAGCAAGTCGAACTGGTACGAGGTGAGGTCCGCCGCCTGCCCCGCCACGGTCACAGTGCGCGCGTCGCGGTCAATCTCCAGCGTGCCAAAGCGCAGCACCTGGGTGGCAGCGGCCGCACCGCCACCATCCGTGCGCCGGCGCAGGATGGCGCGGATGCGGGCCAGCAGCTCGCGGGGCTCAAAGGGCTTGGGCAGGTAGTCGTCAGCGCCCAGCTCCAGCCCGATGATGCGGTCCATCGGGTCGCCCTTGGCGGTGAGCATGAGCACCGGCACCTGCGCCGCGTTGCCCTGCAGCGAGCGGATGCGGCGGCACACTTCCAGTCCATCCATGTCGGGCAGCATCAGGTCCAGGATCACCAGGTCGGGCAGTGGGCCCGCATCAGGGCCCTGCAGCTGCGCCAGGCCACTTTTGCCATCGGCGCGGTGTGTGACCTGCAGGCCCGACTGGCCCAGGTACTCGCCCACCATCTGCGCAAGGCGGGCGTCGTCTTCGATCATCAGCAGTTGGGAGCTCATGGCGGCAGTGTAGTGGCGAGGCTTTGAAACGGTCTTCATGGTCCGGTAGAGCCGTCTCCCCGTGTTGAAGCCCCCGTAAAGTTCCGGTAAACCGGGTGGCGAGAGGCTTCAGGATTTGCTATTGATTGAGTAGCTGTCTGGGCATATGAATCAGGCGCCACCGACCTTCTGGATGCGGGATGCCAGCCACACCAGCACCAGCACCGGCAGCCCCAGCAGCGCCGTGGAGGTGAAGAACTGGGCGTAGCCAAACGCATCCACATAGTCGCCCGAGAAGCCCGCCACAAACTTCGGCAGCAGCAGCATCATCGAGCTGAACAGCGCGTACTGCGTGGCTGAGTAGCTCACGTTGGTCAGGCTCGACAGGTAGGCAATGAACGCGGCCGAGGCGATGCCGCTGGCCAGATTGTCGGCAGACACCACGGCAATCAGCGCCGTCACGTCGTGCCCGTGGCCCGCCAGCCAGGCGAACAGCAGGTTGCTGGCCGCGCTGAGGATGGCGCCCAGCATCAGAATGCGCATCACGCCAAAGCGCATGGACAACACGCCGCCCACAAAGGCGCCCGCCAGCGTCATGATCACACCGTAAATCTTGGTCACGGCGGCCACTTCGTCCTTGGTGTAGCCCATGTCCACGTAGAACGGGTTGGCCATGATGCCCATCACCACATCGCTGATGCGGTACACGGCAACCAGCGCCAGGATCAGCGCCGCATGCCAGCCATAGCGGCGCAGAAAGTCGGCAAACGGGGCCACCAACGCGCCTTGGATCCACTCGGCAGGGTTCTTGGCCGGGGGCAGCGCCACCGGTGCGGGCTCGCGCGAGAACAGCACGGTGACAATGCCCACCACCATCGACGCGGCCATGGCCAGGTACGCGGCCTGCCAGGCGCCGTTCTGGTACGCGGCGGCACCTTGCGCGAGGGCCTGGCCAACAGCGGGCGCGACCTCGGAGCGCGCGGCAATCCACAGCACGCCTGCCCCGGCCCAGATCATCGCCAGGCGGTAACCCGTCTGGTACGACGCCGCCAGCGCGGCCTGGTGGTTGGCGTCGGCGGATTCGATGCGGAAGGCATCGAGCGCGATGTCCTGCGTGGCCGACCCAAATGCCACGGCCAGGGCGCACCACACGATGGGCCCCAGAGTCAGGCGCGGGTCGGCCAGGGCCATACCCACCAGGCCCGCCACCACCACCAGCTGTGCCAGCAGCAGCCAGCTGCGCCGCCGCCCCAGCAGCCGTGTGAGCATCGGGATGGGCATGCGGTCCACCAGCGGCGCCCACACCCACTTGAAGCCGTAGGCCAGACCCACCCAGCTCAAGTAGCCGATGGTGCTGCGGTCGATGCCCGCCTCGCGCAGGCGAAAGCTCAGCGTGCCCAGCACCAGCAGCAGCGGCAGCCCGGCCGAAAAACCCAGCGTCAGCATGCGCAGGCTGGCGGGCTCCAGGTACACGCGCAGGGTCTGCAGCCAGGGGGTGCGCGGGGGCTTGTCCGGGGCGGTAGCGGGAGCGAGGCTGGGGGTGGAAGATGTGGAGGTGTCTGACATGGGCGAGCGGGGGTTTTGTCTATCATCGCCGACGCACCCTTGTAGCCATCCTGTCAGCCTCCATCTGCGCGGCAGGCTCTGGTGTGTTGTGTGCCAGCGCTGCTCATTATTCCTTCTGGGATTGCCTTGTATGTGTCTTTTCTGCCCCGCTCCTTCCGTCGCGCCGTCGTCCCCTTGGTCCGCACGCCGCGCGTTCCTGCTGGCGGCGGGTGCCAGCGCGGCTGCGCCGGTGCTGGCGCAGGTGGATGTGGGCTCAGCCTCCAGCCTGCGCAAGCTGGTGCCCGCCGAGACGCTGGAGCAGTCTGCCGCGCAGCAGTACCGCCAGATGCTGGAGCAGGCCCGCGCCAAGCGCGCCCTGGCGCCCGACAACCACCCCCAGCTGCAGCGCCTGCACGCCATCGCCAAGCGGCTGATCCCGTACGCCATGCCCTGGAACGACCGCGCCCGCCAGTGGCGCTGGGAGGTCAACCTGATCGGCAGCTCGCAGATCAACGCGTTTTGCATGCCCGGCGGCAAGATTGCGTTCTACACCGGCATCCTCGACCAGCTCAAGCTCACCGATGACGAGGCCGCGATGATCATGGGCCACGAGATGGCCCATGCGCTGCGTGAGCACGCACGCGAGCGCATCGCCAAGACGCAGGGCACCAACCTGGCGTTGCGACTGGGCTCGCAGCTGCTGGGGCTGGGCGACCTGGGGCAGGCGGCGGCGGGCCTGGGCGGGCAGTTGCTCACGCTGCAGTTCAGCCGGTCCGACGAGAGCGAGGCCGACCTGGTGGGGCTGGAGCTGGCCGCGCGCGCGGGCTACCAGCCATCGGCCGCCGTGAGCCTGTGGCAGAAGATGGGCAATGCCAGCGGCAGCAAGCAGGGGGGGCTGGCTTTCCTGTCCACCCACCCATCGGGGCCTGCGCGCATCAAGGAGCTGCAGGCGAACGTGCCCAAGGTGCAGGGGCTCTACGAAGCGGCCCGGCGCAACGGCTGACCGCCTTGCACCCCACGGCGCTCTGTTTTTGAGAGCTGTAAGCGCTTGATGGATAAGCGCTGGAGGTCAAAAACACCCAAATTTTCAGGTTCCACCCACATACGGGTTGCTCTGACGCTCGCGCCCCAACGTGCTCTCCGGCCCATGCCCGGGGATGAACACCGTCTGGTCTCCCATGGGCCACAGGCGCTGGGTGATGCTGTCGATGAGCTGCTGGTGGTTGCCCTGGGGGAAATCCGTGCGGCCGATGCTGCCCGCAAACAGCACGTCGCCCACAAACACCCGGTCAATCTGCGGCGCGTGGAACACCACATGGCCCGGTGTGTGGCCGGGGCAGTGGCGCACGTTCAGCACTTCGTTGCCGATCTGCACCGTGTCGCCATCGTGCAGCCAGCGCGTGGGCGTGAAGTGCTGCGCGGGCGGAAACCCGAACATCGCGCTTTGCTGCGGCAGCCCATCGATCCAGAACTGGTCGCCCGGGTGCGGGCCGACGATGGGCAGCGCCAGGCGCTGGGCCAGCTCGCCTGTGCCGCCTGCGTGGTCGATGTGGGCGTGGGTGAGCCAGATCTGTTCGAGCGTGAGGTCAAGACGTTTTATTGCAGCGAGCAGCACCTCCAGGTCGCCGCCGGGGTCGATCACGGCGGCTTTGTGGGTGGCGTCGCACCAGACAAGGGAGCAGTTTTGCTGGAACGCGGTGACGGGGATGGTGAGGTACCGGAGCATGGGGTTGGTTGTGCCAGAAAAGCAAAATTAAGCCATACTCGTCCGGGCGTTTCATCTGGTTGCATTTGCCGTCACCGCGCAAAGGGCGCTACCCCGAATCCCTCATCCAGGCGATCAGCCCGTGGCGCTTGGGGCCCCAACCGACACTTCACCATGAACATTTCTACCGAAACTCTCCCGTCCGCCCCCCAGGAGGCCGCGCGCACTGCTGCTTTGCTGGCGGCGCTAGAGCATGTGCAGGCCGTGGTCGAGTTTGACCTGGAGGGCCGTGTGCTGCGGGCCAACAGCCTGTTTCTGGACCTGATGGGCTACAGCGCCAATGAGGTCCTGGGCCAGCACCACCGCATGTTCTGTCCGCCCGAGGTGACGGCCAGCGAGTCGTACCGGGCGCTGTGGGAGGGGCTGCGCGCCGGGCAGGTGCGCGAGGATGTGTTCCTGCGGGTGACCAAGGCGGGCCGGCCGGTGTGGCTGCAGGCCTCCTACAACCCCGTGCGGGACGCCGAGGGCCGCGCGGTGGGCGTGGTCAAGCTGGCCACCGACATCACCGCGCAGCGGGCGCAGCAGGCCGACTTTGAAGGCAAGATTGCTGCCATCCACCGCGTGCAGGCGGTGATCGAATTCGACCTCACCGGCCGGATCCTGGACGCCAACACCAACTTCCTGAACACCTTTGGCTATGCGCGCGACGAGGTCGTGGGCCAGCACCACCGCATGTTCTGCCAGCCGGAGTTTGCGGCGTCGAGCGAATACGCAGACCTCTGGGCCCGCCTGGGCCGGGGCGAATTCTTCTCCGGGCGCTACCGCCGCCTGTCCAAGGCGGGCCAGGAGATCTGGCTGCAGGCCTCGTACAACCCCATCCTGGACGTCACCGGCAAGCCTTACAAGGTCGTCAAGTTTGCCGTGGACATCTCGCACGACATGACGTCGGCCGCCGAAACCAAGGGCAAGATCGATGCCATCAGCCTGTCGCAGGCGGTGATCGAGTTCGACATGGAAGGCAACGTGCAGACGGCCAACCCGAACTTTCTGCGCACCATGGGCTACACCCTGGCAGAGATCCGGGGAAAGCACCACAGCATGTTCTGCGAGCCGGGCCTGGTGCAAAGCCAGGCCTACCGCGACTTCTGGGCCGACCTGGGCGAGGGCAAGTTCCAGAGCGCGCGCTACCTCCGCATCGGCAAGCACGGGGCCGAGGTCTGGATCCAGGCCACGTACAACCCTATCCTCGATGTCGATGGCCGGCCCTACAAGGTGGTCAAGTACGCGATCGACATCACGGCGCAGGTGCAGCGCGAGCGGGCGGTGGCGCAGAAGGTGCAGGACATCACCGCCGTGCTGCATGCCATGAGCGATGCCATCAAGCGGCTGGCGCGCAGTGCGGGCCGCTCCACCGAGCTGGCCGAGCAGACCCAGCGCGAGGCGGGCGACGGCAGCGGGCTGGTGCGCCGTTCGCGGGACGCGATCCTCGCCATCGAGCGCTCGTCGTCCGACATCCATGAGATCGTGGACACGATCAGCGAGATTTCCAGCCAGACGCACCTGCTGGCCTTCAATGCGGCCATCGAGGCCGCGCGCGCGGGCGAGCAGGGCGTGGGGTTTTCGGTGGTGGCGGACGAGGTGCGCAAGCTGGCCGAAAAGTCGTCGCTCGCCGCGCGCGAGATTGCCAAGCTGATCCACCAGACCGTGAGCCGCGTGGCCGAGGGCAGCCGCCTGTCGGAGGAAGTGGACGCGGCGTTCTCGCGCATCTTGGGCGCGGTCGAGGCCACCACGCGCTCCATCAGCGAGATCCGCATTGCCACCGAAGAGCAGGAGCATTCGACCCAGGACGTGGCCCGGCTGCTGGAAGACCTGCAGGGCCGTGGCAGTCCGCGCCAGGCGGATTGAGCCTTGCTTGCGATGCAGGACGTGAAACCGCCCTTGGCCTCTGCCAGCCCTGCGGTGGTGCCGCATGTGCATGTGCGCGCGGGCGGCTGCGACATCGCGATCCCCATTGAACAGGTTGGTCAGGCGCTGCCGCTGCCGCCGCAGGGCCTTGCGGTGCTGCCGCGACGCAGTGGCGCCTTGCTGGGGGTTGCCGATGTCGCGGGTGCGGCCGTGCCCATCGTGGCGCTGGAGCGCTGGCTGCCCTTGCCTGACGCTGGCGACGAGGACACCGGCGCGCCAAGGCTGCTGGTGCTCCAGCACGCAGGTGCCCTGGTGGGGGTACGGGTGGACGCCGTGCTGGGCGTGAAGCCCGTGGCCACCCGGGCCGTGCGCACGGTGCACCACACGCCCGACGACAGCGAGCTGTTCGAGTCCGTGGTGCCCGGGTCTGCGACGGCGCCCATGCTGTGCATTCTGGAGGTGGCGCGGCTGATGCGCCTCGCCCAGGCCTGGTGTGCGGCGGCAGAGCTGGCCCCCGCTAAGGCTGCCAGTGCGGCGACATTGGCAGCGCCAGGGCAGGGGTCAGGAACGCAACGCTTTGCGGTGTTCCGGATCGGGCAGGAGCGCTGGGCCGTGCCGGTGGCGGCCGTGCAACAGGTGGTGCCCCTGCCGGCCACAGATCTGGCGCTCGGGCGCAACGACCGCACCTGGGCTATCGGCCAGTGGCGCGGGCGCAAGCTGCCGCTGGTGGACATCAGCGAGGGCCGCCAGGCCAGCGACCGGCAGGCGGCGCCGTGGATGGTGCTGGTGGGCCAGGGCCCGCTCGTGCTCGGGCTCACGGTGTCGGAGTGCGAGCAGTTTGTCGATGTGGCCCCCGAGGGGCTAGCCCGCACGCCCGAGGATGCCTTGCTGGCCGGTGTGGTGCTGAGCCCCGATCTGGGTCGGTTGCAGATTCTGGATGTGGACAAGCTCTTCGGCCTGACCCCCGGCGCGTCCATCAGCCGCGTTGCCGCCGATGGCATCGTGCCGGGCGCCGGTGCGGGCGCGGAGGTGGCCGAGCCTGTGCCCTATCTGGTGTTCGACGCCGACCAGCGCTATGCCTCGCCGGTCGAGGGCATCGTGGGTGTGGTGGAGCTCCCGCCCCAGGCCCGCGATGACCTTCGCCAGGGGCGGCGCGCCGTTCTGGCGTGGCGTGACCAGACGGTGCGCGTGGTCAACCTGCCTGCCATTGCCCGGTCGGCAGCGACGTCGGAACCGCTGCTGGTAGTGCTTGTCCAGGCACCCGGGGACCTTGCAGCACCTATCGGCATCGCCATCCGCAGCCTGTGCGACTGGCTGCCCGCGCACACCGCGCGGCGCAGCGGCATGCGCATGGGTGCCATGGGGGAGCTGGGGCTCATCAATGCAAAGGGCGCGGTGGCCGACCATGCCAACCTGGTCGTTGTGGACCTGGCACAAATGGCTTATCTGCTGGGCTGAGTTGCATCAACCCACCCACAAACCATACATACCCTCACCACAGGATTGACCATGACACCCGCACCCATGCCCGCCGATGAGGACGAGCGCCTAGCCGCCCTGCGCGAACTGCTGCTGCTCGACACGCCGCCCGAGGAGCGCTTTGACCGCCTCGCACGCTTTGCAGCCGAGCAGCTGGACACCCCCATTGCCCTGCTCACGCTGGTGGACGGCCAGCGGCAATGGTTCAAGTCGCGCATGGGCCTGGAGGCCACGGAAACCCCGCGTGAAATTTCTTTCTGTGGGCATGCCATCCTGAAGAACGAACTGTTTGTGGTCGAGGACGCCAGCCGCGACCCGCGCTTTGCCGACAACCCGCTGGTGACCGGTGACCCGCACATCCGCTTTTATGCCGGGGCGCCGCTCAGTGCGCCGGGCGGGCATCGCATCGGCACGCTGTGCGTGATCGACACCGTGCCCCGCACGCTCGGAACGGTGGAGCGGTCGATTCTGGATGCGCTGCGGCGGCTGGCCAACGAGACCCTGGCAGGTCAAGAGGACGAGGAATGAGCGCGATGCGGCCCCGGATCCTGCTGGTCGAACCCCAGTTCGTGCTGCGTCGCACCATGGTCATGGTGGCCCGTGACCTCGGCATGGTGGACTTCCAGGAGGCCAGCAGCGTGGGCCGGGCCCGCGCGCTGCTGGCAACCGACGCCTATGAGGGCGTGGTGCTGGACCTGCAGGAGGGGCCGCAGGCCCTGGAACTGCTCAGCGAGCTCCGGCAGGGCCGGTTTGCCACGCCGCGCGATACGCGGGTGGTGGTGCTGGCAGGCGGCGGCAGCCAGCTGGACACCGAACGCCTGCAAGGCCTGGGCGTGGCCCGCGTGCTGGGCAAGCCGGTGCGCATCAGCGAGCTGCTGGACGCCGTGGCGGGCGTGCAGGAAGAGGGCGCGCCCGCCGCCTGACGCGGCCATCTCACCCGCAGGGGGCCATGCGCATGGGCGCTGGCAGATCATTGCCAGCGCATCCCACGGCGAACGGACCGTTGGATCTGGCGAATTGCTCATTTATCGATAGCTGCCGGCGCTTATCAGATAAGCGCTGGAGCCTGTTTCGAATCAAAAATTTTGGTGCCCGGCGCGCGAGAATGCGCGCACGTCAGAGGTTGGTCGCCGCCACCACCTCACTCATGTCGGTCAGGCCCTGCAACACTTTTTCGATGCCGTCCTGGCGCAGGGTGAGCATGCCGGCGGTGAGGGCGGAGTGTCGGATGTCCGAGGCCGGGGCCCGGTGGCGGATGTGCTGGCGAATGGTTTCGTCACTCATCATCAGCTCGTGGATGCCCAGACGGCCGTGGTAGCCGTGGCCTTCGCATTTGGCGCAGCCTACGGGGCGCCACATCCGCAGCTCGCCCTGGGCACCGCCGTACTGCTGGCGCCAGCGCCCGATCTGTGCCTGGCGCGCTTCGGCGGTGTTGTGGGTGCCACTGTCCAGGTACTGCGACGCCAGGCCCGTCAGCATCTCGTCGTCGGCCACGCGCGGCTCGCGACAAGAGGTGCACAGGCGGCGCACCAGGCGCTGCGCCAGGATGGCCAGCAATGAGTCCGAAAAGTTGAACGGGTCCAGGCCAATTTCGAGCAGGCGCGCAATGCTTTCGGGCGCGGAGTTGGTGTGCAGGGTGGACAGCACCAGGTGCCCAGTGAGCGAGGCCTCGATGGCGATGCGCGCCGTCTCTTCATCGCGCATCTCGCCGATCATGATCACGTCCGGGTCGGCGCGTAAAAAGGTGCGCATGGCGGCGGCAAAGGTCCAGCCGATGCGCGGGTTCACCTGCACCTGGCGCAGGCCCTCCTGGGTGATCTCGATGGGGTCTTCGGCCGTCCAGATCTTGCGGCCTGCGGTGTTGATGTCGCGCACCACCGAGTGCAGCGTGGTCGTCTTGCCGCAGCCCGTGGGGCCACACACCAGCACCAGACCATAGCTTTTTTGCACTACCGCGCGCAGCGCCAGCAGGTTGGGCTGGCTCAGGCCGATGTTCTCCAGCGGCAGCGGCTTGGCACCCGCCAGCAGGCGCAGCACCACGTCCTCCAGCCCGCGCGAGGTGGGCACTGTGACCACGCGCAGCTCCACCGGCGGGCCACCAAAACGCGCAAAGTCGATCTTGCCGTCCTGCGGTTTGCGGTGCTCCGAGATGTCCATGCTGGCCATGATCTTGATGCGCGCCACCATCGCGAAGCGATAGCGCGCGGGCAGCTCCAGGTAAGGCACCAGGTCGCCGTCGATGCGCAGGCGCACGCGCACGTTGTGCGGGGCGGGTTCGGTCTCGATGTGGATGTCTGACGCCCGGTGGCTGATGGCCTCGTCGATCACCGAGTTGATGAGTCGCACCAGGGTGTTGTCCGACTCGCTGATCACGTCGGCCTGCTCGGTATCGGCGTCTGGCGACGCGGTGGCCAGGTTGGTCAGCAGCTCCTGCGAGGTGGCGCGTGCGCCGGCTGCCGCGCCGCCTGCGTCGGCAGGGCGGGTGCGGTAGGCCTTGTGGATGGCGGGCATCAGCGTGCCGGGCGATGCCCGCAGCGGAATCAGACGCCGTTGGGTCAGAAACCGGATCTCGTCGATCAGCACCCGGTCCCAGGGGTCGGCCATCAGCAACACCAGCGCGTCGTCGCGCGCGATCAGGGGCAGCACGGACTCTCGCTCGGCCACGGCACGGGGGATGAGGGCCAGGGCCGACGCCTCGGGCGTGATGTCGCCGGGGTGCACGGTGTATTCGCCCAGCCAGGTGGCAATCACGCTGCGCAGCTGGTCCTGGGTGAGCGCCCCCCGGTCCACCAGGATCTGGCCGATGGGTCGCTGCACGCCGTTGCCGCGCTCCTCCTGCTGCGCCTGCAGGCCCTCTGCCAGGTCCGGTGTGGACAGCAGCCCCGCGTGGACCAGCGCCTCGCCCAGGTGCCGCGCCTTGCCCACCGTGGGGTGAGGGGTGGAGATCTGACGCCACAGCGCCTCGGCGCTTTGGGGGCGGAAACTGTGGGCGGGAGGCGGGGCGGAGGTGCTGGCGTCGGTCATCGGGGCAAAGGGGCTGGGGCGGGGCTTATAGGGTCAGTGCGTAATCCACCGTGATGGGTGCGTGGTCCGAGAACTTTTCGCCCTTGTAAATGTGTTCAGCGCGCGCCAGCGCCGCGATCGCAGGGGTGGCCAGGTGGTAGTCCAGCCGCCAACCCACGTTGTTGGCATAGGCCTGCCCGCGGTTGCTCCACCAGGTGTAGGCGGTGTCGGTGGCGGTAGGTTGTAACTGACGGTAAACGTCTATGATGCCGCCGCCTTCATCAGTTGTGTGCAACAACTTTGTCATCCAGGCGCGTTCTTCGGGCAAAAAACCACTGTTCTTCTGGTTGCTGCGCCAGTTTTTGAGGTCGATTTGCTGGTGCGCAATGTTGATGTCGCCACACAGGATGAAGTCGCGCTCGGCTTTCAGGCGCATGAGGTGGGGGTGGAATTCGGCCAGAAAGCGGAACTTGGCCTGCTGGCGCTCTTCGCCGGACGAGCCACTCGGAAAGTACGCACTGATGATCGACAGCTTGCGCTCGGGCGTGTCAAAACGCAGCTCGACATATCGGCCTTCTGCATCGAACTCGGCAGACCCATAGCCAACGACTACATCCGACGGCTCGTGCCGCGTGTAGATGCCCACGCCCGAATAGCCCTTTTTCTGGGCAAAGTGAAAGTGCCCCTGCAGGTCCGCGAGGCGCTCGAACCGGTTGGCCATGTCGGCCGCCTGGGCCTTCACTTCCTGCACACAAATACAATCCGGCCGCGTGGCTGCCATCCAGCTTTCCACGCCTTTGCTGGTGGCAGAGCGGATGCCATTGAGATTGAGGCTGGTTAACTTGAACAAGGATTTCCCCATGGTGGATGTTGGCGTGCAAACCCCCGAACAGGGCCAGCTGGCGCAGGATTTCGTGCGTTTTGCGGTGGAGTCGGGCGTGCTGCGGTTTGGCGAATTCAAGACCAAAGCCGGGCGCCTGAGCCCCTATTTTTTCAACGCCGGACTGTTTGACGATGGCCGCAAGATTGGCCGCCTCGCGGAATTCTATGCAAAAGCCCTGCTGGCCAGCGGCATCGAATTCGACATGGTGTTTGGCCCCGCGTACAAGGGCATTCCGCTGGCTGCCACCGTGGCCGTGGAGCTGGCGCGCCTGGGGCGCAACGTGCCCTTTGCCTACAACCGCAAGGAGGCCAAGGACCATGGCGAAGGCGGCACCCTGGTGGGCGCGCCCCTCAAAGGCCGGGTGCTCATCGTGGACGATGTGATGTCGGCTGGCACGGCCGCCCGGGAGTCCATCGCCATCATCAAGGCGGCCGGCGCCACGCCCCATGCAGTGGCCATTGCGCTGGACCGCCAGGAAAAAGCCACCGAGAATGGCCAGGACGTAGACCACAGCGCGGTGCAGTACGTACGCAACCAACTGGGCATGCAGGTGTGTGCCATTGCACGGCTGGCAGACTTATTGCTCTTCTTGGAGCAAAACGGGGAAGAGGGGATGCGTTCCCATCACGAAAAGGTGCTGGCCTATCGCCGGCGATACGGCGTCAACGAGGGGTAGACGGATTGAGCAAATCGGCGTGGATCGTGGGCGGGGTTCTGTTGGCCACCCTGGGCGCTGATTTGGCGTGGGCGCAAGCCCCCAGTCCGTCGGGTGGCATCTACACGTGCGTGGACCGCAATGGCCGGCGCCTGACGGCCGACCGTCCGATTGCTGAATGCCTGGACCGCGAGCAGCGCGAACTCGGGCCCTCGGGCATTGTGCGGCGGCAAATTGGCCCTTCGCTGACCGAGCAGGAGCGCGCCGCGCAAGAGGCCCAGCGCCGCAAGGAGGCCGAAGCCCGTGCCCGCGAGCTGGAGGAGCGCCGCCGCGAACGCGCGCTGACCGCCCGTTACCCGGACAAGGCAGCACACGATGTGGAGCGCGCTGCGGCCATCCAACTGGTGGACGATGTGACCGCCACTGCCGAAAAGCGCC
Organism: Acidovorax sp. KKS102; assembly: GCF_000302535.1. Classification (NCBI taxonomy): domain Bacteria; kingdom Pseudomonadati; phylum Pseudomonadota; class Betaproteobacteria; order Burkholderiales; family Comamonadaceae; genus Acidovorax; species Acidovorax sp. KKS102. The sequence goes on from NC_018708.1 coordinate 351,182, forward strand.
TGGTCGAGCTGACACAGCAGCGCAAGGCCTTTGACGTCGAGATGGAGTTCTACAAGAAGGACCCCAGCAAGGCGCCGATGTCGCTGCGCCGCAAGATTGCCGAGAACGAAGAGAGCATTGCCGAGCAGCAGCGGTTCATTGCCGGGCAAGACCAGGAAAAGCGCCGCGTGCACCAGCGGTTTGACGTGGAGCTGGCCCAGTTGCGCAAGCTGTGGGAGGCGCAGCGCATGCCCCTGCCGGGCGCAACGCCCGCCAGCGACGCCTCCGCTCCGGCCGCCACGCGGTGAGGCCATGCGCTGAGAGCGCTCCTTTAGCCTGCGCCGCTCACCAAAAGATCCAAACAACAAAGGGCCTCGCGGCCCTTTGTTGTTAGTGTTGTTGCCAATCGACGTGCGTCAGCCCGCCAGCTTGGCCCGCAGCAGCTCGTTGACCTGCGTCGGGTTGGCCTTGCCCTTGCTGGCTTTCATGATCTGGCCCACCAGCGCATTGAAGGCCTTGTCCTTGCCCGCGCGGAACTGCGCCACGTTGTCGGGGTTGGCGGCAATCACCTCGTCGATGATCTTCTCTAGCGCGCCGGAGTCGTTCATCTGCTTGAGGCCCTTGGATTCGATGACGGCGTCCACGTCGTTCGACTCCCCGGTCCACAGCGCATCAAACACCTGCTTGGCGGCGTTGTTGGAGATTGTGCCGTCGGCAATGCGGCCGATCAACGTGGCCAGCTGCGCTGCAGTCACAGGAGCTTGCTCGATACCGGTCTCCGCCATATTCAGGCGGCGCGACACCTCTCCCATGATCCAGTTACTGGCCAGCTTGGGCTGGCTGCAGGCTTTGGCGGCCGCTTCAAAGTACGCCGCCATCGCCTTGCTCTGCGTGAGCGTGGTGGCGTCGTACTCGGGCAGGCCATAGTCCGCCACAAAGCGTGCCGCCATGGTGCGGGGCAATTCGGCCATCTGCGCACGTTCTTCCTGCACCCACTGCTCTGAAATGTGGAGCGGAGGCAGGTCGGGGTCGGGGAAGTAGCGGTAGTCCGCAGCATCTTCCTTGGTGCGCATTGCACGCGTTTCGCCCGTGTCGGGGTCGAACAGCACGGTGGCCTGCTGGATCGCGTGGCCGTCTTCGATCTGCTCGATCTGCCAGCGGATCTCGTAGTCGATGGCCTGCTGCATGAACTTGAACGAGTTCAGGTTCTTGATCTCGCGGCGCGTGCCCAGTGGCTGGCCGGGCTTGCGCACCGACACGTTGGCGTCGCAGCGGAAGCTGCCTTCCTGCATGTTGCCGTCGCAGATGCCGATCCAGGTCACGATCTTGTGCAGTTCCTTGGCATATGCCACGGCCTCTTCGCTGCTGCGGATATCGGGCTCGGTCACGATCTCCAACAGGGGGGTGCCCGCGCGGTTCAGGTCGATGCCCGACTGACCGATGAAGTCTTCGTGCAGCGACTTGCCGGCGTCTTCTTCGAGGTGGGCACGCACCAGGCGCACGGTCTTCTTCTCGTCACCCAGGAAAAACGACACCTCGCCGCCTTGCACCACCGGGATCTCGAACTGGCTGATCTGGTAGCCCTTGGGCAGGTCGGGGTAGAAGTAGTTCTTGCGCGCAAAAATGCTCACTGGCGCAATGTGGGAGCCGAGGGCAAGTCCCAATTTGATAGCGCAGGCCACGGCCTCGCGGTTCATCACAGGCAAGGTGCCGGGCAGGGCCAGGTCCACGGCGCAGGCCTGGGTGTTGGGCTCGGCGCCAAACGCGGTGGCGGCGCGGCTGAAGATCTTGCTCTTTGTGGCGAGCTGGGTGTGGGTTTCGAAGCCGATGACGACTTCGTAGCCATGGATCAGTTTGGCGGTCATGTCAGAAGCCCTCCGGACGGCGGAGGTGGAAGTCGGTGGCTTGCTGCAGGCGGTGCGCAGCGTTCAAGAGGCGGGCTTCCTGGAAGTAGTTGCCCAGCAGCTGCAGGCCCACAGGCATACCGCCTTCGCCAAAACCAGCGGGCACGCTCATGCCGGGCAGGCCAGCCAGCGAGCCGGGCAGGGTGAAGATGTCGGCCAGGTAGTCGGCCAGCGGGTCGTTGCCGTGGTCACCCAGCTTCCAGGCCACGGTGGGTGCCACCGGGCCGGCGATGATGTCGCACTCCTTGAACGCGTTCTGGAAGTCGTCGGCGATCATGCGGCGGATTTTTTGCGCCTGCAGGTAGTAGGCGTCGTAGTAGCCGTGCGAGAGCACATAGGCGCCAATCATGATGCGGCGCTTGACCTCGTCACCAAAGCCTTCGGCACGGGTCTTCTTGTACATGTCCACCAGGTCGGTGTAATCCTTGGCGCGGTGGCCAAACTTCACACCGTCAAAGCGGGAGAGGTTGGACGACGCCTCGGCCGGGGCAATGATGTAGTAGACCGGGATGGACAGCTGCGTGCGCGGCAGGCTGATGGGTACGAGCTTGGCGCCGAGCTTCTCGTATTCCTTCAGGGCACCGTCCACGGCAGCGCGCACATCGGGCGCGAGACCTTCGCCAAAGAACTCGGCGGGGATGCCGATGCGCAGGCCGTCGATGCTGTCATTGAGCTTGGCGCTGAAGTTTTCGGCCGGCACGTCCAGACTGGTGGAGTCGCGGTCCGGGTCGGGGCCGCACATGGCGGACAGCAGCAGCGCGCAGTCTTCGGCCGAGCGGGCCATGGGGCCCGCCTGGTCGAGGCTGGAGGCGAAAGCAATCATGCCGTAGCGGCTGGCGCGGCCATAGGTCGGCTTGATGCCGGTGATGCCACAGAACGAGGCGGGCTGGCGGATGGAGCCGCCCGTGTCGGTGCCGGTGACGGCCGGGGCCAGGCGCGCAGCCACGGCCACGGCGCTGCCGCCGGACGAACCGCCCGGAATGCGGTCGGTGGCCCAGGGGTTGCGCACGGGGGCGGGGGCGTCAAAGCCCACGGGGGCGACGGCCGAGTTTTCGTTGGCCGAGCCCATAGCGAACTCGTCGCAGTTGAGCTTGCCCAGTGTCACGGTGCCCGCATCGGCCAGCCTGGTGACCACGGTGGCGTCAAACGGCGACTGGTAGCCCGCGAGCATCTTGGAGCCGGCGGTGCTGGGGAAGCCCTTGGTGACGAAGATGTCCTTGTGCGCAATCGGCACGCCAGCCAGGGGGCCTGCGGTGCCAGCTGCAATGGCAGCGTCCTGGGCGCGGGCCTGGGCCAGGGTGATGTCGGGGTTCACGGCCACGTAGGCGCCCAGGTTCTGGTGGGCTTGTGCGCGGTCGAGGAAATGCTGGGCGGCCTCGACGGCCGAGACGCGGCGCTCGCGCAGCTCGGTGGCCAGCTGGGCCACGCCCAGGTCATGCAATGCGGTGGAAGTCATGCGGCGGGGTTCTTACTCGATCACTTTGGGCACGAGGAACAGGCCTCGTTCGACGGCGGGGGCGCTTTGCTGGTTGGCTTCGCGCTGGTTGGGCTCGCTGGCCACGTCGTCGCGCAGGCGCAGCTGCACGTCCTGGATGGCGGCCACGGGGTGTGCCAGGGGCGTGACGCCCGAAGTATCCACAGCCCGCATCTGTTCCACGATGTCAAAGAAGCCGTTGAGCTGGGTGAGCATGCGCTCACTTTCGGAAGGTGTCAGCTCAAGCCGCGCCAAGTTGGCAATGCGGCCGATGTCCTGGGGGGTCAGTGCCATAGGGAGGAAAATCTAAAGAAACCAGACGTAAAGCTGTGATCCGGCCCGCGCCGGAGGGAGTTATTCACAGGGGATGGGGTATTATCCCGGCTTTGCCGCAAAGCTCCCGGAATGGGAGTCAATTGCGTGAAAAAAGCCAATAAACACCCCCTGAAATACCTGGCGATGGCAGGCCGACGCGCATGCCGTGCCCGAGAGGACTTTTGAATGTTCGGAGCTTTCCGTCGGTACTTCTCCACCGACCTGGCCATTGACCTTGGCACAGCCAACACCCTCATCTTCGCCCGCGACAAAGGCATCGTCCTCGACGAACCCTCCGTCGTCGCCATTCGCCACGAAGGCGGCCCCCACGGCAAGAAAGTCATCCAGGCCGTAGGCCACGAGGCCAAGGCCATGCTGGGCAAGGTGCCCGGCAACATCGAAGCCATCCGCCCGATGAAGGACGGCGTGATCGCCGACTTCGTGATCACCGAGCAGATGATCAAGCAGTTCATCAAGATGGTGCACCCGCGCACGCTGTTCACCCCCAGCCCGCGCATCATCATCTGCGTGCCCTGTGGCTCCACCCAGGTCGAGCGCCGCGCCATCAAGGACGCCGCCGAGGCTGCAGGCGCCACGGCTGTGTACCTGATTGAAGAACCCATGGCGGCCGGTATCGGCGCCGGCCTGCCCGTCTCGGAAGCCTCGGGCTCCATGGTGGTGGACATCGGCGGCGGTACCACCGAGGTGGGCGTGATCTCGCTGGGCGGCATGGTCTACAAGGGCAGCGTCCGTGTGGGTGGTGACAAGTTCGACGAAGCCATCATCAGCTACATCCGCCGCAACTACGGCATGCTGATCGGTGAGCCCACGGCCGAAGCCATCAAGAAGAACATCGGTTCGGCCTTCCCGGGCTCCGAAGTGCGCGAGATGGAAGTCAAAGGCCGCAACCTGTCCGAAGGCGTGCCACGCAGCTTCACCATCTCCAGCAATGAAGTGCTGGAAGCCCTGACTGACCCGCTCAACCAGATCGTCTCAGCCGTGAAGAACGCGCTGGAACAAACCCCCCCCGAGCTGGGCGCCGACATTGCCGACCGCGGCATGATGCTCACCGGCGGCGGCGCGCTGCTGCGTGACCTGGACCGCCTGCTGGCCGAAGAAACCGGCCTGCCCGTGCTGGTGGCCGAAGACCCGCTGACCTGCGTGGTGCGCGGCTGCGGCATCGCCCTGGAGCGCATGGACCGCCTGGGCAGCATTTTCACGAGCGAATAAGCCGGCAGGCCTGTATGCTGCAGGCACTTTTTTTGCGCTCCGAATTGCATGACTGCCCCTGCTCCAATGCTTGTTTCTGAGCACCCGCCCGTGGAGCCCGCTCCCCGCGGCAGACACTGACCGCTGCGCACCATGCCCCTGGGTACTCTGGAGCGCAGCGCTCCCCCTTTCTTCAAACAGGGCCCTTCGGCCCTGTCGCGTTTGGCCGTGTTCAGTGCGCTGGCGCTGTTTCTCATGGTGGCCGACGCACGCTTCCAGATCACCGGCCCCTTTCGCCAGGCTGTGGCTACGGTGCTGTACCCGGTGCAGTGGCTCATGCTGCAGCCGGTGGAATTTGCGAGCCACGGGCGCAGCTATTTCCAGTCGCTGCAAACCGCGCAAGAAGACCTGGACGCTGCCCGCAAGAAGATGACCGTGATGGGCCAGCGCGCCAACCAGGCCGACCAGCTGGCCATGGAAAACCAGCGGCTGCGCAAACTGCTGGAACTGCGCGACCGGCTGCTGACCCCTGCGCAGGCGGCCGAGGTGATCTACGACACCGCCGATCCCTACACGCGCCGCGTGGTGCTGGACCGGGGACAGCTGGGCGGCGTGGAGCTGGGCGCTCCCGTGATGGACGAAGCGGGCGTGCTGGGCCAGGTCACCCGCGTGTTTCCGCTGGTCAGCGAAGTCACGCTGCTGGTGGACCGTGACCAGGCGATTCCGGTGCTGAACATCCGCACCGGCGTGCGCGGCGTGGCCTATGGCGACCCGGTGGCGGGCCATGGCGGCGGCATGGAACTGCGCTTCATGCCAGCCAACGCTGACATCCGCGAAGACGACCTGCTGACCACGAGCGGCGTGGACGGCTTGTACGCCCCCGGCCTGCCCGTGGCACGCGTGGTGAAGGTGGAGCGCCGGGCCGACTCTGCCTTTGCGCGCATCTACTGCGCGCCACTGGCCCAGGTGCAGGGCGCGCGCCACGTGGTGGTGCTTAAGCCGCTGGGCGACAACGAATTGCCCCGCCCGGATGCGGCCCCGGCCGCGCCTGCGACCAAACGCGGAGGCCGCAAATGAGCCACCGCTTCACCCTGATGACCCCCACACAAGGAGGCCCGCGATGATCATGCCGCGGGGTGAGCCCCTGTTGATGCCGGTGAACCCGGTATTCATCTGGGCCAGTCTGGCTGCGGGCCTGGCCATCAACATGCTGCCGCTGGGCCGTGTGGTGTGGATGCCCGATCTGCTGATGGTGCTGCTGGTGTTCTGGGGTGTGCACCAGCCGCTGCGTATTGGCATGGGGGCAGCGTTTGTGCTGGGCCTGTGCATGGACGTGAGCCAGTCTGCGCTGCTGGGTCAGCATGCGCTGTCCTACACCGTGCTGTCGTTCGGTGCCATCGCCATCCACCGCCGCCTGCTGTGGTTCAGTGTGCCGTCGCAGGCGCTGCAGGTGTTTCCGTTGTTTGCGATTGCCCATGCCATCGAGCTGATGCTGCGCATGGCGGCCGGCGGAATTTTCCCGGGGTTCTGGAGCTTTCTGGCCCCGTTCCTGGAGGCGCTGCTGTGGCCCCTGGCCAGCTGGGTGCTGCTGGCACCCCAGCGCCGCCCGCCTGACAGCGACCAGAACCGGCCTTTGTGACATGACGCACCGTATGAGCTGCTTCGCGTCGTTGTGCTGTGCTGCGGCTTGGTGGCGCCCGGGAGTTGGCGCATGACCGAGGTGCGCAGCAGCGAAGCCGACGCCTCGCGGTTCCGGGTCCGCGCCGTGGTGGTGGGCCTGGTGGTGATGGCAGCGTTCTGCCTGGTGGCGGCGCGCCTGGTGTACCTGCAGGTGGTGCGCCATGAGGACCTGGCTGCCCAGGCCGAAAGCAACCGCACGGCCGTGGTGCCCATCGTGCCCAACCGGGGGCTCATCCTGGACCGCAACGGTGTGGTGCTGGCCACCAACTACTCGGCTTACACGCTGGAGATCACGCCCTCGCGCGCGGGGGTGCTGGACGAGACCATCGACGCCCTGTCCAAGGTGGTAGACATCCAGGCGCGCGATCGCCGCCGGTTCAAGCGACTCATGGAAGAGTCGCGCAACTTCGAATCCCTGCCCATCCGCACCCGCTTGACCGACCAGGAGGTGGCGCGGTTCACCGCCCAGCGCTACCGCTTTCCGGGCGTGGACATCAAGGCGCGGCTGTTCCGCAACTACCCGCTGGGCGACGTAGCGAGCCATGCCATTGGCTACATTGGCCGCATCAACCAGACCGAGAAGGCGCGCATCCAGGACTCGGAAGACGAGGCCAACTACCGGGGCACGGAGTACATCGGCAAGCTGGGCATCGAGCACAGCTTCGAGTCGGCCTTGCATGGCGCCACGGGCGTGGAGCAGATGGAAACCTCGGCGGGTGGGCGTGCCGTGCGCAAGCTCTCCAGCCACGCAGCCACACCGGGCGACAGCGTGATGCTGTCCATCGACATCAAGCTGCAAAAACTCATCGAAGACCTGTATGGCACCCGCCGGGGCGCGCTGGTGGCCATCGACCCGCGCAATGGCGAGATCCTGGCGCTGGTGAGCAAGCCCACCTTCGACCCCAACCTGTTCGTGGAGGGCATCGACGCTGAAAACTGGGCCGCACTCAACGAGTCCATCGACAAGCCACTGCTCAACCGCGCCCTGCGCGGCACCTACCCGCCCGGCTCCACCTACAAGCCCTTCATGGCCCTGGCGGCCCTGCAGCTGAACAAGCGCTCGCCCAGCCTGGTGGTGAACGACCCCGGCTTCTACACCTTTGGCGGCCACACCTTCCGCAGCCACGAAGGCGGCCTGGGCGGTGTGGACATGCACCGCGCCATCCAGTTCTCCAGCAACACCTACTTTTATTCGCTGGCCGTGGACATGGGCGTGGATGCGATCCACGACTTCATGAAGCCGCTGGGTTTCGGCCAGTCCACGGGCATCGACCTCAACGGCGAAGTGCGGGGCACGCTGCCCAGCACCGAGTGGAAGCGCAACACCTATAAGCGTGCCGACATGAAGCGCTGGTTCCCGGGCGAAACCGTGTCGCTGGGCATTGGCCAGGGCTACAACAACTTCACCATGCTGCAGCTGGCGCTGGCCGAGGCCACGCTGGCCAACGGCGGCATCCGCTACCGCCCGCACATGGCCAAGGCGGTGAAGAACTCGGTCACTGGCGCCATCACCGAAATCGTGCAGCCCCCCGGCGTCAACCTGGGCTACCTGCCCAAGAACGTGGAACTGGTGCGCAATGCCCTCGTGGCCGTGAACAAGGGCGGCACGGGCACGCGGGTGTTCATGGGCGCGCCCTACACCTCGGCGGGCAAGACGGGCACCGCCCAGGCCGTGAGCCTGGGCCAGAACGTGAAGTACAACGCCAAGGCGCTGGAAGAGCACCAGCGCGACCACTCGCTGTTCGCCGCGTTCGCACCGGCCGAAAACCCCACCATCGCCCTGGCGGCCATTGTGGAGAACGCCGGCTTTGGCGCCGCCCATGCGGCCCCGATTGCGCGACGCGTGTTTGACTACTGGCTGATGGGCGAATACCCCAGCGAAGAAGACATTGCCGCCGTACAAAAGGGCCAGGCCAGTGCGCCCATCGGCAAGCCCCGCAAGGCCAGCGAGGTGCCGCTGCTGGCGCCCTGATCAGACGCTAGGTTGCTCTAAAAATCATAGCTGTTGGCGCAATATCGACTAGCGCTACCGGCCGTTTTTGCTTGCAGAGGGTGCCTAAGCACCGGCGGTGCGCGGTGACGGCTGGATATGGCTGAACACCAGCGCCGCCACAATCAGCGCCGCACCGCTCAGCCCGGCCCAGCCCAGCTGTTCGCCCAGCAACACCCACGCCGTGAGCGCGGCAAACACCGGCTCCAGCCCGAACACGATAGCGCTGCGCATGGCGTCCACGCGCTGCTGGCCCCAGGCCTGCAGCGTCACCACCACCACACTGGCCAGCAGGCCCAGGTACAGCAAGGCCAGCAGGGCGTCCACCGGCAAATGGGCCGCAGCGCGCAGCCAGTCCATGTTGCCGCTTTGCACCAGCAGCAGCGCGGTGGAGGCCAGGGCCATCACCGTGGCCTGGGCGGCGGCCATGCGGGTGGCGCGCAGGGGCTGTGCGGCCGTGCGGCGCGCGCATTCTTCCAGCGCCAGGATGTACAGCGCATAGAACACGGTGCTGGCCAGCGTCAGCGTATCGCCCAGGTTCCAGGGCTCGTTCTCGTGGAACATCAGTGCCATGCCCGCCAGCGCCATCCCGCAGGCGGCCCACAGGCGCCAGCCATAGCGCCGCCCGAGGAAGGCCATGGCGATCAGCGGCACCACCAGGACGTTCAGGCCGGTCACAAACGCATTGCGGTTGCTGCTGGTGCGCGCGAGACCCTCGATCTGCAGCCAGAACGCCAGGAACAGCAGCAAGCCCAAAGCGCAGCCCCAGCGCCGCTCGTGGCGCAGCATGCCGCGCCACAGCGGTGCCAGCACCAGCAGCGCAATCACGAAGCGCAGCCAGATGATCTGCAGCGCGTCCAGGTGCGCCGAGAGCAGTTTCATGGCCGGGAAGGTGGTGCCCCACACCACGGTCACGGCCAGCAGGGCCATCAGGCCCCAGCGTTCAGTACGCATCGACAAATTCCTCAATACCAAAAAGAAAAAAGGGCCGCCGGTTGCCCGGGCGGCCTTTGCAGTGCGGCGCGGATTCTGATCAGTGGCTGACCTGGCCCAGGAACGCGCGGATGCGGTCGTTGGCCGGGTTGCTGAAGAACTCCTGCGGCGGCGCATCGTGCGCGATGCGGCCCTGGTCGAAGAACATCACCCGGTCGGCCACCTCGCGCGCAAAGCCCATTTCGTGGGTGACCACGATCATGGTCATGCCGCCACGAGCCAGGCTGCGCATCACGTCCAGCACTTCCTTGACCATCTCGGGGTCCAGCGCCGAGGTGGGCTCGTCAAACAGCATCACCTTGGGTTGCATGGCCAGCGCGCGGGCAATGGCCACCCGCTGCTGCTGCCCGCCCGATAGTTGCCACGGGTACTTGTGTGCGTGGTCCTGCATGCCCACGCGGCGCAGCAGCTGCATGGCTTCGTCGTTGGCCTGCGGGCGTGGTGTTTTGCGAATGCGGCGGGGCGCCAGCGTCACGTTGTCCAGCACGCTCATGTGACCGAACAGGTTGAACTGCTGGAACACCATGCCCACCTCGCAGCGCTGGCGCTGCAGAGTGGCGTGGTCGTCGCTCACCTCGACGCCGTCAATGGTGATGCGCCCGCTGTCGTGGGGCTCCAGTCGGTTGATGGCGCGCAGCAGCGTGCTCTTGCCCGAGCCGGAGGCGCCGATGATCACCGTGACCTCGCCGGTGTGGAACACGGTGGACACGTCCTTGAGCACCTGGTGTGCGCCAAACGACTTGCACACCCGCTCGGCCACGATGTAGGGCTTGGGCTGGTTCGTCGTCGCGGTCATCGGTTGCGCCCTTCCACGTCAAAGCGGTATTCGACGGCGTTGGAGATCTGGGTCACCAGCGTGGTCAGCAGCAGATAGGTGATGGCCACCGTGGTCAGCGTGGCGATGGGCTGGAACGTGGCCGACTGGATGCGGTTGCCCACGTTGGTCAGCTCCACCACACCAATGGCATAGGCCAGCGACGAGTCCTTGAGCAGCGCCACAAAGTTGCTCACCAGCGGCGGCAGCGAAATCTTGAACGCCTGCGGAAACACCACGTCCAGGAAGACGTGCATGCGGCCCAGGCCCAATGCGCGGGCGGCCTCGGTCTGCCCGCGCGGCACGGCCAGCAGGCCGGCGCGCAGCGCTTCGGCGTTGTAGGCGCCCACGTTCAGCCCCAGGGCCACGACGGCGGCGGCAAAGTCGGGCAGGTTGAGCCCCGGCACCAGCACCGGCAGGGCAAAGTACACAAACAGGATCTGCACCAAGAGCGGTGTGCCGCGAATGGCCCAGATGTACACGCCAGCCACCCAGCGCACGGGCGTCCAGCGGGCCGTGCGGGCCAGCGCCGCTGCGGTGCCCAGCACCAGGCCCACGGCACCGCTGACCAGCGTGAGCCACAGCGTGGTGCGCGCACCTTCAGAAAACGCCTGGGCGTTGGGGCCGATGGGGTCGGGAAAGAACGATAGCAATTGGCCCAGCAGCGAGAGGGCCAGCACCATCACGACCAGTGCAGCGACCAGCGTGGCATTGCTGCGCTGCTGTCGGGACCAGCCTTGTGGCCAAAGAGCGAGAAGCATGGATCAGACGACCATACGGTCTTGGTTGGAAATCGGACTGGGGCGGGGCGATCATGCACCCGCCACCAGAAACGGCAAAGGGTGCGCAGCAGGCCTGGGCCCTCTGCGCACCCCATGGGCCATCACATCAGTTGCAGCGCACGTCTTCGTTGAAGTACTTCTTGGAGACGGCGGCGTAGCTGCCATCGGCCAGCACTTCGGTGAACGCCTTGTTCCAGGCATCGGCCAGGCCGGTGTTGCCCTTGGCCATGGCGGGGGCGATGCGCTCGATGAACAGCATGTCGCCCAGCTTGAAGCCGGCCTTGGCGTTCTTGGCGGCGGCTTCCTTGGCCACGAACTTGTCGCTGACCCAGGCGTCCACGCGCTTGGAGATCAGGGCGCGCTGGGCGTCGGTGTCTTGCGGGAAGTTCTTCACTTCCTTCACGCCGCTGACCTTCTTGACCTGCTCCAGGTAGCTGGTGCCGGTCTGCACGGCCACGACCTTGCCGGTCAGGTCCTTGGCGTTGCGGATCTTGTCGTCCATGGCCACGATGATGCCGCCCGAGCAGTAGTGGGGGTTGGCAAAGGTCACGGCCTTGGAGCGCTCGTCGGTCACGCCGTGCGAGGCGATCACGGCGTCCCAGCGGTTCTGGCCCAGGCCAGTCAGCAGGGCGTCAAAGCCCAGGGTCTTCCATTCGAGCTTGAGGCCCATCTTCTTGACCACCAGCTCCGCCACTTCCACCTCAAAACCCGTCAGCTTGGTGCCTTCGAAGTAATTGAAGGGGGCGAACTGGCCCTCGGTGGCCACGATGATCTTGCCGTCCTTCTTGATTTCGTCCAGCGTGCGGGCCTGGACGGCGAGGGCAGCGCACAGCGCCACGGCGGTGACAACGGCAGACTTGAAAAATTGCATGACAGGTTCCTGTGGGGGGTGGTTCAGGTACAAAAAATCCGGCCTGCGGGTAGGCAGGCCGGAGCGGGTGGATGCGGACATCGCCGTTGGCGATGGGCCTCGTCATCAAACGGAAACGTGCGGAAATTATAGGACGCGCGTTCACATTCGGGCCATGCAGGGCAACCCCGATGACCTCGGGGCGCCCTGGTGGTAGGCCGTGCAGCGCGTTGCAAGTTGGGTGCCACCCTGGCAAGCGACGCCTGGAGCGTGAAGAGCAGGCCTACCGCAGGAAGGCGTCGTACCCCGTCTTCAGGATCAGCGTGCTCACCACCACGATGAAGATGCCCCGCACAAAGCCGGTGCCATGCTTGAGCGCCATGTGTGTGCCCAGCAGGCTGCCCAGCACGTTGGCCACGGCCAGCGTGACCGCAAAGTGCCACCACACATGGCCCTTGGCGGCAAACAGCGCAATGGCAGCAATGTTGGTGGCGCAGTTGAGCAGCTTGGCCGAGGCCGATGCATTGAGAAAGTCGTAGCCCAGCAGCCGCACGAACAAGAAAACGAAGAAGCTGCCCGTACCCGGGCCAAAGAACCCGTCATAAAAGCCGATGAGCACGCCAATCAGGCAGGCGGCGATCACCTCGGCCCGGCCGGCAAACCGGGGGGTGTGGTGCCGCCCCAGCTCCTTCTTGGCCAGGGTGTAGAGCAGAACGCCCAGCAGCACCAGGGGCAGCAGCTTGCGCAGGAAGTCGGCGGACACCACGGTGACGGCCCAGGCGCCCACGAACGAGCCGGCAAAACCGGCGGCTGCGGCCGGCAGCATGGCCGACCAGCGGATCTGCACCTTGCGGCTGTATTGCCAGGTGGCCATGGCCGTGCCCCAGACCGAGGCCGCCTTGTTGGTGCCCAGCAGCGTGGCCGGGGGCGCGCCCGGAAAAGCCGCAAACAGCGCGGGCACCATCACCAGTCCACCGCCTCCCACGATCGCATCCACAAAGCCCGCGAGCAGCGAGGCCAGGGTCATCAAAATCCATTCCATCGCAGGATTGTCGCACCGGGCCTGCTATCGATTCAGGACCGCTCAGGATCTAGGGATGGCCTGCATAACTCCCTGCGGTCGGTGATAGCGCGGCGTCGCGCGGTCCGCTGCGTTGCTTTTCTCGCCAATAGCCCGGCTATTGGCTGTGAAAAGGCGCCTTGCGGCCCATCCCGATCCGCACTACCACCGACTCGCGAGGGTTATGCAGGCCATCCCTAGCAGGCAAGAAAAAGGCGCTGGGATCGCCAGCGCCTGAAAGGGTTCACACCTCGTTGGGTGTTTTGAATGTGGTTCTTGGTAGAAAGGTTGTCTCCTCGGGCCCCTCGCTTGGCACACCGAAGCGCGCTTTCGAGTGCCGTGACTGTAACGGCTGCACCCTGCTGGTGCATTGGGGGTTTCCCGCCCCCCGTTGTTGGGCGCCGGATGGCTCTCGGTGGGCGTTCTGTGCCCCGATTCGGTGGCAACTGGCTGGCATGGCTCGTGCAATGCGCTTGTAACAAATTGCGAAAGGGAGCGTGCATGCGTGCAGTCAACCACCGGGTTTTTGCGGTCGTGTCGTTGTGTCTGGGGCTGTGCACCTGCGCGCTGGCCCAGAGCGTGCCAGAGGCTCCCGCCATAGCGGCGCCCCTCACACGCCCCGCCCTGGTGGCCCAGGACACCGTGAATGCGGCCCACACTGGCTGGATGATGACCTCCACTGCTCTGGTGCTGCTGATGACGCTGCCCGGCATTGCGTTGTTCTACGCAGGCATGGTGCGAAGAAAGAACGTGCTCAACACCATGGCCTGCGTGGTGGCCATCGCGGGGCTGGTCAGTCTGCTGTGGTTTGCGGCGGGGTATTCGCTGGCGTTCACACCCGGCAGTGCCTGGCTGGGGGGCTGGGACCGCGCCGGCTTTGCCGGGCTCGACTTTCAGCTGGAGGCGGGCAAGCTGGCCGTGAGCCACATTGCGCCGCTGATTCCCGAGTCGGTGTACGCCATGTTCCAGCTCACCTTCGCCATCATCACGGCCGCTCTGCTGGTGGGCGCGTTTGTGGAGCGCATGCGGTTCTCGGCCATGCTGGTCTTCATTGGGCTGTGGACACTGGTGGTGTACGCGCCCGTAGCGCACTGGGTGTGGGAGCCCGGGGGCTGGCTGGCGCAGATGGGCGCGCTGGACTTTGCGGGCGGCTCGGTGGTGCACGTGAATGCGGGCGTGGCGGGGCTGGTGTGTGCGTGGTTTCTGGGCCGCCGCGCGGGGTATGGGCGCGAGCCGTTTGAACCCTACAACCTGGGGCTCACCATGGCGGGCGCGGGCATGCTGTGGGTGGGCTGGTTTGGCTTCAACGCAGGCTCTGCGGTGGCGGCCGACGGGCGCGCCGGGCTCGCCATGGCGGTGACGCACCTGGCCGCCGCAGCCGGAGCGCTGTCGTGGATGCTGGGCGAGTGGGTGGTGCGCGGGCGCCCGTCGCTGCTGGGGCTGTGCTCTGGCTTGGTGGCGGGGCTGGTGGCCATCACACCCGCCGCCGGTTTTGTCACGCTGCGCTCGGCTGTCGTGATTGGTCTGGTGGCCGGGCTGGCCTGCTACTGGGGCGCCACGGGGCTCAAGCGGCTGCTACGGGTGGACGACTCGCTCGATGTGTTTGGCGTGCACGGCGTTGGGGGCATCGTGGGGTCGCTGCTGACAGGCGTGCTGGCCAGCAAGACCGTCGGGGGGGCTACGGGCAGCCTGCTGACCCAGGCCATCGACGTGGGCGCCGTGGCGGCCTACAGCCTGGTGGTGACGGCGGCCCTGTTGTGGGTCGTCAACTTTGCGATGGGCCTGCGGGTGGACGAGCAAAGCGAGCAGACCGGGCTGGACATTGCCCAGCACCGCGAGCGCCTGGGCGGCTGAATGTGTCGCCGCGTCCTGTGATGTGCGGGCCAGCGAATGCAGTCCGATGGATGACCCCAATGCAGTAAGGAGCCGAACATGTCCGATTCCGACAAGCTGGCGATTGCCGCCCACCTGCATGTGCTGTTGCGGCGCAAGACAGGGCGCGTGACCGATACCGAATGGATGGCGGCCAATGCGGATTACGCGCAGGAGATCGTGCGATTTGCGCGCCAGCGCGCCACCGAAGACAACGCGCCCGACTTGGCCGAATGGGCCGACCGCCTGGAGCAGGCCCTGCACGCAGCGCCCCCTTCCGCCCAGCGCCGACCGCTGCTGGATGCAGCGGCGCAGGCGGTGCGTGCGCGCCCCGCACCGCCCCCCGAGCCTGCCCCCGAGGTGCCGCGCTATGTGGGTGGCATCCGCTGACCTGCCAAGCGGCTTCTGCGCCGTGACTTGAAAAAACTAGTGGGGCGCAGTGCCCTGTGTGAACAGCGCGGCCGTGGGCAGCAGCCCGGCGAGCTGGTTGTCTCCGTAGGTGCGCAGCACCTGAGCAATCACCACCTGGTAGCCATTGAGCCACTGCGCCTGTGCGGCCTTGGCTTTCAGGTGCGCGGGGTGCTGCATCAGCGTCTGCAGCGCCTCCAGCGACTGCCAGTAGTACACGTTGGATACCAGGCCGTTGCCGGTGTCCGTCCACGACTCCTCGCCCAGGTAGCCGTCGATAGCGCGTGCGGCGGTGGCGATGGCCTCGTCCAGACGGTGGAAGGCGTCGTCGAATTGAGAACCTGTTCAAGCTATGTTTGGGGATCGCGTTGGAGTGCAATCGGGATGAGTGGATGCTTCGGATGCGCCGCATGGGCTCATGCCCATGCAAGCAGCCGGGGCGTCCAATCGCCCGATTTCACTCCAACCCTTCGGGCAAGTGCCTTGCCGGGCGGTCTGCGGCGTTGCGGCGCTTGCCAATAGCCGAGCTATTGGCTGCGCACCGCGCCTAGCACCCCATCCCGGAAAGGCGCTTGCGCGACCCCGAACATGGCTTGAACAGGTTCTTGGTCGCAAAGATGAAGGTGGAGGAATACATCGGCGCGATGGTACTCACGCCGCCTGCCGGGCCTGGATGATCCACTCCGCGGCCTTCTCCGCCATCATCAGCGTGGGCGAGTTGGTGTTGCCGCTGGTGATGGTGGGCATGGCGCCCGCATCCACCACGCGCAGGCCGGCCACCACACCACCACGCCCATCGCGCACGCGCAGTTGCGCATCCAGCACGGCCATCGGGTCGCCGTCGCGGCCCATCTTGGTGGTGCCCACGGGGTGGAAGATGGTGGTGGCAATGTCGCCCGCCAATCGCGCCAAGTCCTCGTCGCTTTCAAACTGCACGCCGGGCTTCCACTCCTGCGGCTGGTACTTGGCCAGCGCGGGCTGCGCCACGATGCGGCGCGTGACGCGCAGGCTGTCGGCCGCCACCTGGCGGTCTTCGGGCGTGCTGAGGTAGTTGGGCGCAATGGCGGGGGCGGCCTTGAAGTCGGCGCTCTTGATGTTGACCGTGCCCCGGCTCGTGGGGTTGAGGTTGCACACGCTGGCCGTGAAGGCGGGGAAGCTGTGCAGCGGCTCGCCAAACGCATCGAGCGACAGGGGCTGCACGTGGTATTCGATGTTCGGGTAGGGCTGGTCAGGGCTGCTGCGGGTGAAAGCGCCCAGCTGCGAGGGCGCCATGCTCATGGGCCCGCTGCGTTTGAGCGCGTACTCAAGCCCGATCTTGGCCTTGCCCACCAGCGAGCTGGCCATGGTGTTGAGCGTCTGCACGCCCTGCACCTTGAACACCGCGCGGATCTGCAGGTGGTCCTGCAGGTTGGCGCCCACGCCGGGCAGGTCCACCTTCACCTCCACGCCGTGCTGGCGCAGCAGCGCGGCGGGGCCGATACCCGACAACTGCAGTAGCTGGGGCGAGTTGACGGCGCCCGCGCTCAGGATCACCTCACCCGTTGCGCGGGCCGTGACCATCTCGTTGCCATCCCACACCAACACGCCCGTGCAGCGCTGGCTGCCGTCGGGCTGGGTTTCGAGGATGAGCTTGGACGCCTGTGCGCTGGTCCACATCTCGAAGTTGGGGCGGCCGTAGCAGGTAGGCCGCAAGAAGGCCTTGGCGGTGTTCCAGCGCCAGCCGCTTTTCTGGTTGACCTCGAAGTAGCCCACGCCCTCGTTGCTGCCGCTGTTGAAGTCGTCGGTGGCCGGGATGCCCGCTTGTTGGGCGGCGTGGGCAAAGGCGTCGAGCACATCCCAGCGCAGGCGTTGTTTTTCCACCCGCCACTCGCCGGTGCTGCCGGTGGACTTGTTGCCGTGCAGGCGTTTGAAATTTTCGTTCACACCCCCGGGCTGGTCCAGGCGCCAGTGGTCTTCGTGGCGGCGAAAGTAGGGCAGGGCGTTGTCCCAGCGCCAGCTGGCGTCGCCCGTCAGTTCGGCCCACTGGTCGTAGTCGCGTGCTTGGCCGCGCATGTAGATCATGCCGTTGATGCTGCTGCAGCCGCCCAGCGTCTTGCCGCGCGGGTAGCGCAGGGTGCGGCCGTTCAGGCCCGCGTCGGGTTCGGTGTTGTAGAGCCAGTCGGTGCGCGGGTTGCCGATGCAGTACAGGTAGCCCACGGGGATGTGGATCCAGTGGTAGTCGTCCTTGCGGCCCGCTTCGATCAGCAGCACGCGGTGGCGGCCGTCGGCGCTCAGGCGGTTGGCCAGCAGGGAGCCGGCCGTGCCCCCGCCGATGATGATGGTGTCAAACGTGGTGTCGCTCATGGAGAAGGGGCGGTGCCGATCAAGGGTGGTAACGGTGGGCCATTGTGCGGATGGGGCAGGCCCTGTCGATAGGGTGTGTGCCTATTGCTACATTTTTAGTAGCTGCTGGTGCTTGTAAATATTGCGCTTGGCGTCGATTTGATAATAATTACATGCTTCGCCGCCTGTCTGTGCTTGACAGGCTGGTGTCCGACAGCGCGTGCAGGATTCGCTCCGCTACCATGCACGCTCTTCCTTGCTGCTTCTTGACGACCCTACCCCTGCGGCTGCCCTGGTGGCCTGACCCATGACCGACCACGCCCCCCACATCGTTCGCGCCGATACGCCCCAAGGGCCGTGCGCGCAGCTGCGTGGGCGCTGGGGTGCGGCCGAGCTGGGCAATGCGAAGCAGTGGCAGGCCGTGTCGGACCAGCTGCGGGGCGCACCGCCCGCACCCACCCTGGGCTGGGACCTGCGGGAGCTGCAGTGGCTGGACCATGTGGGCGCCCAGCTGCTGTGGAACCACTGGCAGCACGCCTGGCCCGCACAGCTGGCCTGCACCGACAGCCAGCGCACCATGCTCACCCGCGTGGCCCAGTTCACCTGCGTGGCACCGCCGCCCGAGCCCTGGCGGCTGGGCGAACAGATCGACCACCTGGGTGTGCTGGTGCTGCATGGCGTGGACCATGCCCGCCACCTGCTGGAGATGGTGGGCCAGCTGGTGCTGGACCTGGGCCGCCTGGCGCGTGCGCCGCGCAAGGGGCCGTGGCGCGATGTGTCCGGCCATCTGTACCGCATGGGCGCCACGGCGCTGCCCATCACGGCGCTGGTGGGCTTCCTCATCGGGGTGGTACTGGCCTACCTGATGAGCCTGCAGCTGCGGCAGTTTGGTGCCGAGTCGTTCATCGTCAACATCCTGGGTATTTCGCTGATCCGCGAGCTGGGGCCCATGCTGGCGGCCATTCTGGTGGCGGGCCGCTCGGGCTCGTCCATCACCGCGCAGATCGGCGTGATGCGCGTGACCGAAGAGCTCGATGCCATGCGCGTGATGGGCATCCCGCATGGGTTCCGGCTGGTGATGCCGCGCACGCTGGCCTTGGCGCTGGCCATGCCGCTCATCAGCGTGTGGACCACGCTGGCCGCGCTGGCAGGCGGCATGCTGGCGGCCGACATCTCCATGGACATCTCGCCGTCGTACTTTGTGCAGGCACTGCCTGCTGCGGTGAAGATCGGCAACCTGGGCCTGGCCATGGCCAAGTCGGTGGTGTTTGGTGCGTTCATTGCGCTCATCGGTTGCCACTGGGGCCTGCGCGTCAAGCCCAACACCCAGAGCCTGGGCGAAGGCACGACGGCGTCGGTGGTGTCGTCCATCACCATGGTGATCATCGTGGACGCGCTGTTTGCCATAGCGTTCAAGAACATCGGCATATGACTGAGCGCATCGCCAAGCCCGAACACATCGCCGTCGCGCCCGGCGAGCCGCCCATCGTGGACGTGCAAGGCCTCTGGACGCAGTTTGGCAAGGGCGATGAAACCTTCACCGTGCACCGGGACCTGAACTTCACCGTGCAGCGCGGCGAGATGCTTTCGCTGGTGGGGGGCTCGGGCACGGGCAAGACGGTGCTGCTGCGACAGATCCTGGGCCTGGCCCGGCCCACACGTGGGCAGGTCACGGTGCTGGGCCGGCCTGCGTCCGAGATGGGGCGCGAGGGCGCGGCCAGCCGGGTGGGCATGTTGTTCCAGCACGGCGCGCTGTTTTCGGCCTTCAACGTGCTCGACAACGTGGCCTTTGCGCTGCGCGAGCAGGGCACGCTGCCGCCCGAACTGGTGCGCGACGCCGCACTGGTCAAGCTGCAGATGGTGGGGCTGAAGCCCGAGCACGCCACGCGCATGCCGGCGGACCTGTCGGGTGGCATGGTCAAGCGTGTGGCACTGGCCCGTGCGCTCATCATGGATCCGCCGCTGCTGCTGCTCGATGAGCCCACGGCGGGCCTGGACCCGAGCAGCTCCGACGATTTTTGCGCGCTGCTGCGCGAGCTGCGTGCAGCGCTGGGGCTGACGGTCATCATGGTCACGCACGATCTGGATACGCTGTTCGCGCTCAGCACCCGCGTGGCCGTGCTGGCCGATAAAAAGGTCATCGTCACCGGCCCACCGCACGAGGTGGCGCACTTTTCGCACCCGTTCATCGAGCACTTCTTCATGGGCGAGCGTGGCCAACGCGCCATGGCGCCCGTGCCTTCTGTGCAGCAGGCTCCGGCGCACGCCGCCACACCGCCCGCGCCCCACAAGGAACACCCCTGATGGAAAACAAATCCCACGCCCTCGCCGCAGGCATCTTTGTGCTGGTGGTCGCCGCCATGCTGGCGGGCCTGGCCGTCTGGCTCACGCGCGACAACGCCAACTACGAGCAGTACGAACTCTCCACCCGCGATGGCGTGAGCGGCCTGCAGCCCCAGGCCGCCGTGCGCTACAAGGGCGTGGCCGTGGGCAAGGTCACGCGCATCGGCTTTGATCCGCAGGTCAACGGCAACGTGCTGATCCGCATCGCCGTCAACGAGCAGGCGCCCATCAGCCCCACCACCTTTGCCGTGCTGGGCTACCAGGGCGTCACCGGCCTGGCCCATGTGCTGCTGGACGACGCCGAGCAGCCCTACCCCGAGCTGCCCCCCGGCCCTAGCGGGCTGCCACGCCTGCCGCTCAAGCCCTCGCCGTTTGGCAAGCTGGCCGAGCAGGCGCCGGCCATCCTGGGCCAGGTCGAAGAGGCCACGCGCCGCATCAACCAGCTGCTGGGCGACGGCAACCAGCAAAAGCTCACCGAGGCGCTGTCCAACATCGGCCAGGCCGCAGGCAGCGTCAACACCCTGACCCAGCGGCTCGATGCCACCGTGTCCCAGCGCCTGGACCCGGCCCTGGCCGCGCTGCCGCCCCTGGCCAGCGACGCGCGCCAGACGCTGCAGTCGCTGCAGCAGGCGGGTGCCAGCGTGTCCGCCCTGGCGGTGGACCTGGGCAAGACCAACCAGCGGCTCAATGCCGAGGGCGGCGCCATCGACCAGATCACCGCTGGCACCCAGTCCCTGGCGCGCGCGGCGGACCAGTTCAGCACCGCGACCCTGCCCCGGGTGAACCGCGCCGCCGACGACACGGCCCGCGCCGCCCGCCAGATGGGCCGCGCGGCCGGTGGCATCAGCGATAACCCGCAGCTTTTCATCTACGGCTCGGGCCGCATCCCGCCCGGGCCGGGTGAGCCCGGTTTTGGTGGTGGCCGATGATGGGTGTCTCCGACCGCGCCGCATGGGCAGCGTGGGCCTTGTGAGGAATGAATGTGATGACTATCAAAAAAATAGCAACCAAGGCATATACATCTAGCGCTACCGCCCTGTGGGGTTGTGGGTTGGTCGCAGCGCTGGTGCTCACGGGCTGCTCGGCCCTGCCGGCTGCCCCCACCCGCCCCGTGCTGTATGACTTTGGCCCCGGCCCGCTGGTCACCGTGCCCACCGACCGGCGCGCGCCCCTGGCGCCGTTGGCGCTGGCCGACATGGATGCCCCTGGCCTGCCCGAGGGCGGTAACGCGGTGCTGTACCGCCTGGCCTATGCCGACGCCCAGCAGCTGCGCCCCTACAGCCAGGCCCGCTGGAGCCAACCACCCGCACAACTGCTGCAGCAGCGCCTGCGCGAACAACTGGGCCTGCGCCGCGCCGTGCTCAAGGCCGACGACGGCGCCGCCCAGGCCCGCGAACCGGCCCAGGGCAACAAGCTGCCCCTGGTTTTGCGCACCGAGCTGGAGGAGTTCAGCCACCTGTTCACCAGCCCCAGCGACAGCGCGGGCATGGTGCGCCTGCGCGCCACGGTGGTCGAGCTGACCCCGTCGGGCGAATCCCTGCGCGGCCAGCGAGTGTTCATCGTGCAGCAGCCCGCCAAGTCGGCCGATGCGGCGGGCGGCGTGGCCGCGCTGGCAGCGGCATCAAGCCAACTGGCGGGGGAACTGGCGGCCTGGGTGGAGCAGGTGGGGCAGTAACGCCCCAGGTCTTTGTGGACCGCCCGTGCCAGCGGGCGCCGGCCTTGGCCGTGGCGCCACGCAGCGCGGCTGGCCGTCAGGTGCCGGGCGGCGAAAGGGACGTGGGTGTGGTCTCATGGCGTTCAATGCCCGTCACCACCCGCGCATAGCGCGCAAAGCTCCAGTACGCCCAGGCCCAGTCCAGCAACACCACCAGCCGGTTGCGAAAGCCGATCAGGAAGTACACGTGGGCAAACAGCCAGAACAGCCACGCAAAGTAGCCTGAAAACCGCACTGGCCCGGCGGGCGAGGTGAGGTCCACCACGGCAGAGTTGCGGCCGATGGTGGCCAGGTTGCCGTAGTCGCGATAACAAAACGGCTGCGTGGGCTGGCCCGCCAGGCGCCGCAGGATGTTGGCCGCCGTGGCGCGGCCCATCTGCTTGGCGCCGGGCGACACGCCGGGCACGGGCGTGGGCTCGTGGCCGGGGGCATGGCTCTTGGCGGCTGCCAGGTCGCCGATCACGCTGATCTCGGGGTGGGCGGGCAGCGTCAGGTCGGGCTCCACCACCACGCGGCCCGCGCGGTCGGTGCTGGCGCCGGTGGCGTCTGCCAGGTGGCGACCCAGGGGTGATGCTGCCACGCCCGCTGCCCACACAATGCATTTGCTATTTATATGATAGCTATTTGCGCTTGATGTAGTGGCGCTTGCGGGTGATTCGACCTTCAATCCATCACTGTCGATGGCGGTGACACGCGCGCCCAGGCGCACGTCCACGCCCAGCTTTTCCAGCTGTTCCTTGGCGCGCTGGCTCAGAGCCTCTGGCATGGCCTGCAGCACGCGCGCACCGCCTTCGAGCAGGATGATCTTCGCGCTGGCGGGGTCGATGTGGCGGAACTCGCCGGGCAGCGTGTGACGCGCAATCTCTGCCAGCGTGCCGGCCATTTCCACGCCCGTGGGGCCCGCGCCCACGACGACAAAGTTGAGCCAGTCTGCGCGGCGAGCGGGGTCAGGCTCTTTCTCGGCCGCCTCGAACGCCAGCAGCACGCGGCGGCGGATCTCGAACGCATCGTCCAGCGTCTTGAGGCCGGGCGCATAGGCCGCCCAGTCGTCGCGGCCAAAGTAGCTGTGCGTGGCACCGGCGGCCACGATGAGGTGGTCGTACGGCAGCGTGGCGCCGTCTGCCAGGTGCACGGTGCGCTGGCCCACGTCGATGCGGGTGACCTCGCCCAGCAAGGTGGTCACGTTGCGCTGCTGGCGGAACAGATGCCGGATGGGCGCCGCAATGGCCGGGGCCGACAGCCCGGCCGTGGCCACCTGGTAGAGCAGGGGCTGGAAGAGGTGGTGGTTGGTCTTGTCCACCAGGGTCACCTCCACCGCTGCGCCCCGCAGGGCGCGGGCGGCTTCGAGGCCGCCGAACCCGCAACCGATGATGACCACGCGCGGGCGAAGCGGGGGAGCAGAGGGAGTCGTCATGCCGCCATTATTGGGGAGCCGGGTGGTGACCCGGCCTCGTGACCTGGGCCTGACCTGCGGCCCCCAGGCTGCGGGGGCTCAATGCGTTACAGGAACCCCAGGTCCACCGGGTAGTCCGGCCGCCCCGCCGCTGCGCCAAAGTGCGTGATGTTGGGCAGCACACCCGCCATTTCGTTGTCGGCCACGCCGAACCACTTGGCCAGGGTGGCCGCGTACTGGTCTACCGAGGTGGACGGCAGCAGGCGGCCCTGGCCCACATGCCACTGGTCTTCAGGGGCGGCCGTGTTGGTGATGCTGACTGGCGGCGCGCTGCCATAAAACGCCTTGCCTTTCACCGCACCGCCGACCACCAGGTGGTGGCTGCCCCAGCCGTGGTCCGAGCCATCGCCGTTGGAGCTGAGCGTGCGGCCAAAGTCCGACGCGGTGAACGCCGTGACCTTGTCGGCCACGCCCAGCTCCACCGTGGCGTTGTAGAACGCGGTCATGGCCTCGCTCACACGCTGCATCAGCACCGGCTGTTGCGAGATCAGGTTGTCGTGCAGGTCAAAGCCGCCCAGCGACACCAGGAACACCTGGCGCTTGCTGCCCAGGCTGGTGCGCGCGCCAATCAGGCGGGCCACCATCTTGAGCTGGTTGGCCAGCGAGTTGTTGTTGGGGAAGGTGGTGGACAGCGTCACGCCCGCGAGCCCGTTGGTGATTTGGCTTTCTGCCGTCACGGCGCGGGTGGTCACGCGGTTGTATTCGTTCTCCAGCGTCTGCGTGCGCGGTTGCTGGATGAGCGACGTCAGTGCGCTTTGCACGGCCGATGAGCCGTAGACCCGGTTCTTCACCCCGTTGATGGCCACGGCGCCATTGGTGCTGACCTGGTACTGCAAGGCCGAGTCGCCCGACAGGAACACCGCATTGCCGGTGACCGAGATGCAGGTGAACAGCGAGTTGCCGTTGGACGACAGCGCCAGGTCGCCGATGTTGCCGCCCCAGCCCACGGTGGAGCCCTCGGGCGACGACGATTGCCACACCGATTGCTGGTCGTTGTGCGAGAACAGTTTGGGCGGCACGGGGTAGGTGGCGCGGTCGGCACTGTTGTACTGCGCGCGGGTCAGCGGCACCACCAGCGGGCCCACGTTGAGCTGCACGGCCGCCTTGCCGCTGTTGAACAGGCCGGCCAGCCCCGTCATGGCCGGGTGCAGCGCGTATTGGCGACCGCCCGGCAGCGGCGTGGTGGGCGTCAGCAGCGTCGGGGTGAGGGCTGCCTTGGCCAGCGCGATGCCGCCGGCCGTCTGGCCTGCGCCACCGCCCCGGATGGTGTTGTAGCGGTTGTAGCTGTCATCGTCGTAGGTGACCACGGTGTTGGCGTAGTCATTGCCGCCGTACAGGAACACGCAGACCAGCGCCTTGTAGTCGGTGGCATTGAAGGCTGCCGCCTCGCCCATGGCGGCCAGGTTGAGGGCAAAGGGCAGGGCCGTGCCCGCCAGGCCCAGCTGGGTGGAGCGGCGCAGGAACGCGCGGCGGGTGTGGAGTTCGGGTTGAAGCAGGTGCATGGCAGGGCTTACTTTTGAACGAGGTATTCGGCCGAAGCCATGACCAGGAAAACGGCTGCCGCCACGCGGTCGAGCTTGACGGAGTCGGTGCTGGCGTTGGTGACGGGCGTCGCCTTGAGTGCATCCGCAATGAGCTTGACGGTGGCGGCAGACAGCTGGCCTGCACACATCAGCAGGTTGATGCGGGCCACCAGCGCGTCGGCATCGGTCACGATGGCCAGCTCGTTGGTATAGGTGGCCTTGATGTCGTAGCCGTTGTTGGAGGTGCTGGCGTTGTTGGGCAGCTCGGGGGCGTTCACGTAGATGCCGTTGCGGATCACGCCCTGCATGTAGTTGAGGTAGCCCCCCACGCTGCTTTCGTTGACCAGCTGGAACTCGGGGGCCACGGCGCCTGCGGCGGCCAATGCGGTGGATGGCGGAATGTAGCCCGGGCGGAAGAAGTTGAACACCGAGGGCGAACGCAGCGGGCTCTGGCCCAGGCGCGAGCCGGGGTCGCTCAGGTCGCCGATCTTCCAGCTGCCCTGTGCCGAGTTGATGCCGAAGGTGCGGCCCCACTGCACAAAGCGCAGCATGGGCTCGCGCAGCTTGCCAAAGCCGGGCTGGGTGAGGCCTGCGGGCGAGCGGGCTTCGTCGTCCAGCAAGATGGCCTTGACCACAGCGCGCAGGTCACCCCGCACACCGGCGCCGTTGTTGTTGAAGGCTGCCGCCACGCGCGCCACGTAGGCGGGAGACGGGTTGCTGGTGACCAGCCGCTGGATGAGCTGCTTGCCGATGA
Source organism: Acidovorax sp. KKS102 (assembly GCF_000302535.1). Lineage (NCBI taxonomy): Bacteria > Pseudomonadati > Pseudomonadota > Betaproteobacteria > Burkholderiales > Comamonadaceae > Acidovorax > Acidovorax sp. KKS102. Next base: position 376,621 of record NC_018708.1, read on the forward strand.
ACGGCCCCACGTTGGGGTGGTTGAACAAGGTGTCCAGCGCGGTCTTAAGGGCCGCAGCGCCGGGCGTGTTGGCGGGGATCGTCGTTCCGAGGAATGTCGCCGCCAGCGTGGAGTGGCGCGAGGCATTGAGTGCCATGGGCAGCCGGGCAAAGGTGGTGTTGGAAACCACCCGTGTGGTGCCTGGCACGGTGGTGGGCACGTTCTGCGTCTGGTCGTAGTCGTAGCCCGTGAACACGCGCGCCAGATTGGTCACGTCGTTCATGGTGTAGCTGTCAATGGGCTTGCCCGAGCCGTCCTTCTTGGGAGTCCCGTCGATGTTCAGTTCGACCAGCCCGATGGACATGAGCTGCATGACCTCGCGGGCATAGTTTTCGTCGGGCTGACGGCCCGTGGCGGGGTTTTCCTTCTGGTTGCCACGGGTGTTGAGGTAGTAACCCATGGCCGCGTTCAGCGTCACGTTCTCCAGTACGGAGCGGTAGTTGCCGAAAGCGTTGTTCACCAGCTGGTCCCAGTACCAGGCCATGGCGTGGCAGCGCCAGGTGATGTCCACGCCGCTGAGCGAGACCACGCAGATCTCGGACAGCGCCAGTGCCACCCGTTTGCGCAGTCCGTCCGGCGACTTCATGAGCTGGTACCAGATCATGTAGTCGGCGGGGTAGGAGTTGTCGTAGTAGGCCGTGTCATTGCTGATGTCTGCGTAGCCGCGCTGGTTCAGCCAGTCCCAGCCGCCTTGGCTGGGGCCCGCATTGAACTGGCTCTCCAGCCAGTCTGCATAGGTGGTGGCGCGCAGCGCCGCGATTTCGGCGGTCGATGCCGAGAACTGGGCCTGCAGCAGAAAGCGGGCGGCCTCGTTGTCCGACGTGGCTGAAGGGTGTGCGTAGTTGCCCAGGGGCGGGGTGGTGGGTGCGGGTGTGCCTGGGGTGCCGGGTGCGCCCGTACCCGGCGTGCTGTCGCCCCCGCCCCCGCCACAGGCGGCCAAGGCAGTGGACGCGAACAGCGTCGTCAGCAGGGGCGCATGGGCCCGACTGCTGGTGGCTGTTGATTCGTTGGGAAGGGGCTGGCCCTCAGGTGCCTCTGCAACCGCAGTTGTCAGAGTCTCCTCGTATGGATGTGTCATGGTGGTCGTGGTCAAAAGTCTGCCGCTGGCAGCACAGCCGTGACTAAATCACACGCCGCGCTCGCCTGGAAACACAAGTGTTACCAAGCGAAACACGCCTCAGCAATGCCTGCCGCGCCCAGGGTCTGAATGATGGGCCATTGCAACACTTTGTACCTTGCAGGGGCGGCGTTGGGCCTTCGCCAGAGGGCCAGAGCCACTGCATCGGCGATGTCCGTCACGCCCGTAGTCCTGTGCTGACGCGTGCTGCGTGGAGCGGACTACGGCGTCGGCGCCAGATCATTTTTACAGTGAACTCCATCGCATCACGCAAAGGTTCCACGCACTTCGAGTGGATGGCTGAAGCGAAATTCGCACAAGGAGTCACACCATGAATGAAGACACCATCAAGGGCAACTGGAAGCAGTTCAAGGGCAAGATGATCGAACAGTGGGGCAAGCTCACCAACGACGATTTCGATGTCATCGACGGCAAGCGCGAACAGTTCCTGGGCAAGCTGCAAGAGCGCCAGGGCATCGCACGCGATGCGGCTGAAAAGCAGCTCAAGGAATGGCAAGACCGCCACCCCGACTTCCGCTTCAACGACTGATAGCGCAAACAGCGCGACCGCGCTGCGGGGCCTTCGCCCCGCGCCCGGCCAGGCCACCCCTGGCATACCGCCCCCACAAGATTCACATCCATTGCATTCAATTTCATCGAGGAGAAAACCATGACATTCCAACGCACACTGATCGCCGCCTGCGCAGCTGGTCTGATGGCTACCACCGCTTTTGCCATGACCCCTGCGGAACACAAGGCCGCCAAGGAAAGCATCTCGGCAGACTACAAGATGAACAAGCAAAAGTGCGATGCCCTCAAGGCCAACGCCAAGGACATCTGCGTGAAGGAAGCCAAGGGCGCGGAAGACGTGGCCAAGGCGGAACTTGAAGCCCAGTACAAGCCCAGCGCCAAGGCCAGCCAGAAGGTCGCTGAAGCCCGCGCCGATGCCGCCTACGCCGTCGCCAAGGAAAAGTGCGACGACCTGACCGGCAATGCCAAGGACGTGTGCGTGAAGGATGCCAAGGCCGAACACGTGAAGGCCAAGGAAAACGCCAAGGTGGCCGCCGCCCAGGCCAAGCCTGCAGACACGGCCGCCGAGAAGGCTGCCAACGTGGCCGAGGCCCGCAAGGATGCCGCCGCCGAGAAGAACGAAGCCAACTACAAGGCCGCCAAGGAGCGCTGCGATGCCATGAGTGGCGACCTCAAGTCCAAGTGTGTGGACGACGCCAAGCGCATGTACGGCCAGAGCTGATCGGCCAGGCGCTGAGCGCCTGACCTGATCGCTTGCCCTACCAGGCTGTACCAGGCCCTGCCCGCTGCGCGCGGCGCAGGGTTTGGCTGCGTATGGGGATGCCATGACCTGCATCAACACCCGGCCGGGCCGGGGCTTCTAAGCTCGCAGCTTCGTTTGATCTGCCGCCCGCCCAAGGAGTCCCATGGCCCACCTCGAATGGTCTGATGCACTGAACCTCGACCTGCCCCTGATGGATGACACCCACCGGGAGTTTGTCGACCTGCTGGCCGCCGTGGACCAGGCCCGCGACGCAGAGCTGCTGCCCCGCTGGCGTACGCTGGTGGAGCACACCGAGCAGCATTTCGGGCAGGAAGACGACTGGATGGCCTCCACCCGATTTGCATCGGGCAACTGTCACAGCATGCAGCACAAGGTGGTGCTGCAGGTGATGCGTGAAGGCACTGCCCGCGCCGAGCAGGGCGACCTGAAGGTGCTGCGCGTCATGGCCAGCGAGCTGGCGCTGTGGTTTCCGCAGCATGCCCAGAGCATGGATGCCTCGCTGGCCCTGCACCTGCGTCGCGTGGGGTTTGACCCTGTGACCGGCGTGGTGCACGCTCCCGGCGCGTTGCCGGGTGCGTTGATCCACGGTTGCGGTGGGGCCACGTGTTCGGACGCCGACGCCGCGGGTGCCAGCGAGCCCGCTGCCCAACGCGATATCGCGCCCGCTGTGGCTGCCTGACCGCGACACAGCTGCGCTGTCCGCCCGCAGCGGCAAGCGCCAGCAGACGCTGAACGAACAAACGAGAGGCAGGCACTGCAGGGCCAGAGCACCACTCTGGCGTGACCCAGGGGCCATCGGGCTTCCACCCGTGCAGCCGTCCTGCTTGTGTGGCATGCTGCCCCATCTCAAGGCAATTGGGGGCGGCGCGGCCGCTTCGCATCATGGCCGACACCACCCCTCCCGACGACCCCTGCGACGACACGGCCCGTCTCCAGGCCCTGCAGCGCTACGGCATTCTCGACACGCCCATGGAGCCCGCCTACGACGAGCTGGCCGACCTGGCGGGCTACGTGTGCGAAGCGCCGGTGGCATTGATCAGCCTGCTGGACAGCCAGCGCCAGTGGTTCAAGGCCGCCCGGGGGTTTGCGCTGCGCGAAACCCCGCTGAGCGAGTCGGTGTGCCGCTATGCCATCCGCCAGTCCGGCGTCTTCATCGTGCCCGACCTGGCACAAGACCCGCGCTTTGCGCACTATGCGATCGTCACGCAGAAGAACCCCCTGCGCTTTTACGCCGGGGCGCCGCTGGTCACGCCCGATGGCTTTGTGCTGGGCACGCTGTGCGTGCTGGACCACCGGCCGCGCGAGCTGTCAGCCAAGGTGCAGGACCTGTTGTCCGCCCTGGCGCGCCAGGTGATCCGGCTGCTGGAGCTCAAGCGTGCCAACGACCGCCAGGGCCAGATGCTGATGGAGCTGGAGGCGGCGCGCCACCAGATGGCGGTGCTGGCCCACACCGATGTGCTGACCGGGTTGGCCAACCGCCGCTCGTTCACCGATCGCCTGCGCCAGGAATGGGCACTGCTGCAGCGCGGCAATGAGCCAGCCAGCCTGCTGATGATGGACCTGGACCACTTCAAGCGCGTGAACGATGTGTACGGCCACCATGTGGGTGACCAGGCGCTGCAGCTGTTTGCCACCCTGTGCCGCGATGTCTTCCGTGCGGCCGATGTGCTGGGGCGCTGGGGCGGCGAGGAGTTTTTGGCCCTGTTGCCCGCCACCGGGCTCGACCAGGCACAGGTGGTGGCCGAGCGTGTGCATGCGGCGCTGGCTGCCCACCCGCTGCCCGGTATCGAGCCGGCGCTGGTGCTGTCGGTCAGCATGGGGCTCACGCTGTTCGACCCGCTGCGGCCGCTGGACATCACCCTGCGCCTGCTCGACTCTGCGCTCTACACCGCCAAACGCGAGGGGCGCAGCCGCACCGTAGTGGTGTAAGCGCTCTGTTTTTTGATAGCTGTTGGCGCATATTGCACTAGCGCTACCGGCCATTTCTATTAAAAATTGCGCCCAGGGGCCTGCGTACGGCCTCCTGGGGCATCTTCAGCACTCCGGGCTGCGCGGCAACAGCAATGCCGCCGTGCGCCACGCCAGGTCGCGCAGCGCCCGGCGCAGGGCGGGCGAATCTGCAGCGCCGGCCACAGACCCTCCGGGGTCAAGGTCCGCCTCGGTGCGGCGGGGGCAAAAGGCTGCGTCCAGCACCTGCTGCTTGGCACAGTGCAAGGCCAGCCGGTCCTGCGATCGCAGGGCCGCCATCAACTGATCGCGGTGGCGCTGCACGCGGGCCGCTTCGGCGGCGGTCAGCGCGGGGCCCCTCGCGGGGCCCGTGCTGGCGGGCGGCGTCAGGGCCTGGGCCTGCGCCAGGTACTGGGCCCAGCGTGTGGTGTGGGTGGCGGTGGCGTTCATGCAGCCTCCGTGCGGGGCGCTGCAGGGCGCTGCACCGGTGGCATGGTGGGGCGCGGGGGCGTGCCACCTTGCGACAGCCCGTACCAGTTCACCTTGCGCGTCAGCACCATCACCGCCGCCAGCACCAGGAAGAGTGCAATCGCCCCCACCACCAGCGCCGTCTGCTCCAGCTGCAGCAGCACGTACAGCAGGCCATACAGCAGCGCAATGCCCGCCCCCAGCGGCACCCCGCGCGTGAGCCCACCCAGCATGTGGCTGGCGTAGTAGGCCAGCAGCAGCACACATGCGCTGGCGGCCACCGCGTAGGAGATGCCAAACGGCAGGTGTTCCGACAGGCTCACCAGCAGCAGGAAGAAGCTGCACAGCGCGCTGCCCACCAGCAGGTACTGCACCGGGTGCACACGCAGCTTCTTCATCAGCTCGAACAGGCCCACGGCCACGAAGGTGAGGGCGATGAACAGCACGCCGTACTTGGTGGCGCGGTCAGAGAGGGAATAGGGGTTCACCGGGTCGATGAAGGCCACGCTGAAGCTGTCGGCGCAGTCGCCCGGCGTGGCCCCGCTGTGTGCATAGTCGCTGCCCTCATCGGCGCCCAGGCAGATGCGCTTGCCATTCGCAATGTCGGCCTGCGCCGTGGTGGCCAGCGACGACAGGCGCCACTGGGCCGAAAAGCCGGTCTTCTTGACCTCGCGTTCCGAAGGCAGAAAGCGCCCGGCGAACGACGGGTGGGGCCAGCTGCTGGTCATCAGCACCTCGGTGTTGCCCCCCAGCGGCACGATGGCCAGGCGCTCGGTGCCCACCAGTTCCAGGTCCAGCGTGGCGGTCAGGCCATCGGCCTTGCCACGCACGGATTCGGGCAGCACCGCGTGCAGGCCTCGGCTGTAGGTGGGGTGGAAGGTGCCGGGCTTGAGCGCCAGCGCCTGGCTGCCCATGGTGAACTGCGCGGTGCGGATGCCGCGCGCGTCGCCCACGGCCATCATCACGATGGGTGCGCCGCAGTGCATGCGCGAATTCTTCATGCTGCTCTGCGGCAGCAGGCTGGCCAGCGAACCCCATTGCGCCGTCACGTTGGCCTTGAGGTTGTAGGTGTTCACCTTGTGCAGCCCGCGTGCGCGTTCTTCCATCGCGGCGCCGGTGGTGAGCTTGAGCTGCTCGGGCATGGCGGTCAGGATGAACTCGCGGCGCCTTTCGACCATGCGGCGCTCGTCGCCCTTGCCGACTTCTTCATCCCAGCTTTCCACGCAGGCGCTGTGGATCATGGGGCCCATCAGCGTCTGCGGCCCGGCCAGGCTCTCGGCCACGCTTTGCGCGGTGATGCTGCGGTAGCGCAGCCGGTCGCGCACCACGTCTTCGATCAGGCCCAGGCCAAAGAGCAGCAACACGGTGATAGCGGTCAGCGCCGCCAGCTTGGTGAACAAGGGGTGTTTGAACAAAAGATCCTCCACAAGTGACTGTTGTGGGGGCAGTGTTGTGGCGCGCTGTGAGGGCGCTATGAAGTTTGTGAGGCCAGTGTGAAGTGGCGGGGGTGACGTGCGAAGTGCGAAGTGGGGCGCTGGCAGAATCGACCGCCTGTGTCATCCACCTGGGGAGTGCCATGCGAAATACAGCGTCCCGCTTCATACCCCCGGTGGCTGTCCGCCCGCCCTTGCGCTGGCCGGCGCGGTGCTTTCTGGCCGTGATGGCGGTGGCCTTCATGGCCGTGTTCTGGACGCATCCCGTGGCGGTGGGCGGCTCGCTCCTGGCGCTCGGCAGTCTGGTGGCCGTCCTGAGCCGGCGCGAGGCCCTGCGCCTGGCCCGCATGGCGCAAAGCCGGGCGGGGGAGTCGATTTGCCAGTTTGCCCGCTCCATCGACTGCCGCCGGGTGGACACCTGGGTGGTGCGCGCGGTGTACGAGGAACTGCAGCGCAGCCTGTCTGCCGCAGTTGCCGTGCCTTTGAAATTGACCGACAACCTGCAGTGCGACCTGCGTCTGGACGCTGACGACCTGGATGACCTGGTCGCAGACATGGCCCAGCGGGCCCGCCGCAGCCTGGCCGACACATCGGCCAACCCCTTGTTCGGCAAAGTGACCACGGTGGGCGATCTGGTCGAATTTCTCCAGGCCCAGCCCCGCCTCCCGACCTGCGCCGTTTAGGCCCTGCGGAACTCCAGCGCCACCCGCAGCCCCGGCGCCGTATTGCGCGCCACCATCTGCCCGCCGTGCAGCGCCATCACGCGCTGCACAATCGCCAGCCCCAGCCCTGATCCACTGCGCTCGCCGCCCGGCCGCGCGGTGGTGAAGAAGCGCTCGCCCAGTCGCGGCAGTGCGTAGTCGGGCACGCCGGGGCCGCTGTCCTGCACAGCCACCGTGGCGCCGTCCAGTTCCACCCGCACCGTGCTGCCTGTGGGCGCAAAGTCGATCGCGTTGTCCAGCAGGTTGGTCAGCGCCAGCGTCACCAGTTCGGCCTCCCACGGGCCGCTAGTGCCGTGCCCTTGCAGCGCCAGGGTGATGCCGCGCTGCCCGGCGCGGGCGCGGGTCTGGGCGATGGCGGCCTCGGCGCAGTCGTGCAGCGCCACGGGCGCGCGGCCTTCGGCGTGCTGGCGCTGCTCCAGCTTGGACAGCTCCAGCAGCCGGTCGATGATGCGCTGCAGGCGCTCGCTTTGCTGCACCACCTGGGTTGCAAACTCGGCGCGGTCGGCAGCGGGCAGCTCGTCCTGCAGCAGCTCGCCCGCGCCCCGGATGGCGGCCACGGGGCTTTTGAGTTCGTGCGTGAGCGCGCGCACGTAGCCTTCGATGTAGTCGCGCCCCTCCAGCCGCGCGCGCATGCGGTCCATGGCGCGGGCCAGGTCGCCCAGCTCGCCGGGCACCTCGGGCACGGCCAGGGCCGTGGGGGGCGGCAGGTTCGGGTCGTGGCGTTCGCCGTCGGCGGGGCCCTGCACGCTCAGGGCGTAGTCGCGCAGGCGGCGCACGTTCCACACCATCCACAGCGTCACCGCCACGCCCACAGCGGCCGATAGCGCCAGTAGCAACAGCCCGCCCATGAACACCTTGCGCTCGGCCCGGTCGATGAAGCGCTGCACCGTGCGCGTGGGCTTGGCGACGGTTAGCACGCCCGCAATCTGGCTGCTCACGTAGATGGGCGCCGCCACATGCATCACGCCGCTGGTGTCGTCGTCCTCCACATCGCGCGTGGAGCGCGCGCCGTATTCGCCGCGCAGCGTGCGCGCCACATCGCGCCAGCGCGAGTAGTCGGCGCCCACGGCGCGGTTTTCCGAGTCGAACAGCACGCGACCCGTGGTGTCGGTCACGTAGATGCGGTAGTCGAGCGACTGCTTGGAAAAGCCCCAGATCGCCGCGTCGATGGGTCGCGTGGCATAGCGCCGCACATGCTGGGCAAACGGGCTGGTGCTGCTGTTGTTGGCCTCCGCCGCCAGCCGCCCGGCGGCCAGGTCTTCGCTGGCCAGCTCGGCCAGGATGTTGGCCGTGTCCACCATCATGTCCTCCATCACCTCGCGCACGCTGGGTTTGATCTCGGCCATGAACACGCGCAGCACAAAGAACGCGGCGATGCCGTTGATGAGGAAGAAGGCGAACAGCAGGCGGATGCCGAGGCGCATGGGGTGTCACTTCAAAAACAATAGCTGTTAGCGCTTTATGGATGGGCGCTAGTGGCCAATTTGGCTTCAGATGTCCAGGCAGTAACCCATGCCCCGGTGGGTACTGATGTACTCGCGGGCCGGGTCCACCTCGCGCAGCTTGGCGCGCAGGGTCTTGATGTGGGTGTCCACCGTGCGGTCGGTGCTTTCGCTGTCGTCGCCCCAGGCGGCGGCGAGCAGGGCGTCGCGCGAGTGGATGCGGCCTGCGCCGCGCAGCAGGTGGGACAAGAGGCGGTATTCGCGCCGGGTCAGTGGCAGTGCCTGGCCGCGCAGACTGATGCGCTGGCCGGCCTCGTCGTCGTGGAAAGGCGCAGCGGCCGAAGTGGCGGGTGCTGCAGGGTGGCTATTGCCGTTTCCGTTCCCGTGGCCGGCGCGGCGCAGCAGCGCCTTCACGCGGGCGGCCAGCTCGCGGGGGCTGAAGGGTTTGGTCAGGTAATCGTCCGCGCCCAGCTCCAGGCCCAGCACGCGGTCGATCTCTTCGCCGTGGGCGCTGAGCATCAGCACGGGCAGGGCGGCGGTGACCGGCGCATTGCGCACATCGCGCAGCAGGTCCAGGCCGCTGCCGTCGGGCAGGCCCACGTCCAACACCAGCAGGTCAAAACGGGTGCGCTGCAACTGCTGGCGCGCGTCATACACCAGCAGGCTGTGTGTGACGGTCAGGCCGTCGCGCTCCAGCGCATAGGCCACGGTGCGGGCGATGGCGGGGTCGTCTTCGAGCAGCAGCAGGCGGGCAGACATGGGCGGTCAGCGCGCAATGAGGACCGGGAAAATCTTGCCCAGCCCGTCCGCCATCACCTCCACCGCCAGCGCAGCGAGGATCAGGCCCATGAGCCGGGTCATCACGTTGATGCCGGTCTTGCCCAGCACGCGCGCGATGGGGTCGGCCAGCGCAAAACACACGGCCGTGGCCAGCGCGATGACCACGCCGTAGCCCACCAGCGCCAGCGTCTGCCACACGCCCTGGGCGCGGTCGGCGTAGATCACCACGGTGGACATGCTGGCCGGGCCCGTGAGCAGCGGGATGGTGAGCGGCACCACGGCAATGCTGCTGCCGGCGGCGGCCTTTTCGGCGCCTTCTTCAAACTCGTTGGTGCTGGGCTTGGCCTCGGCGGGCTGGGCGTTGAGCATGTTCATCGCGCTGATGAGCAGCAGCATGCCGCCGCCCACCTGAAAGCTCTGCAGCGAGATGTTGAAGAAGTCGAGGATCTGCAGGCCCAGCAGAGCGCAGGCGGCAATCACGCAAAACACGCTGAAGCTGGCCACCTGGATGGTGCGGCGCCGCTGCGGGTACGAGAAGCCCTGCGTGTAGTGGATGAAGAACGGCACGATGGCCAGCGGGTTCACGATGGCCAGCAGGGTGATCAGGGGTTTGAGGTCCATCAGGGCGCTCCCAAGGGCAAGTGGGCGGGTGGTTCTTCGGGGGGCTCAGGCCAACGGCCGATGAGGGTGGCGCAGCCCGGGCTGTGCGCGAGTATGCGGTGTTTTCTGCGCCGTTTGGCGGTCGGGCATGCTGCGCTGCAGCGTGCCTGCGACAGCGTGGCGCCGGGCCTTCTCTTCTAACGCCCGCCCGACACATCCATCAAGGTGGCGGTGGTATAGCTTGCTGCGGGCGACATCAGCCAGACGATGGCCTCGGCCACCTCGTCGGCCGTGCCGCCGCGCAACATGGGCACCTGGTGCGAGAGGTCGCGCACGCGGTCGGGCAGGCCGCCGCTGGCGTGAATGTCGGTCTCGATCAGGCCCGGGCGCACGGCGTTCACGCGGATGCCCTCGGCCGCCACCTCGCGCGCCAGGCCGATGGTGAAGGTGTCGATGGCGCCCTTGGCCGCCGCGTAGTCCACATACTGGTGGGCCGAGCCCAGGCGCGAGGCGGCGCTGGACACGTTGACGATGGCGCCACCGCTGCCGCCGTGGCGCGTGCTCATGCGCCGCACGGCTTCGCGGGCGCAGACGATGCTGCCGATCACGTTGGTGTCGAACATGCGGCGCAGGCGCTCGGTGCCCATCTCGTCCACCCGGGCGGTCACGTCCACCACGCCGGCGTTGTTGACCAGGGCGCTGATGCGGCCCAGCTGCGTGTCCACGGCCTGGAACATGGCCAGGATGTCGGCCTCGTTCGCCACGTCACCCTGCACGGTGATGGCGGTGCCGCCGTTTGCCCGAATGTCATCGACCACGCTCTGCGCGGCCGCCTCGTTGGCGAGGTAGTTGACGGCCACAGCCCAGCCATGTTTTGCGGCCAGCCGTGCGGTGGCGCTGCCAATGCCCCGGCTGGCGCCAGTGATTAGGGCGATCTTCTCCATGGGGTGGGGTCTCCTGCAAGAATGGCGCATTGGAACAGGTTCTGCCCCCCGCCGCGCAGCGCCCGCACCCATAGCGCGGACCCTCTGCGCACCATACGTACCAAATCCAAGGAGCATTCAGCATGGGACAGTTTGTTGATCTGACATCGAGTGACGGTTTTGTGGCCCCCGCCTGGGTCGCCAGGCCCGAAGGCACGCCCCGTGGCGCCGTGGTGGTGCTGCAAGAGATTTTTGGCGTGAACTCGCACATCCGTTCGGTGGCCGACCGCTATGCCGCCAGCGGCTATCTGGCTGTGGCGCCCTCCACCTTCCACCGCGTCAAGCAGGGCGTGGAGCTGGGCTACACCGGTGACGACATGCAGGCCGGCATGGGCCTGAAGGCTGCCGTCGAGGCCCTGCCCGCGCCGGGCGTGATGCCCGACATCCAGGCCGCCATCGACTACGCCGCGCAGCAAAGCGGCGGCAAGGTGGGCATCGTGGGCTACTGCTGGGGCGGCCTGCTGACCTGGCGCTCGGCCTGCCAGCTGCAGGGCCTGTCGGCCGCCGTGCCGTACTACGGCGGTGGCGTGACCACACCGGAAGAAGTGGCCCGCACCCCCAAGGTGCCGGTGCTGGCCCACTTTGGCGAGCGTGACCACTGGATTCCGCTCGACAGCGTGCAGGCCTTCGGCAAGGCCCACCCGGAGGTCGAAGTGCATGTGTACGCCGCCGACCACGGCTTCAACTGCGACCAGCGCGGCAGCTACGACGAGGCCGCTGCCAACACGGCCCGCGAGCGCACCCTGGCCTTTTTTGCCAAGCACCTGGGCTGAGACCGCCCCGGTGACCGCGACACGATAGCGAACGACCAACGGGGGTGATCATGGCGGATTTCAGGCGTTTTTGGCCCCAAGCGCTAGTCCGTCATGCGCTGGCAGCTATGGGTTTGATAGCGTTGTGCGCTAGTGTCCATGCGGCCGACTACACCGGCCCCTTGTTCGACGCCCACCTGCACTACAACGAGGAAGCCTGGGACGGCAAAGCAGGCCCGCACCCACCTGCCGACGTGCTGGCGCGCATGAAGGCCAGCGGCGTGCGCGCCATCGTGGCCAACTCGCGGCCCAATGCCGGGTCGCTCACCCTTGCGGGCCTGCCGCAGACCCGCGAGGCCGGCGTGACGGTGGTGCCGTTTGTGCGGCTGTACCGCAACCGCGCGGACTACACCGGCTGGTTTGCCGACGACACCATCTACGACATGGTGCAGACCGAGCTGGCCCGGGGCACACCCGCCGGCCCCTACCGAGGCCTGGGCGAATTCCACCTGTACGACAGTGCCAACGCCAACGGCCCCGTGGCCAAAAAGCTCATGGCCCTGGCCGAGCAGCGGGACCTGGTGGTGCTGGCCCATGTGGACGACACCGCCATCGACCTGCTGATGGCCAACACCCCGTCCAAGGGCCAAAAGGCCCGGCTGATCTGGGCCCACACCGGCATCGGCGGCGCGCCGGTGGAGCGGGTGGACGCCCTGATGGCCCGCTACCCGGGCCTGGTGGGCGAACTCTCGTACCGCCCCGGCCTGGTGTGCGACGACAACCAGCTGTGCCCCGCCTGGCGCGCGCTGCTGCTCAATTTCCCCACGCGCTTCGTGATCGGCTCGGACACCTGGGTCAACCAGCGCTGGCAGCACTACGAAGGCCTGATGCAGGGCTACCGCCAGTGGCTGGGCGGCCTGCCCGCCGACGTGGCGCGCAAGGTGGCGTGGGACAACGCGGCGGGGCTGTTTGGGGTGGCCCGGCCGTGAGTGGGCCATCGCCGGTGCATTGAGGCTTGTGCCCTGGCGGCCTTCTAGCTGGCAGTCATTGAAACTGGCGCTGCCCCTACCAGCGACCGCCGTGCAAGGGCCGCCCCGCCGCACTGGCGGTGTCCCCCTTCCCGAATCGCGCCAGCGAGTCGAGAGAAGGGGGAAGGCCCGAAGGGCCTCAGGGGGATGTTCCTATCTTGTCCTGGCCAGATACCGCTTGCGCCAGAACAGCAGCACCAGGGCCACCGCGATGAACACCATCGACCCCATGGCCCACCAGAACCCATCGGCCTTGTGCACCAGGGGGATGAACTCGAAGTTCATTCCGAAAATGCCCGCAATCAGGTTCAGCGGCAAAAACACGGCCGTGAGCGCCGTGAGGGTGCGCATGATGTCGTTGGTGCGGTTGCTCTGCACCGAAAAGTGCATCTGCACGGCGGTTTCGGTGCTCTGCTCCAGGCGCCGCACGTGGTGCACCACGCGCTCGATGTGCTCCAGCACGTCGCGGCTGCGCACCTTGAGCAGGTCCAGCTCGCGCAGGCCCGCCGGGGTGTCGGGCAGGGCCCAGGTTTCCAGCGCGTCGATCCAGTCCTGCACGGCGGTGCGCTGGTCTTCGCAGATCTCGTCGAGCATGTGCAGCGACAGGCGCGCTTCGAGCAGCGAGGTCCAGTTCACGTACCGCGCGCGGGGCTTGAGCAGTTCGGTCTGCCAGTGGTCCAGCTGGCGGGTGAGCTCGCGGCGCAGGTCCAGGTAGCCGTCCACCATCTGGTTGACCACGCGCAGCATCAGGTCGGCGGGGCTGGTGGGCAGGCGTGCGCCCGAGATCGGGCTGCTGCGGCCCTCGCCCATGCCGGGGCTGGCGTGGGCGTTGCCGTGAGCGTGGCTGGCGTTGTTGGCGCTGCTGGTTCCGTTGCCGATTCCATTGCTGTTGGCCGGGGTGGCTGCCAGCAGCCGCGTCGCGTAGGCATCGCGCACGGCGCAGTCGGTGGGGTGCACGGTCAGCAGCAGCTGGTCGAACACCGCAAACCCCACGGGGCTGGTGTCGATGCGCCGCAGCACGGGCGGGCCGCTGCGCTTGGCGGGGGCGTGGGGGTTGTCGGGCTCGGTTGCCACGGCTGGTGTGGCGGGCGCAGCCGTCACCAGCTGCTCGGGCGGCGCAGCATCGCCCTGCACCGTGGCCAGGCGGCGGAACACCAGCAGGTCGTACTGCGAGGTGTAGTCGTAGTGCGAGGGCAGCTGCGCGTTGAGCAGGTCGGACACATGCAGGTCCACCAGCTGCAGCCCGATCAGCGCCTGCAGGCGGCCCTGGATCTCGGCCAGCCGCGCCTGGAAGGCCGGACGGGCGCAGGCCACCCAGAGAAAGCCCTGCGCCGGCATCTGGGCGGGCAGGGCGGTCAGCTCCTGCACGCCGCTGCTGTGGATGTGAAAGATGCGCATGGACACCGTTTTCAGTCAAAAGCGCCCGTGGCGCCAGTGGAATATGCGCTGACAGCTATTATTTTTGTAGCTTGCGTGCCACGTCGCGCGCAAAGTAGGTCAGCACGCCGTCGGCGCCTGCGCGCTTGAAGGCCAGCAGGCTTTCCATCATCACGGCATCGTGGTCCAGCCAGCCGTTGGCGGCGGCGGCCTTGATCATGGCGTACTCGCCGCTCACCTGGTAGGCGAAGGTGGGCACCTTGAACTCGTCCTTCACGCGGCGCACGATGTCCAGGTAGGGCATGCCGGGTTTCACCATCACCATGTCGGCGCCTTCGGCGATGTCGATGGCCACCTCGCGCAGGGCCTCGTCGCTGTTGCCCGGGTCCATCTGGTACACGTTCTTGTCGGCCTTGCCTAAAGCGCCGCGCGTGCCCACAGCGTCGCGGAACGGGCCGTAGAAGGCGCTGGCGTACTTGGCGCTGTAGGCCATGATGCGGGTGTGGATGTGGCCCTGCACTTCCAGCGCCTCGCGGATGGCGCCGATGCGGCCGTCCATCATGTCGCTGGGCGCGACGATGTCCACGCCCGCCTCGGCATGCGTGAGCGCCTGGCCGGTGAGGATCTCCACCGTCTCGTCGTTGATGATGTAGCCGGTCTCGTCCAGCACGCCGTCCTGGCCGTGGCTGGTGTAGGGGTCCAGCGCCACATCGGTCATCACGCCCAGGTCGGGAAATTCCTTCTTCAGCGCCCGCACCACGCGCGGGATCAGGCCGCTGGGGTTCAGGGCTTCCTTGCCGTCCGGTGTCTTGAGCGACGGGTCAATCGCCGGGAACAGCGCCAGCACCGGGATGCCCAGGCGCACGCAGTCTTCGGCCACGGGCAGCAGCAGGTCCAGGCTCAGGCGGTCCACGCCGGGCATGGAGGTCACGGCCTCGCTGCGGTTGGTGCCCTCGTGCACAAACACGGGGTAGATCAGGTCGTCGGTGGTAACCACGTTCTCGCGCACCAGGCGGCGGGTGAAGGCATCGCGGCGCAGGCGGCGGGGGCGGTTCTGGGGGAAGGGGGCAGGGCTTTGGAGGTGCATCATCGGATTATGAAGCCCTCCCTGTGGCGCTGTGTACCGGCTCGCGCCCCGGTGGCAGGGGGACGTGCGGCGGTGGTTGGCGCTTTGGGCGCGCTGTGGAAAAGCCGCTTGTAACCGCCCAGGCCCAGTGCTAGATTGGTGCCGGGCGGCTTGCCGCCCCCCGCTTTTCCTCCCTGAGCGGGACCTGGGCTGCAGCCATGCGGCACAGGCTTTCCCGGCCCGGCGGATCTGCCGGGCTTTTTTTTGGGGTTGTCCCGTCAGAGTGGCGTAGGCCCGTAAACTGCCCCCATGCTCTGGGTCAAAGCCTTTCACATCGTTTTCGTGGCCAGCTGGTTTGCGGGCCTGTTCTATTTGCCGCGCATCTTCGTCAATCTGGCGATGGTGGCGCCCGGCTCGGCCGCCGAGCGCGACCGCCTGCTGCTCATGGCGCGCAAGCTGATGCGCTTTACCACCCTGCTGGCCGTGCCCGCCATTGCGCTGGGGCTGTGGCTGTGGCTGGGCTACGGCATTGGCCGGGGCCCGGGCAATGGCTGGATGCACGCCAAGCTGGCCGTGGTGGTGCTGGTCATCGGCTACCACCACGCGTGCAGCGTGCTGCTGCGCAAGCTGGCCGACGGCACCAGCCGCCGCAGCCATGTGTGGTTCCGCTGGTTCAACGAAGCACCGGTGCTGTTGCTGCTGGTGGCCGTGGTGCTGGTGGTGGTCAAACCCTTCTGACGGAGACGCAGAGGGCGCATGCACAAAACCTCTGCCTGGCCGCTCGCGCTGACGTACACGGCGCTGATCGTTTTTGCCAGCCTGTTCCCGTTCGACGGGTGGCGCGAACAGGGCATTGACCCCCTGGTCTTTTTGTTTGCGCGGATCCCCCCGCCGTACTGGACGGGGTTTGACGTGGTCACCAACCTCGTGGGTTACGCGCCCCTGGGCTTCCTGCTGGTGCTGGGCCTGCTGCGCTCGGGCTGGCGGCATGTGCTGTGGGCGGTGGCGCTGGCCACGCTGGTGGGCACGCTGCTGTCGCTGTGCATGGAGTTTCTGCAGATCTACCTGCCCCGGCGTGTGCCCTCCAACCTGGACCTGGTGCTCAACGCGCTGGGCACGTTGGCCGGTGCGTTGAGCGCCGCGCTGCTGGAGCGGCTGGGCGCGCTGGACCGCTGGAGCAACTTCAGGGCGCGCTGGTTCGTGTCCGACGCGACCGGCGGCATGGTGCTGCTGGCGCTGTGGCCGCTGGCGCTGCTGTTTCCGGCCGCCGTGCCGTTTGGCCTGGGCCAGGTGCTGGAGCGGCTGGAGGCCGCACTCATCGACCTGCTGGCCGATACGCCGTTCCTGGAGTGGCTGCCCTTGCGCGAGACCGAGCTGGACCCGCTGTCGCCCAGTGGTGAGCTGCTCTGCGTCACCCTGGGGCTGCTGATTCCCTGCCTGCTGGGGTATTGCGTGATCCGCCAAATGGGGCGGCGCGCCCTGTTTGCGCTGGCGGTGGTGGGGGTGGGCATTGTGCTGACTGCGCTGTCCGCCGCACTCAGCTGGGGCCCCGTGCACGCCTGGGAGTGGATGGACCTGCCCGTGCGCGTGGGCGTGTGGGCGGCGCTGGCGTTGGCCCTGCTGATGCTGGCCCTGCCGCGCCGTGCCTGCGCTGCCGTGCTGCTGCTGGCGCTGACCTGGCACCTGGCACTGCTGAACCAGGCGCCCACCAGTGCCTACTTTGCCCAGACGCTGCAGATCTGGGAGCAGGGCCGGTTCATCCGTTTTTATGGCCTGGGCCAGTGGTTGGGCTGGCTGTGGCCCTATGTGACGCTGCTGTATGTGGTGTTTCGGGTGTCGCGGCGAGAGGGCGGGGCCTGAGACGCCGGGCTACGGCCTCTGGCGTTCTGTATGGCCGCGCAGGGGTTTGGGGCTGCGCTCCGCCCGGTCTGGAAGGTGGGTGTCCTTAAAATGCGGGGATGAGCGACACCCCTTCCGCACCGGCCGCAGCGCCCGGTTACTACCAGCGCCACATCTTCTTTTGCCTCAACGAGCGCACCAACGGTGAAGACAGCTGCGCCCACCACAACGCGCAGGCGGGTTTTGACCGCTGCAAGGCCCAGGTCAAGGCCGCCGGGCTGGCGGGTGCCGGCAAGGTGCGTGTGAACAAGGCCGGTTGCCTGGACCGCTGCGCGGGCGGCCCCGTGGCCGTGGTCTACCCAGAGGGCACCTGGTACACCTATGTGGACGCGGCGGACATCGACGAAATCGTCGAATCGCACCTCAAGAACGGCCAGGTGGTGGAACGCCTGGTCACGCCCGCGGAACTTGGCCGCTGAGCGCGGCTCCATCCCTGTCTTGGAACGATTTTGGCAGCAGGCGCCAGTGGATCATGCCCCTGTTGCTATTGATTGAGTAGCAAATCCGTGAATGCCCAGACCGAACGCCTGACCCTGTCCGGCCCCGCAGGCGCCATCGAGGCCGTGCGCGACAGCGCCACCCTGGCCGATGGCGCGGCGCCCCGCGGCGTCGCCATCATTGCCCACCCCCACCCGCTGTTTGGCGGCACCATGGACAACAAGGTGGTGCAGACCCTGGCGCGCGCGTTTGTGCAGTGTGGCTGGACGGCGGTGCGCTTCAACTTCCGCGGCGTGGGCGCCACGGCCGGCGTGTACGACGAAGGCCGGGGCGAGTTGCAGGACCTGCTGGCCGTGGTGGAGCAGGTGGCGCCCGCCGCTGTGGGCCAACCCCTGGCGCTGGCGGGGTTTTCTTTCGGGGCGTTTGTCACCAGCCACGCCCTGGAGGCCCTCTGGCCCACGCAGCGCGTGGAAAAGGCCGTGCTGGTCGGCACGGCCGCCAGCCGCTTCACGGTGGCCCCGGTGCCGCCCGACGCCCACCTGCGCACGCTGGTCGTGCACGGCGAGCAGGACGACACCGTGCCGCTGTCGGCCGTGATGGACTGGGCCCGGCCCCAGATACTGCCTGTCACAGTCGTCCCCTCGGGCGGTCATTTCTTTCACGGACAATTGCCGCTTCTGAAGAACCTGGTGGTCCGCCACCTGCAATCGGGCGCCTGAGGGGCGCCGCCCGGACCGGCTCCGGCCGTCTGCCGTCCTCCCTCTGCCGCCTTTTCTCCCATCCTTTTTTCGAGCCTCTCCAGCCCCCTCCTGCCCCATGAAACGAATCCTGTCTGCGTTGCGATCCCTGGCCGTCTTTGCTGCGGTGGCCCCGGCTGCCTTTGGCGCTTTTGCCCAGGCGCCCCAGCCCCCCGAAATCGCCGCGCGCACCTACATGCTGGTGGATGTCACTGCCAACCAGGTGCTGGCCGCCAAGGACATCGACGCGCCGGTGGAGCAGGCCTCGCTCACCAAGCTCATGACGGGCTACCTGGTGTTTGACGCGCTGCGCTCCAAGAAGATCTCGCTGGACCAGAAGCTGCCCGTGAGCGTGCGCGCCTGGAAGATGCCCGGCTCGCGCATGTTCATCGACCCCAAGATGCAGGTGCCGGTCGAAGACCTGATCAAGGGCATGATCGTGCAGTCTGGCAACGACGCCACCATGGCCCTGGCCGAAGGCGTGGGCGGCACGGCCGAGAACTTCGTCAAGCTCATGAACGACCAAGCGCAGGCGCTGGGCATGAAGGGCACGAGCTACAAAAACCCCGAAGGCCTGACCGAGCCCGGCCACACTACCACGGCGCGCGACCTCTCCGTGCTGGCCATGCGGCTGATGAAGGACTTCCCGGAGTACATGCACTATTACTCCACCAAGCAGTACAGCTACCCCGGCACCCCGGCATCGAACGGCAGCAACCGCAATTCGCTGCTGTTCCGCGACCCCACGGTGGACGGCCTCAAGACCGGCCACACCGCCGCTGCGGGCTACTGTTTGGTGGCTACGTCCAAGCGTGAATTCCCCGGTGTGGGCCAGCGCCGCCTGCTGTCCATCGTGCTGGGTGCCGCAAGCGAAAACGCGCGCGCGAACGAAAGCCAGAAGCTGCTGAACTGGGGCTACACCGCGTTCGAGGCGGTCAAGCTGTTTGACGCTGGCAAGCCGGTTGCAACGCCAGCCGTCTGGAAGGGCACTGCAAGCACCCTCAAGATCGGCCGCGAAGAAGCCATCGTGGTGGCGGTGCCGTCCGGCAGCGCCGGCAAGATCACCACCCAGATCGCCCGCCCCGATCCGCTGGTCGCGCCCTACACCAAGGGCCAGGCCATCGGCACCCTCAAGGTCATGCTGGGCGACCAGTCCATCGGCGAAGTGCCTCTGGTGGCGCTGGAGGCCGTGGAGCAGGCCGGCATCCTGGGCCGTGCATGGGACGCCATTCGCCTCTGGATCAGGTAACGCCGGGTTGCAGAAGTAAAGTAAGCCAACTACTTCTGAAACCATAGCTGGCTGCGCAGGTCCGGCAAGCGCCGGGCCTGGTTTTGGCCTCTGTTTTTGCAGCCAATACCTGCCAGTTACCGGAATCGCAGCAGGTGCCTTGGGTCGCCGCAAGCCGCAGCAGGCTTGCCTTCCAGGGGGCATCCTGCTACATTAGAAGGCTTTTCGGAATTTCCGAAGGGATTCACGTTTTCGCTTTCACGAAGCAAATTCACGTTTAGGGACGTATTTCATGCCAACCATTAATCAACTGGTCCGTCAGGGGCGCGAGGTCGAAAAGACCAAGTCCAAGAGCCCTGCGATGGAAAACTCTCCACAGCGCCGTGGCGTGTGCACCCGTGTGTACACCACGACGCCTAAGAAGCCTAACTCCGCTCTGCGTAAGGTCGCCAAGGTGCGCCTGACCAACGGTTTTGAGGTGATCTCCTACATCGGCGGTGAAGGCCACAACCTGCAAGAACACAGCGTGGTGCTGGTTCGCGGCGGTCGTGTGAAGGACTTGCCCGGTGTGCGTTACCACATCGTGCGTGGTTCGCTGGACTTGCAAGGCGTGAAAGACCGCAAGCAAGCCCGCTCCAAGTACGGCGCGAAGAAGCCAAAGGCCAAGTAAGCCCTGGCCCTTTCGGTCTGAAGAATTTTCGGTGCTGTTTTTCCGCGTGGCGCGGAGTTGCAGCGTAGTGACCCCAAACGCAGGTGTTCTGCGCGGGTCGAGTAAGTGGGAGTCCAGAGATTGGCTCTCGCGGTGTCTGAAAAGATGCCAACTGAAGCAAAGATAGAGGTAAAAAATGCCACGTCGTCGCGAAGTCCCCAAACGTGAAATCCTGCCGGATCCCAAGTTCGGCAATGTAGAGCTGTCCAAATTCATGAACGTGATCATGGAAGGCGGCAAGAAGGCGGTTGCAGAGCGCATCATTTACGGCGCCCTGGAGCTGATCGAGAAGAAGCACCCCGATAAGGACCCTCTGGAAGCCTTCACCGTTGCCATCAACAACGTGAAGCCCATGGTGGAAGTGAAGTCCCGCCGCGTCGGCGGTGCCAACTACCAGGTGCCTGTGGAAGTGCGTCCCGTCCGTCGTCTGGCCCTGTCCATGCGCTGGATCAAGGAAGCCGCCCGCAAGCGCGGTGAAAAGTCGATGGCCCAACGCCTGGCCAACGAACTGCTGGAAGCCACCGAAGGCCGTGGCGGCGCCATGAAGAAGCGTGACGAAGTGCACCGCATGGCCGAAGCCAACAAGGCATTCAGCCACTTCCGCTTCTAAAACGCGGATTTGCCCTGATATAGGCCCAAGGCTGCTGGCGTTTTGCCTGCAGCCTTGTGTCGATTTCAGGCAGTCACAAAATTGACGGGTTGCAGCGCCAGAATGCTGGGCCCGCCCCCGAAAACACGAACCATCCAAGGATCCACCATGGCTCGCAAGACCCCCCTCGAGCGTTACCGCAATATCGGTATCTCGGCCCACATTGACGCTGGCAAGACCACCACAACCGAGCGTATTCTTTTCTACACCGGCGTGAACCACAAGATTGGTGAAGTGCACGACGGCGCGGCCACCATGGACTGGATGGAGCAAGAGCAAGAGCGTGGCATCACGATCACCTCGGCGGCTACCACCTGCTTCTGGAAGGGCATGGACATGTCCTTCCCCGAGCACCGCATCAACATCATCGACACCCCCGGCCACGTGGACTTCACGATTGAAGTGGAGCGTTCCATGCGCGTGCTGGACGGCGCCTGCATGGTGTACTGCGCCGTGGGTGGCGTGCAGCCCCAGTCGGAAACCGTCTGGCGCCAGGCCAACAAGTACAAGGTGCCTCGTCTGGCCTTTGTGAACAAGATGGACCGTACCGGTGCCAACTTCTTCAAGGTCGTGGACCAGATGAAGCTGCGCCTGAAGGCCAACCCTGTGCCCATCGTGATCCCGATCGGTGCTGAAGACAACTTCAAGGGCGTGGTCGACCTGCGCAAGATGAAGGCCATCATCTGGGACGAAGCCTCCCAGGGCATGAAGTTCACCTTCGAAGACATCCCGGCAGACCTGGTCGAAGTGGCCAAGGAATGGCGCGAGAAGATGGTCGAAGCGGCTGCTGAAGCCTCCGAAGACCTGATGAACAAGTACCTGGAAGAGGGCGATCTGTCGGAAGAAGAGATCACCCAAGGCCTGCGCACGCGCACCATCAACGGCGAAATCCAGCCCATGCTGTGCGGCACGGCGTTCAAGAACAAGGGTGTGCAGCGCATGCTGGACGCCGTGATCGAACTCATGCCTTCGCCCCTGGACGTGCCTCCCGTGCCTGGCTTCGACGAAGACGACAAGGAAGTCACCCGCAAGGCGGACGACAACGAGAAGTTCTCGGCCCTGGCGTTCAAGCTGATGACCGACCCGTTCGTGGGTCAGCTGACGTTCGTGCGTGTGTACTCCGGCGTGCTCTCCAAGGGCGACACCGTGTACAACCCTGTGCGTGGCAAGAAGGAACGTATCGGCCGTATCGTGCAGATGCACGCCAACGAGCGCCAGGAAGTGGACGAAATCCGCGCCGGTGACATCGCTGCTTGCGTGGGCCTGAAGGACGTGACCACGGGTGAAACCCTGTGTGATCCCGCCGCCGTGGTGACGCTGGAGCGCATGGTGTTCCCCGAGCCTGTGATCCGTCAGGCTGTGGAACCCAAGTCCAAGGCCGACCAGGAAAAGATGGGCATCGCCCTGTCGCGCCTGGCTGCAGAAGATCCATCGTTCCGCGTGCAGACCGACGAAGAATCCGGCCAGACCATCATCGGTGGTATGGGCGAGCTGCACCTCGAAATCATCGTGGACCGCATGAAGCGTGAATTCGGCGTGGAAGCCAACGTGGGCAAGCCCCAGGTGGCCTACCGCGAAACCATCCGCAAGACGGTGGAAGAAGCCGAAGGCAAGTTCGTGCGCCAGTCCGGTGGTAAGGGTCAGTATGGTCACGTCGTGCTCAAGATCGAACCCAACGAAGCCGGCAAGGGCATCGAGTTCGTGGACGCGATCAAGGGCGGTGTGGTGCCTCGCGAATTCATCCCAGCGGTGGAAAAGGGTATCAACGAAGCCGTGACGCAAGGCGTGCTGGCTGGTTACCCCGTGGTGGACGTCAAGGTCACGCTGCACTTCGGTTCGTACCACGATGTGGACTCGAACGAACTGGCGTTCAAGATGGCTGCCATCTTCGGCTTCAAGGAAGGTTGCAAGAAGGCCGGTCCGGTCATTCTGGAACCCATGATGGCCGTGGAAGTGGAAACGCCTGAAGACTACGCCGGTAACGTGATGGGTGACCTGTCCAGCCGTCGCGGCATGGTGCAAGGCATGGACGACATGGTCGGTGGCGGCAAGGCCATCAAGGCTGAAGTGCCCCTGTCCGAAATGTTCGGCTACTCCACGACCCTGCGCTCCATGTCGCAAGGTCGCGCCACCTACACGATGGAATTCAAGCACTACAGCGAAGCACCTCGCAACGTGTCTGAAGCCATCATGGCAGCACGCGCCAAGTAATTAAGCATTTCGCCCGGGCCGTTTTGGTCCGGGCTTTGTTTTGTCTGCGATCCGGTGCCACTCTGTTCCCTGTGCGGAGTGAATCAGCAACCAGATGCAGACGTAAAACCACTACACAGGGATTGCTCTTTGGAGAATTGAAATGGCAAAAGGTAAGTTTGAACGCACCAAGCCCCACGTGAACGTGGGCACGATCGGTCACGTGGACCATGGCAAGACGACGCTGACGGCGGCTATCGCCACGGTGCTGTCCTCCAAGTTCGGCGGCGAAGCCAAGGCCTACGACCAGATCGACGCTGCGCCCGAAGAAAAGGCCCGCGGTATCACGATCAACACCGCCCACGTGGAATACGAAACGGCCAACCGCCACTACGCCCACGTGGACTGCCCCGGCCACGCCGACTATGTGAAGAACATGATCACCGGCGCTGCCCAGATGGACGGCGCTATCCTGGTTTGCTCCGCTGCTGACGGCCCCATGCCCCAGACCCGCGAGCACATCCTGCTGGCCCGCCAAGTGGGCGTGCCTTACATCATCGTGTTCCTGAACAAGTGCGACATGGTGGACGACGAAGAACTTCTGGAACTCGTCGAAATGGAAGTGCGCGAACTCCTGGACAAGTACGACTTCCCAGGCGACGACACCCCCATCATCCGTGGCTCCGCCAAGCTCGCCCTGGAAGGCGACAAGGGCAAGCTGGGTGAAGAAGCCATCATGAAGCTGGCCGAAGCCCTGGACACCTACATCCCCACGCCTGAGCGCGCTGTGGACGGCGCCTTCCTGATGCCTGTGGAAGACGTGTTCTCCATCTCCGGCCGCGGCACCGTGGTGACCGGTCGCGTGGAACGCGGCATCATCAAGGTCGGCGAAGAAATCGAAATCGTGGGTATCCGCGACACGCAAAAGACCACCTGCACCGGCGTGGAAATGTTCCGCAAGCTGCTGGACCAAGGCCAAGCTGGCGACAACGTCGGCCTGCTGCTGCGCGGTACCAAGCGCGAAGACGTGGAGCGCGGCCAAGTGCTGTGCAAGCCCGGCTCGATCAAGCCCCACACCCACTTCACGGCTGAGGTGTATGTGCTGAGCAAGGACGAAGGCGGCCGCCACACTCCTTTCTTCAACAACTACCGTCCCCAGTTCTACTTCCGCACGACCGACGTGACTGGCGCCATCGAGCTGCCAGCCGACAAGGAAATGGTTATGCCTGGTGACAACGTGTCGATCACTGTGAAGCTGATCAACCCCATCGCCATGGAAGAAGGTCTGCGCTTCGCTATCCGCGAAGGCGGCCGCACCGTGGGCGCTGGCGTCGTGGCCAAGATCATTGCTTAATCATAAGCAGAAAAGGAACTTGCCATGTCCAAGCAAAAAATCCGCATCCGCCTGAAGGCGTTTGACTACAAGCTGATCGACCAGTCCGCTGCCGAGATCGTTGACACCGCCAAGCGCACCGGCGCCATCGTCAAGGGTCCCGTGCCCCTGCCGACGCGCATGAAGCGTTTCGACATCCTGCGTTCGCCCCACGTCAACAAGACCAGCCGCGACCAGCTCGAAATCCGCACGCACCAGCGTCTGATGGACATCGTGGACCCTACGGACAAGACCGTGGACGCCCTGATGAAGCTCGACCTGCCCGCTGGCGTGGACGTCGAAATCAAGCTGCAGTGATGTAGCCGTAGCTGCTGCAAGGCGGGCTCCTCCGCCTTGTGGTGACTGACATAACGCGAACTTGCTTGAAAAAGCGGTTCGCGTTATACTTTAGGGCTTCGCCTAATTTGCGTGCGTTTTCGCGCGTCGGTGGGTGGAGTTTTAATAACCCTCTTTCATGCACGCGAGTGCAACGCCGTGGCCAATTGAAGTTGCGGCGGTGGAAGTTTTGGAGAAACAAATGAGTCTGAGCAACTCCCTCGGGTTGCTGGGTCGCAAAGTGGGCATGATGCGTCTGTTCACCGATGATGGGGACGCAGTGCCTGTCACGGTGGTGGATGTGTCCAACAACCGCGTTACCCAGGTCAAAACCCAAGAGAACGATGGCTACGTGGCCCTGCAGGTCACGTTCGGTTCGCGCAAAGCATCGCGCGTGACCAAGCCAGAAGCCGGCCACCTTGCTAAGGCAGGTGTGGAAGCCGGTGAAATCATCCAGGAATTCCGCGTGACCGCAGAAACCGCCGGCAAGTACGCCGCGGGTGCTGCAGTGCCTGTGGCTGATGTGTTTGCTGTCGGCCAAAAGGTGGACGTGCAAGGCACCTCCATCGGTAAGGGCTACGCCGGTACCATCAAGCGTCACAACATGAGCTCGCAGCGCGCGTCGCACGGTAACAGCCGTTCGCACAACGTGCCTGGCTCGATCGGTATGGCACAAGACCCCGGTCGCGTGTTCCCCGGCAAGCGCATGACGGGCCACCTCGGCGATGTCACCAAGACCACGCAAAACCTCGATGTCATCCGCATCGACGAAGCGCGTCAACTGCTCTTGATCAAGGGCGCGATTCCGGGCTCCAAGGGTGGGTTCGTGACCGTGCGTCCCGCCATCAAGGCCAAAGCCTCCAAAGGAGCGAACTAATGCAGCTCGAACTCCTGAATGACCAAGGCCAAGGCGCATCCAAGCTGGATGTTCCCGAAACCGTGTTCGGTCGTGAATACAACGAAGATCTGGTGCACCAGATCGTGGTGGCCTACCAGGCCAACGCACGCCAAGGCACTCGCGCCCAGAAGGACCGCGAGCAAGTCCGTCACTCGACCAAGAAGCCTTTCAAGCAAAAGGGTACGGGTAACGCACGTGCAGGTATGACTTCCTCGCCACTGTGGCGTGGGGGCGGTCGGATTTTCCCGAACATGCCTGACGAAAATTTCACGCAGAAGATCAACAAGAAGATGTACCGCGCCGGTATGTCTGCCATCTTGTCGCAGCTGGCCCGCGAAGGCCGTCTGGCTGTGGTCGACTCGCTGAAGCTTGACTCCCCCAAGACCAAGGTCCTGGCCGACAAGTTCAAGGCGATGAACCTGCAATCGGTGATGGTGATTGCCGACGAAGTGGACGAAAACCTGTACCTGGCCTCGCGCAATCTGGTGAACGTGCTCGTCGTTGAGCCCCGTTACGCCGATCCCGTGTCGCTGGTGCGTTTCAAGAAAGTGCTCGTCACCAAGGGTGCAATCGACAAACTCAAGGAGATGTTCGCATGAGCACACTCAAGTTTGACGAAGGTCGTCTGATGCAAGTTCTGGTCGCTCCCATCGTGTCCGAAAAGGCCACCATGGTTGCTGAGAAGTCCAATGCAGTGACGTTCAAGGTGCTGCAGAACGCTACCAAGCCCGAAATCAAGGCCGCTGTGGAATTGATGTTCAAGGTGGAAGTCAAGGGCGTTTCTGTGGTGAACACCAAAGGCAAGACCAAGCGTTTCGGCAAGACTGTCGGCCGCCGCGACAATGTTCGCAAGGCATACGTCACGCTGCAGCCAGGTCAAGAGCTGAACCTCTCCGGGGAGGCCGCGTAATCATGGCTGTCGTTAAGATGAAACCTACCTCGCCCGGCCAACGTGCCGTGGTGAAGGTCACGCGTGACCACCTGTACAAGGGTGAAGCTTACGCCCCCCTGCTGGAGCCACAATTCCAGAAGGCCGGCCGTAACAACAATGGTCACATCACCACCCGCCACAAGGGCGGTGGCCACAAGCACCACTACCGTGTGGTGGACTTCAAGCGCAACAAGGACGGCATTCCGGCCAAGGTTGAGCGCATTGAGTACGACCCCAACCGTACGGCCCACATCGCTCTGGTGTGCTATGCCGACGGCGAACGTCGCTACATCATCGCTCCCCGCAACCTGGAAGTGGGCGCAACCCTGCTGTCCGGTTCGGAAGCCCCGATCCGCGCTGGCAACACGCTGCCTATCCGCAACATCCCCGTGGGTTCGACCATCCACTGCATCGAGCTCAAGCCCGGTGCCGGTGCTCAGATCGCCCGTTCGGCAGGTGCTTCGGCAACGCTGCTGGCCCGCGAAGGCGTTTACGCTCAAGTGCGTATGCGCTCCGGCGAAGTGCGCAAGATCCACATCGAATGCCGCGCCACCATTGGTGAAGTGGCCAACGAAGAGCACAGCCTGCGCCAACTGGGCAAGGCCGGTGTGAAGCGCTGGATGGGTATTCGTCCTACGGTTCGCGGCGTGGCCATGAACCCTGTGGATCACCCTCACGGTGGTGGCGAAGGCCGCACCGGCGAAGGCCGCCATGCAGTCGATCCTTGGGGCAATCTGACCAAGGGTTATCGCACCCGTAACAACAAGCGCACACAGATCATGATCGTGTCGCGTCGCAAGAAGTAAGGGGTAACAGATGACTCGCTCTCTCAAAAAGGGTCCATTTGTTGACCATCACTTGCTGGCCAAGGTCGAAAAGGCCGTTGCCACCAAGGACAAGAAACCAGTCAAGACCTGGTCGCGTCGCTCCATGGTTCTGCCCGAGTTCATCGGTCTGACCATCGCCGTGCACAACGGCAAGCAACACGTGCCGGTCTATGTCACCGACCAGATGGTGGGCCACAAGCTGGGCGAATTCGCCCTGACGCGCACCTTCAAGGGTCACCCCGCTGACAAAAAAGCGAAGAAGTAAGGAACGACCATGTCTGAAACACGTGCAGTCCTCCGGGGCGTCCGTCTGTCGGTCGACAAGGGCCGTCTGGTCGCCGACCTGATCCGCGGCAAGAAAGTGGACCAGGCTCTGAACATCCTGAACTTCACGCAGAAAAAAGCTGCGGGAATCGTCAAGAAGGTTCTGGAGTCGGCCATCGCCAACGCCGAACACAACGATGGCGCTGACATCGACGAACTGAAGGTCAAGACCATCTACGTCGAACAAGGCACCACGCTCAAGCGCTTCACCGCGCGCGCCAAAGGCCGCGGCAACCGCATCAGCAAGCCCACGTGCCATGTGTACGTGACGGTTGGCAACTAAAGGCTCGGGAAGACTATGGGACAGAAAATCCATCCTACCGGCTTCCGCCTTGCGGTCAGCCGCAACTGGTCCAGCCGTTGGTACGCCAGCAACCGCGACTTCGCGGGCATGCTGGCCGAAGACATCAAGGTGCGTGAGTACCTGAAGGCCAAGCTCAAGAATGCGGCTGTGTCGCGCATCCTGATCGAGCGTCCTGCCAAGAACGCCCGCATCACCATTTACTCGGCACGTCCTGGTGTGGTGATCGGCAAGAAGGGCGAAGACATCGAGAACCTGAAGAAGGAACTCGCGTCGCGTCTGGGCGTGCCCGTCGCAGTGAACATCGAAGAAGTGCGCAAGCCTGAAATCGATGCCAAGCTGATCGCCGACAGCATCACGCAACAGCTCGAAAAGCGCATCATGTTCCGCCGCGCCATGAAGCGCGCCATGCAGAACGCCATGCGTCTGGGTGCCCAGGGCATCAAGATCATGTCGTCCGGTCGTCTGAACGGTATCGAAATCGCTCGCTGCGAGTGGTACCGTGAAGGCCGCGTGCCACTTCATACGCTGCGTGCGGACATCGACTACGGCACCTCTGAAGCCAAGACCACCTACGGTGTGATCGGCGTCAAGGTCTGGGTCTACAAGGGTGACACGCTGGGTCGTAACGACCTGCCAGCCGTGGAAACGCCTCGTCCAGACGAAGAGCGCCGCCCACGCGGTCCACGCCGTGACGGCCGCCCAGGTGGCGATCGTCCAGGCGCCGGCCGTGGCCCACGTCGTCCTGTCGGTGGCAACACCGCTCCGGCCGACGGCAGCGACAAGCCAGCGGAAGCTGGTGGCGCTGATAACAATGCCGTTAAGCGCGTACGCAAGGTCGCCGCGCCCGCTACAGCAGCGGACGGTAAAGGAGAATAAAGATGCTGCAACCTGCTCGCCGTAAATACCGCAAGGAGCAAAAGGGCCGTAACACTGGCGTCGCAACGCGGGGTGCCTCCGTTGCCTTCGGTGATTTCGGTCTGAAGTGCACCGATCGTGGCCGTCTGACGGCCCGCCAGATCGAAGCTGCACGCCGTGCGATTTCCCGTCACGTCAAGCGTGGCGGCCGTATCTGGATCCGCGTGTTCCCGGACAAGCCAATCTCTACCAAGCCCGCAGAAGTGCGTATGGGTAACGGTAAGGGCAACCCCGAGTACTACGTGGCTGAAATCCAGCCCGGCAAGATCGTGTTCGAAATCGTTGGCGTGCCCGAAGAACTGGCCCGCGAAGCGTTCCGCCTGGCTGCCGCCAAGCTGCCGCTGCGCACCACGTTCGTCAGCCGTCACCTCGGCGCGTAATTCAGGAGACCATGAAAATGACCAAAGCTACTGAACTGCGCCAAAAAGACGTTGCTGGCATCGAAGCCGAAATCAAGGCGCTGCAAAAAGCCCACTTCGGCCTGCGCATGCAAAAGGCTACGCAGCAACTGGGTAACACCAACACGCTGCGCACCACCCGCCGTGATATCGCACGTGCCAAGACCATCCTTGCTGAAAAGCAAGCCGCCAAGTAAGGAGCCCATATGACGGAACCTAAAAAATCCCTCAAGCGCACCTTGATTGGCAAGGTGGTCAGCGACAAGCGTCAAAAGACTGTGACCGTGCTGGTCGAGCGTCGTGTGAAGCACGAGCTCTACGGCAAGATCGTTGCGAAGTCGAGCAAGTACCACGCCCACGACGAAAAGGGCGAGTACAAGCTGGGCGACGTGATCGAAATCACCGAGAGCCGTCCGCTCTCCAAGACCAAGAACTGGGTGGCTACCCGCTTGGTGCAAAAGGCCGGTCTGCTGTAATCAGCTTTCCAAGCCTGCTCCGGGGGCGCAAACCCCTGGGCGGCAAGGCCCTTCAAAACGACCCACAATGTGGGTCGTTTTGCTTTGTGGGCCTCCTTTTGATGCGAACGGTGCACAGGCCGTGTCCAGGAGGAGTTTTGCAAGGCATGGCGTTCTCGGGTTTCAACACCCCATCCCAACATCCCAAGGAGAAAACAATGATCAAAGTCGGTGACACCCTGCCCGCAGCCACGCTGATGGAATATTCCGAAGTCGAGGGCGAAGGCTGCAGCATCGGTCCGAACCCCGTAGCGGTCGACAAGGCCACGGCCGGCAAGACGATTGCGCTGTTTGCCCTGCCTGGTGCCTTCACGCCCACCTGCTCGGCCAAGCATGTGCCCGGCTATGTGGAGAAGGCTGCCGAGTTCAAGGCGGCCGGTGTGGACGAGATCTGGTGTGTGAGCGTGAACGACGCGTTCGTGATGGGTGCCTGGGCCCGCGACCAGAAGACCGATGGCAAAGTGCGCATGCTGGGCGACGGCAGCGCCGCCTTCGCACAAGCCACCGGCCTGACTCTGGACCTGACCTCGAAGGGCATGGGCCTGCGCAGCAACCGCTATTCGATGCTGGTGCGCGATGGCAAGGTGGTGACGCTCAACGTCGAAGCGCCAGGCAAGTTTGAAGTGAGCGACGCTGACACCCTGCTGGCCCAGGCCAAGGCGGCGTGACGCGCCACTGATTGCTATTGAATCGATAGCTGCTAGCGCATGTAAATCCTGCGCTAGCGCCTCAAATGGTCAAAAAATATCGACCTTGAGGTAATGCGCCCCGGGTATGGGGTTGTGATAGTAGGGCGGGATTTCTTCAAAGCCCAGATCGGTGTACAGCGCGCGGGCTGACTCCATATCGTCCAGGGTGTCGAGCAACACGCAGGCGTAACCGGCCTGCCGCGCCCGGTCCAGCATGGCTTCGGCCAGCTCGCGGCCCAGGCCAAAGCCACGGAACGCCTTGCGCACATACAGCCGCTTCATCTCGCTGGCGTTGGGGTAATCGGCGTTATCGAGCGGGCGCAGGGCACAACAGCCTGCCAAGGCGCCTTCCACTTCGGCGATCAGCAGGGCGCCACGGGGTTCGGCGTAGTCGCCCGGCAGTTGTGCCAGTTCGGACTCAAAGTCCTGAAAGCACAAGTCAACACCGAGGGTGCTGGCGTACTCGCGAAAGATGTCTCGGACCGCGTCCCACTCGGCGGGCGAGGAGGGGGTTCTCAGGGAGATGGAGGGCTTGTCCAAAGCGCAAGGCATGCAAACAAAAGAGCCGCCAGTGTAGCGACTTCGTTCAGAACGCCGGTACCGCCAGGGACGACACCCACCACGCCACGCCAGCGCTCAGCGCCAACACCACCAAGGCTGCGATGCGGCTGAGGGCGTCATCCCGCGATGGTGCTGCCGCCTCGGGCAGCGTCTTGTCGCCGTCCAGCATGGGGCGAATGAGCTGCTGCTTGCGTACGCGCACATAGAAGATGATGGCCAGCACATGCAGGCCCACCAGCGACAGCACCAGGAACTGCCCGATGTCCTTGTGGTAGTTCGTGGCCAACCCCACGACGGCGTTGGAGACATATTGGGTCAAGGGCCCGGCGAAGGCGATCTCATCGTCGCTCAGCAGGCCGGTGCCCACCTGGGCTGCCAGCACGGCCAGCAGCACGAACACGGCCAGCGCGCCCAGCGGGCTGTGTCCGATGCCGTCCTCCGGATGGGGCGCGCCACGCAGGTATTGCAGCAGCCGCGCGGGCGAGTACAGAAACGCCGAAAAACGCGACCAGCGCCCCCCCACCAAGCCCCAGACCAGCCGGAACACCAGCAGCGCCAGCACCGTGTAGCCCAGGCGGAAATGCCAGACCATGGCGTTCCCCCCCACATTGGCCGTGATGACCAGTCCCACGATGCAGGCGGCCAGGGCCCAGTGAAAAATGCGGGTTGGAAGGTCCCAGATGCGTACGGTGTGCTGCGTCATGGTGGTCAGGGCTTTGCGCCAGAGTGATGGGGACGGAGGTGCCAGCGGCATTGTGCGACAGGGCGGCCCGGGCTGTAACCACCCCGCCACAGCACAACAGCGCCCAAACCGGCATACTGCGCAGGCTTGGAAGGCACCATTCTGTTCCACCCACGAAAAAGGAAGTTCCGATGAAAGCATTTGCTGCGTTGACCCTGGCGGCTGCGGCCCTGACCCTGTCCGCCCCCGCCTCCGCCCAATTTGCCAAAGCCGAAGACGCCATCAAATACCGCCAGAGCGCGCTGTTCGTGATGGGCCAGCATTTCGGACGCCTGGGCGCCATGGCCAATGGCCGCGCGCCGTTCGACGCCAAGGTGGCGCAGGAGAATGCCGATATCGTGGCCCAGATGGCCAAGCTGCCTTGGGCTGGCTTTGGCGCCGGCACCGACAAGGGCGCGCCCACCAAGGCGCTGCCAGAAATCTGGACCGAGCAGGCCAAGTTCAAGGAGCATTCCGAGAAGCTGGAGGCCGAGACCGTGAAACTTGCCGCCGCCGCCAAGACGGGCAACCTGGACAACCTCAAGACCGCCTTTGGGGCCACTGCAGGCACTTGCAAGGCCTGCCACGACAGCTTCCGCGCGAAGTAAAACAGACGGTGAGGAAATGCGTTGCTATGTTTTAAGTAGCATGCAAGGCATGATCCACTAGCGCAAAAGGCCAATTTCTCTCGAAATTGGCCTTTTTGATGCCCTGAACGGGCTGTGGTTCGTGTGAGGGCGGTGTGTCCGCCGCGCTGCTCAGGTTTCTGCCAGCAGCTTCTCGATCAGCTGGTGCAGCTCCGGGAAATTGGGGGCGCCCACATAGGTCTTCACGATCTCGCCCCGCTTGTTCACGATGAAGGTGGAGGGCGTCAGTTGCACATCGCCCCAGGCCTTGGCCACTTTGCCGGTGTTGTCGATGGCCACCTGGAAGGGCAGCTTGCGTGTCTCGGCAAAGTTCACCACGTAGCTGGGGGGGTCGTAGCTCATGGCCACCGCCAGGGTGTCAAAACCCTTGCTGTTGTACTTGTTGTAAGTCGCAATGATCTCGGGCATTTCGGCCACGCAGGTGGTGCAGCTCGTGGCCCAGAAGTTGACCAGGGTGACCTTGCCTTTCAAGTCGGCGGTGGATTTGCTGGAGCCGTCCAGCAGCACAAAGGTCGATGCGGGCGCTTCGGCGCGGCCCGTGTCCAGGTACACATAGGCGCCCACGGCAGCAAACGCTGCCACCGCCACACCTGCTGCCCATTGCTTGATCGCCATGACTTCACCACCCATCCCAAAAGAAACACGGGGCCTGTGCCCCACCCCACATTGTGCCGGAGCCGCCTGTGTGCCGTGCCAGCAGTCCCTGCAACCCTAGGCTGGACTCGAATTGCGGGGAAAAGTTCGCCTCCAAACGCGGTGCAGAGCCAGCATGGGGGACTCTGCCGATAATGCCCCGATGAAATGGACATTGACCGGGGCTGCCGCCCTGCTGATTGCGGGCTGCAGTCCCGCGCTGAACTGGCGGACCGTGCCGCTGCCCGAAGCGGATTTGACCATCACCCTGCCGTGCAAGCCCGACCAGGCCACCCGCACGGTGGAGCTGGCCGGTGCCCCGGTGGAGCTGTCCATGGTGGGCTGTGACGCCGATGGCGCAACCTTTGCCGTGTCCCATGCTGCGTTGGCCGACCCCGCCCAGGTGGGCGCGGCGCTCACCCACTGGCGGGCTGCGATGCTGGCACGCCTGGGGGCAGGGGCCGAAGCGGGCGCCAAAGACGTGCCCTACGCGCCGCGCGGCACCATGCCCCTGCCGCAGTCGGTGCGCACGGTGGCGCAGGGGCAGCGGCCCGATGGCAGTGCGGTGGTGGCGCAGGCCGTGTGGTTTGCGCGTGCCGCAGGGCCGCAGGTGCGGCTGTACCACGCCGTCGTCTACACCACCAAGCCCCGGCCGGAGGTGGCCGACCAGTTCTTCGCCGGCCTGGCGCTGCCATGACGATGAGCGGCAGCGGCAGCGGCAGCGGCGGCGTATTGCCACGGCGGGCGGCCGTCATCGTCTTTCTGGCATTTGCCTTTGCCTACTTCTTGTCGGCGCTGGTGCGTGCCGTCACGGCCACCCTGGCGCCCACGCTGGCCCAGGAGTTCTCGCTGCACGCGCGGGATCTGGGGCTGCTGGCGGGAGGCTACTTCCTGGGCTTTTCGGCCACGCAGTTGCCGCTGGGCACCTGGCTGGATCGGCACGGGCCCAAGAAGGTCGCACTGGGTTTTCTGGGCGTGGCCGTGGTGGGCAGCCTGGTGTTTTCGGCGGCCACAGGGTTTTCGGGGCTGCTGGCCGGGCGCGTGTTGTGCGGCGCGGGCGTCAGTGCCTGCCTGATGGCGCCGCTCACCGGCTACCGCCGGTGGCTGGAGCCGGTGGCGCAGATGCGGGCGAATTCGTGGATGTTGATGACGGGCTCGCTCGGCATGGTGGCCTCCACGCTGCCGGTGCAATGGGCCTTGCCGCTGGTGGGCTGGCGCCCGCTCTTCTGGGGGCTGGCAGTATTGATCGCGGTGTCGATGGTCGTGATTGCCCTGTGGGTGCCAGGGTGGGGCCCGGCGGGGCGGGCGCAGGCCGAGTCCGGCGCTGCAGAGGCCGTGCCCCAGGGCTATGGCGTGGTATGGCGGCACCCCTATTTCCAGCGCCTCGCGCCGCTGGGGTTCTTCTGCTACGGCGGCATGGTGGCCATGCAGACGCTCTGGGCCGGGCCGTGGATGCAGCGTGTGGCGGGCTACACCGCGCTGGAGTCGGCCACAGGCCTGTTCTGGATCAACGTTTCGATGCTGTGCACCTTCTGGACCTGGGGCATGGTCAACCCCTGGCTGCTGCGCAAGGGGTTTGGGGCCGACCGACTGATGGCCATGGGGCTGCCGCTGTGTTCGGTCGTGCTGCTGGGCATCATCCTGGCCGGGCCCCAGGCCGGGGGAGGCGCCTGGGCGCTGTTCTGCGTGTCATGCACTTTCGTGTCTTTGTCGCAGCCCGCCGTGGCCATGGCGTTTCCGCAGGCGCTCGCTGGGCGGGCGCTGTCGGCCTACAACCTCGTGATTTTTGTGGGCGTGTTTGTGGTGCAGTGGGGCATCGGGCTGGCGGTGGACGCGTTTGCGGCCGCGGGGCTGGCCACCGTGCCCGCGTTTCAGGCGGCCATGGCGGTGTACCTGGCATGCAACGCTGGCGCCTACGCGTGGTTCCTGCTTCGGGGGCGGCGCCATAATGTGCTGACAACCCCCACACCATGAACACTTGCGCAACCACCGATGCAACCACCGGCCGCCTCTGCATGACTGGCCCGTCGTTGATCTCCGCGTGGCGTGAGTCGTGACCATGAGCCCCACCAGCATCCTCATCATTGCCCACGCCCCGCTGGCCCATGCGCTGCGCGAATGTGCGCTGCACGTGTTTGCCGACTGCGGCAGCAGCGTGGCTGCGCTCGATGTGCAGCCCAACCAACCCCCCGAAGAATCGCTGGCCCAGGCGCGCATCATGCTGGACCAGCTGGGCACCGACACCACCCTGGTGCTGACCGATGTGTTCGGCGCCACACCCTGCAACGTGGCGCAGCGCCTGGTCGATGGCGTGCGCTCGCGCCTGGTGACGGGCGTCAATTTGCCCATGCTGCTGCGCGCCGTGAGCTACCGGGCCGAGCCGCTCGATTCCGTGGTGAGCCGCGCCGTGGTGGGTGGTACCCAAGGGGTGATGCAGGTGGCCATTTCCGCGCCGCAGAACCAGAACCGCCGTAACCGACATGATCAAGACCCGTACGACCATCAGCAATAAACTGGGCCTGCACGCCCGTGCGTCGGCCAAGCTCACCAAGCTGGCCGGCAGCTTCCCGTGTGACGTTTTCATGAGC
The DNA here is from genome assembly GCF_000302535.1 of Acidovorax sp. KKS102. NCBI lineage: Bacteria > Pseudomonadati > Pseudomonadota > Betaproteobacteria > Burkholderiales > Comamonadaceae > Acidovorax > Acidovorax sp. KKS102. The sequence goes on from NC_018708.1 coordinate 412,178, forward strand.
AAGGGAGAGCGCCGCATCAACGCCAAGAGCATCATGGGCGTGATGATGCTGGCCGCCGGGCTCGGCTCCGAAGTGGAGCTGGAAACCAGCGGAGATCGCGAACAGGAGGCCATGGACGCCCTGCTGGCGCTCATTGCCGACAAGTTTGGCGAGGGTGAATAAGCCTGCCCACCTCGCCCCTGTCCTGACCCCGCCGAACCTTTGATCGCACCACCATGACCTTCTCCGTCCACGGCCTCGCAGTTGCACGCGGCATTGCCATTGGCCGGGCCGTGCTGGTGGCGTCCAGCCGGGTGGATGTGGCGCACTACTTTGTCGAGCCCTCCCAGGTCGAGGGTGAGATTGAGCGCGTGCGCCAGGGTCGCAATGCGGTGGTCGAGGAGCTGCAGCGCCTGCAGACCGACATGCCCGCTGATGCGCCGCACGAGCTGACCGCGCTGCTGGACGTGCACCTGATGCTGCTGCAGGACGAGGCCCTCACGGGTGGCGTCAAGCACTGGATCACCGAGCGCCTGTACAACGCCGAGTGGGCGCTCACCACCCAGCTCGAAGTGATTGCGCGCCAGTTCGACGAGATGGAGGACGAGTACCTGCGAGAGCGCAAGGCCGACCTGGAGCAGGTGGTCGAGCGCATCCTGCGCCACATGAAGGGCGTGGCCAGCCCCGTGGCGCCACCGGCCAGCAGCCCACGCCGCCACAAGCAACTGGGCCTGCAGCAAGACCTGCTGCTGGACGACACGGTGGACGTTCCCCTGGTACTGGTGGCGCACGACCTCTCACCCGCCGACATGCTGCAGTTCAAGCAAAGCGTGTTCGCGGGCTTTGTCACTGACGTGGGCGGCAAGACCAGCCACACGGCCATCGTCGCGCGCAGCATGGACATCCCTGCCGTGGTGGGTGCGCGCGCCGCCAGCCAGCTGGTGCGGCAGGACGACTGGGTCATCATCGACGGCGATGCGGGCGTGGTCATTGTCGATCCCTCGCCCATCATCCTGGCCGAATACGGTTTTCGCCAGCGCCAGGTCGAGCTGGAGCGTGAGCGCCTGGCGCGCCTGCGCCACACCCCCGCCATCACCATCGACGGTCACAAGATCGAGCTGCTGGCCAACATCGAACAGCCCGGCGACGCCGCCGCTGCCGTGCGCGCTGGCGCCGTGGGTGTGGGCCTGTTCCGCAGCGAATTTCTGTTCATGGGCAAAAGCGGCAACCTGCCCGGCGAGGACGAGCAGTACCGTGCATACTGCGAGGCCATCGACGGCATGCAGGGGCTGCCCGTCACCATCCGCACCATCGACGTGGGCGCGGACAAGCCTCTGGATAACAAGGCCCACAAGGACAGCTACCTGAACCCGGCCCTGGGCCTGCGCGCCATCCGCTGGAGCCTGGCCGACCCGGCCATGTTCCGCACCCAGCTGCGCGCCGTGCTGCGCGCCGCGGCGCATGGCAAGGTCAACCTGCTGTTCCCCATGCTCGCGCACACGCACGAGATCCAGCAGACGCTCGCTCAGGTCGATCTGGCCCGGGGTGAGCTGGATGCGCGTGGCGAGCCCTACGGCCCGGTGCAATTGGGCGCCATGATCGAGGTACCCGCTGCCGCGCTCATGGTGCGCACCTTCCTCAAATACTTCGACTTCCTCTCCATCGGTACCAACGACCTGATCCAGTACACCCTGGCTATCGATCGTGCCGACGAGGCCGTGGCGCACCTGTACGACCCGCTGCACCCTGCCGTGCTCCGCCTGGTTGGCGATGTGATCGCCGAGGGCGAGCGCCAGGGCAAAAGCGTGTGTGTGTGCGGCGAGACGGCGGGCGACGTGACCATGACGCGCCTGCTGCTGGGACTGGGCCTGCGCAGCTTCTCCATGCACCCGGCGCAGATCCTGGCCGTCAAGCAGGAGGTGCTGCGCGCCGACACGCGCAAGCTCGCCCCCTGGGCCCAGCAGGTACTGGACGGCGACGAGCCCGCCGTGCTGCTCAAAGGCTGACGCCCTGGGACGCAGTAGCTACTTCAAAATTGATAGCTGCTGGGGCATATTCCACTAGCGCTATCGGCCTATTTTTCTATATTTTTACTGCCGCAGGTGCGTTGATCCTTTACCGTCAATGCGCCCGCATTCCCATCACCGCTGCGCTGATGATCATGGCGGTGGCCAGGGCAATGCTCCAGGTGAAGGTGCGGCCACTCACCAAAATCAGCAGCGCGGTGGAGGCGAGTGGCGTGATGTAGCTCAGGATGCCGATTTGCCGTGCGTCCCCCAGCTTCAGTGCCTTGTCCCACATAAAGAACGACGCTCCCAAGGGCCCCAGACCCAACACCGCCAGCAGCCCCCAGTCGCGCGGCTGTAGCGCCACGGCGGGCTCTAGCACCCCATGGCACAGCAGCGACAGCGCACCAGACACCAGCCCGAACAGGCCAATCGCCGTGGTGGGGAATGCCGCCACGCGCTTGGTCATGAGCGAATAGGTGGCCCAGATGAAGGCGGCAGCCAGCGCGGGCAGGTAGCCCCAGGCCAGCGTGCCGCTCAACTCGCGTCCGCCTGCAATGGCGATGGCCGCGCCGCCAAAACCCAGCAGCGCCGCCAGCACATGCGGCAAGCGCAGCGCCACACCGGGCAGCACCACCGGCGAGAGCACCACGATGAACAGCGGCCACAGGTAGTTGACGAGGTTCGCCTCCACCGGCGGCGCGTGGCGCAGCGCGATGAACAGCAGAAAGTGGTAGGCGAACAGGCCGTACACCCCCAGCGCCAGCGTGCGCAGCGGAATGCGCCACTGCGACGGATCACGCAGCACAAAGGGCCATGCGGGCACGCTGCCGATGATGAGCGCAATGCCCGTGAGCAGGAAGGGCGGAATGTGGGTGAGGGACACCCCCAGCGAGGCGAGAGAAGCCCACAGCGCAATAGCGCCCAGGGCATAGAGGTTGGCTTGCATGGCGCCGAGCTTACGCTCACCTGCTGTGGTGGATCGTCGCGCAACACCGGTGTGTCGTCGCGCGCCGAGGTTTTGATTCCATTTCTCAATCATCCGTGTCGTTGTTGCTTCGCCTAGCCGTGCTACAGCACTGCCTGCGGCTTCGCGCCTAGACACAAATGATTTGGAAATGGAATGAGAGGGTGCTGCCCGCAGTCGCCTGCCGTGATGTGTCGTTATGCGTTGTGCTCGGCCCGGCGCAAGGCCGCAGTGAGGGCGGAAGGCGAGCGGTACCCTGTGCGCTGGGCCACCTCAGCCACCGCCATGCCGGTGCTGCGCAGCACCCGCGCCTGCGCCAGGCGCAAGCCGCGCAGCCAGGCCATGGCGCCCATGCCCTGGTCGTCCCGGCAGCGCGCGGCAAACTGGCTGGGGCTCAGGTGCACCTGCGCAGCCAGGTCGGCCACGGTCAGTTCCCGGTGCCACTGCTGGGCGGCCCACTGCTGCAGAGCGGCCCAGTCGATGGCGCGCCCGCGCGTGGGGCCGGGCGCGGATGCGTCGGCGCGGGCGCTGGTGAGCCAGGCTTCCAGCAGCAGGGCGGGGCCATGGGCTTGCGCCAGCGGGCGGCCTTGTCGCAAAGCACTGGCCAGGTAGTGGGCCAGGGGCAAAGCGTCTGCCGGCGGCGTGGTCGCACGGCGTGGGCTGGCGCACCGCGCCCAGTCGGGGTGGGCGCTGTCGAGTACCAGGCAGATGCTGCCGCGGGTGGATTCAAAGTCGTGCCGGTCGCCCGGGGCGATCACGCAGCCGCCACCGGGCTCCACGCGCACGCCACGGCCCGCCACCTCCAGGTCCAGCGCTCCGGAGAGTCCCAGCAGAATCTGGAAATGGTCGTGGCTGTGGCTGCCCGGCGAGGCGCCGTAGTGTCGCAACGAGAGCAGACCATTCGGGCCCATGGGCGAGACCTGCGGACCGGACAGTCCCTGCGGGCTTACTTACACGCCAGCTGCGTGCGCCTGCTGGTCCGCGTGGTAGCTGGAGCGCACCATGGCGCCCACGGCTGCGTGGCTGAAGCCCATCTTGTAGGCCTCTTCCTCGAACATCTTGAAGGTGTCGGGGTGCACGTAGCGGCGCACGGGCAGGTGGCTGTTGCTGGGCGCCAGATACTGACCAATGGTCAGCATGTCGATGTTGTGCTCGCGCATGTCGCGCATCACCTGCAGGATCTCTTCGTCCGTCTCGCCCAGGCCCACCATGATGCCGCTCTTGGTGGGCACGTTGGGGTGCAGCGCCTTGAACTTTTTCAGAAGGTTCAGGCTGAACTGGTAGTCCGAACCGGGACGCGCTTCCTTGTACAGGCGGGGCGCGGTTTCCAGGTTGTGGTTCATCACATCCGGGGGGGCTGCCTTGAGGATTTCGAGCGCGCGGTCATCGCGGCCACGGAAGTCGGGCACCAGGATTTCGATCTGCGTTTGGGGCGACAGCTCGCGGATGTTCTGGATGCACTCCACAAAATGGCCGCTGCCGCCGTCGCGCAGATCGTCGCGGTCCACGCTGGTGATCACCACGTACTTGAGCTTGAGCGCGGCGATGGTCTTGGCCAGGTTCAGCGGCTCGTCCTTGTCGAGCGGGTCGGGGCGGCCATGGCCCACGTCGCAGAACGGGCAGCGGCGCGTGCACTTGTCGCCCATGATCATGAAGGTGGCTGTACCTTTGCCAAAGCACTCGCCGATGTTGGGGCACGAGGCTTCTTCGCACACCGTGTGGAGCTTGTGCTCGCGCAGGATGTCCTTGATCTCGTAGAAGCGGGTGGTGGGGCTGCCCGCCTTCACGCGGATCCACTCGGGCTTCTTGAGCACTTCGCCTTGCTCCACCTTGATCGGAATACGCGACAGCTTGGCCGCAGCCTTTTGCTTGGCCAGCGGGTTGTAGGCTTCGGTGGATTGCGCTTCGCGGACGACTTCAGGGGTGCTCATGGCTGTAGGCAGAGTTCAGGGCGCCAACCGGATGCTGAGCTGCTGGCCCAGCACCTGCGCGGCTTCTTCCCAGGTGGTGTGGACCCCGATTGTAGAAAGGTCCACCGTTTTCAATCCTGCGTAACCGCAAGGGTTGATGCGGTCGTAAGGCTCCAGGTCCATGTCCACGTTCAGCGCCACGCCGTGGTAAGTGCAGTGGCGGCTGACCTTGATGCCCAGCGCCGCAATTTTGCCCAGGCCTTCGAAGTCGGGCGTGGGCGCCTCGGCGCCCGTGCGTTTTTGGGGGCGTTGGGGCAGCATGGCGTGGCTGTGCGGGTCATCCAGACGCACGTAAATGCCGGGTGCACCGGCAACCCGGTGGCCTGTGATGCCGAAGTGCGCCAGCGTGCGGATCACGGCCTCTTCGACACGGTAGACGTATTCCTTGACGAAATAGCCCGCGCGTTGCAGATCGATCAGCGGGTAGGCCACCACCTGACCGGGGCCGTGGAAGGTCACCTGTCCGCCCCGGTTGGTGGCGATGACGGGGATCTCGCCCGGGTCTAGCACATGGTCGCTTTTGCCTGCTATGCCCTGGGTGTAAAGCGGTGGGTGCTCACAAATCCAGAGCGTATCCGGGTCGGAAGGCGTACGCGTGGCCGTGTAGTCCTGCATGGCCTGCACGGTGCTGGCGTAGTCCACGCGGCCCAGCAGGCGGATGTCAATCGTCATGGCGCAATCTGCAAGCGGGCGGTTACAGCACCACTTTCACCATCGGGTGCGAGGACAGCGCGCGGTACAGGTCGTCCAGCTGCTCGCGGCTGGTCGCCGTGATAGTGATGGTTACTCCGAGGTAATTGCCCGCGCGGCTGTCGCGCAGTTCAATGGTGGCGGCGTCGAAGGCAGGGTCGAACTGGCGCGCCACTTCGGTCACGGCATGCACGAAGCCGTCCACCTTGGCGCCCATGACTTTGATCGGGAACTTGGAGGGGTATTCGATCAGCGAGTCTTTGCGTGGATCGGCGGCCTGGGTATCGAGGCCGTTGGCGGGCGGCGGATTGGAGGATGTCATGGTGGATCGCGGTGGTAGGGATGCTGCAGTTTCAATAGCTAGGCATGCACTGTCATTGTGCGCCACGGGCTGATGAGGGTGTCTGAATTGTGTGTTTGGCGTGCGCCAGATCGGTGCATTGCACGAGGTTTTTGGAGCGCAAAAGCCGTTGGCGCATCACCACAACAGAGCAGGCGCACACGAAGCCCACAGGCACGTTTGCGGGTTTTTGTCTGGTGTCATGGGTTTTTACTTATAATTAGAGGCTTTGTAAAAGTTGCGGTCTGTAACGCGGGCGTCATTCATCAATGAAAACAATCCCGCCAGAGACTGAAATTGAGGCTGAAGAATCTGACTTCAAGCCCCTGACGGCCCAAGAGGCGCAGCAGTGGCGCAGTCGCCATCCGCCCCTCTCGGTGTGGAAGGTGGTGGCAGGTCAGGCGCTGGTCGGAATGCTGGTGGCCCTGGTGGCCTGGGTTCTGACGGGCAGGGCGGTGGTGGGCTGGTCTGCAGCCTACGGCGCTCTGGCAGTGGTGGCTCCGGCCGCGCTGTTTGCCCGCGGTGTGTTGCGCCACAAGGCGTCATCCAATCCGCGGGCTGCCATGGTGGGGTTCTTTGGGTGGGAAATCGCCAAGATCATGTTGACGGTGGCGCTGCTGGCGGCGGCACCTCGGCTGGTGCCGGGCTTGAGCTGGATTGCCTTGCTGATTGGCATGGTGGCCGCAATGAAAACGTACTGGGTGGCACTGTTGGTGCGGCCTGGTGTCCGAAAAACCGATTGATAGAGAGAAGAGTTGTCCGATGGCCGCAGAAGCGCACGCTCCGACTGCAAGTGAATACATCGTTCACCACCTGCAGCATCTTCAAAACGTCAACCAGACCAAGATCGTTGATTTCACGGTCATCAACTACGACTCGATCATCGTCGGTTTGGTTCTGGGGGCGCTCACCCTTTTGATTCTGTGGTCAGCTGCCCGTAAGGCAACTTCGGGTGTGCCCGGTCGCTTCCAGGCTGCGGTCGAGATGCTGGTCGAGATGGTGGACAACCAGGCCAAGGCCAACATCCACAACGCCGAAAGCCGCAAGTTCATCGCTCCCCTGGGTCTGACGGTGTTCGTCTGGATCTTCCTGATGAATTTCATGGACATGCTGCCTGTGGACCTGCTGCCCGCCATCTGGGCCAAGATCTACGGCGCTGCAGGTCACGACCCCCACCACGCTTATCTGCGTGTTGTGCCCACAGCCGATCTGTCCACCACGCTGGGCCTCGCTTTCGCCATCCTGATCCTGCGCTTCTGGTACAGCGTCAAGATCAAGGGCGCCGGCGGCTGGGCGCACGAACTGGTGTCGGCTCCTTTCGGCACCAGCAAGAATCCTATCTTCGCCCTGATCCTGGGCGTGGTGAATCTGCTCATGCAGATCATTGAATATGTCGCCAACACCGTGTCCCATGGCATGCGGTTGTTCGGCAACATGTACGCTGGCGAACTGGTGTTCATGCTCATCGCCCTCATGGGTGGTGCTGCGGCCCTGTCGCTGTCGGGTGTGCTGCTGCCTGTGGGCCACGTCATCGCTGGCACCATCTGGACGCTGTTCCACATTTTGGTGATCTCGCTGCAAGCATTCATCTTCATGATGCTCGCGCTGATCTACCTTGGTCAGGCGCACAACGCGCACTAAGTTTCTCTTTCGTTTTTTCTTTCCTTAACTTTTCTTTTTTAACTCAGGAGTCATCATGGAAAACATTCTCGGTCTCGTCGCTCTGGCTTGTGGTCTGATCGTTGGTCTGGGCGCTATCGGCGCTTCCATCGGCATCGCCCTGATGGGTGGCAAGTTCCTCGAATCGTCGGCACGTCAGCCTGAACTGATCAACGAACTGCAAACCAAGATGTTCATCTTGGCTGGTCTGATCGACGCTGCGTTCCTGATCGGTGTGGCTATCGCCCTGCTGTTCGCTTTCGCCAACCCCTTCGTTTCCACGCTCTTGGCCAACCTGCCCAAGTAATTCCCGTTCAACGCCACTTTAGAAAGGTGTTGCCGTGAGTATCAATGCGACCCTGTTCATTCAGGCCATCGTCTTCCTGATCCTCGTGTGGTTCACGATGAAATTCGTGTGGCCTCCGATCGCGAAGGCGTTGGATGAACGAGCCCAGAAAATCGCCGATGGCCTCGCAGCTGCCGACCGTGCCAAATCCGAACTGACCGCTGCCAACCAGCGCGTTGAAAAGGAACTGTCACAGGCGCGCAACGAAACGGCCTCGCGTCTTGCGGACGCCGACCGTCGTGCCCAGGCCATCATCGAAGAAGCCAAGGCCCGCGCCACAGAGGAAGGCAACAAGATTGTTGCTGCAGCCCGCGCCGAAGCCGAGCAGCAGACGGTCCAAGCCCGCGAAGCCCTGCGTGAGCAGGTGGCAGCGCTGGCCGTCAAGGGTGCCGAGCAGATTCTCCGCAAGGAAGTCAATGCTGGCGTCCATGCCGACCTGCTCAACCGCCTGAAGACCGAGCTGTAAGGGGACACACATGGCTGAACTCGCCACCATTGCCCGCCCTTACGCCGATGCCTTGTTCAAGGCTGCCACTGCGGGCGCGGGCGTCGATCTGGGCAGCACTGCTGCCTGGATGGACGAACTGGCGGCGATTGCCGCCAACCCCCAGCTGCGTCAGTTGGCGGACAACCCCAAGGTGACGGCAGACCAGGTGTTCGCCGTATTCACCGGGGTCGCCCGCTCGGCCCTGCCGGATATGGCCAAAAATTTCCTGCGCACAGTCATCGACAACGGACGCATCGATGCGCTCCCGGAAGTGGCTGCGCAGTTTCGTGCCCTCGTGAATCGTCGCAACGGCTCCTCGGATGCCGTCGTGTACAGCGCATTTCCAATGGACAGTGCTGCACTGTCCGAGGTCAGCGCAGCGCTGGAAAAGCGCTTCGGCCGCAAGCTCAATCTCGCTGTACAGCTGGATGAGTCCCTGATCGGTGGTATTCGCGTAGTGGTGGGTGACGAGGTGCTGGACACTTCGGTCAAGGCCCGTCTTGAACAAATGAAAGCGGCCCTCGTTGCGTAACGCGCGACGAGGACAGCGAACCAAAGAAAGAAGGAAAGAGTCATGCAACTCAATCCCGCAGAAATTTCTGAACTCATCAAGAGCCGCATCGAAGGTCTGGCCGCCAGCAGCGATATCCGCAACCAGGGTACCGTGGTGTCCGTGTCCGACGGTATCGTGCGCGTTCATGGCCTGTCGGACGTGATGCAGGGCGAAATGCTCGAGTTTCCCGCGACCAAGGACGGCCAGCCTTCCTACGGTCTGGCGCTGAACCTCGAGCGCGACTCCGTCGGCGCCGTGATTTTGGGCGAGTACGAGCACATCTCCGAAGGCGACACCGTCAAGTGCACGGGCCGTATTCTGGAAGTGCCCGTGGGCCCCGAACTGGTCGGCCGCGTGGTGAATGCCCTGGGTCAGCCGATCGACGGCAAGGGCCCTATCAACGCCAAGCTCACCGACGTGATCGAAAAGGTCGCTCCCGGTGTGATCGCCCGTAAGTCTGTGGACCAGCCTCTGCAGACCGGCCTGAAGTCCATCGACTCGATGGTGCCCGTGGGCCGTGGCCAGCGCGAGCTGATCATCGGTGACCGCCAGACCGGCAAGACCGCCGTGGCCATCGACGCCATCATCGCCCAGAAGGGCCAAGGCGTGACCTGTATCTACGTCGCCATCGGTCAGAAGGCATCGTCGATCAAGAACGTCGTGCGCGCTCTGGAACAAGCCGGTGCCATGGAGTACACGATTGTGGTGGCCGCATCGGCTTCCGAATCGGCTGCCATGCAGTACGTGTCGGCCTACTCGGGTTGCACGATGGGCGAATACTTCCGCGACCGCGGCCAAGACGCCCTGATCGTGTACGACGACCTGTCCAAGCAAGCCGTGGCCTACCGCCAAGTGTCGCTGCTGCTGCGTCGCCCACCAGGTCGAGAAGCCTATCCTGGCGACGTGTTCTATCTGCACAGCCGTCTGCTCGAACGCGCAGCCCGCGTGAACGCCGACTACGTCGAAGCCTTCACCAAGGGTGAAGTCAAGGGCAAGACCGGTTCGCTGACCGCACTGCCGATCATCGAAACGCAAGCTGGCGACGTGTCCGCTTTCGTGCCTACCAACGTGATCTCGATCACCGACGGCCAGATCTTCCTGGAAACCAGCCTGTTCAACGCCGGTATCCGTCCCGCCATCAACGCCGGTATCTCGGTGTCGCGCGTGGGTGGTGCTGCCCAGACCAAGCTGGTGAAGAACCTGTCCGGCGGTATCCGTACCGACCTGGCCCAGTACCGTGAACTGGCTGCGTTCGCGCAGTTCGCTTCCGACCTGGACGAAGCCACCCGCAAGCAGCTGGATCGCGGTGCCCGCGTGACCGAACTGCTGAAGCAGGCACAGTACAGCCCGCTGCCCATCTCCCTGATGGCCGCCACGCTGTTCGCTGTGAACAAGGGCTTCATGGACGATATCGATGTCAAGAAGGTGCTCGACTTCGAACACGGCCTGCACCAGTTCCTGAAGACCAGCCACGCCGCTTTGCTGGCCAAGCTGGAACAGGCCAAGGCCATGGACAAGGATGCAGAAGCCGAATTGACCGCAGCGATCGCCGCGTTCAAGAAGTCGTTCGCTTAAACCGGACGAGGAGCCATCATGGCAGCAGGCAAGGAAATACGCGGCAAGATCAAATCGGTGGAAAACACCAAGAAGATCACCAAAGCCATGGAAATGGTGGCCGCATCCAAAATGCGCAAGGCGCAGGACCGGATGCGGGCTGCCCGCCCATACAGCGAGAAGATCCGCAACATTGCAGCCAACCTCGGCAAGGCCAATCCGGAGTACGTGCACCCGTTCATGAAGGTGAACGATGTCAAGACCGCTGGTGTGATCGTCATCACCACGGACAAGGGCCTGTGCGGCGGCATGAACACCAACGTGTTGCGTGCCGTGACGACCAAGCTGCGTGAGCTGCAAGGTGCTGGTGTCTCGACCGAAGCCGTGGCGATTGGCAACAAGGGCCTGGGTTTCCTGAACCGTGTGGGCGCCAAGGTGGTTTCGCACGTGACGGGCCTGGGCGACACCCCCCACCTGGACAAGCTAATCGGCCCGGTGAAGGTGCTGCTCGATGCATACGCAGAAGGCAAGATCAACGCGGTGTACCTGAGCTACACCAAGTTCATCAACACCATGAAGCAGGAATCGGTGGTGGAGCAGCTGCTCCCCCTGTCCTCCGAGCAGATGCAGGCTGAGAAGACGGAACACGGCTGGGACTACATCTATGAGCCCGATGCGCAAAGCGTCATCGACGAGCTGCTGGTCCGTTATGTCGAGTCCCTGATTTACCAGGCGGTTGCGGAAAACATGGCGTCCGAGCAGTCGGCACGCATGGTGGCCATGAAGGCCGCCACCGACAACGCCGGCAGCGTCATTGGCGAGTTGAAGCTGGTCTACAACAAGACGCGCCAGGCAGCGATCACGAAAGAACTTTCGGAAATCGTGGCTGGCGCCGCTGCTGTGTAAGCAGCTCAACAAACTACTTTATTGGAGCGAAAAATGGCTCAAGTGCAAGGCAAGATTGTTCAATGTATCGGCGCCGTGGTGGACGTTGAGTTCCCACGCGACCAGATGCCCAAGGTTTACGACGCCCTGAAGCTGGAAGGCTCTGCCCTGACGCTGGAAGTGCAGCAGCAGCTGGGTGACGGCGTGGTGCGTACCATCGCCCTGGGTTCCTCCGACGGCCTGCGCCGCGGCATCATGGTGACCAACACCGGCAACCCCATCACCGTGCCTGTGGGCAAGGCGACGCTGGGCCGCATCATGGACGTGCTGGGCAACCCCATCGACGAACGTGGTCCTGTGGGCCAGGAGCTGACCGCTTCGATCCACCGCAAGGCGCCTGCGTACGACGAACTGTCGCCCTCGCAAGAACTGCTGGAGACCGGCATCAAGGTGATTGACCTGGTGTGCCCGTTCGCCAAGGGCGGTAAGGTGGGTCTGTTCGGTGGCGCCGGTGTGGGCAAGACCGTGAACATGATGGAACTTATCAACAACATCGCCAAGGCCCACTCGGGTCTGTCGGTGTTCGCTGGTGTGGGCGAGCGTACCCGCGAAGGGAACGACTTCTATCACGAAATGGCCGATTCCGGCGTGGTGAATCTGGAGAACCTGGGCGAGTCCAAAGTGGCCATGGTGTACGGCCAGATGAACGAGCCTCCAGGCAACCGTCTGCGCGTGGCCCTGACCGGTCTGACCATTGCGGAATCTTTCCGTGACGAAGGCCGTGACGTGCTGTTCTTCGTGGACAACATCTACCGCTACACGCTGGCCGGTACTGAAGTGTCCGCTCTGTTGGGCCGTATGCCTTCCGCCGTGGGCTACCAGCCTACCCTGGCCGAAGAAATGGGCCGCCTGCAAGAGCGTATTACGTCCACCAAGGTCGGTTCGATCACCTCCATCCAGGCCGTGTACGTGCCAGCCGATGACTTGACCGATCCCTCGCCTGCTACGACGTTTGCCCACTTGGATTCCACCGTGGTGTTGTCGCGTGACATCGCCTCGCTGGGTATCTACCCCGCCGTGGATCCGCTGGACTCCACCAGCCGCCAGCTGGATCCGAACGTGGTGGGCGAAGACCACTACACCACGGCCCGCGCCGTGCAGGGTACGCTGCAGCGCTACAAGGAACTGCGCGACATCATCGCCATTCTGGGCATGGACGAACTGGCTCCTGAAGACAAGCTGGCTGTGGCCCGCGCTCGCAAAATCCAGCGTTTCCTGTCGCAGCCTTTCCACGTGGCCGAAGTGTTCACGGGCTCCCCAGGCAAGTACGTTCCCTTGGCCGAAACCATCCGTGGTTTCAAGATGATCGTGAACGGCGAATGCGATCACCTGCCAGAGCAAGCGTTCTACATGGTGGGCACCATTGACGAAGCCTTCGAAAAGGCCAAGAAGGTGGCCTGATGAGCCGTCGGCCGGGCAGCCCGTGGCGATCCGGCCTTCTGCAATCAAGCAACCCACCTTTTCCTAGGAGCAATGATGAACACCATCCACGTTGATGTGGTCAGTGCCGAAGAGTCCATCTTCTCCGGTGAAGCGCGCTTTGTCGCTCTGCCTGGCGAAGCTGGCGAGTTGGGCATCTACCCCCGCCACACCCCGCTGATCACCCGCATCAAGCCGGGCTCGGTGCGCATCGAAATGGCTGACGGTGGCGAAGAGTTCGTTTTCGTGGCCGGTGGCATTCTGGAAGTGCAACCCAACTGCGTGACCGTGTTGTCGGACACCGCCATCCGTGGCAAGGATCTGGACGACGAGAAGGCCAACGCGGCCAAGTCTGCAGCCGAAGAAGCGCTCAAGAACGCCAAGAGCGACATCGATCTGGCCAAGGCCCAGTCCGAGCTGGCCGTCATGGCTGCCCAGATTGCCGCACTGCGCAAGTTCCGCCAGAAGAAGTAAGCTTTCGCGAGCACTCTGGTGCGGCAAAAAAACCCGGCATTGCCGGGTTTTTTTGTTTCTGTCGCGGTGACAACGCTCCAGACGTACACCGCCATACTCCTATAAGCGGAGGCGCAGTATGGCCTATCGACGGCGTAGCAACTCACCAGCAATGGCCTCTGCGAAGCTGGTCACTTGATCTCCGCTCCAAAAGGCTTACGCACAAACAAAAAGGCCGGGGCCCTTCACAGGGCCCCGGCCTTTTGCATTTGCACAGCTCTTTCACGAAGCCCCCATGCCGTGCGCACGGGGCCTGTGGCAATTACATCGCGTTGCCGATTTCGCCCGAAGAGATCTGGCCCGTGCGCAGGGCTTCAGCAGCCTGGGCACGCACAGCAGCGCGGTCAGCGGTGGACTTGTAGGTCACCACACGCGAACCAGCAGGCTCTTGGCTGCGGGTTTGTGCCACGGTAGCGGCTTCAGCAGCCACTTCAGCACGGGTGCGGTTGGTTTCGAACTTGGTGGCGAACTGCGAAGCATCGGCTTCGTCAGCGTGGGCACCAAAAGCGGCGAAAGCGGCAACAGCAGCAACGGACAGGAAACGGACAGACTTGTTCATGGTGAAACTCCGGAAAATCTGAAAAAGAGGGACTTGGGTACTGAGAGATACGGCGCAACCAGGGCGGCAGATTCAGCCGCCCCGGGTCAATCAGCCGCGCTCACCCGAAGAAATCTGGCCGGTACGCACAGCTTCAGCAGCCTGGGCACGCACGGCAGCGCGGTCAGCCGTGGACTTGTAAGTCACCACACGCGAACCAGCGGGTTCGATCGAGCGGGTCTGAGCCACGGTAGCGGCTTCGGCTTGCACTTCAGCGCGGGTGCGGTTGGTTTCAAACTTGGTGGCGAATTGCGAAGCATCGGCTTCATCAGCCTGGGCACCAAAAGAAGCGAAAGCGGCGACAGCGGCGATAGACAGGAAACGTGCGGTGTTGTTCATGATGAAAAATCCTTGAAGTTAAAGAAGCGGCTCAAAAAAACCGGGACAAAGCGCCAAAAACAAAGAAAGCTGCCTGGGACCGGGTTCGGTGAGTCGCCTTGCGGGTTCGGCTCATCGATGGGATGAACTGTACGCCGGTGGGGTGCAGAGAAAAACCACCGGGTCGCGAACTAACTGTTCCAGTATTGGAAACAATGAAGATGGGATGAGGGCCAGTCCGTTGGCTTGGGGCACTGGTTCGGTCGGAGATAGTTACCTGCTGATGGATAACCCGGATACATATTCAGGACGGTTGCAGGGTTGCAGGGCTGTAGAGCCGAAGGCGTGTGACGGGCGCACCTGCGAAGAGTCAGCGGGTTAGCTCCGCAATGTGGCCTGCTGGGGCTGGATGTGGGGTGTTCAATTCAATGCCCATGGAAAGCAGTTTGCGGCTGAACTGCACGTGTCGTCTGGCTGAGCTGCAGCCCGCCCATACACACAATGGCTGCCCTCTGGGCGCTCTGATTCGCGTCGCGTTGTAGATGCTCGGGATGGCCGCCAGCCGGTATTCAGCGCACGACCGGCGCGTCGGGTAGCTCGTTGACGGAAGGCGAATCGGTGGCGCGCGGAAAGTGCTCCACCAGCAGGGCACCTACCGCGCCCACGGCCTGTGCCAGGCCTTCTTCGTAGTGGCCTTGCTGAAACTGGGCCGACATCTTCGTCGCCATCTCCTGCCATGCGGTGGGTGGGACATGCCGTGCCAAGCCCCGGTCGGCCACGATCTCGAACGCATGTTCCGGCATCAGCAGGTAGATCAGCACGCCGTTGTTGTGTTCGGTGTCCCACACGCGGTGTTTGCTGAACAGCATCAGCGCGCGTTCGCGTGCATTGGCGTGACGGCGCAGGTAGCTCCAGGGGAGCCCCGCTTCCGCCACGATGCGAATCTGCCCGGTGTGCTGCCGCTCGCTGGCAGCGACCTGCGCGCCGAGGCGCTGCAGTGCTTGCAACGGGATGGCGGATCGGCCGAAGGCGTCGTGCCAGCGATGGTGGACGAGCCTCCAGATGGAACGCCATAGCGTGTGCGTTGGTTGCCCGCTGTTCTCAACACCCATCACCAGTCCCCCGATGCACCGCCGCCACCAAAATCGCCCCCGCCGCCCGAACTGAAGCCGCCGCTGTCACCGCTGCTGCTGAATCCGCCCGAGCTGCCGCTGCTCCAGCCCCCGGAACCTCCGCCGCCATGCCCCAGGCTGATAGGGCCGCTGCTGCCACCGAAAAGCCAGGTGTAGAGCAGCGCAATCACGCCCGCGCCCACCGACAGCAGCAGGCTGGAGGTGAACACAAACGCCAGGGCGCCTACGCCGCCTCCTACCGCCAGTCCGCCCAGCGCAGCCCCCAGGAGGCTGCGAGCCAACGGGCCGGCCACCATGACGCCAAAGAACAGGAAGATGGCAAAGTCCGTCCAGTCGAACAGACCATGACTGCTGCCGCCGGCGGCAGGAGAGGGTGCCTCAGTCGGGGCGGGCAGGGCTTCGCCCGCGATGCGCGCGCCGATCTGCGTGATCGCTGCACCAAGGCCTCCCGCAAAGTCGCCTTGCTGAAAGCGGGGCTTCATCGCGCCGTCGATGATGCGCGCTGCTGCGATGTCGGGGATGGCGCCTTCCAGCGATTTGGCGACCTCAATGCGCATCTTGCGGTCGTTCTTGGCGACCACCACCAGCACACCGTCACCCACGTCGCGGCGCCCGATCTTCCACTGGTTGCCGACGCGGTTGGCATAGGCGGCGATATCTTCCGGTGCCGTGGTGGGCACCATCAGCACCACGACTTGCGAGCCGCGCGATTTTTCGAGCGCAACCAACTGGCCCTCCAGCGCCTGAATGTCATTGGCGCTGAGCGTGCCTGTCTGATCCATGACGTGGCCGGTCAGCGGGGGCACCGCCAGCGGCTGCGATTGGGCCCAGCCAAAGACGGGCCATGAAGCTATCAAAAATATAGCTATCAGGGCATGTCGAATGGGCGCTAGCAGCATTTTTGGCTCACATCAGGCCATGCAAGGGGTGTTCAGGGTTTGGCCTTGGATGCGGAGAAGTCCACCGTGGGCGGCACGGCAATCTGGGCCTCGTTGGCCACGGTAAAACTGGGCTTGGGGGCGTAGCTGAAGGCCATGGCTGTGAGGTTGGTGGGGAAGCTGCGGGCCAGCACGTTGTACTCCTGCACCGTCTGGATGTAGCGGTTGCGGGCCACGGTGATGCGGTTTTCGGTGCCTTCCAGCGTCACCCGCAGGTCGCGAAAGCCCTGGTTGGCCTGCAGGGTGGGGTAGCGCTCGGACACGACCATCAGGCGCGACAAGGCGCTGGACAACTCGCCCTGGGCCTGCTGGAACTTGCTGAAAGCCTCGGGGTTGTTCAGGGTTTCGGGGGTGACCTGGATGGCGGTGGCCTTGGCACGGGCCTCGACCACCTTGGTCAGTGTTTCTTGCTCAAAGTTGGCCTCGCCCTTGACGGTGGCGACGATGTTGGGCACCAGGTCGGCACGGCGCTGGTACTGGTTGAGCACTTCGCTCCACGCGGCCTTGGACTGCTCGTCCAGGCGCTGGAAGTCGTTGTAACCGCAGCCGCTCAGTGTGAGTGTGGCAGCGAGCAGGGTGAGGAGGGCAAGTAGACGTTGGATCATCATGATGGTGGAGTCCGCCGATGGAGAAATGAGATGACTGTGCCAGAAACCGCGATGCGCAAGACAGCAAAATTTGTGGAGGATCTGTCGCAGTGGGGGCACCTCCAGAGCGCGTACAAAATCGGTACGCAGCAAGGCATTGCACCGCCGCCGCACAATAGCAGCCTCGCGTTGCACCTGTCACGCCATTCCAACCCACTTACCCCCTGAATCCACATGCCCCGCGCCCGATCAAAAGCAGCCACTCTGGGTGGCTCTTCGGATGAAACCGAATCCGCGTTCTATGAGGCGCTGCAGCGCGGTGACATCGATCTGCTGATGTCGTGCTGGGCAGACGACGACGAGATCGTCTGCGTGCATCCGGGGGGGCCGCGCCTGCTGGGGCCTGCGGCCATCCGTGCCGCGTTCGAGGCCATGTTCTCGCATGGCACCGTGCGTGCCCGGCCGGCCCAGGTGCACCGCGTGGTGGCACTGTCGAGTGCCGTGCACAGCGTGGTCGAGCAGGTCGAGGTGATGCTGCCCGATGGCCTGCACCAGGCCGTGGTCATGGCCACCAACGTGTACCACAAGACTCCCGAAGGCTGGCGTTTGGTGGCCCACCACGCCAGCCCTGGCGTGGCGCCCGATGCCCAGGTGGATGTGCTGGCGCAGCGCCCCGTTCTGCATTGAGAGGCTCCTGCGTGAGGATTTTGGGCCCAATTGGCTGTATGCGCCGACAAAACATACCTTGACAGCTATGAACTACATAGCGCCTCGCTGGCTGCCCGGGGGTCAGTTGCAAACGATCTGGCCCGCGCTGTACGCGCGCCGGGTGTTCGGCCCGCGTCCTGAGTACCGCCGTGAGCGCTGGGACACCCCCGACGGCGATTTCGTCGACGTGGACTTTCTGCAGGATGGTGTGGTCGCTGACGCTCCCCGGCCGCTGCTGGTGGTGTTCCACGGCCTGGAAGGCTCGTCGCGCAGCCATTACTGCGAAGCCTTTGCCGACCTGGCCCGCGAGCGCGGCTGGGCCTGCGCGCTGCCGCACTTTCGGGGGTGCAGTGGGGAGATCAACCGCGCCCCGCGCGCCTACCACTCAGGCGACTACGCCGAGATCGGCTGGATGCTGGAGCAACTGCGCGCGCGCCACCAGGGGCCGCTGATGGCGGTAGGGGTGTCACTGGGCGGCAATGCCCTGCTGCGCTGGGCCGCCGAAGTGGGCACTGACGCTGAGCGCAGCGCAGATGCGGTGGCGGCCGTGTGCTCTCCCATCGACCTGGCAGCGGGCGGCCATGCCATTGGGCGTGGCTTCAACCGGCTGGTGTACACGCGCATGTTCATGCGCACTCTGGTGCCCAAGGCACTGCAGAAGCTGGCCCAGCACCCGGGGCTGTTTGACCGGCAGGCGCTGCTGGCCGCGCGGGATCTGTACGCGTTCGACAACGTGTTCACAGCGCCGGTCCATGGGTTTCGCAATACCGAGGACTACTGGCTGCGCGCGTCGGCCAAGCCGCTGCTGCACCGCATCCGCATTCCGGCCCTGGTGGTGAACGCGCGCAACGACCCCTTTGTGCCCGCTGGCAGCCTGCCGGGCGTGCGCGAGGTAGGGCGCCATGTGACGCTCTGGCAGCCGGCGCACGGCGGGCATGTGGGGTTCCCGCGTGGGTTGCCACCCGGGCATGTGCGCGCCATGCCCGATGCGGTGGGAGGGTGGCTGGCCGAGCACAGTGGGGCCCTGGCGCTGCACGGAGCACAATCCGCCCATGGATGACATCGTCAAACAGGCACTGGCCAAATGGCCCAACGTGCCCGACTGCTATGGCTGGCTGGGCCTGGATGCGCGCGGCCACTGGTATCTGCGCGACGACGCCGTGCAGGCGGCGGGCGCGTTTCCGCACAGCAAAGGCACGCTGCTGCAGCACGACAAGTTGCTGGCTTTCATCGCGCGCAATTACGAGCATGACGACCAGGGGCAGTGGTTCTTTCAAAACGGCCCCCAGCGCGTGTATGTGGAACTGGAGGCCACGCCCTGGGTCTGGCGCCTGCAGCCGCAGGACCTGCGTGCCGTCAGCCACACCGGTCGGGAGGCGTTGGTGCGCCGCTGCCTGCTGGACGAACTGGGCCGTGTGTACCTGGAGACAGACCTGGGCCTCGGGCTGGTGCACACGCTGGACGTGGCACTGGCTGCAGAGGCGGTGACCGATGGGCGCTGGATGCCCGAGGACGTGCAGGCGAAGGACCTGCCGGTGCGCTACGGGTATGTCTGCAGCCCGGGTGCCAGGTCGCAAGCCGGGGCGTCGCGGCCAAACTGACGCTCTGCTACACGGCCCTCCGCCCTGAGTTGCAGGCACTGACTGCTGCTCATCGCTGAGCGGGATGGGGTCCAAAACGACAAAACCGGTCGCAAGGACCGGCTTTGGAACTGAGTTTCTACCCCGCCTGGGCAGGGTGAAGGGGCTGCCTTACTTGGCGGCGGCTGCCATGAACTCCACCGCCGCGCGCAGATCGGCGTCAGAGGCTTGTGTACCACCACGGGGAGGCATGGCGCCTTTGCCCTTGGCGACACTGGTGTACAGCGCATCGATGCCTGCGGGCAGGCGAGCGGCCCATGCGGCCTTGTCACCAAACTTGGGAGCACCGGCCACACCGGCAGCATGGCACACCTGGCAAGCCTGCTTGTACAGAGCCTCGCCAGCGCCTGCTGCGGCGGCTGCAGGTGCGGCAGCTACCGCTACAGCGGGCGCAGCCGCTGCAGGGGCTGCGGCAGGTGCTGGTGCAGGAGCGGCCGCTGGGGCTGCGTCTGCCTGGGCGGCAGGGGCCGCAGCGGCGGGAGCAGCAGGTTCGGCAAACTTGGCGCCACCCGCGTTGGCCATGTAGGCCACGGCGCGTGCGATTTCGGTGTCGTTGAAGTCGCCGCCGCCTTGGGGGGCCATGGCGCCCTTGCCCTTCAGGGCGGACTGCACCAGGGCTTCAAACCCGGTGCCAATGCGCGCAGCCCAGGCAGCTGCATCACCAAACTTGGGGGCACCTGCAGCACCGGAGGCATGGCAGGCCGAGCACTGGGCCTTGAAGACTTCTTCGCCGCTCTTGAGGGGGCGGTTGGCGTCGCGCACTTCGACCATGCCGATCTTCTGGATGCGTTCGGCGATGGCCTTTTCGGGGTTGACGGCACCGGCAGCGGGCTTGTCCGCCGACGTCACATACAGGACCAAGCCAATGATGGCAAAGATCGGAACTACAAACGAGAAAAGTACCGCGACCAGCAACTGCTTGGGGTTCTTGATCGGGCCGGTATGGGCTTCTTCGTGGTGGTTGTCGCTCATGTCGTCCTCAGGTGTATCGGGGGCTTCGGTGTAATCAACCTTAAATTATATCTGCGGGGATGGTTATTCCGATCCCCGCTTGATGCAGACCACCACGGGTTTGCCCCAGCGCGCGCAGTGCCCCAGGGGGCTGCGCGCGCTTCAGCCCTGGGCGTCAGGAGGGGGCCTGGGCGCTGGTGTCGGGTGCTCCGCCCCCCAGCGCCTTGTACAGCGACACCTGGTTTTGCAGTTGCGCCAGCCGGACTTGCACCACGGCCTGCTGGGCCGTGAACAGCGAGCGTTGTGCGTCCAGCAAGTCCAGATAACTGGCCACGCCGTTGCGGTATCGCAGGTCGGCCAGTTGCAGGCGCGCGGCTTCTGCCTGAGCCTGCTGTTGCTGGGCCTGGGCCTGTTCGCCCAGGGTGGCTTGCCCGGCCAGCGCGTCCGAGACCTCGCGGAACGCGGTCTGGATGGCTTTTTCGTACTGCGCCACGGCAATCTCCCGACCGACCCGGGCGCTGTCCAGATTGGCCTGGTTGCGGCCCGCGTCAAAAATGGGCAACAGCAGCGATGGCGCGATGGTGAAGCCCCAGGAGCCGTTCTTGAACAGGCCGGACAGCTCGCCGCTGGCGGTGCCTGCCTGCGCTGTCAGGGAGATGCGCGGGAAAAACGCCGCCCGCGCTGCGCCGATGTTGGCGTTAGCGCCAATCAGTTGCTGCTCCGCTTGGCGGATGTCTGGCCGGCGGGTGAGCAGCTCTGACGGCACGCCAGCAGGTAGCGGTGCCATCGCAGGCGCGTCGGCCAGCTTGCCACCCGCCAGACTGGCGCGCACGTCCTGAGGCAGTGCTTGGCCCAGCAGCAGAACCAGCGCGTTTTCGTCGAGCGCGCGCTGGCGCTGTTGCTGTGCCAGCGTGGCGCGCGCCGCCTGGGTGAGCGACTCTGCCTGGCGGAAGTCAAGCTCGGAGGCCACACCCGCGTCCAGGCGCATCTTGGTCAGGCGCACCGACTCCTCGCGCGAGGCAAGGGTCTGGCGCGACAGGTCCAGCAGCTCCTCGTCGGCCAGCAGTGTCAGCCAGCCATTGGCCACTGCCGCCACCAGGCTCACCTGTGCGGCGCTGCGGCCTTCTTCCGTGGCGAGGTATTGGGCGAGCGCTTGTTCCTTGAGGCTGGCAATGCGGCCAAAGAAGTCGATTTCCCATGCGGATACGGCCAGACCCACGCTGAATGAGTTGGTCAGGTTGCCCGTGCCCGTGGCAGGGGCCCGGCTGGCATTGGCGGCCAGTCCCACACCCGGGTACAGGTCGGCACGGCGCACCTGGTAGGTGGCCCGGGCCTGCTCGATGTTAAGCATCGCCACCCGCAGGTCGCGGTTGTTGGCCAGCGCAATGCCGATGAGCTGCTGCAGGCGTGGCTCGGCAAAGTAGTTCTGCCAGGGCACGGTGGCGCCCGGCTGAACCGCTGCGCCGTCCGTCGTTGCTGCAGCGCCGGCGTAAGTGGGAGGGACGGGAGGCTGAGGACGCTCGTACGTCGGAATGAACGAGCAGCCCGCCAGCAGCGCCGCCGCTGCGGCCGCTGCCAGTGCCAGGGGGGTACGGCGGTGTTTAGTCATGGGTTCCAACTCCTGCTTCTTCTGCATGGCGGCGGTTCATTTCCTGCTGGCGTGCGCTGCCCTTGAACAGGCTGCGCACCACCACAAAGAACACGGGCACAAAGAACACGGCCAGGGCGGTGCCGGTGACCATGCCACCCAGCACGCCAGTGCCGATGGCCCGCTGGCTGGCAGAGCCTGCGCCCGACGCAACCACCAGTGGCAGCACACCCAGGCCGAACGCCATCGAGGTCATCACGATGGGGCGGAACCGCAGGTGCGCGGCGGCCAGCGCCGACTCGATCACGCCCTTGCCTTGGGCCTGCAGGTCCTTGGCAAACTCGATGATCAGGATGGCGTTTTTCGCCGACAGGCCAATGATGGTGATCAGGCCCACCTGGAAGTACACGTCATTGGCATAGCCGCGTAGCAAGGTGGCCAGCAGCACGCCCAGCACGCCCAGGGGCACCACCAGGATCACGGCCAGCGGGATCGACCAACTCTCGTACAGCGCGGCCAGGCACAGGAACACGGCCAGGATGGCAAAGCTATACAGGATGAGCGACTGCGACCCTGCCAGCTTTTCTTCGCGCGACTGGCCGGTCCATTCAAAACCGAAGCCTTGGGGCAGTTGGCCAGCGAGCTTCTCCATCTCGGCCATGGCAGCTCCCGTGCTGTAGCCCGGCGCTGGCGAGCCGGAAATACGCATGGCGGGGTAGCCGTTGTAGCGCACAGTTTGCTGCGCGCCGGTCACCCAGCGCGTGGTTGCGAACGCCGACAGCGGCACCGGTTTGCCCTGGCTGTTGGTGGCATTGATCTGCAGCAGATCGTCGGGCTGCATGCGCGCCGGCGCATCGGCCTGCACCACCACCCGCTGCAGGCGGCCCTGGTTCGGGAAGTCGTTCACATAGCTGGAGCCCAGCGCGGTGGACAGCGCGGAGTTGATAGCATCAAACGGCACACCCAGCGCGTTGGCTTTGTCGCGGTCTATGTCGATCTGCAACTGCGGAGCATCTTCCAGACCATCAGGGCGCAACTGCGTCAGCACCTTGCTCTGCGAGGCCATGCCCAGCAACTGGTTGCGGGCCTTCACCAGGGCTTCGTGCCCTGCGCCGCCCCGGTCTTGCAGGCGGAACGTGAAGCCGCTGGCGTTGCCCAGCTCGGGAATGGGTGGCGGGCTCAACGGGAAGATGAACGCATCGCGAATGCCCATCAGCGCACCAAAGGCCCGGTTGGCCACGTCCTGCGCTGACTGGCCGGGGCCATGGCGTTCGCTCCAGTCCTTGAGGGTCACAAACGCGAGGGCCGCGTTCTGCCCCTGGCCGGAGAAGCTGAAGCCCAGCACGCCCACCATGCTCTGCACTTCAGGCTGCTTCAGGATGAAGCCTTCGACCTGCTCCATCACGGCCAGCGTCCGCTCTTGCGTGGCGCCGGGTGGCAGCTGCACGTTGACGATGATGTTGCCCTGGTCCTCGCTGGGCAGGAACGATGTGGGCAGGCGCATGTAGACCACTGCCACGGCGCCGATGATGGCGGCGTAGATCACGAGGTAACGCGCAGCGCGACGGAGGATGCGCGCCACAAAACCTTCATAGCCCTTGGCGGTGCGCGAAAAGCCGCGATTGAACCAGCCAAAGAAGCCAGTTTTCTCGTGGTGATGCCCAGCCTCTACGGGTTTGAGCAGCGTGGCGCACAGCGCTGGCGTGAGCGACAGCGCCATGAAGGCCGAGAAGCCAATGGAGGCCACCATCACCGCCGAGAACTGGCGGTAGATGTTGCCGGTGGAGCCTGCAAAAAAGGCCAGCGGCACGAACACCGAGATCAGCACCACCGTCACGCCTATGATGGCGCCCGAGATCTGGCGCATGGCTTTGCGGGTGGCCTCCAGTGGAGACAGGCCTTCTTCGCTCATGATGCGCTCGACGTTCTCCACCACCACGATGGCATCGTCCACCACGATACCGATCACCAGCACCATGCCGAACATCGTCAGCACGTTGATCGAGAAGCCCAGCGCGAGCAGCGTGGCAAACGTGCCCAGCAGCGCAATCGGCACCACGATGGTCGGGATGATGGTGTAGCGCCAGTTCTGCAGGAACAGGAACATCACCAGGAACACCAGCACCACGGCCTCGACCAGGGTTTCAGCCACCTGCTTGATGGAGATGTCCACGAAGCGCGAGCTGTCGTAAGGAATGCTCCAGCTCATGCCTTCCGGGAAGTAGCGCGACAGCTCGTCCATCTTGGCGCGCACATCCTTGGCTGCCTCCAGCGCATTGCCGCTGGGCGACAACTGAACGCCGATGCCGACGGCGGGCTTGCCGTTCAGGCGCGCAGCGGTGGCGTAGGCCTGGCCGCCCAGTTCCACACGCGCCACATCCTTGATGCGAACGGTGGAGCCATCGGTGTTCGCACGCAACACGATGTTGCCGAACTGCTCGACGCTGGACAGTTGCCCGTTGACCACCACAGTGGCAGCAATGCCCTGGCCCGCGACGTTGGGCAGGTCGCCAATGGTGCCGCTGGCCACCTGGGCGTTCTGGGCGCGGATGGCAGCGGTGATCTCGGCGGCTGACAGGTTGTAGCTCAGCATCTTGGCCGGGTCGATCCAGATGCGCATCGCTCGTTCGGTGCCGAAGAGTTGCGCCTGACCAATGCCTTTGAGGCGTTGCAGTTCTGGCACTACGTTGCGCGAGGCATAGTCGCCCAGCGCCACGGTGTCCGTGGCCGGGTTGGTGGACGACAGCATGGTGAACAACAGGAAGTTGGAGCGCGACTTGTCCACGCGCACGCCCTGTTGCGTCACGGCAGACGGCAGGCGCGGCGAGGCGCGCGAGAGCCGGTTCTGCACGTCCACCTGTGCCAGGTCTGCATTGGTGCCAGGTTGGAAGCTCAGCGTGATGCTGCCGGAACCATCGGCTTGCGCGACCGATTCCATGTAGATCAGCCCGGGGGAGCCGTTCATCTCGCGTTCGATGACCGACAGCACGCTGTCTTCGAGGGTTTGCGCCGATGCGCCGGGGTAGGCCGCGTTGATGACGATGGACGGTGGTGCCACCGGCGGGTACTGTGCAATGGGTAGCTGCGTGATGGCCACGCCGCCCATCACCATGATGAACAGCGCAATCACCCACGCAAAGATGGGGCGGTCAATGAAAAATTTGGCCATGCTGGATTGCCCCTTATGGCTTGGATGCGGCCGAAGCGGGCGCTGTCGGCGCCTCTGCGGAGGTGGGCGCTGAGGCAGTCGCCGCTGCCGGCGCAGGCGTGCCTGGTGCTTGCCATGGAACGGGCTTGACCGGGGTCCCGGGAGGCAGCATCTGCAGCTTCTGGAACCCGTCCACCATCACTTTTTCTCCCGCCTTCAGTCCGTCCAGCACCACCCAGCGGTTGTTCTGCGCGGCACTGATCTTGACGGTGCGTTGGGACACCTTGCCGTCCTCGCCCACCACGCTGACCGTGTCGCCCTGCTGGGTCCGCGTGACAGCCTGCTGGGGCAGGGTGATGGCGTTGCTGGCCTGCGCCTGTTCAATCCGCACGCGCAGGTACAGGCCGGGCAGCAGTTCGCCCTTGGGGTTGGGCACTTCGGCGCGCAGGGTGACCTGGCCGGTGGTGGAGTCCACCGACAAATCTGTGAACAGCAGCTTGCCGGCTTGTGCGTATTCAGAGCCATCGCTGAGCACCAGCTTGACGCTGGCCCCCTGTCCGCCGCCCGCGCGCTTGAATTGCCCGCTTTCCATGGCACGGCGCAGCTGGAACACGTCTGCGGCCGATTGGGTGAAATTGACGTACACCGGGTCGATCTGCTGCACCACGGCCAAGGCGGTCGCTTCGCCCTGGCCCACCAGGGCGCCTTCCGTGACCAGTGCGCGACCGATGCGGCCGGAGATGGGGGCGGTCACGCTGGCATAGCTGAGGTTGATGTCTGCGGTGCGCACAGCGGCCTTGGCAGCCGCCACGTCGGCCTGGGCTTGTTTTTCAGCCGCTTCGGCATTCACAAAGTCCTGTTTGCTGATGGCATTGGCGGCGACCAGCGGGCGATAGCGTTCTGCCTGTGCGCTGGCCTGCGCCAGATTGGCCTGTGCCTTGGCGAGGCTGGCGCGTGCACTTTCTGCCGCTGCTGCGTAGGGAGCGGGATCAATGCGGAACAGCACTTGCCCCGCCTTGACGTCGCTGCCTTCCTTGAACACCCGCTGCTGGAGGATGCCTGCGGCCCGGGCGCGCACCTGGGCCACGCGCGATGCCTCCACGCGGCCAGGCAACTCGGTGATCATGCCTACATCGCCCGGGGTGGTGGTGACCACGCCCACTTCGACGGGCGGGGGTTTGGGACCACCCGCACCGGCGGCCTGTCCATCGGCCTTGCCGCAGGCGGATACCAGCAGTACCGCTGCGCTGATGGCCGCCAGCGAAAGCACTCGTCGGGTGGTGGTGGCACGCAGTTGCGGGGTGCCGGATGCGTCATGCAGTTGGGGCATGGAAGTCCTTTGGATGTGCGTCAGAAAAGGGAGGGAGCCACTAGGCCAGGCCGGGCTCAGGGCGCTGCGCGAAGTCCCGCCAGTTTGATCGGAAATTATACATACAGACATGAATGTATAATTGTTGACTGCGACAGATGCCCCTCCGCAGCTGTAGGGGTTTTGGAGACTCAACAAGGTGTTTGACTATGGCGCGCCGGACAAAAGAAGATGCAATCGCCACCCGTAACGGGTTGATCGATGCGGCTGAATTGGTGTTTCGGGAGAAGGGGGTGTCCCGGGCGTCTCTAAGTGATATTGCGCAGGCTGCGGGGGCTACCCGTGGCGCGATCTACTGGCATTTCAAGGACAAGGTAGATCTTTTTGGCGCCATGATGGATCGGGTCACGCTGCCGCTGGAGCAGGGTTTTGCCAGCTTTGAAGACAGTGCTTGTGCTGATCCAGTGCAGCGGCTGCGGGCGGTGATGGCGTTGGTGTTTCGCAGTGTGACCTCGGACGAGCACACCCGCCGGGTTTTCGAAATTGCTTTGTACAAGGTGGAGTACGTGAGCGAGCTGATGGGCTTGCGTGAGCGCCACGTGGCGGCCTCTGAGGGTTTTACGCAGCAGTTAGCGCGTGACTTTGCGTTGGCGGCGGAGTCGCAGGGGGTGGCGCTGTCGATGTCAGCCATGGAGGCGGCCATCAGCCTGCACGCTCTTTTTGATGGATTGATTCGCAACTGGATCCTCAATGAGGGTGGCTTCGATCTCGTTCGCGTGGGTGGTGCCAGCACTGACGCATTTCTTCAGGGGGTGGGCTTGTCGCTGGACGGGTCGAAGGAGTCCGTGCGGCCCTGTCGTGGTTGAACGCTGGGGCTTTGTTTGGTAGGAATCCTGCCGCGTGCAATAATCAAAGGCTGCGTAAGTCAGAGGTGTGCGGCTGTAGCTCAGTGGATAGAGTATTGGCCTCCGAAGCCAAGGGTCGTGGGTTCGATCCCCGCCAGCCGCGCCAACGATAGATTCAGCAGCAAGCATTGCCAGTGCTTGTGATGGGTGTCAAGTGCGTTTAATTTTTTAAACGTGCAAAAAATTGGTGCTATAATTCGAAATTCTCCGGAGGGGTGCCCGAGTGGCTAAAGGGGGCAGACTGTAAATCTGTTGGCTTACGCCTACACTGGTTCGAATCCAGTCCCCTCCACCAGTGAGTGAGCAGTGTTGAGAGTGTTGCTTGGCCGTGCAAGATGGGGTCAAGTTCGCAAAGGCCGGTGGTCTGCGCGGGAGTAGTTCAATGGTAGAACCCTAGCCTTCCAAGCTAATGACGCGGGTTCGATTCCCGTCTCCCGCTCCATTGTTCATTGCGTTGGTTTGTTGAGTAGAAATTTTTGGTGCTGTGCAAGCAGTGTCAATTGCCCATGTGGCTCAGTGGTAGAGCACTCCCTTGGTAAGGGAGAGGTCGCGGGTCCGATTCCCGCCATGGGCACCACTTTCTGGTGCGTCCGGTTCTGGTTGCGCCGAGATCCTGTTGTGTAGATATAGATTTTTTTCGGAGTCGGAAAAATGGCAAAAGGAAAATTCGAGCGGACCAAGCCCCACGTGAACGTGGGCACGATCGGTCACGTGGACCATGGCAAGACGACGCTGACGGCGGCTATCGCCACGGTGCTGTCCTCCAAGTTCGGCGGCGAAGCCAAGGCCTACGACCAGATCGACGCTGCGCCCGAAGAAAAGGCCCGCGGTATCACGATCAACACCGCCCACGTGGAATACGAAACGGCCAACCGCCACTACGCCCACGTGGACTGCCCCGGCCACGCCGACTATGTGAAGAACATGATCACCGGCGCTGCCCAGATGGACGGCGCTATCCTGGTTTGCTCCGCTGCTGACGGCCCCATGCCCCAGACCCGCGAGCACATCCTGCTGGCCCGCCAAGTGGGCGTGCCTTACATCATCGTGTTCCTGAACAAGTGCGACATGGTGGACGACGAAGAACTTCTGGAACTCGTCGAAATGGAAGTGCGCGAACTCCTGGACAAGTACGACTTCCCAGGCGACGACACCCCCATCATCCGTGGCTCCGCCAAGCTCGCCCTGGAAGGCGACAAGGGCAAGCTGGGTGAAGAAGCCATCATGAAGCTGGCCGAAGCCCTGGACACCTACATCCCCACGCCTGAGCGCGCTGTGGACGGCGCCTTCCTGATGCCTGTGGAAGACGTGTTCTCCATCTCCGGCCGCGGCACCGTGGTGACCGGTCGCGTGGAACGCGGCATCATCAAGGTCGGCGAAGAAATCGAAATCGTGGGTATCCGCGACACGCAAAAGACCACCTGCACCGGCGTGGAAATGTTCCGCAAGCTGCTGGACCAAGGCCAAGCTGGCGACAACGTCGGCCTGCTGCTGCGCGGTACCAAGCGCGAAGACGTGGAGCGCGGCCAAGTGCTGTGCAAGCCCGGCTCGATCAAGCCCCACACCCACTTCACGGCTGAGGTGTATGTGCTGAGCAAGGACGAAGGCGGCCGCCACACTCCTTTCTTCAACAACTACCGTCCCCAGTTCTACTTCCGCACGACCGACGTGACTGGCGCCATCGAGCTGCCAGCCGACAAGGAAATGGTTATGCCTGGTGACAACGTGTCGATCACTGTGAAGCTGATCAACCCCATCGCCATGGAAGAAGGTCTGCGCTTCGCTATCCGCGAAGGCGGCCGCACCGTGGGCGCTGGCGTCGTGGCCAAGATCATTGCTTAATCAAGCAAGGTATACAGGGGTATAGCTCAATTGGCAGAGCGTCGGTCTCCAAAACCGAAGGTTGTAGGTTCGATTCCTACTGCCCCTGCCACTTGAATGTGGCCCCCAACAAGCCCGCCAGACCCTGGCGGGCTTCGGTGTCTTAGGTGATGCCGTGAATCGGAAGCAGGAAATACTCAAAGATGGCCACTTCACAGGTTGAAACTGTCAATACAGGCGCAGACAAGGCCAAGCTCGCAGCGGTGGTGGCTTTGGTCATTGCATCTGTTGCGGGCTTTTATTTGTTGGGCAAGCAGGGCGCTGTTGTGCAGTGGGCTGCGCTGATCGTCGGACTGGTCGCGGCTGCCGCAGTGTTTCTGGTGTCGGAATCCGGGCGTCAGTTTGTCGCGTTTGCCAAGGATGCATGGCGCGAAGTGAAAAAGGTGGTCTGGCCCACCCGCAAGGAAACCTTGCAGATGACGGCCTATGTGTTTGCCTTTGTGGTGATCATGGCGCTTTTCCTGTGGTTCACGGACAAGACGCTGGAATGGGTCTTGTACGACTTGATTTTGGGTTGGAGAAAGTCATGACGACCGCTGCGGAAATCACGGGAGCACAGGCTCCTGCAGGCGCTTCGGCCTCGGCCAATCCCGACTTGCGCTGGTACATCGTTCATGCCTATTCAGGCATGGAAAAGGCGGTGGAGCGCAATATTCAGGAGCGGATCGGCCGCTCTGGCATGCAGGACAAATTCGGCCGCATTCTGGTGCCGACCGAAGAAGTCGTCGAAATGAAAAACGGTCAGCGCAAGACGACGGAGCGTCGCTTGTTCCCTGGCTATGTGTTCGTTGAGATGGTGATGGATGACGACACCTGGCACTTGGTGAAGCACACCAACAAGGTGACGGGTTTTGTGGGCGGGGCCAAGAACCGTCCGGCGCCCATCTCGGAAGACGAAGTGCAAAAGATCGTCAGCCAGATGCAGGAAGGCACCGACAAGCCGCGCCACAAGATCGAGTTTATGGTGGGCGAACTGGTGCGCGTCAAGGAAGGTCCTTTCACAGACTTCAATGGTTCCGTGGAAGAGGTCAATTACGAAAAGAGCCGTGTGCGCGTTTCCGTGATGATCTTTGGCCGCTCTACCCCGGTGGAGCTGGAATTCGGACAGGTCGAAAAGACATAAGTCCTGTGATCATTGAGGCGTTCGACCTCGGTGATCTGGACAAAATTTTTGGGTGCCGCACTTTTCGGCTCGGTGCGGACATCGTCACAGTGAGTCGTTAACCCCGGGGAGTTGGTGGTTGCACTGTGCAACACAAGCGTTATGACCCGTCAGGAGTAAAACATGGCGAAAAAAATCGTCGGTTTTATCAAGCTGCAAGTTCCAGCTGGTAAGGCCAATCCATCCCCACCTATCGGCCCAGCACTGGGTCAGCGTGGCCTCAACATCATGGAGTTCTGCAAGGCATTCAATGCGCAGACCCAAGGTGTGGAGCCCGGCCTGCCATTGCCCGTGGTCATCACGGCGTTTGCAGACAAGAGCTTTACCTTCATCATCAAGACGCCGCCTGCGACGACTCTGATCAAGAAGGCCATCAAGCTCGAAAAGGGTTCTTCCAATGCCCTGAAGACCAAGGTCGGCAAGATCACGCGCGAACAGCTCGAAGAAATCGCCAAGACCAAGATGAAGGACATGAACGCCGCGAACGTTGACGCTGCTGTCCGTACGCTGGCTGGTTCCGCACGCTCGATGGGCGTGACGGTGGAGGGTTTGTAAATGGCCAAGTTGACGAAAAAGCAAAAGGCCCTGCAGGGCAAGGTTGACAGCACCAAGCTGTACGCTTTTGCAGACGCAGTGGCGCTGGTGAAAGAAGCCGCAACGGCCAAGTTCGATGAATCCATCGACGTGGCGGTGCAGCTGGGCATTGATGCCAAGAAGTCGGACCAAGTGGTGCGTGGCGCTGTGGTGCTGCCCAACGGCACTGGCAAGACGACCCGCGTGGCCGTGTTTGCACAAGGCGCCAAGGCTGAAGAAGCCAAGGCCGCAGGTGCTGACGTTGTGGGCATGGACGACCTGGCCGCCATGGTCAAGGCTGGCGACATGCCGTTCGACGTGGTGATCGCTGCTCCTGACGCCATGCGCGTCGTGGGTACCCTGGGCCAGATCCTGGGCCCCCGTGGCCTGATGCCTAACCCCAAGGTGGGCACCGTGACTCCTGACGTCGCTACGGCCGTGAAGAACGCCAAAGCGGGTCAAGTGCAGT
Organism: Acidovorax sp. KKS102; assembly: GCF_000302535.1. Lineage (NCBI taxonomy): Bacteria > Pseudomonadati > Pseudomonadota > Betaproteobacteria > Burkholderiales > Comamonadaceae > Acidovorax > Acidovorax sp. KKS102. Next base: position 443,514 of record NC_018708.1, read on the forward strand.
TCCGTGTGGACAAGGCCGGTATCGTGCACAGCACCATCGGTCGCCGTTCGTTCGACAACGAAAAGCTGCAAGGCAACTTGGCTGCACTGATCGACGCCCTGAACAAGGCCAAGCCAGCTTCGAGCAAGGGTCTGTACCTGCGCAAGGTCGCTGTGTCCTCCACGATGGGCGTTGGCGTCCGCGTGGATACGCAATCCATCGCAGCGTAATTGCGATAAGAAATCTTCAGGTCTTTCAAAGGGCCTGATGTGGTGGGCTGTGGGTGGTGTAACAACTGCCTGCAGGCCATCCAAGACCGTTGGTGTGTGGTTCGCCGCACTTAATCCCTCCTTGGGGCCAACGCAGATGGCGATCCCGCTGCAGATGGAATCCGTTCCGAAACAGTTGGTCGCTGCAACAAGAGCGCGCAAAAGGGTGCAAATCCGAATGCGCAATTTAAGGAGTAGACCTTGAGTCTTAATCGCAGTGAGAAAGAAGCGGTCATCAGTGAAGTGACCAGCCTCGCCGCTAAAGCTCAAACGCTTGTGATTGCGGAATACCGTGGCATCACGGTCGCCGACATGACCAAACTGCGCGTCGATGCTCGCAGCAAGGGTGTGAGCCTGAGTGTTCTGAAGAACACCCTGGCCCGCCGTGCTGTGGCAGGCAGCCAGTTTGACGTGGTGGCAGACCAGATGACTGGTCCCCTGATCTATGGCTTCTCCGAAGACGCTGTGGCCGCCGCGAAAGTGGTGTCCGACTTTGCGAAGACCAACGACAAGTTGGTGATTCGCGGTGGCGCTTTCGGTGGTAAGGCCCTGGACGTCAATGGCGTGAAGCAACTGGCCAACATTCCTTCCAAGGAAGTTTTGCTGGCTCAGATTTGTGGCTTGCTTATGTCCCCCATGTCGCGTACGGCCGTCGTGCTGGGCGCACTGGCGGCGAAAAAAGGCGAAGGCGTAGCCGCACCGGCCGCCGAACCTGCAGCAGCTTGATAGCTGGGCAGTCAACCAACACAATTGTTAGGAAATCAAAATGGCATTCGATAAAGACGCATTTTTGACCGCGCTGGACAGCATGACGGTCCTGGAACTCAATGACCTGGTGAAGGCCATTGAAGAGAAGTTTGGCGTGAGCGCTGCAGCCATGGCTGCTCCTGCTGCCGCTGGTGGCGGCGGCGGCGCAGCTGCTGCTGAAGAAAAGACGGAATTCAACGTGGTGCTGACCGACGCTGGCGCCAACAAGGTGTCCGTCATCAAGGCAGTGCGCGAAATCACCGGTCTGGGCCTCAAGGAAGCCAAGGACCTGGTGGACGGCGCTCCCAAGAACGTCAAGGAAGGCATTGCCAAGGCCGACGCCGAAGCAGCCGTCAAGAAGCTGGTGGAAGCCGGCGCCAAGGCCGAACTCAAGTAATTTGGTCTTGCCCAAGGGCTGGAGTGCTCCTCAAAGGGCCTCCAGCCTTTGGTGCTTTCAGAGCGCACCCGCAAGCCCCGTTCTCAACGCGGCTTTCGAGTGTCTTCTGACAATCCCGACAGCAGAAGACGCCTTGGTTCGGGTGATGTGCAACGCATCACCGTCCGCCATGGTTGGTAGTGGCCAACCGCCAAGCCCGCAAGGACCACGCTCCTTGCGGGTCAGTCGTCGAAGACCCAGGACTCATGTCTTTGCCCGGAGATCTCATGGCCTATTCCTACACCGAACGCAAGCGAATTCGCAAAAGTTTCGGCACCCGCGATAGCGTGCTCGAAGTTCCTTATCTGCTGCAGATGCAGAAGGACGCATACACCGCTTTCCTGCAGGCAGATACAGCACCCCAGAAAAGAACCATCGAAGGCCTTCAGGCTGCATTCGACGCTGCCTTCCCGATCGTCTCCCACAACGGTTTTGTGGAGATGAAGTTCATTGAATACAACCTGGCCAAGCCGGCTTTTGACGTGCGCGAATGCCAGACCCGTGGTCTGACCTTCGCCTCGGCCGTGCGCGCCAAGGTGCAATTGATCATCTATGACCGCGAGTCTTCGACGTCGCAGTCCAAGGTGGTCAAGGAAGTGAAGGAGCAAGAGGTCTACATGGGCGAAGTGCCCCTGATGACCGACAAGGGCTCGTTCATCATCAACGGTACCGAGCGTGTGATCGTGTCGCAGCTGCACCGCTCGCCTGGCGTGTTCTTCGAGCATGACAAGGGCAAGACCCACAGCTCGGGCAAGCTGCTGTTCTCGGCACGCATCATTCCCTACCGTGGTTCCTGGCTCGACTTCGAGTTCGACCCCAAGGACATCCTGTACTTCCGCGTGGACCGTCGCCGCAAGATGCCGGTCACGATCCTGCTCAAGGCCATTGGCCTGAACCCCGAGTCCATCCTGGCGAACTTCTTCGTCAACGACAACTTCCGCCTGATGGACAGCGGCGCGCAGATGGAGTTCGTGCCCGAGCGTCTGCGTGGCGAAGTCGCGCGCTTCGACATCACCGACAAGTCCGGCAAGGTGGTCGTGGCCAAGGACAAGCGTGTCACCGCCCGTCACACCCGCGAACTGGAACAGTCTGGCACCACGCACATCAGCGTGCCTGAAGACTTCCTGATCGGCCGTGTGGTCGCCCGCAACATTGTGGACGCCGACACCGGTGAAATCATTGCCAAGGCCAACGAAGAGTTGACCGAAGCGCTGCTCAAGAAGCTGCGTTCTGCTGGTGTGCAAGACCTGCAGGTCATCTACACGAACGAACTGGACCAAGGCGCTTACATCTCGCAGACCCTGCGCATCGATGAAACCGTGGATGAGTTCGCTGCCCGCGTGGCCATCTACCGCATAATGCGCCCTGGCGAGCCACCGACCGAAGACGCCGTGCAGGCCCTGTTCCAGCGCCTGTTCTACAACCCCGACACGTACGACCTGTCGCGCGTGGGCCGCATGAAGTTCAACGCCAAGATCGGCCGCGACGAATCCACCGGCCCCATGGTGCTGTCCAACGAAGACATCCTGGCCGTGGTCAAGATTCTGGTGGACCTGCGCAACGGCAATGGCGAAGTCGATGACATCGATCACCTGGGCAACCGCCGCGTGCGTTGCGTGGGCGAACTGGCCGAGAACCAATACCGTACGGGCCTCGCACGTATCGAAAAGGCCGTGAAGGAGCGTCTGGGCCAGGCCGAGCAAGAGCCGCTGATGCCCCACGACTTGATCAACAGCAAGCCGATCTCGGCCGCCCTGAAGGAATTCTTCGGTGCTTCGCAGCTGTCGCAGTTCATGGACCAGACCAACCCGCTGGCCGAAATCACGCACAAGCGCCGTGTGTCCGCTCTGGGTCCAGGTGGTCTGACCCGCGAACGCGCAGGCTTCGAAGTGCGTGACGTGCACGTGACCCACTACGGTCGCGTTTGCCCTATCGAAACGCCTGAAGGCCCCAACATTGGTCTGATCAACTCGCTGGCTCTGTATGCCCGCCTGAACGAGTACGGTTTCATCGAAACCCCTTACCGTCGCGTGGTGGATGGCAAGGTGACCAACGACATCGACTATCTGTCGGCGATTGAAGAAGGCAAGTACGTGATTGCGCAGGCCAATGCGCAGCTCGACAAGGACGGCCGCCTGACGGGTGAGCTGGTCTCTGCCCGTGAAAAGGGTGAGTCCATTCTGTGCGGTGCAGACCGTGTGCAGTACATGGACGTGTCGCCCGCGCAGATCGTGTCGGTGGCTGCCTCGCTGGTGCCTTTCCTGGAGCACGACGACGCGAACCGCGCGTTGATGGGCGCCAACATGTCGCGCCAGGCCGTGCCTGTGCTGCGTCCTGAGAAGCCTCTCGTGGGCACGGGCATCGAGCGCGTGGCTGCTGTGGACTCGGGCACCGTGGTGACTGCTACCCGCGGCGGTGTGGTGGACTACGTTGATGCCACCCGCATTGTGGTGCGCGTGAACGACGACGAAGCCGTGGCCGGTGAAGTCGGTGTGGACATCTACAACCTGATCAAGTACCAGCGTTCTAACCAGAACACCAACATCCACCAGCGTCCCATCGTCAAAAAGGGCGACATGCTGGTCAAGGGTGACGTGATCGCCGACGGCGCATCGACGGACTTCGGCGAAATCGCCATCGGCCAGAACATGCTGATCGCGTTCATGCCCTGGAACGGCTACAACTTCGAAGACTCGATCCTGATCAGCGAGCGCGTGGTGGCGGAAGACCGCTACACCTCGATCCACATCGAGGAACTCGTGGTCATGGCCCGCGACACGAAGTTGGGCGCTGAAGAAATCACGCGCGACATTCCGAACCTGTCGGAACAGCAACTGAACCGCTTGGACGAGTCCGGCATCATCTACGTGGGTGCTGAAGTGCAGCCTGGTGATACGCTGGTCGGCAAGGTCACTCCCAAGGGTGAAACCACGCTCACGCCTGAAGAGAAGCTGCTGCGCGCCATCTTCGGCGAGAAGGCTTCGGACGTGAAGGACACCTCGCTGCGTGTGGACCAAGGCTCGTCGGGCACTGTGATCGACGTGCAGGTCTTCACCCGCGAAGGCATCCAGCGCGACAAGCGCGCTCAGCAGATCATCGACGACGAGCTCAAGCGCTTCCGCCTGGACCTCAACGACCAGCTGCGCATCGTGGAGGCCGACGCGTTCGACCGTATCGAAAAGCTGCTGACCGGCCGCGTGGCCAACGGTGGCCCACAAAAGCTGGCCAAGGGCACGAAGATCGACAAGGCCTACCTGGCCTCCGTCGAGAAGTTCCACTGGTTCGACATCCGCCCTGCGGAAGACGAAGTCGCCACACAGCTCGAATCCATCAAGAACGCGCTGGAGCAAACCCGCCACAGCTTCGACCTGGCTTTTGAAGAAAAGCGCAAGAAGCTCACGCAAGGCGACGAGCTGCCTGCTGGCGTGCTGAAGATGGTCAAGGTGTACCTGGCCGTCAAGCGCCGCCTGCAGCCCGGTGACAAGATGGCCGGCCGCCACGGTAACAAGGGTGTGGTGTCCAAGATCGTTCCGGTCGAAGACATGCCTTACATGGCTGACGGCACGCCTGCCGACATCGTTCTGAACCCGCTGGGCGTGCCCTCGCGGATGAACATCGGTCAGGTGCTGGAAGTTCACCTGGGCTGGGCTGGTAAGGGCATTGGTCAGCGCATTGGCAACATGCTCCAGGAGCAGGCCAAGGCAGCTGAACTGCGCAAGTTCCTGGAAGAGGTCTACAACTCCCGAGGCCGCAAGGAAGACCTGTCGCAGCTCAGCGACGACGAGCTGATGGCCATGGCCGAGAACCTGACCAACGGCGTGCCCTATGCCACCCCCGTGTTCGACGGTGCTTCGGAAGAAGAAATCAAGGACATGCTCAAGATCGCCTACCCGGACGACATCAAGGAGCGCAAGGGCCTGACCGAGTCGCGCACCCAGGCGTATCTGTATGACGGCCGTACGGGCGAGCGCTTCGAGCGCCCGACCACCATCGGCTACATGCATTACCTGAAGCTGCACCACTTGGTGGACGACAAGATGCACGCCCGCTCGACCGGCCCGTACTTGCTCGTGACGCAGCAACCTCTGGGCGGCAAGGCCCAGTTCGGTGGCCAGCGTTTCGGGGAAATGGAAGTGTGGGCGCTGGAAGCTTACGGCGCCGCCTACGTGCTGCAGGAAATGCTGACCGTGAAGTCCGACGACGTGGTGGGCCGTACCAAGGTGTACGAATCCATCGTCAAGGGCGAACACGCCATCGAAGCCGGCATGCCGGAATCGTTCAACGTGCTGGTCAAGGAAATCCGTTCGCTGGGCCTGGACATCGAGCTGGAACGCTCCTAAGCAGAAAAGGAAAGAGTCACTATGAAATCGCTACTCGACCTGTTCAAGCAATTCACGCCGGACGAGCATTTCGATGCCATCCGCATCGGCATGGCTTCGCCCGAGAAGATCCGTTCGTGGTCTTTCGGCGAAGTGAAGAAGCCCGAGACTATCAACTACCGCACGTTCAAGCCCGAGCGTGATGGCCTGTTCTGCGCCAAGATTTTTGGTCCCATCAAGGACTACGAATGCCTGTGCGGCAAGTACAAGCGCCTCAAGCACCGCGGTGTGATCTGCGAGAAGTGCGGCGTTGAAGTCACGCAGACCAAGGTGCGCCGCGAGCGCATGGGCCACATCGATCTGGCTGCACCTTGCGCCCACATCTGGTTCCTGAAGTCACTGCCTTCGCGCCTGGGCCTGGTGCTGGACATGACGCTGCGCGACATCGAACGTGTGCTGTACTTTGAAGCCTATGTGGTGACCGACCCCGGCATGACCCCGCTGAAGAAGTTCAGCATCATGTCCGAGGACGACTACGACGCCAAGCGCAAGGAATACGGTGACGAGTTCATCGCCAAGATGGGCGCCGAAGGCATCAAGGACCTGCTGGAGTCCATCGACATCGACCTGTCGATCGAGAAGCTGCGCGGCGACCTGACCGGCTCCGAAGTCAAGGTCAAGAAGAACGCCAAGCGCCTGAAGGTGCTTGAGGCGTTCAAGAAGTCTGGCATCAAGCCCGAGTGGATGGTGCTCGAAGTGCTGCCCGTGCTGCCCCCGGACCTGCGTCCGCTGGTGCCCCTGGACGGTGGCCGCTTTGCCACGTCTGACCTGAACGACCTGTACCGCCGCGTTATCAACCGCAACTCGCGTCTGCGCCGCCTGCTGGAGCTGAAGGCCCCTGAAATCATCGCCCGCAACGAAAAGCGGATGCTGCAAGAGGCTGTCGATTCGCTGCTGGACAACGGCCGCCGTGGCAAGGCCATGACGGGCGCCAACAAGCGTGCCCTGAAGTCCCTGGCCGACATGATCAAGGGTAAGTCGGGCCGCTTCCGCCAGAACTTGCTGGGCAAGCGCGTGGACTACTCCGGTCGTTCCGTGATTACCGTGGGCCCAACGCTCAAGCTGCACCAGTGCGGTCTGCCCAAGCTGATGGCGCTGGAGCTGTTCAAGCCTTTCATCTTCTCGCGCCTCGAAGCCATGGGCATCGCGACGACGATCAAGGCCGCCAAGAAGGAAGTGGAATCCGGCACCCCCGTGGTGTGGGACATTCTGGAAGAGGTCATCAAAGAGCACCCCGTGATGCTGAACCGTGCGCCTACGCTGCACCGTTTGGGTATCCAGGCCTTTGAGCCCATCCTGATCGAAGGCAAGGCCATCCAGCTGCACCCCCTCGTCTGCGCGGCCTTCAACGCCGACTTCGACGGTGACCAGATGGCTGTCCACGTGCCGCTGTCGGTGGAAGCGCAGATGGAAGCCCGCACGCTGATGCTGGCCTCCAACAACGTGCTGTTCCCCGCCTCGGGCGAACCCTCCATCGTGCCTTCGCAGGACGTGGTGCTGGGCTTGTACTACGCCACCCGTGACCGCATCAACGGCAAGGGCGAAGGCCTGGTGTTCGCTGACACCGGTGAAGTGCAGCGTGCGCTGGACGCCGGCCAGGTCGAACTGGCTGCAAAGATCACGGTGCGCATGACCGAGTGGACCAAGGACAAGGCCACGGGCGAATTCGTGCCCTCGACCTCGCTGGTGGAAACCACTGTGGGCCGCGCACTGCTGTCCGAGATCCTGCCCAAGGGCCTGCCGTTCTCTAACATGAACAAGGCGCTCAAGAAGAAGGAAATCTCGCGCCTGATCAACGTGTCCTTCCGCAAGTGCGGTCTGAAGGAAACCGTGGTGTTTGCCGACAAGCTGCTGCAAAACGGCTTCCGTCTGGCCACGCGCGCCGGTATCTCCATCGCCATCGACGACATGCTGGTGCCGCCTCAAAAGGCCGGCATCATCGAGCGCTCCGAGAAGGAAGTGAAGGAGATCGAGCAGCAGTACGTGTCCGGTCTGGTCACGGCTGGCGAGCTCTACAACAAGGTGGTGGACATCTGGGGCAAGGCCGGCGACGAAGTGTCCAAGGTGATGATGGCCCAGCTGTCCAAGCAGAAGGTCACCGACCGCCACGGCAAGGAAGTGGACCAGGAGTCCTTCAACTCCATCTACATGATGGCCGACTCCGGTGCCCGCGGCTCTGCCGCCCAGATCCGTCAGGTGGCCGGTATGCGGGGTCTGATGGCCAAGCCAGACGGCTCGATCATCGAGACGCCTATTACCGCGAACTTCCGCGAAGGTCTGAACGTGCTGGAGTACTTCATCTCCACCCACGGTGCCCGTAAGGGTCTGGCCGACACGGCGCTGAAGACTGCCAACTCCGGTTACCTCACCCGCCGTCTGGTGGACGTGACGCAGGATCTGGTCGTGACCGAAGAGGATTGCGGCACTGCCAATGGTTCGCTGATGCGCGCCATCGTCGAAGGCGGTGAAGTGATCGAATCGCTGCGCGAACGCATTCTGGGCCGCACGGCGGCCGAGGACGTGCTGCACCCCGAGAATCGCTCGGTGCTGGTCGAAGCTGGCGTGATGCTGGACGAAGACCTGATCGAAGAGCTGGAAGCTGCTGGCGTGGACGAAGTGAAGGTGCGCACGGCCCTGACCTGCGAAACCCGCTACGGCCTGTGCGCCAAGTGCTACGGCCGCGACTTGGGCCGCGGTGGCCTGATCAACCTCGGCGAAGCCGTGGGTGTGATCGCCGCCCAGTCCATCGGCGAGCCCGGCACGCAGCTGACCATGCGTACGTTCCACATCGGTGGTGCCGCTTCGCGTGCTGCCATCGCGTCGAGCGTGGAAGCCAAGTCCAACGGCGTGATCGGCTTCAACGCCACGATGCGCTATGTGAGCAACACCAAGGGCGAGCTGGTGGTGATTGCGCGTTCGGGTGAAATCATCATCCAGGACGAGCATGGCCGCGAGCGCGAGCGCCACAAGGTGCCTTACGGCGCGACGCTGACCGTGAAGGCCGACCAGCAGATCAAGGCCGGTACGATCCTGGCCAACTGGGATCCGCTGACGCGCCCCATCATCACCGAGTTCGCCGGTCAGACCAAGTTCGAGAACGTCGAAGAAGGCCTGACGGTGGCCAAGCAGGTCGACGAAGTGACCGGTCTGTCCACGCTGGTGGTGATCGATCCGAAGCGCCGTGGTGCCGCCAAGGTGGTGCGTCCTCAGGTGAAGCTGATCGACGCCCAGGGCAACGAAGTGAAGATCCCTGGCACCGACCACTCGGTGACCATTGGCTTCCAGGTCGGCGCTCTGATCCAGGTGCGTGACGGTCAGGACGTGGGCCCCGGCGAAGTGCTGGCGCGTATTCCGGTTGAAGGCCAGAAGACCCGCGACATTACCGGCGGTCTGCCCCGCGTGGCCGAGCTGTTCGAAGCCCGTACGCCGAAGGACAAGGGTACGCTGGCCGAAATGACCGGTACCGTGTCGTTCGGTAAGGAAACCAAGGGCAAGGTCCGCCTGCAGATCACCGACCCCGATGGCAAGGTGTGGGAAGAGCTCGTGCCCAAGGAAAAGAACATCCTGGTGCACGAAGGCCAGGTGGTGAACAAGGGTGAATCGATTGTGGACGGCCCGGCCGACCCACAAGACATCCTGCGTTTGCTGGGTATCGAAGAACTCTCGCGCTACATCGTCGATGAAGTGCAGGACGTGTACCGCTTGCAGGGCGTGAAGATCAACGACAAGCACATCGAGGTGATCGTTCGCCAGATGCTGCGCCGCGTCGTGGTTGAGAACGTCGGCGAGTCGAACTACATTGCCGGCGAACAGGTCGAGCGTTCCGAGATCCTCAATACCAACGAGGCACTGCAGGCCGAGGGCAAGATCCCCGCGACCTACAGCAACCTGCTGCTGGGTATCACGAAGGCATCTCTGTCCACCGACTCGTTCATCTCGGCTGCTTCCTTCCAGGAAACGACCCGCGTGCTGACCGAAGCCGCGATCATGGGCAAGAAGGACGAACTGCGCGGTCTGAAGGAAAACGTGATCGTGGGCCGTCTGATCCCTGCCGGTACCGGTCTGGCCTACCACCAGGCACGCAAGGCCAAGGACGCCATGGACGACGCCGAGCGCCGCGCCATCGCCGAAGCCGAAGCCGCCGAAATGGCCGCCCAGTCGGACGCCTCGGATGTGGACAGTGGCAGCGTCGCTGCCACCGACGCAGCGGCAGACTGATAGCAAACAGCAGGCCTTCCCCAGGCCCTGCTGCGGTCGCCACAGCGCCCCCGTCCTGTCCCAGGCAGGCCGGGGGCGTTTTTGATGGACGTGTGTCTTTTCACCGTCCGTCGTTTGTTTCAATCTTCTGTTTTTCGGGCCGGGACGGGTGCAGCCGCACCTGCTCCGGCAACTGCGCATGCTGTGGTCGTCGCCCCTTTTCTGGATTGCTTTTGCCGTCTTTCTGTTCTGGGCCCTGGGGGCCTACAACCGTCTGATGCGCCTGCGCTCGGCTGTCGTGCAGTCGTTCGGCAGTTTTGACGCGCACATGGTGCGGCTGGTGGCCTTGCTCGGCGAGTTCGGGGCGGCGCAGACAGCACAGCGCGGCAGCTTGCTGGCCGATGCCGGGGCGCAAGAGCTGGCTGCGCTGCAGGGCGCCGTGACGCAGTTCAGTGCCTCGCTGGCCGTAGCGCGCGCCCGCCCGTTGCAGGGCGATGCGGTGGCGGCGTTGGCGGCTGCCCGTGAGGTGCTGCGCGCGACCTGGGCCACGGCCTTGCAAAAGCTGCTGGCCGACTCTGTCCAACCCACAGCGCTGACCTCGGCTGTCGATGCTGGTACGGGGGCACCCGGAGCTGTTCCCGTGGGCCTGTCCGTGTGGCAGGTCCGTTGGGAGGAACATGCGGTGCAAAACGAACAGGCAATTCGCGTATTCAACGAGGCCGTGGTGCAGTACAACGCCGCCATCGCCCAGTTTCCGGCCAGCTTGCTGGCCAGGGTGTTCGGCTTCAAGGCGGCCCGTGCGCTGTAACCCGTTGTCAGGATCACGATGAACCCACCTCCCCACCACCGCCCCCGCCGCTCTGCTGGCAATGCGCCGCGTGCGGCGCGCCCAGCCTCCGGGCCATCTCCGCAGGCGGGTTCTGCGGTGCAAAGGCCGGGTCCAGCGTCTTCTGCGGAGGGCGCGCCCGTGCCCCTGTGGCGGTTGCTCACGGCAGTGGCGGGCGCCTTGCAGGCAATCCGTGGCGGGCAGTCGGGCACAACAGCACTGGCGGCGGTGGATGCTGGGCTGCGCCCCGGTGTGCAGGCCTTGTTGTTCCAGGTCTTGCGCCAGGCCGGGCGGGCCGAGGCCCTGCGCCGACAGCTGGCCGCCCGCGCCCCCGCACCCGCCGCCGATGCCCTGCTGTGCAGCGCGCTGGCGCTGTGCTGGGACCCACAGGCCTCGCCCTACGAACCGTTCACCCTGGTGAACCAGGCGGTGGAGGCGGCCAAGCACCACCCCGCCACGCGCGCGCAGGCCTCGTTCATCAACGGCTGCCTGCGCCGCTTTCTGCGCGAGCGCGACGCCCTGGTGGCGGCCACCGACAACGACCCCGTGGCGCGCTGGAACCATCCGGCCTGGTGGGTGCAGCGCCTGCGCAAGGACCACCCCCAGCACTGGGAGCAGATCCTGCAGGCCAACAATGCCCACGCACCCATGGTGCTGCGGGTCAATGAACAAAAATGCACGGTGGCGCAATATCTACATGCCTTGGATGCTATCAATTTAGAAGCATCTGCCGTGGGTGAGCACGGTGTCGCCCTGCACCAGGCGGTGCCCGTGCAGTCGCTGCCACACTTTGCCGAGGGCTGGGTATCCGTGCAGGACGCCGCCGCCCAACAGGCGGCGCCTTTGCTGCTGCAAGGGTTGGACCTGAGCCAGCCCCTGCGCGTGCTCGATGCCTGTGCCGCCCCCGGCGGCAAGACCGCGCACCTGCTGGAGATGGCGGGGCCGCAGTCTCCCCTGCAGGTCACGGCGCTGGAGATCGATGCCACGCGCAGCGCCCGTATTGGTGACACCCTGGAGCGCCTCGGGCTGAAGGCCCAGGTCCTGGTGGCCGATGCGGCACGCCCGCAAGACTGGTGGCAATCAGAGTGCGGCGGGGTGCTGTTCGACGCCATCCTGCTGGACGCACCCTGCACAGCGTCCGGCATCGTGCGGCGCCACCCGGATGTGCGCTGGCTGCGCCGTGAGTCCGACATCGCCCAGCTGGCGACGCTGCAGGCGGCCCTGCTCAAGGCCCTGTGGCCGCTGTTGCGGCCCGGTGGACGCTTGCTGTATTGCACCTGTTCCGTCTTCCGGGCAGAGGGCGACGCCCAGGTGCAAACGTTTCTTGCACACAACACCGATGCGCGATTGCTGCCGTCGCCGGGCCATTTAATTCCCGGCAACGCGGACAAGGGATGGGCTGTCCCGGACAATCTGATCGGTGACCACGACGGCTTTTTTTACGCACTGTTGCAAAAATCGGCGCAATGAGCCAAGGGGCATGCGCTGGTGGTGGGTATGCGCATGGTTTGTGCTGTTGTGGGGGACGGTGCTCTGCTGGGTGCCGCAGGCTGAGGCGGCCCAGGCCGCTTCCTCCGAGGTGGGCGACCTACGCCTTGAGCGCGGGGAAGATGGCTTGTACCTGAGTGCCAACCTGCAATTTGAACTGCCCGAGCTGGCCGAAGACGCCTTGCAAAAAGGCATCCCCATGTTCTTCGTGGCCGATGCCCAGGTGCTGCGCGACCGCTGGTACTGGTCGGACCGGCAGGTGGCCGAAACCACCCGGTATTTCCGCCTGAGCTACCAGCCGCTCACCCGCCGGTGGCGCCTGAACATTTCTTCGACGCCTTTCACCAACAGCGGGCTGGGGGTGGTGCTGGGCCAGAACTTTGACAATTACGCCGATGCCCTGTCGTCGATTCAGCGGTTTTCACGCTGGAAGATCGCTGAACGCGATGTGATCGAGTCCGATGCCGTGCATACGGTGAACTTCCGCTTCCGTCTAGACATCTCACAGTTGCCCCGGCCCTTCCAGATAGGCGCGGTGGGCCGGTCGGGCTGGAATCTGCTGGTCTCCCGCAGCCAGCGCCTGGGCGCAGAGCCTGCCAAGTGAGCACTTCCCCTTTGCCATCCGGCGTTTCGGCATCGACCCACGCCACCGCCCGCCAGTCCCGCGCAGTGCGCTGGGCCGTGGGCGTCGGCGCGGCGATCATGTCGGCCATCGGTCTGGTGCTGCTGTTCTTGCTGACGCTGGCCACCAACAACCGCGTGCTGTATGAGCGCAATTACGCCTGGCTCTTTGGCGTCAACGTGTTTGTGGCATTGCTGCTGCTGCTGGTGCTGGGCTGGGTGGCGGTGCGCCTGGGCCTGCGCCTGCGCAAGGGGCGCTTTGGCAGCCGCCTGCTGGTCAAGCTGGCGGCCATCTTTGCGCTGGTGGGGCTCATGCCGGGGCTGCTGATCTATGTGGTGTCTTACCAGTTCGTCACGCGCTCCATCGAAAGCTGGTTCGACGTGAAGGTGGAGGGGGCGCTGTCCGCGGGCGTCAATCTGGCCCGCGTGTCGCTGGACTCACTGGCCACGGACATGGCTGCCAAAACCCGCAACGCCAGCGCCCAGGTGGCCCAGGTGCCCGATGCCGCTGCGGGCCTGGTGCTGGAGCGCATTCGCGACCAGCTGGGCGCGACCGACGTGGTGCTCTGGAACGCGTCCGGCCAAGCGGTCGCCAGCGCAGGGCAGTCGCGGTTCAGCCTGAACCCGGAGCGGCCCGGCGCATCCTTGCTGCGCACGGCGCGCCAGCAGCGCGCCACCGCGCAGATCGAAGGGCTGGACGACATTGCCGACCCGGCTGCCGCGCAGAACGCACGGGTCAAGGTGCTGGCCCTGGTCAGCAGTCCCAGCGTGGGCCTGTTGATGGAGCCGCGCTACCTGCAGGCCACCTTGCCCCTGCCGCCCGCGCTGGTAGCGAATGCCATTGCGGTGCAGGAAGCCAACCGCGAATACCAGGAGCGTGCGCTGGCCCGGGGCGGGTTGCGGCGCATGTATGTGGGCACGCTCACGTTGAGCCTGTTTCTGGCCGTGTTTGGTGCGGTGCTGCTGGCGGTGCTGCTGGGCAACCAGCTGGCGCGGCCTCTGCTGGTGCTGGCCGAAGGGGTGCGCGAGGTGGCGGCGGGTAACCTGAGCCCCAAGGCCGCTTTGCAGAGCAAGGACGAGCTGGGGGGGCTCACGCGCTCATTTGCACTGATGACCCAGCAGTTGGCGGATGCGCGCCAGGCGGTGGAGCAGAGCATGGGCGAGGTCGATGCCTCCCGCGCCAACCTGCAGACCATTCTGGACAACCTCACGGCGGGCGTCATCGTGCTGGACGCGCAAGGGCTGATCCGCTCCTCCAACCCGGGTGCTACCCGCATCCTGCGCGCCCCCATGGCCGCTTATGAAGGGCGGTCACTGTCTGAAGTACCGGGCCTGGCGGAGTTTGCCGCCTCGGTCCAGGGCCATTTCGACGCGTTTCTGGGGGACCATGAACGGCACGGCCTGGACCATTGGCAGCAGCCATTCGAGTTGCATGCCTCCTCCGGCGGCGCCGGGCAACACGCCACCAGCCTGGTCGCGCGGGGCGCCGAGCTGCCCGATGCCACCCGACTGTTGGTTTTTGACGACATTTCGGAGATCGTTTCGGCCCAGCGTGCGCAGGCCTGGGGCGAGGTGGCGCGCCGGCTGGCGCACGAAATCAAGAACCCGCTGACCCCCATCCAGCTGTCGGCCGAGCGGCTTGAAATGAAGCTGTCGGGCAAGTTGCCGGACGCTGAACAGGCCATCCTCGCCAAGTCCGTCAAGACCATCGTGGACCAGGTCGATGCCATGAAACGGCTGGTCAACGAGTTCCGCGATTACGCACGCTTGCCTGCGGCCGAACTGCATGCGTTGGACCTCAATGCACTGGTCGCCGACGTACTTCATTTATATGGTGCAGAAAACGCCACCGTGCCTGTAGAGGCTGAGCTGGACCCGCGCTGCCCCTGGATTGCGGGCGATGCGCAGCAACTGCGCCAGGTCGTGCACAACCTGCTGCAGAACGCCCAGGACTCCACCGAACAGGCCCGCGCTGGGGCCTCTGAGCCCGTGCCGCCGGTGCGCATCAGCACCCGCTGGAGCGAATCGTCACGCCGCGTACGGCTAACCGTGTCGGACAGCGGCGGGGGCTTTCCGTCGCACATCCTGCAGCGCGCGTTCGAACCCTATGTCACCACCAAGCCGCGTGGCACTGGCCTCGGTTTGGCCGTGGTCAAAAAGATCGCAGATGAGCACGGAGCGCGCATCGAACTGTCCAACCGCACCGAAAACGACATGGTGCGCGGCGCCCAAGTGTCGTTATCATTCGCCCCTGAACCAGCGGTGGCGTCATAACAACACCGCCCCGCAGTACCTCCCCAAGGCGCTTCAACACACATGGCAAACATTCTGGTGGTCGACGATGAGCTCGGCATTCGTGATCTGCTGTCGGAAATACTGAACGACGAAGGTCACAGCGTAGACCTCGCGGAAAATGCGACCCAGGCCCGAGCCGCCCGGGCAGGCAACAGCTATGACCTGGTACTGCTGGACATCTGGATGCCCGACACTGACGGCGTCTCGCTGCTCAAGGAATGGGCGACGGCGGGCGTGCTCACCATGCCGGTCATCATGATGAGTGGCCATGCCACCATCGATACGGCGGTGGAGGCCACGCGCATCGGCGCCTTCTCATTCCTCGAAAAGCCCATCACCCTGCAAAAGCTGCTCAAGGCCGTGGAGCAGGGCCTGGCCCGCAATGCCGCCCACCAAGCCGCTCCCGTGGCCGCGGTCGCTGCGCCCGCAGCCGCCCCGGCGGACCCGACCTTTTCGCAGCTGCCTGCCGTTTCGGCGGTGATGGCCGGGGTGGACCCCGGCCCGCACGCCCACCAGGGCTTCGACCTGGACCGCCCCCTGCGCGAAGCGCGCGACGGGTTCGAGAAGGCTTATTTCGAATTCCACCTGGCCCGCGAAGGTGGCTCCATGACCCGCGTGGCTGAAAAGACGGGCCTGGAGCGCACTCACCTGTACCGCAAACTGCGCCAGCTGGGCGTGGACCTGGGGCGCGGCAAGCGCGGCTGATCAATTAATTTGTGCCTTTTGCCAGAAGCACTGTTTTTTCTGGCTATAATTTGAGGCTCAGGCCCGGTAGCTCAGTCGGTAGAGCAGAGGATTGAAAATCCTTGTGTCGGTGGTTCGATTCCGCCCCAGGCCACCAGTCATCAGAAGCCGCTGCAGCTTTCAAAGTTGTGGCGGCTTTGTTATTTCTGCCCCTTCGGGGTACGTAGTTGTCCTACTCCATCAATTTTGATTAGCGCCGAAGATGCTTTTTCTGTAAGCTCCACCGTCAATAGCTGTGGATAGGATTGTGTACAAGCAGTTCACAACTTAAAGGAGAAGAGCATGTCTTTGAGTTTTAGGACCGTGGTATGACCGTTGCACTCCAGCGGGAACTCCAAACCTATCAAGCTAAGCTGCCCGAAATGCTCGCGGGTCACAACGGCGAGTACGTAGTGATTCGGGACACCCAGCCTGTTCGCTTCTTTCCTACTTATGCAGAGGCCCTTTCTTGGGCCTATGACGTTTACGAGTTCGAGCGATTTTTCGTCAAGAAGGTCGCGGAAGAAGAAGCCGTTGCCCATTTCACGCGTGACCTTGGGCTGTGCCGAACATAAGGGCGCACTATGGGTTACGAGGCCCGATAGTAGAAGCGTCCATTGGGATCAGCGAGCCTTTAAAAAGGCTGCGTCGATCTAAAGGACAAGACGTCCCACCAGACATTCCAATTCAGCTACTGATCGATACGGGGGCTGATACGACCACCATTGCAGAAATGCACATGCGGTCTCTAGGTATCGAGTCAACGGGGGCTTCACCTGTGCGTACGATCACGTCTGGTGTGACTGGAGAGGCATGCAATGCATATGGTGCAAGCCTAACAATTCACTCAGTTGGTTTTGCGGACGCGCCGCTAAAGTTTGCGGCTATGGAAGTCTTGGCTCAAGATTTTCATAACGAAGGAATAGATGGGCTTCTTGGCCGCGACGTTTTGAGTACGATGGTCTTCGTTATGGATGGCCCGAATAGGAGATTCACAATGACGTGGCTTTAAAGCCATGCTCTGATGGCCCTCTCCGCGCGGCCGAAACGCCCTCTTGTGTGTACGCGGCCCCGGCGCCTCCAAGGCGAACCAACTAGAAATCAGGCAGTTCGGTACTAGTTCGGTAGGGTAGGAGGACCTGAGTTCGCCCATGTGTCGCGAACGCCGAATGCGTGAAGCTCCATGTGGAACTGAGGCTGGAGCCAGAATTCACAGCCCGCGATAACGGGCTACAGCTTCGTGTTGAACCAGCATGGAGTGGGCGCGGGCTACTTCGACGACGTGACCAAGGTGATCCATGGGAGGCTCGTCCAGCGTGAAGGTCCTGACCGGCACGACCGAAGAAGAGCGGTTCCACTGAACCGACAATGAAAACCACTTGATGCTTCAGTGTCATGGTGGCTCTTGCTTTGAAGGGCCCAGTTCCAGTAGTCCTCCCGGTATCCCGGATATCTTTCGCACCAGCCGGGCGATCTCTTCAGATCCAAACGACTTTGCCCCGTCTCACAAAATAGTGAGCACGACATCCATCACGCCGCCAGACAGAAGGCACAAGCGAGGGATGGCCGTCTCCGTCGAGCTGAAGCGACCAGCGGGGGCGGGCCTCACGAATCAGCGGGAGCTCCACTGGTCGGCCACAGCCGCAAGGGCAACGCATCATGACCGACCATGCCTCCCCGCCTTCACGCAGCAACACCAAATCTCTTGACGGCAGTTGATCAGGCGGCAACTCGCCTCGCACCTCAATCATTTTTCGAGGTCCGGCCCACCACTCAGTCAGCCTGAGCCAGGCAATCTTCAGCTTGCTCACTCGTGCTCCTGCGGCCCAAGTACCGGCAGTCCAAGCAAAGGTTCCGCAGCGCCTATACCCAGTAACGGGGTCGACTTCGCAGCAAACGCCGATTCAGCCTCATGCTCTTCGAATGCCTCTGCGAGCATGAAGCGCGTGCGCGCGAAGCTGCGATTGGACTGCTGCCGGAATGGATATGCCCTGGCGATGAACTCCATGACGCATGCGCTGGAGGCACGCATGTTGAGCGTAATCACCGAGGGGCCTTGTTCGGGCATGCCATGGATGTAGCCTGCCTTGACTTGATCGGCATGGGCCGCTGGGTCTGCCTCCGCAAGTGCCTCGGCCTGCAGAGACGCAGATGTATAGACGCCGCGATCAGCGAGGCGGCTCCCCCCTGGGAACACAAAGTCCACCCTTCCGGTGACTTCTGCAATTGCCAGTTCATTCGGAGTCACCCGTGTGGGAATGGCAACACCTACGTCGATCAATGGCAGCAGGAACGCCGCAGCCAGGCGATCTGCAACCATCCGCGCGCGAAGCTTGTCGACGCAACAAAAGATCACATCTGCTTGAGACGCTGCAAGCACCGCGCGCCTGGTCATTACGTCAGCGTCAATCGGCGTGAAAAAGGGATTGGGCCGCAAAAGGTTGATGCGATCGGCAAACACGTGGACCTTGGGTTGCGCGCCTTGTGCATCAACCAGAGTAGTGTTCAGTATTCGGTTGAGGTTCTTCTCCTCAACGTGATCATGATCGATCCCGATCACCCGCCCGAAGCCCAGCCGACATACCTGTTCTGCCGTAACGGAGCCAGTACCAGACACACCAATAACGCATGCCGTCAAACGCCCAAGCTCCTGGCTCATTGCGGGGGTGAACGCCATTGGGCGCAACGTAGGGAAAGCAATCCCATCACGCCACCAAAAGTGCAAGTCATCCCCAGCAACCGACACCAGATCAACTGGCGTCACCTCTCCGTTGGGGCTGTACATGCGAGCCAAGACTCGGCCATCGGGCAGCATCACCGCAGAACCATGATCTGCAGTGACTGCCGCCTGAATGCATGGGATCACCTCTGCATCACTCTCATCGTCAACGTGCGAGAAGCCCGGGAACGCAGTTGGATGGAGCTTGCCAATAAGGTCCGCGATAGGACGGGGCTTTCGCGACAAGCGGCTCTAGATGTCCTTGATAGGTATACGGGGAAGGACAAAGTCCACCACGTTTGGACAGTGCGGGTCGGAGCGCATGGTGCCAAGCTCTACACCTTGCTCCCTAGTGCGCAAGCCCGATCCAACGACGACGAGTTTTAGTCACAGGCCCTCGTCAGGGAGCTGGTGTTTCTAGAACGCCATGTCGCCAGCTCCCCAGCCCACGCCAGGTTTCCAGAACTCAGGCGAGGCTGCGCGCTATCTCTCGTATTAAGGGGCACGCCGTGCCGGGGATTCCTGGCGCTGCCGCTCCCGATAACCCAGCCGCGAGAGTGTGCTCGGTTCCACCTCCGCACAGTTTTGCTTGCCAGTCGTCTTCGGGCAACGGGCCAGGCATTGCTGTGTCTGCTACCTCATGCGCCATGGGGATTCGCAGTCCTCGTGCATACCCACTTCATACCACCTCTGTGCCCAGTCCCTTGCGGCACGTATTTCCAACCACTCGAAAGGAGTCTTTATGCCAGTCATGACTTTTACCCCTGCCTTCATGGCGTCCGGTCTGGTGTGCCCTCCCGGGAAAACCAAGATCGAGTACAGCGTCGCGGACGAGCCTGGCTTGTTCGTCGAGTGCCGTGCATCTGTCACTGCTGTTCCCACTTGGTACCTGCGTCAAAAGAATGACAAGGGCACCAACAGCTACACCAAGCTCGGGACGATCAAAGACGTGACCCTCGCCCAGGCCCGCAAGCAAGCTCGCCAGCTCAAGGCCGCTCATGTGCTGGCGCCCAAGCGCTCGATCTCAGAGACATCGACCAGGGCCCCTTTGGACTCGATGACGTTCGACGAGTTCATGCGCGAACACTACATGCCTCATGCGATTTCTCACAAACGTTCCGCCAAGAAGGATGAGCAGCTGTACCGCCTGCACCTTGCGCCCACGTTCAAGGATATGCCTTTGAACGCGATATCTCGCCGCGAAGTCGAAGTGTTCCATCGGGCATTCCTGCAAAAGCAAAGCCCTGCCTCAGCGGATCACTGCATCAAGCTGATGCGCCGCGCTCTGAACCTTGCCGTGCAATGGGAGTTCATTGAGAAAAACGTGCTCAAGGGCATTAAGCTTTTCATGGTGGACAACCAAGTCGAAAATTATCTGGACGAAACGCAGTTGGAGCAACTGCTGCACGTCTTGCGCACTGATAGCAACCGCACGGTCTGCCTGATCCTAATGTTCCTACTGAGTACGGGCGCCCGCCTGAACGAAGGGCTCACAGCCACCTGGAAGAACATCAATATCGAGCGGGGCGTGTGGAAGGTAGATGCCAGTCTGTCCAAATCCAAGAAGCCGCGTTCAATCCCCCTGAACGACTCGGCCTTGTGGGTGTTGGAACAGCTGAAGTCTCAAGGGCAATCGCAGTACCTGTTTCCCTCGCCGGTCACAGGCAAGCCCTACACAGCCATCACACGGGCGTGGTATCGATTGCGTAAGAAAGCGGGGATCAACATCCGCATACACGACCTACGGCACACCTTCGCGTCGTTCTTGGTCTCCCGTGGGCGCAGTCTATTCGAGGTGCAACAGATACTTGGGCATAGCGATCCCAAGGTGACCATGCGATACGCGCATCTGTCCTCGAAGGCACTGCAAGAGGCCGCAAACGCTGGTTCGATGATTGTCAAGAAAGCTGCATAGCAATTGCTGGGTGCCCCTGCTTCCTTGTGGAGGCTGGGGTGCCTCATAGACCACTATTGTCGGTGGATTCATTTCGACCAACACCGGTCCGCATTTGCTCTGACAAAACTATGATTCTGAGAAATTTCGACTTCGCATTTGCCACTACTCTCCCACATGACCATCACAGCAAAAGAAATCTACGGACACATCCATAATTTTTTTGTTGACGCATCAGGACGCGACTGTGCAGACCCTGGAAAGGTTTCTCCAAGGGAAGAGTCCGAGCAGCCTTGTCTGTTGCGCACGGCCTGTATGGGTAATCCCGAGCGAACGATGCAGGGGGAGCTTTTCGCGTATCTCAAAAAGATAGATAGGCTTCGGCCCGTGCTTGAGTATCGTCACCACAGGCTCGACGGTGAGGATGCAGGAAAGGGACGTGGAAACAGTATCGACATTATGGTGTTCGACACATCGTATCGCCCGGTCTTGGCTGTAGAGCTCAAGCACCACAGTCGTCAGCAGGGAACACTGAATCAACTTATCGCGACGCTGACCAAGGATCGTGAACGCCTTCGCAAACTGCCTGTACCCTCGGTACAGATCGGCCTGTACACCGAATTGGAAAGTCTGGGTGTGCATGTCGCTTCGCGCGATAAGTATCAAGACTTCCGATTTATCACGGCATATGCATATAAAGCCGACGAGTCAGGGACGTATCGGCCAAATTTGCGGAGAAAGGAACGGGCGATTGACCCGAAGGCACTGGAAGATTGGGCTAAAGAAAATTTCCAAGAACACCAATGCAGTTTTGGTGGCGAGATGGAAAGTTTTTTGACGCGTGATGGCGCCGTGGTGAGCGGAAGGGTGCACTACGTTGTCGGACTAGGGCGTCCGTAGATAGTTGCTAGGAGCCTCGTAAGGGTCAGTGAGCGCAGAGTCGATAAATCTTCAAGGAGCGGGGAGGGAGATGGTCAGCAAGAAACTGCTGGAAGAGATTGAGCACCTGGACGCAGAGAGTATTGCGCGCTACAACCGGAATCGATCTGAAAAGTACAGGTTGCACACAGAGCTTGGTCCGTGTCCTTACGAAGGCGATATCGAGAATGCACCGATCGTTCTTCTATTGGCGAATCCCGGGTTTGACGATGACTCTGACATAAACGATCACCGCTTCCATCACGAGGGTTGGGCGCTATCGGGGCTTCACTCAGAGGCGCCAGACGGCATGCGAATTTGGTGGAGGGCGAGACTCAAACGGTTAACTGACGAATTTGGACTTCATCACGTAGCGAACAACGTTGCTGCGATCCAACTATGCGCTTGGGCAAGCAGAAAGTTTGATGGCTCCCTTCGTCTTCCAAGTCGCCAGCTTCAGCTCAAACTTGCGGAGTCAGCTGCACAACGAGGTGCATTGGTCTTGATCACCCGGAGTTTCAAACTTTGGTGTGAGAGCCCTGTCATCGCTGCCCACCCTCGCATGCATCGAGCTAACTCATATCTCAACTCACGTTTGACCGAGGGGAACTACCCAAAGGGCTGGCAGGAAATTCTGTCGGCGATGAAAGCCACGCACACTGATAACAAGGAGAGCAGATAGATGGTCAAGCAATCAAAAGTGCAACTGATGCTGACAGTGCTGCCTGTGCTGTCGGCGGGGCTGTATCTGGTTGGGGCGATCAATCGTGAAAGCTATCTGTTGGAGTTCGGAGTAGACGAGTCACTGTTTGTTCAATCGATTGACCGCGTTCTTCTTCAGGGATTTTCGTCCCTCATGTCCTTCGGCTTGATGCCATTTATATATGGGCTGTTCATCGCGCTACTTCTGGTTGGGGCGGTAATCTTGGCAGTGTTTCTTTCGGTCTTCCCTGTCGTGCATAGGATTCATGGGGCTGTGCAAAGACGACTTCTTTCAGCGACTGACTGGGTAAGAAAAGTGGGACGAGGGGCTCTCCCGCCTGCGCCAACTTTGGTGAAGCTGGCCGACAAGAGTGAGGTGCTTTACGGCTACATCCTTTTGTTGGTCGGCATCGCCTCATTTCTGGTGGCCGCTGTGATCCTCTCATCCAATCTTGGAAAGAAGCAATCTCAAAGCGACAAGAAACTCTGGGCAGAGGGGAAACACCGAAGCGCGTTGGTGGTCATCGACGATGAGGCAGCAATCGCCGCATTTCACATCACCTGCGGATCTTCCCACTGCGCGTTTTGGACAGGCAACGAAGCCAGAGTGGTTCGCCATGACCAAATTAAGCGCTTGAATGTGAAACCTGCGATGGAGAAGCGAGAGGCCAAGTGAGGAGGGGCGTGGCGGCGGCAGGAATGGGGCGTGGAGTGGTCGGTGTAAATGCCCCGACGCATCGGGAAACTCGCCTGAGGTCGGCGGGAATTGGCGTATTGGCTTGATTCACATAGAAAAATCAGGTTGGCAGCAGGTTAAAATTCAGCGGGGTTCGGCGGCGAGTTCGGAAGAGTTGATCTGACAGGACTGGACGCAGCGAAAAGTCTTTACGCTTCTTCAACTTAGTGAAGGACGATGACGGACTGAGCTTTGTCTTGAAAATCCTTGTGTCGGTGGTTCGATTCCGCCCCAGGCCACCAAACAAAAGCCCTTGATTTGCAAGAATCAAGGGCTTTTTCAATTGCGTGCTGCCAACGCGGGTCACGCCCGCAAAGCCTGTATTGCACCCTGCAGCCCTGCTGTGCGTGGCCCGGGTGCACTGCTGCCAGCCACCGCGCGCTGCATTTCTTGTTGTCTCTCTCCCCACTTCTCCCATGCCCCTTCTGCAGGACGTCACGCTTGGTATCGACTTTGGCACTTCCAATTCCGCGATGGCGGTACGGCAAGGGGCGGGCCTGTCGCGAATGGTGGCGCTGGAGGGGGATGCGCCTACGCTGCCCACGGCGCTGTTCTTCAACGCTGAAGACCAGCGCACGCACTTTGGGCGCGATGCGGTGGCGCAGTACCTGGCGGGTACCGAAGGGCGGCTGATGCGCTCGCTCAAGAGCCTGCTGGGCAGTGCGCTGCTGCAGGACAAGACGGCGGTACACAACCAAATGGTCAGCTACCAGGACATCATCGGGCTCTTCTTGCGGATGCTGGCGCAGAAGGCCCGTGACGCGCTGGGGGGCATGCCCGCGCGGGTGGTGATGGGGCGGCCGGTGCATTTTGTGGACGGCGACGCCGCGCGCGATCAGCAGGCCGAGGACGCGTTGCGCCAGGCCGCGCTGTCGGCAGGGTTCGAGAACGTGAGTTTTCAGTTCGAGCCCATCGCTGCCGCGCTGGACTACGAGCAGCGCATCGACCGCGAGTCGCTGGTGCTGGTAGTGGACATTGGCGGCGGCACCTCGGACTTCACGGTGGTGCGCCTTGGCCCCGAGCGCATGGCCCGGGCCGACCGCAGCAGCGATGTGCTGGCCACGACCGGCGTGCACATCGGCGGCACGGACTTTGACCGGCGCCTGAGCCTGGACCTGCTCATGCCGCTACTGGGATTTCGCCACGTCGGCCCGTCGGGGCGTGAGGTGCCCAGCCGCGTGTTTTTTGACCTCTCGACCTGGCACCTGATCCAGTGGCTGTATTCGCCGCGCGCACTGCGCGACGCACAGAACCTGCGCACCGACTATGCCGACGCCGCGTTGCACGCCCGGCTGATGCGGGTGCTGAACGAGCGGCTGGGCCACCGCCTGGCCAACACGGTGGAGCAGGCCAAGATCGCGGCTTCGCTGGCCGATGCCGAGGCGCCCATGCCGCTGGATTGGGTCGAGGCCGGGCTTAGCGCCGCGGTCACGCCGCCCGGATTGGCGCAGTCCCTGGCGCAGCCGCTGGAGCAGGTGGTGGCATGCGCCCGCGACTGCCTGCAACTGGCGGGCCTGGACGATGGGGGTGTGAATGCGATCTACCTGACCGGGGGCTCGTCGGCGCTGCGACCCTTGCGGCAGGCGCTGCGCACGGCGTTTCCGGCGATCCCGCAGGTGGAGGGCGATTTGTTCGGCGGGGTGGCTGCGGGCCTGGCGGTTTCGCGGTAGTGACGCATCCCCGTTTGCTATCAATTAAATAGCTGATTGGGCATGCTGCACTAGCGCTGTCGCCCGAAAACGCCCAAAACGCTGCTCAGAAGCCCCTGGCGTCAGTCCTGCGCCCCGTCTTCGCGCTTCCACTCCAGCGCGGTGTCGTACAGCACGTTGCGCGATGCGCCCGTGATCTCGGCGGCCAGGCGCACGGCGGTCTTCAGGGGCAGCTCGGCCAGCAACAGGCGCAGCACGCGGTGGCTGTCGCCCGCGTCGCTGACCACGGGCACCGGGTGCAGCAGCACCACAAACTCGCCGCGCGAGCGCTGGGGCGACCCGTCCAGCCACGCCGTCAGCGCCTGCGCGGGTTGGGTGGTGACTTCTTCAAACTGTTTGGTCAGCTCGCGCGCCAGGGTGACGGGGCGTTCGCTCAGCACGGCCAGGGCCTGGGCCAGTTCGCCGATGCGGTGCGGGGCTTCGAGCAGCACCACGCACCGGGGCTCGTGGGCGAGCTGTTGCGCAATCACATTGGCACGCTCCGCGTTCTTGACGGGCAGGAAGCCTGCAAACACAAAGCCGCCATGCTCGGTGCTGTGGGCCACGGCACCCGCCACGCTCAGTGCGGTGGTGATGCTGCTCGCTCCCGGCAGCGGTACGGCGCGCAGGCCCGCGGCCTGCACGGCAGCCACCAGGCGTGCGCCGGGGTCGCTCACGCCGGGGGTGCCCGCGTCGCTCACATAGGCCACGCGCTGGCCTTGCTGCAGTCGGTGCACCACGTTCTGCGCGGCTTCAGCCTCGTTGTGCTGGTGCACGGCCAGCAACTGGCTGGCGCTCTTGTCGATGCCATAGGCGCGCAGCATGGACTGCGTGTGGCGCGTGTCCTCGCAAGCCACCGTGTCGGCCAGCTGCAGCACGTGCAGGGCCCGCAGGGTGATGTCGGCGAGGTTGCCGATGGGCGTGGCCACCACGTACAGCGCGCCCTGCGGATAATGCTGCGCAGCGGCGGCGTCGTGCGCCGCGCTCTGGGCTGAAGCGAAAGATGCGCTCAATGAATTTCCTTGGAAAAAGACCACCCGCCGCTGCCAACCCAGGGGTTGCCAAAAAAGCCACCACGCGCGATCGGGGCAACGCAGCCGAGGACCAGGCCTTGGCCCATCTGCAGGCGGCTGGCCTGCAACTGGCGGTGCGCAATTATCGGACGCCTGGGCGCGGTGGGGGCGAGATCGATCTGGTGATGCGCGACCTGGACGGCACCCTGGTGTTTGTGGAGGTGCGCAGCCGCACGCACGGCGGCTTCGGCGGCGCCGGGGCCAGCATCAGCGCAACCAAGCAGCAGCGCATCATCTTTGCCGCGCGGCACTACCTGATGCGCTTGCCGTCGCCACCGCCGTGCCGTTTTGACGTGGTGCTGGTGGAGGAGGGCGTGCAGTGGATCAAGGCAGCGTTCGATGCGCAGTAGCGGCATGCGATCCGCTGGCCGCCAGCGCAATGCAGCTGGCTACCCTTTGCTACAAAAGCTGTAACACGCGGCGGGTATCATCGGGCCCTCATGCTTGAGCAACGCATCCAACAGCATTTCATCGACAGCGCCGACCTGAAGTACCAGGCCGCGCAGACCCTGAGCCACCCCATTGCCGCTGCCGTACAGGCCGTGCTGGCCTGCGTGACCAGCGGCGGCAAGGTGCTGGCCTGTGGCAATGGCCCATCGGCCGCCGAGGCACAGCAATTTGCCGCCTTTTGCGTGGCGGGCTTTGAACGCGAACGTCCCGAGCTGGCCGCGTTGGCGCTTACCTCTGACAACACGCTGCTCACGGCGGCTGCGGGCAGCCACGATGCCACCCAGCAGTTTGCGCGCCAGGTGCGTGCCCTGGGCCAGGCGGGCGATGTGCTGCTGGCCCTGACGGTGCACGGCAACGACCCCAACCTGCTGGCCGCCACCGAGGCCGCGCACGAGCGCGACATGACGGTGGTGGTGCTGGCGGGCCGCACCGGTGGCAAGCTGGCCGCCATGCTGCGGGAGACCGACGTCTTGATCAGCGTGCCCCACGACCGTGCGGCACGCGTGCGCGAAGTCCACACGCTGGTGCTGCACTGCCTCAGCGACGGCGTGGACGCACAGTTACTTGGTGAACAGGAGATTCCACTATGACCCCGACAACCTTGAACCGCACCCGCCGCGTGGTGGGCACTGCCCTGGCTGCCGCCACGCTGGCGGCGGCACTCTCGGCCTGCGCGCCCCTGATCGTGGGCGGCGCCGTGGTCGGCGGCGTGATGGCGGTGGACCGCCGCACGGCCGGCACCCAGATCGAAGACGAAGGCATCGAGCTGCGCGCTGCCAATCGCATCCGCGAGACCCTGGGCGACCGGGCCCACGTCAACGTGACCAGCTACAACCGCCAGGCATTGCTGACCGGTGAAGTCGCCACCGCCCAGGACCGCCAGGCGGTGGAGCAGATGGTGTCGCAGGTGGAAAACGTGCGCTCGGTCGTCAACGATCTGGCCGTGATGCCCCCTTCCACGCTGAGCCAGCGGTCCACGGATACCTTCATCACTGGCAAGGTGCGTGCGAGCCTGGTGGATGCGCAGGACATCTCGGCCAACTCCTTCAAGGTGGTGACGGAGCGCAACACCGTCTACCTGATGGGCCGTGTGTCACAGCGTGAGGCCAACCGCGCCACGGACATCGCCCGGGGCGTGACCGATGTGCGCAAGGTGGTGCGCGTGTTCGAGATCGTTTCGGAAGAAGAGCTGCGCCGCATCGCGCCGCAGCCTGCGCCAGTCACCACGGACACCAAGCCGGCTGGCGGCTAAGGCCGAGCATCAGACCGCAGTGTCCAAGTCCCAGACCGCAGCGCGTGGTCTGGGACTTTTTTATTGGTGTGTAGCGTGGGAGCCCGCCGCTCCGCTGCTCTGCCACACGTCGCCGGTGGTTGCGGGGTTACTTCAAGCGCTGAATCAGGCTGGACGTATCCCAGCGGTTACCGCCCATCTTCTGCACATCGGCGTAGAACTGGTCCACCAGCGCCGTCACGGGCACGCGCGATCCGTTGCGCTTGGCTTCATCCAGCACCAGGCCCAGGTCCTTGCGCATCCAGTCCACCGCAAAGCCGAAGTCGAACTTGCCGTCCACCATGGTCTTGCCACGGTTGTCCATTTGCCAGCTCTGGGCCGCGCCCTTGCCGATCACGTCCAGCACCTGCTTCATGTCCAGCCCGGCGTTCTGGCCAAACGCTACGGCTTCTGACAGGGCCTGCACCAGCCCGGCGATGCAGATCTGGTTGACCATCTTGGCCAACTGGCCCGAGCCGCTGGCGCCCAGCAGCGTGAAGGCGCGCGAGAACGCCATGGCCACGGGCTGAGCGGCCTCGAAGGCAGCGGCATCACCGCCGCACATCACCGTGAGCATACCGTTCTGTGCGCCCGCCTGGCCGCCCGACACGGGGGCATCCACAAACTGCAGGCCCAGGGCTTGGGCAGCAGCGTACAGCTCGCGCGCCACCTCGGCCGATGCGGTGGTGTGGTCCACAAAAATGGCGCCTGGCTTCATTCCTGCAAAGGCGCCGTCCGCGCCCAGCGTCACGGAGCGCAGGTCGTCGTCATTGCCCACACAGCAGAACACTATGTCGGCGCCTGCGGCCGCCTCGCGGGGCGTCGCTGCATGATTGGGGGCTTTGGTGCCCGCATATTCTGCGCACCATGCTACGGATTTGGTAGCGGTGCGGTTGTACACCGTGACTTCATGACCGGCCAGCGCC
Source organism: Acidovorax sp. KKS102 (assembly GCF_000302535.1). Lineage (NCBI taxonomy): Bacteria > Pseudomonadati > Pseudomonadota > Betaproteobacteria > Burkholderiales > Comamonadaceae > Acidovorax > Acidovorax sp. KKS102. Next base: position 471,850 of record NC_018708.1, read on the forward strand.
AGATGGCCAGCCATGGGGTAGCCCATCACGCCCAGGCCCAGAAAGGCGACCTTGCGGGAGGGGGTTGCGTCGTAGTTGCGAGGATTGGTGCTTGGCATGGTGTGATCGCGTGATGAGCTGAAAGTATGGGTCAAAACGAAAACCCGCCCAGAAGGGCGGGTGAAGCGGGGCGAAGGCGTGTGGAGCTTGCTCTGGCGTCACACGATCGCGAAATGCTCGGTGCCCTGCGCCAGGTCGGGCGACTTGGCGCGCTGGCTGTTGAGCTTGATCTGCAGGCGCAGGTCGTTGAGCGAGTCGGCATTGCGCAGCGCGTCTTCGTAGCTGATGACGTTGGCCTCGTAGGCATCGAACAGCGCCTGGTCGAAGGTCTGCATGCCCAGGTTGCGGCTCTTCTTCATGATCTCCTTGATTTCGGAGACCTCGCCCTTGAAGATCAGGTCGGAGATCAGCGGGGTGTTGAGCATCACCTCCACCGCTGCGGCGCGGCCCTTGCCGTCCTGCTTGGGGATCAGGCGTTGCGAGATCATGGCGCGCAGGTTGAGCGACAGGTCCATCAGCAATTGTGCGCGGCGCTCTTCAGGGAAGAAGTTGATGATCCGGTCCAGCGCCTGGTTGGCGCTGTTGGCGTGCAGCGTGGCCAGGCACAAGTGCCCGGTTTCGGCAAACGCCACCGCATGTTCCATGGTCTCGCGGTCGCGGATTTCGCCCATCAGGATCACGTCGGGCGCCTGCCGCAACGTGTTCTTCAGGGCGGCTTCCCAGCTGTCGGTGTCCAGGCCCACTTCGCGCTGCGTGACCACGCAGTTCTTGTGCGGGTGCACAAATTCGATAGGGTCTTCCACCGTGATGATGTGGCCGAACGAGTTCTCGTTGCGCCAGTCCACCATGGCGGCCAGCGTGGTGGATTTGCCCGAGCCCGTGGCACCCACCAGGATGCACAGGCCGCGTTTGGTCATCGTCACCTCCTTGAGCACCTGTGGCACGCCCAGGCCGTCAATGGTCGGCAGTGTGAGCGGAATGGTCCGCAGCACCATACCCACCTTGCCCTGCTGGATGAAGGCGTTGACGCGGAAGCGCCCGATGCCGGCGGGCGAGATGGCGAAGTTGCACTCTTTCGTGCGCTCGAAGTCGGCCACCTGCTTGTCGCTCATGATGGCGCGCGCCAGCGTCAGCGTGTGGTTGGGTGTGAGCGGCTGCGGCGACACCTTGGTCACCTTGCCATCGACCTTGATGGCGGGTGGAAACTCTGCCGTGATGAACAAGTCGCTGCCATTGCGGCTCACCATCAGCTTGAGCAGGTCATTAATGAATTTACTGGCCTGATCGCGTTCCATCAGAAGTTCTCCCGGGGGTGGTCGTCTGCCGGACGATCTTGTGTCGTGGATAGGTGCATCATTTCTGGTTGTCGCTCAGGCGCGCGCTCACCACACGCAGGCGCAGCGACAGTTTGCGCGCCAGCAGGGCAATCAGGCTGGCGGCCAGTTGCGGGTCCTTGGTCATCATGTCGTCCATGGCCTCGGCCGACAGCACGGCGATCTCGCAGTCGGTCAGCGTGGTGCAGGCCGAAAAGCGGATGCCGCTGTCCAGCAGCGACATTTCGCCCAGGATGTCGCCGGGACGGGTCTCGGCCAGGCGCAGCTGCTCGCCCCAGGGCTGCACGCGGTCCACAGCGATGGTGCCGGTGAGCAGCACCACCATGAAGTTGCCGTACTCGTCCTGGCGGATCACGTCGCGGTTGGAGGGGACGGCCGCAAATTCAAAAAAGCGCTCCATGCGCTCCACGGCGTCCTTGTCGAGGTGCGCCATGTACTTGTCCTTGGCCCACAGGCCTTGCAGCAGCTTGCCGCCCCGGCTGGTGGGCAGGCGCTTGGCACCCACTTCCACTGCACGGGCCTCCCAGGGCACCAGCATGGAGTCGTCCACCCCCTGGCCCGCAAACGCGGTGGAGAACAGCACGGAGTCCGTGTGGTCGTCCGATGGCTTGCCGCTGCGGGCTTTCATTTTCAGAAGGCTCAAAATGCCTTTCATATCGCGCTCCGGTATGCGGCGCCTGCAGGGGCCGCAAAGTCGTTCATGGGTGTGTGCTGTCGGGGGCTCAGCCGGGGAAGTTCTCGGGGATCTTGGCCTTGCTGCGTGCTTCGGCCGGGCTGATGATGTTGCGGCGCACCAGGTCGGTCAGGTTCTGGTCCAGCGTCTGCATGCCCACGCTGTTGCTGGTCTGGATGGTCGAATACATCTGCGCAACCTTGGCCTCGCGGATCAGGTTGCGGATGGCGCTGGTGCCCAGCATGATCTCGTGCGCGGCCACGCGCCCGGAGCCATCCTTGGTCTTGCACAGCGTCTGCGAGATCACGGCCTGCAGCGATTCGGACAACATCGCACGGACCATTTCCTTTTCTTCGGCGGGGAACACGTCGATGATCCGGTCGATGGTCTTGGCGGCGCTGGAGGTGTGCAGCGTGCCAAACACCAAGTGGCCCGTTTCCGCCGCTGTCATGGCCAGACGGATGGTTTCCAGGTCGCGCATTTCGCCCACCAGGATGGCGTCCGGGTCTTCACGCAGTGCAGACTTCAGGGCCGCCGCGAACGACAGCGTCATCGGGCCGACTTCACGCTGGTTGATCAGGCACTTCTTGGACTCGTGCACGAATTCGATCGGGTCTTCCACTGTGAGGATGTGGCCGTACTCGGATTCGTTGAGGTAGTTGACCATGGCGGCCAGCGTGGTGGACTTGCCCGAGCCCGTGGGGCCGGTCACCAGCACCAGGCCCCGTGGCTTCAAGGCCAGGTCGCCGAAGATCTTGGGGGCGTTGAGCTGTTCCAGCGTGAGGATCTTGCTTGGAATCGTCCGGAACACGGCGGCCGCGCCCCGGTTCTGGTTGAAGGCGTTGACGCGGAAACGGGCCAGGCCTTCGATCTCGAACGAAAAGTCCACCTCCAGGAATTCTTCATACGTCTTGCGCTGCGCGTCGCTCATGATGTCGTACACCATGGCGTGCACCGTCTTGTGGTCCAGCGCATCGACGTTGATGCGCCGCACGTCGCCGTGGACCCGGATCATGGGCGGCAGACCGGCGGAGAGGTGCAGGTCGGAGGCCTTGTTCTTCACGCTGAACGCGAGCAATTGGGTAATGTCCACGGAGTCCCTCTATCGTTTGGTACGCTTATCAAACATTATGACCACGATTGCTAACAACCTCCAACAGGTTATGGGCAGGATCGCCCAGGCGTGCCAGGCCGCCGGGCGCGACCCGGCCCAGGTGGGCCTGCTGGCCGTTTCCAAAACCTTTGGCGCCGAGGCGGTGCTGGAGGCAGTGGCCGCAGGCCAGCGCGCCTTTGGCGAGAACTACATCCAGGAGGGCGTGGACAAGATCGCTGCCGTGCGGGCGGCCTTGCCCGGCGCAGCGTTGCAGTGGCACTGCATTGGCCCCATCCAGAGCAACAAGACGCGCCCCGTGGCCGAGCACTTCGACTGGGTGCACACGGTGGACCGGCTCAAGATCGCAGAGCGCCTGTCGGCCCAGCGGCCCGATCACCTGCCGCCGCTACAGATATGTATCCAGGTCAACATCGACGGAGGCCCCACCAAGTCAGGGGTGGCCCCGGCCGAGGCCCTGGACCTGGTGCGCGCTGTCGCAAACCTGCCACGGCTGGTGGTGCGGGGGCTCATGAGCATTCCAGACCATGCTCCTGAATTTGAAGCGCAACTGGCAATCCACAGGAGCGCCAGAGCACTTTTTGACCAGATGGCTGCGCTGAAGGAGCCGGGCCTGGAGCACTTCGACACTCTGTCTTTGGGCATGACGGCCGACCTGGAGGCCGCCATCCAGGCGGGCAGCACCCTGGTGCGCGTGGGCACCGGGGTGTTTGGTGGACGGACCTACCCCGCCGCTTGAGCGGGTTCAGCCTGGCAGCCTGAAGCTCGCCACGCAGTCCAGCGCTGTCGTCACATCCGCCTCGCTCACATCCAGATGTGTCACCCAGCGCAGCCGGGTTGCGCCGCCATACAGGCTGCTGGTCACGCGCACGCCGTGCTGCGCCAGCCACGCGGTGAATGCGGGCGCCACCTCTGCATGCAGGTCGGTGAAGAGGATGTTGGTCTGCCACGACAGCACGGTGATCTTGCCCTGCAGCGCTGGGTGGCTGCGGTTGGCTTCGGCCAGGCCTTGGGCAAGACGGTCCAGGCGAGCGTGGTCTTCGGCCAGGCGCCGCACATGGTGCTGTAGCGCATAGTGGCCGGCAGCCGCCAGCACACCCGCCTGCCGCATGCCACCGCCCAAAATCTTGCGGGTGCGGCGCGCCTGCCGGATGAAGTCGCGCGAGCCCAGCACCAGCGAGCCCACGGGCGCGCCCAGGCCCTTGCTCAGGCACAGCGATGCGGAATCAAAGTGGCTGCACAGCGCGCGCGCTTCGTCGTACACATCGGTGCCGTTGCGCGCAGCATTGGCCGTGGCCGCGTTGAACATGCGTGCGCCGTCCAGGTGCATGGCCAGCCCCCGGCTGCGCGCCAGCTGTGCGACCTCGGCGATGTAGGCGGGCGGCAGCACCTGGCCGCCGGTGGTGTTCTCCAGCACCACCAGGCGGGTGCGCGCAAAGTGCGGGTCGTCGGGCTTGATGGCGGCGGCGATGTCGGCCAGACGCAGGGTGCCGTCCGGCTGTGTCTCCACCGGCTGGGGCTGGATGGAGCCCAGCACCGCCATGCCGCCTGCTTCCCAACGGTAGGTGTGCCAGCTCTGGCCCACGATGGCCTCATCGCCGCGCTGACAGTGGCCCCACAGCGCGATCAGGTTGGTTTGCGTACCGGAGGGGGCGAGCAACGCCGCCTCAAAACCCAGCAGCTCGGCCGCGTGGTCCTGCAGTGCGTTCACCGAAGGGTCGTCGGCAAACACATCGTCGCCCAGCGGGGCCTTGAACATGGCCTCGCGCATGGCGGGCGTGGGCTGGGTGACGGTGTCGCTGCGAAAGTCGGGCATGGGCGCGGTCCTTGTGGGTCGGGTCAATGAATGCGATGACCGGCCATGGTAGCGGCGGCCCGTGGCAGCTGCCGCCGTGGGGTCTACCGCGCGCTGATGCGCCGTGGTGTCAGGGTCTCGCCATCTTGCAGTCCGTGCCCTGTGCCAGCTCATTGCCGGTGTAGGCCGCATCGGTGCGGAAGCCGTAGTTCGTGCCTTCCCAGCCCACCTTCACGGCTTTGCCGTCCACCTGCGCAATGGTGTTGACCACCTGGGGCAGCAGCAGCTGGTGGTCTTCGCCGCGCATGCGCACGGGGCCCACCACCGATTCCAGCGTCAGGTCTTCCAGCGCGCGCGCCACCTTCACCGGGTCGGTGGACTGGGCCTTGTTGATGGCGGCCGCCAGGAAGCGCGGAGTCATCTCAATGCGCGGCGCAAGGAAGTCCTTGCCCGTCTTGGCCTTGTAGGCCTTGGCCAGCGCATCCACCTTGGGGGTGTCGACCTGGCCGGGGTGCCATTCGGCCACCCAGGTCAGCTGGCCTTGCTTGGCCTGTGACACGGCCAGCACCGTCCCCGGGATGGAGCCCGCGCTGTGGTTGAAGTAGCGCAGGTTGTAGCCCGCATCGCCCGCGGCCTTGAGCAGCAGCGTCATGTCCTGCCCCCAGTTGCCGGTGATGACCGAGTCGGCCTCCGTGCTCTTGACCTTGGCGAGGTAAGGCGCAAAGTCCTTCACGCGGCCAATGGGGTGCAGCGCCTCGCCCACAAACTGGATGTCGGGCCGCGCCAGACCCACCATCTCGCGGCCGTAGTGCGCCCACTGTTTGCCGTGCGCGTAGTCCTGGTTCAGCAGGTACACCTTCTTGATGTCCGGCTGCTTCTTGATGTAGTTGGCAATGGCCTTCATCTTCATGGCCGTGTTGGCCTCGAACTGGAAGTGCCAGAAATTGCACGCCTTGCCCGTCAGCTCGGGGTCGATGGAGGAGTGGTTCAGCACCAGGATCTCCTTGCCCGGGTTGCGCTGGTTGTGGCGCGCCGCTGCCTGCACCAGCGCGGTGACCACGGACGAACCCGAGCCGCCCGTCACGATGGCCTTGGCGCCCTGGTCGATGGCGGCCTGCAGCGCGCTCTGGCTCTCCTGCGCCGAAAGCTTGCTGTCGAACTGCAGCAGCTGCAGCTTGGTGCCCTTGAGCACGCCGCCCTTGGCGTTGATGTCCTCTATGGCGTATTGCGTGTGGGTGAGCATCAGCTCGCCCACGTTGGCAAACGGGCCGGACAGTGGGTCGATGTAGGCGACCTTGAAGGTCTCCTGCGCGCTGGCTGCGCTGACGGCGCACAAGGCGGCAGCGGCCGTGAGGGTGCGGAAGGTGGGGCTCATGCTCGGATCTCCTCGATGGGTGGGATGGTGCGAAAAAAGGGGCAGGGCGCCGTCTCGCGGCGTGGGGTCAACCGCTGGCGGCAGGCTTGCGGCGCGCGCTGGCCCGGCCCGCCGCCTTGGGCGCGACGGGCTGTTCCGCTGCTTCGCCCGGAGCACGCAGGCCCAGCACACGCCAGGCCAGTTGAGACAGTTCGCGCACCACCTCGGCAGGCGACAGGCGCCCGTCGGGCCGGTACCAGTGGTAGAGAAAACCCGGCAGGCTGCAGGCGGCCAGGGCCGTGAGGCGTGTCTCCTTGAAGTCCAGCGTGCCCTCGCTGCGGGCCTCTTCCATCAACGCGCACATGCGGTCGTAGAAGTGGCTGGCCAGCTTCTTCTGCATGGCCAGGTATTCCGGGCGGAAGACCTGCGGTTCGCGGTACGGAAAGAACGCGGCCGGGTGGTGCTCGATGGTGGCGCGGATCAGCCGCTCCATGCCCTCGGCGACCTTGGTGTGCGCGGGGCGCAGGTCGTCCTCGGGGAAGTCCATGGCCGTGAAGCAGGCCACGGACGGGCGCCAGCACAGCGTCTCGAAGATTTCCTGCTTGTTGTGGAAGTAGTAGTAGACGTAGGGCTTGGTCACACCCAGCTGCTGCACGATCTGCTCCATCGTCGTGTTGGCGTAGCCCTGCCGGTCGAACAGCGCTTCGGCCGCCTGGAGGATGCGCTCACGCTTCTCGTCCGTGCTGAGCGTGCTGGCCTTCTGGCGGCCGCGCGCCTTCACGGGCAGCACGCCCAGTGTGGCGGGCGGAGTGGTCGGTGTCGCTTTGGTTATACCCATGGGTAGCATTGTTCTACCAAGCGGTATATATTGACAAGACGCTGGCGGGTGAGGGCGCCTATCGCAAACCCTTAGAACGGGTTCTGACGCCCCCGGGAACCAGCGATTCCAGACACCTTGGAGACAACAACGCCATGCCTGCCACCGCAACGCCCCTGCCGCTGCACGAACACCTGCGCCGCCACGCGCGCGAAACGCCCGACCACATCGCCTACCTCTGGTACGGCCAGCCCCTCACGTGGGCGCAGCTTGATGCGGCCAGTGATGCATTTGCCGCGCGCCTACAGGCGCTTGGTGTGGCCAAGGGCGAGCCCGTGGCGCTGTTCATGAACAACTGCCCGCAGTACGTGATGGCGCACTACGGCATCCAGAAGATCGGCGCCATCGTCTGCCCCTGCGGGCCGCTGAACAAGGAGCATGAGCTGGAGTACCAGCTCGCCGACTTGCAGGCGCGCGTGATCGTCGCGGCCGATGTGCTGCTGCCCGTGGTGGACAAGGTGCGCGCCAAGACCGCGCTGCAGCAGGTATTTGTGGTGCGCTATGCCGAGCTGCTGCCCGAGGGCGAGCCCAGCATCGACGTACCCGCCGAGCTGCTGGCCATGCGCGCCGCCATGGCGCCGGTGCCTGCGAGCTGCGAAGACTTCCTGGCCGCCACCCGAACCGGTGCGCGGCCTGCGCCCGTGGCCTTGTCGATGGATGACATCTCGCTCATGACCTACACCTCGGGCACCACCGGCCTGCCGAAGGGGGCGATGCTGAGCTACGGCAACGCTACCTTCAAGACCGCCGCTTCCGCCGACTGCAACGGCATGACGCCGCACGAAACGCTGCTGGCGGTGGCGCCGCTGTACCACATCGCCGGCATGGTGATGGGCGTGAACCTGCCGGTCTATACCGGCGCCACCGCCGTGCTGCTGTACCGTTTTGACCCACTGGGCGTGGCCCAGGCGCTGGAGCGCCACCGCGTGACCTGGTGGTACAGCATCGCGCCCATGAATGGCGCGCTCATGCAGGTGCCCGGCGCACGCGAGATGGACTGGAGCGCGCTGCGCCGCAACCCAGTCACCAGCTTTGGCATCACCTTCACCGAGGCGCTGGCCCTGCAGTGGCAGCAGTTCGCGCCCAACTGCATTGCACACGAGGCGGCCTATGGCCTGTCGGAAACGCACACCGTGGACACCGCCATGCCGGTGGACTCCATCCGCTGGGGCACACAGGGCAAGCCCGTACCGGGCAACCAGATCCGCATCGTGGACCCCGACACCGGCGCGCCGCTGCCCACCGGCGAGGTGGGCGAGATCACCATCCACGGCCCCGGCAACTTCAAGGGCTACTGGAACAAGCCCGATGCCACGGCCAAGACGCTGAAGGACGGCTGGGTCTACACCGGTGACATGGGCCAAATCGACGCGGACGGCTACCTCACCTTCATCGGCCGCTTCAAGGAAATGATCAAGGTCTCGGGCTACAGCGTGTTCCCCGAAGAGGTCGAGACCTTGCTCATAAAACACCCTGCCGTGGCCCAGGCCGCTGTGATTGGCGTGCCCGATGCGGAAAAGGGCGAGGTGGTGCGCGCCTTCATCGTCAAGAAGCCCGGCCAGGACGTGGATGCCGCCGCCCTGGTGGCCTGGTGCCGCGACAACATGGCGCCCTACAAGGCACCGCGCGAGGTGCGCTTCATCGACGCGCTGCCCGCCACGGGCGCGGGCAAGGTGCTGCGCCGCCTGCTCCGTGATATTGCTTGATTGAATGACAAATTGACCGCTGGCGCTCGTTGAATATGCGCCGCTAGCTATAAAAATTAGAGCGACTGCCCCATGCCATCTTCTGTTCTGTTCACCAAAGTGCTGGTTGCCAATCGTGGCGAGATCGCACTGCGCACCGTGCGCGCCCTGCACGACCTGGGCATTGCCAGCGTGGCCGTGTATGCCGACGATGACGCCGCCAGCCCCCATGTGCACGCAGCCAGTGCGGCCGTGGCGCTGGGCGCCACCGGCCCGGCGGCGTACCTGGACGGTGCGCGCCTCATCGCCATTGCCCAGGCGCAGGGCTGCGATGCCGTGCACCCGGGCTACGGCTTCCTGAGCGAGCGGGCCGACTTTGCCGGTGCCTGCGACGAAGCGGGGCTGCGCTTCATCGGCCCCACGCCTGCGCAGCTCGCGTTGTTCGGCGACAAGGCGCAGGCCCGTGCGCTGGCGCAGCAGCACGGCGTGCCGCTCATGCCCGGCACGCAGGCGGCGGTGTCTCTGGAAGAGGCGCAGGCCTTCTTTGCGCAGCACGCCCATGCGGGCATCGTCATCAAGGCCATCGGCGGTGGCGGCGGGCGCGGCATGCGCGCGGTGGCGTCGGCCGATGACTTGCCCGCTGCCTACGCGCGCTGCCGCAGCGAGGCGCAGGCCGCCTTTGGTGTGGACGGCGTGTACGTCGAGCGCTTGATGGGCAACGCCCGCCATATCGAGGTGCAGGTGCTGGGAGACGGGCGCGAGGTGATCGCCCTGGGCGAGCGCGAATGCACGCTGCAGCGGCGCTTTCAGAAAGTGGTGGAGATCGCGCCCAGCCCCTCGCTGCCGGGCGCATTGCGTGAGCGCATCACCACGGCTGCGCTGTCCATGGCGCGCGCCGTGGATTACCAGGGCCTGGGTACCTTCGAGTTTCTGGTGGACCTGGCCAGCGCCGACCTGCCCTTTGTGTTCATCGAATGCAACCCGCGCCTGCAGGTCGAGCACACCATCACCGAAGAAGTCACTGGCGTGGACCTGGTGCAGGCGCAGATTGCGCTGGCGGCGGGCCGCAGGCTGCGGGACATCGGTCTCGACCCTGCTGCGCCGCCCACCGTGTTGGGCTTTGCGGTTCAGTGGCGCATCAACGCCGAAACGCTGGACGCGCAGGGCAACGCCACCCCTGGCAGCGGCACGCTGCACCGTTTCGATCTGCCCGCAGGCCCAGGCGTGCGCGTGGACACACACGGCGCTGCAGGCGCCACGCCATCGCCGCACTACGACACGCTGCTGGCCAAGCTCATCGTGCACACGCGCAGCCCGCGTTTTGCCGACGCACTGCGCCGCTCGCAGCGCGCGCTGGCCGAGTGCCGCATCGACGGCGTGGCCACCAATCTGGCGCTGCTGCAGGCGCTGGCTGCGCGGCAAGAAATGGAGAGCCAACAGGTGCACACGCGCTGGCTAGAGTCGGTACTGCCAGAGCTTCTGGTTGCTACTAAAGATATAGCTAATAAGGCATATCCGACTAGCGCTATAGGGCAAAAAGACCAGAAGATCGCCTCTGACGCACCCGAAGGCGCCGTGCTGGCCCCCATGCCCGCCCGCCTCGTGCAGCTGAGCGTGGCTGAGGGCGATGTGGTCGCCGCAGGCGCCGAACTGGCTGTGCTCGAAGCCATGAAGATGGAGCATGTGCTGCTGGCGCCCCATGCGGGCCGCGTGGGCTCATTGTTGGCTGTGGCTGGCGGCTACGTCGTGCAGGGCCAGCCACTGCTGGTGCTGGAGGCCGTGGACGATGCGGCCGATGTGAGCGTGCAGGGCAGCGCTGCACATGACCCCGACCACATCCGCGCCGACCTGCAACGCGTGATCGACCGCCACGCCTTCACGCTCGATGCCGCACGGCCCGAAGCCATCGCCAAGCGCCACGCGCAAGGCGGCCGCACCGCGCGCGAGAACATTGCCGACCTGTGCGACGACGGCAGCTTCATCGAATACGGCGCCCTGGCCATCGCCGCGCAGGCGCGCCGCCGCAGCAAGGAGGACCTGATTGCCAACACGCCCGCCGATGGGATGGTCACGGGAATTGGCGGCATCAACGGTGCCCTGTTTGGCGACGAGAAGTCCCGCGCCGTGGTCATGTCGTACGACGCCACCGTGCTCGCGGGCACCCAGGGCGCACGCAACCACGCCAAGACCGACCGCATGCTCGGCATCGCCCTCGCGCAGAAGCTGCCCGTGGTGCTGTTCGCCGAAGGCGGCGGTGGCCGCCCGGGCGACACCGACATGCCCGTGGTGGCCGGCCTGCATGTGCACACGTTTGCCAGCTACGCCGCGCTGTCGGGCCAGGTGCCGGTGGTCGGCATCGCGGCAGGGCGGTGTTTTGCGGGCAATGCCGCGCTGCTGGGCTGCAGCGACGTGATCATCGCCACACGCGCCAGCAACATCGGCATGGGCGGCCCGGCCATGATCGAAGGCGGCGGCCTGGGTGTCTTCAAACCCGAGCAGATCGGCCCAAGCCGCGTGCAGCATGCCAATGGCGTGATCGACGTGCTGGTCGATGACGAAGCCGGGGCGGTGCAGGCAGCGCGCCACTACCTGTCGTTCTTCCAGGGCCGCACATCGGAGTGGTCTGCACCCGACCAACGCCTGATGCGCGCCGTGGTGCCCGAGAACCGCTTGCGCGTGTACGACACCCGCACTGCCATGGCCGGCCTGGTGGACGACGGCAGCCTGCTGCCGCTGCGCACCGGCTTCGGCGTCGGCATCCACACCGCGCTGGCCCGCATCGAAGGCCGTCCCGTGGGCATCCTGGCCAACAACCCGCTGCACCTGGGCGGCGCCATCGACGCCGACGCGGCCGACAAAGGCGCGCGCTTCATGCAGCTGTGCAACGCGCACGGCCTGCCCATCGTGAGCCTGGTGGACACGCCCGGCTTCATGGTCGGCCCCGAGGTCGAAGCCACGGCCCAGGTACGCCACGTGAGCCGCCTGTTCGTTACCGCCGCCAGCCTGCGCGTGCCCACCTTCAGCGTGGTGCTGCGCAAAGGTTACGGCCTGGGCGCCATGGGCATGGCGGCCGGGGGCTTTCATGCACCCGTCTTCACCGTGGCCTGGCCCACGGGCGAGTTCGGCGCCATGGGCCTGGAGGGCGCCGTGCGCCTGGGCTTTCGCAAGGAGCTGGAAGCGCTGCCCGAAGGCGCGGAGCGCGACGCGCTGTTCGCCAAGCTGCTGGCCCGGTCGTACGCCCACGGCGAGGCGCTGCACATGGCCGCCACGCTGGAGATCGATGCAGTGATCGACCCGGCGGATACGCGGGCGTGGCTGGCGCGGGGGCTGGCGTCGGCCAAGGTGGGCCCGATGGGGCCGCAGTTCATCGACACCTGGTGAACCCCTTCATCGCTGCATCAGCGCGAGCTTGCCTCCCAGCCCCACAAACGCCGCGGCAAAGCCGCGCCGCAGCCACACCAGCACGCTCGGGCGCTGCAGCACCTGGTCGCGAAAGCGTGCGGCAAAGACGCCGTAGGCCAGGAACACCGCGAACGTCATCGCCATGAACACCAGCGACAGCTGCGCCATGCGCAGGGCGGGCTGCGTTTCGCCTGGTGCGATGAACTGCGGCAGGAATGTGAGGAAAAACAGCGACAGCTTGGGGTTGAGCAGGTTGACGAGCATCGCCTCGGCGATGCGTCCCCCGGTGGAGCGCGCGGGCGCGTCGGCGCGCACCTCCAGCGCGGCAGGGGAGCGCCAGGTGGCCCAGCCCATGTACAGCAGGTAGGCCACCCCCGCGTAGCGCAGAACCTCGAAGGCGGTGGCGCTGGCATGGAGCAGCGCGGCCAGGCCGGTGACTGCGGCCAGCAGGTGCGGCACGATGCCCAGCGTGCACCCCAGGGCCGTGACGGCCGCAGCCCGCGCGCCGCCCGACAGCCCGGCCGCCACGGTCAGCAGGGCGCCCGGACTGGGCGAGATGACGACGACGAGGGAAGTGATGAGGAATTCGATGCCCATGGCGCTTTGAAGCCGCACAGCGGCGGCATGCAGTGGAGTGGAGAAGTCCGCAGCATCGCCGCACGCGCGATCCCGCGTCTTGAACAAAATTGCAGCGCCTCAGCGGTGGGCGCGCAGGTAGGCGTGGGGCGTGGTGCCGAAGCTGCGCGCGAACAGACGTGTGAGGTGGCTCTGGTCGGCAAAGCCGCTGGCGGCGGCCACCTCGGCCAGGGGCGTGCCGACGCGCATGAGCCGCCGCGCGTGGTGCAACCGGCGCTGCACCAGGTAGGCGTGCGGCGTGAGTCCCGTGGCCTGTGCGAACTGCCGCACCAGCTGGTAGCGGCTCAGCCCGGCCTCGCGGGCCAGCTCGGCAAGGCTCCAGGCCATGGTCGGGTCGTCGTCCACCATGGCGCGGGCGTTGGCAATGGACGCGGCGATGTGCCTGCCCTTGCCCGGCGGGCGCAGCAGGCCCGCCAGAATCTGGAGCAGGCATTCCTCGACCTGCAGCGGCGCGGCCGCGTGGCGGGGGTGCCGTGTGGCGGCCGCAAACAGCGCACGGACCTGCGCGGCAAGCCGCGCATCGCGCAGGTTGGGCGCGTGGAATTCGAAGCCTGCGCCGGGCGTGCTGGGGCGCACCTCGGCCGCCAGACCGGCCACCAGGGCGGGCTCCAGGTACAGCATGCGCCAGGCGCGGCCGCCTTCGCCCAGGGGCTTGCCGTCGTGGACCTCGCCAGGGTTGACCGTGATGGTGTCGCCGGGGAGTGACTCCACCATGCCCCGGCCGCTGAACGATTTCTGCGCCCCCCGGTCGATCACGCCCAGGCCGAACTGCAGGTGCATGTGCCTGCCGAAGGCGAAGTGCGAGTCCGCCTGCATCGCATCGATGCCAGGCAGTGCGGTGGGCAGAAACTGGAAGGGTTTTGGCGGCATGGCGCAGCGACCAATGGAGGTGCGGGGCCATGATAAGCTGGTCCGATCGCCTTGTTTCTTCCCCCAGTTTCACACGCGGAGACCCACCATGCCCGGCCTTTTGCCCGATATCGACCCCGATGGTCTGCTCGAATTTTCGGTGGTCTACACCGACCGCGCGCTCAACCACATGTCCAAGCGCTTTACCGGCGTGATGCAGGACATTCTGGGCACGCTCAAAGAGGTCTACCACGCCCACACCGCCGTGCTGGTGCCCGGCAGCGGCACCTTCGGCATGGAGGCTGTAGCGCGCCAGTTTGCCAACAAGGAAAAGGTGCTCATCGTGCGCAACGGCTGGTTCAGCTACCGCTGGACGCAGATCTTTGATGCCGACAAGGGCCTGGGCGGTGGCTCCGTGGTGTGCAAGGCGCGCCAGCAGGGCAGCGGCCCGCAGGCACCCTGGGCGCCATGCCCGGCGGACGAAGTCGCAGCCACCATTCGCGCCGAAAAGCCCAAGGTCGTGTTCGCCCCGCATGTGGAAACGGCCAGCGGCATCATCCTGTCTGACGACTACCTTCGCACGCTGACAGCGGCTGCCCACGAGGTGGGCGCGCTGTTTGTGCTGGACTGCGTAGCGTCGGGCGCCATGTGGGTGGACATGCAGGCCACGGGGGTGGACGTGCTCATCAGCGCCCCTCAAAAGGGCTGGAGCGGCTCGCCCTGCTGCGCCATGGTGATGCTGAGTGAACGCGCACGCCAGGCCATCGAGGGCACGACGAGCAGCAGCTTCTCGTGCGACCTCAAGAAGTGGATGCAGATCGCCGAGGGCTACGAAAAGGGCCAGCACGCGTACCACACCACCATGCCCACCGATGCACTGGTGCGCCTGCGCGACGTGATGGCCGAGACACGTGCCTATGGCTTTGCCAAGGTGCGCGAAGAGCAGATCGAACTGGGCGCCAAGGTGCGTGCGCTGCTGGAGTCGCGCGGCTTCCCCAGCGTGGCGGCCGAGGGCTTCAAGGCCCCCGGCGTGGTGGTGAGCTACACCACCGACCCCGGCATCCAGAACGGCAAGAAGTTCCTCGAAGTCGGTTTGCAGACCGCTGCGGGTGTGCCGCTGCAGTGCGATGAAGGGCCGGACTTCAAGACCTTCCGTATCGGCCTGTTCGGCCTGGAGAAGTGGCACAACGTGGACCGCACGGTGGGCCATCTGTCGAAGGCGCTGGACCAGATTGCGGCGGCTGCCTGACGGGTTGCACGCCAGGGCAGTGGGCGGGCCCGGATGAAGCCAGAGGCTGACAGCGCAACCCTCGCCCTGCGGCGTGCCAAACGGCAGGCGCTGGGCCTGCTGTTGCTGGTCACGGCTGTGTTCATTGCCACCAGCGTGGTCGAGCGGGGCCTGTGGCTCAACGCCGTGAAAGCCATGGCCGAGGCCGCCATGGTGGGCGCGTTGGCCGACTGGTTTGCGGTGGTGGCGCTGTTTCGCCGACCGCTGGGCCTGCCCATTCCGCACACAGCGGTCATCGCGCGCAACCAGGCGCGCATCGGCCGCAACCTGGCCACCTTTGTGCGCGACAAGTTCTTGGACGTGCCTTCGCTCGTGTCGCTGATCCGCAGACACGACCCGGCCGAGCGGCTGGCGCAGTGGCTTACCGCGCCCGGCAGCGCCGCGCTGCTCGGGCACCAGGCCACGCGCCTGGCATCGGCTGCGCTGGAGACGGTGCAGGACGCGCAGGTGGAGCGCTTCATCCACAAGGCCGCGCGTGCCTTGATCGGGCAGGTGGACATGTCGCGTGCGTTGGCAGCGGTGCTCGACACCCTGACCCACAACGGTCGTCACCAGGCGCTGCTGGACGACGTGCTGGCCAAGCTCATCGAACTGCTGCAGAACGAGCAGACCCGTACCTGGGTCGCGCAGTCCATCGTGGCCTGGCTCAAGAAGGACCATCCGCGCACCGAGAAATTCCTGCCCAGCGACTGGCTGGGCGACAAGGGCTCGGCGCTGCTGGCCCGCGCGCTGGAGAGCCTGATGGCCGATGTGGCCGCCAACCCGCAGCATGCCTTGCGCGCGCAGTTTGATACCGCTGTGCAGCGCTTTATCGAGCGCCTGCGCAGTGACCCGGAATGGGCGCGCAAGGGCGAGGAGATCCGCACCTGGCTGCAGACCGATGCCACCGTGGGTGGCTATGTGCAGACCTTGTGGCTGGACCTGCGTGGTGCGTTGCAGCGCGATCTGGCCGACGCTGACTCCGTGCTGGCTCGGCAGGTGAGCAAGCTGGGGCTGTGGTTGGGGGAGTCTTTAGCGGGGGATGCGGCGCTCAGGCAGTCGTTCAATGACCGGCTTGAGCGTTGGGTGGAGGGGCTGGCGCCGGATGTGTCGGCGTTCATTGCGCAGCACATTGAGGATACGGTGCGGCGCTGGGATGCGGAGGAGATGACGCAGCTGATCGAGCTGAACATCGGCAAGGACCTGCAGTACATCCGCATCAATGGCACCGTGGTGGGCGGGCTCATCGGGCTGCTGCTGTTCGGCGTGTCGCATGTGGGGGCCATGGGGCGGGCTTTGTGGGGCGGGTGAGGGCCGCTGAGCGCTGCGCTGCGTAGCGCGGGACGGGAGGCGATGCCCCCGCCACACCCCTCACAACAAACGGAACACCAGAGGCATCAGCACCGCCGCCAGCACCACCTGCAACCCCAGCGCCAGCCCTGCATACGCCCCGGCCTCCGCATGTACCTGCAGCGCATGTGCCGCCCCGATGCCGTGCGACGCAGTGCCCAGTGCAAAGCCTCGCAGCGCCATGCCTTGCGCGTCGGTGGGCAGGCGCATCAAGCCGAACAACCAGCGTGCAGACAGCGCCCCCACCATGCCCGTCAAGGCCGCGAACACGGCGGCCAGGGCGGGCACGCCGCCAACCTGTGCGGCAATGCCCATCGCGACCGGGGCGGTGACAGATTTGGGGGCCAGCGACATCAGCACATCACCGGGCAGGCCCAGCACCCAGCCCAGGCCCACAGCACTGGCGGCCGCTGCGCTGCCACCCGCCAGCGAGGCCAGCACCAGCCGGCCCCAACGTGAGCGCAGGGCCGCACGGCGCTGCCACAGGGGCCAGCCCAGTGCCACCACCGCAGGGCCCAGCAAGAAGTGGATGAACTGCGCACCCGCAAAGTACGTGGGGTAGGCCGTGCCCGTGGCCAGCATCACACTGGCCAGAATGACCACCGACACCATCACCGGATTGGCCCAGGGTGCGTGGCCGGAGCGCACCGACAGTGCCTGCGCCAGCACATACACCGCCAGCGTGGCCGTCAGCCCGAACAGCGGGGCCGAGGCCAGGTACACCCACAGCTCAACGAAGTTCGCCATGGTCCTCCTTGGGCTGCAGAAGACGCAGCACCTGCGCCGTCACCGCCATGCCCATCCAGGTGGACAGCACGATCACCCCCACCAGCTGCAGGCCATAGGTGCTCAGCAACGCCAGGTGGGTCATCACCCCCACGCCCACCGGCACAAACAGCAGCGACAGGTGCTGGAGCAAGAAGCCCGCCGCTGGGGCCACGGAATCCTGCACCGGCTGCCAGCGCAGCGCGAGCAAGAGCAGCACCATGCCGACGACCGGCCCAGGCACCGGGAGCTTTAAAAAGTGGGACAGTGCCTCGCCCCCTGACTGCATGAGCAGAAGAAAAGCCAGTCCTTGCAGCGCCTTCATGGCGGTCAGAAACGTGGCAGATCGGGGTGCTTGATCTGCCCCCCGCGCACCAGCATCTTCCCGTACTCCGCACACCGGTTCAGCGTCGGAATCACCTTGCCGGGGTTCAACAACCCCGCCGGATCAAACGCGTGTTTGAGCCCGAACATCTGTGCGTTCTCCGCCGCAGAAAACTGCACGCACATGCTGTTGAGCTTCTCCACGCCCACGCCATGTTCGCCCGTCACCGTGCCGCCCATGGCCACGCTGGTTTCCAGGATGTCGGCGCCAAACAGCTCGCAGCGGTGCAGCTGGTCGGCATCGTTCGCATCGAACAGGATCAGCGGGTGCAGGTTGCCGTCGCCCGCGTGGAACACGTTGGCGCAGCGCAGCTGGTATTTCTTTTCCATTTCCTGGATGGCGAGCAGGATGTCGGCCAGGCGCTTGCGCGGGATGGTGGAGTCCATGCACATGTAGTCGGGGCTGATGCGGCCGCTGGCGGGGAAGGCGTTTTTGCGGCCGCTCCAGAAGCGCAGGCGCTCTGCTTCGTCGTTGCTGACCGAAATGGCGGTGGCGCCTGCAGCGCGCAGCACGTCGCTCATGCGGCCGATTTCTTCTTCCACCTCTTCGGGCGTGCCGTCGCTTTCGCACAGCAGGATGGCTTCGGCGGTGAGGTCGTAGCCTGCGTGCACAAAGTCTTCCACGGCGGCGGTCATGGGCTTGTCCATCATCTCCAGGCCCGCGGGGATGATGCCGGCGGCGATGACGGCGGCCACCGCGTCGCCCGCTTTGCGCACGTCGTCAAAGCTGGCCATGATGCAGCGCGCGAGCATCGGCTTGGGGATGAGTTTGACGGTCACTTCGGTGGTCACGGCCAGCATGCCTTCGCTGCCGATCACGGCGGCCAGCAGGTCGTAGCCGGGGGCATCGAGCGCCTCGCTGCCAAATTCAACGGGATCGCCTTCCACCGTGAAGCCCTTCACCTTGAGCACGTTGTGCACGGTAAGGCCGTATTTGAGGCAGTGCACGCCGCCCGAGTTCTCGGCCACGTTACCGCCGATGGTGCAGGCGATCTGGCTGCTGGGGTCGGGGGCGTAGTAGAGGTTGTAAGGTGCCGCAGCCTCGCTGATGGCCAGGTTGCGCACGCCGCACTGCACCACGGCCGTGCGGCTTTCGGGGTTGATGTCGAGGATGCGGTTGAACTTGGCCAGCGACATCGTCACGCCCAGGGTGTGCGGCATGGCCCCGCCCGACAGGCCCGTGCCCGCGCCGCGCGCCACCACGGGCACCTGCAGCCGGTGGCACACCTGCAGCACGGCCTGCACCTCATCGTATGTCTCGGGCAGGCACACCACCAGCGGGCGCTGGCGGTAGGCGGTGAGGCCGTCGCATTCGTACGGCGTGGTGTCTTCGCTGTGCCAGAGCAGGGCGTGGGCGGGCAAAACGCGGCCCAGGGCCTGGACAACCTCGGCCTGGCGCGCGACGCGTTCGGACAGGGCTACGGTGGGGTCGGCGGCAGTGTTCATGGCTGTCACTGTAGGGGATGGCTGGGGGCCCGGGCTTGAGTTTTTCTTCAGGGGATTGTGAAAAACACCGGATTGCTCACCAATTGATAGCTGCTGGTGCATGTTGAGCAAGCGCTAGAGGCAAATTTGCCTGAACCTGATGGAGGCGGGCGCGGCTCGGGCGAGGGCGGCCGAGAGAAGGGGGAAGTCGCCCAAGGCGACTCAGGGGGATGCCTCTACTACGCCATGGTTTTGCGCAGCCATTCGGCAAACGCCGCGCATTCCCACCGGTCCATGGTGCCCGTGCGCCAGCACAGGTAGTGCGCGTGGGGGCTGGCGGTGTCGGTGTCAAACAGGCGCACTAGAGTGCCGTTCTCCAGCCAGGGCGCGCCCAGCTTCAGGCGTACCAGCGCCACGCCCATGCCGGCAGCAGCGCCGTCGCACATCAGGCCGATGTCGTTGAACTGCGAGCCCTCGCTGGGCTCAGCCCAGTCGAGACCCGTGGCGGCAAACCAGGTGCGCCAGGGCTCTAGCGGGCTGCGCAGCAGGGGCACGCCCTCCAGGTCTTCGGGGCGCTCGAACGGGCCATGCTCGCGCACGAAGGCGGGCGAGGCCAGGGGGGTGACCACGTCGCGCGCAATTTCCACGTGTTCCACATCGGCATAGTGGCCGGGGCCAAAGCGCACCATCAGGTCGGCGTCCTCGGCCACCACGTCCAGCAGCGGGATGGAGACTTGCAGCGCCAGGTCGATCTCGGGGTACGCCTCGGTGAACTGCCGCAGGCGGGGGATGAGGATGGTGCGCGCAAACGTGGGCGTGACGGCCAGCTTGAGCCGCCGCCGCCCGGGCGCAGCCGCC
This sequence comes from Acidovorax sp. KKS102, assembly GCF_000302535.1. Classification (NCBI taxonomy): domain Bacteria; kingdom Pseudomonadati; phylum Pseudomonadota; class Betaproteobacteria; order Burkholderiales; family Comamonadaceae; genus Acidovorax; species Acidovorax sp. KKS102. Next base: position 491,654 of record NC_018708.1, read on the forward strand.
TGGCCCGGAAAGCGCTGCAGCGCGCCCAGCCCCTCGCGCACATGGGCCAGGTAGGCGCTGCCCTCGGTGGTCAGCGAAAAGTCGGCCCGGCCAAACAGCCGTACCCCCAGGATCTGCTCCAGCTGCTTGACCCGGTGGCTCACGGCGCTGGGCGTCACGCACAGCTCGTCGGCCGTCTGCGTCACGCTGCGCAGGCGGGCCAGGGCCTCGAATGTCAGCAGGCACTGGATGGGCGGAATGCGCCGTGCGGCGCTGCTGAGGAAAGAGGACGGAGCTGCCGTGGCCATGGGACGAAGCGATCTAGCGGAAGATCACCGTCTTGTGACCGTTCAGGATCACGCGGTGCTCGCTGTGCCACTTCACGGCGCGGGCCAGCACCTGGCTTTCGGTGTCGCGGCCACGGGCGGTGAGGTCTTCCACGGTGTCGGTGTGGTCCGCACGGGCCACGTCCTGCTCGATGATCGGGCCTTCGTCCAGGTCGGCCGTTACGTAGTGGGCCGTGGCGCCGATCAGCTTCACGCCCCGGTCATGCGCCTGGTAGTACGGTTTGGCGCCCTTGAAGCTGGGCAGGAAGCTGTGGTGGATGTTGATCGCCCGACCGGCCAACTTTTGACATAGGTCAAGAGAAAGGATCTGCATGTAACGGGCCAATACCACCAATTCGGCCCCTTCGCCCTCGATAATCTCAAACTGTTTGGCTTCGGCCTGGGCTTTGGTGCTGCCGGTCACCGGGATATGGTGGAAGGGGACGTTGTAGCTGGCCGCCAGCTGGTAGAAGTCGCGGTGGTTGCTGATGATGGCGCGGATGTCGATGGGCAGCAGGCCACTCTTCCAGCGGAACAGCAGGTCGTTGAGGCAGTGGCCTTCCTTGCTGACCATGAGCACGGTTTTCATGGGGGCTGCCGTGGCGTGCAGACTCCAGTGCATGTTGTAGGGCTCGGCAAAGCTGGCCAGGCGCGCTTTGAGGGTGGGGTGGTCGTGCTGGTCGCAGGCAAACTGCACCCGCATGAAGAACAGGCCCGTGGCGTGGTCGTTGTACTGCGCGGCTTCTTCGATGTTGCCGCCGTGCTCCAGCAGGAAGCCCGAGACGGCGTGCACCAGCCCCAGGCGGTCGGGGCAGGACAGGGTAAGGATGTAGGCGTTGGTCATAGCTGTGCAATTGTCGCAGCAAGGGCCATGGGCCGTGAAACCGTGGAAATCAACAAGGAGTGCAAGAAGCGCAATGGGCAACGAGGGCTATGCCTCATCACTGGTCCCCTGGCGGGGCATGCTGCTGTACCTGGTGCTGGGGGTGGCCTGGGTGTTTGCGGGCGATGCGTTGCTGGCCCACTGGGTGACCGACCCGGCCCTGTTGACCCGTTTCCAGACCTGGAAGGGCTGGGGCTATGTGGCGCTGACCAGCGGCCTGGCCTGGTGGCTGCTGCGGCGCATGCGCCGCGCCGAAAAGGTGCGCATGGCCATGGCGCAGGAGCTGACGCAGATCGTGCGCCATGCGCCCGCCGGTTTTGCGCGGGTGGCGCTGGATGGCAGATTCTTATGGGCCAACACCCGCCTGTGTGACCTGCTGGGCGCTGAGCCCGTGCAGACGCTGAGCCTCAATTTCCGCGATGTGATGATCGCCCAGGACCCCGACTGGGCAGCGTCGCAGCTGGAGCGCCTGCTGGCCGGCGAGATCGACCACTATGTGGGCGAGCGCCACTGCCTGCGGCTGGACAACGGCCGCCGGGTGCCCGTGCTTTGTACCGTGACGCTGGCGCCCGAAGTGGGCGATGAGCCCGCGCACCTGGTGTGCGTGGTGCAGGATCTCGACGAGATCAAGGCCGCGCGCGCCGCGCTGCAGCGCAGCGAGGCCCGCCAGCGCCTGGCCGCCACGGTGGTGGACAACACCATGGAGGGCGTGGTGGTGACCGATGCCCACAGCCGCATCCTGTCGGTCAACGCTGCGTTCACCCGGCTGCTGGGCTACACCGAGGAGGAGCTGCTGGGCAAGACCCCGCGCGTCTTCAAGTCGGGCCGCCACGACAAGGCGTTCTATGAGGCCATGTGGGCGCAAGTGACCGACACAGGCTACTGGCAGGGCGAGATCTGGAACCGTCGCAAGAACGGCGAAATCTTTCCGGAGCACATGTCGCTGTCGGCCGTGCGCGACCCGGCGGGTGAGATCACGCACTACGTGTGCATGTTCACCGACATCTCCGAAGAAAAGGCCCAGCAGCGGCAGCTGGAATACCTGGCGCACAACGACCCGCTCACCGGCCTGTCCAACCGTACTTGGTTCGGGCACCAGCTGGAGCTGGCGGTGCAGGAGGCCCAGGGCAGCGGCGAGCACATTGCGGTGCTGCTGCTCAACCTGGACCGCTTCAAGGATGTGAACGATAGCTATGGTCACGCCACGGGCGACGAGGTGCTCAAGCACATTGCGCGTCAGGTGCAGTCCGCCCTGCGGCCCGGGGATGTGCTGGGGCGCATGGCGGGCGACGAGCTGGCGGTGGTGGCGCGCAACCTGCGCCATGCCGACGGTGCGGCCGCCGTGGCGCGCCACCTGATCCGCGCGGTGGCCGAGCCCTGGCGTTCGCCCGACGGGCTGGAGGTGGTGGCGGGCGTGAGCGTGGGCATCTGCATGTTCCCTGAGCACGCTGGTACCACCGAGCTGCTGCTGCAGGGCGCCCACGCGGCGGTGTACGGTGCCAAGGCGCGCGGCCGGGGCGCCTGGTGCTTCTTCCACGAAGCCATGACCCAGGCGGCCCGCGAGCGGCTGGAGCTGGAATCGCGCTTGCGTCTGGCACTGGCCCAGGGCCACCTGCAGATGTACTACCAGCCCCAGATCGACATCGCCACCGGGCGCATCCAGGGCGCCGAGGCGCTGGTGCGCTGGAACGACCCGCAGGAGGGACTGATCTCGCCCGCGCGCTTCATCCCGGTGGCGGAGACCTCGGGTGTGATCGGTCCGCTGGGCGAATGGGTGGTGCGCGAGGTTTGCCGTCAGGGCCAGCAGTGGCGCGATGCAGGCCTGCCCGAATTGACCCTGGCGCTGAATGTGTCGCCGCGCCAGTTCCACCTGACCGATTTGGCCGGTTGCACAGCGGCGGCGTTGCAGACCAGCGGCTTCCCGGCGGCGCTGCTGGAGCTGGAGATCACTGAAAGTGCGCTGGCCGAGCGCACCGAAGAGGCCCGCCAGGTGCTGGTGCGCCTGCGCGAGCTGGGGGTGCGCATCGCGGTGGACGACTTTGGCACCGGCTATTCGTCGCTCGCACAGCTCAAGCGGTTTCCCATCGATGTGCTCAAGATCGACCAGGGCTTCATCCGCGACATCCCACAGAGCGAGGACGACATGGCCATCAGCGCCGCCATCATTGCCATGGGGCACAGCATGGGCCTGTCGGTACTGGCCGAGGGCGTGGAGACCGAGGGCCAGCTGGCCTTCCTGCGCGAGCGGGGCTGCGATTCCTACCAGGGTTACCTGTGCAGCCGCCCTGTGCCTGCGGACGAGTTCGTGGCGTTGCTGCGGGCACAGGCCGAGCCCGCCGCCACCGAGTAGGGCTGACGGTGCGGACTTAGATCAGTCTCTTAGACCTTCTGGCCCGGCGGCGCAGGGCGCCATTGCTCGCGCAACTCGGCACACATATCGCGCGGTGGCCGCGCCGGGGTCTGGACCACGGCATCGGCTTGTGCACCTGATTTGATAGCTACAGGCGCATGTTCCACCTGCGCTACCACCACTTTTGACACCAAACTGGCGGGCCAATGTGTGGGCACGCCCAGGTGGCGCAGCACATGGCCGCCACCGGCCACCAGCAGCACCGTCTGGCCCGATCGCAACGCCTCCTGGGCCGTCTGGGCCAGGCTGGCGTCGCGGGCGATCTGGATGCGGGCCATGGGCGCGATTTGCGGCTCGGGTAGCAGGCCACAGTGGCCGTCCCGCATGGCCTGCTGCTGCTCGGCCAGTGCCGGGGCGGGCAGGTGCTGGTCGAGGGTGGCGTCGGCCATGGCGGCGCGCATGCGTGTGCGGGGCAGGTTGCCGCCCAGCACCGGCACCCCTGCGCCCACGGCGGCCATGACCACCGGGCCATAGGCCTTCCAGGGCCAGGCCGCGTCGTCCCACTGCAGGGCGGCCCGCGCCTGGGCCTCGCTGGCATCGCGGGGCAAGCCCTGGGTGCTGTGCCCGCGCTCGGCCATTTCCATCACCAGGGCCGCCAGCTGGCCCCGGCTGGCGAGCCAGGCCACCGCCTCGCGCTGCAGGCGCTGGTGGTCCGGGGCGTCGTGCTGCTCGCCCAATAGCAGCACGTCGGCGGGCAGCAATTGCTGCAGGCGCTCCGGCCAGGCTGCCGCGGGCACCACCGCAGCAGCCTGTGCCTGTGTGGACGGGGACGGCGTGGCCTTTAAGGCAGGGCCTGCGCAGCCTGCCAGGGTGGCCAGGCAGGCCACGGCCAGGACTGCGGAGACAGGGCGCCAGAGGGGCGCACGGCGGGTGCGGTGGGCAGACTGGAGAACAGGGCGGCTGGGCGTGTGCATTCGGCCATGCTAGCGGGCGCGCACTTGACGCAGGTCAAGAACCGCACAAAACCCCTTGCCTACACTGCGCCATGCGCTCGCGGCCCACCCTTTCCACCAAGCTCCTGGCCATGGGCGCCGGATTTTTGCTGGTGGCCCTGGCTTCCATCGGACTCACCTTGTGGGTGACCTGGAAGCTCGAAGGCGGCGCGGCGGCCGTCAACGAGGCCGGCCGCCTGCGCATGAACATGCTGCGCATGGTGCTGGTGCTCCAGAACGAGCCGCCCGAGGCCGTGCAAGAGCGCGCGCGCCAGTTCGACGCCAGCCTGGAGTTGCTGCGCACGGGCGATCCGTCGCGCCCGCTGTTTGTGCCGTGGAGCGACGAGACGCGCACCCGGTTCGACGGCATCCGCGCCCGCTGGACCGAGGCCCGCACGGGGTGGGTCAGCGCCTTGCCCCCCGACCGGGCCCGGAACCTGGCCGAGGCCGATGCCTTTGTGCAGCAGGTGGACGGCTTCGTGGATGCCATCGAAATCCAGATCGCAGGCTGGACCGCCGCGCTGCACCTGTTCCAGCTGTTCATGATGGCGCTGGCCATCGTGGCGGCCGTCACCTTCATGGCCGTGAGCTATTTGCTGGTGATCAACCCCGTGGCGCGCCTGCAGCAGGCCCAGGCCCGGCTGCGCCAGGGCGAGCTGGGCACGCGGCTGCAAGTGGACACTGACGATGAGTTCGGCCAGCTCTCGGCCGGCTTCAACCTGATGGCGCACGCGCTGCAGGCCTCGCACGACGAGCTGGAGCACAAGGTGCGCGAAAAGACCGCCAGCATCGCCGTGCAGAACCAGCGGCTGGCCGCGCTGTACGAGGTCAGTGCGCTGGCCAGCACCGCCAGCAGCCTGGAGCTGCTGGCCCAGGGTTTTGTGCAGCAGATTCGCCGCGTGGCGGGCGCCGATGCCGCCGCCGTGCGCTGGTCCAACGAGGCGAATGAGCGCTACGTGCTGCTGGCAGGTGATGGCCTGCCTGTGGCCATGGCCGAGGGCGAGCATTGCCTGCACACCGGCAGCTGCCTGTGCGGTCAGCCGCAGGAGCAGGCGCGCACCCGGGTCATCCCCATCACGCCATCCACCGAGGTCGCCTTGCCGCACTGCCGCGATGCAGGGTTTGAAACCATGGTCACCATCCCCGTCAAGATGCAGATGCGCATGCTGGGCGAGGTCAACCTGTTCTTCCGATCGCCCGTCGAGATGACCGACGAGCTGCGCGATCTGCTCGAAGCCATGACCCGCCACCTGGCCAGCGCCATGGAGGGCCTGCGTGCCATCGCACTGGAGCGCGAGGCGGCCGTGGCCGAGGAGCGCGGCCTGCTCGCGCGCGAGCTGCACGACTCCATCGCGCAGTCGCTGGCCTTCCTCAAGATCCAGACCCAGCTGCTGCGCGACGCCGTGGCGCGTGGCGACGATGCCAAGCGCGACCGCAGCATCGGCGAGCTGGATGTGGGCGTGCGGGAGTGCTATTCGGATGTGCGCGAACTGCTGGTGCACTTTCGCACCCGCACCAGCGAGGAAGACATTGAATCGGCGCTGCGCGCCACCTTGTCCAAGTTCGAGCACCAGACCGGCATGGTCACTACGCTGGGCATGGTGGGCCATGGCCTGCCACTGGCGCAGGACGTGCAGATCCAGGTGCTGCACATGGTGCAGGAGGCGCTGTCGAACGTGCGCAAGCACTCGGGCGCCACGCGGGTCGATGTGCTGGTGCACCGCCACCCCCGCTGGCGCTTTGAGGTGCAGGACAACGGCACGGGTTTTGACGTGACGGCCGTGCCGCCCGATTCGCTGCACGTGGGCATGGGCATCATGCGCGAGCGGGCCCAGCGCATTGGCGCCGTGGTCCAGGTGGAGTCCGCGCCAGGGCAGGGCACCCGGGTGTGCATCGAGCTGCCCTCGGTCGTGCCCGCCCAGACCGTGGCCGTTGCGTCTGAGGGGCCATTGGCTCAAGCTGCCTACGCTGCCCAGGCCGACATTCCCCACACCGCCAACACTCCATGACGAACCAAGCTGCCTCCGCCACCGCATCTTCTCCCCTGGTCACGCTGCTGGTGGTGGACGATCACACGCTGTTCCGGCGCGGGTTGATCGCGCTGCTGGGCCAGTATGAGGGCCTGTCCGTGGTGGGTGAGGCGGGGGATGCCGCGCAGGCCCTGCGGCTTGCGCCCCAGCTGCAGCCCCAGGTCATCCTGCTCGACAACCACCTGCCCGGCGTGATGGGCGTGGATGCGATCCAGGGGCTGCGCGAGGTGTCGCCCACCTCGCGCGTGCTCATGCTCACCGTGAGCGAGGACGCGCAGGACCTGGCGACCGCGCTGCGCAATGGTGCCCAGGGCTACCTGCTCAAGACCATCGACGGCGAGCTGCTGGCGCAGGCCATTCACCGCGCCGCCAGGGGCGAGCCCGTGGTCAGCCCTGAGCTGATGGGCAAGCTCGTGGCGGCGTTCCAGTCGCAGGGCGCGCCCGAGGCGCCCCCCGCGCCGATGCCACCTGCCGACGCAGCGGCGGCCGCCCCCAACGGTTTCACCCCCCTGTCGCCGCGCGAGGAAGACGTGCTGCGCGAGATCGCCCGGGGTGCGAGCAACAAGGAGATCGCCCGCACGCTCGACATCGCCGAGACCACGGTGAAGATCCACGTGCAGCACATCCTGCGCAAGCTGGGTCTCAGCTCGCGCGTGCAGGCAGCGGTGTACGCCTCGGACCGGCAGCGCGCCGAATAGCACACGCATAGACGTCTGCACGCCCGCACACGCGGCGTGCATCGCGTGCTTGGCGGGCAGGGGCAGCACCGTCCAACGCGTGCGCCATAGTTCTTTCGGACGATGCCGCACCCCCAGTGACTACTCCCTCTGCCGCGCCGCACACCCTCTAGCGAAGGATGTGCAAAAGCCTCTGCACACGCGACCATTCCTCTCATGCAAAAAGAGAGGAATCGCGCAATGGCCAACGCAACTTTGCCGCCGGGCGACAGCCCGCAGCGCACCCGTCAGGCGTGGTCGGTGCTCATCGTCAGCACCTTCGCCTTCACCGTCTGCTTCATGGTCTGGATGATGTTTGGCGTCATCGGCATCCCCATCAAGAAGATGCTGAACCTGAACTCCACGCAGTTCGGGCTGCTGATGTCCATGCCCGTGCTCACGGGCTCACTGGTGCGGGTGCCCCTGGGTATCTGGACCGACAAGTTCGGTGGCCGCATCGTGATGGCGGCCGTCATGGCCACCACCGTGCCTGCTATCTGGCTCATGAGCTATGCCACGGAGTACTGGCACTTCCTGACGATCGGCCTGTTTGTGGGCTTGGCGGGGGGCTCGTTCTCAGTGGGTACGCCTTATGTGGCGCGCTGGTTCCCCAAGCATCGCCAGGGCACGGCCATGGGTGTGTATGGTGCGGGTAACTCGGGTGCAGCCGTGAACAAGTTCGTGGCGCCCGTGATCCTGGTGGCCTTTGGCTGGACCATGGTGCCGCAGGTGTATGCGGCCATCATGCTCGGCACGCTGGTGCTGTTCTGGCTGTTCAGCTACAGCGACCCGGCCCACCTGGTGCCCAGCAACGTCAAGTTCACCGACCAGCTCAAGGCGCTCAAGGACCCCAAAGTGCTCAAGTACTGCCAGTACTACAGCATTGTGTTTGGCGGCTACGTGGCGCTGTCGCTGTGGATGGTGCAGTACTACGTGGGCGAATACGGCCTGGACATCCGCGTGGCCGCGCTGCTGGCCGCCTGCTTCTCGCTGCCCGGTGGCGTGCTGCGCGCCATTGGCGGCATTTTGAGTGACAAGTACGGCGCCCACAGCGTGACCTGGTGGGTGATGTGGGTGAGCTGGATCTGCCTGTTCCTGCTGAGCTACCCGCAGACCGACTTCACAATCCTCACCGTCAACGGACCGCAGACCTTCCACATCGGCCTGAACGTGTACATGTTCACTGGCCTCATGTTCCTGCTGGGCATCTGCTGGGCCTTCGGCAAGGCCAGTGTCTTCAAGTACATCAGCGACGACTACCCCCACAACATCGGCGCCATCAGCGGCATCGTGGGTCTGGCCGGCGGCATGGGCGGCTTCGTCCTGCCCATCCTGTTCGGCGCGCTGATGGACCTCACCGGCATCCGTTCCAGCGCTTTCATGCTGATGTATGGCGTGGTGTGGGTTTCGCTCATCTGGATGTACTTCACCGAAGTGCGCAACACCCGTCTCATGGGCTCGCAAAGCGCCGTCGCACAGACGGCCGCCCGCTGATTTTTCCAAGGACTCTCACCATGTCTGCCATCACCACCAGCGGGCGCCAGGGGCGTCTTCTCACCCTCTGGGCCCCGGAGGACAAATCGTTCTGGGAGCGCGAAGGCGAAGCCATTGCCAAGCTCAACCTCTGGATCTCGGTGCCCGCGCTGTTCCTGGCCTTTGCCATCTGGCAGGTCTGGAGCGTGGTTGCCGTGAGCCTGCCCGGCCTCGGCTTCAAGTACTCGACCAACCAGCTGTTCTGGCTGGCGGCCGCGCCCGCACTCTCGGGCGCCACGCTGCGCATCTTCTATTCGTTCATGGTGCCGCTGGTCGGTGGCCGCCGCTGGACGGCGATCTCCACCGCCTCGCTGCTGATTCCGGCGCTGGGCATCGGCTTTGCGGTGCAGGACAACACTACAGCCTACCCCACCATGCTCATCCTGGCGCTGCTGTGTGGCCTGGGTGGTGGCAACTTCAGCTCCAGCATGGCCAACATCAGCTTCTTCTTTCCGAAGGAGCGCAAGGGGTCGGCGCTGGGTGTGAACGCGGGCCTGGGCAACCTGGGCGTGTCGGTGGTGCAGTTCCTGAGCCCTCTGGTCGTCACGGCCGGCATCTTTGGAGTTTTTGGGGGTGATGCCCAGACCATCGTCAAGAACGGCCAGACCGCACAGGTCTGGACGCAGAACGCCGCTTTCATCTGGGTGCCATGGATTGCGCTGACCGCGCTGGCGGCTTGGTTTGGCATGAACGATATTGCCGACGCGCGCGCTTCGTTCGCTGCGCAGGCCGCCATTTTCAAGCGCAAGCACAACTGGCTGATGTGTGTGCTGTACCTCGGCACCTTCGGCTCGTTCATCGGCTACGCCGCAGGCTTTCCGCTGCTCATCAAGAGCCAGTTTCCCAGCATCAACCCCCTGGCCTACGCCTGGCTGGGGCCGCTGGTGGGTGCAGTGGTGCGGCCCTTTGGGGGCTGGCTGGCCGACAAGCTCGGCGGTGCTCGCGTCACGCTGTGGAACTTCATCGTGATGGCCATCGCCGTGGTCGGTGTGACGGTGTTCCTGCCATCGGGCGGTAACGAGGGCCAGTTCGCCGGCTTCTTTGTGTGCTTCCTGGTGCTTTTCCTCACCACCGGCATCGGCAACGGCTCCACCTTCCGCATGATCCCCGTGATCTTCCTGACCGAAGCCATGCGCGGCGTGGACCCCCTCAACACGGCCGCTGTGGCCCAGGCCAACAAGGAAGGCAACACCCTGGGTGCCGCCACGCTGGGTTTCACCGCTGCCATGGCGGCCTACGGCGGGTTCTTTATTCCAAAGAGCTACGGCAGCTCCATCGCGCTGACCGGCAGCCCCCACGCCGCGCTGTGGACGTTCTTCGCCTTCTACCTCGTATGCATCGTGATCACCTGGTGGCACTACGCGCGCAAGAACGCCGCCATGCCTTGCTGATGACCCCTGAACAGAACAGAACAAGGAGCCCCCGATGAGCCATTTCCTCGATCGCCTTTCGTACTTCTCGCAGCCCCGCGAAACCTTTGCGCAGGGCCATGGCCAGACCAACGGTGAAGACCGCACCTGGGAAGACGCCTACCGCGACCGCTGGGCGCACGACAAGATCGTGCGCAGCACCCACGGCGTGAACTGCACCGGCAGCTGCAGCTGGAAGATCTACGTCAAGGGCGGCATCGTCACCTGGGAAACCCAGCAGACCGACTACCCCCGCACCCGCCCCGACCTGCCCAACCACGAGCCCCGTGGCTGCGCGCGCGGCGCCAGCTACAGCTGGTACCTGTACAGCGCCAACCGCGTGAAGTACCCCATGGTGCGCGGCCGGCTGCTCAAGCACTGGCGTGCCGCCATCGCGCTGGCCAAGAGCCCGGTCGATGCCTGGGCCAGCATCGTCGAGAACGATGCCTCGCGCAGCGAATGGCAAAAGCAGCGCGGCCTGGGCGGCTTTGTGCGCAGCACCTGGGACGAGGTGAACCAGATGATCGCTGCGGCCAACGTCTACACCATCAAGAAACACGGCCCGGACCGCATCATCGGTTTCTCGCCCATCCCGGCCATGTCGATGATTTCGTACGCCGCTGGCTCACGTTACCTGAGCCTGATTGGCGGCGTATGCATGAGCTTCTACGACTGGTACTGCGACCTGCCCCCCAGCAGCCCGCAGACCTGGGGCGAGCAAACCGACGTGCCCGAGTCGGCCGACTGGTACAACAGCTCGTACATCATTGCTTGGGGCTCCAACGTGCCCCAGACGCGCACGCCCGACGCGCACTTTCTGACCGAGGTGCGCTACAAGGGCACCAAAGTCGTGTCCATCACCCCCGACTACTCCGAAGTCGCCAAGCTGGGCGACTTGTGGATGCACCCCAAGCAGGGCACCGACGCTGCCGTGGCCATGGCCATGGGCCACGTGATCCTGAAAGAGTTCTACTTCAAGGACGGCGGCAAGGGCCGCAGCGCGTACTTTGATGACTACGCCCGCCGCTACACCGATCTGCCCCTGCTGGTGGTGCTCAAGGAAAAGACGCTGCCCGATGGCCGCACGGTGATGGTGCCCGACCGCTATGTGCGCGCCAGCGACTTCCCTGGCCAGCTCGACCAGTCCAACAACCCTGACTGGAAGACCGTGGGCTATGACGAGCTAGGCCAGGTCACGCTGCCCAACGGCTCCATCGGCTTCCGCTGGGGGGCCGACGGTCGCACCGACCAGGGCCTGTGGAATCTGGAGAACAAGGACGCTCGTACCGCCAATACCGTCAAGCTCAAGCTGTCGGTGATCGAGGATGGCGCGCAGGCCCATGACGTGGCCGATGTCGCCTTCCCGTATTTCGGTGGCGTACATGCGCCGAATTTCACGGCCAATGAACAGGGCAGTGACGTGATGGTGCGCCGCGTGCCGGTGTCCCATCTGGAGCTGTCCGGCCACGAGGCCCAAGGCCGTGTGATGGTGGCCACGGTGTTCGACCTGCTGGCCGCCAACTACGGCATTGACCGGGGCCTGCCCGGCGAAGAACAAGGCGTCACCTACGACAGCGACCGCCCCTACACCCCCGCATGGCAAGAAAAGATCACCGGCGTGCCACGCGATCAAGTCATCACCGTGGCCCGCCAGTTTGCCGACAACGCGCACAAGACCCACGGCAAGTCCATGGTGATCATCGGCGCAGCCATGAACCACTGGTACCACAGTGACATGAACTACCGGGGCATCATCAACATGCTGATGCTGTGCGGCTGCATCGGCCAAAGCGGTGGCGGCTGGGCGCACTATGTGGGTCAGGAAAAGCTGCGGCCCCAAACCGGCTGGACCGCGCTGGCCTTTGCGCTGGACTGGATCCGCCCACCCCGCCAGATGAACAGCACGAGCTTCTTCTACGCCCACACCGACCAGTGGCGCTACGAGAAGCTGGGCATGGAAGAAATCCTCTCGCCCCTGGCCGACAAGAAGGCCTACCACGGCGCACAGATCGACTACAACGTGCGCGCCGAACGCATGGGCTGGCTGCCATCGGCACCCCAGCTCAAGACCAGCCCGCTGCAGGTGGCCAAGGACGCTGCTGCTAAGGGCATGGACACCAAGGACTACGTGGTGCAGTCGCTCAAGAACGGCAACCTGCAAATGAGCTGCGAGGACCCGGACCACCCCTCCAACTGGCCGCGCAACATGTTCGTGTGGCGCTCCAACATCCTGGGCTCGTCGGGCAAGGGGCATGAGTACTTCCTCAAGCACTTGCTGGGCACCACCCACGGCGTGCAGGGCAAGGACCTGGGCCAGGACGAAGCCAAGCCCGAGGAAGTGCAGTGGCACGCCAAGGCCCCGGAAGGCAAGCTGGACCTGCTGGTCACGCTGGACTTCCGCATGAGCACGACCTGTTTGTATTCGGACATCGTGTTGCCCACGGCCACCTGGTATGAGAAGAATGACCTCAACACCAGCGACATGCACCCCTTCATCCACCCGCTGTCCACCGCCGTGGACCCTGCCTGGCAGGCCAAGAGCGACTGGGAGATCTACAAGGGCTTCGCCAAGGCCGTGAGCGAGGTCAGCGTGGGCCACCTGGGCGTGGAGAAGGACGTGGTGCTCACGCCCATCATGCACGACACGGCGGGCGAAATGGCCCAGCCTTACGGCGTGCGCGACTGGAAGCACGGCGACTGCGACCTCATCCCCGGCAAGACCGCACCGCAGGTCACGGTGGTGGAGCGTGACTACCCCAACCTGTACAAGCGCTTCACGGCCCTGGGCCCGCTGATGGACAAGGTCGGTAACGGCGGCAAGGGCATCGGCTGGAACACGCAGACCGAAGTGGGTCAGCTGGGCGACCTGAACGGCCGCGTGAAGGAAGAGGGCGTGACGCAAGGCATGCCCCGCATCGTGAGCGACATCGACGCCACAGAAGTGGTGATGATGCTCGCCCCCGAAACCAACGGCCACGTGGCCTGCAAGGCCTGGGAAGCCCTGGGCAAGCAAACGGGCCGCGACCACGTGCACCTGGCACTGCACCGCGAGGACGAGAAGATCCGCTTCCGCGACATCCAGGCGCAGCCGCGCAAGATCATCAGCTCGCCCACCTGGTCGGGCCTGGAAAGCGAAAAGGTCAGCTACAACGCGGGCTACACCAACGTGCATGAGCTGATCCCATGGCGCACCCTCACGGGCCGCCAGCAGTTCTACCAGGACCACCCCTGGATGCGCGACTTCGGCGAAGGCTTTGTGAGCTACCGCCCCCCGGTGCACCTGAAGACGCTGGAAGAAGTCGAAGGCAAGAAGCCCAACGGCCACCGCGAGATTGCGCTGAACTTCATCACGCCGCACCAGAAGTGGGGCATCCACAGCACGTACAGCGACAACCTGATGATGCTCACGCTGAACCGGGGCGGCTCGGTGGTGTGGCTGAGCGAGGACGACGCCAAGAGCGCCGGCATCGTGGACAACGACTGGGTGGAGCTGTTCAACGCCAACGGCGCCATTGCGGCCCGCGCGGTGGTAAGCCAGCGTGTGAACCCCGGCATGGTGATGATGTACCACTCGCAAGAGAAGATCATCAACACCCCCGGCTCCGAGATCACCGGCACGCGCGGTGGCATCCACAACTCGGTCACGCGCATCGTGCTCAAGCCCACCCACATGATCGGTGGCTACGCGCAGTACAGCTACGGCTTCAACTACTACGGAACCATCGGCACCAACCGCGACGAGTTCGTGCTGGTGCGCAAGATGGACCGCATCGACTGGATGGATGGCGAAGCCGCTGCATCCGACCACGCCTGAAGCCGAAGACAAGGAGAAACACGATGAAAATTCGCGCACAAATCGGCATGGTGCTCAACCTGGACAAGTGCATCGGCTGCCACACCTGCTCGGTCACCTGCAAGAACGTCTGGACCAGCCGCCCCGGCGTGGAATACGCCTGGTTCAACAACGTCGAAACCAAGCCCGGCATTGGCTACCCCAAGGAATGGGAAAACCAGGACCGCTGGAACGGTGGCTGGGTGCGCAGCCCCGACGGCTCCATCGCCCCCCGCCAGGGCGGCAAGTGGAAGCTGCTCATGCGCATCTTCGCCAACCCTAATCTGCCGCAGATCGACGACTACTACGAGCCCTTCACGTTCGACTACGACCATCTGCAGTCGGCGCCTGAAAGCAAGGCCGCTCCCACGGCCCGGCCGCGCAGCCTGATCACGGGCAAGCGCATGGAGAAGATCGAGTGGGGCCCGAACTGGGAGGAAATCCTGGGCGGCGAGTTCAGCAAGCGCAGCCAGGACAAGAACTTCGACGATGTGCAAAAGGACATCTACGGCCAGTTCGAAAACACCTTCATGATGTATCTGCCGCGCCTGTGTGAGCACTGCCTGAACCCGGCGTGCGTGGCATCGTGCCCCAGTGGCTCGATCTACAAGCGCGAGGAAGACGGCATTGTGCTGATCGACCAGGACAAGTGCCGTGGCTGGCGCATGTGCGTGAGCGGTTGCCCCTACAAGAAGATTTACTACAACTGGCAGTCGGGCAAGGCCGAGAAGTGCATCTTCTGCTACCCCCGCATCGAGGCGGGCCAGCCCACGGTGTGCTCCGAAACCTGCGTGGGTCGTATCCGTTACCTGGGCGTGCTGCTGTACGACGCGGACCGCATCCAGGAAGCCGCCAGCGTGGAGCGCGACCGCGACCTGTACCAGGCCCAACTCGATATCTTCCTGAACCCGAACGACCCGGACGTCATCAAGCAGGCGCGCATCGACGGTATCCCCGACAGCTGGATGGAAGCCGCCCGCAACAGCCCCGTCTACAAGATGGCCGTGGACTGGAAGGTGGCCCTGCCGCTGCACCCCGAGTACCGCACGCTGCCCATGGTCTGGTACGTGCCGCCGCTCTCGCCCATCACGGCTGCCGCCAACGCGGGCCATGTGGGCGTGAATGGCGAGATTCCGGACGTGTCGCAACTGCGCATCCCGGTGCAATACCTGGCCAACCTGCTCACCGCCGGTGACACCGGCCCGGTGGTGCGCGCGCTCGAACGCATGCTGGCCATGCGCACCTACCAGCGCGACAAGCATGTGGAGCAGCGCCAGAACCTGTCGGTGCTCAAGCAGGCAGGCCTGTCGATGGCCGAGGTCGAAGAGATGTACCAGGTGATGGCGATTGCCAATTACGAAGACCGCTTCGTGATCCCGTCGGCCCACCGCGAGTACGCCGAGAACGCATTCGACATCCGGGGTGGCTGCGGCTTCTCGTTTGGCAACGGCTGCTCGGATGGCGCGACGGAAGTCAGCATGTTCGGCGGCAAGAAGCCGCGGACCATCCCGATCAAGGCCACGGTCTGATCGCACACAGGAAGGAATCACCATGTTCAAGAAGAACCCGACCTCTGTGCGCCTGACCCTGCGCGCCCTGGGCTACCTGCTGAGCTATCCCGATGCGCAGCTGCGCAGTGTGATGCCGCAGCTCATCGATGCGCTGCAGGCCGAGCAGGCCCTCAGCGCTGAGCGCATGGACGAGCTGAAGGCCGTGTGCCAGCACCTCGCGGCGCTGGACCCACTGGAAGCCGAGGCCCGCTACGTGGACAACTTTGACCGGGGCCGCCAGACTTCGCTGCACCTGTTCGAGCATGTGCACGGCGATTCGCGCGACCGGGGACCGGCGCTCATCGACCTGCTGCAGACCTACGAAAAGGCGGGCCTGCAGTTTGAAGCCGACGAGCTGCCCGACCACCTGCCGGTGGTGCTGGAGTTTGCCTCCACCCAGCCACCCGCCGTGGCCAAGGAGTTTTTGGGCGAAATGGCCCACATCCTCAACGCCTTGTTCAGCGCGTTGGTGGCAAGGAGCAGCCCCTACGCCAGCGTGATCGCTGCGGTGCTCGAAGTCTCGGGCCAGCGCGTGCAGTCGGTGGCGCTCACGCCCGAGCCGCCCATGGACGAGGTCTGGGCCGAGCCCGAAGCGTTCGGCGGTTGCAGCACCCAGGGCCAGTCCAAGCCTGACCAGCCGCAACCCTTGCATTTTGTCCGTACCCCCCGCGCCGAGCGGGCCCCCGAAGGAGTCTCAGCATGACTACCCCCTGGCTCGATACCCTGTTGTTTGGCATCTATCCCTACATCTGCCTGGCCGTGTTCTTCATCGGCAGCTGGGCGCGGTTTGACCGCGACCAGTACACCTGGAAAAGCGACTCGTCGCAGCTGCTGCGCACCGGCAGCCTGCGCTGGGGCAGCAACCTGTTCCACATCGGCGTGCTGTTCCTGTTCTTCGGGCACACCTTTGGCATGCTGACGCCGCACTTTGTGTATGAGCATTTCATCAGCGCGGGCAACAAGCAGCTGATGGCCATGGTCACCGGGGGCATTGCGGGCTTGCTGGCCTTCGTGGGCATCTCCATCCTGCTGCACCGCCGCCTGTCGGACGCGCGCATCCGCGCCACGTCCAAGACCAGCGACATCGTGCTGCTGATCCTGCTCTGGCTGCAGCTGGCCCTGGGCCTGGCCACCATCCCGCTGTCGGCGCAGCACCTGGATGGCTCCATGATGATGAAGCTGGCCGAGTGGGGCCAGCGCGTGGTCACCTTCCGCAGCGGTGGTGTGGAGCTTCTGGCTGAGGCGGGCTGGATCTTCAAGGCCCACATGTTCCTGGGCATGAGCATCTTCCTGATCTTCCCGTTCACCCGCCTGGTGCATGTGTGGAGCGGCTTTGGCACGCTGGCCTACGTGCTGCGCCCCTACCAGGTGGTGCGTGCGCGCCGCCTGAACCTGCCCGCTGGCCACCTGCAGTCGCAAGACCGCCGCGCCTGAGACCCACTGACCATCCAGGAGCACACCATGAGCGGATGTGGAACCGGGAGCTGCGGATGCGGCTCCACCGACAGCAGCGTGGCAGCAGCCCCTGCCAGCACGCTGACCCCTACGCAGACTGCGGCCTACGAGGCCCTGGTGGCGACGATGGCCGATGCACCCGTGCAGGCGATGCCCGCGCCCGCAGCAAGTGGGCCAGTGGCCGTGGCTGACATCGCACGCATCAACGGCGTGGCCCTCAACGCCCCGCACGAGTTGCTGGACGAAGAGGCCCTGCGCCAACGTGCCTGCACCGAGCTGCTGCGTCAGGCGGCCCAGCAGGCGGGGTTGCTGTCGGCCGACGATGTGCCGGGCGCCTTGGGTGCTATCAGCACCGAGGCCTCCGACGCCATCGAGCAGTTGCTGGACCGCGAGCTGCCGATCCCCGATCCGTCGGAAGAAGCCTGCCGCCGCTACCACGAGGCCCACCCTGCGGCGCACGCCCAGGGCGAGCGCGCACAACTGCGCCACGTGCTCTTTGCCGTGACGCCGGGCGTGGATGTGAAACAGCTGCGCCTGCGCGCCGAGGCGCTGTTGATCGACTTGCGCTGCGCCGATGACGGGGGGGCAAAGTTTGCCGAAGCCGCTGCCCAGTGGTCCAACTGCCCCAGCGGCCAGCAAGGCGGTGACCTGGGTTGGCTCACCCGCGCCGACTGTGCGCCAGAGTTCGCCCGCGAAGTATTTGGCAGCGCCGAAATCGGCGTGCTGGCGCGCCTGGTGCACAGCCGCTTTGGCTTGCATGTGGTGGAAGTGGTAGCGCGCGAGGCCGGGCAACAGCCCGCGTTCGAGGACGTGCGCCAGGCCATCGCGCTCACCCTGCGCCAGCAGGCCTGGGTGAATGCGCTGCGCCAGTATCTGCAACTGCTGGCAGGTGCTGCGGTGGTTGAAGGGGTGGCGCTGGACGCGGCCGAATCGCCGCTGGTGCAGTAATCGCGCCGCACACCCAGTGAGCCCTATTGCTTCATCCCCTCATCGCCTCATTGCCCGCCCATGCCCGACGAGTTGCTGGACCGTTTGCGCCGCTTTCATGACGACGCCTTTCCCCAGTACCGCCAGCAGTTCCAGGCGCTGGTGGACGAGGGGCAGCATCCCA
Organism: Acidovorax sp. KKS102; assembly: GCF_000302535.1. Lineage (NCBI taxonomy): Bacteria > Pseudomonadati > Pseudomonadota > Betaproteobacteria > Burkholderiales > Comamonadaceae > Acidovorax > Acidovorax sp. KKS102. The sequence goes on from NC_018708.1 coordinate 509,820, forward strand.
CGACGCTGTTCATCGGGTGCTCAGACTCCCGCCTGGTGCCCTACCTGCTGACCGGCGCGGGGCCGGGCGAGCTGTTTCTGGTGCGCAATGTGGGGGCCTTCATCCCGCCCTACGACGGATCGCACGGCCACCATGGCACCACGGCGGCCATCGAATTTGCAGTGCTCAACCTGCAGGTGCGCCGCATCGTGGTGTGCGGCCACAGTCACTGTGGGGCTATCAAGGCGATGTATGGTGAGGTTTCGCCCGAGGCCCCCAACCTCAACCGCTGGCTGGACCTGGGGCGCGAAGCCCTGCTGCCCATGCAGCCGGGCCCCGAGGTGTTGCGCCGCACCGAGCAGCGCGCGGTGGTGCTGCAGCTGGAGCGCCTGATGGAGTACCCCATGGTGCGCAGCCGGGTGCAGTCGGGCCAGATCAGCCTGCACGGATGGCACTATGTGATCGAGGATGGCGAGGTGCATGTGTTTGATGTGCAGACTGGCGGGTTCGTGCCCGCCTCGCAGTCGGACCACAGCGGTACCGGCCCCTACCAGCCCTATGTGGAGCATGACGGGCAAGTGCTGGTGGACGAGTGATCGGTCCCTGCTTGCCAGGAGCCGGCATTCGGAGTGGAATGAGCGCTCCTTGACCGAACGCAACCCCGTTTCAGCCCGCAACCCAAATCATCGGCCCCCATGAAACGCGAACCCCAGCCCCCTCTCCACCCCACCGCTTCCCTGCAGCCCATCAGCCTGGATGTGCTGAGCGAGAAATACCTCAAACCCGGCGAAACCACGGCCGACGAGCTGTACCAGCGCGTGGCGCGGGCCCTGGCCTCGGTCGAAAAGCCGGAGCTGCGCGCAAAGTACGAGTCCTTATTCCTCGCCAACCTGAAGGCGGGCGCCATCGGCGCGGGCCGCATCATGAGCGCGGCGGGCACCGACATCCAGGCCACCCTCATCAACTGCTTTGTGCAGCCCGTGGGTGACTGCATCCAGGGTGTGGACGACGAAGGCTTTCCGGGCATCTACGAGGCGCTGCGCGAAGCCGCCGAAACTATGCGGCGCGGCGGCGGCGTGGGCTACGACTTCTCGCGCATCCGCCCCAAGGGTGCGCAGGTCAAGGCCACGGCCTCCATGGCCTCGGGGCCCTGCAGCTACATGAACGTGTTCGACCAGTCCTGCTCCACGGTGGAGAGCGCGGGCGCACGCCGGGGCGCGCAGATGGGCGTGCTGCGCATCGACCACCCCGATGTGCACGAGTTCATCACCGCCAAACGCACGCCGGGCCGCTGGAACAACTTCAACGTGTCGGTCGGCGTGTCGGACGCGTTCATCCAGGCCGTGCAGAACAACGCACCGTGGGAGCTGGTGCACAAGGCCCGCCCCGGCGCCGCACTGCTGGCCCAGGGCGCCCGCCAGCGCGCCGATGGCCTGTGGGTCTACGCCACCGTGCAGGCGCGCGAGTTGTGGGACACGATCATGAAGTCGGCCTACGACTTTGCCGAGCCGGGCATCCTGTTCCTGGGCCGCATCAACGAAGACAACAACCTGCATTACTGCGAAGACATTGCTGCGACCAACCCGTGCGGCGAACAGCCGCTGCCGTCGTACGGCTGCTGTGACCTGGGACCCATCATCCTTACCCGCTTTGTGCGCCACCCCTTCGGGTTTGGCGGCGTGGCCGCGTTTGATTTTGACGCCTTCACCCAGGCCGTGGCGCTGCAGGTGCGTGCACTCGACAACGTGCTGGATGTGACCTACTGGCCGCTGCCGCAGCAGCGCGACGAGGCCATGGCCAAACGCCGCATTGGCGTGGGCTTTACCGGCATGGGCAACACGCTGGCCATGCTGTGCCTGCGCTACGACCTGCCCGAGGGCCGCACCATGGCAGCGCGCATTGCCGAGTGCATGCGCGATGCGGCCTATGCTGCGTCGGTGGAGCTGGCGCGCGAGAAAGGCGCGTTTCCGAAGTTCGATGCGCGGGGCTATCTGGCGGAGGGCACGTTTGCGAGCCGGTTGCCCGAATCGCTCAAGGCCGCGATCCACCAGCATGGCATCCGCAACAGCCACCTGTTGTCCATCGCGCCCACGGGCACAGTGAGCCTGGCGTTTGCCGACAACGCCTCCAACGGCATCGAGCCGCCGTTCTCGTGGATGTACAAGCGCAAGAAGCGCGAGTCGGACGGCAGCACCACCGAATACGCGGTGGAAGACCACGCCTGGCGCCTGTACCGCGAGCTGGGCGGCGATGTGAACGCGCTGCCCGACTACTTTGTCTCGGCCCTGGCCATGTCCGCGCAGGACCACATCGCCATGATGGAAGCCGTGCAGCCCTTTGTGGACACGGCCATCTCCAAGACCGTGAACATCCCGGCGGACTACCCGTACGAGGACTTCAAGGACCTGTATCTGCAGGCCTGGCGCGCGCGGCTCAAAGGCCTGGCCACTTACCGGCCCAACAGCATCCTGGGCTCGGTGCTGGAAACGCATGCAGAGCCTGCACCCGCGCCCGCTGCGGCTGCAGCGCCCGTCGCCGCCCCCGTGGACCCGATGCGCACCGTGATCGAGAGCCGCCCGCAAGGCGGCCTCTCCGCCGTGGCCGAAAAGCTTGAATACTGGACGCAGGAAGGCCACAAGACGCTGTACCTCATCGTGTCCTTCCTGCCCGTGCCTACGGGGGTGGGCAACCGTACTGTGGACCGTGCCATTGAGTTCTTCATGCCTGTGGGCCAGAGCGGCGAGTCGCAGCAGTGGATCACCTCCAGCATGCGCCTGCTCTCGCTGGCCGCGCGGGGCGGTTTTCTGGAGCGAGCCTTGAGCGACATGCGCAAGGTCGCCTGGGACCGGGGCCCCGTGCGCCTGGGCACCCACCGCAAGGACGACGGCACGCTGGTGCCCATGTGGCACGACTCCGAGGTGGCGGCCATGGCCTACGCCATCCAGAACATCCTGGCGCGCCGCGTGGCCGACCCGGTGCAGCAGCAATTGCCGCTGGACGAGCCCACCCCGCCACCCGTGGCCGTGCCCCAGGCCATGGCGGGCAAGAAGTGCAGCGAGTGCGGTGCCCATGCGGTCATCCGCAAGGACGGCTGCGACTACTGCACGCAATGTGGGCACCTGGGGAGCTGCGGATGAGCCGTGGCAGCCTACACGGCCTGTCCCGGTGTGCCTTGTTGTTGACGCGGTAAGCATTCCGAGGATTTCCCCATGTCTGTGATTCCCTGGCCGTTGAACCCTTCGTCCCGTGCGCAGCCGGCTGCGGCGCGGGCCAGTGCGCCGGACGATGTGGCCGGGCTGGCGGCAGCGCTGATCCAGTCGCGCCAGACCATCCTGCCCAAGCGCCTGGGCGGCCCTGGCCCCAGCGCGTCCGAGCTGGCGCAGATCCTCCAGGCCGCAGCCCATGCGCCAGACCATGGACAGCTATTGCCCTGGCGCTTCATCCTCGTACCGCAGGCCGCGCGCCCGCCGCTGGCCGATGTGTTTGCGCAAGCCCTGCTGGAGCGCGACCCTGCTGCGACCGCTGAGCAGGCCGAGCAGGCGCGCGAGAAGGCGTTTCGATCCCCGGTGTTACTGCTGGCCGTGGTGGATGCGGAGCGGGGCGACGCCGAGATCGATCTGGCCGAGCGCACCGTCTCTGCGGGCTGCGCTGTGCAGAACATGCTGCTGATGGCGACGGCGCAGGGCTACGGCTCCGCGCTGACCAGCGGCAAGGCGCTGAAGGCGCCCAGCCTGCGGGCCTTGTTCCAGCTGGCGGCCTCCGAGCAGGCCCTGTGCTTCATCAGCATTGGCACCGTGCTGTCGCGCAAGGCGGTGCGTGCACGCCCGGCGGCCAGTGCCTATGTGAGCACGCTGGATGCCGAGCGGGGCGTGTTGCCCGGTTTTTGAGGCGCGCTGGTGGGCCCCAACCTTTCATTGATTGCGAGACCTTTGCATGGATATTTCCAGTTTTGACGACCTGCTGCAGGCTGCACGCATGCAGCCCGAGCCACAGCGCCTGCTGTTCGTCTTCGCGGCGGTGGAACTGCCCGACGACGCCACCCCGGCGCAGCGTGCGCGCTACGAGGCCGGCCAGGGCGGTGCCCTGGTGCCGCTGATGTGTGTGGACAAGACGCCGCAGGAGCTGGCATCGTTTGACGCGCTGGTGGCCGAGGCCCGCCAGTTCACCGCCCCAGGCCACGACTGGGCCATCGTGTTTGCGGCGGCGATGTCCGGCACGCTGAACAAGCCGCCCACCAGTGCCGACGCCGAGGCGCCCTTGCAGCGCATGGTGGATGCCATCAAGGGCGGTGCGCATGGGGCGTTCATTCCGTTCGACCGCCGGGGCCACCCTGTGCGGTTTGGCTGAATCGGGCCATGACACGCGCCATGACACCGGCTTCCGTACCTGCGTCCGCACCCGCATCTGCTGCAGCGCCACGGCATCTGCCTGGCTTCAGCGCGCCTGCCGTGGGCTTTGAGCAGCCTTTTGCCATGCTGGAGGCTTGCCACGAGCGCGTGCAGCGCACGCTGGGGTTGCTGGGTCGCTTGCGGGAGCATGTGCGAAAGCAAGGGGTGGACGACGATGCCCGCCAGGCCGCGCGCGATGTGCTTCGGTACTTTGACATCGCGGCGCCGCTGCACCACCAGGACGAAGAGCTGCATGTGTTCCCCCTGTTGTTGGCCCAGGCCACGCCCGAGGTCCAGGCGCTGGTCACCCGCCTTCAGCAGGACCACGTGGCCATGACCGCCGACTGGGCGGCGGCCCGCGCCGGGCTGCAAGCCTTGCTGGACGAAAACGCGACCGGCTTCACGCCCCAGGACGAGGCCGCGCTGGACCGTTTTGCCATGCGGTATGACGCCCACATCGCCGCCGAAGAAGGCATGGCCTACCCCGCCGCTGCCGCTTTGCTGCCGCCTGCCGCCCTGGAGGTGATGGGGCGTGAGATGGCAGCGCGGCGGGGTGCTGCCTGATTGCTATTAAAAATATAGCTGCTTGGGCATATTCGACTAGCGCATCAGGCCGCTGGGGCTGAAATTTTGCTGTTTGCCACCCGTCAGGGCGCCTGAGCACCCGGTGCAAGGTGGCCGTTGCCCGGTGGCGATGCCTGCCGTTCCGTCTGGGCAGCGCCTGCACGGCGGCCAGGGCGGTAGGTCGCGCGATACTGCGGGGTTGCGCGCGCCTCCCGCCGCGCCCGTCTGTCCGCCTGCCTGCCTGCCTGTCGTTCTCCGTATGCGCCCCCTTTTCATTGTTCGCACCGTGGCCACCCTGGCCCTGGCATGGGCCGCTGCTGCTGCCTGTGTGGCCCTGCAGACCCCGCTGCCCTGGATGATCGGCCCGCTGTTGGCCACCTCCGTCGTGTCGATGGCCGGCGGCCCCACCGAAAGCTGGGGCCCGCTGCGCAATGCCGGGCAATGGACCATTGGCGCCGCCCTGGGCCTGTATTTCACGCCCCAGGTGGTGGCGCTGATTGGGGGGCTGTGGTGGGCCATCGTGCTGGGCATTGTGTGGGCGCTGTTCCTGGGCTGGCTGTTTGGCGCCTGGCTCTACCGCGTGCACGCGCCGCGCATGCACGGGGTTCCGGCACCGATGCTGCGCGCCACCAGCTACTTTGCCGGCGCGATTGGTGCGGCGTCCGAGATGACCTTGTTGTCCGAGCGCGAAAACGCGCGCACCGACCTGGTGGCCGCCAGCCACAGCCTGCGGCTGCTCATCGTCACGGTGACCATTCCGTTTGCGCTGCAGTTCAGCGGCCTGCACGGCCTTGATATCCTGCCGCCCACGCTGCGGGTGGTGAACTGGCCGGGGCTGGCGCTGATGGCGCTGCTGACCGGGGCCGGGGCGCTGCTGATGGACCGGCTGGGCCGCGCCAACCCGTGGTTCATGGGGGCGATGCTCGTGTCCATGGGCCTGACCATGGCGGGCCAAAGCCTGTCGGCGGTGCCCCAGGGCATGGTTAACGCCGCGCAGCTCGTGATCGGGGTGAGCCTGGGTGTGCGGTTTCGCGCGGAGTTCTTGCACACCGCGCCGCGTTGGCTGGCGTCGGTGGCGCTGGGCACCGTGGGGCTGATGGGCGTGTGCGCCCTGTTCGCCGGTGCCCTGGCCTGGGCCACGGGGCTGCCCTGGGTCACCTTGTTGCTGGGCACCTCGCCCGGCGGCATCACCGAGATGGCCATCACGGCCAAAGTGCTTCAACTGGGCGTACCGGTAGTGACGGCGTTCCAGGTGTGCCGACTGATTGCGGTGCTGATGCTGGTGGACCCGCTGTACCGGCGGATCTATCCGTCCAGCGCACCCGAAGGTGCGCTGGGCTGAGTTAACGCGCGGGCCTCGGACGTGGCGTCAGTGCACCACCACCGGGTGTTGTGCCAGGCCCGCGTAGCGGTCCAGCGCGTCTTCCACTTCTTCCTGGGTCGGGGTTTCGCGCTGCCAGGCCAGGATCTGCTCCTGGAACATCTCGGCCCAGGAGCCGTCCAGGTACACCTCCTTGCCGGAGCGCTTGTCCACGATCTCGAAGCCGTGGCGTGCAAGCTGGGGAACGGCGGGGGCAGTGTCGTTGAGCGCCTGGGTGCTCTTTTTCTCCACGGCGTCGGGCAGCATATGGACCACCACGAAGGATTCTGAGTCGTAGAGCATGTGCATCGTGTTCCCCTTGTCGATATAAACGTCAGATGACAGCGGGTGCGCAGAGTTCAAGGGCTTAGAACCTGTTCAAAGTCTTTTTGGAGATTGCATTGGAGTGCAATCGGGATGAGTGAACGCTTCGGATGCGCCGCATGGGCTCGTGCCCATGCAAGCAGCCGGGGCGTCCAATCGCCCGATTTCACTCCAACCCTTCGGGCAAGTCCCTTGCCGGGCGGTCTGCGGCGTTGCGGCGCTTGTGGATAGCAGGGCTATCGACTGCGCCCCGCGCCTTGCATCCCATCCCGGCAAGGGACTTGTGCAACTCAAAAAAGACTTTGAACAGGTTCTTGGGTAAACCACGGTTTTTGTCCCCTGCTGCGTTGCAGTATTTCATGAAAAACGGGGCACGCCAGGTTCGTGGGGCTTTTTTGCCCGGATGGCGCTTGGGCGCAACACTCCGTGCAGCGCAAGCGATCGCAGGCAATGCTCAGGGCGGGCCGCTGGCACGCAGCAGCAGGTCGGCGAAATCGCCGTTGGCCTGGGTGAGCTTGATGCGCACGGGCAGGTAGCCCAGCCCCGGGGCCACCCAGAGTTCGGCCTTCTGGTCGTAGTCCTTGCGGGGCAGGCGCAGCAGCTTGAGGGCGGGCGTGGGCCCGGCGGGCAGGTCCAGGGTTTCGGGGCCTTCCACGGTGAAGGTCCAGCGGTCGGCACTGCGGGCGCTCACCGTGGTCAGCGTGATCTGGGTGCCAGGCACAAATCGGCCCGGGTCTGCGGCCAGCATCGCGCCCAGCTGGATGAACAGGCTCAGGCGGTCCTGCACGCCGGGGCCTGCCGCCGCGTCGGGCGTGTTGGCGCTGAAGGTGACGCGGCCCTTGGCGTAGTCAAAATGCGCGGCCTGCTCGCTGCGGGATTTGTCGGAGAACTTCTCGGGCAGCAGTCCTTGCTCCGTGACCGTGCCGACGCTGCGCTGCGTGCGTGTGCCCACCAGAAAGGCGCTGATCTCCTGGCGCGCCTCGTAGCGGTTGCCGTCGTGCTGCCACAGCAGCTCGGCCCGGGCGCTGTAGGCGAACTTTTTGGCCTGGCCGCTCACATCAAACGTGAGGCGTGTGGGGGCGGGTATGCGCACGGGCGGTGGTGGGGTGCTGGCGCTGCGGCCGGTACCTCCGGGCGGGCGGATGTCCACGCCCGTGCCGGTTTGGGTGTCCTCGGTGGCCGGCTCTGCAGGGGCGGCTGGAGCCGATGCTGCATGGGCGGCTGGAGCCGAGGCTGCAGGTGCGGGCACCGGAGCGGCGTCGTTGGCAGGCGCCTCAGGGGTTGCGCTGGCCACGGTGGTTGCTGCGCCAGTGTCTGCAGGCGCCTCGGCCTCTGCGACGGGAGCCGCTGTCGGTGCGGGTTCGGGACGGTCCTGGGCTGCAGGGGCTGGGGGGCGCTTGGGGGAAGGCGCCTTTTTGCGGGGCGGAGGTTGCGGTGCGGCAACCGGCACGGCAGTCACGCCGGGAGGTGCAACGGTTGGTGGGGGCGGCGCGGGTGCGATGCTGCGTGTGCTGAACACTTGGCGGGACGGCTGCGCGGGGCTGTCCCAGGCCAGGGGCACGCCGCTGAGCACCAGCCAGTGCAGGGCCAGCACCAGGGCCGTGATGAAAACCAGCGCGCGCCGTGGCATCTTGTCCGTGCGTGGCGGGGCCGTCAGGCGCTGCCCGCGCCCAGGTCGCTGGACAGCTGGGCCGCCGCCGCGCGCAGCGGTGCATCAATGGCGCCGCCCCACTCGGGGTCGAAGGTGGCGATGGAGCCCAGCGTGGTGATGCCCAGCTCCAGGTGGCCGTCGGCGTCGAACACCGGGGCGCAGAAAGCGACGATGCCGGGCAGCAGCGTGTCCACCACGCGGGCGGCGCCGCGCTCGCGCACCTCGGCCAGCAGGGTATTCACTTCGGCCATGGTGGCGGGTAGGTCGGTGCGGCGCATCTTCACGGCGCGGGCCAGTTCTTCTTTCAGCAGCGGCGCCACCACCTCGGGCGACATGAAGGCCGCAAAACACCGGCCCGTGGCCGACGACAGCAGCGGCATCACGTCGCCCAGGCGCAGGTTGGCGGTGACGGCCTGGGGCGATTCCTCCCAGTGCACGATGGTGGGGCCATGGTTGCCCCACACGGCCAGTGCCAGCGTGTGGCCGATGGTTTCCATCAGTGCCGGCATGCGCTCGCGGGCCAGGCGCACGCCATCGAGCCGCGTCAGCGACGCCAGCCCCAGCTTGAGTGCGGCCGGGCCCAGGTCATAGCGCGCGGTGCGCGGGTCTTGCGTGACCAGGCCCAGACGCTGAAAGCTCACCAGATACCGGTGCGCCTTGGCCGCGCTCATGCCCGCCGAGGCGGCCACATCCTTGAGCATCAGCGGCCCGCGCGAGCGGGTCAGCCCCTCCAGCAGGGCAAAACCCACCTCGACCGATTGAATTCCTGCACGTTCTTTGTCCATGTGCACTAAAATTTGCGAGTTTTGTTTAGTTAAATCAATTTACCCAAGCGTAATTATCGCTAGGGGTGGCCTGCATAACCCTCGCGGGTTGGTGGTAGTGTGGATCGGGATGGGCCGCAAGGCATCTTTTTGCAGCCAATAGCCCAGCTATTGGCAAGAAAAGCAACGCAGCGGACCGCCCGAGCCTCGCTATCACCGACCGCAGGGAGTTATGCAGGCCATCCGTAGGGTGCCCATCAACCCTTCTGAGACAAAGGTCCTGCCACCATGAAACTCGCTACCTACAAAGACGGCTCGCGCGACGGCCAACTGGTTGTCGTCTCCCGCGACCTGGGCACGGCCCATTATGCGACCGGCATTGCCAGCAAGATGCAGCAGGTGCTGGACGACTGGGGCTTCCTGTCGCCCCAGCTGCAGGACCTGTACGACCAGCTCAACAGCGGCCGCGCACGCCACGCTTTCCCCTTCGACCCGGCCCAATGCATGGCACCGCTGCCCCGCGCCTACCAGTGGGCTGACGGGTCTGCGTACATCAACCACGTCGAACTGGTGCGGAAAGCGCGCAACTCCGAAGTGCCCGAAAGCTTCTATACCGACCCGCTGATGTACCAGGGCGGCAGCGACGACTTCATCGGCCCCTGCGACGACGTGGTAGTGCCCAGCGAGGCGATGGGCATCGATTTCGAGGCCGAGATCGCCGTCATCACCGGCGACGTGAAGATGGGCACCAATGCCGACCAGGCGCTGGACGGCATCCGCCTGGTGATGATTGCCAACGACGTGAGCCTGCGCAACCTGATCCCGGCCGAGCTGGCCAAGGGCTTTGGCTTCTTCCAGAGCAAGCCCGCCACCGCCTTCGGCCCCGTGGCCGTCACACTGGACGAGCTGGGCGACGCCTGGGACCACGGCCGCGTCAACCTCACCGTGCAGTCCACCTGGAACGGCCGCAAGGTCGGCATGTGCGACGCGGGGCCTGAAATGACCTTCCACTTCGGCCAGCTCATTGCCCACATCGCCAAGACGCGCAACGTGCGCGCCGGCTCCATCGTGGGCAGCGGCACCGTCAGCAACAAAGGCGTGGAGCAGAACGGCCGCATGGAATGGCCCAAGGGCTACAGCTGCATCGCCGAAAAACGCTGCATCGAAACCATCCAGGACGGCAAGCCCAGCACCGAGTTCATGAAGTTCGGCGACACCATCCGCATCGAGGTGAAGGGCAAAGACGGCGCTAGCATCTTCGGTGCCATCGACCAGACCATTGCCGCACCGGCCGCCTGAGGCCGCGCAGCGCAAAATCTGAATAAAACCGGCTGCATGCGCTAGTTGAATATGCGCTAGCAGCTATCAAATTCATAGTATCAAGGAGACAACCCCATGCAACGCCGTACCCTCTTGTCCGCCCTGGCCGCCGCAGGCGCCACCACCGCCGCGCCCTGGGCCGCCGCCCAGTCCGCCTGGCCCGACCAGCCCCTGCGCTGGGTGGTGCCGTACCCCGCCGGTGGCGGCACCGACGTGCTGGCCCGCACCGTGGCCGAGGCCATGCGCCAGACCCTGGGTCAGCAGATCGTGGTGGACAACCGCCCCGGCGCGTCCACCAACATCGGCGGCCAGATGGTGGCCACCGCCAAGCCCGACGGCAACACCTTCATGTCGGCCGACAACGCCATCCTGGCCTACAACGAACACCTGTTCACCAAGCTGCCGTTCAACCCCGAAAAGGACTTCACCTACGTGGGCGGCATCAGCCGCTTTCCGCTGGCACTGGTGGTGAACCCTGCGTTTGAAGCCAAGACGGTGAAAGAGTTTCTGGCCTACGCGCGCGCCAACCCCGGCAAGCTCAACTACGCCTCGCCGGGCAATGGCTCGCCACACCATCTGGCAATGGAGATGTTCAAGAACCGCACCAAGACCTTCCTCACCCACATCCCCTACCGTGGCGCCGCGCCCGCGCTGCAGGATGTGATGGGTGGCCAGGTGCCCTGCATGTTCCTGGACCTGGCCGCCGGCCTGCCCGTGATCACCTCGGGCAAGGTGCGAGCGCTGGCCATCGGCTCGGCCAAGCGCGTGGCCGCATTGCCCGACGTGCCCACGCTGGCCGAAGCCGGTGTGCCCAACACTGAGGTGTTCGCGTTCCAGGGCATCCTGGCGCCCGCCGGTCTGCCCGCTGCCATCACCACACGTTTGAACACCGACCTGAACAAGGCGCTCCTCAACCCCGCCGTGGTCAAGCGCATGGCCGACTTTGGGATGGAAGCCCTGCCCGGCACGCCCGAGCAGTTCCGCGCCATGGCACGCGCCGAGTCCAAGCGCTGGGGCGAGATCATCAAGGCGGCGGGTGTGAAACTCGACTGACCCCCTGAGCGGCTGCGCCGCTTCCCCCCACGGGGACGCACCCGGTGGCCTGGCAAAGCCAGTTCCACGGGGCGCACTCGCCTGGCGACGCGCCCTCTGCGGAGGGTGCAGCGGTGTTTCTTACTCCGGCATGTGGCACACCGCTTCGATGTTGTTGCCCTCGGGGTCGATGACAAACGCGCCGTAGTAGTGCGCGTGGTAGTCGGGCCGCAGGCCCGGGGCTCCGTTGTCTTTGCCCCCGGCTTCCATGGCGGCGCGGTAGAAGGCATCGACCTGGGCCCGCGTGGTGGCCCGCCACGCCAGGTGGCAGCCCGTGGTGGCGGGCGGCCCGCCGTAGGGCGAGGGGCCGTCGATGAACCATACATCGGCCTTCTTACCGTCGGGCTCGGACGGCGCCGGGTAGGCAAAGCCCAGCATGTTCGAGCCGTAATTGCCTTCAAAACACAGGCTGTAGCCCAAAGGCGCGAGGGCGGCGGTGTAGAACGCCTTGGTGCGCGCGATGTCGGTGACGCGGAAGGTCATGTGGTCCAGCATGGGAGGTCTCCTCGGGTTATGAGCCCCGTTTTATACCTGAATAACTGTTTATAAATACAGTATTTTTCAACCCGATACACAACCCATCGCGCTGATCATGCGGCGCACCCTGCGGGGCCCGCAATGCTTCAGGCCCACCCCTCCAGCACCAGCTTGCCCCGCGCCTTGCCGCTCTCGATGAGCGCATGTGCGCGCTTGAGATTCTCGGCATTGATGGTGCCAAAGCGTTGGTCCAGCGTGGTGCGGATCAGCCCGGCGTCCACCAGCTGCGCTACCTCGGTCAGCAGGCGGTGCTGGCCGATCATGTCGGCGGTGCCGAACAACGCACGCGTGAACATCAGCTCCCAGTGCACCGACACCGACTTGCGCTTGAACTTCGTCACGTCGAGCGACACCGGGTCGTCGATCAGCGCGAACTGGCCCTGGGGCGCAATGGCCTCAACGATCTGGTCGAAGTGCGCGTCGGTCTGTGTCAGGCTGACGATGATGTCCACCGTGGGGTGGCCGATGCGCGCCAGCTCCTCAGTGAGCGGCTGGCTGTGGTCGATGACGTGGTGGGCGCCCAGGTCGCGCACCCACTGCTGCGTTTCGGGGCGCGATGCGGTGCCGATGATCGTGAGGCTGGTCAGCCGCGCCGCCAGCTGCGTGAGGATGGAGCCCACGCCGCCGCTCGCGCCGATGATGAGCAGGGTCTTGTTCGTGGGCTGCTTGCCGGGGGCCACACGCAGGCGGTCAAACAGCAGCTCCCACGCGGTGATGGTGGTCAGCGGCAGCGCGGCGGCTTCGGCAAAGTCCAGCGACTTCGGCGCATGGCCCACGATGCGTTCATCCACCAGGTGCAGTTCGCTGTTGGTGCCGGGGCGGGCGATGGAGCCTGCGTACCAGACGCGGTCGCCGGGCTGGAACAGCGTCACCTCGGGCCCCACGGCGCGCACGACGCCGCTGGCGTCCCAGCCCAGCACCTTGTAGTCGGGGCCGTCACCGCTGCGTGAGCTGCTTTTGCGCACCTTGGTGTCTACGGGGTTCACTGAGACGGCATGCACTTCCACCAACAGATCGTGGCTCGTGGCCACCGGGTCGGGCAGGGTGATGTCGAGCAGCGACTCGGGGTGGTCGATGGGGTGAGCGGTTTGGTAGCCAACGGCTTTCATGGGGAGGTCCTGATTGTCAAAGAAGGGTGCCCCGATGATGGGTTTTGCGAAATTGTTTTTAAATGGGGTGCTGATTGAATCCATCTTCAATCATTGTTTGTAAATAAACCCCTCCGCACTCAAGGCACGCCATGAAAAGCCTGCAAGACCTCGACATCTTTGTGCGCACCGTGGACAGCGGCAGCCTCTCGGCCACGGCGCGTGCGCTGGACCTCACGCCCGCCGCCGCGAGCGCCGCGCTCAAGCGGCTGGAGGCCGAGCTGGGCGTGGCGTTGTTCGTGCGCTCTACGCGCAGCCTGCGGCTCACGCAGGAGGGCGCGCTGTTCCTGGAGCATTGCCGCCCCGCGCTGGCGGCGCTGCAGCAGGTGCAAGGCCAGCTGGCAGGCGGGCGCGCCGGTGGCTTGCGCGGCACGCTGCAACTGGCCGCGCCGTCGGACTTGGGGCGCAATGTGCTGCTGCCCTGGCTCGATGCCTTCCAGGCCGAGCACCCGGCCATCGATATCCGCCTGCAGCTGGCTGACCGCGTGGCCAACGTCTACAGCGAGCCGGTGGACGCCGCCTTCCGCTACGGCAAGCCGCAGGATTCGAGCCTGGTCGCACTGCCGCTGGCCGCCGACCACCGGCGTGTGCTCTGCGCGGCGCCCGCCTACCTGGCTGCACACGGCATGCCCGGCACGCCCCACGCACTGGCCGCGCACGAGGGCCTGTGCTTCATGCTGGGCGAGGACGTGCACGACCGCTGGCGCTTCTGGGACGCCGCTGGTCAGGAGGTCGTGGTGCGCGTGCGCAGCCGCAACGTGGCCAACGATGGCGATGTGGTGCGCCGCTGGGCCGTGCTGGGCCGGGGCATTGCGTACAAGTCGTACTTTGATGTGGCTGATGATCTGGCCGCCGGGCGGCTGGTGCCGCTGTGCCCTGGCTGGACCACCGAGGCCGTGCCGCTCTTTCTGGTTGCCCCCAGCCGCCGCCAGTTCACGCCGCTGGTGCGGGCACTGCGCGACTTCGTGGCCGGTCGCCTGCAGGCGCTCATGGATCGGGCGCCACGCTGAGCGCTAGCAGCAACCGCAACCGCAAGCGCTGCGCCGACCTGCCGCACGAGGCTCTGCCAGCAGCAGGGCTATCGCACACGCGACCGGCGCCGCCCACCCGTGCGCCGCACAATCGCGCCCTTGCTGCCGCCACCGAGCGCGGCGCTCCTTGCGCAGCCAAGTGCCCGGTGCTGCGGCAACGCCATTGACGGAGAAAGACGATCATGCTGAATTTCGACTTCCACAACCCCACCCACATCGCCTTCGGCCAGGGCCGCATTGCCGACCTGGCCAAGCTCGTGCCCGCTGCCGCCAAGGTGTTGATCCTGGTGGGCGGTGCCAGCGCCGAAAAGACCGGCACCCTGGCCGAGGTGCGCGCCGCGCTGGGCGATCGCCAGCACGCCACCTTCAGCGGCATCGAGCCCAACCCGAGCTACGAAACCTCCATGAAGGCCGTGGCGCAGATCCGCGAAGGCGGGTTTGACTTTCTACTGGCCGTGGGCGGTGGCTCGGTGATCGACGCCACCAAATTCATCGCTGCCGCCGTGCGTTTTGAGGGCGCCGACCCCTGGGCCATCCTCGAAAAGCACGGCCGCAACATCCAGGGGGCGATGCCATTCGGCTCGGTGCTCACGCTGCCCGCCACGGGCTCGGAGATGAACAACGGCGGCGTCATCACCCACCGCGGCAAGGGCGCCAAGCTGTCGTTTGGCAGCGTGCACACCTACCCGGTGTTCTCGGTGCTTGACCCCACCAAGACCTATACCCTGCCGCCGCAGCAACTGGCCAACGGCGTGGTAGATGCGTTTGTGCACACGGTGGAGCAGTACCTCACCTACCCGGTCAACGCGCCCGTGCAGGACCGATTTGCCGAAGGCATCCTGCAAACACTGATCGAAGTGGGCCCGCGCCTGCTGACCGCCCCTGAGCCCGTGTATGACGACCGTGCCAACCTCATGTGGGCCGCCACCATGGCGCTCAACGGCCTGATTGGCGCGGGCGTGCCGCAGGACTGGGCCACGCACATGATCGGCCACGAGCTGACGGCCCTGCACGGCATCGACCACGCGCGCACCCTGGCCATCGTGCTGCCCGCGCTGCTGAACGAGCGCCGGGTGGCCAAGCGCGCCAAGCTGCTGCAGTACGGCGAGCGCGTGTGGGGCATCACCACCGGGACCGACGACGAGCGCATCACCGCCGCCATCGAGCGCACGCGCGACTTCTTTGAAAGCATGGGCATCGCCACGCGCCTGTCGGGCTACGGCCTGGGCGGCGACACGGTGACCGCCGTGGTGGCGCAGCTCGAAGCGCATGGCATGGTGACCCTGGGCGAACAGCGCGAGATCACACCCGCCGTGAGCCGCCGCATCCTCGAAGCCGCTCTGTAATCGGCTGCGGGCTGTCGGGGCGAGGGGCGGGGCGCACATGCGCTCGCCCCTTCCACAGCGCATTTCGCGCCACACAGCCGCGTTTCGTCGCAGGGCGCTGGAGCCCGCCGGTTGCGCCACCTACAGTGCCGTCAAGCCGCCTCTCCGGGTGGCATTTGACGAAAGGCGCACCGTGACCCTCATCCTCCTCCTGGCCCTCCGCTCTGCATGGCGCACGGCCCGTGCCCCGCTGCTGACGGCTTTTGTAGCACTGCTGGCCTGGGCCACGCCGGCATCGGCCCAGTATGCCGGGCTGCGCACCCTGGTGGTCCCGGGCGTCGAGCCGGTGACCGTGGCGCTGTTCTACCCCACGCCGGTAGTGGCACGCACCCTGACGATGGGCCCCTGGCGGCCCGTGGTCACGCCCGGCGCACCGGTGGCGGCCGTGCCCCTCAAGGGTCTGATCCTCATCTCGCACGGCACCGGCGGCCATGAACTGGGCCACCACAACCTGGCCACACGCCTGGCGGCCGACGGCTATCTGGTGGCCGCGCTGCGCCACCCGGGCGACAACTGGGAAGATCGGTCGATGATCACCTCGGGCCGCTACTTCAGCGAACGCCCCCGCCAGGTGAGCCGCGTGCTGGATTCCCTGCTGGCCAGCCCCGAGTGGGGCCCCCGCATTCCGGCCGGCCGCATTGGCGCCGTGGGGCACTCGGCAGGTGGCTACACCGTGCTGGCCCTGGCTGGCGCGCAGGCCGAACCGGCCCGTGCGGCAGAGCACTGCCGCAACGTGTCGGACGACCCGGGCTTTTGCAGCCTGGGCAAGCTCCCGAGCCGCCCCCAGTCAGGCCAGGCCGCACCAGCCGTTGCCGCTGCGGTGACTGCGCAGGGCCCTGCCGCCGAGCAGGACGGCCCGCTGGTCTCCGTGGCAGACCCCCGCATCCGTGCCGTGGTGGCCATGGCACCCATGGCCGTGGTGTTCACACCGGGCAGCCTGAAGGCCATCAGCGTGCCCGTGCGGCTCATGGTGGCCGAGCGCGATGCCGTGCTCGCGGGCAAGTACCACGGCGCTTATGTGGCGGCTAATTTGCCTGCTGCACAGGCCAGCACGGTGCCGGGCGCGGGCCACTTTGCCTTCATGGCCCAGTCCGTCTGGCCGCTGGCGTCCGAGGCGGGAGACGCCGCGGCCAACCCCGAGAGCTTTGACCGCGTGGCCTACCACGCCACGCTGGAGAACGAGGTGGCGGAGTTTCTGGAGCGGCAGCTGCGTTGAAGGGCGAACGGCGCGGCACGCACGGCAGTGCCGTGCTGTAAGCCAATGCCGCAAACCTGCCCGCATCGCGGGACAAGATGCGCGATGGCTGCTACGGTGGTGGTTTGGTTTTCCGATCCACCCCCTACAGAAAGCGACCTCCATGGCACACATCCTCATGGTTCTCACGTCCCACGACCAACTGGGCGATACCGGCAAAAAGACGGGCTTCTGGCTGGAAGAGTTTGCCGCCCCGTACTACGTGTTCAAGGACGCTGGCGCGCAGATCACCCTGGCATCGCCCCACGGCGGCCAGCCGCCGCTGGACCCCAAGAGCGACGACGAAAACGCCCAGACCGATGCCACGCGCCGTTTCAAGGCCGATGCCGAAGCGCAAAAGCAGCTGGCCAGCACCGTGCCTTTGTCCAGCGTGAAGGCCGGGGACTTTGACGCCGTGTTCTACCCCGGCGGCCACGGCCCGCTGTGGGACCTGGCCGAAGACGCGCAGTCCATCGCCCTCATCGAAAAGACCTTTGCTGCAGGCAAGCCGCTGGCGCTGGTGTGCCACGCACCGGGCGTGCTGCGCCACACCAGGGCGCCCGACGGGTCGCCGCTGGTCAAGGGCAAAAAGGTCACGGGGTTTACCAACAGCGAAGAAGACGGGGTGCAGTTGACAAAGATCGTGCCCTTCCTGGTGGAGGACATGCTCAAAGCCAACGGCGGCGTGTATTCCAAAGGCCCCGACTGGGCGCCCTATGTGTTGACCGACGGCACGCTGGTCACGGGGCAGAACCCGGCATCGTCCGAGCAGGGGGCGCACGCGTTGCTGAAGCTGTTGGGGTAACGGACCGCGAAGGAGCCCTGCACAGCCGCAGATCCTGCGCAGAACGGGTGTTTGCGCAGGTTAAGGGTCAAAATGGCTGCAAGCGCCAGCGCATATTGCGCAAGCAGCTATTGAATAGATAGCAATCCGAGCGTCTCACGCTGCCCTTAGGCCGTGGTGCTGGCGTGGGCGCCGGCGTCCATGTCGGCATCGGCGGCGCCTGCGGCCTCCACTTCCACTAAGCAGTCGTAAAACGTGGGCGCACGACCCAGGTCGGTCAGGGCCTGGCTGGTCACCTCGTTCACGTTGGTGCCGTTCAGCCCCAGCTTGCGCCACCAGATGCCCAGGCCGTTGACCACGCCCGGCCGCGCGCGGCGGGACACGGTGGCGTGGCACAGGTAGCTGCCCCGGTCGTTGAACACGCGCACCACGGCGTCGTTGGCAATGCCGCGCGCTTCGGCGTCGTCGGGGTGGATCTCCAGCACGGGGCGGCCCTCGATGTTGCGCAGGCTCTGCACATTCACGAAGGTGGAGTTCAAGAAGTTGCGCGCGGGCGGCGAGATCATCGCCAGCGGGTAGCGGGTGTTGGTGCCCTGCAGTTCGTAGTTGGGCAGGTGGTCGGGCAGGCCGTCCAGTCCCTGCGCGGCCAGGCGGGCGCTGTAGAACTCGCACTTGCCCGAAGGCGATGGGAAGTTGCCCTCGGCAAACGGCGCATCGGGCAGCGCCAGCGTGGCAAAGCCCTGGCTTTCGAGCAGTGCGTAGTCCACGGCGTCGCCAAAGGCCTGGCGGCACAGCGCCTCATCAGTGTCGGCAAAACACGGCTCGGTGAAGCCCATGCGCGCGGCCAGGTCGCGGAAGATCTGCGCATTGCTGCGCGCCTGGCCCTGCGGCGCAATGGCGGGGCGGTTGAGCAGCACGTCGGTGTGGCCGTAGCTCAGGTGGATGTCCCAGTGCTCCAGCTGCGTGGTGGCGGGCAGGATGTAGTCGGCGTAGTCGGCCGTGTCGGTTTTGAAATGCTCCAGCACCACGGTGAACAAATCCTCGCGCGCAAAGCCCTGCACCACCTTGCTGGAGTCCGGCGCCACGGCCACGGGGTTGCTGTTGTAGACCACGATGGCCTCGACCTTCGGGCCGAACGTGGGCGAGGCCTCGCGCAGCAGGTCGTCGCCAATGGTGGACATGTTGATGGTGCGCGGCGTCTTGGCGGGCATCAGGTCGGGCCGCTGCAGCACGCCGCGCTGCGCGGGGAACTGGCCCGAGCTGGACAGCAGCACGCCGCCCGCGCGGTGGCGCCAGGCGCCCGTGAGCGCAGGCAGGCAGGCCACGGCGCGCACCGCATTGCCGCCGCCGCGCACGCGCTGCATGCCGTAGTTCAGGCGGATGGCGGCGGGCTTCGTCGTGCCGTAGTCCTTGGCCAGCTGGCGGATCTGCTCCACCGGAATGTCGCAGACCTCGGCCGCGCGCTCGGGCGGCCACTGCAGTGCGCGCTCGCGCAGCTGGTCCCAGCCCAGCGTGTGGCGGGCGATGTAGTCGTGGTCGAGCCAGTCGTTCTGGATCAGCTCGTGCATCAGCGCCAGGGCCAGCGCCGCGTCGGTGCCGGGGCGCAGGGCAATGTGCTCGTGGCACTTGTCAGCCGTCTCGCTTTTGCGCGGGTCGATGCACACCAGCTTGGCGCCATTGCGCTTGGCCTGTTGCGCGTAGCGCCAGAAATGCAGGTTGCTGCCGATGGAGTTGCTGCCCCAGATCAGGATGAGCTGCGACTCGGCAAAAAACTCCACTTTCATGCCCACCTTGCCGCCCAGGGTCTGCGTGAGCGCCTCGGCACCGGCGGATGCGCAGATGGTGCGGTCGAGCTGCGAGGCGCCCAGCTTGTGGAAGAAGCGCCGGTCCATGCTCTCGCCCTGCACCATGCCCATGGTGCCCGCGTAGCTGTAGGGCAGGACGGCCTCGGGCGCGCGCGCGGCGATGGACTGCAGGCGCTGGGCAATGTCAGCCAGGGCTTCGTCCCAGGTCGCGGGGGCGAACTGACCGCTGCCTTTGGGGCCGATGCGCTTGAGCGGCGTGAGCACGCGCTCAGGGTGGTAGCTGCGCTCGGTGTACTTGCTCACCTTGGCGCACAGCGCGCCGTCGGTGTGGCGGTGGTCGGGGTTGCCCTGCACGCGGGTGGCTACGCCATGTTCGTCCACGGTGGTGAGCAGGGCGCAGGTGTCGGGGCAGTCGTGGGGGCAGGCGCCGCGCACCTGAATCAGTGCCGATGGAGGGGATTTAGCGTCAGAAGGCGTGGGCATTCGGGGGCTGGATCGTTAAACTGGCTGTCAGGGTTGGAACAGGCGTGCATATGGGCCCCTGTTTCCACGGGGCTGCCTACCGGCAGTGCAGAGGGGGATGCCCCTTCTTTCTTCTTACAAGAGCAGAGATTTCACCATGAACCAGACAGTATTGGGGCGCAGGCAGTTTTCGGTGGGCATGGGGGCCGTGGCGCTGGGCGGGTTCGGCCTGGCGCGTGCGCAGGGAGAGGGGCGCATCGTGCTGGGGCAGTCGGCGGCCTTCACCGGGCCGGCGGCCCAGCTGGGCGTGCAGTTCAACCAGGGTGCCAAACTCTTTTTTGACCAGCTCAACGCCCAGGGCGGCGTGGGCAAGCGCATGGTGGAGATCCGCACCATGGACGACGGCTACGAGCCCGACCGCTGCGCCGAGAACACCCGCAAGCTGATTGCCGACGAGGTGTTTGCCCTGTTTGGCTACATCGGCACCCCCACCAGCCTGGCCGCGCTGCCGCTGTTCACCAAAGAGAAGGTGCCGTTTTTTGGCCCCTTCACCGGCGCTGAGGCGCTGCGCCAGCCGTTCAACCGGCTGATCTTCCATGTGCGCGCGTCCTACTACGACGAAACCGCGCTCATCGTGCGCCAGCTCACCAACCTGGGGCTCAAGAAGATCGCGGTGTTCTACCAGAACGACGCCTACGGCAAGGCGGGGCTCGATGGCGTGACCCGTGCGCTGGCCGAGCTGAAGCTGGCCCCCGTAGCGACCGCCACCGTGGAGCGCAATTCCACCGACGTGAAAGCGGCCGTGGACAAGCTGGTGCCCGCCACGCCCGATGCGGTGGTGCAGATTGCCGCCTACGCCGGCAGCGCTGCCTTTGTGCGCGCGGCGCGCAAGGCGGGTTTTGGCGGCACGTTCTACAACGTGTCATTTGTGGGCACGCAGGCGCTGGCCGACGAGTTGGGCAAGGACGGTGCGGGCGTGGTGGTGTCGCAGGTGGTGCCCTCGCCTTACCAGCCCTCGCGCCAGATCACGCGCGAGTTTCTGGAGGCCATCAAGAAGGGCGGCGACAAGGTGCAGCCCAACTACTCCAGCATGGAGGGATACCTGGCTGCGCGCGTCTTTACGGAGGGCCTGCGCCAAGCCCAGGCGGGCGGCAAAGTCACCCGCGAGAGCTTCATCACCGGCACCGAGGCCATCGGCAATCAGGTGATCTCGGGCTTTCCGGTCTCGTTCAGCGCCACCAGCCATGCGGCGTCGAAGTTTGTCGAGATGTCGATGCTGACCGGGGACGGCCGGGTGAGGACCTGATCTCTGTTGGGCGGGGGCACGCGCAGGCCCCGCAGCCCTGAAGCGATCAGCCCAGCGTGCGCGTTCGCGCCAGCCCCTGCATGAACGCTTCGCAGCGTCCCAGCTGTTCTAGGCTCACGTATTCATCCGGCTGGTGCGCCTGCTGGATGCTGCCGGGGCCGCACACTACGGTGGAGATGCCTGCGTTCTTGAACAGGCCCGCCTCGGTGCCAAAGGCCACCAGCGTGGTGCTCTTTTCGCCCGACAGCTCTTGCGCCAGGCGCGTCACCGGGTCGTCCTTGCTGCCCAGGAAGCTCGGGATTTCGCAGATGGTTTCGAATTCGAAACCCGCTGCCGGCGCCACCTTCTTCATGGCGGGCTCCAGCGATTTGGCGTAGGCCACCACTTCTGACTGCATCTGCGCGGCGTTGGCCGTGGGCAGGTCGCGGAACTCGTAGCGGAACTCGGCGTCGCGCGGCACCACGTTGTCGGCGATGCCGCCGTGGAACTGGCCCACACTGCTGGTGGAAAACGGCACGTCAAAGCCCTCGAAGCGGGGCTCGCTCTTTTCAAAGTCTTCCGCCATGTCGCGCACCCGGCCCACCACGCGGGCGGCCATCTCGATGGCGTTGACCGAATGCGGCGTGAGGGAGGAATGCGCCTCCTTGCCGCGCACGCAGCACTTGTAGCGGTACACGCCCTTGTGCGCGATGGCGGGGATCATGCTGGTGGGCTCGCCCACGATGCAGGCCAGGGGCTGGATGTTGGCATCGCGCAGGTCGGCGATGAGTTCCTTCACGCCAAAGCAGCCAATCTCTTCCTCGTAGCTGAACGCATAGTGAAGGGCAAACGGCGCATCGCTGTTCAGGAACTGCTCGGCCTGCGACACGGCCACGCCGATGAAGGCCTTCATGTCGGCACTGCCGCGCCCGTACAGGTTGCCGTCCTTGACCAGCGCACTCAGCGGGTCCATGGTCCAGTCCTGCCCATCCCACGGCACCGTGTCGGTGTGGCCCGAGAGGATGATGCCCGCGGGCTTGCCCTCGCCCAGCGTGGCGAACAGGTTGGCCTTGGTCTTGTCTTCGTTGAAGGTCAGGCGGCTTTTCACGCCCAGCCGGGCCAGGTGGTCGCGGATGAAATGGATCAGCTCCAGGTTGGAGTGGTGGCTGACGGTGTTCATGCGCACCAGGGTTTGCGCAAGTTCGAGGGCGTGCGGGGAGAGTGTCATGTTGCAGTGCAAATAAACCCGGAGTGGCGCAAGGTCCGGTCCGCGGGCTAGACTGTGAGATCGTAAGGATACATATCATGAACGTTATTGACTCCATCGTCACCCACGCCGCCAGTATTGCAGCGGTGCGCCGGGACATTCACGCCCACCCCGAGCTGTGCTTCGAAGAGGTGCGCACCGCCGACGTGGTGGCGCAAAAGCTCACCGAGTGGGGCATTCCCATCCACCGGGGCCTGGGCAAGACGGGCGTGGTGGGCATCGTCAAGGGGCGCGATGGCGGCGCCAACGGCCGCGCCATCGGCCTGCGCGCCGACATGGACGCCCTGCCCATGCAGGAGTTCAACACCTTCGCCCACGCCAGCAAACACCAGGGCAAGATGCACGCCTGCGGTCACGACGGTCACGTGGCCATGCTGCTGGCGGCGGCCCAGCACTTTGCCAAGCACCGCAACTTTGACGGCACCGTGTACCTGATCTTCCAGCCGGCCGAAGAGGGCGGTGGCGGTGCCCGCGTGATGATCGAGGACGGCCTGTTCGAGCAGTTCCCCATGGAGGCCGTGTACGGCATGCACAACTGGCCCGGCATGCCCGTGGGCACCTTTGCGGTGAGCCCCGGCCCGGTGATGGCATCGACCAGCGAATTCAAGATCACCATCCGGGGCAAGGGCGGCCATGCGGCGCTACCGCACACCGGTATCGACCCGGTGCCGATTGCCTGCGGCATGGTGCAGACCTTCCAGACCATCATCAGCCGCAACAAGAAGCCGGTGGACGCGGGCGTGATCTCGGTCACCATGATCCACGCGGGCGAGGCCACCAACGTGGTGCCCGACAGCGTGGAGCTGCAGGGCACGGTACGCACCTTCACCACCGAAGTGACGGACCTCATTGAAAAGCGCATGCGCCAGATCGCCGAGAACCATTGCGCTGCGCACGACGCCACCTGCGAGTTCGAGTTCGTGCGCAACTACCCGCCCACCGTCAACTCCCCCGCCGAGGCCGAGTTTGCCCGCAAGGTCATGACCGGCATCGTGGGTGAAGAGCATGTGGTGGCCCAGGAGCCCACCATGGGCGCCGAAGACTTTGCCTACATGCTGCAGGCCAAGCCCGGTGCGTACTGCTTCATCGCCAACGGCGACGGTGCCCACCGCGAGATGGGCCACGGCGGCGGCCCCTGCATGCTGCACAACCCCAGCTATGACTTCAACGACGACCTGATCCCGCTGGGCGCGACCTACTGGGTCAAGCTGGCCGAGGAATGGCTGGCCCAGCCTGCCAAAGCAGCCTGAAGCAGCTTGGCGCGCCGTTGATCCTCCTCCACCCGGGCGTGCGCAGCGCGCGTGCCCGGGTTTTCTTTTTGTCTTCCCACTGACTCCTGAAAGCCCTGCCCATGACCGGAATCGTTGAAGCCTTCTCGCCCAGCTACGCCCAGGCGCGCACAAAGTTTCTGGAGGCCGCCGCAGCCGCCGGCCTGTCCATCGAGTCGCACGTCCACCCGCTCAAGGGCCGCGACGGCGAAGACCTGGCCATGGACGTGGTGCGCGACGGCCCGGCCGATGCCAAAAAGCTGCTCATCGTGAGCAGCGCCTGCCATGGCGTCGAGGGCTACTGCGGCAGCGGCGTGCAGGTGTTTGCGCTGCACGATGCCGAGTGGCGCGCCAAGGCGCGCGATGCCGGTGTGGCCACGCTCTACATCCACGCGCTCAACCCGTATGGCTTCTCGCACGTGCGCCGCTTCACGCACGAGAACGTGGACCTGAACCGCAACTTCCAGGACTTCAGCAAGCCCCTGCCGGTGAACACGGCCTACCGCGAGGTACAGCCCCTGCTGCTGCCCGAGCAATGGCCGCCCGGCCCCGAAAACCAGGCGGCGGTGGCGGAGTACATCGCCACCAAGGGCGAGGCCGCGTGGCAGGCCGCCATCTCGCAGGGCCAGCACGAGTTTCCGCAGGGCGTGTTCTTTGGCGGCACCGAGCCCACCTGGAGCAACCGCACGCTGCGCCAGGTGCTGCGCCAGCACGGTGCCGCAGCTTCCAAGATTGCCTGGATCGACCTGCACACGGGCCTGGGCCCCAGCGGCCATGGCGAGCGCATTTATGCCGGCAATGACGACGCCGTGGCCGTGGCCCGCGCACGCGCCTGGTGGGACGGCGGCGGCGCCACGCCGGTCACATCGATCTACGACGGCTCGTCCACCTCGGCCTTCCTCACCGGCCTGATGTGGACCTCGATCTACGACGAGTGCCCCCATGCCGAGTACACGGGCATTGCCATGGAGTACGGCACGGTGCCCGTGCTCGACGTGATGAACGCCATCCGTGCCGAGCAATGGCTCAATCTGCACCCCGAAACTCCGGCTGACAAGGCGGCCCAGATCAAGGCGCAAATGCTGGCGGCGTTCTACACCGACACGGACGTGTGGAAGGGGCAGATCATCAGCCAGGCACGGCAGTCCATGTTCCAGGCGGTGGACGGGTTGATGGGATGAGGCTTCAGGCGGCGGTTTCAACAACGAAGTGCACCAGTCCCCAGTGTAAGTGGGGTCACTTTGTAGCCGTGGAACACCTCATGCGGAGTCTTCCAGCCCAAGCATCTGCGGGGTCGGTGGTTGAGCCGGTACACGGCTTGGAGCACCTCTTGCTCGCTGGCCTTGCCCAGATCGCTGCCCTTGGGGAAGTAGTGGCGTAGCAGCCCATTGTGGTTCTCGTTGAGTCCTCGCTGCCAGGGGCTGTGCGGGTCAGCAAAGTACACCTTCGTCTTCAGGCGTCTGTGCACCCACCTGTGCTCGGCGAACTCCTTGCCGTTGTCCAGCGTCAGGGTGTGGCGGCGCTTGGGATGGGGCCTGAGCATTTCGATGATGGCCTGGCCCACCGGCTCGGCCTGGCGCCGCTGCACACGCTGCGCCAGTGTGTAGCGCGAGCGCCGCTCGGTCAGGGTCACCAGCCCTGCCAGCCCACCCGCACCCGAGACGATGGTGTCGCCCTCCCAATCCCCCAGGCGCGCTCGCTTGTCCACGATGGCGGGGCGCTGTGCGATACCCACGCGATCGCGCAGTTGCCCCGCACCCTGTGTGCCTTGCGCCGGCAATGGCCGCAACGCAGGCGCGGTGCAGCTTGTCCCATGCGGCGCAGCCGGTTGTAGATGCAGGTGTGGCTGATGCGCAGGCGCCTTTCCAGCCCCAGGCGGGCGGCTGCCTGCTGAGGCGACAGGTCCAGCTGCAGATACGACAGCACCAGCTCCCACTGGGCACCGTCAAAGCGCTGAGCGTTGGTCTGGCCGCTTTGGCGCGAGAGAGCCTGTTGATGGGCGTTGTGGGCTTGGTAGGCTGTGCTGGCGTCGCTGTTGCGCCGGATCTCGCGGGCAATGGTGCTGCGGTGGCGCCCCAGGCGCAGGGCTGTCTGTGTGATCGACAGCCCCACGTCGCGCAGGCATTGGATTTGGTAACGTTCGCTTTGGCTCAGATGGGTGTAGTTCATGGTGCACTTGGGTTGACTGGCAGGTCACACAAGTCATCTTCACTTACTTGTCTGGGCCTACCTTTTGGCAACGTGCACTTCGTTGTTGAAACCGCCGGCCAAAATGGCCTGAAGTCCAGGTTTTATAAAGTTATATAGCTATACAAATAATAGCAATGGAACGAGGGGGTAGTGTGCGAAGCCAGGTCAGTCGTCCAGCCGCGCGCCCTGTGTCGCACCGTGGCCGGTGGTGACGTCGAATTGCTTTTCGCGCTCGATATGCTCCTGCAGCAGGGCCTGGCCCAGGGTGTTGGCGTTGCGCTCCAGCGTGGCGCAGTCGCTGGCGGCGGGCATGTCGGCTATGGCACGGTCAATGGCCTGCGCGGCGTCGCGGCCCACCTGTACATGGCCCTGCTCGTGTTGTGACAGGGCCGGCAGATACCGGTCGAAACGGGCTTGCTGTGCCTCGGTGCCACGGCGCAGGTCGGGTAGCTGCACCTCGGTGGTCAGTCGCGTTTTCACCTGCGTGATACGGCAGCGGCCCTGCGGGTCGGGGGCCCACTGGAACTGCCAGCGCACATACCAGCGCGTGTACCCGTGAAACCGCTTGCCATTGACCAGGATAGGAGTGGCCGCGTTCAGCGCGTGGCGCAGCGACTGGTTCGGTTCTGCATGAACGGCGTATTTGCGCTCGGCATGCTCCTCCTGCACCGCAGCCTGGGCACAGGCTGGTCCATACAGTGCCAGTGCGGTGACTGAAGCGCGCAGTAGCGACGAGGGTGGGTGTTTGTGCATCATTCGCCCCAGGGTAGCATCAGCGTGAGCAGCGACAGCTGGTCGAACTCGGGCGCAAAGGCATCAATGATCTGCTGCGGCTCGGGGCACAGCGTGGTGTCGGTGATCACGCCAAACTGTACGCCGCCGCCGTAGCTGAGGATGGAGACCCCCAGGCCGATGTCACCCGACTGCGGCACCCAGAACATGCACTGCGTGACACGTGCGCCGCACAGCGTGAGCTGCTCCTTGGGGCCGGGCACGTTGGTCATCACGGCCGTGGTCTTGCGGCCAAACAGGTTGAGCAGTGCGTCCTGCGCGGGCTTGATCATCAGCCCCGCCACCGCCAGCATGGCGAACGCCAGGATGGGCTGGGTGCTGCCCTTGAGCGCATTCATGCGCTTGCGCACTTCGTACACGCGCTCGATGGGGTTGGCCACGCCAATCGGCAGCACCAGGGGCACCAAGCCAAAGCGGTTGCCCAGCTTCCAGGCCTCCTCCATGGGGCGCAGGTTCACCGGGATCATGGCGCGGATCTCCTGGCCCGTGGGGTCATCGCCCTGGCTGCGCAGGTAGCCGCCGATGGCGCCCGCCACGCACGACAGCAGCACATCGTTGATGGAGCAGTTCAGTGCCTTGCCGATGGCCTTGACTTCTTCGAGCGGGATCGGTGGGCACCAGGCCACGCGCTTGGCGCTGCCGGGTTGGCCCTTGAGGCGGGTGGGGGAGTCGTCTGGCATCAACGCCAGCGCTGCCGCATCGCTGACGAGCTGGTAGGCCACGCGGGCCATGTCGGCCGTGCCCGAGAGCCCATGCTGCATGGCCTTCTCCGGATCGCCCAGCATTTGCAACGACTTGGCCGCGCTGTCGCCTGCCAAGTCCAGCGCCTTCACGGTGAGGCCAGTGAAGGGCTTGATCAGGGCATCCGCAATCCAGTCCTCGGCGGTGGCGGCTTCCTTGCCCGTTCGCGCCTTGCGCTTGGGGGGCTCCGAGCCGCCATCCACCAGCGACATGGTCACCGAGATGAGGGCAATGCCGTCGGCAATGCAGTGGTGGATGCGCACGATGAGCGCGCTGCCTTGGGTGCCGTCGTCGCCCACAAAGTCTTCGATCAGGTGCATCTGCCACAGCGGGCGGCGGGTATCGAGCGGCTGCATGGCCAGTTCGCCCACGCGGTCTTGCAGCGCACGCTGCATGCTGTGGCCTTTGCGGTGGGGCAGCTTCTCGCGCAGTACGTGGGCGGCAATGTCGAAGTTGCGGTCCTCCACCCAGGTTGCGCCTGCCGCATCTTCCACCACCCGCTGGCGAAAGCGCGGGTACTGCAGCAAGCGCTGCTGCACGCGTTCGCAGAGCGCCTCCCAGGTGATGCCGGGCGACAGGGTCCACACGCCGTTGATCATCATCAGGTTGCTGTGCGAGTCCATGCGCAGCCAGGCGGTATCGACCTTGCTCATGCGCTCGCCCGACAGGCCCAGCATGCCGGTGGCCGCGCGGCGCACGTTCTTCTGCACCACGGTGGCGGCTTTGCGAGCGGCGGGGGGCAGGGCCTGGGCCGCCTTGCGCGCCACCTCAGGCCCTTGGTCGCGCAGGGTGCGCAGGGGGCTTGTGCTGTGGCCGGGTGCGGCTTTGCGGGGGGCAGGAATGCGGGTCACCATCAGATGTACACCTATTGTTTGATTTTTGGGGGCTTGCCTCTATGGATTGAGCGGCCCCAGGCCATGCTCAGCCCGTAAGATACAACGCAGCAATCCCTTGCCGACACCGTTCTTTCCCTCCCCCATACAAACCCAAGGAGCACCGACATGGCCGACCTGAACGCCACCTTCGAAGCCGCTGTGGCCAATTCCAAGAACCTGAGCGAGCGTCCCGACAACGCCACGCTGCTCAAGATCTATGCGCTGTACAAGCAAGCCACCGCCGGCGACAACACCGAGAAGAAGCCCAGCTTCTCCGACATGGTGGGCCGCGCCAAGTGGGACGCCTGGGAAAAGCTCAAGGGCACCGGCGCCGACGACGCCAAGCAGCAGTATGTGGACCTGATCACCTCGCTGAGCTGATACGGCAGTACCCCAAAGAAAAAGGCGACCGAGGTCGCCTTTTTCTTTGGTTGCCCCGGGGCTATGCCTTGGTCCACCCCTTGGGCAGCCCCGCCTCCGGCGTCATGCCGTAAATGGGCTCGCTCGGCAGCCCCGCCTGCAGCGGCGCGCGGGCGGCCATCAGGCGCTCCAGGTCCACCCCCGTGGTGATGCCCATGGCCTCAAACATGAACACCAGGTCTTCGGTCACCACATTGCCCGACGCGCCCGGTGCATAGGGGCAGCCGCCCAGCCCGCCCAGCGACGCATCAAAGGTGCGCACCCCCACGTCGTAGGCCGCCAGGCAGTTGGCCAGGCCCAGGCCTCGGGTGTTGTGCATGTGGGCCGCCCCGGCCTTGGCACCCAGCTCGGCGCGCAAACGCGTGAACAGGCGGCGCACCTGGGCCGGGTTGGCCATGCCGGTGGTGTCCGACAAGCCCACCTCGTCGGCACCCGCCTCGGCACACAGGCCGGCGAGCCAGATCACATCGTCCTCGGGCACTGCGCCCTGCAGCGTGCAACCAAAGGCGGTAGACAGCCCCACCTCCACCAGCATGCCAGGCGCCTGCGCGTCGCGCAGCTGTGCCACGGCGCGCACCTCTTCGACCATGGCCTCGCGCGTCTTGCGCACATTGGCCAGCGAATGGGCGGCGCTGGCCGACACCGGCAGCGTGACCTTGTGCACCCCGGCCGCCAGCGCGGCCTCGGCCCCACGCAGGTTGGGCGCCAGCGCCATCACGGTGATGCCAGGGTGGGTGAGCGTATGGCGCACCACCTCGGCCACATCGGCCATCTGGGGCAGCAAGCGGGCGGGCACGAAGGAGCCGACCTCGATCTCCCGCAGGCCCGCCGCCACCAGCGCGTCGATCCAGCGCAGCTTGTGGGTGGTGGGCATGGTGGCCTGGACGGACTGCAGGCCGTCGCGCGGGCCGACTTCGCTGATGAGGATTTCTGGGGACGTCATGGTGCGGGGCAAATCAAGCGGCAGAGGATAGCGCGTGGGCTGCGCCAAACGCAGCCCTGGGCTTTTGAGCAAAGTGGCAATTTTGGCTGGCATACCGGCAAACCGCCCTGCAATAGGCGGCAGTTTGGGCGATTCCCATTGTTTTTGCGCTTCGGGACACTGGCTGCAGACGCATACATCGGCACCCGGAGACCCACACCATGGCTACCCCCCAGCACTTTTCCACCCTGTACCTCAGCGCCCCTGATGTGATCGCGCTGGTGCAGCGCAAGGGCATCGAGGCCTGCCTGCGCGGCATCTCCGACTACATCCATGATGACTTCTTGCGCTGGGGCGCCTTCGACAAATCCGCACGGGTAGCCAGCCACTCGCGCGACGGCGTGATCGAACTCATGCCCATTGCAGATGGGCAGACCTATGCATTCAAGTACGTCAACGGCCACCCCAAGAACACGCGCTGGGGCCTGTCCACGGTGATGGCGTTTGGCGTGCTGGCCGATGTGTCCACGGGCGCGCCGCTGCTGTTGAGCGAACTCACCCTCACCACCGCGCTGCGCACCGCCGCCATGTCGGCCGTGGCCGCACGGGCCTTGGCCCGCCCCGGTGCCCGCACCATGGCGCTGATTGGCAACGGTGCACAGAGCGAGTTCCAGGCGCTGGCCTTTCACCATCTGCTGGGTATCGACTCCCTGCGTTTATTCGACACCGATCCGGCTGCAACGGCCAAGCTGCAGGCCAACCTGCAAGGCACGGTGGGCCTGCGCCCCGTGGCCTGCACCAGCACGGCCGAGGCCGTGCGCGGCGCCGACATCGTGACCACGGTGACGGCCGACAAAACCAACGCCACCATCCTCACGCCCGGCATGCTGGCCCCCGGCATGCACATCAACGCCGTGGGCGGCGACTGCCCCGGCAAGACCGAGATGCATGCCGACGTGCTGCGCCAGGCCCAGGTGTTTGTGGAATACGCGCCGCAAACGCGCATCGAAGGCGACATCCAGCAACTGCCGCCTGACTTTGCAGTGACCGAGCTGTGGCAAGTGTTGGCGGGCCAGCATGGCGGGCGCGCCAGCGATGCGGCGGTGACGGTGTTCGACTCGGTAGGCTTTGCGCTGGAGGACTTTTCTGCGCTGCGCTTCTTGCGCGACGCGGCGGCCGAGCTGGGCATGGGTCAGCCCATCGAACTCATCCCCCAGCTGTCAGATCCCAAGAACCTGTTTGGGTTGCTGCATACACGCAGTCCCCTGCTGCGCGTTGTGGCCTGACGCCCGTCAGGTCCCGCCTCTCGGCGTCTCAGTCCTTCCACACCACGCTGCTGGCCGGGTCGGCGCGGGTGGTGCGGAAATGGTTGGCCGGCTGGGCTGGGTCTGCCATGCCGAACGAAATGCCGCAGACAATGCTGCGGTCCTCGCCAATGCCCAGCACGTCACGCAGCACGCCAGGGTAGGAGGCCAGCGCGGCCTGCGCGATGGAGCCCACGCCCAGGCTGTGCGCGGCCAGCATGAAGTTGCTCACATACGCACCGCAGTCCACCGCGCCGTACACGCCCAGGGCCTCGTCGCTGGTGACGATGGCCACATGCGGCGCACCAAACATGGTGAAGTTCTGCGCCGCCTGGCGCGCCGAAGCTTCGCGGTCGCCCTTGGCAATGCCCAGGGCTTCGTACAGGCCCCAGCCACATTCGCGCCGCCGCTCCTGGTACACGCCCCGGTACTCGCGCGGCCAGGGCAGGTCGGGCTGGGGTGCCGCGGCGAGCATGTGGGATTGCAGGGCGCTGCGCAGACGCGCCAGCGCAGCGCCGCTGGCAATGGTGAGTTGCCAGGGCTGCGCGTTGCACCACGAGGCCGTGCGCTGCGCGGCGGCCAGGATGGCTTCGATGGTGCTGCGCGGGAGCGGCTCGGGCAGAAAGGCGCGGCAGCTGTAGCGGGTGTGCAGCAGCGTGGAGAGGGTGTCAAATGCCGGGCTGTGGGCGTTGTTGGCCTCGTTCGCGGTGGATGTCATGGCGGGGCCCCTGCGGCTAGGCCTTCTTGGCCTTGGCGGCAGGCTTGGCGGCTGCCTTGAGGGCTGGCTTGCCGGCATCCGTGTCTGTCGCCGCTTTCTTCTTGTCGGCCGCTGGCTTCTTGGCACTGGGGTGCGGTGCATTGAGCAGCGCATCCAGCTGTTCGCCAATCTCGGCCTCGATGCGGTCCTTGAAGGCGCCCAGCAAAAAGCCCAGCTGGGCCTTCATCTCGAACTGATGGGCATCCACCAGCAGCGTGCCTTTGACGCCAGTGCGGGTGAAGGTGAGCAGGTCTTCCTTCTCGCCCTCTTCGTAGGTGCATTCCATATCGAATTTTTCTTCGGCCTTCTCGGCCCAGGAGAAGGCGACCTTGCGGGCTTCCTTGAAACCCAGATGGTGTTCGCGGTGGATATGAATGTCAGGCACCGGCTGTCTCCTTGAGGTGTTGCGGGTCAGGTAAAAGGGCGCGCAGGGCCTCGTGCCGCTCGGGCCGGGGCTGCTGCGTCAGTTGTCGTACGGCATCATAAAACCGGGGCCAGCTGCGGCCCTCGCGTTCAAACAAGGCCTCGAACGCGGGCACCAGTTCGTCGTAGGCGGCCTGGGCCGCAAAGCTGGCGTTGTTGGCCTGGGCCACCCAGCGGTCGTAGCCGGCCACCTGGGCGGTTGTGGCCCGGGGCGGCGTGCCGCCGGGCGCGTCCAGCCAGCGTGCGCGCAGCGCGGCATAGTCGTTTCGGAAAGCCTTCATTGCTTCTGTTTTCATAGCATTCAGCGCATGATCCTCTAGCGCTTGAAGCTCTTTTTGCTCGTAAATGGCCGCCAGGCGGGTGCGTGTGGCCCGGGTGAGCGCGCGGAAGGCGCTGCGCCGCGCCTCGCTGGTGGCATAGGCTTCGCGCGCGGCGGGGGTGGATTGCGTGGCCAGCCACTGCGCCACGCCGAGGCGCTCCACCGCCGTGGCAAAGGACTCGTTGAACAAGGTGTCGTTTTGGGCGTAGACCACCTGGTGCGCCAGCTCGTGGAACAGCAGGCGCACAAAGTCGCCCTCGGGCCAGGCGATGAAGGTGGACAGCAGCGGGTCGCCGCCCGCCCAGTTCATGTAGCCCAGCGTGGAGTACGCGGGGACGCCGTACACCTCCACCTCCAGGCCCTGCGCGGCCAGCTCAGCGGCTTCGGCCTGAGCTGCGGCCTCGGTGAAGTAACCCCGGTAGCCGATGCAGCCTGTGACCGGGAAGCACCAGGTGTGCAGCGTCAGCGAATAGGGCGGTGCAGCCACCACGTTCCACACGGCGGCGGAGCGCTTCAGGTCGGCATAGCGGCGGTAGCTGGCGTTGTCGGGCAGGCCGAGTTCGGTGACCGCAAAGGCCCGCGCACGTTGCGCCAGCTGCAGCCGCTCGCGCAGGGCGGGCGAGATGTCTTTGCGCGCCACCCAGTCGTCAATGGGTTCTGCGGCATGCATGATCTGCATGTGCCCGCGCAGCGATTGCCAGTAGTAGCCCCAAGCGTTGGAGGGGCCGGTGGTGCTGGCGCAGCCGCCCAGCACCAGGCAAAACATCAGGCTGAAAGTGACCCGCAGGCGGGAAAGTGGCTCACGCATGCAGTGCAGTTTATGGGCAGATCGGGCCCTTTGTCTCCGCCCTGTCAGCAGCCTGGCTGTGGTGGTTTCTAGAATGCCGCGCATGATCCCTCCGACTGCTCAAGACCCTGTTCGCCCACCCGCACTGGCCGACGGCCTGTTTGCTGACGAAGCCGGTTGCCCGCGTTGCTCCTGGTGCCAGGCCACGCCGCTGTACCGCCACTACCACGACACCGAGTGGGGCTTCCCGGTGGCGGACGACCGCCGGCTGTTCGAGAAGATCTGCCTGGAGGGTTTTCAGTCGGGCCTGAGCTGGCTCACCATCCTGAACAAGCGCGAGGGCTTTCGCGCCGCGTTCGCCAACTTCGACGCCGAGCAGGTCGCGGCCTTCGGCCCGGCCGAGGTTGAGCGCCTGGTGCAGGACGCGGCCATCGTGCGCCACCGGGGCAAGATCGAGTCCACCATCAACAACGCGCGCCGGGTGCTGGAGCTGCGGCGCGAGTTCGGCTCGCTGGCGCACTACGCCTGGCGCTACGAGCCCGCCGCCACCGACCGGCCCGAGCGGCTCACGCGCGAAGTGGCGCGCACCCTGTCCACGTCGCCCGCGTCGGTTGCCATGTCCAAGGACCTGAAGAAGCGTGGCTGGAGTTTTGTAGGCCCGACCACGGTGTACGCCTTCATGCAGGCCATGGGGCTGGTCAACGATCACCTGGAGGGCTGCCATTCGCGTCCCGCAGCGCTCGCGGCGCGCAAGGCGTTTGTGGTGCCCCGCGGCTGACTGATGGATCGACGGAGCGATAGCTCGTTCAGGCCCGCGCCACAGGCCGCAGCAGCCACAGCGCTGCCAATGCAGCCAGTCCCAATAGTGTGGTGAGCCATAGAGCGGAGGCGCCAGCACGGTCCAGCGCCATGCCGAACAGCACCGGTGCAAACGCCTGCGCCACACGGGCGGGCACCATCATCAGGCCCTGGCGCGCGCCGTAGCCTGCGGGGCCAAACAGCACCAGCGGCAGCGTGCCCTTGGCAATGGTCAGGATGCCGTTGCCCGCGCCATGCAGCAGGGTGAACACCGCCGCCGCAGGCCCGCCCAGCACCATTAGCAGGCCCGCGCCCACGGGGTGTGCAGCGGCGGCCAGCTGGGCCGACAGCAGCGGGTGCAGGCGGCGCAGCAAGCCAAACTCCAGCAGGCGCGCCGCCACCTGGGCCGGGCCTACCAGCGCGGCCATGGCCACAGCCGCTTGCAGCGACGTACCGCTGGCCTGCAGCAGGCGCGGCAGGTGGGCCGCCATGGCGGTGCTGGTGAACCAGGTGACGGCAAATACAAAGGACAGCAGCACAGTGGTGCGCAGCGGGTGGGCGGCAGTGGACGGGGAGGGTTCAGCCGGTTCCGAGGCTGCCGCCACAGGCTCATCCGCCGAAGGTGGGGGCGGTTTCTTTGCAGTGTCGGCGCGTGGCAGCCAGCCGTTGAGCGGCACGCCCACCAGCAGGTGCAACGCCGCCCAGCCCGCGCAGGCGCCCCGCCAGCCCCACTGCGTCTCCATCCAGGCCGACAGCGGCCACCCCACGGTGCTCGCAAACCCCGCAATCAGCGTGATGCCGGTGATCGCGCCGCGTGCGCCCTGGCCGTACAGCCGCACCAGCGTGGCAAACGCTGCCTCGTACAGGCCCGAGCCCATGGCCACACCCATCAACACCCAGGCGGCAAACAGACCCACCGGGCCTTGCGCCAGCGCCATGCCCACCAGGGCAACTGCAAACAATAGGTTGGTGCCCACCAGCACCGGGCGGCCGCCGTGGCGGTCAATGGCCCGGCCCGCGAAAGGCCCGAGCAGCGCCGACACGATGAGCGCCACCGAAAACGCCGCGAACACGGTGGGTGTGGCCACACCCAGGTCGTGCGCCATGGGCGCGGCCAGCATGGCGGGCAGGTAGTAGGACGAGGCCCAGGCCAGGGTCTGGGCCGTGCCCAGGCGCGCCACGGTCCAGCGTTGCGAGGCGGCGCTCATGCCGCGCGGTGGGCCATGGTGGGCGCGCGCGACGTGGTCTCAGACACGCTGGCCCTGCGCGTTGATGACGACCTCGCCATCCTCCTTGGTGAAGGCACCTTTTTGTAGCGCGGGCAGGATGTCCAGCACCTTCTCGGACGGGCGGCACAGCCGCGTGCCCAGGGGCGTGACCACGATGGGGCGGTTGATGAGGATGGGGTGCTGCAGCATCGCGTCGATGAGCTGGGCGTCGGTGACGCCCGGTGCGTCCAGCTGCAGCTCGGTGAAGACCGCTTCCTTGGTGCGCACAGCGTTGATCACCGGCTCGCCGGTCGCCGCAATCAGCGCCACCAGTGTTGCGCGGTCGGGCGGGGTTTTCAGGTATTCAATGACCTCGGGCTCCACGCCGCTGTTGCGGATCATGGCGAGGGTGTTGCGGGACGTGCCGCACTTCGGGTTGTGATAGATCGTGATGGTGGTCATGGCGTGCTGGAAAGTAGGGGAGCGATGGGCGAAAGTTTGCCACTGCGCCGGGGCCAGCCTGGCAAATGCTCCAGCGCGTTCAGCAGCCGCTGGCCCGCATCGCCCAGCGCGCCGTCGTTGTGCACCTCCAGGCTGGCGGCTCCGGGGGGCGGGGTATAGGCCAGCGCGCGCTGCACCCGGGCCTCCACCTCTTCGCGCGTCTCGCGGCCGCGCGACAGCAGGCGCTCGCGTAGCACTTGGGGGCTGGCGGTGATGTGTACGGCCACCAGGTCCGGGAACCGCGCCAGGGCCTCGGGCAGGTAGGCGCGCGAACCATTGAGCAGCACCCAGTGGCCCTGCACCAGCGGCGCCAGTTGCGCATGCCGCACGCCGTAATCCAGGCCGTTGGCATGCCAGTGCAGGGCAAAGGCGTGCTCGCTGCACAGCGCTGCAAACGCTTGGGGCGAAACGCTGTCGTGCGCTTCACCTCCGGATGTCGCGGCACGGCTGATGGTGCGCTGCGCCCAGTGCACGGGGCAAGGCTGGGGCAGGTGCGTGCGTAGCCAGTCCAGAAGGCTGTCCTTGCCCGCTCCCGATGGGCCCATGCAGTAGACCAGCCGACCGGTGGTCATGCGCCCATCTCCAGGTGGTCCAGCAACACAAAGTCCGCGCCCGGCGTGGGCTCTGCGAACAAGGCGAGGCTGTTGAATTTGAGGATGGGCAGGTCGGAGAAGAACTCCTGCGCGGCTTCGAACACCAGCGACTGCGTGGGTGCGTCTACCTGCGCCAGGCTGCCGGTGAGCGACATGTGGAATCGGAACTCGTCCAGCACAAACGGGTAGCCCCATTGCTGCAGCAGCGCGTCTTGCCGGGCGGTGAGCACCGCTGCACGGCGCCGGGCCAGGTCGGCGTCGGACAGGGGCGCGGCCAAGGGCTGCAGCGCGGTCACGCAGGTGGCAGCGGTTTCCTGGATCTGCGCATTGGCGGGGTGCAACGCCGGGGGCACCAGCGCCAGAAAGTCGTCGATGCGCTGCACCTGCAGCGGCGGCAGCACAAAGGGTTGCAGCCCGCGCGCCACCTCCTGCACGGCCTGGTGCAGCGTGATCCAGTCGGTGCCGGGCGCCAGCGCAAACGGTGCCTTGAGCGTGGCGTGCCAGCCGTAGCGGCGGGGTGCTGCGGTCAGGCGGTGCAGCGTGTCGGCCGCCACGCCGTCGATGGCGAGCTGCTGCAGCGGCTGCAGCAACGCAGCGCAGCGTCCCAGCCAGTGGCTGCCGGCCAGCCAGCCCAGGCTGCCCGGGTTGGGTGCGAAATAGACCGCATAGCGGTGGTGGGTGGGTGGCATGTCAGGCGTGTTCATTGTGGTCAATCGTCAGTTTCACGCGGTCGCCCGCAAACCAGGCACGGGCCCATTCGATGGGTGTGCCTGCCAGGTCCACGTTCAGGCTCTCCACCTGCAGCACGGGGCGTGACGTGGGCTGGCGCAGCTGGGCGGCCACTTCGGGGCTGGGCAGCTCGGCGGTGATGCGGCTTTCGCGGCGCGTGTAGTCGGCCACGCCATGGGCGGTGAAGCCTGCGGTGATGGAGCCTGTCTCGCGCACCACGGCCGCCAGGTTCTCGAAGCGCGGCAGGGGAAAGTAGCGCTCGCTGATGTGCAGGGGCTGGCCCTCGGCGTCGCCCCGCACGCGCAGCGCCAGCAGCGGGCTGCGCGCGGGCACCTGCAACGCCTTGGCCAGCGCCACCGTGGCGCGCGTGGTCTGGGCCTGCAGCACCACCAGGCTGCCGCGCAGTCCCGCCTGCGCCAGGCCCTGCTGATGGCGCGTTCGCTTGCCCAGCACCAGGTCCACCGCAAAGTCTTCCACATAGGTGCCGCTGCCCTGCGTGATGCGCACCAGCCCCTGGCTGCACAGGCTGGCGAGCGAGCGGCGGATGGTGTGCCGGTTCACGCCGAACTGCTCGGCCAGCGCGTGTTCCGAAGGCAGGCGCTGGCCGGGCGGGTAGACGCCGCTGCCGATGGCCTCGGCCAGCTCAGCGGCAATCCGCGTCCAGAAACTGTCGCGCGCAGGGCGCAGTGGGGGTGCATTTGGGGCCTGCAAAGGAGGCGGGAGAGAAGTGGTGCTGGCTGTCATGAAACCTACATGCGCGCTCTTTAAGCTGGCGCCAGTTGTTCAATTTGTCTATACAACTTTCAGGGTACCACTTCCATGTTTCAAGCCTTTGACAACCCGGGGCCGGGCCGCCCCCTGGGCCGCGCGCAGTGGATGGCGCTGCTGGCCCGGGCGCCGCTGGGGCTGCTCGAATCTGCCTTGCATGAGCATGCCACGCGCCCCGCGCGCTGGCTGCGTGCGCCCGAGACCGGCTTGATGATGGTCCAGGGCCGCGCTGGCGGCACCGGTGAGCGCTTCAACCTGGGCGAGGTCACCGTCACCCGCTGCGCGCTGCGCGTGGCCGACGCATCGGACGCTGCCGAGGCCACTGTGGGCGTGGCCTACGTGCTGGGCCGATCGCACCGCCAGGTGCAACTCGCGGCCCTGGCCGATGCGCTGCTGCAAGACCCTGTTCAGCAACCGGTGCTGGACGCACAACTGCTCGAACCCATCCGCACCCACCTGCGCACCACCCAGGCCGAGCGCCAGGCGCGGGCCGCCAGCACCAAGGTGGACTTTTTCACCGTGGCGCGCGAGAGCGGTACCGACAACGACGAGGACACCGAATGAGCAAGAACCCAGTGACCCCTTTGGCATCTCTGGGTGCCGGATTCTCGAACGAAGCCTTTGGTAGCCAGGCGGTGTTTCGGGCCGTGTTGCAGGCGCTGTCGCACCCCGGACGCACGGTGGCCGTGGAACACGACGCGCAGACTCCCGCCGTGGGGCATGCCGCATCGGCGGCCGTGCTGCTGGCGCTGCTCGACAGTGACTGCACGCTGTGGCTTTCGCCGCGCCTGGCCGCCAGCGATGCGGGTGCGTGGCTGCGCTTTCACACGGGCTGCACCTTGGTGAGCGAGGCGGCTCAGGCTCGCTTTGTGTGGGTGGCGCAAGGCGACGTGGTACCGCCCCTCGACAGTCTCGAACTGGGTACCGACATCTACCCCGACCAGTCCGCGACGTGCGTGGTCGATGTCCTGCGCGCCAGGGCCACCACGACAGATTCCGAAGGTGCTTGGTACTTGCGCGGCCCCGGCATCCAGGAGGTGGCGGCCTTGCAGTTGGGCGGCTTGCCCGACGACTTCGAGACCCAGTGGGCGGCCAACCAGGCAATGTTTCCGCGCGGGGTGGACTTGTTGCTGGCCACTGCAGACCACATCGTGGGTCTGCCACGCACCACGCGGGCAACGCGCGGTGCCACTGCTCTTCAGGAGGCTTGAGTATGTACGTAGCCGTCAAAGGCGGAGAAGCCGCCATTCTCAACAGCTACCAGCTGCTGGCGCGCCAGCGCCGGGGCGATGTAGCACAGCCCGAACTCTCGGTGCCGCAGATCCGCCAGCAGCTCAAGCTGGCGGTGGACCGCGTCATGACCG
This sequence comes from Acidovorax sp. KKS102, assembly GCF_000302535.1. NCBI lineage: Bacteria > Pseudomonadati > Pseudomonadota > Betaproteobacteria > Burkholderiales > Comamonadaceae > Acidovorax > Acidovorax sp. KKS102. Next base: position 548,959 of record NC_018708.1, read on the forward strand.
AGGGTTCGGTCTACGACCCCGAACTCGCCGCGCTGGCCATCAAGCAAGCGGCGGGCGACCTGGTGGAAGCCATCTTTTTGCTGCGCGCCTACCGAGCCACGCTGCCGCGCCTGGGCACCACCTGCCCGCTGGACACCAGCCGCATGGCGCTGGACCGGCGCATCTCCGCCACCTTCAAGGACCTGCCCGGCGGGCAGGTGTTGGGCCCCACGTACGACTACACGCAGCGACTGCTGGACTTCAAGCTGCTGGCCGAAGGTACGGTGACGCCACCTGCCGCTGTGGCTGCTGCGGTGCCACCCGGCCCCACGCCGCGTGTGGTGGATCTGCTCAACCAGGAAGGCTTGATCGAAACCCGCCCCGTCCCCCCAGGCGACCCCGCGCCCACCGATCTGACCCGCGAGCCGCTGCGCTTCCCCGCCAACCGGGCCACGCGCCTGCAAAACCTGGCGCGCGGCGACGAGGGCTTCCTGCTTGCCATGGCGTACTCCACGCAGCGCGGCTACTCACACTCGCACCCGTTTGTGGGCGAGGTGCGCCTGGGCACGGTGGCGGTGGAGATCGTGCCGGAAGAGCTGGGCTTTGCCATCGACATCGGCGACATCGAGATCACTGAGTGCGAGATGGTGAACCAGTTTGCCGGCAGCAAGAGCCAGCCGCCGCAGTTCACGCGTGGCTACGGCCTGGCGTTCGGCCACAGCGAGCGCAAGGCCATGGCCATGAGCCTGGTGGACCGCGCCCTGCGTGCCGACGAGCTGGGCGAGCCCGTCGAGTCCCCCGCGCAGATGCAGGAGTTTGTGCTGGGCCACAGCGACAGCCTGGAGGCCTCGGGCTTCGTGCAGCACTTGAAGCTGCCGCACTACGTGGACTTTCAGTCCGAACTGGAGCTGGTGCGCAAGATGCGCGCCGCTGCCGCCCAACCCTCAACCCCTATCGATGAGGACGCCGCATGAACGCGCCCATGGAATCCGCTGTGATGGGCCTGCCCGCCGACGCCGCGCCGGTGGACGGCCACTTCAACTTTGCCTACCTGGACGAGCGCACCAAGCGCATGATCCGCCGCGCCATCCTCAAGGCCGTGGCCATCCCCGGCTACCAGGTGCCTTTTGGCTCGCGCGAGATGCCGCTGCCCTATGGCTGGGGCACGGGCGGCATCCAGGTCACCGCGTCCATCATCGGCCCGCAGGACTGCCTCAAGGTCATCGACCAGGGTTCGGACGACACGGTCAACGCGGTCAACATCCGCCGCTTCTTCGAGCGCACCACAGCCGTGGCCACCACCACCCGCACGCGGGAGGCCACGCTGATCCAGACGCGCCACCGCATCCCCGAGACGCCGCTGGCCGAAGGCCAGGTCATCGTCTACCAGGTGCCCGTGCCCGAGCCCATGCAGCGCCTGGAGCCGCGCGAGACCGAAACGCGCACCCTGCACGGCCTGGCCGAGTACGGGCTCATGCACGTCAAGCTCTACGAAGACATTGCGCGCTACGGCCGTATCGCCACCACGTACGACTACCCGGTGCTGGTCAACGGCCGGTACGTGATGGCGCCATCGCCCATCCCCAAGTTCGACAACCCCAAGATGCACATGAACCCCGCGCTGCAGCTGTTTGGCGCGGGCCGCGAGAAACGCATCTACGCCGTGCCGCCCTACACGCCGGTGGAGAGTCTGGGGTTTGAGGACCACCCCTTTGAAGTGCAGCGCTGGGACGCCGCGTGCGCGCTGTGCGGCGCCACCGACAGCTTTCTGGACGAGGTCATCACCGACGACCAGGGTGGCCGCATGCATGTGTGTTCCGACTCGGACTACTGCCAGGAGCGCCAGGCAGAGCGGGTGCAGCAGGCCGAATCGGCGGTGGAACAAGGCGGCGCCGCATGAGCCCCGTGCACATTCGCGAAGCCCGGCAGGCCGACCTGGAGAGCGTGCTGGCGCTGTATGCCGCCATTGAAGACAGCTCCGCCGACGTGCTGACGCTGGAAGAGGCACAGGCCGTGTGGGCGCAGTTTGCGCGCTACCCCAGCTACCGCCTGTGGGTGGCCTGCGACCCCGCGCAGCACGGCGCGGTGGTGGGCACCTATGCGCTGCTCGTCATGCACAACCTGGCGCACCGGGGCGCGCCCTCGGCCATCGTCGAAGACGTGGTGGTGGCACAGGACCAGCAGGGCCGTGGCATTGGCCGCCAGATGATGGCCCACGCCGTGCAGCAGGCGCGTGAGGCGGGCTGCTACAAGCTTGCGCTCTCGTCCAACGCCCGCCGCAAGGACGCGCATGCCTTCTATGAATCCCTGGGCTTTGCGCAGCATGGCCTGAGCTTTGTTGTCGAGACCCTCACATGAATCACCCCGAACCTTCTGCGCCGCTGCTGAGCGTGCGGAACGTCAGCAAGCGCTATGGCGACCGCGTGGCGCTGCAAGGCGCATCCTTTGACCTGTGGCCCGGCGAGGTGCTGGCCGTGGTGGGCGAGTCGGGCTCCGGCAAGTCCACGCTGCTCAACGCCATTGCCGCGCGCAGCGCCCCGGACGAAGGCACGGTGCAGTTCCGACAGCGCAGTGGCGAGCTGCAGGACATCTATGCCATGACCGAAGCGCAGCAGCGTCTGCTGGCCCGCACCGACTGGGGCTTTGTGCACCAGAACGCTGCGGACGGACTGCGCATGGATGTGTCCGCCGGTGCCAATGTGGGCGAGCGCCTCATGGGCCTGGGCGAGCGCCACTACGGCCGCCTGCGCGCCACGGCCATGGAGTGGCTGCAGCGCGTGGAGATCGACGGGGCGCGCATCGACGACGCACCGCGCACGTTTTCGGGCGGCATGCGCCAGCGCCTGCAGATTGCGCGCAACCTCGTCACGCAGCCCCGCCTGGTGTTCATGGATGAGCCCACCTCGGGCCTCGATGTGTCGGTGCAAGCGCGCCTGCTGGACCTGCTGCGCCAGCTCACGCGGCAGATGCAGCTGGCGGCCATTGTGGTCACGCACGACCTGGCCGTGGCGCGCCTGCTGGCGCACCGCATGGTGGTCATGCAGCGCGGCCGTGTGGTCGAGGCGGGCCTGACCGACCAGGTGCTCGACGACCCGCAACACCCCTACACCCAGCTCCTCGTTTCTTCGGTACTGCAGCCATGAACCAGCCTCCTTCCATTGCGCCCATCCTCCAGATGCAAGGGGTGGCCAAGCGCTTCACCCTGCACCACCAGAACGGCATCGAACTGCCCGTGCTCGCCCAGGTGGACCTGGCCGTGCAGCCGGGCGAGTGCGTGGTGCTTGACGGCCCCTCGGGCATGGGCAAGAGCACGCTGCTCAAGATGATCTACGCCAACTACCGGGCCAATGCCGGCCGCATCACCGTGCGGTCGGCCGATGGCACCGTGGTGGACGTGACGCAGGCCACGCCGCGTGCGCTGGTGCAGCTGCGCCGCGACACCGTGGGCTATGTGAGCCAGTTCCTGCGGGTCATCCCGCGTGTGTCGGCCCTGGATGTGGTGGCCGAGCCGCTGGCCGAAGACGCGGGCGACGACCCTGCGGGCATCGAGGCCGCGCGCCAGGAAGCGCGCCGGTGGCTGACCCGCCTGCGCATTCCCGAGCGGCTGTGGCACCTGCCGCCCGCCACGTTCTCCGGTGGCGAGCAGCAGCGCATCAACATCGCCCGCAACATGATCAAGCCCAAGCCGCTGTTGTTGCTGGACGAGCCGACTGCATCGCTCGACGCGGCCAACACCGAGACCGTGATTGCCATGATCCGCGAAGCCGTGGCGCGCGGCGCGGCCCTGGTGGGCATTTTTCACGACGCGCAGGTGGGTGCCGCTGTGGCCACGCGCCGCGTGAATGTGGGTGACTTCCGGGGGGTATCGGCATGACCGCGACCGTGTTCAAAAACGCCCGCATGGTGCTGCCGGGCGAAGTGGTGTTGGGCAGCCTGCAGGTGGATGCTGGGCGCATCGCGTCGGTGGACGGCGGTGGCACATCGGCGTTGCAGGGCATTGACCTGGGCGGCGACTACCTGCTTCCGGGCCTGGTGGAAATTCACACCGACAACTTCGAGCGCCACCTCATGCCGCGCCCCAAGGTGCAATGGGCCGAGATGCCCGCGCTGCTGGCGCACGACGCCGAGATTGCGGCCGCAGGCATCACCACGGTTCTGGACGCGCTGGGCGTGGGTGAGGCCGATGTGGACAGCTTGCGCGGCAGCGCCTGGAATCGCGTGCTCGACACCATCGACACCTGCACCGAGCGCAACCTGCTGAGGGCCGACCACCACCTGCATGTGCGCTGCGAGCTGCCCGCACCCAATACCATCGACCTGTTCGAGCCGTTTCACGGGCACCCGCGCCTGTCGTTGATCTCACTGATGGACCACACCCCAGGTCAGCGCCAGTGGGAGAACATCGAGCAGGCGCGCACCTACTACACCGGCAAGAAGGGCTGGAGCGCCGAGAAATTCGAGCGCCAGGTGGCGCACGCTGCCACGCTGCAGGCGCAGTACGCCGAGCCACACCGTGCGTACTTTGTGGATTACTGCCGCACGCACGGCATCTCGCTGGCCAGCCACGACGACACCACGGTGGCCCATGTGGAGCAGGCCCATGCCGAAGGGGCCGCGATGTCGGAGTTCCCGACCACACTGGCCGCAGCCCAGGCCGCGCACGAATGTGGCTTGCTCACCGTGATGGGCGGGCCCAACGTGGTGCGCGGTGGTTCGCATTCGGGCAACGTGGCGGCGGCCGACCTGGCGCGCAGGGGTCTCTTGGACATCCTCTCGTCCGACTATGTGCCCGGCAGTCTGCTGAGCGCGGTGATGCGGCTGGTGCAGGACGACATCCTGCCCTTGCCACAGGCTGTGGCCACCGTCACCCACAACCCTGCCAAGGCGGCGGGCATGCTGGACCGGGGCGCGCTGGCGCCCGGCCTGCGCGCCGACCTGGTGCAGGTGCACATGGCCGAGCTGCCCGATGGCGGTCGCCAGGCCGTGGTGCGTGGGGTGTGGCGTGAAGGGCAGCGGGTGCTGTAGAGCGCGTGCAAGTCTTTCCTGACATCCAAACTTCTCCCAACTGTCAAAGCACTGTCACGCCCGACCACCACACTCCGGTTGTCTAGACGACTTATTCCGTTTCCAAATCATCCGTGTCGTTGTTGCTTCGCCTTGCCGTGCTACAGCACTGTCTGCGGCTTCGCGCCTAGACACGAATGATTTGGAAACGGAATTAACCCCCTAAGGAGGCTGCCATGACTGCCGCACTGCACATCCACCAACTGAACAAGCATTTCGCCAACGGCAAACACGCCCTGCGCGACATCAATCTCACCGTACAGCGCGGCGAGATGGTGGCGCTGATTGGTGCCTCGGGCTCGGGAAAGTCCACCCTGCTGCGTCATGTGGCGGGCCTGGTGGTGGCCGATGCGTCCAGCGATTCGCTGATCGAGGTGGATGGCCGCTGCGTGCAGCAGGCGGGGCGCATTCACAGTGACATCCGCAAGGTGCGTTCGCAGGTGGGCTTTGTGTTTCAGCAGTTCAACCTGGTGGACCGCTTGCCCGTGCTGATGAACGTGCTGGTGGGCCTGCTGCACCGCACGCCCTGGTGGCGCGGCTGGCTGCGCATGTTCAAGCCGCAGGAGCGCGCGCTGGCGCTCGAAGCGTTGCACCGCGTGGGCATTGCCGAGTGCCATGCGCAGCGCGCATCCACCCTGTCAGGCGGGCAACAGCAGCGGGCGGCCATTGCCCGCACGCTGGTGCAGGGCGCCAAGGTGGTGCTGGCCGACGAACCCATCGCCTCGCTCGACCCCGAATCCTCCCGCAAGGTCATGGACATCCTGGCACGCATCAACCGCGAAGACCGTTGCACCGTCATCGTGTCGTTGCACCAAGTGGATGTGGCCATCAAGTATTGCCCGCGCGTGGTGGCCTTGCACCATGGACAGGTGGTGTACGACGGCCCGTCAGCCGCACTCACGCCCGCATTGCTGCGGGGCCTGTATGGCGTGCAGGCCGACGAAATCCTCTCGGATGCATCCAGCGCCCACCCTGCACCTGCGCATGCCCCCATGCCCGCGCCGCAGTGGTCGCCCGCCATGGTGCAGGCCGCTTGATCGGTGATTCGGTTCCCTTCATTTCCTTTCTCTGGAGCTTTCAACATGTTCAAGAAACTGTGTGCTGCCCTGACACTCGGGCTGGGATTGACCACGGGCGCGCTGGCCCAGGACATCAACTTCGGCATGATCTCGACCGAGGCCACGCAAAACCTCAAGGCCGACTGGCAGCCGCTGCTGGACGACATGGCCAAGCAGACGGGCCTGAAGATCAACGCCTTCTTTGCGTCCGACTACGCGGGCCTGATCGAAGCCATGCGCTTCAACAAGATGCAGGTGGCCTGGCTGGGCAACAAGTCGGCCATGGAAGCCGTGGACCGCGCCAACGGCGAAGTCTTTGCACAAATGGTGAATGCCGACGGCACCCAGGGCTACTACTCGCACCTCATCGTGCACAAGGACAGCCCCCTGGCCAGCCTGGACGACGTGCTCAAGAACGGCAAGGCGCTGAGCTTTGGCAATGGCGACCCCAACTCCACCTCGGGCTTCCTGGTGCCCGGCTACTACGCGTTTGCGCAGAACAAGATCGACGCGAAGACGCACTTCAAGATCACGCGCAGCGCCAACCACGAGACCAACGCGCTGGCCGTGGCCAACAAGCAGGTGGATGTGGCCACCAACAACAGCGAAAACCTGGAAAAGATCAAGGAACGCCAGCCCGAGAAGTTCAAGGACATCAAGATCGTCTGGACCTCGCCCCTGATTCCGCTGGACCCGCTGGTGATGCGCAAGGACCTGCCCGAGGCCACCAAGACCAAGATCCGCAACTTCTTCTACAACTACGCCAAGACCGATGCGCGTGAGAAGGAGATCGTGATGAAGATCTCCAAGCTGTCGGGCTTCAAGCCCTCGACCAACGCCCAGCTCACGCCCATCCGTCAGCTCGACCTGTTCGGCAAGCGCAACAAGATCGAGGCCGACGCCACCTTGGCCGATGCCGACAAGAAGACCCGCCTGGCCGAGATCGACCAGCAGCTGGCGTCGCTCAAGTAATCCGCCGCTTGGTTGTTCTGGCCCGGGTGTCCCCATGTCCTCAACATTGAATCCATCTCTGGCCACGCTGGCCAGCACCACGTCGCCCAAGCGCAGCCTGGCCAGGTATCTGTCGTGGGGCATCCTGCTGGTGTTGCTGGCCGCGTCCTGGCAAGGTGCCGACATGCGCCCGCTGGCCCTGTGGAACGACTCGGGCAACATGGTCAGCTACGCAGCGGAGTTCTTTCCTCCCAATTTTGCGCAGTGGCAAATCTATGTGCAGGAGATGCTGGTCACGCTGCAGATCGCGCTGTGGGGCACGGCACTCGCCGTGATCACCGCCGTGCCGCTGGCGCTGCTGGCCTCGTCCAACATCGTGCCCTGGTGGGTGTACCAGCCGGTGCGCCGCGTACTCGACGCGTGCCGCGCCATCAACGAAATGGTGTTTGCCATGCTGTTCGTGGTGGCCGTGGGCCTGGGGCCGTTTGCGGGCGTGCTGGCGCTGTGGATCCACACCTCGGGCACACTGGCCAAGCTGTTTTCTGAAGCCGTGGAGGCGATTGACCCGCAGCCCGTGGAGGGCATCCGCTCCACCGGCGCGAGCGCGCTGCACGAGATCATCTACGGCGTGATCCCGCAGGTGATGCCGCTGTGGATCTCGTACACGCTGTACCGCTTTGAAGCCAACGTGCGTTCGGCCTCGGTCGTGGGCATGGTCGGCGCAGGCGGCATTGGCGTGGTGCTGTGGGAAATCATTCGCGGCTTTCAGTACGCCGAGACCTGCGCGGTGATGCTCATCATCGTGGTGACGGTGAGCGTGATTGACCTGGTCTCTGCGCGTATTCGTAAAGCGTTGGTCTGACAAGGAAAGACAATGGCATTGAGCCTGGAAGACATTGCCCACCTGCTCGCCACCCGGGGCGTGAATCAATATGGCCGCGAGGCGGTCAGCCAGCTGGAGCATGCCTTGCAGTGCGCGCAGTGGGCCGAAAAGTCGGGCGAGACCCCCGCGACGGTCGCAGCGGCTTTGCTGCACGACCTGGGCCACCTGCTGGCACCCGGGGGCGACACGGCCGAGCAGGACGACCTGCACCAGTACATGTCCCTCCCGTTCCTGCGGGGCCTGCTGCCCGACGCGGTGCTGGAGCCCATCCGCCTGCATGTGGATGCCAAGCGCTACCTGTGCACCATGGAGCCGGGGTACTGGGAGACGCTGTCACCCGCATCGCAGCACAGCCTGGTGCTGCAGGGCGGGCCCTTCACGCCCAAAGAGGCGATGCAGTTTGCGGCGCAGCCCTTTGCACAGGAGGCCATCCGCCTGCGCCGGTATGACGATCATGCCAAGGTGCCGGGGCTCGCCACCCAGCCGCTTCGCTACTACATGGCCGGGTTGGAGCGGCTGGCCCTCGTTCCCGAGGCGGCCTTGGTGCATTGAACGCGCACCCTCAACGGGGGGGAACGTCCGCTTCGGTTTCTGAGCGCGTGCGGCTAGCGCTCAGGTCGGCTTGTTCGCAGGACGGCATTGCGCTGGCTCCAGCCCCAGGTGCTGCTGCATCGCACGGATCATGGTATCCACAGAGCCGAAACCGCTGCGCGCTGCGATCTTCTCCTGAGGCCAGTCGGTCTGGCGCAGCAGCGCCGCAGCGTGCTGCGCACGCACCTGGGCCACGAAGCGGGCAGGCGTGCAATGGGCCTGCGCCGCAAACGCACGAGCGAAGTTGCGGGGGCTCATGTGTGCACGCTGGGCCAAGGCATCTACCGACAGATCCTGGGTCAGATGCCCCTGAATCCAGGCCATCAGCTCGCGCATGCGGACCGATGCATCGGTCTGCGCCAGCAGTGCCGGGCTCAGCTGCGGTGTGGTGTCTGTGCGCAGCGTGAACACCGCCAGATCCCGGGCGATCTGCATGGCCACGGCGCGGCCCAGGTCTTCTTCGATCAGGGCCAGGGCCATGTCCAGCCCTGTGGTTACACCAGCCGACGTCCAGAGCGCGCCGTCGCGCACAAAAATTCGGTCACGCTGTACCTGTGTGCCAGGGCATAACTGGGCGAGCAGATCGCAGGCATTGATGTGGGTCGTCGCCTTGCACCCTTCCAGCAGCCCTGCAGCGGCCAGCGCAAAGGCGCCCGTGCAGACGCTGGCCACCCGCCGTGACCGCTGCGCAGCCTGGGCCAGCCACGCCCCCGCGCCGTCCTCGTAGATCGCGCGGCGCAGGGCGTCCTCCTCACCACCCGCCACGATCAGTGTGTCGATCGAACCGCCCATGGCCTGCATGGGGACGGTGTCGGCCACCGCAAATCCCGCACTGGTGCGCACGGCGCCTCCACGTGGTGAAGCCATGTGAACCCGGTAGGCCCCCGGCACAGCGAGGGTGGCCTTGCTGAATGCACTGGCGGGTGCCGCAATGTCGATGGCCTCCACCCCTTCAAAGGCCAGCAGGACCACTTCGCGGCAAGGGGCGTGGGCAGCGGCCTTGGCAGGAACTGCGGCGGATTTGGCATGGCGGGGCATCGTGATGCAACCTAAGCTGGAGCCGGTGAACGAGGTGAATAGTGGATGTCAACAGGAGGCGGGGCGTGGCGATATTGTGGCGTTGGATGGAGGTGGTGATCATGGGGCTCGTAGCAATGGCAGCGTGGACTGCAGGTGCGACCTCGGGGTTCGCGCAGCCTATGGAGGCGCACCAGGGTGCCCGGGCCGCTGCGCCTTTCGCGCTGGCCCTGCGCCCCCCGCCGGCCGGGGGCACCGCCCCCGTGATTGCCGTGCTGGCATTGAACGAGGGGACGGAAACCACAGACTTCCTGGTTCCCCATGCCGTGCTGCAGCTGGCCCAGGTGGGCGTGGTGGAGGCCGTGGCCTCACGCGCAGGCGCGGTCACCTTGATGCCCGCGCTGCAAGTGGAGGTGCCACGCAGCTTCGCGGCCTTTGATTCCGTGTATCCGCAGGGGGCAGACATCGTGGTGGTGCCTGCTCTGCACACCGAAGACGACCCGGCGGTACTGGCGTGGCTACAGGCCCAGGCGGCCAAAGGGGCTGTGGTGGTCGGTATCTGCAGCGGGGCCAGGGTGTTGGGCCGGGCGGGGTTGCTGGAGGGGCGCCGCTTTGCGGGGCACTGGTATGACCGCAGCACTTTGCTGCGGCGCCACGCGGGCGCGGTGCATGTACCCGGGCAGCGCTATGTGGCCGATGGGCCGGTGGTGACCACCACGGGGGTGTCCGCGTCTTTGCCCGTGTCGCTGGCTTTGGTCGAGACGCTGGCGGGTGCCGAGCGGGCGCGTGCTGTTGCGACCGCACTGGGCATGCCATCCTGGGGCCCTGCACACCGCAGCGAACGGTTCGGTCTGTCGCTTGCGCATGTGGGGACCCTCTCGGTCAACACCCTGCTGTTCTGGCGGCATGAGCGCATCGACATCCCCGTGGTGGATGGGGTGGACGATGTGGCGCTGGCCCTGGCGGCAGATGCGTGGTCGCGCACCTACCGCTCTCGCGCTGAGGCGGTGAACGCCCTCGCCAGCCCCGTGCACCTGCGCAGCGGCTTGTTGCTGCGGGCTGCACCGCCTGATGCGTCGGCGACCACGGTCTTGCTGGACAGGGACATGCAGCCCGCCTGTGTGCTGGACCACAGCCTGCAGATGATCGGTCAGCGTTACGGGGCGGCTACGCGCCAGTGGGTCGCTACACAACTGGAATACGAAGACCCCGAGGTGCGCTGTGGGGCAGCGGGCCCGTCTCCGTGATTGACTACTCTCTACGCGCCTGGGGCTGGGGTACCCAGGCTACTGCGGTTGTTATCCGCCTTTGTCGGCGTTGACCCACCCCAGGTCCAGCGGCCGGTCCTCGAATTCGGTGTTCAGGACCACGGTGCTCGTGGTGCGCGCCACGCCGGGAATCGCCTTGATCTGGTAGAGCACGTCCTCCAGTCCGCGCGCGTGCGTGGTGCGGATCTTGGCCAGGAAGTCGTGCTCGCCAGCCACGCTGTGCAATTCTTCCACCTGAGGGATAGCGCGCAGGCGCGGCGCAATGTCACGGCAGTGCGCGCCGCCATCGTTGCGGATCGCCACAAACGCGGTGAAGTTCAGCCCGACACGCTCCGGGTCCACGCTGATCGAAAACCGGCGGATCACGCCCTTGTCCAGCAGCTTCTTCACGCGCTCGTGCACGGCAGCGGTGGACAGTCCCACCTCGGCGCCTACATCGGCGTACGAACGTCGGCCATCTGCGCCCAGTGCCGAAATAATTCTGGCGTCCATGTCATCTGTCTGAATATTTGCTTGCATAGCCGCTTGTTTTTGGTAAAAATTCCGAAAACCTTGCGGTTTCCATAAATTATTCGGTCAGGTGGAGAATATGCCGACAATTTTCAATGTGCAAGCCCGAGCACAACGCAACGGGGCGGTGGCCATGGCACTGCTGCTGGTCTACATCGTCTGGGGCACTACCTATTTCGCCATTGGTATTGCGCTGCAGAGCATGCCGCCACTGCTGATGAATGCCATCCGTTTTTTGTGCGCCGGTAGCGTGATGCTAGTGATTGCGTTGTGGCAAGGCCATGCATTGCCCACGTGGGTGCAATGGCGCAACTCGGCGGTGGTGGGCGGCTGCATGGTGTTTTTGGCCATGAATCTGATGGGCTTTGCGCAAAAGCTTGGCATCGGCTCGGGCCTGATGGCCACGGTGGTCACCACCATGCCCATGTGGCTGGCTTTGTGGTCGCGCTGGGGCGGCGAGCGCGTGCCGTTCACCAGCTGGATCGGCCTGGCGCTGGGCGTGGTGGGAGCCCTGCTGCTGGCGCTGGAGGGCGATTTTTCAGCCACCTGGCTCGGTGCGCTGCTGGCCTTTGGTGCGCCGCTGGCCTGGAGTGTCGGTTCGTATGCCTCCCGCAAGCTGTCGCTGCCCGCGCCCGCCATGGCATCGGCCGCGCAGTGGTTTGCGGGGGGCGCCATGGGGCTGGTGGTGGCGTTGTGGTTCGAGCCTTTGGGCGCCCTGGGCCAGGTCACTGCCAAGTCGTGGGCGGCGTGGGTCTACCTGTTGGTGTTTGGCACGCTGGTAGCGCTCAATGCGTACCTGTGGCTGCTGCAGAACACTTCCGCAGCGCTGGCAGGCAGCTATTCGTTCGTGAACCCTGCGGTGGCTTTGCTGGTGGGCGTGGCGCTGGGGGGCGAATTGCTGACGGGCTGGGTGTTTGCCGCACTGCCGTTGATTGGGGCAGCGCTGGCATTCATTCTTTACGGGCAAGCGCTGCAGAGGTGGCTGGAAAAGCTCAGTCCGGGATTACAGCGGTTGCTTCAATCTCGATCTTCGCGCGCTCTTCCATGAGCCCCGCCACTTGCACGCAGGCCATGGCCGGAAAGTTCTTGCCCAGCACCTCGCGGTAGACCGCGCCCAGCTCCTTCAGGCGGCTGTTGTATTCGTTGCGGTCGGTCACGTACCAGGTCAGCCGCACCAGGTGTTCGGGGCCTGCGCCACCGGCTTCCAGCACCGCCCGCACGTTCAGCAGCGTCTGCTTGGTCTGGGCAATGAAGTCGTCGCTCTCAAACTGCTGCTGCGCGTTCCAGCCGATCTGGCCGCCGGTAAAGACCATGGTGCCGCGTGCGGCCACGCCGTTGGCGTAGCCCTTGGGGGTGACCCAGCCTTCGGGCTGCAAAAGGGTGTTTTTCATCGTCATGTTGTTTTTGTGGAAGTGGGCGATGCGGCGGAGGGTGATGCGCCCGCACCCTGGCGCAGCTTGAAGCGCTGCAGCTTGCCGGTTTCGGTGCGGGGCAGTGCGGTCACAAACTCCACCACGCGTGGGTATTTGAACGGAGCGATGGTGGCCTTCACATGGTCCTGCAGCGTCTTGACCATGGCGGCGTCGCCCGTGTGCCCGGGCTTCAAGACGCAGATGGCCTTGACCACCATGCCGCGCTCTTCGTCGGGCACGCCGATCACCCCGCACTCGGCCACGGCCGGGTGGCGCAGCAGGGCGTCTTCGACCTCCGGGCCGCCCACGTTGTAGCCGGCGGTGATGATCATGTCGTCGTCGCGCGCCTGGTAGAAGAAGTAGCCGTCGGCGTCTTGCGTGAAGGCGTCGCCGGGGTAGTTCCAGCCGTCCTTCACGTACTTGGCCTGGCGGGGGTCGTCGAGGTACTTGCAGCCCGTGGGGCCTATCACTGCGAGCTTGCCCACCGTGCCGCGTGGCACCTCGTGGCCGTCGTCGTCCACCACCTTGGCGGTGTATCCGGGTACCACCTTGCCGATGGCGCCGCGCCGGCTCTCACCGCCGGGCGAGGAAATGAAGATGTGGAACATTTCGGTGGCGCCAATGCCGTCCGTCATGTCGAGGCCGGTCGCCTCCTTCCACAGCTGGCGCGTGGCGTCCGGCAGGCCTTCGCCCGCGCTCACGCTGGTGCGCAGCTGCGGCAGACCCATCTGCTTGGCGAACGGCGCCATCTGCCGGTAGAACGTGGGGGCGGTGTAGCAGATGGTCACGCCCGCTTCGCGCATCAGCCGCACCATGGTTTCGGGCGTGTAGGGCTGGTCGGGGAAGTACACGCTGGCACCCGCCCACATGGGGAACACGAGCAAGCCACCGAGGCCAAAGGTGAACGCCAGCGGTGGCGAGCCCGCCACGATGTCGTCGGGTGTGGCCTTGAGCACATGGCGCGGCCAGGCCTCGCAGCCCGCCAGCACATCGCGGTGCGTGTGCACGGCGGCCTTGGGGGCGCCGGTGGTGCCTGAGGTGAAGGCCATCAGCGCGATGTCGTCTGCGGAGGTGGGGCAGGGCGGCGTGGTGCCGGGCTTGCCCTGCGCGCGCTGCAGCAGGTCGGCTGCATCCGTCGCGGTGTGAAAGGGCACGATGGTGGCCAGTACTGGGTGCTGGGTTTGTGCCGTCTGCAGCTCCGCCAGCAGGCGGCCGTCGCACAGCGCCAGCGTGGGCTGGGCGCGGTCGATGATGCTGCCAAGCTCCACCGCGCGCAGAAGCGGCATGGTGGCTACCGCAATCAGCCCGGCGTAGACCGTGCCCAGCCAGGCCAGCGCCATCTCCACCGTGTTGCCGCCGCGCAGCAGCACGCGGTTGCCGGGCACCAGGCCGTGGTCCTGCGTGAGCACCTCGGCAATGCGCGCGGCTTCGGTGCGGGCGTCGCGGTAGGTGTAGGTGCGGTGCGGGCCGCGCAGCAGGGGGCGGTCGATGTGGCCAGCACGCTCGGCCTGGTCGAACAGCGCTTGCACCAGATTGGCCTGGTCTGCGATCTGTAGCTCGGGCAGGTCGTAGCGCAGCGTGGGCCAGGCCTCAGGCGGTGGCAGACGGTCGTGCACGAAATGGTCGGGCTGGGCGAAGGGGGCTTTCATGCGTTTACTCCTGCAGAGCGGCCTTGCCGATGATCAGTTGCTGCACCTCGGTCGCGCCTTCGTAGATGCGCAGCGAGCGGATGTCGCGGTACAGCGACTCGACCTTGCTGCCCACTTCCACACCGCGCCCGCCGTGCAGCTGCAGCGCCATGTCGATCACGCGCTGGGCGTTTTCGGTGGCGGTCATCTTGGCCATGGCTGCTTCTGCGGTGACGCGCGCCTGGCCGGTGTCGCGCAGCCAGGCCGCGCGGTAGGTGAGCAGCGCGGCGCTGTCCACCAGTGCGGCCATCTCGCCGATCTTGGCTTGCGTGAGCTGAAAGTCGGCGAGCGTCTGGCCAAACATGCGGCGTTGGCGCGCGTGGTGCACGGCCTCGGCCAGCGCGCGGCGCGCCATGCCCAGCGCAGCGGCGGCGACCGACGCGCGGAAGATGTCCAGCGTGCGCATGGCCAGCTTGAAGCCGCCGTTTTCTTCGCCCAGCAGCGCCGCGGCAGGCACGTTGCAGTTGGTGAATTGCAGCGTCGCCAGCGGGTGAGGCGCCATCACATGGATGTGGCGCGAGGCATCCAGCCCTGGCGCGTTCGCATCGACGATGAAGGCGCTGATGCCGCGCGTGCCGCCTCTCGGGTTGGTCTTGGCGAACACGCAGTAGAAGTCGGCGATACCGCCGTTGCTGATCCAGGTTTTGGTCCCATTCAAGCAAAAAGTGCCTGTAGCGCTAGTGGAATCTGTGCTGGAAGCTATGGTTTGCATAGCGCCTACATCGGAGCCCGCCTCGGGCTCGCTGAGCGCAAACGCCGCAATCAGCTCGCCACGCGCCACACCTTGCAGGTAGTGCGCCTGCTGCGCAGGGCTGCCCGCCAGCGTGATCGCACCGCTGCCCAGCCCCTGCATCGCAAACGCAAAGTCCGCCAGCGGCGAGTGGTAGGCCAGGGTCTCGCGCAGCAGCACCAGCGCGCGCGAGTCCAGTGCGGGCAGCGCGCCGCCGTGCGCTGAGGGCACGCAGTAGCGCAGCCAGCCGCCCGCGCCCAGTCGTTTCACCCAGTCGCGGCAAGCGGCGCGGTCATCGGTTTCATCGACCTCTTGCGCGGCCGCCCAGGGCACCAGGCCCTCGGCCAGCGTGCGGTGGGCGTCGTCGAAGAAGGGCAGGGCCAGGTGCGCCGTGGAGGGCGGGCAAGGGGCGGGGGGCGTGGCGATGTGCATGGCTAGAAGGTGTGAATGAGCCCGGCGTGGCCGAGCAGACAGCGAAAACGCGGCCGATCTAGGCGTAAAGCGCAGCCATAGCGTGTGCTATGGCGAGCATTTGCAACGACGAGCGGGTGTGTTTTGGCGGGATGAGCGGGCATGGTGGGTTCGTTCACACCTTCCTAGTCCCCCTGGAACACGGGCTTTTGCTTGGCGGCGAAGGCTTCGTAGGCGCGGCGGAAGTCTTCGGTCTGCATGCAAATGGCCTGGGCCTGCGCCTCGGCCTCGATGGCCTGCTCGATGGTCATGCTCCATTCCTGGCTTAGCATGGTCTTGGTCATGCCGTGGGCAAAGGTGGGGCCGTCGGCCAGCGCGCGCGCCGTGGCCTGCACGTTGGCCAGCAGGTCGGCGCTTTCATACAGGTCGTTGAAGAATCCCCAGGCCAGTCCTTCGTGCGCGGTCATGGCGCGGCCGGTGAACAGCAGCTCGCTAGCGCGGCCCTGGCCGATCATGCGGGGCAGCAGCGCGCAAGCGCCCATGTCGGCGCCTGCCAAGCCCACGCGGGTGAACAGGAACGCGGTCTTGGTCGCCTCGGTGCCATAGCGCATGTCGCAGGCCAGCGCCATCATCGCGCCCGCACCGGCGCAGATGCCGTCGATGGCGCCTAGCACGGGTTGTGGACAGGCGCGCATGGCCTTGACCAGATCACCGGTCATACGTGTGAACTCCAGCAGTTCGGGCATGGTCATGGTGGTCAGCGGTCCGATGATCTCGTGCACGTCGCCACCCGAGCAAAAGTTGCCGCCCGCACCGGTGACCACGATGGCCTTCACGTCGGTGGCAAAGCGCAGCGCGTAGAAAAAGTCGCGCAGCTCGGCATAGCTCTGAAAGGTCAGAGGGTTCTTGCGGTCTGGCCGGTTGAGCGTGACGGTGCCCACGCCGTCGGCAAAGCTCCAGGCGAAGTGCTCAGCCACGTAGCTGGCCTGCGGGTTGAACTGCTCGCGCATGGGGTTGCTCGCCCCGATGTAGTGCTTCATTCGGCTGTCTCCAAAGAGTTGTTCTGGTTGTGTTCCTTGACCTTGCCCAGCAGGCGGTACAAGGTGGCGATGTCGCGCTCGCCCAGCGTGGCGAAGGCTTCGACGATCCATTGCTCGTGCTGGCGCGCCATGGTGTTGAACTGCTCGCGGCCCTGGGGTGTGAGGCGCACCAGGTAGGCGCGACGGTCACCTTCCACGTCCATGCGCTCCACCAGCCCTTCGGCCACGAGCTGGTCGGTGATGCCGGTGATGTTGCCGCTCGTCACCATCATGCGGCGCGAGAGTTCCTTCATCTTCATGCCGTCCGGCGCGCGCTCCAGCTGTGCCATCAGGTCAAAGCGCGGCAGCGTGGTGTCGAACTGCGCGCGCAGGTGGCTGCGCACCTGCTTTTCGATGAGCTGGGTGCAGGTGAGCAGGCGCAGCCACAGGCGCAGGGCCTCGGGGTGTTCGCTGGGGGCGGCGCCGTGCAGGCGGGCTTCGAGGTCCATGGGGGTTTACTCGATGGCTGCGGGTTTGCTGGATTCCTGCGCCGGTGCGGCCATCTGCTTTTGCTTGGCAATCTCGCGCAGCATCTGGTCGCGGCCGCTGTGGTATTGCACCGGCCAGTCGGTGTGCGCTGCGGCCACGGGGCTCAATTGCGCGGCGGCGTGCAAAGTCCAGGCCGGGTCGGCCAGGTGGGGGCGGGCGATGGCGCACAGGTCAGCCCGACCGGCTGCAACGATGCTGTTGGCATGGTCGGCCTCGGTGATCGCGCCCACGGCCATGGTGGCAATACCCACCTCGTTGCGGATGCGGTCGGCAAACGGCGTCTGGTACATGCGGCCGTACACCGGGCGGGAGTTGCGCGTGGTCTGGCCTGAGGACACGTCGATCAGGTCCGCGCCAGCGGCCTTGAACAGGCGCGCGATGGCAATGGCGTCGTCGGCGGTGTTGCCTTGGCCTTCCTGCAGCCAGTCGTGCGCCGAGATGCGCACGGAGAGCGGCTTGTCGGCGGGCCACACGGCGCGCAGCGCGGTCAGCACCTCCAGCGGGTAGCGGCAGCGGTTCTCCAGGCTGCCGCCGTATTCGTCTGTGCGCTGGTTGGTGGCGGGGCTGATGAAGCTGGCCAGCAGGTAGCCGTGTGCGCAGTGCAGCTCCAGCCAGTCAAAGCCGCAGGCCACGGCGCGGCGGGCGCTGTCCACAAAGGCGGCGGTCACGCGGTCCATGTCGGCATGGATCATGGCGGCAGGCGTCTGGTTCTGTGCACCATAGGCGATGGGGCTGGCGGCCAGCAGCGGCCAGTTGCCGGTCTCCAGCGGCTCGTCCGTGCCCTCCCACCCCACGCGCGCGGAGCCCTTGGGGCCGCTGTGGCCCAGCTGCAGGCCGATCTTGGCCGTGCTGCTGCCGTGCACAAAGTTCACGATGCGCGCAAAGGCGGCTTGCTGGGCGTCGTTCCACAGCCCCGGGCAGGCGGGGGTGATGCGGCCCTCGGACGTGGGGCTGGTCATCTCCACCATCACCAGGGCAGCGCCGCCCAGGGCGCGCGCGCCCAGGTGCACGAGGTGGAAGTCCTGCGGCACGCCCTCGAGCGCGCTGTAGGTGGCCATGGGCGAGACGACGATGCGGTTCTTGAGCGTGAGGCCTTTGAGCGTGAAAGGCGTGAGCATGGGCGGAATCGCCGCTTTGCCGCCTGCGAGCCAGGCCTCGTAGCCCTCCAGCCATGCCGCATCGCGCAGCCGCAGGTTCTCGTGGCTGATGCGCTGGCTGCGCGTGAGCAGCGAATACGTGAACTGCTCGATGGGCATGCCGGTGTAGCGCGCCACGTTTTCAAACCATTCGGTGCTGTTGCGTGCGGCGTTCTGGATCTTGAGCACCTCCACGCTGCGGCGCGCCTCGTAGTGCTGCAGCACCTCATCGATGGGCAAGCCGGTCGCAAACTCATTGGCCAGGTCGATGGCATCTTCCAGCGCCAGCTTGGTGCCGCTGCCGATGGAGAAATGCGCTGTGTGCGCGGCATCGCCCATCAGCACGATAGGCACCTGCTTGCCGCCAATCGCTTCGCGGTGCACCCAGGTGTTGCAGATCACACGCGGAAAACGAATCCAGTTGGCAGAGCCGCGCAGGTGCGTGGCGTTGCTGATGAGGGCGTTGCCGTCCAGGTACTTCGCGAAGAGCTTTTCGCAAAACGCAATCGCCTCGGGCTGCTCCATGGCGTCCAGGCCATGGGCCTTCCACACGGCCTCGGGCGTCTCGACGATGAAGGTGGAGGTGTCGGCGTCGAACTGGTAGGCGTGGGCCTGGAACCAGCCATGCTCAGTCTGTTCGAACGCGAAGGTGAAAGCGTCGAACTTCTTCTTGGTGCCCAGCCACACGAAGCGGCACTGGCGCAGGTCGATGTCGGGTTGGTAAACGCTGGCGTAACGGGTGCGGATGCGGCTGTTGAGGCCGTCGCTGGCGATGACCAGGTCGGCGTGGTACTGCGCGGCGAGCGCCTGGTCGTCGGCCACGTCGGTCTCGAACACCAGCTCCACGCCCAGCTCCAGGCACCGGTCCTGCAGGATGTTGAGCAACCGCTTGCGGCCGATGCCGCAAAAGCCGTGGCCGGTGGAGCGCACGCTGCGCCCCTTGAAGAACACCTCGATGTCGTCCCAGTGGTTGAACGCATCGCCGATGAGCGCGGCCGTGGGTGCGTCGGCGGCCTGCAGGTTGGCCAGCGTCTGGTCGGACAGCACCACGCCCCAGCCGAAGGTGTCAAACGGTCGGTTGCGCTCGACCACCGTGATGCGGTGGGCGGGGTTCTGCTGCTTCATCAGCAGGGCGAAATAGAGACCGGCGGGCCCGCCGCCAATGCAGAGGATGTTCATGTCAAAATAGTTTAGACCTAAACAAAATGCTGTCAATGGGGTTGCTCCCTGCCGCCAGAGCGTGCCGCCGCTGTAGGACAGACTCTGAAAAGCCGGGCTGCGTGTTGACGCGCTGCAGCATGACTTCAAGAATCCTTGGCATGAAGCATTTGCTGCATACCCTGGAGGGGCGGCTGGCGACCCTGCCGGTGCCCATGGCGGTGGAGCTGCCGGCGGGCCAGCACCTGGGCGCGTCCGACCCGGCGGTGGTGCTGCGCTTTCGGGACCGCATGGCGCTGGTCGCGCTGGCCTCCGGCGATATCGGTCATGTCGGGGCCGCCATCGTCGAGGGGCGCGTGGCGCTGGAGGGCGGCATGCGTGATTTGATGGCCGCAGCCACCGGCCTGCTGACCCGCGACCCCGCACGCGACCAGCACCACGGCTGGTGGCGCAGGGTGCTGGGGCGCGCGCGGTCCATGGCAGCACACACGCTGGCGCATGACGCGCGGCAGGTGCAATTCCACTACGACCTGTCGGATGACTTCTATGCGCTGTGGCTGGACCCGCGCCGCGTGTATTCGTGCGCCTACTACCAGTCACCCGAACTTACCCTGGCCCAGGCGCAGGAGGCCAAGCTCGAGCACATCTGCCGCAAGCTGCAGTTGCATCCGGGCGACCGGTTCCTGGACATTGGGGCGGGCTGGGGCGGCCTGCTGCTGTGGGCGGCCGAACATTACGGGGTGGACGCAACCGGCATTACGTTATCGCGCAACCAGCATGCGCATGTGCTGCGGCTCATCCACGACCGAGGGCTAGGAGGACGGGTGCGCGTGCAGTTGGTGGACTATCGCGAGTTGCACGTGGACCAGCCCTTTGACAAGATCGCCTCGGTGGGCATGTTCGAGCACGTAGGGCGTGCGCACATGGGCCGCTACTTCAACACTGTGGCGCGTCTGCTGCGCCCGGGCGGGCTGGTGCTGAACCATGGCATCACCGCCGGGGGCGTGGACAACGCGCAGCTGGGCGCCGGCATGGGCGACTTCATCGAGCAGTACATCTTCCCGGGCGGTGA
Source organism: Acidovorax sp. KKS102 (assembly GCF_000302535.1). NCBI lineage: Bacteria > Pseudomonadati > Pseudomonadota > Betaproteobacteria > Burkholderiales > Comamonadaceae > Acidovorax > Acidovorax sp. KKS102. The sequence continues at coordinate 569,455 of NC_018708.1, forward strand.
GCTGCTGCATGTGAGCACGGTGCTGCAGGACCTGGCCCGCGCGGGCCTGGAGATGGTGGATACCGAGAACCTGCGCCCGCATTACGCGCGCACGCTGTGGGCATGGTCCGATGGCCTTGAAGCCCGATTGCCGGCAGCCCGTGGGGTGCTGTCCGCTCAAGCGGGCGCCGAGCAGGCGGATAAGGTCTTGCGTGCCTACCGCTTGTACCTCGCGGGCAGTGCTCTCGGCTTTGAACGAGGCTGGATGGCGCTGCACCAGATGCTGGCCATCAAGCCGGATGGCGATACCGCCAAGGGCGCTGTACCCGGCGCACAATCGAGTTATCCCTTCACCCGCGACCATATGTACGCGGCCCGTAAGACCCGCTTTGAAACTCTCTCTAAAACCCTCTCTGACAACCTTTCTGACAGGCCTTTGACCATGCTCTACAAGTTCAAATCCCGCGCCACTGCCGACCTCATCATGCTCGAACCCCAGGGGCGCCAGATCGTGACCCTCATCGGCAAGACCCCCGGCACCAGCGGCATCGTTACCGCTGCGCAAATCCCTGCCGCCATCGCTGCGCTGGAGGCCGCCGTCATCGCCGACGAGGCCCAGCCCGAAGCCCAGGAAAACGATGAATCCGCCGCTGAGGAGCGCCACGACGTGGTGCGCCTGCGCCAGCGCGCAGCGCCCTTCATTGAAATGCTCAAGCGCAGTGCGGCGGCAGATGTGGACGTGGTGTGGGGTGTATGACCTGAGGGCAGGCGGGTTCGCAACTCACACAACGCGCAATGCGCACTTCGCGACGAAAGTGCGTTGCCAGTCCCATCCACCCACCCTCAGTAATCCGTAACAGGCCACGCTGCGATCTTCGCCACTGCAGTGGCGGCCGCCGTCAGTCCACCTTGGCGCCCGAGGTCTTTACCACCTGCGCCCACTTCTTGTGCTCGTTGTCGATGTGCTTGGCAAATTCTGCGGGCGTGTTGCCGCCGGGGATCGCGCCCTGGGCCAGCAGCCGCTCCTTCATGGCGGGGGTTGCCAGTGACTTGGCGACTTCCTGCTGGATGCGGTTGACGATGTCGGTGGGCGTGCCGGCAGGAGCCAGCAGGCCGAACCACGAACTGGCCTCGTAGCCCTTGAGCGTGGGGCCGCCCGCCTGTTCCACCGTAGGCACATCGGGCAAGGCGCCCGAGCGCTCGGAGCTGGTCACGGCCAGCGCGGTGAGTTTGCCGGCCTTGATCTGCGCCATGGACGAGGGCAGGTTGTCGAACATCACGTCCGCGTTGCCCGCCACCATGTCCATCAGTGCCGGGCCGGAGCCCCGGTAGGGCAGGTGCAGCATGAAGGTGCCGGTCATGCTCTTGAACAGCTCGCCGGCCAGGTGGATCGACGTGCCGTTGCCGCTGGAGGCCATGTTCATCTTGCCGGGGTTGGCCTTGGCCACGCGGATGAAATCCTGCACGTTGTGAATGCCCTGGGCCTTTGCCTTGTCAGCGTTCATCACCATCACGTTGGGCACGGCCGCCACCAGCGTGATAGGCACAAAGTCCTTGATGGGGTCGTAGGGCAGCTTGGCGTACAGCGCGCGGTTGATGCCGTGGGTGCCCACGGTGCCCATCAGCAGCGTGTAGCCGTCGCCGGGAGACTTGGCCACCAACTCTGCACCCACGTTGCCGCCCGCGCCCGCGCGGTTGTCCACAATGAACTGCTGCCCGAACGCTTTGGACAGCTCGGGCGCCATGGCGCGGGCCAGGATGTCGGTGGTGCCACCGGGCGCAAAGGGCACCACGATGCGTACCGGCTTGGTGGGCCATGCGCCCTGGGCGCGCGCCATGGTGGGCAGCAGCGCCGCCGCGCAGGCTAGCGCAACGGTGCTGGCGGCCAGGGCCATCACCTGGCGACGGCGCGCGTGGAGTGGATGCGCAGCAGTTGTGGCATCCGATGAGCCGGATGAGCGCGTGGGGGCGTGGAGGGGAGTGCGTGCCATGGAGATCAATCCTTGATGTCGGGGAGAAGAGAAAGGTCTGCTGGGGTTCTACGCGCGTTGGCGCAGTGGGGGCAGATGGATAACCCCAATCCTGGTGGCGCAGGGCATCTGCAGCCCGCAATATCGCGCGCACGGTCCGTTCAACAGCCCACCCGCGCCCATGAAAAAAGCCGCAACACGTCGTGCGACGTGGCGGCTTTGGGGAGGTGCTGGCAGGGCTGCGTTCAGAGCCCTACCGGGTGGATGGATCAGTCCGCGTAGGTGCCTGCGGCCTTGATGACGGCGCCCCACTTGTCGATCTCGGCGGCCACAAACTTCTTGTGCTCAGGGCCTTCAATGCGCTTGTCGGTGATGACCACGGCGCCCAGGGCTTCCTGCTTCTTGATGAACTCTGGGTCCTTCAGAGCGGCCTTGAGCGCTTCGTTGATCTTCTTTTGCACATCGGCTGGCGTGCCCTTGGGGGCGTACAGGCCGTGCCAGATGCTCACGTTGAAATCCTTCAGGCCCGATTCCGCCAGGGTGGGCAGGTCCTTGAGCGCGGGGGTGGTGAGGCGCTTGGCGGTGGTCACGGCATAGGCTTTGACCTTCTTGCCTTCGATCTGGCTCGTGGTGTTGGTGGTCTGGTCACACAGCAGATCGATCTGGCCGCCGATCAGGTCGGTGATGGCAGGGGCCGTGCCCTTGTAGGGCACATCGGTCATGTCCGTTTGCAGCGCGGACTTGAACATCAGGCCGCACAGGTGCGACGCAGCGCCCAGGCCGGCGTTGCCCAGGTTGATCTTGCCCTTGTTCTGCTGGATCCAGGCCGTCAACTCCTTGAAGTTGTTGGCAGGCATCGTGGGGCGAGCAATCAGCGTCATTGGCACTTCGTTGACCATGCCCAGGTATTCAAAGTCGTTGGGCACGCTGAAGGACAGCTTGCGGTACAGCGCGGGCATGGTGGACATGCCGATGTGGTTGAGCAGCAGCGTGTAGCCGTCCGGGTTGGCGCGGGCCACGCGGGCGGCACCGATAGAGCTGCCGGCACCGGCGGTGTTGTCCACCACCACGGTGCCCAGCGGCTTGCGCAGTGCTTCGGCCAGGTCGCGGGCCACGCGGTCGGTGGGGCCGCCGGCCGCAAAGGGCACCACGAGTGTGATCGTCTTGTCCTTGGCGGGGAAGTCCTGCGCGTGGGCGCCAAAGGCGGCCACTGCAGCGGCAGCGACGAGGGCGAGTTTCAGCGTTGTTTTCATGGGTGCTCCTGTAAATGACGGGCCATGATAGCGAGGGGCATTTCCGCCAACATTGCGGATAGTACGTAGCACACAGGCCGCATGGTTTTTAAGCCAAATAGCCCGGTAGCGCTTGTATTTATTGCCATGAATGCTACTCAATAGATAGCAAATGTTAGGGTAAACACTGCGGTGCCCCCGTGTGCGAAATGGCCTTGTTTTGCGCTGTCGCAAGGCCGGATGCCCTGTCTGATCGATTGATGTGCACACACATCTTTTGCGTGCCGTACGCGCACTGCCCGTGCGCTCAGGCCTGCGCAGCGAGATTTTCAACAGGCGCCCAAGTCGCCTGCCAGTGCGCGCATGCGCACATTCAGGCGGGCGTAACTGCTGAAAGAGCTATTTGTAGCTGCGCGCGTCTTCGATCACCTTGCCATCGTTGGGCAGTGTGCCGGGGGGCACCATCTGCACCTCGCCGCGCAGCTTGGTCACTTCGCGGATCGCGTCGCTGAGCTGGTGGGCCAGGCCCTCGGCGGTCTCGGTGGTTTCGACCTGCAGCACCATCTGGTCGTTGGCCATTTCGCCGCTGACCACAAGCCGGGCGCGCTGAACCTGCGGAAAGCGACGCGCAATGGTGGCGATCTGCCCAGGGTGCACAAACATGCCGCGCACCTTGGTCGTCTGGTCGGCCCGGCCCATCCAGCCCTTGATGCGCGTATTGGTGCGACCGGTGGGGCACTGGCCGGGCAGCACGGCGGACAGGTCGCCGGTGCCAAAGCGGACCAGCGGGTAGTCGGGGTTGAGCGTGGTGATGACCAGCTCGCCCACTTCGCCCTCGGGCACCGGGTCACCGGTGCCGGGGCGCACGATCTCGACAATCACGCCTTCATCCAGCACAAGGCCTTCGCGTGCCGAGGTTTCATACGCAATCAGGCCCAGGTCTGCCGTGGCATAGCACTGGTAGCCCGCGATGCCGCGCTCGGCAAACCAGTCGCGCAGCGAGGGCGGAAACGCCTCGCCCGACACCAGCGCTTTGGTGACGGTGGGCAGGCCCACGCCCATCTCGGCGGCCTTCTCGACAATGATTTTCAGAAAGCTGGGCGTGCCGATGTAGCCCGCCGGTTTCAGCTCGGCCATGGCCTGCACCTGCTGCTCGGTCTGGCCGGTGCCGCCGGGGAACACGGTGCAGCCCAGAGCGTGAGCGCCGGTCTCCATCATCGAACCTGCAGGCACAAAGTGGTAGCTGAAGCTGTTGTGGATCAGCTCTCCGCTGCGAAAGCCCGCCGCGTGGATCGCGCGCGCCATGCGCCAGTAGTCACGCCGCGTGCCCTCGGGCTCGTAGATGGTGCCGGGGCTGGCGAACACGCGGGTCATGCCGGGTCCGAAGTTCAGCGCGCTGAAGCCGCCAAACACATTGGCAGCGCGGCCCGCCTGCTGCCGCTCCAGCAGCTCGTACTTGCGCGTGACGGGCAGTTGCGCCAGCGCCGCGCGGCTGGTGACGGCCGATGCATCCACGCCCGCCAGGATGCTGGCAAAGGCGGGCGACGTCTTCTGGGCATGGGCGATCTGCTGCGGCAGCGCCGCCATCAAGGCCGCTTCGCGCTCGGCGGGGCTGCGCGTTTCCAGGGCGTCATAGAACGTGCTCATGCCTGGGTTTCCTTGTGAGGTGGTGGTTTTGAATGAAATCGGCCTCTAGCGCTTATCCATAAAGCGCAAGCGGCTATGAAATTAAGAGTGAATTCGTCAGAGGTCAGAAAAAGAACACTGCACTGGCAGCCCGCGCTGCCGAAGGCCAGCGCCACCGCGCAAGGGCCGCCCCGCCGCGCTGGTGGCGTCCCCCTCGGGGGAAGGCGCCGAAGGCGACACAGGGGGGCTTTCAAGCAAGCCAGCGCTTGCGCCGCTTGTAGCTCTTTACGTCCTTGAAACTCTTGCGCTCGCCGCCGCCCACGCCCAGGTAGAACTCCTTGACGTCCTCGTTGTTGGCCAGGTCGCTGGCAGCGCCGTCCATCACCACGCGGCCACTTTCCATGATGTAGCCGTAGTCCGAATACTTCAGCGCCATGTTGGTGTTCTGCTCGGCCAGCAGGAAGGTGACCTTCTCCTTGGTGTTCAGGTCCTTCACGATGTTGAACACCTCCTCCACGATCTGCGGTGCCAAGCCCATGGAGGGCTCGTCCAGCAACACCATGCTGGGGTTGGCCATGAGTGCGCGGCCGATGGCGCACATCTGCTGCTCGCCGCCCGAGGTGTAGGCCGCCTGCGAGGTGCGGCGCGTCTTGAGGCGTGGAAAGTAGTTGTAGACCTTCTCCAGGTTGGCCGCGATCTCGGCCTTGCTGGTGCGGGTGTAGCTGCCCGTCATCAGGTTCTCTTCAATGGTCAGGTGGGCAAAGCAGTGACGTCCCTCCATCACCTGCACCACACCGCGCTGCACCAGGTCGGCGGGCGAGAGGTTCTCGATGCGCTCGCCACGCAGCTCGATGCTGCCCTTGGTCACCTCGCCCCGCTCACCCTGCAGCAGGTTGGAGATGGCGCGCAAGGTCGTCGTCTTGCCCGCCCCGTTGCCCCCCAGGATGGCCACGATGGAGCCTTCGCGCACCTGCAGCGAGACGCCCTTGAGCACCAGGATCACGTGGTTGTAGATGACTTCGATGCCGTTGACGTTGAGAACGATGTTGCTGTTGGAGTCCATGGTCTTGCCTTCCTGTACCAATCCAAAAGGCTGTGGGTCAACCCTTTGGATTGGCGGCTGCCAAAAAAAGCAACCGCTGTTCACTGGCCGTAAAAACTGTCGCGGCCTTAGCGAGGAACGCCGCGCAAGGGCCGCCCCGCCGCGCTGGCGTTGTCCCCCTTCCCGCAGCGCGAAGCGCTAAGAGAGAAGGGGGAAGCGGCAAAGCCGCTCAGGGGGATGTACTTAGCTCTGGCAGTCCGCTGCGTCGCGGCGCGTCATCTTCTTGTCGGCCAGGTACTTGTCCGCACCGGCCTTGACCATGGGCTTCAGGATCTGCTCGTCGGCCTGGTACCAGTCAGACGAGAAGTTCCACTTCTTGCCGTCCCAGGTGTGCACGCGCGCCCAGGTGGAGCCCATGTGGTCGGCGCAGCTGGTAGACAGGGGGCGCATCACGTCCTTGAAGCCCAGCGCATCGAGCTTCTTCTGGTCGAGGGCCAGGTTTTCCATGCCCCAGCGCACTTGCTCTCCGGTCATGACCTTGCCCTTGCCAAAACGCTCTTGCGCGCGGCGCACGGCTTCCACAGCCAGCATCTGGATGATCACGCCGCGGGTGTAAAGCACCGAGCCCACTTCGTCCTTGGGACCCGTGCCCTGGCCCTTGTCGTGCACGTGCTTCAGGATGTCCTGGATTACTTTGGACTGGGTGCCGTAGCCGTTCAGAGCCAGCGCGTTGTAGCCCTTAGCGCCTTCGCCCACGTCACGCACATCGGGCTCGGCACCGGCCCACCACACGCCATACATCTTGTCGCGGGGATAGCCAGTGGCCTGGGCTTCCTTCAGGGCGGTGGAGTTCATCACGCCCCAGCCCCACAGCAGCACATAGTCAGGGCGGCTCTGGCGCACTTGCAGCCAAGTGGCTTTCTGTTCCACACCGGGCGCGGTCACGGGCAGCATCTGCAGCTCAAAGCCGTGCATCTTGGCGCGCTCTTGCAGCACGGGGATGGGCTCCTTGCCGAAGGGGCTGTCGTGGTAGACCAGCGCAATCTTCTTGCCCTTGAGCTTGTCCAGGCCGCCATTGGCCTTGCCCAGGTGCTGGATCAGGATGTCAGCGCCCGTCCAGTAGCTGCCCATGAACGGGAAGTTCCACTTGAAGGCCTGACCGTCCTGCGCCACCGACAGGCCGTAGCCCAGCGTCATCAGCGGGATCTTGTCCACGGGGGCTTTTTCGGTCAGCGCAAACGTGATGCCGGTGGCCTGGGGGTCGAACAGCGAGACGCCGGGGCGGCTCTTCAGGCGCTCGTAGCACTCCACGCCACGGTCGGTGGCGTAGCCCGTTTCGCATTCTTCAAAAGTGAGCTTCACCCCATTGATGCCCCCGTCGCGGGCGTTGATCATCTTGATGTAGTCCTGCTTGCCGTTGGCCCATGGCACACCGTTCGGTGCGTAGGGGCCCGTGCGGTACGACAGCAGCGGGAAGAACTGCTCCTTGGCTTGTGCGAAGGCGCTCGTCGTGATGGACGAGGCACCGGCAGCAACCACCGCAGCGGCGATCACGATTTTCGAAAGCTTCATGGATGTCTCCTTTGGATGAATGTGTTGAAGCACGGGAAAAAACACGACAGACAGACAGTTAACGCGGCAATGCAACAGACTCGTATCGGGACTTGCGAGTAAGGGGTTTCCTGCAGCGCCGCTTGATCAGTGCGGGAAGGGCCACAGGCGCAGCTTCTGCTTGGCGGTGGACCAGAGCTTGGCCAGGCCATGGGGCTCGACGATGAGGAACCACACGATCAGCGCACCGAAGATCATCAGCTCGGCATGCGACACGCCCGCGGTGGACACCTCGATGCCAAACAGCCCCATGAAAGCCGGCAGGAACTGGTTGAGCACGATGGGCAACACCACGATGAAGGCCGCGCCAAAGAAGCCGCCCATGATCGAACCCAGCCCGCCGATGATCACCATGAACAGCAGGCGGAAGGACACTTCCACCGAGAACGCCGCAGGCTCCCAGGCGCCCAGGTGCACAAAGGCCCACAGCGCGCCGGCCATGCCCACAATGAAGGAGCTGACGGCAAACGCGCTGAGCTTGGCGTACATGGGGCGAATGCCGATGACGGCGGCGGCCACGTCCATGTCGCGGATGGCCATCCACTCGCGGCCAATCGCGCCGCGCACCAGGTTCTTGGCCAGCAGGGCCACCACCACCAGAATGGCCAGGCAGAACAGGTATTTGCTCGTGGCGCTTTCGATGGGCATGCCCAGCACCTGCAAGTTGGTGACCGACACCGAGCCCGAGTCGGAGTTGTTGGTGAACCACTTGATGCGCAGGAACATCCAGTCGCTGAAGAACTGCGCGGCCAGCGTGGCCACTGCCAGGTACAGGCCCTTGACGCGCAGGCTAGGCAGCCCGAACAGGATGCCGAAGAACGTGGCGCACAGGCCACCCAGGATGAGCGCCGGAATTAGCGGCATGCCCGGAAAGCGCACGAAGAAGTTGTAAGCGCCGTAAGCCCCCACGGCCATGAAGGCACCCGAGCCCAGCGAGATCTGCCCGCAGTAGCCCACCAGAATATTCACCCCCAAGGCTGCCAGCGCCATGATGACGAAGGGGATCAGGATGGCGCGGAAGATGTAGTCGCTGGCCAGCATGGGCACGGCGATGAAGGCGATGGCCAGGATGATGCCGATGGCAAGGCGGTCCTGCGCGATCGGGAAGATCTGCTGGTCGGCGCGGTAGCTGGTCTTGAACTGGCCGTTTTCGCGGTAGAGCATGGTGTGTCTCCTGTGTTCTTGTTGTTATGGGTTAAGTGCGATCAAGGATCTTTTGCACGGGGGCGCACCTGCGGTGCCACGCGGAGCCTGCGGCACCGCTGACAACGCGCTGCGCGCGTTGTGCCTCCTTCGAAAAATTATTGGTCTCGTATTTCATACGCGATCAATAATTTTTTCCCCAAACAAGCCTTGAGGCCTGAAGAGAAGGAACACCAGCGCCAGCACATACGCAAACCAGATCTCGATGCCCCCGCCCACATACGGGCCAAGGTACACCTCCGACAGCTTCTCGCCCACGCCGATGATGAGCCCGCCGATGATGGCGCCGGGCACCGAAGTCAGGCCGCCCAGGATCACCACCGGCAGCGCACGCAGCGCCACCGTAGTCAGCGAGAACTGCACGCCCAGCTTGCTGCCCCAGATCATTCCGGCCACCAGGGCCACGACACCCGCCACGCACCACACGATCACCCAGATGCGGTTGAGCGGAATGCCGATGGACTGGGCCGCCTGGTGGTCGTCGGCCACAGCGCGCAGGGCGCGGCCGGTGGAGGTCTTCTGGAAAAACACCGACAGCAGGGCCACCAGTGCAGCGGCGATGGCGGCGGCGATCACGTCTTCCTTGTTGATCAGGATGCCGCCCTGGAACATGGACTCCAGCGCAAAGATCGGGTCCTTGGGCATGCCCACGTCGATCTTGTAGATGTTGCTGCCGAACAGCGTCTGGCCCAGGCCTTCCATGAAGTAGGTGATGCCCAGCGTGGCCATGAGCAGCGTGGCGCCCTCCTGGTTCACCAGATGGCGCAGCACCAGCTTTTCAATCAGCCAGGCCACCACGAACATGATGGCGCCGGCAATTACAAAGGCGGCCAGGTTGGCCACGATGGGGTTCGTGATGCCGGTCCACTGCGGAATCCATTCGGCAAAGCGGGCCATGGCCAGGGCTGCGAACAGCACCATGGCGCCCTGCGCAAAGTTGAACACGCCCGAAGCCTTGTAGATCAGCACAAAGCCCAGCGCCACCAGCGAATACAGCATGCCGGCCATGAGGCCGCCGATCAGTGTTTCGAGAAAGAATGCCATGTTGTCGTCTCCTGATCAGTGCGAGGTGCCGAGGTAGGCACTGATCACGTCTTCGTTGCTGCGCACTTCGTCGGGCGTGCCGTCGCCGATCTTCTTGCCGTAGTCCAGCACCACCACGCGGTCGCTGATGTCCATCACCACGCCCATGTCGTGCTCGATGAGCACGATGGTGGTGCCGAACTCGTCGTTCACGTCCAGGATGAAGCGGCACATGTCCTGCTTCTCTTCCACGTTCATGCCGGCCATGGGTTCATCGAGCAGCAGCACCTGCGGCTCCATGGCCAGGGCCCGGCCCAGGTCCACGCGCTTTTGCAGGCCGTAGGGCAGCTGGCCCACGGGGGTCTTGCGGTAGGCCTGGATTTCGAGGAAGTCGATGATGTGTTCGACGTATTCGCGGTGGCGGATTTCCTCGCGCTCGGCCGGGCCGATGCGCAGCGCCTGCATCAGCAGGTTGCTTTTGATCTTGAGGTTGCGGCCGGTCATGATGTTGTCGATCACGCTCATGCCTTTGAACAACGCCAGGTTCTGGAAGGTGCGCGCCACGCCCATCTCGGCCACCTGGCGCGAGTTCATGTGGTCAAACGTCTTGCCCCGGAAGGTGATGGAGCCTTCGGACGGTGTGTACACGCCGTTGATGCAGTTGAGCATGGAGCTTTTGCCCGCACCATTGGGGCCGATGATGGCGCGGATCTCGTGCTCTTTCACATTGAAAGAGATGTCGGTGAGTGCCTTCACCCCGCCAAACCGGAGGCTGATGTTCTTGACGTCGAGGATGACGTCGCCGATCTTTTTGGTGGTCATGGTGGGGGGCTTCTCCAGCGGGTAGAGCGCGGGTTTCATGCGGCGGTCTTGACGGGGGTGAAGGTCTTGGCGTCCGAGATCTTGAGCGTGGCGCTCACGCTGCCGGTGCGGCCGTCCTCGAACTTGACCTGGGTCTCGATGTACTGCTCGGTGCGGCCTGCGTACAGCGCATCGACGAGCACGCCGTACTTCTCGGCAATGAAGCCCCGGCGGACCTTGTTGGTGCGGGTGAGTTCGCCGTCGTCAGCGTCCAGCTCCTTGTGCAGCACCAGGAAGCGGCTCACCTGGCTGCCAGCCAGCATGCTGTCGCCCGCCAGGTCGGCGTTCACCTTCTCGATGCATTCGCGGATCAGTTCGTACACCTCGGGCTTTTGCGCCAGGTCGGTGTAGCCGGCGTAGGGCAGGTTGCGGCGCTCGGCCCAGTTGCCCACGGCGTCAAAGTCGATGTTGACCATCACGCACACCTTCTCGCGCTTGTCGCCCAGGGCTACCACTTCCTTGATGTGCGGGAAGAACTTGAGCTTGTTCTCCACATACTTGGGCGCAAACATGGCACCGTCGTTGGCACCGCCCATGATGCGGCCCACGTCCTTGACGCGGTCGATGATCTTGAGGTGGCCGTGCGCATCCAGAAAGCCTGCGTCGCTGGTGTGGTACCAGCCGTCGGCCGTCAGCACCTCGGCCGTGGCGGCGGGGTTCTTGTAGTACTCCTTGAGGAGCCCGGCCGACTTGACCATGATCTCGCCGTTGTCGGCCACCTTGATCTGCACGCCACGAATCGGCACGCCCACCGTGTCGGCGCGGGCCTGGTTGTCGGGCTGCAGGCACACGAACACAGCGGTTTCGGTGGAGCCGTAGAGCTGTTTGAGGTTGATGCCGATGGAGCGGTAGAAGGTGAACAGGTCCGGGCCAATGGCCTCGCCCGCCGTGTAGGCCACCCGCACGCGGCTGAAACCCAGGTTGTTGCGCAGCGGGCCGTACACCAGCACATTGCCCAGCGCGTACTTGATGCGGTCCAGCGTCCCCACGGGCTCGCCGTCCATCAGGGCTGGGCCCACGCGCTTGGCCACGCGCATGCAGGCCTCGAACATCTTGCGCTTCAAGGCGCCTGCGTCTTCCATGCGGATCATCACGCTGGTGAGCAGGCCTTCAAAAATGCGCGGCGGCGCAAAGTAGTAGGTGGGGCCTACTTCCTTGAGGTCGATGGTCACGGTGCTGGCCGACTCGGGGCAGTTGACCACGTAGCCGCAAGCCAGCCACTGGGCGTAGCTGAAGATGTTCTGGCCGATCCAGGCGGGTGGCAGGTAGGCCAGCACTTCTTCGCTGCTGGTGAGCTTGTCAAATTCGGCGCCCGCGCTGGCGCGGTCCAGCAACGTGCTGTGGGTGTGCACCACGCCCTTGGGGTTGCCCGTGGTGCCCGAGGTGAAGAACATCGCGGCCACGTCGCCGGGCTGGGCCTTGGCCACCTCGGCCTTGAACCAGCCGGGGTTCTTTGCCGCAAAGGCCTTGCCGGACTCGATCAGGGCGTCCAGCGAGGCCAGGCCGGGCTCCGAGTAGTTGCGCAGGCCGCGCGGGTCGTCAAAGTAGATGTTGGAAATCTGCGGGCACTGCTCGCGGATTTCGAGCAGCTTGTCCACCTGCTCCTGATCTTCCACCAGGCAAAAGCGCACCTCGGCGTTGTTCAGCGGGAAGATGCATTCGGCTGCCACCGCGTCCTGGTACAGCGGCACGGGGATGGCACCCAGCGACTGCGCGGCCAGCATGGTGGCGTACAGGCGGGGGCGGTTGGCTCCCACCACCACCATGTGCTCGTGGCGCTTCAGGCCCGCCAGGTGCAGGCCGGCGGCCACCTGTTCCACCAGGCGCACCAGGTCTGCCCAGCTGTGGGTTTGCCAGATGCCATATTCTTTTTCGCGCAGGGCCGGGGCCTCGGGGCGCTCGGCGGCGTGCTTGAGCAGCAGTTGCGGGAACGTGGTCAACATTGCAGGTTCCTGAAAGTGAGAAGGTGTCAGCCCGGTGACTGCCGGGCGCGCAAGCTTGTGATTGCGCGATGGGGGAATGCTAGGACCCACTTTGACGCCATCTTGTCTTGCCGACGACAATTTAGGGGTAACTCCCGGGTGGGTAAAACCCTGCCCACGGGCGGGCGGTATCCTCCGGGGCATGTACGCCCCGTTCTTCGGCCTTCAGCACCCGCCGTTCTCCATTGCCCCTGACCCCCGCTACCTGTTCATGAGCGAGCGGCACCGCGAGGCGCTGGCGCACCTGCTGTACGGCCTGGATGCGGGCGGCGGTTTTGTGCTGCTGACGGGCGAGGTGGGTGCGGGCAAGACCACGGTCTGCCGCTGCTTTCTGGAGCAGATCCCGTCGCACTGCAACGTGGCCTACATCTTCAACCCCAAGCTCACGGTGGGCGAGCTGCTGCGGTCCATTTGCGACGAATTTGGCGTGCCGCACCAGCCCTCGGTGGCCGGGGTGGAAACGGTCAAGGATTACATCGACCCGCTCAATGCCTCGCTGCTTGCGGCGCATGGCGCCGGGCGCAACACGGTGCTGATCATTGACGAGGCGCAGAACCTGTCGGCCGACGTGCTGGAGCAGCTGCGCCTCTTGACCAACCTGGAAACCAGCGAACGCAAGCTGCTGCAGATCATCCTCATCGGCCAGCCCGAGCTGCGCACCATGGTGGCCAGCCCCGCGCTGGAGCAACTGGCGCAGCGCGTGATTGCGCGCTTTCACCTCGATGCGCTGAGCGCGCAGGAGACCCAGCAATACATCGCCCACCGCCTGGCCGTGGCAGGCCTGCAAGGGCCGCTGCCCTTCAGCCGCAGCGCCCTGCGACGGGTGCATGCGCTGTCGCGCGGCATTCCCCGGCGCATCAACCTGCTGTGCGACCGGGCGCTGCTGGGCGCCTACGCGGCCGGGGTGCGCGAAGTCAGTGCCCGCATCGTCCAGCGTGCGGCGGCTGAGGTGTTTGATGCACCCGCGTCGGCCGCTGCTGCACGCAGCGCCCGGGGCCAGTGGCCCCGCTGGGCGGTGGCGGGCCTGGGCGTGGCGGCGGGTGCCGCGCTGGTGGCGGGCGGCTGGGCCCTGGGGGCCTGGCCGCAATGGTCTCGGCAGGGCGTCGTGTCATCCACCGCGCCTGCGGGCGCCACGGCCAGCAAAACATCTGCCAGCGCGCCATTCAGCGCCCCACCCCGCAGTGCTGCCAGCGCGGCAGTAGTTACAACGCCCACGGCGCCTGCGGCAGGGGCTTCGGCCCCGCGCGTCGCGGCGCCGGTGGCCATGTCGGACCTGCAGCAGTTTGTGGCCGCACTGCCCGCCAGCGACACCGCCGCCTGGCAGGCGCTGGCATCGGCCTGGGGCGCCAGCGTGGCCGATGGCGCCGATGCCTGCGCCGCATTGCCGCGCGACGGCCTGCGTTGCTACCGCAACCGCCGCGCGGGCCTGAACCTGGTGCGGCAGATTGACCGCCCGGTGCTGCTCACGCTGTTCCCGTCTGAAGAGGGCGATGTGGCGGTGTCGGCCGTGCTGCGCCGTCTGGACGGCGACATGGCCACGCTCGAAGGCGCGGGCCGCACGGTGCGTGTGCCCGTGGCCGAGCTGGCGCAGGTGTGGCGCGGCGACATGGCCACGCTGTGGCGCACGCCGCCCGACATGCCCGACAAGGGCGACCTGGCGGAGACCCCCGCCGGCGCCGCCTGGCTGGACCAGCAGCTGGCGACGGCTGCGGCCGGTGGCTCGCGCGCTGGCGCACCGGTGGCGGGCCGTGCGGCCACGCCGGCCCAGCGCCAGGCACGCATCCAGCGCTTCCAGCTGGCCCAGGGGGTGACCCCGGACGGCCGGGCGGGGCCCTTGACCCTCATGTTGCTCAACCGTGTCAACGGCGTGAGCGAACCGCGCTTGCGCACCGGAGGCTGAACCCAGTGTCTTACATCCTTGATGCGCTGCGGCGCGCAGAAGCTGAGCGCGGCCGTGGCGCCGTGCCCGGCATCCATACCCCGGCGGTGCCCGTGCCGGGTGCCATGCCGGTGGCCGGGCGGTCGGCCATCAGCCCGGTGCTGGTGGCTGTGGCGGTGGCTGCTGTGGCCGCCGTGGCGGCCGGCGGCACCTGGTGGTTCTTGCAGCGGCCGGTGCCTGCGGGCGCCGTCGTGGTGGCTGCAGCGCCTGCTACCCCTGCTGTAGTGACACCGGCCATGCCTGCGGTGGCGCCCTCAGCGCCAGCGGCTACCGTAGCCACGCCGGAACCGGCCCCTGCCGCTGCGCCAGCGGTGACGCCCCCTCCGGCACCAGCGCCCCGCGCGGCGGCACCGCAGCGGGAGCGGCCCGCGCCCAGCTCCTCCGTGGCGCCGCGCTCTCCCACCGCAGACCCCGAGCGGCCGCGCCCTGCTGCGCCCGCCCCGCGCGAGCGCACGCCCGCCGCGCCCGCGCCGCGTGCCGCAGATTTAGCAGCGGCCAATCCCGCTCCTGCCGCAGCCCCGGCCGCCACGGGCACCGTGTTTGCGCAGGCGGATCTGCCCGAGGCCGTGCGGGCACAGCTGCCGTCACTCAAGATTTCTGGGGTCACCTATTCCAGCAACCCGTTGTACCGCATGGCCATCGTCAACGGCCAGGTGTTGCACGAGGGCGACCCGGCCGGGCCGGGCCTGCTGCTGGAGAAGATCGAGCCCGGCCGCACCATCTGGTCGTTCAAGGGCTACCGGTACGGGCTGGTGTCGCAATAGCAGCAATTTGGGTGAAATCGGCCGGTAGCGCTAGTGCAATATGCGCTGATAGCTATCTGATTTATAGCAATTGCATGGGCGGCCCCGCCGCAGCGCGCCCCTGTCATCAGCGTGCCACCGGCGGGCCCTTCGGGCTATCGCAAGAACCGCCCATCGCGTCCCACCAGCGTGAGTTCGACAAAGCGCGAGGCGTTGCGGTCCGGGGTGCTGGCGCTGATCTCGAACCCGCCCAGGTCCCACTTTTTCAGGTTCCAGGTGGCGTCGATGAAGGCTGCGCGGGTGGGGTTGCGGCCTGCGCGCTGCAAGGCCTCGGCAAACACGCGGGCGTTGATGTAGCCCTCCAGCGCCAGATGCGAAGGCTCGGCCGTGGCGCCCGAGGCCTTCCAGGCGGCCTGGAACTCGCGCACCACGGGCATCACCACGTTGGAGGGCAGGGGCACCACCTGCGAAATCGCCATGCCCGTGGCGTCCGCACCCAGGGCCTTGACGGTGGCCGGGGTGCCCATGACCGACAGCGCATACAGCGTCACGCCCCGCTTGAGCGCGCGGAACGCCTTCACAAACTCCAGCGTGGGCTTGCCTGCGAGGCCAATCACGATGGCCTCCAGGTTGCCGCCCGCCAGCTTGGCGGCGGCGCTGCCCGCGTCCGAGGCATTGTTCTCGACTGTCACCGTGACGGCCTCGGGCAGCTTGAGCCGGTCCATCGACTGCTTGGCGGCGTTGAACACCTCTTTGCCGAACGAGTTGTTCTGGTAGACGATGCCAATGCGCTGGATGCCGATGGTGGACAGGTGCTGCACCAGCTTCTCGGCCTCGTCGGCATAGCTGGCGCGGATGTTGAACACGTTGCGGGCGTTCTTGGTGCGGCTGAGCTGCGCGCCGGTGAAGGGCGCAAAAAACGGGATGCCGCTCTCGATCACCTTGGGCAGCATGGCGTCGATCATGGGCGTGCCCATGCAGTTGAACAGCGCAAAGTACCCAGGGTCGGCCAGAAACTGCTCCACATTGGCCAGCGCCTTGGGCACGTCGTAGGTGTCGTCCTGGGTGACAAGTTCAATGGCCTTGCCGTGCACGCCGCCGCGCGCGTTGATGCCCGCAAACGCGGCCTTGGCGCCCTGGTGCATGGCCGAGCCCAGATCGCCCAGCGGGCCAGTGAGGGCGGTGGACTGCGCGATCTTGATCGCGCCTTCCTGCGCGCGGGCTGCGCCGCTCCAGCCCAGCCCGGGCAGGCCCACGGCCGCTGCGGTGGCGGCTGCGGCGGCCAGCACCTGGCGGCGGGCCAGGGGGCGCGGCGTGGTGGGCGTGGGGTGGAGGGGGCGTGCGGTGGTGGAAGATGGTTGGGTCATGGTGCTTGTCTCCTCGGGGCGCCCTCCGTAGGTGGCAGGGGCGCGAGGCGACATCATCCCGTCACGATTGGCATTTTTTTGTCGGTCTGACGACAATTGGGGTCGTGGTATTCCCGCATGCCCAGGCGGCTGCGGGGCGCCCTTTTTCGTGAGAACCTTTGCGCCATGGACCCACGCACCCACCAGGACTTGTCGCTGCACCAGCGGCGCCGTTCGCCCACGCCGCAGGAGCTGGAAGGCATTCCCTGGCTCCCCCTGCTGCTGCCCGCCGAGCGGGAGCGCGCGGTGGCCTCCCTGCTGGTGGGGGATGCCAAACCGGGCGACTATGTGTGCCGCGTCGGGCGCCCGGTGACCTACTGGTTTGGGGTGGTGGAGGGCCTGCTCAAGATGAGCACCGACAACGCCCAGGGGCAGACCATGACTTATGCAGGCCTGCCGCCCGGCGGCTGGTTTGGCGAGGGCACGACCATCAAGCGCGAGCCCTACCGCTACAACATCCAGGCCCTGCGCAAGAGCGTGGTGGCGGGGCTGCCCATCGACAGCTTTCACTGGCTGCTGGACCACTCCATCGGCTTCAACCGGTTCGTGATGAACCAGCTGAACGAGCGCCTGGGCCAGTTCATCGCCGCCCGCGAAATCGACCGCCTGAACAACCCCGATGTGCGCGTGGCGCGCAGTCTCGCCTCGCTGTTCAACCCGGTGCTGTACCCGGGCGTGGGCGAGGTGCTGCGCATCACGCAGCAGGAACTGGCCTATTTGGTGGGACTGTCACGCCAGAGGGTGAACGAGGCGCTGTCCGCGCTGGAGGCGCAAGGGGCCATTCGTGTGGAGTACGGCGGCCTGCGCGTGCTGGACCTGGCCGCGCTGCGGTCCAGCGTGACCGCCCCCTGAGGCGCTGTGCGCTTGCCCTCCGGGAGCGTACGCCCGTGGGAGAGTCCCGTCAGCTGCGCGGCAGTGCAGGAGCGCGTGACGGGGCCGAGGCCAGTGGGCGTGGGGCTGTGGTGCGTGTGGGCGCCGGCACCGCCGCCGGTGCTGCGGCGGGGCTGGCGGTACCCCAGCTGTCTTCGTCGCCGCCGTCGTTGCGCGAGAGGCGGAAGGTGCCCACCATCTGCGTCAGGCGCCCCGCCTGGTCCTTGAGGCTGTCGGCAGCGGCCGCGCCTTCTTCCACCAGCGCCGCGTTCTGCTGGGTCATTTCTTCCAGTGCGCCCACCGACTGGCTCACATGGCCGATGCGCTGGCTTTGCTCCTGCGTGGCAGCCGTGATCTCGCCCATGATGTCGGACACACGGCGCACCGACTGCACCAGTTCTTCAATGGTCTTGCCGGCGTGGTTGACGAGCGTGCTGCCTTCTTGCACCTGGTCCACGCTGGTGCCGATCAGGGCCTTGATCTCGCGCGCCGCCTGGGCCGAGCGGCCCGCGAGGTTGCGCACCTCGCCCGCCACCACCGCAAAGCCTCGGCCCTGCTCACCGGCACGGGCGGCTTCCACGGCGGCGTTCAGCGCCAGGATGTTGGTCTGGAACGCGATACCGTCGATCACGCTGATGATGTCGGCGATCTTGCGCGAGCTGGCGCTGATGGTGTCCATGGTGCGCACCACCTGGCCCATCACCTCGCCGCCGCGTGTGGCCGCATCGGACGCGGTGGACGCGAGCTGGTTGGCCTGGCGGGCCGAGTCGGCGCTTTGCGACACCGTGCCGGTCAGGTCCACCAGCGAGCTGGCCGCGCTTTGCAGGTTGTGCGAGGTCTGCTCGGTGCGCTGGCTCAGGTCCAGGTTGCCCGAGGCCACCTCGGAGCTGGCCACCAGGATGGAGTCGGCGGTCTGCCCGATTTCGCCCACCAGGGTGCGCAGGCGTTCTTGCATGGCGGCAATGGCTTCGAGCAGGCGGCCGGTTTCGTCGTGAATGCGCACTTCGACCTGCGAGGTGAGGTCGCCGCGCGCAATGCGCTCGGCCACCACCACCGCACGGCCAATGGGGGCGGTGATGCTGGCCGTGATGCGCCAGGCGATCAGCGCGCCCAGGCCAATGGCCAGCAGCACCAGCAGCCCACCCACCACGCGGGCGCTGCTCTGGGTTTGCTCTGCCGAGGCCGTGGCTTCGGCATTCAGGGTGTTTTGCAGCTCGATCAGCTCGCGCAACTTGGCGCGCCAGGCGGTTTCGGCGGGGGCCACGCGGGTCATCAGCGCCAGCGTGGCGCTCACGGTGTCGCCGTCGTCAGCGGCCTTGATGGCGCTGTCGAGTTCGGGGCGGGTCTTGCCGCCCAGGGCCTGCACCTCGCCCAGCAGCTTGAGCTCTGCGGGGGTGGCCTTGGCGGGGGTGAGCAGCTCGGACAACGCGGCTTCTTGCGCGGCGTATTCCTTGAGCGTCTTGCCCACGGCCACGATCTGCTCGCGCGCCTGCTTGGGGTCGATGTCGTTGAGCATGGCGGCAGAGCGGCTCTGGATGCCGATGGCGCTCACGCTCTCCAGCATGCCGTTGACCAGCTTGGCCTTGTTGGCGCCCACGCCGGTGATCTGGGTCATCTGATCGTGCACCTTGCCCACGGACAGCTGCCCTACCGCTGCCACGGCCACCAGCAGCACCAGCATGCAGCCAAACCCCAGGCTCAGCCGGCTGGAGATCGACAGGGATTTGAGGGTCGAAGCAGCCGACATGGGGGTCCTTGGGTATCGAAAAGGATCAAAGCGTGATCAAACGGGGGCCTCTGCGCAAAGCAATAACGGTGCCCACCGGCCGCCGCGCGTCCGTTGAACGGGCGCGGGAGTCGGTGCAGTGTAGGCAATAACAACAAAATGTGTCATGAGCGTTGAGGATGGTCCCATGCCCGATCTGCATAGCCGTGTTTGTTACAAATACCTCGCCGTACGACCCTGGTGCACTGGCGCCAAAGTGCAACAGAAGGTGGCGCTGAAATTATTCGACAAACCGTCGCAGGCGTCGGTAATGAATGCCTGTGTTGCTATCAAAAACAAAGTGAATGTGGTGCTTGGGGTTTGCCCTTGCCCACGCCACGGGCGCTACCAATCAGGTATAAACCTGTAACACTTGCGAGGTCTTTCATGCATCCGTTTTTTCCCTCCTCCACGCTGCGCACCACCCTCGCTGCAGCCGCCTTGGCCGTGCTGGCTGGCTGTGCGGCGCCCCGGCCCGATACCGGCTTGCGCGAAACGCTGGTGGCCGTGACGGCCTCGCACGAAC
This sequence comes from Acidovorax sp. KKS102, assembly GCF_000302535.1. Lineage (NCBI taxonomy): Bacteria > Pseudomonadati > Pseudomonadota > Betaproteobacteria > Burkholderiales > Comamonadaceae > Acidovorax > Acidovorax sp. KKS102. Next base: position 589,233 of record NC_018708.1, read on the forward strand.
TCATCACCTTCCACGCAGCACAGCCTGACCGCATCCTGGAGCGGCGCCCAGTGACGGGCCTGGCGCCTGGCGAGCGGCTGGTGGGCATCGACTTCCGCGTGGCCAAGGGCGTGCTCTATGCGTTATCGCAAGCGGGCCGCCTCTATACCCTCGACATCCCCACCGGCGCGTTGCGGCCCGTGGGTTCCGCGCCCGCTGCGCTGGCGCTGCAAGGGACGGTGTTCGGCTTTGATTTCAACCCGGCGGCTGACCGCATCCGGGTGGTGTCCAACACGGGCCAGAACTTGCGCCTGCACCCCGACACCGGGGCGGTGGTCGATGGGGATGCCACCGTGGAAGGTGTGCAGCCTGATCCCAGCCTGCGCTACGCCTGGGGCGACGTCAACGCCCGCCGCAGGCCCGACATTGCCGGTGCCGCCTATACCTACAACCCCAACGACAGCAAGATCACCACCAACTACGCGATCGACCGCGCGCTGGGTGTGCTGGTGATGCAGGGCTCGCGCGAGGGCACCCAGCCGGTGGTGTCGCCCAACGCCGGGCAGCTGCGCACCGTGGGCCCGCTGGGGCTCGGGTCGCTCACGGATGTGAGCTTTGACATTGCCGACGTGGGCAACACCGCCCTGATTGCCGTGCGCACAGCCGCCGACACCCAGACCCGCCTGCACCAGGTGGACCTGGCCACTGGCGCCACCCGCCCTCTGGGCGTGGTGGGCGATGGCGCGCCCCTGGTGGGCCTGGCGATCGAACCATGAGGCTGGCCGGCCCGCCGACGCTGCAGCCCGCCAGGTTGGCCCGGTGGGCAGCGCTTGCTGCGCTGGTACTGCTGGCTGGCGGCGCGCAGGCGGGCACGGTGCAGGTCGATGTGTCCGACGCTGCGGGCAAGCCGCTGGCCGATGCCGTGGTCTTTCTGGATTCGGCCGAGGCCCGCAAGCAGGTCAAGCCGCTCGCTGGCGTGGAGATGGCGCAGGAGAAGCGGCAGTTCGTGCCCGGTGTGCTGGTGGTGCCGGTGGGCACCGAGGTGCGGTTTCCCAACCACGACACCGTGCGGCACCACGTGTACTCGTTCTCGTCCGCCAAGAAGTTCGAACTCAAGCTCTACAGCGGCACGCCGTCCAACCCCGTGCTTTTTGACAAATCCGGCGTGGTCACGCTGGGCTGCAATATCCACGACCAGATGGTGGGATGGGTGCTGGTGGTGGATACACCGTACTACGCCCGCACCCCTGCGGCCACGGGCAAGGCGCAGCTCGACAACGTGCCGCCCGGCACCTACACGCTGCGCACCTGGCACGCCCGCCTGCCGGTGGGCGCCCCGGCCCTGGAGCAGGCACTGACCGTGCCGGCCACAGGAGCGGCCACGGCGGCGGTGCGCATGACGGGGTTGCAGCCTTGACGCGGCTGCGCCTGGCCCGGCGCAGCCTGATCCTGCGGTTGGTGGGGTTGTCGTTGCTGCTGCTGCTCATCGTGCAGGCGGCGGGGTTTGCTGTGGTGCGAGCCTCCATCGACCGCAATGCACGTGCCCAGATCGCGCGCGCCCTGGACCTGGATGAAAACATCTGGCGCCGCCTGCTGGACCAGAACGCGGAGCAACTGCGCCAGGGCTCGGCCCTGCTGGCGGCGGACTACGGGTTTCGTTCGGCGGTCAACTCGGGCGACGAGGAAACCATCCAGTCGGTGCTCGAAAACCACGGCAGCCGCATCGGCGCGGCCGTGACGGCGCTGCTGGGCACCGACCTCACGCTGCGTGCGGTCAGCCTCACGGGCAGCATGGACCAGTTTCCGGCCACGCTGCAGCAGGTGGTGCCGCGCCTCGCGCAGCAGCCCCAGGGCAGCCAGATCGCGGTGATGGAAGGCATTCCCTACCAGTTCGTGATGGTGCCCATGCGGGCGCCGGTGGTCATTGGTTGGGTGTTGATGGGCTTTCGCATCGACCAGTCGCGTGCCGACGAAATGCGCCAGCTCCTGTCGGTGCATGTGGCCCTGATGGTCAAGGCCCCCGGGGGCGCAATGACCCTGCCGGTCAGCACCCTGCCCAAGGACGCACAGGCCTTGCTGCTGGCCAGCGGCGGCGCGGCGGGCGAGCTGCAGACGGCCGAGGGCACCTTGCTGGCGCGCTCCAGCCCGCTCGACAGCGTGGGGGGCGAGGTGCACTCGCTGCTGCTGCGGTCGGTGGACGAGGTGGTAGCCCCCTACCGGCAGCTGCAGGTGCTGCTGGCCATCATCACCGTGGCGGGTGTGCTGCTGTTTGCCGTGGGTACGGGCCTGGTGGCGCAACGGCTTGCCACGCCGCTGCGCTCCTTGCTCGCAGCCACACAGCGGCTGTCGCGCGGCGAATACGACGTACCGCTGGAGCACACCGACCGCACGGACGAGATCGGCAACCTGGCGCGCTCGTTCGACCACATGCGCGTGGACATTGGTGCCCAGCAGACCGAGATCCGCCGCCTGGCCTACTGGGACCGCCTGACAGGCCTGCCCAACCGGGAGCGCTTTCGCGACGCCGTGGTGCAGGCCATTGCCGGCAGTGCCAGCACGCCGCAGCCCCTGGCCGTGCTCACGCTGGACCTGGACCGCTTCAAGCATGTGAACGACGTGCTGGGCTATGCCTTTGGCGACCGCCTGCTGCAGGCCGTGGCCGAGCGCCTGAGCCAGCAGGTGCGCTCGCCTGACGACATGGTGGCGCGCCTGGGAGGCAATGAGTTCGCCATCCTGCTGCAGCGCGCCGATGCGGCGGACGCGCACGACGTGGCCCAGCGCATCAACCAGTCGTTCGAGCTACCGCTGGCCTTTGAGGACCAGACGGTGGACCTGAGCGCAGGCATTGGCTTTGCCTGCTGGCCGGGCGATGCGGGCGACGCCGACACGCTGCTCAGCCGTTCTGAAATTGCCATGTACGCCGCCAAGCGCCAACTCAGCGGGGCCCTGCAGTACGACGCGGCGTTTGACTCGTCCAGCGCGCAGACCCTTTCGCTGCTGACCGAGCTGCGCCACGCCGTGGAGCACCATGAGCTGCGTCTGTACCTGCAGCCCAAGGTGCCCTTGCACGGGCAGCCGGGCTTGGCGGCCGAGGCGCTGGTGCGCTGGCAGCACCCGCAGCGCGGGCTGGTGCCGCCCATGCAGTTCATCCCGTTTGCCGAGCAGACCGGGTTTGTGCGCCACCTCACGCTGTGGATGTTTGAAGAAGTCGCGCGCCTGCTGGCCGACCCACGCACCCAGGGCCTGCCGCTCAGGGTGTCGGTCAACCTCTCCACGCGCGACCTGCTCGACCCCGAGCTGAGCCACCGGCTGGCCGACATCCTGGTGCGCCATGGGGTGCCAGCCAGTGCCTTCTGCCTGGAGATCACCGAAAGCGCGATCATGGACGACCCCCAGCGCGCCGAGGCCATGCTCAACCGCCTGTCGGAGCAGGGCTTCAAGCTGTCCATCGACGATTTCGGCACGGGGTATTCGTCGCTAGCCTACCTCAAGCGCCTGCCGGTCGATGAACTCAAGATCGACAAATCGTTTGTGATGGGCATGGAAACGGGTGAGGACGACGCGATGATCGTGCGCTCCACCATCGACCTCGCGCACAACCTGGGGCTCACGGTGGTGGCCGAAGGCGTGGAGACTGCCGCCATCCAGGATCGCCTGCGTGCGCTGGCCTGCGACGAGGCGCAGGGGTACCACATCGCGCGGCCCCTGCCGGTGGATGATTTCCTCGCCTGGCAGGCGCGCCAGGAGTAGCTGGCAGCAGGCCGCCGCCTCTCTGTTTGGGGGCTAAGCAGTCCACAGGCGAAAATACCCGCAATGTCTTCCTCCTCCTCTCGCCCACCTGCGGGCCCTGCCGCCGCTCCCGCCTCCGACGTTGGCGGCCCATCGTCTTCTGCGCCAGCCGCCGGTCGGCCCGTGCTGCGCCGCCCGACCCTGACGGCCAAGCCCGCCACTGCTCGGCCTGCTTCTGCACGGCCTGCCCCGCCGCCCCGGGCGCCACGGCCGGCCCGCGCTCCTGCGCCCTCCAACTACCGCGTGGCCTCGGGCGCTTTTGTGGCCCCGGTGCGCCAGGTGCCTGCGCCGGCGACGGGCACCGTGGGCGGCTTGCCCACCTCGCGCTTGAACAAGCGCATGGCCGAGTTGGGCCTGTGCTCGCGCCGCGAGGCCGACGACTGGGTGGAGCAGGGCTGGGTCAAGGTCAACGGCGTGGTGGCCACCATGGGCCAGCAGGTCACGGCGGCCGACCGCATCGAGGTGGACAAGATTGCCCAGGGTTTCCAGGAGCAGCGCGTCACCATCCTGTTGAACAAGCCCATTGGCTATGTGAGCGGCCAGGCCGAGGACGGCCACACGCCCGCCGTGGCGCTGATCAACCCCCGCACCCACTGGCGCGAGGACCCCAGCCGCAACCGTTTCTCGCCGCCCCAGCTGCGGGGCCTGGCGCCCTGCGGGCGGCTCGATATCGACTCCGTAGGCCTCCTGGTGCTGACGCAGGACGGCCGCGTGGCCCGGCAGATCATTGGCGAGGACTCCGTGATGGAAAAGGAGTACCTGGTGCGCGTGGTCTACCAGGCCCCGGGCCAGGCGGCGCCCCGCCATCCCGGGGAGCGCTCCGCGCCGCTTCAAGAAATCAACGAGCGTGACCCCGTCAGCACCAATGTGCAGGCGGTGTTTCCCAAAGAGCTGCTGGAGCGCCTGCGCCACGGCCTGAGCCTGGACGGCGAGCCGCTCAAGCCCGCCAAGGTGGATTGGCAGAACCCCGAGCAGCTGCGTTTTGTGCTCACCGAGGGCAAAAAGCGCCAGATCCGCCGCATGTGCGAGCTGGTGGGGCTCAAGGTGGTGGGCCTCAAGCGCATCCGCATCGGCCGCGTGACCCTGGGCAACCTGCCCGTGGGCCAGTGGCGTTACCTGTCGCCCAACGAACGGTTCTGAGAGCCCCGGGCTCCCTAGAGCCTGTTCAAAGTCTTTTTGGAGATCGCATTGGAGTGCAATCGGGATGAGTGGATGCCTCGGATGCGCCGCATGGGCTCATGCCCATGCAAGCAGCCGGGGCGTTCAATCGCCCGATTTCACTCCAACCCTTCGGGCAAGTGCCTTGCCGGGCGGTCTGCGGCGTTGCGGCGCTTGCCGATAGCACGGGCTATCGGCGGCGCACCGCGCCTTGCATCCCATCCCGGCAAGGTACTTGTGCGGCTCCAAAAAGACTTTGAACAGGCTCTTTAAACCATTTCTGAACGGAGCCCCTCTCATGCCCCCTCCTTCCGCGCCTCGGCTGCGCAAGCCTGCTGCTTCCACCCCAGCGGGCGACGGCGCCAAGGCGGCGACGGCCAGCCCGCTGCGCCAGTTGCGCGCCTCCGACCTGCGCGCTGTGGCGCGCCTGGCCACGCAGGCCACTACCGGCATCAGCCGGGTGGCCGAGGGGGTGCACCAGTCGGTGCTGGACACGCTGGGGCTGCCGGGCGGCGCCGAGCCGGGTCGCGCGCGGGGGCTGACCGGGCTGGTGTACCAGAGCATCCGGGGGGTGACGCAGTTGGTGGATGCGGGCCTGCAGGCCGGTCTGGCGCGGCTGGAGCCGTTTTTTGCTCCAACCACGTCGACCGGCGAGGTGCATTGGGAGCGCGAGGCGGTCATTGCCGCGCTGAATGGCGTGATGGGCGACCGCCTGCAGCGCGACGGCAATCCGCTGTGCACGCCCATGGGCTGGTACCAGCAGGGGCGGCCGCTCAACCTGCAGGCGCTGGCCGCCCCGGGCGCCGCCACCGGCAAGCTGCTGGTGCTGGTGCATGGCCTGTGCATGAACGACCTGCAGTGGCTGCGCCACGGCCATGACCATGGCGCCCATCTGGCCGAGGCCCTGGGCTACACCCCCGTGTACCTGCGCTACAACACGGGCCAGCACACCTCCACCAACGGGGCCGAGCTGTCGGCCCTGCTCACATCCCTGGTGGCTTCATGGCCCGTGCCGGTGACGGAGCTGTCCATCCTGGCCCACAGCATGGGCGGGCTGGTGGCGCGCAGCGCCTGCCACCAGGCGGCCCAGGCAGCCCAGGCAGCCCAGGCAACTGCGGGCGCCAGCGGGTGGCTACCCCTGCTGCGCCACCTGGTCTTTCTGGGCACCCCGCACCACGGCGCCCCTTTGGAGCGTGCGGGGCACTGGGTGGACGTGCTGCTGGGCAGTAATGCCTATTCGCGCCCGTTTGCGCGCCTGGCCCAGCTGCGCAGCGCGGGCATCACCGACCTGCGCTACGGCCATGTGCTGGAGTCCGACTGGCTGGGGCGGGACCGCTTTCGCAAAAGCCCCGACCAGCGCACCCCGGTGCCGCTGCCTGCCGGAGTGGCATGCCACGCGGTGGCGGCCACCCTGGCTGCGCAGCGCAGCCCGGTGGGCGAGCGGCTGGTGGGGGACGGGTTGGTGCCCTTGCACAGCGCGCTGGGCATCCACGATGATCCTGCCAGGACGCTGGGGTTTGCCAAGGCCCGGCAGGCGGTGTTTTACCGCCTGGGCCACCTGGACCTGCTGGCAGATGCGGGCGTGGCCCGGCAACTGCAGGACTGGATGCAGGACCATTGACCAAGAGGCTGTTCAAAGAGTACCCCGGCGGCCTGCTTTTTGACGCAAGCGGTGCTTGCCAGGGGCCCGGGCGCGGCTACCATGTCGCGGTGCGCCACATAACAAGGAGAATTGAGTGAGTGATGCGAAATACCGCCTGGTGACCCGCAGTGACTTTGACGGCCTGGTCTGCGCGGTGCTGCTCAATGAGCTGAACCTGATCGACGAGATCACCTTCGTCCATCCCAAGGATATGCAGGACGGCAAGGTGCCCATCACCAGCCGTGACATCACCACCAACCTGCCCTATGTGCCGGGTGCGCACCTGGTGTTCGACCACCACGAGTCTGAAACCATCCGCAACTCGGGCCGCCGCGACGAGAACCACATCATCGAGGCCCACGCCCCCTCGGCAGCGCGCGTGGTTTACAACTACTACGGTGGCAAGGCGGCCTTCCCCCGCATCACCGACGAGATGATGGCCGCCGTGGACCAGGCCGACTCGGCCCAGTACTCGCGCGAGGACATCCTCAACCCCCAAGGCTGGGTGCTGCTCAACTACCTGATGGACTCGCGCACGGGCCTGGGGCGTTTTCGGGAGTTCCGCATCAGCAATTACGCGCTGATGATGGACCTGATCCAGTACTGCCGCGACCACACCATCGACGAGATCCTGGCCCTGCCCGACGTGCAGGAGCGCGTGCAGCTCTACCGCGAGCACGCCCCCAAGGCCCAGGCCCAGCTGCAAAGCTGCGCCATCCGCATTGCCAACCTGGTGGTGCTGGACCTGCGCGACGAGGAAACGATCTGGGCCACCAACCGGTTCATGATCTACGCGCTGTTCCCCCAGTGCAACATTTCCATCCATGTGATGTGGGGGCTGCAAAAGCAGAACACGGTGTTTGCCACCGGCAAGTCCATCCTGGACCGCAGTAGCAAGACCCATGTGGGCAACCTGATGCTGGAGTTTGGCGGCGGCGGCCATGCGGCAGCAGGCACCTGCCAGGTCGCCAACGACAAGGCCGACGCCATGCTCAAGACGCTGATCGAGCGCATCACCACCGACGGTTGAAACCGTCGCTCCCGGCGGGGTGGCGGTCCGCCGCCCACGCGGGGCCCTTGAAAACCGGGCGCATGCCCCTACATCACGCCTGCTGGTTCGGCAGGCGTGATTTTTTGTGCCGATTCCATTCGCATTCGTTCAGACCGATTTCCATAGAGAGAGAACCCCTCCATGAGCAAGCAAACCCTGTCCTTCCAGGCGGAAGTAGCCCAGCTGCTGCACCTGGTCACCCATTCGCTGTACTCCAACCAGGAAATCTTCCTGCGCGAGCTGATCTCCAACGCGTCCGACGCCTGCGACAAGCTGCGTTTTGAAGGCCTGAACAACGCCGCCCTGTTTGAAGACGCTCCCAACCTCGAAGTGCGCGTGACCTTCGACAAGGCCGCCAAGACGCTGACCATCACCGACAACGGCATCGGCATGAGCCAGCAGGAGGCCATCGACCACCTGGGCACCATCGCCAAGAGCGGCACCAAGGACTTCATGGGCAAGCTCTCGGGCGACCAGAAACAGGACGCCCAGCTTATCGGCCAGTTCGGCGTGGGCTTTTACTCCGGCTTCATCGTGGCCGACAAGATCACCGTGGAATCGCGCCGTGCGGGCCTGAAGCCCGAAGAAGGCGTGCGCTGGATCAGCGGCGGCACGGGCGACTTTGAGGTCGAAACCATCACCCGCGCCCAGCGCGGCACCAGCATCATCCTGCACCTGCGCGACGATGCCGAGGAATACCTCAACGCCTGGAAGCTCAAGCAGGTCATCGCCAAATACTCCGACCACATCAGCCTGCCCATCCTGATGGAAAAGGAAGAGTGGAAAGACGGCGAGCTGATCAACCCCAATGACGAAAACGGCGGCCGCCAGCCCGGCGGCATGGTCAAGACCGGCGAGTGGGAAACCATCAACAAGGCCAGCGCCCTGTGGACGCGCCCCAAGAAGGACATCACCGAAGAGCAGTACGCCGAGTTCTACAAGACCATCAGCCACGACCATGAAGCGCCCCTTACCTGGGCGCACAACCGCGTCGAGGGCAACACCGAGTACACGCAGCTGCTGTACATCCCCGCCAAGGCACCGTTTGACCTGTGGAACCGCGACAAGAAGGCGGGCGTTAAGCTGTACGTCAAGCGCGTCTTCATCATGGACGACGCCGAAGCGCTGATGCCCACCTACCTGCGCTTCGTCAAGGGCGTGATCGACTCCGCCGACCTGCCGCTGAACGTGAGCCGCGAGCTGCTGCAGGAAAGCCGCGACGTGCGCTCCATCCGCGAAGGCTCGACCAAGCGCGTGCTGAGCATGCTGGAAGACCTGGCCAAACACGACAAGCACGAAGCCGCAGCGGCTGAGGGCGCCGATGGCGTGACCGACGTGGTAAGCGAGGAAGACAAGGCCAAGGAAGGCAAGTACACCGCGTTCTACGCCGAGTTTGGCGCGGTGCTGAAGGAAGGCCTGGGTGAGGACTTTGCCAACCGCGAGCGCCTGGCCAAGCTGCTGCGTTTTGCCTCCACGCAGAGCGATGCCGTGACAGTCTCCTTTGCCGACTACAAGGCCCGCATGAAGGAAGGCCAGGAGGCCATCTACTACATCACGGCCGAGACGCTCGCCGCCGCCAAGAACAGCCCGCAGCTCGAAGTCTTCAAGAAGAAGGGCATCGAAGTGCTGCTGATGACCGACCGAGTGGACGAGTGGGCGCTGAACTACCTGCACGAGTTTGATGGCACCCCGCTGCAAAGCGTGGCCAAGGGTGCGGTGGACCTGGGCAAGCTGCAGGACGAGGCCGAGAAGAAGGCCGCCGAAGAGGCTGCCGAAGCCTTCAAGCCCGTGCTGGCCAAGCTCAAGGAAGCCCTCAAGGACAAGGCCGAAGACGTGCGCGTGACCACGCGCCTGGTCGACTCGCCCGCCTGCCTGGTGGTGCAGGACGACGGCATGAGCACGCAGCTGGCCCGCCTGCTCAAGCAGGCCGGCCAGCAGGCCCCCGCTACCAAGCCCGTGCTGGAGGTGAACGCCGAACACGCACTGGTCAAAAAGCTGGATGGCAGCGTGCACTTCCACGACCTGGCCCACATCCTGTTCGACCAGGCGTTGCTGGCCGAGGGTGGCCTGCCGGAAGACCCGGCAGCCTACGTCAAGCGGGTGAACGCCCTGCTGGCTTGAGTTGGGTACTTTTTGAGTAAAAACGAGCGCAAGCGCTAGTGCCATAAGCGCTGGCTGCTATCAAAATAAGAAACCCCGGTGGTGCCTGGCGCCATCGGGGTTTCTTTATTGGGAGTGGAGGCTGGCGTGTGCTGTTATCCGGTTTTCCCGTCCTGCAGGGGCGTTCGGAGGTCCGTGACTGCCCCTCACACCTCGGGCTCTGCCAGCTCCAGGATGCGTGCGTGGACCTGGTTGCGCTCAGCCGGGTCGGCATCGATCAGGGCCTTGAGCGCGCCTTCGGGCAGTTGCATGCCCTTGCGCCGGTCGTCCTTGACCGGCATGTTTCGCCAGCCCGACAACACCAGCCAGTCCCACAGCTCAGCGGGCAGCGGGTGCGTGACCAGCATCTTGACCGGCCCCCGCAGGATGAGTACCCCCACCGGAGGCAGCGAGCCCACCGGGGCAGGGCGGCGGGGCTGGCGGATGGACAGGGCGTTGCGAATCCAGTCTTTCATGGGGGCAGTGCAAAGGGTGGATGGCGGCAGCATAGCCCAGCGCCGCACGCAACGCCATCAGCTTGTTTCCATTTGAGGCAGGAGGTCACTTCGCTCTGTGAAGCGCTCGGTGCTGTGCGCCCCAGCCCCCTGCGGCGGCTGCAGCGGCACCGCATCCAGCCGGTACCCCACCCCATACACCGCCGTGATCGTGTAGCCGTTGGCCTCGGTCAACTCCAGCTTGCTGCGCAGCCGGGACATGTGGGTGTCCAGGGAGCGCGAGGGGGTGTCGGTGGCGTCGCCCCACACTGCCTCGCGCAGATGGGTGCGGGACAGCAGGCGGCCTGCGTTGCGGAACAGGAACAGCGCGAGTTCGTATTCGCGGTGCTTGAGTCCAATGGCCTCGCCGTGGAGTTGCAGGGTGCGTTGTTCCGCGTCAAAGCGGTACGCACCAAAGTCCAGCCGGGCACCCATGGACTGGGGGAACGCCCGGCGCAGCAGGGCGGTGGTGCGGGCCACCAGCTCGCCCATGCGCAGGGGCTTGCTCATGAAGTCGTCGGCGCCGCGCGACAGGGCCTCGACCACATCGCGTTCATCGTTGCGGCGGGTGATGAACAGGATGGGCGGCAGCATGCCGTGGGTGTTGCGCACGGTCTGCACCACGTCCGTCCCTTCCATGTCGGGCAGGTGCCAGTCCACCAGCAGGAGGTCGAAGGTTTCCTGGCGCAGCGCCTGCAGCAGGCTGGTGCCGTCGGCGAAGGTGTGGCACACGTGCTGGTGGCATTCCAGGGTGCCCTTGATCTGCTCCAGCAGGAGAAGGTCGTCGTCAAGGACTGCGATGCGCATGGGGATGGGCTCTGGGGGCTGACACCCCGGTGGATCAACAAAACGCTCCCCTCAAAAGGGAGCGCTTTGATGTTGCCCCACATCGGCCCGCTGTGCGCGCGGTTTGACAATCGTTTGCAATGCTCCGGTGCCCGCGCGGGCCGGGCTGGGCAAGGCCTGCTCAGGCCACCAGCGGCTCTTCCTGCATGGCCTCGATCTGCTCGATCAGCATGTCCACCTGCCCGCGCCAGTAGTCGCTGCTGCCAAACCACGGGAAGTTGGCGGGGAAGATCGGGTCCTGCCATCGGCGCGCGAGCCAGGCGCTGTAGTGGATGAGGCGCAAGGTGCGCAGCGGCTCGATGAGCGCCAGCTCGCGGCGGTCGAAGCTGCGGAACTGTTCGTAGCCGTCGATCAACGCACCGAGCTGGTGGGTGCGCTGGCGCCGGTCGCCCGACAGCAGCATCCACAAATCCTGCACGGCCGGGCCCATGCGCGCGTCGTCCAGGTCCACAAAGTGCGGGCCACCGCGGCCCCATTCATCCAGCGGGGTCCAGAGGATGTTGCCGGGGTGGCAGTCGCCGTGCAGGCGGATCTGGGTGGCATCATTCAAGCCAAATTGGCCTGTGGCGCTGGTGGAATATGCGCTGGTAGCTATTAAATCGAGAGCTTTGTCGCACTGGGTCTTCCAGGCGGCTTGCATGTCGAGCGGGATGATCTCGTTCATCAGCAGCCAGTCGCGCGATGCCGTGCCAAAGGTGGCCTGGTCCAGCGTGGGCCGGTGTGCAAAGGGCTGGGCGGCGCCCACGGTGTGGATGCGGGCCAGAAAGCGGCCGATCCATTCCAGCACCTCAAAGTCGTCCAGCTCGGGCTGGCGCCCGCCACGCCATGGGCTGACGGAGAACGCAAAGCCATCGTGCTGGTGCAGGGTGGTGCCGTTCAGCACCAGCGGGCCCACGGCGGGCACCTCGGCCGCCATCAGCTCGGCGGCAAAGGCGTGTTCTTCGAGGATCTGCGCTTCGCTCCAGCGGCCGGGGCGGTAGAACTTGGCCACCACGCGCTCGCCGTCTTCCAGCGTGACCTGGTACACCCGGTTTTCGTACGACGACAGTGCCATGAGGCGGCCGTCGCCATACAGGCCCACGCTGGCCAGCGCGTCCAGCACCTGGTCGGGGGTGAGGCGGGCGTAGGGGTGCTGGTCGGCGGGCGGATGGTCTGGGTGCGGTACGGTCATGCCCGATTGTCGCCGCCTGCCTGCGGATGCCGCCCACGCCGCGCGCGCGGCGCAGCGTCAGCCCGGCAGCAGGGTGGCGATATGCCCCGCGCGCGGGTCGCCGCTGCCTGCCAGCACGCTGGCAAACAGCGCCTGCGTGGCCTGGGGCCCCGCGTGGTGCTGCACCACCAGCCAGGGCTGCGGCCCCGACGACACGGCGGTGCTGAACTGGTTCCAGGCTGCCACCAGCCGGTCGTTCAGGCCCTGCGCGCCCCAGTCGGTATGGCGCTTCTTGACCTGGGCGGGGGCAAAGAACATCACTGGGCGCGGGCCGGGCAACTGGCCTGCGCCACCCAGGTCCTGCACGTGGCTGGCGCCCACCGAGCAGCTGTAGGCCAGGCCCGTGAAGTGGGCGTGGATGCGCTGGCGCAGGCCCACGCTGCCCGCAAAGTCGATGTAGACGCTGGGCGTCGCGCCGTCGATCTGGTCCAGTGCGTCGTAGGTGACCACGCGGCTGTAGCAGCCCAGGCTTTCGCAAAACGCCACATTGCCGGGCGAGGTGAGGCCGATGACCTCGATGCCCTCGCGCTGCGCAAGCTGGAAGGCGGTGCCGTAGGCGGTTTTGCTCGACGCGCTGGACAGCAGCATGCGCCGGGCGCCAAAGAACTGCTGGTCGGCCAGAAAGTCGTCGATGAGCCACGAGGTGATGAACAGTGGCCGCAGCAGCGCCTGCACGTCCTCGTTGTCGGCGCGATACAGCCCGTCGGTGCTGGTGCGCAGGTAGTGGTTGTAGACCGCATGCAGGCCCGCGCGGTGCGGGGCGTCGTCGCTGAAGCCCGTGGGGTTGACACGCTGGGGCGACAGCACGGCCTGGCTGGCCATGGGCCAGTAGCCATACAGCCGCTCGCCCACGGCCACGGCCGGGTGCAGCGACTGCACCACGGTGCCAAAGCCCCACACGGGCACGATGCCCCAGCCGGCCTCGCCGGTGGGGAAGAACTGCCAGTAGTTCAGCATGTCGCCCAGCGCGGCGTAGGTGATGTTGTTGGCCGTGAGGGCAAAGGACTCGACCCGCACGCGGACCTGGCCCTCGACCAGCGGGGTGTCGTCGGTGGTCAACAGGCGGGTGGTGGCCAGCTGGTCCTGGCGCACGAGAAGGGTGGTGGTGCTCATGCCGCGACGCTAAACCAAAGCGTGCCCGCGCTCAAGCAGCGCGCGCCGCCTGGGCGACAGGTGCGCGGCGTGGCGGTGCGCCGGAGTGCCGGAGTGCCGGAATGCTGACGGGCTCAGTCCGCCGTGGGCTGGGCCAGTTGCTCGAAAGGCAGCGCCTGCTTGACCAGGATGACGGTGCAGGGCGCATCGCGCGCCACGCGCATGGGCACCGTGGCAAAAAAGCGCTGGGTTTGCAGCCCGTGGGTGGCGGCGCCCAGGATCATCATGCTCACGTGGTTGCTGGCCGCATAGCGCACCAGCGCCTGGGCGACGTCGCCCGCTTCGAGGACGTGGTAGCTCACGGCATGGCCGGTCAGGTCCAGCCCCTGGGCCCACTGGCGCAGGCGGGCCATGTGCTGGCGGTGCAGCGTGGTCTCGCTGCGCTCGCTGTCGCTGGTGCTGCTGGCGCCGGGCGACACCACCGTCACGCAGGCCAGCCGGGCGCCGGGGCGGATTCCCAATGATCGACCCACGGCCTGGCGCAGCGAGTACAGCGTGGCGTCTGTCACGTCGGCATGGGGCACGGCCACCATCAGGATGGGCGTGTCCTCGATCTGCTGCGAGGGCAGGGGGCTGGGCGTGTAGTGCATGCCCGCCGCGCGCAGCCAGCGGCGCAGGTGGGTGCGCAGCGGCGTGCGCTCTGTGCGCTCGCCGCGTTCGGTGATGAGCACCTGCTCGGGGTTGGACAGGTCAAACGCCAGGTGCGCGGCCGAGGGGTAGCGGCTTGCGGCCTCGGGCTCCAGGCAGCGCAGGATGACCTCTTGCAGCCAGGGCGGAATGTCGGCGCGGTGCTTGCGCGGCGGCGCGGGCGTCATCCACAGGCGCTGGCGCATGCCGCCGCTGGTGGTGGGGGCGCCAAAGGGCAGCTCACCCGTGGCCAGCTCGTACAGCATCACGCCGATGGCAAAGATATCGCTGCGCGGGTCGCCGCGCACGCCTACCACCTGTTCGGGCGCGATCCAGGCGGGCGAGCCCACGGCCTGGCGCATCTCTTCAGCCAGCAGGTCGGGGTAGTGGGCGTGGCACGAGAGGCCAAAGTCCAGCAGCACGGCCGTGCCATCGTCTTTGATGAGCACGTTGGCGGGTTTGAGGTCCAGGTGGCAGACGTTCTGCTGGTGCAGGCTGTGCGCCGCATGGGCCGTGGCCGCGCCCAGGCGTGCGATGGTTGCTGTGTCGCAGCGGCCAGGCCCTTCGTCCAGCCAGTGCTGCAGCGTCTGGCCGGGGATGTATTCCATCACCAGGTAAGGCAGCCGCACCAGGTCGCCCGCCGCCACAAAACGCGGCACATGCGGGCCGCTGAGCACGGGCAGGATCTGCAGCTCCACCTCGAAGCTCACGATGTTCTCGGCCCCGTCGCCCGCCGTCATGCGCGGGATCTTCATCGCCATGGCAAAGCCGGGGCTGCGGTCGGCCTGCGCGTATTCCACCGCGTAGATGTGGGCCATGCCACCCGCGTGGATGCAGTCCACCACGCGGAAGCCGTCGATCTCGGTGCCAGGCTCCAGCAGCTTCATGTCACTGGCCTTTTTCGAGCCGGTCGGCGTAGAAGCCGGGCAGGCCCGCCGCGCGAATGGCGGCGGCGGCGGCCAGGTGGTCATACGGCACGCGGTAGAAGGTGATCTGCTTGGCCGTGTCGTCAAACAGCGCGTACATGGCGCGTGCATCGCCATCGCGTGGCTGGCCCACGGAGCCCACAATGCCCAGCCACTGGCGGTGCGTGGGCACGGGCACCGGCACGCCGGGCTCGGGCGCAAAGCGCATGAGCTTGGCCGTGGGCGTGAGGAAATACAGCACCTGCTCATGCACATGGCCGCAGAACACGTAGCGGATGGCGGGGTCGATGCCTTGCGCGGCGGTCATGCTGCGCTCTGCCGCGTTGGAGTCTTCCACATACCGCCATTGCGCGGGCATGTCGGCACTGGCGTGCACCAGCAAGGCGCTGCTGCCCAGCCGCGCGGTGAGTGGCAGCGACTGCAAAAAGGCGATATGGCTGTTGCCGAGCTGGTCGTGCGTCCACTGCGCGCCCAGCTCGCTGCGGTTGCGTGGGTTGGCGGGGGGCGCCAGGGCCATGGCGTCGTGGTTGCCCAGCACGCACAGGGCACCTTGCTGGGCCAGGTCGCGCACTTGCTCCACCACGGCCACGGGCTCGCCGCCGTAGCCCACCAGGTCGCCCAGCAGCGCAAATTGTTCGGCGCCGTGGGCGCGGGCGTGTGTCAGGCAGGCGTCCAGGGCCTGGCGGTTGGCGTGGATGTCGGACAGCAGGGCGATTTTCATGGGGTTGTCTCCAACCCCATCATCGCGCGCGTCGCTGAATGCCAGCTTGCAGGCAGGCGGTGCCTGCGTGGTTTCAAAGCAAAAATAGCTGCGAGCGCTTGTGGATCAAGCGCTCGCAGCTATGGTTTTGGTAGCTCAGAGGCTGCGCTGTGTGGTGGCTGGTTTGTCCAGCGCCAGCACCAGGCCCAGCGCAATGATCGCGGGCAGTGCCTGGCTGAAGAAGATCTTGGGCGCTGCGGTGGCGGCGCCAAACACCCCGGCCACGATCACGCAGGCCAGAAAGAAGATCTTGAACACCCGGTTGCCGGTGAACAACCCAAAGAACAGGCCCGCTGCCAGAAAACCGTTGTACAGCCCCTGGTTGGCCGCCAGCGTGGTGGTGGCGTCGGCGAACTCCTGGGTCAGGTTGAAGGTCTTCATGCCCTGTGGCTTGTTCCAGAAGAACATTTCGAGCACGAGGATGTACACATGCTCGATGGCCACCAGGGCCACCGCGATGCGGGGAAGCAGCTGGCGGCCCATCACTTACACCAGCGTGATGGTCACGTCGATGTTGCCGCGCGTGGCGTTGGAGTAGGGGCAGACCTGGTGGGCTGCGTCCACCAGCTTCTGGGCGGTTTCCTTGTCCAGGCCGGGCAGGCTGATGTTCAGGCGGGCGGCGATGCCGTAGGCGTTCGGGATGGGGCCCAGGTCCACTTCGGCGTCAATGGACACGTCTTGCGGCACGGGGATGCCGATCTTGCCGCCCACAGCCTTCATCGCGCCGATGAAGCAGGCTGCGTAGCCGGAGGCAAACAGCTGCTCGGGGTTGGTGCCGGTGCCGGAGGTGCCGGGCGAGGACAGCTTGACGTCCAGGCGGCCGTCATCGGTCTTGGCGGCGCCATCGCGGCCACCGGTCACGTGCGACTTGGCGGTGTACAGGACTTTTTCGAGCTTGGTCATGGTGTCTTCCTTGCGGTTGTTGCCCACGGTGGGCGGTGGAGGGAATCGGTTCTGGCGGTGTCGTTGCGTATTTCTGCAGGCCGTCAGCGTTGCTCGCTGAGCCGGTCTCGCAACTGCTTGAGTTCAATGGTCAGGGCGGTCAGCTCGGCAACCGAGCATTGGCTGCTTTGCAGCACACACTGCGGAATGGCCTCGGCCTGGTCGCGCAGCGCGCGGCCCTCGGCCGTGAGGGTGATGCGCACGCGGCGCTCGTCCTGCACATCGCGCAGCCGGGCGATCTGGCCCTGCGCCTCCAGGCGCTTGAGCAGCGGCGTGAGCGTGCCGGAGTCGAGAAACAGGCGCTCGCCCAGCTCGGACACGGTCACGCCGTCCTGTTCCCACAGCACCAGCATCACGAGGTACTGCGGGTAGGTCAGGCCGATGCGGTCGAGCAGGGGCTTGTACAGCTTGGTCATTGCCAGCGAGGCGGAATACAGCGCAAAGCAGACCTGGTTGTCCAGCCGCAGGATGGCGGGGCTGGGAGTGTGGGGCGTGCTGTGGCTGGGCATGGGGTGAATTGTGGGTGCAAATTCAATTGTGTGCAATTGAATTGTGAAAAACTTTGTTAATGGGCGGGATTGTGCGGGTCGGGGAGCAGAGCAGCGCCATCGGTGCTATTCGCGCGTCCCGCTGGCGCTGGCGCTGGCGCAGGCGGGGGCGCCGTGCCCCCGTTACTCTTCGGAAAATGCTATCAATAGCAGAGCTGCTGGCGCATGAATCATCTGCGCTAGCGGTCGATTTGGCTTGAAATTTGACGCATGGCGGTTCGGGCGACGACGAACCACCAGGCCCTCAGCGCCCGCTGAACTGCGCGGGCCGGCGCTCGACAAAAGCACGCACGCCTTCGGCCGCGTCTTCGCTGTTGGCCAGTTGCTTTTGCACGGGGATGAACTCTGCCACAGCCGCCGCCTGGCCTTGCTCGATGGCCTTGAGCACGTTGAGCCGCGTGGCGACCACGGCCAGAGGCGCCTGGGCTTCGATGCGCTGGGCAATATGCAGCGCTTCCTGCAGCTCCTGGCCAGTCGGCACCACTTTTTGCACAAAGTTCAGCCGGTACGCCTCGGCGCTGCCGAACTCATCGGCCGTCAGCAGGTGCAGCAGCGCATTGCCCGTGCCCGCGCGCTCGGCCATGCGCAATGTGGCGCCGCCCGTGGCCATGATGCCGCGCTGCACCTCCATTTGGGAGAAGCGGCAGTTGTCAGCAGCCACCACGATGTCGGCCCCCAGCATCAGCTCGATGCCCACCGTGAAGCAGATGCCCTTGACCGCCACCACCATGGGCTTGGTGCGGCGCCGGTAGCCAGGGAGGCCGTAGTCGTGCGGCTCCACCAGGCCTTCGGGGATGGCCTTTTCGCCGCGCTGCATGTAGGCGCTCACAGCGGGCAGGTCGAGCCCGGCGGTGAAATGGTCGCCAAACGCATGCAGCACGCCCACACGCAGGGCGGGGTCGTCGTCGAGTCGGGTGTAGGCCTCGGCCAGCTGGCGGAACATGGGCGGCGTCCAACCATTGCGCTTGGCCGGGCGATTGATGCCGATCAGCAGCACATGGCCGATGACCTGGGTGTCGATGCAGCCTTCGGGCGGGGGCGTGGTGGGGGTGATGTGTGTCATGGGCGCAGGTCTCCTGGCCCATGATTGAAAACGCAATGGAAACTGCGCGCCGTCCCCCGTGGGACAGCGCGCTGAAGGCCGTCAGTAGGTGTAGACGCCTTGCCCGGTCTTGCGGCCCAGGCGGCCGGCGGCCACCATTTCCTTGAGCAGCGGGCAGGGGCGGTACTTGCTGTCGCCAAACTCGGTCAGGTACACGTCCATCACGGCCAGGCACACATCCAGGCCAATCATGTCGGCCAGCGCCAGCGGGCCGATGGGCTGGTTGCAGCCCAGCTTCATGCCGGCGTCGATGTCCTCGGGCGTGGCCAGGCCTTCGGCCAGCACAAAGAAGGCCTCGTTGATCATGGGCACCAGGATGCGGTTGACTACAAAGCCGGGCGCGTTCTTCACGGTGATGGGGCTCTTGCCCAGCGCCTCGGCCAGCGCCTTCACGGCGTCGTGGGTCGCGTCGCTGGTCTGCAGGCCACGGATGATCTCCACCAGCGCCATCATGGGCACGGGGTTGAAGAAGTGCATGCCGATGAAGCGGTCTGCGCGGCTGGTGGCGGCGGCCAGCTTGGTGATGGAGATCGAAGAGGTGTTCGAGGCAATGATCACCTCGGGCGCCACGATGGCGTCCACCTGCTTGAGGATCTTGAGCTTGAGTTCGTAGTTTTCGGTGGCGGCCTCGATCACCAATTGCGCGGCCTTCAGGTCGTCGTAGCTGGTGGAAGTCTTGATGCGCGCCAGGGCGGCCGCCTTGTCGGCTTCGCTGATCTTTTCCTTCTTGATCAGGCGGTCCAGGCTGCCAGCCACGGTGGCCAGGCCTTTTTGCACTGCAGCATCCGAGATGTCGACCATCACCACGTTGATGCCCGACACCGCACAGGCCTGTGCAATGCCGTTGCCCATGGTGCCTGCGCCGATGATGCCTACGGTCTGAATCGTCATATAGAGAGCCCTCTTCAAAGTGAAACGGATGGACGGAATGGTAAGGGGAATCGCACGACCGTTCGGTTATCGTGCGTCAAACCTGAACCAACAAGCCGCTGCGCAGCATGGCGGAGGAGACACCACAACATGTTCGACTACATCGTGATCGGCGGCGGCTCGGCAGGCTCCGTGCTGGCTGGCCGCCTGACTGAGAACCCCGCCGTGCGCGTGTGCCTGCTGGAGGCGGGGCCTGCCGACAACAGCGTGCTCATCCACTGCCCGGCCGGGCTGGCCGTGATGGCCAAGTTCGAGCTGAACGGCTGGGGCTTCAACACCACACCACAGGCGGCGCTGAACAACCGGCGCGGCTACCAGCCACGCGGCAAGGTGCTGGGGGGCTCCAGCTCGATCAACGCCATGGTCTACATCCGGGGCCAGCATGCCGACTACGACCACTGGGCCGCGCAGGGCAACCCGGGCTGGGGCTGGGAGGATGTGAAGCCGTACTTTCTGCGCGCCGAGAACAACGAGCGCGGTGCCAACGACTGGCACGGCCGGGGCGGCCCCTTCAACGTGGCGGACCTGCGTGCGCCCAACCGGTTCAGCCAGTATTTCACCGACGCCGGTGTGCAGGCCGGGCACCCGCACAACACCGACTTCAATGGCGCCACGCAGGAAGGCGTGGGCCTGTACCAGGTCACGCACAAGAATGGCGAGCGCCACAGCGCGGCCAAGGGCTACCTCACGCCGCACCTGGCGCGGCCCAACCTGCAGGTCATCACCGGCGCGCATGCCACGCGCATCCTGTTCGACGGCACGCGCGCCGTGGGTGTGGAATATCGCCAGGGTGGCGCGATCCAGCAGGTGCGCGCCGGGCGCGAGGTTCTGCTGAGTGCGGGCGCGCTGCTGTCGCCGCAGCTGCTGATGCTGTCGGGCGTGGGGCCTGCCGCGCATTTGCAGCAACACGGCATCCCGGTGCTGCACGACCTGCCCGGCGTGGGCCAGCACCTGCATGACCACCCCGATGTGGTGCAGGTACTGGACGCCCCTGAGCTCAAGGACCTGTTCGGCCTGTCACTGTCGGGCATGGCGCAGACGCTGCGCGGCATCGTCGAATGGCGCAAGCACCGCACCGGCATGCTGACCACCAACTTTGCCGAGGCGGGCGGCTTTATCAAGAGCGACCCGTCAGAGGCTGCGCCCGATCTGCAACTGCACTTTGTGATCGGCAAGCTGGTGGACCACGGCCGCAAGACGGTGTTCGGCCACGGCTACTCGGCCCATGTGTGCCTGCTGCAGCCCAAGAGCCGGGGCTCGGTCACGCTGGCCAGCCGCGACCCCATGGCCTTGCCACAGGTGGACCCGAACTTCCTGGCCGATCCCGACGACATGGCGCGCATGGTGCGTGGCTTCAAGCGTACGCGCGAGATCCTGATGCAACCGGCGCTCGCGAAGTTCGGCGCCAAGGAGCTGGCGGCCTCGGCCAGTGCGCGCACCGACGCGGAGATCGAGCAGTTCATCCGCCAGTACGCCGACACCATCTACCACCCCGTGGGCACCTGCCGCATGGGGCCTGGGCCCATGGACGTGGTGGATGCCGAACTGCGCGTGCATGGCCTCGCCGGCCTGCGTGTGGTGGACGCGTCCATCATGCCGCGCATCGTGAGCGGCAACACCAATGCGCCCACGGTGATGATTGCGGAGAAGGCGGTGGACCTGCTGCGCGCCGCGCCGTGAACGATTTCACGTTTGGCGCCCGGAACGCGATTTTTAAGGTTTTCAAAGGGTCTGTTTAAGGAGTTTTTAACAGGCAAAAACGCGGCGAATTTCTAGACTTCTCGGCATGGAAGCGGGTGCATGGTGCACCCGGCCCGGCGCCCAAAAAAAGGCGCTGAAAGAGCCCAACGAGGCCATGAAAGAACGTGATGAAGATTGATGCCCGCGAAATTGCCGCACTGACCCAAGCCCAACCCGCCGCCCCCCGCATGGACATGTACGCCAGCATCCACAAGGCGCTGCGCGCCTTTATGGCCGACACGCTGCTGGGCCTGGGCCGCATGGATGTGGACGACGACCTGGAGTTTGCCCAGACCTGCGACCGCGTGATGCAGCTGCTGGACCTTTGCCGCGCGCACCTGCACCACGAGAACCAGTTTGTGCACGCCGCCATGGAGGCGCGCCAGCCCGGCTCCAGCCAGAGCATTGCGGGTGAACATGTGGAGCACGAACAGGCCATCACGGCCCTGGCCGACGGGGTGAACCACCTGATGGCCTGCGCCAAGCCCGCACGCCCGGCCGCCACCCTGGCCCTGTACCGCCAGCTGGCCCTGTTTGTGGCGCACAACTTCGAGCACATGCACGAAGAGGAGACGGCCCACAACCGCGTGCTCTGGCAGTGCTACACCGACGCCGAACTGGCGGGCGTGCACGACGCGCTGGTGGCCTCGATCCCCCCGCACGAAATGATGGTGGTGGCCCGCTGGATGGTGCCCTACATGTCGCCGGCCGAGCGAACGGCCATGCTGTCGGACATGCAGCAGCATGCGCCTGCTCCTGTGTTGGCTGCAGTGCTGGCGCAAGTGCAGCCGCACCTCACGCAGCCCGAATGGACCAAGCTGATGCGCAGCCTGGGCCTGCCGGTGGTGCCCGGCCTGGTGCATTGAGGTTCAAGCGTCTTCCAGCACCACGGGGCGCAGCACGCACAGCCGAAAGCGCCCGCGCCCCGTTTTTTCGATGTGGATGTGTGGGCAGTTCTCTTGCAGGCGGCGCTGCAGCAACAGCAGGCGGGCCTCCAGGTTGTCGGCCACATCGGGCAGGCGCAGGGCGGGGTCCAGCCGCAGTTCGCGGTTGGTGAAGTCCACGCGCCCGGTGTGCTGGTGGTCGCGCAGCAGCTTCCACACGATGGCACCCGCCACGCCCTTGATCAGGTAGTCGTCGTTGATGAACACGCTGTCGTTGGCCGCAAAGTGGCGCACCCGCAGCGCGCTGCCGCTCACCGGCGGGGCCGCTGTCGGAGTAGGCAGCGGCTCGGGCGCATCGGGCGCGGCCTGCAGCAGATCGATGGCGGCGGCCAGCTGGCCCGCAATGGCCACCAGCAGGTCTTCATCCTCGAAGCCAAAGCGCATGTCCTCGGGGCTCTCGGCGAACAGCACACCCAGCAGGCGCCCGGCCGACAGCAGCGGAACCGCCACCTGGCTGTGCGGCTCGGGCAGGCCGGGGTAGGGGATGTCCAGGCCGCGCAACGAGGGTGCATCGGGTGTGGCATGCGCGTCCATGCTTTCGCGGATGGCATGGCTGTACAGGGCGGCGTGCGTCATGTGGCTGATGCGCACCGGCGTGCGCTCGCGCGCAGCCATGCCGATCACTCCCTGGCCCAGCCGGATTTCGGAACCCACGCCCGATGTGGCATAGCCGCAGCTGGCCACCGTGTAGAGCTGCTGGGCGCTGGCGTCCAGCATCAGCACCATGGCGTGCTGGATGCCCAGCTTGTCCTGCAGGCCCTGCAGCGCGCCTTGCAGCAACTCGTCCAGCCCCGAGCAGCGCGCGATGCTCTCGCTGCACAGACGCAGCGTGTGCAGCAAACCGGAACGCGGCGCCGGTGCCGGCAGGCCTTCGCCCGCCACCGATTCGATGCGCTCCACAGCGTAGATGTCGGCCCCTTTGAGTTCAAACACCTCGGCCATGCCCGCATGCGACGCAATGCCCGCCAGCTGCGCGCGCATGCTCTCGAACACCGGGCCACTGTCCTCGGTGCGTTCGTACAGCAGGTGCAGGCGGTAGAAGTGGGCGGTGACTGGGTCCAGCACCAACACCGACGCGCGCGGGTTGCGCAGGATGTTCTGGCGGGTCTTGTTGAAGAACTGGAACGACAGTGCCACATGCGCCGCATCCACATAGACCACCTGCGAGATGTAGGCCACGTTGGGTGTGCCGTCAGGGTCGCAGGTCGCCATGATGGCGGGAATCGCCCCTTCCAGGCAGGGGCGGATGCTGTGCAGGGACGGCGCTGCGGTGCTCATGGCTGCGGTACGGGTGGTGTGGGTGGTGCGGGCGGCGCACACAGCTCCGCGCCTGCGCGTGGGCCTGGGGTCTGGTCGAACGCGCTGGTGGGGGTGAATGTCACTGCCACCACATCCTGCAGCGGTGCAGCCAGCATGGCGCCCACATACTGCGGCCCATAACCCACCCGGCCCACCTCCTGCACCATGGACTGGAGGTAGGCCTGCAACACCGGCAGGTCGCCATCAGTGGCCGGACGCTGCGTGGCCCGGCGGGCTTTGAGCTGCAGCGTCTGGTGGGTGGACGGCACGCTGAACACCACGGCAATCTCTCCGGTGTGCGCAATGTCCTGCAGCAACTGTTCGGACTGGCTGCGCCGCAGGTACACCGTGACCTCCCGCCCATCGCTGCTGATGCGACTGCCCACGGCCCGCATGATGCTCGGCCGCAGGGCCGCATCGCGTGACGCCACGATGGCCGACACGCCCTTGGCCACCATGGCGATATGGCTGGGGCCGAGCAGCACGGTCATGCCTTGAAGCGCTTGCGGGTCAGGGCCAGGGCCACCCAGAAGGCCACCACCGTGGTCACCACCAGCACCAGGCCATGGCGCAGGGGGTGAGCGGGCCACTGGTCCATGAACAACGGGCGCACCAGCTCGACCGCGTTGGTCAGCGGCAGCCAGTCGGAGATGGCGCGCACGATAGGCGGCAGCTGCTCGCGTGGGAAGAACACGCCCGAGAGAAACATCATGGGCGTGAGCACCAGCGTGAAGTAGTAGGTAAAAAAGTCATACCCCTTGGCCAGCGCATTGAAGATGAGCGCGATGCTGGAAAACATGATGCCCACGAACAGCAGCACCGGCCAGGCCACCAGCAGCTTAGGGCTGTGGCTGATCCCCAGGGCCAGCATCACACCCAGGATGGCCGTCACGGTGAAAAGCGCCTTGAACGCTGCCCACAGCATCTCGGCCAGCACCACGTCGTCCAGGCTCACGGGCGCGTTCATGATGCCGTCCCAGGTCTTTTGCACATGCATGCGCGAGAAGGCCGAGTACAGCGCTTCAAAGCTGGCCGCGTTCATGGCGCTCATGCAGATGGAGCCGCTGGCCAGGAACAGGATGTAGGGCACCTTGGTGTCGCCCGCTGCGCCACCCACACTCACTTGCCCCACCAGGGCCCCCATGCCGTAGCCAAAGGCCACCAGCCACATCAGCGGCTCGGCAATGTTGCCCACCAGGCTGGGGATGGCCAGCTTGCGCCAGACCAGCAGGTTGCGCAGGAACACGGGCCACCAGCGTACGGACAGGCTGGGCGGGCGCCACACCGACGGCGGAGGCGGGGCCACAGAGGCCACGGAGGACGGGGTAACGGTTTGCATCCGCTTATTGTGCGATGTTGGAGAGCGGACGCACAGCCCCTGGCGCGCCTGCGGGGAGCTTCCGGCCGGCTGGGCACGTCCATTGCTTGGGTGCTGCCATGCCCACCCATGTCCTGAACCTGCCCGCCGGTGCCAGTGCCCTCTGGCAGAACCGCCTGGGGCTGCTGCTGGAGTCCACGGGCGAGGGGGTGTTTGGCATTGATCTGGCGGGCAACTGCGTGTTCATCAACCGGGCGGGCGCGCAGATGCTGGGCTTTGCGGCCGATGAGGTGATGGGGCGCAACATGCACGCGCTCACCCACCACAGCCACCCCGACGGCAGCCCGTATGCGGACGGCGACTGCCCCATCTTCAATGCGTTCCGCCAGGGCCTGCCCTGCCGTGTGGACACCGAGGTGTTCTGGCGCCGCGATGGCTCGGCGTTTGCCGTGGAGTATTCGAGCCACCCGATTCTGGAAGGTGACCAGGTGCAGGGTGCCGTGATCGCCTTTGTCGACATCACCAGCCGCAAACGCGCCGCCGACGAGCTGCAGCGCGCGCACGATGAGCTGGCCCGCGCCAACGATGAGTTAGAGCGCCGAGTGGCAGCGCGCACACAAGAGCTGTCGCAGGCGCTGGCGCAGCTGCGCGAGCTGTCGGCCTACTCGGAGCAGGTGCGCGAAGACGAACGCACCCGCATCGCCCGCGAAGTGCACGACGAGCTGGGCAGCCTGCTGGTGGCGCTGAAGATGGATGTCAACTGGCTGCACAAGCGCCTGGGCGAGCAAGGCGAGCGCACGCCCGAGGCCGCGGGCGACATGCGCACCCAGATGCGCTGCAAGTGCCAGAACATGAGCCGCCTGATCGAAAACGCCGTGGACAACGTGGGCCGCATCATCACCGACCTGCGCCCCAGCATCCTGGACCACCAGGGGCTATGGGCGGCGCTGGAGTGGCAGGCACAGGAGTTCGTGCAGTCGGCCGAACTGGAGCTGGCGTGGCAGATGGAGGTGCCTGCCACCTTGCACTTGCCCGAGCCTGCAGCCATCGCTGTGTTCCGCATCTTCCAGGAGATGCTGAGCAATGTGGGCCGCCACGCGCAGGCCAGCGCCATCGACATTGCCATCGACGTGCAGGACGAGATGCTGCAACTGCGCGTGCGCGACAACGGCGTGGGCGCCACCCGCCAGGCCCTTGAGGCGCCCACCGCCTATGGCGTGATGGGCATGCGCGAGCGGGCACGGCAGCTTGGGGGCCGGTTGAGCATCACCAGCGAGCCGGGGCAGGGCTCGTGCCTGCAATTGCTGATTCCTCTGGAGCTGTCATGAATTCCGTGGTTCGAGTGTTGATCGGTGATGACCACCGCATCGTGCGGGAGGGGCTCAAGCAGGTGCTGGGCGACCCGGCCAATGGCGTGCCCGAGATCACTGTGGTCGCCGAGGCCACCCAGGGCAACGAGGTGCTGGAGCTGGTCGCCGCCCTGCAAGGGCCCACGGGAACACCGGGGCTGGACCTGGTGCTGCTGGACATCGCCATGCCGGGCATGGACGGCCTCGAAGTGCTGCAGGCGCTGCGCAAGGCCTGGCCTGCGTTGCCGGTGCTGATGCTCAGCACCTACCCCGAGCGGCAATACGCGGTGCGCTGCATCCAGATGGGCGCGGCGGGCTACCTGCACAAAAGCGCCGACCCCGACGACATGGTGGCCGCCGTGCGCAAGGTGGCGGCAGGCGGGCGCTACTTGACCGAGGCCACGGCGCAAGCCCTGGCGGGCGCCGTGGAGCGCACCGGGGTGGTGCGCGCCGCCCAGCAGGGCGCGCCCGCTGGAGTAGACGCGCTCTCCTATCGAGAGCACCAGGTGTTCCGTCTGCTCACGGCCGGGCAGAGCGTGAGCGAAATTGGTGCGCAGCTCAAGCTCGCGCCCAACACGGTGAGCACCTACCGCGCCCGCATCCTCGAAAAGACCGGCGCGCGCAACGATGTGGAGCTTGCGCTGCTGGCGCGTGGCGCACCGGCAGAGTGAATTCGGTGCGTTGCACGACCGATTTGTAGTGCTGGCCCTACACGCTGTAGACACCACACCCACGAATTCATGACAGCGGGTCGACACCGGCAAAAACTGGCCCGCGCTTTGCGTAACGCCTGGCACCAACTTCTTCGAGGTGTGCCATGTCCGAATTCTTCTCGCCCTACGATGCCGACCGCCCGTTGATGCTGAAATGCAGCTGTGGCCGCGACCACACGGTGGCCGACCACCATGCCGAGGTCTCGGCCGATGCCGCCGCAGCCACCCTTCGCCAGCGCAGCGAGACCCGCGAGTTCGAGCTCTACAACAACGAGTTCATCGAGGCCACGCTGGTCAAGGCGCTGTTTCCGCAAGACGCAGTGCGCCGCCGCTTCATCAAGGCCGTGGGCAAGGGCACAGCCATGGCGGCCATCGCCAGCGTGTTGCCGGTGGCTAGCCTGCAGGCCATGGCGCAAGAGAAGCAGGGCGCACTGGAGAAGACCAATCTCAAGATCGGCTTCATTCCGATCACCTGCGCTACGCCGCTGATCATGGCCCACCCGCTGGGCTTCTACAGCAAGCAGGGCCTGAATGTCGAAGTCACCAAGACGGCAGGTTGGGCGCTGATCCGCGACAAGATGATCAACAAGGAGTACGACGCCACGCACTTCCTGAGCCCGATGCCGCTGGCGATTTCCATGGGCCTGGGCTCCAACGCCACCCCCATGAATGTGGCCACCATCCAGAACGTGAACGGCCAGGCCATCACGCTCAGCCTCAAGCACAAGGACAACCGCGACCCGAAGAACTGGAAGGGCTTCAAGTTTGCGATCCCCTTCGAGTACAGCATGCACAACTTCCTGCTGCGCTACTACTTGGCCGAGGGGGGCCTGAACCCCGACACCGATGTGCAGCTGCGCGTGGTGCCACCGGCCGAGATGGTGGCCAACCTGCGCGCGGGCAATATCGACGGCTTCCTGGGCCCCGATCCGTTCAACCAGCGCGCCGTGTTCGAGGAGGTCGGCTTCATCCACCTGCTCACCAAGGACCTGTGGAACGGCCACCCCTGCTGCGCCTTCGGCACCAGCACCGAGTTCATCCAGAAGAACCCCAACACCTTTGCCGCGCTGTATCGCGCGGTGCTCACCTCGGCCGCCATGGCGCGCGACCCCAAGAACCGCGAGCTGATCGCCAAGGTGATTGCGCCCCAGGCCTACCTGAACCAGCCCGAGGCCGTGATCAATCAGGTGCTCACCGGCAAGTTCGCCGATGGGCTGGGCAAGATCCAGAACGTGCCCGACCGCGCCGACTTCGACCCCATGCCCTGGCAAAGCATGGCCGTGTGGATGCTCACGCAGATGCAGCGCTGGGGCTACATCAAGGGCGATGTGGACTACAAGCAGATTGCCGAAAAGGTGTTCCTCATCACCGACGCGAAAAAGCAGATGAAGGCGCTGGAACAGAAGGTGCCCGACGGCGCGTACCCCAAGTTCAAGATCATGGGTCGCGAGTTCGATGCGGCGAAGGCGGCCGAGTACGCCAAGAGCTTCCCCATCCGCAAGGCGGCATGACATGACTGCCGCCAAGAACCTCAACCTGCGCGCGGGCCTGCTGTCCGTGCTCATCTTTCTCACGCTGCTGGGCATCTGGTACGTGGCCACGTCGTCCTCGGGCGCTGGCGGCGGCACGGCGGGCATGACGGCCGAGCAGATCGAGTACGCCAAGATGATGGGCAAGGACCCGGGCGCATCCAAGAGCGGTGGCTTTCCCACGCTGGGTGCGATGGGCAGCACCGTGTGGGGCCATCTGTCCAACCCGTTCTACGACAACGGACCCAACGACAAGGGCATCGCCATCCAGCTGGCGCACTCGCTGGGCCGCGTGGCTCTGGGCTTTGGCCTGGCCTGTCTGGTGGCGATCCCGCTCGGTTTCATCATCGGCATGTCGCCGCTGCTGCGCCGCGCGTTCGACCCCTTCATCCAGGTGCTCAAGCCCATCAGCCCGCTGGCGTGGATGCCGCTCGCGCTCTACACCATCAAGGACTCATCCATCTCGGGCATCTTCGTGATCTTCATCTGCTCGGTGTGGCCCATGCTGGTGAACACGGCGTTTGGCGTGGCATCGGTCAAGCGCGAGTGGCTCAACGTGTCGGCCACGCTGCAGGTCAACCCGCTGCGCAAGGCCTTCCTGGTGATCTTGCCCGCCGCAGCGCCCACCATCCTCACGGGCATGCGCATCAGCATGGGCATCGCCTGGCTGGTGATCGTGGCGGCCGAGATGCTGGTGGGCGGCACGGGGATTGGCTACTTCGTTTGGAACGAGTGGAACAACCTGTCGCTCACCAACGTGATCTTTGCCATCCTGGTGATTGGCGTGGTGGGCATGTTGCTCGACCTGGCCTTCGGCCAGCTGCAGAAGGTGGTGACCTATGTGGAGTGATGTTGCCCAGCGCCCGGCTGTTCCAGCCCCTCTTGCCACTGACGCCACCGACGCCCCGCAACGAAAGGCCTCTGCCGTGACCCAAGGCTTCCTCCAGATCGACCGGCTGAGCAAAGCCTTTGTGCCCGCCAAGCCCGTGTTTGCTGATGTGTCGTTCACGCTCGACAAGGGCGAGTTCGTCTGCATCATCGGCCACTCGGGCTGTGGCAAGACCACCATCCTGAACGTGCTGGCGGGGCTCGATACTGCCACCTCGGGCACCGTCATCATGGACGGACGCGAAGTGGCCGGGCCCAGCCTGGACCGGGGCGTGGTGTTTCAGAGCCATGCGCTTATGCCCTGGCTCACGGTGCGCCAGAACATCGCGTTTGCCGTGAAGTCGCGCTGGCCCGACTGGAAGAAGGCCCAGGTGGATGCGCATGTGGAGAAGTTCGTGGCGCTGGTGGGCCTGAGCCCTGCCATCGACAAGAAGCCATCGCAGCTGTCGGGCGGCATGAAGCAGCGCGTGGGCATTGCGCGCGCGTTCTCCATCCAGCCCAAGATGCTGCTGTTGGATGAGCCCTTTGGCGCACTCGATGCGCTCACGCGCGGCACCATCCAGGACGAGCTGATGACCATCGTGCGCCAGACGCAGCAGACGGTCTTCATGATCACGCACGATGTGGACGAAGCCATTTTGCTGGCTGACCGCATCCTGCTGATGAGCAACGGCAACGAGACGCCCGAGGGCTATCGCCCCGGTGGCATCGCCGAGGTGGTGGTGAACCCGCTGCCGCGCGAACGCACGCGCACCAGCCTGCACCACCTGGACGGCTACTACGCGCTGCGCAACCACATCGTGGACTTCCTGGTCACCCGAGCCAAAGCCCACTGATTTATTGAATAACCAAGCCCTGACTTGTCACCCCTTGTGGGTGGCAGGGACGGCTGCACCCTGAAGTTTCTGTTCCCCGTTCCAAAACCCATCCAACCGAAGGAGCCATCACCATGAACCGCAACGACGTTACCGAAAAGATCATCAGCACCAAGGTCGCCAAGGGCCTGCAATGGGAGGCCATTGCCAAGAAGGTCGGCCAGTCCAAGGAATGGACCACCGCCCTGTGCCTGGGGCAGATGACCGCCACGCCCGAGCAGGCCAAGATCGTGGGCAAGATTTTTGGCCTCACGGCCGAGGAGCAGAAGTGGCTGCAAGTGGTGCCTTACAAGGGCTCGCTGCCCACGCCCGTGCCCACGGACCCGCTGATCTACCGCTGGTACGAGGTGGTGAGCGTGTACGGCACCACCATCAAGGAACTGATCCACGAAGAGTTTGGCGACGGCATCATGAGCGCCATCGACTTCAGCATGGACATACAGCGCGAGGCCAACCCCAATGGCGACCGTGTCAACGTAGTGTTGTCCGGCAAGTTCCTGCCCTACAAGCAGTACTGAAATTGGGCCCAGGCTGTGTTCGTCACAGCACTTTGACGGCGCGGCCGATGAACTGGATGGGCCCCGTGGGTTTGCCAATCGGCGAGCCCGTCGGCGGCTCCAGCGTCAGCTCGAACAACTGGTTGGGCTGCAGCGGCGGCAGCTTGTCCAGCGGGATCTGCAGCGGCTGACCGGGCTGCACCAGGCCCAGCGACACGGGGCCGCTCCAGCCGTCGGCCTTGGTCCAGAACTCCAGGGCCTTGTCGGCCGGTACTTCGGCCACACCCAGCGGAATCAGGCTGATCTGCCGGGGCGAGCTGGCTTGCACCACCCAGCCCGGGGCCTTGTCCTGCGGCGCGACCAGCACCACCATGAACTGTGGCGGCGCGGCCACTGGGGCGGTGCGTGTGACGAGCACTGCCGCGAGTACCGCTGCCATGGCAAAGCCCGAGCCGGCGAGGGCACGCCACAGGCCCAGGTGGTCCCACCAGCGCACGGATGGCTTGCGCTCGGTTTTTGCGCGGGGTTGGGTGGTAACGGACGTCGCAGCCGGCTGTGCGCTGGTGGCCTGCAGCGACTGGTCGATGCGCGCCCACAAGGCAGCGGGCGGCGCGATGGGCTCCGCCAGCTGGGTCAGCGGCAGCAGGCGGGCTTCCCATTCGGCCACCGCCTGTTGCAATGCCTTGTCACCTGGCAGGCGTTGCTGCACGCCCTGGCGTTCGGCGGCGGGCATGGTGCCCAGCACGTACTCACCAGCCAGCACGCTCAGGTCTTCCGGCAAGGGCGTAGGCGGTGTGTTGCGCTGGTCGGTCATGCCATGCACTCCCGCAGCGATACCAGGCTGCGCCGAATCCACGCCTTGACGGTGCCCAGCGGCGCGCCGAGGCGCTCCGCAATTTCGCCGTGCGAGCAGCCGTCCACGTAGGCGTGTAACACGCAGTTGCGGCGCGCGGGGTCCAGGGCCTCCAGGCAATGCTGCAGGCGGCCCAGGCTGGCGTTCAGCGCAAAGGTTTCCTCGACCTCGTGGTGGGCCTGCACAGACATGTCGGCCTCCAGGGCTTGGGTGGTGGTGTCGTCCACATCAACGTGGCGGCCCGCGTCGCGCACGGCGTTCAGGGCCAGGTTGCGCACCACGCTGTAGATCCAGCCGCGTGCGCTGCCACGGGACGTGTCGTAGCTGGCGGCGCGGGTCCAGATGTTCACGCAGGCATCGTGCACGATGTCCTCGGCCAGCGCGCGCTGGCGCACGATGCGCAGCGCCACGCCCAATAGCCGCGCGCCCTCCTGTTGGTACAGGCGGTGCATGGCCTGCCGGTCGCCGGCCGCGCAGGCGGCCAGAGCGGCTTCGTAGTCAAAATCGCCAGGGGTGTCGGGCACGGTGTGCGGGCAGCGGGGCAGTGGCTAAAGGGTGGGCGCATCGTAGCCGCAAACCCGTCACCGCCCCGGTGGTAGCCCCCGCTGCGCAGGGGATTGCGTGCGCGTGGTTTACGCGGCCTTCCAGAAGATGTAGTCGGCCTGGTACTTCACGATCTGGCGCTCGCCCTTGTTGGCGGTGGTGCAGGCGGCAGCCGGTGCCACGCCGCCCTTCAAGGCCACACGCTGGATGAAGGTCACGCCGGTCATGGCGCCGGAGCCCATGGCGGGGTTGGCCTTGACGAGCTGGTAGGGCAGGTTGCCAGCGCCCGATGGCGCCACGGCCAGCTGGGTGGCTGTCAGCTTGGAACCGTCGTTCGACTCCCAGGTAGCGGGCGGGCCGTAGTAGGTGCCGACCTGCTTGCCGCTGCGGTCATTCAGCACGGCCTTGGGGCCCACAAACACCCATTCGGTCTGGCCCGGCATGTTGGCCTTGTCGCGGCATTCGTAGGTAATCTCGCCCACCCCCACGGTTTCCATCGCCACCTTGTTGCCTGCCGGAACCTTGATGCTGTCGGGCAGGCTGTCCTGCGAGTACATGGATTTGGAAGGCGACGACATCATCGAGCCGCAGGCGCTCAGCAGCACGGCGGCGGCAACGGCACCCGCCAGGGGCAGCAGGCGGGAGATGGGAGACGTGTGGATGGTCATGGCGTTTCTCTCTGGTCTATGGGTTGATAGGACAGCAGCAACAAGTTGCGCTGCTGGAGGTACTACCCACGAAAACGCCGTTTGGATGCAGGAGATGCAAAAAAATATGTCTGATGCCTGCCCCGGGCAGGGCCGCCGCCTGGGCGGAGGCTGCCTCAATGCAGGGTCAACGGCCGGCTGGTGGTCTTGACGCGCACCACCGCCGCCCGGTGCTCATAGGGTGCCGCCGGCTGGCCCAGGATGGCGGCCGCCAGCGTGCGCGCCTGCCGGGCAATCGGTTCGATATAGCGGCTGCACTGCCCGTTGATGCTGATGCAATCGCCCAATGCATGGATGCGAGGTACGCTGGTTTGCAGCGTGTCTGCGTCCACCGCGATGCCCTGGGCCCAATCAAGCCCTGCACTCTGCGCCAGGCGGTGGGGGGGCAGCAGGCCTGCAGCCACCACCACTTCGTCCGCCGCAAAACGCCGCCCGCTGGTGGTGGAGACGCGGTAGCGCGAGCCCACGCGTTCCACCTGCTCCACCTGCAGACCGCCTTCAAAGCGGATGGACAGGTCTTTCCAGGCGTCCAGCAGCTGCGGGCCCGCCTGCTGGTCGTGCCAGCGCGCCAGTGGTTCGGTGGCCGTGTCCAGCAGCGTGATGTGGTGGCCGCCCAGTGCCAGGTCGTTGGCCAGCTCACTGCCGACCAGGCCCGCGCCGATGATGAGCACGTCCTTGGACTGGTCGCCCAGGTGCTGGCGCAGGCGCTGGTAGGCGTCCAGGTGGTTGATGCGCCAGCACAGGCTGGCGGGCAAGCCCGGCGGCAAGTTGGCCTGTGCACCATGGGCCAGCACCAGATGGCCGTAGCGCAGCACGCCCCGCGTGGTGCGCAGCTGGCGGGTGTCGGCGCAGATGCGCACGGCATGGGTGTGGGCCAGCAGGGTGACGCCCAGGCGCAACGCTGCATCGCAGCCGGTTTCGGACACCAGCGCCAGCGGGTCCAGCTGGCGCGCCATGGCCACCGACAGCAAAGGCTTGTCGTACCGGTCGCCTGCGCAGGCCGTCACCAGGGTGATGGGCAATGTGGCACTGTGCAGGCGCAGGGTTTCGGCCAGTTGCCAGCCTGCACGGCCCGCGCCGACGATGACCACACCCGGCTCGTCACGCGGGCGGATGTAGGACGGGGGTGCTGCGCTGGCTTGCGCCCGCAATGCTTCCAGCGTGGGGGCTTCGTACGGCGAAAAATCGGCCTTGGTCACTCCGCACAGCGGGCAGGCCCAGTCGTCCGGAATGTCCGCCAGCCGGGTGCCCGGCGGCAGGCCGCCATCGGGGTCGCCGTCGGCCTCGTGGTAAACGTAGCCGCAGGCGTTGCAGATGTAGCTTTGCCAGGGCGCTTGTGTTGCCGCTTCGGCCAACGCGTTGTGTACGGCCTGCGAGGCGGCGCTCAATGCGAAGGCGGAGTCTGCCGACGGCGTGGTGGTGGTTGTGGCAGGCGTCATGCAGGCATCTCCTCGGCACTGAGCCGGGCAATCTCTTTGCGCAGGTGCTTGATGGCGGGCGTGACGATGGCCACAAAGTGCGACTCGCGCACGCGCCGCTGCACGTCCGAGCTCATGAGGTAGCCGCGTGCACCCTGGTGCATCAGGGCGGACTGGGCGGCGCGCAGGCACAGCTCCGCGCCGTGGGCGCGGGCGTCCAGCACATCGATGAAGAAGTCGGTGCTTGTGTCGAACGGCGTCTGGGCCAGTTGCATGACGCGTGCGGTCAGTGCATCCAGCTCGGCCTGCAGGGCATCGGGCCGGTCTTCCAGGAACTGGTTGACGTGGCCCAGTTGCGCCTCCACCGCCCACATCGAGTCGATGGCGCCCTGGGTGATGCCCACCGCCATGCCACATTGCAGCATCACGAACGCAGCGCGGATGCGGGCAATAAAGGGGCGGGTGGGGTCGGCCATGATGTCGGCCGTGCCGATGAAGTGGTCCTTCAGCCGCAGTGCGTAGGTGCCCGTGCCCTCCATGGCCGAGAAGCTGGGGCATTCGCGCATCTCCACGCCAGGGGCATCGCAGCGCAGCAGGAACATCACCTCGCGCTGGCTGGTGCCGCCATCCGCATCCACCACCGCCGCAATCGCGCCGCAGTAGTGGTCGGGCCCCAGGTTGCTCACCCAGGGCAGGGTGCCGTTGATGAGGTAGCCCCCCTCCACTGGCGTGGCCTTGAGCAGCAGGCTTTCGATCTGCGCGTAGCTCTTCATGGGGTTGGACAGCGCCGTGCCGCCCATGCCTGCGCCGCTGGCGTGGCGCTGCAACACATCGCCCATCAGCGCGGGGTTGCCCGACTGCTGCAGGTACAGCCCGCACACCGCCTGGCACCACATCATGAAGCCCGTGGCGCCGCACACGCGCGAGGCCTCGGCCATGGCGCGGGTGGCCAGGCCGTAGTCGGCCGGGCCGGCCGTGCTGTCCAGGTGCGCGCTCATCGCGCCCACGGCGGCCAGCTGCTGCAGCTCCGCGCTGGGGTAGTAGCCGGTGCGGTCAATTGCCTCCACCTGCGCGGCCAGCGGGCCCTGCGCGATCTGACGCACGGCGGCCAGCAGCGCATCGCCCCGCAGGGCGCCGTCCAGGTGGAGTTGGGGAGGGAGGTCGGCGGGGTTCATGGGGCTCCTTGGGTGCGCGGGGCGGGCTCGATGGTGGGGGGCTCTTTAGTCCGCCAGACTGATTTCGAAGGGAATGGGGTTGCGCATGCTGTTGGCCACGGGCGAGTAGAAGTTGGCGTGCTGCACGATCTCGTCTAGCACCTCGCGCGGCGCGTCGCCCTCCACCAGCACCTTCACGCGGATGGCCTGGAAGCCCATTTCGGGCGGCGTCTTTTGCAGCGCGCCGCCAGCGCCCCAGGCGGCGGGGTTGCCGATGTCGCCTTCCATGAACACCTCGATCTTGCTGAGCTTGACCTGCTTCCAGGTGGCCACCGCCGTGATCCCCACGGCCAGGCAGCCGCCCAGGCCTGACAGCACGATTTCGCCGGGCGCTGGCGCCGTGTCCTGGCCGAACAGGTGCAGCGGCTCGTCCACCACCACCGGCGCATGATTGCCCACATAGCTCAGCGAGCGGTACTGCCCTTCCATCACCGTGTGGACCTTGTTGGTGCCCCGGCTGGCGGGGTTGTTGCGGCCCTTGTCGGCAAAGGCCATCAGGCCGTCGCGGTCGATGGGGCGCAGGTGCGTGTGCACGGTGGTGACGGGAGCAGAGGGTTCCAGCAGATCGGTGGACATGGTGTTCCTTGAAGAAAGAGAAGGGAATGCAAGAAAGAAGGACAGGGTTCGCAGCGGGCCACACCCGCTGCAACAACGCACGGGACTCAGGCCGCCAGCGCCAGCGCAGGCTTTTTGGGGAACTTGACCAGCGGCAGACCGCTTTCGATCGGCAGCTTGTCGTCGCGCGACCATTCGTTCCACGAGCCGAAGTACATGCGCACATCGGCAAAGCCCGCCTGCTTGAGCGCCAGGAAGGTGTTGGACGCACGCGCGCCCTTGAAGCAATACAGGTACACCGTGTCCGCCGGGCTGATGCCCGCCGTGGCGCATTCGGCGCGCACTTCGTCGGGCGACTTGAAGACGGGGCCCTGGGGTGAGGGCTTCATGAAGCGGTACCACTCCAGCCACTTGGCGCCGGGCAGGCGGCCCTTGCGGGGCGCAAAGTCCTTGCCGTAGGGGCTGGAGCTGTCGCCAATCCATTCGTCCACATCGCGCACGTCCAGCAGCACGGTGTCGGTGCCCAGGGCCTCGATCACGTCTTCCTTGGTCAGCATCACGTCGGTGGTGGCCAGGTTGGTGGGGAAGATGGCAGGGGTAGGCACCACGGCCTCGGTGGAGACGGGCAGCTCTGCCGCCTTCCAGGCCGAGTAGCCGCCATTCAATACCTTGACCTTGGGGTAGCCCAGCCAGGTCAACAGGTAGTAGCCCCGGCACGACTGGCCGTAGCCGCTGTTGAGTGCATCCTCATAGAACACCGCCGTCTCCGCACCCGACAGGCCGATGGCGCCCAGGTGCGCGGCAAAGGTGTCTTTCAGCTCCTGCAGGCCTTGGGGCGTGGAGGTGGCGAGATACGTGAATGTCTCGCGCAGGTTCACCGCGCCGGGGATGTGCCCCAGGGCATAGGTGTCGGCGTCGCGGGTGTCGATCAGAACCACAGGTTCTGCGGCTTGCAGGGCCAACAACTGGGTGGGTGAGATGAGGACGGCGTCGGAGGCGGTAGCGGTCACGGTGCTCATGGAAAACCTTTCGGTGCGGTGGTGGGCGGGATGCCTGCCCTCCTTATCGCAACAGGTGTGCCAGAGCGGTTGTGGATGAGAAGATTTGAATGGAAATGGCTGGTTGCGCTGGTGGAATATGCGCTAGTAGCTATTGATTTGATAGTGAATAGGGTGTTGTCACATGTCGCTGGTCGGGGTGGATCACACGGCCCTGGACACTGTGTTGACAAATTGTCGACACAGTGTCCGTCGTCACTTCAGACCCGCCTTGCACAGCCGGTAGCTGAACTGCCGCAGCGTCAGCCCCAGGCTCTGCGCGGCGCGCGACTGGTTGCCGTGGTGCTCGGCCAGTGCTGTCTGCAGCACCAACACGCTGTGCGACTGGGCGGGTGCGTAGTCACGCACCAGCGGCGCCGGGGTGGCGGCCGGCTGTGCTGCTGCGCCGATGGTGGCAGGGGGCTGTGGTGCGGGCAGCGAAGGCCGGGGCGCGGACACAGCCGGCAGAAACCGGTCCAGCTCCGCCCGCGTCACCAGCGTGTCATTGGTCAGCAGCACCAGGCGTTCGATCACATTGCCCAGCTCGCGGATGTTGCCGGGCCAGGGGTGTTCTTCCAGCCGCGCCAGCGCGTCGGGCGACAGGTTTACATTGCGCTGGTGCGCTTGGTTGGCGCGGCTCACAAAGTGCAGCGCCAGCGCGCGGATGTCCTCGCGCCGCTCGGCCAGCGAGGGCAGGTGGATCGGGATCACGTGCAGGCGGTAATACAAGTCCTGCCGAAAGCGGCCGGCCTCCACATCGGCAGCCAGATCGCGGTGGGTAGCCGCTACCAGGCGCACGTTGACCTTGACCTCGCGCTGCCCGCCCAGTCGCACCAGCGTGCCCTCTTGCAGCGTGCGCAGCAGCTTGGACTGCAGGGCCAGCGGCAGCTCGCCAATCTCGTCCAGAAAGATGGTGCCGCTGTCGGCCTGCTCGAACCAGCCCGCGCGGGCTGTGCTGGCGCCGGTGAATGCGCCTTTCTCGTAGCCAAACAGTTCAGACTCGAACAGCGCATCCGGAATGGCCGAGCAGTTGACCTTGATGAAGGGCCGGTCGCGCCGCCCGCTGGCCAGGTGCACGGCGCGTGCGAACAGCTCCTTGCCCGTGCCCGACTGGCCCAGCAGCAGCACGGTGGCCTGGGTTTGCGACACGCGCTCCAGCTCGCTCAAGGCCTGCAGCAGTGGCGGCGAGCTGCCAATGAGCCCGTAGCGCGCGCTTTTGGTATTGAGCGCATTGGCTAGGACGGTGTTGCGCGCCTCCAGCTGCCGCGTCTGCTCGGCCACCAGGGCTTCGAGCTGCAGCAGCTGCCCGACCAGCGTGGCCAGCACGCGCAGCACCGCCAGGTCGTCGTTCAGGTGGCGCTGGCGGCTGCGGATGCGGTGGCAGGCCAGCACGCCGATGGGCGCGTTGTTGACCTCGATGGGCAGGGCGATGAAGGCCACCGTCTCGGGCGGCAGCTGGCTGCGCTCCACCGCGCGTGCCAGAAACAGCGGTTCGGCATCAATGTCCTGCACGATGGCAGGCTGCCCCGTGGCCAGCACGCGGCCCGTGATGCCCTCGCCCCAGGCGTAGCGCCCGCGCTGCACCTCGGCCTGGGTGAGTCCGTACGCATGCTGGATGGAGGCGGTGCGCGGCGCGCCGGCTGGGGAGGAGGGAGCGTCGTCCACCAGCACGATGCGCCCCCGGTTCAGGCCCAGCAGTTCGCTCATCAGGTGCAGCATTTCGCGCAGCACCAGGCCGGGCGCCAGGCTGCGGCCGATGAGGCGCATCACCTCGCGCATGAGCAGCAGCTCCTGCGCGTGCCAGTCGGTGGCGGGGCTGGGTGGGGAGTGCGGTGGCATGGGGGTATGCATGCCGGTGCGTCGCAAGTTTTGCGCCTGCTTCGCCCCGCCGGGCCGTCCTCTGCGTTTCCGAGCCTCGCTGGGGCAGCTCCCCGACTTCGTTGAGCGCTTGTGTCTGGCCCTGGGGCATCGCCAACGCACCTTGCAAAAATGGCGTGTGCGGGTGCTAGCGTTTGCTGCCGGTGGGTACGGGTGGCAGCGCCTTGAGGTACAGGTACAGGGCGTCGGCGTCGGTCTGGCTCATGGACTTGAGCGAGCCGAAAGGCATGACGGTGCTGACCGCTGAGCCGTCGGGGCGTGTGCCCGTGGTGAGCATCTGGCGGAATTGTTGTGCGCTGAGGTAGCGGTGCATGGCGCCCTCCGGGGCCGACGTGAGGTTGGAGGCGGCCGGCCAGTCTGGGGGCGCTCCGGGAATCTTGCCTCCGGCCAGCTTTTCACCGTGGCAGCCCATGCACATATTGGCCACATAGGCGCCATGCGCCACATTGACGCCCTCGGCCACCGGCGTCTGTACAGGCAGCGTGTGGTCGATCTTCTCGTAGGCATCTTTCACGACCCCGGCGGCGTAGAGCAGCTTCACAAGCACCGGCAGCCGGACGATGCCGGGTTCGCCATCCACAGCGGGCAATTGCTGCACGTAGGCCGCGAGCGCTGCGAGGTCCTGGTTGGTGAAGCGGTTGTAGTCCTCGCTGGGCATGATGAGGGCCGGGCGACCGTCGCGCTTGATGCCATGGCGCACCACGCGGTCCCAGTCGGCGCTGCGGTAGCCCACCACCACGCTGTTTGCGCCAGGTGTCAGGTTGGGGCCGCGTACCAGCAGGCCGTTGGCATCGTCTATGAAGGTGCGCCCCGCACCGTTCGCCCCGTGGCAGTCCACACATCCACGGGAGGCAAACAGGTACCGGCCGCGCTCGATGCTGGCGGCATCCTGCACGATGGCGGGCGAGGCGACTTCGAGCGCGAGCGGGCGATTCATCTTGCGCTCGGCCACCATCTTTCCGCCAGCAATGAGGGCTGTGGCCACTGCGGCCAGTGCGGCTCCCGCCCAGAGGGTTCGTCGCAACCAGCGCTTCATGATGTTGCTCCCGTAGCCGTGCCGGCGGCCTGGCTCGGGTGCCTGCGGCGCCCTCGGAAGCGCGACTTGATCAGCTCGCGTGCCATTTTGAGCTTCAGGCGCAGCCGCGGCTGGTGGCCCCATGTGCTGGTCTCGTGGGTGTGCATGGTCTGCCAGCCCGTTGGGTCGATGGCTTGGGTCTGCGCTCCGATTTCAAACGCAAAACCGGAGGGTGTCTCTGCGTAAAACGAAAAGGTGCCGTCCGGCTCTGGATGCTGGCCGAGGTCCAGGTCGATGGGCAGCCCCAGCGACTCGGCCCGCTCGAACGCCCGCCCCACATCGCGCAGGCTGCGTGCCTGCAGCATGAAATGGTGAATGCGGAACGAGGACGGCAGGTCAAACAGCGCGAGCGAGTGGTGGCGCTGGTTGCAATGCATGAACGTGCCACGGATGTGGACCGGGCCCACTTGCGTCTGGAGTCGCTCTGTCACGCCGAACCCCAGCAGTCCGCCATAAAACGCTTCCATCGCGGCCAGGTCCTGCGCGACCAGGACGACATGCCCCAGTCCCAGCGCGCCGGTTTCAAAGCCATCGGGAAAGGCGGCGCTGGCAAAGGGCGTCGCCGCTTCGGCAAGGCCCACGCACAGCTCCACGCGACCCTGTTCGGGGTCGTTCACATGCCAGAGGTGCTGGACCTTGCGCTGGCTGCAAAGGGCGGCATCGCCTTGCTCGGCACGGTACCCGGCTGCTTGCAAGCGTTGCACCAGCTGGCGCAGTTCGTGTTCATCGGCGCATTCCAGGCCCACGGCCGCCAGGTCGTCACGGGGACCTGGGGTCACCACGAGGCGCTGGCTGGCGCCATCCACACGCCAGCCTGTGCTGCCGTCGGCATGGACGGTGGGCGCGGGAAGCCCGAGCATGTCTTTCATGAACCGCTCCCAGCGGGCGGGTTTGCGGGCTTCAAACACCAGATAGGCAAGGCGGAGGGAATTCAGCATGGCGGTATGCTCCTGAAATTGATTAAACAATTGAAAATTGAATTGACTGTTCAAAAATGAATTCTGAATCAATTTATAGTGCTCCGTCAATGCCCCCGCTGCCGGAGCCTTTGGCGCGGTTCCTCTTGCCGGGAGAAGGCGAGCGGCCGTCCAAGCGCGAACGCACGCGGCGGCAACTGCTGCATGCCACGGTGGAGGTGATCGCTTCGCGGGGCGTGGCAGGCACCACCATCCAGGAGATCGCGCGTGTGGCCGGCATGGCGCCCGGCACGGTCTACAACCACTTCAGCACCCGGGAGGAGATCTTTGAAGCGCTGGCTTTGGCGCTGTTCACCACGCTCAACGAGCGGGTGGTGCAGAGCTACCAGCACATTGAGGACGGGGCGCAACGCATGAGCATCGGCATGCGGCGGTTCCTCTGGCTGGCGGAAGTGAGCGCACCCTGGGCCCTGCTGATGATTCAGCTGGCGATGGCTCACCCCCAGGCCATTGAACTGGTCAAGCCGTATTCCTTGGCCGATTTGCGGCGAGCGAAAGCGCAGGGGCGCTTTGATGTGGTGGATGAGGAGGCCGCCATCGACATGGTGTTCGGTACCTGCATCCGCGCGCAGGTGCGCATTGCGCAAGGGGAGGTGGCTGACTCTCCTGCGTTTGTGAACGCGCTGCTGCAGATGGTGCTGCGCGGGCTGGGAATGGCGGCGGCCGATGCAGCCGAGGTCATGGCGCGGCCGCTGCCAGCGTTCACCACGCAGGCTGCTGCAGGGGCCGTCACCGCGCGGCGAAAATCACCCCGCGCAAGCTCCTAGCAAAGCCATTGCAACGATGTGGGTGGGTGGTGCCAGCGGCGCGATGGGGCAACCTGGGGCGGCCTGATTTGTCAGCGCCCAGATGCCGTAAAGTTGTGTTCGCGCCGTGGATTGCCCGCCTCTCCCACGGTGCTCTGGCCCATCCCCCAACGAAAGCACTACCACCATGACCACCCTCGGAACCCCCCTGTCCCACCACGCCACCAAAGTCATGCTGCTGGGCTCGGGCGAGCTGGGCAAGGAAGTGCTGATTGCGCTGCAGCGTCTCGGGGTCGAGACCATCGCCGTAGACCGCTACGACAACGCGCCCGGCCAGCAGGTGGCCCACCACGCGCGCACCATCACCATGAGCGACCCGGCCCAGCTCAAGGCGCTGATCGAAGCCGAGCGCCCGCACCTGGTGGTGCCCGAGATCGAAGCCATTGCCACCCCCATGCTCGAAGAGCTGGAAGCCGCGGGCACCGTGCGGGTGATCCCCACCGCCCGCGCCGCGCGCTTGACCATGGACCGCGAAGGCATCCGTGTGCTGGCGGCTGAGACGCTGGGCCTGCCCACCAGCCCTTACAAGTTCTGCAACTCGCTCGAAGAGTTGCAGGCCGCGATTGACGCGGGTATTGGCTACCCCTGCATCGTCAAGCCCGTGATGAGCAGCTCCGGCAAAGGCCAGAGCAAGATCGACGGCCCGGCCGATGTGCGAAAGGCCTGGGACTACGCCATGGCCGGCGGCCGCGTGAGCCACGGCCGCGTGATCGTCGAGGGCTTTATCGACTTCGACTACGAAATCACCCAGCTCACGGTGCGTTCAGTGGGGGCGGACGGCCAGATCGTCACCAGCTTTTGCGACCCCATCGGCCATGTGCAGGTGAGCGGCGACTATGTGGAAAGCTGGCAGCCCCACCCCATGCATCCGGCAGCACTCGAAAAATCGCGCCAGATCGCCAAGGCCGTGACTGACAACCTGGGGGGCCAGGGTTTGTTTGGTGTAGAGCTGTTCGTGAAGGGCGAGAACGTGTGGTTCAGCGAAGTGAGTCCGCGCCCGCACGACACCGGCCTCGTGACGCTGTGCACCCAGCACCAGAGCGAGTTCGAGCTGCACGCCCGCGCCATCCTGGGCCTGCCGGTGGATACCAGCCTGCGCAACCCGGGCGCCAGTGCCGTCATCTACGGCGGCGTTGAGGCCCAGGGCATCGTGTTTGACGGTGTGGACGACGCTCTGCGCGTGCCGGGCACCGACCTGCGCTTGTTTGGCAAGCCCGAGAGTTTTGTGAAGCGCCGCATGGGCGTGGCGCTGGCGCGTGCCGACAATGTGGACAGCGCGCGGGCCAACGCCAAGCTGGCTGCGGGCAAGGTGAGGCCCCGCGCGGCCTGATGACCCAGGCCTGCAGCAGGTGCAGGCCGGTGCCATGGCGCTTGTGAAGGAGCAACCCTGTGAGCCTGAGTGCACGCATTCTGTGGCTGGTGCTGGCGGCCTCTTTGCTGCCGGTGCCGGCCCTTGTGTGGCTCCTGCTGGAGTTCCGGTCGGCCACCACCACCCAGGCGCGTGACCGTTTGGTGGCCCGGGCCAGCATCATCGCGAGCGATCTGGACGACAAGATCGCGGGCACGGGGCAGCTCTTGTTTGGCCTGGGGCGCGTGCCCCTGCTGGCCGCGGGCGACAAGGCGGCCTGCTCGGACTTTCTGGCGGATGTCCTCAAGGAGCATCCGCAGTACACCGGCATCCTCACCATCCAGCCCGACGGCTCCCTGTTTTGCGATTCCTTGCGCAGCGGCCGGGCGCTGGATTTGCGCGACCGCAGCTACTTCCAGCGGGCGCAGACGGCCACAGGCCCGGTGCTGGAGGCCGCCATTGGTCGCCTGACGGGCAAAGGCGTGCTGCAGGTGGCCTACCCGGTGCGCGACCCTGCGGGGGCCTTGCGCTTCATCCTGCTGGCCTCGCTGGACATGCAGGACTACGGCCAGACCATGGTGCATGCGCAGCGCTACGAGCGCATGAATTTACAGGTGTGGAATGCCGATGGCTCGGTGGTCATGGACTTCCACCGGCCCGAGGTGTCGACGTTGGCTGCGGGCGGGGCTGAACGTGCCTTCATGCTGCAGCCTGCCGACGGTCATGCCCTGATGGAGGGCAGCGATGGTGTGCGGCGTGTGTGGGTGCGCGCCCCGCTGCCACGCTCGCAAGGCGCGGACTTGCGCCTGGCCTTGGCTGTGCCCGAAGACGACTTGCGAGGCCCCGTGGAGCGCCAGTTCCGGCGTGCACTGCTGGGGGTGCTGGCGCTGGCGGCGGTGGTGTTTGTGGCGGCCTGGCTGTTGGTGGAGTTTTCTGTCCGCCGCCACGCCATGCGTGCCATCCGCGCCATTGGCCGATTGGACGCTGGCAACTACGCCGAACCCATCGGCGCACCCTATCCCCCGGGCGAGCTGGGGCAGGTCGCCCGGGCGCTGGACCGCATGGCGGAGTCGCTGCTGCGCCAGCAGCAGTCCATCGCGCAGCACACCGAAACGCTGGAGCGCCAGGCGCGGCGCGATCCGCTGACGCACCTTGCCAACCGCTACAGCCTGACCGAACGGCTGGACGCGGCGCTGGAGCGGGCCCGGGAGCGGGCGCACTGCGTGGCGGTGCTGGCCATGGATCTGGACCGGTTCAAAGGGGTGAACGACAGCCTGGGCCATGCACGGGGCGATGCCTTGCTCCGGGATGTGGCGGCCCGGCTGCAGGGCTGCGTGCGCCCTGGCGACGTGGTGGCGCGGCTGGGAGGGGATGAGTTTGTGGTGGTGCTGCCCGACCTGCCGGACGCGGCGGTGGTGGAGCCGATGGCCCGGCGCATCTTGCGGGCGCTGACGCTGCCCGTCGAGACCGGCGCATCCAGCTGGTTGCTGGGCACCAGCCTGGGCATCGCCGTGTTCCCGCAGGATGGAGACTCCGGCGACCTGTTGCTGCGCAATGCGGACGTGGCCATGTACGACGCCAAGGACCTGGGCGGCAACCGGCTGGCTTTCTTCAGCCCGCACATGACCGACGTG
Source organism: Acidovorax sp. KKS102 (assembly GCF_000302535.1). Taxonomy (NCBI): domain Bacteria; kingdom Pseudomonadati; phylum Pseudomonadota; class Betaproteobacteria; order Burkholderiales; family Comamonadaceae; genus Acidovorax; species Acidovorax sp. KKS102. The sequence goes on from NC_018708.1 coordinate 633,725, forward strand.
CTGACCGAGCGCTTGCGGGTGGAAGCCGGCCTGCGCCACGCCATCGAACACGGCGGGCTGCGCCTGCACTACCAGCCCATCATGGATGCGCGGACGGGCCAGGTGTCTTCGGTCGAAGCGCTGGTGCGCTGGGCAGACCCGGAGCGGGGGCTCGTGTCGCCACTGCAGTTCATCGGCATTGCCGAAGACACGGGGCTGATCGTGCCCCTGGGCGAATGGGTGCTGAACGAGGCCTGCGCGCAGGCGCGCCGGTGGCTGGATGCCGGATGGGGCGAAATACCGGTGGCGGTGAACCTGTCGGCGCGCCAGTTCCAGGAGCCCGATCTGGACCGGGTGGTGGACCGCGCCTTGCAGCGCACGGGGTGCCCGTCCCATCTGCTGCAACTGGAGATCACCGAAAGCTCCATCATGGAGCCCGTGGAGCAGGCCCTGCAGACCATGCAACGCCTCACGTCGCTGGGCGTGCAGCTGGCCATTGACGACTTCGGCACCGGCTATTCGTCACTCAGCCAGCTCAAGCGGTTTCCGGTGCGCAAGCTCAAGATTGACCGCTCTTTCGTCAACGACCTGGGGAGCAACGACCGGGGCGAAGCGCTCGTGGACGCCATCGTGGCCCTGGCGCAAAAGCTGGGCCTGCGCACGGTGGCCGAGGGGGTGGAAACCGAGCACCAAGCCCAGTGGCTGGCACGGCTGGGCTGCGACGAACTGCAGGGCTACCTCTTTTCCCAGCCTTGTGCGCCACAAGATCTGGAAAACTGGTGGCAGGGCCGGGTGGCCGGCTCCCCGGTCGGTATCACTCGCGGATCTGCCGCCCGGTGAGCTTGAGGAACAGGTCTTCCAGGTTCGCGGGCCGGTGCAGCGTGCGCAGGTGGCCGTGCTGGCCCAGCGCCTGCAACAGCGGCTGCGCATTCTGCGTGTAGAAAAACACGGTCTCGCCACTGACCTCCACGCGGGCGGCCAGGGTGCGCAGCGCGGCGTCTTCCGCCATCTGCACGGCACCCACGCCAAACACTTCCACCACATCGGGCTCCAGGTGCTGGGCAATCAGCTCGCGCGGGCGGCCTTCGGCGATCTTGCGGCCATGGTCCAGCACCAGCAGGCGCGAGCACAGGCGTTCGGCCTCGTCCATGAAGTGGGTGGTCAGCAGGATGGACTTGCCTTGCTGCAGCAGCAATTGCAGCCGCTCCCACATCAGATGGCGGGCTTGCGGGTCCAGGCCGGTGGTGGGCTCGTCCAGCAGCAGCAGGCGCGGGTTGTTGACCAGCGCGCGCGCCAGCGACAGGCGCCGCTTCATGCCGCCCGACAACTCGCCGGGCTTGGCATTGGCCTTGTGGGTGAGGGCGGCAAACTCCAGCAACTGGGGCACACGCTCGTCCATCACAGCGCCCTTCAGGCCGAAGTAGCGGCCGAAGACGCGCAGGTTTTCGGCGCAGGTGAAGTCTGGGTCCAGTGTGTCGAACTGGGTGACCACGCCCAACTGCGCTTTGATGGCCAGCGTATCGCGGGGCATCAGCAGCGGTGCGGTGCCCGGCTGCGGCGTGAAGTGCACTTCGCCACCGTCGGGCGACGCCAGGCCCAGGCACATGCGGATGGTGGTGGTCTTGCCCGCGCCGTTGGGGCCGATCACGCCCAGGCATTCGCCGGGAGCAATGGCGAAGGACACGTCGTCCACCACCGTGGTCTCGCCATAACGTTTGCGCAGGTGCAGGGCTTCAAAAAGTGCGGTCATGGACACGGATTGTGAGTCCTATGATGCGTTTTCCCGCCCATCAGCGGCAAACTCCGGCAACCCCCGCAGCCGCTCATAGATCGGCGCAAAGTCCGCCGCCGTCATCTCAAACAGCTGCTCAAAGCTGTCGATCACAAAATACGTCTGCTGGTACGTATCGATCTTGTAGCGCGTGCGCATGGTCCGCTCCAGCTGCAGCGGAATGCGCTGCGGCTCCGGGCTCTGCACCGAATACGCCAGCTCCCCCGACGAACTCAAAATCCCCGCGCCATACGCCCGCAACTGCCCCGCCTCGCGGATCAGCCCGAACTCGATCGTGTACCAGTACAAGCGGCTCAGCATCTCGCACGACCCCAGCCCCTGCGCCTTCAGACCCCCCTGGCCGTAGCGCTGCACATAGTCGGCAAACACCGGGTTGAACAGCAGCGGCACATGGCCGAACAGGTCATGAAAAATGTCGGGCTCGACGATGTATTCGAACTCCTCGGGCTTGCGGATCCAGTCCGTCACCGGGAATTTGCGGTTGGCCAGCAGGGTGAAGAAGGGCACCTCGGGGATCAGGCCGGGCACGCCCACCAGTTCCCAGCCTGTGGCTTTGTAGAGGCGCTCGTTCACCTCTTCAAAACGCGGAATGCGGTCGCTCGCGCCCAGTGAGGGCAGGGCGTCGATGAACGCCTGGCTGGCCAGTCCCGGCAGCAGGGCGCGCTGGCGCTCGTACAGGCGGCGGTAGGTGTCGTGGTCGGCGGCGGTATAGCTCGCGTAATCCTGGGTGCAGGTGTAGTCGGCATTGGCGCGGCTGTAGTTGCCACGCGGGGGGCGGTCGCTCGCCCCGTACACGACGGGTTTGACGACAGACTCGGTGGTCATGGCGTTCGCTCCCGCTCAGGCCTTCTTGGCCTCAAGCACGCCACGGGCGATCTGGTCGCGCTCGAGCGACTCGAACAGCGCCTTGAAGTTGCCTTCGCCGAAGCCGTCGCGGTAGTCGCCCTTGCGCTGGATGAACTCGAAGAACACGGGGCCCAGCATGGGGGTGGAGAAAATCTGCAGCAGCAGGCGCGGCGTGCCGTCGGCCGTGGTGCCATCGAGCAAAATGCCGCGCGACTGCAGCTCGCCCACGGGCTGGCCATGGCCGGGCAGACGGCCTTCGAGCATCTGGTAGTAGATGTCGTTGGGGGCTGGGGCCATGGGCACGCCGGCCATCTGCAGCTTGTCCACGGTGGCCAGAATGTCGTCGCAGATCAGCGCGATGTGCTGGATGCCCTCACCGTTGAACTGCATCAAGAATTCTTCGATCTGGCCGCCGCCCTGCTTGGACTCTTCGTTCAGCGGGATACGGATCTTGCCGTCGGGCGCGGTCATGGCCTTGGAGGTCAGGCCCGTGTATTCGCCCTGGATGTCGAAGTAGCGGATTTCGCGGAAGTTGAACAGCTTCTCGTAGAAGTTGGCCCAGAAGCCCATGCGGCCGCGGTACACGTTGTGCGTGAGGTGGTCGATCTCGTTCAGGCCGTGGCCCACGGGGCGGCGGTCCACGCCTTCGATGAACTCGAAGTCGATGTCGTAGATGGACTTGCCGTCTTCAAAGCGGTCGATCAAATACAGAGGCGCGCCGCCAATGCCCTTGATGGCGGGCAGGCGCAGCTCCATGGGGCCGGTGGGGATGTCGATGGGCTGGGCGCCCAACTCCAGCGCGCGGTTGTAGGCCTTGTGCGCGTCCTTCACGCGAAAGGCGAGGCCGCAGGCCGAGGGGCCATGCTCGGCGCCAAAGTAGGCGGCCTGGCTGTGGGGCTCGCGGTTCAGGATGAAGTTGATGCCGTTCTGGCGGTACAGCACCACATCCTTGGAGCGGTGCTTGGCCACGAGCGTGAAGCCCAACTTTTCAAACACCGCCTCCAGCACGCCCGGCTGGGGCGAGGTGAATTCGACGAACTCGAAGCCCATCAGGCCCATGGGGTTGTCCCAGGCTTGGAGCTGGGCGGCGGTTTCTTGCGGCAGGGCGGCGTTCATGGGGTGTCTCCGGCATTCGTTGATGAATGTCATGGACTGTAGGCGCGGCCTGCCTCATGTTTCTGGCGAATTCAAGAGGCTTGGCCGCTTGATTTGCAGGAATCTTGTGAATGGTCAAAATTTTGCGCAGTATGGCGGCGCGCTGCCGCTGGATTGCCGCCCCGGGCTGCGTCGGTTCCAGAAGAGCTAGGAGCCCGAACTACCCGCGTTGAGCCGGCGCAGCGCCAGCGCGGCGTCGATGCGTTGCTGCTCCTCGGGCGAGAAAAGCTGTTCGCGCAATTGCTGCAGGCCAGGGCCTTCGCCCTGTTGCGTGCGGGCTTGGCTGTACTGGTCCAGGCGCTGGTTCCAGTGCTGTTCCTCCCGGTCCAGCTGGGCCATGGCCTGCGCGGCTGCCGGGCCGTATTGCGCGCTGCGGGCGGCGTAGCGGGTGCGTTCGTCGGCATTGCTGGCGTTGAACGCGGCCGTCTGCGCGGCGGCGGCCATGTGTTCGGTGGCAGCGCTGCGTTCGGCGCGGTGCTCGGCGGAGAGTTCGTCGTCTGCCGCCTGCAGCGCCTGGGCGCGCTGTTCGGGGCTGAGCTGGGTGTTGCGCTCAATCTCAAGGCGCGCCAGGGTGTAGCGGTCCAGGTCGGCCTCGCGGGCAAACAGGGCGTCGTACTCGGCGTCGTCAAAAAACTGCAGGCGTACCTTGTGGCGCGCCTCCAGGGCATCGCGCAAGGCGCGTGGGTCGGTCAGGTCTTGCGGCGCGCGCAGGCTGCCCAGGGCCACGCGGTAGTCCACATAACGCTCGGCCAGGGCCAGCGCCCGCGTGGCCAGGGCAGCGGGGAAATGCTGGTTGATCAGTGCGGCCAGGCGCTGTTTTAGCGTGGCCGGGTCGCTGGCGTCGCCCGCTTCCATCAGCAGGGCTTCCAGCGTGTCGCGCAGGCCGTGCACCAGCAGCGGGTCGGCCGGGTTGTCGGTGGTGATGGCGCGGCGGCGTGCAAAAAAGCTGTGGTCCGCGCCCTGTGCTGGCGAGGGTTGTACCTGGGCACCGGCGGCGGCGGCCGCCGCCCCCGCCTGTGATGGGTGGGTATCCCCCGCGCCCAACCCGGCAGGGCCTCCCAGCCACCACACCACGGCGACCGTGGTGAGGGCCAGGACTGCGGCGGCAACCGCCCAGGTGCGCGAGGGCTGGGTCATGGCTTACAGGCCTTGTTGCTTGAGGCGGTTGGCGTGCTGGCGGTACAGCGTCACCGGGTCGGTGGAGAACCAGTCGCGCAGGCCCAGCAACTGGTTGACTTCGTCGAGGTGGTTCTGGCGGTAGTCGCCCAGGTGTTTGCCCAAGCGCGACGAGCAGGCCGACACCAGGCCATCGTTGGCTTCGCCAAAGGTCAGGCTCAGCGTGGCCAGCAGGGCGTCGCTGGCATCGAGAACGTTGGTCAGGGGCAGGGTGCCGGTCCAGGAGTAGTAGCGCACGCCGTTCACCAGCTCGGCGCCGCTGCCGCAGCCGGAGGTGGGCACGCCTTGCGGAAAGCGGCTGTTGAACTTGGCCGAGCCGGCCGTGGTCAGCGAGTCCAGCGCCGCCGTGGGCATCTGGGGCAGGCCGGTGCCGCCGGATGTCAGGTTGATCAGGCCCACCAGCGCCTTGGCGGCGGCGCTGGCCACGGCTTCGGACACCGAGCCCGCGGGCGCTACGCCGCGCAGGATGTCGGCCACGCGCGAACCCCGGTTCACGCCGCCAATCGAGGTGACCGACGCCACCAGCTGCGGCGCCACACCGGCCACATAGCGGGTGGTGGGGCCACCGTGCGAGTGGCCCACGAGATTGACCTTGGACGCCCCGGTCAGCGCGAGGATGGTCTTGACCTGCGCCAGCAACTGCTCGCCGCGCACCTCAGTGCTGTTTGCGGCCGACACCTGGGCCACGTAGACCTTGGCGCCGCCCTGGCGCAGCGCGTCGGGGATGCCGTAGAAGTAGTCGATGCCCAGGGCCGAGTCAAAGCCGAACAGGCCGTGCACCAGCACGATGGGGTAGCGCGTCTGGGTGTAGCCCGTTTGCGCCTGCGCGCCCACGCCCAGCAACAGCAACCCCGCTGTGGCTGCCAGCACCAGTCGCCGCAAAAAGCGGCTGAAAAATCCGGTCATGTGTTTGTCTCCGTTGGTATGGTTTCTTATGCTTGCAAAAACGAACGATCGTTCTTTTTTGCGAGATCAATTCTTGTATTCAGCCCCTGGAGTCACTATCGGGACATACCCGCGTGTGCGCCGCAGCATGCAGAAACTGTGCAGTTGTTCGTAAAATCCTGCGCCATGAAAGCCTTTGACGCACTCGACAAGCTGGACCGCGCCATCCTGCGCCGCCTGCAGGACAACGGCCGCGAGACGTACGACGTCATCGGAGAGCAGGTGGGTCTGTCGCCCAGCGCGGTGCTGCGCCGCGTCAAGCGGCTGGAGGACAGCGGCGTGATCCACCGCTACGTGGCCCTGGTGCAGCCCGAGGCGGTGGGGCTGGGACTCACGGCGTACCTGAACGTACGGCTGGAAAAGCACACCGAAAGCCACAAACGCAACCCCATGGATCTGTTCCGCGCCAGCGTGCAGACCTGGCCCGAGGTGGTGGAGTGCGCATCGCTGACCGGCGAAATGGACTACCTGCTGCGCGTGGTGGTGGCCGACATGGCGCACTACAGCCGTTTCATCATGGACACCCTGCTCAAGCACCCCAGCGTGCAGGACTGCAAGACCAGCTTTGTGCTGGACCGCGTGAAGGCGACCACGGCCGTGCCGGTATAACCCGGCGCGGGCCTTGGCCTGGGGATGTGCCCGGGCAGGTCACAGGCGTGACTCGCTGTGGCGTCTATTGATGTGGCAGAGGTTGCCGTAGGACAGTCCGCGCTTTACGCTCTACCTTTGCAAAGACGGCTTGGCGCTGAGTGGAGTGCAGCCGCTCCAGCCGTCGCGTCTGCGACCCCTGCAGAGGAGATTGGGGGTACAGATACTCTTAAATTGATAGCTATTGAGGCATGATCTTCCAGCGCCTAGGGCCGATTTTTCGGTATTTTGAGTCGGATCACTATTTTGTTGCGGCGCAGCAATTTGGACTGGAAAAGATGAGGGAAAACCCTTATATTTGGCGACATGTTCGCAACCAAAGACTGGCTCAAGGCATCCTGGTACGCAGGCCGGGACATGCTGCGCCCGGTAACCGGCGGCTCTTCTGCCTCTGACATTCACATCCACCAGCAGGAGACGCCCGTGATGGTTCCTATCCGCTCCCTGGGCCCCTCCTATCGGGAGCGGATCACCCAGCACCTGCTGCAGTTGGAGCCTGCAGACCGCTACCTGCGCTTTGGCTATGCCGCCAACGACGAGCAGATCCGCCGCTACGCCGAGCAGCTCAACTTCGAGCGCGACGAAATTTTTGGCATTTACAACCGCCGCCTGGAGCTCATCGCCATGGCGCACCTGGCGTTCTCGGAAAACCCCGAACACAAGCCCTGTGCCGAGTTTGGCGTGTCCGTGCTCAAGCAGGCGCGGGGCCGTGGTTTTGGCGCGCGCCTGTTCGAGCGCGCCGTGATGCATGCGCGCAATGAGGGCGTGAACATGGTGTTCATCCATGCGCTGTCTGAAAACACCGCCATGCTCAAGATCGCGCGCAACGCCGGTGCTACAGTGCGCCGCGACGGGTCCGAGTCCGAGGCTTACCTGCAGATTCCGCCCGCCAGCCTCGACACGCGCATGACCGAAATGGTCGAGCAGCAGTTCGCCGAGGTGGACTACCAGCTCAAGAAGCAGGCCAAGCAGTTCTGGGATTTCCTGGCCAGCGTGCAGGAAGTGCGCAGCGGCGTGCAGCACGCGCGCCACCAGTCGGCCGAGTGAGCGACCCGGGCCGCGCCGGGTCGTGAGATCGGCCGGTGTGGTCCTGTCACGGCAATCCGCTATCCTAGGGGCCTGATTCACTACCGCACGTCCTGCACCAAAGAGCGTGTTACGCACTTTTTCGTACCCACGTTGGGCCCTGAGGCCAGTGATCGTGAGGCGCGGGCCACTGCCAAGGCTGGTCGCCTTGGCGAGGTCCGCAACGATGCGAGCGCTGGCCTCAGGGCCCAACCCTTTGGGAAAGCCGGGGAAAGGCCCGGCCACGTTGTTGCAGCACGTTTGCGGTATTCATACCACTGCACGTCCTGCGCCTAGTTGCCGGGCCTTTCCCCGGCTTTCGTGGGCACGCAAAAGTGCATAACACGCTCTCAAACAGTGTCTGACCCGCACCCCGCGCACCCCGGGCGACCGCCCGAGAGGGAAGACAAGCGCAGCTTCCTGCAGAAAGTGGCCGAGTTCATCCACCCCGGGCCGGATTCGACGGAAGAGCTCATCGAAACCCTGGCCGAGGCCGAAGACAACGAGGTCATCGGCGCCGAATCGCGCGTAATGCTGGAGCGCGTGATTCGCATGGCCGACATGACGGCGGGCGATGTGATGGTGGCCGCTCCGCGCATGGACCTCGTCAACATCGATGCGCCTTTCGAAGAGCTGCTGCACCTGGTGATCAGCACGGCGCATTCACGGTTTCCGGTGTACCAGGGCGAGCGCGAGAACATCATCGGCATTCTGATGGCCAAGGACCTGCTCAAGCTGCAGCGGGCCCCTGAGCTCAACATTCGTGCGCTGCTGCGCCCCGCAGCCTTTGTGCCCGAGAGCAAGGGCCTGAACGACCTGCTGCGCGAGTTCCGGGGCAACCGCAACCACCTGGCCATCGTGATCGACGAGTTTGGCCGCATGGCCGGGCTCATCACCATCGAAGATGTGCTGGAGCAGATCGTCGGTGAGATCGAGGACGAGTTCGACATCCCCGAAGACCAGGGCGACATCTTTGGCCTGGCCGATCGCACCTACCGGGTGAGCGGCGACACGCCGATTGACCGCGTGGCCGAAGCCTTCGAGGTGGCCATTGCAGGCAGCGACCCGGACAAGCATTTCGACACCATCGGCGGCCTGATCGCCCACGAGATGGGCCATGTGCCCAAGCGCGGCGAGCACCTTCAGCTCAGCGGCCTGCACTTTGTGGTGCTGCACACCAAGGGCGGTGCGGTTCGCTGGTTCAAGGTGTCCCGGGTCGAAGCCACCGACGCCGCCGACTGATGTCGCGGCACTCTCGGACGGCGAGCGGGCCGCTGCTGCCGCAACTGCTGCTGGCGCTGGTCGTGGGCCTGGCCCAGGCCGCCTCGCTGGCCTGGCCGGGTAACGGTCAACCCCTGTGGTGGCTGCAACTGGTGTCGATGGCGGTGCTGGCCTGGCTGGTGCGACCTGCCGCAAGCGCAGGCTCAGGGCTCCGCACGGTGCGCTGGCAGCGGGGCGCAATCCTCGGCGGGGTTTTTGGCACCGCCTGGCTGGCGGGTACCTTCTGGTGGCTGTTCATCTCCATGCATTCGTATGGCGGCCTGCCCGCGCCGCTGGCGGTGGCTGCGGTGCTGGGCCTGGCAGCGTTTCTGGCCAGCTACTACGCAGCCGCTTTGGCACTCTTTTGCCGCTATGCGCCGGTCCATCGTGGCGGAGGTGCTCTCTTTTTCGGAGCGCTCTGGTTGCTGGCCGAGCTGGCGCGGGGCATTTGGTGGACGGGGTTCCCGTGGGGCGCAGGCGGCTATGCGCATGTGGACGGTCCGCTGGCCGTGCTGGCCCGCCACATGGGGGTGTATGGCATCAGTGCCGTGGCCGCTGCGTTGGCAATGGGCCTGGTGCAAGTGCGCGCGGCCGACCTGCGCAGCGTGCGCTGGTGGGCGCTGCTGCTGGCCATGGGGGGACTGCTGGCCTGGGCCACGGTAGACCGGCATTGCGCCGTGGACCTGTGCCACACCCCGGCGCATCGCCGCCCGGCGCCCCTGAGCCTGGAGCTGCTCCAGGGCAATATCCCCCAGGACGAAAAATTCCAGCCCGGCAGCGGCGTGCCCGTGGCCCTGCAGTGGTATGCGGAGGCCTTGCGCAACGCCCAGGCCGACCTGGTGGTGGCGCCCGAGACAGCTATTCCGTTGTTACCGCAGCAGCTCATTCCCGGGTATCTGGAGGGCATCCAGCAACGCTATGCACAAGGCAGCCAGGCCGCGATGGTGGGCATTCCGCTGGGGGATGAGGCCCAGGGCTATACCAACTCCGTACTGGGCATGAGTGCTGCCACGCAGGCCGAGCCGTACCGCTACGACAAGCACCACTTGGTGCCGTTTGGCGAGTTCATCCCGCCGTTCTTCAAGTGGTTCACGGAGATGATGAACATCCCGCTGGGCGACTTCAACCGGGGCACGGTGGGCCAGGCCTCTTTTGCCGTGGCGGGGCAGCGCATTGCGCCCAACATCTGCTACGAAGACCTGTTTGGCGAGGAGCTGGGTGCGCGGTTCATCGACCCGGCCCAGGCGCCCACGGTGTTCGTCAACTTCAGCAACATTGGCTGGTTTGGCGACACCCTGGCGATTGACCAGCACCTGCACATCAGCCGCATGCGCGCGCTGGAGTTCGAGCGTCCTATGGTGCGCGCCACCAACACGGGCGCCACGGTCATCATCGACCACCGGGGCGTGGTCACGCACCAGCTGGCCCGCTACACGCGCGGCGTGCTCAAAGGCGAGGTGCACGGCCGGGGGCTGGACGCACAGAGTGGCTGGGCCATCACGCCTTACGCGTGGTGGGTGTCCCGTTGGGGGCTGTGGCCGCTGTGGGGCCTGGGGGCTCTGGCGCTGCTGGTTGCCATGGTCGCCGCCAGGGGCCGAAGGGCGCTTGGCGATTGATCCAGGTCAGGCATTACGCCGGCCTGCACAGGGGCCCGCGCAGGCCGGTGTTTAGAGGCGGCTCCCTATGCCTTGATAATAGAGCTCCGCAACCGGGGGCTGGTGTTGCGTAAAACGATGATTTGAGGCGGGCCACCCGCCGTTCTGGAGCACGACTGAACATGGCAGATTCCTTTTCCTACGAACAACTGATCGCCTCGGGCGAAGGCCGGCTGTTCGGCGCTGACAGCGGGCGACTGCCGCTGCCACCCATGCTGATGTTTGACCGCATCACGCACATCGACGGCGATGGTGGCGCGCACGGGCTGGGAAAGATCCGTGCCGAGCTGGACGTCAAGCCCGACCTGTGGTTCTTTGCCTGCCACTTCCAGGGCGACCCGGTCATGCCCGGCTGCCTGGGCCTGGACGCCATGTGGCAGCTCATCGGTTTTTACCTGACCTGGCTGCAGCTGCCCGGCCGGGGCCGCGCGCTGGGCGCGGGTGAGGTCAAGTTCACCGGCGAAGTGGGGCCGGACGTGAAGCTGGTCACCTACGAAATCGACATCAAGCGCGTCATCAAGCGCAAGCTGGTCATGGCCATCGGCGACGCCCGTCTGCTGGCCGACGGCAAGGAAATCTATGTAGCCAACGACCTGCGCGTGGGGCTGTTCAAGCGCGAGGGCGACGACAAGGACGCAGCATGACCACCAAGAAGCGTGTAGTCATCACTGGCGCGGGCATCGTCTCGTGCATTGGTAACGACCTGGCCACCGTGGAGGCCTCGCTGCGTGCAGGCACCAGCGGCATCAAGGCCGTGGAAAAGTTCAAGGAGCTGGGCCTGCGCAGCCAGGTGGGTGGCGCTCCCGAGATCGACATTGAAGCGCGCATCGACCGCAAGCAGCTGCGCTTCATGGGCGACGCGGCGGCCTATGCGCAGATCGCCCTGGAAGACGCCATCCAGCAGGCGGGTTTGACGCCCGCGCAGGTCAGCCACCCGCGCACCGGCCTCATCATGGGCTCGGGCGGCGGCTCGCCCGCCAACCAGATCGAAGCAGCCGACACGCTGCGCGAGAAGGGCATCCGCCGCGTGGGGCCGTACCAGGTCACGCGCTGCATGAGCTCCACCGTGTCCGCGTGCCTGGCTACCAACTTCAAGGTCAAGGGCATTAACTACTCCATCACTTCTGCCTGCTCCACGTCGGCGCACTGCATCGGCGCGGCCGCGCAGCAGATCGCATGGGGCGTGCAGGACGTGATGTTTGCGGGCGGCGGTGAAGAGCTGAGCTGGGGCATGTCGCTGCTGTTTGACGGCATGGGCGCCATGTCCAGCAAGTACAACGAAACGCCCGAGAAGGCCTCACGCGCCTACGACGCGAACCGTGACGGCTTTGTGATCGCCGGCGGCGGTGGCGCCGTAGTGCTGGAAAGCCTGGACCATGCCCTGGCCCGTGGCGCGACCATCCTGGCCGAGGTGGTGGGCTTTGGCGCCACCAGCGATGGCGAAGACATGGTGGCCCCCTCGGGCGATGGCGCCATTGCCTGCATGCAGCAGGCCATGGAGGGGCTCGACGCCCCCATCGACTACATCAACACCCACGGCACCTCCACCCCGGTGGGTGACATGCAGGAAGTGCGCGCCATGCGTGCCCTGTTCGGCGACAAGGTGCCGCCGTTCTCGTCCACCAAGTCGCTCACCGGCCACTCGCTGGGTGCCACGGGTGTGCAAGAAGCCATCTACTGCATGATCATGCTGAACAAGGGCTTCATCGCTGGCTCGGCCAATGTCGAGACACCCGACCCAGCCCTGGGCGACATGCCCCTGGTCACCCAGACGCGCGATGCGCAGCTGACCACCGTGCTGTCCAACAGCTTCGGCTTTGGCGGCACCAACGCCAGCCTGGTGCTGCGCCGCTGGAACCACTGACCGCGGACTCCCCACCGCAACGGCCTGCCTGTCTCTGGACATGCAGGCCGTTTTTCATGGGCTCTATCGGCCCGTCAGCGCCTGACGGGCCTTGGGGTTGGGCTGCAGGGCCTCGTGCAGCAAGGCGGGCAACATGCCCAGCATGCGGGTGGCCTGCAGACCGGGCGGAAAGGCGCGCGCGTGGTAGCTGTACAGCGACATGGGGGCCAGCTCGTGCAGCTCCTGCGCCACCATCTGTGCCGGGTCCAGGCCCTTGGCGGTCAGAAAGTCCACCACCGTCCAGCCCATGCCCCGGCGCACCAGTTCCAGCGCCAGGCGCGATGTCTGCACCTGGATGCCGGGCCCGGCGGGTGAGCCAAGGCGGTGCGCGATGTCGTCAATCGCCTGGCGCATGGGGTCATCCCCCACCAGGCGGATCACGGGCACCTGCGCCAGCCGTGCGCCGGGGCTTGCGGCGCGGGGCGCCCGCGCCCACACGCTGGTTGCCACCGCCAGATACAGGCGGCCACTCACCAGCAGGTCGCTCGCGATTTGTGGATGGGGGTGTTTGTAGAAGCCCAGGCAAAAGTCCACGCTGCGTGTGAGCAGGGCCGGGGTCATCTGGTCCTGGTGGATGGTGCGCACCTCCACGCCCACCTGCGGATGCTGCTCCGCATGGTGCTGCAGCAGGCGCGGCAGAAACTCGTGGGTGATGGAAGGGATGGCGCCCAGCCGCACATCGCCCGAATCACTCGTCGCCAGGTTGCGCGCAGTGCGTTTGAGGGCATCCAGCTGCCGGTAGATGCCGGTGGACTCGGTGGCCAGCACCTGGGCCTCGGGGGTCGGGGTCAGGCCTGCCGGCGAGCGGTTGAACAGCCGGTAGCCCAGCTGCAGCTCGGTGTGTGCCACGGCCTTGCTGACGGCCGAAGGGGTGATGCACAGCAGGCGTGCGGCAGCACTCATGTTGCCGGTTTGCAGCACGGCCTGAAAAACTTCCAGCTGTCGCAAGTTCATGGCGGATTCGTTTCGTGGCGTGGGCCGATGGGCTCTTGACGGTCGTCAAACGGCCATTCGGGGTGTGAGCCAAATTCATAGGGGTGGGGCAATTATTCCGCATGACTGTGTTCTGGTTTCTCATAGGATGCGGCACCGCTTCACCGGCGGTTTTGAACAAAGCGGCGCAACACGCGCCGCGACCTAAAAAATCTGGAGACCTCTTCATGCGCATCGCTTCCTCCCCCACCGCCAGCCGCTGGCTCGCGGGTTTGCTGTTGTCCGCTGCCTCTGCCGTTGCCATGGCGCAGGCGGCCAAGCCCAATGTGGTGGTGCTGGCCACGGGCGGCACCATTGCTGGTGCGGGCGCCTCGGCCGCCAACAGCGCCACCTACGCCGCCGCCAAGGTGCCGGTAGACAAGCTGCTGGCAGGCCTGCCCGAGCTGGCCAACGTGGCCAAGGTGTCGGGTGAGCAGGTATTCCAGATCGCCTCCGAGAGCTTCACCAACGAGCACCTGCTGCGCCTCGGCCAGCGCGTGTCGGCCCTGGCCAAGCAGGCGGACGTGGACGGCATCGTGATCACCCACGGCACGGACACGCTGGAAGAAACCGCGTACTTCCTGAACCTCACCGTGCGCACCAACAAGCCCATCGTGGTGGTCGGCTCCATGCGTCCCGGCACGGCCCTGTCGGCCGACGGCGCGCTGAACCTGTACGACGCCGTGACCGTGGCCGCCAGCAAGGACGCCGCCGGCAAGGGCGTGCTGGTCACGATGAACGACGAGATCCAGAGCGGTCGCGACGTGAGCAAGACCATCAACATCAAGACCGAGGCCTTCAAGAGCCAGTGGGGCCCGCTGGGCATGGTGGTGGAAGGCAAGAACTACTGGTTCCGCGCCCCGGTCAAGCGCCACACGACCAACTCCGAGTTCAACATCGACGACATCAAGGCGCTGCCCGCCGTGGACATCGTGTACGGCTACGGCAACATGAACACCACGGGCATCGAGGCCTACGGCAAGGCCGGCGTCAAGGCGCTGATCCATGCCGGCACCGGCAACGGCTCGGTGGCCGCACAGGCGGTCGATTCGCTCAAGGCCTTGCGTGGCCAGGGCGTGCAGATCATCCGTTCGGCGCGCGTGCCCGATGGTTTTGTGCTGCGCAATGCCGAGCAGCCCGACGACAAGTACGACTGGGTGGTGGCCCATGACCTGCGCCCCCAAAAGGCCCGCATCCTGGCCATGGTCGCTTTGACCAAGACCAACGACAGCAAGGAACTGCAGCGCATTTTCTGGGAGTATTGATCCCTGTTTTCGAGGTTTGAACGCCATGCTTTGACGCGATGCATGCGTTGACGGCCACACCCGTGTGGCCACCGGTACGCACCGGCTTATAGCTCGCGTGACTGGTTGGGAAGGCTGGGGCTCCAAAAGGGCTCCGGCCTTTTTTCATGGGTGCGGGCCGATGTTGTAGACGCTGCCGCAGCACACGCGGCGGGGCGCCGTAAAATCACTGGTTTGCGCGCGCGATGCCCGTCCTTGTTGCCTTGTGGGGCGACGGGCCTGGGGTTTGCTCACGCACCGCGTTTTCTTCTTTCCCCCTTATTTGCCCGGCCCTGGCTTGCCAGTGCCTCAGCCACAGACGCCATGTTGACATTCCAGCAAATCATTTTGAAGCTGCAGTCCTACTGGGACGCGCAGGGTTGCGCCCTTTTGCAACCCTATGACATGGAAGTGGGCGCCGGCACCTCGCACACCGCCACCTTCCTGCGCGCCATCGGCCCCGAGCCCTGGAAGGCCGCCTACGTGCAGCCCAGCCGCCGCCCCAAGGACGGCCGCTATGGCGAGAACCCCAACCGCCTGCAGCACTACTACCAGTACCAGGTGGTGCTCAAGCCCGCTCCAGCCAACATCCTGGAGCTGTATCTGGGCTCGCTGGAAGCCCTGGGTTTTGACCTGAAAAAGAACGACATCCGCTTTGTGGAAGACGACTGGGAAAACCCCACGCTCGGCGCCTGGGGCCTGGGCTGGGAGGTGTGGCTCAACGGCATGGAAGTCACGCAGTTCACCTACTTCCAGCAAGTCGGCGGCATCGACTGCAAGCCCGCCACCGGCGAGATCACCTACGGCCTGGAGCGCCTGGCCATGTACCTGCAGGGCGTGGACAACGTCTACAACCTGAAGTGGACCGACACGCTGAGCTACGGCGACGTGTACAAGCAAAACGAGGTGGAGCAGTCCACCTACAACTTCGAGCACAGTGACGCGGATTTCTTGTTCACTGCCTTCAACGCGCACGAAAAGCAGGCCAAGTACTTGATGGAGCAGCAGCTGGCGCTGCCCGCCTATGAGCAAGTGCTCAAGGCCGCACACAGCTTCAACCTGCTGGATGCCCGTGGCGCCATCAGCGTGACCGAGCGCGCCGCCTACATCGGCCGCATCCGCAACCTGGCCCGCAGCGTGGCGCAGAGCTACTACGAAAGCCGTGAGCGCCTGGGCTTCCCCATGGCGCCACGCGAGTGGGTGGAACAGATGGTCAAAAAGGCCGCGTGAACGAGCGAAAGAACAAGAACATGACGACCCAAAACCTCCTCGTTGAACTGTTTGTTGAAGAACTGCCCCCCAAGGCGCTGCAGAAGCTGGGCGATGCCTTTGCCACCGTGCTGGGGGACCAGCTCAAGGCCTTGGGCCTGGCCAGCGCTGCTTCGGTGGTTACGCCCTTTGCCTCGCCCCGCCGCCTGGCTGCGCACGTGACCGCCGTGGCCGACAAGGCCGCCGACAAGGCCGTGCAGCAAAAGCTGATGCCCGTGACCGTGGGCTTGGACAAAGACGGCAACGCCACGCCTGCGCTGCTGAAAAAGCTGCAGGCGCTGGGCGCCGATGTGTCCAACCCCGCAGCCGCCGTGGCCGCGCTCAAGCGCGCCCAGGACGGCAAGGCCGAGGCCCTGTTCTACGACAGCGTGGTGCCCGGTGCGACGTTGGCAGGTGGCCTGCAAAAGGCACTCGACGAAGCCATCGCCAAGCTCCCCATCCCCAAGGTGATGAGCTACCAGCTCGAAACCGACTGCGAGCTGCCCGGCTGGACCAGCGTGAACTTTGTGCGCCCCGCGCACGGCCTGGTGGCGCTGCATGGCGCCGCCGTGGTGCCTGTGAAGGCGCTGGGTCTGACGGCTGGCAACAGCACCACTGGCCACCGTTTTGAAGCCGCCGTGTCGCCCGTGGTGTTGAAAGACGCCGACAGCTACGCCGCCACGCTGCAAAAAGACGGCGCGGTGATCGCATCGTTTGCCGAGCGCAAAGCCGAGATCGCCCGCCAGCTCGCCGCTGCCGCTGCCAAGGTGGGCAACGGTGCCCGCCCCATTGAAGACGAAGCCCTGCTGGACGAAGTGACCGCGCTGGTCGAGCGGCCCAATGTGGTCATCTGCCAGTTTGAAGAGCAGTTCCTGGGCGTGCCGCAAGAGTGCCTCATCCTCACGATGAAGGCCAATCAGAAGTACTTCCCGCTGCTCGACGCCGCAGGCAAGCTCACCAACAAATTCCTGGTGGTCAGCAACATCAGCCCCGAAGACACCAGCTTTGTGACCGGCGGCAACGAGCGCGTGGTGCGCCCGCGCCTGGCCGACGCCAAGTTCTTCTTCGACCAGGACCGCAAGAAGACCCTGGCCTCGCGCGTCGAGGGTCTGGGCAAGGTCGTGTACCACAACAAGTTGGGCACCCAGGGTGAGCGCGTGGAGCGCGTGCGCGCCATCGCCAAGGCCATCGCACAGCAGCTGGGCGATGCACAACTGGTGCAAGACGCCGACCTGGCCGCGCAACTGGCCAAGACCGACCTCGTGACCGACATGGTGGGCGAGTTCCCCGAGTTGCAGGGCATCATGGGCGGCTACTACGCCCTGAATGACGGCCTGGGCGAGACCGTGGCAAACGCGATTGAAGACCACTACAAGCCACGCTTCGCGGGTGACACGCTGCCCCGCAACACGGCCGGTGTTGTGGTGGCCCTGGCCGACAAGCTGGAAACCCTGGTGGGCATGTTCGGCATCGGCAACCTGCCCACGGGCGACCGCGATCCGTTTGCGCTGCGCCGCCATGCGCTGGGCGTGATCCGCATGCTGGTCGAGAAGGATTTGCCACTGGACTTGAACGCACTGTTGGCCGGTGCCGTGCCTGCGTTTGGCGACAAGATCACCGATGCATCGGCGCAACTCGCTGACTTCATCTACGACCGCCTCGCTGGCAGCCTGCGCGAGCAAGGCTACAGCGCGCAAGAGGTGGACGCCGTGCTGGCCCTGCGCCCGCAGCGTCTGGCCCTGGTCGAGAAGCAGTTGGCCGCAGTCCGCGCCTTCGCCGCGTTGCCCGAAAGCCCAGCCCTGGCCGCCGCCAACAAGCGTGTGGGCAACATCCTGAAAAAGGCCGAGGTCGAAGGCCCGGTGGATGCCCACGTCAACCCCCAGCTGCTGCAGGAAAAGGCCGAGCAGGATCTGTTTGCCGCGCTGCAGCGTTTTGTGCCCGAAGCCAACGCCCAGTTCGATGCCGGTGACTACACCGCCAGCCTGCAGACCCTTGCCGTGTTGCGCGCGCCCGTGGACGCTTTCTTTGACGATGTGATGGTGAACGCCGAGCAACTGGACCTGCGCTTGAACCGCCAGGGCCTGCTCAAGACGCTGCACGAAGCCATGAACCGCGTGGCCGATCTGTCCCGTCTGGCGGTCTGACCCCGGGTGCTGGTAGGCTGGTGGTTCTCACAAGGCAAACCCCTCCTATGAAACTCGCCATCCTCGACCGCGACGGCACCCTCAACCCGATGGGGGACGAATACATCACCTCGGCCGACGAATGGGCGGCGGTGCCCGGCGCGCTCGAAGCCATTGCCCGCCTCAACCATGCGGGCTGGCATGTGGTGGTGGCCACCAACCAGCCGGGCCTGGGCCGGGGCCTGTTTGACGTGATGGCGCTCAACGCCATCCACGCCAAGCTGCACCGGCAGGTGGCAGCGGTGGGTGGGCGCATCGACGCGGTGTTCTATTGCCCCCACGCTGCCGACGAGGACTGCAGCTGCCGCAAGCCCGCTCCGGGCCTGCTCGAGCAGATCTGCGACCGCTACGGCGTGGAGCGCAACGAGGTCCGCGTGGTGGGCAGCTGCGAGGCCCACCTGCAGGCGGGTGCCGCTCTGGGGGCCCAGTTGCACCTGGTGTGCACCGGCCAGTCGGCTGCGTTGCGGCCGGGCGGGGCATTGCCTGCGGGGTTGCCAGCGGGCACGCAAGTGCACGCCAGCCTCGCAGATTTTGTGGACCAGCTGCTGCCGGTGGTGCCTGGCGCCACAGGTGGTGTGGGCGCTTTGGGCGCAGCGCCCTTGCCGCTGTCGTGACAGGGCATCACAGGCGTGGCAACATCCTGATGCTATTTAATTGATAGCTGTTAGCGCATATTCCACTAGCGCTTGCGGCCAAAAAGACTTCCCAATGGCTCTTATCCGTTCCGTCATTCACCTTCTCTGGATGGGCATCACCGTGGTGCCCTACGCGCTGGCCATCATGCTGGGCACGCTGCTGGGCGTGCGGGGCGTGCCCCTGTACCGCATCGCGCGGGCCTGGCTGTCGCTGTGCATCAGCGGCGCGCGGGTGGTTCTGGGCATTCGCGCCGAGGTGACCGGCATGGAGAACCTGCCGCAGGGCGTCAACGAAGGCGCGATCCTGCTGGTCAAGCACCAGTCCACGTACGAGACCTTCCTGATGCCCGTGATCATGCCGCACCCCCTGGCCTACGTGTTCAAGAAGGAGCTGCTGCATGTGCCGTTCTTCGGCTGGGCCATCGGGCGGCTGGACATGATCCACATCGACCGCAACCAGCGCACCCAGGCCTTCAACAAGGTGGTGCAGCAGGGCAAGGACCTGCTCGCCAAGGGCATCTGGATCATCATGTTCCCCGAGGGCACGCGCATCGAGCGGGGCCAGAAGGGCAACTACAAGACCGGCGGCACGCGCCTGGCCATCGACACGGGCGCACCCGTGATCCCGATCGCCGTGACCTCTGCCAAGGTGTGGCCGCGCAAGGCGTTCATCAAGCGCCCCGGCGTGGTGGATGTGTCGATCGGCAAGCCCATCTCCAGCGTGGGGCGCCAGCCCGACGAACTCATGCGCGAGGTGGAGGCCTGGATCGAGGCCGAGATGCGCCGTCTGGACCCCGATGCTTACCCGGCCCCAGTGGCCAACACAGCGTCCAACACGACGGCCTCCAGCGGGAAGTGAACCGACCGTGATGCAGCGGCTTGTGCAACTGGCGCTGGACCTGTTCGACCCGCCGGGCGCGCCTGCAGCAGCCCCCAGCCCCATGGCTGCGGGTTTGAAGCCAAATCAGCCGAAAGCGCTAGTCGATCAAGCGCCAGTAGCTCCTAAAACGATAGTGCAGCGCCCAGCGGCACCCGCAGTGCCGCTGCCCTCGCTGCTGTCCCCCGCCGAATTCCGCCACCCCCAGGCCAACCGTGAGGTCCTGCTGGGAGACGCCGTCGTGGCCTATGCGCTGCAGCGTGCGCGCCGCCGCAGCATCGGCTTTACCGTGGGGGCCGATGGCCTGTCGGTGCGGGCCCCCAGCTGGGTGACGCTGGGCGCTGTGGATGCCGCGCTGCGCGAGAAGTCCGACTGGATCCTGCGCAAGCTGGGCGAAGCGCGCGAGCGCCAGCAGCGCATGGAAGGTGGTCGCATCGTGTGGGCCCATCGCGCCGTGCTGCCCTACCTGGGCGAGCCTTTGACGGTGGTGCTGGACCCCAGCCACGGCTTTGCGGGCAAGGGCGGGGCTCTGGTCACTGCCACGGAACAGTCCAGCCTGCACATCGGCCTGCCCCACAGCGCCAGCCCCGCGCAGATCCGCGATGCCGTGCAGGCCTGGCTGATGCGCGACGCGCGCCGCCACTTCACCGAGCGGCTGGACCACTTTGCGCCGCTCCTGGGCGTGCGTTGGGCCAGCCTGCGCCTGTCGAGCGCCAACACCCGCTGGGGCAGCGCCAAGGCTGATGGCTCCATCCGTCTGAACTGGCGCCTGCTGCACTACCGCCCGGCCATCATCGACTACGTGGTGGCGCACGAACTGGCCCACCTGCGCGTGATGGACCACAGCCCCCGCTTCTGGGATACCGTGGCCACCGTGGTGCCCGACTACGCCCAGCTGCGCAGCCATCTCCGCGACGAACCTGCCCCTTTGTGGGACTGAAAGAAGGACCTTGACGATGACCGAAGCCAAGATTTCTCCCGCCGACGGCTATGCCGGCGACGTGACGCCCCAACAAGCCTGGCAATGGGTGCAGGCCGGGCAGGCCGTGCTGGTGGACGTGCGCAGCGACGCCGAACGCGAGTGGGTCGGCTACGTGCCTGGTGCTGCTGCCGTGGCCTGGAAACAATGGCCAGGCATGGCGATGAACGCCGATTTTGATGCCCAGATGCGCGCCGCCGTGCCTGAGGGCGCGCGGGCCGTGCTGCTGTGCCGCAGCGGCGTGCGCTCCATCGCCGCCGCGCGCCGCGCCACCGAGCTGGGCATCACTGCGTACAACATCCTCGAAGGGTTTGAGGGCGATGCGGACGCGCAAGGGCAGCGCGGCAAGAAGGGCGGCTGGCGCTTTCATGGCCTGCCGTGGAAGCAGGGCTGAATAGCTATCAAAAAAAGAGCTCCCAGCGCCTGATTTACAAGCGCTGGCAGCTCTTTGGTCTTGAGGCCGAGAAGGCTTACTTGGCCAGGGGCGGGATGCGCAGCTTCTGGCCGGGGTAGATCTTGTCGGGGTGGCTCAGCATGGGCTTGTTGGCTTCGAAGATCACGGGGTACTTGTTGGCGTCGCCGTAGAACTTCTTGGCAATGGCGCTGAGCGTGTCGCCGCGCACCACGTCGTGGTACTGGGCTTCGGGCTCGGGGTTGGTCACCTCCATCAGGTTCTCGACGCTGGTCACGCTGGCCACGTTGCCACAGCACAGGGTGATCTTCTCTTTGGCAGCCTGGGTGGGGGCGGTGCCTTTCACCGTGACCTTGCCTTCGGGGCCCTGAAAGGCCACCTGCACATTGCTGGCGCCCAGGTTTTGCGCGGCGATGTAGGTCTCGATGGCCTTGCTCGCCTTGGCGTTGAGTTCATCCTGCGTGGGAGCGGCGGCGGTGGCAGCTTGCGCGTCCTTACCGCCAAACAGCTTTTCGCCGGCTTCCTTGATGAAACTGAAAAGACCCATGTCGTACCTCCTAATGTTGCAGAAACAGGAAGGGCCACTGTAGCGGGTACGGGCGGCTGTGTCGTGTCGGACAAGGGCGCGACACGATTTTTCACAATTTTGGGGCCGGGGAGGGTTGGTGCTGCCGTGGCTGTCGCCCTCGGGCAGGGGCGCATCGCAAAACTCGGGATAATCCGTCGCATGACTTTTCTGGCCATCGACGTCGGTAACACCCGTCTCAAATGGGCGTTGTACGACGCTCCCCGCCCCGGGGCTGCGCTGATGGCGCACGGCGCCGAGTTTCTCGACCATATCGACCGCCTGGCCGAAGGCAGCTGGGCATCGCTGCCGCACCCGGAGCGCATGCTGGGCTGCGTGGTGGCGGGCGATGCCGTCAAACGCCGTGTGCAGGAGCAAATGGAGCTGTGGGACGTCACCCCCTCGTGGGTGGTGTCATCGGCGCAAGAGGCGGGGCTGACCAACGGCTACGACCACCCCTCGCGCCTGGGCTCCGACCGCTGGGTGGCCATGATCGGCGCGCGCCACCATGTGCTGGCACGCGGCCCCGCACGGCCGCTGGTGGTGGTGATGGTGGGCACGGCCGTGACGGTGGAGTGCATCGACACCGAAGGCCGCTTCATGGGCGGCCTGATCCTGCCCGGCCACGGCATCATGCTGCGCGCACTCGAATCGGGTACCGCCGGCCTGCACGTGCCTACGGGCGAAGTGCGCCCGTTCCCCACCAACACCAGTGACGCGCTGACCAGCGGCGGCACCTACGCCATCGCGGGAGCCGTGGAGCGCATGTACCAGCACCTGTTGCAGCACTGCGGCCAGGAGCCTGCCTGCATCATGACCGGCGGTGCAGGCTGGAAGATGGCACCCAGCATGACACGGCCGTTCGAGCTGGTGGACAACCTGATTTTTGATGGACTGCTGGAGATTGCGGCGCGGCGATTTGGGGGCTGAGGGCTTTTGAGCTCCGCATCCACAGCAGCGCGACACGGCAATCTACTGCAAACCTCTGTGCAAAACTGGCGCTGCGCAAGCCAGAGACACCGAGCAAGGGCCACCCCGCAGCGAGGGTGTCGTCCCCCTTCCCGAATGGCGTAGCCAGTCGAGAGAAGGGGGAAGCGGCAAAGCCGCTCAGGGGGATGCCTCTTACTCTTCTTCCAGTTCCGCCCGTGCCATCTCCACATCCAGCCGTTCCATGGCATCCATGGGTTCAGCGGTGGCGGCCTTTTCGTAGAGCGCAGTGGCTTCCTTCATCTTCTTGTCGCCCTCCAGCATGACGAGGGCATTGGCGTACTCAATCATGGCGATGGCCGATCCCGGGTTGAGCTTGAGGGCTTCCTGGAACAGCTTGAGGCCCGTGTCCTTCTTGGCGCCGTAGGTCATGCCACCAATCAGCGAGCCCACCTTGTCGATCACCTCGGCATGAAAGGCGCCCAGAGCGATGCGTGCATCGGCATGTTTGGGTGACAGGGCAATGGCCTTTTCCAGCGACTCCTTCACCTTGCCGCCCAGGCCTTGCGCCAGCGCCTTGGCCACGCTGATGCCCTGGCTGTAGCGGCCCAGCGCATACGCATGCCAGTACCAGGCGTTGGCGTTGTTCGGTTCTGCGGCTGCCTGGGCCTCGGCCCTTTCGGCCACCTGCATGAACAGGTCCAGCCGCGTCTTTTCCTTGGGCTCCAGGTAGTTGGCGTAGATGGAGGTGGCCTTGTTGGCTGCGGTAATGCCCGCTCCACCGGCCGCCAGGCCTGCAGCCGCCGCCTTCTCGAAGTCACCGTTGTGGAACAGCGCCCACGCTTCCAGCACGGCGGCGTCCTTGGGGCAGGGTTCTGCATCACCGCCATGCAGTCGTGCCCAATGCTTCTTGACGCTCGCGGCGTCGAATTGGTAGTCGCCTGCGTGGGGGAAGGGGGTCCATTTGGCCATGGTGTGTGTCTCCGGAAGTTCTTGTGGTGGGGTGTCTGTGGTGGGCTGTCTCTGCATCAGCCTGGCACTGCGGCGTAGGCGCCGACCAGTTCCAGCAGGTGGGCGCGCTGGCCGCTTTCCAGGTACGGCATGAGCAGGTTCAGCACATGGTGGGCGCCGCGCAGCAGCGCGGCCTGGGCGCTTTCGGGCTCCAGAGCACGGCGCGGGTCGCGCACGTATTCAAAACTGAGCCAGTAGGTGAGCACCACGACCATGCTGGTGGCGGTGGCCTCCAGCTCGCGCGAGTCGATGTGCAGTGCGTCGGCACGCCCCATGCCGTCGAGCATGGCGCGTACGGCGCGGGTCTTGTTCTTGAGGATGGCCTGGAAGTGGGTTTCCAGGCGCCGGTTCTTGGACAGCAGGTCGTTGAGATCGCGGTACAAAAAGCGGTACTGCCAGATCAGCTCGAACAGCGAGTGCATGAAGAACCAGGCGTCCTCCACATTGCGTACGCCGTCAGCGGCTGCCAGCAGCTCGGTGAGCGAGGCTTCGTAGCGATCAAATAGCGCGTTGATCAGCTCGTCCTTGGCGGGGTAGTGGTAGTACAGGTTGCCGGGGCTGATGCGCAGCTCGGCCGAGATCAGGGTGGTGGAGACGTTGGGTTCGCCGAACCGGTTGAATAGGTCCAGCGTCACTTCCAGAATGCGTTCTGCGGTGCGGCGTGGCGCTTTCTTCACCATGTGTGCGGGCCCCTTCGCGTCGTTTTGAGTGTTGTTGCGTTGTCTCTGATGGCTACTCTAACCCACGCAGTCATGCTGCAGTGCGACATGAGCAGAGCGCGCGCGCAGCATCCAGACTGCTTGTAGCGCACTTCAAGGGTTTCACCAAAAAAAGAAAAGCGGCCCAGGCGCTGTGGCGCGTGGACCGCTTGGTGCTTGCCAGCGGCAAGCCTCTGATCAACTGGCCGACGGCGTGCTGGTGCCAGTGTCGGCAGCGGCACGGGCTGCGGGCTTCTTGGCCGCAGCCTTCTTCGCGGGGGCCTTGGCAGCGGGCTTGGCCGCAGCCTTTGCAGGCACGGCCTTCTTTGCGGCCGCCTTCTTGGCAGGAGCCTTGGCAGCGGGCTTGGCCGCAGCCTTGGCTGGAGCTGCTTTGCTGCCCTTGGCCAGTGCGTCCACACGGGCGCTCAGGGCTTCCAGGTCGCGGGCGGAGGGCACGCCCAGCTTGGTCAGGGCCTTGGCCACGCGGTCTTCGAAGATGTTTTCGAGCTTGTCCCACTGGCCCTGGGCCTTGGAGCCGATGTCGCTGGCCATGGTGGTCACGCGGCTGGTGGCTTCGGTGATCTTTTCTTCGGCCACGGCCTGGGTCTTGCGCTGGATGGTCAGGCCTTCCTTGACCAGGGCTTCAAACACCTTGCCGCCTTCTTCCTGTGCCTTGGAGAAGGCACCCAAGCCAGCCAGCCAGATCTGCTGTGCGGAGTCCTTGACGGTGCTGGACAGTTGGGCGTTGCTCTTCTTCTTGTCAGCGCTGAGTTTCTGCAGTTTCTTGACCATGAGGCCTCCGTGGTGCGGTTGGTTGGGGTTGCCGGGGCGATTGTGCCGTCGACGCATGGCAGCACTGTACGCCGCACGGTGCGCAAGGTGTAGGCACGCGCTCCTAAAAATGTAGAGCGTGCCATCTAGCGGGGGAGGGCGCTGGCCGCCTAGCATCGGCGCGGGTTTTTGCTGAATCGGGGTGCGCAGGCCTTGGGCAAGAATGAAGTTATCTCAGAGGAGTTATCCATGCAGTATTTCGTGACGGGGGCAACGGGGTTCATTGGCAAGCGGCTGGTCAAGAAGCTGCTGGAGCGCAAGGGGGCGGTGGTCCACTTCCTGATCCGCAAGGAAAGTGCGGACAAGGTGGCCGACCTGCGCAGCTTCTGGGGCGTTGGCCCTGCACGCGCCGTCCCCGTGTTTGGCGACCTCACCGCCAAGAAGCTGGGCGTGGCGGCCGACGATGTGAAGAAGCTCAAGGGGCAGATCGACCATTTCTACCACCTCGCTGCGGTCTACGACCTGGCGGCCGATGAAGAGACCCAGGTGGCCGTGAACATCGAGGGCACGCGCAACACGGTGGACCTGGCCAAAGCCATCGATGCGGGGCACTTCCACCATGTGTCGTCCATCGCAGCCGCCGGCCTGTACGAAGGGGTGTTCCGCGAAGACATGTTCGACGAGGCCGAGGGCCTGGACCACCCGTACTTCCAGACCAAGCACGAGAGCGAAAAGATCGTGCGCCACGATTGCAAGGTGCCGTGGACGGTGTACCGCCCCGCGATGGTGGTGGGCGACAGCCAGACCGGTGAGATGGACAAGATCGACGGCCCGTATTACTTCTTCAAGCTGATCCAGCGCCTGCGCCAGCTGCTGCCGCCCTGGATGCCTACCGTGGGCCTGGAGGGGGGGCGCGTGAACATCGTGCCCGTGGACTTTGTGGTGAACGCGCTCAACGTGATCAGCCACCAGAAAGACATCGGCAAGAAGTGCTTCCACCTGGTGGACCCGGTGGGCTACCGCGTGGGCGATGTGCTCGATATCTTCAGCCGCGCGGCTCATGCTCCGCGCATGAACCTGTTCGTCAACGCTGCGCTGCTGGGCTTTATCCCCAAGGGCGTGAAGAAGAGCCTGATGGCGCTGGCGCCCGTGCGCCGGGTACGCAACGCGGTCATGAAGGACCTGGGCCTGCCCGAGGATATGCTCACCTTCGTGAACTACCCCACGCGCTTTGACTGCCGCGAGACGCTGGCGGCGCTCAAGGGCTCGGGCGTTTCGTGCCCCAACCTCAAGGACTATGCCTGGCGCCTGTGGGACTACTGGGAGCGCCACCTGGACCCCGAGCTGTTCATCGACCGCACGCTCAAAGGCACGGTGGCGGGCAAGGTGGTGTTGATCACGGGCGGCTCGTCCGGCATTGGCCTGGCCGCAGCGCACAAGTTTGCCGAGGCGGGCGCCATCACCATCATCTGCGGCCGAGACCAGGACAAGCTGGACGAAGCCTGCGCTGAAGCCAAGGCCAAGGGCTACCAGTTCATCGCCTACTCTGCCGACATTGCCGACATGGCCGATTGCGACCGCTTCGTGCAATTGCTCATCGACAACCATGGCGGCGTGGACTTTCTCATCAACAACGCGGGCCGCTCCATCCGCCGCGCCATCGAGTCGAGCTACGACCGCTTCCACGACTACGAGCGCACCATGCAGCTGAACTACTTCGGCTGCCTGCGGGTGACGATGGGCCTGCTGCCCGGCATGGTGGAAAAGCGCAAGGGTCATGTGGTCAACATCAGCTCCATCGGTGTGCTGACCAATGCGCCGCGCTTCTCAGCCTATGTGGCCAGCAAGGCGGCGCTGGATGCCTGGACGCGCTGTGCATCGAGCGAGTTTGCCGACCAGGGCATCACCTTCACCACCATCAACATGCCGCTGGTGCGCACGCCCATGATCGCGCCCACCAAGATCTACAACAACGTGCCCACCTTGGCGCCGGAAGAGGCAGCCGACATGATTGCCCAAGCCTGCATCTTCAAGCCCGTGCGCATCGCCACGCGCCTGGGCATCACGGGGCAGTTGTTGCACGCGCTGGTGCCACGGGTGGCTCAGATCACCATGAACACCAGCTTCCGCATGTTCCCGGATTCCACAGCGGCCAAGGGCAGCAAGGACGCCAAACCGCAGCTGTCGGCCGAGGCCGTGGCACTCCAGCAGATGATGCGTGGCATCCATTTCTGAAGCTGTGCCGCCTTCCGTCAAAGGGCCCGTGTTGAAATCTGTTACCAAGAGGTCAGGCGGGCAGGGATAATCACAGGCTTTGCCCAACGGGCATCACACACAGCCTCCCTATGATTCTGGTAACTGGCGGCGCGGGTTTCATCGGCGCAAACTTTGTCCTTGACTGGCTCGCCGCCTCCAGTGAGCCCGTGGTCAACCTCGACAAGCTCACTTATGCGGGCAATCTGCACAATTTGGACAGTTTGCAAGGGGATGCGCGCCATATCTTTGTGCAAGGGGACATTGGTGACACGGCGCTGGTGGCTCGATTGTTGGCCGAGCACAAGCCCCGCGCGGTGGTGAATTTTGCGGCCGAGTCGCATGTAGACCGCTCCATCCACGGGCCCGAGGACTTCATCCAGACCAACATCGTCGGCTCGTTCCGCCTGCTTGAAGCGGTGCGCGGCTACTGGAGCGGGCTGCCCGAGGGCGAGCGTGCGGCCTTCCGCTTCCTGCACGTGTCCACCGACGAGGTGTACGGTTCTCTCGCACCCACCGACCCGGCCTTCACTGAAACCCGCGGCTTTGAGCCCAACAGCCCCTACAGCGCCAGCAAGGCCGCCAGCGACCACCTGGTGCGAGCTTGGCACCACACCTACGGCCTGCCGGTGCTCACCACCAACTGCAGCAACAACTATGGGCCCTACCACTTTCCCGAGAAGCTGATCCCGCTGATGATCGTCAACGCCCTGGCTGGCAAGAACCTGCCGGTGTACGGCGACGGCATGCAGGTGCGCGACTGGCTGTATGTGAAGGACCACTGCAGCGCCATCCGCCGCGTGCTCGAAGCCGGCACGCCGGGCGAGACCTACAACGTGGGCGGCTGGAACGAAAAGCCCAACATCGAGATCGTGAACATGGTCTGCAGCCTGCTCGATGAGCTGCGCCCCCGCGCTGACGGCCAGAGCTACCGCACCCAGATCACCTACGTGAAGGACCGCCCCGGCCACGACCGCCGTTACGCCATCGACGCCCGCAAGATCGAGCGCGAGCTGGGCTGGAAGCCTGCCGAAACCTTCGACACCGGCATCCGCAAGACGGTGCAGTGGTACCTGGAGCATGCCGACTGGGTGGCTAACGTGCAGACCGGTGCCTACCGCCAATGGGTGCAGGCCCAGTATGCGCGGGAGGCTTCTGTCGCGGTTGCTTCGGGCGCAGTCGCATGAACATCCTGCTGTTCGGCAAGCGCGGGCAGGTCGGCTGGGAGCTGCAGCGCAGCCTGTCTGTGCTAGGGGGCGTCACGGCGCTGGACTTTGACAGCACGGAGTATTGCGGTGATTTTTCCAACCCAGCGAGCGTGGCTGAAACGGTGCGCGCGCTGCGTCCGGATGTCATCGTAAATGCCGCCGCCCATACCGCCGTTGACAAGGCAGAGAGCGAGCCCGACCTCGCGCGCACCCTGAACGCTACTACCCCCGGCGCCATTGCTGAGGAGGCGGCCAAGCTGGGCTCTTGGCTGGTGCACTACAGCACCGACTACGTCTTCGACGGCAGCGGTAGCCGCCCTTGGCTCGAAACCGACGCGCCCGCCCCCTTGAGTGTGTACGGTCGTACCAAGCTCGAAGGAGAGCAGCTCATCGCAGAGGCTTGCGCAAAGCACCTGATACTGCGCACCAGCTGGGTCTATGCGGCGCGTGGCGGCAACTTCGCCAAGACTATGCTGCGCCTGGCGCAGGAGCGTGAACGCTTGACCGTGATCGACGACCAGTGGGGCGCGCCCACGGGTGCTGATCTTCTGGCTGACGTGACCGCGCATGCCCTGCGCCATTTGCTACTGCGCCCGCAGGATGCCGGGCTGTATCACTGTGTCGCAGGTGGTGAAACGAATTGGAACGAGTACGCAAAATTCGTGATTGCGCAGGCGCAGATTACGCAGCCCGCTATCAAAATAAAAGCAAGTGAGATTGCGCCCGTTCCGACGAGCGCGTTCCCCACTCCCGCTGTGCGTCCGCTCAATTCGCGCCTTCACACAGGCAAGCTGCAGACCACCTTCGGCCTGCAGATGCCGTACTGGCAAGCGGGCGTGGCGCGCATGCTGGTTGAAATTCTCTGATGGGCACCCTCGCATGACGCAACGCAAAGGCATCATACTGGCTGGAGGTTCCGGCACTCGGCTGCATCCGGCTACCCTGGCTATTAGCAAACAGCTCCTGCCGGTGTATGACAAGCCCATGATCTACTACCCGCTGAGCACGCTCATGCTCGCGGGTATTCGCGACATCCTCGTCATCAGCACCCCGCAAGATACGCCCCGCTTTGAGCAATTGCTTGGCGACGGTAGCCAGTGGGGATTGAACTTGCAGTATGCGGTACAGCCCAGGCCTGAAGGTCTGGCGCAGGCATTTTTGATCGGTGAGGCCTTTCTGGACGGAGGGCCCAGTGCGTTGGTGTTGGGTGACAACATCTTCTATGGCCACGACTTCAACAAGTTGTTGAACAACGCACAGCAGCGAGCGGTGGGCGCCAGTGTTTTTGCTTACCATGTGAATGACCCCAAACGCTATGGTGTGGCCGAGTTCGATACCTTGGGCCAAGTTCTGTCCCTGGAGGAAAAGCCCGCGCAGCCCAGGAGCAGTTATGCCGTCACCGGCCTTTATTTCTACGATGACCAAGTGGTCGAGCTTGCAAGGACATTGGTCCCGTCGGCTAGGGGTGAGCTGGAGATTACCGACCTCAATCGTCTCTACTTGGAACGGGGTCAACTCACTGTTGAAGTCATGGGCCGTGGCTACGCCTGGCTGGACACCGGCACGCACGACAGCCTGCTCGAGGCCAGCCAGTTCATTGCCGCGCTCGAGCGTCGACAGGGGCTCAAGATAGCCTGTCTCGAAGAGATCGCCTGGCGCCAGCGCTGGATCGACGCTGCCCAGCTGAAGCGCTTGGCCGAACCCCTGGTCAAGAGCGGTTACGGGCAATACCTGCTTCACGTTGTGCAAGAGAAAATTTACTGAAGTATCTCTATGCAAATCACACGCTTGTCCATTCCTGAGGTGGTACTGATCGAACCCAGGGTGTTCGGCGATGCGCGTGGAGTTTTCTACGAAAGCTTCAACCAGCGCGCGTTCAATGAAGCTACTGAAACCAGTTACCAGTTTGTCCAGGACAACCACAGCTACAGCCGCAAAGGTGTTTTGCGCGGATTGCACTACCAGCTCCAGCGCCCCCAGGGCAAGCTGGTGCGCGTCGTCCAGGGTGTTGTCTTCGATGTCGCGGTCGATCTGCGCAAATCATCTCCGACGTTCGGAAAATGGGTAGGCCAAATCCTGAGCGCTGAACATCGGACGCTGATGTGGGTGCCACCGGGGTTTGCCCACGGATTCCTGACACTGAGTGACACATCGGACTTTATTTATAAGACAACAGATTATTGGTGCCCAGAACATGAGCGAGTTATTCGTTGGGATGATCCCACTCTGGGAATTGAATGGCCGCTTGTGATGTCGCCTATATTGGCGGATAAAGATGCCATTGCGCCTCCAATATGTAGTGATGATTTGTATGAGTGATCAAATCACATTTGGCATTCTGTATTCGAATAATTTTCGAAAATTGCAACATTTCTAATTTATTATTTTTTGGGTGAAATGAATTATTTTTCAAAGCCAATTGTTATTCCCGTCATTCTTTCTGGCGGTGCGGGCACTCGTTTGTGGCCAGTGTCTCGTGAAGGGCATCCCAAGCCCTTCATGAAACTCGCTGATGGGGAGAGCTTGCTGCTCAAGTCGTACTTGCGTGCGGCAGCTGTGGTTGATGCAGTGGGTTCAGGGACTACGGAGGTGGTGACTGTTACCAATCGTGACTACTATTTCATGAGTAAGGACGAATTGGCTCATGCCCGACTCGGGGAGCGTTACCCCGGAACATTCATGCTGGAGTCGGTGGGGCGCAATACTGCGCCGGCAGTCGCCATGGCCGCGCACCACGTGGCGCAGAAGTTTGGGCGCGATGCCTTGATGCTCATTCTCGCAGCGGATCACCTTATCAAGGACCACACACGTTTTGCCACGGCTGTGGCGGATGCAGTACTTCTTGCACAACGCGATAAATTGGTGACGTTTGGTGTGGTGCCTACGGGGCCTGAAACGGGATTTGGCTACATTGAGGCAGGCGACCCCATGGAGCGCGGGCGTGCGGCGGTCCGGTTCGTGGAAAAACCATCTCTCGAAAAAGCGGTCGAATATATTGCCACTGGCGATTTTTACTGGAACTCTGGCATGTTCTGCTTTAAAGCGGGTGTCATACTGGACGAAATGGCCCAACATGCGCCACAGGTTTATACGGGTTCAGAGGCTTGCTGGTCTGCCCTGCAGCTTGCCCGGCAATCTACCGAGCACATGCTAGAAATTCCACCCTCCCATTTTGAGAGCATTCCTGACATATCGCTGGATTACGCGGTCATGGAGCGCTCCACTAATGTGGCAGTGGTACCTTCAGATTTTGGTTGGAATGACATCGGATCGTGGAGTGCCGTGAGCGAACTCGCCCTGCCTGATACGGCCAATAACCGTGCTGTCGGCGAGGTGATTTTTGTGGATACCCACAACACCTTTGTGCAAAGCGAAGACCGTTTAGTAGCTACCTTGGGAGTGGACAATTTAATTATTGTGGACACCCCCGATGCGCTATTGGTTGCGCACCCGGGCAAAGCGCAAGACGTTAAGAAGATCGTCGCAAAGCTCAGAACATTGGGACACGACGCCTACAAATTACACCGCACGGTAATGCGTCCGTGGGGCACCTACACCGTACTGGGAGAAGGGCCTGGTTTCAAAATCAAGCGCATCGAAGTCAAGCCGGGCGCATCCCTGAGTCTGCAAATGCACCACCACCGCAGTGAACACTGGATCGTGGTGAGTGGGATGGCCAAAGTTATCAATGGGGATAGGGAACTCTTCGTCGGTACAAACGAATCTACCTATATTCCCGCAGGTCATCGACATCGACTTGAAAATCCTGGCGTGCTTGATCTTGTCATCATCGAAGTACAAAGCGGTCAGTATCTCGGCGAAGATGATATTATTAGATTTGAAGACAACTATGGGCGCATTTGATGTTTAATCTGTTACGTCCGGTCTGGATGTACCGAGGATTTTTGTTGGGCAGTGTAAGGCGTGAGTTTCAGTCCAGATACCGCAATTCGTTGCTGGGAGCGGCTTGGAATATTATCAACCCCTTGGCCATGATTGTGGTGTACACGGTCATTTTCGCGCACGTCATGAAAGCCAGGCTGCCCGGTGTGGATAGTACCTTTGGCTATAGTATTCACTTGTGCGCAGGTGTCTTGACATGGGGGCTTTTTGCGGAAATAACCACCCGGTCCCAGAATATGTTTTTAGATAATTCCAATCTGCTGAAAAAATTGAATTTTCCCCGTTTGTGCCTGCCGGTCGCAGTTGTGGCTAACGGGTTGTTGAATTTCTTCATCGTCTTTGGATTGTTTACTGCTTTTTTGATTTTTTCTGGCAATTTTCCGGGTTTGGCGTTTCTTGCGCTGTTTCCATTATTGATGTTGTTGATATTATTTGCTGCCAGCCTCGGAATGATTTTGGGTGTGCTGAATGTGTTTTTTCGCGATGTGGGTCAGTTTTTTGGAATTTTCATAACTTTTTGGTTCTGGCTGACGCCTATTGTATATTCTCCCAATGTGCTTTCTCCGCAAATTCAGCCATTTATGGCGCTTAACCCCATGAGCGGCTTTATGGGTGCTGTGCAAGGCATACTGGTGCGAGGTGATTGGCCCCAATGGAGCAGCTTGAGTTATTTGGCGATTCTCAGTATCGCACTGGCATTGCTGGGCCTACGACTATTTCGTAGCCATGCAGCTGAAATGGTGGACGAGCTTTGATGAACGCCATCACTGTTTCCCAGCTCGGCAAGGCCTACAAGCAGTATTCCACGAGATGGTCCCGTTTGATGGAATGGCTGGATCCTCGCTCAAGGCCGCGTCACCATCTGCACTGGGTTTTGCAGGATATTAACTTCACGGTTTCTGCCGGGGAAGCTGTAGGCATTATCGGCATGAATGGTGCTGGCAAGAGCACGCTGCTCAAGATGATCACTGGCACCACACAGCCCAGTACGGGCGATGTGCGTATCGTGGGGCGGTTGGCTGCGCTGCTGGAACTGGGCATGGGTTTCCATCCGGACTTTACTGGTCGGCAAAATGCCATCATGGCAGGACAACTGCTGGGGTACAGCGCACACGAGATGGCTGTGGTAATGCCCCGAATAGAAGAATTTGCCGAAATTGGAAAATATATAGACGACCCCGTGCGCGTATATAGCAGCGGAATGCAGATGCGCCTCGCCTTCAGTGTGGCCACGGCACATCGCCCTGACGTTTTGATTGTGGATGAAGCGCTGTCTGTAGGAGACGCTTATTTTCAGCACAAAAGCTTCGATCTCATCCGCCAATTTCGCAAGCAAGGTACCACCTTGTTGCTTGTTTCACACGACAAAGGTGCAATACAAGGCATTTGTGATCGAGCGATATTGCTGAATGCCGGCCGGATTGCTATGCAGGGCGAACCGGAGTCTGTAATGGACTACTACAATGCGATGTTGGCCGCCAAGGAAAATCAGACGGTGCGCCAGCATCAGATAACAGATGGGAAAATTCAAACCATTTCTGGCAGCGGTATCGCAACTGCAGAGCAAGTTATGTTGTTGAACGATGCGGGTGAGCTGATCGAATTTCTGAATGTTGGCCAATCCGTTCATCTCCGCGTCGTCGTGAAAACCCATGCAGAGCTTCCTGAGTTGGTCCTCGGATACATGATTAAGGATCGGTTGGGGCAACCTGTTTTCGGTACGAACACCCACCACCTGAAGCAAGTGCTCAGCAATGTTGGTAAAAATAGTTGTATCACTTTTGAATTTAAATTCGATGCCAATCTCGGATGTGGGACCTATTCAGTAGCAGTGGCGCTCCATACTTCAGACAGTCACATTAGCAATAATTTCGAATGGCGCGATATGGCGCTGGTTTTTCATGTGGTTAGTTTGGATAAGCCCGATTTCGTTGGTGTCAATTGGTTGCCGCCGACCCTGATAATTTCCCAATGAGTGAAGATCTTTATCGCGCGTTCGAAGATAAATTTCGCGGCTCGCGAGATTTGATAAAATCGCGTCAACTGACATATCTACCATTTGTCCAGTCCCTCAGGTCGTACTATGCAACCGCAGAGGCCATCGACTTAGGGTGTGGCCGAGGGGAGTGGCTAGAAATATTAAAAGAATTTGGCTTCAGTGGCCATGGTGTAGACCTTGATCAGTCCATGTTGGCTGCGTGTCATGAGCGCGGCTTGAGTGTAACTAGGCAAGATGCTCTTTCAGCCCTCAGGGCTTTGCCGGATGAAAGCCAAGTCATTGTTTCAAGCTTTCATATGGTGGAGCACATCCAGTTTTCTGATCTTTGTTTGTTGATACAAGAGGCACTAAGGGTATTAAAGCCCGCAGGTTTGTTGATCCTTGAAACACCGAATCCGGAAAATATAAGTGTTGGGACTGTGGATTTTTATATTGACCCGACACATCAGAAACCTATTCCCCCGCAATTGCTTTCTTTTTTGCCAGAGTATTATGGATTTGCAAGAGTCAAAATAATTCGCCTGCAGGAAGAAAAGTCACTGGCTAGCAAGGCATGGATATCTCTGGGTGATGTGTTGCGTGGCGTGAGCCCGGACTACGCTGTAGTTGCCCAAAAGACCAATATCTTGTTGTCGGTCGACGGTATCAGCGATGCCTTTGGGCCGGGGTACGGAGTGACACTGGACGCGCTGGCTGGAAAATTTGACCAACAACTTCGCGAAGCCAGTGAATGCGCAGCATCGGCCCAGGCCCAGGCCCTGCAAGCCAGTGAATGCGCAGCATCGGCCCAGGCCCAGGCCCTGCAAGCCAGTGAATGCGCAGCATCGGCCCAGACCCAGGCCCAGCAGGCTAGCGAACGCGCCGCCAGTGCAGAGGCGGCACTGGCGGCGTTGCATCAAAGCAGGTCGTGGCGCCTGACTGCACCGCTTCGACTGGCGGGGCGAGTGTTCCGTTCGCTATTCCAGAAATTGAAATCTCTCAAACCAAGGTTGAAAAATGGAGCCAAGGTACTGCTGATGCGCGCAAGCCTCTATGTGAATCGGCACCCCCGGCTTAAACATGCTGCGCTGTTCGTTTTGGCCAGGTTCCCCGCCGTAAAAGAGCGCTTGAAAGCCGCCGCAGCGTCCAGGCCGGTGGTCTCTGTCTTGGAGCCTCCTGTTTCTGCTGATCTGGTACACCTCACTTCCCACGCACGCCAAATTTACTTCGATCTCAAAAATGCTATCGCGCGCAGCCAGCAGGAGCGTAACTAATGCGTATCGTCATCGACATGCAAGGCGCGCAAACCGAAAGCCGTTTCAGGGGCATTGGTCGCTACACCCTATCATTCGCCCAGGCCATTGCGCGTAACCGCGGCGAGCACGAGGTGTTGCTGGCTCTAAGTGGTTTGTTCCCTGTCACTATTGATCCCATCCGCGCTGCTTTTGAAGGCCTGTTGCCACAAGAAAATATCCGTGTCTGGCACGCGCCAGGACCCGTTCGAGAGGCGCAATATCGGAACGATGCCCGCCGCGAGGTCGCTGAACTCCTTCGTGAAAGCTTCCTTGCCAGCTTGAATCCAGACGTGATTCACATCAGCAGTTTGTTTGAAGGCTATGTTGATGATGCGGTGACCAGCATAGGGCGTTTTGACCGAACCGCACGGGTGAGCGTTGCTCTGTATGACCTTATTCCGCTGCTGAACCCCGACCAGTACCTCAGGCCCAACCCTCAGTACGCCCGGTGCTACCAGCGCAAAATTCATCACCTGAACAATGCGACAGTGTTGTTGTCCATTTCGGAGTTCACCCGGCAGGAAGGGTTGGCACATCTGAACCGGCCTGCAGACACCATCGTCAACGTCGCAACGGCTGCAGACCCCCTCTTTGGCCCTCTGCAAATTGATGAAGTGGCGGCGGCACAATTGCGTCAAAAATTCAGCGTCACCCGGCCCTTCGTCCTTTACACCGGCGGTGCTGACGAGCGCAAGAATTTGCCGCGCCTCGTTCGCGCCTATGCCGCGTTACCTGCGTCGTTGCGTGCTACCCACCAGCTACTGCTGGCCGGGAAAATGTCTCCAGCGGACGTTGCGGTGCTTCAACAACACGCCAAGACAGCCGGTCTTAGGCCCGACGAACTGTGCTTGACCGGTTATGTTACCGATCAAGATCTCGCTTGGCTCTACAACCTGTGCGCGCTTTTCGTGTTCCCTTCTTGGCACGAGGGCTTCGGTTTGCCTGCGCTGGAGGCGATGGCCTGCGGCGCACCAGTCATTGGTGCCAACGCGTCGAGTTTGCCAGAAGTGATCGATCTGGAGACGGCATTGTTCGATCCCATGGATGTCAACGCCATCGCAGCCAAAATGGCTCAAGCGCTGCAAGATGAGGTTTTTCGTACCCGGTTGCGTGATCACGGTTTGCAACAGGCGCAGCGATTTTCTTGGGACCAGTCGGCCAAACGGGCCCTCAGTGCGTGGGAATCTCTTCCTGTATCAGACAGTAGGCTAAAGCGATCTGGTCCTTTGGTCGGCCCCAAGCCCAGGCTGGCGTACGTATCTCCCTTGCCGCCGGAACGTACCGGCATTGCAGATTACAGTTCCGAACTGCTTCCCGCTCTGGCAGAGCACTACGACATCGAACTCGTGGTGGCACAGGATAGAGTGGATGACTCTTGGGTCAACCAGCACAGTAAAGTGCGTGACGTGCCTTGGTTCCGGGCGCATGCCGGCGATTTTCACCGGGTGCTGTATCAGGTCGGCAACTCCCCATTCCACCAGCACATGCTTGCTCTGCTGCGCGAGATCCCCGGGACCGTCGTGCTGCACGATTTCTATTTAAGTGGCCTTATGGCCTGGCTGGAGCTCCAGAATGGGGAAGACTGCCCTTGGACGCTAGCACTCTATGACAGCCATGGTTATGGCGCCGTGAAAGATCGATATCGCAACGCCGAAGCGGCAAAGCGGCACTACCCCGTCAATTGGCACATCTTGCAACATGCGCTGGGGGTCATTGTGCACTCCCGGTACTCGCAAAGCCTGGCGGGGCAATGGTATGGCACACAGTGCGAAGCGCCATGGGAAGTCATCCCCCACTTGCGTTCGCCGGCACAAAGCATTGACAAAGTGGCGGCGCGCCGGCAGCTTGGTTTCCATACCGACGACTTCATCGTGTGCAGCTTTGGGTTTCTGGACAGTACCAAGCTCAACCATCGTTTGCTCCAGGCGTGGCTGGAAAGCGCTTTGGCGGGCGACAAGCGTTGCCGCCTGGTATTCGTGGGCGAGAACCATGGAGGTGACTACGGCGTAACTCTCCTCAAGACAATACGGGAGGGAGGGTTTGGTGACCGCATCCGCATCACAGGCTTTGCTGCACCAGACATATTCCGGCAATACCTTGCTGTCGCCGATCTAGCTGTACAGTTGCGCAGCGACTCCCGCGGAGAAACTTCCGGTACGGTGTTGGATTGCATGAACTATGGGTTGCCCCTGGTCGTCAATGCCAGCGGCTCCATGGCGGAACTTGACCCCGAAGCAGTGTGCATGTTGCCCGACGAGTTTTCCGATAGTGCGCTGGTACAGGCACTGGAAGCCATGTGGCGCAATCCCCAACGTCGGCAAGTCCAGGGTGATCGTGCAAGAACCATCATTCTTGAGCGTCATTCTCCTGAAGAGTGCGCAAGGCGCTACGCGGCCGCCATCGAGAGCTTTCATGAACGCCATATCACCAAAGTGCCCGCGCTGCTGGCCGCAGTCGCAGCGCAAAGCAGCCTTGCTAATGACGAGGCTGCGCTCATTCACTTGTCGCAAACGATCGCCAGCAATTTGCCATTGTCACGGCCTGCGAGGAGGCTCTTTCTGGATGTGAGTGCCACTTGCAGCCATGACCTCAAGACAGGCATCGAGCGCGTCGTTCGTGCACTCCTCATGGCGTTGCTACAGTCCCCCCCCATGGGCTACCGCATTGAGCCCGTATATCTTTCCAATGAAGGGGGTATATGGCATCACCGGTATGCTCGCAGCTACATGCTGGGCTTGCTGGACTGCCCTGTCGGCGTGCTCAAGGACGAGCGCCTGGAGCCACAAAACGGCGACGCCCTCTTGGTCCTGGATATTGCCGGCGATGCGTTGGTTCAGGCCGAGCGAGCCGGGGTCTTTCAGCAATACCGTAGCAACGGCGTTTCTCTGCATGCCGTTGTTTACGACTTGCTGCCGGTTCTCATGCCCCATGTCTTCCCCCCAGGTGCTCAGGAGAGTCACGCAAGTTGGCTTAGCGCAGTCTCCACCTTTGATGGTGCGGTTTGCATATCCAAAGCAGTTGCTGACGACCTCGAACGATGGCAGCAAGAGTGTGGCATTCATTTGCAACGCGGGCGCCCCTACCACATTGGGTGGTGGCACCTGGGTGCAGATGTTGTCAACTCTGTTCCAAGCCAGGGGCTGCCAGAAGACAGCGCAAAAGTGCTGGCATGTCTTCGCTCGCGTCCCAGTTTCCTTATGGTGGGCACTATCGAACCGCGTAAAGCGTATCTGCAAACACTCGAAGCCTTTGGCGCACTATGGGATCAGGGTCTCGACATCAACCTGGTCATCGTGGGACGAGAGGGCTGGAAAGGGGTGCCGCCCGAGGCGCGCCGGGACATCCCTGCAACCATCCAGCAACTCTCGATGCACCCGCAGCGCGGTCAACGCTTGTTCTGGATTGATGGCGCCAGCGACGAATATCTGCAATCCATCTACAGCGCCAGCACCTGCTTGTTGGCAGCGTCGTACGGCGAGGGGTTTGGTCTTCCACTTATAGAGGCCGCTCTCCATGGGCTCCCCATACTGGCCAGGGATTTGCCGGTCTTCCGTGAGGTCGCGGGTTCGCATGCCAGCTACTTCCAGGCCAGTGCGGCACCAGAACTGGCCGCAGCCATACAGACATGGCTCAGTGCCTGCGAGCGTGGTGAGCATGCACAATCCACCGGACTGCCTTGGCTGACTTGGTCTGAAAGCGCGGCCCAGTTGGCAGCCGTTTGTTTGGGTCAACCAGGAAACGCCGGGAGTCCTGAGGCAGGCTCATGAAACACTTACTGCGTGCACATAGGTCACCCGAGAGCTTTGCCGGGCTGACCACAGTCTTGCTCCTGGCAGCCGCGTTCGTCTGGGTCACCTTTGGTGAGTCTTTTCTGCGGGGGCAATCTACGTTCTGGCAAACAGATGCCCAGGACATCACCCAGTACATGG
Organism: Acidovorax sp. KKS102; assembly: GCF_000302535.1. Lineage (NCBI taxonomy): Bacteria > Pseudomonadati > Pseudomonadota > Betaproteobacteria > Burkholderiales > Comamonadaceae > Acidovorax > Acidovorax sp. KKS102. The sequence goes on from NC_018708.1 coordinate 673,276, forward strand.
CCGGATTCAACCTGTACTTCTCGGCCCCTTGGCAGCATCCGCTGCTGGCTTTTAACAGCCTGAACTATCCCGAAGGAACCCGGGCCACGTTTGTCGACATCATCCCGCTGTACGCGCTATTTTTGAAAATTGTGGTTCCCTCCACCTGGGCACCATTCAACCCCTATGGCGCTTGGGTGGGAGTTTGCTTCGTCTTGCAGGCCATCGGCGCCTGGTGGGTAGCGCGCGAACTGCGTTCCGGTTCTTGGGCGTTCATGCTGGGGTTGCTGGCTTTGATGCTCATGACGCCTGCACTGCTCAACCGCATTGGCCACATATCGCTCATGTCGCACTGGATTCTGGTGTTTGCCATTGCGCTTTACCTACGGGGGTGGCGGCGCAAGGCCATACCGATGGCTGGATGGATTCTGCTACTGACAAGTGCTTTCTATATCAATATCTACCTTTTTGTCATGGCGGCGGGCGTCTATGCAGCAGCTGCGGCATCGCTCATCCAGGCTCGCAGCATGCGTCATTGGTTGCACGTCTCAGGGCCGCTATGGGTCTTACTCATCAGTCTGCCATTGACTCTCTTGCCTTTGCCTCCGGGTGGCGTCACTCAGGAGTGGGGCTTTGGCTACTATTCCATGAATGTTCTTTCACCCTTCCTCGGAGGGCGCATTATCCAGTTGACGGCAGAAGTAGGACCTGGACAGTATGAAGGATTCAACTACTTGGGGCTGGGTCTTATCAGCGCCCTGGTGCTGGCATGTGGCAACTCAGCAAACCGCATATACGTCCATAGCTTGCTGCGCAGGCATTGGGCGCTCGGCCTATTGATCATAGGCTACAGTGTTTACGCCCTGTCCAACCAAATCTACATTGGTAGCGCACAGGTCGCCACAGTGTCCTACCCCGGTATTGCCAAAGCACTCACTTCACAGTTCAGGGTATCTGGGCGTTTCTTTTGGCCGGTTTTTTATGTGCTGTTGATTGGCGTTTGGTGGACGCTGTTCCATCGCAATGGGAAGCATCGGTTCCTATTCATTGCCATCGCACTCACCGCAGTGCAAATGGCCGATCTCACTGGCGTTTATGCAAGCCTGCAATCCACATTAACTCGTCCAGCCGAGCGGCATCTTCAGCCGGCAGTATGGGACGCGGCAATACCTGCACATGTTAAAAATCTTTATTTCTACCCAAAATTCAAATGTGGGAAAACCCCAGCGCACGACAGCCTGCTGCCTGTCATGCACTATGTGTCGTTGCGGGGGCTTCACCTCAACACCGGGTATATCTCACGCTACACGCCTTTGTGTGACGACACTGCCCGTGAAATTGCCAGCTCTGATCCGCAAGAGGCTGCTTACGTATTTGTCCGCAGTGAGTTTGCTGGGCTGGAGGTCATCAAGCCCCTTCTCCCAGATTCGTCCACGGTGTGCCACGAAGTCGATTTCGCCTACATCTGTGTGGCACCCCGTTGAAAGCGATTACCAATATGGACGCCCGTAAAAAAATCTCCCTGGTTGCTCCCTTCTATAACGAAGAAAGCAACGTGCGACCCTTTCTGCAACAAGTCCATGCAGCCCTTGCGCCCGTACTGGGAACCTACGACCTGGAGATCATCTGTGTCAATGATGGCAGTCGCGACGGTACCCTGGAGGCACTCAGGGAGGCTCGCGAGCACCACCCACAGGTCAAAGTGATCGACTTCTCCCGCAACTTCGGCAAGGAAGCTGCCATTACCGCCGGACTGGACTTTGCCACCGGTGATGCTGTGATCCCCATCGATTCCGACCTGCAGCACCCTCCAGAGCTCATTCTTGAAATGCTGGCGCATTGGGAGTCTGGTTTTGAGGTGGTGTTGGCTCGCCGTACCAGCCGTGAAACCGACCAAGCACTGCAGCGCCTGACGGCGCGGGCCTTTTATGAAGTAAGCCGCTACATCTCCCATATCGAAATCCCAGCCGATGTGGGCGACTACCGCCTTATGGATCGCAAGGTGGTCGATGCCCTCAAGGCATTGCAGGAAAAGTGCCGCTTCATGAAAGGCCTGTTTGCCTGGGTAGGTTTTCGCACTACGGTGGTGAACTATCGGGTTGTGCCCCGGGTCCATGGAAAATCGAGCTTTAACACTTGGAAACTCTGGAACTTTGCACTGGAAGGCATCACCAGCTTCAGCACGCTTCCACTACGGGTATGGACGTATCTGGGCGGGCTGGTGTCCCTTGGAGCTTTCGTCTACGCCGCGTACCTTATTGTCAAAACACTGGTCTTTGGGGTCGAAGTTCCAGGCTACGCCTCCCTCATGATCGTCATCTTGCTGGCTTCCGGCGTACAACTGATCGGCATCGGCATACTAGGCGAATACTTGGGCCGTGTGTTCACTGAAGTCAAAAACCGTCCTGTGTATATCGTGCGCGAGGTGATTGGGCCATGAACCTCAATGCGTGGCGTACACACACTGATTTTTTGCTCTTCGCCATCATTGGTATTCTGAACACCTTTGTACACGGGGGGGTGTTGATGTGGGCGGTCGAAAAGCTTCAGCTGACCCTGCTGCTCGCTCATACCCTTGCCTTTGCGGTAGCGAACCTGTTTTCATACATTGCCAATAGTCGCATCACTTTCAAGGCGCCCCTGAGCGTGTTGCGTTATGCGAGGTTTCTTTTGGCATCCTTGGTCGCTTTGGGGCTCACCCTGTGTATCGCATGGGTCACCAGCCGCCTGGGCCTGCATTACCAGATAGGCTTTGTCATCATTGTGTTTACCGTACCCCTTTTCAGCTTCGCAGTAATCAAATTCTGGGCCTTCGCGGGCCATCGTTCAACTCCAAGCCAACGCGTGTGAAATAAAAATGCAGGTTCTCAGCAAAAAAGCCATCGTTACCGGCATCACTGGGCAAGATGGAGCCTACTTGGCCCAACTGCTACTCAATAAAGGCTATTCGGTTTACGGTACCTACCGGCGTACCAGTTCGGTCAATTTCTGGCGCATTGAGGAACTGGCAATACAGTCCCATCCTAACCTTCACCTGGTGGAATACGATCTGACAGATTTGGGCGCGAGCATTGCACTCGTGCAGAAAATTCAGCCCGACGAAATCTACAACCTGGCCGCTCAAAGCTTCGTCGGAGTCAGTTTTGAGCAGCCCTCTGCTACTGCGCAAATCACTGGCATCGGTGCCCTGAATCTGCTGGAGGCCATCCGCTTGGTCAACCCGCGCATCCGCTTCTACCAAGCCAGCACTTCTGAAATGTTCGGCAAGGTGCAGGCTATACCGCAGGTTGAAGACACTCCCTTCTACCCTCGCAGTCCCTACGGCGTCGCCAAACTGTATGCTCACTGGATGACCGTCAATTATCGCGAGAGCTACGGCATGTTTGCCAGCAGCGGCATTCTCTTCAACCACGAAAGCCCATTGCGTGGGCGCGAATTTGTCACCCGCAAAATTACAGACAGCGTGGCCAAAATCAAGCTGGGCAAGCTCGACGTTCTAGAACTTGGCAACATCGATGCCAAGCGTGATTGGGGCTATGCCCAAGAGTACGTAGAGGGCATGTGGCGCATGCTGCAGGCCGACCAGCCCGACACGTATGTCTTGGCCACAAACCGCACAGAAACTGTCCGCGACTTTGTGCGCATGGCGTTCAAGGCCACCGGCGTAAACGTTGAATTTCAGGGGCAGGCCGAAGCCGAACGCGCCGTAGACACCGCCACAGGTACAACGGTCATGCGGGTCAACCCACGCTATTACCGCCCAGCCGAGGTCGACTTGTTGGTGGGCAATCCCGCAAAGGCCAAGGATCAGTTGGGCTGGGAGCCTGCCACAACGCTTGAGCAACTCTGCCAGATGATGGTGGATGCCGATCTGCGGCGTAACCAGCAAGGGTATTCATTTTGAATATCCTGCTCACAGGCGCCAGTGGTTTCACCGGGCAGCATTTCATGCAGGCTGCCCTGAGTGCAGGGCACACTGTTCTGCCTTTACAAGCAGATCTGTCCAATCCTGTGCAGATCGAGGCCGAGGTGGCGCAAGCCCAGCCGGAAGCCGTCGTCCACTTGGCTGCGATCAGTTATGTGGCCCATGCTGATGCATCGGCGTTCTATGCCATCAACACCGTAGGTACCACCCACCTGCTGGATGCAGTTGCCGCATTGCGCAAGTTACCCCGGTGCGTTTTGCTGGCCAGCTCTGCCAACGTCTATGGCAACTGCAACAGTTCGCCCATCGCCGAGACGCAGGCCCCCGCGCCCGTCAACCATTACGCCATGAGCAAACTTGCCATGGAACACATGGCCCGAACCTACGCCGACCGCCTGCCCCTCATCATCACACGGCCTTTTAACTACACAGGCCCCGGCCAGGCCTCCCAGTTCCTCATTCCGAAGCTGGTTCAGCACTATGCAGGACTGGCAGAAAGTATAGAACTCGGCAATATCCACGTTGAGCGCGAATTCAACGACATACGCATGGTTTGTGAAGCCTATCTGGCCTTGCTTCAACACGGCGAGACAGGGCAGACCTACAACATTTGTACAGGGCTGCCGCACACCCTGCAGCAGGTGATGGACGCGCTGACAGACATCACCGGACACCATTTGAATGTCCAGGTCAACCCTGCATTGGTTCGGACTACGGAGGTCCACCGGCTCTGCGGTGACCCCGGTAAGCTCCTGGCTGCAACGGGTCTCGATCTTCGTCGGTATTCCTTGACAGCCACCTTGCAAACCATGTTGGAGCGAGCTCGTGCGCAGCCATCGCATTGACACAGCGCGGTTTGCGCCATGTTGATTGGCATCGACGGGCGGCCCTTCTATGGGCCTGCGGCCGGCACAGGTCGCTACGTAGGTGAACTTTGCCGTCAGCTGGACGGTCTGTTGCCGCATGCCAGGTTCAAAGTCTACGGCAACCGCAACATGCAGCTTCCCATCCGCAGCCCCCGCTGGGAAGCCCGAGGGGACAGCTCCGCGCTGTGGTCGCGGTTGCCTGCTAGCGCCTGGTATTTCGCGCGGGCTGGCCGCCTGGCCCAGCAGGATGGAGTGAACCTGTTCTGGGGTAGCGCCAACTTTCTTCCCCTTGGGCTGGGCCCGCATGTACCCGCCGTACTGACCGTGTACGACATGGTGCATCACCTCTATCCTCGCACCATGTCTTGCAGGCACCGCATAGCGTACAGCTTGTTCTTCCAAGCCGGGCTGCGCCGCGCCAACAGGATCATCGCCATTTCGCAAGGAACTTCGAACCGCCTGCGGGAGCACTTTGGAGTACAAGCCCATGAAATCGTCAAACCCCAGGTGGGAGACAACTTCCATCGCCCCAGTCCCGAAGAAATAAGCGCGATACGCGGTAGATACCGTCTCCCCGCGCACTTCCTGCTCTCTGTCTCCACCCTGGAGCCGCGCAAAAACCTGAGCACTCTCGTCCGTGCGCTGGTCGCATTGGCGCAATCGGGTCGCGCACCCGAGCTTGCGTTGGTACTGGTCGGTCAGCGGGGCTGGAAAAACAACCCCCTTCTGACGCAGTTGGCTGAAGCGCGCCAGAGTGGTGTCGCCATTGTCGAGCTGGGCTACGTGTCCGATGTCGATCTGCCCTCGCTGTATGCTGCAGCTGCGTGTGTGGTCATGCCGTCCTTGTACGAAGGCTTTGGTATGCCCATACTGGAAGCGCTGCACTGCGGCGCAACGGTGCTGGCGTCCGACACCCCCGAAACGCGCGAAGCAGGCGGACAGGCGGCCAACTACACAGCACCCACCGAACGTCATTTGCAAGCCGCCATCGAACAACTGTGGAGCCAGCGGGCCACTGCATCCCTGGCCACATGCTCGCACCGTATCCCCCCCGCCAATTGGCGGCATGAGGCGGCCAAGATGGCCACCCTGTTCAGGCAACTGTCGTGAAAATCAGCATCGACGCCACAGGTCTGGGTCAGGCCAAGACCGGCACCACGGTCTATCTCACACAAATCCTGGCGCAGTGGAACCAGCGCAAGGACTTAGCGCACACCTTCATCATCTTTGTCGCCCCCAAAGCCAGGCACCATTTCACCGCTCTGGGCCTTGACGGACGCTTCCGGCTGCGTCACGCCCCCAACGCCCGGTTCCTGCGCGTGCTTTGGCAGCAAACACTGCTGCCCGTGCACCTCCTGCAACTGGGCGTCTGCGTGCATTGGGGGCCTGGGTTTGTCCTGCCAGTGTTGGGCCTTTGCCCCATGGTCGTTACCGTACATGACCTCACGTTCCAGCTCTTTCCTGCGGCCCATGAACGCATCAAGCGCCACTACTTCCCTTGGATGATTCGCCGTGCTGTGCGCAAAGCGCACTCCGTGCTGGTCATCTCGCACACCACCAAGGCCGACCTTGAGCGACTTCAGCCGGAGAGCCGACACAAAAACCACGTCACGCTGCTTGGCGCCAGAACACTCCCTTCCATCGAGCCGCTGCAGTCTTCCGTGCAGGACTACGCGCTGTTCATTGGCACCCTGGAGCCTCGCAAAAACCTGCGCAACCTCATCCAGGCGTGGCGCAGCCTCGCGACAACCATTCGAGGGCAGACCCATCTGCGAGTCGTCGGTACCACAGGCTGGCTGGTTCAGGACGTGATTGATTCCGCCAACGAACAGGACAACATCCATTTTCTGGGCAGTCTCACCGACCAAGCGCTCGCTGCGCAACTGCAAGGGGCAAGCTTCTTTGTCTATCCATCGCTGTATGAAGGGTTTGGCCTGCCCGTACTGGAAGCGATGTCCATAGGTATTCCCGTGTTGACCAGCAACGTCGGGGCCACACAAGAAATCGCTGGCGCTGCCGCGTTGCTCGTCGATCCCCACTCGGTCACCTCCATTGCCCAAGGTTTGGCCCGGCTGCTGCAGGAGCCAGAGCTCCTGACCAGCCTGCGTGCGGCCGGGTTGGAGAGAGCTGCACAGTTCAGCTGGGCCCAGACAGCAAGCCAAACCCTGCAAGCATTGCAGGCCGCAGGGACCCATTCGCCATGACAACAACGCATTCTTGCGAGCGGGTCAGCGTAACCCTGTCGGTCGTCAGCCATGGGCATGGTGAGCAGGTGCTGGAGATGCTGCAGTCCTTCATCCGGTCAGGATTGCTGCAACACTGGCAGGTTCAGGTCATCGTCACTCTCAACATACACGAGCCCTCACTGCATGCCGCGCTGCAGGTGCAGCAATGGCCGTTTCCGCTCGAAGTAGTCGAAAATGCCGAGCCCAAGGGCTTTGGTGCCAACCACAACCAGGCATCCCGTCGCGCCCTTGGCGACTGGTTTTGTGTGGTCAATCCCGATATCCAGTGGTGTACCGCCGTGGCACCCCACCGGGCCTCAGGCCGCCTGCAGGCTGCCTTGGCGCTGCCCGCCATGGCCAACGGCAAACCAGTCGGCCTGTACTGCCCAGAGCAAGTCACCGCCGAAGGTATCAGGCAGGATTACGCCAGAACACTGCCAACCCCCTGGGTTTTGGCGGCCCGCTGGGCTGCCCGGCAACGCAATACCGGCCAGCTGCGAGGCGTGGCACCGGGCGTCGGCCAGGCGCATTGGGTGAATGGTGCCTGTCTGTTGGTCCCTTTACACACATACCTGCAGCTCGGCGGCTTTGACGAACGATACTTTATGTACTGTGAAGACGTAGACTTCTGCCTGCGCCTTCAGCTCCAGGGCTACCTGCTCGCCGCCATGCCGCTCGCTGTCGTACATGCAGCGCAGCGCAATACCAGGCGCCAGCGCCAGCATCTGTACTGGCACCTGCGTAGTTTGCTCAGGCTATGGTGCTCGCCCACCTTTTGGCGATACTGGCGCAACATGGGGCGGAATCCATCGCTCCAAAATTGACTCCATGCCAGTTTCCCACGCGTACTGCTGAACGCGCCTCGTCTGCGAACCCCACCTACATCGAAACATGGGCACCCTGCGCTATCTTCTGGCCGTACTGGTCTTGCTCAGCCATGCGGGCGTCAATGTCTCTGGCCACCATCCGGGCGTCATGGCCGTAGCGGTGTTCTATGCCATCTCGGGGTACGTCATGTCGGGGCTCATTCAGCAACATTACAGCCAGCCCGCCTCGGTCCCCCGCTTTTATCTTGACCGCTCGCTGCGTATCTACCCGCAATATGCCTTTTACGCGCTGGCAACAGCCATATGGTTTTGGCTGACACGCCAGCCAACAGCCTTCCTCCAGCACCCCCCCAGCTTGCAGGACGTGCTGAACAACCTGCTGATCGTTCCCCTTAACTATTACATGATCAACGGGGCAGACCAGTTCACACTGATCCCCCCGGCGTGGTCCCTGGGGGCTGAGCTGCTGTTCTACTTGCTGGCCCCCTGGCTTTGGCGAAACTGGGCGGTCTCCCTATGCCTCCTTTTGCTCAGCTTGGGCGTGCAGGTGCTTGCTTGGCACGGGGTGCTTCATTCCGACTGGTGGGGTTACCGTTTGCTACCCGGAGTGCTCTGGATATTTCTATTGGGCATGGCCATGCACCGTTTCCATGCCCAGGGGCGTCCAAAGTGGGCGGGGGGGCTGGCTTTGGCAACACCCGCGCTGGGGGTGGTGGCGCTGTGGTACCTGCAGGCGCAGGGCCTGCTGGTACGGCACTACACATTAGAAGTGGTGCTGGGGGTGTGTTTTGCCATACCGGCCCTGCAAGCGGTCCGCGGCCCATTGCTCAACTCCTGGTGGAAGAAATTTGACTCCCACTTGGGTGACATTAGCTATGGCGTTTTTCTGAACCACTTTTTTCTGATGTGGTTCCTGGCATGGGCTGCACCTCTGACGGCGGTGCAGTTGTTATCTCTGGTTGCGTTGAGCACCCTGTTGAGCCTCTTCACCTTCCACTACATTGAGAAACCAGTGTTGCATTGGCGTCGTAGGTTACGTCAGTCTTGATCGTAATATCAAGATACTGGAACTACTCTGCTCCCACCGATGTGGCCGGTGAACGTAGTGCTTGTTGCGCCCGTGCTACATCGTAAGTGTCTTGTTACAAAGCGGTTTTCCAATCCGTTAACGGGTTGGCGGCTGGCTTTCTTGCATGCATTGTTCGCATTGGTGTGGGATTTGGGCCTCAGGTGGCCGTACGGCATTGGAAGCTGCCGCATGTCTGCCACTCCGGGCTCGAACGTGCCGACCGCGTCGCTCCAGGGGGCAGTTCCAGAGGGAGAGTGGGGGTTTTCGTCTGGCATCAGCAGGCGACCTGATGGGCGAGTGACCCAGTCCGCACGGGGGCACGCATTGCGGGTTATTTTTTCCCGGATCGCCTTTGCCGCGCAGCGGGTTGTCGACGCCCGAGTTCGCCTCCCGATGAGCCGCTACCGGGGCAGTGGTTGATGCATACCACAGACAGCGTTGTTACAGCGTTTCACCCGTAAAGAGCCTTGTCAAAACGTCAATGAATGGCTCTATACTGTCTCCCAAGTCCGAGCACAGGAATGGTCAGGGCTTTTCTTTTCTAAACAAGGAGCTTCTTTAATGGCACTCACAACCAACGCCACGACGAAAGTCACCCAGCTTTATGTCGCAATGTTTGGCCGCGCCCCTGATTTTGAGGGGTTGAACTTCTGGGGAGGTGCGCTGGATGCGGGTCAATCGGTGGCCAAGATCGCCCAGGACATGTTCGCTACTACTCCAGCGCGGGCCTACTTCCCCGCAGGCTCCACCAGTCAAGAGGTCATCCAGGCGTTCTACGTGAACGTGCTGGGTCGCCAGCCTGACGCCGAAGGTCTGGAGTTCTGGGTTGCACGTCTCGACGCCCTGAAGGGCACGGGCAACGCCAATGCCGAAGGCCAAGTCGTTACTGAAATCATCAATATCGTTGCCAACTACCAAGGCAACACCCCAGAGGGTGCACAATCTGCGCAGCTCTTTGCCAACAAGATGGAAGTGGCAAAGTTTTGGACTGCCGAAAACGGTGGTATCGAGAACTCCGCCAAGCCTATCGCACTGGTCAACGCCACAGAAGGTTCTGTCAATCAAGTCAAGGCCCAAATTCTCAACGGCTTTGGCGAACTGGTTGCTGACCACGTTTTCACGCTCAAGCAAGCCGAGATCAAGGCTGCTGACATCGTCACCAGCGTGGCCCCAGTCGTCAAAAATGTGACCTACGTTGGTCTCAGTGTAGACGGCAGCGGCGAAGCCGGTGTGCCCCTGTACGACCTGGACCAATACGGTAATCCTGTCTCCTACATCTACGAATACGCTTCCACCGGTGAAGTGATTGATATCGAGCCCCAATTCACGGGCAACGGTAGCGTGGTGGTTCAAAAGGGCCTGTTCTCCTACCTCAAGGATGTCACGGGCCTCGACTTCGTGCAGCTGGGTTTGATCAATATCGCCAATGGCAGCGACAACGGTCTTGACAACGGCATGGACGGTACGTCCGGCTCCTCCGGTCAGCAGGCATATCCTGACCTCTCCAGCTTCACCATTACGGCCAATAACACCGATGGTTCCACTGGCACGGTCAACGCCACCATCTCCTTCGCTTATGGCGACGGCCATATTCACCAAGCTGAAGTCGACATCAGCGAAAAGTACTTCAAGCTGCTGACCAACCTCGTCTTCGACGCAGACAACAACCTGCGCCTGTACGAAAAGCAAGTCACCATCTATCCGAAGGTCGCACTCAAGGATGCTAGCGGCGCGCCTGTGTACGACGTGTACGGCAATCCCATCATGGTGGACCTCACACGCGTAGTGACAGAAGGCGACACCGTCAAGCTGCCCATCGTGCTGACCACCAGTGTCAACAACGGCGGTACGGAAGAAAAGGGATACACCGCCAACGGCGTGTCTGACACCATCAAGGTGGGGCGTCTGGACCTGCTGCACGGTGCATACATTGACGGTGGCACCGGCCCCGACAACACACTCGAAATCTTTGCCAAGGGCTACTTTGCGCAGCCCAAAGAGCTGCTGAACATCCAGCACATCAGCATCGAGAACCTGCCCAACATCTACACCAGCGCTGACGGTACCAATGGTTACCCTGACTTGAATGCTGGCAGCGGTTCTGGCGACTACACCGCCTCCATCATCGACCTGTCTGCTGCAGGCCAGATCGAAACCCTCACGGTTACCGAAGGTGACTTCACTGGCGCAGCTGGTGGCGCCACGTCCGTACCAGGTGTGTTGACCGTCACCGGCATCCGCAATGGTGCAGAGGTGACCCTGGATGGCGCGTTCAGCAAGGACGTCAAGCTCAACTTCAGCGACCTGCAAGGCGCTGGCGTTGACCTCGTGCTGCACAACGTTAACTTTGGTGTGCAAGGCCAAACAGCCAACGGCGCGCAGCTGGTGGTGGCTCACAACTCCAACACCCTCAACATCGAATCCACCGGCGGCGGCAACTTCATTGCCAATGCTGATCTGGTCGATGGCAATGCTGGTGGCCTGACCACATTGAACATTTCGGGCACCGCTTCGCTGTTCATCGAAGGCGACCTGAACCCATCCTTCCACAACGCCACGCCGGTCACCATCAATGCCTCGGCCAATACGGGTGGTGTGAACCTGACGCTGTCGGCGTCGCAAAACGTCACCTTCGTGGGTTCGCAAGGCAATGACCGCTTCTCGGTGCAGACCGCTGAGTACGAAGGCCAGCCTGCCAACGACGAAACCGTCACCATCCAGGGTGGCGTAGGCAACAACTACTACGAAGTCATTGGCGCAGACAAGGTGTCCATCACCAACGCCGACGGCAACAACAACTACGAAATCGTTCGTGACGGCGGTACCTCGACCGACCTGGTGACCATCACCGCCGGCAACGGTGCCAACCACTTCGAAATTGACCGTGCCTCCACAGCTGTGCTGACGGTGGGCAACGGTAACAACAAGTTCGACGTCGTCTCGGTCAACTCGTATGACTACCTCGTTGGCAGCAGCGTTGGCTACAAGAGCAACGTGACCATCGTCGCTGGCAATGGTGCCAACGACATGGACATCAGCGCCGACGCCAACATCGGTACCGTCAAGGTCACGGCTGGCAACGGTGGTAATGCCATCAACATTTCCGCTGCCACCATCAACGTCACCGCTGGTTCGGGCGCTGACGACATCCGCGTGGAAGGCCGCGACATCACCGTGGACGCTGGTGGTTCGGGCAACACCATTACGGTGGTCGGCACCGATGGCGACTACGCTGACAACAGCGCCCTGATCAAGATCAACGCTGGCACCAACTCGGTCGTGAACCTGGGAAGCGGTAACGATCCCCAGTCCGCTGCCAACGACGACTTCCCTGGTACAGGTGACATCACTGCCAAGGTGGGCTCCAGCATCACCGGCACCAACATCACCCTGGTGGTGGATACGGTGGCTGACCTGCGCGCTGCCACCCTCTCCGGCATCACCAAGATCGTGCTGGACGACGACAATGTCTCTTATACCAGCAGCAACCCAGCCAACACCGACGGTGAAAAGGCCCTGCTGACGCTGACCGACAAGCAAGTCGCGGCACTGGTGGCTGCAGGCACAACGATCGAAGTCGACGGCGGTATTTTCAATACCAGCGCGCACATCAAGATCATCGTCACGGCCAACCTCGACGTGACCACCGGCGCATGGGCCACCTGGCTCAGCAGCCTGCCAGCCAGCGTCGACCTCAAGTTCGAAATCAACGACGGCGCCACCCTCAAGCTCACCGCGCAACAACTGCACACCAAGGTGGCTTCGGGCGGCATCTCGATCGCTGACGACGGCAATACCGACCAAGTCTCCGGCAAGGTGTACATCACCGGTGCAGGCCTCGACTTTGATCCGTTCAACAACAACGACCAAATCCGTACGACTATCGACAGTCGTGACTATGTGGGCGGTTCGCTGTCCACCGACTTTGTCAAGACTGGTGCGAACACGGACGACGGCATTCAGCGCGCCGAATGGGGCTTCAATGTTCTGATCGACCGCGTGACCTATGGCTACAACCGTCCAGCCGACGCGCCCAGCTACAGCCGCCTGACCATCGACACCGATGTCCAGGGCAGCACCATTGGCCCATTCAGCACCATCGAAACCTTCCTGCGCATCGTGGGTGAGGCCGACATGACCTTCACCCCCATGAAGGGTGGCATCGACGAGTGGGGCGCGCCCATCAAGGGCGGTACCTCCATCGAACTTGGTATGGACAAAGGCGTGCCTACCAACAAGTTCATGGTGGACTTCTCTGAAGCAGGCGGTACTGTCAGCAACCTGGCGCTGGGCCACTTCCAGATGGCACAGGCCATCTACGGTAACGGCACCGCCAACGCACCTGTGCGCATCAACGTAGAAATCGACGACGCCCTTGATGGTGAGGACGCCCAAGACTCTGTGGCCAGCAGCACCGCAGGCCTCGTGTCACGTGGCGTGCAAACCTACGTGGTCACCAAGATCGATGACAGCAACGCTGGTGGCGACAACACCGTTGAGTTCTGGACGTCCCGCGTCACCGAAGACCTGAAGACATTGGGTCTGCGTGGTAACTTTGGTGATACGGTTATTTTTGGCAACACCGAGCGTGGCGTTGACTTCCTGTTGGAAGTTGCTTACGACAAGTTCGACGGCTACGCAGTGGGTAACCTGCAGGCCGACTTTGCCCGTCCAGACGGCGCCACTGCGGTGGTGAATGTCGTTGGCCTGGCCGCTCTGCCTGCCAACGAAGTGCAAAAGGTTGCCAGCGTTGTTACCAACGGCACCGGCCTGACCATCAACGTCACTGGCGGCAACACCGTTATTGGCAGCCTCGGCGGTGCAAGCCTCGACGACGTGGCCCTGAACACGGCCAACAACCTGACCATCACCACCACAGTCACCCTGGCTGGTCTCGAAACCTTCGACGCTTCTGGCGTCGTCGGCGACCTGACCATGGCCCTGAGCGGTGCTGCTAACGGTGCAGGCTTTGCCTTCACGGCGGCCGACGGCACCACAACGCTGACCCTCAATGGCGTCACGGCAGGTACCCATTCCAGCTTCAGCGCCGACGCTGCTGCCAACTTCAACCTGGTGGTGCGCGGTGAAGGCGCAAGCGATCTGTCCAAGGCTACGCTGACCAATGTGGATACCGTCAGCCTGGGCAAGGTGGGCGACGTCGGCGCTACGGTGACGTTGTCTGCTGCGCAAGCACTCGACATCGGTCTGGGTGACATCAAGCTGGGTCACCCTGGCATTGATGGCACCCTGAACATCGTCAACCTGGGCAACCAAGCCTTCAGCGCTGCCGACCTGGGCGCCGGTGTCGAACTGGGCACTGTGACCATTGCTGCTGGTAACGTTACGCTGAACGCAGCCACCGTGCTGACCGACGCCACCGTCACCGTGGCCGCTGGCAGCACCCTGACGCTGACTGCCGACCAGTTCATGGCCTTGGCAGACTTGGACGGTGTACTGCCAGTAGGCAACATTGCCAACGCAGTCATCAACATCACTGGCCTGACGCAAGCCCACATCGACGCTGGCTTCACGCTGAGCGGTGTGAGCAATGCTACCGGTACGATCACGCTGGCCGAAAACGTTAATCTGGCAGATAGCACAGACCTCAACGGCTTTGCTGTTACCTTGGCTGATGCTCAAACCCTGGGCGTTGCCACCGCTGAGCAAGCCAATGGCCTGGACGTCACTGGCGGCGTGGGTAGCACCATCAAGCTGCTGTTCGGTGATCTGGGTGCTGATCTGGAAAGCATCGATGCCTCCGGCTACAACGTTGACGACCTGCGATTCCTCGACAGCCTGGTGTCTGGCCAAAACGTCGATGCCATCTTCACCGGCCTGCTGGCCCGTGTCGAAAAGATCGTCTACAACAACTACGTCAGCGTGATCGACCAAACGGTCACCATCTCTGCGGGCGCTGTTGTCAATGGCAACCTCTTCTTCGACCGCACTGAAGGCAATCTGGAGCTGCAAAACTTCGTGCTGAACCTGGAAGGCGGCACACGCATTGCTAACGTCGATCTGGGTGCAGCAGCAGACCCTGCTGGTTCGCTGCAGACCTACCTCAAGACGGTCACCATCAACTCGACGGGTACGATGGCCAACCCCGTGAGCGGCGTTACAGGCAACATCATGGGCACCCTGACGGGCGGCACGGGTGCAACTGAAAACGACCTGCTCAACGTCACTATCAACGCATCGCAAGCCCTGCAGATGACGGGCGTGACCTTCACCAACGTCGGCAGCGCCAACGGCGTCGCCACACTGACGGTGACTGGTACATCCAACGTGAACGTGGGTGCTCTGAACACTCTGGATGACGATGTCGATGGTTTGAACGTTGTCAACAACGGCACTGGCACAGTGACGGTTGGTATCAGCGAAGCCAACATTGACCAAGGCGTAGGCAATACCGATGCCCTGAGCTTCACAGGCACAGGCGCTATCGTGCTGAACGTCACTGGCGCGGTGGACCTGTCTGATGACACCCTGACCGCTGTGAGCAAGCTGGTGTTGACGAATGGCGCCAACGTCACTCTGACCATGGCACAAGCCGACGCCATCGGCGCCTCGGACATCGTGGTCGCAGCCGCTGGCAACACTGCCACGCTGAACCTCGAAGGTCTGGCCGAAGAGCCCTTTGCTGTGGCCAACTACGGCACAGGCGTGACGGTTTCGCTCATGACCCTGGCTGCTCAGCCTTCCATCACGCTGAATGCCGCTACTAACCTGACCGGAATCAACGGCCTGGTGGTGCCTGAAGGAACCGTGCTGAACCTGACGGCTGCACAGTTCCAGCAATTGGGTAATGGCAACGGCATCGCTGGCCTCATCACCGGTGTCAAGGCGGACGGCACAACTGTTACTACCAACTTCACGGTGAACATCACCGGTCTGACCCAAGCTGACGTGGCTCACGGTTTTGATTTGAGTGGTGTGGAGGCTGCGAACCTGACGGTCACGCTGGCTCAAGACGTGGCGCTGAGCACGCCAAGCCCACAGCCCGCAAACTGGGACGGCATCAACCTCGGTACTGCCGACATCAACATCGGCGGCTTCAAGCTGACGCTGGAAAGTGTTGCTCTGGCCGACGGCTTGAATATCACCGGCACCGCCGGTAGCGTGCTCAAGTTCACAGACACCGTTGTTAACAGCCCTGCAGATCTGATCGACGCCTCCGGCTTCGACGTCAGCGAACTGCACATGACCGCACAGCTGATCGCCGGCCAAAACGTCGATCTGCTGTTCGAAGGCCTGGCCGCCAGCGTCACCAAGGTCGTTACCGACGACTACGGTTACGTCACCGGCACCACACAAACTGTGGTTATCCAGGGCGGCAGCACCATCACTAACGATGTGGCATTCATCAAGCAGGAAGGTAATGTCGAAATCCTCGACTTCACCATGAGCCTGCAAGGTGGGGTGTACTTCGACGGTGATGTCAACCTGTCCAAGGATGGCAACACAACGGCCATCCCCAAGCACCTGCAGACTGTCACGATCAACTCCACGGGCACCACTGCCAACGTGTTGAACGGCGGCACCGCCAACATCATCACTGGCGCACTGACGTCGCAGTCGTTTGGCGCCGGCACAGAAGAGAACAACCTGCTGAACGTCACCATCAACGCTACCCAAGCACTGGTGATCCGTGAAGGGGTGGTGTTCAACTCCGTCACCGGCGATGACCTTGTCACCGCTAACGACAACAGCTCTGCTGTCGCTACGCTGACCGTCAACGGCACGGCCAACGTGACTCTGGGCAGCGTGGACCTGACCGACACCGATGTGGACGGCTTGAACGTCGTCAACAACGGCACGGGCACCTTGGCTCTGACGCTCAACACAGCCGACTCCGACGAAGCCCTGGGCTTCACCGGCACCGGTGACATCGCTCTGACCATCGACGGCTCGGTGAACCTGTCTGACGACGTGCTCACCGCTGTCAGCGAAATCAAGGTGATCGAAGGTGGCGCTCTCACGCTGTCCTACGGCCAGCTGCAAAGCCTGGGCGCAGCCAACGTGACGGTCATCGACGGCACCGCTGACGCTAACACCGACATCGGCAACGCCGCGCTGACCATCAACGGCTACGCTGGTGGTGCATTCGACGCAACCGCGCTGGACTCACACTTCACCACGGTCAACCTCGTGCTGGCGAACGCTGACGTCACGCTGGGCGCTGGTGTCAACCTGACCAACGTCGATTCCATCGTCGTTCAAGAAGGCCACACCCTGACCCTGACCGCTGCGCAGTTCCAGCAACTGCAAGGCAGTGGTTCCATTGTCGGCTTTGACACGGATGGTGTTAACGGCATCACACCAATCAACGTGGTCATTACCGACCTGAAGCAAAGCGACCTCTGGGTTGATGCAGACGGCGACGGCGTGTTTGACGCAGGTGAGGGCTTCAACCTGAACGGCGTGCAAACCTCTGGTGGCACCATCACGATCTCCCTGGGCGAGCCCTCGGTGGATCTGGGTACGTTCAACACCAGCGGCGCCCTGGTTCCTGGCTCTGCTGCAGTGCTCAACGGCGCTCAGTTCGTGTTGGCTGCTGGTCAGACCCTGGGTCTGGTCAACTTCGCACAGGCTAATGGTCTGGTGGTCTGGATGTGGACGGCGCTGCCAATACAACCATCGTGTACAAGTTTGCAGACCTGCAAACCAGCGTGGTGGGCCCGGTGCAGATCGACGCCTCCGGCTACGACGTCACGGTGCTCAAGGCACTGGCTGCATCGTTCTCGGGTGTGCCAGACATCAATGTCGAGTTCTCCATCGACGACCTGCCAAGCTCCGTGACCCTGAGCCTGTATGCCGATCCTTCGGACCTGGGCTTCCTGGCACCAACGTTCCGCAACGTCGTGATCGAAGCTGGTGTGACCACGCCTACGGGCCTGATCTTCAACGACTGGGATGTCACAGACGAAGTCCGTACCCTGACGCTAACGCTGCAAGGTGACTCGACGCTGGACGGAAACCTGATGATCCCGACGCGTACCAACAAGGACGGCGATCTGATCCAGCAATACTTCGGCACGCTGACCATCAACTCGGTGGGTACGGCAGCGAACGAGATCAATGGCAATATCACCACGGCGCCTCCGTTCCCTGTACCTACGACGACGAGCGAAAACAGCCTGCTGAACGTTGTCATCAACGCCACGCAGAACCTGGTGATTGACGGCAACATTGCCTTCAACTCGGTGGGTACTGACGGCAATGCTGACACTGCCACGCTGACGCTGACGGGCACGGCCAATGTCACGATTGACCACCTGGACATCACCAACACTGACAACGACGACATCGGCACGCTGGCTCTGGCCAACAACCTGGTGGGCGGCACGCTGACCGTGCTGGGTGGTACTCCTGCCGTTCTGGGCAGCAGCTCGTTCGCAGTGCTGACCATCTCTGGCACCGGTAACACCGTGCTGGGCGTGGACCCACTGCAAAACGACGAAGACGGTATCGACAGCGCCACGCTGTCTGTGATCAATGCTTCCGGTTCTTCCGGCGCACTGACCATTGGCACCATGGTGAACGTTGATTCCCAGAACTTCAGCTTCACTTCGGGCACTGGCGTGACCAAGGTCTGGCTGGACAACGATCAACTGAACGAGAACGTGCCTGCCGACACCGGCTGGTCGTTCAACTTCGCCAACGCAGCCGCAGGCAGCGAACTGCACATTGGCTCCAATGTTGATTACTGGGAAGGTCAACTGTCGTTCAATATGGGCGCCAACGGCACCCTGTACCTCGACAACACCAACGGCGCTCCGGTGACCGTGGACCTGACTGACAACGAAGTCTTCCTGTCGTATGTGGGCGCTAACGCCATCGTGCTGGGCGACGGCATTACGCTGAAGCTGCGCGCCGACCAGGCCAACGGCCTGAACATCGTCGCCGGCGCCAACACCAACGACGACGGCAACGCTTCGCAGTTCACCGGTGTCGTGAACATCGAGGGCCTGGACAACGACGTGGTCTATGACTTCGGTGGCATCATTCCAGCTGGCACGATCACGCTGGCGCAGAACGACGTGACGGTGGAAACCGCTACTGACTTGGGCACCTTCAGCATCACGCTGTTGGAACTGGCCAACACCAGCGCTTCCATGCTGGGTCAGACCATCCGCTTCAACACGGAAGCCCAAGCCACTCGCGACATCATCGTGGACGAGGCGATTGGCAACAACAACGACAGTTCCACTAACGTGGTCTGGCTGTTCAACAGCATCGCAGCAGCGGGTGGTATCGACACCTCCGGTTACGACGGTGCCCTGGGCCGCCTGGTGTTCTACGCAGCGCTGCTGGCCAACGAAGGCGGCGATGTGGAGCAACTGTTCACCACCCTGCCAAGCACCATCCTGCGTGTGGACGTGATGACGCTGGCCGAGCTGAACATCCTGCTGCAGTCGAACGCTGTCGACCGCGTCATGGAAATCGTTCACTTCGCTACCGTGGGCGACCTCACGTTCAGCGACGTCGGTGTGGCACCTGAAGAGCACCTCAACAGCCTGACCCTCCACCTGGGCGGTCAGACCACGGTGGGCAACATCTTGATCAACGACGTGGTGGCAAACCCTGCCGACACCGACCTGACCAACATCGACTTCACCGCACTGACCATCGTTTCGCACCGTGCTGTCCGCACCGGCGACACGCTGGCCAGCGAGCTGTTTGTCAACAACAACAACGGTATCGTCGAAGCCGTGGGCTCTGGCGTCGAGAACGTGCAGCCAACGCTGCCCAACATCGTTGGCAACATCGGTGTCGGCGCTGGCAACTCGGGTGTGGACCTGGTGCGCGTCAATATCGACACGCTGGGTCTGACGACGCTGGGCAACGGTTCTGCCGGTAGCGGTGGCGCCATCCAGATCGGCACGATCACCTACGGCTACACCCCAGGCACGACGCTGAGCAACGTGGCTACCCTGGACGTGACCGGCGCCAACAACGTCACGATCGCCTCGGTGATCGCGACCGACGCCGACCTCGCTCCTGCCGTTTTGGTAGATGTCACCGGCTTCACCGCCACCCTGTCTGCGCCTGGCACCAGCCCGGCCATCCAGTTGGGTGCGCACATCGAGACGCTGACGTTCACCAACACTGGTGAAAAGACCGGCTCCGTGGTGAACTTTGTGGCCGACGCAGCAGACACCAACGACGAAATGCTGACGGTCAACTACGTTCTCAACGGCGTGGCTGCTTCTGTCAACGTGGACTTGACTGGTGTGGATGTGACCAATGCGGGTGCTGTGGCAGCCGCTGTGGCCACCGAGTTGAACTCGATTGCTGGTGTCAATGCATCCGTGCTCGGTGCAGCGCTTACTGTCAACGGCGATGCAAATAACACTGCATCCATCACCAGCCTGGCATCCGGCGGCGGTGTGTTGACGACTCTGCTGAACAGCACGATCGCGGCGACAGGCGGTACCGTCAACCTGGGCAGCACCAGCTTGGCCAACCCCAACGCTGGCGTTATCGGCGCAGGCCTCAGCACCATCAATGCTGCAAACTTCGGTGGCGCCCTGAACCTGGGCATCCTGGCTCTGGTGGACGGCACCAACGACGACAGCAACCCGCTGGTTCCTGGTAACGATGGCTTGGTGAAGGCCTTCCAGCTGATCGCAGGGTCAGGTGTTACCACCGCTACGCTGGGCAAGGACCCCGACAGCGCCAACGTGCCTACCCTGGCCGCTGGCAGCGAATGGGTCATTGACTACACCAACGCAGCTATTGGTAGCCGCTTCACCATCACCGACGACGTGGTGTTTGGCGCTCCTGCACTGCCTGGCGACCCACTGCCCAAGCTGACGCTGCTGAACGTGGACCTGTTCATCACGGGTGACGTGGACCTGACGGGTGTGGACCTGAGCGGTATCAATGGCGCGTCTGACATCTTCGTCGCAGCTGGCAACAGCCTGACCATCACCCCGGCCCAGGCCGAGGCTCTGGCAGGTGGCGTGGTCATCGAAGGCGAAGGCACGGTGCACATCGTGGGCGATGCCTCCGACACCACCGTTGTCGGTAACGTCCTGAGCCTGTGGCCACATGTCCGCACCGTCAACGTGGACCTGTCTGGCGTCACCATCAGCGCTGACCCGCTGGTCGATGCTGACAGCCTGCTGCGTGTGGACCTGCACGACAACGGCGCGTACGACGACACGCACACGCTGGTGGGCTTCAACGTGGTGGGCTCGGCTTTTGCCGACTACATCGAGGCCAGCAACCTGAACGACACCATCGACGGTGGTGCAGGTAACGACGAGCTGTTGGGCAATGGCGGTAGCGATACCTTCCTGGTGACCGCTGGCACCGACACCATCCTGGACCTGGCCGGCAACGGCGCGGCCTCAGCGGGCGCGGACGACGTGCTGGTGGTGTCTGCTGGTGCCACGGCCCTGGCTACCGGCATCACGGAGTTCATTGCGACAGCCGACACCGTGAACAACGGTACAGCTACGCTGAGTACTGCTGTGGGTGGTGGCACCATCAACGTGGCTGCAGCCGGTGGAGCCAACGGGTTCAACCTGACGGGTGGCGCTGGTGCGGACATGCTGATCGGCAGCAACCAGGTAGATGTGATCCTGGGTGGCGGTGGTGTAGACGTACAGACCGGCAACGGTGGTGCGGATATCTTCCGCTTCACGACCAGCACCAGCACGCCTCAAGCAATGACTGGTGCTGACACCCCCACTGTTCCGGGTGAAGACTGGGAGCGCGTCAATATCACTGGCCCTGCAACGGCTGATGGTGTTTTGACAATTCCGTATACCGTCAATAACGGCGCGACGCTCGCGACAGTCCAAGTGAACGTAGTGAACGGGGATGACGCTGCGACAATCGCCGCTTCGGTTCGCACCGCTTTCCTGGCTGCAGGCTTCTTTGCTGTAATTGACGGGACCTCCGTCGAGGTGCGGGGTGCTCTGGGCTCCACTCTGGAGCTTGGTGATGCCATTGCACCGCCAGCAGGCGTTGCGGCGACCGCAGCGGAAGCAGTCACGAATGTCGATGCGGCGCAGGAGACCGTCATCACCATTGGCACGCATCTCCACGCCATTGTGGTTGGTGAGGTCTACACCTTGAGCTTCGCACTTGCAGGTGGCGATACGACGTTCGAGGTTAAGCACACCGCGACGACGACTCTGGAGGAGGACGTAGCATCTGGTTTGGCCGCCAAGATCAACGCCCTCGGTGGTGCGTTGTCGGCTTCGGCAAACGTTGGCTTCCAAGGTGAAATCGTTATCACCGATCTGAATGAAGACAACGGTGGTTTCACTGTGGTGCCTTCTTCTACAGGTGGCTTTAATGGCTCCAGTGCCTCGTCTGACAAGGCCGATGCAAGCACCTTCGACCTGGTCACGGACTTCGGTACGGGCGCCGACAAGATCGACTTCCAAGGTTTGGTTGTTGGCTCGCTGGCGAACTACCTGGAAGGTGGTCAGAACGGTACCCTGGTGACAGAGGCGACCTTTGCCGATGCATTGTTTACGGCGGAAGCCCAGATCAATGGCACTGTCCGTTACTTCCTGACGTCGGTCGATGCCGTTGGCGCTGCTGGTCCCAGCGAAGTTGCGGCAGCAGGTAAGGGTGTGCTGTTCTTCGACGCAGATGGCGATGGCGTGGTCGATGGCGGTGTGCTGCTGACGGGCGTGACTTCGGCCAACTTCGAAGCCGGCTTCATCACGGCTTCGGCTGTACCGGTCTAATACCGCGCAGGTGGCCCGGGTGACAACTTCGCCCGGGTTCTCTTAGCGACGTATTTCACCCACAACAACCTGCGCCTTTGGCGCTCGGTTGCTCCCAAGGGGCGCTTTTCGCAAGAAAAGCGCCCCTTGTTTTCTTAGGGCCCCAGTTTTGGCATTGGCCATCCTGGCACAGCCGCTGGCGGAAAGCGTGTCTGTTCGCGGGCCGCCATACCTGTGGTGGGGGCCAGGGGTGGCGGTGTCTGCAGTGGCATCTTCGTTGGGCGAGTAGCCCATTAGGCTGCAGCCACAATAGGACGATGCATTAGGCATGCACCTGTAGGTGCATGTGAGCCCGGCTGCCGGTGCGGGCAAGGGCTAGGAGGGCTGAGGCGGGTGCAAGGTGCTCGGGGTACGGTTTTGGGCCACTATCTTGCGGTGTGGTCTGCGGCGCGCACTGTTTGATGCTGGCCGAGGGTTTGGCTGCGCACGGCTCTTTGCCTGCTGCCCTGGCAAGGTGCTAGTGCAAGTCCCCAAGGCTTTCAACAGAGCTTGGGTCCACAGTTTCATAAAAAATATGGCTCTGGTCCTGGTGTGTGCTTGTTATTTTGCTATCGATATTGCAGTGAAATTGCAGGGGTAAACTCTGGCCGTGTGGCGGGGGCGCGTGCCCGGCTGCCTACACTAGCCCTTGCAGATTGACCACAAGCCCAACCCATGACAACGACTCCAGACGCCGCGCCCACCTCTCTTCAGTTTGTAACGCGCGGCCGCCATGCCGGGCTGTGCTGGGAGCGCCCGGCGCACTACCAAGCGGCCGCAGCGCAAGTGTTGGCTCCGCTGGCGAGTTTTGAGGCACCCGCAGCGGCCAGCCGCATGCCGTTGGCGTTTGTGGAGCAGGGGGGGCGCTGGCTGCTGGTGGCGGTGCTGGGGGTGCCGTCTGGCACCAACCTGTGCGTGGCACCCGATGGGCGCTGGACGGGGCCCTATATCCCGGCCGTCTTCAGGGCCGCACCGTTTGCATTGCAGCCCGCGCCGGATGGGCGGCTGCTGTTGTGCGTGGATGAGGCCGCCGCGCGTGTGCGCCCGGTGGACCAGGCCGCTGCAGGCGCCGAGCCGTTTTTTGCCCCAGACGGTGCAGCTGCACCGCTGGTGCGGGATGTGCTGGATTTTCTGACCCGGCTGGCCCAGGGGGGCAAGACGATGGAGCGCGCCTGTGCCGCGCTGCATGCACGAGGCTTGTTAGTACCCTGGAAGGTGGTGTTCCAGTCGCCGTCGGGCGAGCCGCAACCGGTGGCCGGGCTGTGGCGTGTGGACGAGGCGGTGCTGCGGCAGTTGCCGGCCGACGCGCTGCACGCCCTGATGCAGGAGGGCGCAGTGGCACTGGCGTACAGCCAGTTGCTGTCCATGCAACACATTGCGCTGCTGGGGGATTGGCTGCAAGCCCGTGCGCTGGCTGCAACCCCACCAGCACCGGCAGCACAGACGCCAGACCTGGATGTGGTGCGCCAGTTGTTTGAGCCGGGCGCGCCAGATACTATCCAGTTCAAGTGGTAGCACGGCCAACCGCCTCGACGATGAAGGGGTTGCAAAAGCAGGGTGCGCTGCGCAGCCTTTCAGCCATCTCTCAAATAAGGCACCATGGCGACTCCCCGATCTTCCCGCTCCGGCGGTCCCCGCACAGCCGCAGGCCGCCAAGCCGTGGCTGGCAATGCGCTGCGCACCGGTGCTTACGCTGCACAGGTGGTTTTGCCGGGCGAAGACCCGGCGCATTTTGAAGAGCTGGAGCAGCAGTTTTTGCGCGACTTTGCCCCGGCAGACGTTGCCCAGAGCGCCTTGGTGCACCAGTTGGCCGTCATCACCTGGAAAAAGCTGCGCCTCGACCGCATCGAGCACAGCCATTTTCTTGGCGTTATCCAACGCCCGTTCCTGCAGCTTGAACTGGAACCTGTGGCGCATTTGCTTCCAGCCGTTGGTGCGTTGCGCTGGGTAAACGATACACGCCACCACTCCCCCGTCGAGCGCGACAGCATATTTGCCGCCCTGCGATGGGCGGGAGAGCTGTCTCTGGTCCCTGAAGGGGGGTATCCGGCCGGCACAATGACCAGCGTCCGATCCAAGGCGCCACTGCTATACCAACACCTTGAGTCCGAGGCGCAAGACTACAGCCCCGCCATTGCGGCGTCGGACTGGCTGACCGAGGACGTGTCGAATGCGGATGGTGAAGAGGGCCTTTTTGTGACCTTGGCCTGCTTGAGTTTTTGCCGTATCTATGCCGCGTGGGAGTGGGTGGAGCCGCAACGCGAAGCAGCAGAGCAAGCCATCCGGCAGCTGCAGCAGCAGCGCATTCTGACCAGCATGCGGCAAAGCAATGTCAATCGCATCCATGAAGATCTTGACCGGGCATTCCAGCGCAACTTGGCGGAGCTGCGCCGCCAGCAAAACTGGCGGCGTGATCGGGCAACGCGTACGATTGCACCAGAGCCTGGGCAGCCCTCTGCCGGGGCATGACGATAGTTGCGCAATTCAGACTGGTTCTCATCTACGCCCCGCCCGGTGGCTGTGTTAGTACAAACCGGTCTGCCATCCCGGCACAATTGGCAACAGAAAATGGACAATGGCGGCCGGGGTGTGGTCAGCTTGGCTGGGGCGCACCGGTTTCCCGTCTGCGCTGCCGCTCCACAGCATCGCCTTCTAAAGTTTCCACCAAAGCGCACTCCATGCCAAAGGCCTTGATCGTTTTGCTCAGCCCCGGTTGGTTAGGGGCCGCCCGGCTGCCCCGTGCCTTGCACCGCGCGGGCTGGCAGGTTGCATCGCTGTGCTCGCCCGGCAATCTGCTGGCTCACAGCCGTTTTGCGGGCACGGTCACCGTGGCTGCGTCCGGCGATACGTTGTGGGCTGATCTGCTTGGGGTGGTACAGGCAGAAAAGCCGGACGTGCTCATTCCCGGGTGCGAGGGTGCCGTACGTTTTTTCCAGCTGGTTGTAGCGTCCGCGCTCGGGCAGGTGTTGTCGGCGCAGGCAGCGGCGGTACTTGCATTGGTGCGTGCGGCAGTAGGCACCGGGCATCATCACCATGCCACGCTCAGTAAGACCGCAATTCATGCGCTTTGCCTGGAGTGGGGCCTTCCGGTGCCGCGCCAACTGCCCGTGCGTACAGCGCACGACGCCATCACGGCGGCAGCCAACTTGGGGTACCCGCTGGTTCTCAAGGGCGAGCACGGTTTTGCGGGCCAGCAGGTTCGCATTTGTCGCGACCCGCTGGAGCTGCTGTGGGCGTATCAGGACCTTCACCGCGCTCATCCGGGCGGTCACATCGATGCGCAGCAGTACGTTCATGGCACTGTTGCCATGTGTGCGGGCGCTGCCAAGGGTGGCAGTTTGCTGGACAGTGTTTTTGCCCTCAAGCGTCATACCCACCCAGGCGCTACGGGTCCATGCAGTGTGTTTGAGTTTGCAGATGATGCACGCCCAGCCGCCATGCTGGCGACTTTCGTACGCCAGCTGGGGTTTACCGGCCTGTGCAGCGTAGATCTTATGGTGGAGGAGGGCACGGGCAACCTGTTCGTGCTGGAGCTCAACCCGCGGCCCGTTCCTTTGAGTTCGCTGGGCCATCTGGCCGGTCATGACCTTTGCGAGGCATTGGCACGGGCTTTTGGCGGCGAACACGCAGGTGCAAACGCTGAGCAGAGCGACAGGCCGCCATTTGTGGCGCTGTTTCCCAACGAATGGACCCGCGACCCTGATAGCCCCTGGTTGCACGCGGCGCACCACGATGTGCCCTGGGACGATCCGCCATTGCTCAGCGCGATCATCGCATCGCGTGTGCTGTGACTGCGGCGATGCCAAAAACCCTTGCTCAATCTCGTCAGATGTCCACCCATCTGCCTCAAGCTATATTGCTTTTACCGCGACGTGCTCAGCGTCTTCGCCGCAAGTCGAATGGAGCACGGGCCAAACTTTGAACGCCCGCCAGTCAGATGAACCACGACAAAAATACGCCTCCACCACACAAGGCGGCATCTTCTGCTGTGCCGCGAAAAAAGCGGCTGCTGTGGGCTAATGTGTACTGCCTGCTGGATACATCCAGCGGCGCCGCTATGGCCGTACGGCAAATGCTGCTCCAGCTGCAAAGTGCGGGCTGGGCGGTAGACATTCTGGGGGCCGCCGTGTTTGACCATGCGCGAGGCACCGCAGGTCTGCAGGGCCAATGGGCAGCGCTTAGGCAGCATGAAGGCAGCCTGGTGAATGTGGAGGATGGCACGCTTGTGCACCGTTTGCTGGTTACATCCAGTACCGATCGAGGTGCAATGACCAATCGGGAGGAGGGCGCCTGGTTTGGTCTGTACGAGCAGGCGCTAGAGCTGGAGCGGCCTGATGTGGTTTTTTACTATGGGGGGCAGCCCTTTGATTTTCTGATCGCCAGCGAGGCCGCTCGGCGTGGTGTCCCGGTGGTGTTTTATCTGGCCAATGGCAACTACACCAAAAAACGCTGGTGCCAGGATGTGGACCTGATCCTCACTGACTCGCAGGCCACAGCCAGTCTCTACAAACAACGACTGGGCGTCGACGTCGTCCCGGTGGGCGCTTTCATTGATCCCAACCGGGTGGTGGCTGCGCAGCGCGAGCCCGAGCGGCTGCTGTTCATTAACCCCAAGCCTGAAAAGGGGGCGCTGTGGGTGGCACGCCTGGCCTTGTGGCTGGAGCAGCACCGCCCCGACATTGTGCTGGAGGTGGTGGAAAGCCGGGGCCAGTGGTCCGACGCCGTGCGCACCATGACCCATGCACTGGGGCAGCCCCGCGATACCCTCCGCAATGTCGTGGTTACCGCCAACACCAGCGATATGCGGCCCATCTATGCCCGCGCCAGGGTGGTGCTGGCGCCCAGCCTGTGGTGGGAGAGCGCCGGCCGGGTGCTGGCCGAGGCCATGCTTAACGGTATTCCGGCCATCTGCACCAACCGGGGTGGCATGCCGGAGATGGTGGGGGACGCGGGCATTTTGCTCAACTTGCCTGAGAAGTACCACCAGACCCCATACAACGCATTGCCGGCGGAAGACGAAGTGACACCACTAGGTCACTGTGTCGTGGCATTGTGGAATGACACGCAGCGCTACGAAGACCTTGTGCAAAAGGCCTTCCGGGTTGGCAAGCAGCGCCACAGCCTGCAGGCCAATACGGTCCGGTTGCTGCGGGTTCTGGACGCGTTGCTAGGTCCAGCTTGGCCATCGACGATGCCCAGCGGTGAATCTGCCGTGGACGAAGGGAGGGGCAGTCTTGCCCCAGTTACGCCCGGTAGGTGCTAGGGCTGCGCGAGCATCGCGCGACCCAGGCAAGCCTCACGCCTGAGTTCGGGGCGTCCCATTGCTTGATTGCACTTGGAACTGTCAGCGCTTCGCGTGTGCTTGACGCCATGCGATGCTAAAAAACCTGACTCAATTGCGCGCCCCATGTCCAGGAGGCATGGGCCCGCTCACTCGCCAGGCGTGCCTTGGCTGAGGCGGTGTCGTAATCTGCGACCACTTGGCGCATCAAAACCACCAGGTGTTCTTCGTCGGGATCCGCCCATTGGCTTGCAATGTGCGGGAAACACCGCGTGTCTGCATCGACCAGCCGCCGGTTATGAATAAGGTAGGCTGTCTCGGGCGTGCAGAAGTCCAGATGCCCGCCAAAGTCAGTGGCAATCACGGGAAGCCCGGTCGCCATGGCCTCCAGAAACGGCAAGCCAAAGCCTTCCCCGCGGGTGGGCAGCACAAAGCAGTGGGCTGCCTGGTAAAGCTGGGCCATGGCGACATCGTCCTCCAGAAGCTGGTGCACTACGCGCACCTTGGTGGGGTGTTTGATTGCTCTGCGAAGGTCGCCTGGCCCATGCAGGCCGACCTTGATGACCAGTTGAACATCGGCCCGGTTGTCAAAAGCGCGCTCAAAGCATTCGATGAGCATGGGGAGGTTTTTGCGCGGAGTGTGTTCCGCAACACAGAGGAAGATGAATGGCGTATCCAAAGTTCTTGCCCTGTAGCGATAGTGCTGCGGGTCAAAACCATGGCCGAGAACGTCAACCGGTATCTTGATCCCACTGGCCAGGAAAACATCTCGCACAAATTTGCTGCAGGCATATACGCGGTCGTTGGCGTTGATGGTGCTAACGATGGTGCCAGGCAGTGTGGCGGCTTCGTAAAACAACCACGGTGTCATCTGGCGGGCGCACCGGGGTTTGCGCGCTTCGAGCACCGACCCGTAAGTCACCATCTGGTCTACGGTTTCTACGGTGGGGTTGGGGTTCAGAAGCGCACGAGTTTTTGCAGACCATCGTGGCTCCATGAAGTCGGTGCGGAAGGGGGAAAAGCTGACGCTGTAGCGCTGGGTTTGCAGCAGGTGCGACAAAAAATACTGGCCCACCCGGCCCATGCTTCGGGGACCACCGAGGAAGCCGTGATAGCAAATGGAGTGCATACGATTGATTGTGCTCTTTGTCTCCGGCTACACCCATTTTCGGGTCGGAGCGTGCAAAAGCGAGCGAGCCGGGGTGTAACCTCCTTGTGGAGGCTTCCTCGTGTTTTGGTGGAATGTCTCGCCGGCGATGGCTGTTCCATTGCGCGGGCGGGCGATAATTCTCAAGCCGCCCGGTCAGGGCATGTTTTTATTTTTCTTTTCAGACAGGAATCACGATGGCTTTGCCAGAATCCCTCACCTTCAACGGCAACGAGTACTCCGTGGCTGCCCTGAGCGAGGCTGCGCGCGTTCAGATTACGAATATCCAGGCAGTGGACGCCGAAATCGCCCGGTTGCAGTTGCAGTTGGGCATTGCCCAGACAGCACGCAGCGCCTATGTGGGTGCCTTGTCCGCTGCGATGCCGGCTGCGTCCAATGTGGTGTCGTCCGACGCACCCGCAGTGTCTGCGGCTTGAGGCTGTGCAATTTGGTGTGGGCTCTGCGCTGCAGGAGGGTTGCCCTCCATCCCCGCCATGAAGCAGTTTGAGCGCATTACCACCGAGTACGTGGAGGCAGAGGATCGCATTCGCATGGCGGGAACTTTGCACGGCGGGGAGTTGGTTGTTGCTTGGTTCACGCAGCGTTTGCTCCAACGGCTGGTGGCTGCGTTGGTGCAGCAGTTGCAGGGACAGGGCGCAGGCGTACCGAGGTCAGATGGGCCCAGGGCGGACATGTTGGCGCCCGATGCCCTGAGAGCACAGGTGATGCAAGGGTTTGCACAACAGGCAGCCCGGGCGAAGCTGGCGCCCCAGCCCGCAGTACTTGCTGCACCCGACCACGAGGCATGGTTGGTCCACGAAGTGAATGTCGCTCAACTTCCGCAGGCGGTGCAGCTCACTTTCAAGGGTATGCGCACCGGCTCCGGCGTTGAACGCACCCCGATCGGCGTGCTGGTGCTGGCGCCAGAACCTTTGCGTCAGTGGCTTTGTATTCTCTACGACAACTATCGCAAGGCTGGCTGGCCCTTGCAGGTATGGCCAGATTGGGTGACCGAGAGTGCAGTGGCCAGCGTCCCGGCGGGAACGACTCTGCTGCATTGAGTGCATCGGCAACAGTGGCATACGCGACTCTCGCCCAGCGCTCCGCCGGAAGGACGGGTTGGTGTTGTGCTCGCTTCGTCTTGCACAGGCGGCAGATTGAATTTGCTCAAGTGCTTTTTGCAGGCACATTTTGCACCTCCCTGCTGGAATGGCCGGAGGTGATTTCGTGCTGAGGAGTTGGGCGCTTTTGCGCCGAGGCTGCTTGCGAGGATGTGCCTGCGTGGCGCCAGTAAATCCTTCCGCTCAACGCGTGGTCTGCCTCAAAGGTATCTGCTGAGGTGTTGTGGAGTTGTGCGTGTAATGCGGCCTCGTGTTGCGTGTTGACGACGGCATAAATATATTCATATAGGAATTATTTAGCGCGATAGAATGCGCTTCCTATATGAATTTAGTGCTGTGTGTTCCTCTTCATGCGTCTCCGGAGCAGTACGCCCGGTTGCAGGCGTTGCAGAGGGTTTTTGCGCAGGTATGCAATGCGTTGGCGCCGCTGGTGCGGCAAACGCGGGTGTGGAACCGGGTGGCATTGCACCATCTTGCCTACCGCCAGCTGCGAGAGCAGTTTCCTGCCCTCGGGTCTCAAATGGTGTGCAACGCCATCTACTCCGTGTCGCGTACCTGTCGCAAGGTTTACCAGCATCCCGATAGTCCGTTCAACCTGACGCGTTTGGGTAATCGGCCATTGCCGTTGTTGCGGTTCGCCGACAGCTGTCCCGTGTATTTCGACCGGCACACGCTCAGTCTGAAATCCGGTCAATTGTCCATGTTCACGCTGGATGGACGCATGCGCTTTCAGTTGGCCTTGCACCCTGAAGACGAGGCGGCCTTCCATTCCCGCAAATTGCGCGAGATTGTGCTGTCTCGGCGGGTTGACGGCGTGTATCAGTTGGCATTCTGGTTGGCCGAAGTTGACAGTAACCAAACGAAGCCGGCAGGCGCCGAGTTAGAGGCGGCCCAGCCCGAGCAGGGCGAAATTCCAGAGTATGTGATGGTGGAGGAAACTGAATGAGTCAACAGAAAACCCCTTCGGAGTTGCGCGAGGCGCTGATCACTCTCCGGCCTTATTTGGTGCGTGCGACATGGTTTAGCCTGGTGGGGAGCCTGCTCTTGCTGGCGCCCACTGGTTACATGCTGGAGGTGTACGACCGTGTGGTGAGCAGCCGCAATCACCTGACATTGGCCATGCTGACTGTGCTAGTGCTGGGCGTGTACGCTGTGATGGAGGTGGTCGATTGGGCGCGTAACGAAATTTTGCGGAGTGCCGGCCACGCACTGGACCGACAGTTGTCCGGCCGCATTTTCGACGTGGTGTTTGAGGCTAGCCTCAAGCGTGTCCCCGGTGGCACGCCGCAGTCCATGAGCGATTTCAGAACGGTACGCGATTTTCTGCATGCGCCGGTGCTGGTGGCGATGATGGAGGCGCCAGTTGCACTGGTGTTTATGGTGTTGATTTTTGCCATCAGCCCGGTACTGGGTTGGGCTGCGGTGGCAGGGGCTGTTGTGCAGACGGCGGTTGCTTGGCTGAACGAACGCGGCAGCCAGCCGCCGTTGGCCCTGGCCAACCGCACGGCGATTGCGGCGCAGCAATATGCCGATGGTTCATTGCGCAATGCCGAAGTGATCGAGTCGATGGGGATGCTGCGCAATATCCACCGCCTGTGGATGAACAGGCAGAGCGAGTTTTTGAAGCTGCAAGCGCAAGCTTCGGATGTAGCGGGTGTATTTCAGGCCATTTCCAAGTTCGTACAGCAGGTGATGGGTTCGCTCCTTCTGGGGCTTGGTGCTTGGCTATTGCTGCGCAACCAGCTCAACGGTGGTTCGGGCATGATGATCATCGCCTCGGTGCTGGGCGGGCGCATGCTGGCACCGCTGGTGCAGATTGTCTCCCAGTGGCGTGCGGTGGTGAGTGTGCGCATGGCTTGGGCCCGGCTGGATCAGCTGCTGCGCCAGTTGCCCAAGCGCCCTCCCGCCATGGAGTTACCGCCACCCAAGGGTGCGCTGGCGGTTGAGGGGGTGACGGCGGGTGCCCCGGGTTCGCCAGCCGCCATTGTGCGCGGCATACAGTTCTCTATTCTGCCTGGTCAGGTGCTCGCGGTGGTGGGGCCGTCTGCCTCGGGTAAGACCACGTTGGCAAGGCTGCTCACGGGGCTGTGGCCAGCAGCCGTGGGCAAGGTGCGTCTTGATGGGGTGGATGTATTCATTTGGAACAAGGCTGAACTGGGCCCCCACGTAGGGTACCTGCCTCAAGGGGTGGAGTTGTTCGAGGGGACGCTGGCTGAGAACATTGCCCGCTTTGGTCCGGTGGACCGCACCCGGGTCGAGGAGGCGGCAAAGCTGGTGGGCCTGCATGAGCACATCATGTCATTGCCACAGGGTTACGACAGCGCTGTGGGGCGCGACGGCGCGATGCTGTCTGGTGGGCAGCGACAGCGTGCGGCTCTGGCACGCGCGCTGTATGGCAACCCTGTGTTTGTGGTGCTTGATGAACCCAATTCCAGCCTGGACGAGGAAGGCGATGCGGCACTGGCTGCCGCCATCACGGCACTCAAGGCGCGTGGCACTACGTTCGTGGTCATGACTCACCGCACCAGTGTGTTGGCAGTGGCCGATCTGATGCTGGTGATGCGCGATGGCACGCAGCAGGCCTTTGGTCCGCGTGACGAGGTGCTGGCGGCATTGACCAAAGCGTCGCAGGAGTCAGCACAGGCGCGGCCGGCGTCGCAGCCGGTGGGCCTGCTGGCGCCAGCCGCAGCGTGACGGCGGGGTTTTTACACAGAACACTATGACCAATTCCAAGTTTTTCGACCGCAGTGATCTGACCCGTACTTTGTGGGCTTTTCGCCGCGAGTTTTTCATGGTGGGGATTTTCAGCATGGTGGCTAACTTGCTGATGCTGACCCCCACTCTCTACATGCTGCAGGTGTACGACCGCGTGCTGGTCAGCGGCAGCGAGCTGACGTTGCTGGCGGTGTCGCTGGTGACCTTGTTTTTGCTCGGCATGATGTCGTTTTCCGAGTGGTCGCGCTCGCGGCTCTTGGTGCGCACGGGTGTGCGCCTGGACGAGATGCTTGGTACCAAGGTATTCAATGCCAGCTTTGAAGCCTATCTGTCGCAGTCCGGCCACAACCCGTCGCGGGCCTTTGCTGACCTGACCGAGTTGCGCCAATTCATGACGGGTAATGGGGTATTTGCTTTTTTCGATGCGCCATGGACGCCCATATACATCGGAGTTTTGTTCTTGCTGCACCCTTGGCTAGGTGTAGCGGCCATTCTTTTTACCTTGGTGCAGATGGCGCTGGCATGGTTCGGACACCGCCACACCATCGCGCCGCAGGGGGCTGCTAGCAAAGCACAGGCCGAAGTAAACGCCTATTTGCAGGGCAAGCTGCGTAATGCCGAGGTGCTGGAGTCCATGGGCATGCTTGGTAATCTGCGTGGTCATTGGGCGGTGCGCAATGACAAGGCGCTGCGGGATGCCCACGCTGCGCAGGGCATTTCCGGGCGTGTAACGGCCTGGAGTAAGTTCATTCGCTATTCGCAGCAGTCGCTTTCTCTCGGGATTGGTGCGTTGCTGGTGATCGATGGTCAGATGACGCCGGGCGCCATGATTGCGGGCAATGTGCTGATGACGCGTGCGTTGGCTCCGATTGATCAGTTGGTCAGTTCCTGGCGTGGGTTCATTGGGGCGCGCGACGCGTTTGCACGCCTTGAAGCTCTGCTGGAGGCGCACCCTGAGCGCGACCCGGCGCTAACCCGAGTGCCGCCCACCGGAGCCATTGCCTTGCACGGTGTGGTGGCCACCGCCTCAGGACGCGATGAGCCAATACTCAAAGGTATTGATTTGGAGGTTCCTGCGGGCACGGTAACGGTGGTACTGGGGCCGTCGGGTTCGGGCAAGTCCACGCTCGCACGCGTGATCATGGGCATCTGGCCCGAGGTGTCGGGCGAGGTGTTGCTCGATGAGCGCCCGATCCAGGGCTGGAATCGTACCGAGCTTGGCCCGCATTTGGGGTATCTGCCCCAGGACATTGAACTTTTTGAGGGCTCGATTGCCGAGAACATTGGCCGCTTCACTGAAATGGATTCGCCCAAGGTAATCGCTGCAGCCGAGTCCGCAGGTTTGCATGAAATGATTCTGCGTTTTCCCAAGGGCTATGACACCTCGATTGGGGAGGCGGGAAGCCTGCTTTCGGGGGGGCAGCGCCAGCGCATTGGGCTTGCGCGTGCCATTTACGGGGACCCTGCGCTGGTGGTGCTGGACGAACCCAACGCCAATCTGGACGATGCTGGTGAAGCAGCACTGCTCAAAACAGTGCGCGAGCTCAAGGCCAAGGGCAAGACCGTGTTTCTCATCAGTCATCGCCCCGGTGTGGTGGCCGTTGCCGACCGGCTGCTGGTTCTGCGCGATGGCCGGGTGCATGCAGAGGGGCCGCGCGATGCGGTGATGACTGCGTTGCAGGCTGGCCGTCAGCCACCCCCCACTGCGACGCCGGATACCGATGCCCCAGCGCATTCGCTTCCTGCTGCCGCATAGGTGCTACTTCTTCTTTTCCCCTCGATCACACCATTTTTTAGCCGAGATTGTCATGGCCATTCAAGACGTTTCCCCCAAACGCCCTAGCCCCGAGGTGGGCGGCGCGTTGGCGGCACCCGCCGCAGCTCAGGAGTCTCCCTCCGCTTCCGATACCAAGAGTCCGGCACGCATAGGCCTGTGGGCGCTGGGCTTGGGCTTGGGCGGTTTTCTTCTCTGGGCTGCGCTCGCGCCGCTGGATGAAGGGGTGCCGAGCCAAGGCATGGTGGCTATAGATACAAAACGCAAGGCTGTACAACACCTGACAGGTGGCATTGTCAAAGAGGTTCTAGTGCGCGAAGGCCAAGTGGTCAAAGAGGATGAGGTTCTCATTCGACTCGATGAGGCCACTGCACGTGCCAACTATGAAGGGGTGCGCCAGCGCTATCTGGGACTGCGCGCGATGCAGGGCCGTTTGCTGGCCGAGCAGTCGCGCAGCAGCACGGTAACGTTCCACCCGGATCTCAAGGCCGCGCAGTCCGACCCGCTGATTCGTCAGCAGATGGTCACGCAGGAGCAGCTGTTCCGCGCCCGGCAAGAGGCTTTGCGAGCGGATATCCAGGGTATCAATGAGAGTATTGAGGGGCAGCAAGCGCAGTTGCAGGCGTACGAGAGCATGCTTGCCAGCCGTCGCAGTCAGTTGGCGCTCCTCAGTGAGGAGTTGGGCAATACACGTGAAATGGTCAAAGAGGGTTATGCGCCTCGCAATCGGCAACTCGAGTTGGAGCGCATGGTGGCGGAGTCCAATTCTTCCATTGCCGATCTTCTTGGGAATGTAACTCGTGTACGTCGGTCAATTGCTGAACTTCGTCAGCGGACGATCGTTCGCCAGCAGGAGTATCGCAAGGAGGTGGAGTCGCAACTGGCGGACGTGACCCGCGAGGTGCTGTCCGATGCTGAGAAATTTGTGGCGGTCAAGGCGGACATGGAGCGGCTTGAGATCAAAGCCCCTGTAG
The DNA here is from genome assembly GCF_000302535.1 of Acidovorax sp. KKS102. Lineage (NCBI taxonomy): Bacteria > Pseudomonadati > Pseudomonadota > Betaproteobacteria > Burkholderiales > Comamonadaceae > Acidovorax > Acidovorax sp. KKS102. The sequence goes on from NC_018708.1 coordinate 708,909, forward strand.
CTGGTCAGGTGGTGGGGCTGGCCGCACAGACCGTTGGCGGTGTGGTGCAGCCCGGGCAGAAGTTAATGGATATTGTTCCCGTGGATCAGGCGCTTCTGCTGGAGGCGCACGTGGCGCCAAACCTGATCGACAAAGTACATGCAGGCCTGCCTGTTGACATTCGCTTCTCGGCCTTCGCTCACTCGCCACAGTTGGTGGTGGCTGGCAAAGTGGTGTCAGTTTCAGGTGACTTGTTATCTGACCCCCAGAATCCTCAGGTGTCTTATTACCTCGCTCGGGTGGGGGTTACGCCGGAAGGTGTCAAGACCTTAGGCTCGCGTCAGATGCAGCCTGGTATGCCGGCTGAACTTGTGATCAAGACAGGAGAGCGGTCGATGCTCACGTATCTCTTGCATCCGCTGACAAAGCGTCTGGCTGCATCCATGAAGGAGGAGTGAGCGATGAAAAGAGGACAGAGCTTTTCGGCAACCCATGGCTCCCGCCGTGTACTGGGAGCTTTCGGTGTACTGCTCAGTGCGGCTGCGGCGCTGCCCGTGTGGGCCCTGGATTTTGATCAGGCGTATCGTGCCGCGAGCGAAAACGATGCAACTATTCGCGCAGCTCGGTCTGCTGCTGATGCGGGCCGAGAGAGGTTGCCGCAGGCACGTGCGCAACTACTGCCGAACGTATCCTTGAGCGCAGGGCGCACCCACAACGATTTGACCAGCGAGACGCGAAACTTTTTGGGTCAGCCAGTCACAACCAGAAGCCAATATTACAGTGGCAGTCAGGCGCTGTCGGTACGTCAGCCAATTTATCGTCCCCTCATAAACGCGTCGGTACGCCAGGCGCAGGCACAGTTGGAAGATGCCGAGGCGGCTCTGGAGAGAGATGAGCAGGCGCTCGTTACTCGGGTGGCTGAGGCATATTTTGACGCTTTGCTCGCTAGAGACCAGTTGAGCTTGGTGAGTGCGCAGAAGAAGACGTATACCACTCAGGTGGATGCTGCGCGAAAGGGGTTTGCGGCAGGATCAGGTACGCGCACCGATGTAGATGAAGCCCAGGCCAGATTAGATTTGACGCTGGCGCAGGAGCTGGAGGCTCAGCAAAATGTTGAGTTCACCCACCGACGACTCGCGGTCATTACGGGGAGCGAAGTGGACGCATTGGCGGTACTTGATGTTGCTAGATTTTCTCCCTCCGCTCCTGTGCCGGCCAGCCTGGATGCCTGGGTAGAACGCGCCGAGCGGGCCAGTCCAGAGCTGGCTTCTTTAAGAGCGCAAGTTGAAGCGGCGCGTCTGGAGATCGAGAAGGCGCAGACGGGTCATAAACCGACTTTGGATTTGGTAGCGCAATGGTCACGCACCAATAGTGACAGCGTGACAAGCGTTAATTCGCGCTATGACAACAAAACGATTGGGCTCCAGCTATCGGTGCCCTTGTACTCTGGGGGCTATGTCAGTTCTACAGTGCGTCAGGCCGTCGCTGCGCATGATCGAGCACGCGAATTACTTGAAGCTGCGCGCCGAGATCTGGGTGTACGCGTCCATCGCGAATTCCGAGGGGTGACGGAGGGTGTTTTGCGTGTGGCGGCTTTAGAGCAAGCAGTGCGTTCTGCTGATCAGGCGCTACTCTCTAACCAAAAGTCTTTTAAGGCTGGCATGCGAACGTCCCTGGATGTTCTAAACGCAGAGCAGCAAAGGATCCTGGCACTACGTGATTTGGCGCAAGCGCGCTACGTCTATATGCTTTCCAGCCTGCGTTTGGAGTCCCTTGCTGGGGAAGACCGTCAATCGATTGTTACCAAGGTCAATGGTTGGCTCATGCCATGAGTACAGCTGGAGAGAGGTCTCTCCGGAGCAGATGTTGGGTGGTCAGAGCTTTGCACTAGATTGCCGGTTTTTCGCATCAGCTCGAGTACTGTCCTGCGGGCGCAGATGTGTAAGACCTCTATGTTAGCGGGCAGAATAATTGTGAGGAGACGTTTGCGCCGAGCTCCCGCGCATGTCGTTGGTTACACGACCGGTGACAATGTATGCATACCATGGGCTCGTTATGATTTGGATGGCTTTCGTATCGTTTGTTGTGTCTGTGCTGGCAGCTGGGTTTGTCGTGCGCTATATGAGGTTGCACGCACGAGCTTATGGTGAAGCCATGCCACAACGGTTTCACCTGGGGGACGTACCTCGACTTGGTGGAGTGGCAGTGTTGTTGGGCATGATTGGTGGGTGGGGCTTGGGTGTGGTTCAGACCGGTTTCGGAGACTTGGCCTCGCTGAGGCTTGATGCGTGGGTGGGGCTCTGGCTATTGGTGATGCTGCCATCGGCGGGGGGCGGAATTGCGGAGGATATGACCCAGCGACTACCTGTTCGGTATCGATTGGGGCTCACCGCGGCATCGGGTGCTCTTGCTGTGTTTTTGTTAGGCATGACGGTTAAACGCCTCGAATTCCCGTTTGCAGATGCGTTTTTAGTAGCAGCTCCTTGGGTCGGGAGCCTCATTGCTTTGTTTGCCGTCGCAGGCCTGCCCCATGCCTTCAACATCATCGACGGGTACAACGGGTTGGCGGGAATGGTTGCCTTGATCGTGTGCCTCGCTTTGGCGCACGTGGCGCTGCAGGTGGGCGATCGTGCGCTGGCGGCACTGCTCGTATCCACCGCTGCGGCCACCGGCGGCTTTCTGGTCTGGAACTACCCGCGCGGCATGTTGTTTGCCGGAGATGGGGGCGCGTATGTATGGGGCGTGGTGATCGCCATGGCCAGCATCTCGCTGGTGCAGCGCAATGCGGACGTATCCCCCTGGTTCCCGATGCTGCTCCTGATCTACCCGGTGTGGGAAACGATCTTTTCCATTTACCGCAAGGCGGTGCGGGGTGTTTCTCCGGGGGTGGCGGATGCTCTGCACTTCCACCAGCTCATCTACCGCCGCATCGTGCGCGGGGTATTTCACGATGATGAGTCTCGTCGGGTGCTCATGCGCAACAACCGCACGTCACCTTATCTGTGGGGTTTCACGCTCTTGACCGTGGTGCCGGCGGTGCTGTTCTGGAACAACACCCCCTTGCTCATGGCGTTTTGCGGGTTGTTTGTAGTCAGCTATGTGATGGCCTATCTGGCCATCGTGCGGTTCAAAGTGCCGAACTGGTTGCGGCACTGAAGTCTTCTTGTGTTCGCGTGCCCGGCGAATGCGGCACAATTTGCGCCTCACTGTTTTCTCCGGATGGCACGCCTCCATGACCGACCTTCTTTCGATTGCCCCACGCGACAAGGCTGAAATCCTGGCCCAGGCGCTGCCTTACATCCGCAAGTTCCATGGCAAGACCATGGTCATCAAGTACGGCGGCAACGCCATGACGGACCCGGCCCTGCAGGCCGACTTTGCCGAGGACGTGGTGCTGCTCAAGCTGGTGGGCATGAACCCGGTGGTGGTGCACGGTGGCGGCCCGCAAATCGAAACCGCGCTCAATCGACTGGGCAAGAAGGGCGAGTTCATCCAGGGCATGCGTGTGACCGATGCCGAGACCATGGAGGTGGTCGAATGGGTGCTGGCGGGCGAGGTGCAGCAGGACATCGTGGGTCTGATCAATCAGGCTGGTGGCAAGGCCGTGGGTTTGACGGGCCGGGACGGCGGCATGATCCGCGCGCAAAAGCTCAAGATGGTGGACAGCAAGGACCCCACCATCGAACACGACGTGGGGCAGGTGGGCGATATCGTCTCCATCGACCCCAGCGTGGTGAAAGCGCTGCAAGACGATGCGTTCATTCCCGTCATCAGCCCGATTGGTTTTGGCGAGAACAACGAGAGCTACAACATCAACGCGGATGTGGTGGCCAGCAAGCTGGCCACGGTGTTGCGGGCTGAAAAGCTGATGCTGCTGACCAACACGCCCGGGGTGCTCGACAAGGCCGGCAACCTGTTGACCGACCTGACGGCCCGTCGCATCGACGAGCTGTTTGCCGACGGCACGATCTCGGGGGGCATGCTGCCCAAGATCGCCGGCGCACTGGATGCAGCCAAAGCCGGCGTGAATGCCGTGCACATCATTGACGGGCGTGTGCCCCATGCCATGCTGCTGGAGATCCTGACCGACCAGGCCTACGGCACCATGATCCGGTCCCACTGATCTCCCTGCGCGAGGGCTCCATGCGCCTGCTGTTGGTCGAAGACGATGTGATGGTGGCCAGCGGCATCAAGCTGGGGCTCACCGACGCGGGTTATGCGGTGGACTGGGTGGGCAGCGGCGAACGGGCCGAAGAGGTGCTGCGCGCCGAGTCGTTTGACGCCGCCATCATCGACATCGGGCTGCCCGCCATGGACGGCCTGGAACTGACCCGCCGCCTGCGTCGCCCGGACATGGCGAGTCCTGCGATGCCCGTGTTGATCCTGACAGCGCGCGACGCGCTGCATGACCGAGTGCAGGGGCTGGACCTGGGGGCGGACGACTACATGGTCAAGCCGTTTGAACTGCCCGAGCTGCTGGCGCGCCTGCGGGCACTGCTGCGCCGCTCCCAGGCTGCGACCACGGCCGTGCTGAGTTTTGGCCCGTTGGAGTTGGACACGGCCGGGCGCCGGGCCAGTATGCGCACGCCAGCGGGTGAGCAGGTCATCGAACTGGGGCCCCGCGAGTGGACGGTGCTTGAATACCTGCTCATCAACGCGCCCAAGCCCGCGAGCAAAGACAAGCTGCTCCAGGCGCTGACCGGCTGGGACAAAGAGATCACCCCCAACGCGGTGGAGGTCTATGTCTCGCGCCTGCGGGGCAAGCTGGAGCCCCATGGCGTGGCGCTGCGGTCCATCCGGGGCTTTGGGTACCGCCTCGAACTGCAGGCCCCCTGAGCCGCAATTCCCCCACCCGCATCTTTCGGCCGCCTCGCCATGCTTTGGAAGAAGAACTCCTCCCGGCGGCCCGGTTTGCGCGCGATGACGTCGGATTTGCGCACCCGGCTGCTGCTGATGCTGGTGTTGCCGCTGTGTGTGCTCGCGCTGGTGGGGGTCTGGCTGGACTACCGTTCGGCCGACGAGGCGGCTGGCCAGCATGACCAGCGGCTGGTGCGGCTGCTGCCGGCACTGGCCGATTCGGTGCTGGCGCCACCCATTCACGACAACGACCCGCCGTTGCTCTTGCTTGCGCCGCCCATTGAAGATTTTCTGCGCCAGAACGCCGGTTTTGCTGCCTACAGCGTGCGTGACACCTCCGGCCGCCTGCTGCTGGGCGAGGGTTGGGTGCATGGCGCCGTGCCCACCACCCAGGCCCCGGAGTTCCACAGCGTGGAATTCGGCGGGGTGACGTACCGGGTGGCGGCACAGCGCGGGCGCACCGGGGCGGGCGAGCTGGTGGTGGCTCTGGCCGACGGGTCGGACCCGCGCCAGAAATGGGCGCAACAACTGCTGCTGCGCGTGTTGCTGCCCAACCTGGTGCTCCTGGTAGCGGCGGGTTTTGCGATCCACTGGGCGGTGCGTCAGGCCTTCAAACCCTTGGTGGGCCTGGCCGAGGCGGTGGAGCGCCGCTCGCCGCGGGACCTCAGTCCCATCGACGAGGCCGCATCGCCCGACGAGGTCCGCCCCCTGGTGCACTCGCTCAACCGCCTGTTTGCTCTGGTCAATGCGCAGGCGGAGGGGCAGCGGCGCTTTGTGGCCGACGCGGCGCACCAGCTGCGCACGCCGCTGGCAGGCCTGCAGGCCCAGGTCGAGGCCTGGGCCATGATGGCCAAGGCGGCAGCGCCGCCCCGCACCTCTTTTCCGGATTTCGACCGAAAAATGCCGCTAGCGCATGAAGATCGTGCGCAAGGTGCTATTGTTTTAGGAGTCGATCAGATCGAGAAGCTGCGCAATGCCACGCGCCGCACCTCGCAGCTGGCGCACCAGCTGCTGGCCCTGTCCCGGGCCGATGCCCGCAGCCTGGATGCGCAACCGCCGCAGCGGGTGGACCTCAAGGACCTGTGCGAATCGCTGCTCGAAAACTTTCTGGACGCCGCTACCGGCAAGGGCCTGGATTTGGGGCTCGATGTGCAGCTGGTGCATGTCACGGGCCACGGCTGGCTGCTGCGCGAGCTGTTGTCCAACCTGGTGGACAACGCCATCAAGTACACCCCGCCGGGGGGCGTGGTCACCATCCGCTGCGGACTGCGCCAGGGGCGTCTGGGCCCGCCGCGCCCCTACATGGAGGTGGAGGACGATGGCCCGGGGGTGCCGGAGAGTGAGCGCACCCGCGTGCTGCAGCGCTTCTACCGCGTGCCCGGTGCGGGCGGCGAGGGCACCGGCCTGGGGCTGGCGATTGCGGACGAGATTGCCCGCGTGCACCGCGCCGCGCTGACGCTGGGCACCGGCCCCCAGGGGCGGGGGCTCGTGGTGGCCGTGGTGTTCCCGCTGTAGTGGTGCGTGCCCTGAGGCCTGCCAGGGCCTGCGGGGATCGCTTTGGGGCCTGTGCGAGAATCATTTCCATACACGATTGACTTGTGCAAACAGGTGGCGGCCCAGCCCCTCCTGGCTGTGGCAAGACGTGACATCGTGATCCACGCCCTGCCGTGATCCGACCATGCCCGGTGGCATGTGTTCCGGGCGCGGGGCCCACCGGAGTCCCTGTCCTGCATGTCTGAAATCTCGCCCCTCCCCGAGTCCGCCAGTACCGCCGAAGCGGGTGATGTTGCGGCTGCCCGCAAGCGGCCCAAGCCCGGGGAGCGGCGCATCCAGATCCTGCAGGCCTTGGCCGCCATGCTGGAGCAGCCGGGGGCTGAACGCATCACCACCGCCGCGTTGGCCGCACGCCTGTCCGTCAGCGAGGCGGCGCTGTACCGCCACTTCGCCAGCAAGGCGCAGATGTTCGAGGGATTGATCGATTTCATCGAGCAATCGGTGTTCACGCTGGTGCAGCAGATCACTGGGCGCGACGTGCCCGACCCCGCACAGCCTGCCGACGCGGGCGCGCGCCAGGCCGCCCGCATCGTGGCCTTGGTGCTGCAGTTTGGCGAGCGCAACCCGGGCATGGTGCGGGTGATGGTGGGCGACGCGCTGGTGTTCGAGCACGAGCGCCTGCAGCAGCGCATGAACCAGTTTTTTGACCGCATTGAATCCACCCTGCGCCAGTGCCTGCGGACCACCACGGCCGCCTCCAACACGCCCACGGTGGACGCCCAGGTGGCGGCCAGTGTGTTGACGGCCTTTGTGGTCGGGCGGCTGCAGGGTTATGCCCGCTCGGGGTTTCGGCGCTTGCCCACCGAGCACCTGGAAGCCAGTCTGGCGCTGATGCTGTAGCCAGCAGACGTCCGAGGCAGCGTTACCCAGCAAGGGTGGCGCGGCTGCAACGGGTGGTTTGGGTACGTCTCCCTATTTTTTCCGGGGGCTTGGGGTGCGCGGGGAATTTGCTGCAGAATAGAACGAACGTTCGTTTTTATTCGTGCCCATGTCCTCCACCCCCGAATCCCGCCAGGTCACCCGCATTCCGCGCGCTCGCAGCGGTACGGGCCGTGCACTGCAAAAGGGCCAGCAGACCAAGGCGGCCATCGTCGAGGCGGCGCTGGGCCTGGCCACCCACATCGGGCTGGAGGGTCTCTCCATCGGGGCGCTGGCCGACGTCACGGGCATGAGCAAGTCGGGCGTGTTCGCCCACTTTGGCTCGCGCGAAGAGCTGCAGATCTCCGTGATCCGCGAATACCACACCCGCTTCGAGCAGGAAGTGTTCTACCCCGCCATGTCCGCCCCGCGCGGCGTGGCGCGTTTGTCGGCGCTGTTCGACAACTGGATGAAGCGCACCTCCATCGAAATCGACTCGGGCTGCATCTACATCAGCGGCGCGGTCGAGTTTGACGACCGCACCGGCCCCGTGCGCGACGCACTGGCCAGCTCGGTGCTGACCTGGCATGCCGCCATGCGCCGCGCCATCGAGCAGTGCAAGGAGCTGGGCGAGCTGCGGGCCGACACCAAGGAAGAGCAGATGCTCTTCGAGATTCACGGCCTGATCCTCGCGCTGCACTACGAAGCGCGGTTCCTGCAGACCCCGGGCTCCATCGACCGGGCCGTCGTGGGCTTTCACAACATCCTGGCGCGTTACAGCGCGCCGGCGGCGGCCGCCAAGGCACCCACGGTGGCGCGCCGCAAAGTTTCCAACCAAACCACCCCATCCAAGGAGTAAACCCATGCCTACCTATACGCCGCCCCTGCGCGACATGCAATTCGTCATGCACGAAGTGCTCAAGGTGAGTGATGAATTCAAGGCGATGCCCCCCCACGCCGAAGTGGATGTGGACACCATCAACGCCGTGATCGAAGAGGCCGGCAAGTTTGCCGCCGAAGTCGCGTTCCCGCTCAACATCAGCGGCGACACCGAAGGCTGCGTGCTGAACAAGACCACGCACGAAGTGAAGACCCCCACCGGCTTCAAGGACGCGTACGCCAAGTACGTGGAAGGCGGCTGGGCGGCGCTGAGCTGCGACCCGGCCTACGGCGGCCAGGGCCTGCCCTTTGTGCTGAACCAGTGCCTGTACGAGATGCTGAACTCGGCCAACCAGGCCTGGACGATGTACCCCGGCCTGTCGCACGGCGCGTACGAAGCCCTGCACGCCCACGGCACCGACGCCCAGAAGGCCCTGTACCTGCCCAAGCTCACCAGCGGCGAATGGACCGGCACCATGTGCCTGACCGAACCCCATTGCGGTACCGACCTGGGCCTGATGCGCACCAAGGCCGAACCCCAGGCCGACGGCACCTACAAGATCACCGGCAACAAGATCTTCATCAGTGCCGGTGAGCACGACATGGCCGCCAACATCGTTCACCTGGTGCTGGCTCGCCTGCCCGATGCGCCCAAGGGCAGCAAGGGCATCAGCCTGTTTGTGGTGCCCAAGTTCAACGTCAATGCCGACGGCTCGCTGGGCGAGCGCAACCCGATCTTCTGCACGGGCCTGGAGCACAAGATGGGCATCCACGGCAACGCCACCGCGCAGATCGCGCTGGACGGCGCCATCGGCACCATGGTGGGCCAGCCCAACAAGGGCCTGGCCGCAATGTTTGTGATGATGAATGCCGCCCGCCTGGGGGTGGGCAACCAGTCGCTGGGCCTGACCGAAGTGGCTTACCAGAACGCCCTGGCCTACGCCAAGGACCGCATCCAGTCGCGCAGCCTGTCAGGCCCCAAGGCCAAGGACAAAGACGCCGACCCCATCATCGTGCACCCCGATGTGCGCAAGATGCTGCTCACCGCCAAGGCCTATGCCGAGGGTGGCCGCGCGCTGCAGATCTTCTGCACGCTGCTGCTGGACAAGGTGCACAGCCACCCCGATGAAAAGGTGCGCAAGGACTCCGAAGAACTCGTGGCCCTGCTGACCCCTATCGTGAAGGCCTTCATTACCGACAACGGCCACATCAGCACCAATGCGTGCATGCAGGTCTTCGGCGGCCATGGCTTCATCAAGGAATGGGGCATGGAGCAGTACGTGCGGGACAACCGCATCAACATGATCTACGAAGGCACCAACACCATCCAGTCGCTGGACCTGCTGGGCCGCAAGGTGTTGGGCAACAACGGCGCCACGCTGAAAAAGCTGGGCAAGCTGATTGGCCAGCTGGTGGAAGAAGAGGGCGTGAACGAGCGCATGGCTGAGTTCATCAACCCCGTGGCCATGCTGGGTGACCAGATGACCAAGTTCACCACCGAGATCGGCTTCAAGGGCATGCAAAACCCCGACGAAGTGGGCGCCGCCGCCGTGGACTACCTGCGCGTGGCCGGCCACCTGGTGTTCGGCTACCTGTTCGCCCGCATGGCCCAGGTCGCCCTGCGCGAAATTGCCGCTGGCAACACCGACCCGTTCTATGGTGCCAAGCTGCAGACCGCGCGCTTCTACTTCGCCAAGCTGTTCCCCGAAACGGCGACGCTGATGCGCACCGCCCGTGCCGGCAGCAAGGTGCTGATGGACACCGATCTGGCCCTGGCCTGATCGGCGCCGGATGCGGATTTCAAGCCTTTTTGCCAGGGAGCGCAGATGTTCAAAGCGGTAGTAGCTATTGTTTTGGTAGCGGGCGCGCTGCCGGCCTGGGCGCAGATGACGCCCGAAGGCCTGTGGCGCAACATCGATGACAAGACCGGCGAGGCCAAGGCCGAGATCCGCATCCGCGACATTGGCGGCGGCGTGCTGCACGGAGCGCTCGAAAAGCGCCTGTCCAAGGACGCCAAGCCCGACGAGGTCTGCGACGAATGCTCGGATGACCGCAAGGGCAAGCCCATTCTCGGGCTGGAGATCATCCGTGGCGCCAAGAAGGCCGACGGCAAAGAAGTGTGGGAGGGCGGCAAGATTCTCGACCCCGAGAACGGTCGCAACTACACCCTGCGCATGACCCCCATCGAGGGCGGCAAGAAGCTCGAAGTGCGCGGCTCGATCGGCCCGTTTGGTCGCACGCAAACCTGGATCCGCGTCCAGTAAACCCCATTCCCGTGGCCGCGCGCACCCCAGCGGTGTCGCGCAGCGCCCCAACCAGGAACCCAACCCATGTCCCGATTCCAAGTGAAAAAAGTCGCCGTGCTCGGCGCAGGCGTGATGGGCGCGCAGATTGCCGCCCACCTCGTCAACGTGAAGGTGCCCGTGGTGCTGTTCGACCTGCCTGCCAAGGAAGGCCCGAAGAATGGCATCGTCACCAAGGCCGTCGAAGGCCTCAAGAAGCTCAAGCCCTCGCCCCTGGGTGTGGCCGACGATGCGGCGCTGATCCAGCAGGCCAACTACGAAGAGCACATGCACCTGCTCAAGGAATGCGACCTCGTGATCGAGGCCATTGCCGAGCGCATGGACTGGAAGCTCGACCTCTACACCAAGATCGCGCCCCACGTGGCCAAGCACGCCATCCTGGCGTCCAACACCTCGGGCCTGTCGATCACCAAATTGAGCGAAGTGCTGCCCGAGAGCATCAAGCCGCGCTTTTGCGGCATCCACTTCTTCAACCCCCCGCGCTACATGACGCTGGTGGAGCTGATCAACACCCCCACCACCCAGCCCGAAGTGCTCGACCAGCTCGAAGCCTTTGTGACCAGCGGCCTGGGCAAGGGCGTGGTGCGCGCGCACGACACGCCCAACTTCGTGGCCAACCGCGTGGGCATCGCCGGCATGCTGGCCACCATGAAGGAAGTTGAGAACTTCGGCCTGACCTACGACGTGGTGGACGACCTCACGGGCAAGAAGCTCGGCCGTGCATCGAGCGGCACCTTCCGCACCGCCGACGTGGTGGGCCTGGACACCATGGCCCACGTCATCAAGACGCTGCAGGACAACCTGAGCCTGGAGACCGATCCCTTCTACGAAAGCTTCGGCACGCCCGCCGTGCTGAAAAAGCTGCTGGAGCTGGGCAACCTGGGCCAGAAGACCAAGGCAGGTTTCTTCAAGAAGGTCGGCCGCGACGTGATGCGCTTCGAGCTCGAAAGCGAAGAGTATGTGCCTGCTGGTCAGAAGGCTGACGAGGTGTACGCCCGCATGCTCAAGAAGCCCGCCGCCGAACGCCTGCGCCTGCTGCGCAACGCCGAAGGCGCGCCCGGCCAGTTCCTCTGGGCCATCCTGCGCAACAGCTTCCACTACGCCGCCGTGCACCTGGGCACCATCGCCGACAACGCGCGCGACGTGGACCAGGCCATGCGCTGGGGCTTTGGCATGAAGCAGGGCCCCTTCGAGCTGTGGCAGGAAGCAGGCTGGCTCGAAGTCGCCAAGATGATCCAGGAAGACATCGACGCGGGCAAGGCCCTGTGCAAGGCACCGCTGCCCGAGTGGGTCTTCAAGGGCCCCGTGGCCGAGGCCGGTGGCGTGCACACCGCGCAAGGTTCGTGGAGCGCATCGCAAGGCAAGTTTGTGCCCCGCCGCCAACTGCCCGTGTACGAGCGCCAGATCTTCCCTGAGGCGCTGCTGGGCGAAACCAGCCTGCCCGACTGGCGCACCGCTGGCACCACCATTGCCGAATCAAAGGCTCTGCGCACCTGGACGCTGGACGGCCAAGTGCTCATCGCCAGCATCAAGAACAAGATGCATGCCATCAGCCCCGAGGTGATGGAAGCGCTGATGGAGGCGCTGGAACTGGCCGAGTCTGAGTACCAAGGCATGGTGATCTGGTCCGGCGACGCGCCTTTCAGCGTGGGTGCGGACTTGGAAGCCACGATGCCCGCCTTCATGGTCGGCGGCGCCGACGCGGTGGAAAGCATTGAGCAAGAGCTGCAGAACCTGATGATGCGCATTCGCTACGCCCAGGTGCCGGTGGTGGCTGCCATCCATGGCATGGCGCTGGGCGGTGGCTGCGAACTGGCCGTGTATTCGGCCAAGCGTGTGGCGCACATGGAAAGCTACATCGGCCTGGTCGAAGTGGGCGTGGGCCTGGTGCCCGGCGCCGGCGGCCTGACCTACATCGCCCGCCGCGCGGCCGAGAACATGGCCGCTTCGACCAGCAAGGACATCCTGCCTTTCCTGACCGAAGGCTTCACCGCCGCGGCCATGGCCAAGGTGGGTACCAGCGCCATCGAATCGCGCAAGCTGGGCTTCCTGCTGGACAGCGACGTGATCGTGCCCCATAAGGACGAGCTGCTGTTCGTCGCCATCAACGAAGCCAAGTCCATGGCCGCGAGCGGCTGGCGTGCACCGCACAAGCGCCTGTTCCCCGTGGCGGGCCGCAGCGGCCTGGCCACCATCAAGGCCCAGCTGGTGAACATGCGCGACGGCGGCTTCATCAGCGCCTACGACTTCAAGATCGGCGCCATGATCGCCGAGGTGGTCTGTGGCGGCGATGTGGATGCGGGCTCGATGGTGAGCGAGGAATACCTGCTCACGTTGGAGCGCAAGGTGTTCTGCCACCTGATCGCCCAGCCCAAGACGCACGAGCGCATTCTCGGAATGCTCTCCACCGGAAAACCCGTCCGCAACTGACCGGCGTCACCATGACGAGCTCAGCCCCCAACAAACTCCAGCGCTCGCTGATGCGCCTGGACGAGGCGCCCGCTTTCATGCGCGGCTTCGTGCAGAACATCATCCTGCGCCGGGCTGTGCCCTTTACCGGCACGGCCGGGGTGAAGTTCGTGTCGCTCACGCCCGAGCGTGTCGAGGTGCATCTTGCCAACGAGCACCGCGTGCAGAACCACATCGGCGGCGTGCACGCCTCGGCCATGAACCTGCTGGCCGAAACGGCCACGGGCATGGTCGTGGGCATGAACGTACGCGATGACTGCCTGCCGCTGGCCAAGGAACTTTCGATGGCGTTCAGGAAGCGCGCCACGGGCGGCCTGAAGGCCGTGGCCACGCTCACCGCCGAGCAGCGCGCCGCCATGCAGGCCAGCGACAAGGGCGAGGTGCAAGTAGCGGTCACGGTGACCGACGAAGCCGGTGTGGAGCCGGTCGAATGTGTATTTACGTGGGCCTGGGTTCCTTCCAGCCGCCCTCCCAAGAATTGAAGGAGTTTCACCATGGCTCAAAAACAAGTCCAGGACGCCTACATCGTCGCCGCCACGCGCACGCCCATCGGGCGCTCGGGCCGCGGTTATTTCAAGAACACCCGGCCTGACGACCTGCTGGTCGCCGCCATCAAGAGTGCGATGACCCAGGTCCCCACGCTGGACCCCAAGGCGATTGAAGACGCCATCATTGGCTGCTCGTTCCCCGAAGGCGAGCAAGGCATGAACATGGCCCGCATCGCCGTGGGCTTGGCGTTCAATCACCCTGTGGGCGGTGTGACCGTGAACCGGTTCTGCGCATCGGGCATCACCGCGCTGCAGATGGCTGCCAACCGCATCCGCGTGGGTGAGGCCGATGTGCTGATCGCCGGTGGCGCCGAGTCCATGAGCCTGGTGCCCATGGGTGGCAACAAGCCCTCGTTCAACCCCGAGGTGTTTGCGCGCGACGAAGATGTGGGCATTGCCTACGGCATGGGCCTCACGGCAGAAAAGGTTGCCCAGCAGTGGAAGGTGAGCCGCGAAGCGCAGGACGCGTTCGCCCTCGAATCCCACCTGCGCGCCATCAAGGCGCAAAAGGCAGGGGAGTTCACCGACGAAATCACGCCCATCGAGATCGTGGAGCGTTCGCCCAACCTCGCCACCGGCGAAGTGGTGGAAAAGCGCCGCACCGTGAACCTGGACGAAGGCCCACGCCCCGACACGTCCCTGGAAGGCCTGGCCAAGCTCAAGCCCGTGTTCGCGGCGCGTGGCAGCGTCACGGCGGGCAACAGCTCGCAGACCAGCGATGGCGCCGGTGCGCTCATCGTGGCCAGCGAAAAGGCGGTGAAGCAGTTTGGCCTGACGCCCCTGGCCCGCTTTGTGAGCTACGCCGCGCGTGGCGTGCCGCCCGAGATCATGGGCATTGGTCCCATCGAGGCGATTCCTGCGGCGCTGCGGTATGCGGGGCTCAAGAGCGACGACATTGGCTGGTACGAGCTGAACGAGGCGTTTGCGGCGCAGTCGCTCGCCGTGATCAACACGCTGGGCCTGAACCCTGCGAACGTGAACCCGATGGGCGGCGCGATTGCTCTGGGGCACCCGCTGGGGGCGACCGGTGCGATTCGCGCGGCGACGGTGGTGCACGCGCTGCGTCGGCACAAGCTGAAGTACGGCATGGTCACGATGTGTGTAGGGACAGGCCAAGGCGCCGCCGGCATCATCGAGGCGTTGTAACTGGCTACTGCGCGGGCCATCTGCGTCGTTGGGCGGTGCTCGCAATCCTCACGTACCGCAAGTACGTTCCGGTTCCTGCGCTCCGTCCGCCTAGCAGCTGATCCCGCTCGCTACGCCTTTGAGGGCGGAGTGTGAAGGCAGGGGGAAGTGCACTGCCTGTTTTTGTTTTCCATTCAAGCCGGCGCAGATCGGCATTGAGCTAAGGAGACAGACATGAACAAGCAAACCTTGCAGGTCAATGGGGCGGTGTCTTTGGCGCTGCGTGTCTACGAACCCGAGCGCGCTCCGCGCGCCAGCGTTGTCATCGGCGGCGCGATGGGGGTGCGGCAGTCGTACTACGAGGCCTTTGCGCTGTGGATGGCGCAGCAGGGGTTTCGGGTCACCACGTTCGACTACCGAGGCCATGGCGATTCGCTGCAGGGCGCCATGCGCGATGTGAAGGCGGATCTGTTCGACTGGGCGCAGGACTACGAGGCGGTGATCACAGCCGCCAAGGCCGCGTTGCCGTCGCAGCCGCTGTATTTGCTGGGCCACAGCCTGGGCGCGCAGTTGCCGGGCTTGCTGAAAAAGCCCGAGCAGGTGGCGGGTCTGCTGAGTGTGGCCGCAGGCAGCGGCTACTGGCGCGACAACGCGCCGCAGCTCAAGCGCATCGTTCCGTACTTCTGGTGGGTGCTGGTGCCACTGGCCACGCGGCTGTGCGGGTACTTTCCGGGGCGCACGCTCAAGAAGGTGGGCGACCTGCCTGCGGGGGTGATCCTGCAGTGGCGGCGCTGGTGTCTGGACCCCGCTTACAGCGTGGGGGCCGAGGGGCCGGCCGTGGCGCAAAGTTATGGCGCGGTGCGCTTTCCGGTGCTGGCGCTGTCGATGGCGGACGACGAGCTGATGACCTTGCGCGGCACGCACAACCTGGTGAACCTGTACGCCAACACCGAGCGCCGCGTGGAGAGCATCACGCCCGCCGATTTGCAGGTGCGGCGCATCGGACACTTTGGCTTCTTTCGCGACCAGTTCCGTCAGAGCCTGTGGCCGCGCGCCGCAGCGGCGCTGGCGGCCTTGGGCGGCGGTGTATCGCACGCCGAAGTCTCCGGCACGACGGCCTGAGCGGCTGTTTCGCGGCACACTCGCAGCATGACTTCTTCCTCCCATTCTTCCACTGCGTCCGCTGCCCACCCGCTGGACGATGCGGTACAGCTGACGGCCTCGTCCTCTTCCGCGCCGGGCCAGTACGAAGGGCAGACCCACCCTGGCTACTGGAACATGGTCGGACCGTTCGGCGGCGTCACCGCCGCCACGCTGCTACAGGCCATCTTGCAGCACCCCGACCGGCTGGGCGATCCGCTGTCGCTCACCGTCAACTATGCGGGCGCTTTGACCGCTGGTGCGTTCACCGTGCAGGCCACGCCCGTGCGCACCAACCGCTCGACCCAGCACTGGACGCTGTCGATCCTGCAGGCGGGTGATGACGGGGCGCAGGTGGTCACCACCACCGCTACGGCCGTCACCGCCGTGCGCCGCGAGACCTGGAGCGTGGGCGATGTGCCCATGCCCGAAGTGCCTGCACCCTCGGCACAGCCTGCCATTCCCCCCGGCTTTGGCGTGGAGTGGCTCAACCGCTACGAGATGCGCCCCGTCACCGGCGCCATTCCGCGCGAGTGGGACGGCAGTGGCGACCACAGCCTGACCCAGTTGTGGATGCGCGATGCGCCACCTCGCCCGCTGGACTTTGTGGCGCTCGCGGCCCTGGCCGATGTGTTCTTTCCCCGCGTCTGGCTGCGCCGTGCGCGCCATGTGCCGGCGGGCACGGTGTCGATCACGGTCTACTTCCATGCCAGCGCCGCACAACTGCAGGCCACGGGCACGGGTTATCTTCTCGGCCAGGCGCGCGGGCAGGAGTTCCGCAACGGCTTTTTTGACCAGACCGTGCAGCTGTGGAACGAAGCGGGCACCATGCTCGCCACCAGCCACCAAATCGTTTACTACAAGGAGTAGGAAGTCGGCCTGTTGCCCTGCGCCGTGCACCATTCCTCTCGTTCACATCCATCAGACCCCGGAACCTTCACCACCATGACCCAAGCCACCCAAGACATCCTCGTCCATTCTGAAGCGGGCGTGACCACCATCACGTTCAATCGCGTGGACAAGAAGAACTCGATCACGCGCGACATGTATGCCGCCATGGCCGACGCGCTGGACGCCGCCAAGGCCGACGCCAGCGTGCGCGTGGTGGTGTTCCAGGGCGACATCGCCATCTTCAGCGCGGGCAACGACATTGGCGACTTTCTGCAGCAGCCGCCTGCCACGCAGGACTCGCCGGTGTTCCGCTTTCTGCGCGGCATCGCCACCTTCCCCAAGCCCGTGATCGCGTCGGTCTGCGGCCCGGCCGTGGGCATTGGCACGACGATGCTGTTCCATTGCGACCTGGTTTATGCGGGCGACAACGCGGCTTTCTCGATGCCTTTTGTGAATCTGGGCCTGTGCCCCGAGGCGGCATCGAGCCTGCTGGTGCCGCAGATGCTGGGGTATCACCGTGCTGCGGAGGCCTTGCTGTTGGGCGAGCCCTTCATGGCCGAGGCGGCGCTGGAAGTCGGCCTGGTGAACCGCGTGGTGCCGCCGACGGAGTGCAATGCCTATGCCCAGGCGCAGGCCAAAAAGCTGGCGGCCAAGCCGTTGTCGTCGCTCATCGAAACCAAGCGGTTGATGAAGGGTGGGCAGACGGCGAAGGTGCTGGAGGTGATGGCGGAAGAGGGGGAGAGCTTTGGGCGCATGTTGCGTGAGCCTGCGGCGCGCGAAGCGTTCTCGGCGTTTATGGAAAAGAGAAAGCCAGATTTCAGCAAGAGCTGAAATCTGGCCAGCGCGATAGCGGTGTAGACCGCGTAGCGGGCTGAACGATCTTTCGGTAAAAGAGAAGGCCAGATTTCAGCGCGGTTTGAGTCGCCGAGTTTGAAGGTTTTTTTGGCTGCAGGCGCTTATGCAGAAAGCGCTGGCAGCTATTGTTTTTATAGTTCGTTCTCGCCCCATCCGTTCGGGTTGGGCCTGTCGAGGCTTCTGTGCGGCGGCTACCGCATGCCCGTTTTGAGTGCGGGAGCCGGGAGTCGCCCGGCGTGCGAGTAACTTTCTTTTGCTTCGCCAAAAGAAAGTCACCAAAGAAAAGGCGACCCCAAGTCCGCGACCCCTGCGCTTCGCTACGGGGCAAACCTGCGGCGGGGCGGTTGCGGGGTGCGCCGTGGAACTCGCTTTGCGCTGCGCGCGCCGCTCGGACAGCCACGGCGAGTCAGAGTACGAAGCATGGGCGCTTCGACGCCCATGCCCACCCCGCAAGCGCCCCGCCGCAGGCGCAGCCAGCAGGGGATGGACAGCCGAACAGCCGGACAGCCACACGGGCCATCGCTGCGCTCGGCTCAGTGTCCGCAGCGCGTGGCGCTTGCGCCCGCGAGACGGGGCCGAGCGCAGCGCAGCGAAGCAATGGCCCGTGTGGATGTCCGTTTTTGGGTTCCCTTCTGCGAGCGCCGAGAAGCGCAGGGCAGGGGGTGCGTGCGTGTGCCGAAGGACACACGCACTTCGTGCACTGACTTGCCGCAGTTGTTTGAACGGAGCGCGTAGCGCGCAGTGAGTTCTGCGGCGCAGCCCCTGTCCGAGCATCGCAGGTTGCCCGTAGCGCAGCGAAGGGACGCGCGCAGTAGGGTCGCCCTTTCTTTGGTAACTTTCTTTCGGCGAGACGAAAGAACGTTACTCGCACGCCGGGCGACTCCCGGCCTCCGCTCTTCGCATAGGCATGTCATCTGCTTTCAAATGAATAGCAAATCAGGCAATAGATACAAGCGCTTCACCTCGAATAGCACTTCATGGCAAGCTTGATGGAACAAGCCATCTATTTTTACAAAGCACTTGCTTGCTAAAAATAAACAGTTTTGCTATCGTGCCCGCATGGATTCACCCATGCCGCGCACCAGCGCCATCGCCCCCGCTCCCAAGAACCCCCCGGCCCGCCCCCGCAGCAAGGCCGCACCCAATCCAACCCCTGCAGAGCCAACCCTCACCCGTCGCCCGCGCGGCCGCCCCCGCAAAACCGCCGAAGAACTCGACGACGGCAACCGCCGCCGCAAGCTCATGGACGGCGCGGCCAAGCTCTTCCGCACCCAGGGCTTCGCCGCCACCAGCACGCGCGACATTGCGGCGGCGGCAGGCATGCACAGCGGCTCGCCCTTCTACCACTTCGAAAGCAAAAGCGCGCTGCTCTACGCCGTGATGAGCGAGGGCATGACCATGGCTACACAAAGCCAGCAGCAGGCACTCGATGCACTGCCCGCCACCGCCGCAGCACGCGAGCAGTTGCACACGCTCATCCGTCACCACTTCGAGATCCTGCTCGGCCCGCGCAGCAGCTTTATCCCCGTGATGTTGTACGAATGGCGCTCGCTCACGCCTGCGCAGCGCAAGGGCATTGCCCGCATCAAGGACAGCTACGAGGCCACCTGGATGCCCGTGCTGGAAGCGCTGGCACAGCAGGGCGCCCTGCAGGCCGAGCCCGGTGTGGCGCGGCTGTTCATCTTTGGGGCGCTCAACTGGGCGGTGCAGTGGTTCTCTCCCAAAAAGGGCAAGTCGCTTGACGCGCTCACCGACGAGGCGCTGGCTCTCTTCATCCGCCAATAAAAACTCAAGCAAGGTCGAATCACCATGGCCCCCACAGCGCGCAACGCCTACCAGTCTGTGTTTGCTCCGGGCCTGTTCCAGGGGCAGGTGGTGGTGGTCACCGGCGGGGGCTCGGGCATAGGCCGGTGCACGGCGCACGAGCTGGCGCATCTGGGCGCGCATGTGGTGCTGGTGGGGCGCAAGCCTGAAAAGCTGCTGGCTGTTGCCGAAGAGATCACCGCCGATGGCGGCCGCGTGTCATGCCAGGTGTGCGACATCCGCTCTGAAGAAGGCGTGGTCGCGCTGGTGCAGCAGATCCTTGCTGCCCAGGGCCGCATCGATGCGCTGGTCAACAACGCGGGTGGGCAGTTCATGGCGCCGCTCGAATCCATCAGCGCCAAGGGCTGGGAGGCCGTGTTGCACACCAACCTCACCGGCGGCTTTCTCATGGCGCGCGAGTGCTACCGGCAGTGGATGGCATCGCACGGTGGCTCCATCGTCAACATCGTGGCCGATATGTGGGGCTCCATGCCGGGCATGGGGCACAGCGGCGCGGCGCGTGCGGGCATGGTCAGCTTCACCGAAACCGCTGCACTCGAATGGGCGCACAGCGGTGTGCGCGTGAACGCTGTGGCGCCGGGCTACATTGCCTCCAGCGGCATGGACAACTACCCGCCCGAGGCGGCAGACATGCTGCGTGCCATGCCGCGCACCGTTCCGCTCGGCCGCTTTGGCAACGAGGCCGAGGTGTCGGCGGCCATCATCTTTTTGCTCAGCCCGGCAGCCAGCTTCATCAGCGGCACCACGTTGCGGGTGGACGGCGCCCGACCCCAGGTGCGCATGGGCTGGCCGCAGCGCCCGCCCGGTGCCACCGCCGCAGCACACCCGGCCGTGCGGCCGTTTGACGGCTTTCATCGCGCGCAGGTGCCGCAGGTGTTTGCGCCTTCCCACACCCCGAAGACCGAGGCCGCATGACCGCCGTCTTCACTTCCCGATTCAACCCTGGCAGCGCCGAGGCCGCGCAGCGCCGCGCGGCGCTGCAGGCCCGCCTGGATGCCCTGCGCGCGCTGGAAGAGCGTGCCGCCGCCGCCTCGGCCCGGTCGCTCCCCCAGTTTGAAAAGCGCGGCCAGCTGTTGCCGCGCCAGCGTGTGGCGCTGCTGCTGGACGCGGGTGCACCCTGGCTGCCGCTGTGCACGCTGGCGGGCTACCTGCAGGACGTGAAAGACCCAGAGAAGTCCGTGCCTGGTGGAGGCATGGTCGCGGGCATCGGCTTTGTCAGTGGCGTGCGCTGCATGGTCGTGGCCAGCGACTCGGGCATCGAAGCCGGCGCCATCCAGCCCATGGGCCTGGAAAAGATCTTGCGCGTGCAGGAGATCGCGCTGCAAAACCGCTTGCCGTTCATCCACCTGGTGGAGAGCGCAGGCGCCAACCTCATGCGCTACCGGGTGGAGGGCTTCGTGCACGGCGGCACGCTGTTCCGCAATCTCGCGCGGCTGTCGGCGGCGGGCATTCCGGTCATCACCGTGCAGCACGGCTCGGGCACCGCAGGCGGCGCCTACATGCCGGGGCTGTCGGATGTGGTCATCATGGTGCAGGGCCGCTCGCGCGCGTTTCTGGCCGGGCCCCCGCTGCTCAAGGCTGCCACGGGCGAGATCGCAACGGAGGAAGAACTGGGCGGGGCCGAGATGCACACTGCCGTCTCGGGCCTGGGCGAATACCTGGCGCAGGACGACCGCGAGGCCATCGGCCTGGCACGCGATGTGGTCGCGCAGCTGGGGTGGAACATGCCCCCGCGAACCAGCGCACCCGGCCCCACCTTGCCTGCCGACGATCTGCTGTCCCTGATGTCCGCCGACCTGCGCCAACCTGTGGACATGCGCGAGGTGATGGCGCGGCTGGTGGACGGCTCCGAACTGCTCGAATTCAAGGCCCGCTACGGCATGGCCACCGTGTGCGCGCAGGGCCACATCCAGGGCCATGCCGTGGGTTTCATCAGCAACAACGGTCCCATCGACGTGGCGGGCGCCAACAAGGCCACCCACTTCATCCAGTGGATGTGCCAGCTGGGCCACCCCATCATCTACCTGCAGAACACCACGGGCTACATGGTCGGCAAAGATAGCGAGCAGGGCGGCATGATCAAGCACGGCAGCAAGATGATCCAGGCCGTGACCAACGCCACCGTGCCACAGATCACCATCCAGTGCGGCGCCAGTTTTGGCGCGGGCAACTATGGCATGTGCGGTCGGGGCTATGCGCCGCGCTTTCTGTTCAGCTGGCCGGGCGCCAAGACGGCCGTAATGGGCGGCGAGCAGGCGGCGCGCACGATGCAGATCGTGACCGAGGCAGCGCTGGCGCGCAAAGGCATCACCCCCGACCCGGCCGAGTCGCAAGCCCAGTTCGACAAGATCGTCGCCATGTTCGAGGCCCAGGCCGATGCGTTCTACACCAGCGGCCTGCTGCTGGACGACGGCGTGATCGACCCGCGCGACACGCGGGCCGTGTTGGCGTTTTGCCTGGACACCTGCGCCGAGGCCCAGGCCCGCACGCTGCGGCCCTTGAGCTTTGCCGTGGCGCGGATGTAAGCGCTTCGCACGCAAGCCCTACGATGGCCGAGCCTCTCAAATACCTGCTGAACGACACCGTGCCCCCGCGCATCGCGGCCATGGTGCGGCGCGCGTGGCGGTCTTTCGATACCCAGGCCTTCTTGCGCCAGATTGAGCCCGGCTACGAATCGCTGGAGCTGATGGCGCGCGGCCAGCGCATCGCCCAGGCCCTGCAGGCCCACCTGCCGCAAGACGTGCCGCGCGCGCTGGGCGTGCTGGTCGATTCGATGGACCCACCCATGGGGTTGGATGCTGCGGGTGAGCCGGATGCGGGTGACCGCCCTTACAGCGCATTTCTGTACCTGCCGCACAGCATGTACATCGGCACACACGGCCTGCCGCATTTCGAGGCGGCCATGGCCGCGCAGCACGCGCTCACCCAGCGCTTTACCGCAGAATTCTGCATTCGCCCCTACCTGCTGCACCGGCAGGGCGACACGCTCGCGCGGCTGCGCGACTGGGCGCAGGACGACAACGCCCATGTGCGCCGTCTGGTGAGCGAAGGCACGCGGCCCCGCCTGCCCTGGGCGCCGCGCCTGCCAGCATTCCAGGCCAACCCGCAGCTGGCCTTGCCGTTGCTCGGTGCGCTCAAGGACGACCCATCGTCTTACGTGCGCCGCTCGGTCGCCAACCACTTGGGCGACATCGCCAAGGACCACCCCGACCTGGCCGTGGGCACCGCGCGCACCTGGCTGCAGGGCGCACCCGCACCGCGTGAAGCCCTGGTGCGCCACGGTCTCCGCTTTCTCATCAAACGTGGCGACGCTGGCGCACTCGACGCCCTGGGCGTGGGCCATGCCGTGGCGCTGGACGTGCGGGCCGCCCGCGTGGTGCCCGCCCGCGCGCGCATTGGCGACAAGGTGCGCATCGAGGCCGAGCTGCACAACCCCACACCCCAGGCCCAGCGCGTGCTGGCCGACCTGAAGGTGCACTACGTCAAGGCCCACGGCGGTGCGGCGCCCAAGGTGTTCAAGCTGCAGACGCTGGACATACCGCCCGGTGCCACCGTGGCCGTGGGCAAGACGCTGTCGTTGCAGCAGATGACCACGCGCACCCACTACCCCGGCGCGCACCAGGTGGAGCTGGTGCTCAACGGGCGGCCCCAGCCGCTGGGGCAGTTTCAGCTTTCGTGATCGAGGTTTGCAGGCATACCAACACCACAGCACAACAACCGCAGGAGACAAGCACCATGCAGTTCACGCACGAGCACCGCGAGATCCAGAAGACCCTCAAGCGTTTCATCGACGAGGAGATCAACCCCCATGTGGATGAGTGGGAGGCGGCCGAGATCTTCCCCGCGCACGAGGTCTTCAAGAAGATGGGCAACCTGGGCCTGCTGGGCCTGTGCAAGCCCGAGGAATACGGCGGCCAGGGGCTGGACTATTCGTACAGCCTCGCCATGGCCGAGGCACTGGGCCACATCCACTGCGGCGGCGTGCCCATGGCGATTGGCGTGCAGACCGACATGTGCACCCCGGCGCTGGCGCGTCACGGCAGCGAAGAGCTCAAGCGCCAGTTTCTGGCGCCAGCCATTGCGGGCGACATGGTGGGCTGCATCGGCGTGAGCGAGCCTGCGGCGGGCAGCGATGTGTCGGGCATCAAGAGCGTGGCCCGCAAGGATGGTGACGACTACGTGATCACCGGCCAAAAGATGTGGATCACCAACAGCCTGCAGGCCGACTGGATGTGCATGCTGGTCAACACGGGCGAGGGCCCCGTGCACAAAAACAAAAGCCTGGTGATGGTGCCCATGCGCGACGGGCCCGGCGGCAAGCTCACGAAGGGCATTGAAGTGGCGCAAAAGATCCGCAAGATTGGCATGCACAGCAGCGACACCGGGCTGATCTATTTTGACGAAGTGCGCGTGCCGCAGCGCTACCGCATCGGTGCCGAAGGCCAGGGATTCATCTACCAGATGCAGCAGTTCCAGGAAGAGCGCCTGTGGTGCGCCGCCAGTACGCTCGAATCGCTGAACCACTGCATCCAGTGGACCATCGACTACGCGCAGGAGCGCAAGCTCTTTGGCAGCACGCTGGCCGACCAGCAGTGGGTGCAGTTCAAGCTGGCCGAGCTCAAGACCGAGATCGAAGCCCTGCGCGCGCTGACCTACCGCGCCTGCGACCTGTACGTGAACGGCCAGGACGTTCTGGAGCTGGCCAGCATGGCCAAGCTCAAGGCCGGCCGCCTGAACCGCGAGGTGCCCGACACTTGCCTGCAGTTCTGGGGCGGCATGGGTTTCACGCTGGAGAACAAGGTCTCGCGCATGTACCGCGACGGGCGGCTGGCGTCGATTGGCGGCGGTGCGGACGAGGTGATGCTGGGCATCCTCGCCAAGCTCATGGGCATCGCCAAGCGGCCCGCGCATTGACATGGCCGATTCGCTGCTGATCGAACGCGCGCCGCTGGCCAGCGGCAGTGTGGAAACCTGGACGCTCAACGACCCGGCCAGTCGCAATGCGCTGTCCGAGGCGATGGTTGACGGTTTGATAGCCGCGTGCGAACAGGCTGCGGCCGATTTCGACCTGCGTGGCGTGGTGTTGCGCGGTGCCGGTGGGCATTTCTGCGCGGGTGGCAGCCTGGGCGGTTTTGCCAAGACCATAGGTCAGCCCCCGGCTGCGGGCGCATCCGACCCGTTAGTGCCGCTGAACCGCCGCTTTGGCGCGCTGCTGCAGGCCCTGTGTGCGCTGCCGCAGTGGTTCATCGTGGCAGTGGAGGGCGCCGCGATGGGCGGCGGCTTTGGTCTGGTGTGCTGCGCCGATCAGGTGCTGGCCCACACCAGCGCGCAATTCGCCACGCCCGAGGTCACGCTGGGCATCGTGCCTGCGCAGATCGCGCCCTTTGTCTTGCGGCGCCTGGGCCCAGCTGCAGCGCGGCGGTGTTTGCTGACGGGCGAGCGTTGGGATGCCGCGACGGCTCAACGTGCGGGGCTGGTGGATGAGGTGGTCGCTGGTGACATGGAGGCTGCTGTGCAAGCCGCCATCGCGCGCCACGCCGCCGCAGCGCCGCAGGCCGTGGCTGCCACCAAACGTTTGTTGCTGGCCCAGCCCGAGACGCCATTGCCCGCGCTGCTGGATGCGGCGGCGATGGCTTTTGCGCAAGCGCTGCGCGGGCCTGAGGCGCCGCAAGGGCTGGCGGCGTTTGCTGCGCGTAAGGCGCCGCCCTGGAGTGCGAAGCCATGAACAAGTTATTCATCGCGAATCGGGCTGTTCATGCCGAAGGCATGGCGAAGCAAATTGCCGGCGCATGCGCAGCGTGTCGGTGGGCGATGGAGCCGCGAGGGCACAGCCTATGAAAAGAATCCTCATCGCCAATCGCGGCGAAATCGCCCGCCGGGTGATCCAAACCGCCCACCGCATGGGCATCGACACCGTCGCGGTCTACTCCGACCCCGATGCCAACGCCCTCCATGTGCGCGAAGCCACCCAGGCCGTTGCCTTGGGCGGTGCGGCCAGTGCCGACACTTATCTGCGCACCGACAAGCTGCTCGCCGCCGCCCGCGCCACCGGGGCCGATGCGGTGCACCCCGGCTATGGCTTCCTCAGCGAGAACGCCGACTTCGCCCAGGCCGTGGTGGATGCGGGCCTGGCGTGGATCGGCCCACCACCCGCGGCCATCCGCGCCCTGGGCAGCAAGGCCGGTGCCAAGGCGCTGGCCCAGGCGCATGGCGTGCCCTGCCTGCCCGGCTATGCAGGGGAGGATCAGAGCGACGAGCGTTTTGCCGCCGAGGCTGCGCGCATTGGCACACCCCTCATGGTCAAGGCTGTGGCCGGTGGGGGAGGGCGGGGCATGCGCCTGGTCACCGACCTGGCGCAGTTGCCCGCCGCACTGGCCAGTGCGCGTTCAGAGGCGCTAGCGGGTTTTGGCTGTGGCGACCTGCTCATCGAACGCGCGCTGCTGCAGCCGCGCCATGTGGAGGTGCAAGTCTTTGCCGACGCCCACGGAGCGTGCATCCACCTGGGCGAGCGCGATTGCTCGGTGCAGCGCCGCCACCAGAAAATCATTGAAGAGGCACCCAGCCCAGCGGTGGATGCCGCATTGCGCGAGCGCATGGGCGCCTGCGCCGTGGCGCTGGCGCAGGCGGCTGGCTACGTAGGCGCGGGCACGGTGGAGTTTCTGCTGGATGGTGAAGACTTCTACCTGATGGAGATGAACACCCGCCTGCAGGTGGAGCACCCGGTGACCGAAGCGCTCACCGGGCTGGACCTGGTGGAGTGGCAGATCCGCGTGGCGCGCGGCGAACCGCTGCCGCTCACGCAAGACCAAGTGCATCTGCAAGGCCACGCCATTGAGGTGCGCCTGTGCGCCGAAGACGCGCACTTTCGCCCCCACGCCGGGCGCGTGCTGCAGTTCAGCGCGCCACCAGCCACTGCGTTCGAGCGGGCCGCGCTGGGCGCGCTGCGCTTTGACCACGCGCTGGAGGAGGGGGCCGAGGTCACCCCCCACTACGACGCGATGCTGGGCAAGCTCATCGTGCACGCGCCGACGCGGGCCGAGGCCATTGCCGCGCTGGTGCGCGCGCTGCACAGCACCCGCGTGCTGGGCCTGCCCACCAACCGCGCGTTTCTGGCGGCCTGCTTGCAGCACCCCGTGTTTGCCAGCGGCCGGGCGCTGGTGCCGTTCCTGGCGGAGCATGCCCAGGAGCTGCAGCGGTCGCTATCAAATAATGAGCTATCAGTGCATATTCCTTCGGCGCTATCGGCCATTTTTGCTTCAAATCCGATGTCGGACCTGCCTTGTGCCATGGCCAGGCCCCTTCGGCTACGCCACCAGGGCGAGGTGCACACCATCGCCGTGCGCGAGCTGGGCGGTGGGCGGCTGCAAGTGGAGCAGGCCGGGGCAGAACCTGTGACCTTGCAACTGCCCCAGCGCGGTGTGTATTCCGTGGCGGTGGGCCCGAGGCGCTGGCACTGGCAAACCGGCGGCGTGGACGGCTGGGTGGAAGACGCATCGTGGGAGCCGGCAGCCCGCGCGGGCGCCGCCGGTGGCGCCACCGAATTGCGCGCCCCCTTCAACGGCAAGGTGGTCGCGCTGCCCGTCGCCGCAGGCCAGGCGCTGGCGGCGGGCGATACGGTGGTGGTCATCGAATCCATGAAGCTCGAACACAGCCTGGCCAGCCCCGCAGCCGCCACCGTGGCCGAGCTGCTGGTAGCGCCCGGCCAGCAGGTGTCGCCCGGCCAGGTGCTGGCCCGCTTTGCACCCGCCACGCAAGGAGCGCCCGCATGACCGCCACGTCCGGCGCAAGCTCTGTGAGCGACGAAGACCGCACTGCCCTCACCGACACCGTCACCCGCTTTGCCCGCACCGAGATCGCGCCGCATGTGGGCGCGTGGGATGCCGCCGGTGAATTCCCTCGCAGCCTGTACCGCCGCGCGGCCGACCTGGGCCTGCTGGGTCTGGGCTACCCCGAGCAGTACGGCGGCACGCCTGCCAGCTACGCCTTGCGCATGCCGCTATGGCGCGCACTCAGCCGCCACGGCGCCAGCGGCGGCGTGCTGGCCAGCCTGCTGTCGCACAACATCGGTCTACCGCCCGTGCTGGCGCATGGCAGCGACGCTGTGCGCGCTGAGGTCATTCCACCGGTGCTGGCGGGCGAGCAGATTGCCGCACTGGCGATTACCGAACCCGGTGGCGGGTCCGACGTAGCCCAGCTCAAGACCACCGCGCGGCGCGAGGGTGACGACTACATCGTCAACGGCGAAAAGGTGTTCATCACCTCTGGCATGCGCGCGGACTGGATCACGGTGGCTGTGAGGACTGGCGACGCTGGCAGAGACCATGAGCCCCCACGCTCCCCTGCTTCGCATGGGTCGCTGCCCCCCGAGGGGGCGCTTGCCGCCTTGGGGCGGCCCGGCGGCGGCAAAGGCAGCGCAGGCATCTCCATGCTGCTCATCCCCGGCCACAGCGCAGGCCTGTCGCGCAGCAAGCTCGACAAGATGGGCTGGCTCTGCTCCGACACCGCCCACCTGCGCTTTGACAACGTGCGCGTGCCCGCCCGCTACCTGCTGGGCGAAGAGGGCGCGGGCTTTCGCATCATCATGGCCAACTTCAACGGCGAGCGCTTTGGCCTCGCCGCATCGGCCCTGGGCTTTGCCGAGGCCTGCTACGACGAGGCCCTGGCCTGGGCCCGCCAGCGCAAGACCTTTGGCGCCGCGCTGGTCGAGCACCAGGTCATCCGCCACAAGCTGGTGGACATGCAAATGCGCATCCAGTCCACCGCCGCGTGGTGCGAATCCGTGGCCGCGCAGGCCGACGCGGGCCGCACCGGACCGGAATGGGTAGCGAGTGTGTGCCTGCTGAAAAACCACGCCACCCAAACCATGCAGTTCTGCGCCGACCAGGCCGTGCAGATCCTCGGCGGCATGGGCTTCATGCGCGGTACCGTCAGCGAGCGCATCTACCGCGAGGTCAAGGTGATGATGATCGGCGGCGGTGCTGAAGAAATCATGAAAGACCTGGCTGCCAGGCAGCTCGGCATTTGAAGGAGACAGGCACCATGCACAGCACCGACCACGGCAACAAAGCCATCATCACCTGCGCCATCACCGGCGTGCTGACCGACCCCGGCCAGCATCACGTGCCCGTCACGCCCGAGCAATTGGCAAAAGAAGCCCGCCGCGCCTACGACGCAGGCGCGGCCGTGGTGCACGTGCACTTTCGCAACCAGGAGCCCGGCAAAGGCCACCTGCCCAGCTGGGACCCGCAGGTGGCGCGCGACTGCGTGCAGGCCATGCGCGAGGCCTGCCCGGGTTTGATCATCAATCAGACCACCGGCGTGGTCGGCCCCAATTACCAGGGCCCGCTGGATTGCCTGCGCGCCACCCGCCCCGAGATGGCCGCGTGCAACGCAGGCTCGCTCAACTACCTGAAGGTGCGCAGCAACGGCACCTGGGCCTGGCCGCCCATGCTGTTCGACAACCAGCCCGCCAAGGTCAAGGACTTCATCGACGTGATGCTGGAAACCGGCACGCTGCCCGAGTTCGAATGCTTTGACGTGGGCATCGTGCGCTGCGTGGAGATGTATGTGCAGACCGGCATGTACACCGAGCGCCTGCCCGAGTACAACTTTGTGATGGGCGTCGAATCCGGCATGCCCGCCGACCCGGACCTGCTGCCCATCTTGCTCAAGCTGAAAATCAAGGACGCCCCTTGGCAAGCCACCGTCATCGGCCGCAGCGAGATCTGGCCCGTGCACCAGCGCGTGGCCGAGCTGGGTGGGCATTTGCGCTCGGGGCTGGAGGACACGTTCTATCTGCCGGATGGGACCAAGGCGGATTCGAATGGGCCGTTGATTGAGAAACTGGCGGAGTACGCGCGCAATGCGGGGCGGAGGGTGGCTTCGCCGGAGGAGGCGCGGGGGATGTTGGGGTTGAAACCGTTGGAGGCTGCGACTGCGCTTTGATGGGTGTCGATACCTCGCGGTTTTAGGTGTTTTTGGCCTCTAGCGCTTAATGGATAAGCACTAATAGCTACACATTAAATAGCGATCGGATCGCATGGTCGTGATGAGGTAGATCCTCGGCCGTTTCCTTGCAAATTGATCGGGGCGCGATCAATTTGCAAGGACGAGGGGTTCTCTACCTACAGCCGACATGTTGGTTTCCAATCTCGGCGCTAAACCTTGATCGGCCTTAAGGTCGTTGGTGAATTGATTGATGGCGGAGGAACACCGACCAAATGAAGCTGCTTGGCCCATTCGGGGAGGGGTAGCTCCGAAGTGGTTGCAAATGGGATACCCCAGTCTTTCGCCAATTTGCAGACATCTTCATCATCTGCAACGACGGAGGCGTTGCGTACCTTTGCAATCGCCAATATTTGCCGATCAACCTTGACCTTTTGCCAGGCAGTATTGCGTCCCAGAGGATGGCGCTTGTTGCCTGTGGCGTTTGCGGTCGCTTGCATCGCTGCGCATTCTTCTGCCGCCACATGATCAAAAGGTGCGACCAATACGAAGCGGCTACTCATCAGCGCGTCGAGCAGGGCTTTGCCAGCAGACCCTGCGCCAACCAAATATTCGGTGACGACCAGGGTGGGGATGATTAGTTGACCTCGCGTCTTGTCAATGTCTTCGACCAACCCCTTTAGCCGATCCTGAATATTCCGTGGTGAGCGCTTGTCTAGCAGGTAGATCAGTGCATTGGTGTCCACAAGTACGCGCATTAGTCTTCTCCCCGCGACTTCTTCCATTCGGCAATCGGATCACCCACCTTGTGCCAATCATTGCCTGGCAGCTCACTCAAGCGCTCCAGGAGATCAACTATTGGCGTTCCGTCCAACTCCACGAACTCATCGACAAGTACGCCTGTGCAGGACCATTGGCCATCGCTATCCCGTTTCCATGTTGCGAGGCCGTGGACTCTGATCTCAGCTCCGAACAGATAGTGGGCCAGCCTTTTTGCTAACTCCCGCCCTCGAATAGTCACGTCAATGTATTCACCTTCGGGCGTTTCGAGGGTCATGGGAACAGTCTCGTCCCGCCCCCCGATCTTGATCACTTTGCCAACTACGCTATCCACTTGCTGGACGACGCGTTCTTCTTGCGGGGCAGTGACGTTCAGCGCACCAGGAAATGCCAACAAGGTAGCGCCGTCTCGATTGCGAACTTCGCCATGCCAACCTTTTGCGCGCAGGTACTCGTCGATGCGAACTACCTTTGTCATGGTTTGCCCCTTGGATCGAGCTTCAACCAATTGCATCTGTACAGCTACAGCAGCAGGTTCATCAACTTTGGCCTGAATGCGGGCACTGCCCGTGCGAAGTGCTCCGAAGTGAACAGCCCCGGGGCTGCCAAGCAACTCAGCAAAACGTTTCGCCAGTTCGCCGAAGTCCAGCAACGGCAGTGCCTTTGGCTTGGTGCCAAATACATGCAGTTCGTAGCTCCAGTCGAGAGGTTTCATCAAACGCTCCTCAGCGCGACAAATATTCAGTATGGCGCCCAGCCTAGCACGCCTTGCTTGTGTTACTGCCTAGCGTAAGTCTGATTAGCTTAGGTTGCCTTGAAATGCTGTTCAACGATCTTTTGGCGCAGCAGCTCGCAGTCATTGCTTTCGGGGCGTGACGGACCCAACGCAGAGCACCCTGAATGAGCTTGGTCGGCGTCGACTGATGGAGGTTGTACTAATAACTCGGACGATACCTTTCCACAGTCTCTCGAGCTTTCGCATCTAGAGAAAAGCCGGTTCCATACTTCGCCGCCAGTTCATCCGCGCGCTTCAGGAACGTCTCCATCCCAGTTCCATAAACAAACTGCATCGCCCCCCCCGTCCACGCCGGAAACCCAATCCCAAATATCGACCCGATGTTCGCGTCATGCACGCTGGTCAGCACGCCCTCGGCCAGGCAGCGCGCGGTTTCGATGGCCTGGCGGTAGAGCAGCCTGTCCTGAATCTCCTGCACGCTCCATTCCACACCCGGCTTTTCGAACAGAGGCTTCAGCTCGGGCCACAGGTGCTTCTTGGCGCCTGCGGGGTAGTCATAAAAACCGCCGCCACCGGCGCGGCCAGGGCGCTTCAGTTCCTTGACCATGCGCTCCACCAGCAGCTCGCCGGGTGTGGCGGTGTAGGTCTTGCCTTCGGCGGCGTAGTCGGCACGGGTCTGGTCCAGCACATGCACGCTCAGGGTCAGCGCGGTCTCGTCCAGCACGGCCAAGGGGCCCACGGGCAGGCCGGCCTGCATGGCTGCGTTTTCAATCGCGGCGGCGGGGATGCCTTCGCCCAGCATGGCGGCGCCTTCCATCACAAAGGTGCCGAAGGTGCGGCTGGTGTAGAAGCCGCGGGAGTCGTTGACGACGATGGGCACTTTGCCCAAGGCCTGCACGTAGTCGAACGCGCGGGCCACGGTTTCGTCGTCCGTCTGTTTGCCGCGGATGATCTCGACCAGCTTCATCTTGTCCACGGGGCTGAAGAAGTGGATGCCGACAAACTTCTCGGGCCGGCTGCTGGCCGTGGCCAGGCCGCTGATGGGCAGGGTGGAGGTGTTGCTGGCAAAGAAGCCGCCGGGCGCGAGTTGTGGCTCAGCCTCTTGGGTGACCTTGGCCTTGAGGTCGCGGTTTTCAAACACGGCTTCGATGATGAGGTCGCAGCCTGCCAAGTCGGCCGCGCTGGCCGTGGGGGTGATACGGGCCAACAGCGCCTGCTGCGCCTCGGCCGTCATGCGGCCTTTGTCCACGCGGGCCTGGGTGAGCTTGGCGCTGTAGGCCTTGCCAGCTTCGGCCTTCTCCGTGCTCACGTCCTTGAGCACGGTGGCAATGCCCCGGCTGGCCTGGGCCCAGGCGATGCCTGCGCCCATCATGCCCGCGCCCAGGATGCCGACCTTTTGCGGCTTGTAGCGTGGGGCCGAGCCAGGGCGAGACTTGCCGCTCTTGATCGCGTTCATGTCGAAGAAGAA
Source organism: Acidovorax sp. KKS102 (assembly GCF_000302535.1). Classification (NCBI taxonomy): domain Bacteria; kingdom Pseudomonadati; phylum Pseudomonadota; class Betaproteobacteria; order Burkholderiales; family Comamonadaceae; genus Acidovorax; species Acidovorax sp. KKS102. The sequence goes on from NC_018708.1 coordinate 741,120, forward strand.
CGTGTTGATCATGTTGCGCGCCACGGGGCCGGTCATCAGGCGGGCGAGGTAGCGGCTTTCGATGCGCAGGGCGGTGTCGTAGTCCACCATGGCGCCTTCGACCATCGCGGCGAGGGCCGCCTCGGGCGCGGGGTAGCGGCCGCGCGTGGTCTTCTTGAGCATGGCGGGCGCCACCGTCAGGGCACCCGCGATCTTGGGGTTGGCCGGCGTGCCGCCGGGCATCTTGTAGTTTTTGTCGTCCCACGGATGCACCGCGTGTGGGTGGGTGGCGATGTGGGCCAGCGCGGCGGGCAGCAGTTGCTCGCGCGTAGCGACCAGCTCGTGCACCAGTTGCAGTTCCAGCGCCTCGGCGGGGTTGAAGAGCTTGCCTTCCAGGATGTAGGGCTGCGCGCCCATCAGCCCCAGCAGGCGCGTCATCTTGGTCACGCCGGTGGCGCCGGGCATCAGGCCCAGCGTGACTTCGGGCAGGCCGAACTGGATCTTGGGGTCGGCCACGGCGATGCGGTAGTGGGCGACCAGCGCCACCTCCCACCCACCGCCCAGCGCTGCGCCATTGAGGCAGGCCACCACGGGGATACCCAGCGTTTCGAGCGTGCGGAAGTGCTTCTTCATGCGCTCGATTTCGCCAAACGCGTTGGGCGCATCGGCGGGTGTGAGGCGCATGGTGGCCTTGAGGTCGGCACCGGCAAAGAAGCTGGTCTTGGCCGATGCCAGCACGATGCCTTTGAGCGCGGGGCCCAAGCGTTCGCGGTCGCCCAGCACCTGGGCCGTGACCTCGCCCAGCTCTTGCTGCCACTGGCGGCACATGGTGTTGACGGGGGAGTTGGTTTCGTCAAAGGTGATGACGACAACTTCGCCGTCGGTGCCCTGGGCGGGGATGAGTTCGTAGCGGATGGTTTGCATGTTGTTGTCTCCTTCCCAGTCAATCAGATTCGCTCGACGATGGTGGCAATGCCCATGCCGCCGCCCACGCACAGCGTGGCCAGGCCATAGCGCTGGCCCCGGCGGTGCAGTTCGTCAATCAGGGTGCCGAGGATCATGGCGCCTGTGGCGCCCAGCGGGTGGCCCATGGCGATGGCGCCGCCGTTCACGTTGACCTTGTCGTGGGGCACGCCCAGCTCGCGCATGAAGCGCATGGGCACGGCGGCGAAGGCTTCGTTCACTTCAAACAGGTCGATCTGGTCGATGGTCATGCCCGCACGGGCCAGCGCCTTCTTGGCAGCGGGCACGGGACCGGTGAGCATGATGGTGGGGTCGGCGCCGCTGAGCGCCGTGGCCACGATGCGTGCGCGGGGCGTGAGGCCATGGGCCTTGGCGGCGGCCTCGTTGCCGATGAGCACGGCGGCGGCGCCATCCACAATGCCCGACGAGTTGCCCGCGTGGTGCACATGGTGGATGCGCTCCACCTGTGGGTAGCGCTGCAGCGCCACGGCGTCAAAGCCCATGCCGCCCAGTTGCTCGAACGAGGGCTTGAGCGCGCCCAGGCCTTCGAGGGTGGTCTTGGGCTTGATGAATTCGTCTTCGGCCAGGATGGTCTGGCCAATGAAGTCGCGCACGGGCACGACGGAGTTCTTGAAGTAGCCGGCTGCGCGCGCGGCAGTGGCGCGGCGCTGCGATTCGAGCGCGAAGGCGTCCACGTCGGCGCGGGTGTAGCCGTCCAGCGTGGCGATCAGGTCGGCACCGATGCCCTGCGGCACGAACAGCGTGGCGGAGTTGGTCTCTGGGTCTTGCGCCCAGGCGCCGCCGTCGGAGCCGATGGGCACGCGGCTCATGCTCTCCACGCCGCCCGCCACCACCAGGTCCTCCCAGCCGCTCTTCACTTTTTGTGCGGCCAGGTTCACGGCTTCGAGGCCCGACGCGCAGAAGCGGTTGACCTGCACGCCCGCACAGCGAAAGTCCCACCCGGCCTTGAGCGCTGCCACCTTGGGCAGCACCGAGCCCTGCTCGCCCACGGGCGAGACGATGCCCATGACCACGTCGTCCACCGCGGCGGTATCAAAGCGGTGGCGCGCTTGCAGCTCGGTCAGCAGGCCCACCAGCAGGTCGATGGGCTTGACCTCGTGCAGGGTGCCGTCCTTTTTGCCCTTGCCGCGCGGGGTGCGCAGCGCGTCGAATACATAGGCTTCGGTCATGAGTGGTCTCCGGTGGTTTCTCTGAACTTCAAGCGGGTATCGTGGTGAAGCCGCTGGGCTGGCCCACGCCGCTACAAGGTGCTTTCTGACGCGGGTGCAGTGGTTTTTGCACTATCTTTCGGCGGTTGCTATCTACATTTCTGGCTATGGAACGAAATACATCCCCTGCATTGCAGCGCATCGCGCGCAGCGCCATCGAATACGACGACACGCGCGAAGGGTTTGCGCTGGAGCACCATGTCGTGCTGGCAGCATCCAGCGCGCTGGCGGTGGCGGCCTTCATGGCGCCCAGCCGCAGCTCGGCGGCCATACGCGGCATTGGCGCAGGCTTGCTGCTGATGCGCGCGCTGAGCGGCAGCCAGGGTGTGCGCTCCTGGCTGAATGTCACCGACCGCCGCCCCGGTGCGCCACTCAGCCCTGAGGAAGCGCGCGCCGCCTGGTATCTGTAACGGTATTCGGCGCCCACTGGTACGTTGCGAAGGGCGTTGCGCTGGGCGTCGTGCACTGCGTGGCTCATGGCGCGGTCGTGCATGCGACTATTTGCCCAGGCCCATGGCCCGCGCAATCACTTCTTTCATGATCTCATTGGTGCCGCCATAAATGCGCTGCACGCGTGCGTCGGCATAGGCGCGGGTGATGGGGTATTCCCACATGTAGCCGTAGCCGCCAAACAGCTGAACGCATTCGTCCATCACCTTGCACTGCAGGTCGGTCGTCCAGTACTTGGCCATGCTGGCGGTTTCGGTGTCGAGCTGATCGCGCAGGATCAGCTCACAGCATTTGTCCACGAACACACGGGCCACCTGCACCTTCGTTTGCAGCTCGGCCAGGGTGTGGCGGGTGTTCTGAAATGACGCCACGCTCTGGCCAAAGACCTTGCGCTGCTTGACGTAGTCCAGCGTCCAGTCGATGGCTGCCTGGGCGGCAGCCACGGCGGTGATGGCAATCTGCAGGCGCTCCCAGGGCAGCTGCTCCATCAGGCAGATAAAGCCGCGCCCTTCCATGGCGGGGCCACCCAGCAGATTCTCTGCGGGCACCTTCACGTCGTTGAAGAACAGCTCGGACGTATCCTGCGCCTTCATGCCCATCTTCTTGAGGCGCTGGCCTTTCTCAAAGCCGGGCATGCCGCGCTCCACCAGCAACAGGCTGGTGCCCTTGGCGCCCGCCGCCGGGTCGGTCTTGGCGACCACGATCACCAGGTCGGCATGCCAGCCGTTGGTGATGAAGGTCTTGCTGCCGTTCAGCAAATAGTGCGACCCATCTGCGCTTTTGATGGCGGTGGTCTTGATGCCTTGCAGATCACTGCCTGCGGCGGGCTCGCTCATGGCGATGGCGCCCACCATGGCGCCGCTGGCCATCTGCGGCAGGTACTTTTGTTTTTGCGCCTCGGTGCCGTAGTGCAGGATGTACGGCGCCACGATCTCGCTGTGCAGGCCAAAGCCGATACCGGTGGTGCCCGCGCGCGCCAGTTCTTCCATCTGCGCCACCGAGTACAGCTTGTCGGCCCCGGCGCCTCCGTATTCCTCGGGCAGGCTCATGCACAGAAAGCCATGAGCGCCCGCCTGGCTCCACACCTCGCGCGCCACGTAGCCCTGGTCTTCCCAGTCGGCATGGAGGGGCGTCACTTCTTTTTCGATAAAGCGGCGAAAGCTGTCGGCAAAGGCCTGGTGGTCGGGCTGGAAGAGGGTGCGTTCGATCATGGTGGGGCAACCAGGTTATTTATGCAAAGTTACTGCTTGGTTAAATTCTGCCACTGACTGGGCCCGGATGCACCCCCTGAAACGCAAAAGCCGCCCGAAGGCGGCTTGAAGGAAGCGGATCAGGCGCTCATGGCTTGACGTAGTCGGAGACCACCTTCCACTTTCCGTCCTGGATCTGCGACAGGCGCGAGAGGTCGCTGCCCAGGCGCTTTTGCGGGCCAAAGGTGCCCTCGGCGCTGCCGAACATATCGGGCGGTATCACCATGGTGTCCATGGCCTTGATGAAGCTGTCGGTGCTCAGATTGGGGCCTGCCTTTTGGGCGGCCTTGATGAAGGCATCGATGGCGTTGTAGCCGTAGACCGAGAAGACGGTGGGGTCTTCATTGAACTTGGTCTTGTACTTGTTGGCCCAGAAGCGGATAGGCTGGCTAGCTTCATCCAGGTACGGATGTTGCACGGTCATGGTGGCGTAGAGGCCGTCCATCGGCTTGCCACCCAGCTTGTGGATGAGGTCGGTGTACGCCGCGCTGGAGCCCAGGAAGGTGGGGCTGAAACCGGTCTTGCGCGCCTCGGCAATCGTGCCAATCGTCTCGCGGATGATGGTGCCCAGGATCACGAAGTCGCATTCGGACGATTTCATCTTGGCGACCTGCGAGGAGAAGTCGGTGGCGCCGCGCTTGTAGGAGGTCTTCTCGGTGAAGTCCATGCCGATGGACTTGAGTGCTGCCTCGCCGCCGCGCATCACCTCCAGGCCAAACTCATCGTCCTGATAAATGGTGCAGATCTTCTTGGCGCCCTTTTCCTTGATGAGCTTGGGCGCGGCCAGGCGAATCTGGTCGTAGTAAGTGGCGGCAAACGAATACTTGAGCTTGTGGAAGGGCTCGTACATTTCCCGCGCGGCCGTCACGGGGAAGAAGTTGATCACGTTCTTGCTGAACTGCACGGGCATGGCGGCCAGGTTCTGCGCGGTGCCGATGTGCGCGATCATCATAAAGATCTTGTCCTGGTTGACAAGCTTCTGCGCGGCCAGCACGGCTTTCTTGGGGTCGTAGCCCGAGTCTTCCACTTTCAGGTCCAGCTTGCGGCCGTTCACGCCGCCTTGCTCGTTGGCCTCGTCCACGCGCAGCATCATGCCCAGTCGCACCTGCTTGCCAAACCCCGCCAGCGGGCCCGAAAGATCCTGGATGGAGCCCAGCGTGATGGTGTCCTTGCTCACGCCCTGGCTGGGCTGCGCCTGGGCGGAGGCACCGGCCATGGCCACGAGGGCCAGCGCGGCGATGTGATGAAACTTCATGGCACGTCTCCTTCGGTTGGATCGAAACAAAAACGATCGCTCGTTATAGAACGATGCCCCGGGTGGGGCACCAGCACTTTCCCTATCCTGATGGGCGTGGCCTGTGGTTGCTTGCCGCGCGCGCCTACCGGTACATGGCCTCGATCTGGGGGGCGTATTTCTGCTGCACCAGCTTGCGCTTGAGCTTCATGGTGGGCGTCAGCTCTTCATCCTCGGCCGTGAGCTGGGTGTCGAGCAGGAAGAACTTCTTGATCTGCTCCACACGGGCGAACTTGGTGTTGACGCGGTCGATCTCGCCCTGGATCAGCTCCTGAACCTCGCGCGTGCGGGTCAGGCTGGCGTAGTTGGAGAACGGTACGTCGTGGTCCTGCGCATACTTTTCCACGTTCTCCTGGTCGATCATGATGATCACCGTGAGGTAGGGCAGCTTGTCGCCAATGACCACCGCATCGGTGATGTACGGGCTTAACTTGAGCTCGTTTTCCAGCTCGCTGGGCGTGATATTCTTGCCACCCGCCGTGATGATGATGTCCTTCATGCGGTCGGTGATGCGCAGGTAGCCATCGGCGTCGATGGCGCCCACATCGCCCGTGTGCAGCCAGCCGTCAGGGTCGATGGTTTCGGCCGTCTTCTCAGGCTGGTTGAGGTAGCCCTTGAACACATTGGGGCCGCGCACCAGGATCTCGCCGGTGGTGGGGTCGATGCGCACCTCGTTGTAGCTGGCTGCCGGACCGATGGAGCCGGGCTTGATGCGGGTAGCGGGCACGCCCGTGGATGCGCCACAGGTCTCGGTCATGCCCCACACCTCCAGCATGGGCACGCCCAGGGCCAGGTACCACTTCACCAGCTCGGGCGAAATGGGTGCGGCCCCCGTGACCAGGAAGCGGGCGCGGTGGATGCCGATGAGCTTGCGCACATTGTTCAGCGCCAGAAAGCGCGCGAGCATGAACTGCGCCTTCAGCAGGCCACCCACCGGCTGGCCCGCCAGAACGCGGTCTGCAATGCGCGTGCCCACACCAATCGACCAGGCATAGGCCGCCTGCTGCAGCCGCGTGGATTCCTTCAGGGCAATCATCACGCCGGAATAGAACTTCTCCCACACCCGCGGCACGGCAGTGAACACCGTGGGTGCGATCTCGCGCACGTTTTCGGGCACGGTGTCGGGGTTCTCCACAAAGTTCAGGCGCGCACCGGTGTAGAGCGAGAAGTATTCACCGCCCATGCGCTCGGCGATGTGGCACAGCGGCAGAAAACACATGGTCTCGTCCGCCTCGCTGCGCGAGATGAGCGTGTTGTAGCCTCGTACGGTGTAGGTCAGTGCGCCGTGTGTGTGCATGGCGCCCTTGGGCTTGCCGGTGGTGCCCGAGGTGTAGACCAGAATGGCCAGGTCTTCGGGGCGGCAGGCCTTGACGCGCTGCATCAGTGCGTCGGGGTGTTGTGTATTCCAGGCGCGGCCCAGATCGCGCAGGGCCGCAAGGCTCAGCACATCGGGGTCGTTCAGGCTGCGCAGGCCTTCCATGTCGAACACCACCACCTTGCGCAGCAGGGGCAGGTTGTTGCGCACTTCCAGCGCCTTGTCGAGCTGCTCGTCGTCTTCCACAAACAGCACGGTGGTGCGCGAGTCTTCACACAGGTAGTGCACCTGCGCCGCCGCATCGGTGGGGTAGATGCCGTTGGCCACGCCGCCGCAGCTCAGCACGGCCAGGTCGGCCAGCACCCATTCGATGTTGGTGTTGGAAAGGATGGATGCGCACTCACCCGGCGCAAAGCCCAGCGACATCAGGCCGCCGGCAATCTCGCGCACGGCCTCGGCCGTCTGGTCCCAGGTCCAGCTCTTCCAGATGCCCAGCTCTTTTTGCCGCATCCACACGCGCGGGCCGCGCTCGGCCACAGCGTTCCAGAACATGGCGGCGATGGTGTCGCCCGCCAGCACGTCGGTGCCTGCGGGCTGGATGTGATCGAGGTCCCAAAGATTCGACATGTCAGTGGTCCACTCCGCATTGCTTGATTTGCAGCGTATGAAACTGGCGGGGCCAAGGCCAGTGCCCCCGCGCAAGGGCCGCCCCGCCGCGCTGGGGGCGTCTCCCTCCCGACTCGTGCAGCGATTCGAGAGAGGGGGAAGGCGCGAAGCGACTCAGGGGGAGCTTCATGTCATCTCCAGGTCTTTTTCTTCTTCCACCGCCGCTCGCCCCGCACGCCTTCGTCCTTCATGCCGAGGTAGAACTCCTTGATGTCGTCCTTCTCGCGCAGGCGCTCGCAGCTGTCTTCCATCACGATGCGGCCGTTCTCCAGCACATAGCCGTAGTCCGATGCGTTGAGCGCCATGTTGGCGTTCTGCTCCACCAGCAGAATGGTGGTGCCGCGCTCGCGGTTGATGCGCACCACGATCTCGAAGATCTCCTTGGTGAGCTTGGGGGAGAGGCCCAGGCTGGGCTCGTCCAGCAGGATGAGTTCGGGGTTGGCCATGAGTGCGCGCGAGATGGCCAGCATCTGCTGCTGCCCGCCCGAGAGCAGGCCCGCATCCTGCGCGGCGCGCTCCTTCAGGATGGGGAAGTAGCCGAACACCGTCTCGATGTCGCGCGCCACTGCGTCCTTGTCGGCGCGGGTGTAGGCGCCCATCAGCAGGTTGTCACGCACGGACAGCAGCGGGAACACCTCGCGCCCCTCGGGCACATGCATGAGTCCCCTGCGCACGATCGCGGCTGGGTCGTTGGCGGTGATGTCGGCGCCCTGGAATTCGATGGAGCCCTTGCGGGGGTCGATGATGCCGCTGATGGTCTTGAGGATGGTGGTCTTGCCCGCCCCGTTGCTGCCCAGCACGGCGGCGATTTCGCCGCGCCGCACCTGCAGGCTTACGCCCCGGATGGCCTTGATGGGACCGTAGGCGCTCTCCACATTCTGCAGGCGCAGCAGGGGCTGGTCGGCGGCGCTGGCTGCCGGGCTGGTGGCGGGGGTGGACAGCACGGCGTTCATGTGCGGACTCCCATGCTGGAACCCGCAGGCCGGCGCAGGTTGCTCACGTCATCGATGGTGCCCAGGTACGCCTCGATCACCCCTGGGTGCGTCTGCACCTCGCGCGGCGTGCCCATGGCCACCACCTCGCCCTGGTTCATGGCCAGCACGCGGTCGGACACCTTGGACACCAGCGACATATCGTGTTCCACCATCAGCACCGTGATGCCCAGCTCGTGCTGGATGTCCTGGATCCAGAAGGCCATGTCGTCGGTCTCTTCCACGTTCAGGCCCGAAGAGGGCTCGTCGAGCAGCAGCAGCTGCGGCTCGGTGCACAGCGCGCGCGCAAGCTCCACCACCTTGCGCACGCCGTAGGGCAGGCCGGCCACCATGGTGTCGCGGTAGTGCTGCAGGTCGAGAAAGTCGATGACCTGCTCGGCCTTCTCGCGCGCCTGAACTTCGCCCTCACGCACCTTGCGCGTGAAGAACATCTCGGCCCACAGGCTGCTGTGCTGCCGGGTGTGGCGGCCGATCAGCAGGTTGTGCAGCACGCTGGCGTGCTCAAACAGCTCGATGTTCTGAAACGTCCGCGCAATGCCCAGGCCCGCCACCTTGTGGGGCGGCTGGTCGGTGAGCGGCAGCATGGCGCCGCCGGGGCCCGCATAGGCAATGGTGCCGGTGGTGGGCGTGTAGATGCGGCTGATGAGGTTGAACACCGTGGTCTTGCCCGCGCCGTTGGGGCCGATGAGGGTGAACACCTCGCCGCGCCGCACGTCAAAGCTCACGTTGTTGACCGCCAGCACGCCGCCAAAGCGCACGCTGAGGTTCTGGGCGCTGAGAAGCACATCGGTCGTCACAGTGCTCCCTCCATTGCGCTCGTACTGTTGCGTGTGGGTTGAGACTGGCGTGGCCTAGGCCAAGAACGCCGAGCAAGGGCCGCCCCGCAGCGAGGGCGTTGTCCCCCTGCCCGCGCAGCGCAGCGAAGCGAGAGCGGGGGGAAGGCGCGAAGCGACTCAGGGGGGTGTCTCATTTCAAGCGATCCGATTTCTGGAACGACTTCTGCCGCTTGAACAGGCCCTTGCGGTAGAACGGGAACATCTGCAGCCAGGTGCGCACCTTGAGCCAGCGGCCATACAAGCCCATGGGCTCGAACAGCACAAACGCAATCAGCACCACGCCGTACACCACCGCCTGCAGGCCGGGTGACTGGCCGATGGAGTCTGGCAACCAGTCCTTGCCCAGGGAGATGAGCTGCGGCATGGAGATCAGGAAGATCGCACCCAAAAAGGCGCCGTGCACCGAGCCCAGCCCACCGATCACGATCATCAGCAGCAGGTCGATGGACTGCAGGATGTTGAACTGGTCGGGCGAGATGAACTGCAGCTTGTGCGCGTACAACGCCCCGCCGATGCCTGCGAGCGCGGCCGATATGGAGAACGACAGCGTCTTGTAGCGCGCGAGGTGGATGCCCATGCTCTGTGCCGAAATCTCTGAATCACGGATGGCGACAAACGCGCGACCTGTGGGCGAGCGCAGCAGGTTCAGGATGGCGAGCGTGCTCACCACCGCGATCACCAGGCACAAGAAGTAGAACGACTCCGTGGTCTCGAATGAGTAGCCCGCGATCTGTGGCGGCACCAGGTGCTTGCCCGAGTTGCCGCCGGTCACCGACTCCCAGCGCGCAAACACCTCTTCCACAATAAAGCCGAACGACAGCGTGGCCATGCCCAGATAGATGCCCTTCACGCGCAGCGCGGGCAACCCCACCACCACCCCCACCGCAGCCGACAGCCCCGCCGCGCAGGCCAGCGACAGCGCAAACGGCCAGCCCATGCCCGTGAGTACCGCTTGGGTGTACGCCCCCACCCCCAAAAACGCCGCATGCCCTAGCGAGAACAGCCCCGTGAAGCCCGCCAGCAGCATCAGCCCCAGGCCCACGATGGCGTAGATGAGCACAAAGGTGAGCTGAGCCAGCCAGTATTCAGGCGCCACCCAGGGCGCGGCGACGAGGGCCAGGCACAGGAGGCTGTACCAGAACACATGGCCGCCATGCTTGGCGAGGCGAATGTCTTGCTCGTACGAGGTCTTGAAGAGAAAGCGCATGGGTCAGACTTTCTTTCTCAGCTTCTCGCCGAAGAGTCCATTCGGTTTGACCATCAGCATGATCAGCACCACGATGTACGCGGCCGTGTCCTTGAATCCATCGGGCAGGTAGAAGCCCGAGAGCGATTCGACGATGCCGATCACCAGTCCGCCGACGATGGCGCCGGGCAGGCTGCCAAAGCCCCCCACCACGGCGGCCGGGAAGGCCTTGAGACCGATCAGCCCCATGTTGGCGTGCACGAAGGTGATGGGCGCCAGCAGCAGGCCCGCCACCGCCGCCACCGCAGCGGCCAGCCCCCAGGCCAGGCCGTTGAGCCGCTGCACCGGAATGCCCATGTAGTACGCGGCCAGCTGGTTCTGCGACGACGCCTGCATGGCAATGCCCAGCTTGCTGTAGCGGAACATGGCGAACAGCAGCGCGCACAGCACGCCCGTGGCGCCAATCACCACCAGCTGCTCGGCGTTGAGCACCAGCGCACCGAGGCGAAACGACAGGTCCTTGTAGGGCACGGGCAGCGTGTGCGTCTCGGTGCCGATGTTGGGGATCATGGTCACCAGCCCGCGCAACACGTAGCCGATGCCGATGGTGAGCATGACGATGGAGAAGGCGGGCTGGCCGAGGATGGGGCGGATCACGGCGCGCTCCAGCACCACGCCGAAGCAGCCCATGGCCAGGATGCTGGCGATCACCGCCACCCAGAAGGGAAAGCCCAGCACCGTCATGAGTGCCAGCCCGCAGAAGGCGCCGAGCATCATGAGTTCGCCCTGGGCAAAGCTCACGGTCTCCGTGGCCTTGTAGATGAGCACAAAGCCCAGCGCGATCAGGCCATAGATGCACCCCTGGGAGACACCGCTGATCAACAGTTGCACAAATTGCACACTGGCTCTCCAGATTGAGACCTGAGCCGGTGGGCGCAAAGCGTGTGGCGGCTGGCAGCACGCACTTTGTGAAACCCTGTGGGCACAAGACCTGCAGAATATTTTTACAAAGCGATTGCTTTGCATAAATAATGGTGCACGTGCCCGGCACAGACCGCACTCGGGGCTAACCCTGATGGGGCCTGTGAGCAGGTTGCGGCGCATATTGACGCAGTGCTGCACCCTGCGCAATAGGAATAACGTCGGGTGGGAGAGCAGGTTTCGGCCCCCCCGCCACAGGAGACGCACATGTCGGTAGAGGTTGAAACGCAAGGTGGTGTCACGCTGGTGACATTGCGCCGGCCTGGCGTGCGCAACGCCGTCGATGCCGGGACCGCCCACGCGCTGCACGCTGCCTTTGTGGCCTTTGAGCAAGACGACAGTGCCCATGTGGCGGTGTTCCAGGGGGCTGGCGGGCATTTCTGCGCGGGCTGGGACCTGCAATCGGGCGCGCGTTTGCTGGCCGACGGCGTCACCCCTGAGGCGCTCGCAGACACGCTGGACTTCACGGCCGATACCGTCCACCCGCCCGGGCCCATGGGGCCCAGCCGTCTGCAGTTGTCCAAGCCGGTGATCGCGGCCATCGAAGGCGCGGCGGTGGCGGGCGGCATGGAGCTGGCGCTGTGGTGCGACCTGCGCGTGATGGCAGAGGACGCGTACATGGGCGTGTTCTGCCGCCGCTTTGGCGTACCTCTGATTGATGGCGGCACCGTGCGGCTGCCGCGCCTGGTGGGCCTGTCGCATGCGCTGGACTTGATCCTGACCGGTCGCAAGGTCGAGGCCGACGAGGCCCTGCGCATGGGCCTGTGCAATCGCGTGGTGCCCACTGGGCAGGCGCTGGAAGCCGCCCTGGCGCTGGCCCACCAGCTGGCCGCCTTTCCGCAGCCCACCTTGCGTGCCGACCGTGCCAGCGCGCTGGCCGCCGAGGGCTTGCCCCTGCAGCAGGCGCTGCTGCGGGAGTGGGCGGGTGGCCGGGAATGCCTGGCCGAGGCGCTGCGCGGAGCCTCGCGTTTTGCGGCCGGGCAAGGGCGCCACGGCGAGTTCTGAGCCAAAATGGGCGCAGGTGCTGGTGTATCAAGCGCCAGCAGCTATAAAAACAGGAGTCATCGGTCTCCGGCAGGCGCAACGCCCCGCCGGGCCGCCCACAGCACACCATGAGCAAAACCATTCCCTCCCAGCCCCAGGCTTTCGAGCCCGAGTTCATTGCCGGGCTCAAGTCCATCTTTGAAGAAAAAATCGTGTTCAACCAGGTTCTGGGGCTCAAGATCACCGCCCTGGCGCCTGACGGCGTGGTGGGCCGCATCGACATGAAGCCCGACCTGGTGGGCCACTACGCCTACAACCGCATCCACGGCGGCGTGATCAGCGCTGGGCTCGACGCCATGGGTGGGCTGGCCGTGATGGCCGCGATTGGCGCCAAGCACCTGGACGAGCCGCCCGAGCAGCGCCTGCACCGCTTTTCCAAGCTGGGCACCATCGACCTGCGCATCGACTACCTGCGCCCCGGCATTGGCAGCCACTTCGAACTGCGCGCGCAGGTGCTGCGCCTGGGCTCCCGTGTTGCCACCACGCGCATGGAGTTTCTCGGGCCAGACGGGCAGATCATGTCGGCGGGGGCGGCGGCCTACATCGTGTCCTGACGCGTGCGCCGCAGGATGTAAGAGCCTGTTTACGATCTCGCAGGGGATCGCGTTGGAGCGCAATCGGAATGAGTGGATGCCTCGGGTGCGCCGCATGGGCTGATGCCCATGCAAGTAACCGGGGCGTTCAATCACCCGATTTCGCTCCAACCCTCCGGGCAGTGGCCTTTGCGGGCGGTCTGCAGCGTTGCGGCGCTTGTGGATAGCCAAGCTATCCACTGCGCACCGCGCCTTGCATCCCATCCCGCAAAGACCGCTGCGCGACCCCTGGGAGATCGTAAACAGGCTCTTACGGATGTGTGATCCCGCAAGCCCTGCAAGCGCATGCAACCATCGAACCGTTTGGTTACGGTTCTTGCGTAACGAGGGCATTTTTTTGCGCGCCGCAAACCTAGCATGGCCTCTTTTCAAGGAGATCTGATGGCCGTGCAAAACCCCTTCTTTGGCAAGCGTGAACCCGAATCGTTCCAACCCCGCAGCAGCACCACCTCAGGCTCCGTATTGGGGAGCAATGCGGTGAACAACGGTGCCGCATCGGCACAGCCGGTGCCCCCAGCGGCAGCCCCCAGGCCCAGCAGCGCCAGCGACAGCTCGGGCAGCAAGCTCACGGTGGGCCCCAACATCAAGCTCAAGGGCGTGGAGATCACCGACTGCGACACCCTCGTGGTCGAGGGCACCGTCGAGGCCACGATGGACTCGCGCGTGATCCAGATTTCGGAGAACGGAGCGTTCAAGGGCTCGGCCGAGATCGACATTGCCGAGATTCACGGCGAGTTCAACGGCACGCTCACCGTGCGGCAGAAGCTCGTGATCTACAGCTCGGGCAAGGTCAATGGCAAGATCCGCTACGGCAAGCTCGTGGTGGAAGAGGGCGGCCAGCTGGCGGGTGAGATCGAGGCTGGGTTTTCTACCTCCTCGTCCAGCAGTGCACAGCGCGCCGCAGCGCCATTGAGGGCAGAGCCCGCCGCGTTGGCGGCTTGATCCAAGCCCTGGACCGTTGCACGGGCGGGCGCCGCCCGGCGCGGCCCACCCACCTGGGCTGCTACTAATTCGCTCACGCAGGCGCGTTGTGCTTCGGCACCGGGCGCGGCCTGCCCTGGTGGTCGATGGCCACGTACGTCAGGCGCGCCTCGGTCACTTTCACATACTGCCCCTGGGCGGAAAAACGCTCGGCATACACCTCCACCTCCACGGTGACTGAGGTGTTGCCCACCCGCGTGATGGCCGAGAAGAACGACAGGATGTCGCCCACGCGCACGGGCTGCTTGAAGATGAATTCATTGACCGCCACCGTGGCCATGCGACCCTGGATGTAGCGCGCGGGCAGCACGGAGCCCGCCAAGTCCACCTGCGCCATCACCCATCCGCCAAAGATGTCGCCATTGCCGTTGGTGTCGGCGGGCATGGGGATGACCTTGAGCACCAGTTCCTTGTCGGTGGGCAATGCGGCGGGTGGTGGGCTGAAAACAGCAGACATGGGCACAATCTCGGTTGGGGCTGAGCCAATCCTTGGGGAAACCGGTGGTTTCACCAGGCCTTGCGCCCCGAGAAAAACCACCTGGGCATCAGCCAGGTCGGTAAAAACAACAACCGGAATTGTCCCCCATGCGCCACCACGGCGAAACTGCCCCCACCGCTGCCGGTGCCACTGCCAGTGGCACGGCCGCCAGCCCCGCGCCGGTCCAGTCGGACTGGGCCACCCTGCACCGATTGCTGCCCTACCTGTGGCAATACAAGTGGCGCGTGATCGCCGCCATCGTCTTCATGGTGGGCGCCAAGTTCGCCAACGTGGGCGTACCCATCCTGCTTAAGACGCTGGTCGATGCCATGAGCCTGAAGCCGGGTGACCCCACCGCGCTGCTGGTGGTGCCCGTGGGGCTGCTGGTGGCCTATGGCGCGCTGCGGTTGTCCACCTCGCTGTTCACCGAGCTGCGCGAGCTGGTGTTTGCCAAGGCCACCCAGGGCGCGGCGCGCTCGATTGCGCTGCAGACCTTTGAGCACCTGCATGCCCTGAGCCTGCGCTTTCACCTGGAGCGGCAGACCGGCGGCATGACGCGCGACATCGAGCGCGGTGTGCGCGGCATCGAGTCGCTGATCTCCTTCACCCTGTTCAACGTGGTGGCCACGCTGGTCGAGGTGGTGCTGGTGCTGTCGGTGCTGGCCATCAAGTTCGACGCCTGGTTTGCGTGGATCACGCTGGCGGCGTTGGCGCTGTACATCACCTTCACGGTGCTGGTGACCGAGTGGCGGACCCAGTTCCGCCGCGAGGCCAACGAGTTCGACTCGGCCGCGCATTCCAAGGCCGTGGATTCGCTGCTCAACTACGAGACGGTGAAGTACTTCAACAACGAAGGCTTTGAGGCCCGCCGCTACGACGAAAGCCTGGAGCGCCTGCGCCGTGCGCGCCTGAAGAGCCAGACCACGCTGTCCATGCTCAACACCGGCCAGCAGCTCATCATTGCCGTGGGCTTGGTGGCCATGCTGTGGCGCGCCACGCAGGGCGTGGTCGATGGCCGCATGACGCTGGGCGACCTGGTCATGGTCAACGCGTTCATGATCCAGCTCTACATCCCGCTCAACTTCCTGGGGGTGATCTACCGCGAGATCAAGCAAAGCCTCACCGACCTGGACAAGATGTTCACGCTGATGGACAAGGAGCGCGAGGTGGCCGATGCCCCCGGCGCCCAGCCGCTGGCAGGGTTGGACCAGCCCACCGTGCGCTTCGAGGACGTGGTGTTTGCGTATGACCCCAAGGGCGGGCGCACCATCCTGCAGGGCATCAGCTTCGAGATTCCGGCGGGCAAGACGGTGGCAGTGGTCGGGCCCTCGGGCTCGGGCAAAAGCACGCTGGCGCGGCTGCTGTTCCGCTTCTACGACATCCAGCGAGGCCGCATCACCATTGCGGGGCAGGAGATCCGCAGCGTGACGCAGGCCAGCGTGCGCCAGGCCATTGGCATCGTGCCGCAGGACACCGTGCTGTTCAACGACACCGTGGCCTACAACATTGCCTACGGCCGCCCCGGTGCCACGCAGGACGAGATCGAAGCCGCTGCCCGCGCCGCGCGCATCCACGACTTCATCGCCAGCACGCCCAAGGGTTACGCCACCATGGTGGGCGAGCGGGGGCTCAAGCTCTCGGGCGGCGAAAAGCAGCGCGTGGCGATAGCGCGCACGTTGCTCAAGAACCCGCCCATCCTGATCTTTGACGAAGCCACCAGCGCGCTGGACTCCGCCAACGAGCGCGCCATCCAGGCCGAGCTGCAGGGCGTGGCGCAGAACAAGACCACGCTGGTGATTGCCCACCGCCTGTCCACGGTGGTGGAAGCGCACGAGATCCTGGTCATGGACGCGGGCCGCATCATCGAACGCGGCACGCACGCGCAGCTGCTGGCCTTGGGGGGCCGCTACGCGAGCATGTGGTCCCTCCAGCAAAGCGATGCCTCCGCTTGAACCGCGTCTTTCTCTCTTTCATTTGTTTCGCGATTTGTCATCCATGAAGCCCGTCCTTCTCGCCCTCATGTTTTTGTCTGAAGAGCACATCGCCCAGATGGCCCAGACCTTTGAAGTGATCTACGCCCCTGACGCGCCGCAGGCCGCCGCTGCCATCGCGCAGCACGGCAGCCGCGTGCGGGTCGTGCTCACCATCGGCTCGGTGGGCCTGAGCCCGGCGCAGATCGATGCGCTGCCCGCGCTCACCCTCATCTGCGCACTGGGCGCAGGCTACGAGAACGTGGCGGTGGCCCATGCCAAGGCGCGCGGCATTGTGGTGGCCACCGGTGCAGGCACCAACGACGACTGCGTGGCCGACCACACCTGGGGCCTGCTGATTGCCGCACAGCGCCGCATCCTGCCGCTGGACAAGGCCACCCGCGCAGGCATCTGGCGCACCGCTTTGCCGCTGCCCCCCAATGTGTCGCACAAGCGCCTGGGCATCATCGGCCTGGGCACCATTGGCAAGAAGATTGCGCAGCGCGCCCTGGGCTTCGAGATCGAGGTGGGCTACCACAACCGCAGCGCCCGCACCGATGTGCCTTACCGCTACTTTGCCGATGTGGCAGCGCTGGTCGAGTGGGCAGACTTTCTTGTCATCGCCACGCCTGGGGGGGCGGGTACCAAGCATCTGGTCAACGCAGATGTGTTGAATGCGCTGGGCCCGCGTGGCGTGGTGGTCAACATCGCGCGCGGCAGCGTGATCGACACCGCTGCCCTGGCCGCAGCCCTGCGCGAAGGCCGCATAGCCGCAGCGGGCCTGGATGTGTACGAGAGCGAGCCCGCGCCCCCGGCCGAGCTGCTGGACCTGGACAACGTGGTGCTCACACCGCACGTGGCGGGCTGGTCGCCCGAGGCCGTGCAGGCCTCGGTAGACCGGTTCATGGAGAACGCCCGGCGCCACCTGGCGGGCGAGGCACCGGTCACGCCGGTGTGATGGGTTTCAGGTATTTCAGGCCGCTAGCGCAGGTGGAATATTCGCTTGTAGCTATTGAATCAGGAGCAATGGAATGTCTGTCGATCTGACGGCGCTGCAGGCCCGGTTGCGCGCATTTGCGGCAGAGCGGCAGTGGCAGCCGTTCCACACCCCCAAGAACCTGGCAATGGCGCTGATGGTCGAGGCGGCCGAGCTGGCCGAGATCTTTCAGTGGATGACGCCGGAGCAGTCGCTCGCCGTGCGTGAGGACCCGGCGCTGAAGGAGCCCATTGCCGATGAGGTGGCCGACGTGCTGCTGTACCTGCTGCAGCTCGCGGACCACGCGGGCGTGGACCTGGCCGAGGCAGTGGAGCACAAGCTGCGCAAAAACGCGGTCAAGCACCCAGTTCCCGATGATTTGAAGTGAAAGCGGCCGGTAGCGCTAGTGCAATATGCATTAGGTGCTATCAAATGAATAGTGAAATCGCGGGCGCTTCCCCAGCTGTCGCTTTCGCGCCCACCCAGCAAAAAGCCCCGCCATGGCGGGGCTTTGGCAAACACCGGGCGACTGTCGCGCACCGGTAACGGACGGACCCACTCAAGGGTCACTTCTTGCGTGCAGCAATGGCCTTCTCGGCAGAGCCCACGAGGTCGGCGCCGATCTGGCCCTTCCACTTTTCGTACACGGGGCGCGTGGCCTTCACGAACGCGTCGCGCTCGGCGGCGGACAGCTGCGTGACGGTCACGCCGTTGGCCGCGATTTCCTTGAGCAGGGGCTTGTCGGCCTCGACCATGCCTTTGCGGGCAATAGCGATTTCTTCCTTGCCGGCGTCGATGGCGGCCTGCTTCACGATCTCACGGTCCGCAGGGGTCCATGAAGCCCAGATGTCCTTGTTCACCACGAACACCAGCGGGTCGTTCACGTAGCCCCACATGGTGATGTGCTTCTGAGCCACGGTGTGCAGCTTGGCTGCCTGATACACGGCGATGGGGTTCTCCTGGCCGTCCACGGCGCCGCTGGCAAACGCGGGCTGTGCATCGGCCCAGCTCATCTGCGTGGGGTTGGCGCCCAGCGCGGTGAAGGTGTCCAGGAACAGGGGCGAGCCCACAACGCGGATCTTCAGGCCCTTGAGGTCGGCAGGGCTCTTGATGGCCAGCTTGGAGTTGGAGATTTCGCGGTAGCCGTTTTCACCCCAGGCGAGGGGCACGACGCCTGCCTTATCCAGCGTGGTGAAGATCTGCTTGCCCACATCACCCTGCGTCACCGCGTCCACAGCGGCGTAGTCAGGGAACAGGAAGGGCAGGGAGAACAGGTTGAGCTGCTTGACCTGGGGCGACCAGTTGATGGTGGAGCCCACGGCCATGTCGATCACGCCCTGGCGCAGCGCGCTGAACTCGCGCGTCTGGTCGCCCTGGATCAGCGACACGCCGGGGTAGAGCTTGATGTTGATGCGGCCATTGGTGCGCTCGCGCACCTTGTTGGCCCACAGCTCGCCGCCCTTGCCCCAGGGGAAGGCCGTGCCCAGCACCAGCGACATGCGGTATTCGCTCTTGTACGCGGTTTGCGCGATGGCAGCCGGTGCAGTGAAGGCAAGGGCAGCGGCAGCGGCCACGGCCGAAGTGAGGAAGGTGCGCAGTTTCATTGTTTCAGTCTCCTGGTTAGAAATTCATCAAAAGAGGTCAGTAGCCCAGCTTGGCGGGCAGCCACAGGGCCAGTTGCGGGAAGGCGATCACGGCCACCATCACGAGGAACATGGCAAACAACATCCAGCCCACCCAGCGCACGGTGGATTCCATGCGCACACCGGCAATGCGGCACGACACCATCAGGTTCACGGCCAGCGGCGGGGTGAACTGGCCCAGCGCCACCTTGAGGGTCAGGATCACGCCGAACCATACGGGGTCCCATTGGTAGTGCTGCATGATGGGCAACAAAAGCGGCACGAAGATCAGGAAGATCGAGATGCCGTCGAGGAACATGCCCACGGTGATGAGCAGCACGATGAGCAGCGCCAGCACGCCGTACTCGCCCAGACCCGAATTCACGATGGCGTTGGCCACCGGGTCGATCACGCCTAACGTGGAGAGTGAATACGCAAAGATGCCCGCGAGCGACACCACGATGAGGATCACCGCCGACAGCTCGCCCGATTCACGCAGGATGGGAAACAGGTCGCGCACGGTGATCGTGCGGTGGATCACCATGCCCACGAACAGGCCGTAGAACACGGCCACCACGGCTGCCTCGGTGGGCGTGAACCAGCCCGCACGCATGCCGCCCAAAATCAGCACCGGCGCTGCCAGACCCCAGGTGGCCTCGCGCAGGCTCTTCCAGAATGGGGGGCGGGGCATTTCGGCCTCCAGCGCGCCCATCTTGTGTTTGCGCGCCATCCACACGGCGGGCACGATCAGCGCCACACCAGCCAGCACGCCGGGCACCATGCCCGCCGCAAACAGCGCGGGCACCGAGGCCCCCGGCACGAGCACCGAGTAGATGATGAACGCCACCGAGGGCGGGATCAGGATGTCGGTGGCCGCAGCCGCGCCCACCACACTGGCCGAGAACGAGGGCGGGTAGCCCGCACGCGACATGGCCGCGATCATCACGCCGCCCACGGCGGCTGCATTGGCCGGGCCGGAGCCCGAGATGCCGCCGAGGAACATGGCCACCGCAATGGCCACCAGCGGCAGCATGCCCGGGCCGCGCCCGACGATGGCCACGGCAAAGTTCACGAGGCGCAGTGCCACGCCCGAGCGGTCGAAGATCGAGCCCACCAGCACGAACATCGGGATGGCCAGCAGCGGGTATTTGCCCAGGCCCGCGTAGAAGTTCTGCGGCACGGCCAGCAGGCCGAACCACTGGCTGTCGGCATTGGCCAGTGCGATGGCGGCGGCACCGGCCAGGCCGAGCGCGGCGCCAATGGGCACGCCCACAAACATCAGGCCCAAAAAGGCCACAAAAAGCAGCGTGGCGATCATGGTTGCGCGTCCTGGGGCGCCGGGGCGGCATCGTTGACCGTGCTGCGGCTGCGGCGAATGAACAGCCCGATGGCGCGCGCCGTGATGAGCGCCGAGAACACAGGCAGCCAGATCGAGTACCACCACTGCGGCACGCCAATGCCGGGCGAGGTTTCGCCGAAGCTGTAGTCGTCCCACACCACACGCACGCTCAGGACGGCGATGACGCCAAACAGCAGGGCCACCGTGGCCGCGCCCAGCATGGACAGGCGTTTGCTGCGCACCGCAGAGCCGCCTTCGGCAAAGTATTCGATACGGATGTGCTGGTCGCGCGCCACGGCGGCAGAACCTGCGATGAGCGCCAGCGCGATCATCAGGAACACCGAGATTTCTTCGGTCCAGGCAAACGAGGAGTTGGTGAAGTAACGCACCAGCACGTTGGCAAAGGTGATGAGTGCGAGGGCCGCCATGACGATGACGGTGAGCCAGTCTTCAAGGCGCAGCGAGCGGGGCTCGGCCTCGGGACTCGCGGCGCCGGGCAGTGCGTCGGTCGCAGGCCCTTGGGGAGAGGAGGAGGACATGGGGCAGGGGGAGGAGGAGAACAAACACGGGATAGGCGGGTCGCCCTGCCCGGCAGTGTTGTGCACCAGGGGCCTCGACGCGGAGCGCTGTAGGCGCCGCTTTCTATTATGCGATGGGTTGCTATGCATGCACACCATTGGTGCGCCGCGTCCGCACTGTGTAAACCCTCATGCCTGCGGCCAGCAGGCTCCAGCCCGCGCGCGGATAATGCGCCGATGGAAACCAAGTGGCTTGAAGATTTCGTCAGTCTTGCGGAAACCCGCAGCTTCAGCCGGTCAGCGCAGCTGCGGCATGTGACCCAGCCCGCGTTCTCGCGGCGGATCCAGGCGCTGGAGGCCTGGGCCGGCACCGATCTGGTGGACCGCAGCTCCTACCCCACCCGGCTGACCCCGGCCGGCAAAACCCTCTACGACCAGGCCCTGGAGATGCTCCAGTCGCTGCAGAACACGCGCGCCATGCTGCGTGCGCACACCAGCGCGGGCAAGGACATGATCGAGTTTGCTGTGCCCCACACGCTGGCGTTCACGTTCTTCCCGGCCTGGGTGTCCAGCCTGCACGACAAGTTCGGCCCGTTCAAAAGCCGCCTGATTGCGCTGAATGTGCACGACGCCGTGATGCGGCTGGTGGAGGGCGGTTGCGATTTGCTGATTGCCTACCACCACCCTTCGCAGCCGTTTCAGCTCGACGCCGACCGTTATGAAATGGTCAGCCTGGGGCAGGAGGTGCTATCGCCCTACAGCAAGGCCGACGCTGACGGCCAGCCCGTGCACCGCCTGCCGGGCCGAGCGGGGCAGCCGCTGCCCTACCTGGGCTATGCGCCCGGCGCTTACCTGGGGCGGGTGACCGAACTCATCCTCAAGCAGTCGCAGACACCCATCCACCTGGAGCGCGTGTACGAGACCGACATGGCCGAGGGCCTCAAGGCCATGGCGCTGGAAGGGCACGGCGTGGCCTTCTTGCCGCACAGCGCCGTGAAGAAGGAACTGCGCTCGCGCCGCCTCGTCAGTGCCGCACCCCCGGACGCCGAAGGCCTGCAAATGACCATGGATGTGCGCGCCTACCGCGAAAAGCCCAATGGCAAGGATGCCCCCAAAGGCACAGCGCAAGCGCTGTGGACCTACCTGCAGGCCCAAGCGGCCTCATGCTAAGGGTAAATACGGACATAAACAGTTTGCATAGTTGTGCGCCCAAACGGCATTGGAATTTCATCGGTTGGACACGTACAGTCTGCGCCATCGCCGGATCGGTAGAGCGCAGCGTGTGCCTTGGAAGGGCCCCACGGTGGCACGAAGATTGCAAACCCGGTTCATTCCGTCACAGAGGCATCGTATGAAAATTCAGCATTGGGTATGGGCCTGGGGCCTCGCAGCACTGTGCTGTGCGGTCGGTGCGTCTGCGCAGACCAGCGTGCTGGAACGCGTGGCCGGGGGCGGCAAGCTGGTCATTGCCTACCGCGAATCCTCGGTGCCTTTCTCTTACATCGACAGCCAGTCGGGCAAACCTGTGGGCTATGCGATGGACCTGTGCCTGCGCATGGCCGAGCTGGTGCGCAAGAAGACCGGCAAGAAGGACATGGAGATCGATCTGGTGCCTGCCACCTCGGCCAACCGCATGGCATTGATCGAACAGGGCAAGGCCGACATTGAGTGTGGCTCCACGACGAACAATGCCGAGCGGCGCCAGAGGGTGGCCTTCACCGTTCCCCACTTCATCACTGGAGCACGGCTCCTGGTCAAGGCCTCCAGCAGCATTGACAAGGTGGAGGACCTCAATGGCAAGAAACTGGTGTCCACCAAAGGCACCACGCCCCTGAAGGCGGCCGACCAGGCCAACCGTGAACGGTTGATGGGCATCACCATCGTGGAGGCGCCCGACCATGCCAAGGCCGTGGAGATGGTGGAAAAGGGCGAGGCCGACGCGTTTGTGATGGACGACGTGCTGCTGTACGGACTGGCTGCAGGGCGGCCCGACCCCAAGGCGCTCAAGGTGGTGGGCCGCTTCATGACGACCGAGCCCCTGGCCATCATGCTGCCCAAGAACGACCCCGAGTTCAAAAAGCTGGTGGACGAGGAAATGCGCCGCCTGATCACCAGCCGCGAGATTTATCCGATTTACGACAAGTGGTTCAACAAACCCATTCCGCCCAACAACACGGTGCTGAACCTGCCGGTCAGTTACTTGTTGCGCGACTTCTGGAAATACCCTACAGACCAGGTCCCGTTCTGACTAATACTCTGGGTTGCGTACTACCCCTTTTTGGAGTGTGGTTCTGACTGGTTACCCCCGGCAGGCCCTTGTCTCTAAAATCCGCCCCTTTTTTCGTTTTCAACACAAGGAGATCCCTATGAAGAAACATTTGCTCGCGGTTGCCGTGACCGCCTTGGCTGCTGGCAGCGTATTTGCCCAGGCCAATGACACTCTGGCCAAGATCAAGGCCTCCGGCAGCGTGACGCTCGGCGTGCGCGAGTCTTCGGGTCTTTCGTACACGCTGGGCAACGGCAAGTACGTGGGTTTCCACACCGAAATGGGTGAAATCGTCCTGCACGACATCCAGAAGCAGCTGGGCCTGGCCAAGCTGGACATCAAGTACCAGCCCGTCACCTCGCAGAACCGCATCCCCCTGGTGACCAACGGCACTGTGGACCTGGAGTGCGGCTCCACCACCAACAACGCCGCCCGCCAGAAGGACGTGGCTTTTGCCGTGACCACCTACGTGGAAGAAGTGCGCACCGTGGTGAAGGCCAATTCGGGCATCAACTCCATCAAGGACCTGAACGGCAAGACTGTGGCCACCACCACCGGCACCACCTCCGTGCAGACCCTGCGCAAGCACGAACGTGCTGGCGGCATCGACTTCAAGGAAGTGTTCGGCAAGGACCACGCTGACAGCTTCCTGATGCTGGAAACCGGCCGCGCTGACGCGTTCGTGATGGACGGCTCCATCCTGGCTGCCAACATCTCCAAGTCCAAGAACCCCGCCGACTACAAGATCGTTGGTGAAGTTCTGAGCGTGGAACCCATCGCCTGCATGCTGCGGAAGGACGACCCTGCCTTCAAGAAGGCCGTGGACGACTCCATCAAGCGCCAGATCGCCGACGGCTCGCTGGCCAAGCTGTACGACAAATGGTTCATGCAACCCGTGCCACCGACCAACACCAAGATCGGTCTGCCCATGTCTGACGCCACCAAGGCAGCCTGGGCCAACCCCAACGACAAGCCCATGGAAGACTACGCCAAGAAGTAATCTTCGCAACGCTTGTGCCCCTTCGGCCAACCGGTTTGAAGGGGCTTTTTTGTTGGGTGGGCCAAGGGTGGCGCCCAACGCATAACCAAAATTTGAAGGGGTGCTCCTATGAGTTGGGATTGGCAGGTGTTCTGCCAGGACACCATGGACCGGGAAGTCGTGCAAAGCTGCTTTGGCAAGGGCGGCGACATCACGTACCTGGACTGGATGCTGTCGGCCTGGGGCTGGACCGTGTCCGTTTCGCTGCTGGCGCTGCTGCTGGCACTTGTGTTGGGTTCCATCATCGGTACGCTGCGCACGTTGCAGGACCGTCCGATGATCGTTCGGCTGGGTAATGCCTGGGTCGAGCTGTTTCGCAATATTCCGCTGCTGGTGCAGATTTTCCTCTGGTACCACGTGCTGCCCACCCTGTTCCCGGTGCTGCGCGGCGTGCCCGGTTTTGCGCTGGTGGTGTTGGCGTTGGGTTTCTTTACCTCGGCGCGTATCGCCGAGCAGGTGCGCTCGGGCATTCAGGCCCTGCCACGCGGCCAGCGGTACGCCGGCATGGCCATGGGGTTCACCACGTTCCAGACTTACCGCTATGTGCTGCTGCCCATGGCGTTTCGCATCATCATTCCGCCGCTGACCAGCGAGACGATGAACATCTTCAAGAACTCGTCCGTGGCGTTTGCCGTGTCGGTGGCCGAACTCACCATGTTCGCCATGCAGGCGCAGGAAGAAACCTCGCGCGGCATTGAGGTCTACCTGGCGGTGACTACGCTGTACATCCTCTCGGCGTTTGCCATCAACCGCATCATGGCCTTCATTGAAAAGCGTGCGCGCATCCCGGGCATGGTTGTGAGTGGCGCGGCCGGAGGGGGGCATTGATATGAATCTCGATTTCTCCTTCTACAACTGGGACCTGATCTCCAACTTCGTGCTCAAGGGGCTGTATTTCAGCCTGATCCTCACGCTGGTGGCGACCGTAGGCGGCGTGCTGTTCGGCACCGTGCTGGCGCTCATGCGCCTGTCGGGCAAGAAGTGGCTGGATGTGCCCGCCACCATCTACGTCAACGGCATGCGCTCCATCCCGCTGGTGATGGTGATCCTGTGGTTCTTCCTGCTGGTGCCGGCCATCATCGGCCGCCCTATCGGTGCGGAAGTGTCTGCCGTCATCACCTTCATCGCCTTTGAAGCGGCGTACTTCAGCGAAATCATGCGTGCGGGCATCCAGTCCATCCCGCGCGGCCAGGTGTATGCAGGCCAGGCGCTGGGCATGACCTACGGCCAGAACATGAAGCTGGTGGTGCTGCCCCAGGCGTTCCGCAACATGCTGCCCGTGCTGCTCACGCAGACCATCATCCTGTTCCAGGACACGTCGCTGGTCTATGCCATTGGCGCCTACGACATGCTCAAGGGCTTTGAAGTGGCAGGCAAGAACTTTGGCCGTCCGATCGAGGCGTACCTGGCGGCTGCGGTTCTGTACTTCGTGATGTGCTACGCGCTGTCCTGGATGGTCAAGCGCCTGCACCAGAAGATCGCGATCATCCGCTGATCGACGCTGGTGCTAAAGAGATTGGATTGAGGAAAAAGAAATGATCGAACTCAAGAACGTATCCAAGTGGTATGGCCCGGTGCAGGTACTCAACGAGTGCTCGGCCACCATCAACAAGGGTGAAGTGGTGGTGGTGTGCGGCCCGTCGGGCTCCGGCAAGTCCACGCTCATCAAGACCATCAATGCGCTCGAACCCTTCCAGAAGGGCGAGATCACGGTCGATGGCGTGAAGCTGCATGACCCCAGCACCAACCTGCCCAAGCTGCGCAGCCGTGTGGGCATGGTGTTCCAGCACTTCGAGCTGTTCCCCCACCTGTCGGTGACGGACAACCTGACGATCGCGCAGATCAAGGTGCTGGGCCGCAGCGCGGACGACGCCAAGAAGCGCGGCCTCAAGATGCTGGAACGTGTGGGCCTGATTGCGCACAAGGACAAGTTCCCCGGCCAGCTCTCGGGCGGCCAGCAGCAGCGTGTGGCCATCGCGCGCGCTCTCTCCATGGACCCCATCGTGATGCTGTTCGACGAACCCACGTCGGCGCTCGACCCCGAAATGGTCGGCGAAGTGCTGGACGTGATGGTGGGCCTGGCCAACGAAGGCATGACCATGATGTGTGTGACCCACGAAATGGGCTTTGCGCGCAAGGTGAGCAACCGCGTGATCTTCATGGACGTGGGCGGCAAGATCCTGGAAGACTGCTCGAAGGACGAGTTCTTCAACAACCCCGATGCGCGCCAGCCCCGCACCAAGGACTTTCTCAACAAGATCCTGCAGCACTGAATGCTGCCTTGCACTCCGCGTCGCACGGCGCGGTGCAACGAAAAGGCGCTCCTCGGAGCGCTTTTTTCATGGCCCCCCGGTTGCTGGAGACGCGTGCTGCGCGCAGGCTAGCGCTTGCCCCTTCGACCGGAGGGCGAAGGGCCTTCCACAATGAGCTGGGACTCAAAATCCGTCCACAGGTCGTCGCGCCGCTTCAGCGCCTCGGACACCGCCTTGTGCCGCAGCTGCGCCACGGCCGACACCAGCGCATTGCACAGGAAGAACGCAGCGGTGTACGAGTCGAACGGCGACGCATTGGATGTGCGTACCTGCAGCCGGAGGTGGGCCATGGCGGCCAAGGGCGCAGCGGCGCTGTCGGTGATGGCCAGCACCTGGGCGCCCGCGTCGCGAAAGCGCTGCGCCACTTTCACCGGCCCGCTGGCGTAGCGGCGGATGCTGAACACCAGCAAAGCGTCCTCGGGCTGGATCCACAGCAGCTGGTCGGTTGCGTCCACCGCGCCAGCCCCCAGCTCGTGCACGCCGGGGCGGCACATGTTCAGGTGCAGCGCCAGCCAGGCGGCCACCGGGGCGCTGTTGATCTGCGCCAGCACAAAAATGCGCCCCTTGCCCTGTGCGATGCGCGTCACCATGGCCTCGAAGGCCGCCATGTCCAGTCCGTCGCGCGTGGTGGTGAGGTTGTGCTGGTCGTGCAGCAGCGCATCGTCCACACACTGCTGCAGGCTGCGTCGGGTGCCGATGGTGACTGGGGCGCGCTGCCCGGCCGTTTGCAGCAGGGCAGTGACCTCGGCCCGCGCCTCACGCTGGGCCTCGGCATAGCTGCCGTAGCCCAGCTTGGCAAACAGCCGCACCACGGTCGATGCACTGGTGCCAGTGCGCGCAGCGAGGGCGGTGGCGGACTCCAGCAGGGCGTGGGGGTAGTCGCGCCCCAGGGCCTCGGCCAGCGCCCGTTCGCTGGCGGTCAGGTCGGCGTCCTGGCGGGCCAGCCGCTCGGTGAGCAAGGCGGTGGATTCTTGCAATGATGATTTCATAAAGTACTCAATCGTGCAAAATACGTTGCAAAGCCCGGAGTCGCATGCAACACTGCGACCCAAATTTTGCCCCCACCCGGGCGTTTCCCAAGGACAAAGATGCTCAATACCCCGAACGAAACCCGACTGCCGGTGCATGCTCAGGTGCTGGACTGGCTGGCCCGGCAGCAGCAGGCCATGCAAGACCTGTTGCAAAAAGTGGTCAACATCGAGAGCGGCAGCCGCAATGAAGCGGGCGTGACGGCGGTGGCGCATGCTTTGGCCGAGCGCCTGCAGGCGGCCGGCGTGCCCGTGCAGTTCGAGCCCGTGCCCGGCTATGGCGTGCTGCTGCACGCGCAGGTCAACCCGGCAGAGGGCGCTGCAGCCGATGGCGCGCCCATCATCCTCATGGGGCACATGGACACGGTGTTTCCCGATGGCACGGTGGCCAAGCGCCCCTACCGCGAAGAAGCGGGGCGCGCCTATGGCCCCGGCGTGGCCGACATGAAGTCGGGCTTGGTGCTCAATGTGTTTGTCGCCGAGGCCTTTGCACGCTGCGGTGGGCTGAAGGCCCCTCTGCACCTGTTCTTCTCGTGTGACGAAGAGGTCGGCTCGCCCGCCACGCGCGATCTCATCATGGCCCGCGTGCGTGGCGCGCGTGCAGTGTTCAATGCCGAGCCCGGCCGCGTCAGCGGCAACGTGGTCACCAGCCGCAAGGGCTCGATGGTGGTGGAGTTCGAGGTGCAGGGCGTGGCCGCACATGCGGGCATCAACCACGCCGCAGGTGCCAGCGCCATTGACGCCCTGGCGCGCAAGACGCTGGCGCTGCACGCGCTGACTGACACTGCCACGGGCGTGACCTGCAACGTGGGCGTGGTGCAGGGCGGCATCGTGCCCAACATGGTGGCCCCTCACGCGCGCGCCGAGGTGGACTTGCGCTTTACCGCCGACACCAACCCTGACGACCTGCTGGAGCGCGTGCGCGCCATCGTCGAAGATGAATGCGTGCCCCGCACCCAGGGCCGCATCACCACCACGCGCCGCTCTCTGCCCATGAAGCCCACGCCCGACTACCTGCTGGCGCTGTACCAGCAGGGCGCGCGTGCGCTGGGCTTTGAGGTGCAGGGCGAGTTCACCGGCGGCGCGGCCGACAGCGGCCTCACCGCCTCGGTGGGCGTGCCCACGCTGTGCGCCACCGGCCCCGTGGGCGGCCACCCGCACACCGAGCGCGAGTACTGCGAGCTGTCCACCTTCGTGCCCCGCGCACAAGCCGTGGCACTGGCCGTGCTGGCACACCCCTGATTCTTTCCGTCCCTGTGGGACCTGCTGGACCTGTTTTGACCCGTTTTCTGAGTTCCTTGACTGCCATGACCGCCACCACTTCCCGCCGCCATCTCCTGACCACTGGCCTGGGCCTCGCAGGCCTTGCTGCATTGCCCGCCATGGCGCAAGACAAGTTCCCTTCGCGCCCGATCACGCTGGTGGTGCCCTTCCCGCCGGGTGGGTCGGTGGACATCATGGCGCGCCAGTATTCCGAGCCGCTGTCGCGCGTGCTGGGCGTGCCCATCGTGGTGGAAAACCGCGCCGGCGCGGGTGGCTCGGTGGGCGCGCAGTATGTGGCGCGCTCCAAGGCCGATGGCTACACCCTGGTCGTGTCGTCGCAAAGCAGTCACCTGGCCAACCCGCTGACCCAGCCCAAGATCGGCTACGACCCGGTCAAGGATTTTGAGAACATCGCCATCCTGGGCCGCCAGCCCAACGCGCTGGTGGTGCACAGCAGCCTGCCGTTCAAGACCTTCAAGGAGTTCATCGACTACGCCAAGAAGAACCCGGGCAAGCTCAACTACGGCAGCGGCGGCGTGGGCAGCATGGGCCAGCTCAATGTGGAAATGCTCAAGGTGTCCACGGGCGTGTTCACCACGCACATTCCCTACCGTGGGGGCACGCCGCTGATCACGGGCGTGCTGGGCAACGAGGTGCAGTTCATCCTCGACAACCTGGTCATCATGCTGCCGCATATCCAGGCGGGTAAGGTGCGCGCCCTGGCTGTGGCCGCCGACCAGCGGCTGCCGCAGCTGCCGGGCGTGCCCACCATGGCCGAGGTGGGCCACCCCGAGCTGAACCTTACCTCCTGGACCGGTCTGGCCGCCCCGGCCGGCACGCCCGAGTCTGTGGTGCAGACCCTGTACAAAGCCGTGCGCCAGGTGGCCACGTCGCCCGCCATGGTGGCCAACCTCAAGGACCGGGGCGTGATCGTGCCGGAAGAGATGCCGCCCGCTGCGTTCGAAAAGATGATGGCCGACCGCATGGTGAAGTTCGGCGCAGTCGTCAAACGCGCGGGCATCACCGCCGAATAAACCGGTCCACCTGCCCGTAGCGCGCCGGTTTTGAGCGATTTTGCTCGGTAGCGCTACGTTCATATGCCTTGACAGCTATGAAAATGAGAGCGTTTGGGAGCCTCTTGCCCACAATGGGACAATCACACCCATGACTGCAGCCCCCGAAACCCTCACCATCACCCGCCCCGACGACTGGCACCTGCATGTGCGCGACGGCGAGCCCTTGCACACCGTTGTGCCGCACACGGCCGCCCAGTTCGGCCGCGCCATCATCATGCCCAACCTGCGCCCACCGGTCACCACGGCCGAGCAGGCCCTGGCGTACAAGCAGCGCATCCTGGCCGCCGTGCCCGCCGGTATGCAGTTCGAGCCGCTGATGACGCTGTACCTGACGGACAACCTGCCGCCCGAAGAAATCGTGCGCGCCAAGGCCGCCGGCGTGGTGGCCTGCAAGCTCTACCCCGCAGGCGCCACCACCAACAGCGATGCGGGCGTGACCGACATCCGCAAGACCTACAAAACGCTCGAAGCGATGCAGAAGGCCGGCATGCTCCTGCTGGTGCACGGCGAGGTCACCAGCAGCGACATCGACCTGTTCGACCGCGAGGCCGTGTTCATCGAGCAGCAACTCATCCCGCTGCGCCGCGACTTCCCCGAGCTGAAGATCGTCTTCGAGCACATCACCACCAAGGACGCGGCCGACTACGTGATGCAGGCCGACCGCTTCACGGCCGCCACCATCACCGCGCACCACCTGCTGTACAACCGCAACGCCATCTTCATCGGCGGCGTGCGTCCGCACTACTACTGCCTGCCCGTGCTCAAACGCGAAACGCACCGCGTGGCCCTGGTGCAGGCCGCCACCAGCGGCAGCGGCAAGTTCTTTCTGGGCACCGACAGCGCACCCCACCCGGCGCACCTCAAGGAGCACGCCACCGGCTGCGCGGGCTGCTACACCGCCCACGCCGCCATCGAGATGTATGCCGAGGCATTCGACAACGCCGGTGCGCTCGACCAGCTCGAAGGCTTTGCCAGCTTCCACGGCCCGGACTTCTACAGCCTGCCGCGCAACACCGGCACCATCACCCTGCGCCGCGAGTCGTGGACACCGCCCGACAGCTTTGCGTTTGGCGAAGCCGAACTCAAGCCCCTGCGCGCCGGTGAAGCCCTGCCGTGGCGGCTGGTGTAAGTCAGCCTTTCGACGCCATCGACTGGAGCGCTCCCTGGCTGGCGCCGTGGCGCGCCCTGGGCCAACCCCTGGCCCAGCAGCTGCTGCAGGATGACCCATCGGTGCACCAGACATTGCAGACCGCAGCGCCACAGGCTGCCCCGGTGGTCTTCGTCCCCCAGTCCGACCTACCCGAAGGCACCGCCTACGAGCAGTACATCTGGGACACCCGCCGTGTGCCCACGCGCGACAACCTGCACGACTTCTTCAACGGCCTGGTCTGGCTGCAGTTTCCGCGAACCAAGCGGCGCCTGAACCAGCTGCAGGCCCAGGCCATCGCCGCCGATGGCGTGCAGGCCGTGCGCGGACCGCTGCGCGATGCACTCACGGTGTTTGATGAAAACGGCGCACTGCTGCAGGCGCCGGATGCCCTGTGGGACGCGCTCCGGGCGAGGGACTGGCAGCGCCTGTTCATCGACCTGCGCCCGCTGTGGCGCGAGGCCCGGCTGGTGCTGTTCGGGCACGCACTGCTCGAAAAGCTGGTCTCTCCACGAAAACCCATGGTGGCGCACGTATTTCATGCGCCGGTAGCTATGAATTCAATAGCGTATGTGGATGGGTGGCTGGCCGATCAGGTAGAAGCCTCGGCATGGTCCACCAAGCCCTTCACGCCGCTGCCGGTGCTGGGCGTGCCCGGCTGGTGGCCTGCCAACGAGGCGCCGGGCTTCTATGACGATGCGCAGGTGTTCCGGCCCTTGCGCGCAGCGCCTGTGCCGTAATTCCCGCCAAGCCTTGTGTGATAAGGCCCTGGCCGGGGTTTGCACCTACCATAGCGCGATGCAATCGCGGCCATGGGGCGGGTGCCGTTGTCACCCAGGGTGGCGGCGCTTGAAGCGCGGCACCCGGCCCCCATCTGAGCCAGCAAACACTCGTTGTTGTTTACCCCACGGAGAAACCATTCCATGAAGCGGATCCTTTTGTTTGTGATGACCAACCTGGCCGTCGTTGTCGTGCTGGGGGTGGTGGCCAGCCTGCTGGGCGTCAACCGCTACCTCACGGCCAACGGCCTGAACCTGGGCGCGCTGCTGGGCTTCGCGCTGGTCATGGGTTTTGGCGGCGCGATCATCTCGCTGCTCATCAGCAAGCCCATGGCCAAGTGGACCTCGGGCGTGCGCGTGATCGACGGCTCCGGCTCGCCCGACGAGCGCTGGATCGTCGAGACCGTGCGCAAGTTCGCCGACCAGGCCCAGATCGGCATGCCTGAAGTCGGCATCTTTGAAGGCGACCCCAATGCCTTTGCCACGGGCGCGTTCAAGAACTCGGCGCTGGTGGCCGTGTCCACCGGCCTGCTGCAGGGCATGACGCGCGAAGAGGTCGAGGCCGTGATCGGCCATGAAGTGGCCCACATCGCCAACGGCGACATGGTGACCATGACGCTGATCCAGGGCGTGATGAACACCTTTGTGGTGTTCCTGTCGCGCGTGATTGGCTATGCGGTGGACAGCTTTCTGCGCAAGAACGACGAGAACAGCTCGGGCCCCGGCATCGGCTACTACGTGACCACCATCGTGCTCGACATCGTGCTGGGCTTCCTGGCCGCGATGATCGTGGCCTGGTTCAGCCGCCAGCGCGAGTTCCGCGCCGACGCAGGCGCTGCCCAGCTGATGGGACGCCGCCAGCCCATGATCAACGCGCTGGCCCGCCTGGGCGGCATGCACCCCGGCGAGCTGCCCAAGAGCGTGGCGGCCATGGGCATCGCCGGTGGCATTGGCAAGCTGTTCAGCACCCACCCGCCCATCGAAGAGCGCATTGCTGCGTTGCAAAACGCTCAGCAGCAGCATTAACCCGCTGCAGGCGCTGCGCCTGACCGACCCGAGGGCCGCCACAGTCTTGCACTGTGGCGGCTTTTTTTGTGGGTGTGCGGGCAGCTGTTGGGCGGCTGTTGCTTTGGCGCTCCGGCAGGGTGGGGCCTGTTGTGTGCCGGCTCAAGGACTTGTAACCTTTTGTCGATACATTCCCGACGGGTGCCTCCCTGAACGGTAGGCCCGCGTTGTCCCAATCACCCTCACGAGAGCCTCCCATGTCCATCTCCCACGCACGTGTTGCCGTCCGCCTGGCCCTGGCTTTTGGTGTGGTCTGCCTCGTCATGTCCCTGTCGGCGGCGGTGGGCATCTGGCGGCTGGCCGGGCTGCAGGACATTGCGGACGACCTGGGCGGTGCGTCGTCCGAGCGCGCGCTGCTGGCGCGGGAGCTGCACGCCATCGTGGTGCTCAGCTCGGCCCGCGCCGAAACGCTGCTGGAGATCGATAACAACCCCACCTATGCGGCACGCATCGACGCCGACCGCAAGACCACCTCGGCCCGCTCGTCCGAAGTACGCAAGCGCCTGGACGAGCTGGCGGCAGACCCGGAATCGCAGGCCTTGTTCGACACCATTGACAAGGCCGGCAACGGCTTTCGCACGGTTCGGGACGACCTCGTCAAGCGCCGCAAGGCGGGCGAGGCCTTGCCGCCCGACGCCATTGCCAACCAGCTGCGCCCTGCCGCTGACGCCTATGCCGCTGCCGTGGACAAGCTGGCCGACTACCAGCGCCAGCGCGTGGCCGAGGCGCGCGCCGCTGCGGCCCGCAGCGAGAGCCAGGGCATCACGCTGCTGGCAGCGGGCTCGCTGGTGGGCCTGCTGCTGAGCCTGGCCTGCGCCTGGCTGCTGTCGCGCTCCATCCTGCAGCCCTTGGCCCATGCGTCCGAAGTGACTGACCGCATTGCCGAAGGCGACCTCACCTCCCCCGTGCCCGCGCCGCAGGCGGGTAACCGCGACGAACTGCAAGCGCTGCTGGCGCGCCTGGGCGGCATGCAGGCGCGGCTGGCCGAGCTGGTGGTGGGCATGCGCCAGGCCAGCACGTCGGTGGCCGGGGCCAGCAGCGAGATCGCGGCGGGCAACAGCGACCTGTCGGCCCGCACCGAGCAGACGGCCTCCAACCTCGAAGAGATCGCCGCCAGCATGGAGGAGCTGCTGGCCACCGTGCGCCACAGCGCCGACGCGGCTGCGCAGGCCAGCACCCTGGCCACTGGCGCCAGCAGCGTCGCCCAGCGCGGGCGCGAGGCGGTGGACCGTGTCGTGGGCACCATGGATGGCATTGCGCTGTCGTCGCGCCGCATAGCGGACATCACCAGCGTCATCGATGGCATTGCCTTCCAGACCAACATCCTGGCGCTGAACGCTGCCGTGGAGGCGGCCCGTGCGGGCGAGCAGGGGCGGGGCTTTGCGGTGGTGGCCAGCGAAGTGCGCAGCTTGGCCCAGCGCTCGGCCACGGCGGCCAAGGAGATCGGGGGCTTGATCAGCGACAGCGTACGGCAGGTGGACGAGGGCACGCAGCTGGTCCACGCCGCTGGCAGCACCATGGGCGAGATCGTCCAGTCCGTGCAGCAGGTGGCTACCATCATTGGCGAGATCAGCACTGCCGCCCGCGAGCAGACCACGGGCCTCAGCCAGGTGGGCGAGGCGGTCTCGCAGCTCGACCAGATGACCCAGCAGAACGCCGCGCTGGTGGAAGAGTCGTCCGCCGCCGCGCAAGGCCTGCGCGTGCAGGCGCAGCAACTGGCCGAGCTGGTGGAGGCCTTCCGCCTGCCTGCAGCCGCTGGGGGCCAGAAGGCGCTGCGGTAAGCCTGCAGGTCAGGTGCGGGTCACCATCAGCCCCAGCCACGGCCAGTAGGTCAGCGCAAAAACCACCAGCAGGATCACCCCGGTCAGCGTGATCACGATGCCGGTGCGCACGAAGTCGTGCGCGTCGAAGGTGTCGGTGCCGTAGGCGATCATGTTCTGCGGCGCGTTCACCGGCAGGATGAAGCCAAAGCTCACCACGAACTGCAGGATCATCGTCATGCCCACGATGTTGATGCCAGGCGTCTGCACGGTGGACAGCACGCTGATGACGATGGGAATCATGGTGGACGCCAGCGCCGTGGCGCTGGCAAAGCCCAGGTGAATGACGATCAGGAACGCGGACAGCAGCATCAGGATGGCAAAGGCCGACGCCATCTGCAGGCCCAGGTGGCCCACGATGAGCTGGGCCAGCCATCCCGCCGCCTTGGTCTGCAGCAGCGCAGAGCCCACGCTGATGCCCACCGCGAACAGCACCACCGTACCCCACGGGAACCCCTTTTGCGACTGCTTCCAGTCCATCACGCCGATGCGCGGAAACAGCATCAGCGCCACGGCAGCAATGGTGGTGGAGGTGGTGTCAAAGTCGTGCAGCACCTTCTCGGTGGACCAGAACCCCAGCAGCACCAGCACCACGGCCAGCAGCTTCCACTGGTTCAGCGTCATCGGGCCCAGTTCGGCCAGCTGCTGCCGAATGGTCTCCTGCCCGCCCGCAATTTCCTTCATCTCGGGCTTCATCATGCGCGTCATGATG
Source organism: Acidovorax sp. KKS102 (assembly GCF_000302535.1). Taxonomy (NCBI): domain Bacteria; kingdom Pseudomonadati; phylum Pseudomonadota; class Betaproteobacteria; order Burkholderiales; family Comamonadaceae; genus Acidovorax; species Acidovorax sp. KKS102. The sequence continues at coordinate 776,289 of NC_018708.1, forward strand.
AAGAACAGCGCCACCGTCATCAGGGCTGCAAATGGGGCGGCCGCCACAAACCATTCGCCCCAGGTGATCTGCGCACCGAGCTGCTTTTCGATGAAGCCGATGGCCACCATGTTCTGCGCGGCGGCGGTCTTGACGCCCACGTTCCAGATGCTGGCCGTCTGCGCCGTGGTGATGACCAGCAGCGCGGCAAAGCGGCTCTTGCGGTCTACCTTGAAGGCCAGCACAAAGCCCATCATGATCGGCATCAGGCAGGCCACGCGCGCCGTGGTACTGGGCACGATGAACGACAGCAGAAAGCCCACCACCATGGCCCCGATCACGATGTGGTGCGTCTGGGCGCCGACTTTGGACAGCACCGTGAGCGCGATGCGCCGGTCGAGCCCCGTGGCGGTCATGGCCGACGCAATGAAACACGCGGCAGCGACCAGCGCCACGGCGCTGTTGGCAAAGCCCGAGAGTGCGAGGTTCAGCGCCGCGCCCGTGCCCATGTCCGCGCCATCGGGTTTGGCCACGCTGGGTGCGTAGGCCAGCAAGAACACCATCAGCGCGACGATCACCACCGCGCTCACCGAGTATTCGAGCGCTTCGGTCATCCAGACGATCACCGCGAACGCGAGGATGGCCAGCATGGTCTGCCCCGCCACCGGCAACCCGGCCGGGGTGGGCAAGGCCAGCACGGCCAGCAGCGCCACCAGGGCGCCGAGCAGGCCGAGCCGTTTGGCGAGGCTCGCCGATGCAGGGGCAGGTGCCGGGGATGTGGTCGGTGCGGCAGTGGACATGGGGTGGCTCCGGTGAAGGCGCGCTGGGCGCGAACCCTTGCGCCGCGCGTGCGGATGCATGGTCGGCCCAAGGGCTTCCAGTGTTGCGCGCTGTCCGCTGCGGGTGTTGATTCAGGTCAAGGAGGAACGGTGGTGGGACCGCGTTCGCAGCGGGGCGGAGAGGCTGCTGCGTCTCATGCCCCCACATCCACCCGCCAGCGCCTGCGCGGCGCACGCAAGGCGTGGCGCTTGCGGTACTCCCCCGGTGCCATGCCGGTGTAGCGCACAAAGATGCGGCGGAACGCAGCCGGGTCGGCATAGCCGCAGGCCACCGCAATGCTGGGCACACTCTCCAGCGTCACCTCCAGCAGCACCTTGGCGCGTGCGCAGCGCAGGCTGTGCAAGTGGTCCAGCGGCGACTGCGACAGCTCCTGCTGAAAGTGCCGCAGCAAGGTGCGCGGGCTCACCGCCGCCGCTTCGGCCAATCGGGCCAGCGAGTACGGTTCGTCCAGATGGTTCTCCATCCAGGCCATGGCGCGGGCCAGGGTGCTGTCGCGTGTGGCGGGGATGTGTTGCTGCGCGTTGGCCTGCAGGGCGGCACGGGCGCGGTCGTGGTCGGGCCGCAGCACGCTGGCGCAGGTCTGGGCCAGCGCATCGCCCAGCGCGTGGCGCACCAGAGCAATCGCCATCTCCCCCAGGCTGTGGGGCAGCGCGCAGCTGAGCCAGGGGCCGTCATCGCTCAGGTCGTGACCGGCGTCCAGCCCCACCTCGGGAAAGTCCCGCTCAAACCCGGCCAGGTAGAACCACGGCAGGCAGCCGCGGCGGCCCTGCAGGCGCCCGCTCTGCGCCGCCAGCCAGGCACCGTTGCCCACGGTAAGCACCTTGTGCCCGGCATCCAGCGCAATGCCGATCTGGCGCGAGAGGGCGCGGTGGCGCGACGCCACATCGCGGATGGCCGGGATGTCGGCCGCGTGGAACGAGGGGATGAACCAGGCCTGTGCGGGGCTGTCGGCCGGCGCCGCCGTGGGCTGCGTGTAGACCGCCAGCGGGCCCGGCTGGTGCGGCAGGGGCTGGCCCTGGGCATCCAGCAGCCGCCAGGCTAGGCGGGGCGAGCCTGCACCACCTCGCAGGCCGGCCAGCAGGTTGGCGCCGCGCAAGAGGTCGATGAACTGCAGTGCGTTGCCCACCGCTGATTCGGGCAGCAGCGGGATGTCGATGCGAAAAACCGGTGCCGTCGCAGACAGGACAGAAGAACGGGGCATGGCGATATTGGCTCTGTGGATGGCCATTTTCGCTTGTCTGCAGCGCGGGGTGGGCCCGTAGCATGAACGTGCGTTTTTTGCTGCGTTCCCTTTTGTTTTCACTTCCTGCACGGATCTGCCTCATGCACAAACCCCTCTCTGCCATCTCGCTGGCCACCGGCCTGCTTCTCAGCGGGCTCACGTTCGCATCGTCCGCCCAGGCCCAGGCGCTGGATGCCGCCGGCCTGCAGGCCATCGACGCCGCCGTGACGGCCGTGGCGCCCAAGATGGTCAACTGGCGCCGCGACATCCATTCCCACCCCGAACTCTCGGGCCAGGAAGTGCGCACCGCCAAGCTGGTGGCCGAGCACCTGAAGAAGCTGGGCATGGAAGTGCAGACCGGCGTGGGCGGCACCGGCGTGGTGGGCACGCTCAAGGGCGGCCTGCCCGGCAAGGTGGTGGCCCTGCGCGCCGACATGGACGCGCTGCCCGTGCAGGAGAACACCGGTCTGCCGTTTGCCAGCAAGGCCAAGGCCAACTACCTGGGCAAGGAAGTGCCTGTGATGCACGCCTGTGGCCATGACGCCCACACCGCCATGCTGATGGGCGCGGCCGAAGTGCTGGCGGGCATGAAGGCCCAGCTGCCCGGCACGATCAAGTTCATCTTCCAGCCCGCCGAAGAGGGCGCGCCGGTGGAGCCCGATGCCAGCGGCAAGGTGCCCAGCTTCGGCGCCAAGGCCATGATCGAAGCCGGTGCGCTCAAGGACGTGCAGGCCATCTACGGGCTGCACATCACCTCCAACCTGCCTGGTGGCGTGGTGGGCTACCGCAGCGGCCCGCTGATGGCCGGGTCGGACAACATCACCATCCATGTGGAAGGGCGGGGTGGCCATGGCTCGTCGCCCTGGGCCACCATCGACCCCATCGTGGCCGCCAGCCAGGTGGTGATGGGCCTGCAGACCGTGGTGAGCCGCCAGCTCAACATCAGCCAGGAACCGGCCGTGGTCACCATCGGCCAGATCCAGGGCGGCACGCGCTACAACATCATCCCCGACAAGGTGGAGATGTTGGGCACGCTGCGCACGTTTGACGAAGACATGCGGCAGGAAGCGCTCAAGCGCATCACCACCACGGCCGAGTCGATTGCTGCTGCCAGCGGCGCCAAGGCCAGCGTGCGTTTTGGCCCCGTGGCCTATCCCGTGACCACCAACCCCGCCCAGCTCACGCAGGCCTCGCTGCCCGCGCTGAACCTGGCGATGGGCGGCAAGACCATGGTGATCCCCAAGGTCGCTGGGTCCGAAGACTTCTCGGAGTTCCAGAAGGTCGTGCCGGGCTTCTTCTACTTCCTGGGTGCGCCACCCAAGGGCAAGGAGTTTGCCAAGGCGCCGCCCAACCACTCTGCGCTGTTCGACATCGACGAAGACCAGCTGCCCACCGGCGCACGCAGTCTGGCCGCGCTGGCCGTGGACTTTTTGCAGCGCAAGTAAAAAGAAGCGGAAAGAAGACGGGCGCCGTGCGGCTCAGGCCGCGCGGTGGTGCGTTGCCAGCTGGCGGCCGATGAGCAGGCGAAATGGCAGCAGCAGCGCCACCCCCAGCCCCAGCTTCACGCCCAGGTCCCCCAGCGCCCAGGTGACCCACGGGTCGCTGGTGCCTGCAAACGCAATGCTCCAGAACACGGCGGTGTCCAGCACCGCTGCGAGCAGCGTGGCCACCAGCGGCGCGCGCCACCAGGTACCGTGGCGCAGGCGGTCGAACACGCTGATGTCCAGCCACTGCGAGAGCAAAAACGCGGTGCCCGACGCGATGGCAATGCGCACCGGCGCCAGCACCAGCGAGGCCGCCACCGCCACCGCAAACCCCACCCACGCCACCCGCCGCGCCTGCTGCGGGCCGTGGGCGCGGTTCACAAGTTCGCTCACCAGAAAAGCCACCGGGTAGGTGATGGCGCCCCAGGTGAGCCAGTCATTGAGCGGGAACTGCACCAGGATGTTGGACGCCAGCACCACGGCGGCCATGGCCAGGGTCGCCGCTGCAAACTGCGGCAGGCTGGGCGCCCGCATCATGCGGCCGCGCCGAGCAGGCTGCGCGCCACGGCTTCACCGACCTTGATGCCATCCACGCCCGCCGACAGAATGCCGCCCGCGTAGCTGGCGCCTTCGCCCGCCGGGTACAGGCCGGGCGTGTTCAGGCTTTGCAGGTTGTCGCCGCGCCCGATCTTGAGCGGCGACGAGGTGCGCGTCTCCACGCCCGTCAGCACCGCGTCGTGCATGTCAAAGCCCTTGAACTTTCGGCCGAACACCGGCAAGGCCTCGCGCAGCGCCTCAATGGCGTAGCCGGGCAGGGCGGCGTGCAGGTCGCCCAGGGCCACGCCGGGTTTGTACGACGGCTCCACGCTGCCCAGCTGGGTCGATGGCTTGCCGGCAATGAACTCGCCCACCAGTTGGCCCGGCGCGCTGTAGTCGCGCCCGCCCAGCACAAAGGCGTTGGATTCGAGCTGGCGCTGCAGCACGCTGCCCGACAGCGGGTGGAACTGCCCGGCGGGCATTGCTTCCACGCCGTAGGTCTGGCCCAGGTGGGTTTCAAACGCCTGCGCGTCCTGCGGGTAGTCGCGCGGGTCGATGCCCACCACCATGCCCGCGTTGGCATTGCGCTCGTTGCGCGAATACTGGCTCATGCCGTTGGTCACCACGCGGTTCGGCTCGCTGGTGGCGGCCACCACGGTGCCGCCGGGGCACATGCAAAAGCTGTACACCGCGCGGCCATTGCTGGCGTGATGCACCAGCTTGTAGTCGGCCGCACCCAAGAGCGGGTGGCCCGCGTGGCGGCCCCAGCGGGCGCGGTCGATCACGCCCTGCGGGTGTTCGATACGGAAGCCCACGGAGAACGGCTTGGCCTCCATCGCCACGCCGCGCTCGTACAGCATGGCAAAGGTGTCGCGCGAGCTGTGGCCCAGCGCCATCACCACATGGTCGGCCCGCAGCTCGGTGGTTTCGCCCGTGGCCTGGTTCAGCACCTTGAGGCCGCGCAGGTGGCGATTGGCTCCTGTGCCTTCAATGATCACGTCCGTCACGCGCTGCTCAAAGCGGATCTCGCCGCCCAGCGCAATGATCTGCTCGCGCAGGTTCTCCACCACCTTCACCAGCTTGAAGGTGCCGATGTGCGGGTGGGCCACATACAGGATTTCTTCGGGAGCACCGGCTTTGACGAACTCGTTCATCACCTTGCGGCCCAGGTGGCGTGGGTCCTTGATCTGGCTGTAGAGTTTGCCGTCGCTGAAGGTGCCTGCGCCGCCTTCGCCAAATTGCACGTTGCTTTCGGCATGCAGCTCGCGCTTGCGCCACAGGCCCCAGGTGTCTTTGGTGCGTTCGCGCACGGTCTTGCCGCGCTCCAGCACGATGGGCTTGAAGCCCATTTGCGCCAGCACCAGTGCCGCAAAAATGCCGCAGGGGCCAAAGCCCACCACCACAGGGCGCAGGGGCAGGTTGGCAGGTGCCTGGCCCACGGGGTGCCAGGCCATGTCGGGCGTGGGCTGGATGTGCGGGTTGCCTGCAAACTGGGCGAGCAGCGCGGCTTCGCGCTCGGGCTGGGCCAGCGTGATGTCCACGATGTACACGGCCAGCAGATCGGCCTTGCGGGCATCAAAGCTGCGCTTGAAGACGTGCAGGTGGGCGATGTCGGCGTCGGAGATGCCCAGGATGTGGGTGACAGCGGCGCGCAGGGGCGCCTCGGGGGCTTCGGCAGCGGTGAACGGCAGCCGGATTTCAGAGAGTCGGATCATGGTCTTGCGGGCCCGTGTCGATCGGGCGAAAAGCAATGGCGTGGGGCCGGGATGATACGGGGTCTGCGCAGCGGGCGGAACCCCACCGGCCTACGCGACCGGGGTGTGGGAGGCGCTGGCTATAAAAAATGATAGCAATCAAGGCATTTTGCACTAGCGCATCCGGCGGTTTTGGCTGAATTTTTGTTGTCAGGACGTGTTTAGGCGTCCTGGGCAGGCCGCTGGCGCCATCGCAGCTCGGCCACGCCCAGTGCCACGGCCGCCAGCACCAAGGGCCCAAAGTAGTACAGCGCCCGGTAGGCCAGCAGTGCCGCCAGCACCTGTTCCTGCCCCAATGCGTCGGTGGCCAGCAGCGCCACGCCCACGGCCTCCAGCACGCCCAGGCCTGCAGGCACGCGCAGCACCAGCCCGGCCACGGCCCCCAGCAGCACGGTGGCCAGGGCGGCGGGGTAGGGCACCTGGTGTTGCAACACCGCCCACAGTGCGGCGCCCATCAGCATCCAGTTGGTGGCCGATGCCGCGATCTGCCACAGAGCCACGGGCCAGCGCGGCAGTGGAAAAGCGTGACCCCGCAGCGTGATTGCACGGCCTCTGCGCACCGCGCACAGTGCCAGGTAAACCAGCGGCAAGCAGCCCAGCACCGTGCCGCCCAGGCGCCACTGCCAGGGCGCTACCGTCCACCCGGCCACTGCAGGCGGCTGCCACAGCCAGGCCAGCACCCCGGCCAGCAGCAGGTAGCCCACCCAGTTGGTCACGATGCTGGTGCCCACCACCTGGCCGATGGTGCCGGGGGCCACGCCGCGCCGGGCATACAGCCGGTAGCGCACGCCCACCCCCCCGATCAGCGAGCCCAGGTTGAGCGTGAACGGATAGCTCGTCATGGCGATGGCCAGGGTGGTGCCACGCGGCAGGCGGTGGCCGCTGCAATGGCGCCCCACCCAGTCAAAGCTGCCGTAGGTGAAGTGGCTCAGCAGCGCCAGCGCGCCGCCCAGCGCCAGTGCGGCGGTGGGCAGATCGCGCAGGGCTTGCAGCACGGCGGGCCAGTCCACCGTGCGCGCCTGCCGAAAGATCAGCGCGGCAACCACCGCAAAGAAGGCGATGGCGAGCCCCCGGGTGAGCCAGGGCCACCAGGCCTGCTGCGGCCAGTAGCGCCATCCACTGGGGGTGTGGCGGTTGCTGCTTCTGCTGGATGGCGCCTGCAGGGCGTCGGTGGCGCCGCCCGCCTGGGTGTCCGCGTGCAGCGTGGGGGTGGCCATGGGGTGCGCCTGCCCGCTCAGGTGGCGGGGCTGCCTGCGGGCTCTGCGGCACCCGGGTTGGCGAGCGTGATGTGGGGCTCGTGCCGGGGCAGCCAGCCCGCCCAGGCGGGGAACCAGCGCAGCAGATGGAACACCGCATAGCTGCGCAGCAGGCGCAGGCCGTTCCAGCGGCTGGGCGCTGTGGCTTCGACCTGCTTGCAGCTGTGCTCCATCAGGTGCGACAGGCGCCTGTGCAGGTGGGTGTTGAAGGCGCGGTCCTGGATGATCACGTTGGCCTCCAGGTTCAGCGACAGGCTCAGCGGGTCGAGGTTGCTGGAGCCCACGGTGGACCAGTCCTCGTCCACCAGCGCCACCTTGCCGTGCAGCGGGCGGTCGCAGTATTCGTACACCCGCACCCCTGCGCGCTGCAGGTGGTCATACAGCAGGCTGGCCGCCGTCTTCACGATGGGCATGTCGGGCTGGCCTTGCAGGATGATGCGCACATCCACCCCCCGTTTCGCGGCGCGCCGCATCTCGCGGATGAAGCGGTAGCCGGGGAAGAAGTAGGCATTCGCAATCACGACCCGGCTGCGCGCTGCGCGCAGGGCCACGCGGTAATGGCGCTCGATGTCGTTGGTGTGCTGCTGGTTGTCCCGTGTCACAAACATCGCGTGCGCGGTGCCCGCGTGCGGGCGCCCGGTGATGCCGGCAGCCTGGTGGCGCTTGCGCTCCTGGCGGCTCAGAACAGCCTCGCGAGTGAAGTGGTGCATCTGCGCCACGATGGGGCCGCGCACCTGCACGGCGTAGTCCTGCTTGGCCTCGGGGCCAAAGTCGGCCACATGGTCGGCCGAGTAGTTGATGCCGCCAATGAACCCCAGGTGCCCGTCCACCACCACGATCTTGCGGTGCATGCGGCGCAGCATGTTCAGCCGCTGGCCCAGGAAGCGGCGGCCCGGGTCAAAGATGCGAAAGTGCACGCCCGCCTCCACCAGGCTGCCGACAAACCGGTCTGACAGGTCGGGTGAGCCAAAGCCGTCCACCAGCACGTGTACCTCCACACCCCGCTGGGCGGCCGCCAGCAGCGCCGCGTGCAGCTGCTGGCCGATCTTGTCCTCGAACAGGATGAAGGTCTCCAGCATCACCTCGCGCCGGGCGTCGGCAATGGCCTGGAACACGCGGGGAAAGAACTCCTCGCCGTTTTCTAGCAACTCAAAATGGTTGCCGGGCACCCAGCGCGAGGACCGGGGTGCGCGCAGGGCGCGGGGCGTGCTGAAGGCAGGGCGTTTCATAGCAGGATCTCCGCAGCCAGGGGCGCATGGTCCGAGAGCTTGTCCCACGGCTTCTTGGGCAGCGTCAGCGGCGAGTGCACGGTGGCGTTGCGCACATAAATGCGGTCAAGCGCCAGCAGCGGCATCGCCGCGGGAAACGTGCGCACCGCCCGGCCAAAGGCCTGCACAAACACCTCCTGCAAGCCCGCTTCGCGGTGCAGGATGTCGTGTGCGCGGTGGCGCCAGTCATTGAAATCCCCAGCCAGCACCACAGCCTCATTGGCGGGAAAGCTGTTGACCAGATCGCATACGCGGCGCAGCTGGTGCTGCCGGTGCGCCTCTTGCAGGCCCAGGTGCACACAGACTGCGTGCACGGGCAGATGGTGCCCCGGGGGCTGCAGCACGCAGTGCAGCATCCCGCGCCGCTCGGGCCCGCTCACCGAGATGTCGTGGTTCTCGTAGTGCGTGATAGGAAACTTGGACAACAGCGCATTGCCATGGTGGCCGTTGTCGTAAACCGCATTGCGCCCGTAGGCGTACTGCGACCAGAGGGAGTCGGCCAGAAACTCGTAGTGCGGCACCTGCGGAAAGTTGGCGAACCGGCTGGCATGCCGGTGGTGCGTGCCCAGCACTTCCTGCAAGAACACCAGGTCCGCCGCCACGTCGCGCACGGCCTCGCGCAGCTCATGCAGCATGAAGCGCCGGTTGAAGGTGGTGAAGCCCTTGTGCACGTTCACGGTGAGCACCTTGAACGCAATAGGCTGAGAGTCTGTCGCGGAGTTCGGGGCCATGGGCAGTTGCAATCGTTGGAAGGGGCTCCGGCGAAGCCACCGCAAAGGTGGGCCGGTGCGAACCTTGATTGTTCTGGCCCGAGCGCGTTATCGCTGTAGGACGGCTGGCCGTGGCCTTGTGCTGCGCTGCCCAAAAAAAAGGGCCCCGAAGGGCCCTGGTGATAGCGCGGGGCGCGTCGGCGGCCATCAGGCCGGCAGGAAGCCTTCCACCGACAGGTAGCGCTCGCCCGTGTCGTAGTTGAAGCCCAGCACCTTGGCGCCTGCGGGCAGCTCGGGCAGCTTCTGGGCAATGGCGGCCAAGGTAGCGCCGGACGAGATGCCCACCAGGATGCCCTCTTCGCGCGCAGAGCGGCGGGCGTATTCGCGCGCGGGTTCGGCATCGACCTGGATCACGCCGTCAAGCACGCTGGTGTCCAGGTTCTTGGGGATGAAGCCCGCGCCAATGCCCTGGATGGGGTGGGGCGAGGGCGCGCCGCCCGAGATGACGGGCGAGGCCGTGGGCTCCACCGCAAACACCTTGAGCTGCGGAAATTTCGCCTTGAGCACGCGCGCAGTACCCGTCAGGTGGCCGCCGGTGCCCACGCCGGTGATGATGGCGTCCAGCCCGTCAGGGAAGTCGGCCAGGATCTCTTGCGCCGTGGTGCGCACATGGATGTCGATATTGGCGGGGTTCTCGAACTGCTGCGGAATCCACGCGCCGGGTGTCTGCGCCTGCAGCTCTTGGGCACGGGCAATCGCGCCCTTCATGCCCTTTTCGCGCGGCGTCAGGTCAAACTGCGCGCCATAGGCCAGCATCAGGCGGCGGCGCTCGATGCTCATGCTGTCGGGCATCACGAGGATCAGCCTATAGCCCTTGACGGCCGCTACCAGCGCCAGGCCGATGCCGGTGTTGCCGCTGGTGGGCTCGATGATGGTGCCGCCGGGTTGGAGCGCGCCAGACTTTTCCGCGTCCTCCACCATCGCCAGCGCAATGCGGTCCTTGATGGAACCGCCGGGGTTGCTGCGCTCCGACTTCACCCACACATTGGCGCCAGGGCCAAACAGGCGGTTGATGCGCACGTGGGGCGTTTTGCCGATGGTTTGCAGAATGTTGTCAACTTTCATGGCGTCTCCTGTTAAGCGTTGGGTTGGACACAAAGTGGAAGGTCTGTGACGCGCATTCTGAACCACTTGTTCTACGGCTCTGGCCATATGGATATAGCCAGGGTATGGGGCGGCCGCTGCAGCGCCTGTCAAGACAGGGGCGATACCTCCACGCGCATGGCGCCCGCTGCGGGCGTGATCTGCACCCGGACCGGCAGGCCCATCGCAATGGTCTGCGCGTTGGTGTCCGTGTGCTGCGTCACCTCGCTGCAGGTGTAGCTGGCAGCCTGCCCGCTGCGCCACACCGCCAGGGCCAGCGGCAGCATCCACTGGTCCGCCAGGTGTGGGCCCAGCGCGCCGGTGCTGCGCTGGTAGGCGCGCACTTCGTCCACCAGCCGCTTGGCCACCTGCTCGGCCGACAGGCTGCGTTCGCCCAACTGGCAAAACACCTCGGTCACCTGCGCGTACTCCAGCGTGGCGATCAGCGCATTGCCCGGCCCTTCGTTCTGGCGCGTGGGCGGCTGGCGCAGTTGTCCGCCCTCAAACGTCCAGCCCATGCGCTGGCCCAGCACCTCCAGCTCCCGCGTCGCTATGTGGCGCGCCAGGCCGGGTGCCAGCGCCTCGCCCCAGCCGTTTTGCAACGGGCCGCGCTCCAGCACATCCACCGGCGCCAGAGGTCGGGCGGGTGTGGCAGGTGCGATGTGCGCCACCAGCTCGCCGCCCCCGGCGGGGTAAAAGCCCCGCCGCTGCAGTTGCAGTTCCAGCCCCACCCCTAGCCGCCGCACGAGCGGCGCAAAGGCGCGCTCCAGAAAATCAAACGGCGGCGCCATCGGGTTGTGCGTGCCGCCCGCCAGTTCGACCTTGCTCGGCCCGTCGGCCAGCATCAGCGCGGGCAGCACCGTCTGCAGCACCAGCAGGCAGCTGCCTGCGGTGGCGATCTGAAAACGGTAGTCGCCCGCCCGTACGTCGCCGGGCGTGAACACCAGCGTCTGCGAGTTCAGCTCCGCGCCCTCGGCCTGCCCGCCGCACACAGCCACCGCCGCCTGCACGCAGGCCAGGTGCTGGCGCATGAGGCCCGGCTTGGGCCGCCCGGCGCGGATGCGATTGATGTGCAGCGGGCGGCCTGTGACCATGGACAGGGCCAGGCCCGTGCGCAGGATTTGCCCGCCGCCTTCGCCGGTGGAGCCGTCGAGGGTGAGGGGCGTTACAGAGCGTTCTGTCATGGCGATGTCTCCGCCGCACCCTTGGGGCGCTTGCTGAACCGCAGCACCGTGTCATGCAGCAGCGCATCCAGCGCGGCATGCCCAGGCACGGGCAGCGGCTGCACCGGCTCGGCCGCATCGCACGCCAGCTCGGCTTCGATGAACGCATGGATGCCAGGCCAGCGCGGGCTGGTGGCGGCTTCGCCTGCGCGCATCTTCACCTCCAGCAGGGCGTTGATCTCGGCGACCAGTGCTGCATCGTGCACGGGGTGGAGCGTGTGCTGGGCCAGCTCGGCAAAGCGCATAGGCGGCACACCGGGCTGCGTGCGTATCCAGCGCGCGGCCAGCAGCGGGCGCAGCACGTACAGGTACTTTTTGTAGCGCACCGCGTCGGCCTGCAGGTGCTCTCGAAAGTTCTTCTTGGCCATGGATGCGTAGTGGTGCCAGCCCTTGGCGTTGGAGAACACTTGCGCCGCCAGCGCGCGGAACTGCGCCATGGTGTCTGCCTCTTCGCGGTAGACGATGGGTGAGCCCAGCCATTCGAGCAGCGTGGGGTTGGACTCGCGCAGCAGGCCCAGGGCCTTGCGAAGGTCCCAGCCGTTCACATCCAGGTCGCCGCTGATCGGCAGCTCGATCACGTCACGCCCGGGCGCCACCGTCAGGTACCAAGGCAGACGGTTCACGTAGATAAAGCGCACGTCGTAGTCGCTGTCGGGCGAGGCAAAGCCCCAGCCCCGGCTGCCGGATTCGCAGGCAAACAGCACTGTCACGTCGTTCCGGGCTTCGATGTCGCGCAGGGCTTCCAGCACCTGCGTGCGCATGTGGGGCTCCACCGGGTGGGCGGAGCGCAGCATTTCTTGTTGTTCTGTTGTATGCATAAAAATGGGCTGTAGCGCTTACTGGGTAAGCGCTACTAGCTATGAATTTTCATAAGCAGCCCGCTTCGAGCAGGCTGAAGGTTTTGGTTGGCGGTCAATCTGTCACTTGAACACCAATCAATTGGAGATTGAGGACGAGTTGGGCGCGCTCCCCACCTGAAGTGCGCGTGAGTAGCCGATCTCTCCACGCCGCCCAATTTGCCTGCACTTCTGGTACAGCCAATTTCGACGCCCCGGGGTCGTCGTCGTACCCAAACTCGAATCCGCACTGGCACATTTCGAATGAGGCTCCTCCGCCATCCAGATAAGGTTGATTGAGCAGCCCAAAACTCCCGCACACCGGACAGGCCCAATGCCCGTCAAGGGATTGAAAAAGGAATGCGCAGCTACCGTCGCTCAAGCGGACTGCTTGTCGTTGCATTTGCGTCACCCCTTCACACACACCACCTGCTTGAGCGTGTACACCACTTCCACCAGGTCTTCCTGCGCCGCCATCACCGCATCGATGTTCTTGTAAGCCATCGGGATCTCGTCGATCACGTCGGCGTCCTTGCGGCATTCCACGCCCTCGGTCGCCTTGATCTGGTCTTCCACGGTGAACAGCTTCTTGGCCTTGGTGCGGCTCATGGTGCGGCCCGCGCCGTGGCTGCAGCTGTTGAAGCTCTCGGGGTTGCCTTTTCCGCGCACGATAAAGCTCTTGGCGCCCATGCTCCCCGGGATGATCCCCAGCTTGCCCTGCTCTGCACTCACCGCGCCCTTGCGGGTCACGAACACGTCTTGCCCGAAGTGCGTCTCGCGTTGCACGTAGTTGTGGTGGCAGTTCACCGCCTCAATGTGCGTTTCGAACGGCTTGGGGATCACCTTGCGCAGCGCGGCGATCACGCGGCCCATCATCACTTCGCGGTTGGCGGCGGCAAACTTTTGTGCCCACCCCACGGCCTTCACGTAGTCGCCGAAGTACTGCGCACCTTCTTCAAAGTACGCCAGGTCCTTATCGGGCAGATTGCGCTGGTTCATCTCGGCGTCCTTCTTGGCCAGCTCAATGAAGTGGGTGCCGATGGCGTTCCCCACACCGCGTGAGCCGGAGTGCAGCATCACCCACACGGACTGATGTTCGTCCAGGCAGATCTCGATGAAGTGGTTGCCCGTTCCGAGCGTTCCGAGGTGCTTGTAGTTGTTCGTGTTCTTGATGCGCGGGTGCGCTTCACAAATCTCGTCGAACTCATCCACCAGCGCGGCCCAGGCGCGGTCGGTCTCGGCGGGCGGCGTATCCCAGCTTCCCTTGTCGCGGCCGAAACGCTTGGGGGTCATCCCCACGGGCACGGCGCGTTCGATGGCGGTGCGCACGCCAGACAGGTTGTCCGGCAGGTCGCTGGCCGTGAGCGTGGTTTTGCACGCCATCATTCCGCACCCCAGGTCCACCCCCACCGCAGCGGGGATGATGGCCTTGAGGGTGGGCACCACCGAGCCGATGGTCGCACCGATCCCCAGGTGCACATCGGGCATCACCGCCACGTGCTTGAACACGATGGGCAGGCGCGCAATGTTGCGCAGCTGGTTCTTGGCGTCTTCTTCCACGGGCACGCCGTTCGTCCACATCTTCACGGGCACGCCGTTCGGGATTTCGAGTTGTTCGTAGTTCATGGTTCTTTTCTCGTTGTTTCTTCGTTGTATTTCTTTTTTGTGGCGATGTTCGTCATGCAGCCATTGCGTCAAAGACCGCGGTGATCCGCTCCGGGAGCGGGTAGCAATGGTGGTCCACGGCCCCCGCTGGCAACCAGGAACTGGCAGGGCCCGCATCCACCAGCCGCATGAGCTTTTCTGTCCAACGCGCTTTGGTGGCTGGCCTGTTCAGCCATTCCTCCATGGTGCGTTTGTATTCGACCTCATCCGTGGCAAACGCATTGCCCATCTGGTTGGAGTACCACACATAGTCCCAATAGCACGCGTCTACAAAGTTCAGGGTCGATGCGTCGCTTTCGCATTCCAGCCAGTGTTGCAGCAGGGGCTCCAGCGGCACGCGGGCATAGGCCCACATGAGCAAGATGGAGAAGGCGTTATCGCCCTGGAAGAGCGAATCGCTGGCTGCGGGCCATTGCTCCAACCCTTGTGCAAAGTACGCCAGCGCAAAGCCCTGCAGCGCCGCCTGTTCCGTCGCTGAAAACGAACCGGGCTCGCACCGCCCCAAGCGGTCCAGGTACAGCTCGGTGGAGTGGTGCAGCCGGGCACCTTCGGCGAGCAGTTCCAGCAGCCGTGGGGCCAGGTATTTGATCTCGCGCGCAGGCTGCACCTGGCTCTTGGCCGAATCGTTGTACTCGTAGAAATGCCTCTGGGTCAGTTGGCGCAGAGGAAGGTGTCGCATCTCACGCTCCAGCTCGGCATTCATGCAGCAGGCGGTACACACGTCCAGCAGGTGATCCGGTGCTTGGTAATGCGCAAACGCTTTGTAGGCCGCTTGTGTCGCGGCTTCCAGCACATTGCTTGGTGTGTATTCCAATACTGAGTTGGCTCCGGTTTTCTTCTTTTTCATGGCAGTTCTCTTTTCTGCTTTGTCTGGTGGACGCGACGGGATTCGAACCCGCATCAATACAGCGACCAGGGTGCTTGAATCCACTGGCCCAGTGAACGGTTGGAAACGCGCGCCAGTGGCAGACCCTTCATCGGAGCCAGCACCTGCATCCTCAACTTTGCCCGTTCACCGACTCTCCCGCTGTACTCGGTGTTACCCGAGCTGCCCGCAATAACAACATTTTTGGCAGTGGCGCTCCCTTCTGTGCCAGCGCGCCCATATCCTTTTCACCCGTGGCTCAGCGCATCTTCACCAGGCCATTCAGCACCTGGTCCAGGCCGCCAAACACCGAGATCTTGTCGATGCGCTCGGCCACGCGCTCCAGCGTCTCCAGCTCCTTCATGTGCAGGGCGACGGGGTTGTCCTCCATCACCTTGGCGGTGTTGAGCAGCGAGCGCGTGGCGGCGGTTTCTTCGCGGCGGCGGATCACGTTGGCCTCGGCCTGCTTCTGGGCTTGCACCACCTGGGTCAGGATGGTTTTCATCTCGCCCGGCAGCACGATGTCCTTCACGCCCACGCTTTCCAGCTGCATGCCATAGGGCAACAGCTTGGCGGCCATGTGTGCGGTCACCACGTCGTCGATCACCGTCTTGTTCTCCAGCAGCTCATCGAGCGTGCGGGTGCCCACGGCGGCGCGCAGCGCAAACTGCAGCTCGCGGTACAGGTGGTCGGCAGGCTTTTGCAATTGGGCAAAAGCGCGCAGCACATCGGTGTAGCGGTAGGTGGCGCACAGGTTCAGGCGCAGGCTTACCTTGTCACGGGTCATGATGTCCTGGCCTGACACCTCCACGGCTTGCAGGCGCAGGTCCACCAGCTCCACGGCCACAGTGCGGCCGTACTTCCAGAAGGCGTAGGTGCCAGCCGTGAGCAGGCGTTCCACCTTGCCGTCCACCGTCAGCAGGCCGCACTGGCCCTCGGGCACCTGCACCTGCAGCACACCGGCCAAGCCGGTCACGCTGCGCTGGCGCAGTTGGGTTTGCGTCAATCGCGCCACCAGTGCGGCGGGCAGTTCAGCGCCCGATTGCAGGTCCACCACTTGCACGCTCACCTCCACCAGGCCTTTCCAATAAAGGCGGCGGGTGCCGGGCGGCAAGATCTCGACCAGCACGCCGTTTTCGCTGCGCAAGCCCACTTAGGTTTCCGACAGGCTCACCTGCACAAACTCGGCGGCCACCACGGCGGGCTCTTGCGCCATCAGGTACTCGGTCAGGCCGTGGGTGAAGGCGGGTTGTTCCAGGGCGAAGGTTTCCACGCGCAACTGGTCGGTGCCCGCAAACAGCCAGTAGGTGCCGCTGCGCAGCACGCGGTCAAAGCTGCCGTTGCGCAGCAGTAGGGCGCGTTCGTTTTTCTTCACGGTGGCGCGTTGGAACATCTTCGTCAGCATCTCTTTTTCCTCTCTCTTCTTCGTTGTCGTATCGGGTTGCCGTTACAGCGATGGCGGGGTGCCAGGGGGTGCAGCCTGGGCCTAGCAGTGCGCCGTGGTTACTGCCTCAGCCCCCAGGAGGGGAGGGCGGCAGCACGGCTGGCTGCGGGCGCGGGCTGTGCCGGGTGCTGGCACAAACCGCCGCCGGCTGACGGGGTGAATCCCTTGCGGTCGCTGCGCAACCTCGGGGCCTCTCCCCGCGTTCGGCGGGTGGTCTTTCGACCGGTACTTCCAAACAAGGTCTTGCGACCGTGGGCAGGAATCGAACCTGCGACAACCGCCTTTCGGCGGGGCTCTACCAGACTGAGCTACCAGTGGTGGCACGCCTGGAGTCGAACCAGATACATCCTTTCGGAGTGGTCACCGCGACCGTGCCGCTACCCAGCGTTGGCGATGTGCGGCATGCAGAACATCAACAGAACCCGAAGGCCCCGGACGCCCGGCACCGGTGGGGCGAACATTTGTCCTAACCCCAGCCTGTGAGCGGTCACCGCTTGCGCTGGATGCTTCTTCTATTGCCAGATGTGTGCCAGCTTGCAATGCAAGTCGTTAGGTGTGCGCAAGTTGTTGATTTGTAAAGGGTATTTCCTGTTGGGTGAAATTGATTGAGCGCTTGGATATCAAGATAACTAGAATGAAAGCTAGTTAAATAGATAAAAATATGCGAAAAGACAAGGTGGTCATCGGGTTCCTGGGCACTCAGCTGGACTCTGGCAAGGGCGCTGGCCGGTGGGAGAAATGGCGCCCCACCGTGTCCCTGGTGCAGCATGAGGACGTGGTGATCGAACGGCTGGAGCTGCTCTACACCCCGCCGCACCGCGAGCTGGCCCAGCAGGTGCGCGCGGACATGGCCACCGCCTCGCCCGAAACCACGGTGAACCTGGTGCCGCTGCCCATCGCCGACCCCTGGGACTTTGGCGAGGTCTATGCCCAGCTATACGACTGGACGCAGGCCTACCGCTTTGACACCGAGCGCGAGGAGTACTGGACGCACATCACCACCGGCACGCACGTCGCGCAGATCTGCCTGTTTTTGCTGGTGGAGTCGCGCCGCATTCCGGGCGTGCTGGTGCAAACCTCGCCGCCCAAGCGCCAGCAGATGGGCGACCCGGGCAGCTACACGCTGATCGACCTGGACCTCTCGCGCTACGACGTGATCGCGCAGCGCTTTGGCGCCGAGCAGCAGGACGCGGTGCAGTTCCTCAAAAGCGGCATTGCCACGCGCAACGCCCGCTTCAACGCGCTGATCGACGAGGTGGAGCGCGTTGCAGTGCGCTCGCGCGCGCCCATCCTGTTCACCGGGCCCACGGGCGCGGGCAAGTCGCACCTGGCGCGGCGCATGTTCGAGCTGAAGAAGGCCCGCCACCAGGTGGAGGGCGAGTTTGTGGAAGTGAACTGCGCCACGTTGCATGGTGATGGCGCCGCGTCCACCCTGTTCGGCCACAAGAAAGGTTCGTTCACCGGCGCGGCGGCCGACCGCGCGGGCCTGCTGCGCACGGCGCACAGAGGCTTGCTGTTCCTCGACGAGATTGGCGAGCTGGGCGCAGACGAGCAGGCCATGCTGCTCAAGGCCGTGGAAGAAAAGCGTTTCTACCCCCTGGGCAGCGACCGCGAGGTGGAGAGCGACTTTCAGCTCGTGGCGGGCACCAACCGTGACCTGCGCACCGAGGTGGCGGCCGGGCGCTTTCGTGAGGATCTGTTTGCGCGCATCAACCTCTGGAGCTATGTGCTGCCTGGCCTGGCCCAGCGGCCCGAGGACATCGAGCCCAACGTGGATCACCTGCTGCAGCGCGCGGGCGAAGAGTTGGGCCGCAGTGTGCGCTTTTCCAACGAGGCGCGCGCCGCCTACCTGCGCTATGCCCAGTCGCCCGAGGCGCTGTGGACCGGCAACTTCCGCGACCTCTCGGCCAGCGTGACACGCCTGGCCACGCTGGCCGACAGCGGCCGCATTGGCCTGCCGCTGGTCGAAGCCGAAACTGCCCGCCTGCGCTGGCTGTGGCAGCCCGCGAGCGATGCGCGCCATGGTCTGGCTCCCGTCGCAGGAGCTGTGGGGCGCGACGAACTCGCGGCTTTGCTGGGTGACGAGGTGGTGGAGTCCATGGACCTCTTTGACCAGTTGCAATTGGCCGCCGTGCTGCAAGTCTGCCGCCAGTCGCGCACCTTGTCGGACGCGGGGCGCCTGTTGTTCCAGGCCTCGCGCACGCAGCGCACCGTGATCAATGACGCCGACCGGCTGCGCAAGTACCTAGCGCGGTTTGGGCTGGACTGGGAGCGGGCATCGGGTGCTGGGCGATAATCCCGCCCGTGAAGCACGCCAGACCGCCGCTGGTGCAATCTGGGAAACCAGGCACTGGAGGAACGTCCGGACTGCACAGGACAGCGTAGCAGCTAACGGCTGCCCACCGTGAGGTGAGGATCAGAGCAACAGAGACGAGTCCCGGGGGAGTGCCGCAAGGCAAACCACCGGGGGTGAAACGGGCAATCTCTACGCGCAGCAATACCAAGTAGGCCAGCGTTGATGTGGTTCCGCAGAGCTGGCGGGTAGGTAGCACCGAGCCGTGGTGGCGACACCCGGCCCAGATTAATGGCGGTCACACTGCGGGCAACCGTGGTGCACAGAATCCGGCTTATCGGCGCGCTTCACACTTTATTTCCACCCCGACTCGCCAAGGGTCGTGTGGTGAGCACGCCGCCCCTGTGGCGGGGCTGTGTTCAATTTTTTGCGCAATGGGGTGCTTGCCCCCGCTCCAGCTCTGTCGCACGCTCCACCGTGTCGGGGTGGCTGCTCAGCAGCGACCAGACAGGGTGCGAGCCGATCTCCTGAGCCACCTTGCGCTGGCGTACTGCATCGGGTGTGCTGGCCCCGGAGGAGGGCGCCGATGCCGCGGCGGTCGGGCCCTTGCCCTGGTCCTTTTTCTGGGCCTCTTCGCGCGCAATCGCCAGCAGCAGCTGGCCCATGGGCGCTGTGGGCAGTGCGGCGTGGCGCATGACGGCGATGGCGTAGCAGTCGGCCTCGCGCTCATGGCTGCGGCTGTAGGCCAGGCCGGTCAGCAAGGATGCACCCGTAGAGACGATGCCAGACACATCGCCCAGCGCCAGCCCCAGGCCCATGTTGAGTACGCCCTGCTGCACCACCATGCGCGTGGTGTGGCGCTGCACCACGTGGCCGACCTCGTGGGCCAGCACGCCCACCAATGCGTTGTCGTCCAGGCCCTTGTCGGCCGCTGCCTTCACGATGCCGTCGGTCATCACGATCTTGCCGCCGGGCAGCGCAAAGGCATTGGCACCCATACCGGATCGGAACTCCAGGGACAAAGGCGGCCGGTAGCCGGAGTAACGCTGCAGGCCAGGGGGCGTCTGCTGCACCAGGGCATCAAAACGCGCCTTGAGCTGGTCTTGTCGCTCCTTGGGCAGCTTGCTGGGCTTCAGGGTGCCGTTGTCCATCTGCTGGAGCACGTTCTCGGCCACGCTGGTCTCCCAGCTGATGGGCACAAACCGCGTGAGCTGCGTGGCCGCCCAGGGTGTGCCGTAGCGGTAGAACAGCGTGAGGCCAATGACGGCGGCGGCCGTCACGCCCAGCAGCACGGGCCAGCGGGTCTGCATGCGTTGTGCGATGCCGGGGCGCTCGCCTGCAGCAGCCAGTGCGGCGCGCCATTCGGCCACGGCATCGATCTCCACGCTGCCATGGTCGCGCAGATCGACGACCACGCGGGGCTGCGGCTTGCGCTCGTTCCAGGCCTCCGGCCAGCCCACCTGCTTCCAGGTAAAGACCACCGGTTCGGCACCCGGCTGCGAGAGCGGATGCAGCACCAGCGATGGGCCTTGCGGTGTGGGCCGCAGGCTCACCACCACCGGACGGGCCTTGCTGCTCTGGCCGTCAAACCAGCGCCCGGGGACCAGGGCGGGGTGCTCGGGCGCCGACATGGTCAACCGATGAGGTCGAGGCCAGCGGCATCCGCCAGCGCATCGCCCAGGCCACCCTGCTGCTGGCGCACCATGGCGCCGGTCACCTGCTCCACGCCACCCTTGACGTGCAGGGTGACGGACTCGCACTTCATGCGGTATTCGCTGACCCGCGCAAACGGGCGGTACAGCCCCAACGTCAGCAGGGTAAGCAGCATGTTCTTGATGCGCAGCCACACGTAGCGGCCGCTCTTGAGGTGGCACTTGAAGCGGGCCACGTGGCTCACGCCGATGTTGTTCCACATCAGCTGGAACATGCGTGCCTCGCGGTATGCGCGGGCCGGTGCCGACGCCAGGATCAGCATAAAGATGCCCGCGATGATGGACACGATGATCACCACAAACATCCACAGGCCCAGGCGATCGCTCTGGCTGGCCACCAGGGCGATGGAGCTGCCTGCGAGGATGCCGATCAGCGCCGAGAACCCCACCACGCACAGGATGAACACAGCCACGGTGGCCATCCACACCTTGACGAAGTCCATGTACACCGGCTTCCAGCGGCCTCGCTCGGCACCCACCTGGGCCTTGAGCACCAAGAGGCTCTTGAAGTTGTATTCGGTGCGGATCACGCACAGCACCGACAGCACCAGGCCCAGCAGTACCAAGCCGCCCATGGCGGGCGTGAAGCGGGGCATGGGTTGTTTCTTGCCCTCTTCTTCGATGGCCTCCAGCGCCTGGGCCAGGTCGGGCGACAGCAGCTGCAGACCATAAAACACGCCAAACCACACCAGCGCCAGCGCAAACACAGGCCAGCTGGCGATGTAGACCTCTTTCCAGCTGGCAGTGAACTGCAGTCGCAGCCCGCGCCACCGCGTGGCCCCCAGGCGAAACCGCATGGCGCTGGCCCAGATGAAAGGCGCCAGCGCTGCGCCGGCCAGCAGGAACAGGCCCACCGCTGTGTCCTGCCCGGTGTTGGCGGCCAGGTTGTAGGCAATGGTCAGCAGCATCAGCAGCACAAAGCCCATCACCATCTTGCGCTGCTGCGCGGTGAATTCGAGGGGGCTGCCGGCCACCAGCGTGTGGCTGTAGAAATACTGGGCGGTGCGGCGGCGTGCCCAGGGGGTGTAGATGCCCAGCGTGACGATGGACAACAGCACGTTGACGATCCAGACCCGGAAATACTCGCCACCGCTGCCCGTGAACTCGAGCGGGTGGGCATCGATGTTCATCGGCATGAAGTTGGACATCGGCCCCGCAGCGCCGCCTGACGATTGGTTTGTGTTCATGAACTCCCTCCAGAGTGCTGCGCAGTGTAGCAGCGGTGTGGATCGATGGAGTTCAAATGGAAAAGGCCTGAAGCGCTTGTTGTAAAAGCGCTGACAGCTATGTTTTCAGGAGCATATGTGCATCCCCTGTCCCTTGCGCATCGGCAGTGCGCCGCTGGGCCCGTAAGCGCTTAGAGCAGATTCTTAGAACTTCTCCCACGGCTGCAGGTAGCGCCATTGCCCCTCGGGCACCTTGGCCAGCGGCACGCGGCCGATGCGGATGCGCTTGATGCCCACCACCGTCAGACCCACTACTTCGCACATGGCAGGGATTTGGCCGGGGCGGATGCCCTTGAGCGCAAAGCGCAGCTTGGTCTCGTTCTGCCAGCTCACCTTGATGGGGGGCAGGGGGCGGCCGTTGAATGTGAGTCCATGGCACAGGCGCTGCAGGCCATTGGGCGCGATGTCGCCCTTGACCTCGACGATGCACTCTTGCTCCAGCACCTCGATGTCTTCGGCCAGCTTGCGCGCGATGCGTTTGTCTTGCGTGTAGACCACCAGGCCGCTGGCCTCGGTGGGCAGGGTGGTGAAGCATTCGAGCTGCTTGAAGTGGCGCTGCAGCACGCGGATGCCCGACGCGTCTTCCGGCAGGTGCGACGCGGCATTGAGCAGCGTGAGTGCCTGTGGCGCCCCCTGGCTGCGGCTGGCGTGGGCCGCCTGCCCTGTGGCTGCGCCCGGCAGGCCCAGACCGGCTTCAAACCCTGCGGGCTTGTGCAGCAGCAAGGTGACCGGGGTCAGCGCCAGCAGGCTGGCATCGGGCGCCACGGCCACCGCCTGATCGGGGCGCACGCGCGCGCCGGGAGCCTCCTCGATCTGGCCGTCCACGCTCACAAAGCCGCCCTCGATGAATTGCTCGGCCGTGCTGCGCGAGCAGTTCAGTTGTTCAGCCACGCGTTTGGCCAGGCGGATGTGGGTGGGGTCGGGGTTCTTGTCGGTCATTGAATATTGAAGGTGGTCTTGGTGTTCTTGTGGCTCAGTTGTTGCCGGGCTGCAGAGAGCGGATGCGCTCCACATGCGCCAGCAGCGAGCGCTGGGCCACGGGCCACATGCGCGGCGGTACATCGTCGTAGGCGTGGCGCACCCAGTCGTCCATGCTGCCTTGCGGCAGCGCCTGCATGGCGGCCAGCACCTTGGCCTCACGTGCCAGGCGGTGGGCCTTGAGCTTGGCGATGGCATTGCGGGCACCGAGGACCGGGCCCCCGAGCACGTAGCCGTGCGCGGGCAGGATGAACTCCACGCCGAGCTCGGCGCAGACCGCATCCAGCCGGTCTAGCGAATCCAGGTAGTCGGCCATATTGCCGTCGGGCGGGTCGATCACGGTGGTGCTGCCGTTCAGGATGTGGTCACCACTGAACAGCAGCGCGTCTTCCACCAGCAGCAGGCACAGGTGGTTGGCCGCATGGCCTGGGGTGTGGATCACCTGCAGGGTATGGGTGATTTTGCCTTCAGGTGCTAGTCCTTCAAGCACGAGCAACTCATTATTTTGTAGCGCCCGGTCGGGGGTGAACTGGCTGGCCGCGCGGGCCGTGGGGGCGGACGGCAGGCCCAGAACGGGCGGGCGTGCCTTGCCAGCCTGCACACACATCGCCTGCAGTGGCGCGGCGCCGGGGGAATGGTCGGCGTGCGAGTGGGTGCACACAATCATGCGGATGTCGCCCCCCGCTGCACGCCAGAGCTTGTCCAGGTGCTCGGCGTCGGCCGGGCCGGGGTCGATGGCGATGAAGCCCGTGGCCGGGTCGCCCACCAGATAGCTGTTGGTGCCAGGGCCGGTCATCACGCCAGGGTTGGGCGCGGTCAGCCGCATCACGTTGCGCAGCAGCGGCACGGGGCGCTCGGTCTGCCAGTCCAGCGGGTGCACGATCTGCCCGTCGGGGCAGACCAGCGCCAGCTCGCCAAACGGCATTTCGTCCTCCATGTAGCGCGCTTCCTTGCCTGCCAGCAGGCCGGCGCGCGGGCAGCTGACCCACAGGGGCTGCTCGTGCGCGACGGCGTCCAGCACTGCCTGGGTGCTGGCAAATTGGGCCAGGCGCTGCAGCGTGCGGATGGTCGGGAAGATCATGAAGAACTGCCCCGCCTCGTGCCGCGCCAGCGCGTCGGCAGGGCGCACCCACACGGGCTCGAACTGCTCTGCCTCGTCGGCCACGGGCTCCTGGCCGTCGGGCATGCGGGCCACCAGAAAGGGCACTTCAAAGCGGCGCGCCAGGTCACGGTCGGCCGTCCAGTGGGCCAGCAGGTACACCCCATCGGCCGCCAGGCGCAGTCCGCGTGCGGTGCACTGCGCGGCAAAGGGCTGGTGGCGGTCGATGGCGGCAATGTCCTGCGCATCGGCCATCTGTCCTTGGCGGTGGCCCTCGGCATGGCGCGCCAGCAGCACGCCCAGTTCTTCAAAACTCTCGCGGATGGCCGCAATCGCCTGGGTGAGGTGCAGGTCGCTCTGGGTAGGGCGGCGGTCCGCAGCGGCGTGGGTGGCGGGGGCGGCATCCAGCGCATCAATGCCCCCGCCGGGGAAGACATAGGCACCGGGCGCAAAACTGGCCGTGGCCGAGCGCCGGGTCATGAGGACTTCGAGCCCGCCGCCGTCAGGCACATCGCGCAGCAGCAGCACGGTGGCGGCGGGGCGGGTGGCGACGGGTTCGCGTTGGGGGTGGAGTTGTTGGCTGGAGCGGGGCATCAGGCCATTATCGAGGCGCGCTGGACTCCGTGCACTCCTGCCAGCGCACAGGCTGCAGTGGGTAGCCCATGGCGCGTGCCCCTTTGTGTTTAGGGGCACGGCACGGTCAGTGCCCCACGGGCGCAGGGCCGCTGGCGCGCACGGGGATGCCGCTGCGCCGGTCCAGCACACCGCTCCAGTGCGTGAGCGCGAGCGATACCAACACCACTAGCGCACCAATCCATGGCGTGTGCTGCAGGCCCAGGTGCGTCACGATCAGGCCCCCCGCCCAGGCGGCGCCTGCAATGCCCAGGTTAAAGGCGGCGATGTTCAGGCCCGAGGCCACGTCCACTGCCTGCGGGGTGAAGCGCTCGGCCTGTTTCACCACGTACACCTGCAGCCCCGGCACATTGCCGAACGCCACAGCGCCCCACAGCAGCACGGTGCACACCGCCAGCCAGGGATGGGGGGCCGTGAACTGCAGTACCAGCAGCACGGCCGCCAGCAGCGCAAAGATGATGCGCAGTGCCGGGATGGGGCCCAGGCGGTCGGCCAGCTTGCCGCCCCAGAGGTTGCCCACGGCCACGGACACGCCGTAGACCAGCATCACCCAGCCCACGGCACTGGCGCTGAAGCCCGAGATGTCGGTGAGGATGGACGCGAGAAAAGTGAACGGAATGAAGGTGCCGCCGTAGCCAATGGCTGTCTTGGCGTACACCAGCAGCAGGCGGGGCTCGACCAGTACCTGGGCTTGTTGCGCCAGCGAAGCGGGGGGCGTGTGGGCGATGTGGCGGGGTACAAAGACTGCACTGCCGATGAAGGCCACCACCCCCAGGACCGACACGGCCAAAAAGGTCTCACGCCAGCCGAAATGCTGGCCGATGAACGTGCCCAGCGGCACACCGGTGACCAGGGCCACGGTGAGGCCGGTGAACATGATGGCAATCGCGCTTGCGGCCTTCTCGCGCGGCACCAGGCCGGTGGCGATGGTGGAGCCGATCGAGAAGAACACGCCATGCGCCAGCCCGGTCAGGATGCGCGCCGCGACCAGCGTCTCGTAGCGGGGCGCCTGCCAGGCCAGCAGGTTGCCGGCGGTGAACAGTGCCATCAGCGCCAGCAGCAGCGCCTTGCGCGGCAGCTTGCCGGTGAGTGCGGTGAGCACCGGGGCGCCGACGGCGACCCCCAGGGCGTACAGGCTGACCAGCAGGCCCGCCGAGGGGATGCTGATGGAAAGGTCTGCCGCCACGGTGGGCAGCAGGCCAACGATCACGAACTCGGTCGTGCCGATGGCAAATGCGCTGAGCGTCAGCGCGAGCAAGGCAATGGGCATGGGAACACTCCAGGTTTCAGGCTTTCGGGCTGTGGAGTGTGGGTGTTTCAGTCTTGCTGAAAAAGATCGTTAAGCGCCATTGATAATTGATTTGAAATCAACAATCAGGCGCCAGGAGCCCTCATGAAAACCACGCTGGAAGAACTGCAGGCCTTTGTGGCCGTGGTGGACGGCGGTTCGATCACGGCCGCAGCAGACACCCTGGGCCAAACCGTCTCGGGCATCAGCCGGGCGCTGGCGCGGCTGGAGAAAAAGCTGGACACCACGCTGCTGCGCCGCACCACACGCCGCACCGAGCTGACGGAGGAGGGCCGGGCCTTTTTGCAGCGCACGCGCGCCATCCTGGCCTCGATCGACGACGCCGAGGAGCACATGGCCGCGCGCCGCCAGCAGCCCGCCGGCCGCCTGCGGGTGAATGCGGCCACGCCCTTCATGCTGCACGCCGTGGTGCCCCTGGTGCCTGCGTTTCGCAAGGCCTATCCGCAGATCACGCTGCAGCTGGACACGGACGAGACATACATCGACCTGCTGGAGCGGCGCACGGACGTGGCCATTCGCATCGGGCAGCTACCGGATTCCACCCTGCATGCGCGCCCGCTGTGCACCAGCCGCCTGCGGGTGCTGGCCAGCCCCGACTACCTGGCGCGCACGGGCAAGCCCAAAAGTGTGGCCGACCTGGCCCGGCACACGCTGTTGGGCTTCAACCAGCCCGAGTCGCTCAACCAGTGGCCGCTGCGCGGCGCCCATGGAGACGCCTGGCCCATCGTGCCCGGCCTCACCGCATCGAGCGGCGAGACACTGCGCCATCTGGCGCTGCAAGGGGTGGGCATCGTGTGCCTGTCGGACTTCATGACGGCCGCTGACCGTGCGCGCGGCGACCTGGTGCAGGTGCTGGCCAAGGACACGGTGGAGGTGCGCCAGCCCATCAGTGCGGTGTACTACCGCAACACGCAACTGGCGGCGCGCATCGCGTGTTTTCTGGATTTTCTGCAGGAGCGTCTGGGCTGAGCAGGCCTGCCTTGCAGGCCCGCCGTCAGCGCAGCGCGCGCAGCTGCTGCAGGCGAAGCAGCACCGCGTCGATGACGGCGTTGGCACCCTCCACATCGCAGCTCCACAGCATTTCCAGCAACTCGATCAAGGCGATGGCGTTCGTTTCCTGCAGCGCTGCACGGGCGGCAGCCTGGAGGTCGTGCAGGTCCAGATCCTGAAGAACATCAACGGTCAATCCCATGGGGCACTCCCTGTTTTTTTGAGGAGGCCCATGGTAGGTGCGTGGCGGCCGGGTGCCGGGCTGCGCGGCATGATCAAGATCAAGGGCCGATGAGAAACCCAGGCGCCCTGGCGCCCGCCGTCAGCCGCGTGCCGGAATCGCCAGCCCCCGGGCCACCGCTGGGCGCGCCACAAACGCATCGAGCACGCGTTGCACTTCCTTGAACTGGCCAAACTCCACCAGGTCGCCCGCCCCATAGAAGCCGATGAGGTTGCGCACCCAGGGCAGGATGGCAATGTCGGCGATGGTGTACTGGTCGCCCATCACCCATGGGCGGCCTGCCAGGCGCTCGTCCAGCACCTTGAGCAGGCGCTTCGACTCAGCGACATACCGGTCGCGCGGGCGTTTGTCTTCGTAGTCCTTGCCTGCAAACTTGTGGAAGAACCCCAGCTGGCCAAACATGGGGCCCACACCGCCCATCTGCCACATCACCCACTGCAGGGTTTCGTAGCGCCCGGCGGTGTCCTGCGGCATCAGCTGACCGGTTTTGCTGGCTAGGTACACCAGGATGGCGCCGGACTCGAACAGTGCCAGCGGCTGGCCGTCCGGCCCGTTCGGGTCCAGGATGGCCGGGATCTTGTTGTTGGGGTTGAGCGAGAGGAATTCGGGCGTGGTCTGGTCGTTGGTCTCAAAGCTCACCAGGTGGGGCTCGTAGGGCAGGCCCAGTTCTTCCAGCGCTATGGACACCTTCACGCCGTTGGGCGTGGGCAGGGAATACAGCTGGATGCGGTCCGGGTGCCGGGCGGGCCATTTGCGGGTGATGGCAAAAGCGGAAAGATCGGTCATGCGAGGTTCCTGAAAAGCCGTTGGAATCGAGAGAAACTGCCAAGCGTACGCCCGCGCGCGGTTTGGCGCAGGGGCGGGGCCATAATCCCGTCCCATGAAGATTCGCTTCACCAAAATGCAGGGCGCGGGCAACGATTTTGTGGTGCTCGACGAAACCCAGGGCCGCCTGGGGCTCAGTGCCGCCCAATACCGCTTCCTGGCCGACCGCCATTTCGGCGTCGGCGCCGATCAGATCCTCACCGTGCGCCCCTCGCCGGGGGAGGGCATCGACTTTGAATACGTGATCCACAACGCCGATGGCGGCGAGGTGGAGCAGTGCGGCAACGGCGCGCGCTGTTTTGCGCGCTTTGTGCACGACCGGGGACTGTCGGGCAAGGACACCATTCGCGTGCAGACCAAAAGCGGCGTGATTGCCCCCCGCCTCACGGGCGACGGCCGCGTCACGGTGGACATGGGCCGGCCCGAGTTCGACCCCGCCCAGGTGCCGTTCGACACCACCGGTCTCACGCCCGTGCAGCAGGGTTCGGGGCAAAAATGGCCGGTAGCGCTAGAGGAATATGCCTCGGGTGCTTCTGTTTTGGTAGCGGTGGCCTCCATGGGCAACCCGCATGCGGTGCAGCTGGTGGACAACGTGGACACAGCCCCCGTTGCGCAGACCGGGCCGCTGATCGAGCGCCATGCGCGCTTCCCCCAGCGGGTGAATGCTGGCTACCTGCAGATCGTGGACCGTTCCCATGTGCGCCTGCGGGTGTTCGAGCGCGGCGCGGGCGAGACGCTGGCTTGCGGCACCGGCGCCTGCGCGGCAGTGGCCAGCGGCATCCGGCTGGGGCTGCTCGACCCCGAGGTGCAGGTGGACACGCGCGGCGGCCGCCTCACCATCGCCTGGAGCGGCCAGGAGGCTGATTCCGTTTTCATGACCGGCCCGGCCACCACGGTGTTCGAAGGCCAGATCGACATTCCCGACACGCTCGTATGACTACCCACATCCCACCGATCACCGAAGACGACATCGCCCAGTTCCTCACCAACACGCCGGGTTTCTTCGAGCGCCATGCCGAGGTGCTGGCCAGCGTGCAGATCACCAGCCCGCACGGAGCGCGCGCCGTGAGCTTGCAAGAACGCCAGGCCGAGATGCTGCGCGAGAAGATCAAGGGCCTGGAGCATCGGATCATGGAAATGGTGCGCAACAGCACCGAAAACGCCGCCATTGCCCACAAAGTGCACCAGTGGACCGGCAGCCTGCTGCAGGTGCGCGACCCGTTCGACCTGCCCCAGGCCGTGGTCGATGGAGTGCGCACCCTGTTCGATGTGCCCCAGGCGGCGGTGCGGGTGTGGGCAGTGGCCGCTCCGTACATCGACGCCGACTTCACTCAGGGTGCCAGCGAAGACGCGCGGGCATTTGCCTCGTCGCTGACCATGCCCTTCTGCGGTCCCAACCTGGGCTTCGAGCCCGCTGGCTGGCTGGCGCAAGAGGGCGGAGAGCCCGCCCAGTCCCTGGCCCTGCTGCCGCTGCGCGCTGGCGCCATCGACAGCGCCACGCCAGCGTTTGGCCTGCTGGTGCTGGGCTCGCACGATCCGCAGCGTTTTGATGCCACGATGGGCACCGACTTCTTGTCGCGCATGGCAGAGCTGGCCAGCGCAGCGCTGTTGCGGCTGCAGTAACCCGCCCTCTGGCAGCCCGTGCCAACCTAGCGGCGTCTCGGCGACGGCACCATGTGTGAAACGCCCGCAGCCCCCACCACGCTCGACCCCCACGTCCTGCGCTATCTGGAGCATGTGCGCGTCGAAAAGCGGCTGGCCGCGCGCACGCTCACGCTCTACACCCTGGACCTCGAAAAGCTGGCGCAGTTTGCGGCGGGCGTGAACGTGCCGCTGCTGCAGTTGCAGACGGCACACATTCGCCGCTTTGTGGCACAGATGCACAGCGGCGGGCGCAGCGGGCGGGGCATTGCGCTCATCCTCTCGGGCTGGCGCGGCTTCTTCATCTGGGCCGGGCGGCAGGGGCTGATTCCGCACAACCCGGTGCAGGGCGTGCGCGCGCCCAAGGCGCCCAAGCCCTTGCCCAAGGCGCTCGGCGTGGACGACGCCGTTCGGCTTGCAGAATTTGACAACACCGGCGCCGACCCCTGGCTGGAGGCGCGCGATGCGGCCATGGTGGAGCTGCTGTACGGCTGCGGCCTGCGCGTGGGCGAACTGGCGGGGCTCGATGCCATCCCCAACGCCGACACCCAGCGCCAGGGCCGTGGCTGGGTGGACCTGCAAGCGGGCGAGGCCCATGTGTTCGGCAAAGGCAGCAAGCGCCGCAGCGTGCCGGTGGGCGCCGCGGCCACGGCCGCGCTGCAGGCCTGGTTGCAGCTGCGGGCCACACCGTTTGGTGGCGAGGACTCTGCACAGCTCGACACCGCCCTGTTCGTGGGCCAGCGCGGCAAGCGTCTCACCGCCCAGTCCATCTGGCTGCGCCTGCGCCAGCGCAGCCAGCAGGCGGGGCTGACCACGCCGGTGCACCCGCACATGCTGCGCCACTCGTTTGCCAGCCACCTGCTGCAAAGCAGTGGCGACCTGCGCGCGGTGCAGGAGCTGCTGGGCCACGCCAACATCACGACCACGCAGGTCTATACACGGCTCGATTTTCAGCACCTGGCCAAGGTGTATGACGCCGCCCACCCGCGTGCGCGGAAGAAGTCCCCCTGAGCCGCCGCGCGGGTCTCCGCGAAAGCGGAGCAACCGCCCGCCCGCCGCGCGGAACCAAGTGGCCCCCCGGCGCCTCCGATCCATCTGCCGCCCGCCGTGGGCGCCCTGGAGTTGTCGTCATGCTGCTGAACTGGATCCAATCGAACCTTAAATCGAACCGGTGGTTCATCGTGCTGCTGTTGTGCTTTGGCGTCTTTCGCACTGCCGTGGCCGACTGGAACCCCATCCCTTCGGGCTCGATGCGGCCCACGCTGCTGGAGGGGGATGTGGTGCTGGTCAACCGCCTGGCCTACGACCTGAAGCTGCCGCTCACCGACGTCATCCTGGCGCACATCGACGACCCGCAGCGCGGCGATGTGGTCACCTTCTCGTCCCCGCTGGACGGCACCCGCCTGATCAAGCGCATTGCCGCCTTGCCCGGCGACACGGTGGAGATGCGCAACGAGGTGCTCTACATCAACGGCCAGGCGGCCGAATACGAAATGCCCGATTCTGTGCAGGAGGCGGTGCTGCCGGGCCGCACGCTCACCGCCACGCGCTGGACGGAGCGCCTGCTGGGGCATGAGCGCCGCGTGCAGTGGCTGCAAGGCGTGACAGCGCGCAGCAGCTTCGATCCGGTGCAGGTGCCCGAGGGCGAATACCTGGTGCTGGGTGACAACCGGGACAACAGTGCCGACTCGCGCTACATCGGCCTGGTGCCGCGCCATCTGCTCATCGGGCAGGCGCACCGCGTGCTGCTGTCGGCCGATGTGCTGGGCCACTGGGCGCCACGCCTGGAGCGCTTTGGCAAGGCGCTGTAGTCCGGTTCACTCACAGCGTGATCGGCCGCCCTAAGCCGCTCAGGCGGCCGCCATCGGCAGATGGGTCTGGCCGAGCAAGGGGCGGCGTACGGGCCGGTGTTGCAAGACAGCGCGTGGATCCTGCACGGAAGCCTGGGCTTGCTCCTGGCCATCGGGCAGCTTGAAGGTGGCAACCGTCTGAACCAGTTCGCCCGCCTGCTGGTTCAGACTGGCAGCGGCAGCGGCCATTTCTTCCACCAGGGCAGCGTTTTGTTGTGTGGCGTGGTCCATCTGCGTCACCGCTTCGTTGATCTGGTCCACACCCTGGCTTTGTTCGGTGCTGGCGGCACTGATCTCGCCCATGATGTCGGTCACGCGCCGGATGGAGGCAACGACCTCGCTCATCGTTTGACCGGCGCAGTCCACCAGGGCCGATCCGGCTTCCACGCGCTCCACGCTGGTCCCGATCAGGCCCTTGATCTCGCGGGACGCCTCGGCCGAGCGGCTCGCCAACACGCGCACCTCGGTGGCCACCACGGCAAAGCCCCGGCCCTGGTCGCCTGCACGGGCGGCCTCCACGGCAGCGTTCAGCGCCAGGATGTTGGTCTGGAACGCGATGGAGTCGATGACGCCAATGATCTCGGAGATCTTGTTGCTGCTGTCGTTGATGTCCTTCATGGTGCGCACCACGTCGGCCACCACCTCGCCCCCTTGCACGGCAATCGATGTGGCGGCCTGGGCCAGCTCGTTGGCCTGGCGGGAGTTTTCGGCGTTCTGGCGCACGGTGGCGTTCAGCTGCTCCATGGAGGCAGCGGTTTCCTGTAAGGCGCTGGCCTGCTGCTCTGTGCGCGCTGACAGATCGTTGTTGCCCTGGGCGATTTCGGCTGACGCGTAGGAGACGCTGTCACTGTTGGTCCGCACCTGGCCGACCAGATGCACCAGTGACTGTTGCATCTCCTGCAGCGCCTGCAGCAGTTGTGCGGTTTCGTTGGTGCCACGGTAGGTGATGGGCAGGCTCAGGTCCCCGGCCGCCACGGCGCGGGCGGCATCCACTGCGCGGCGCAGGGGAGCCGTGGTGGAGCGCACGATGCCAAAACCAATCGCCGCACCGGCCACCAGGGCCAGCCCTGTGAGCGCCAGCACCGACACGTTCAGCGTGGACACCGCCGCCACGGCAGCGGCCTGGGCCGTTTTCGCCAGCGACTCCTGGAATTCGATCAGGCGGTCGAGGGCATCAAAGTACGCCTTGCGCGGCGCCGCCATGGACCCTGTCAGCACAGCCCGTGCATCGTCCATGCGCCCGGCGGTCAGCAGTTCAGAGTAGCGTGACAACTGCGCCGCGTACTCACCGCGTGCGCGCAGGGTTTCGGCCAGTGCGGCTTTGCCTTGGGGCGTGGTGATCTGCTGGGCGAGGGTCTCGAACAGCTGCGTGATCTGTTGGCGTTTGGCGTTGATGGTGGCCTGGTGCCGTTGTACGTTTTCGGGGCTGGTATCCAGCAGCATCTGCGTGAGGGCCAGTTCGACCCCCGTCACGTCTTCCTTGGCCACATGCAGATGCAGCACCTTGGGGAAGCGGTCATCGATGATGGAGTGGAACGCTTTGTCAGCACGGCTTGCCAGCACCACCGACATCGTGCCCATGAGGCCGATGAGCAGCGCCATCAAGCCAAAGCCCAGCGTGAGCCGGGTCGAAATCTTCAGGTCATTGAATTTCATGGTGTGTCCAGTTCTTGGGGTATGGGATGGCCGCTCAGTGGCTGACGGCGAGGGCGTCACCTGCTACGGATTTGGCGAGGAATTTTTCGATTTCGAGCAGGATCAGCATGCGCGGGCCCACCGAGCCGATGGCCAGCAGGTGTTCGGGCTTGACGTTGCCGCGCAGGGCGGGCACGGGGCGCAGCTGTTCGCGCTCCAGTGTGAGCACGTCGGACACGCCGTCCACCACCACGCCCACTGTGCGCTGGCCGATGTGCAGCACGATCACCACCTTCAGGTGGTTGTATTGCACTGCGGTCTGCCCCAGCTTCAGGCGCAGGTCGATGATGGGCACGATCACGCCACGCAGGTTCATCACGCCCAGCAATTCGCCCGTGGCGTTGGCAATGGTGGTGGGCTTCTCGTACGTCCGGATCTCCTGCACGCGCAGGATGTCCACCCCGTATTCCTCGTTGCCGATCTTGAAGGCCAGAAATTCGCGCAGGTCGGTCATCACGGCCTGGGCCGTGCCGGGCGCGGGGGCGAGGCGGGTGGTGCTGGGGCGTGTGGCGGAGGTAGTCATCGGAGTGTTTTGATAAAAATGATAATTTCTGTAATTTTATCGATTGAAAATCACATTTGTCAAATATGCGGTTTCGAGAGAATGATTCGACCGGGTGTCTGTCGGGCGAAGAGGGGCGTGCGGCGCGTGTCTGAGCGAGGCGTGATCAGTCGCAGTGATGGCTTCTGCGCGCGTTTTTCCATCGGCGGGGCACTTTCCCGTGCCCGCCAGCCCGCACAATCCGGGGCATGAAAACCCTTCGACTCCGCGCAGGCAAAGAGCGCTCGCTGTTGCGTCGCCATCCCTGGATCTTTGAATCGGCCATCGCCAAGGGCGGCGGCGACAGCGGCGAGACCGTGCGCGTGGAATCGCACGAAGGCCAGTTTCTGGCCTGGGCGGCTTACAGCCCCAGCTCGCGCATCCGCGCGCGGGTGTGGAGCTTTGACGAGGCGCAGCGCATTGATGCTCCGTTTTTCATAGCTGCTTGCGCACGTTCCATCATCGCCAGAGCCCGATTTGATGTGCAAAGCGATGGTGTGCGCCTGGTGCACGGCGAGTCCGACGGTCTGCCGGGGCTCATCGTGGACCGCTATGGCGATACCCTGGTGGCGCAGTTCACCAGCGCAGGCACTGAGCGCTGGAAGGGCGTGATTGCCGATGCGCTGCTGCGCGAGACGGGGCTCACCAAGCTGTACGAGCGCTCGGACGCCAGCGTGCGTTCGCTGGAAGGTCTGGAGCCCGCCACCGGCTGGCTGCGCGGCGGGCCGACGGGCGCTGCGGGCGATGGCGAGGGGCCGCCGCTCGAACTGACGATCCGCGAGCACCAGTGGCGCCTGACCCTCAACATCGCCGAGGGCCACAAGACGGGCTTTTATCTGGACCAGCGCGACAGCCGCAAGCGGTTTGCTGACTACACCCAGCGCCTGGGCTTCAAGCATGTGCTCAACTGCTTTTGCTACACCGGCGGCTTTAGTGTGGCGGCGCTGGCGGGCATGCGTGCTGCGGGCAATGTGGCCGACGGGCACGTGACCTCCATCGATTCCTCCGGCCCGGCCCTGGAGCGCGCCCGCGCTCACGTGGCGCTCAATGGGTTCGATCCGAACCGCGCCACCTTCCTCGATGCCGACGTGAACGCCTCGCTGCGCCAGTTCCTCAAGGAAGGCCAGCGCTTCGACGCCATCATTCTGGACCCGCCGAAGTTTGCGCCCACTGCGGCGCACGCCGAGCGCGCCGCACGCGCCTACAAGGACATCAACCGGCTGGCGCTGCAGTTGCTGTCGCCCGGGGGCGTGCTGTTCACCTTCTCTTGCTCAGGCGGCATCAGCGCCGACCTGTTCCACAAGATCGTGGCCTCGGCCGGCGCGGATGCGGGTGTGGACGGCTTCATCCTGGAGCGCCTGGGCGGCGCGCCCGACCACCCGATGACGCTAGAGTTTCCGGAGGGCGAGTACCTCAAGGGGCTGGTCGTCATGCGCAAGGGGTGAGCTTTCCGGCGCCAGCAGGGGCTTGACAGCCTCGGTAAACTGAAAAAGATGCCCCTGGGTGGGGCACTGCTGCCGCGCAGCGCAAGTATTTGATTCCCTTGAAAGACAGATTTATGGCACTGATCCCCGTCACCATCCTCACCGGCTTCTTGGGCTCGGGCAAAACGACGTTGCTCAAGCGCCTCTTGAGCGAAGCCCATGGCCAGAAGATCGCCGTGATCGAGAACGAATTCGGCGAAGAAAACATCGACAACGACATCCTCGTGACCGAGTCCAAGGAGCAGATCGTGCAGATGAGTAACGGCTGCATCTGCTGCACCATCCGCGAAGACCTGCGCGAGACGCTGCAACTGCTGGCCGCCAAGAAGCGCAAGAACCTGCTCGACTTTGACCGCATCGTGATCGAAACCACCGGCGTGGCCGACCCGGGCCCCGTGGCGCAGACCTTCTTCATGGACGAAGAGATCGCCGAGACTTACCTCATCGACTCGATCATCACGCTGGTGGATGCCAAACATGCGCCCCAGCAGCTCAACGACCGCCAGGAAGCGCGCCGCCAGGTGGGGTTTGCGGACCAGATCTTCCTGTCCAAGACCGACCTGGTCAGCGCCGAGGAAGCCGATGCGCTGATCCACCGCCTCAAGCACATGAACCCGCGCGCGCCCATCAAGGCCGTGCATTTTGGCGAAGTGCCGCTCAAGGAGGTGCTGGACCTGCGCGGCTTCAACCTCAATGCCAAGCTGGACATCGACCCGGACTTTCTCAAGGAAGAGGAGCACGGGCACGACCACCATGATCACGACCATGAGCATGGCGAGCACTGCAACCACCCGGCGCACCAGCATGGCCACGAGCACGGGCACCACCATCACCATGACGATGACGTGAAGAGTTTTGTGTACCGCTCGGACCGCCCGTTCGATCCGGCCAAGCTCGAAGACTTCCTTGGCGCCATCGTCAACATTTACGGCCCGCGCATGCTGCGCTACAAAGGGGTGCTGAATATGAAAGGCACGGAGCGCAAGGTGATCTTCCAGGGCGTGCATCAGCTCATGGGCAGCGACCTGGGCCCCCAGTGGGCCGAGGGCGAGCCGCGCACCAGCAAGATGGTTTTCATTGGCATTGACCTGCCCAAGGACATCTTCTTGCAGGGGCTGGAGCAAAGCCTGGTCTGACCTGCGCACGGGTTTGAGGGGGCGATGGCGCCCGATTTGTGTTGTATCCGCAACGTTTCCGTTTGCGTCAGCCCAGGTCGATACAATCGCGCCCCGGTAAAACCACCCAAGGCTTGCCACCAGTCCCGGGCCGTGAGAGCGGCCAAGGGCCCGCCCGTACTGCGAGGAGACCAGGAAGTGAAAGCCGACACCAGCAAATCCAAGGGGGCCACCAAGGCAACCCCTGCCGCGGCGAAAAGCGCCGCCGCCCCAGCAGCACCCAAGGTGGCTGCGAAGGCCGCTGCCAAGGCTGCTGCGGCACCCAAGGTGGCCGCGCCCCCCGCCGTGGCGGCACCCGCTGCGGCGCCTGCGCTGCAGGCGGGCTCGCAGGTACCCGTGCGCACAACCCGGCCTTCTTCCCGATTGGCCCAATTGACCGTACCATCCATGGCACAGACGGTGGCCTCCACGGCCGCCAAAGCCAGTTATCAACACACCATGCCCACGACCGCGCAAGCGCAGCCCACTTTCACGGCTGCCAAAAAAGACCCCAAGCTGGCGAACAACTGGAAAACCAAGTCCGTTGCCGAGCTGACCGACGCTGAAGTCATGGCCATGCCCGACAGCGAGTACATGAACGAAAAACAGATGGCGTTCTTCCGCCTCAAGCTCGTTCAGCTCAAGCAGGACATCCACAACAGCGCCGGCGAAACCACCGAGCACCTGCGTGAAGACACCGTGGTGGTGCCCGACCCGGCCGACCGCGCCACCATCGAAGAAGAGCACGCACTGGAACTGCGCACCCGCGACCGCGAGCGCAAGCTGCTCAAGAAGATCGAGCAATCTATCGCCCGCATTGATGCCGGTGACTACGGCTACTGCGACGAAACCGGTGAGCCCATCGGCGTGGGCCGCCTGATCGCTCGCCCCACTGCCACGCTGTCGCTCGAAGCGCAGCAACGCCGCGAACTCAAGCAGAAGATGTTTGGGGATTGAGCAGGCAGCGGCCTGTCAATCAACGCGCGCACTCTGCACCCTGAGCCATGAGCAAGGAAGAATCCACCCCCGGCGGCCTGCTATCGAAGGTGGTGCGGTTCGTGAAGAATCCGACCGTCAACTGGACGGAGCTGGATTCCCTTCAGGACGACCGGGAGAGCCAGTACAGCAAGCAGATGCTCAAGGAGATGATCGAGCGCAAGCGCCGCAACGACTTTGTGCGGCGCCGCGAATTCGATCAGCTGCGCAAGCTGCGCCAGCGCGAGGTCTTGCACGGCCAGCGGGTGGAAGACGCTGCAGGGCGGCCCTCGTTCTTCCAGAGCAGCATGGCGTCGCCCGACGAGCGGGCCGTCACGCTCAAGAAGATCGACGAGATCGAAGCGCAGATGTCCCAGCAGTGGTGGAAGAGCAAGCAGGGCGCCGACGCCCCCACCCAGCCGGGGGTGATGCCTGATTCCAGCACCGAGGCGTCTTCGGAAGAACAGGCCCGGGCCTACGCACCCACGGTGCCCGGCAGCTTATCCGCCCCGCTGGATACCAAACCCGCCGTACAGCCCCTGTTCGCCGATGACAGCATGGCCATTGGCCGTTTTGGTGGCACGGACGCCACCATGCGGCCCGGCACCACCCCAACCGTCGAAGCATCCTTCAGCCCTGCGGCTCCCACGGCTGCGCCCGCGCCCGCATTCGAACCGGAGGAATTCGTGCACGAACCCGATCTTGAAGAAGCCGCCATCCGGTTTGCCAATGGTGACCACGCAGGGGCCGAGTCTGGTCTGCTGGAGGTGCTGGCCCAGCACCAGCAGGACGATCCAGCGCAGCAGCTGGAAATCTGGATGACGCTGTTTGACCTGTATCGGGCCACCGGGCAGCACGACCGTTTTGACACCCTGGCCATCGACTTTGCCGCGCAGTACGGCCGTTCTGCGCCGCTGTGGTTCTCCATGCCGGCGCAGCTGGGTCTGGCCGCAGAGGCCGCACCCGCCGCCGAGCCCGCCGTCGCCATGCGCCGCGATTTCAGCTGGAACGCACCACCCACCGTCGCCGTCTCTTCGGTGGCGGCCCTGCAGGCCTCGCTGGCGCGTGCCGCCTCGCCCTGGACCTTGTCTTGGTCGCGCCTCACCTCCATTGACGAGGCTGCGGTGCCCCTGCTGGCCGACCAGTTCAGCCAGTGGGCCGACCGTGAAGGGCAGATCGTGTTTTCGGGTGTGGAAAAGCTCCATGCCCTGCTGGATGCCAAGACCCAGTCGGGCGATCGCTCCAACAGCCCCGAGTGGTGGCGCCTGCGCATGGCCGCCATGCGCCTCATGGGCAAGCCCGACGAATTTGAACTGGTGGCCCTCGATTACTGCGTGACCTACGAGGTCTCGCCGCCGTCCTGGGTGTCGCCGCGCTGCGGATACTCGGACAACGAAGGGGTTTCGTCTGGTTCCGCCCCGCTGGCGGCGGACAGCGACTTCATGGCCTCCGACCTGGGCGAGCTGTCGGCCCCGGCCCCGCTGGATGCGGGCCCGGTGGCAGAGCTCAAGGGCCAAATCGATGGCGATGCCACGCCCCTCTTGCAGCCGTTCGAGGCGCACTTCAAGCCCGGCGTGCCGCTGACCATAGCCTGCGACAAGCTGATCCGGGTGGACTTCGCGGCCGCAGGCTCCGTGCTCAACTGGGCCGCCGAGCAACAAGGCCACGGCCATGTGATCCAGTTCCACAACCTGCAGCGGCTGGTGGCAATCTTCTTCAACGTGATCGGCATCAACGAGCACGCCTGGGTGGTTCCCCGCAAAAACTGAGGCGAGTCGGCGCTGCCACGGGGGACTCGGCGGCTCTTTCTTTTCCTTGCAGCCTGCGGTTTCGGGGGAGCCGCCTTCTGCTGCGCGCGTGAGGGGGCTTTCTGCCCATCTTCCCGCTGGGTGGCTGGCTTGCAAATTGGGTCACCGCCCCCATCTGCCGCAGCTATGGACTCATTACAAGACAACCACCCGGTGTTCCACGGCACCACCATCCTCAGCGTGCGCCGCCAGACGCCTTCCGGCATCCAGGTCGCCATCGGGGGCGACGGGCAGGTGACGCTGGGCAACATCGTGGTCAAGGGCACGGCGCGCAAGGTGCGCAAGCTCTACCACGGCAAGGTGCTGGCGGGTTTCGCCGGGGCCACGGCCGATGCCTTCACGCTGTTCGAGCGGTTCGAGGCCAAGCTGGAAAAGCACCAGGGCCACCTGACGCGCGCGGCCATCGAACTCACCAAAGACTGGCGCACCGACCGCGTGCTGCGCCGCCTCGAAGCCATGCTCGCGGTGGCCGACGCCAGCGCGTCGCTCATCATCACTGGCAATGGCGACGTGCTGGAGCCCGAGCAAGGCATCGTGGCGATCGGCTCCGGGGGCGCCTATGCGCACTCGGCGGCCAAGGCGCTGCTGGTGAACACAGAGTTGTCCGCCGAAGAGATCGTGAAGAAG
Source organism: Acidovorax sp. KKS102 (assembly GCF_000302535.1). NCBI lineage: Bacteria > Pseudomonadati > Pseudomonadota > Betaproteobacteria > Burkholderiales > Comamonadaceae > Acidovorax > Acidovorax sp. KKS102. Next base: position 815,596 of record NC_018708.1, read on the forward strand.
TCGCTCGAAATCGCGGGCGAACTCTGCATCTACACCAACATGAACCACACCATCGAGACGCTCTGAGCGTACGGCGGTAGAACCGGCCCCACGTTGGCCGCACGGTCAGCCCCTGACGGGCTGATTGCTCTGTTATTTATAGCTGCCAGCGCATGATCCACTAGCGCTACAGCCCCATTTGATACCAGGAAGACCTGTATGTCGTCCATGACCCCCCAGGAAATCGTCTCCGAGTTGGACAACCACATCGTGGGCCAGGCCAGCGCCAAGCGCGCCGTGGCCATCGCCCTGCGCAACCGCTGGCGCCGCCAGCAGGTGGAAGGCAGCCTGCGCCAGGAGATCACGCCCAAGAACATCCTGATGATCGGCCCCACCGGCGTGGGCAAGACGGAGATCGCGCGTCGCCTGGCCAAGCTGGCCGATGCGCCCTTCATCAAGGTCGAGGCCACCAAGTTCACCGAGGTGGGCTACGTCGGCAAGGATGTGGATTCGATCATCCGCGACCTGGCCGAGATGGCCGTCAAGCAGACGCGCGAGGCCGAGATGAAGAAGGTGCGCACCCGCGCCGAAGATGCGGCCGAGGAGCGCATTCTGGACGTGCTGATCCCCCCGGCCCGCGCCGCAGCAGGCAGCGAGCCCGCCGCTGACAACACCGCCCGCCAGGTCTTTCGCAAGAAGTTGCGCGAAGGCAGTCTGGACGACAAGGAGATCGAGATCGACGTGGCCGAAGGCCGCCCCCAGCTCGAAATCATGGGCCCCCAGGGCATGGAGGAAATGACCGAGCAGCTGCGCGGCATGTTCAGTCAGCTGGGGCGGGACAAGCGCAAGACCCGCAAGCTCAAGATCGCGGAAGCCTTGAAGCTCATCACCGACGAAGAGGCGGCCAAGCTGGTCAACGAAGAGGAGATCAAGACCCGCGCCGTGCAGAACGCCGAGCAGAACGGCATCGTCTTCATCGACGAGATCGACAAGGTGGCCGCGCGCCAGGAAAGCAGTGGTGCGGACGTGTCGCGCCAGGGCGTCCAGCGCGACCTGCTGCCGCTGGTGGAGGGCACCACGGTGTCCACCAAGTACGGCATGATCAAGACGGACCACATTCTGTTTATCGCGTCGGGCGCCTTCCACCTGTCCAAGCCCAGCGACCTGATTCCGGAACTGCAGGGGCGTTTCCCGATCCGGGTGGAGCTGGAGTCGCTGTCGGTCAAGGACTTCGAGGCCATCCTCACGCAGACCCATGCATCGCTGGTCAAGCAGTACCAGGCCTTGCTGGCCACGGAAGGCGTGACGTTGGAGTTTGCCCCCGAGGGCATCACACGCCTGGCGCACATCGCCTTCGAGGTGAACGAACGCACCGAGAACATCGGTGCGCGCCGCCTGTCCACGGTGATGGAGCGCCTGCTGGACGAAGTGAGTTTTGACGCCACCCGCCTGTCCGGCCAGACCATCACCATCGACGCCGCCTACGTCGATGCGCGCCTGCAGACCCTGAGCCAGGACGAGGACCTGTCGCGCTACATCCTGTGACCACTCGGTCAAGCCTTGAGAGGTCACTTTCATAGGCCTCTCTAAGTACTTCTTTTTCAACGACTTTTGGCGTTTTGGTGGCTGAAAAAACGTATCTAAGTCGTTGATTTCATTGAAAAGTTTGTGGGACACCCCCCTTGTTCGGTGTGCTTTTCCTGCTACAGTGCAAAAAAGTGCAATTAAGTGGTGAAAAGTGCCCTCAAGGTCCCCTTCGGGACCTCCGAGGCGCAAAACCGAACTGGGAATCTGTCCGTGTTTCAAGGTGCCTCGTCGCTGAGTCTCGATGCGAAGGGTCGGCTGTCTGTGCCGACCCGGCATCGTGACGTCCTAGCGGCCACGGCATCGGGCCAGCTCACCATCACCAAGCACCCGCACGGCTGCCTCATGGTCTTTCCCCGTCCTGAATGGGAGAAGTTCCGCGAGCGTATCGCCCAGCTGCCCATGTCCGCCCAATGGTGGAAGCGCATCTTTCTGGGCAACGCCATGGATGTGGACATGGACGCCACGGGCCGTGTGCTGATCTCCCCCGAGCTGCGCGAAGCCGCCGGTATTTCTAAAGACACCATGCTGCTGGGCATGGGCAACCATTTCGAGCTCTGGGACAAGGCCACCTACGACGAGCAGGAGGCCAAGGCCATGCAGGGCGAGATGCCGGATGTCTTCAAGGACTTTTCCTTCTGAGGCGCGCTGTGACATCTCCCTTGCAACACACCACCGTCCTGCTGAATGAGGCTGTGGACTCTCTCTTGGGCGGCGCAGGCCCGGAGCCTTCCGGCACCTGGGTCGATGCGACCTTCGGGCGCGGCGGTCACTCCCGCCTCATCCTGCTCCGGCTGGGCCCCCAGGGGCGCTTGGTGGCCTTTGATAAGGACCCCGAGGCCATCGCCGAAGCAACGCGCATCACCGATGCGCGTTTTTCCATTCGGCACGAAGGTTTTCGCCATCTGGCCGACCTGCCGCCTGCCAGCGCTGCGGGCGTGCTGATGGACCTGGGTGTGAGCTCGCCCCAGATCGACAGCCCCGAGCGGGGCTTCAGTTTCCGTTTTGACGGTCCGCTGGACATGCGCATGGACACCACGCGCGGCGAAAGCGTGGCCGATTGGTTGGCCACGGCCGAAGTCGGTCAGATTGCGGAGGTGATACGTGACTACGGTGAAGAACGGTTTGCTGGCCCCATTGCAAAGGCGATTGTTGCTCGGCGCGAAGAACGGGGTCCTCTTGCAACCACCGCAGAACTGGCCGACCTCGTGGCTGGCGCGGTCAAAACCCGCGAGCCGGGCCAGAACCCTGCAACGCGCACATTTCAAGCTCTTCGGATTTTCATCAACGCCGAGCTTGAAGAGTTGCAACAGGCGCTAGAGGCCAGCCTCTCGGTGCTGCAGCCCGGCGGGCGGCTGGTGGTCATCAGCTTCCACTCGCTCGAAGACCGTATCGTCAAACAATTCATCGCGAAACACTCCAAGGAGGTCTACGACCGCCGCGCACCGTTTGCCGCGCCGCAGGCCATGAGGCTCATCGCGCTCGACCGCATCAAGCCCAGTGCGGCCGAGGTCGAGTCCAATCCCCGCTCGCGCAGCGCCATCATGCGCGTGGCCGAGCGCACGGCAGTCGCCTGACATGACGCGGCTGAACGTGGTCCTTTTGCTGGCGGTGCTTGCCAGCGCGATCTACCTGGTGCACACCCAGTACGAATCGCGCCGCCTGTTCACCGAGCTGGACCGCGCGGTGGCCGAGGCGCGCCGTCTGGAGACGGAGCACCAGCGCCTGCAGGTGGAAAAGCGCGCCCAGGCCACGCCGCTGCGGGTGGAAAGGATCGCGCGTGCGCAGCTGAACATGCGCACGGCCACGCCGGCCATCACGCAGTACGTGTCTGACCCACAGGGTGTCGCAACTGCCAATGCAGCAGCGGCAGCCGCCGCTTCGCAACCTGCGGGGGCGCAGCCATGAGTCGCAGCGTGCTTTACACGTCCAGCCCCTTGCTGGCCAGCAAGACACCGGTCTGGCGCAGCAAGTTCATCGTGGCGGTGATTGCGCTCGGCTTTCTGGGGCTGGCTGGACGGGCGGCGTATGTGCAGGTGTTTGGCAACGCGTTCTTCCAGCGCCAGGGTGAGGTGCGGTTTGCGCGTACGCTGGAGCTGCCTGCCAACCGCGGCAAGATCGTGGACCGCAACGGTCTGATCCTCGCATCCAGCGTGCCGGCTGCGAGCATCTGGGCCATTCCCGAAGACGTGGACCAGGACAAGCCTGAGGTCCGCGCCAAGCTCAAGCAGCTGGCCAAGCTGCTGGACATGCCGCAGGCCGATCTGCTGAAGAAGTTGGCGGACGAGGACAAGACCTTTGTCTGGATCAAGCGCCAGCTCGACTGGGATGTGGGCCAGCAGATTGCAGCCCTGGACATCAAGGGCATCTACCAGCGCAAGGAATACAAGCGCCAGTACCCCGAAGGCGAGGCCGCTGCGCACGTGGTGGGCTTCACCAATGTGGAAGACCACGGCCAGGAGGGCATGGAACTGGCGTTCGACAAGGAGCTGGCGGGCAAGCCCGGTTCGCGCCGCGTAATCAAGGACCGCCTGGGTCGCGTGGTGGAAAGCGTGGGCGAAACCGTGCCCCCGGTCGACGGCAAGGACATGCAGCTGTCCATCGACAGCAAGGTGCAGTTCTTTGCGTACCAGAAGCTGCGCGACCAGGTGGCCGCGCACAAGGCCAAGGCGGGCAGCGTCGTGGTGCTCGATGCCCACACCGGCGAGCTGCTGGCGCTAGCCAACTACCCCAGTTACGTGCCCGACAAGCGCCAGAACCTCACCGGCGAGCAGCTGCGCAACCGCGCGCTCACCGACGTGTTCGAGCCCGGCTCCACCATGAAGCCGTTCACCATCGGCCTCGCGCTGGAGACGGGCCGCGTGCGCCCCGAGACCATCGTGGACACCAACCCCGGGCGCATCACCATCACCGGCTCCACGATCTCGGACACGCACAACTACGGCGTGCTCACGGTGGAAGGCGTGATCCAGAAGTCCAGCAATGTGGGCACCACCAAGCTGGCCATGCAGATGCCCGCGCGTGAAATGTGGGAGACCTTCTCGGCGGCCGGTTTTGGCCAGAAGCCGCAACTGCACTTCCCGGGTGTGGTGACGGGCCGCCTGCGCCCTTACAAGAGCTGGCGTCCCGTGGAGCAGGCCACCATGTCCTACGGCTACGGCCTCTCGGCCAGCCTGTTCCAGATGGCGCGGTCGTACACCGTGTTTGCCAATGGCGGCCGGGTCATTCCCGCCACCATGCTCAAGACCAGCGAACCCGCCGTGGGCGTGCCCGTGTTTTCCGAACGCACGGCCGACCAGGTGCGCAAGATGCTCCAGATGGCCGCAGGCCCCGGCGGCACGGGCCAGAAGGCGCAGACCGTGGGCTACTCGGTGGGCGGCAAGTCGGGCACCGCGCGCAAGCAGGTGGGCAAGAACTACGCCTCGGGCAAGTACCGCGCTTGGTTTACCGGCATGGCGCCCATCGACAAGCCCCGCATCATCGTGGCCGTGATGATCGACGAGCCCAGCAATGGCGTGTTCTACGGCGGCGCCGTGGCCGCACCGGTGTTCAGTGAGGTGGTGCAGCAAACCCTGCGCATGATGGGCGTGCAGCCTGACATGGCGGTCAAGCCGCAGATCGTGGCCAATGCGGTGGAGGAGTCGCTGTGATGCCAGCGCCGCTCCACACCCTGCAGACCGCTGGCGAGGCCGTGCAATGGCTGCGCACGCGCGTCACCGGCACCTTGCACACCGACAGCCGCCAGATCACGCCTGGCGACGGCTTCATTGCCTGGCCCGGTGCCGCTACCGATGGCCGCGCGCATGTGGCCGACGCCATGGTGCGCGGCGCCACGGCCTGCCTGGTCGAACAGGCGGGCGTCGAGGCTTTTGCCTTCGAGGGCGACCACATGGCCGCGCTGCCAGGCCTCAAGGCCGCCACAGGGCCCATCGCCGCTGAATGGTTTGCACAACCCACGCAGCAGCTGAAGGTGCTGGCCGTGACCGGAACCAACGGCAAGACCAGCACGGCCTGGTGGCTGGCGGGCGTGCTGAATGTGCTATCGAATGAGGAGCATTCGGGGCAAGACCTATGTGCGCTGGTGGGTACTTTGGGCATGGGGGTGCCCCCCGCGCTGGCCTCCACCGGCATGACCACGCCCGACCCGGTGCGACTGCAGCGCGCGTTTGCCCAGTTTGTGGCGCAGGGCTTCGGTGCCTGTGCCATCGAGGCCTCGTCGATTGGACTGGCCGAGGCCCGGCTCGACGGCACGCAGATCCACACCGCCATCTTCACCAACTTCACGCAGGACCACCTGGACTACCACGGCAGCATGGCCGATTACTGGCTGGCCAAGCGCGCCCTGTTCGACTGGCCCGGTCTGCAGGCCGCCATCATCAATGTGGACGACCCCGCAGGCGCCCAGCTGCATGGAGAGCTGAAAGGCAGTGCGCTGGATCTGTGGAGCGTCTCGGCCCAGGCACCTGCGCGTCTGACGGCACAAGACACCACCCTGGGTGACCAGGGCCTGCGCTTCACGGTGGTGGAGGGCAATGACCGTCATCTGCTGCAAACCCGTGTGATCGGCCAGTACAACGTGCTCAACTTGCTGGGCGTGCTGGCCACGCTGCGCAGCCTGGGCGTACCGCTGGACCGCGCCGTGCGCGCCTGCGCCAGTCTGCAGCCCGTGCCGGGCCGCATGCAGCGGCTGGTGTCTGCAGGACAACCCCTGGTGGCCGTGGACTACGCCCACACCCCCGATGCTTTGGACAAGGCCCTGCAAGCCCTGCGTCCCCTGGCGGCCGAGCGTGGCGGGCGCCTCTGGTGCGTGTTCGGTTGCGGCGGCGATCGCGACGCGGGCAAGCGCCCGCTGATGGGGGCGGTGGCCCAGCAGCAGGCCGACCAGGTGCTGGTGACCAGTGACAACCCCCGCAGCGAAGACCCGGCCGCCATCCTGCACCAGATCCTGCAGGGCACGATTGCCGGTGGCACTGTGCGAGCCGAGCCCGACCGTGCCGTCGCCATCGCCCAGGCCGTGGCCGAAGCTGCGCCCGCCGATGTGGTGCTGATTGCCGGTAAGGGCCACGAAGACACCCAGGAGACGGCAGGCGTGCGCGTGCCGTTTTCCGACATGGCCCACGCGCAGGCTGCGCTGCAGGCCCGAGGAGCCCACACATGGGCATGAACAGTTTTGAACCCGTCATGACTCTGCAGCAAGCCTGGGCGCTGCTGCAGCCAAGTATCCCTGCTGCCCGTCTGGTGGGCGATGGCGCCACTCCGCTGGCGCGCGTGCACACCGACACGCGCACGTTGCAGCCGGGCGATTTGTTTGTGGCCCTCAAGGGCGAGCGTTTTGATGCCAACGCCTTTTTGGCCGACGCCCGGGCTGGCGGCGCTGCAGCCGCTATTGCGCACGGTGGCCTGGAAGCAGCGGGCTTGTCCGGCATCGAAGTGCCCAACAGCCTGGCTGCGCTGGGCGCACTGGCCACCGGCTGGCGCGCGCAATTTCATCTGCCGCTGATCGGCGTGACGGGCAGCAACGGCAAGACCACGGTGACGCAGATGATTGCGTCCATTCTGCGTGCCTGGCAGGGCGACGCCGCATTTGCCACGCAGGGCAATTTCAACAACGACATCGGTGTGCCGCTGATGCTGATGCGCCTGCGCGCCAGCCACCGCGCCGCCGTGATCGAGATGGGCATGAACCACCCTGGCGAGATCGCCACACTGGCGGCCATGGCCCAGCCCACGGTGGCCTTGGTCAACAACGCGCAGCGTGAGCATCTGGAATTCATGCACACCGTAGAGGCCGTGGCCCGCGAGAACGGTTCGGTGTTTGCCAGCCTGCCGGCCGATGGTGTGGCCGTATTCCCGGCAGGGGATGCGTACACGAGCCTGTGGCAATCGCTTGCCATGGAGCGGCCCGGCCGCCGTACGGTGACGTTTGGTGAGGGCGGCGACGTCCGCTGCGCGCAGGCCACCTGGGAGCGCGGCGCCTGGGCGGTCACCCTAGTCACGCCACGCGGCGAGATCACCACCCGTCTGCACATCGCAGGCCGCCACAACGTGTCCAACGCGCTGGCGGCCACGGCGTGCACGCTGGCAGCGGGTGCACCGGTTGCGGCCATTGCCCAGGGGCTGCGCGACTTCACCCCGGTCAAGGGCCGTTCGCGCGCGTTCAGCGTGTCCGTTGCAGGCCGCGACATCACGGTGGTGGACGACACCTACAACGCCAACCCCGATTCCATGCACGCGGCCATCCAGGTGCTGGCTGAACTGCCAGGCCCGCAACTGCTGGTGATGGGCGACATGGGCGAGGTGGGCGACCAGGGCCCGCAGTTCCATGCCGAGGCGGGCGCACTGGCCCGTGAGGCGGGCATCCCCACGATGTTTGTGCTGGGTGCGCAGTCGGTGCACGCCGCATCGGCCTATGGCGATGGGGCCCGGCATTTCAACGAGATGGCCGCCCTGCAGGATGCCGTGCGCAAAGCCCTGCCCACGGTGGGCAGTGTGCTGGTCAAGGGATCGCGATTCATGAAGATGGAACAGGTGGTCGAGGCGATCAGCGCCGCCGCACTGCCCGCAGAACAACAACAAAGGCCGATCAACCCACGGGAGGGACACCATGGCGCAACGCATTGATATTGCCCGCACGGTGCCAGCCTGCGCCGGAGGTGCCACATGCTGCTGATGCTGTCGCAATGGCTGCAAGGGCTGTCGCCCGAGTTCGGCTTTTTCCGGGTGTTCCAGTACCTCACGTTCCGTGCGGTGATGGCCGCCATGACGGCGCTGCTCATCGGGCTGGTGGCCGGCCCCAAGGTGATTCGCATCCTCACCTCGCTCAAGATCGGCCAGCCCATCCGGGGCTATGCGATGCAGTCGCACCTGTCCAAGAGCGGCACGCCCACCATGGGTGGTGTGCTGATCCTGTTGTCGATTGCCATTTCCACCTTGCTGTGGTTTGACCTGTCCAACCGCTTTGTGTGGATCGTGCTCATCGTCACGCTCGGCTTTGGCGCCATCGGCTGGGTGGACGACTGGCGCAAGGTGGTCAACAAAGACCCCGAGGGCATGCGCTCGCGCGAGAAGTATTTCTGGCAGTCGGTGATCGGCCTCATGGCCGCGCTGTATCTGGTGTTCAGCATTTCCGAAAGCTCCAACGCCAAGGTGTGGGAGCTGTTTGTGGGCTGGGTGCAGTCGGGCTTCTCGCTGGACCTGCCGCCCAAGGCGGGCCTGCAGTTGCCGTTCTTCAAAGAGGTGAGCTACCCGCTGGGCGTGCTGGGTTTCGTGATCCTCACCTACCTGGTCATCGTGGGTTCCAGCAATGCGGTGAACCTGACCGATGGTCTGGACGGCCTGGCCATCATGCCCGTGGTGATGGTGGGCTCGGCACTGGGCGTGTTTGCCTATGTCACCGGTAGCTCGGTGTACTCCAAGTACCTGTTTTTCCCGCACATTCCGGGGTCGGGCGAGCTGCTGATCTTCTGCGCAGCCATGGCGGGCGCAGGCTTGGCGTTTTTGTGGTTCAACGCGCACCCTGCCCAGGTCTTCATGGGTGACGTGGGTGCACTCGCGCTGGGCGGTGCCCTGGGCACCATCGCCATCATCGTGCGCCAGGAAATCGTGCTCGCCATCATGGGCGGCATCTTTGTGGTCGAGGCGCTGTCGGTGATGCTGCAGGTCACCTGGTTCAAGTTCACCAAGAAGCGCTACGGCGAAGGCCGCCGCCTGCTCAAGATGGCACCTCTGCATCACCACTTTGAAAAGAGCGGCTGGAAGGAAACGCAGGTGGTTGTGCGCTTCTGGATCATCACCATGCTGCTGTGCCTGATTGGGCTGTCCACGCTGAAACTGCGATGATTCCGAACGATCCTCTTGTCCCTGACCCCCTCGGTAAGCCCGAGGCTATGCCCCCGTTGGCAGGGGCCGGGGTGGGCGCGGACGGCGCTCCCGAAGGCGATCCTGGCATGCAGGCCCCTTTGCCCGCAGAGCCCGCAGAGCCCGCAGCGCTCGCAGCGCTCGCAGTGCCTGAGGCGAATCCGCAGCAGGATGTTGCCGCGACAGGCAGCGAGGCCACAGACGCTGCGCCCGCAGCCAAAAGCACCAGCACCGCCTGGAACCCCGAGGCCGTGCCGGCCGTCTCCGCCGCGAAGGCAGCGGCGGACTTTGTGGCGCAGATCTTTGCCGAGGTGTCCGCCCCCGAGCCGGGCGCTGCGGACAGCGCGGACGTTGCCGAGACCGCTGAGGCCGACGAGTCCACCACGCCCGATGTGCCTGCAGGCCCGGCGCGCGAAGGCGTGGCGAACCTGCTGCAAGACCAGCACATCCTGATCCTGGGCCTGGGCGCCTCGGGCATGGCGATGGCCCGCTGGTGTGTGCGTTGTGGTGCGCAGGTCACCGTGGCTGACACACGCGCTGCCCCGCCGCAACTGCCTGCGCTGCAGCAGGAGCTGCCCCAGGTGCGTTTTGTGTCGGGCGCATTCGATGCCAGCCTGGTGCAGGGGCAGGACATGCATGCGGTCTATCGTTCGCCAGGGCTGAGCCCCGAGGCGGTTGCTCCTGTTTTGGAAGCGGCTCGTGCAAACAACATCAGCGCTGGCGGTGAGTTGAGCCTGTATGCCACGGCCTTGGCTGCGCTGCGTGCATCGCACGCGTATGCCCCCGCCGTGCTGGCCATCACCGGTACCAACGGCAAGACCACGGTGACCTCGCTCACCGGCCAACTGGTGGAGCGCTCGGGCAAACGCGTGGCCGTGGCCGGCAACATCGGTCCGACCCTGCTCGACACACTGGCAGAACACCTGGATTCCGGCACCTTGCCCGATGTGTGGGTGCTGGAGCTGTCGAGTTTTCAGCTCGATGGCGTGAATGGGGGTGAAGGCGGCTTCGAGCCCACAGCCGCCACGGTGCTCAACATCACGCAGGACCATCTGGACTGGCACGGCAGCATCGAGGCCTACGCTGCGGCCAAGGCTCGCATCTTTGGCCAGACGGGCTGGATGATCCTGAACCGCGAAGACCCTGCGGTGATGGGCATGCTGCCGCCGCCCGTCAAGGTCAAGCTGCAAAAGCCGCAGGTGCGCGCGCACATCACTTTTGGTGGCGACATGCCCCGGCGTCCGGGCGACTTCGGCATTGAGGTGGTCAGCGGCATGCCCTGGCTGGTGCGCGCCATGGACGCCGACGAAACCCGCAAGCGTGGCCGCAACGAGGTCGAAGAGGACCTGCATATCCAGCGGCTCATGCCGGCGGATGCGCTGCGCATCCGGGGGCGCCACAACGCCACCAACGCCTTGGCGGCGCTGGCGCTGGCCACAGCAGCGGGTTGCCCGCTGGCGCCCATGCTGTACGGCCTGCGCGAGTACCGGGGCGAGCCGCACCGCGTGGAACCCGTGGCCATCATCCATGGCGTGGAATATTTTGACGACAGCAAGGGCACCAACGTAGGCGCCACGGCGGCAGCGCTGGTGGGGTTGGGCACGGAGCGGCGTCTGGTGGTCATTCTGGGCGGAGAAGGCAAGGGGCAGGACTTTGCGCCCCTGGCCGCTCCCGTCGCCCGCTACGCACGTGCGGTGGTGCTGATCGGCCGCGACGCACCGCTGATCCGCGCTGCGCTCCAGGACGCCGGCGTGCCGCTGCTCGATGCGGGCACCTTGCCTGAGGCCGTCGCACTGGCAGCGCAGCGCGCCCATTCTGGCGACGCGGTGCTGATGTCGCCCGCCTGCGCCAGCTTCGACATGTTCAAGGACTACGAGCATCGCGCCCACGTCTTTTGCGAGACCGTGCGGGCGATGGCTGACGATGCGGGCCAGTCGGCGGAGGGCATGCAATGACAGCCCCCGCCAGCACCTTGCTCCAACGCGTGACCGGCTGGTTCGGTGGCCTGCCCGGCAAGGCGGCCGACGTGTTGCCCGTGCGTGTGGGCGGCACCGAGTACCGCCAGTCGTCCAGCACGCCCGCGAGTGTGCTGGGCTTTGACCAAGCCCTGCTCTGGGTGGTGGTGGCGCTGCTGGCCTGGGGACTGGTGATGGTCTATTCGGCGTCGATTGCCATGCCGGACAACCCGCGCTTTGCTAACTACGCGTCCACCCATTTCCTGACCCGCCACATGATGTATCTGGTGGTGGGCTTTGTGGCGGCGCTGCTGGCGTTCCAGGTGCCCATGGCGCTGTGGGAGCGCGTGGCACCCTGGTTGTTCATTGTGGCCCTGCTCATGCTGGTGGCGGTGCTGATTCCTGGCGTGGGCAAGGTGGTCAACGGCGCGCGCCGTTGGCTGTCCATCGGGCCGGTGGGCTTCCAGCCGTCCGAGGTGGCCAAGTTTGCGGTGCTGATCTATGCCGCCGACTACATGGTGCGCAAGATGGAGGTGAAGGAGCGCTTCTTCCGCGCCGTGCTGCCCATGGGCGCTGCGGTGGCCATCGTCGGCGTGCTGCTGCTGGCCGAGCCCGATATGGGCGCCTTCATGGTGGTGGCCGTGATTGCCATGGGCATCCTGTTCCTCGGCGGTGTGAATGCCCGCATGTTCTTCCTGATTGCTGGCGTGCTGGTCGGTGCCTTTGCGTTGATGATCGCCAGCTCGCCCTGGCGTCGCGAGCGCGTGTTTGCATACCTGGACCCCTTCAGCGAACAGCATGCGCTGGGCAAGGGCTACCAGTTGTCGCACTCGCTGATCGCCATCGGGCGGGGCGAGGTGTTTGGCGTGGGGCTGGGCGGCAGCGTGGAGAAGCTGCACTGGCTGCCTGAGGCGCACACCGACTTTCTGATGGCCGTGATCGGCGAAGAGTTTGGCCTCGTGGGGGTGGTGGCGCTCATCATCCTGTTCCTGTGGATGACCCGCCGCATCATGCACATCGGTCGGCAGGCCATTGCGCTGGACCGGGTGTTCTCCGGCCTCGTCGCACAGGGCGTGGCGATCTGGATCGGCTTCCAGGCCTTCATCAACATGGGCGTGAACCTGGGCGCGCTGCCGACCAAGGGGCTCACGCTGCCGCTGATGAGTTTTGGCGGGTCGGCGATTCTGATGAATCTGGTGGCGCTGGCGGTCGTGCTGCGCGTTGACTATGAAAACAAACTCCTCATGCGCGGAGGCCGCGTATGAGGAGTTTGTTTCACCAAAACAAGCTGCAGCAGCGTGCAACGCTGCCGAATGCGCAGCATCCGATGCGAGGAGGGCGGGTATGAAGCAGAAGACCGCCCTCATCATGGCCGGTGGCACCGGTGGCCACATCTTCCCCGGTTTGGCTGTTGCCGAAGAGTTGCGCGCGCGCGGCTGGCGCGTGCACTGGCTGGGCGCTCCCGGCAGCATGGAGTCGCGCATCGTGCCGCAGCACGGCTTTGCGCTGGAACTCATCGATTTCTCTGGCGTGCGCGGCAAGGGGCTCGTCACGCTGGCCCTGCTGCCGCTGCGCCTGTTGCGTGCGTTCTGGCAGGCGCTGCAGGTCGTGCGCCGTGTGAAGCCCGATGTGGTGGTGGGCCTGGGCGGCTACATCACCTTTCCGGGCGGGATGATGGGCGTGCTCGCGGGCAAGCCTCTGGTGCTGCACGAGCAGAACTCCGTGGCGGGCATGGCGAACAAGGTGCTGGCCGGTGTGGCCGACCGGGTGTTCACCGCCTTCCCCAACGTGTTCAAAAAGGGGCAGTGGGTGGGCAACCCGCTGCGTACCGCCTTCACACAGCAGCACGGCCCGGCAGAACGGTTTGCGGGCCGCAGCGGCCCGCTGCGTCTGCTGGTGGTGGGCGGCAGCCTGGGCGCGCGTGCGCTCAACGAGATCGTGCCCCAGGCCATTGCGCTGATGCCTGCCGACCAGCGCCCCACCGTAGTCCACCAAAGCGGTGCGGCGCAGATCGATGCGCTGCGAGCCAACTATGCCGCCGCGGGTGTCGAGGCAGAGCTGACGCCTTTCATCGACGACACCGCCAGTGCGTTTGCAGTGGCCGACATCATCGTCTGCCGGGCGGGGGCGAGCACCGTCACCGAGATCGCGGCCGTGGGCGCCGCGTCCATCTTTGTGCCCTTCCCGTCGGCCGTGGATGACCACCAGACCACCAACGCGCAGTTCCTGGTGAATGCGGGCGGCGGCTGGCTGGTGCAGCAGCGCGACCTGACGCCGCAAGGGCTGTCTGAAATGCTATTGAAATTGGAGCGGTCCACGCTTGTGGATGTAGCGCTCAAGGCCAAAAACATGCAAAAAATCAACGCCACCCGCGAAGTGGTGACTGCCTGCGAGGAGTTGGCATGAAACACGCGATTCGCCACATCCACTTCGTCGGCCTGGGCGGCGCCGGCATGAGCGGCATTGCTGAAGTGCTGTTCAACCTGGGCTACCGCATCTCGGGCTCGGACCTGGCCGACAGCGCCACGCTGCGCCGCCTGGCCGACTTGGGCATCAAAACCTGCCTCGGCCACGCGGCCGCGCACATCGATGGTGCCGACGCCGTGGTCACGTCCACAGCAGTCACATCGGACAACCCCGAAGTGCTGGCCGCACGCGAAAAGAAAATCCCCGTGGTGCCGCGCGCGCTGATGCTGGCCGAGCTGATGCGCCTCAAGCAGGGCATTGCCATTGCGGGCACGCACGGCAAGACCACCACCACCAGCTTAGTGACCAGCGTGCTGGCCGAGGCGGGACTGGACCCGACTTTTGTGATCGGCGGCAAGCTCAACAGCGCGGGCGCCAATGCCAAACTGGGCAGCGGCGACTACATCGTGGTCGAGGCCGATGAGTCCGATGCGTCGTTCCTGAACCTGCTGCCCGTGATGGCGGTGGTGACCAACATCGATGCCGACCACATGGAGACCTACGGGCACGACTTCGGCCGGCTCAAGGGCGCGTTTGTGGACTTTCTGCACCGCATGCCGTTCTATGGCACGGCCATCCTGTGTGTGGACAGCCCCGCCGTGCGCGACATCCTGCAAAGCGTGACCTGCCCCGTCACCAGCTACGGCTTCGCGGAAGACGCCCAGGTGCGTGCCATCAACGTGCGTGCCGATGCCGGCCAGATGCGCTTCACGGTGCAGCGGCGCAACGGCGTCACGCTGCCCGACATGGAGGTGGTGCTCAACCTCGCGGGCGAGCACAACGTGCTCAACGCGCTGTCGGCCATTGCCGTGGCGGTGGAGCTGAACATCCCCGATGAGGCCGTGCAACGCGCGCTGGCGGGCTTCAAGGGCGTAGGTAGGCGCTTCCAGCGCTATGGCGATCTGCCCGCGAAGGACGGCGGCACCTTCACCGTCATCGACGACTACGGCCACCACCCGGTGGAAATGGCTGCCACGCTGGCAGCCGCACGTGGCGCGTTTCCCGGGCGGCGCCTGGTGCTGGCCTTCCAGCCGCACCGCTACACGCGTACGCGCGATTGCTTCGAAGACTTCGTCAAGGTGATCGGCCATGCCGACGCGGTACTGCTCACCGAGGTGTATGCCGCAGGCGAGGCGCCGGTCGTGGCTGCCGATGGGCGCTCGCTGGCCCGTGCCTTGCGTGTGGCGGGGCGCGTGGAGCCTGTGTTTGTGGACAACGTGGCCGATCTGCCCCAGGCCATTGCCGACAACGCACGCGCGGGCGATGTGGTGATGTGCATGGGCGCCGGTTCCATCGGTGCCGTGCCCGGCAAGGTGGTTGAGATGCTACAAAATAATGAGCTGAAAGCGCGTGAAGGGAGCGCACCATGACCCTTCCTGAATCGAATATCGACGTGAAATCGCTGGGCAAGGTCGCCGTCCTGATGGGCGGAGACTCGGCCGAGCGCGAGGTGTCGCTGATGTCGGGCAGCGGCGTGCTGCAGGCGCTGCGCTCCCGTGGCGTCGATGCCCATGCGTTTGACCCTGCGCAGAACGCGCTGGGTGATTTGAAGCGCGACGGCTATGCGCGCTGCTTCATCGCACTGCATGGTCGCCATGGCGAAGACGGCACGGTGCAGGGCGCGCTGGAGCTGCTGCGCATTCCGTACACCGGCCCTGGCGTGATGGCGTCGGCGATTGCCATGGACAAGGTCATGACCAAGCGGGTGTGGCTGGCCGAGGGCCTGCCCACGCCGCGCTATGTGTGGCTGGCCCCTGACCGCCAGCAGCGCGAAGTGGTACGCACCGTGCCCGACGAGCTGGGTCTGCCCCTCATCGTCAAGCCGCCGCGCGAAGGTTCGTCCATCGGCGTGACCAAGGTGCGCGGCTATTCCGACATGCAGGAGGCCGTGCAGCTGTCGGCCCAGTACGACCCCGACGTGCTGTGCGAAGAATTCATCGAGGGCGAAGAGGTGACCTGCCCCGTGCTGGGCCAGGGCGCCAATGCCCGTGCGTTGCCGGTGATCCGCATCGTGGCGCCCGATGGCGCCTATGACTACCAGAACAAGTACTTCACCGACGACGTGAAGTACCAGTGCCCGAGCGGCCTGCCCGAGGCCGAGGAGCGCGAGATCCAGCGCATCGTGCTGGAGGCCTATCGCACCCTGGGCTGCCGGGGCTGGGGCCGCGCCGACCTGATGATCCGTGCGAGTGACCGCAAGCCCTTCCTGCTGGAGATGAACACGTCCCCCGGCATGACAGGCCATTCGCTCGTGCCCATGTCGGCCCGGGCCTCAGGCATCAGCTACGAAGAGCTGTGCCTGCGCATCCTTGCGGATGCGGCACTGGACACGCCCGCAAAGCCAAAGGCTGCCTGATGAATCAGACGCTGCCCGCACCCCTGGACGTCAAGCTCATGAACCTGACCGCGTCGGTCCTGTTCGTGGGCTGCGCCATGGCCGTGCTGGCGGCGGGCGCGTGGTGGGTGCTGCGCTACCCCGGCTTTGCCATTGCACGCATCGTGGTGCAGGGCGAACTGGTGCACAACAACGCGGTGACGCTGCGGGCCAACGTGGCGCCGCACCTGGTGGGCAACTTCTTCACGGTGGACCTGCGCGCGGCGCGCGAGGCCTTTGAGCAGGTGCCCTGGGTTCGCCGCGCGCAGGTGCGGCGGGTCTACCCCGGCAGCCTGCGTGTGGAGCTGCAGGAGCACGACGCCGTGGCGTACTGGGGCCCGGACACCGGCTCGGCGCTGGTCAACAGCCAGGGCGAGGTCTTCGAGGCGAATGTGGGCGATGTGGAGCAGGAAGGCCTGCCGCGCCTGCAGGGGCCAGCGGGCACCTCGGCCGAGGTGCTGCAGATGTACGGGCTGCTGGAGCCGGTGTTCCAACCGCTTGGGCTGGATGTGGAAGAGCTGGAGCTGACAGGGCGGGGCGGCTGGCGCGCCACCCTCGACAGCGAGGCTGTGGTGGAGCTAGGCGGCGGTACGCCGCAGGAAGTGGTGCAGCGCACGCAGCGGTTTGTGCGAACCCTCACCCAGGTGGCCGCGCAGTACGGCCGCCGCGTGGATGCGCTGGAGTCGGCAGACCTGCGCCACGCCGGGGGCTACGCGCTGCGCCTGCGGGGCGTGACCACGGTGAGTGCAGACGCAACCGGCGCCACGGCCGTGCGCAAGAGGTGATGGCATGAGGAACAACAGGACTGGACGCAGCATGCTGCAGGCCCCGAGAGGGCGGTGTGAGGGCTTGGTGGGACAGCGGGACAGAACCGAGAAGGGCATAGACTGATATGGCAAGAGAATACAAAGACGTCGTCGTGGGGCTGGACATTGGCACCGCCAAGGTCATGGCCGTGGTGGCCGAGGTTCTGCCCAATGGCGAGCTGAAGCTCGCAGGCTTGGGCGTGGCCCCGAGCAATGGTCTCAAGCGGGGCGTGGTGGTCAACATCGATGCCACGGTGCAGAGCATCCAGCAGGCCCTGAAAGAGGCCGAGCTGATGGCGGACTGCAAGATCCAGCGCGTCTACACCGGCATCACCGGCAGCCACATTCGCGGCCTCAACTCCAGCGGCATGGTGGCCGTGAAGGACAAGGAGGTCACGTCGGCCGACGTGGCTCGCGTGGTGGAGACGGCCAAGGCCATCAACATCAGCAGCGACCAGCGCCTGTTGCTGGTGGAGCCGCAGGAATTCGTGATCGACGGGCAGGATGTGAAGGAGCCCATCGGCATGAGCGGCATCCGCCTGGAGGCCAAGATTCACATCGTGACCGGTGCACAGAGTGCGGCCGAAAACATCATCAAGTGCGTGCGCCGCTGCGGCCTGGAGGTCGAGCAGCTCATGCTGAACCCGTTGGCCAGCAGCCAGGCCGTGCTGACCGACGACGAGCGCGAGCTGGGCGTGGTGGTGGTGGACATCGGCGCAGGTACGACGGATGTGGCCATCTTCACGGGTGGTGCGATCCGTCACACGGCGGTGATCCCGATTGCGGGCGACCTCATCACCAGCGACATCGCGATGGCGCTGCGCACCCCTACGAAGGACGCCGAAGACATCAAGGTGGAAAGCGGCTACGCCAAGCAGCTGCTGGCCGACCCCGAGGCGCAGGTGGAAGTGCCCGGCCTGGGCGACCGCAGTCCGCGCATGCTCAGCAAGCAGGCGCTGGCCGGTGTGATCGAGCCGCGTGTCGAAGAAATCTTCTCGCTCGTGCAGCAGGTGGTGCGCGAGTCGGGCTACGAAGAAGTGCTGTCGTCGGGCATCGTGCTCACGGGCGGCAGCTCGGTGATGCCCGGCATGATCGAACTGGGCGAAGACATCTTCCTTAAGCCCGTGCGGCGCGGCATCCCCAAGTATTCCAGCGCTCTGGCGGACATGGTGGCTCAGCCCCGTGCAGCCACGGTGATGGGCCTTCTGGAAGAGGCCCGACTGGCGCGCCTGCGCGGCTTCAAGGTGGCTCAGAAGAGTGGGTCCATGAAGACCGCATTCGGTCGCTTCAAAGATTTCATCGTGGGGAATTTCTGACCATGAAATATCCCCTGTGGCTAGCGCGTGGGAGCCCTCACCAGATACCGCGCGAGCGATGGCGATGTACAGGACCGCCACGCACTACAAGAAAAATGATCCCATCTCTCAATTGGCAATTGCATACGAATTTAGAACCAGGAGCTCCAAGATGACCATCGAAATGATCGAAGCCGAAGAATTCAACCAGGGCACCCAGATCAAGGTGATCGGTGTGGGCGGCGGCGGCAGCAATGCCGTCGAGCACATGATTGCCCGCAGCGTCCAGGGCGTGGAGTTTGTCAGCGCCAATACCGACGCGCAGGCGCTCACGCGCAGCTCGGCCCACCGCGTCATCCAGCTGGGCAACAGCGGGTTGGGCGCAGGGGGCAAGCCCGAGAAGGCCCGCGACGCGGCCGAGGCAGCGGTGGCCGATATCCGTGAAGCCATTTCCGGCGCCCACATGCTGTTCATCACGGCGGGCATGGGCGGCGGCACGGGCACGGGCGCGGCGCCCGTGATCGCGCGCGTGGCCAAGGAGATGGGCATCCTCACCGTGGGCGTGGTCACCAAGCCTTTCGACTGGGAAGGCGGTCGCCGCATGAAGAATGCGGACGATGGTCTGGCCGAACTGGAAGCCAACGTGGACTCGCTGATCGTGGTGCTCAACGAGAAGCTGCTGGACGTGCTGGGCGACGACATCACCCAGGACGAGGCCTTTGCGCACGCCAATGACGTGCTCAAGAACGCCGTGGGCGGTATCGCTGAGATCATCAACGAATACGGCCAGGTGAACGTGGACTTTGAAGACGTGCGCACCGTGATGGGCGAGCCCGGCAAGGCCATGATGGGCACGGCCACGGCCAGCGGCCCAGACCGTGCACGCATCGCTGCCGAGCAGGCGATTGCCTGCCCGCTGCTCGAAGGCATCGACCTGTCGGGCGCCAAGGGCGTTCTGGTGCTGGTCACAGCCAGCAAGGGCAGCCTCAAGCTGTCCGAGTCGCGCCAGGCCATGAACACTATCAACGCCTACGCATCCACCGATGCGCATGTGATTTTCGGTGCCGCCTACGACGAAAGCCTGGGCGATGAGATCCGCGTGACCGTGGTGGCCACGGGCCTGTCGCGTGCCAATGCACGCCGCCAGCCCATCTCGGTGGTGCAAGGTGGTCTGCGCACGGGCACGGACAACATGGCCTACCAGATGCCCGTCGCAGGTGTGGGCACGCTGGGTGGCGCCGTGGGCGTGCCAGGCGGCCATGCAGGCAGCGCACAGGCCGACTACGGCAGCATGTCGGTGCCCAGCGTGTGGCGCACCAACCGCACGCAGGCGGCAGCCCGCGTGGATGCCCTGTCGTCGGGCGGCATGGATGACCTGGAGATCCCCGCCTTCCTGCGCAAGCAGGCGGACTGAGAGCCCCGCTGATCGCACTTCGCCTCCCCTTGATGGGGGGCATAAAACAAAAAGCCCTGCCAGCGCAAGCTGGCAGGGCTTTTTTACTGGTGTGGTGTGCTTCAGCGCGCGTTCAGGCCTGGGTGGCCCCAGGCCTCTCAGCGATCAGAAAGACTCCCAGTCATCGTTGTTGTCTGCCGCAGGCTTGGGGCTGCTGGCCTTGGGGGGCAATGCCGCCGCTGGGGCAGGTGAAGGCGCCGCTGGGCGAGGGGCTGCCGGCGCCTTGGCCAGGGCTGGGCGGGGTGTTGCGGCGCGCACTGCAGGAGCCACGGCGGGGCGTGGCGCGGCTGCGGGCCGGCTGGCCGGGGCGGGCGCGGAGGTGCTGCCGTTCACACGGAAGAGCGCCACCACCTGGGTGAGCTTCATGGCTTGCTCGCGCAGACTGTCGGCGGCGGCGGTGGATTCTTCCACCAGTGCCGAGTTTTGCTGCGTCATCTGGTCCAGCTGGTTCATGGCCGTGTTGACCTGCGCAATGCCCTGGCTCTGCTCCGACGTGGCGGCACGGATCTCGCCAATGATGTCGGTCACGCGCTGTACGCTGGCCACGATCTCCGTCATGGTGGCACCCGCATTGCCCACCAGGGCCGTGCCGGACTCCACCTTCTCGACCGACGCGCCGATCAGCGACTTGATCTCCTTGGCGGCTTCGGCGCTGCGCTGCGCCAGGCTGCGCACCTCGCCGGCCACCACAGCAAAGCCCCGGCCCTGCTCGCCAGCACGGGCGGCCTCCACGGCGGCATTGAGCGCCAGGATGTTGGTCTGGAACGCAATGCCGTCGATGACACCGATGATGTCGCTGATCTTCTTGCTGCTGGCGTTGATGTCCTGCATGGTGGACACCACCTGCGACACCACCTCGCCCCCGCGTGCCGCCACTTCGGCGGCGGACGTGGCCATCTGGTTGGCGGTCTGGGCGGAGTCGGAGGTCTGCTTCACCGTGCTGGTCAGCTCCTCCATGCTGCTGGCTGTGGTCTGCAGGTTGCTGGCCGTGTCTTCGGTGCGGTGGGCCAGGTCGTTGTTGCCTTGCGCAATTTCGCTGGACGCGGTGGCGATGCTGTCGGTGGCCGAGCGCACTTCGGTCACCAGCTTGCGCAGCGAGGTCACCATGTGTGCGAGGCCGTCCAGCATGGAGCCCGGAGGGGCGGCCGGAATCTGCGCGTCCAGGTTGCCTTCGGCCACCTCGGACATGATGGCAATGGCATGGGTGGGCTCGCCGCCAATCTGGCGCAATACCGAGCGCGACACCAGCAGGCCGATCACCCCCACCGCCACAAACACCGCCAGCACCAGCGCCAGGCTCGACCACAGGGCCTGGCGCAGCATGACATCCACGTCGTCCGTATACAGCCCGGAGCCGACCATCCAGTTCCAGCCATCCACCTTGACGATGTACTGCAGCTTGGGCACGGGCGTCTGCTGGCCGGGACGCGCAAACATGGTGGGCACAAAGGCCTTGCCATCCTTGCTGTTGCGCATGCCGTTGACCAGCAGGCCGATGATGTCCACGCCCGAACCGTCCTTGACCTTGCCGAGCATGTCCTGCCCGTCCCATTCGGTCTTGAAGGGGTGCATCACGCCCACGCCCTCCGTGGTCCAGATGTAGAAATATTCGGTCTTGCCCTCGGGGCCGCCGTAACGGGCAATGCGCAGGGCGTCCTTGGCGGCTTTCTGCGCATCTTCCACCGACATGGCGCCGCTGGCGGCCTTGGCTTGGTAGCCGACCACGATGCTGTGGGCGGACTGGACGGCGGTGGTCAGCATGTCCTTGCGGGACTCGGTGATCAGCCGTCGCTCCTGGAGGAGGGACAGGATGGCCATGATCAGCAGCGCCGTGAGCGCGGTGCCGATCATGAGCATGACCTTCATCTTGAAACTGAGCTTGCTCATGGGAGTCTCCTGTGGGGCGGGTTTCATGTGTTCATGTTGTGGTTTCCAAGGCCCTCTGTACCAAATTTTGCGACCAAGCATGGGGCCTGCACAGTAGGTGAAAACGCGGCGGTAGCTCTACGTAGCCGACAAGACCTCGGCGCGTGCGGGGCGGTGCCGCAGAAACTAAAATGCACGGATGCTCCAGCAACGCACCCTCAAGACCCTGACCCGCGCCGTAGGCGTGGGTCTGCACAGCGGCCAGCGGGTCGAGTTGACCCTGCGGCCCGCGCAGCCGGACACGGGCATCGTGTTCCGGCGGGTAGACCTGCCGCAGCCGGTAGACATTCCCATCCGTGCCGAGGCGGTGACGGACACGCGGTTGGCGTCCACCATCGCGGTGGGCAATGCCAAGGTGCACACCGTGGAGCATCTGATGTCGGCCTGTGCGGGGCTGGGCATTGACAACCTCTACGTGGACATTACGGCCGAGGAGGTCCCCATCCTCGACGGGTCTTCAGCCTCGTTCGTGTTCCTGCTGCAAAGCGCCGGGGTGGAGCTGCAAAACGCGCCCAAGCGCTTCATCCGCGTCACCCGCCCCGTGGAGGTGCGCGAGGGTGAAGGCGCCAACGCCAAGTGGGCGCGCCTCACGCCGTACCACGGCTACAAGCTCAGTTTTGAAATCGACTTCGACCACCCCGCCGTAGACTCCACCGGCCAGCGTGTGGAGTTTGACCTGGGGCAAGGCAACTACAGCCGCGACATCGCTCGCGCGCGCACCTTTGGCTTCACCCGCGATGTGGAGATGATGCGCTCCAACGGCCTGGCGCTGGGAGGCGGGCTGGACAACGCCATCGTCATGGACGACTACAAGGTGCTCAACAGCGACGGCCTGCGCTACGACGACGAGTTCGTGAAGCACAAGATCCTGGATGCCATGGGCGACCTGTACCTCATTGGCAAGCCGCTGCTGGCCGCCTACAGCGCCTTCCGCTCGGGCCATGCCATGAACAATTTGCTGCTGCGCGAGCTGCTGGCCCAGCGCGATGCCTGGGAAGTGGTCACCTTCGAGGATGAGCGCCAGGCACCCACCGGTTTTGCGCAGCCTGCGCGTGCCTGGTAGGGCCCGTTGGCCATGTTGATCTTTCGCTGGCTGGCCATGCTGCTGCTCTTGGCGGCAGCCGTGTCCTTTGCGTTTTATGCCGGCACCGGGCAGCCGCGCTACAAGCGCCTGGGGCTCGTCATCCTCAAGTGGACGGTGATTGCCGCTGTGTTCTTCTTTGCGGTGATTCTCATCGGCCGCCTGGCCTGATGTATCGGCTGATGCGCGGGCTCTGCGGGCCCGTTTTTTCCTCTGCCCTATACTCGCGCCTGCTCCGGGGTGTGCTGATGCGCTGAGATGCAAGGGTCCTGAAGGAATTCAGGCGAGCTTGCGAACCCGACGAACTTGATCCGGTTCATACCGGCGGAAGAAGAGCCGACCTCCTTGTCCCCGTGCCCGCAGTCCCTGTAGGCACGCCATGCCTCAGGGGCTGCCATGCGCAGCCGCCCGAGGGGCGCACAGGTCCATTCCGGAGCAGACCCCACCGCCACCGGAACCAGGAGACCTGCCCATGAACGCCCCCGACCCCCACGCCCAGCTCGCTGCCTCCGAAAAGTTTGCCGAGCTGCTCGCCCGCACCCGCGAACCCTTCCCCGCATCGCGCAAGGCCTATATCCCCGGCCAGCTGCACACCGACCTGCGCGTGCCCGTGCGCGACATCGCGCTCACCAACGGCGAGCTCGTCAGCGTGTACGACACCTCGGGCCCCTACACCGACCCGAATGCCGTGATCGATGTGCGCCAAGGCCTGGCCAGCGTGCGCGGTGGCTGGATCACCGGCCGGGGCGATGTGGAGCAGTACGAAGGCCGCGCGCCCGTGGCGCTGGACGACGGACAAAAGAGCGAAGACGCCACCCGCCTGGCCCAGCTGCGCGCCGAGGCTGCGGCCCTGCAGCGCCAGCCCCTGCGCGCCAAAGCCGGTGCCAACGTTACGCAGATGCACTACGCCAAGAAGGGCATCATCACGCCCGAGATGGAATACGTGGCCATTCGCGAAAACGGCAAGCGCGAGTGGATGGCGCAGTACATGGCCGACGCAGGCCGTGAGAAGCGCCTGATGGGCAACCCGATGGGTGCCAGCATCCCGCGCATCATCACGCCCGAATTCGTGCGCGACGAAGTGGCCCGGGGCCGCGCCATCATCCCCGCCAACATCAACCACCCTGAAGTCGAGCCGATGGCCATTGGCCGCAACTTCCTGGTCAAGATCAACGCGAACATCGGCAACTCGGCCGTCACGTCGAGCATTGAAGAAGAAGTGGAAAAGCTTGTGTGGGCCATCCGCTGGGGCGCAGACAACGTGATGGACCTGTCCACCGGCAAGAACATTCACACCACGCGCGACTGGATCGTGCGCAATTCGCCCGTGCCGATTGGCACGGTGCCCATCTACCAAGCGCTGGAAAAGGTGGGCGGCGTGGCCGAAGACCTGACCTGGGAAATCTTCCGCGACACGCTGATCGAGCAGGCTGAGCAGGGCGTGGACTACTTCACCATCCACGCGGGCGTGCGTCTGGCCTACATCCACCTCACGGCGCAGCGCCGCACGGGCATCGTCTCGCGCGGCGGCTCCATCATGGCCAAGTGGTGCATGGCGCACCACCGCGAGAGCTTCCTGTACGAGCACTTCGAGGACATTTGCGACATCATGAAGGCGTACGACGTGTCGTTCAGCCTGGGCGACGGCCTGCGCCCCGGCTGCGCCTCTGATGCCAATGACGAAGCGCAGTTTGCCGAGCTGCACACGCTGGGCGAGCTGACCCAGGTGGCCTGGAAGCACGACGTGCAGACCATGATCGAAGGCCCCGGCCATGTGCCCATGCACATGATCCAGGCCAACATGACCGAGCAGCTCAAGACCTGCCACGAAGCGCCGTTCTACACCCTGGGCCCGCTGACCATCGACATCGCGCCGGGCTATGACCACATCGCCAGCGCGATTGGCGCGGCCATGATCGGCTGGATGGGCACGGCCATGCTGTGCTACGTGACGCCCAAGGAGCACCTGGGCTTGCCCGACCGTGACGACGTGAAGCAAGGGATCATTGCCTACAAGATTGCCGCCCACGCGGCCGACGTGGCCAAGGGCCACCCCGGCGCCCGCTCGCGCGACGATGCGCTCAGCCAGGCGCGCTTCGACTTCCGCTGGCAGGACCAGTTCAACCTGGGCCTGGACCCGGAGACGGCCAAGGAATACCACGACGAGACCCTGCCCAAGGACTCGGCCAAGGTGGCGCATTTCTGCTCGATGTGTGGGCCCAAGTTCTGCTCGATGAAGATCACCCAGGAAGTGCGCGACTTTGCCGCGCAAAAGGGCGTGGCCGAGGCCGAAGCCCTGGCCCAGGGCATGCAGGCCAAGGCGGCCGAGTTCCAGCAGGGCGGCGGCGAGCTGTACATCCCCCTCAAGCCCGTGTGATGGCAGCGGCGCAATAAGCGCAGCTACTGGCCCCGAGGATTCCCTGAAACAGGGCCCCTGGGCCGTGCTTACCCTGTGCGGCGGACGGCCTGGCCCGGCATATAGTCCCGCCCACCCCCGGCCCAGAAGGTGGGGGGTGTGTGTGGCACCAAATTTGCTATGCTGGACTATCTGTTAAAAAATGTAAGGAAGAGCCATGAACGCTCTCGGCCGCTTCTCCATCCGCACGCGTCTCTACTTCGGAACCGTCTTCTCCCTGATCCTTCTGGTCGTCATCGGTGCCATGGGCTACGTAGCCCTGGACCGCACGCGCGGCACCCTGCAGGTGCTGTTTTCAGAGCGGGTGCAGACGCTGACCGACATGTCCGAGCTGCGCACCACCCTGGGTGACCTGCGCCGGACCGAAAAAGACATCATCATCAACTTCAACAACTCGGTCGAGGTCTCTGCCCTGCGCGAGTCCTGGGCCAAGACCCTGACCTCCCTGCGCAAGCGCCTGGCCGATGTGCGCCAGGTGCAGTCGGGCGATGCCGATTTTGTGGCCTCCATCGACAAATCGCTGGACGAGATCAAGCAGTACGAAACCGGCATTTCGCCCATCTTCGAGAAGATCGAAGGCGCGCAGCTGGACGGCGCGGGTGGCGGCGCCTACGCCGATCGCCTGAAGGTCCACATGGAGGCCACCGACAAGCTGTTCTCCAGCCTCGCGGACTCGGCCCGTGCGCAGATGGACGAGGCCCGTGCGGGCGTCGAATCACGCACCTCCACCATGGCCGCGCTGATCGGTGTGGGCCTGGTGCTGGCGCTGGCGGTTCTGATTCCGCTCACGTTCTTCAGCGTGCGCTCCATCACCAAATCCATCGGACAGGCGCAGGAGCTGGCCGAACGCATTGCCAGCGGCGACCTGTCGCGCGATGTGGCGGCCATGAACCAGGACGAAGTGGGCCAGCTGGTGGGCGCCATGGGCCGCATGCAGGACTCGCTGCGTGACCTGGTGCGCCAGGTGCAGGACGCGGCGGGCAACATCTCCACCGCCAGCTCCGAGATCGCCAGCGGCAACCACGATCTGAGCCACCGCACCGAGCAGACGGCGGCCAACCTGGAAGAGACGGCTTCGTCGATGGAAGTGCTGACCAGCACCGTCCAGCAAAGCGCCCAGGCCTCGCGCCAGGCCAGCGACTTCGCGTCGACCGCTGCCGAGGTGGCCGCACGCGGCGGCGCCGTGGTGTCGCAGGTGGTGACCACCATGGACCAGATCACCACCAGCTCGCGCAAGATCGCCGACATCACGGGCGTGATCGATTCGATTGCGTTCCAGACCAACATCCTGGCGCTGAATGCCGCCGTGGAAGCCGCCCGTGCCGGTGAGCAAGGCCGTGGCTTTGCGGTGGTGGCCAGCGAGGTGCGCAACCTCGCGCAGCGCAGCGCCGAAGCGGCCAAGGAGATCAAGGGCCTGATCGGTTCGTCGGTGGAGCGGGTGGAAGACGGCTCGCGCCTGGTGAGCCAGGCCGGTCAGACCATGACGGAGATCGTGAGCAGCGTGCGGCGTGTGTCCGACATCATTGCGGAGATCACCGCCTCGTCGGCCGAGCAGAGCGACAACATCGGCCAGATCAGCCAGTCGGTCACCCAGCTGGACCAAATGACGCAGCAGAACGCGGCGCTGGTGGAGGAATCCACCGCAGCGTCCGAGTCGCTGCGTGAGCAGGCCCACCACCTCAACAGCGCGGTCAGCCAGTTCAAGCTGCAGGATGGCGCATCGCCCTCGGCCACGTTCAACACCCCCGCGCCCGCAGCACCCGCCGTCGCCCAGGTGGCGCGCCGACCGGCGTTGCAGATCCGGTAATTTCAGGTGTTTTTGGCTGGTGGCGCTAGTGCTTTATGTGCTGGCTGCTATCATATGTATAGCAAATCAGTCCCGCGTCACCCGCAGCACTTCTTCGCGGCTGGTGATGCCGGCGGCAATCAGGCGTTCGCCATCCTCTCGCATCAGTGCCATGCCATCGGCCATGGCGGCGGCGCGGATGTCGGCCTCTGACGCCTGGGCGTGGATTTGCGCGCGGATCGCGTCCGTGGTCACCAGCAGTTCGAACACGCCGGTGCGGCCGGTGTAACCCGTCTGGCCGCAGTGCTCGCAGCCCGCGCCATGGCAGTGGGTGCAGAACTTGCGCACCAGGCGCTGGGCCAGCACGCCCAGCAGCGACGACGACAACAGGAAGGGCTCCACGCCCATGTCCGTCAGGCGCGTGACGGCGCTGGCCGCATCGTTGGTGTGCAGCGTGGCCAGCACCAGGTGGCCGGTGAGTGACGCCTGGATGGCGATCTGCGCGGTCTCGAAGTCGCGGATTTCACCAATCATGATGATGTCCGGGTCCTGCCGCAGGATGGCGCGCAGGGCCTTGGCAAAGGTCAGCTCGATCTTGCTGTTGACCTGGGTTTGCCCCACGCCGGGCAGCTCGTATTCGATGGGGTCTTCCACCGTCATGATGTTGTTGCGCGTGGCGTCGAGCCGGCCCAGCGCCGCGTACAGCGTGGTGGTCTTGCCCGAGCCCGTGGGGCCGGTGACCAGGATGATGCCGTGCGGCTGGCCGATCAGGCCCTCGAAGCGGTGCAGGGTGTCGCCCTGCATGCCCACGGCCTCCAGGCTCAGCTTGCTTTCGCTCTTGTCCAAAAGACGCAGCACCGCGCGTTCGCCATGGGCGCTGGGCAGGGTGGACACGCGCACGTCGATGGCGCGGGTGCCCAGGCGCAGGCTGATGCGGCCGTCCTGGGGCAGGCGTTTTTCG
The DNA here is from genome assembly GCF_000302535.1 of Acidovorax sp. KKS102. Taxonomy (NCBI): domain Bacteria; kingdom Pseudomonadati; phylum Pseudomonadota; class Betaproteobacteria; order Burkholderiales; family Comamonadaceae; genus Acidovorax; species Acidovorax sp. KKS102. The sequence goes on from NC_018708.1 coordinate 843,535, forward strand.
CTGATGTCCAGGTCGGCCATGATCTTCAGGCGCGAGATCAGGGCCGCGTGCAGCGCGCGGTTGGGCTGCACCACTTCGCGCAGCGTGCCGTCCACCCGAAAGCGCACGCTGCTGTGGCGCTCGTAGGGCTCGATGTGGATGTCGCTCGCGCCGTCGCGCGCGGCCTGCGTGAGCAGGGCGTTGAGCATGCGGATGATGGGCGCGTCGCCGGCCGACTCCAGCAAGTCTTCGACGGCCGGCAGCTCCTGCATCATGCGCGAGAGGTCGGCGTCGCTCTCGACCTCGCTCACCACGGTGGCAGCGCTCGATTCGCTGTGCGAATAGGCCGCGCTGATGCGCTGGGCCAGGGCCGGGGCATCGAGCGGCAGCAGCTGCTGCACGGGGTGCTTGCGCAGCACTTCGGACAGCGCGCCCGCGTCGGGGCTGGGGCCGTGCCACAGCACCAGCTGGTGGCCGTCGTCCTCCAGCAGCAGTTGGGCGGTGCGGGCAAAGGCGTAGGGCAGGGGGTGGCGCATGCGTGGCGACCCTTCAGCGTGGCGAAGTTTCTGCGGGCAGCGGGGCGAGCGGCTGCGCAGGCACCGTGGCTGCGCCGGGCTCTGCGCGCTGTGGCAGCGCGGGCAGGATGGGCGCGCCGGACACCGACTTCATCACCACGCTGGGCGCGGGCTGCGTGGTCTGCTGCAGCGCGCGGATGGCCTCGTAGCGGTCCATCATCAGCGCGTCGCTGGTAGCGTTGTCGCGCACCACAATGGGGCGCAGGAACACCATCAGGTTGGTCTTGTTGCGGGTGCGGTTCTCGCTGCGGAACAGGTTGCCCAGTACCGGGATGTCGCCCATCACCGGCACCTTGTCCTGGCCTTGCGAGTAGCTGTCTTCCAGCAGGCCGCCGATCACGATGATGTTGCCGTCGTCCACCACCACGTTCGACTCGATGGAGCGCTTGCTGGTGGTGGGGCCGTTGGCGTTGCTCAGCGTGGCGGTGTCGATCTTGGAGACTTCCTGGTAGATGGCCATCTTCACGGTGCCGTTCTCGCTGATCTGCGGGCGCACCTTGAGCATCAGGCCCACGTCCTTGCGCTCCACCGTGGTGAACGGGTTCACCGTGCTGCTGCCCGTGCTGTTGGCGTACGAGCCGGTCACGAAAGGCACGTTGTTGCCGATGATGATGCGCGCCTCTTCGTTGTCCAGCGTCATCAGGTTGGGGGTGGAGAGCACATTGGCATCGCCGCTGGTCTGCAGGAAGTTCGCCAGCGCACCCAGGTAGTACTGGCCGTTGACGCGTGGCGCCAGCGCCAGGTTCAGCCCCTTGCCCAGCGAGCTGGCCGCCGAGGCGATGGAGGTGGTGGAGCCCGAGGCCAGGGCGGCTGTCACGTTCAGGATGTTGGCGCCCGCCTGGCCGGAGTTGGTGCCGATCACGCCCACGGTGCCATCACCGTTCTTGCCCAGAACGCCCTGCCACTGGATGCCGAACTCGGCCACCTTGTTGGCGGAGACCTCGACGATCAGGCTCTCGACCAACACCTGCGCGCGGCGGCCGTCGAGCTTGTCGATCACGTCGCGCAGCTGGCGGTACAGCGGCTCGGGCGCGGTGATGATGAGCGAGTTGGTGGTGGGGTCGGCCTGGATCTGCCCGCCAGTGGAGGGCTGGTTGTTGTTGGTACTGCTGGTGCCCATGGCGCTCGCGCTGGAGCCCAGGCCGCCGGTGCTACTGTTGCTGCCGGACGAGCTGCCGTTGGTGGACAGCATGCCGCCGGTGCTCAGCCCCGTGCTGGGTGCGGGCGCGCTGGCACCGCCACCGCCACTGGCCGCGCCGCCATTGTTGCCGCCCATGGCCGCCATGGCGGCGCGCAGGGTGGTGGCCAGCTTGGTGGCGTCGGCGTTCTTGAGGTAGACCACATGGATGTTGCCGCTGGCGGCGCTGCTGCCCGGCGCAGGCGCCTGGTCCAGCTGGGCCACCAGCGCGCGCACCTGGGCCACGCGGGCCGGGTTGGCGGCGCGCAGGATCAGCGAGTTGCTGCGCGGCTCGGCAATCAGGGTGGTCTTGAACGACGTGTCGGCCTGGCCGGGCGCGGCCGCAGCGGCGGCGCCTCCGTTGGCGCTGCCGCCGTCGATCAGGCGCGACACCAGCGGTGCCAGATCGCTGGCAATCGCGTTCTTGAGCGGAATCACCTCCACATCGCTGGCGTTGGACACATCCATGGCCGCCACGATGCGCGCCAGGCGCTGCAGGTTGTCGGCGTAGTCGGTGATCACCAGCGAGTTGTTGCCGGGGTTCACGTTGATGGTGTTGTTGGGGCTGATGAGCGGGCGCAGCACCGGCACCAGGTTGGCCGCGTTCTCGAAGTTGAGCTTGAAGATCTGCGTGACGATCTGCCCGCCGCCGGGCGCGCTGCCCGCGTTGCCCTGCACCACGCTCACGCTGCCGCCCTGCAGCTTGGCGTCGGCCTCGGGCACCACCTTGTACAGGCCGGCTGCCTCCACCACCGTGAAGCCCTGCAGCCGCAGCGCGGCCAGGAACTGCTGGAACGCGGCGGCGGGTGTCACGGCGCGCTCTGTCACCAGGTTGAGCTGGCCTTTCACGCGCGGGTCCACCACCACGTTGCGGCCGGTGATGGTGGCCATGGTGCGGGCCACAGCCTCGATCTCGGCGTTGGCAAAGTTGAGCGTGACGGGTTCGCTGGGGCGCACGCTGCCGGTGCGGGTGTCCACCGCCGTTTGGGCGCCAATTTGGCCGCTGGCGCAAGTAAGTATTGCGCTGGCAGCTATTGTTTTGAGAGTAAAGCGCAGGCGTGGAGCAAACAGGAAAGTCATAGATTCAACCCACGGTGATGATGGAGCGCGCGCCATTGCGCCGTCCGATGATGTTCAGAAGATTGGACAGTGCGGCCTCCCGCTCGGGGGCGGCACTGGCCTCGCCCGCAAAGCGCAGGCGGTTGCCCACCCACTGGCCGCTGCCGCTCAGTTGCAAGGCCCCGTCGAGGGTGCTGAGGGCGAGCGTGGGCACCTCGCCGCCCTGCAGCACCAGCCGGTAGCTGCCCATGGGGCGCAGGGTGGACAGGCGCGAGGACATGGCCCGTGCATCCAGCTGGGCCTGGCCCGACAGCACCATGCGGCCAGCGGCCCATTGCACGGCCAGTGCGCGGGTCTGCAGCGCCAGCTGGCCCTGCGGCTGCAGCGTGTTCCAGGGGGTGCCCAGGCCCGCCAGCAACGCGGCGGGCCACTGGCTCTGGCCGTCGGCCAGGGTGATTTGCGGGCCTGCCCAGCGCAGGTGCACCTGGGCCTGCAGGGGCTCCGCCGTGCAGCAGCCCGCTTGCAGCCGGGCGCGCAGCCCGCCCCAGGTGGGGCGCAGCTGCCAGTCCACCCGGCCGGGCAGGGCGGCACTGTCTTTGCTGGCCTGGCCGCCGGTCAACACCAGCTGGGCCGAGCCGGTCCACACCGTGCCGCGTGGCTGCAGCAACAGCACCTGCCCTTGGGTGGCACGGGCCACGCCGCCGGCCAGCCAGTGCGCGGGCGCAAAGGCCACCACGGCGGGCAGCACGCCGGCCAGCGCACCGGCACATGCCCAGCCCCACGCTGTGCGGGGGGCGGAGCGGGGGGCTGGGCGTGTCGGACGGAGGTTGCGGGCCACGGTGGGGAGGGTGTCGTTCAGGGCGGTGACGGGGCAGCGGGTCAGCGGGCCGGGGTGGCGGGCAAGGCCAGCACCACGGTGCCATCCCAGCGGGGCATGGCCACGGGTGTGCTGCCCAGGGTGACGGGCGCGTTGCCAGTCGGCGCAGCGGCAGCACTGCGGGTCAGCCGCGCTTCGAGCGGCGTGGCGCGGGCGTTGCTACGGGCCTGGGCCAGCCACTGGGCCAGAGCGTCGGCCGATGCGCCTTTGAGCGTGACCGTGGCCCGGTCGCCCGCCACGTTGAGTTGGGCCGTGTTGCCCAGGCGCTGCGTGAGGGCGGTGCGCAGCGCGCCCACGGCATCGCCGGGGCTGGTGGCGGGGGTGGCCTGCAGCTGCTGGGCCTCGGCCTGCAGGCTTTGCATGCGCTGCAGTTGAGCATCGAGCGCGGCGTGCCGCGCGGGCGCGGCGCGCAGGGTGCCGAGTGCGGGGGCGACGGCCACCCACCACAGCAGGGCCAACGCCACCACGGTGCTGGCGGCCAGCACCAGGTTCTGCTCGCGGGGCGCCAGGGCTTTCCAGCGGTCCTGGAGGGCGGAGGGTTGGGTCATGGGCTCACCTCGGTGCGCAGCAACAGGCTGCCATCGTCCATGCGGGCGCGGTAGCCGGCGGCTTGCAGGCGGCCAGACGCCACAGCTTCTTCATCGGGCGCCAGCGTCACGCCGCGCAGGCGCAGCTCGCCGGGCGTGTATTCGATGCTGCTGGGCAGGCGGCCATCGGGCAAGGCGGCGCCGGCCGCTGCCAGCAGGGGCTCCAGGTCGCGCGCCGACACGCTACCGGCGGCCTGCCGCAGCTGGGCGAGCTCGCGTTCCATCTGCACCGGCGCGTCGACCACCACCTGCACCTTGGGGAAGGTCTGGGTCAGGGTGTTGCGCACGCTGGCCTGCTTGGCGTTCAGTGCCTGCCGTTCTTGCCAGGCCCAGGCATTCAGCCCCACCAGGTGTGCCACCACCAGCACGCCCGCGCCCCAGCGGGCTGCACGCCACTGCGGGGCATACAGCGCCGCGCTCAGCGCGCTGCCCACTTTGCGCAGCGCGCGGGTGCTGCTGGTGCTGGAGAGGTCGAACTGCGCCAGGTCCCAGTCGCCACGGGCGGCATCGAGCGCGCGCTGGCTGGTGGTGTGCAGCGCAATGCGTTGGCCTTGCTGGCCCAGGGTGCGTTCGGCCAGCGCGGCCACGGCGGGCTCGGCGCGGACCATGAGGGCCAGGTCGTCGCCTGCCTCGGCGGCCGGCAAACCGGTACGCGCCAGCGTCAGGGCCATGGGCGTCAGCGGCAGCACCGCCACGCCCTGTTCGGCACCATGGCCAGTGAGCACCACGTAGGCCTCTTCGGGCGTGCCCAGGGCGCACAGCTCAGGCTGGCCGCTGGCCGTGGGGCCGGGCGCAAATTCGGGCACCACGCGGGCCACGCGGCGGCCTGCGGCTTCGAGCGCCTGCAGGTGTTCGCGCAGCCAGGCGCGGTCGCAAACAGCCACCCACACCGGCTCGCCGGCCTGTGCACGGCTTTGTGCACCGGGCTGCAGCGCAAAGTGCAGCTGGCTGGCATCGTCCAGCACGCGGTCTTCAAGTAGGCCTTCGAGCACCGAGCGCAGCCGGGGCGTTTGCTGGCCGGCGCCCAGCGGCACCCCGGCCGGAATGGTCACGCGTTGCCACGACAGCGCCCGTGCGGGCACCACAGCCACGACCTCGCCGCCGGGGCGGGTGGGCTCGGGCAGCAGGGCAGCGGGTGCGGTGGCGTGCTGGAGGGCGGAATGGCCGTCTGCCGTGAGCGTGTAGGCGTACTCGGAGGCGGGTCCCGGGCGTGCCGGCGGCAGGAAAAGGATCAGGGTGCTCATGGGCGGGTTTTGCGGGCCATTTTAGGGGGCGGGCGTGACACGGCGGCGGTGTGGGTGGTGCGGTGTTGAGGGTTGTTGTGCCTCAGAACAGGTTCTCAACGCTGCGCCCCTGGCAGGGTTTGCGTGGTTTCCCGGTCGAAGGCCCCGCGCTCGCGCCACAGCGTGGTCACGTCGATACCCTGTTTGCGCACCAAAGAGCGCTCGTCCACCATCGCATCGCCCAGGCGCAGGCGGCCCCGCACTTCAAAGTACGACGAAGCCACGGCATGGGCGCTTTCGTTGATGTCGATGCTGGCACCCACCAGGTCGCGCACGTCGCTGAGGGTGCGGAAATGCCGCGCTTCGCGGGTCTGCACGATCTTCTGGGCCGTGGCGCTGTCCAGCCCGTCGATGGCGGCCATGAGCACGTTGATGTCGGCGGTGTTCAGATTGACCGGGGTGCGCACGGGCAGCAGCGTCACATGGGGAGCGAGCGCCGCCACCGTGGCGGGGGTCAGGCCCAGCCAGCCCAGCTGGGTCACGCTGGGGGGCTGCAGGGGGGCGGAGCCGCTGTCGGTGCCTGCACCCGCCTGCGCGCGGCGCAGGCCGTCGATCAGGGTGCTCAGTTGCGTGCCGGGCAGGCCCAGGCGCTCGAACAGCCGGGTGAACTGCCGCAGGGCCACGGCCTGCACCTGCCCACCTTCTGCGAGGTTGGTGATGTTCAGGCGGCCCTGCAGGTCGGTGATCTGGCCCGACAGGAAGGCCTCGGTGGTGTCGGTGCTGGCGTCGTCCACCTGCGTCACGTTCTTGTCGGCCGCGAGGAAGGTGGACAGTCGGGCCTCCTGCAAGGGAATGGCCCAGGGCTCGGCCAGGTGGTCGGCACCGCCCGAGCGCCCGTCCTCGCGCAGGATGAGCCGCGACCAGTCGAGCGCGCCGATCAAGATCCACGCGGACTGCACGCGGCCGCGCTCGGCCGTCTCGACCTCCACCGCGCGCCACTGCTGCCACATCGCGGCGGCCGCAAAGGTGGCGACGAGCGTGACGGTGAGCATGGCGGCGAGCAGTGCGGCGCCGCGCGCCCTGTGCATGTGCAATGGGCGCTGCCGCAGCGGGTGCCACCGTGGAGCTGGCTTTGCCAGGCCACGGGTGGCGTCCCCCTGGGGGGATGCGGCGCAGCCGCTCAGGGGGGTACTCATGATCTGCCTCCGCCCAGCACCGGGTTGACCCAGTCTCGCGTCAGCTGGCCCGTCAGCGCCTGGCCCGGGGGCAGGGTGATCTGCAGGCGGATGCCGTCCGGGATGGCCGAGGTGCTGTCGCCCGTCGGGGTGCCCGTGCTCGACTGCGGGTTGGACCACGCGCCGCCCCGGTAGTAGAAGATCTGCCAGTTGTCCAGCGGCAGCAGCGTGACCTCGTAGCGCCGCTCGGCGTCGCCCGGCGTGCGCGCCCACTGGGCGGCCTGTTCCCAGGCCTGCCGCCAATCAGCACGGGTGCGCACTGGCGGCGACTGCCAGCGCAGCCACTGGCCCACGCCCTGGTTGTTGTTGCGGCGGGTCCAGGCCACCACCAGCGCACCCTCGTCGGGCACGGCGCTGCTGCGGCGGGTGAGGCGCAGCACCTGGCCATCCCAGTCCAGCGGCGTGGTGTTGGCGATGGAGACCAGGGCGTCCAGGTCCGTCCCCCACTGGCCCAGCGCGGCCTGCAGCACCAGCATCTCGTCCGCCCGCTGGCGGGTGGACTCCTGCGCCCGCACCATGCCATCGAGCCCGCGCCAGCTCAGGATGGCGATCAACGCCATGACGCTGATCGCGACCAGCAACTCGATGAGCGTGAAGCCGCGCGGGACCGTGCCCCCACTGCAGAGGCGCCGGCGCGAGGCCTGAGCAACTGGCGCGGCCCAGGCCAGCGGACGCCGCGCAAGGGCCGCCCCGCCGCGCTGGCGGCGTCCCCCTGCCCGCATTGCGCAGCAATGCGAGAGCGGGGGGAAGGCCCGCAGGGCCTCAGGGGGGTGTTCCATCAATACCGCCCGATGATGGTGGAGAGTCGCAGGATGGAGTTGTCCCCATCCAGCACCTGCGCATCGATGCGCCGAAAACTCGGGTTGGGCGTGGGCCGCACGATGGTCACCACCTGCAACTGGCGCCCGGCCTGCTCACAGGTCAGGCTGCTGTCACCCACGCTGGGCATCTGGCGCGAGAGGCGGGCCTTGACCAGTTCGTTCTCTGCGCACAGCTGTGCGAGCACGATGTCGGACTGCCGCAGGGCGTTGCGCGTGAGTGCCGTCGTGGCCTGCAGCCCCGCCATGAGGGCAATGGCCACAATGGCCAGCGCCACCAGCACTTCCACCAGCGTGAAGCCCTGGTGACGGATGAAAGGGCGGAGAGTCCTCACTGCACCGCATCCACAGAAAACGGGCGCACGCCGTCGGTGGCAATGCGCAGGGTGCGGTCGGGGGAGGACTGGTGGGTGATCAGCACCTGCTGCGGGCCGATCAGGGGCTCGGGGCCCAGTTGCAGCACCGCCGGTCCGCGTACCACGGTGCCGGGGTCCAGCCATTGGTTGGGCAGAGCGGCCTGCGCGCTGCGTGGCAGCCCTTCAAAACGGAATCCCCCCGGCAGCGCACGCCAGCGCACCGGGATGCCCCCGGCGCGGGACTGGGCGCGTGCGGATTCGAGCAGCGCCGCCAGCCGCGCGGCCTCCCGCTCCAGCTGCGTCTGCCCGCCATCGCGCATCGCCAGCCCCACGCCCGCCGTGGCCAGCGCCATGATGCTGATGACGACCAGCAACTCCAGGAGGGTGAAGCCCCTCTGAGCCTCTGCACGGCTTCTTCCGGGGGAGAAGACGCCAGTGGCCTGGCAAAACCAGTTCCACGGCGTCCCTCGCTGGGCGCATGCCCGTTTCATGGGGCTGGGGCACCTTGGCAATGAACGGTCACTGCCAGCTGCCAATATCGGCGTCCTTGCCTTCGCCGCCCGACTGGCCATCGGCGCCGAACGACATCACGTCGATCTCGCCCTTGATGCCGGGGTTGAGGTATTGGTAAGGGCGGCCCCAGGGGTCGTTGGGCAGCTTTTCGAGGTACAGCTTCCAGTTGCCCGGCACGGGGCCCGCAGTGGGCTTGATGACCAGGGCTTGCAGGCCCTGTTCGGCCGTGGGGTAGCGCTGGTTGTCCAGGCGGTAGAGCTTGAGCGCCTGCATGATGTTGGTGATGTCGGTGCGGGCGGCCGTCACGCGGGCATCGTCGGCACGTTCGAGCACGTTGGGCACGATCAGCGCGGCCAGCACGCCGATGATCACCAGCACCACCATCAGTTCGATGAGGGTGAAACCACGGGCCACGGACTTGGCAACGCGGCGCGGGGCGGAGCGCACAAGGAGGGAGAAAGAAGTGTTCACTGCTGGCGGTCTCTCGGATGGTCGAATCGCGTGAATCATAATCCCCGCATGGTGACCAATACGTACAGCAAATGGGGCGTCCGCCTGGGGACTCTGGTGCTCTGGGCAGCAGCCGGTGCCAGCGTGGTCTATTGGGGGCTGCGCCTGTCGGCGCCCTCGTCCGCTTCCTCCGCGCCGGCCGTGGCGCCTGCCCCGGTGGCCATGGACGCGCAGGCGCTGGCGCGTTTGCTGGGTGCTGCGCCTGCAGCCCCTGGCGTGGCAGCGCCGGTGGCACCCACCGCGAGCCGGTTCACGCTGATCGGGGTGCTGTCGGGGCGCAGCAGCGGCGGCGGTGCGGCACTGATTGCCGTGGACGGCAAGCCCGCCAAGCCCTTCCGTGTGGGCGCTGCTGTGGATGAGGGGCTGGTGCTGCAGGCCCTGGGCCCCCGCCAGGCGCAACTGGGGGCCAGCATGGGCGGGCCTGCCACAGTGACGCTGGACATGCCGCTCAAGAACTGAGCACCTGCTGGCCTGAAGACTTTGACCAGGCGCTTAGGCCAGCTCCCTGATTTCCCATTCCCCCCAGCCCGGTGCCGCCACCGGCCAGTCCTCCGAGCGGGGCAGGGCGCTTTCTCCACGCTCCTGCAACCAGGCCACGCAGCGTGCCACCCCGGCGTGGGTGATCCACACCACATCCATCGCCCCCTGATCATTGCGCCATTCGCGGGCGGTCTGCAGGGCGGCCGCCACGCGGTGCAGCATGTGCGCCAGGCTTTCGCCCCCGCCGGGTGCGTGGGTGGCGAACCCGGCCACCCAGGCATCGATGGCACTTTTGCCGATGGCGTCCCAGGTTTGCCCTTCCCAGCGGCCAAAGTCCATCTCGCGCAGCCGGGTGTCAGGGGCGAATGTCAAATCGGGTCTGAGTGCCTGTAAATCATGCGCTAGCAGCTCACATCTTTGTAGCGTGGAATGCGCCACGCGAGCTCCGGGTGGCAGTGCCGTTGCCAGTCGCTCTGCCGCAGCACGGGTGGCCTGCGCGTCGGCGGGCACGTCCAAAGCGCCGTAGCAGGTGCCCGGCGCAACCAGCGGGGCTGCATGGCGCACCAGCCACAGGCGGCTGCTGGCGGTGGCGGGGGAGGGCGTCATAGCCATCGCAGTGCGATGGCAGCGCCCAGGTAGAACCCGATCTCGCTCACCTGCTGCGTGGCGCCCAGGCAGTCGCCCGTGAAGCCTTGCAGCCGCCGGGCGAACCAGCGCGCCATCCAGGCCGCGCAGAGCGCGCTGAGAGCGATGGGTGCTACCAAAAAGAGAGCTGACTGGGCATATCCCACTAGCACCAGGGGCGGAAAACACCACAAAAGCGCCGCAACCAATGCCTGGCCGGAGATCTGGTCGGCCAGCGGCTTGCTTTTGGAGCGCGCCGTGTCTCCCACATGCGGCAGGCTGCGCACGATGAGCAGGGGCCAAAAGCGCGACAGCACATGCGCGCCCACCAGCGCGGCCAGGGCGGCCAGCACGCTGTGTGCCCCCAGCAGCGCCAGCAGGCTGAGCTTGGCCAACAGCGCCAGCACCAGCGCCATGGCCCCGAAGGCGCCGATGCGCGAGTCCTTCATGATGTCCAGCGCGCGTTCGCGGTCGTAGCTGCCGCCCAGGCCATCGGCCACGTCGGCCAGGCCGTCTTCATGAAAGCCACCTGTCATCAGCACCGTGGCGATGGTGCAGAACACCGCCGCCACAGCCGGGGCCAGCGGGTTGGGCGCCAGCGCCCAGTGCAGCGCGGCATACACGGCCACAGACAGCAACGCCGCCAGCCAGCCAATGCCCGGAAAGTGTGCCGCGCTGGCCCGCAGCATGGCCGGGCTGTAGCCCACCCAGTTCGCCAGCCGCCCGGTGACGGGGATGCGGGTGAAGAACTGCACGGCCAGCAGGTAGTGGCGCAGGGATTGCATGGTGTGCAGTGGGGGTTCGATGCTTCTGTTTTGATAGCTGTCAAGGCATGTTCAACCAGCGCTTGCAGCCATTTTTGGCATTATTTGGAGCGCAGGAACAGGCGGTAGGCCGGATTCAGCGTTTCTTCCACATAGGGGTAGCCCAGCGTGGCCAGGAAGGCGTCGAAGGCCGCCTTGTCCTCGGGCGGCACCTGCATGCCCACGAGGATGCGGCCATAGTCCGCGCCCTGGTTGCGGTAGTGGAACAGGCTGATGTTCCAGGTCGGCTGCATCAGGCTCAAAAATTTGAGCAGCGCACCGGGCCGCTCGGGGAAGGTAAAGCGCATCAGGCGCTCGTCCTGCGCCAGCGCCGAGTGCCCGCCCACCAGGTGGCGCAGGTGTTCCTTGGCCAGCTCGTCGTGCGTCAGGTCCAGCGCCTCGAAACCGTGGCGGTTGAAGTTCTTGGCGATCTTTTCCGATTCGCCCTTGCCGTTGGTGGTCAGGCCTACAAACACATGGGCGCGGGCGGCGTCGCTGATGCGGTAGTTGAACTCGGTCACGTTGCGCGGGCCGCCGGGCAGGCCGCCGACCACCTCGCAGAAGCGGCGGAAGCTACCGCGCTCTTCCGGAATGGTGACAGCGAGCAGCGCTTCTCGCTCCTCGCCCACCTCGGCCCGCTCGGCCACAAAGCGCAGCCGGTCGAAGTTCATGTTGGCGCCGCACAGGATGGCCGCGTAGGTCTCGCCCTTGGTCTTGCGCTGGGCCACGTACTGCTTGATGGCAGCGACAGCCAGCGCCCCGGCGGGCTCGACGATGCTGCGCGTGTCCACAAAGATGTCCTTGATGGCGGCGCAGACGGCGTCGGTGTCGACGGTGATGTAGTCATCCACCAGGCCCTGTGCCACGCGGAAGGTTTCCTCGCCCACCAGCTTCACGGCCGTGCCGTCGGAGAACAGGCCCACATCGGCCAGCGTCACGCGCTCATGGGCCTGCACCGACTGGATCATGGCGTCCGAGTCGTTCATCTGCACCCCGATCACCTTGATCTCAGGGCGCACGGCCTTGATGTAGTTGGCCACACCCGAGATGAGTCCGCCGCCGCCAATGGCCACGAACACGGCATCGAGCTGGTTGCTGCCCAGGCTTTGCAGCTGGCGCAGGATCTCCATGGCGATGGTGCCCTGGCCAGCAATCACGTCCGGGTCGTCGAACGGGTGCACGAATGTCAGGCCCTGTTCCTTTTCCAGCTGGACGGAATGGCCGTAGGCGTCGGAATAGCTCTCGCCAAACAGCACGACCTCGCCACCGAGCGTCTTCACGGCATCAATCTTGAGCTGCGGGGTGGTGGTGGGCATCACGATCACGGCGCGCGTGCCCAGTCGGTGGGCGCTCATGGCCACGCCCTGGGCGTGGTTGCCGGCCGAGGCGCAGATCACGCCGCGCTGCAGCTGCTCGGGCGTGAGGTGCGCCATCTTGTTGTACGCGCCCCGCAACTTGAAGCTGAACACGGGCTGCTGGTCTTCGCGCTTCAGGAGTACCTTGTTGTGCAGGCGGCGGCTGAGGTTCTTGGCGGGCTCCAGCGCCGACTCCACCGCCACGTCGTACACGCGGGCAGTCAGGATTTTCTTGAGGTAGTCGGCGGGGGTGAGGTGCTGGGTCATGGCAGGTGCAGGAGGAGAGCCCCACCGGCGCAGGGCGGCGGGCGGGGGCCCACATCATAGGGCGTCGCCCTGGGCAGGGGCCGAGGCCTCTGGGCGGGCGGCCTGTTGCGGCGCAGGGCGATCGGGCAAAAAAAAGCCCCGGGCCGTGAGGCCTGGGGCTAATCCATCCTTTGAGGAGATGGAGGAGACAATCGGTGCGAGGCAAGTGCCGGATTCCAGGCTTCTTGCCGCCTGCCGGTTCCTTTCTGTTCGAAAGCGGCAGCGCATGGGCGAAGTTTAGCGCGAGTCTTGTTGCGATGCAGCAAAATTCGCATCAAATTCTTTTCGTTTCGGTTTTCCGTGCGAAAAAAACCACGTGTCACACAGGAGAAACACAAATGGAATGCACAGTCAGTTGGACCGGCGGGGCGGGGACCCGCTCCGGCATGGGTTTTGTGGCCGAAACCGGCAGCGGCCATGTTCTGACCATGGATGGTGCCCCCGATGCCGCCAACCCCGCCAACGGCGGCCAGAACCTGGCGCCCCGGCCCATGGAGACCGTGCTGGCAGGCACGGGCGGTTGCACCGCCTATGACGTGGTGCTGATCCTCAAGCGGGGCCGCCATGACGTGCGCGGCTGCAGCGTTAAGTTGACGACGGAACGCGCCGAGACCGACCCCAAGGTGTTCACCAAGATCCATATGCACTTCACCGTCACGGGCAAGGGCATCCCCCCAGCCGCCGTGGAGCGCGCGATTGCCATGAGCCATGACAAGTACTGCTCGGCCAGCATCATGCTGGGCAAGACGGCCGACATCACCACCGGCTACGAGGTGCTGGAGGCCTGACGAAGTCGTGGGATGGTCTGGGCTGCCAGACTGAGCGGGTGGTTGTGCGTATGTTTTTGGTGCACCTGTTGCCCGCGTGAACCAGCTGGGGGTTCAAAGATAGTGCGCCGTGGTGGTCATGACCTTGGCGGCGCCTTTCATGGCCAAGCGCACCGGGGCGGGCAATTCCAGGGCGCCTGCGGCGCGGGCCTGGTCCGCGTGCCGCTCCTCGTCCTGCTTCATTCGGGCGACCACGGCCCTTGACGCCTGATCCTGTTCGGGAAGCCGGTCGAGGTGGCTTTGCAGATGCGCGGCCACCTGGGTTTCTGTTTCCACCACAAACCCCAGGTTGGCCCGGTCACTGACCTTGGCGGCAACCAGTCCGAGCGCGAAGGCGCCTGCGAACCACAGGGGGTTGAGCAAGCTGGGGCGGGCACCCAGCGCGTCCAGGCGCTGTTGCGTCCAGGCCAGGTGATCGGTTTCTTCGCGCGCCGCTGCCTGGAGGTGGTCCCGCAGGGCGGGGTCGCGGGTGACGGCCGCCTGCGCGCTGTAGAGCGCCTGGGCGCACACTTCTCCCACATGGTTCACCCGCATCAGGGCTCCCGCCAGCTTTTTCTGTGCGGGATCGAGCGACGCCTCGGGCACACCGTGGGCTGGTGTCTGCTCGGCAGCGCGGGGTTGGGCAAACAGTGTGCGCAGCGCGTTGTCTGCGGCAGTCAAAAAAGCGTCCATGGAAAGCTTTCAAGTGGCAATGGTGTCGAAACACAAATTGCACTTAGATACAAAAAACCACAAGGCAAGGCACAGGAGTTGCATGCAGCAATCGTGATTTTGCCCGTGCGCACTGAAATGTTGCAACACTGCAACGAATTTCCCCTTTCGGGGCGATTGTGGGTGAATTCCTTTGCGAAACCGGTCCGGGTCTGGTGCAATAAGAGCAACTTCCCCACCAGGAGGTTGGCCCGGGAAACCGGCGGGACTGTGCAGGTGCTTTCACCATAGACCCCCCGTACCGGAGCCCGATGTTTAACCTTGGAGTAACTCGCAATGAAAAAATCCCTGATTGCCCTGGCTGTGCTGGCTGCTTCCGGCGCTGCAATGGCTCAATCTTCCGTGACCCTGTTCGGCGTGGTTGACGCAACCTACGCTTACGGTTCCGGCAGCGTCTCTAACAAGTCGCAACTGACGAACTCCGGCTACAACAGCAGCCGTCTGGGTTTCCGCGGCGTTGAAGACCTGGGTGGCGGCATGTCCGCTTCGTTCTGGCTCGAAGCTGGTCTGAACAACGACAACGGCACCGGCGGCGTTACCAACACCAACAACCAAGCAGCTACCAGCACTGGTGGCGGCCTGACTTTCAACCGTCGTTCGACGGTCAGCCTGAACGGCGGCTTCGGTGAAGTGCGTCTGGGCCGTGACTACACCCCCCAATTCTGGAACCTGACCGTGTTCGATCCGTTCGGCACGAACGGCGTCGGCACCACCCAAACCCTGAACTCCAGCCTGGGCGGCCCTACCACCCTCCGCGCGTCGAACGCCATCGGCTACTTCCTGCCTGGCAACCTGGGCGGTTTCTATGGCCAAGCCCAGTATTACATGGGTGAAAACCTGAGCAACGCTGCCAACAAGAAGGACGGCAACGGCTTGGCACTGCGCGCTGGTTACGCTAACGGCCCCATCAACGCCGCTATCGCTTTCTCCGAAACCAAGTTCCTGACGGGCAACATCAAGGCTGTGAACCTGGGCGGTCAATACGACCTGGGCATGGCTAAGATCATGGCTCACTACAACCAAGACAAGATCAGCGGCGGCAACGACGGCAAGGGCTTCCTGATCGGTGGTCTGGTGCCCGTGGGCGCTGGCGAAATTCGTCTGGCTTACTCCACCTACAAGATCACCACTCCTGGTGCAGATCCCCGTACGAACAAGCTGGCTCTGGGCTATGTGCACAACCTGTCCAAGCGCACGGCTCTGTACGCAACGTACGCTCACCTGAACAACAAGAACGGCGCTGCTCAATCCCTGAACGGTGCTGTGACTGGTGTGAACGACAACTCCAACGGTTACGACTTCGGTATCCGTCACAGCTTCTAATATCGTCAGCTGGCTTTGGCCAGTTGTTGATACATAAGCTCAAAAGCCGCCTTCGGGCGGCTTTTTCATTTCTCGGGTTGTTTGCTTGTTCGTTTTGTCCCTGAGAGAGCCTTTGTCGGTGTGTTTGGGTTGATTCCAATTGACTCCCTGGTTGGTGTTCCAAGAGGAACGCTCATGCGGAGCTTTGGCTGTGTTTTGCGGCCGGTTGCCTCCATGCGCCCGGTGTTCCCGTAGCGACTAGGGGCTCAAGAACCGCGGTTAGGAGGCCCAACGCCGGTACATCGGCCCAAGGTTTATTGAAAAGGTGCCGAGGCGATATCGCCCTCGCGAGTAACCGCATGAGTGCCAATGGGTACTCGCGAAAGCAAAGTTTTTAGCTGGCACCAACCTTGCATGGCGAAAGTGTTGCCAGCGCAGTTATAGGCCCTTCATGGCAGCGGGGATTCAGGGATTTCCCGTTGGCTATAGAGCAACCTTTACTGCATAGTAAAACTTTCAATCAAGAGGGTTCCATGAAACTCAACTACAGTCTTTTGTCGGTGGCTGCTGCTGCCGCGCTGCTGTTTGCGCCGTCATTGCAGGCCAAGCCTTTCAAATGGGCCAGTCAGGGAGAAATCGCGACCTGGGACATTCACTCCCAAAATAATGCGCTGCAAAACGGCCTTCATGCCAATGTGTATGAAAGCCTGGTGTACTACAACAGCAAGACGTTCGATGTGGAGCCCGTGTTGGCAACCGCCTGGAAGGAGATCAGCCCCACGCAGGTGCGCTTCACGCTGCGTCAGGGCGTGAAGTTCCATGATGGTTCGCCGCTGACCACCGACGATGCGGTGTACTCCATCCAGCGGGCCATGGCCAAAACGTCCAACTTCACCCCCTACGTACAGGGCATCAGCAAAGTGGTGAAGGTGGATGCGCAGAACTTTGACGTCATCCTGTCCTCGCCCAATCCGGTTCTGCTGCGTCAGATGACCGAGTTGCGCATCATGAGCAAGGCCTGGGCCGAAAAGAACAAGTCGGTAGAGCCCAAAGACATCAAGGGCACTGACGAAAACTTTGCCCACCGCAACGCCATGGGCACAGGCCCTTACACCCTGGAGTCGTGGCAGCCTGATGTGAAGATGGTGTTCAAGCGCAACCCCAACTGGTGGGGCAAGATGGACGGCAATGTGACCGAGATCGTCTACACACCCATCAAGTCCGCAGCCACACGCATTGCTGCGCTGTTGTCGGGTGAAGTGGATCTGGTGCTCGACCCGTCTCCTCAGGATCTGGGTCGCTTGCGCGCCAGCCCTGACTTGAAGGTGATTGATGGCGTGGAGAACCGCACGATCTTTCTGGGCATGGACCAGTTCCGCGAAGAGCTCCCGGGCTCGAACATCAAGGGCAAGAACCCGCTCAAGGATGTGCGGGTGCGCAAGGCCCTCTACCAGGCGATTGATGCAGAAACCATCTCGCGCAACATCATGCGCGGTCTGGGCAAGCCCACGGGCACCATCGTTGCGCCGCAAGTGGCTGGCTACACCGAGGCTGTTGGCAAGCGTTTCCCATACAGCGTTGATGCATCCAAGAAGCTGCTGGCCGAGGCGGGTTACCCCGATGGCTTTGAAGTGGATTTCGCCTGCCCTAACAACCGCTACATCAACGACGAAGCCATCTGCCAGGCTGTGACGGCCATGTGGGCGCGCGTGGGGGTGAAGGCCAAGCTGCGCACGCTGCCGCTGGTCAACTACTTTCCGATGATCCAGCGCTACGAAGCCAGCATCTACATGCTGGGCTGGGGCGTGCCGACATTCGACGCGCTGTACAGCCTGCAATCGCTGGTGCGCACCGTGGGCCAAGGCGGTGACGGCAACTACAACGTGGGTCGCTACAGCAACCAGCGCATGGACTACTTGGTGGACCGCATCAAGGCCGAAACCGATGCACCGGTGCGCGCCCGCATGCTGACCGAGGCGCTGCAACTGTCCAACGACACCGTGTCCCACATTCCTCTGCATGACCAGGTGATCCCATGGGCCATGAAGAAGAACATCGAACTGGTGCACCGTGCCGATAACCGCGTGGACATGCGCACGGTCAAGGTGAACTGATTTATTCTTGACAGACTGAAAGCAAGGGCCGTGCGGCCCTTGCTTTCTTTGGTATATTTGACGATGTATTGACCCGCAGTGCCTCAGCCACCAAAAGTTGCGGCGGCACTTCCATCGAACACTCACTCGACTCTCTGATGCTTGCCTTTATTTTGCGCCGCCTGATACAGGCTGTGATTGTCATGGTCACGGTGGCCTTCATCTCCTTCATGCTGTTCCAGTACGTGGGAGATCCCGTGGTGTTCCTGCTGGGCCAGGACGCCACCCCCGAGCAGATCCGCGAGTTGCGCAGCGCCCTCGGCTTGGACAAATCCTTCTTTGTGCAGTTCTGGCACTTTCTGGTGAATGCAGCGCAGGGTGAGTTTGGACTGAGCCTGCGCCAGGGCGCCAAGGTGTCGCGCCTGATTGCCGAGCGCTTCCCGGCCACTCTCGAGTTGGCGCTGGTAGCGGCCCTCCTCGCGCTGGTCATTGGTGTGCCGATGGGCGTGTATGCCGCCCTCAAGCGCGGCACCTTCACCAGCCAGCTGTTCATGACACTGTCCCTGCTGGGAGTGTCCCTGCCCACCTTCCTGATCGGCATCTTGTTGATTTTGGTGTTTGCCGTACACCTGGGCTGGTTCCCCAGCTTTGGTCGGGGTGAGGTCGTGCAGCTGGGCTGGTGGAGCACCGGCTTGCTCAAGGCCAAGGGCTGGCACCACATCACCCTGCCTGCGATCACGCTGGCCATCTTCCAGCTCACGCTGATCATGCGGCTGGTGCGGGCCGAAATGTTGGAGGTGCTGCGCACCGACTACATCAAGTTCGCCCGGGCTCGTGGCCTGTCCAATCGGGCCATCCATTTTGGCCACGCCCTCAAGAACACTCTCGTGCCCGTGCTGACCATCACAGGTCTGCAACTGGGTGGCCTGATCGCTTTCGCCATCATTACCGAGACGGTGTTCCAGTGGCCAGGCATGGGCCTGCTGTTCATCCAGGCTGTGACCTTCGCTGACATTCCCGTGATGGCCGCTTACCTGTGCCTGATTGCGTTGATCTTTGTGGTGATCAACCTGGTGGTTGACCTGCTGTACTTCGCGGTCGATCCTCGACTGCGCGTTGGCAAGGCAGGAGGCCATTGATGCAAGGCCCCCGTTTGAAAGCTGGTGGCCGCGCCTTCGCTCACATCGCGCAGTACCACCCTGAGTTGACGGCACTGCGGCGTGACCTGCATGCCCATCCGGAGCTGGGTTTCGAAGAGATCTACACCAGCAAGCGCGTCAAGGAAGCGCTGAAGCTCTGCGGTGTGGATGAGATCCACGAAGGCATCGGGCGCACGGGTGTGGTGGGCGTCATTCGTGGGCGCAGCAGCGCCAGCGGTAGCATGGTGGGCCTGCGCGCCGACATGGATGCCCTGCCGCTGACCGAGCACAACGACTTCGCCTGGAAGTCCTGCAAGCAGGGCCTCATGCACGGCTGCGGCCATGACGGCCACACCGCCATGCTGATTGGCGCTGCGCGCTACCTGGCCGAAACCCGCAACTTCGATGGCACCGCCGTGCTGGTGTTCCAGCCGGGCGAAGAAGGCTTTGCCGGTGCCCGCGTGATGATGGAAGACGGGTTGTTTGACCGCTTCCCCGTGCAGTCCATCTTTGCCATGCACAACTGGCCCGCAATGAAACCCGGCACCGTGGGGATCAATGCCGGTCCGATGATGGCAGCCGCCGACCGCTTCACGGTCGAGATCACTGGGCGTGGCGGCCACGGCGCGCACGCCTACCAGACGGTGGACGTTGTGCTGGTCGCGGCCCACATCATCACCGCTGCGCAGAGCATCGTTTCGCGCAATGTGCGGCCCATCGACAGTGCGGTGGTCAGCCTGTGCGCGATGCAGGCAGGCGACCTGGGTGCCTTCAGCGTGCTGCCCGGCACGGCCACGCTAGTGGGCACCGTGCGCACCTTCGACCCGCTGGTGCAGGAGATGGTGGAAAAGCGCCTCAAGGAGTTGTGCAGCGCCATTGCGCTCGGCTTCGGTGCCACGGCCACGGTGCACTACGAACGCATCTACCCCGCCACCATCAACAGCGAAAGCGAAGCAATCTTCGCGGGCGATGTGGCCGAGTCGCTGCTGGGGGCCGACCACGTGGTGCGCGACCTGGAGCCCAGCATGGGCGCTGAAGACTTCTCTTTCATGCTGCAGAACAAGCCGGGGGCCTACCTGCGCATTGGCCAAGGCACAGGATCGAGCGGCAGCGCCTTGCACAACAGTCGGTATGACTTTAACGATGACATCCTGCCGCTGGGCGCTGCGCTGCACGCCAGCCTGATCGAGCAGGCCATGCCGCTGCCCGCGCTCTGATCAGGCGCGGGCGTCTGACTTCTCCACGCACACACCGCTCACCCACCGGAAGTCTTCGTACCCTTCCATCCCACCCTTTCACTACCAGGAGATTTCCATGAAATTCCAGAAAAAAGTCGCTGTGACCGCTCTCTTCGCTGCGCTGGCTGCGACGAGTTTGGTAGCTCAGGCACAGACCGTTCGCATCGCCAACCAGGGCGATGCCCTGTCGATGGACCCGCACTCACTCAACGAGTCGCTGCAGCTGAGCGTGACCAGCAACGTTTACGAACCCCTGGTGGGCCGCAACAAGGACCTGAGCCTTGCGCCCGCATTGGCTACCAGCTGGAAGCAGATTGCCCCCACCGTGTGGCGCTTCGAACTGCGCAAGGGTGTGCAATTCCACGACGGCACGCCGTTCACGGCCGACGATGTGGTGTTTAGCTTCGCCCGCATGAAGGGCGATGGCTCTGACATGAAGGCCACCAACAGCGACATCAAGCAGGTGCGCAAGATCGACGACCACACGGTAGAGATCGACACCATGGCTCCCCAGCCCATCCTTCCGGACGTGATCACCACTTCCTACATCATGAGCAAGAAGTGGTGCGAGACCAATCAGGCCACAACCCCGGTAGACCGCCGCAAGGGCATCGAGAACGCGGCGTCGTTCCGCGCCAATGGCACCGGCCCCTTCCGCCTGCGTGAGCGCCAGCCCAACGTGCGCACGGTGTTCGTGCGCAATGGCGCCTACTGGGACAAGATCGAAGGCAACGCCACCGAAGTTGTGTTCACGCCCATCGGTAACGATGCCACGCGCGTGGCGGCCCTGCTGTCGGGCGAAGTGGACGTGATGGAGCCTGTGCCAGTGCAGGACATCGAGCGTATCAACGGCAGCGCCAATGCCCGCGCCATCACTGGCCCTGAGCTGCGCACCATCTTCCTGGGCATGGACCAGAAACGCGACGAGCTGCTGTACTCCAACGTCAAGGGCAAGAACCCCTTCAAGGACAAGCGCGTGCGCCAGGCCTTCTACCAGGCCATCGACATCGAAGGCATCAAGAAGACTGTGATGCGGGGCGCCTCCAACCCCTCCGCGCTGATGGTGGGCCCCGGTATCAACGGCTTCCAGCCGGATGTCAAGCGCCTGCCCTATGAGACGTCGAAGCCGCCAAGAAGCTCATGGTTGAAGCCGGTTACCCCAACGGCTTTGAAGTCACCATGAACTGTCCCAACGATCGCTACGTGAACGACGGCCGCATCTGCCAGACGGTGGCTGCGAACCTGTCGCGCATCAACGTCAAGATCAACCTCGCGGCTGAAACCAAAGGCACGTACTTCCCCAAGGTGCTGCGCCGTGACACCAGCTTCTACATGCTGGGCTGGACGCCCACCACGTACGACTCGCACAACGCCCTCAATGCGCTGATGATCTGCCCGGACGACAAGACCGGCGCGGGCCAGTTCAACCTGGGTGCGTACTGCAACCCCAAGCTGGACGAACTGACCAAGAAGATCCTGGTCGAGACCGACAAGCCCAAGCGCGACGCCATGATCAAGGAAGCCTTTGAAGTGCATACCGCCGATGTGGGCCACCTGCCGCTGCACCAGCAGGCGCTGGCCTGGGGCGTGAGCAAGAAGGTCAAGCTCGTGCAGATGGCCGACAACTACATGCCGTTCAAGTGGATCACCGTGAGCAAGTGAGCCCGCGTTTTTCCGACTGATCGATACGACGACAACAACAAAGCCACCGGCTGATCCAAGCCCGCAACAACACCCGCAGCTACCCGCTGCGCGTGTTGTTGCCCGTTGACTGGTTTCCCACAATGAAAACTACCCTTGCCCGCTGGTTCGACAGCGACGTCGGCTACAGCTTCCGCACATCGCCGGTCGCCATGCTGGCCGCTGCCATTGCGCTGATTTGCCTGTTCTGTTCGGTGTTTGCCGGATGGGTGGCACCCCACAACCCGTTCGACCTGACCACGCTGGAGCTGAGCGATGCGCGCCTGCCCCCGGCATGGAGCGAAATGGGCTCGATGAAATACCCCCTGGGCACCGATGACCAGGGCCGCGACATCCTCTCGGCGCTGATCTACGGCGCGCGCATCTCGCTCGTGGTGGGCATCGCCTCGGTGGTGCTGTCCGTGGTGGTGGGCGTGGCCTTTGGCCTGCTGGCAGGCTTTCGGGGCGGCTGGGTGGATGCCGTGCTCATGCGCCTGTGCGACGTGATGCTGTCCTTTCCCGCCATCCTGGTCGCGCTGCTGATTGCTGGCGTGGGCCGTGCGCTGTTCCCCAATGCGCATGAGTCGCTGGCGTTTGGCGTGCTGATCCTGTCCATCTCCCTCACCGGCTGGGTGCAATATGCCCGCACGGTGCGCGGCTCTACGCTGGTAGAGCGCAACAAGGAATACGTGCAGGCCGCCCGCGTGACGGGCGTCTCGCCGCTGCGCATCATGCGCAAGCACGTGCTGCCCAACGTGATGGGGCCCGTGCTGGTGCTGGCCACCATCCAGGTGGCCACGGCCATCATCACCGAAGCTACTCTGTCTTTCCTGGGCGTGGGCGCGCCGCCCACTTCGCCCTCGCTGGGCACGCTGATCCGTATCGGCAACGACTACCTGTTCTCGGGCGAATGGTGGATCACCGTCTTCCCTGGCGCCATGCTGGTGCTGATTGCTTTGTCCGTGAACCTGCTGGGTGACTGGCTGCGCGACGCTCTCAACCCCCGCCTGCGTTGAACAAGAACAAGAAGAAAAGCGATATTTCCATGAGCCTTCTCGAAGTCAAAAACCTCGTTGTCGAATTCCCGGGCCGCCGCGGTACCCTGCGCGCTCTGGACGACATTTCCTTTTCCATCGCACCCGGCGAGATTCTGGGCGTGGTGGGAGAGTCCGGCGCCGGCAAGTCGCTCACCGGCGCGGCCATCATCGGCCTGCTGGAACCGCCCGGCCGTGTGGCCTCGGGCCAGATCCTGCTGGAGGGTCAGCGCATCGACAACCTCAATAACGAGGAGATGCGCCACATCCGGGGCCGCCGCATCGGTGCCATCTTTCAAGACCCGCTGACCTCGCTGAACCCGCTGTACACCGTGGGCCGTCAGCTCACCGAAACCATCCTGGCCCACCTGCCCGTGAATGCGGCCGAAGCCCGCCAGCGCGCCATCCAGCTGCTCAAGGACACCGGCATTCCCGCCGCCGAAGAGCGCATCGACCACTACCCGCACCAGTTTTCGGGGGGCATGCGCCAGCGCGTCGTGATCGCCCTGGCCCTGGCCGCCGAGCCCAAGCTCATCGTGGCCGACGAGCCCACCACAGCGCTCGACGTGTCTATCCAGGCGCAGATCATCACGCTGCTGAAAAACATCTGCAAATCGCGTGGCGCGGCCGTCATGCTCATCACCCACGACATGGGCGTGATCGCCGAAACCTGCGACCGCGTGGCCGTGCTGTACGCCGGGCGTGTGGCCGAGATCGGCCCGGTGCATGACGTGATCAACCAGCCATCCCACCCCTACACCGCCGGGTTGATGGCCTCCATCCCCGACATGGAACAGGACCGCGAGCGCCTCAACCAGATCGACGGCGCCATGCCGCGCCTCAACGCCATCCCCAAGGGCTGTGCCTACAACCCCCGCTGCCCCAAGACCTTTGACCGCTGCATGACCGACCGCCCCGACCTGATGGATGCCGGCGCTACCCGCGCTGCCTGCTGGCTGCATGCCGGTGCAACGACCCAAGCCAAGGTGACCGCATGAGCGCCGCCGCAACGAATAGCAAGGCGCTGGTGCAGGCGCATGACCTGGCCAAGACCTTTGACGTCTCTGCCCCGTGGCTCAACCGCGTGATCGAGCGCAAGCCCCGCACCCTGCTGCATGCGGTGGACGGCGTGAGCTTCGAGATCGAGAAGGGCAAGACGCTGGCGCTGGTGGGCGAATCCGGCTGCGGCAAGAGCACCGTGGCTCGACTGCTGGTGGGCCTGTACGACCCTACGCGCGGCGGTCTCACGTTTGATGGGCAAGACGCCCATGCGGCCTTCAAGGGCAACAACGCCAAGGCCATGCGCCGCCGCATCCAGATGATCTTCCAGGACCCGTACGCCAGCCTGAACCCCCGCTGGCTGGTGGAGGACATCATCGGCGAGCCCCTCAAGGAGCATGGGCTCATCACCGACAAGGAGCAGCTCAAGCAACGTGTGGGCGAGTTGCTGCAATCGGTGGGCCTGTCGCCGCTCGACATGGTCAAGTACCCGCACCAGTTCTCCGGCGGCCAGCGCCAGCGCATCTCCATTGCGCGTGCCCTGGCCACCGAGCCCGAGTTTCTGGTCTGCGACGAGCCCACCAGCGCGCTCGACGTGTCGGTGCAGGCGCAGGTGCTCAACATCATGAAGGACTTGCAGCGCGAGCGGCAGCTCACGTATCTGTTCATCAGCCACAACCTGGCCGTGGTGCGCCATGTGAGCGACCAGGTCGGCGTGATGTACCTGGGCCGCCTGGTGGAGCTGGCCGACAAGCACACGCTGTTCGACACGCCGCGCCACCCCTACACGCGCATGCTGCTCGATGCCATCCCCAAGATGCACGACACCGGCAAGGCGCGCACACCGGTGCAGGGCGAGGTGCCCAACCCGCTGAACCCGCCACCCGGCTGTGCGTTCAACCCGCGCTGCCCGCATGTCAATGACCGCTGCCGCACGGAGCGCCCCAAGCTCCAGAGCATCGGCGGCATCCGCATTGCGTGCCATGCGGTGGAGGAAGGGCGGATCTGATGCCCAGCGCCGCACCGGCGTGCGGCGAAGTCGCCCGGTGTGCGGGTCAAGGGTGCAGGTGGATGCGTTTGCTATAAAAATATAGCTATTGATGCATGATTAACTAGCACCTGCGCCCGTTTTTTCATTGAAATTCGATCAAGGCGCTGATCCGGCCGCCGCTGGCGCGCCTGACTCGGCGGCGGGCAGGGCCCGCCCCAGCAGGTAGTCAATGCAGGTGCGCACCGCCCGGGTCTGGTGGCGGTTGGGCATGTAGAGCATGAACATCTGGGTGCCAAAAATGCTCAGCCGCCAGTCGTCGAGCGTGGTCAGCACTTCACCGCTGGACACGGCATCCTGCACCACGTAGTCCGGTACCAGCCCCACGCCAAGCCCTGCCAGGATGCCCTGGCGCAGAAACGGAAAGTGCTCCGAAATGAGGGTGGGCTCCAGCATGGCTTCCTGGCGCTGGTCACCCCGGTACCCGCGCAGGCGCAGCTGCTTGCCCACCACCCCTGCGGTGATCACTGGCGCAGCCTGCAGAGCCTCGAAGTCCTGGGGCAGCCCGTGCGCCTCGGCGTACCCGCGCGATGCGCAGGCGATGTAGCGTACGCTGCCCAGGTCGCGCGCCACCAGCGTGGGTGGGGGCTCGGGCATCACGCGGATGGCGATGTCCACCTCATCGCGGATGAGGTCATCCACCCGGTTTTCAAAGCGCACATCCAGCACGATGCCGGGGTACAGCCGCTTGAAGTCGATCAGCCAGTCTGACATCACCATCTGCCCGTAGCCACTGGGCACGCTCAGGCCTACGCGCCCCTGCAGGCCCTGGCCCAGCGTGGCAATGGTCTCGCGCGCGGCCAGCATTTCGTTCTGAATGGCGCGGCCATGGGCGTACAGGCGCAGGCCCACCTCGGTGGGCTCTACCCGGCGCGTGGTACGGCGCACCAGCTGCACACCCACCGATTTTTCCAACTGGTGCAGGTGGTAGCTCACATTCGCACGGGTCATCTTCAGGTTGCGCGCGGCCTGGCTCAGGTTGCCGGCATCAAGGATGTCGACCAGCACGGTGAGGGAGGTGAGTTCCATAGGCGGGATAGGTGGGGCGGCGCCTGAACGCTCGCTTGCCGCAGTTTGTCAAAAGAAGTTTGACAGTCTGTCAATGGGCTATGTAATTGTCAAGATTACTTCGCGCATCAACAATCCCCCGGTCATCAACAGGCACAGCCATTGACCAGGAGACTTCCCCGTATGCATGCCGCCGCTGCCGCATCTTCCGTTGTTACGACCGCGCTGCATGGCGATGTTCTGGTCGTCACCATCGACAACCCGCCCGTCAATGCCCTGGGCGCCGCCGTGCGCCAGGGCTTGTTGGCCGCCATGCAGCAGGCGCAGGCCGACGCCGCCGTGACCGCCGTGCTGCTGGTGGGCGCGGGCAAGGCCTTCATTGCCGGGGCGGACATCCGCGAATTCGGCAAGCCCCCGGTGACACCCATCCTGCCCGAGGTCTGTCGCGCCATCGAAAACCTGAACAAGCCTGTGGTGGCCGTGTTGCATGGCGCGGCCTTGGGCGGTGGGCTGGAGGTGGCGCTGTCGGCCCACTACCGGCTGGCTTTGCCCGCTGCCACACTGGGCCTGCCCGAGGTGAACCTGGGCCTGCTGCCCGGCTCCGGCGGCACCCAGCGCGCCCCGCGCCTCATGGGCGTGCAGGCGGCCACCACCCTCATGCTCAGTGGCCAGCCCCTCAAGGCACAGGCCGCGCTGCAAGCCGGGCTGGTCGACAAACTGGTGGAAGGCACCGACCCACTGGCCGCAGGCCTGGCCTATGTGCGCGAGCTGCTGGCTGCCCAAGCCCCCGTGCGCCGCACGCGTGACCTTGCCATTGCCGAGCCGCAAGCTGCACTGGCTTGGCTCGAAGAGCAAAAGACCGAGACGGCCAAGAAGTCGCGCGGCCTGTTCTCGCCCCTCAAGATCATCGAATGCGTGCAGGCTGCGCTGCAACTCCCGTTTGACGAAGGTATGGCCCGCGAGCGCGCACTGTTCATGGAATGCCTGGACAGCCCGCAACGCGCCGGGCTCATCCACGCCTTTTTTGCCGAGCGTGAAGTGGTCAAGGTGCCCGAGGCCCAGGCCGCGCAGCCACGCCCTGTCGCCAGCATCGCCGTCATCGGTGGCGGCACCATGGGCGCGGGCATTGCCGTGGCGGCCCTCGATGCCGGCTTGCCCGTCACCATGATCGAGCGTGATGCCGAGTCCATCGCCCGTGGCCGCGCCAATGTCGAGAAGGTCTACAACGCCCTGGTCGCCAAAGGCCGCATGACCGACGCAGCGAAGGTCGCCGTGATGGCGCGCTACACCGGCAGCACCAGCTATGCCGACATCGCCCAGGTGGACCTCGTGATCGAGGCCGTGTTTGAAGACATCGAGGTCAAGAAGACCGTGTTCCGCGAGCTGGACCGCGTGTGCAAGCCCGGCGCGGTGCTGGCCACCAACACGTCCTACCTCGACATCGACGCCATCGCCGCCGCCACCGGCCGCCCTCAGGACGTGATCGGCCTGCACTTCTTCAGCCCCGCCAACATCATGAAGCTGCTGGAGATCGTGGTGCCCGCCAAGGTCGCGCCCGATGTGGTCGCCACGGCGTTCGAGCTGGCTCGCAAGCTGAAAAAGGTGCCCGTGCGCGCCGGTGTGTGCGACGGCTTTATCGGCAACCGCATCCTGGCCGTGTACAAGCAGGCCGCTGACTACCTGCTGGAAGACGGCGCAAGCCCCTACGAGATCGACGCCGCCGTGCGCGGTTTCGGTTTTGCCATGGGCCCCTTCCAGGTGACGGACCTCGCCGGTGGCGACATTGGTTGGGCCACTCGCAAGCGCCGCGCTGCGACACGCGACCCCCAAGCCCGCTACGTGGAAATTGCCGACCGCATCTGCGAGCGCGGCTGGTTTGGCCAGAAGACCGGGCGCGGCTTTTACCTCTACCCCGAAGGCTCCCGCACGGGCCAGCCCGACCCTGAAGTGCTGGCCATTGTGGATGCCGAGCGCGCCAAAAAGGGCATCAGCCCCCGCAGCTTCACTGCCGACGAGATCATGCGTCGCTACATGGCCGCCATGGTCAACGAAGGGGCCAACGTGGTGCACGAGGGCATTGCCCTGCGCCCGCTGGATGTGGACGTGACCTTTGTGGCGGGCTACGGCTTTCCGCGCCATCGGGGCGGCCCGATGAAGTGGGCCGACATGACGGGCCTGCCCAAGGTGCTGGCCGACATCGAGGCCTTTGCCAAGGAGGACCCGCTGTTCTGGAAGCCGTCGCCCTTGCTGGTGCAGCTGGTGCGGGAGGGGCGCAACTTTGACAGCCTGAACAAGGCCGAATAGTGCAGAAGCCGCCCCACGCGCACAGCACATCAGGCGGCCTCTCAATTCCATTGAATTCAAGTCATCTTGGCCTATAGCGCTCTATCAATAAGCGCAGTCAGCTATTAAATCAGGAGCAAATCATGCGTGAAGCCGTCATCGTTTCCACCGCCCGCACCCCATTGACCAAGTCGCACCGGGGCGAATTCAATGCCACACCCGGCCCGCAGCTGGCGGCCTTTTCCGTCAAGGCAGCGGTCGAGCGCTCGGGCATCGACCCCGAGCTGATCGAAGACCTGGTGATGGGCTGCGGCTACCCCGAGGGCATCACCGGCAAGAACATTGGCCGCCAGACGGCGCTGCGTGCGGGCCTGCCCCTGTCGGTGGCCGGCATGGTGGCCAGCCGCTTTTGCGCGTCGGGCCTGCAGTCGGTGGCGATTGCCGCAGGCCGCATCGTGGCGGAAGGCGTGCCCGCCATGGTGGCGGGCGGGGTGGAGAGCATCTCGGCCATCCGGCCTGGCAACCCGGCAGACATCGACCCCTGGCTGCAAGAGCACAAGCCCGACCTTTACATGGCCATGATCGACACCGCCGACATCGTGGCCCACCGCTACGGCATCAGCCGCGAAGACCAGGATGCGTTCTCGCTGCTAAGCCAGCAACGCACCGCCGCCGCACAGCAGGCGGGCGTGTTTGCTGACGAGATCGTGCCCTGCGCCGCACGCATGATGGAAAAAAACAAGGAGACCGGCGAGGTCACCTACCGTGAAGTGACGGCCACGCACGACAACTGCAACCGGGCCAACACCACGCTGGAGGGCCTGGCCAAGCTGGAGCCGGTGAAGGGCCCCGGCCAGTTCATCACCGCAGGCAATGCCTCGCAACTGTCCGACGGTTCCAGCGCCTGCGTGCTGATGGAAGCCAAGGAGGCCGAGCGCCGTGGTCTGCAACCGCTGGGTGCCTTCCGCGGCTTTGCAGTGGCCGGTTGCGAGCCCGACGAAATGGGCATTGGCCCCGTGTTTGCCGTGCCCAAGCTGCTGGCACGCCACGGCCTCACGGTGCAGGACATTGACCTGTGGGAGATGAACGAAGCCTTTGCCTCGCAGGCCCTGTACTGCCAGCGCCGCCTGGGCATTCCGTCGGAGCGGCTGAACGTGAACGGCGGGGCGATTGCCATTGGCCACCCCTTTGGCATGACCGGTGCACGCCTGGTGGGCCATCTGCTGCTCGAAGGCCGCCGCCGCAAGGCCAAGTACGGCGTGGTGACCATGTGCATCGCCGGTGGCATGGGCGCTGCAGGCCTGTTTGAAATTTTCTGACCTTGCGCCACACCACCGAACTCTGAAACAGCAAGCGACCCGATATGGACCTGAAT
The DNA here is from genome assembly GCF_000302535.1 of Acidovorax sp. KKS102. Lineage (NCBI taxonomy): Bacteria > Pseudomonadati > Pseudomonadota > Betaproteobacteria > Burkholderiales > Comamonadaceae > Acidovorax > Acidovorax sp. KKS102. Next base: position 872,749 of record NC_018708.1, read on the forward strand.
TTCACCCCCGAAGAAGAAGCCTTCCGCGCCGAGGTGCAGGCTTTCTTGAAAGACAAGCTGCCCGAACGCATCGCCACCAAGGTCAAGGCCGGGCAGCGCCTGTCCAAGGCGGACCAGGACGAGTGGCACGCCATCCTGAACGAGCGCGGTTGGCTGGCCAACCACTGGCCCCAGGAATACGGCGGCCCGGGCTGGGGTGCGGTCGAGAAGTTCATTTTCGATACCGAGTGCGCCCTGGCCGGTGGCCCGCGCATCGTGCCTTTTGGCGTGAACATGCTGGGCCCGGTGCTCATCAAGTTCGGCAACGAGGCGCAGAAAAAGTACTGGCTGCCGCGCATCCTGAGCGGTGAGGACTGGTGGTGCCAGGGCTATTCCGAACCCGGCGCGGGCTCTGACCTGGCTTCGGTCAAGACCACGGCAGTGCGCCAGGGTGACCACTACATCGTCAACGGCCAGAAGACCTGGACCACCCAGGGCCAGCACGCCAACATGATCTTCTGCCTGGTGCGCACCGATCGCGAAGCCAAGGCCCAGTCGGGCATCAGCTTCTTGCTGGTGGACATGAAATCGCCCGGCGTGGAGCTGCGCCCCATCCGCACTCTGGATGGCGACAAGGAAGTCAACGAAGTCTTCTTCACCGATGTGAAGGTGCCCGTGGAAAACCTGGTGGGTGAGGAAAACAAGGGCTGGACCTACGCCAAGTACCTGCTGACCTACGAGCGCACCGGCATTGCAGGCGTGGGCTTTTGCATTGCTGCACTGGCCAAGCTCAAAGTCATTGCTGCCAAGGTGATGAAGAACGGCCAGCCGCTGGACCAGGACCCGCTGTTTGCCGCCCGCATGGCCCAGGTCGAGATTGACCTGGAGAACATGAAGACCACCAACCTGCGCGTGATTGCCGCTGTGGCTGGTGGCGGCGTGCCGGGGGCAGAAAGCTCCATGCTCAAAATCCGCGGCACCGAAATACGCCAGGAAATCCTGTCGCTCATCCGCCGTGCGGTGGGCCCATACGCGCTGCCCTTCATCGAAGAGGCGCAGTACGAAGGCTATGCCGACGAACCCGTGGGGCCGAAAGAGGCGGCCACGGCAGCAGCCAACTACTTCAACTACCGCAAGCTGTCGATTTTTGGCGGCTCCAATGAAATCCAGAAGAACATCATCTCCAAGATGATTCTCGGCCTGTGAGGTTGCCGCGATGAACTTTGAACACACCGAAGACCGTCGCATGCTGGCGGACACCCTGAACCGTTTTGTGGCCGAGCAGTACGGGATCGAAACGCGCAACCACATCGCTTACGGCGACACCGGCACGGACCCGGCGCTGTGGGCCCGTTTTGCCGAGCTGGGCGCGATTGGCGCGCTCTTCCCCGAAGCCGATGGCGGCTTTGGCGGCGCAGGCTTTGATGTGGCAGTGGTGTTTGAAGCCCTGGGCAGCGGCCTGGTTGTGGAGCCCTTTGTCAGCGCGCTGGTGGTGGGCCGGGCGCTGGGCTTGGCGGGCAGCGCGGCACAGAAGGAACACATCGCCAGCCTCATCGACGGCAGCACTGTGGCCGCGCTGGCGCATGAAGAGCCCGGCGCGCACTACGCCCTGAACCGCGTGACTACCCGCGCCGTGCGCCATGGCGATGGCTGGCAACTCACCGGCCACAAGGCCGTGGTGCTGCATGGCGACCAGGCGCAGTGGCTGCTGGTCAGTGCCCGCACCTCGGGCGCTGTGGACGATGAAAACGGCATCTCGCTGTTCCTGGTGCCCACTGATGCCGCAGGCCTGAGCCGCCGTGGCATGGGCCGCATCGACGGTGGCCGCGTGGCCGAAGTCACGTTGCAAAACGTGCAGGTGGGCGCCGATGCGCTGCTCGGCACGGAGGGGCAGGGCCTTGCCACGCTGGAGCACGCAGTAGGCTGGGGCATTCTGGCCGTGTGCGCCGAGGCGCTGGGTGCGATGGACGTTGCCAAGAAGCACACGCTGGAATACCTGCAAACGCGCAAGCAGTTTGGTGTGCCCATCGGCAGCTTCCAGGCCCTGCAGCACCGCATGGCCGACCTGCTGCTGGAAGTGGAGCAGGCGCGCTCTGCCGTCATCAACGCAGCGGCCGCGATGGACAGCACGGACCGCACCGAGCGCGAGCGCGCGCTGTCGGCCGCCAAGGTCACCATGGGCCGCATCGGCGCGTTGGTGGCTGAAGAAAGCATTCAGCTGCACGGCGGCATTGGCATGACGTGGGAGCTGCCGCTGTCGCACTACGCCAAGCGCCTCGTCATGGTGGACCACCAGTTTGGTGATGAAGACCACCACCTGGCGCGCTTTATCGCGCTGGGCCGGAGCTGAAGCCATGGAGCAGCCACTGCCTCTGCTGCAACGCCGCGAGGGCGCGGTGCTCGTGCTCTCCAACAACAACCCCGCCGCGCGCAATGCGTTGTCACCCGCGTTCTACGCGGCGCTGACCGAGGCACTGGCGCAGGCCGAGGCCGACCCCAACGTGGGCGCCATCGTGCTCACGGGCGAAGGCGGGCACTTTTGTGCGGGCGGTGACTTGCGCCAGCTGGCCAAGCGCCGCGAGCTGCCCATTGAAGAGCGCCGTGCCAAACTCGAAGGCCTGCATGACCTGATCCGCACCGTGCGCGATTGCCGTAAGCCGGTGATCGCGGCGGTAGAGGGCGCAGCGGCCGGTGCGGGCCTGTCGCTGGCGCTGGCCTGCGACATGCTGGTGGCTGCGCGCAATGCCGTGTTCTCGGTGGCTTATGTGAAGGTGGGGCTCACGCCCGATGGCGGCGCCACGGCCTTCCTGGCCGAGTTCGTGTCGCGCCAGGTGCTGACCGAGCTGTGCCTCACCGGCGAACGCATCTCGGGCGAGCGGCTGCACGCATTGGGCCCGGTCAACCGACTGGCCGAACCGGGTGAGGCGCTGACGCAGGCATTGGCATTGGCTGCGCAGGTAGCTACCGGGCCAGACCTGGCCATGGGCCGCATCAAGGCGCTGTGCCGCAGTGCCTACAGCCAGCCGCTGGACGACCAGCTGGAGCTGGAAGCACAGCTCATGGTGCAGTCACAAGCCACCGAAGAATCCCGCGAAGGCATTGGTGCGTTTCTGGAAAAACGCCCGGCCGATTTCGTCCGTCTGCGCCACGTCAATGCCGCTGGCGCGGGTACACAAGACACTACGCAATGACCTCCACAACCCCTACACCCTCATTGCCCGAGGGCATGGATTTCCCGCTCGAAGGCGTGCGCGTGCTCGACCTCTCGCGCGTGTTTGCCGGGCCGCTGTGCGGCCAGGTACTGGCCGACTTTGGTGCCGACGTCATCAAGGTGGAACACCCCGGCCGGGGTGACGACACCCGTGACTGGGGCATGCGCATCGGCAAGACCGAGACCACCTACTACAACAGCATGAACCGCAACAAGCGGTCCATCACCGTGGATTTGCAGACGCCCGAAGGCGTGAAGATCATCCGCGACCTGCTGCCCCAGTGCGACGTGGTGGTCCAGAACTTCAAGACCGGCGGCGCTGAGAAGCTGGGCCTGGGCTACGAGCAGCTCAAGGCCATCAAGCCCGACCTCATCTATTGCTCGGTGGCGGGCTACGACAGCTCGGGCCCCGAGGCCAAGCGCCCCGGTTATGACCTGGTGATCCAGGGCGAGGCGGGTCTGATGGCCATCAACGGTGAGGCCAACCAGCCGCCGCTGAAGTTTGGCGTGGCCGCCGTGGACATGATGACCGGCATGTACGCCGCGCAGGCTGTGCTGGCGGCGCTGTTCCGCCGGGAACGCACCGGCAAGGGCCGACACATCGAGATGGCGCTGTACGACTGCGGCCTGATGATTACCGGCTACTACGGCCTGGACGCCATGCTGCTGGGCCATGACCCGCAGCGCTACGGCAACGCCCACCCGTCCATCGTGCCCTACGGCATGTTCGAGGCGCAGGATGGTCCGCTCATCATCGCCGTGGGCAACAACAGCCAGTTCGACAAGTTCTGCCGCCAGGTGGTGATGCGCCCGGACATCGTGGAAGACCCGCGTTACGCTACCAACGTCGAGCGCGCCCGCAATCGACTGACTCTGCTGCCTGAGATGAAGGCGTTGATTGCCAGCTTTCCGCGTGATGTGCTGCTCGAACGCCTGACCGCTGCAGGCATCCCTTGCGGCCGTGTGGCCGGCCTGCACGAAGCGCTGACCAGCGAGCGCACGCGCCGCGGCGGCCTGCTGCAGGAACTGCCACACCCCGTAGCGGGCACCACGCATGTATTCGCGCCGCCTTATCGGCTGGACGGGCAGCGCCTGCCCATCCGCAACGCACCGCCCACGCTGGGCGCCGCCACGCGCGAGGTGCTGCAGCAGCTGCTGCAACTGCCCGAGGCCGAGCTGCAGGCCCTGCGCGACAAGGGGGTGCTCACGCTGCCCGACCCACAACAACATTGACAGGAGACTTCCCCCATGCGATCCCTTTCCCGCCGTACCATCCTGGCCACCGTGGCTGCCCTGGCCCCCTTGGCTGTCCCCGGCATCATGTCGGCAGCCCATGCGCAGGCCTGGCCTGCCAAGCCCATCAAGCTGATCGTGCCCTACCAGGCCGGTGGCGCCACGGACATTACCGCCCGCACGCTGGGCGAGAAGCTCTCGGCCCGTCTGGGCCAGCCTGTGCTGGTGGACAACCGCGGCGGTGCGGGTGGAGTGACCGGTACCGATCAGGCGCTCAAGTCGCCCGCCGACGGCTACACCCTGCTGGTGTCCCTGGGCACCACCATGCTCATCAACCAGTTTCTGTACGACCGTCTGCCTTACCAGCCGCAAAAGGACCAGGCCCTCATCACCCAGATCGCGCTGGCGCCGGTGGTGCTGCTGGTCAACCCGCAGCTGCCGGTCAACAACGCGTCGGAGCTGATGGCCTACATCGACCGCAACAAGGGCAAGATCGCCTACGGCTCGTGGGGTGCGGGCTCGTATGCCCATTTGGCGGGCGCCTGGCTGTCCGACAAGCACAAGGCCGACATGAACCATGTGCCTTACAAGGGCGAGGCGCCCATGCTGCAGGACCTGGTGGGCGGGCAGTTCCAGATGGCGTTTGCCAGCCTGCAGTCGGCCCGGCCGTACATCGAGTCGGGCCGCCTCAAGCCACTGGCCGTGACCGGCGCGCAGCGCATGGACGCGCTGCCCAAAGTGGCCACCATGGCCGAGCAGGGTATCAAGGACGAGGTCTTCCAGGTGACGGGCTGGGTGGGCATGAGCGCACCCGCCAAGACGCCGCCTGAAGTCGTGGCCCGGCTCGGCGCCGAGCTGCAGGCCGTGATCGCGATGCCCGAAGTGCGCGACCGCATCCAGCAGATGGGTTTCATCCCCGTGGGCAGCAGTCCCGAGCAGTTCAGCGCCCAGTTCAAAAAGGACGCACCGGTGTGGGAGCGCGTGGTGAAGGTCTCTGGCGCGAAACTAGATTGACACCCCCCTGAGCCGCTGCGCGGCTTCCCCCCCCGCTCTCGCATGGCTGCGCCATGCGGGCAGGGGGACGCAGCCAGCGCGGCGGGGCGGCCCTTGCGCGGCTGCTCTCGCTTCGGCCTCGCCAGTTTCGGACGGCGTGGGCCTACGCAGCGCTTAGGACCACTGAAAGACAAGACGTTTTCGCCATGAACAAACCATCTCTTTTCCCTGCTGCTTTCTCCCGTCGCACCGTGCTGTCAGCCGCTGCTGCAGTGTCGGTCATGGGCCTGTTGGGCTCGGTCCCAGCACACGCCCAGGCCTGGCCCAACAAGATGATCAAGCTCGTGGTGCCCTTCCCGGCAGGGGGGCCCACCGATACGGCCTCGCGCATCGTCGGCCAGAAGCTGGCTGAGCGGCTGAAGCAGCCCGTGGTAGTGGAGAACCGCGCGGGCGCTTCGGGCTCAATTGCCGCGCAGCAGATCGCCAAGACCCCTGGCGACGGCTACACGCTCATGATGCTGGCCACGCCCACGCTGTTGGCTCCGCACCTGTACAAAAAGGCGGGCTACGACACCACCAAGGATTTCGTGTCCGTGGCTACCGTGTACGACCTGCCCATCGTGGTGGTGGTCAACCCGGCGCAGATGCCCACCGTGACCGATCTGCAAAAGCTCATCACCCATGCCAAGGCGCGGCCGGGGCAGCTCAACTACACGTCCTCGGGCGTGGGCAGCTTTGGCCACCTGAGCATGGAGCTGCTCAAGCAGCTGGGCCAATTTGAGATGGAGCATGTGCCCTACAAAGGCGGTGTGCCCGCCATCACCGACACGCTGGGCGGCCAGGTGCCCATGATGTATGCCGACCTCGTGGCGGCGCTGCCCCATATCCAGACGGGCAAGCTGCGCGCGATTGCAGTGGGCTCGCCGCAGCGCGTGGGGGTGATCTCCAACGTGCCCACCATTGCCGAGCAGGGCTTCAAGGGCTTTGATGCCGTGTCGTGGGGCGGCCTGATGGCCCCGCCCGGTACGCCCAAGGACGTGGTCGACCGCATCAGCACCGAAGTCAAAGCCATCCTGGCTGACAAGGAAGTGCAGGACAAGCTACTCAACGCCGGTGCCATCGCCAACTACCAGGGCCCGGACCAGATGGCCAAGCGCGTGCGTGGCGATTACGCCAAGTGGGGCCAGGTGATCCGCGACAAGGGCATCGTCTTCGAGTAAGTTGGGCCATGACCAATACCACTGCCTCTGCCCCTTTCCCCCCGTTCCGCCGGGTCTCCGATCTGCTGCGTGACAACGCGCGGCAGCGCCCGCAGGCGAATGCCTTGGCCGATGACGACTCCGCGCTGGACTGGGCTGCGCTCGATGCCCTGGTGGACCGCGTGGCCGCATCGTTGCAGCAGGCGGGCCTGCAGTCGGGCGATGTGGTGGCCGTGTGCGCCGCGTCGTCTGTGCGTTATGCCGCCGTGTACCTGGGTGCCCTGCGCGCAGGTGTGGTGGTGGCACCACTGGCGCCGTCCGTCACGCCCGAGGCCATGGCGTCCATGTTGGGCGATGCCCAGGCGCGCCTGCTGTTTGCCGATGCGCAGGGCAGGGCGGCGGTGCCGCCTGCCGTGATGGAAGGCGCCGGTGCGCTGCCGCTTGTGGCGCTGGACGACGCCGGTGCGGGCATGCCGTGGAGGGAGTGGCTTGCCCCTGAAGGCGCGGCGCCGACGCCGGTGGACGTGGGCCCCGAGCATCCGTTCAACATCATTTATTCCTCTGGTACCACCGGCAACCCCAAGGGCATCGTGCAATCGCACGGCATGCGCTGGGCGCACCTGGTGCGCGGCCTGGCGCAGGGCTACGGCCCGGACAGCGTCACACTGCTGGCGACGCCGCTGTATTCCAACACCACGCTGGTGTCGTTCTTTCCCGGCCTGTGTTGGGGCGGCAGCGTGCGGCTGATGGCGAAGTTCGATGCGCTGCGCTACTTACAGACCGCGCAGCAGATCCGCGCCACGCATTCCATGCTGGTGCCGGTGCAATACCAGCGCATCATGGCGCTGCCGCAGTTTGGTGAGTTCGACCTGTCGTCCTTTCGCGCCAAGTTCTGCACCAGTGCGCCGTTCCGCGCCGAGCTGAAGGCCGACATCCTGGCGCGCTGGCCGGGCGCGCTGTACGAGTTCTATGGCATGACCGAAGGCGGCGGCACCTGCATCCTGGCGGCGCACGAGCACCCGGACAAGCTGCACACTGTGGGCCAGCCCGCCTCCACCAGTGACATCCGCCTGATCGATGAAGAAGGAAACGAGTTGCCGCCCGGTGCCACCGGCGAGGTGGTGGGCCACTCGCCCGGCATGATGACCGGCTACCACCGGCAGCCCGACAAGACGCGCGAGGCCGAGTGGTTTGACGCCACCGGCAAGCGCTTCATCCGCACGGGCGACGTGGGCCGGTTTGACGCGCAGGGATTTCTGACCCTGCTGGACCGCCGCAAGGACATGGTCATCAGTGGCGGCTTCAACATCTACCCCAGCGACCTCGAAGCCGAGCTGCGCAAGCACCCCGCCGTGGAGGACGTGGCCGTGACCGGCATGCCCTCCGAACAGTGGGGCGAGACGCCGGTGGCCTTTGTGTGCCGCCGGCCGGGCGCCACCGATGACGCCGCCCAGATCATGGGTTGGTACAACGCCCGGGCGGGCAAGACACAGCGGTTGGCTGCGCTGCATTTCATCGACGAGCTGCCGCGCAGCGCCATCGGCAAGGTGCTCAAGCGCGAGTTGCGCGACCTGCACTGCACGCTGTCGCATTGATCGATTTCCTGTTTTTTCAGAAAGACCCAACCATGAAAATCCTCGTCCCCGTGAAACGCGTGGTGGACTACAACGTGAAGGTCCGAGTGAAGTCGGACAACACGGGTGTGGACATCGCCAACGTGAAGATGAGCATGAACCCCTTTGACGAAATCGCCGTTGAAGAGGCCGTGCGCCTGAAAGAAAAAGGCCTGGTGACCGAAGTCATCGCAGTCTCCTGCGGCGTAGCCCAATGCCAGGAAACCCTGCGCACCGCCATGGCCATTGGCGCCGACCGCGCCATCCTGGTGGAAACCGACGTCGAACTGCAGCCCCTGGCCGTGGCCAAGCTCCTCAAAGCCCTGGTCGACAAAGAACAACCTTCTCTCATCATCCTGGGCAAACAAGCCATCGACGACGACGCCAACCAGACCGGCCAGATGCTGGCGGCCCTGGCCGACCTGCCCCAGGCCACCTTCGCCAGCAAGGTGGAACTGGCTGCCGACAAAGTCAGCGTGACCCGCGAAGTCGACGGCGGCCTGGAAACCCTGGCCCTGACACTGCCCGCCGTCATCACCACCGACCTGCGCCTGAACGAGCCCCGCTACGTCACCTTGCCCAACATCATGAAGGCCAAGAAAAAGCAGCTCGATACCGTCAAGCCCGAAGACCTCGGCGTGGACGTTGCTCCGCGCCTGAAGACCCTGAAGGTGACCGAACCCGCCAAGCGCGGCGCAGGCATCAAGGTGGCCGACGTGGCCGCACTGGTCGAAAAACTCAAGAACGAAGCGAAGGTGATCTAAATGTCGGTACTCGTTATTGCTGAACACGACAACGCGTCCATCAAGGGCGCCACGCTGAACACCGTCACGGCCGCCGTCGCCTGCGGCGGCGACGTGCACGTGCTGGTGGCCGGCCACAATGCCGGTGCAGCCGCACAAGCCGCCGCCAGCATCGCCGGTGTCGCCAAGGTCATCCACGCCGACGCAGCAGGCCTGGAACACGGCCTGGCAGAGAACGTGGCCGCCCAAGTGCTCGCCATCGCCTCCAACTACAGCCACATCCTGTTCCCCGCCACTGCCAGCGGCAAGAACGTGGCCCCCCGCGTGGCCGCCAAGCTCGATGTCGCCCAGATCAGCGACATCACCAAGGTCGTCTCTCCTGACACCTTCGAGCGCCCCATCTACGCTGGCAACGCCATCGCCACCGTGCAAAGCAGCGACAGCGTCAAGATCATCACCGTGCGCACCACCGGCTTTGACGCCGCAGCCGCCACTGGTGGCAGCGCAGCAGTAGAAACCGCCGCTGCCACAGCAGATGCCGGCAAGAGCAGCTTCGTGGGCAGCGAAATCGCCAAGAGCGACCGCCCCGAGCTGACCGCTGCCAAGATCATCGTCTCCGGTGGCCGGGCGCTGGGCAGCAAGGAAAAGTTCGACGAAGTCATGACCCCGCTGGCCGACAAGCTGGGCGCCGCCCTGGGTGCCAGCCGCGCGGCGGTGGATGCAGGCTACGCGCCCAACGACTGGCAAGTGGGCCAGACGGGCAAGATCGTGGCGCCGCAGCTGTATGTGGCCGCCGGTATCTCGGGTGCCATCCAGCACTTGGCGGGCATGAAGGATTCGAAGGTGATCGTGGCGATCAATAAGGACCCTGAGGCACCGATCTTCAGCGTGGCCGACTATGGGCTGGAAGCGGATCTGTTCACGGCGGTGCCGGAACTGGTCAAGGCGCTCTGAGCCCCCGCAGATTACTGGCACAGCCCATCTGATGGGATCTTGTTGCTATTAAAAACAGAGCTATCGGCGCTTAATGCATAAGCGCTGAGTCTGTTTTATTTCTAAAAATTAGCAGGAGACAAAACCATGAGCACATTCCTTTCCCGTCGCAGGCTGGTCCAGGTCACCGGCGCAGCGCTGGCCGGTGCGGCATTGCCAGCGCTGGCCCAAACCAGTTGGCCCAGCCGTCCCATTCGCATCATCGTGCCTTACACGGCGGGCGGGTTTACCGACCAGATGGCGCGTCTGCTCACGGTGGGCCTGCAAAAGCAATTCGGCCAGCCGGTTGTCATCGACAACAAACCCGGCGCGAACAGCATCATCGGCGTGGATGCCGTCGCCAAGTCCGCCCCGGACGGTCACACCTTTGGTGTGGTCATTCCGGCCTTTACCGCCAACACCACGCTCTACCCCAAGCTGCCCTACAACCCCCGCAAGGACCTGATGGGCGTGTCGCTGCTGGGTGTTTCTCCGTTGGTGGCCGCAGTGGCGCCCAATGCACCGTTCAAGACGGTGAAGGAACTGGTGGCCTATGCCAAGGCCAACCCGGGCAAGGTGAGTTTTGCCTCATCAGGCACAGGCTCTGCGGCGCACCTGACCAGCGAGCTGCTCAAGTCACTGACCAAGACCTTCATGGTCCACATTCCCTACCGCGGCGCAGCCCCGGCGCTGACGGACCTGCTCGGCGGCCAGGTGCCCTTGTTCCTCGACCCTCCGCCCAACCTGATCCAGCCCGCCAAGGCAGGCCGCATCACCCTCATCGGCGTGGCCAGCGAAAAGCGCTTGCCCATGTTGCCTGACGTGCCGACCTTCATCGAGCAAGGCGTGCCCGGCATGCTGGGCAGTACCTGGGCCAGCATGATTGCACCCGCCGGGACGCCGCGCGACATCGTCAAGCGCATGTCGGACGCGGTGAACGCCATCATCCAGAGTGATGAAACCAAGGCCAAGCTCGACACCATGGGCACCTTTGGTGAGGGCACCACGCCCGAGGCGTGCGACGCCTTTTTGGCGGCCGAGACGACCAAGTGGGGCAAGGTGATCCGCGACGCGGGTGTCACGCTGGACTGAGAAGGCGTGCGCCGGCCTGGCCTGACGGCCAGGATTTACGCGTAGCGCTTGGCCCGCAGGTTCTCTTTCATCTGCTGCAGGATGGGCTGCAGCGAGCTGCCAATGCGCAGCGCCACGCAGGTGGCCAGTACGTCGATGATGAGCAGGTGCATGAGGCGCGACACCATGGGGCTGTAGCGGTCGTAGCCCTCGGGGTGGTCGGCCGCCAGGTGGATCTGGCAGGTGCTGGCCAGGGGCGAGCCGCTGGCGGTGATGACGATGGTGGTGGCACCGTTGCGGCGGGCGATGTCGGCCGCGTCCATCAGGTCGCGGGTGCGGCCCGAGTTGGAGATGATCACCGCGCAGTCGCCCGGGCCCAGCAGGGTGGCGCTCATCACCTGCATGTGGCCGTCGCTGCTGGAGATGGAGGTCACGCCCAGGCGAAAGAACTTGTGCTGCGCGTCCTGCGCCACGATGCCCGAGTTGCCCACGCCGTAGAACTCGATGCGTTTGCCCTTCTTCCAGGTGTCCGCAATCGCGTCGGCCGCGCGTTCGATGGCCACGGTGCTGGCCGCGTTGCGGTATTGCAGGAAGGCCGCCACGGCGTTGTCCACCACCTTCACCAGTACGTCGCCGGTCTTGTCGTCGGCATCCACGCTGCGGTGGATGAAGGGCACGCCCTCGCTCACGCTGCCAGCCAGTTTGAGCTTGAAGTCCGCCAGCCCGTCGTAGCCCATGCTGCGGCAAAAGCGCACCACGGTGGGCTTGCTCACGTGCGCGCGCTCGGCCAGCTCGCGCACGGGCAGGCGGGCGAAGGTGCGCGGGTCGGTCAGCACCAGCTTGGCCACGCGCTGTTCGGCGGGGGCCAGCGAGGGCAGGGAGGCGGTGATGCGGTCGAGCATGTCAGTCTGTGAAGGCGGGGCAGGCTGCGCAGGGGCCTTTGAAAAAGGGGCTGGGACGGGACGCTCCATCTGGCTGCGGTCAGCGCGGTGGCGGGGCCGTCCTCATTTAATGTAACTCGGTTCCCAAACCTGCGGGGCCCGCGCAATCCCTGCCTTTCAACCTGCTTGCACCGACCCTGGGCGTTTCCCCCCTGGCCCGGGCGGGCCCTGCACGCATAGCATCCTCCATCACGTTATCCAGATACTGAGGAGCCTTCCATGCGCAAACCCTTGCTGACAAAACTTCTGGCCGGTGCGGCCCTGGTGGCCGCTGCGTCGGGCAGCTCGGCCCAGGGCCAGGTCAACATCATCTGCTCGGTGCAGGCCGAGTGGTGCAACCTGATGTCCACGGTGTACGCCAAGACCACTGGCACCAAGGTCAGCATGACGGCCAAGGGCTCGGGCGAGGCGCTGGCGCAGCTCAATGCCGAGCGAGCCAACCCCAAGACCGACATCTGGTTTGGCGGCACAGGCGACCCGCACCTGCAGGCGGCCGAGCAGGGCCTGACGCTCGAATACAAGTCTCCCCAGCTCGCGCAGCTCTACCCCTGGGCGCAAAAGCAGGCGGCCGATTCCAAGTACCGCACCGTGGGCGTGTACCTGGGGCCGCTGGGCTTTGGCTACAACAAGGAACTGCTGGCCAAGCGCAAGCTCAACCCGCCGCAGTCGTGGGCTGACCTGCTCAAGCCCGAGTTCAAGGGCGAGGTGCAGATGGCCAACCCCGCATCGAGCGGCACCGCTTACACCATGATCGCCACGTTGGTGCAGATCATGGGCGAGGAAAAGGCGTTTGAATACCTCAAGGCCCTGCACCCCAACATCAGCGCGTACACCCGTTCGGGCACAGCCCCGGTCAAGGCGGTTGCACGCGGCGAGACCACGGTGTCCGTGAGCTTTGTGCACGACGTGACCACCGAGGCGGTCAATGGCTTCCCTGTGGGATCGGCCACACCGTCGGAGGGTACCGGCGCAGAAGTGGGCTCCATGAGCATCGTCAAGAACGGCCCCAACACCGAGGCGGCCAAGAAGTTCTACGAATGGGCGCTCACGCCCGGCGGCCAACAGTTTGGCCTGGCGGCCAAGCAGTTCCAGCTGCCCAGCAACACGCAGGTGCCCAAGGACCCGCGCATGACCGATCCGGCCAAGATGAAGCTCATCAACTACGACTACGCCAAGTACGGCGCCAGCGCCGAGCGCCGCCGCCTGATTGCGCGCTGGGAAAAAGACGTGCAGAACGCAACGCGCTAAGGGGTGGTGGTGTCGGCAGCAGCGGCGGCAGCGCACGCAACCCTCCGGACCCGGGCTCCCGGTGCCTCGGTCAACCGGCCCCTGTGGGTCTGGCTGGCCATGGGCGTGCTGGGGTACCTGGTGTTCCCCTGGTATGCACAGCAGGACGCCAATGGCCTGCTGGCGGTGGGCCAGGTCTTCAGCAGCGAGCAGGCGGCCAACGGACTGATGCAGGCGGCCTTGTTCGGGCGCCCCTGGCTGTGGCTGGGCCTGGCCGGGCTGGCGGTGGCGGGCCTGGGGGCCTGCCTGCCCGCCGGGCGCAAGCAAGGCACGCTGCTGGTGGCGGGGGGCGCACTGGGGCTGGCGGCCCTGCTGCTCAGCGGCTTTGCGATTGGTGCGCGCGGCTGGGCGTTTGAATGGATGAACACCAGCCTGGGCGAACTGGGCGCGCGCCAGCCCGGCATGGGCTGGGGCGGGTTTGTGGTGCTGTCGGCACTGCTGGTGCTGCTGTCGTTCGGCATTGCGCGGCGGGGCTTCTTCAAGGGCGACCTGTTCGTGGCGGCTGCGGTGGTGGGCTGTGGAAGCCTGCTGGCGCTGTTCATCGTGTTCCCGGTGCTCAAGGCGCTGTCGGCGGCGTTTTTTCTGGAAGACGGCCCGTTCTCGCTGGCCGTGGTGTGGGAGCGCATCGCGCACGAGCGCAACTTCAGCCTGTCGTGCCTGGCGAACTTGGGTGGAGGCCAGCGCTGTGGCGTGGCCTGGAACACGCTGTTTCTGGGCCTGATGACGGCCACCAGCACGACGCTGCTGGGCACCTTCATGGCGCTGATGGCCGAGCGCGCCTCGCGCCGCTATGCGCGGCCGCTGAACATCGTGGCGCTGCTGCCCATCATCACGCCGCCGTTTGTGGTGGGCCTGGGGCTCATCCTGCTGTTCGGCCGTGCGGGGGTGTTCAACCAGTTTCTGGAATACGCGTTTGGCATCACGCCGTCGCGCTGGTTCTACGGCTGGCTGGGCGTGTGGGTGGCGCAGACCTTTGCCTTCACACCCATTGCTTTCATGATCATGCGCGGCGTGGTGCAGGGCGTGGCGCCCAGTCTGGAAGAGGCCGCGCAAACGCTGCGTGCCAGCCCGCACCGCACCTTCATGACCGTGACCCTGCCGCTGCTCAAGCCCGGCCTGGCCAATGCGTTCCTGGTGGGCTTCATCGAAAGCATGGCTGACTTCGGCAACCCCATCGTGGTGGGCGGGCAGTTCTCGGTGCTGTCCACCGAAATCTTCTTTGCCATCGTGGGCGCGCAGTACGACCAGGGCCGTGCGGCATCGCTGGCCTGGATCCTCACTTTCTTTGCGCTCACGGTGTTTGCCATCCAGCGCGGGCTGTTGGGCAAGCAGAACTTCACCACCGTGTCGGGCAAGGGTGACGCGGGCATTGCCATGCCGTTGCCCCGGGGCGTGCGCCGCGTGGTGCATTCGATTGCGCTGCCCTGGATGGCCTTCACGCTCATCGTGTACCTGTTTGCATTGGCCGGCGGCTTTGTGCAGACCTGGGGGCGCGACTACACCATCACCTTGGCGCATTTCCGTACCGCGTTCAGCGTGGAATGGGGCGAGTTTGGTGTGGTGTGGGCGGGCACGGCGTGGAACTCGTTCTTCACCACCCTCAAGCTCGCCGCCATCTCCGCGCCGCTCACGGCCACGCTGGGCATTGCCATTGCGTGGCTGCTGGCACGCACCGAGTTCCGGGGGCAGGGCGCGTTCGAGTTTGCAGCGCTGCTGGCTTTTGCCATTCCCGGCACGGTGCTGGGCGTGAGCTACATCCTGGCGTTCAACGTGCCGCCGTTCGAGCTGACGGGCACCGCCCTCATCATCGTGCTGTGCTTCATGTTCCGTAACCTGCCGGTGGGTGTGCGGGCGGGCACGGCGGCGTTCAAGCAACTCGACCGGTCGCTCGATGAGGCGTCCGTCATGCTGCGCGCGGGCAGCGTGCAGACGCTGCGCCATGTGGTGCTGCCGCTGCTCAAGCCCGCGCTGGTGGCTGCACTGGTCTACAGCTTTGTGCGCGCCATCACCACCGTGAGCGCGGTGATCTTCCTGGTCACAGCCGAGAACGAGCTGGCCACCACCTACATCATCGGCCGCGTGGGCAATGGCGATTATGGCGTGGCGCTGGCGTACTGCACGGTGCTCATCATCCTGATGTCGGCCTCCATCGGACTCATTCAGCTGCTGGTGGGTGATCGCAAACTGGGCCGCCGTGGAGCCGCTCCCGCTGCGCACTGACCCCCTCTGAAAAAAGAAAACACGCCATGAACAACAATGACGCGGGCATCGTGTTCCGCAACATCACCAAGCGCTACGGCAGCGACAGCAGCGCGGCCCTGGCCGTCAAGGGCATCAGCTTTGAGGTGCCACGCGGCACGCTCACCACCATCCTCGGCCCTTCGGGCTGCGGCAAGACGACCACCTTGCGCATGATTGCGGGGCTGGAATCGCCCACTTCGGGCGAGATCTTCATCGCAGGCCAGGACGTGACCACGCTGGGCCCCGCGCAACGCAATGTGAGCATGATGTTCCAGAGCTACGCGCTGTTCCCGCACATGAACGTGGTCGAGAACGTGATGTATGGCCTGCGCATGTCGGGCCAGCCCAAGGAGCAGGCGCGCGCCAAGTCCGTGGAGGCGCTGCGCGGCGTGGGCCTGGTGGGCTATGACGACCGCCTGCCCAGCGAGCTGTCAGGCGGGCAGCAGCAGCGCGTGGCCTTGGCCCGCGCGCTGGTGCTGGAGCCCGAGGTGCTGCTGTTTGACGAGCCCTTGTCCAACCTCGACGCCCGCCTGCGCCGTGAGATGCGTGAGGAGATCCGCGCGCTGCAGCAGCGCCTGTCGCTCACGGTGGCCTATGTCACGCACGACCAGGCCGAGGCCATGGCGGTGAGCGACCAGATCATCGTGATGAACCAGGGCCTGATTGCGCAGAAGGGCTCGCCCCGTGCGCTGTACGAAACCCCGCACAGCGAGTTTGTTGCGGGCTTCATGGGTGAGGCCATGCTGTTCCCGGCGGTGGCCGACCCTGATGGCACGGTGGCGCTCGGCCCGCTGGTGCTGCGCCCGCGCATGGCGGTGCAGAGCGGCCCGGTGAAGGTGGCGGTGCGACCCGAGGCCTGGCGCATTCACCGCCAGGGCACGGGCCTCCTACCTGCGCGGCTGGACAAGCGTGCCTACCTGGGCGCGGTGTACGAATACACCTTCGAGACCGCGCTCGGCCACATCTTTGTGGTGTCGTCCGACCTGGACGATGTGCTGGCCGTGGGGGACGCCGTGCAACTGAGCCTGGGTGCCCATGGCGTATCGGTGGTTGGTAGTACCGAAGCTGCCCGGACCAATGCGGAATAATGGCGCCATGACGAACCAACTCGACGCCCTCAAACAGTTCACCACCGTGGTTGCCGACACCGGCGACTTTCTGCAACTGGCCCAGTTCCGTCCGCAGGACGCGACGACCAACCCTTCGCTGATCCTCAAGGCGGTGCAGAAGCCCGAATACGCGCCGCTGCTCAAGGACACCGTTGCCAAGTGGCAAGGGCGTGCGATGGACGAGGTGATCGACCGCCTGCTGGTGCGTTTTGGCTGCGAGATCCTGACCCACGTGCCCGGCCGCGTCTCCACCGAAGTGGACGCCCGCCTGAGCTTTGACACCAGCGCCACCGTCACGCGCGCCGAACGCATCATCGAGCTGTACCAGGCCGAAGGCATCCACATCGACCGCGTGCTCATCAAGATCGCGGCCACGTGGGAGGGCATCCAGGCCGCCGCACAGCTGGAGCGCAAGGGCATTCACACCAACCTCACGCTGCTGTTCTCGTTCGCCCAGGCCGTGGCCTGCGGCCAGGCCAAGGTGCAGCTGATCTCGCCTTTCGTAGGCCGCATTTACGACTGGTACAAGAAGCAGGCCGGAGCGAGCTGGGACGAAGCTGCGCGCGCTGGCGCCAACGACCCGGGCGTGCAGTCGGTCACGCAGATCTACAACCACTACAAGCGTTTTGGCATTGCCACCGAGGTGATGGGCGCGAGTTTCCGCAATGTGGGGCAGATCACGGCGTTGGCCGGGTGTGATCTGTTGACCATTGCACCCGAGCTGTTGGCGCAGCTGGCTGCGAGTGATGCACCGTTGCAGCGGGCGTTGGATGCGGAGGCTGCCAAGGCGATGAACCTGCCTGCGGTGAACTATGACGAGGCGGGGTTCCGGTTTGCGCTGAATGAGGATGCGATGGCGACCGAGAAGCTGGCTGAGGGGATTCGGGCGTTTGCGGTGGATGCTGTGAAGCTGGAGAAGCTGATCCTGGCGGCCTGAGGTCGGGCTTATTTTTTGTGAGCGGCTGGTGCCTGGGTTGCAGGTGCTGGCCGCTTTTGTTTTTGCTGGGCTATTGCGAGCACATCGAGCCGCATGCTTGCGTTTGGGGCGGGAGCCGGGTTGTCGCCCCGGCGGGCGAGGTACTTGTTCTTTGCTTCGCCAAAGAAAAGTACCCAAAAGAAAGGCGACCCCCAGTCTGCGACCCCTTCGCGATGCGAAGGGGCAAACCTGCATCGGGGCGGTTGCGGGGTGCGCCGTGGAACTCACTGCGCTGCGTTGCAGCTTCGTTCAGACATCCACGGCGAGTCAGTTCACGAAGCACGCGCGCTTCGACGCGCGTGCCACCCCGCAACCGCCCCGCCGCAGGCGCAGCCAGCAGGGGTGGGGCAGCCGAACAGCCAACATCCGTTCGGGCCATTGCTGCGCTCGGCCTGGCCTGCGCAGCGCGTGGCGCTTGCGCCCGCGAGTTGGGGCCGAGCGCAGCGATGGCCCGTGTGGATGTTCTGCTCCCTTGCCCCTCTGGATGCGCCGAGGAGCGCAGGGTTTGGCGGATCAGGACTCGCGATTGTCTGAGCGAAGTGAAACGGAGCGAGTTCGAGCGAGACCCCGCCAAACCCGAGCACTACAGGTTGCCCCGAAGCGAAGCGCAGGGGACGCAGACAGTGGGGTCGCCCTTTCTTTGGTTCCTTTCTTTCGGCGACGCGAAAGAAAGGGACTCGCATGCCGGGCGACTCCCGGCCTCCGCCCTCAGTGACGGCATGCCATTCGATGAGCACGCGCCCCCAAGACTGAGAGTGCAAAAAAGACGCATCAAACCGTCAACGTCGGCCGGAAAACTCCCGCCCGGAAGTGCTGGAAGAAGCTATAAAAATGATAGCTACCAAGGCATGAAAAACTAGCGCCCCCAGCCGATAACACCCAAAACTCACCCCGCAGGCAGCCGCATCCCCACCCGCAACCCCTTCGGCACCACCCCCTCCGCCACGGTCCGCCCCCCGTGCCGCAGCGCGATCTCTTCCACGATTGACAGCCCCAGCCCACACCCCCCTGCCTTGTCCGACCCGCGCCAGAACCGCGCAAACAAATCGCCCAGGTGCTCCGCTGGTACGCCCGGTCCGTCGTCCTCCACCACCAGCAACGCCCAGTGCCCGGGTTCCTCATGGCCCACACGCACCGTTACGGTGGCGCCGGGGCCGGCGTAGTGCAGGGCGTTGTCGATGAGGTTGTTCAACGCCTCCCGCAGCAGCAGCGGGTGGCCCTGCGCGGGCAGGTGGTCCACGCCCTCGTAGCCCAAGTCCATGCCCTGCGCCAGTGCGCGGGCGGCCCATTCGCGGGCCACCTCGCGGGCCAGGGCGGCGAGGTCGATGGACTGCATCTCCACGTTCGACTCCGAGCGCGCCAACTGCAGCAGCTGGTGCACCAGGTGGGCGCTGCGTTGTGCGGCCGACAGCACCTTTTGCAGGCGGGCCTGCACGGCGGGTTCGTGGCTTTCGTGCAGGGCCAGCTCGGTCTGGCCGATCAGGCCGGCGAGCGGCGTGCGCAACTGGTGGGCGGCGTCGTTCAGAAAACGCTTTTCCTTTTGCTGGCCGCGCGCCACGGTCTCCAGCAGGCGGTTGATGGTGCTGGCCAGCGAATGCACTTCCTGCGGTGCTGAGGTCAGCTCAATGGGCGGCAGCGGCGTGGTGCCCGTGTGGGGCTGTGCGCCTGCACGTTCAATTTGCGCCTCCAGGCGCTTGAGGGGTTGCAGGCCGCGCAGCACGCCGGCGTACACCACGGCGCTCAGGGCCAGTCCCATCAGGCCCATGGGGAGCACCATGCGCTCCAGCAGTTCCTGCGCAATGCGCTCGCGCACCGTGAGGCTCTGTGCCACCTGCACGCGCAGGCGCTGGCGGGTGGAGGCGGTGCCGTAGTCCACATCCAGCAAGGCCACGCGCACCGGTTTGTCGTCCACCCGCGCCTGGTACAAAAACGCCTCGCCCACCGCCACATCGACCTGGGCGGGCGGTGCCGGCAGCTGCGCGTTGCCCAGCAAAAAGCGGCCGGGCGGGGACGACACCATGTAGGTGATGCGGTCGGCCGGGTCCTGCTCCAGGATGTCCTGCGCGGCCTTCGGAAAGTCCACCAGCAGCCCGTCGCCAATCGGCTTGATCTGCCGCGCCAGCGCCCGCACCGACTGGGTCAGCGTCTGGTCAATGCCCTTTTCGCCGTTCTGTAGCGCAATGCGCCACGCCAGGAACCCGCCCGACAGCCACAGCACCAGCTGCGGCAGCAGCAGCCACAGCAGCAGCTTGCGTTGAAGAGAGACCCCTGGTACGTGGCGCATGTCAGCGAACCCCACTGCGGGAGGTGGTGAAAGCCCGCAACGCGTGCCGCTGGCGCGGCCGAGGCGCGGGATGCCGAGCAAGGGTCGCCTCGCAGCGAGGGCAGCGTCCCCCTGCCCGCGCAGCGCAGCGAAGCGAGAGCGGGGGGAAGGCGCGCAGCGACTCAGGGGGGGGTGCCATCTACGGCTTGTTCAGCATGTACCCCAGCCCCCGGATATTGCGGATCACCAGGTTGGACTGGTCGAGCTTCTTGCGCAGGCGGTGCACATACACCTCCAGCGCATTGGAGTTCAGCGGGGCGGCGGTCTGGCCGGGCTCGGGCGGGCTGGCGCGCCAGGCGGCCAGCACGTCGTCGCGGGTGACGACTTCGCCGCAGCGGTGGGCCAGCAGCTCCAGCAGCTCCCACTCGCGCTGGGTCAGCTCCAGCAGATCGCCGTTCAGCGCGGCGGAATGGCTGGCGTGGTCTAGCACCAGCGGGCCGATGGTGGTGTTGGCAACGCCGGCCGCGCTGCTGGCCTGGGTGAAGGCGGGCTGGCGTGCGCGGCGCAGCATGGCCTGCAGGCGGGCCTGCAGCTCCTGCATGTTGAAGGGCTTGGTGATGTAGTCGTCGGCCCCGGCGTTCAGGCCCAGCACGCGGTCATCGACGCCGTCGCGGGCGGTGAGGATCAGCACGGGCAGGCCGGCAATGTGCGCGCGGGCCCAGGTCAGCAGTTCCATGCCGTCGGCGCCGGGCAGGCCCAGGTCCAGGATGATGCCGTCCACTGCCTGCGTCTGCAAAAGCGCCATGGCCTGCGCCACGCTGCTGGCGGTGCAGACGCTGTAATCGAGTTGCTTGAGCTGGCCGGTGAGAGCGTCGAGCAGGAGGGCGTCGTCTTCGACAATCAGTATCGTGGCCATGGATTGAGCATAACAAAGGCCCCCGCAACGGCCCCGCTGTGGGGCCGCTGCGACTCTCAGGGAAAGCCCTGAGAATTAAATTAATTATTGTAATTAAAGTACCGACTGCGCTGAACGGCACCGGTATCACGGCGCAGCAACGGATTCTGGAAAACAACGTCGAGGAGACAAGGGTATGTGGAAGATGACAAAGATCGCCGCACTGGCGGTGGGCCTGGCGGCCGCGATGTCTGCCAGCGCGGGGGAGGTCGAGGTCCTGCACTACTGGACATCGGGCGGCGAGGCCAAGTCGGCTGCCGAGCTCAAGAAGATCATGCAGTCCAAGGGCCATACCTGGCGCGACTTTGCCGTGGCGGGCGGCGGTGGCGACAGCGCCATGACGGTGCTCAAGAGCCGCGTGATCTCGGGCAACCCGCCCTCGGCCGCCCAGGTCAAGGGCCCGGCGATCCAGGAATGGGCGTCTGAAGGCGTACTGGCCAATGTCGATGCACTGGCCAAGACCGAGAAGTGGGACGACGTGCTGCCCAAGGTGGTCGCCGACGTGATGAAGTACAAGGGCAGTTACGTGGCCGCCCCCGTCAACGTGCACCGCGTGAACTGGCTGTGGGCCAGCTCCGATGCGCTCAAGAAGGCGGGCGTGGCGAGCATGCCCAAGACCTGGGACGAATTCTTTGCCGCAGCCGACAAGCTCAAGGCCGCAGGCCTGATCCCCGTGGCGCATGGCGGCCAGAACTGGCAGGACTTCACGACCTTTGAATCCGTGGTGCTGGGCGTGGGTGGTGCCAAGTTCTACCAGGACGCGCTGGTCAAGCTGGACGACAAGGCCATCAACAGCGACACCATGAAGAAGTCGCTGGAGACCTTCCGCCGCATCAAGACCTACACCGATCCTGGCGCTCCCGGCCGCGACTGGAACCTGGCCACGGCCATGCTCATCCAGGGCAAGGCGGGCTTCCAGCTGATGGGTGACTGGGCCAAAGGTGAGTTCATCGCGGCCAACAAGGCGCCGGGCAAGGACTTCCAGTGCGCAGCGGCACCGGGCACGGCCAACGCGTTCACCTTCAACGTGGACTCGTTCATCCTGTTCAAGCTCAAGGACGCAGCAGCACAGAAGGCGCAGAGCGACCTGGCCAGCTCCATCATGAGCCCTGAGTTCCAGGAGGTGTTCAACCTCAACAAGGGCTCGATCCCTGTGCGCACCGGACAGAAGATGGACAAGTTTGACGACTGCGCCAAGCTGTCCAGCAAAGACTTTGCCGACACTGCCAAGAGCGGTGGCCTGGTGCCCAGCGTGGCCCATGGCATGGCGATTGCGCCTGCCACCGAAGGGGCGATCAAGGATGTCGTCAGCCAGTTCTGGAACGACGACAAGGTGAGCGTCGCCGACGCCATGAAGAAGATCGCGGCCGCCGCGAAGACCAAGTAAGTAAGCCGTGTCCAACACACGCACCCGCACGCACTAAAACCAACCCCAGAGGGATCCCATCATGAAGACAAGAAACCGCCTCACGGCGGTGGCTTTGGCCGCCGCATGCGCGAATGGCGCCTTTGCTATGGACGTAGCAGGCTTTGAGTTCAACGGCTACTCCCGCGGTGGCCCGGTGTTCAACCACTCCGACGGCGTCAAGGGCAACCTGACGCTGGGCGGCGAACTGCAGAAGTACCGCCTGGGCAACGAGGGTGACAACGGCATCGAAGTCAACTTCGCCAAGGGCTTCGAGGCCGGTGGCATCAACTGGAAGGTGAACTACATGCCCGCCAAGTGGGGCAGTGGCGACATCAGCACCGAACAGGCGTTTGTGGAAATGAGCGGCTTCTCGTTCTCGCCCGAAGCCAAGTTCTGGGTCGGCCAGCGCCGCCTGCGGATCCAGGACGTGCACATCGTCGACTACTTCCTGCTGAACTACGGCGACAACATCGGCGCCGGTGTGACCGACGTGCCTGTGGGCGGCATGAAGCTGGGCGTGGGCGTGTTCTCCGGCGACAAGTTTGACGGCGGCCTGCCCAACAACGTGAAGGCACACCGCATCAACGCAGACCTGTCTGACATCAACACCAACCCCGGCGGCAAGCTGCGGGTGCTGCTGACGGCTGTGGGGGGCAAGAACCAGGTGGGCGGCGGCTCGGGCTCTGGCATCTCGCTGATGCACACGCAAAAGGAGTTCCTGCTGCCCAGCATCACCAACACGCTGTACCTGCAGACATCGCGTGGCCATGCCCGCATCGACGGGGAGTTCGAGGCCATCGAGGGCACCAGCGCTGGCAAGCGCGCCACCCGCATCGCCGACTCCATCAACTGGCAAAGCGGCCCGTTTGGCGGCCAGGCCCTCATTGGCTACCAGACCAACAAGGCTGACCTGACTGGTGTGGAGACCAAGGACTTCTCGCTGGGCGGCCGTGGCTCGTACGCGTTCACCAAGAACTTCAAGGGCCTGGTGGAACTGTCCACCACCACCCGCAAGGGCAGTGGTCCGGACCAGCGCCTGTCCAAGGTCACGCTGGCGGGTGCCCTGGCCCTGAATGAAGACTTCTGGTCGCGCCCCGAGCTGCGTCTGTATGTGACCAAGGCCAACTGGAACCAGGCGGCGGCGGTGGCCAACGCAGGCACCTTTGGCGCCAATGGCAAGACCTCGCGCACGCTGGTGGGCGTGCAGTACGAGGTGTGGTGGTAAGAACCTGCTCAAGATCTTTTCGGGGTCGCACAAGTACCTTGCCGGGATGGGGTGCAAGGCGCGCTGCGCAGCCAATAGCCCGTGCTATTGGCAAGCGCCGCAACGCCGCAGACCGCCCGGCAAGCCACTTGCCCGAAGGGTTGGAGTGAAATCGGGCGATTGGACGCCCCGGCTGCTTGCATGGGCATGAGCCCATGCGGCGCATCCGAAGCAGCCACTCATCCCGATTGCACTCCAATGCGATCCCCGAACAGATTTTGAACAGGTTCTAAGTGAGAGAGTGAGTAGCGAGTTAGTTTGAGGTAAACACTTTGTTCATTGGGGGGTGCTCTGAGCGCACCCCCCCTTTTTTCATGTGACACAAAGTGGATGTGTGAATGAGTGAAACGGTGGTTGAGTGATTGATCGAGATACCGCGTACAGCGCCTACCGCGCACGCAGCGTGTGAAGTGCGTACGCAAGAGAGATTCGCAAGCAATGAAGAATTCCTTTGAAACCTGGCTGCCCAGGCTGGTGGTGACCCCGGCGTTTGTGCTGGGTTTTGCCTTCATCTATGGCCTCATGGTGTGGAACGGCGTGCTCAGCCTCACCGCATCGCGCATGCTGCCCAACTACGAATGGGCGGGCCTGGCGCAGTACGAGCGCCTGTGGGAGATGGACCGCTGGTGGGTCGCCCTGAAGAACCTGGGTATTTTTGGCGTGGGCTATGTGGGTGGCTCTCTGGTGATTGGTGTGGTGCTGGCCGTGCTGCTGGACCAGAAGATCCGCGCCGAGGGCGCGCTGCGCACCATCTACCTGTACCCCATGGCGCTGTCGTTCGTGGTGACCGGTACGGCCTGGAAGTGGCTGCTGAACCCCGGCCTCGGCATCGAGAAAATGGTGCGCGACTGGGGCTTCACGAACTTTGAATTTGGCTGGCTGGTGGACACCGAGATGGCGATCTACTGCGTGGTCATCGCCGGCATCTGGCAAAGCGCCGGGTTTGCCATGGCGCTGTTCCTGGCCGGGCTGCGCGGCATTGACGACAGCATCATCAAGGCCGCGCAGGTCGATGGTGCCTCGCTGCCGCGCATCTACTGGCGCATCGTGCTGCCCGCGCTGCGGCCGGTGTTTTTCTCCACGCTCATGGTGCTGTCGCACCTGGCCATCAAGAGCTTTGACCTGGTGATGGCGCTGACCGCGGGTGGCCCCGGTTTTGCCACCGATGTGCCCGCCACCTTCATGTACACCATGTCGTTCTCGCGCGGGCAGATTGGCCTGGGCGCGGCCAGCGCCACCATGATGCTGGCCACCGTGGCGGCCCTGGTGATTCCTTACCTTTACAGCGAACTGCGGAGCAAACCCCATGACCGCTAAGCCCTCTGTGTTTCCGTCCGTGGGCCGCCTGCTGGTCTATGGCGTGCTGGCCCTGGCCACCGCGTTTTTTCTGCTGCCGCTGTACGCCATGCTGGTCACGTCGTTCAAGGACGCCGAGGAGATCCGCAGCACCTCGCTGCTGGCGCTGCCGGGCTCGCTGAACTGGTCGGCCTGGGGCACGGCCTGGCAGAGCGCCTGCACGGGCGTGGACTGCAACGGACTGCGCCCGTTTTTCTGGAACTCGGTGGCCATGGCCGTGCCTGCGGTGCTGATCTCCACCGTGTGGGGCGCGCTCAACGGCTATGTGCTGAGCCTGTGGAAGTTTCGCGGCAGCGACACCTTGTTTGGCCTGCTGCTGTTTGGCGTGTTCATGCCCTTCCAGGTCGTGCTGCTGCCCATGAGCCAGGTGCTGGGCTGGCTGGGGCTGTCCAGCTCCATCACCGGGCTGGTGCTGGTGCACTGCCTGGCGGGGCTGGCAGGCACCACGCTGTTCTTTCGCAACTACTACGCGGCCATCCCCAAGGAGCTGGTGAACGCCGCACGCATGGACGGCGCAAGCTTCTGGCAGATCTTCTGGCGCATCGTGCTGCCGCTGTCCACGCCCATCGTCATGGTCACGCTGATCTGGCAGTTCACCAACATCTGGAACGACTTTCTGTTCGGCGTGGTGTTCTCGGGCACCGAGTCCAAGCCCATCACCGTGGGCCTGAACAACCTGGCCAACACCAGCAGCAGCGTGAAGGCGTACAACGTGGACATGGCGGCCGCCATCATCGCGGGCCTGCCCACGATGGTGATCTATGTGCTGGCGGGTAAATTTTTTGTGCGCGGGCTGACGGCCGGCGCGGTGAAGGGATAAATCATGGCGTCATCACTCGACATTGCAGGCATCAACAAGCGCTTTGGCAAGGGCGACAAGAGCGTGGAAGTGCTGCGCAAGGTGGACATCCACGTCGCGCCCGGCGAGTTCCTCATCCTGGTCGGCCCCTCGGGCTGCGGCAAGTCCACGCTGCTCAACATCATTGCGGGGCTGGACGAGCCCACCGAGGGCGAGATCCGCATCGGCGGCAAGAACGTGGTGGGCATGCCCCCGCGCGATCGCGACATCGCCATGGTGTTCCAGAGCTACGCGCTGTACCCCACCTTGAGCGTGGCCGACAACATCGGCTTTGCGCTGGAGATGCGCAAGATGCCCAAGGCCGAGCGCCAAAAGCGCATCGACGAAGTGGCCACGATGCTGCAGATCAGCCACCTGCTGGACCGCCGGCCCAGCCAACTCTCGGGCGGACAGCGCCAGCGTGTGGCCATGGGCCGGGCGCTGGCACGCCAGCCGCAGCTCTTCTTGTTTGACGAGCCGCTGTCCAACCTGGACGCCAAACTGCGCGTGGAGATGCGCGCCGAGATCAAGCGCCTGCACCAGGCCAGCGGTATCACCAGCGTGTACGTCACGCACGACCAGGTGGAGGCGATGACGCTGGGCTCGCGCATCGCGGTGATGAAGGGCGGCGTGGTGCAGCAGCTGGGCACACCGGACGACATCTACAACCGCCCGGCCAACACCTATGTGGCCACCTTCATCGGATCGCCCACCATGAACCTGCTGCGCGGCGCGGCCACGGGCGGGCAGTTTGGCATTCAGGGTGCAGCGCTGAACCTGGCCGCTCCCGCCAGCGCCAACGAGGTGCTGCTGGGCGTGCGTCCCGAGCACCTGGTGATTCAGGAGACCGCCCCCTGGCGCGGCCGCGTCAGTGTGGTGGAGCCCACCGGCCCAGACACCTATGTGATGGTGGACACGGCCGCAGGCAGCGTCACGCTGCGCACCGACGCCCAGACCCGCGTGCAGCCCGGCGACGCCGTGGGCCTGGCGGTAGAGCCCGCCAACGCCCATTGGTTTGACGCCAGCAGCGAGAATCGGTTGGCGTGAGCCGCGCGGTGCAAGCGCCGCCCGGTCGTTGCATGTAGTGTGCCGTCCCGCAAATAGCTGCACATGAAATCGCGTCCTCACCCCCAGGGCTGCGTTGCAAATCCTCGCGATAGCTACGGCTATCACTGCGGTTTGCGCCTTGCCCTGGGCGCGATGCCATCGATTTCATTTCGTGCAGCTATTTGCGGGACAGCACACTGATTGCTATTGAAACAATAGCTGCTAGCGCATGTCCTACTAGCGCTGGCAGCTGTTTTTGCTTAAAAACACCGCATGACACCCCTGCGCCTGCTGGCCGACATCGGCGGCACCAACATTCGCCTGGCCTGGCAAGACCAGCCCGATGGCCCCCTGCACGACACCCGTGTGTTGCCCTGTGCTCAGTTCCCCACGGTGGATGCTGCCCTGTCGGCCTACCTGGCCGAAGTGAACATCGCCACCCCGCGCGAGGCGGCGTTTGGCATCGCCAACCCGGTCACGGGAGACGCCATCCGCATGACCAACCACAGCTGGAGCTTCTCGCAGCGCGCCGTGCGCGAGGCGTTTGGTTTTGAGCGGCTGGTGGTTATCAACGACTTCACCGCACTCGCGCTGGCGCTGCCCCTGCTCACGCCCGAGCAGCTGCGCCCGGTGGGTGGTGGCGAGGCCGTGCCGGGCGCCGCAATTGCGTTGCTGGGCCCGGGCACGGGCCTGGGCGTGTCGGGCCTGGTGTTTCCGCCCGGCTCGAGCCTGGGGGTGCCGCTGTCGGGCGAGGGCGGCCATGTCACGCTGGCCGCGCAGACCCAGCGCGAGTTCGATGTGCTGGGCATCCTGCAAGAGCGCTACGGCCACGTGTCGGCCGAACGCGCCGTGTGTGGCGCCGGGCTGGTGGACCTGTACCACGCGCTGCGGCGGCTGGCCCAGCGCGGTGGCAAGGAGGTCAGCTCGGCCGCGCAGGTGACTGAGCTGGCACTGCAAGCCAACGACCCGCTGGCGCAGGAGGCGCTGGAGCTGTTCTGCGGCTTCTTGGGCAGCGTGGCGGGCAATCTTGCGCTCACGCTCGGCGCGCGCGGCGGCGTGTTCATCGGCGGCGGCATGGTGCCGCGCCTGGGCACGTGGTTTGACCAGTCGCCGTTCCGCGCACGGTTTGAATCCAAGGGGCGGTTCCAGTCTTACCTGGCGACGATTCCCTGCTGGGTGATTGACCCCAGCGCCACACCCGCGCTGTTTGGCGCATCGCGTGCGCTGGACATTGCGGGCTCGGATGCATGAGCAGCGACAGCGCACCACCGCCCACGCTGCGGCCCATCGGCGTGCACCATGTGGCCGTCATCGCCAGCGACTATGCGCGCTCCCGCCGCTTCTACACCCAGGTGCTGGGCCTGCAGGTGGTGCACGAGCACTACCGCGCCGAGCGGCAGTCGTACAAGCTCGACCTGCAACTGCCCGATGGCACGCAGGTGGAGCTGTTCTCCTTTCCAAACCCGCCGCCGCGCCCGTCCTACCCCGAGGCCTGCGGCCTGCGTCACCTGGCCCTGCGCGTGGCCGACATGCAGGCCAGCGTGGCCGCCTTGGCCGCCCATGGCGTGGCCGTGGAGCCAGTGCGCACGGACCCGTTCACGGGCGCACTGTTCACCTTCTTTGCCGACCCGGACGGGTTGCCGATCGAGCTGGTGGGACCTGTACGCGACCCCCGCTGATCTGTCTGCGCTCAGAAAAAAAAGGCCCTGGCGGGCCTTTTTCCGTTTCACATCTCCTCGCTCCAGCAATACCCGTCGCGCGCAATCATTGCGCTCGCGGCGCGCGGGCCCCAGCTGCCGGCAGGGTAGGGGCGTGGGCCTGCCGGGTCGTTCTTCCAGTACTGCAGGATGGGCTCTACCCAGCGCCAGGCTTCTTCCTGCTCGTCGCTGCGCACAAACAGGTTCAGGCGGCCCGCAATCACGTCGAGCAGCAAGCGTTCGTAGGCGCCCACGCGCTCGGTGCCAAAGCGCTGGTCAAAGTCCAGGTTCAAGTGCACCTGCGACAGCGCGGGTTCGGTCTGGTGCTGGGCGGCGCCCTGCGCCATCAGGTGCAGCTCCAGCCCGTCCTTGGGTTGCAGGTTGATCACCAGCCGGTTGGCGGCGCCCGCAGGCGTCTTGAAGATGGGGTGGGGCACGGGCCGGAAGTTGATGACGATGTGCGCGTCGCGCCCCGCCAACCGCTTGCCAGTGCGGATGTAAAACGGCACGCCCGCCCAGCGCCAGTTGCTGATCTCGGTGCGCAGCGCCACAAAGGTCTCGGTGGTGCTGCTGGCGGCCACGCCCTTTTCTTGCGCGTAGCCGGGCACGGGCTGGCCCTGGTGGTTGCCGGCGGCGTACTGCCCACGGATCACATGCTGGCCGATGGTCTCCAGCGTCCAGGGCTTGAGCGACTGCAGCACCTTGAGCTTTTCGTCGCGGATGGCGTTGGCGCTGGAGTTGATGGGCGGCTCCATGCCGATGGCGCACAGCAGCTGCAGTGCATGGTTCTGCACCATGTCGCGCAGCGCGCCGGTCTGGTCATAGAACGCGCCGCGCGATTCCACGCCCAGCTCTTCGGCAATCGTGATCTGGATGTTGGCGATGGTCTCGCGGCGCCACAGGGGCTCGAACAGCGCATTGCCAAAGCGCAGCGCAAACAGGTTCTGCACCGAGGGCTTGCCCAGGTAGTGGTCGATGCGGAAGACCTGTTCTTCCTTGAGCACGCGGCGCAGCGTGTCATTGATGGCCTGGTTGGACTGCAGGTCGTGGCCCAGGGGCTTTTCCAGCACCACGCGGGTGGTGGGACCGTTCAGGCCCACGGCGGCGATCTGCTCGCACACGTTGGTGAACAGGCTGGGCGCGGTGGCCACGTACATCACCACCGATTCGGCGCCGCGCGCTTTCAGTGTCTCGGCCAGGCGCTCGTAGTCCTGGGTTTTGGACAGGTCCATGCGCAGGTAATGCAGCAGTGCCGCGAAGCGTGCAAACTCGTCCGGGCTGGGGCGCTTGGCCAGTTCCACGCTGTCGAACCGCGACTGGATCAGGCTGCGGTATTGTTCGTCGCTCAGGTCGTCGCGTGCGACCGCGATGATGCGCCCCCCCTCAGGCAGCGTGCCATGTCGGAATGCCTGAAACAATGCGGGCATGAGCTTGCGCCAGGCAAGGTCGCCGGTGCCGCCGAACAGGACGAGGTCAAAACTCATGGTGTCTCCGTGATGGGGTGGTTCGTTTTGTTGCGTGGAATTGTAATCACGTTACATGATTTTCCAAAGAATGCTGCCTTGTTACTACTGCGTGTAACTCAAAAGAACCTGCCAATAAGCCATTTGATTGTGTAATCAAGTTACTATCTCGGCGCTTTTCACCCTACCTGTTTGATGACCATGCCCCTCCGTTGCGACCAGTCTGCGCTGTGGCCCCAGTTGGCCGCCCACTACGCCTCCCATGGCCAGCACCTGGACATGCGCCAGGCGTTTGCGCAGGACGCCCAGCGGTTTGCCGCCTTCAGCCAGTCGGCCCCGCATGTGTTTGCCGACCTGTCCAAGAACCTGTGGGACCGCGATACCGAAGCGTTGCTGCTGGACCTGGCCCGCGACTGCGGCCTGGTGCAACACCGCGATGCGATGTTTGCTGGCGAGGCCATCAACACCACCGAAAACCGCGCCGTGCTGCACACGCTGCTGCGCCGCCCTGCAGGCGTGGCCCTGCCCGGTGATGTGCCCGAGACCGCGCAGCGCCTGGCCGATGTGCACCACACGCTTGACGCTATGCTGCAGTACGCCGAGCGGGTGCGCAGCGATGCCGCCATCACCGACGTGGTGAACATCGGCATCGGCGGGTCGGACCTGGGCCCGCACATGGCCGTGCGTGCGCTCGAAGAGTTCCGCATCCCCGGCAAGCGCTTTCACTTTGTGTCGAACGTGGACGGGTACGAGCTGCACCATGTGCTCAAGGGCCTGCGGCCCGAGAGCACGCTGTTCCTGGTCGCGTCCAAAACCTTCACCACGGCCGAGACCATGACCAACGCGCGCTCGGCGCTCGCGTGGTTTGCTGCCCAGGGCGGTCGCGATGTAGCCCGCCACTTTGCGGCGCTCACCACCAACATCGAAGCCGCTGGCGCCTTGGGCATTACCACCACCTTCGGTTTCTGGGACTGGGTGGGCGGCCGTTACTCGCTGTGGTCGGCCATTGGCCTGCCGATCGCCATCGCGATTGGTGCGCAGGGGTTCCGCGACTTCCTCGCGGGCGCGCATGCCATGGACGAGCATTTCCGCACCGCGCCGCTGGCGCAGAACCTGCCCGTGCGCCTGGGCCTGCTCGATGTCTGGTACCGCAACTTCCACGGCTTCACCAGCCGCTGCATCGCGCCGTACCACGCGGCGCTGGGCCGCTACTCGGCCTACCTGCAGCAGCTGGAGATGGAAAGCAACGGCAAGCGTGTGGCACAAGACGGAAGCCTGCTTACCTGCGTGACGTCGCCCGTGCTCTGGGGCGAGCCCGGCACCAACGGCCAGCACGCGTTCTTCCAGATGCTGCACCAGGGCGCCGACGTGCTGCCGCTGGAGATCGTGGCCGTGCGCAAGGCATCACACCCCCTACCCGGCCACCAGCAAAAGCTGCTGGCCAACGCGCTGGCGCAAACGCAGGCGCTGATGGTGGGCAAGGCCAGCGACGACGGGCACCGCCACTTTCCCGGCAACCGCCCCAGCACGCTGATGCTGCTCGAATCCCTCACCCCCACCTCGTTGGGCGCGTTGATTGCGCTGCAGGAGCATCGCGTGTTTGTGAGCGGCAGCTTGTGGGGCATCAACAGCTTTGACCAATGGGGCGTGGAGCTGGGCAAGGTGCTGGCCAAAGACATCGAGGCGCGCCTGGAAAGCGGTGACGTGGCCGGGCTCGATGGCTCCACGGCGGGCTTGCTGGGCCTGCTGCGCAACGCGGCCTGACCCTCACGGAACTGCACCGTCCTCGGGGTAGCGCTGGCGCGAGACTAGGCGCCCCACCGGCAGAAACCAGCGCGGTTTCTTGCCCACAGCCCACAGATCAGGAGACACATGCCATGGCGATTCCGCCACTGCCAAACTTCCGCTCCGCTGCCTTTTTGCGCCAGCATCTGCGTAAAACCATGGCGTTCTACGACCCCGTGGCCACCGACCCGAGCGGCGGGCAGTTCCACTTCTTTCTGGACGATGGCACGGTCTACAACCCGCGCACCCGCCACCTCGTCAGCGCCACGCGTTTTGTAATCACGCATGCCATGCTCTATCGCACCACGGGCGATGAGCGCTACCAGGTGGGCATGCGGCACGCGCTCACGTTCCTGCGCACAGCGTTCCTCGATCCTGCGACGGGCGGCTATGCTTGGCTGATCGATTGGCAGGATGGCCGCGCCACCATACAAGACGCCACACGCCACTGCTACGGCATGGCCTTTGTGATGCTGGCCTGTGCGCGCGCTTACGAGGCCGGAGTGCCCGAGGCCTGCGATTGGCTGGCTGAGGCTTTTCAAACGGCTGAGAAGCATTTCTGGCAACCCGCCGCACGCCTGTATGCCGACGAGGCCAGCCCTGACTGGCAACTCACCAGTTACCGGGGCCAGAACGCCAACATGCACGCCTGCGAGGCCATGATCTCGGCCTTCCGCGCCACGGGCGAGCATCGCTACATCGAGCGTGCGGAGCAACTCGCACAAGGCATCTGCCAGCGGCAGGCCGCGCTGTCCACCGCCGCCCTTGCTCCCGCCGCTGAAGGGTGGTTGTGGGAACACTTCCACGCCGACTGGTCCGTGGACTGGGACTACAACCGCCACGACCGCAGCAACATCTTCCGCCCCTGGGGCTACCAGATTGGCCACCAGACCGAATGGGCCAAGCTGCTGCTGCAACTCGACGCCTTGCTGCCCGCCGACTGGCACCTGCCCTGTGCGCAGCGCCTGTTCGATGCGGCTGTGGAGCGCGGCTGGGATGCCGAGCACGGCGGCCTGTACTACGGCATGGCGCCCGACGGCAGCATCTGCGACGACGGCAAATACCACTGGGTGCAAGCCGAAAGCGTGGCGGCTGCGGCGGTGCTGGCGGTGCGCACGGGCGACGAGCGCTACTGGCAGTGGTACGACCGCATCTGGGCCTATTGCTGGGCCCACTTTGTGGACCACCAACACGGCGCGTGGTTTCGCATCCTGCACCGCGACAACCGCAACACCACCCGCGAAAAGAGCAATGCGGGGAAGGTGGACTATCACAACATGGGGGCGTGTTATGACGTGTTGGGAGTGGTGGCAGCGGGGACTTGAGCGCGGAGAATGGCGACTACTGCCATTTCCAAGGACGAGGTTTGTGTATGAGCGAAATCGCCACTGAGAGTCGGCCCATGTACCAAGCGGCCTGTCATTGCGGTGCAGTTCGGTTTGAGGTACGGCTCACAGACGGCTTGCGCAGTGCCCGTAGATGCAATTGCTCCTACTGCAGCATGCGTGGCGCGGTGGCTGTTTCTGCCAACTTGAGCGATATGAAGGTATTGCAGGGCGCGGATGTACTGACCCTGTACCAGTTCAACACGCGTGAGGCCAAGCACTACTTTTGTTCCCGCTGCGGCATCTATACCTTTCATCAACGCCGGTCCTCTCCTCATCAATACGGGATCAATGTTGCGTGTATCGAAGGAATGAGTCCTTTCGACTTCGAAGAGGTGCCCGTCAGCGAAGGGCGGATGCATCCCAAGGATGCTGGTGTACGCAGCGGAACGATTGCTGGCTGGCTGCGATACACGGCCAATCGGTAAGCCGGGAAAACGGGCCTGCAAGCATTGCCGCTGGGCACGCTGGATCGCTCCTTCTTATGCACATTGGAATGCGTTGACTGGCAGTCCTGCCACCTTCACCCGCACACTGAACAGCGACCCCGCCGGAATCGCCGCTTCCTGCTCGTCTACAGGCCTCCCCGCTCGCGCCGACGTAATGAACAGCGTGTGCAGATCCTCCCCCCCAAAACACACCATGGTCGGGCACTGCACCGGCACCGCAATGCGCTGCAGCACCTCACCCGCTGGCGAGAGTTGCAACACGTATGCCCCCTCGTACATAGCGACCCAGTAATTCCCCTCCACATCCACCGCAGCCCCATCGGGACGCCCGCCGTAGGGCTGGCCTTCCACCTTGCGGTCAAAGTGCACCCAGGGGCGGCGATTCGTGATCTCACCCGTGGTCACATCAAAGTCGAACTGATCGATACGGTGCTCCGGCGTGTTGGCCCAATACATCGTGCGGTTGTCGGGGCTGAAGGCCAGGCCGTTGGCGGTGAAGTTGTCGCCTGCCATGTAGCGCACGCGGTAGCTGGTGGCGCTGCTGGCATCGGCCTGCAGGCACCACAGCGCGGCATTCGGCGCCGTGCGCGGCGTGATGACCGAGCCCGCCCAGAAGCGGCCTGCGGTGTCGCAGCGGCCGTCGTTCAAGCGCAGGACCGCGGTGTCGTGCTGCTCCGGCGGCAGCGGGGCCAGGCAGGTGAGGGCGGTGGGGTCTGCGCTGTCCTTGGCCGTGTCCAGAAGATAGAAACCGTTTCGTAACCCGATTACCAATCGTCCATCCGCCGCTGGCGCGCAGCAGCCGGGCTCGCTGGGCATGCGCCATTGCCGGTGGCGGCCGCTTTCGGGGTGCCATGCATGCACCGCTTGTCCCTGAATGTCACACCAGTAAAGGGATTTTTCCGTGGGGTGCCAGAAGGGCGATTCGCCCAGTTCGGACGGCGGCAAGGGCAAGGTTTGCAGGGACATGGGTTGAAGCGGGGTGGTTATCGAGTTACATTCTAGGGCTTCAGCTACTGAGCCCCGGCACCATGCATGGGGCCTTGCCACCCACCGATGGAGACTTCCATGCACCCAGTTGTAGCGCGCGTGACCGAGCGCATTGTCCAGCGCAGCGCAGACACCCGCAGCGCCTACCTTGCCGGCGTTGACGCCATGATCGCCCGCAAGCCCGCCCAAGACCGCATGGGCTGCGCCAATCTGGCCCATGCTTATGCGGCGCTGCCGGGCTCCGACAAGTTCAAGGTGACGGTCGAAAAGGCGCCCAACATTGGCGTGGTGACCGCCTACAACGACATGCTCTCGGCCCACCAGCCGTACCAGGGCTACCCCGCCGTGCTGCGTGATGAGGCCGCCAAGCAAGGCGCTACGGTGCAGGTGGCCGGTGGTGTGCCCGCGATGTGCGACGGCGTGACGCAGGGCACGCCCGGCATGGAGCTGTCGCTGTTCTCCCGCGATGCGATTGCCATGGCCACGGCGGTAGCGCTGTCCCACGATGTGTTCGATGGTGCGCTGCTGCTGGGCGTGTGCGACAAGATCGTGCCGGGCTTGCTGATCGGTGCGCTGCACTACGGCCACTTGCCCTGCGTGTTCGTGCCCGCAGGCCCCATGGGCACGGGCCTGTCGAACAAGGACAAATCCAAGGTGCGCGAGCAGTACGCACAAGGTCTGGTGGGGCGTGACGAACTGCTCAAGGCCGAGTCCGCCGCGTACCACAGCCCCGGCACCTGCACCTTCTACGGCACGGCCAACAGCAACCAGATGCTGCTCGAAGCCATGGGCCTGCATGTGCCCGGCGCGGCGTTCGAGTCCCCCGGCACCGAGGCGCGCGAGGCCTTCACCCGCCAGGCGCTGCGCACCGTGCTCGACATCGGCAAGCGCGGATCGCGTTTCACCCCCATCGGCAAGCTGGTGGACGAGCGCTGCATCGTCAACGCCATGGTGGCCTTGCTGGCCACGGGAGGCTCCACCAACCACCTGATCCATTGGGTAGCCATTGCACGCAGCGCGGGCATCCTGATCGACTGGACGGACTTTGACGAGCTCTCGTCCGTGGTGCCCCTGCTGGCCCGTGTGTATCCGAACGGCGATGCCGATGTGAACCAGTTCCAGGCCGCAGGCGGCCCGCCGTGGATCCTGCGCGAGCTGCTGGCGGGTGGCTTCATGCACCCCGATGTATTGAGCGTGAACGCGGGCGGCATTGCCGATGGCGGCAAGAGCGCACCCGCCGTATCGGGCGACACCTCGGTGCTGCGGCCTGTGAGCGAACCCTTCTCGCCCACGGGCGGCCTGCGCCTTCTGCAAGGCCGCCTGGGCCGTGCGGTGATCAAGGTCTCGGCCGTGCCCGAAGACCGCCACATCGTCCAAGCCCCGGCGCGTGTTTTCGATTCGCAAGAAGCCCTGCTCGCCGCCTTCAGCGCGGGCGAGGTCAACCAGGACATGGTGGCCGTGGTGCGTTTTCAGGGGCCGCAGGCCAATGGCATGCCCGAGCTGCACAAGCTCACGCCCCCGCTGGCGGTGCTGCAGAACCAAGGCTTCCAGGTGGCGCTGGTGACTGACGGTCGCATGAGCGGCGCATCGGGCCGTGTGCCTGCTGCCATCCACGTCACGCCCGAGGCACTGGCCGGTGGTCCGCTGGCCAAGGTGCGCGATGGCGACATCGTGCGGGTGGATGCAGTCGCTGGCACGCTCGATGTGTTGGTGGACGATGCCGAGTGGGCCGCTCGCGCCCCGGCACCCTTCAACGCCCCATCACCCATCGGCTTTGGCCGTGAACTCTTCACCAACTTTCGCCGCCACGCAGGCGGTGCCGAACAAGGAGCCTGCACATGGCTGTAACCCCTGCTTCCACCTCCATGAATCCCCTCGACATCGCCAGCCACGGCCCGGTCATCCCCGTCATCGTGATCGACCGCGTGGACGACGCGCTGCCCCTAGCCGAGGCCTTGCTGGCCGGTGGCGTGAAGGTGCTGGAGGTGACGTTGCGCACCGCTGCGGGTCTGCCTGCCATCGAAGCCATCGCCCGCCATCTGCCCGAGGCCGTGGTGGGTGTGGGCACGGTGCTCAACGCCGATGACGCCCGCCGCGCGAGCGAAGCCGGTGCGCGGTTTGCCGTGAGCCCCGGCTACACCTCGGCCGTGGGCAGCGCCTGCAAGGGCCTGAACCTGCCGCTGCTGCCCGGCGTGGCCACGTCGAGCGAGATCATGGCGGCGCTGGCCGATGGGTTCTCGTTCCTCAAGCTGTTCCCGGCCGAGGCCGTGGGTGGCATCCCGCTGCTCAAGTCCTGGGCCAGCCCGTTTGGCCAGGTGAGCTTTTGCCCTACCGGCGGCATCACCAACGCCACCGCTTCCAACTACCTGGCGCTGCCCAATGTGCGCTGCGTGGGGGGCTCGTGGCTCACGCCCACCGACGCGGTGCGTGCGGGCGACTGGGCGCGCATCACGCAACTGGCGCGCGACACCCAGGCGCTGCGCAAGGCGGCCTGAGGGATCGCTGGCGCTGGGTTTGCTGCCGAAAGTGCCCCATGCGCTAGTGCATTAAGCGCTGGCAGCTATAAAAATAATAGCGTCTAACTTTAAAAAATCCGTGGCGCGGGCGGCACAGCGTGGCCGCTGTGTGTGTCGAGCCGGCTGGACTTGTCGCAACGCCCCTCTATCATGGCCACGCGGGGATACCCCGTGACCGAGCAACGATTGTTCAAGAGAGGGAGTTCGCTATGGATTTTGTTTCGGCTGTCAAAAGCTGCTTCGCGCAGTACGCCGGGTTTTCGGGTCGTGCGCCACGCTCCGAGTTCTGGTGGTTCGCGCTGTTCCAGCTCGGCGTGCTGGTGATTGCCACCATGATCAGCCAGGTGCTCTACGG
Organism: Acidovorax sp. KKS102; assembly: GCF_000302535.1. Taxonomy (NCBI): domain Bacteria; kingdom Pseudomonadati; phylum Pseudomonadota; class Betaproteobacteria; order Burkholderiales; family Comamonadaceae; genus Acidovorax; species Acidovorax sp. KKS102. Next base: position 910,085 of record NC_018708.1, read on the forward strand.
CATTGCCGCCTTGGCCCTGCTGCTGCCCGCGCTGGCGGTGGGCGCACGCCGCTTGCATGACATTGGGCGCTCCGGCTGGTGGCAGCTGCTGTCGCTCACCGGTATTGGTACCCTGGTGCTAATTTACTGGTGGGTGCAGCCCAGCGGGGAGTAAAGCCGCCGCAAGCTGACGCCCCGCGTTGGCGCCCATGAAAAAAGCCCGCAGACCGTAAGGCCTGCGGGCTTTTGTGTTGTGGACTGCGCAGCGAGCACCGGGCTGCTGCGCAGGGGCCGGGCAATTACATGCCCATGCCGCCCATGCCACCCATGCCGCCCATGTCGGGCATGCCAGCAGCAGGTGCGTCGTCCTTTGGAGCCTCAGCCACCATGGCTTCGGTCGTCAGCAGCAGCGATGCTACGGAAGCGGCGTTCTGCAGAGCGGTACGGGTCACCTTCGTGGGGTCCAGGATACCCATTTCGATCATGTCGCCGTAGGTGTCGTTGGCAGCGTTGAAGCCGTAGTTGCCCTTGCCGTTCAGCACGGCGTTCACCACCACCGATGGCTCGCCACCAGCGTTGTAAACGATCTCGCGCAGAGGGGCTTCGATGGCCTTCAGGATCAGCTTCACGCCAGCGTCCTGGTCAGGGTTGTCACCCTTGATCTCGCCAGCCGCTTGGCGTGCGCGCAGCAGGGCCACGCCACCACCGGCCACGATGCCTTCTTCCACCGCAGCGCGAGTAGCGTGCAGGGCGTCTTCCACGCGGGCCTTCTTTTCCTTCATTTCGACTTCGGTCGCAGCGCCGACCTTGATCACTGCCACGCCGCCGGCCAGCTTGGCCACGCGCTCTTGCAGCTTTTCACGGTCGTAGTCGCTGGTCGCTTCTTCGATCTGGATGCGGATTTGCTTCACGCGGGCTTCGATGTCGGCAGCGGCACCAGCACCGTCGATGATGATGGTGTTTTCCTTGCCCACTTCGATGCGCTTGGCTTGGCCCAGGTCGGCCAGCGTGACCTTCTCCAGGCTCAGGCCCACTTCTTCAGCGATGACCTTGCCGCCCGTCAGGATGGCGATGTCTTCCAGCATGGCCTTGCGACGGTCGCCGAAGCCAGGAGCCTTCACAGCCACCACCTTCAGGATGCCGCGGATGGTGTTGACCACCAGCGTAGCCAGGGCTTCGCCTTCGACTTCTTCAGCAATGATCAGCAGGGGACGGCCAGCCTTGGCGACTTGTTCCAGCGTGGGCAGCAGGTCGCGGATGTTGCTGATCTTCTTGTCGAACAGCAGCACGAAGGGGTTGTCCAGCAGAGCGGCTTGCTTTTCTGGGTTGTTGATGAAGTAGGGCGACAGGTAGCCGCGGTCAAACTGCATGCCTTCCACGACATCCAGCTCGTTTTGCAGGGACTTGCCGTCTTCCACGGTGATCACGCCTTCCTTGCCGACCTTGTCCATGGCGTCAGCAATGATCTTGCCGATGGATTCGTCGGAGTTGGCGGAGATCGAACCCACTTGGGCGATTTCCTTGGAGGTGGTGGTGGGCTTGGAAGCCTTCTTCAGCTCTTCGGTCAGGGCCAGAACGGCCTTGTCGATACCGCGCTTCAGGTCCATGGGGTTCAGGCCAGCGGCCACGTACTTGGAGCCTTCGCGCACGATGGCTTGGGCCAGCACGGTAGCGGTGGTGGTGCCGTCACCAGCGTTGTCGCTGGTCTTGGAGGCCACTTCCTTCACGAGCTGGGCGCCCATGTTCTGCAGCTTGTCCTTCAGTTCGATTTCCTTGGCCACGGACACACCGTCCTTGGTCACGGTGGGGGCGCCGAACGAGCGCTCCAGCACCACGTTGCGGCCCTTGGGGCCCAGCGTGACCTTGACCGCGTTGGCCAGGATGTTCACGCCTTCAACCATGCGTGCGCGGGCTTCGCCGCCGAAAACTACGTCTTTTGCTGCCATTTTGGAGCTCCTGAAAATTGGGTTCAAATTGGCTGCTAGCGCTTGATCAATCAGTGCGAGCAGCTATGAAAAGATGAGTAACGCAGGGGGAATTACTTCTCGACCACGGCAAACAGATCGTCTTCCTTCATGACCAGCAGCTCGTCGCCGTTGACCTTGACGGTCTGGCCCGAGTACTTGCCGAACAGAACGCGGTCGCCGACCTTCACGTTCAGGGCGATCACTTCACCCTTGTCGTTCTTCTTGCCAGGGCCCACGGCCAACACTTCACCTTGATCGGGCTTTTCGGCGGCGTTGTCAGGGATCACGATGCCGGAGGCCGTCGTGGTTTCGCTTTCAATACGCTTGACGATCACGCGATCGTGCAGAGGGCGAAGGTTCATTGCATTGCTCCTGTTTTCAGTAAAAAAAGCTGATGGATTCAATCAGCCCCGGCCATCCGGGGCCACCAAACTGCCAGCAGGGAGCGCGGTGTTAGCACTCGTCTGCGGTGAGTGCTAATGATACGGGCATTTGTGGCCATTTCAAGACACCCCCCCAGAACATAGGGAAGAAGGCTTCGCCTCTCCAGCTCTGCCCGCGTCCGTCAGGCCGCGCCACTCAGCATCAGATCCAGGTTCTGCACTGCCCCCCCTGAGGCGCCTTTGCCCAGGTTGTCAAACACGGCGGTCAGTAGCACCTGGCCGTGGCGGACGTTACTGAACACCCCCAGTCGCAACTGGTTGGTGCCGTTCAGGGCCTGTGGGTCCAGGTGTTCGGCTGCTTCGGTAGCGGCGGGGGGCATCACCTCGACAAAGGGGGCATCGGCATAGTGCTGCTGCAGGCAGGCGTGCAGGTGTTCGCCTTGTGTGCCCGGCGCGAGCTGCCGCAGATGCAACCCGACTGTCAGCACGATGCCCTGGCGGAAGGCGCCGTACGAGGGCAAGAAAAACGGCCGCTGCGATAGCCCGGCGTGTTGCGCGATTTCGGGCGTGTGTTTGTGCTCCAGCTGCAGCCCGTAGACCTGGAAGGCGGGCGCATGGGCGGCCTCGGGGCCTTCGTGCGCTTGCACGCGAGCACGCCCACCGCCGGAGTAGCCCGACACCGCATGGATGTTGAGCGCATGGTCGGCAGGCAGCAAGCCGGCCTGCACCAGGGGCCGCAGCAGGGCGATAGCACCTGTGGGGTAACAGCCGGGGTTGCTGACGCGTTGCGCGCTGGCGATGCGCGCGGCCTGCGCCGCGTCCATTTCTGGAAAGCCATAGACCCATTGCGCGTCCGTGCGGTGGGCCGAGCTGGCGTCGATCACGCGCACGGCGGGGTTGTGGATGGCGGCCACGGCTTCGCGGGCGGCGGCGTCGGGCAGGCACAGGATGGCGATGTCGCAGCTGTTGATGGCTTCGGCGCGGCGGGTGGGGTTCTTGCGGTCGGATTCGGGCAGTGTCAGCACCTGCAGGTCGGTGCGGCCGTGCAGACGCTGGTGGATTTGCAGGCCGGTGGTGCCTTGGTCGCCGTCAATAAAAACAAGGGGCTGGGTGGTCATGGTGCGGATTCCTGACATGGGGGGATATGGAATCTTCGGCGCCGGTCTAAACTTTGAAAAGTTGAATTTCACAAACTTCAAGATCAGTTCTGCTGAACGTCATGCGCGAACTCAATCTCGACCGGCTGCGCACCCTGGTCACCATCGCTGATCTCGGGTCTTTTGCCGAAGCGGCCCGCACGCTGCATCTGGCGCCGCCCACCGTCAGCCTGCACATTGCCGACCTGGAGGCGTTGATTGGGGCGCCGTTGCTGGTGCGCAAGCGGGGCGAGGTGCGGCCGTCCGGCGCGGGCGAGGTGCTGGTGGAGCGGGCGCGGCGCCTGCTGGCCGACGCCGACGAGGCCATGGACCTGGTGCGGCGCCAGGTGCAGGGGCTGGAGGGGCGGGTGCGGCTGGGCGCGTCCACCGGCGCCATCGCGCACCTGCTGCCCCAGGCGCTGGAGGTGCTGGGCCGGCACCACCCCGGCATCGATGTGCAGGTGGTGGTGCTCACGTCACAGGAGACCGTGTCGCGGCTGGCGCTGGGCACGCTGGACGTGGGCCTGGTGGCCTTGCCCATGGCCTCGGTGCGCGGGGTGACGGTGATGCCCTGGCGGCGCGACCCGGTGATGGCGTTTGTCCCCTCCGCCTGGGCGGCGCCCCGCAGGGTCACACCCCAGTGGCTGGCGGGGCAGCCGTTGATCCTGAATGACGACGGCACCAGCCTGTCGCGCCTGACGAGCGAATGGCTGGCCCTGGCGGGCGAGCAGCCCAAGGCACGCATCCAGCTCAACTACAACGATGCCATCAAGAGCCTGGTGGCTGCGGGCTACGGAGCCACGCTGCTGCCGCACGAGGCCTCTACCGCCACGCCGCTGGACCCGCGCATCCGCATGCTGCCGGTGCAGCCCCGGCTGTGGCGCCCCCTGGGCATTGCCCACCGCGCGGGCCCGGTAGAGCGCGCCACCCAGCATGTGCTGGATGTGCTGTGGCAGCAGAAGCAGGTCTGACGCGAAGTGGCACCGGCAATGCGCCGCCCCAGGCGGCTGCCATCGATCAGGCTGCGTCGTCCCCGATGAGCAACCGGGTGTCAGACACGTAGCGGTGCGGCGGCACCTCCAGGTTGGTGGGCGCGGGCTTGTTCTTGAAGACGCGGCCTGCCAGGTCGAAGGTGGAGCCGTGGCAGGGGCAAAAGAAACCACCCTGCCATTGGTCTCCCACGCTGGTGTTGCTGGTGCCTGCAGGCACGGCGATGGGGGAGCAGCCGAGGTGCGTGCAGATACCCACCGTGACAAACACCTCAGGGCGGATGGAGCGTTGCGGGTTGCGGGCGTACTCGGGTTGCTGGTCCTTGCGCGAGGCCGGGTCGGCCAGCGCGGCGTCTTGCTGGGGCAGGGCGGCCAGCATTTCGGGTGTACGTCGCATGACCCACACGGGCTTGCCTCGCCATTCCACCGTCTTCACGCCACCGGGCGCCAGGTCGCTGATATCCACCTCCACACCGGCGCCCATGGCCCGTGCGCGTTCGCTGGGGGCCAGGCTGGACACCAGGGGCACGGCGACCCCTGCCGCCGCCACGCAGCCCGTGGCCGCTGTCAGCAGCACCAGCTGCCGACGCTCTGCGGAGGGATCGCCCTGGGTGCCAGAAAGGGAGCCATTGGGTGTAGCGGGGAGGGGGACCATGGGGTGCTTTCAGAGAGAGGTAGGACTGGCCGTGGCGCCGGGAGGGGGCTCGACGGGGTGACGGCAACCGCCCGCAACGCTGCGGGCGGCAATGCTTTACCGCAAACGACGTGCCATCACCCGCAAGACCGGCCTGCCATGGCACGCACTGCATGAAAACCCCGTGAATTCAATGGGTTGCGCGCGCGATGTCGGGTGGGCGGGTGCGCCGCAGGCCCGGCGGCGGTCGGATTCACTGCCACCCAGTCTGCCAAATCGGCTGCCAACTGCCATCCATTGCAGTCCCCATGGCATAGATCAAAGGCCCGTCGGCGAAACCGGTGCACCGTCAGGGCCTTTGCCTGTACCGAGGTTTTTTTGCCATGCCCCGTCTTCCCACGCCGCCCGCCGAACTGGTGTCCTTTCTGGAGGGCCTGCCCGATCCACACATCCTGCTGGACGACCGCTATCGCATCTTGGCTGCGAATAGCGCCTATCGCCGCCAGTTCGGTGCAGCGGGCGGTATGGAAGGTGGTGCAGAGGGCAGCGTGGTGGGGCGCACCTGCCATGCCGTGTCCCACCATGCCAGCGTGCCGTGTGACCAGGCGGGCGAGTCCTGCCCACTCGCGCAGGCGCGCGCCTCGGGGCAACGCGAACGGGTGCTGCATGTGCACCACACCGCCCAGGGCGAGGAATATGTACAGATCGAGCTGGCGCCGCTGGTGGGTGAAGACGGCAACACGGGGTTCTTTGTCGAAAAGATGGTGCCTTTGACGGTGGCGGCGCAGCCGGTGCCGTCCGCGCAGGGGCTCATCGGGCGTTCGCCCGCGTTCCAGAAGATGCTGGGGCTGGTGGCGCGGGTGGCACCCTCGCGGGCTGCGGTGTTGTTGCTGGGCGAGTCGGGCACGGGCAAGGAGCTGGTGGCCCATGCTGTGCACCAGGGCAGCCTGCGCGCCCGGCGTGCGCTGGTGCCTGTGGACTGCTCCAGCCTGCCCGAGGCGCTGTTTGAGTCCGAGCTGTTCGGGCATGAGAAAGGGGCGTTCACCGGCGCGGCCCAGGCCCGGCCGGGGCTGGTGGAGGCGGCCGACGGCGGCACGCTGTTTCTGGACGAGGTGGGCGACATCCCCCTGCCGCTGCAGGTCAAGCTGCTGCGCCTGCTGGAGACCGGCACCTACCGCCGCGTGGGCAGCACCGAGCTGCGGCATGCCGACCTGCGCGTGGTATCGGCCACGCACCGGAACCTGCAGCACATGGTGGCCGCAGGGCGCTTTCGTGAAGACCTGTACTACCGCCTGAGCACTTTTCCCATCCACCTGCCACCGCTGCGCGAACGCCAGGGCGATACCGCCCTGCTGGCACGCGCGCTGCTGGTGCGTGTGGCGCCCCCGCCCCGGACACTGCAGCTGTCTGGCGCTGCGCTGGCCTTGCTGGAGGCGCAGCCTTACCCCGGCAATGTGCGGGAACTGCGCAACCTGCTGGAGCGCACAGCCTTGCTGTGTGATGGCGACACCATCGGCGCGGAGCATGTGCAGCAAGCGCTTGCCTGCGGCCTGCCGCCGCTCGCGGGGGCAGTGGAGGAGGGGGCCGGGGAGCCGCGTGCATCGGCGGCGTTGGCCGGGTCGTCACGTCAACGAAGGTTGCTGGACGACCAGGCCCTGCAACAGGCTCTGGCAACCCACCAGGGCAGTCGCGCGGCGCTGGCGCGGCAGCTGGGCATCAGCGAGCGATCGCTGTACCGGCGGCTGAAAGCCTTGGGCGTTTGACGCCCATAGATGAAGAAATCGGCCCCAGGCGCATAGCTTGATTGCGTCAGCAGCTATTGTTTATATAGCGTCTGGTGTGCCGTGCCTGCTTACACCACCGCATCGGGCGCCAGCGCGCTCAGCACCATGCGCACGATCAGCTCTTCGGCCTTTTCGTAGTCGCGCTCGGTCAGGGCGGGCTTGCCCAGCAGCAGGGCGAACTGGGCCTCCTGCTCCGCATACGCCTGGGTGACCGACCAGATGATGAACATGAGGTGCGTGAAGTTGACCTTGGCAATGCGTCCCTCGCGCGCCCAGCGCTCGAAGGTGCGCACCTCGGTCTTGAGCAGCGGCGCCACCCGTTCGGTGATGGCCGTGCCATACCGTGGTGCACCCGCAATCACCTCTTTGGTGAACACCTTGGCACCCTGAGGGCGGGTGCGCGAGTAGTGCAGCTTGGCGCGGATGTAACGCCGCAGCGCTTGCTGCGGGTCGTCGCTGTGTGACAGGTCTTCCATGCCCGCCAGCCACTGGGTGAGCACATCGTCCAGCACCCGCTGGTACAGCGCTTCCTTGCTCGGGAAGTAATACAGCAGGTTGTGGCGGCTGATGCCGATGGCGGCGGCAATGCTCTCCAGCGAGGCGCCCTCAAAACCGAATTGCGCAAACTGGTTCTCCGCCTCGGTGAGGATGCCCTGCTCCTTGAGCAAGCGCGATGCTGTAGGTGCGCGGGGCGCGGCCTCGTCAAGAGTAGGCGGGCGGGCCACCTTGCGGGGGCGGGGGGCGGGGTTGGCAGGGGACGGGCGGGCTGCAGTCATTGCACCATTGTGGAACAAGCCGGGGCCTGAAAACTGGCAATTGGCTGGCTGGAGGCTGGCACGCGGTTTGCTGTAGGGATTTTACCAATTGATAAATTTTTACGGGTTGGTAAATTGACCCACAACGCAGGGCACCGCCGCAACAAAGCAGCGGGCACCTGCAATCCACAGCGAGGACCACGATGAAACCTCCGAAGTTTGCGGGTACCAGCCTTCACGCTGGTGCCGCATTGGTTGGCGCCACTGGCTGGCGCTCCAACGCTGCGCGGCGTGCGCTTGCACGCCCCCAGGGCGCCCAGACCCCCACCCTCACCCTCTCGGAGGAAACCTGATGGACACACCCGCAAGCCGTGCCTGCGGCATTCATGCCGCACGCCTCAACCTGGCCGACTACGCCGTCAACTTCGGCGACGCCCACCCGCCGCTCACCCGGGCGCAGGCGCTGATCGAGGCCGAACGCTGCTACTACTGCCACGACGCGCCCTGCGCCACGGCCTGCCCCACGGGCATCGACATTCCCTCGTTCATCCACCGCATTGCGCAGGACAACAACCGGGGCGCGGCCCGTGCCATCCTGGAGGCCAACCCGCTCGGCGGCATGTGCGCCCGCGTGTGCCCCACCGAGGTGCTGTGCGAGCAGGCCTGCGTGCGCAACACCAACGAAGACAAGCCCGTGGAGATCGGCTCGCTGCAGCGCTATGCGACTGACGCCTTCTTTGCCCAGCCCGGTGCTCCGCTGTTCCAGCGTGCAGCCGCCACCGGCAAGCGCGTGGCCGTGGTGGGCGCCGGGCCTGCGGGCCTGGCCTGTGCGCATGGCCTGGCCGTGCGCGGGCATGACGTCGTGCTGTTCGAGGCGCGCCCCAAGCTCGGCGGCCTCAATGAATATGGCCTGGCCAGCTACAAGACCACGAACAACTTCGCGCAGAAGGAAGTGGAGTGGCTGCTGTCCATCGGCGGCATCGAAGTACGTACCGGCCAGCAACTGGGCCGTGACATCACGCTCGACAGCCTGCTGGGCGCCTACGACGCCGTGTTCTTGGGCCTGGGCCTGCAGGGTGTGAACGCGCTGGGCGTGGCCGAGCCCACGGCCACCGGCTTGCGCAATGCGGTGGACTTCATCGCCGAGTTGCGCCAGAGCACCGACCTCTCCACCCTGCCCGTGGGCCGCCGCGTGGTGGTGATCGGCGGCGGCATGACGGCGGTGGACGCCGCCGTGCAGTCGCGCAAGCTGGGCGCCGAAGAAGTGACCATCGTCTACCGCCGGGGTGCTGAGGCCATGTCGGCATCGGCCGTGGAGCAGCAATGGGCGCAGACGAACGGCGTGACCATTCGCCACTGGGCCGCACCGAAAGAGGTGCTGAGCGAAAACGGCGCGGTGAAGGGTGTGCGCTTCGCGGCTACGGCACTGAGCGGCGGCAAGCTGGTGGAAACCGGCGAGACCTTCACGCTCGAAGCCGACATGGTGCTCAAGGCCATCGGCCAGACCTTTGTGGCCGAGCCCGTGGGCAGCCGCATTGCGCTGGAGGGCGGGCGCATCGCCACCGATGCCGAAGGCCAGACCAGCCTGCCACGTGTGTGGGCCGGTGGCGACTGCCGCGTGGGCGGCCGCGACCTCACGGTGGAGGCGGTGGAGCACGGCAAGGTGGCCGCTGTCTCCATCCACGCCGCACTGATGGCCTGAAGTGGCCTGATCCCCTTCACCCCAGTTTTCACGGGAGCACCCCATGGCAGACATTCGCAGCAATTTTCTGGGCATCCAAAGTCCCAACCCCTTCTGGCTCGCGTCCGCACCACCCACCGACAAAGAGATCAACGTCACCCGCGCCTTCGAGGCGGGCTGGGGCGGCGTGGTGTGGAAGACGCTGGGCGAAGACCCACCAGTGGTCAACGTCAACGGCCCGCGCTACTCCACACTCATGTCGCAAGACCGCCGCGTGATCGGCCTGAACAACATCGAGCTGATCACCGACCGGCCGCTGCACACCAACCTCGAAGAGATCAAGCGCGTCAAACGCAACTGGCCGGACCGGGCCATGATCGTCTCGTTGATGGTGCCCTGCGTGGAAGAGAGCTGGAAGAACATCCTGCCGCTGGTGGAAGACACCGGCGCCGACGGCATCGAACTCAACTTCGGCTGCCCGCACGGCATGAGCGAGCGCGGCATGGGCGCGGCCGTGGGCCAGGTGCCTGAATACATCCAGATGGTCACGGCCTGGTGCAAGCACTACAGCAAGCTGCCCGTGATCGTGAAGCTCACGCCCAACATCACCGATGTGCGCCACCCCGCGCGTGCGGCCAAGGCGGGCGGGGCCGATGCTGTGTCGCTCATCAACACCATCAACTCCATCATGGGTGTGGACCTGGACCGCATGGTGATGAGCCCGAGCACCGATGGCTGGGGCTCGCATGGCGGCTACTGCGGCCCGGCCGTCAAGCCCATTGCGCTGAACATGGTGGCCGAGATTGCGCGCGACGCACAGACCGCCGGTCTGCCCATCAGCGGCATTGGCGGCATCACCACCTGGCGCGATGCGGCCGAGTACATCGCGCTGGGCTGCGGCACGGTGCAGGTGTGCACTGCGGCCATGGTCTACGGCTTCAAGATCGTGCAGGACATGTGTGATGGGCTGTCCAACTTTATGGACGAGCACGGCTACGCCACGCTCGACGACTTCAAGGGCCAGGCCGTGCCCACGGTGAAGGACTGGAAGAACCTCAACCTCAACCACATCGAAAAAGCCGTCATCAACCAGGATGCCTGCATCCAGTGCGGCCGCTGCCATGTGGTGTGCGAAGACACCTCGCACCAGGCCATCACCTTCACCAAAGAAGGCGGCGTGCGCAAATTCGAGATCAACGAGGCCGAATGCGTGGGCTGCAACCTGTGCGTGTCGATCTGCCCCGTGCCCGAGTGCATCACCATGCGCGCGCTGGAGCCGGGCGAAGTCGATGTGCGCACGGGCAAAAAGGTGACGGGCGAATACGCCAACTGGACCACGCACCCCAACAACCCGCAGCGCGTGTCTGCAGCCGCTTGATATGTGCCCCTGCGTGCGTTTGCCACAGGCCCTGCAAGGCGTTGCGGCAGCACCCGTTGTGGTGCCGATTTGCAACGCATGCTGCACTGCATCTGGTGCAGTTCTTGCGTGATCTCTAGCATCGCTCGCTTCCCTTTGCCCGCCATCTGCCAGCGTGAGGGCGCTGGAACAGACAGCGGGTTGTGTGCAACCCCAACGACGTCTTTGACAGGAGTACAGGCATGACCAACAGTACCGGCAGCGCGGCCCATGTGGCGGGGCTGATGCCCGGCGATGCATCCAACACGCTCGCCAATGAAGATCTGCTCCCCACCACCGCCGCGCAGCGACACTGGACGTGGAAGGACTTTGCCGCACTCTGGGTGGGCATGGTCGTGTGTGTGCCCACCTACACCATGGCCAGCTCCATGCTGGACCAGGGCTTCACCTGGCAGATGGCGGTGTGGCTGGTGTTCCTGGCCAACTGCATCGTGCTGGTGCCCATGGTGCTCATCGGGCGCGTGGGGCCCCGGTACGGCGTGCCGTTCCCGGTGCTGGCGCGTGCATCGTTTGGCGTGAAAGGCGCCAACCTGCCCGCCGTGCTGCGCGGGCTGGTGGCATGTGGCTGGTTCTCCATCAACTGCTACTTTGGCGCGCTGGCGCTGCATGGGTTCCTCAACATCCTGGGGATGGGGCTCGCGGGCCCCGCTGACGGGCAGACCATCAGCACCTCGCAGTTCATGTGCTTCCTGGCGTTCTGGGCGGTGCACATCTGGTTCATCTGGAAGGGGCCTGAATCGATCCGAATGCTGGAGGTGATTGCGGCGCCGCTGATGATCATTGCGTCCATCGCACTGGTTGTGGTGCTGATGATGAAGGTGCCCTCGGGCCAGCTCTTCAACCTGCCCGCCAAGGTGGTCGAAGGCGGCCCCAAGACCTGGGCGGCGCTCACGGGTCTGGTCGGCTTCTGGGCCACGCTGGCGCTCAACATTCCGGACTTCACCCGCTTTGCCAAATCGCAGAAGGACCAGGTGGTGGGCCAGGCCATCGGCCTGCCCATTCCCATGGCGCTGTTCTCCATGGTGGGCGTGATCGGTTTCTCGGCCTCGGCCATCCTGTACGGCAAGGCCCAGCTGTTCCCTGATGGTCTGCTCACGCAGATGGGCAGCGTGGCCGCAGGCCTGGGTCTGCTGGTGATCTTGCTCGCCAACCTCACGACCAACGTGGCCGCCAACCTGGTGTCGCCGTCGTATGACTTCAGCCAGTGTGCGCCGTCCAAGATCAGCTTCCGCATGGGCGGCCTGATCGCTGCGGGCATCGGCCTGCTGTTCATGCCCTGGAAGCTGCTGGCCACATCGGGCGGCTACCTGTTCACCTGGCTGGGCGGCTACGGCACGCTGCTGGGCGCCATTGCGGGCATCCTGCTGGTGGACTACTACCTGGTGCGCAAGAGCGAACTGAAGGTGGACGACCTGTACCGCCGTGGCGGTGAATATGAGTACAGCAACGGCTGGAACCTGCAAGCCCTGATCGCGTTTGCACTGGGCGTGCTGCCCTGCCTGCCCGGCTACCTGGCAGTGTCGGGAGTGGTGGACAAGGCGGGCATGCCTGCCATCTGGCTGTCGTTGTTCGACTCGGGCTGGTTCTTCAGCCTGGCAGTGGCCGGCACCTACTACTACCTGACGGCCAAGAAGAAGTGATGCCCCGGACCCTGCCTGGGCCTGGTGCCGGTGCAGGGTCCGTTTTTTTGAATTGATCCGTATCCCTGAAGGAGACCTCCCATGAGCCAAGCCCTTGTGATCCGCGGTGGCACCGTGGTCAACGCCGACCGTGAACAGCGCGCCGATGTGTTGTGCGTCGATGGCCGCATCGTGGCCGTGGGGGAGGATGCCGCGGCCCAGGCCCCTGCGGGCGCAGAGACGCTGGACGCCAGCGGCCAGTACGTGCTGCCCGGCGGCATTGACCCGCACACGCACATGCAATTGCCGTTCATGGGCACCGTCACCATGGACGACTTCTTCACCGGCACCGCCGCCGCGCTGGCGGGCGGCACCACGAGCATCATCGACTTCGTGATCCCCGACCCGCAGGAGCCGTTGATGGACGCCTACCGCAAATGGCGCGGCTGGGCCGAAAAATCTGCGGCCGACTATTCCTTCCACGTCGCCGTCACCTGGTGGAGCGAGCAGGTGCGCGCCGACATGGGCACGCTGGTGCAGGAAGAGGGCGTGAACAGCTTCAAGCACTTCATGGCCTACAAGAACGCCATCATGTGCGACGACGAAACCCTGGTGAACAGCTTCAAGCGCGCACTCGAACTCGGGGCCATGCCCACGGTGCATGCCGAGAACGGCGAGCTGGTCTACCTGCTGCAGCAGGAGGTCGCCAAGATGGGCATCACCGGCCCCGAGGGCCACCCGCTGTCGCGCCCCCCCATGGTCGAGGCCGAGGCCGCCAACCGCGCCATCGCCATTGCCGATGTGCTGGGCGTGCCCATCTACGTGGTGCATGTGAGCTGCATGGAGTCGGCCGACGCCATTGCCCGCGCCCGCGCACGCGGCCAGCGCGTGTACGGCGAGGTGCTGGCGGGCCATCTGCTGGTGGACGACGGCGTGTACCGCGACCCCGACTTTGCCAAGGCAGCCGCCTATGTGATGAGCCCGCCCTTCCGCCCCAAGGGCCACCAGGAGGCGCTGTGGCGCGGCCTGCAGTCGGGCCAGCTGCACACTACGGCGACGGACCACTGCACCTTCTGCGCCGCGCAAAAGGCCATGGGCAAAGAGAACTTCGCCAAAATCCCCAACGGCACCGGCGGCGTGGAAGAGCGCATGGCCGCGCTGTGGGATGGCGGCGTGAACACCGGGCGCCTCACGCCCTCCGAGTTCGTGGCCATCACCTCGGCCAATGCTGCCAAGCTGTTCAACATCTATCCCCGCAAGGGCTACATCGGCGCAGGTGCCGATGCCGACCTGGTGCTGTGGGACCCGCAAGGCACCAAGACCTTCTCGGCCAAGACCCAGTTCAGCAAGGGCGACTTCAACATCTTTGAAGGCCGCACCGTGCGCGGCATCCCCAGCCACACCGTGAGCCAGGGCCGCGTGGTGTTTGCCAACGGCGATCTGCGGGCCGAGCAGGGCAAGGGCCGCTACATCAAGCGCCCGGCTTTTGGCGCCAACTTCCAGGCCGTGCAAAAGCGTGCGCAGGACCTGGCACCCACGGCGGTGGCGCGCTGACCGCTGCAATGCATCTGGAGAACACCATGGATACCAAAGTCAAACCCAACATCGAAAACCTGCGCATCAACGGCCAGCGCCTGTGGGATTCGCTCATGGAGCTGGCCCAGATCGGCGCCACCCCCAAGGGCGGCGTGTGCCGCCTCACCCTCACCGACCTGGACAAGCAGGGCCGTGACCTCGTCACCCGCTGGGCGCGCGAGGCGGGCATGACGGTGACCATCGACAAGATCGGCAACGGCTTCATGCGCCGCCCCGGCCGCAACAACAGCCTGCCGCCCATCATGACCGGTAGCCACATCGACACCCAGCCTACGGGCGGCAAGTTCGACGGCAACTACGGCGTGCTGGCGGGCATCGAGGTGGTGCGCACGCTCAATGACCACGGCATCGAGACCGAGGCGCCCATTGAGGTGGCGTTCTGGACCAACGAAGAAGGCAGCCGCTTTGTGCCGGTGATGATGGGCTCCGGCGTGTTCGCCAAGGCCTTCACGCTGGAGCATGCCTATGCCGCGACCGACACCGAAGGCAAGACCGTGAAGGGCGAGCTGGAGCGCATCGGCTACATCGGCGACCAGGAGCCGGGCGACCACCCCATCGGCGCGTACTTCGAGACCCACATCGAACAAGGCCCCGTGCTGGAAGACAACGACAAAACCATCGGCGTGGTCAGCGGCGTGCTGGGCATCCGCTGGTTTGACTGCACTGTGACCGGTATGGAGGCCCACGCCGGCCCCACACCCATGGCCCTGCGCAAGGACGCCCTGCTGGCCGCCACGCGCATCATGCAGGACGTGGTGGCGGCAGCCCACCGCCACCCGCCGCATGGCCGGGGCACCGTGGGCATGGTGCAGGTGTTCCCCAACAGCCGCAACGTGATTCCGGGCCGGGTGAAGTTCAGCATCGACCTGCGTAACAGCACGGACGCACTGGTGGACGCCATGGCTGCCGAGGTCAAGGCCTTTGCCGACCAGGTGGCCAAGGAGCACGGCGTGCAGGTGCACATCGAGATGGTGTCCAGCTACCCCGCGCAGCTCTTCCAGCCCGAGTGCGTGGAGGCCGTGGGCCGCGCCGCTGCCAAGCTGGGCTACAGCCACATGCCCGCCGTCTCGGGTGCAGGGCACGATGCCGTCTACATGGCCAAGCTCGCGCCCAGCGGCATGATCTTCATCCCCTGCAAGGACGGCATCAGCCACAACGAGATCGAGGATGCGAAACCCGAGCACATCGAGGCGGGGTGCAATGTGCTGCTGCACGCCATGCTGGAGCGCGCAGGGACCTAGTGCTATAGAAAATATAGCTGCTTGGGCATGATTCTGTAGCGCTTGCACCCGTTTTTCTACCAAACGGGTGGAGCGGTTCAGTCCAGCCTCGTCAGACCCAGAAAGTGGTCCAGCATGTGGAAGTGGTCTTCAAAGAATTCCTCTTCCATGCCTGCCAGCTGGTCGATGCGCGTCCACTGCACCAGCGCGGCATCGTCGTCGGCCTGCACCACCGGGAAGGGCGCATCGCCCAGGTCGAAGTAATGCGCATGCGTAATGGTGCGGCCGCGCTGGCTGCGGTCGGGGTGGTCGAACACGGCCACCGACTGCAGCGCGGCGCGCATGGTGGCCTCGGGCAGGTGGCAGTTGGTTTCTTCCACCAGCTCGCGCAGGCAGGACTGCCACACGGTTTCGCGCTGCTCGATGAAGCCGCCGGGCACGGCCAGCTGGCCCTTGCCGGGCGCGTGGGCGCGGCGGATGAGCAGCACCTGGTCCTGGCAGCGCAGTACGGCGTCCACCGTTACGAACACGGGCGGGTAGGGCGCAGCAGACCAGGCCTGGCGGTAGCCGCGCAGCATGCGCCATTCCTCCTGCAACGCGGCGTAGTGCGGCGTATGCACAAAAGCCTGCAGCTGGGCCAGCGTGCTCGCCGGGATTTGCGCGGCCAGTGGCGCCAGGGCTTGGTCCACCGTGTCGGCCGTGGCGCCAAAGTAAGCGTCGCGGATGGTGGTGGCGTCCATGCTGCCCTGGCGGGGCAGGTCGATCAGCGCCCAGCTAGGGAAGGCGCGAAGGTAGCTGCTGGTCGCGTCCTTGAAATGGCCCACCAGCGCGATGCGGTCGCCGGGCTGCGTGTGCCGCGCCACGCTGCGGTGCACGGCCTGCACCCACACGGCTTCGTTGTAGTAGTCGCGCACGGGCAGCACGCGCACACGGTTGCGGTCGGACGGGGGCAGTGCATCACGCAGCATGGCCTCGCGCTCTGCCCAGGTGAAGGGGTTCTTGGGCGAGCGGGCCTGCCAGGCCGAGCCCACCACCACAATGACCTGGGGCGCCATGCGCAGGGCCTCGTGCAGCAGGGCGAGGTGGCCGCTGTGCACAGGTTCAAAGCGGCCGATGAGGAGGGCGGTGTCGTACATGGGTCTCCAGAATTTTGAGGTTTTTGGCCTCTTGCGCTCGTCCATCATGCGCTTATAGCTACGATTTTAGTAGTGATTCCCTTTGGGGAATGGGCCGCGCCGCTGGGTACCGGCGCGGCCCTCGCCAGGGGGCGCCGCGCAAGGGCCGCCCCGCCGCGCTGGCGTCGTCCCCCTTCCCAGGCGCAGCGTGAGAGAAGGGGGAAGCCGCGAAGCGGCTCAGGGGGTTGTCACACATACCTTGCGGCGATGGGCATCTGCCGACCGCTGCCAAATGCGCGTGGCCGCACACGCAGGATGGGCGGGGCCTGGCGGCGTTTGTACTCGTTGCGCGCCACCATCATGCGCACCCGCTGCACCAGGGCGCGGCCTGCGCCGTCGGTCTGCAGCTGCGCCACGAACGCCTGTGCGGCGGCCAATTCGGGGGCCGACAGGCGCTCGCCTTCGATGAGCAGCTTGAGCACTTCGTCCAGCACGGGGTAGGGCGGCAGGCTGTCCACGTCGCGCTGGCCTGGGGCCAGTTCGGCCGACGGCTCCTTGTCGATGATGACTTGCGGGATCAGCTCGCGCCCCGCTTGTTCGTTGACATGGCGCGAGAGGGCAAACACCTCGGTCTTGTAGAGGTCGCCAATCAACCCCAGGCCGCCGTTGGTGTCGCCATACAGCGTGCAGTAGCCCACCGAGATTTCGCTCTTGTTGCCCGTGGTCAGCAGCAGGTGGCCGAAGGCGTTGGAGTATTCCATCAGCACCGTGCCACGGATGCGGGCCTGTAGGTTTTCGAGCGGCAGGCCAGAGAGCGGCTGGCCGAAGCTGCCCTCGAACTGCTTTGCGTAGCCTGCTACCAGCTCGGCAATCGGGTGGGTGTGCAACTGCACGCCCAGGTTCTGGCACAGCGCCACCGAGTCATCGACCGAGCCGCTGCTGGAGTAGCGCGAGGGCATGGTCACGCCCACCACGTTCTCGGGTCCGAGTGCTTGCGCCGCCAGTGCCAGCGTGAGTGCGCTGTCGATGCCGCCCGAGCTGCCCACCACCACCTGCTTGAAGCCGCAGCGCCGTGCGTAGTCCTTGAGGCCCAGCAGGATCTGCTGGCGGTAGAACTCCATGGTGGGGAGGCCCTCGGCGGGCACGCGCGCTGGCGCCTGGCCGTCGGCGGTGAGGAAGTGGCAGTTGTCAAACCGCAGCGTGCGCAGGTCCTCCACAAAACGCGGCGCCTCGAACACGATGCCTGCCTCGGGCTCGGCCGCGAACGACGCGCCGTCGTACACCACCTGGTCGTGTCCGCCGACCTGGTTCACGTACAGGATGGGCAGGCCGTGGCGGCGTGATGAGCCACCAAAGATCTGGTGGCGCTGCTCGCGCTTGCCCACGTGGCTGGGGCTGGCGTTGATGCTAATGACCAGATCGGGCGCAGCGTCGCGCAGGCGCTCGAAGGGGTTGGTGGCGTAGTCGGCGCCGTGGTCGTTCCAGCCGTCCTCGCACACCAGCAGGCCCACCTGTGTGCCGCCAATGCGCAGCACCTTGGCCACGTCCGGGCCGGGCTCGAAGTGGCGGCGTTCGTCAAAGATGTTGTAGGTGGGCAGCAGCTGCTTGGCGTATTGCAGGCGCACGGTGCCGCCCTGCAGCACCAGCAGGCTGTTGTGCAGGCGCTTGCCCGGGCCTGTGGCGGGCGTGGGCGCGCCCACCACCCAGTGCAGCGCGGGCAGCTCGGCCGATGCCTTCTGCAACGCCGCCAGGCCGTCTTGCACTCGTTGCAGGAAGGGCGGCTCGTCCAGCATGTCACCGGGGTAGTAGCCGCACAGCGCGAGTTCGCTGAACACGATGAGGTCGGACTGCTCGCGGGAGGCCTGCTGGGCGGCAGCCACCATGCGGGCCACGTTACCTTCGATGTCGCCGACGGTGAGGTTGAGCTGGGCGATGGTGATGCGGAGCATGGTGTCAGTCCTTCACGTTGAAGACTTGGCGCAAGTAAGCGAGGTAGGTTTCATCGTCACACAGCGTCTTGCCCGGTGTGTCCGACAGCTTGGCCACCGGCTGCCCGTTGGCGCGCACCAGCTTCATCACGATGTTGAGCGGCTTCATCTCCGGTGCATCCCCCATGTCGTTGGTGAGGTGGGTGCCAATGCCAAAGCCCAGCTGCGTGCGGTCGCCAAAGTGGCGGTACAGCGCCAGCGCCTTGGTCAGTGTGAGGCCGTCGGAGAACACCAGCCGCTTGGTGTGCGCGTCGATGCGCAGTTTGGCGTAGTGCGCCAGCGCCTTCTCGCCCCAGGCCACCGGGTCGCCCGAGTCGTGCCGCAGGCCGTCGAACAGCTTGGCGAAGTACAAGTCAAAGTCGGCCAGGAAGGCGTCCATGCCCACGGTGTCGGTCAGCGCAATGCCCAGGTCACCCCGGTACTCCTGCACCCAGTCTTCGAGCGCCGCCTTTTGAAAGTCGCGCAGGCGCACGCCCAGTGCCTGGTAGCTTTGCAGGTACTCGTGCGCCATGGTGCCGATGGGCACCAGGTTCAGGTCGCGCGCCAGCAGCACGTTGCTGGTGCCCTTGAACCACTGCGGTGCCTGCGTGGCAAAGGTCTGCACCACCTCGCGCTGCCAGGCGCCGCTGTTGCGGCGTCGCAGGCCAAAGTCGAACAGCTCGAAGGGGTGGCGCAGCGTGGCCTGCTGCGCCAGGTCCTGCAGCTGCTGCACCTTGGTCGCCAGCCGCTCGCGGCCGCTGGCCAGGGCGGCAGGGGCATCGAAGCGGCGGAAGTACAGCTCGTTCACGATGGCCAGCACAAAGATCTCAAAGCCCATCACATGCACCTGCGGGCCGTGGGCCACGATGTGCAGCTGATCGCCCTGCGCCCAGGCGCGGATGAAGCTGCGCTGGAACTGGAAGATGCGCAGAAAGTCGATGAAATCACTCTTGATGAACCGCAGGCCGCCCAGGTAGGCCAGCTCGTCTTCGCTGAAGCGCAGGGTGCACAGGTGGTCCAGCGCGGCGTTCACCTCGGGCAACAGCT
The DNA here is from genome assembly GCF_000302535.1 of Acidovorax sp. KKS102. Taxonomy (NCBI): domain Bacteria; kingdom Pseudomonadati; phylum Pseudomonadota; class Betaproteobacteria; order Burkholderiales; family Comamonadaceae; genus Acidovorax; species Acidovorax sp. KKS102. Next base: position 929,374 of record NC_018708.1, read on the forward strand.
CGGCCAGCGGGTAAATCGGCTGGTTGCGGCAGACGAAGCGGTATTCGCTCTGCGTCTGTGGATGCCGGTGCAGCAGCGCCTGCCACATGGTGAACTTGTAGAGGTCGGTGTCGAGCAGGCTGGTGATGACGGGGGCCATGATTTGCTCCTGAATGAATAGCTGCCGGGGTAAGAAGTAAAAGCGCTACAGGCTGATTTCGCTCATGGATGCCAGCTGCGCCCCGGCCTTGCGCATCCCGTCCAGAAACGCCTGTTGCTGCGCTTCAAATCCCGCCACGGGGCTCATGCCGTCCGTCAGCAGCACGATGCGGCTGGCCTGCCAGCCGGGCACCAGGCGGGGCAGGTGCTGCACGATGTGCTCGGTGGTCGAGCGCACGCAGTGGCTGCTGGCCTCGCCCGCAATCAACAGCACATCGGCCTGGCCCAGCGACTGCAGCAGGACGGTGTTGAGCGCTGTGCTGGTGTCGTCCGCATCGGGCACCTCGGCCTCGATGGCGCTGTAGTGCTCCGTCCAGGGGTTGGTGCCCTTGAACACATTGCGCACCGCGCGCTGGCGCTGCAGCTGCCAGTCGCCACAGGCGGCCAGCACATCGGCGTGGATGCCGTGGCCCCAGCTGCCCACCTCGCAGTGCACGGGCCAGACCATGAGCGTGTAGCGGCCCTGGGCTTCGAGTGCGTCCAGGTAGGCCAGCGTGCGGGGCAGGGCGGCCACATCGCGCGGCGCGAAGTCGCCTGCACGCACCTGGGCGGCGGTGATGGGGGTGAAGGGCGCCACATCGGTCCCCGCGCCGGTCTGCCAGAAGCCCGGGTGGGCGATGTCAAAACGCTGGTGCGAATCGAGCGTGACGGTGATGGCGTCGATCTGGCCGCCCCGTGCCCGGATGAAGTCCGCCAGGCGCTGCATGTCGGCGTGGGCCCCCGCCACGGGCAGGCTGGGCGCGCTGCCTGCGGGGCGGTCGCTGGCGGGCAGGTCGCAGAAATCGTTTTGGGGGTCGATCACCAGAAGCTGGGTGGTACACGTGGCCATGGTCTTTCTCCTTCGCTGTGACTGCAGTTTAGGTTTGTTAGATTAGTTTTGCAACTAAGTAATTTGCAAGCCAATGTTTCAGATGAGAACGGTAATGGCTGAATCGAGCTGCTTTCCTGTGGACTGGCTTGGTGGTAGCCTTGTTCGTTCAAAGTTGCAATGAACTAAAGCCCCGTGACCACCGAGAGCATTCCCGCCGTGATCTGCACCGTAGACGTGGTGCTGCTGACCCTGGAGCAATCCACGCTGAAGGTGGCCCTGGTGCGGCGCGAGCGCGAGCCCTTTGCCCAGGCGCTGGCGCTGCCCGGCGGCTACATCCATGCGCAGGACGATGTGGACGCCCAGGCCAGCGCCGCGCGGGTGCTGCGTGACAAGGCCGGGCTCGAAAGCCCGTACCTGGAGCAATTGGCCACCTTCACCGGTGCGGTGCGCGACCCGCGCGGCTGGTCGGTGGCGGTGACCTATTGCGCCCTGGTGCCAGCCACCGTGCTGGCGCAGGCTGCGGGGCGGGTGGATCTGGTGGCGGTGGATGCGCTGCCGCCATTGCCTTTCGACCACCGCCAGATCATCGATACCGCTGTGTTGCGCGTGCGCAGTAAAAGCCAGTATTCGTCGCTGCCCGTGCACCTGTGCGCCGAGCCCTTCACGCTGCCGCAGCTGCAGGCGGTGTACGAAGCGGTGCTGGGCGAGCCGGTGAACAAGGTGAGTTTTCGCCGCAAGGTGGACGAGCTGGCCATGCTGGAGCCCGTGCCCGGCGCGCTGCAGACGGGCGGCGCCCACCGGCCCGCGCAGCTGTACCGGGTGCGCTCGGCCTATCGGCGGCAGCTGTCGCTCAGTGCACGGGGGTTGTAGCGCGGCCTCCTCGCGCACAAAACATTGGACCGCCGCGCCCAAATCTGGCACAAACGCAAACTTTGTGTTCCACGAACGGTGGTCGCGCGCGGTCGGGTGCTCCGGCGCCAGGACTGCCTCATTGAAATACCAGCCCTGCGCCGGACCTGAGGGAGAACCATGTCTTTGCGGCTCAAATTCAACCTGGTGCTGGCGGGCGTGCTGCTGCTGGCGGTGCTGGGCGCGGGCGCGTATGTGCACCGCTTCCTGCAGCAATCGGCCATCGAGGAGGTACAGCACAACTCGCAGATCATGATGCACGCTGCCATGGCCATCCGCGACTACACCACCGAGCTGGTCAAGCCGCACCTGGACGTGACGCTGGCCGAGAAATTCCTGCCGCAGACCGTGCCTGCTTATGCCGCCACCGAGACGCTGCGCCGGCTGCAGAACCGGTTTCCGGGCTATGAGTACAAGGAAGCGGTGCTCAACCCCACCAACCTGCGAGACCGCGCCAACGAATGGGAAGAGCGCATCATCAGCGACTTCCGCGAAGGCCGCGCTGACCTCAAGAAAGAAGTGACGGGCGAGGTGGGCGAGGGCATGCACCGTGCGATGTACGTGGCCCGCCCCATCACCATCAAGCAGCCCCAGTGCATGGCCTGCCACAGCACGCCCGCCGTGGCGCCCCCCACCATGCTCAAGGTCTATGGCGACAAGAACGGTTTTGGCTGGGGCATGAACGAAACCGTGGGCATCCAGGTGGTGAAGGTGCCGATGTACTTCCCGCTGGAGAAAGCGCGCCAGACCTTCAACACCGTGATGGCAGCGCTGGTGGGCAGCTTTGTGCTGTTGTTTGTCGGCCTGAACCTCTCGCTGTCGTCGCTGGTGATCGAGCCCATGGCGCGGCTGAACAGCAAGCTGGAAGACCTGGCCACCAAGGACTTCCTGACCGACCTGGTCAACCGCCGCCGGTTCTTCGAACGGCTGGAGGCCGACATGGCCGAGACGCGGGTCAAGAAGAGCCAGCTGTCGGTCGTCATGTTCGACATCGACTTTTTCAAGCGCATCAACGACACCTTCGGGCATGACTCGGGCGATGTAGTGCTGAAGAACACGGCGCTGCGCGTGCGCGAACTGCTGCGCTCGTCCGACTGCGCCGCGCGCTTCGGGGGCGAGGAGTTCATCATCCTGCTCAAGGAAACCCCGGTGGATGCCGCCATGGCCATGGCCGAGGCGGTGCGGGCCCGTATCGCGGGTGTGCCGTTTGACGCCGTGGGCCATGTGAGCGCCAGCTTTGGTGTGGCCACCTGGGACCACAAGGAAGACAGCCACGCCCTGATCAAGCGTGCGGATACGGCGCTTTACAAAGCCAAGTCCAGCGGTCGCAACTGCGTGGTGCAGGCCGAAGACGCTGCCTGATTTGCGGGCGCTGGACGTTAGTTAGGCGTCAGGCCGTCGCGGCCAGGGCTTCTTCGTAATCCGCCCGGTAGTCAGCCGCCAGCGCGGTTTTCTGCTTTTCCGTCAGCAGTTTGCCCGCCATCTGGAAGAAGCGGTGTTCTTCTTCTTTCAGGTGGTGCTCTACCTTCTCGGCCAGCTTCTTGGCCAGGGGTAGCCATGCAGGGCTGGAGGGCTCGGTGTCTTCGAGCGACTCCACCAGCTCATCGATCTGGTGGTGCTCGGAAATGGCGTGGCGCGACAGATCAATGCCTGCGTCGTGCGCCATCAGCGGGATGTAGAAGTGGCGGTCCTCCGCCTGGGCGTGGGCGGCGAGCTCCTTCTTGAGCCGATCGAACAGGTCACGCCGCTCGGGCGTGTCGCCGCTGGTGTTGGTCAGTGCGCCGTACAGCGCGCGCTGGCGCTCGTGGCTTTCGCGCAGTGCTTCGAAGATGTTGGTGGTATCAGTCATGGTGGGCTGTGCAGTGGTGTGGAGGACGGCGCGTGGCCTTAGTTGAGCACCTTGCGCGCGGCGCCCACACCGATGGCGGCCAGCACCACAAACACCACGGCAATCACCAGGAACAGCACAAACAGGACCTTGGCAATGCCTGCCGCGCCTGCGGCAACCCCGCTGAAACCCAGGGCCCCGGCCACGAGGGAAATCAGGGCAAAAATGATGGCGTACTTCAGCATGGTGGTCGCTCCTTGCAGTGGATGTTGAGGCAGCGCGGGGCTGCGGAAGGTGTGCAGGAACGATACTGGTTGGCGCTAGGGTGCGCCGTCAGCGCAGGCGGGCGGCGGGTGTAGGAGAGTGCCGCTGGCGGCTGCGGTGAAGCGCCAAAAGAAAAGCCGCAACGCGGGGCGTTGCGGCTTGGGAGGCGGGGCGGCTCTGACGGTGTTTGGGTCTGCGCTCACATCGCTGGCGCGATATGAACAGGGCACGAAGACCGATACCGCGCGACTCGCGCTGCGGGCTTTACAGCCTTGCCCGTGCGTTGGCTGCGGCACGGGCCTTGCGGCCTTTCACATCGCTGCGCGATATGAGCCTGCGCCGAAAGCCGGACAAGCTCGCTTCGCTCGGGACCTTTACAGGCCCGCTGCTGCGCGCAGCGCAGCAGCCTTGTCCGTCTTCTCCCAGCTGAACTCGGGTTCCTCGCGGCCGAAGTGGCCGTAGGCGGCGGTCTTTTCGTAGATCGGGCGCAGCAGGTCCAGCATCTGAATGATGCCCTTGGGGCGCAGGTCGAAGTGTGCGCGCACCAGCTTGGCGATCTGGTCGTCGGGGATGACGCCCGTGCCTTCGGTGTAGACCGTGATGTTCATCGGCTCGGCCACGCCAATCGCGTAGGCCACCTGGATCTGGCACTGACGGGCGAGGCCGGCGGCCACGATGTTCTTGGCCACGTAGCGGGCAGCGTAGGCGGCCGAGCGGTCCACCTTCGTTGGGTCCTTGCCGCTGAACGCGCCGCCACCGTGGGGGCAGGCGCCGCCGTAGGTGTCCACAATGATCTTGCGACCAGTCAGGCCGCAGTCGCCTTGTGGGCCGCCGATGACGAAGCGGCCGGTGGGGTTGATCAGGTAGCGCGTGTCCTGGATCCATTCCTTGGGCAGCACGGGCTTGATGATCTCTTCGATGATGGCTTCGGTGAACGAGGCCTTCATCTTGGTTTGCGTCTCGCTCTGGTCAGGGTGGTGCTGGGTGGAGAGCACCACGGTGTCGATGCTGTGGGGCTTGCCGTCCACATAGCGCATCGTCACTTGCGACTTGGCATCAGGGCGCAGGAAGGGCAGGCGACCGTCCTTGCGCAACTGGGCCTGGCGCTCGACGAGGCGGTGCGCGTAGTAGATGGGCGCGGGCATCAGCTCGGGCGTTTCATCGCAGGCGTAGCCGAACATCAGGCCCTGGTCGCCAGCGCCGGTGTTCAGGTGGTCGTCGCTGGCGTGGTCCACGCCCTGGGCGATGTCGTTGCTCTGCTTGTCGTAGGCGACCAGCACGGCGCAGCCCTTGTAGTCGATGCCGTAGTCGGTGTTGTCGTAGCCGATGCGCTTGATGGTGTCGCGCGCCACCTGGATGTAGTCCACATGCGCGTTGGTGGTGATTTCGCCCGCCAGCACCACGAGGCCGGTGTTGGTCAGCGTTTCAGCGGCGACGCGGCTGCGGGGGTCTTGTTTGAAGATCGCGTCGAGAATCGCGTCCGAGATCTGATCGGCCACCTTGTCGGGGTGGCCTTCGGAGACGGATTCCGAGGTAAAGAGAAAGTCGTTCGCCATTTGAATAAACTCCTGTGTTCCGGCATTTGGGGCGTTGCCCTCACCCCGAAGGAGATCTGGCGAACGCTTTAGCAGATTTTTTTAACGTCGCCCTGCAAGTTGCTCATTTAACTCAGCGACCCCGTTATTTTAATGCCAGTCGTCTTCCGATTCTTTTCCGTATTTCCGCTGTGGTTGCTGCACGTCATGGGCGCCGCCATGGGCTGGGTGGCGTTTGTGGCGTCTCCCACCTACCGGCGCCGGTTTCTCGCTAACTCGGCACTGGCGGGCTATGCGTTTGGCGATGTGCGCGCTGCCGTGGCCCATGCGGGCCGCATGGTGGCCGAACTGCCACGCCTGTGGATGGGCGCGACGATGCCCTGCGCACTCACTGGCGAAGCCTGTGTGGAGCAGGCGTACGCAGCCGGCCGCGGCATCGTGTTTCTGACACCGCACCAGGGCTGTTTTGAGCTTTCGGCCCAGGCCGCAGCGCGCCGCTGGAGCGCACAGCGTGGCCCCATCACCGTGTTGTACCGCCCGGCACGCCAGGCCTGGCTGGCCAAGGTGATGGAGACCGCACGCAACCGCCCCGGCATGCTGGCCGTGCCCACCACGCTGGCGGGTGTGCGCCAGATGATCAAGGCCCTGCGCCGGGGCGAGGCCGTGGGCCTGCTGCCTGACCAGGTGCCGCCCGAGGGGCAGGGCCAGTGGGCACCTTTTTTTGGGCGCGACGCTTACACCATGACCCTGGCCGTGCGCCTGGCCCAACAGACCGGCGCGACCGTGGTGCTGGCGCGTTGCGAGCGTCTGTCCTGGGGGCGTGGCTACGTCACGCATTTCGAGCCACTTTCCGCGCCGCTGTCCGCCGACATGGACCAGGCCGTGCTGCAGATCAATCAGGCCATGGAACATCTCATCCGCCAATGCCCCGAGCAATACCTGTGGGGCTATGGCCGCTACAAGCAGCCGCGTGGCGAGGCTGCTGCGGCGGAGCATGCCGCAGGGGGCGCCGCATGAAGGGCCTCACAGGGCGTTTGGGCGTGGGGTTCATGCGGGTGCTGGCGCTGCTGCCGCTGCCGGTGTTGCGCGGCATGGGCTGGCTGCTGGGCCAAGTGGCGTTTGTGCTGGTGGCGCCCCGCCGCAAGGTGGCACTGCGCAATCTGGCCCTGTGCTTCCCTGACTGGACCGAAGCGCGCCGCCGCGCTGTGGCGCGGGCCAGTTTTGTCGCGTTTTGCCAGACCTGGCTGGACCGCAGCTGGCTGTGGGCCGCGCCGCGTTCGTTGGTGGAGCAGCGTGTGCGCCTGACGGGCGCGGTGCACGAGCTGGAGGGCGACACGCCCACGATTCTGTTTGCGCCGCATTTCTACGGCATGGATGCGGGGGGGCTGGCCTTGCCGCTGCGCAGCAGCCGTGCGTTCACCTCCATCTTTGCCACCCATCCCGATCCGGCGGTGGATGCCTGGTTCATGGCGGGGCGCCAGCGTTTTGGCGATGTGCGCATGCTTAACCGTTCGGACGGCGTCAAGCCCATCATCGCCAGCCTGCGCAAGGGCGGACTGCTGTACCTGCTACCCGACATGGACTACGGCCGCAATGACTCGGTGTTTGTGCCGTTCTATGGTGTGACGGCGGCCACCATTCCGTCGCTGTCGCGGTTTGCACGGCTGGGCCGCGCCAAGGTGGTGGGCGTGTATTCGCGCATGACGCCCACCGGGTACGTGGCCGAGGTCTCGCCCGCCTGGGCCAACTACCCCACCGACGATGCCGAGGCCGACACGGCCCGCATGAACCGCGAACTGCAGGCCGTGATCGACACCATGCCCGAGCAGTACTACTGGGTGCACAAGCGCTTCAAGACCCGCCCGGATGGCGAGCCCTCGGTGTATTCCCGCTGAAATATCAGCAAAAACAGCCTGATGCGCTAGTGCATCATGCGCTGATAGCTATTGTTTGGATAGCAAAAAACGCTGCAGCTCCAAGGCCACGCGCTCGGTGTGCTCGTGCACAACCCAGTGCGATGCATGCTCCACCGGCTGCACCTGCAGCCGGGGAATCCAGCCGGGCAGGCCGTCGAGCAGGCCAGGCAGCAGGGCCGGGTCGTCCATGCCCCAGAGCACCAGCGTGGGCACGTCCACCGTCAACATCGACTCGGGCAGGGTGATGGCCTGGGCGCCGGGGTCGCCCTCGCGCGGCGGGCGGATGGGGCTGGCGCGGTAATAGTTGCAGGCACCCTGCAGGCCTTGCTGCCACAAGGCCCGGTACTGGGCGCGCACCTCGTCGGTCAGCCATGCGGGGGCGCTGCCGTCCGGAGCGTTGAAAAAGGCGAACAGGCGGCGGAAGTCGTCTTCGGCCAGCAGGGCCTCGGCATCAGGCCTGCACAGGAAATGCATGTACTGGCTGCCCGCCTGCTGGGCTGCGTTGTGCGATAGCTCGCGCACAAACGCGCCGGGGTGGGGTGAGTTGATGATGGCCAGGCGCTTCATCAGCTGGGGCTGCTGGTTGGCCAGGTTCCACGCCACGGCGCCGCCCCAGTCATGCGCAATCAGGCACTCCAGCGCGCTGCCGGGGCATTCGTGGGCGATCAGTGCCACCAAGTCCTGCACCAAGTGCTTGGCGCGGTACGCGTCCACCGCCTGCGGGCTGCTGGACGGGCCAAACCCGCGCAGGTAGGGCGCCACGCAGCGGTAGCCGCCGTTTTCGGGGCGGGCAAAGTGCAGCAGGAGTTCGTCCCAGATGAAGGCTCCCTCGGGGAACCCGTGCAGGAACAGCAGCACCGGGCGCCCGGGGATGCCGCTCACGCGGCAGTGCAGGGTGATTCCGTGGGGGAGGTCAACAGGGCAATCTTGGATCATGGTGCTATGCATTCTGTAGCTGCCAGCGCATGATGCAATTGCGCTTGCGGCTAGTTGGTCTCGGATTCGCTGGTGGGCGAAGGCTCGGCGGGGCTGCTGCTGTCCGCAGCCGCAGGGGGCTCTTCGGCGAGGGGCTTCACCGGATGCGCCCACTGCCACAGCAACTGGGCCACTTCATCCACCCCTTGCTTTTTGAGGGCCGAGAACATCTTCACCTCGCCACCCCCGGCGTGCAGTCGCGTAATCGACAGCACCTTAGCCTGTTCGGCGCGCGTGAGCTTGTCGGCCTTGGTCAGCACGATGAGGAACTTGAGTCCTTCTTCCACGCGGGGGCGCACCACTTCGAGCAACGCCTCGTCCAGCTCGGTCAGGCCCAGGCGGGGGTCGCACAGCAGCACGATGCCCGTGAGGCCGGGGCGGCTGACCAGGTAGTTCACCATTACCTGTTGCCAGCGCACCTTGTCCGAGCGCGACACGGCGGCGTAGCCGTAGCCGGGCAAGTCGGCCAGCACCGCGTCCATCACCCCCTGTTTGCCCAGCGAGAACAAATTGATGTGCTGGGTGCGCCCCGGCTTCTTGGAGGCAAACGCCAGCTGCTTTTGCTGGGTGAGGGTGTTGATGCAGGTGGATTTGCCCGCGTTGGAACGGCCCACGAAAGCGATTTCGGGCACGTCGATGGGCGGCAGGTGGTGCAGCTGCGCCGCCGTGGTGAGGAACCTGGCGGTGTGCATCCAGCCCATGGCGATTTTGGCGTCAGGTGCGGGCGGGAGAGAGCCAGCAACTGGCGCAGAGGGGGGTGTCGTCATGGGGAGTTGGGAGAGAAAGAACCATCATTGTAGAATCGCGAGGTTTTGCGCACATAAACACACACCCTCGATATGAAGTTGCTCGCCTCATTGCTGACGGCTGCCGCACTGGCAGCACCTGTTTTTTCGGCCTTTGCAGCGGGTGATGCACCCAAAGCGGCCAAGCCGGATCTCGTCAAGGGCGAGGCCAGCTTCACTGCGGTGTGTGCGGCCTGCCACGGCGCAGACGGCAACTCGGCCATCGCGGCCAACCCCAAGCTGTCGCAGCAACACCCCGAATACCTGGTCAAGCAGCTGCAGGAATTCAAGTCCGGCAAGCGCAACAACGCCATCATGAAGGGCTTCGCCACGGCCCTGTCGGACGACGACATGCGCAACATCGCCTACTGGCTCACGTCCAAGCCCGCCAAGGCCGGCTTTGCCAAGGACAAGGACCTGGTGGCCATGGGTGAACGTATCTACCGCGGCGGCATTGCCGACCGCCAGATCGCCGCGTGCGCTGGCTGCCACAGCCCCAATGGCGCTGGTATCCCTGCGCAGTACCCCCGCCTCTCGGGCCAGCACGCCGACTACACAGTGTCACAGCTGAACATGTTCCGCGACGGCTCGCGCGCCAACAGCATCCAGATGACCCAGGTCGCCGCCAAGCTCAATGACAAGGAAATCAAGGCCGTGGCGGACTACATCGCCGGCCTGCGTTGATTGATTGCTTGATATTTGTCATGGCCCGGCCTGATTGACCGGGCGGCACGGAACCTACCGCCAATAACAACCCCAAAAAGGGCGGGTCCATCGCAGCGATGGTCCCGCCCTTTTTCTTTCGCGCTTCGCAGACACCGCACCCACCCATGTCCGACAACACCCAGGGCCTTCGCATGAAGTCCGGCTCCCAGGCCCTGCGCGCCGGGGTCGAGCTGCTGTCTTCGATGCGGTTCGCCATTTCGCTGCTGACGGTGATCTGCATCGCCTCGGTCATCGGCACGGTGCTCAAGCAGCACGAACCTTCGGCCAACTACGTCAACCAGTTCGGACCGTTCTGGGCCGAGTTGTTTGGCGCCATCCAGCTCAACGCGGTGTACAGCGCCTGGTGGTTCCTGCTGATCCTGGCGTTTCTGGTCATCAGCACTTCGCTGTGCATTGCCCGCAACACGCCCAAGATCCTCACCGACCTCAAGGTCTACAAAGAGAACATCCGCGAGCAAAGCCTGAAGGCGTTTCACCACAAGGCTGAGGCTGCGCTCAGCGACTCTGCCGAGGCCGAGGCACGCCGCATTGGCACGCTGCTGGCGGGGGGCGGGTGGAAGGTGCGCCTGCAGCAGCGCGACACCGCCGCCGGCCCAGGCACCGGCTGGATGGTGGCGGCCAAGGCGGGGGCGGCCAACAAGATCGGCTACATCGCAGCGCACAGCGCCATCGTGCTGGTGTGTGTGGGGGGCCTTCTGGATGGCGACCTCATCGTGCGGGCGCAGATGCTGCTGGGCGGCAAGTCGGTCTACACCGGGGGCGGGCTGATCGCCGATGTGAAGCCTGAGCACCGCCTGTCCGAGCGCAATCCCACCTTCCGGGGCAACCTGCTGGTGGCCGAGGGCACGCAGTCGAGCACGGCCATCCTGAGCCAGTCCGACGGCGTGCTGCTGCAGGACCTGCCGTTTGCGATCGAGCTCAAGAAGTTCATCGTGGAGCACTACTCCACGGGTATGCCCAAGCTGTTCGCCAGCGAAATCATCATCCACGACAAGGCCACGGGTGAGAAAACGCCCGCCCGTGTGGAGGTAAACCACCCGGCCAGCTACAAGGGCATCGAGATCTACCAGTCGAGCTTTGACGACGGCGGATCGCACCTCAAGCTGCGCGCAGTACCCATGGTGGCGGGGGCCAGGCCTTTTGATGTCGAGGGTGTAGTGGGCAACTCCACGCAGCTCACCAACAAGGGTGGCGGCCCCGGCAGCGATACGCTGACGCTGGAGTTCACGGCGCTGCGCACCATCAATGTGGAGAATTTTGGTGGTGCTGGCCCGGGCGGCAGCGGTGCCGACGTGCGTAAGGTGGACCTGCGCGAATCGGTGGAATCGCGCCTGGGCGCCGCCAACAAGACCGTCACCAAAAAAGAACTGCGTAACGTCGGCCCCAGCGTGAGCTACAAGCTGCGTGATGCGGCCGGCCAAGCACGCGAGTTCCACAACTACATGCTGCCAGTGGACACCGGCGACGGCGTGCCGGTGTTCCTGCTGGGGGTGCGCGAGTCCCCGGCAGAGCCCTTCCGCTACCTGCGGGTACCGGCGGATGACAAGGGCAGCATGGACGGATTCATGCGCATGAAGGCCGCCCTGGCCGACCCTCAGGCCCGGGAGCAGGCGGTGCGCCGCTATGTGTCGCAGGCCATGGATGCCTCGCGCCCCGACCTGGCTGAGCAACTGCAGCAGTCTGCCGTGCGCGCACTGGCGTTGTTCGCAGGGCGTGGTGTGGTCGATGGCAAGCCCACCGGCGGGCTGCAGGCCATCTCGGACTTCATGGAGGCCAATGTGCCCGAGGCGGAGCGCGCGCGCGCGGGCGAGGTGCTGGTGCGCATCCTGAATGGCACGCTGTTCGAGTTGGCCCAGTTGACCCGCCAGCGTGAGGGCCTGCCGCCGCTGCCGCAGGACGATCAGACCCGGGGTTTCATGACCCAGGCCGTGCTCTCGCTCAGCGATGCGCAGATTTACCCTGCGCCCCTGGCGTTTGAACTCAAGGACTTCACCCAGGTCCAGGCCAGCGTGTTCCAGGTGGCGCGAGCCCCTGGCAAGAATGTTGTCTATCTGGGCTGTGCCTTGCTGATCCTGGGCGTTTTTGCCATGCTCTACGTGCGCGAGCGGCGCGTGTGGGTCTGGGTGGCCCCGCAGGATGGCCGCACCCACGCCACCATGGCCCTGTCCACCAACCGCAAGACCATGGACGGCGACCAGGAGTTTGTCCAGCTCGCACAAAAACTGATCGGGGCGTCGCCCCGCGAAGGCACCGCATGAACACCGCGACTTCTACCTCGACCGCTACCACGATCACCCTGAACGAGGGGTTCTTCTCGCGCCGCAACTGGCTGGACTGGCTGTTTGCCGCCATCGTGGCCGTGGGCGGGCTGTATGCGCTGCAGCGCTACGGCGCCTTCATGGATGTCTATGAAAAGGGCATTTTGCTGGGAGCCATCCCGTGCACCATCTGGCTGGGCTGGTTCTGGCGCCCGCTGCGCGTGCTGATGCTCGTGGTGGCGGCCGTGGCACTCATGGCCATTGGCCTGTACCAGCAAGACGGGGCGGGCAGCCTGGCGCGGGCGGACACGGTGTTCGGCCTCAAGTATTTTCTGTCCAGCCAGTCGGCCATCCTGTGGATGAGCATGCTGTTTTTCATCAGCACGGCGTTTTACTGGGTGGGCATGTTTGCGCGCGGTGAAGGCAAGACGATGAGCATGCTGGGCTCGCGCATTGCCTGGGTGGCGGTGGCGATGGCGCTCATCGGCACGCTGGTGCGCTGGTACGAAAGCTACCTGATTGGCCCGGACATCGGCCACATCCCGGTCAGCAACCTGTACGAAGTGTTCGTTCTGTTTTGCTGGATGACGGCCGCGTTCTATCTGTACTACGAGCAGCAGTACGACACGCGCGCGCTGGGTGGTTTTGTGATGTTGGTGGTCAGTGCTGCCGTGGGCTTCTTGCTCTGGTACACCGTGGTGCGCGAGGCGCATGAGATCCAGCCGCTGGTCCCCGCGCTCAAGAGCTGGTGGATGAAGCTGCACGTGCCTGCCAATTTCATCGGCTATGGCACGTTCGCGCTGTCGGCCATGGTGGCGTTTGCCTACCTCATCAAGCAGCAGGCCACCGAAACCCGTTGGTACAAGCTGGCGCCACTGTGGCTGCTGGGCGTGGTGCTGTGTTTCGAGCCCATCGTGTTCCGCCAGGGCGCGACGGAAAACGGCGGCAGCTACTGGATGGTCTACTTCGGCGTTTCGGCCTTCATCGTGGCGGGCATCCTGCTGGGCCGCAAGCGCATCGCGGCGCGCCTGCCCTCGTTCGCGATCCTGGACGATGTGATGTACAAGTCCATCGCCGTGGGCTTTGCCTTCTTCACCATCGCCACGGTGCTGGGCGCCCTGTGGGCCGCCGAGGCCTGGGGCGGCTACTGGAGCTGGGACCCCAAGGAGACCTGGGCGCTGATCGTCTGGCTCAACTACGCGGCGTGGCTGCACATGCGGCTCATGAAGGGCTTGCGCGGCACGGTGTCCGCCTGGTGGGCGCTGGTGGGGCTGGCAGTGACGACCTTCGCGTTCCTGGGCGTCAACATGTTCCTGAGCGGCCTGCACAGCTACGGCACGCTCTGAGAGGGCGAGCGCTGTTGACGATCCCTGCCAGATCGTCAACGGGCGCGGCGGGCATGTCGGGCATTCGCAGGTGCACAGCAACTATTGCGTCTTCGGTGTAACCTGAGCGGTCCAGGGAACGAACTAACAGTTGTTCTGCTCTACCGCTGCAGCTGTTTCACCCACCATGACCGGAGCCACCATGCTGATCCCCTCACGCGATTCGGGTTTCAACCACCCGTACTCCTCCGAAATCACCCCCCGCTCGGTCTATGAAGACCGCCGCCAGATGCTCAAGCTGATGGCGGGCGGCGCTGCCGGTGCCGCCATGGCCGCATGGGCGGGCCGGGAGGCCCTGGCGCAGCAGGTAGCAGTCACGCGGCCCGGCAAATTGGCGCCTTTGGCGGGGGCCAAGTCGGCAGTAGCGGGGGCGGTCTCCATGGAGAAGCTCACCGACTACAAGGACGCGAGCACTTACAACAACTTCTACGAATTTGGCACCGACAAGGCCGACCCCGCCCGCAATGCGCACACCCTTAAGACCAGCCCGTGGACGGTGGAAGTTGAGGGCCTGGTCAAGAAGCCCGGCAAGTACGGCATTGAAGACCTGATCAAACTCAGCGCGCAGGAAGAACGTATTTACAGACTGCGCTGCGTCGAAGGCTGGTCCATGGTCATCCCGTGGGTGGGGTACTCGCTGGCCGAGCTGATCAAGCGGGTGGAGCCTCAGGGCAGCGCCAAGTACGTCGAGTTCGTGACCCTGGCCGACAAGGCCACCATGCCCTTCGTGGGCTCGCGCGTGCTGGACTGGCCTTATGTGGAAGGCTTGCGCATGGACGAGGCCATGCACCCGCTGACCTTGCTGGCCTTCGGCATGTACGGCGAAGTGCTGCCCAACCAGAACGGCGCCCCGGTGCGTCTGGTGGTTCCATGGAAGTACGGCTTCAAGAGCGCCAAGAGCATCGTGAAGATCCGCTTTGTCGAAAAGGAACCAGGCACCGCGTGGAACAAGGCGGCCCAGCAGGAGTACGGGTTCTATTCCAACGTGAACCCCAATGTGGACCACCCCCGCTGGAGCCAGGCGACCGAGCGGCGCATTGGTGAAGACGGCTTGTTTGCCAAGAAACGCAAGACGTTGATGTTCAACGGCTACGAAGCCCAGGTCGGCCAGCTCTACGCGGGCATGGACCTCAAGAAGTTCTACTGACCGCCTGGGCCTCGCTACCGTCCTGGGCGGTGTGCGAGGCCACGGGGGTTCTTGAATCGCAATGCTAAAACTATTGCTCCACCCCGCCGCCAAACCGGTGGTGTTTGTGTTGTGCCTGTTGCCGTTGGCATGGCTGGTCTATGCCACGGTGGCGAACCAGCTGGGCGCCAACCCTGCAGAGGCGTTGATCCGCGCCACTGGTGACTGGACGCTGCGGGCGCTTTGCCTGGTGCTGGCGATCACTCCACTGCGCGTTATCACCGCCACCCCGCAACTGGCGCGGTTTCGGCGCATGCTGGGGTTGTTCGTGTTCTTTTACGGCGTGCTGCACCTGCTGAGCTACAGCTGGTTCGACATGGGTTTTGACATCCCGGACATCCTGCACGACATCGCCAAGCGGCCCTTCATCCTGGTGGGCACATTGGCCCTGGTGTTGCTGGCCCTGTTGGCTGCGACGTCGTTCAATCGCGCGATCAAGGCCTTGGGCGGCAAGCGCTGGCAGGCGCTGCACCGCACTGTCTATGCCGTGGCCGGGCTGGCGGTGCTGCATTTCTTCTGGATGCGTGCGGGCAAGAACAATTTTGGTGAAGTGACCATCTATGCCGCCATCCTCGGCGCGCTGCTGGGCTGGCGACTTTGGCACCGACTGCAAAAGCGGTCGGCTGCACCGGCCGGTTCAGCGGCAAGACGGACAGCCGCTGGATCTCCGGGACGTTAAATGCTATTAAATTTATAGCTTCTTGGGCTTGTAGTTGTAGCGCTTGCAGTCGATTTGATCAACATTTACCCATTGACTGCCCGCAGCGCAGGGCGCATCTGCCGGGTCACAGGGTCGATGTACGCGGTGGGAATCTGGTAGGCGCGATCATCGAACAGGTCGATGCCGCACATCAGGTTCTCGATCCATTCAAAGAAGTCGCTAATGGCTTCCTTGCCCATGATCGGGGCACCATGCTGCGGCACGATCATGGCAATGTCGAGCTGCCGGGCCATGCGTGCCCACAAGCGCAGGATCTTGTTGGACACCATGTAGCGGCGGTGGAACCCCTCCATGCGCGGAATGTGCGCCTTGAGGTCAGTCACCGGCACACGGGCCTCGGCCCCCGACATCATCGATACGCCCAGGTCGCCTGTGAACAGGATGCGACTGACCGGGTCGTAGAAGTGGAAGTTGCCCTCGGAGTGCATGAAGTGCGCAGGCAGCAGCACCAGTTCATGGCGTCCCAGTGGCAGGTGGCCGCCACCGTCTGGCACACCGATCACGCGGTTTTCGGTCTTGCCCACCTTGGTGAAGTGCGGCGCAAAGCGCTCCCACACACGCGAGATCACCAGGTTGGCCTTGGTGCTGGTCATCCAGCGGTCCAGCGAGGCAATGATGTCCGGGTCTGCGTGCGAGGCGATCAGGTACGACAGCTTGTGGGGCGGGAAATGCTTGGTCATTCCCATGAACAGCTCGTTGAACGCGAGGTTGCCGCCCGGGTCGATGATGGCGCCGGTGTCGTCGTCCACGATCAGGAACTGATTGGCCTGCACGGCCTGTCCATCTTCCTCAATGAGATCGGTGAACATCAGGCAAGCATGATTTTTGTCGCGGTAGAGTTCCAGGGCCATGGCCATCCTGCGGTGCAATAAAGCGCAGACTGTACGAGTACCCCTAAGCTTTGTGCTTGATGGAAATCAAGCGAAACCGCATTGCCTGGCCATCCTGTGCAGGCGGCCGAATGTTTCAGCGTGGCTGCGAGGCGCTGGCCGCAGGCGACGGCGCAGTGTTGGTGTCGTTGCCCGGCGTGAGTGTTTGCGGCAGCGTGGCACGCTGGCTCGCAGCAGGGTCGGTCGGCAGATACAACGGCCCCCGCTGGCCACAACCGAAGAGGGCTGCCGCACTGGCAGCAAGGACAAGCGTCCTGACTAGAATTTGGGGAGCTTTCAACATGCGCAAATTGTAATGACCGACCTCGAATTCATGGACCATGCCGAACAACTGCTGCTTGCCGTCGAGCGCAGTTGTGATCGCATCAACGACACCTCGGATGCCGATGTGGACAGCCAGCGCTCGGGGGGCATGGTGACCTTGACCTTTCCCAATCGCAGCCAGATCGTGATCAATCTGCAAAAGCCGCTGCACGAGGTGTGGATGGCGGCCCGATCGGGTGGCTACCACTACCGTTTTGATGGCAGCCACTGGCAGGACACCAAAGGCGCAGGGGAGTTTTTTGCGTGCCTCACGCGTGACGCATCACAACAGTCCGGGATGTTGCTGCAGTTTTCTGCGTGACGGTTTCCGCCCCGCCAGCCTGAGGGGTGGCCTAGGGGCGTCAGGGCGATCAGTTACGGAACAAGTCCAGGATGCGACTGCGCTCTTCAGAAGGAGGAGGCGCCTGGGGGGCTACCGCCGGAGATACGGATCGGTCTTCCACACCCACGCTCGAAACACCCGCGTTGCGCGCGTATTCCTCGTAGAACCACTCGCCGCCCACATTCACGACACCGGGCGGCACCGTGGGCTCCATCACCGGCACACCCTTGAGCGCGCGCTCCATGAAGCTGATCCACACCGGCAGGCTCAGCCCGCCCCCGGTTTCCCTGCTGCCCAGATTGCGCGGCGTGTCATAGCCAATCCAGGTCACGGCTGCGATGGTCGGCTGGAACCCGGCAAACCACGCGTCCACCGAATCATTGGTGGTGCCGGTTTTGCCATAAAGATCGGGTCGCTTCAGGGTCGCCTGAGCGCGTGCTGCAGTACCGGTGCGGGTCACTTCCTGCAACAGGCTGCTCATGACAAAGGCGTTGCGCGCATCAATGGCACGTGGCTGTTCACTCAACGCGGGAGGTGTGATCTCTGAAATCACCCGGCCCTTGTGGTCGGTGACCTTGGCGATCAGCCAAGGGTTGATGCGGTACCCGCCGTTGGCGAACACCGAATACGCAGAGGCCATTTGCAGAGGCGTCACTGAGCCTGCACCCAGCGCCATGGTCAGGTAGGCGGGGTGTTTCTCGGGGTCGAATCCAAACCGTCCCACCCATTCCTGTGCCGTCTTGGGGCCTACGGCCTGCAGGATCCGGATGGAGATCATGTTCTTGGACTTCGCCAAGCCGGTGCGCATGCTCATGGGGCCGTCGTACTTGCCGTCGTAGTTCTTGGGCTCCCAGGGTTGGCCGCCGGTGACACCCGCATCGAAGAACAGCGGGGCGTCGTTGATCACAGTGGCGGGGGTGAAGCCTTTTTCGAGCGCCGCCGAGTAAATGAAGGGCTTGAAGCTGGAGCCCGGCTGGCGCCAGGCCTGCGCCGCGTGGTTGAACTTGTTTTTGTCGAAGTCGAAGCCACCCACCAGTGCACGAATGGAGCCGTTACGCGGGTCCAGAGCCACAAAAGCGCCTTCCACTTCGGGCAGCTGTGTAATTTCCCAGGCGCCCTTGGGTGTCTTGACCACACGGATCACAGCCCCACGCCGTATCTTGATATTGGGAGGGGCCTTGTCGCTGAGACCTGATTGAGCAGGCTTCAGTCCATCGCCTGTGATCTCGACCGAATCCCCGTTGGCACGGGCGGCCAGGATGCGTTTGGCGGATGCCTCCAGCACCACCGCGGAGAGCACGTCGCCGTTGTCCGGGTGGTTGGCCAGTGCGTCATCAATGGCGTCTTCCACCTCCTGGGCGCTGGCAGGCAGCGCCACAAACTTTTCGGGCCCCCGGTACTGCTGGCGCCGTTCGTAGTCCATGATCCCACGCCGCAAGGCGACATAGGCCGCCTCTTGTTCTGCAGCATTGAGGGTGGTGTACACATTGAGACCGCGTGTGTAGGCCTCGTTGCCATACTGGGCAAAGATCAGCTGGCGGGCCATTTCCGCCACGTATTCAGCGTGGATGCGGGTGTTGTCGGGCCCCGTGCGGATTTTCAGTTCTTCTTTCTTGGCTTGCTCTGCTTGTTGTGCAGTGATGAAGCCGTTTTCTTCCATCCGCTCGATGATGTACTGCTGACGAGCGCGGGCACGTTTCGGATTGCTGATGGGGTTGTAGGCAGATGGAGCCTTGGGCAAACCGGCAAGCATCGCAGCTTCTGCGATCGAAACGGATTTGAGCGGTTTACCAAAATAAGCTTCGGAGGCAGCCGCAAAACCGTAAGCACGATTGCCGAGGAAAATCTGATTCATGTAAATCTCAAGAATCTGATCTTTGGTCAGTAAATGCTCCAATTTGAAGGTTAGTAAGATTTCGTAAATTTTGCGAGTAAATGTTTTTTCCGAGGACAGATAAACATTGCGTGCCACCTGCATGGTGATCGTAGAAGCGCCTTGGCTTTTTACCCGGCCCAGATTGGCGAGACCCGCACGCAGAACGCCTTTGTAGTCCACCCCGCCGTGCTGGAAGAACCGGGCATCTTCAATCGCCAAAACGGCGTCTTTCATGACCTGCGGAATCTCGCCGATAGGTGTGAGGTTGCGACGCTCTTCGCCAAACTCGCCCAGCAGCGCCCCTTCCGCTGAGTACACCCGCAGTGGCAATTTGGGGCGGTAGTCCGCCAAGTCAGAGATGTCCGGCAGGTTGGGGTAGGCCACCGACAGAGCCACAGCGATGGTGAGCGCCAGGCCTACGGCTGCCGCTGTCATTAGTCCCGTGATCCAGAGGGTGATGCGAACCAACCAGCGAAGCCAACTGGGGCGGGTGCGAACGGGAGAGGAGTCCGACTTGTCGGAGGACTTCGAAGGGGAGGGCGGCATATCGCTCCGATGGGGTAAGACCGCCCATTATAAAAATGTCCACCGCTGGGGCTCGAAATCCAATTTCGTACTTGGCAAGGTGCCGCCGAAAGGTTTCCCGTGGTGGCCGAGCGGTATTGCAGTGCCTAGAAATTTCGTCTGCTTTTGGCAACGCTCTTTGGACGTTACAGGGGGAAAAATCTTTGCTGGAGAACTATCTTACTGATAGCATTCATGTGAAGTGTTAAGTTTTGTTGCCTCATTTTGGCAAGCTACAGGGGACCAATCTTGATCTCAATGGGGTCTTTGTTCAATCGCCAGTCTGCTCCGCTGCTGGGAATCGACATCAGCTCTTCCAGTGTCAAGCTGGTGGAGTTGGGGCGCGATAAGGCAGGTAGTCTGGTCCTAGAGCGTTGCGCGATCGAGCCACTGGAGCGGGGCTGGATCACCGATGGCAACATCGAAAAGTTTGACGAAGTGGCGGACGCATTGCGTCGCTTGGTCAAGAAGAGCGGCACTCGAACCAAAAACGTGGCGCTCGCGCTGCCCCCTTCCGCAGTGATCACCAAGAAGATCACGCTGCCAGGCGGTATGACCGAGCAGGAGCTTGAGGTTCAGGTGGAATCCGAGGCCAACCAGTACATCCCGTTTTCGCTCGACGAGGTGAGCTTGGATTTTTGCGTTATCGGTCCCAGCAAAAACGCCCCAGGGGATGTTGACGTTCTGATTGCCGCGTCCCGGCGTGAAAAAGTCCAAGACCGGCAGGGTTTGGCGGAGGCCGCTGGCTTGAAGCCCGTGGTGGTCGATATTGAATCCCATGCATCACGACTGGCTGCTGGGCGCCTCATTGAAGCGCTGCCTAATAAAGGCGTGGATGCGATGGTGGCCCTTTTCGAGGTGGGAGCTCTGACGACCAGCATGCAGGTGATCCGGAACGAAGAGGTTCTGTATGACCGTGACCAAGCCTTTGGCGGCGCCCAGCTTACTCAGTTGATTGTTCGTCAATATGGTTTCTCGGTGGAAGAAGCCGAGAGCAAAAAGCGCAGTGGTGATTTGCCAGAAGACTATCAATCAGCGGTCCTTCGTCCTTTTGTTGACAGCATGGCCCAAGAGATTGGTCGCGCCCTGCAGTTCTTCTTCACCAGCACGCCGCACAACCGTGTCGACCACATCATGCTGGCCGGAGGCTCGGCCCCACTGCCAGGTCTTACAGAGGCAGTCACTCAGCAAACCGGTTTTGCATGTAGTGCTGTCAATCCTTTTGATGGCATGGAAATCGGAAGTTCCGTGCGACTGAAAAAAATGGTGCGTGAAGCGCCGTCCTACCTGACCTCTTGCGGTCTTGCTATGCGGAGGTTTCTGCAGTGATTCTCATCAATCTATTACCTCATCGTGAGGAGGCGCGTAAGCGTCGCAAGGAGGCATTCCAAGCGACGATGTTTGCGTCGTTTTTGTTGGGTCTCGCTATTGCTGGAGCTATCTACTGGTGGTTTCAAATCATGATCGCGGATCAGCAAAATCAAAATGCTTTTCTCCAGCAAGAGATCAAGGTGCTGGAAGGACAAATTAAAGAGATTGCATCTATAGAGGACGAGATTGCCTCCTTACGTGCTCGTCAGAAGGCAGTAGAGGACCTCCAGTCAGATCGTAACTTGCCTGTTCACTTGCTTACTGAAATGGTTAAGCAATTGCCTGAAGGTGTATACGTCACGGCAATCAAGCAGGTTGGGCAGACGATTACTATGCAAGGGCTAGCTCAATCTAATGAGCGCGTCTCTGAGTTGCTGCGCAATTTGGCCAACAATACTCCATGGCTTGCTAAGCCGGAGCTGGCGGAGATTACGGCAAGTACCTTGGCTTTGAGTCAAAGGGATCAGCGGCGGGTTTCTTCATTCAACTTGAGATTCCAGCTGGTCCGAGCTAGCGATGCTCAAAAAGCCATAGAGGCGGCAAACGGTACAGCCTCGCCTCCAAAAGGTAAATGATATGGCGAAGATAAAAGACAAACCAATCGGCATAACTGAGCATCTGGAAGCTGTTCAGCGACAATTTAAAAATTTGGATGCAAAAGATCCATCGGGCTGGCCTGTCTTGCCGAAGGTTCTTCTTTGCATCTTTATCGCTGTTGCGATTGCCATCGTTGCATGGTTTGCCTTTTTGCAGGACTACGAAGTTCAGCTGGAAGCAGAGCGCAGTAAAGAACTAGCGTTGCGTACTGATTATCAGAAGAAGCTTGTAAAAGCCATCAGTTTGGATGCTTTAAAGAAGCAACGCGAGCAAATTCAGCAATACGTTATGCAGCTTGAAAAGCAATTGCCTAGTAAAGCAGAGATGGCGGCACTGCTTTCTGATATCAACCAATCGGGGTTGGGGCGGAGTTTGCAGTTTGAACTTTTTCGCCCTGGGCAGGTTGTTGTGAAGGATTATTACGCCGAGTTGCCCATATCTATACGAGTAACTGGTAAATATCACGATATTGGTGCATTTGCTTCTGATATTGCGCATCTGTCGCGTATCGTTACGTTAAGCAATATGGCAATTACTCCAGGTCCTCGGGATGTGCTAATAATGGATGCAACCGCGAGAACCTTTAGATATCTGGATCCTGATGAAATACAGGCGCAGAAAAAGGCTGGGGGGGGGAAATAATGAAGATTAATTTTTGGATAATCCTCGCCTTATGTGTGCTAGTTTTTTCCGGTTGTGATTCATCGGGAGAGGAGGAGTTGAGGGTTTGGATGGCAGAGCAAAGGGCTAATACGAAACCCAACGTTCAGCCCTTAACGGAGCCCAAAAAGTTTTTTCCAGAATCTTACACTCAAGATGGTGTAATTGATCCATTTAATCAATTTAAGTTAACGCAGACATTGAAACGCGATTCAAATCAAGTAGCCTCCAATGCTGCGTTGATCGCTCCTGAAATGAACCGCCGCAAAGAACCCTTGGAGGCTTTTCCGCTAGACGCGATCGCAATGGTCGGTAGCTTGAATAAGGCAGGCGCTCCGACCGCACTGATCAGGGTTGATAATTTAATTTATCAAGTGAAAGTTGGAAATTATTTAGGTCAAAATTACGGAAGAATTGTTCAAATTACTGAAAATGCGATCCAATTGCGCGAAATTGCGCAAGATGCAACTGGGGATTGGGTAGAGCGTTCAGCATCGCTTGATCTGCAAGAGGGCAAAAAATGAAACAAAATCGTGGCGACTTATTAAATCATTGCCGGAGCGCTGTTGTAGGCGTTTCAATGTTTGTTGCATCCTTTGGCGCTTTTGCGGGGCAAGCGATCAGTTTGGTTACTGCTAGCGTGCAGGAAGGTGTGGAAACGTTAAAAATTGATTTTACGAATCCACTCGCGGAGATCCCTGCCAGCTTTTCAATCCAGTCGCCAGCTCGTATTGCGCTTGACTTTCAAGGGGTTGAAAATTCTTCTGGTAAATCAGTCTATGAGGTAAATCTCGGTAATTTGAAATCGGTAAACATCGTCCAGGCTGGAGAGCGATCACGCATTGTGTTGAATTTGAAATCGCCTGCGGCCTATAAAACTAGAATTCAAGATAATTCAGTTTTATTGACGCTGGAGAATGTAACGAATGTTTCTTCGTCGTCGGGCGCCCCTGTGGCTTTCTCCGAAAGCCGCAATTCAAACACTTTGCCACTTAAAGATATCGATTTTCGCCGTGGACCCGATGGTGCAGGTAGGGTGATCGTCGGCTTGGCTACTAATCAGATCGGTGTTGATTTGCAGCAGCAAGCGAAAGGTGTTGTTGTTGAGTTCATGCGCTCATCATTACCTGAAGGATTGCGCCGTCGTTTGGATGTTACGGATTTTGGTACTCCGATTCAATCGGTAACTACAAGTCAAGCAGGTGAGCGGGTTCGGATGTTAATTGAGTCGAATGGTGATTGGGAACACAGTGCATATCAAAGCGATAATCAGTTTGTTATTGAAATTCGCCAAAAAAAGATAGATGTCAATAAGCTGACGCAGGGGGTGGGATATTCTGGTGAAAAGCTTTCCTTGAATTTTCAGAACATCGAAGTAAGATCATTATTGCAGGTAATCGCTGATTTTACAAATTTCAATATTGTTACATCTGATACTGTGACGGGCGCCTTGACGCTGCGACTTAAAGATGTGCCGTGGGACCAGGCGCTACAAATAATAATGGATGCAAAAGGCCTTGGTATGCGCAAGACCGGGTCGGTTCTTTGGATTGCTCCCAAAGATGAAATAGATGCACGCACGAAGAAGGATTTCGAGGCGGCACAGGCGATTCAAAAGTTGGAGCCGCTTAAAACGCAGGCTTTCCAACTCAATTATGCAAAGGCAGCGGACATCGTTAATCAACTCACACTAAGTGGTGGCGGTTCTGGCGGGGGGGGGGCACGCGGTTTTTATCTGAGCGGGGAAGTGCAATATCTGAACCACGTACGAATCAGTTATTTGTAACGGATACTCCCGGCAAGATTGAAGAGGTGCGGCAACTATTGGCAAGCCTTGACGTGGCGGTGCGACAAGTTTTGATTGAAGCCCGTATTGTCGAGGCACGAGACACCTTTGGGCGTTCATTGGGAGTGCGCTTGGGTGGTACTGATTTGCGTGCGAATCGCGGTGGTGATGGTGGTTACGGCATTGGCGGCAATAATCGTGTGGCGTTCGGCACTAGCTATAACAACGCAGTGGCATCCAGCGGCGCGGGTGGCTCAACCGCCACCGATGGCAACTTCGTGAATTTGCCGGCAAGCCTGTCTAATGTCAATACTGTTGGAAGTTTTGCACTTTCTATTTTTAATTCTGCTGCAAACCGATTTTTGACTCTAGAGCTTTCGGCTATGGAGGCCGATGGTAAAGGTAGGATTGTATCGAGTCCGCGAATAATTACTGCCGATCAGACTAAAGCTTTGATTGAGCAGGGTACGGAGTATCCTTATTCGGTTACTGCGCCGAACGGAGCCACAACCCTGGCATTTAAGAAGGCGGTATTGAAATTGGAAGTCACTCCCCAAATCACGCCTGAGGGTAGCATTATTCTTGACTTGGATGTCAATAAGGACAGTCGGGGAGAGACCACAACTCAAGGTGTGGCTATCGACACCAAACACATTAAAACCCAGATTCTCATCGAAAATGGTGGAACCGTGGTGATCGGCGGAATTTTCGAAATGGAAGAGACGAACCAAGAAAACAAAATTCCTGTGCTGGGTGATGTGCCGGTGGTTGGTAATTTGTTCAAAAATAGGACAAAAGAGTCGTCAAAGCGCGAAATGCTGGTTTTCATCACGCCAAAGGTGATTACAGAGCGTGGGCCAATTCGTTAATGACAGAGGTATAAATAATGAAACTCATAGGGAAAATCGCTGCGGTCGCTGTGCTGCTTTCGTTGGTAGCCTGCGGCGGCGGAGGAGGGAGCTCGGGCACAACGCCAGGCTCTTCTGGTGTTGTAGTACCAGGTAAGTCGGTGGCGGCAATCGACTATCAGATTGACAAAAGCGTTCTGACCAACTCCGGCGCAGATAGTGCATTGTTGACCGTGACTGCCTTGGATGCCAGCAACAACCCCGTGACCGGCGCTGCCGTAACGGTGTCTGTAGACAGCGGAATCTACACCCCTGTGAGCACCACGACGGACGCTACCGGGCAAGTGACTGGTTCGTTCGCTACTGGTAGTGACAGGCGCAACCGCACAATCAACTTTGTAGTGACCTCTGATGGAAAATCGAAGTCGGGCGTGATTTCGGTGACTGGCAGCCAGATTACGGTCTCGACCGTTCCGGGTGTTCCAGCACCTGGTGCCAAAGTGTCAGTGTCGGTCAAAGTCACTAACGTGAACGGGGCCGGTATCGCAAATATGGACGTGGCACTTGCAGGAACACTGGGTTTCTCAGGTACGGTAAAGACAGATGCGAGTGGCGTGGCAACAGCTGAATTGGTAGCTGCCCCGACTCAGCCCGGCAATTACACTCTGGAGGTCACTTCTTCTGGTGTCACTGAAAAGAGAGATGTTCAGGTGGTCGGCGCGACGGGCGGTGTGCCCGATGCCGTGGGTACTATTAGCGCTGCCAGTCTTTCTATTACTCCAAATACGATTGCCCCCAATAGTGCAGGTTCTACAACCAGTAGAGCGGGCATCAAGGCACTCTTTCAAAATGCTTCCAATCAAGCAATCCGCAATGTACGAGTCCGTTTCGAAATCGTGGGGCCTGGCCTTGGCGCGGGAGAGCTAATTACGTCCGGGACTGGTACGGTCTACACCGACGTGAATGGCATCGCAAACGCTGATTATGTATCTGGAACACGTTCCAGCCCAACCAATGGCGTAGTGATTCGCGCGTGCTACGGCAACACGGATGCCGAAATTGCCAATGGCGCTTGCCCTTACTCCCGCACGGCAACTTTGACGGTCGCGACAGTTCCGTTGTCGATCACCTTGGGCTCCAACAACGAAATGTCCAAGGGTGCGAATAACCTTACGTACATCAAGAAGTTTGATGTTGCTGTGGCCGATGCAGCGGGACTGGCCGTTTCGGAAGCAAGTATCTCGGCCAGTGTAGATTTGGTCGCTTATGGCAAAGGCAAATTTGCTGAAGAGCCTCAAGTCTTCTGTCCGAATGAAGATTCGAACAGAAATGGTCTCCTTGATGCGGGTGAAGACAAAAATGGTGATGGTGCCCTCACCCCTCGCAAGGCCGATATCGTCGTTTCCTATGTGGGATCTCGGGTAACTGGCACTAATGGGCGCGCGACTATCCAGATTGAGTATCCCCAAAATGTGGCGACCTGGTTGGAATACCGCGTGAAGGTGACCACGACCGTCGCAGGCTCAGAAGGTACTGTGGAGCGTACGTTCTTCACTGGCTTTATTGAGGGTGATGAGGATAATGGATCATTTTTGATCTCTCCGTATGGGGTGACCACCTCTGAACTCGCCTGTTCTACTAGCAACTAAAACCTGACCGTTCAAATGCAGGGTGCCTCTTTCGGAGGGGCACCCTGTTATTTTATTCATTGTGTGAATTAATCTGGTTGGGTGTATTTTTCATTTTTTGTCGTTGGTGTGCTTGAAATTGCAAAAATTTGAAGAGGTGTTAAGCGATGAGTGGGTTACAGCGTGAAGTCAAGTGTGGGTAAGTAACCGATTTGAAAATTCTTGTAACTGTTATCTGAGAAAAATTTACTGCTGCATAAATTTCATTTATGCGGAGATCTGTTTGTTTTGAAAGGGTTTATTTTGGAGAGCGTTCAGATATCGCTGGATGAGCGGTCTTATCCTATTTTGATCGACGCCAGTTTGTTGAGAGGGAACTCGGCTTTTGATTCGTTGCCCAAGTCCCATGCTGCAATGATCGTCACCAACAGCGCGGTGGGACCGCTCTATACAGACGCACTCCGCTCAGCACTCGAGCAAAAATACGACAGGTTGCACGTGGTCGTGCTCCCCGACGGCGAAGAGTACAAAACGTGGGAAACGCTCAATCTCATCTTCGATGCGTTGCTTTCCAACGGCTGTGACCGCAAAACAGTTCTGTTTGCCCTGGGTGGCGGCGTAGTGGGTGACATGACCGGGTTTGCCGCGGCAAGCTATATGCGCGGCGTGCAGTTTGTCCAGGTTCCCACCACGCTGCTCGCGCAGGTGGATTCATCGGTGGGCGGGAAGACGGCCATCAACCATCCGCTGGGCAAGAACATGATTGGTGCGTTCTACCAGCCCAGGCTGGTGGTGTGCGATCTTGAGGTGCTGGATACGTTGCCCCCGCGCGAGTTCAGTTCTGGCCTGGCAGAGGTGATCAAGTATGGTCCGATTGCAGACATGGCTTTCATGGAGTGGCTGGAGGGGAACATGGAGCCTCTGCTGGCCCATGATCGCGATGCGCTGGCGCATGCGGTGCGCCGCAGTTGCGAGATCAAGGCCTGGGTGGTGGGGCAGGACGAGAAGGAGTCCGGGCTGCGGGCCATTCTCAACTTTGGCCACACCTTCGGCCACGCGATTGAGGCGGGGATAGGCTACGGAGTCTGGCTGCACGGTGAAGGCGTGGCGGCGGGCATGGTGATGGCGGCCGAGCTGTCTTGCCGCCTGGGCTTGGTGGAGCCTGCGTTTGTGGAGCGCTTGCGGACGTTGATCGAGCGGGCGGGTTTGCCTGTCAAGGGCCCTGTCCTGGATGCGGCCGACAATGCGGGGCGGTATCTGGAGCTGATGCGGGTGGACAAGAAGTCCGAGGCCGGGGAGATCCGCTTTGTGCTGATCGATGGGCCGGGCAAGGCGGTCACGCGGCCCGCCCCGGATACGTTGGTGCGCGAAGTGATTGATGCCTGCTGCGCCTGAGGGCGCTTTGGTTGCTACTTATTTTATAGCTAGATATGACCGCTGGACTAGCACCTTCGGCCATTTTTATGCATAAGTCGGTTCTTGCGCCTTACGCCTGTGATCCTGCGCGGACGCGGGGGCGGCGTTTTCCGGAAATACCTGCTCCAACCCGTACTGACTACCAGCGTGACCGCGACAGGATTGTGCATTCGACGGCGTTCCGCCGGCTGGTGTACAAGACCCAGGTATTCCTCAACCACGAAGGAGATCTTTTCCGTACGCGGCTGACGCATTCTCTCGAGGTGGCCCAGCTGGGCCGATCCATTGCCCGCTCGCTCTCCATCAACGAAGATCTGGTGGAGGCCATCTCGCTGGCCCATGACCTGGGGCATACGCCATTTGGGCATGCGGGGCAGGATGCCTTGCACGGCTGCATGGCTGCATACGGCGGCTTTGAGCACAACCTCCAGAGCCTGCGGGTGGTCGACCAGCTGGAGGAGCGCTATCCCCAATATGACGGCCTGAACCTGACGTTCGAGACGCGGGAGGGGGTGCTTAAGCACTGCTCCCGGGTACACGCGCAGGCGCTCGAGGCCCTGGAGCCGGACGGGGTGGGAGCGCGGTTCATCCTGCGTCAGCAGCCCAGCCTGGAAGCGCAGTTGTGCAATCTGGCCGACGAAATTGCCTACAACGCCCATGACATTGATGACGGGGTCCGTTCGGGGCTGATCACCCTGGCGCAGTTGCGGGAAGTGCCGTTGTTCGACCGCTACCGCGCCGCTGTGCAGGCCGAGTACCCCGAGCTGGCACAGACGCCGCGCAAGCGCCGGCTGCTTTTCGAAGCGATCCGCCGGATGCTGAGTGCCCAGGTGTATGACGTGATTGACGCCACCGTTACCGCGCTGGTCCACCATGCGCCGCCGGATGTGGATACGGTGCGGCAGCTGCCGCCGCTGGTGAGGTTCAGTGAGGCCATGCGTGCAGGTTCGCTGGACCTCAAGCGCTTTCTTTTCGAGAATCTTTACCGGCATCCGCGCGTGATGGAAACCACTGCACGCGCGCAGGAGGTGGTGCGCGACTTGTTTGCCGCCTATTCGGCGTCGCCTGCCGAAATGAAGGAGGCCTTTGCGCAGCAGGCCCTTGCAGACAATGGGCCTCTGCGTGCCCGCGCGGTGGCCGACTTCATTGCAGGCATGACGGACCGATTCGCAACAAGCGAGCACCAGCGCCTGACCGGGCGGCGGCTGTTTGACTGAGGTCGTAGGGGCAGCATGGCTGGCGTGAGGCATTGGCAACCGACGGCTCAGAGTGTGTGGGGTCGGATCGGAGCGCTTAAGCAGCGAGTGCGCGCCTGAAAGGCTGGCTGTTTGCCTGCGTCCTTGCGCGTGCAGACACGAGGCCACCCGCCAGGATGGTGGGCCCCGATAGAATCGAGCAGCCCTTTTTGCGCGCAACCACCGCTTGTCGCGCCCACTCCATGACACCAGACTCCTCCTCGCGTGCTGCGATTGCAGCCACGCCGCCCATGACCGACGCGCTTGTCATCGGCGATACAGTGCGCTGGCTTGAGCGCGCCGTAATCGGACTTAACTTGTGCCCGTTTGCCAAAGGCGTGCATGTCAAACGGCAGATTCACTATGTGGTTTCGCACGCGGCGGACCATGCGGCGGTGCGCGAAATTTTGCGTAGCGAACTCACGGCGCTTGCGCAGTGCGACGCCGATGAGCGCGACACCACGCTGCTGATCCTGCTGGGCTGCCTGGAGGACTTTCTGGATTTCAACGACTTCCTTGCCGACGCGGACGACCTGCTCCAGGATCTGGATCTTGAAGGCGTTCTACAGATTGCCAGCTTTCATCCGCACTTTCAGTTTGCTGGCACCACGGCCGCTGATGTGACCAACGCCACCAACCGGGCCCCTTATCCCACGCTGCATCTGCTGCGCGAGGCCAGCATCGACCGTGCCGTGGAAGCGTTCCCGGATGCTGAGACCATCTACGAGCGCAACATCCAGGTACTGCAGGACTTGGGTAGTGAAGGCTGGGACGCGCTGGGTGTCGGCGCCACACGGGCAGTCGTGCCAATAACCCCGGTTGAGGAGCGCCCATGACGCGCAAAGCCTCCCGGGCGACCAGTCAGAGCGCTGGCGTGGCCGACGAACTGTCCGAGCTGCGCCCAGGGCAGTCGATCGAGTTACTCAAGGAACTGCACATCTTGACGCGGGAAGGGCGCCTCAACCAGGACTCGCGCCGCAAGCTCAAGCAGGTGTACCACCTCTTCAACTTCATCGAACCCCTGCTCAAGGACTTTGGCCAGTCGGGGCCGGGTGCCACGCTGGCCGACCACGGGGCGGGCAAGTCCTACCTTGGGTTCATCCTGTACGACCTGTATTTCAAGTCCGCCGGGCTAGGCCGCATCTTTGGTGTGGAAACCCGCGCAGAACTTGTCGAAAAATCGCGTGTGCTGGCGCAGCGGCTGGGGTTTGAGCGCATGTCGTTCCTCAACCTCTCGGTGGCTGAATCCGCCGATGCCCGGGAGTTGCCCGACCAGATTGATGTGGTCACCGCATTGCACGCTTGCGACACCGCTACTGACGACGCCATCGCATTTGGGTTGCAAAAGAAGGCCCGGGCTATGGTTCTGGTGCCTTGCTGCCAAGCCGAAATGGCGGCCTGCCTGCGCCAAGGTAAGGCCTTGCAGCTGGCGCGTACTCCCCTGGCGGAGCTGTGGCGCCACCCGCTGCATACCCGCGAACTGGGCAGCCAAGTGACCAATGTGCTGCGCTGCCTGTACCTGGAGGCCAGCGGCTACCAGGTCACTGTGACCGAGTTGGTAGGCTGGGAGCACAGCATGAAAAATGAACTCATCATTGCGCGTTACACCGGCCAGAAAAAGCGCAGTGCGGCCGAGCGGTTGCGGGCGCTCCTTGCCGAATTTGGTTTGGAGCAAGCCATGGGAGCACGCTTTGGCGTGGATGCGGTGACAGGTCTGGAAAGCAACCCAGCCTCCATCTGACAGCGCCCACACAGCGAGCCAGCCCGGTTCTGCAGCAGGCGGGTGCTTTCCTTGGGCAAGTGTGGATGCTGTGTGTTGCCACATCCCATTCAAATAAGGGACAGGTCTATGATCGCGGGCATCCTATCTCTGACTCAAAACCATGGCTCGCCTGCCACGACTGACCCTGCCAGGTCATCTGCACCACGTCATCCTGAGGGGTAACAACCGCCAACCCATCTTCCACGGCGCTGAAGATTTCGAGGCACTGCTGACGCTGTTGAAAGACGGCGCAGCCAAAGAGACAGTGGCGGTTCATGCCTATGTGCTGATGGACAACCATTTCCACTTGCTCGTTACTCCGACGACGCAAGACGGCCTGCCCCGGATGATGCAGGCGGTGGGCCGGCGGTATGTGCAGTATTTCAACCGCCGACACGCCCGTACGGGCACCCTCTGGGAGGGACGATACCGGTCCACCGTATTGCAGCCGGAACGGTATTTGCTGGCATGCATGGTGTATCTGGATCTCAACCCTGTGCGGGCCGGGTTGGTGCAGCAACCTGCGGACTACGCCTGGTCCAGCCATGCGCATTGGGTGGGCTTGCGAAACGACCGGTGGTTGGCACCACATGCGCTGTACTGGGCTTTGGGCAATACCCCGTTTGCGCGGGAGGCGGCGTACGCAGCGCTGGTTCAGGCTGGTTTGGGGGCGGCGATGCAAACATCACTGACCGATTCGGCACTCAGCGGGTGGGCATTGGGTGATGCGGAGTTCCTGGAGGGGCTTCAGCAGCAAACGCCGCGCCGTGTGACCCGGGGGGCGCCTGGCAGGCCGCGAAGTGTCAAAAAAATGGATAAAGAAGGTTGATGTGCCGGTCTAATATACCTTGAATGCTATCATTTTGATATGTCCCCAATAATTGCCCTGCCGTGAATGGCTTTCTATAAATAAGAATCCGACCCCATTTAATTTGCTTGCCAAAATATGCTGCAATGCACTAATCTCGGCTCCCCTGCGAAAAATATGAGGAGTGCGCCATGACCACGGCTGCCGAGATCCAGCATCTGCAACAACACGGTTTGTATTCATCGGGTAACGAACACGACGCCTGCGGCCTCGGGTTTGTGGCCCACATCAAGGGCATCAAGCGCCACGACATCGTGACGCAGGCCCTGAAGATTCTGGAAAACATCGACCACCGTGGCGCGGTGGGTGCCGACCCGCTGATGGGCGACGGCGCTGGCATCCTGATCCAGATCCCTGACGCGCTGTACCGGGAAGAAATGGCCAAGCAAGGCGTGACCTTGCCAGCGGCCGGTGAGTACGGCGTGGGCATGATCTTCCTGCCCAAGGAGCACGCTTCTCGCTTGGCTTGTGAGCAGGAGATGGAGCGCGCCATCAAGGCCGAAGGCCAGGTGCTGCTGGGCTGGCGTGATGTGCCGGTGAACGTGGACATGCCCATGTCCCCCACTGTGCGCAAGAAGGAGCCCATCCTGCGCCAAGTCTTCATCGGTCGCGGCAACGACGTGATCGTGCAGGACGCGCTGGAGCGCAAGCTGTACGTGATCCGCAAGACGGCCAGTGCCAACATCCAGGCCCTCAAACTCAAGCACAGCAAGGAATACTACGTTCCGTCCATGTCCAGCCGCACCGTGGTCTACAAGGGCCTGCTGCTGGCCGACCAGGTGGGCGTGTACTACAAGGATCTGTCGGACGAGCGCTGCGTCTCGGCCATCGGCCTCGTGCACCAGCGTTTCTCCACCAACACCTTCCCCGAGTGGCCGCTGGCCCACCCCTACCGCTATGTGGCGCACAACGGTGAAATCAACACCGTCAAGGGCAACTACAACTGGATGAAGGCCCGCGAAGGCGTGATGGCATCGCCCGTGCTGGCGGCCGACCTGCAAAAGCTCTACCCGATCAGCTTTGCCGACCAGTCCGACACTGCTACGTTCGACAACTGCCTAGAACTGCTGACCATGGCCGGCTACCCCATCAGCCAGGCCGTGATGATGATGATCCCAGAGCCCTGGGAGCAGCACACCACCATGGACGAGCGCCGTCGCGCCTTCT
Organism: Acidovorax sp. KKS102; assembly: GCF_000302535.1. Classification (NCBI taxonomy): domain Bacteria; kingdom Pseudomonadati; phylum Pseudomonadota; class Betaproteobacteria; order Burkholderiales; family Comamonadaceae; genus Acidovorax; species Acidovorax sp. KKS102. The sequence continues at coordinate 962,185 of NC_018708.1, forward strand.
ATGAGTACCACGCCGCCATGCTGGAGCCTTGGGACGGCCCGGCCTCTATCGTGTTCACCGACGGCCGCCAGATCGGCGCCACGCTGGACCGCAACGGCCTGCGCCCCTCGCGCTACTGCATCACCGACGACGATCTGGTCATCATGGGTTCCGAATCGGGCGTGCTGCCCGTGCCCGAGAACAAGATCGTGCGTAAGTGGCGCCTGCAGCCCGGCAAGATGTTCCTGATCGACTTGGAACAGGGCCGCATGATCGACGACGACGAGTTGAAAGCCAACATCGTCAACACCAAGCCCTACAAGCAGTGGATCGAAAACCTGCGCATCAAGCTCGACAGCATCGAGGCTGGTGCCCAGGCTGCAGCTCCCCATGCCGCTGATCTGCCCCTGCTGGACCGCCAGCAGGCCTTTGGCTACACCCAGGAAGACATCAAGTTCCTGATGGCGCCCATGGCCAAGAACGGCGAAGAAGGCATTGGCTCGATGGGCAACGACAGCCCGCTGGCCGTGCTCTCGGGCAAGAACAAGCCGCTGTACAACTACTTCAAGCAGCTGTTCGCCCAGGTGACCAACCCGCCGATCGACCCGATCCGCGAGGCCATCGTGATGTCGCTCAACAGCTTCATCGGCCCCAAGCCCAACCTGCTGGACATCAACCAGGTCAACCCGCCGATGCGGCTCGAAGTGAGCCAGCCTGTGCTTGACTTCGCCGACATGGCCAAGCTGCGCGACATCGAGAAGTACACGCAAGGCAAGTTCAAGAGTGCGACCATCGACATCACCTACCCGCTGAGCTGGGGCCGTGAGGGCGTGGAAGCCAAGCTGGCCTCGCTGTGCGCGCAGGCTGTGGACGCCATCAAGGGCGGTGCCAACATCCTCATCATCAGCGACCGCGCCGTGAGCGCCACGCAAGTCGCTATCCCCGCGCTGCTCGCGCTGTCGGCCATCCACCAACACCTGGTGGGCGCAGGTCTGCGCACCACGGCAGGCCTGGTGGTCGAAACCGGCACTGCACGCGAAGTGCACCACTTCGCCGTGCTGGCCGGCTATGGCGCCGAGGCTGTACACCCCTACCTGGCCATGGAAACGTTGGCCGAGATGCACAAGGACCTGGGCGGCGATCTGTCGGCCGACAAGGCCATCTACAACTATGTCAAGGCCATCGGCAAGGGCCTGTCCAAGATCATGTCCAAGATGGGCGTGAGCACCTACATGAGCTACTGCGGCGCCCAGTTGTTCGAGGCCATCGGCCTGAACACCGAGACCGTGGCCAAGTACTTCACCGGCACCGCCAGCCGCGTGGAAGGCATCGGCGTGTTCGAGATCGCTGAAGAAGCCATCCGCATGCACAAGGCCGCATTTGGTGATGACCCCGTGCTCGAAACCATGCTGGATGCCGGAGGCGAATACGCCTGGCGCGCCCGTGGTGAAGACCACATGTGGACCCCTGACGCCATTGCCAAGCTGCAGCACAGCACGCGTGCCAACAACTGGAACACGTACAAGGAATACGCCCAGATCATCAACGATCAGAGCAAGCGCCACATGACGCTGCGCGGCCTGTTCGAATTCAAGATCGACCCGTCCAAGGCGATCTCGATCGACGAAGTCGAGCCTGCCAAGGAAATCGTCAAGCGCTTTGCTACGGGCGCCATGTCGCTCGGCTCCATCTCCACCGAGGCGCACGCCACTCTGGCCGTGGCCATGAACCGCATCGGCGGCAAGAGCAACACAGGCGAAGGTGGTGAAGACGCCGCGCGTTACCGCAACGAACTCAAGGGCATCCCGATCAAGAAGGGCGACAGCCTCAAGAGCGTGATCGGTGCCGAGAACGTGGAGGTCGATCTGCCTTTGCAAGACGGCGACTCGCTGCGCAGCCGTATCAAGCAAGTGGCTTCCGGCCGCTTTGGTGTGACGGCGGAATACCTCTCGTCGGCCGATCAGATCCAGATCAAGATGGCCCAGGGCGCCAAGCCCGGCGAAGGTGGTCAGCTGCCCGGCGGCAAGGTCTCCAACTACATCGGCAAGCTGCGCCACAGCGTGCCGGGTGTGGGCCTGATTTCGCCCCCACCACACCACGACATCTACTCCATCGAGGACTTGGCCCAGCTGATCCACGACCTGAAGAACGTGGCACCCCATGCCGGTATCAGCGTCAAGCTGGTGTCCGAAGTGGGCGTGGGCACCATCGCCGCAGGCGTGGCCAAGTGCAAGAGCGACCACGTCGTGATCGCCGGCCATGACGGCGGCACGGGCGCATCGCCTTGGTCGTCCATCAAGCACGCGGGCGGCCCGTGGGAAATCGGCCTGGCTGAAACCCAGCAGACCCTGGTGCTGAACCGCCTGCGCGGCCGCATCCGCGTGCAGGCCGACGGCCAGATGAAGACGGGCCGTGACGTCGCCATCGGCGCGCTGCTGGGCGCGGACGAATTCGGCTTCGCCACCGCTCCGCTGGTGGTCGAGGGCTGCATCATGATGCGCAAGTGCCACCTGAACACTTGCCCCGTGGGCGTGGCCACGCAAGACCCCGAGCTGCGCAAGAAGTTCTCGGGCAAGCCTGAGCACGTGGTCAACTACTTCTTCTTCATCGCGGAAGAAGTGCGCCAGATCATGGCCCAGTTGGGCATCCGCAAGTTCGACGACCTGATCGGCCGCACCGACCTGCTCGACATGCGCCAGGGCCTGGAACACTGGAAGGCACGCGGCCTGGACTTCAGCCGCCTGTTCGCTCAGCCCAACGTGCCCGCCGACGTGCCCCGCTTCCACGTGGACGTGCAGGACCACAACATCGAGCACACGCTGGACCGCAAGCTCATCGAGCGCAGCAAGCCCGCCATCGAAAAGGGCGAGCGCGTGCAGTTCATTGAAGTGGCGCGCAACGTAAACCGTTCGGTCGGCGCGATGCTGTCCGGCGCGGTCACCCGTGTGCACCCCGAGGGCCTGCCAGACGACACCATCCGCATCCAGCTGGAAGGCACGGGCGGCCAGTCGTTCGGTGCATTCCTGACGCGCGGCATCACGCTGTACCTGATTGGCGATGCCAACGACTACACCGGCAAGGGCCTGTCGGGCGGCCGCGTGATCGTGCGCCCCAGCATCGACTTCCGGGGCGAGGCGGTGCGCAACACCATCGTGGGCAACACCGTGATGTACGGTGCCACCACCGGTGAGGCCTTCTTCAGCGGCGTGGCTGGCGAGCGCTTTGCCGTGCGTCTGTCGGGTGCCACGGCTGTTGTTGAAGGCACAGGCGACCATGGCTGCGAGTACATGACCGGCGGTACCGTCGTCGTGCTCGGCAAGACAGGCCGGAACTTCGCGGCCGGTATGAGCGGCGGCGTGGCTTACGTCTATGACGAAGATGGCCAGTTCGACACGCGCTGCAACCTGTCGATGGTGACGCTGGAGCGCATCCTGCCCGCCACCGAGCAGGAAGCCACGGTGCCCCGCTCGATCTGGCATAACGGCCAGACGGACGAGGCCCAGCTCAAGAAGCTGCTGGAAGACCACAACCGCTGGACAGGCAGCAAGCGAGCCCGCGAACTGCTGGACAACTGGGCCGCTTCGCGCAGCAAGTTCGTCAAGGTCTTCCCGACTGAGTACAAGCGTGCTTTGGCTGAAATTTATGAACGAAAAGTGCTGGAGGAGTCCGCTACACCAGCGGTAGCTGCTACCAAAAAAGAAGTGGCTCCCGCCAAGTAAGGCGGCGCCATCCCCCTTCGCACAGCATTCATAGACAAGGACATCGTCATGGGAAAAACTACCGGCTTCATGGAATACGAGCGCATCGAAGAGGGCTACAAGCCCGTGCCCGAGCGCCTGAAGCATTACAAGGAATTTGTCATCGGCCTCGACGAGAGCCAGGCCAAGGTGCAAGGCGCGCGCTGCATGGACTGCGGCACGCCGTTCTGCAACAACGGGTGCCCGGTGAACAACATCATTCCGGACTTCAACGACCTCGTGTACCACGCGGACTGGAAGAGCGCGATCGAGGTGCTGCATAGCACCAACAACTTCCCCGAGTTCACCGGCCGCATCTGCCCCGCGCCTTGCGAGGCGGCCTGCGTGCTGAATGTGAACGACGACGCCGTGGGCATCAAGTCCATCGAGCACGCGATCATCGACCGCGCCTGGGAAGAGGGCTGGGTGAAGCCCCGTCCCGCCAAGCACCAAACGGGCAAGAAGGTTGCCGTGGTGGGCTCTGGCCCCGCAGGCCTGGCCGCTGCCCAGCAACTGGCCCGCGCAGGCCACAGCGTCACGCTGTTTGAAAAGAACGACCGCGTGGGCGGCCTGCTGCGCTACGGCATCCCCGACTTCAAGATGGAGAAGTCGCACATTGACCGCCGCGTGAAGCAGCTCGAAGCCGAAGGCGTAGTCATCCGCACCAGCGTGTTCGTGGGCGCTGCCAAGGACGGTCTGGGCAAGGACTCCAAGGTCACCAACTGGGCCAAGGAAACCATTACGCCCGAGCAGCTGAACAAGGAGTTCGACGCCGTGCTGCTGACCGGTGGCGCCGAGCAATCGCGCGACCTGCCCGTGCCCGGCCGCGAGCTCGATGGCATTCACTTCGCCATGGAGTTCCTGCCCCAGCAGAACAAGGTCAACGCGGGCGACAAGCTCAAGGGTCAGATCACGGCGACGGGTAAGCATGTCATTGTGATCGGTGGCGGCGACACCGGCAGCGACTGCGTGGGCACCAGCAACCGCCATGGTGCGGCCAGCGTCACCCAGTTCGAGGTGATGCCCCAGCCCCCCGAAGTGGAAAACCGCCCCCTCACCTGGCCTTACTGGCCACTGAAGCTGCGCACCAGCTCCAGCCACGAAGAAGGCTGCGTGCGTGAGTTTGCGATCTCCACCAAGGAGTTCGTCGGCGAAAAGGGCAAGGTCAAGGGCCTGACCACCGTGCAGGTCGAGTTCAAGGACGGCAAGCTGGTCGAAATCCCCGGCACCGAGAAGCACTACCAGGCCGACCTGGTGCTGCTGGCCATGGGCTTCGTGAGCCCGGTGGCCCCAGTGCTGGACGCGTTTGGCGTGGAGAAGGACGCCCGCGGCAATGCCCGCGCCACGACGGACTTTGACGGTGGCTACGCCACCAACGTGCCCAAGGTCTTTGCGGCCGGCGACATCCGTCGCGGCCAGTCTCTGGTGGTCTGGGCCATCCGCGAAGGCCGCCAGGCTGCGCGCGCAGTGGACGAGTTCCTCATGGGTTACTCGGACCTGCCACGCTGATCCTGCGCATTGCGCGCCCTCACGGTCACGGCGCCTTCGGGCGCCGTTTGTATTGGTGGGGCTTGGCTTCAAGCTGTGGCAATGACCGGGCGTCAGCCTTCTGGAGGCTTTGTTGGCACAATCAGGGGGTCTGTCAATCCGGGCTTGCCTCGGTCCCACGGGGTGGGGCTCTGCCTGTTGTGCTTTTCTTTACAAACATACGTGAATGTATGTTTGTGTCTTCAGCTACCATCTGCGCTCCGTTTTTCGGGGGCGGGTGGTGTTTTGGCAGGCCCGAATTCCGATCACTCCTTATTGCATGGCTGAGTCCTCCTTTCTTGCCGAGTTGCGCAACGTCACCTTTTCGTACGGTGACCGCGTGATCCTGCGCGACGTGACGCTGGCGGTTCCGCGCGGCAAGGTCACGGCGCTGATGGGGGCATCGGGGGGGGGCAAAACCACCGTGCTGCGCTTGATCGGAGGGCAGCACAAGGCCCAGAGCGGCCAGGTGCTGGTCAACGGCCAGGACGTCGGGCGCATGGACGTGCAGGCTTTGTACGCCGCGCGCCGGCGCATGGGCATGCTGTTCCAGTTCGGGGCGCTGTTTACCGACGTCAGCGTGTTCGAGAACGTGGCGTTTCCGCTGCGTGAGCACACCGATTTGTCCGAAGACCTGATTCGCGATGTCGTGCTGATGAAGCTGCACGCGGTGGGTCTGCGTGGAGCCCGTGACCTGATGCCCAGCCAGATCTCGGGCGGCATGGCGCGCCGTGTGGCGCTGGCCCGTGCGATCGTGCTGGACCCGGAGCTGGTCATGTACGACGAGCCCTTTGCGGGCCTGGACCCGATTTCACTGGGCACGGCGGCGCAGCTGATTCGCCAGCTCAACGACGCCATGGGGCTCACCAGCATCGTCGTGTCGCATGACCTGGAAGAGACCTTCCGCCTGGCGGACCACGTGATCATCCTGGGGGAAGGCGTGGTGGCAGCCCAAGGCACGCCCGAAGAGGTGCTTGCCAGCCGCGATCCGCTGGTGCACCAGTTTGTGAATGCCCTGCCTGCAGGGCCTGTGCCGTTCCATTACCCCGGCCCTGCCGTGGCGGAAGATTTTGGACCAGTGGGAGGGCGTGCGCTGTGAGCTGGTACAAGCCCTCCGACGTTGGCTTTGCGGTGCGCCACAAGCTGGCCGATATCGGCATGGGCGCATGCCTGTTCGGACGGCTGGTACGGTTGCTGGGTGCCACGTTTCTGCGGCCCGCGCTGGTGCGCGACCAAGTGCATTTTCTGGGCAACTATTCGTTGGCCATCATCGCCGTGTCGGGCCTGTTCGTCGGGTTTGTGCTGGGCTTGCAGGGCTACTACACGCTGCAGCGGTACGGCTCGTCCGAGGCGCTGGGCCTGCTGGTGGCCTTGAGCCTGGTGCGCGAGCTGGGGCCTGTGGTCACGGCGCTGTTGTTTGCGGGACGCGCGGGCACGTCGCTCACGGCCGAAATCGGCCTGATGCGCGCGGGTGAGCAGCTCAGCGCCATGGAGATGATGGCGGTGGACCCGGTGCAGCGCATCCTGGCTCCACGATTCTGGGCCGGTGTGATCACCATGCCGCTGCTGGCGGCGGTGTTCAGTGCGGTGGGCATCATCGGCGGCTGGATCGTCGGGGTGCTCATGATCGGCATCGACCCCGGCGCGTTCTGGAGCCAGATGCAGGGCGGGGTGGATGTCTGGAAGGACCTGGGCAACGGCGTGCTCAAAAGTGTGGTCTTTGGCTTCACGGTAACTTTTGTGGCGCTGCTGCAGGGCTACGCCGCCAAACCCACCCCCGAAGGGGTGTCGCGCGCCACCACGCGCACCGTGGTCATGGCGTCTTTGGCGGTGCTGGCACTGGACTTCGTGCTCACTGCGCTGATGTTCAGTATCTGACGCTGGCGGTGCTGGCAGTTCTAGGAATCAAAGGTATGCAACGTTCCAAAAACGATCTGTGGGTAGGGCTCTTCGTGATGCTGGGCGCGGTGGCACTGGTGTTTCTGGCGCTGCAGTCGGCCAATCTGCTGAGCCTGCAATTCCATTCGGGCTACCGCATCACTGCCAAGTTCGACAACATCGGTGGCCTCAAGCCCCAGGCAGCAGTGCGCAGCGCCGGAGTGGTGGTGGGGCGCGTGGAGTCCATCACTTTTGACGACAAGACCTTCCAGGCGCGTGTCACGCTGGCCATGGAAGACCGCTACGCCTTCCCCAAGGACAGCTCCCTCAAGATCCTGACCAGCGGCCTGCTGGGTGAGCAGTACATCGGGATCGAGGCCGGTGCCGACGAAAAAAACCTGGCGGCGGGCGACACGATCACGTCCACCCAGTCGGCAGTGGTGCTTGAGAACCTTATCGGACAATTTCTTTACAGCAAAGCCGAAGACGGCGCAAAACCTGCAGGGACAGGTGGCAAAAAATGATGCATTCACTTCTTACATTCCGCGCCAGCATCGCTGGTGACAGGTGGTCGATTTCCCGCCTGGCGACAGGCCTGGCGCTGCTGCTGGGGGGCGTGCTGCTCACCGGGTGCGCCACGGTGGCCAACCCTGACCCCCGCGACCCGCTGGAGTCTTACAACCGCAGCATGACCAACTTCAATGAACAGGTCGATGCCATGGTGCTCAAGCCCGTGGCGACGGCGTATAAGGAGGTCACGCCCGCGCCCGTGCGCACAGGGGTCAGCAACTTCTTTGCAAACCTGGGCGATGTCTGGTCCTTTGTGAACAACGTGCTGCAGCTGCGCGGCGAAGCCGCTGCGTCCAGCTTCATGCGGGTCAATGTGAACACCTTCATGGGCCTGGGTGGCTTGCTGGACATCGCCAGCGAGCTGGGCATTGACCGCTACAAGCAGGACTTTGGCCTGACCCTGGGGCGCTGGGGCGTGGGCACGGGGCCGTATCTGGTGCTGCCCATCCTGGGGCCTTCCACCATCCGCGACACGTTCGCTCTGCCGGTGGACATGAAGGGCAATGTGGTGAGCTACGTGGACCCGGTCTCTGCCCGCAATTCGTTGTATGCCCTGCGCGTGGTGGACACGCGGGCCAACCTGCTGCGCGCCAGCTCGGTGCTCGACAGCGCTGCTCTGGACAAGTACAGCTTTACGCGTGACGTGTACCTGCAAGTGCGCAGCCATGCCGGTGAGGCGCAGAATGCCGACGGCAAGGACGACGGCGGCGCCAGCAACGGCGTACTGCCGGAAGAGCCTCCCCGCTGATGGCCTGCCGGGCGGTGCACCATGCTCCGCCCTGGGCCTGGCCCTGTTGCACTTGCTTGCAACCCGCAACCGCTGCGACGCATGCTGGTGGGTCAGCACCTCCACAATGATTTGACGGGCACAAGCCCGCACCGATGAAAGCCGAGAAGATGATGAATCGACGTTCCCTGGGCCGTGCCGCCCTTTGCATTGCAGCCAGTGCCGCGTTCAGCCTGCCGCTGTCCGCTTTGGCGGCCGACGAGGCACCCGATGCGCTGATCAAGCGGCTGTCCGCCGATGTGCTCAACACGGTGAAGTCCGACAAGGCCATCCAGGCCGGAGACCTGAGCAAGGTGATTGCGTTGGTCGATAAAACGGTGATGCCCAACGTCAACTTCCGCCGCATGACGGCCGCCGCCGTCGGCCCCGGCTGGCGCCAGGCCACGCCCGAGCAGCAAAAACGGCTGCAGGAGGAGTTCAAGATCCTGCTTGTGCGCACCTATGCCGGTGCGTTGGCCCAGGTCAACGACCAGACCATCCAGGTCAAACCCTTGCGCGCAGCCGCGGAAGACAAGGACGTGCTGGTCCGTACCGAAATCGTGGGCCGGGGCGACCCCATCCAGCTCGACTATCGCCTCGAAAAGACTCCTGGCGATGGTGCAGGCTGGAAGATTTACAACCTGAATGTGCTGGGCGTCTGGCTGGTGGAAACCTACCGTGGCCAGTTCGCGCAGGAGATCAATGCCAAGGGCATTGAAGGCCTGATCGACACACTGGCCACCCGCAACAAGACCAATGCGGGCACTGCCAAAGGCTGACGGCCGCCTCGCCATGCTGGTGCTGCCTCCCGAACTCACCCACCGCCAAGCTACCGCCTGCCTGCACATGCTCAAGCAGGGCCTGCGGGTGCACCGCGACAGCGCGGTGGTGGTGGACGCCCATGCGCTGACGGTGTTCGATACCTCGGCCCTCGCTGTGCTGCTCGAATGCCGGCGCGAAGTCTTGTCCGAGGGCAAGCAGTTTGCCGTGCAAGGCATGCCCGCTGGTCTGGCGGGCATGGCTGGGTTGTATGGGGTGGATGCGCTGCTGGTCGCCGCACCTTGATACGAAATAATTTTCAGGGTCCCGGGTGGCTTTGCCCACCCAAGCCATGAAACTGAGGGCCCACAGCGCCCGCCAGGGGCCATTGAAGCGGCCGCCCCGCCTGCAGAGGGCTGAGGCCTTAAAATCGAAGGCTTCATGCCCGCAGTCTCCTTCCAAGCCATCTCCAAGACCTTTGCCACGCCCAAAGGCCCTTTTCAGGCACTGAACCAGGTCAACCTGGACATTGAGGAGGGCGAGTTCTTCGGGCTCCTGGGCCCCAATGGTGCCGGCAAAACCACCCTGATCAGCATCCTCGCAGGCCTGGCGCGTGCCACCAGCGGCCGTGTACTGGTGCAGGGCAGCGATGTGCAGGCCCAGTACGCCGACGCCCGCCGCAAGCTGGGCATCGTGCCGCAAGAGCTGGTGTTCGACCCCTTTTTCAACGTGCGCGAGGCGCTGCGCATCCAGTCGGGCTACTTCGGCGTGAAGAACAACGACGCCTGGATCGACGAGCTGCTCGAAAACCTGGGCCTGGCCGACAAGGCCAACGCCAACATGCGCCAGCTGTCGGGCGGCATGAAGCGCCGTGTGCTGGTGGCACAAGCCCTGGTGCACAAGCCGCCCATCATCGTTCTGGATGAACCCACGGCCGGTGTCGATGTGGAACTGCGCCAGACGCTGTGGCACTTCATCGCCCGCCTGAACAAAGAGGGGCACACCGTGCTGCTCACCACCCACTACCTCGAAGAAGCCGAGGCCCTCTGCGGCCGCATCGCCATGCTCAAGGCGGGGCAGGTGGTGGCGCTCAACCGCACCAGCGAGTTGCTCAAGGCCGCCTCGGGCAGCGTGCTGCAGTTCAAGACCGACACGGCCCTGCCGCCCGCACTGGCCGCCGTGGCGCGGGTCACCGGTCGCATCGTCCAGTTGCCGGCGCACGACGCGGCAGAGATCGAAAACCACCTGGCTGCGTTGCGCGTGGCCGGGGTCGAGGTGCAGGACATGGAGATTCGCCGGCCCGATCTGGAGGATGTGTTCCTGCAGGTGATGTCCGGCACGTCGGCTTCCAACATCCCACTGGAGGGCGTTGCGCTATGACCGGCTGGCAGACTCTGTTCTACAAAGAGGTGCTGCGCTTCTGGAAGGTCAGCTTCCAGACCGTCGCGGCTCCCGTGCTCACTGCCGTGCTGTACCTTTTGATCTTCGGCCATGTGCTCGAAGACCATGTGAAGGTCTACGACCGCATCAGCTACACCGCCTTCCTTGTGCCGGGCCTCGTGATGATGAGCGTGCTGCAGAACGCCTTTGCCAACAGCTCGTCCAGCATCATCCAGAGCAAGATCATGGGCAGCCTGGTGTTTGTGCTGCTCACGCCGCTGTCGCACTGGGCTTGGTTCTGCGCCTACGTGGGCTCGTCCATCGTGCGCGGGCTGGTGGTGGGCCTGGGCGTGTTCATCGTCACGCTGGCGTTTGCCCGGCCCGAGTTTGCGGCGCCGCTTTGGATTCTGGCCTTTGCCTTGCTGGGCGCGGCGCTGCTGGCCACGCTGGGGCTGATTGCGGGGCTCTGGGCCGACAAATTCGACCAGATGGCCGCGTTCCAGAACTTCATCATCGTGCCCATGACCTTCCTGTCGGGCGTGTTCTATTCGATCCAGTCGCTGCCGCCGTTCTGGCAGGCCGTGAGCCACCTCAACCCGTTCTTCTACATGATCGACGGCTTCCGCTACGGCTTCTTCGGCCAGAGCGACACCCCGCCCTGGCTCAGCCTGGGCATCGTGGGCATCGCCTGGCTGGCCGTCAGCGCGCTGGCCGTGCACCTCTTGCGCACGGGCTACAAGATTCGGAATTGACATGACCGCTGACCAACTCAAAGACATCATCACCGCTGGCCTGGCCTGCGAACACATCACGCTCGAAGGCGACGGCCGCCACTGGTACGCGACCATTGTCTCGGCCGAGTTCGAGGGCAAGCGCGCCATCCAGCGCCACCAGCGCGTATATGCCACGCTGGGGGCGAAAATGCACACCGACGAGGTGCATGCGCTGTCGATGAAGACCTTCACACCGGCCGAATGGGCTGCCCAGGCGCAGTAGCGCCTGCACACCCACTAGAACTCACTTTTTGATAGCTGCTGGCGCATATTCCACTAGCGCAAGCGGCACTTTTGACCCTATTTTGGTGATTTGAGATGGACAAACTCCTGATTCGCGGCGGACGTAGCTTGCAAGGCGATGTGCTGGTCTCCGGCGCCAAGAACGCCGCCTTGCCGGAGTTGTGCGCCGCCCTGCTCACGGCAGAGCCCGTGACGCTGCTCAACGTGCCCCAGCTGCAGGACGTGAGCACCATGCTCAAGCTGATCCGCAACATGGGCGTGGCGGCGGAGCGGGCCGATGACGGCACGGTGCGCATCAACGCCAGCGCGCTGAGCACACCCGAGGCACCCTACGAACTGGTCAAGACCATGCGCGCTTCCGTGCTGGCGCTGGGCCCGCTGCTGGCGCGCTTTGGCGAGGCCACGGTGTCACTGCCCGGCGGCTGCGCCATTGGCTCGCGCCCGGTGGACCAGCACATCAAGGGCCTGGCCGCCATGGGGGCCGAGATCGTGGTCGAACACGGCTACATGATCGCCAAGCTGCCCGCAGGCTGGAAGCGCCTCAAGGGTGCGCGCATCACCACCGACATGGTCACGGTGACGGGCACCGAGAACTTCCTCATGGCTGCTGCGCTGGCCGAGGGTGAAACGGTGCTGGAAAACGCCGCGCAAGAACCCGAGATTTCGGACCTGGCCGAGATGCTGATTGCGATGGGCGCAAAGATCGAAGGCCATGGCACCAGCCGCATCCGCATCCAGGGCGTCGAAAAACTGCACGGCTGCACCCACCGCGTGGTGGCCGACCGCATTGAAGCGGGTACCTTTTTGTGCGCCGTGGCCGCCACGGGCGGTGATGTGGTGTTGCGCCATGGTCGTGCCGACCACCTCGACGCCGTCATCGAAAAGCTGCGCGAGGCCGGTGCCACCGTGCAGGCCGTGGACGGCGGCATCCGCGTGCAAAGCGCGGGCGGCGCCACGCTCAAGGCCCAGGGCTTTCGCACCACCGAATACCCCGGTTTCCCCACCGACATGCAGGCCCAGTTCATGGCGCTCAACTGCATCGCCCAGGGTACGGCCACGGTGACCGAGACGATTTTTGAAAACCGCTTCATGCACGTCAACGAGCTGGTTCGGCTGGGCGCCAAAATCCAGGTGGATGGCAAGGTGGCAGTGATTGAGGGCGTGCCCCGCCTGTCCGGCGCCACCGTGATGGCCACTGACCTGCGTGCGTCCGCCAGCCTCGTCATCGCAGGCCTCGTGGCCGAAGGCGAAACCGTGGTGGACCGCATCTACCACCTGGACCGTGGCTACGACTGCATGGAAGCCAAACTGCGCGGCATCGGCGCTGACATCGAACGAGTAAAAGCATGAGCAGCAACATGATCACCCTGGCGCTTTCCAAGGGCCGCATCTTTGACGAAACCCTGCCGCTGCTGGCGGCCGCAGGCATCGAGGTGCTCGAAGACCCCGAAAAATCGCGCAAGCTCATCCTGCCCACCAACCAGCCCAACGTGCGCGTGGTGCTGGTGCGCGCCACCGACGTGCCCACTTATGTGGAATACGGCGGTGCCGACATCGGCGTGACCGGCAAGGACACCCTGATCGAGCATGGCGGCCAGGGCCTGTACCAGCCGCTGGACCTGCGCATTGCCAAGTGCCGCGTCAGCGTGGCCGTGCGCAACGACTTCGACTACGCCCAGGCCGTCAAGCAGGGCTCGCGCCTCAAGGTCGCCACCAAGTACACCGGCATTGCGCGCGACTTCTTTGCGAGCAAGGGCGTGCACGTGGACATGGTCAAGCTCTACGGCAGCATGGAGCTGGCGCCGCTCACCGGCCTGGCCGACGCCATCGTGGACCTGGTCTCCACCGGCAACACGCTCAAGGCCAACAACCTCATCGAAGTGGAGCGCATCATGGACATCAGCTCCTACCTGGTCGTGAACCAGGCCGCGCTCAAGCTCAAGCAGGCGCCGCTGCGCCGCATCATCGATGCGTTTGCCTCGGCCATACCGGCTGACAAAAACTGATTCACCCTACGACTGACACTATGACTTTGGTAGCTGCTCCCGCCCGTCTGTCCACCACTGCGGCCACTTTCGAGGCTGATTTCGCAGCCCGTCTGCACTGGTCTGCCGACACCGACGCGGCCATCGAGCAGCGCGTGGCTGACATCCTGGCCGACGTGCAAAAGCGCGGCGACGCGGCGGTGCTGGAGTACACCGCCCGCTTCGACGGCCTCTCTGCGCCCGACATGGCCGCGCTGGAGCTGACCCAGGCCGACTTCAAGGCCGCGTTCGACGCCATCCCGCAAGCTCAGAGCGACGCCCTGCAGGCTGCAGCGAAGCGCGTGCGCAGCTACCACGAAGCGCAGAAAAAGGCCTCGGGCGAGAGCTGGAGTTACCGCGACGAAGACGGCACCCTGCTGGGCCAGAAGGTCACGCCACTGGACCGCGTGGGCATCTACGTGCCCGGCGGCAAGGCCGCGTATCCGTCCAGCCTATTGATGAATGCCATCCCGGCCCACGTGGCGGGCGTGCAGGAAATCATCATGGTCGTCCCTACGCCCGTGCGGGGCAGCGTGGCGACCGGCGGAACAGGCGAGGGCACGTCAACGAAGGGCGAGCGCAACGAGCTGGTGCTGGCAGCCGCCTACGTGGCGGGCGTCACGCGCGCCTTCACCATCGGCGGCGCCCAGGCTGTGGCTGCGCTGGCGTATGGAACTGAGACCGTGCCCAAGGTGGACAAGATCACCGGCCCCGGCAACGCCTACGTGGCCAGCGCCAAGAAGCGCGTGTTCGGCACCGTGGGCATCGACATGATTGCAGGCCCGAGCGAAATCCTGGTGCTGGCCGATGGCACCACGCCGCCCGACTGGGTGGCGATGGATCTCTTCAGCCAGGCCGAGCACGATGAGCTGGCGCAGGCCATCCTGCTGTGCCCTGACGCCGCCTACCTCGACGCCGTGCAGCGCGAGATCGACCGCCTGTTGCCTACCATGCCGCGCGCCGAGATCATCGCCAAGAGCCTCACCGGCCGGGGCGCACTGATCCTCACCAAGGACATGGAAGAAGCCTGCGCGATCAGCAACCGCATCGCACCGGAACACCTGGAAGTGAGCAGCACCGACCCACACCGCTGGGAGCCGTTGCTGCGCCACGCGGGCGCGATCTTCCTGGGGGCCTACACCTCCGAGAGCCTGGGCGACTACTGCGCAGGCCCCAACCACGTGCTGCCCACCAGCGGCACGGCGCGCTTCTCGTCGCCGCTGGGCGTGTACGACTTCCAGAAACGCAGCAGCCTCATCGAGGTGAGCGAGGCCGGTGCCCAGGTGCTGGGCACCATCGCCGCCGAGCTGGCCTACGGCGAGGGCCTGCAGGCCCACGCGCAGGCTGCCGAGATGCGGTTGAAGTCATAGGGCGCGCGTAAGCGCTTCCTATCCGTCGGCTACGCTGCAGCGCATACCAGAGCCGCCCTGTTTCGCGACGGGGCGGCTTTTTGATTCGCAACGCAAGTCAACGCGGCAGGATACGGCCCTACCCCTATCGCCGAAAGACGCAGATGATCGAAGACAGCGTGGAACCCTGGTTGGGCCAGTTGGAGGGCACGGGCGAACTGTCCGTGGACCGATGGGAGGGCGTCCCCCCGGCGCAGGTGTCGTTCACTTTGGATGCGCGGACGCTGCGCGTGGAGGCAGAGCTACCTACGGCCCACGCGATGCACGCGCGATGGCTGAACGCGCGGGAAGTGCCGTTCGCGCTGCGCGCATGCACGCTGCGGGGGTGTGCGTCCGAGCAGTCAGCGCCCATCGAATTCCGACTGGATGAGCTTGTGTTGTGGGATATGACGCCGGAATGGACGAAAGATGAGGACTTTTTAAACGATACCAGGTTTGCACGCATCGTCCTGATTCCATCGGAACACCGCGTAGTGTTGAATGGCTCCACCGCGATCAACCCGCGCATGCCGTATCAGGTGGTGTACCAGGACAGCGGTGCCTTCCACGTGGTCATGCCGCCGTTGCATGCTGATGGCTTGGCGGACGGCATCCACGTGGCGCAAGACAGAGCCGGGAAGATGGTGCGGTTCAACAGCGTTGGCAACTTCTTCGTCCAGGAAAGGCGCCTGCATGCCGCGTGGAGTCTGTTGCAAGGCGGGGTGATGGACAGGGTTCTAGAGATCGAAGGCAACACGCTGCGCTTGTATGGCGGCGCGGCTGAACCCTGCAGAGCGCACTTCCCGATGGCGCGGGGCGGTGATGTGCTGGTAAAGAGCGTGTTCCTTGGGTTCATGAGCGTCAGTGCGCAGGATTTTGCAAAGTGGTACGAGCCCTTGAAGATGTACTTGGCGGGCAAAGCGTTGCCGACATACATCGAAGTCAGCTTCCTGATGACCATGTCGTGCATTGAGGCGTTGGACGGAGTACGCCAGATCGACGAGAAAACCACCGCCGCATTGCTCGCGGTGCACGAGGGCTTCGCGAAATTTTGCAACTGCATGCGCAACAAGCTCTTTCATGGAGCGGGTGGTTTTCAGCAGGCGTACACGCTGGTGATTGCAGACGACTTTCAAGGGCAGAGCGCGGTCGCGGCGGAGTGCTTGAACTCTGCGGGTGAATTCGATGGAATCCGTTTCATGTCCCGGCTGTGGGAGCGCATGGATGCGTTCTGGGGCGCATGCGTGAACGTTCCGCCCGATGTGATCAATGAGCGTCGTGCGGCCCGAGTGCCGTTGGGGCCGGGAGTCAACCTCCAGGCGCTGTCGCAAGCAGCTGAGGAGGTGCGACAAGACATAGAGCAAAAAAAGCGGCGAAGGATCGAATCCAAGCAGATTTAGGCAATGAGAGAGGGCCAATCGTAAGTGCTGGAAAAAATGCTCAGTTGACGGAAGCGATTCGTGCTCAAGGTGATGCGATAGCCAAATTCAAACAAAAATTGTAGGAAAAATGCACGAACTTCGTGTTGCACGAACTTCGTGTAATATTTTGCCCTATGAAGAACATCACCGTGACCATGGACGACACCGTTGCCGAATGGGTGCGCGTGGAAGCCGCCAAGCGCGGCAGCAGCGTGTCCCGCCTGCTCGGTGAATGGCTGGCCGAAAAGATGCGCCAGGAAGACGCCTATGCCCAGGCCATGCGCGAGGCACTGGGGTTTGAATCCTGGGGCGCGTCTAGCGGACCGTACGTGCCCCGCGAGACCCTGTTTCTGCGCTGAACGGGGCAAATCACATGGCCACCGTCCCCATCTTTGTCGATACCGAAATCCTGCTCGCCAGCGTGGACGACCGCGATGCCGAGCGCCAGGCGCGGGCGCGTGAATGGATCAGCTTTTGCTGGCAGACGCGCAGCGGCCGCATCAGCTCGCAGGTGCTCAACGAGCTGTACAACCAGGCCATCCAGCGTTTTGACGGTCCCCACGTGCTGCAGCAGGTGCGCGCCCAGGTGCGCCGCCTGCGCGTGTGGCTGCCGCCGCACCTGGACTCCTACACCGTGGACGGCGCCTGGGACCTGCAGGACCGCTACCGCCTGGGCTACTGGGATGCGCTCATCCTCTCATCCGCCCACCAGCAGGGCTGCCGCTACCTGCTGACCGAGGCGCTGCCGCACGACCAGCCGATGGACGCCGTGCGCCCCATCAACCCTTACCTTGTCACCCCCAACGAACTGGACACCACCGAATGACTACTCCCGCGTCGTCCCCCCTCCAGGCCCTGGCCCGCATCCGCCCCGACGTGCGCGCCATGCACTCTTATGTCGTGCAGCCCTCCACCGGCATGCTCAAGATGGACGCGATGGAGAACCCCTTCCGCCTGCCCGCGCACCTGCAGGCCGCGCTGGGCCAGCGCCTGGGCGCGGTGGCACTCAACCGCTACCCCGGCGACCGCATTGCTGACCTGAAGGTGGCCCTGGCACAGTACGCGGGCATGCCCGAGGGCTACGGCATCGTGCTGGGCAACGGCTCGGACGAACTCATCACCCTGCTGGCGCTGGCCTGCGCACAGCCAGGCACGGGCCAGCGCGCCACCATGCTGGCGCCCATGCCCGGTTTTGTGATGTACCCGCTGTCCGCGCAGCTGCAGGGGCTGGACTTTGTCGGCGTGCCGCTCACGCCTGATTTCGAGCTGGACGAGCCCGCCATGCTGGCCGCCATTGCGCAGCACCGGCCCGCCATCACCTACATCGCCTACCCCAACAACCCCACGGCCACGCTGTGGGACGAGGGCGCGGTGCAGCGCATCATCGACGCTGCGGGCGCGCAGGGCGGCATCGTCGTCATGGACGAGGCCTACCAGCCCTTTGCCAGCCGCACCTGGATCGACCGCATGCGCGCCGACCCCGCGCGCAATGCGCACGTGCTGCTCATGCGCACGCTCAGCAAGTTTGGCCTCGCGGGCGTGCGCCTGGGCTACCTCATCGGACCCTCGGCGTTCGTGAGCGAGATCGACAAGGTGCGCCCGCCCTACAACGTGAGCGTGCTCAACTGCGAAGCGGCCCTGTTTGCACTGGAACATGCCGAGGTTTTCGCCGCCCAGGCCGCTGAAATCCGTGCCGAGCGCACCACACTCATCGCCGCGCTGCGCCAGATGCCCGGGGTCGAAAAGTGCTGGGACAGCGAGGCGAACATGGTCCTCCTGCGTGTGGCGGATTCCGCCAAGGCCTACGAGGGCATGAAAAACCGCAAGGTGCTGGTCAAGAACGTTTCTACAATGCACCCATTGCTGGCCAACTGCCTGCGCCTGACGGTAGGAAATGCCGAAGACAACGCGCAGATGCTGGCCGCACTCCAAGCCTCCCTATGACTTCCTCCGCACTCGTACCCTCCGCCCCATCGGCCGACCCGATGGCCGACCGCATCGCCGAGGTCAGCCGCAACACCGCCGAGACGCGCATCAGCGTGCGCATCAACCTCGACGGCACCGGCCAGGCCAAGCTGCACACCGGCATCGGCTTCTTCGACCACATGCTCGACCAGATCGCCCGCCACGGGCTGATTGACCTCGACATCGACTGCGAAGGCGACCTGCACATCGACGGCCACCACACGGTGGAAGACGTGGGCATCACCCTGGGCCAGGCCTTTGCGCGTGCCGTGGGCGACAAGAAGGGCATCCGCCGCTACGGCCATGCCTACGTGCCGCTGGATGAAGCGCTGTCGCGCGTGGTGGTCGATTTTTCGGGCCGCCCCGGGCTGCACATGGACGTGAAGTTCACGGCCGGGAGCATCGGCCAGCTCGACACGCAACTGGTGTTCGAATTCTTCCAGGGCTTTGTGAACCACGCTGGCGTGACGCTGCACATCGACAACCTCAAGGGCGTCAACGCACACCACCAGTGCGAGACCATCTTCAAGGCGTTTGGGCGCACGCTGCGTGCGGCGCTGGAGCGCGATCCACGCTCGGCCGGTGTCATCCCCTCCACCAAGGGCTCTCTGTGAATTTTTCACCCAAATCAGGCGCAAGCGCTTGATTTGTATGCGCTAGTAGCTATGAATATGGAAGCAAAAACAGTGGCGGTCGTGGACTACGGCATGGGCAACCTGCGCTCCGTGTCGCAGGCCGTGCAGGCCGCCGCCGAGGGCACGGGCTGGACCGTGGTCGTCACCCAGCGCCCCGAAGACGTGCGCTCCGCCCAGCGCATCGTGCTGCCAGGGCAGGGCGCCATGCCTGACTGCATGCGCGAGCTGCGCGAGTCCGGCCTGCAGGAATCGGTGCTCGAAGCCGCTGCCAGCAAGCCGATGTTTGGGGTGTGCGTGGGCATGCAGATGCTGCTGGACCACAGCGCCGAGGGTGACACCCCTGGGCTGGGCCTGATCCCTGGCGACGTGCTCAAGTTCGACCTGGCAGGCCGCACCCAGCCCGACGGCAGCCGCTTCAAGGTGCCCCAGATGGGCTGGAACCAGGTGCGGCAGATGCCCCACGCGCACCACGGGGGCGGCGTGCACCCGGTGTGGGCGGGCGTACCGGACAACAGCTATTTCTACTTCGTGCACAGTTTCTACGCTGTGCCGCAAAATCCCGCCCATTGTGCAGGGCAGGCCGACTACGGCGGTTTGTTTGCTGCGGCGGTTGCGCGCGATAATATTTTTGCCACCCAGTTTCACCCGGAGAAGAGCGCGGAGCACGGCCTGGCCCTGTACCGCAATTTTCTGCACTGGAATCCCTGATCCCTTAACCCCACCCGTTCGGGCCGAGCTGCGTCTCGCCCTTTTTCACCCGAACTTCACCACCATGCTGCTCATCCCCGCCATCGACCTCAAAGACGGCCACTGCGTACGCCTCAAGCAAGGCGATATGGACCAATCCACCACCTTTGGTGAAGACCCCGCCGCCATGGCGCGCAAGTGGGTGGATGCCGGCGCACGCCGCCTGCACCTGGTGGACCTGAACGGTGCGTTTGCGGGCGTGCCCAAGAACTACAGCGCCATCAAGTCCATCCTGAAAGAGGTGGGCGATGACATCCCCGTGCAGCTGGGCGGCGGCATCCGCGACTTGGACACCATCGAAAAATACATCGACGGCGGCCTGCGCTACGTGATCATCGGCACGGCAGCCGTGAAGAACCCCGGCTTCCTCAAAGACGCGTGCAGCGCCTTCGGCGGCCACATCATCGTGGGGCTCGACGCCAAGGACGGCAAGGTGGCCACCGACGGCTGGAGCAAGCTCACCGGCCACGAGGTCGTGGACCTGGCCAAGAAGTTCGAGGACTGGGGCGTCGAATCCATCATCTACACCGACATCGGCCGCGACGGCATGCTGTCGGGCATCAACATCGACGCCACCGTCAAACTGGCCCAGGCGCTGACCATTCCCGTGATCGCCTCGGGCGGCCTGTCCAACATGGCCGACATCGAGCAGCTGTGCGCGGTGGAGGACGAGGGCGTGGAAGGCGTGATCTGCGGCCGTGCCATCTACAGCGGCGACCTGGACTTTGCGGCAGCACAAGCCCGTGCCGACGAACTGAACGGCTGAAACCGATCACCCCCTGAGCGGCTTCGCCGCTTCCCCCAGGGGACGACGCCAGTGGCCTGGCGAAGCCAGTTCCACGGCGTCTGCTGGCCTCGGTAGCGTCAAATCAACGAATCGCTCACTGACATGCTCGCAAAACGAATCATTCCTTGTCTTGACGTCACCGGAGGCCGTGTGGTCAAGGGCGTCAATTTCGTCGAGCTGCGCGACGCAGGCGACCCGGTCGAAATTGCCGCGCGCTACAACGCGCAGGGCGCTGACGAGCTCACCTTCCTCGATATCACCGCCACCAGCGATGGCCGTGACCTCATCCTGCACATCATCGAGGCCGTGGCCAGCCAGGTGTTCATTCCGCTCACCGTGGGAGGTGGCGTGCGCACCGTGGACGACGTGCGCCGCCTGCTCAATGCCGGTGCGGACAAGACCAGCTTCAATTCGGCCGCCATTGCCAACCCTGAGGTGATCAACGCCGTGTCGGCCAAGTACGGCGCGCAGTGCATCGTGGTGGCCATCGACGCCAAGCGCCGCTCGGCCGAAGACGCGCAACGCCTGGGCGCCAACGGCCAGCCCGTGGGTGCAGGCTGGGACGTGTACAGCCACGGCGGCCGCAAGAACACCGGCCTGGACGCCATCGCCTGGGCGAAGGAGATGGCGCAGCGCGGTGCGGGCGAGATCCTGCTGACCAGCATGGACCGCGACGGCACCAAGGCGGGCTTTGACCTGGAGCTGACCCGCGCCGTCAGCGATGCGGTCAGCGTGCCCGTGATCGCCTCGGGCGGTGTGGGCAACCTCGACCACCTGGCCGACGGCATCCAGACCGGCGGTGCCGACGCGGTGCTGGCCGCCAGCATCTTTCACTACGGCGAATACACCGTGGGCCAGGCCAAGCAGCGCATGGCCGAGCGGGGCATCCCCGTGCGGATGTGATCAATATTCACTCCTGATTTGATAGCTGCTGGCGCATGTAATGCTTGCGCTTGTGGCCAAAAACACCTGAAAAACGTGGATGCGCGCCCTGGCGGGCACGGGCGCGCCACCCGGATCGCCGACAATGGCCCCCATGAACTGGCTCAATGAAGTGAAATGGGATGCGCAGGGCCTGGTGCCCGTGATTGCGCAAGAGCAGGGCACGGGCGACGTGCTGATGTTTGCGTGGATGAACCGCGAGGCCCTGGCGAAGACCGCTGAGCTGGGCCGCGCCGTGTACTTCAGCCGCTCGCGCAAGAAGCTGTGGTTCAAGGGCGAAGAGTCCGGCCACGTGCAGACCGTGCACGAAATCCGCCTGGACTGCGACAACGACGTGGTGCTGCTCAAGGTCACCCAGCAGGGCCACGAACCCGGCATCGCCTGCCACACGGGCCGCCACAGCTGCTTTTTCAGCGTGCTCAAAGACGGTGTCTGGCACGCGGTCGATCCGGTCTTGAAAGACCCCGAATCCATCTACAAGTAATGGCAATGGACGACAAGACCATGAGTTCCCACGATTCCCTGGCGCGTCTGGCCGCCGTCATCGAAAGCCGCAAGCCCGCCAACGGTGGCGACCCGGCCACCAGCTACGTGTCGCGCCTGCTGCACAAGGGGCCCGATGCCTTCCTGAAGAAGATCGGTGAAGAAGCCACCGAGGTGGTGATGGCCGCGAAGGATGTGGACCACGGCGCCGACAAGTCCAAGATCGTCTATGAAGTGGCCGACCTGTGGTTCCACACCATGGTGGCGCTGGCCCATTACGGCCTCACGCCCGCCGACGTGGTGGCCGAGCTGGAGCGCCGCGAAGGCACCAGCGGCATCGAGGAAAAGGCCCTGCGCAAGGTGGCGGAACGCGCTGCCGAAGAAGGCACACCGTGAGCGACATCATCGACGTGCAGACCAGCGACCAGAAGGCCGAAGACCTCAAGGCCATCGGCTGGGTCAGCTATGTGCTGCACCTGATCGTGGCGCTGGGGGCGGTCATCCCGGGCGCACAGCCTGGCGCTGCGCTGCTGATCGTGGCGCTGGTGATCGACCTGGTGAAAAAAGGCGATGCCGAAGGCACCTGGCAGGCCAACCATTTCTCGTGGCGCATCCGCACCGTGATCTGGGCGGGCGTGCTTTACATCGTCACCGCGCCGCTGTGGCTGCTGTTCTTCCTGCCCGGCTGGATCGCCTGGGGCCTGATCTCCATCTGGTTCCTCTACCGCATCGTGCGTGGCATGGTCGCCATGAACAAGAGCCAGGCCGTGGATGCCTGAAGCAGCCCGCTCCCGCCCGCGTCTGAACCTGGCGCTGCAGGGCGGTGGCTCGCACGGCGCGCTCACCTGGGGCGTGCTGGATGCGCTGCTGGAGGACGGCCAGTGGCAGTTCGACGGTGTCAGTGGCACCAGCGCAGGCGCCATGAACGCGGTGGCCCTGGCGCACGGGTTTGCGCAGGCAGCGCTGCAGCACAAGGACCCCGAGGACGCACATCTTGCTGGCTGCGCCCTGGCCCGCGAATCGCTCACCCGCCTGTGGGAAGGGGTGGGCGCGCTGGGCAGCCTGACCTGGGGAACGCCGTTGTCTGCCGCCAATCCGCTCGTGGGCATGATGTCGCAGTGGTTCTCGCCCTACCAGACCAATCCGCTGGGGATCAACCCCCTGCGCAAGCTGCTGGAGCGCGAAGTGGATTTCAGCCTGCTGTGCTCCGCCCGCACCGGCGTCGTCGGCCCCAAGGTTTTTGTGTGTGCCACCAACGTGCGCACCGGCCGGGGCGAGATTTTTTTTGGGCCCCGGCTCAGCGCGGATGCGGTGATGGCGTCGGCCTGCCTGCCCATGCTGTTCAAGGCGGTCGAGATCGAGGGTGAGGCGTACTGGGACGGCGGCTATTCCGGCAACCCCGCGCTGCACCCGCTGATCTACCAGACCGAGACTTCGGACATCCTGCTCGTGCAGATCAACCCCGTCGAGCATCTGGACGTGCCCAGCAGCGCCTCCGAGATCATGGAGCGCATGAACGAAGTCACCTTCAACGCCAGCCTGCTGGCCGAGCTGCGCGCCATCGAGTTCGTTCGCCGCCTGCTCGCCGAGGGCAAGCTCGACGCCCGCCGTTACAAAAGCGTGCGCATGCACCGCATCGATGGCGGCTCGGTGCTGGCGCCCTTTGGGGCCGACAGCAAGCTGCGTGCGGACCTGGCCTTTGTACGCAAGCTGTTTGCACTGGGCCGCACAGCAGGGCAGGAGTGGCTGCACGCACACCGCAAGGATGTGGGCGTGCGCCCCAGCATCAAGATCGCTGACAATGCCTAGCCCATACGCTAGGTGCTCTCAGGATTGCTTTGCAACTGTGCACTACTGATTCCTTTTGCTCCGATCCTTCCCATGCACGATCCGAACTGCCTTTTCTGCAAAATCATCGCGGGCCAGATTCCTTCCAAGAAGGTCTATGAGGACGAAGAAATCTTCGCCTTCCACGACATCCACCCGTGGGCCCCGGTGCACTTTTTGATGGTGCCCAAGCTGCATATCCCTTCCATGGCACAGGTCACCCCGGAGCACGCTGGCGTGCTGGGGCGCATGATGGCGCTGGCGCCGAAGCTGGCGCTGGAGCAGGGCTGCAACCCGTACCCGGATGGTGGCTTTCGCGTCGTGGTAAACACGGGGCTTGAAGGTGGGCAGGAAATCCACCACCTGCATATCCACGTGATGGGCGGACCCCGCCCGTGGCTCAAAGGCTGAACCAGGCTGACGATCGGGGCAGATACAGAGGTGCCGGCATGTCCCGGCATTGAACTCCTGTCACGCCCCCCGTCTAAAATGATTGCAATTCGTTAGGAGATATTTCATGGGCTCTTTTTCCATCTGGCACTGGCTGATCGTGCTGTTGATCGTTGTGATGGTGTTCGGTACCAAGAAGCTCAAGAACATGGGCTCCGACCTGGGCGGCGCCGTCAAGGGCTTCAAGGACGGCATGAAGGACGGCGCTTCGGACGCTCCTGCTGCCGCCACGCCCCCCGCTGGCCAGGTGGCCAACAGCCAGGCTGCCGACAAGACCACCATCGATGTCGAAGCCAAGCAAAAGAGCTGAGCGGGTGCCATCGACCTGCAGCCTTTGCCTGCCTTGTACGGGCGCTTGATCCATGATTGATATTGGTCTGTCTAAAATGGCGCTGATCGGTGCCGTGGCGTTGATCGTCATCGGCCCCGAAAAGCTGCCCCGCGTGGCCCGCACCGTCGGCACCTTGCTGGGCAAGGCGCAGCGCTATGTCTCCGACGTGAAGGCGGAGGTCAACCGGTCCATGGAGCTCGATGAGCTCAAGAAGATGAAGGACACGGTGGAGAACGCCGCGCGCGATGTGCACAACACCATCCAGACCAGCGCCAGCGAGTTTGAGAAAGACTGGAACGAGGCCATCGATTCGAGCAGCAACGCTGATCTGCGCGAGCAGGCGGCCGTGGTGCCTGCCTACAAGCACCCCGGCAAGAACTGGCGCCTCAAGCGTGGTGCGGTGCCCCAGTGGTACAAGGCCCGCAGTGGTGTGCGCACCAAGGCACAGTCTGGCGCAGCCCGCGTAGCACGCTACCGCCCCCAAAAATTCCACTGACGCAGCCTGCCGCGCCCCCTGCGCTGCATGGGCGGCCTTGACGCCCACGAAAACCCACCATGTCCGAAACCCCCTCCAAAGAAGACGAACTTGCCGGCACCGAGCAGCCGTTCGTACAGCACCTCATGGAGCTGCGCGACCGCCTGGTCAAGGCCATGATCGCCATCGCCATTGCGGCGGCCATCCTGTTCTTCTTCCCGGGCCCCGGCGCGTTGTACGACTTTCTGGCCGCCCCCCTGGTGGCCCATCTGCCCAAGGGGGCCACGTTGATCGCCACCTCGGTGATCTCGCCCTTCATGGTGCCGCTCAAGATCTTGCTGATGTCGGCATTCCTGCTGGCGCTGCCCTTTGTGCTGTGGCAGATCTGGGCTTTTGTGGCGCCCGGCCTGTATTCGCACGAGAAGAAGCTGGTGCTGCCGCTGGTGATTTCCAGCACGCTGCTGTTCTTCGTGGGTGTGGCGTTTTGCTACTACCTGGTGTTTGGCCAGGTGTTTGCATTCATCCAGAGCTTTGCCCCCAAGAGCATCACGGCCGCGCCCGATATCGAGGCCTACCTGAGTTTTGTGTTGTCCATGTTCCTGGCGTTCGGCATGGCCTTTGAGGTGCCGATTGCCGTGGTGGTGCTGGCGCGCATGGGCATCGTGAGCGTGCAGAAGCTGCGCGAGTTTCGCGGCTATTTCATCGTGCTGGCCTTTGTGGTGGCCGCCGTCGTGACGCCGCCCGATGTGGTGTCGCAGCTGTCGCTGGCCGTGCCGATGTGCCTGCTGTACGAAGTGGGCATCTGGGCCGCGCAGATCTTCATCAAGCACACCCAGGCGCCCGAAGAGCCTAGCGAGTCCGCTTCCGCATCCTGACCCTCTGGCCTCGGGCGGGGCCGCGACGAAGGTATGCGCAGATCACGTCTCTGGGGCTTCGCCCAGGCTGTGAAAGCGAATATT
Organism: Acidovorax sp. KKS102; assembly: GCF_000302535.1. Taxonomy (NCBI): domain Bacteria; kingdom Pseudomonadati; phylum Pseudomonadota; class Betaproteobacteria; order Burkholderiales; family Comamonadaceae; genus Acidovorax; species Acidovorax sp. KKS102. Next base: position 988,231 of record NC_018708.1, read on the forward strand.
CAATAAAAACAGCCGCAAGCGCTAGTGTTGTATGCGCTTGCAGCTATCATTTTCATAGTGCTTCGGGTTGGCTGCACACGCGTTGGCGTGACATGAGCCATCCGATACCTTCGTGCTGGCCTGTGCTTCACTCCCGCCTGACCTCGCACCAGGGCCATCGAGGCCGCCGACCTTGTTCACACCCCGCTGCGCTGACGGCTCGTACCCGGCCTTGGTGATTCCTGTCCGAGCCTGTTCAGGCGTCAGCGCCTCACATTGCGCTGGGGCCGGGGGCGCACGCCCGGGTTGATGCTCAGCTCCACCCGCTTGTCGGCCCGTTGCACGTCAAACGCTGCCGCCTGGCCGGGCTTGAGCGCTGCCACGGCGGTCAGCAGCTGCGACACATTGCCCACGCTCTTGCCGTCCACGCTCACGATCACATCCCCCGGGCGCATGCCAGCCTGGGCGGCGGGGCCGTCCTGCAGCACGCCGGTGATGATCACGCCCTCGGTGGCCTTTTTGACGCCAAAGGTTTCTGCCAGTTCGGGCGACAGCTCGTTGGGCTCCACGCCAATCCAGCCGCGCGTGACCTGGCCGTCCTTCACGATGCCGTCGAGCACCATGCGCGCTGTGGACACGGGGATGGCAAAGCCGATGCCCATGCTGCCGCCCGAGCGCGAGTAGATCGCGGTATTGATGCCCATGAGGTTGCCGTTCACATCGACCAGTGCACCGCCCGAATTGCCGGGGTTGATGGCCGCGTCGGTCTGGATGAAGTTCTCGAAGGTGTTGATGCCCAGCTGGCTGCGGCCCAGCGCGCTCACGATGCCGCTGGTCACGGTCTGGCCCACGCCGAAGGGGTTGCCGATGGCCAGCACCTGGTCGCCCACGTCCAGGGCGTCGGAGTTGCCCAGCACGATGACGGGCAGCTTGTCCAGTTCGATCTTGAGGATGGCCAGGTCGGTGTCGGGGTCGGTGCCGATCACGCGCGCACGGGCGCGGCGGCTGTCGGTAAGGGTCACCTCGATCTCGTCCGCGCCTTCGACCACATGGTTGTTGGTCAGGATGTAGCCCTCGGGGCTCACGATCACGCCGCTGCCCAGGCCCGCCTGCGCCTGGCTGCCCTGGTCGCCAAAGAAGAACTGGAACCAGGGGTCGTTGCTGCGCGGGTGGCGCACTTCCTTGCTGGTGTTGATGCTGACCACGGCCGGCGCCGCCTTGCGCGCCGCACCGCTGAAGCTGCCCGCCGCGGGCTGCGAAGGCGGCGTTGCAGGGGCCTCCAGCAGCGCAATACCCGCCCCGGAGCGCGTGGTGCCCCGGCCCAGCCATTCAGGCTGGAGCGTGGCGACAACAAAGTAGGCCGCAACGAGGACCGTCACGGACTGGGAAAACAGCAGCCAGAGTCGCTTCATGAAAGGTGCTTGCCGGTGGTAGTACAGGGTGTGGGCGATGGAGGTGGAGCTGCAGGTTCGCCGTGGCGGCCTGGGCGCTCCCTCTCACACAGGATTGTCTCCGAATGTGGGGGCGCGAACGGCGCGCCACAATAGCGGCATGAGCATTCACCGCAGTCAACTTTTGCAGGCGTTTGACAGCCTGCTGCAACCCGAGCGCTTCAAGGACTACGGCCCCAACGGCCTGCAGGTCGAGGGCAAGGCCGAGATCCGGCGAATGGTCAGTGGCGTCACTGCCAGCCGTGCACTGATCGAAGCCGCCATTGCCGCGCAGGCCGATGCTATTTTTGTGCACCACGGCCTGTTCTGGCGCGGGCAGGATGGCCGCATCACGGGCTGGATGAAGCAGCGGCTGCAGCTGCTGCTGGCGCACGACATCAACCTGTTTGCCTACCACCTGCCGCTCGATGCCCATGCCGAACTGGGCAACAACGCACAGCTGGGCCGGGTGCTGGGTTTTGCCGCCGATGCGCGGTTTGGCGAGCAGGATCTGGGCTTTGCGGCGCCCGCGGCGTTCGACAATGTCCAGGCCGTGGCCGACCATGTGGCCCAGGCGCTCGGCCGCCCCGTGACCCTGGTGTCGCCGGGTGAGGTGGGCGGTGGTGCCGCTGCACGGCGCCCCGTGCGCCGCGTGGCGTGGTGCACGGGCGGCGCGCAGGGGTATTTCGAGTCGGCCATTGCGGCGGGGGCAGATGTTTTCATTACCGGCGAAATCTCCGAGCCCCAGGCGCATCTGGCGCGCGAGACGGGCGTGGGCTTCATAGCCGCCGGGCACCATGCCACGGAGCGCTACGGCGCCCCCGCTGTGGCGGCCCATGTGGCAGAACAGTGCGGGCTGAGCCACCAGTTCATCGAGATCGACAACCCCGCCTAAACGATGGCAAGACACCGCACAACAAGGCGTCGCTTCGTCGGGTTGTGTGGTTCAGTTTGCTCACTTATTAATAGCTAATGGCGCATGATCAACTAGCGCTACAGGCACTTTTGACTTCAAACCCATGCAACCCATCGCCATCACCCAGGGAGACCCCGCCGGCATCGGCCCCGAGATCGTGGCCAAGGCTTTTCGGGATGCGCCCGATGCGCTGCGCCATTGTTTTGTCGTCGGTGACTTGGCCACTGTGCGCCGCGCTGCGGGCGTCATCACACGCCCCGGCGTGCCCGGTGTGCCCGTGGCCCAGATCGGGACCCCGGGCGAAGCGGCGGACGCTCCGCCCCGCTGCATCCCGGTGCTGCAACTGCCCGGTATCCCGGGGGCCCAGCCTTGGGGCGAGATCAGCGCCGCCGCGGGCCGCGCTGCGGCGGACAGCGTGATCTGGGCGGCGCGTGCCGCGTTGCGGGGGGAGGTGGCGGCGCTGGTGACGGCACCCTTGCACAAGGAGGCGTTGTCCGCGGCCGGCGTGGACTTTCCGGGGCACACGGAGCTGTTGCAGGCAGAGGCCGCCGCGCACCAGGGCGTGTCGCTGGCCCAGATGCCGGTGCGCATGATGCTGGCCAATGACGAGCTGCGCACCGTGCTCGTCAGCATCCATGTGTCGCTGCGCGACGCGATTGCGGCCGTGACACAAGACAACGTGCTGCAGACGCTGCACATCACCCACGCGGCCTTGCAGCGCAGCCTGGGCCGCGTGCCGCGCATCGGTGTGGCGGGGCTCAATCCCCATGCGGGCGAGGGCGGGCTGTTCGGCCGCGAAGAGCTGGAGGTGATCGTTCCGGCCATTGCCGCCGCGCGTGGCGCGGGGCTGGACGTGCACGGTCCGTTTGCGCCTGACACGGTGTTCATGCGCGCGCGCAGCACGCCGCAGCGCGCGGGCGAGTTCGATGTGGTGATTGCCATGTACCACGACCAGGGTCTGATCCCGGTGAAGTACCTGGGGGTGGAAAAGGGCGTGAACGTGACTCTGGGCCTGCCCCTGGTGCGCACCAGCCCCGACCATGGCACGGCGTTTGACATTGCGGGGCAGGGCATTGCAGACGCCTCCAGCCTGATCGAGGCGGTGCGCATGGCGCGGACGCTGTGCGGGTGATGTCGGCCGCCGAGGCTTTACAGCCCGGAACTGATCGAAATCAAACGAACGGCTGAAAAAGTGGGTGCCTGCCCGGGCGCAGCGGGCCCCAAGCTGTCCAGAAAAGCCAACGCCACCGGCGGCTGGTCGTAACAGCGCAGCGGTGGCGTGGTATGCGGCCGCAAGGGCCGCGTGCCCAGGGGGGGCTACTTCTTCAGGCTGTCGCGGATTTCGCGCAGCAGCACGATGTCTTCGGGGGGCGCCACCGGTGCGGCGGGGGCGGGAGGGGCTTCGCGCTTGAGGCGGTTGATCTGCTTGATCATCATGAAGATGATGAACGCCAGGATCACAAAGTTGACCGCCACGGTCAGGAAGTTGCCATAGGCAAACACAGGTACGCCCGCTTTTTTGAGGGCATCGAGCGTGGTGCCCGTGCCCGGGGGCACGGTGCCCAGCACGATGAACAGGTTGGAGAAATCGAGCTTGCCAAAGACCAGCCCTACCACGGGCATGATCAGGTCCGCTACCACCGAATCCACGATCTTGCCAAAGGCGCCGCCAATGATGACGCCCACCGCGAGGTCAATCACATTGCCCTTGACCGCGAACTCCCTGAACTCTTGCATCATCCCCATGTAGTTTCTCCTGGTAAAACGGTGATCGGCGAGTATCGCCCGGTTCGCCCCTCTGTCAAGGCAGCAAACCACTTGGAAATAACCATTTTCACTCCGCTACAATTCGCGGTTGACCCCAATCTAGCGATGTTCATCGAGGATCCCCATGAGTGACACTCCAATCGACTCCAGCAAGCGGACGTGGATCATCACGTCAGCATGTGCTGGTGCGGTGGGCGGCGTGGCAACCGCCGTTCCTTTCGTGAGTACTTTCCAGCCCTCAGAGCGTGCCAAGGCCGCTGGTGCTGCTGTCGAGGTGGATATCTCCGCCCTCAAACCTGGAGAAAAGGTCACTGTGGAGTGGCGCGGCAAGCCCGTCTGGATCATCAAGCGCACGCCGGAGCAACTGGCAGAGCTGCCCAAGCTCGACGGCCAGCTCGCCGATCCCAAGTCGGAGCGCAAGCCCTCTGAACTCACGCCTGAGTACGCCCGCAACGAGGCGCGTTCGATCAAGCCAGAAATTTTTGTGGGTGTGGGCATTTGCTCGCACTTGGGTTGCTCGCCGTCGGACAAGTTCCAGCCCGGTGCACAACCTTCGCTGCCCGATGACTGGAAGGGCGGCTTCCTGTGCCCTTGCCACGGCTCCACGTTCGACATGGCGGGCCGCGTCTTCAAGAACAAGCCAGCACCCGACAACCTTGAGGTGCCTCCGCACATGTACCTGTCCGATACGCGCCTGCTGATCGGTGAAGACAAGAAGGCTTGACGGAGAACGACATGGCCCACGAATTCAAAGAAATCTCGCCGAACGCCTCCGCAGGCGCCAAGGTCACCAACTGGTTCGAGAACCGGTTCCCGACGGCCTTTGACGCCTACAAGGTGCACATGTCGGAGTACTACGCTCCGAAGAACTTCAACTTCTGGTACATCTTCGGCTCGCTGGCGCTGGTCGTGCTGGTGATCCAGATCGTGACCGGCATCTTCCTGGTCATGCACTACAAGCCGGACGCCAACCTGGCGTTCGCGTCGGTCGAGTACATCATGCGCGATGTGCCCTGGGGCTGGCTGATCCGTTACATGCACTCCACGGGCGCTTCGGCGTTCTTTGTGGTGGTGTACCTGCACATGTTCCGTGGCCTCATCTACGGCAGCTACCGCAAGCCCCGCGAGCTGGTCTGGATCTTCGGCTGCGCGATCTTCCTGTGCCTGATGGCCGAAGCCTTCATGGGTTACCTGCTGCCCTGGGGACAGATGTCCTACTGGGGCGCCCAGGTGATCGTGAACCTGTTCGCAGCCATCCCCTTCATTGGTCCTGATCTGGCTCTGCTGATCCGTGGCGACTATGTGGTGGGCGATGCGACGCTGAATCGCTTCTTCAGCTTCCACGTGATTGCCGTGCCCCTGGTGCTGCTGGGCCTTGTGGTGGCGCACTTGCTGGCGCTGCACGACGTGGGCTCCAACAACCCCGATGGTGTGGAAATCAAGGGCCCCAAGGCTCCCAAGGACGCCAATGGCAAGCCGCTCGATGGCGTGCCCTTCCACCCCTACTACACGGTGCATGACATCTTCGCGTTGAGCATGTTCCTGATGGCATTCACGGCCGTGGTGTTCTTTGCTCCTGAGTTCGGTGGTTACTTCCTCGAATACAACAACTTCATCCCGGCCGATCCGCTAAAGACCCCTGCACACATTGCTCCGGTCTGGTACTTCACGCCGTTCTATTCGATGCTGCGTGCCATCACCACCGAGATGATGTACGTGCTCGTTCTGTGTGTGGTCGCTGGTGCGGGCTTTGGGGTGCTCAAGGCCAAGCTGCCCAGCTTCGTGAAGGCGGGTATCGCCGGTGCGGCCGTGGTGGTCATCGCCATGATGCTGTCCATCGATGCCAAGTTCTGGGGCGTGGTGGTCATGGGTGGTGCTGTGATCATCCTGTTCTTCCTGCCCTGGCTGGATCACAGCCCTGTCAAGTCGATCCGCTACCGCCCTGACTGGCACAAGTACCTGTACGGCGTGTTCGTGATCATCTTCCTGATTCTGGGCTACCTGGGTGTTCAGCCACCATCGCCGATCGGCGAGCGTGTGTCGCAAGTCGGAACGCTGTTCTACTTCGGCTTCTTCCTGCTGATGCCCTGGTGGAGCCGCATCGGTGAAACCAAGCCCGTGCCTGACCGCGTGACCTTTGTGGCGCACTGAGCCTGGAGATAACAACAATGAAGAAAATCATCCTCACGTTGATCGCCGCTGTGGGTCTTGTCGCCGGTGCTGCCCATGCGGCAGGCGCTGACACCATCGCCTGGGACAAGGCGCCCAACAAGACCAACGACCTGGCCTCGCTGCAAAACGGCGCCAAGATATTCGTCAACTACTGCCTCAGCTGCCACTCTGCTGCGTTCATGCGGTTCAACCGCCTGCGCGACATTGGCCTGACGGAGCAGCAGATCAAGGACAACCTGCTGTTCACCACCGACAAGGTGGGCGAGACCATGAAGGCGTCGATCGACCCCAAGCAGGCCAAGGAATGGTTTGGGGCCAACCCGCCCGACCTCACCGTGATCGCACGCTCGCGTGCAGGCCACGGCGGTACGGGTGCTGACTATCTGTACACCTTCCTGCGTACCTTCTACCGCGACGACACCAAGGCCACGGGCTGGAACAACCTGGCTTTCCCCAGCGTGGGCATGCCCCATGTGCTGTGGCAAATGCAAGGCGAACGTCGTCCCGTGTTTGAAGAGCACGAGAGCCATGGCCACAAGACCCAGGTGTTCAAGGGCTGGGAGCAGATCACTCCCGGCACGATGACGCCGCTGCAGTTCGACCAGAACATTGGCGACTTGGTGAACTACCTGCAGTGGATGGGTGAGCCCGCACAAAACATCCGGTGGCGCGTCGGCGTCTGGGTACTGATTTTCCTGGGCGTGTTCACCGTCATCGCCTGGCGCCTGAACGCCGCGTTCTGGAAGGACGTCAAGTAAACGCCAGATCCATTCCCAGCACCCTGCGGGGTGCCATTGGATTTATTGCAGAGTGGGCGCTTTTGGCGTCCCACTCTTTTGATTTTTAGGAGCCTCCCACCATGATGGTGCTTTATTCGGGTACGACCTGTCCCTTCTCCCACCGCTGCCGTTTTGTCCTGTTTGAAAAGGGCATGGACTTTGAAATCCGCGATGTGGACCTGTACAACAAGCCCGAAGACATCAGCGTGATGAACCCGTACGGCCAGGTGCCCATCCTGGTCGAGCGCGACCTGATCCTGTACGAGTCGAACATCATCAATGAGTACATCGATGAGCGTTTTCCTCACCCCCAACTGATGCCCGGTGACCCGGTGGATCGCGCCCGCGTGCGCCTGTTCCTGCTCAACTTCGAGAAGGAACTGTTCGTGCACGTGAACACGCTCGAATCGCGCGCTACCAAGGGCAATGAAAAGGCGCTGGAAAAGGCCCGCGCGCACATTCGCGACCGCCTGACGCAGCTGGCCCCCGTATTCCTCAAGAACAAATACATGCTGGGCGACAACTTCTCGATGCTGGATGTGGCCATTGCACCGCTGCTGTGGCGCCTCGACTACTACGGCATTGACCTGTCCAAGAATGCGGCTCCGCTGCTCAAGTACGCAGAGCGCATCTTCTCGCGCCCGGCCTACATCGAAGCGCTGACGCCGTCCGAAAAGGTCATGCGCAAGTAAGCAGCGGCCTGCAGACTTCACTTCTTCCATCGCAGCCGTAACAACGCCATCCATGACCGCACAGGAATCGACCTCCACGCGCCCCTATCTCATTCGTGCACTCTACGAATGGTGCACCGACAACGGGCTGACGCCTTATGTGGCGGTGCGTGTGGACGATTCCGTGCAGGTTCCGCGCGAGTACGTGAAGGACGGTGAAATCGTTCTGAACATCAGCTTTGATGCCACCAGCGCGTTGCAGCTGGGCAATGAATTCATCGAATTCAAAGCCCGATTTGGCGGCAAGCCCCGCGAAATCCTGGTGCCTGTGGGCCGTGTGATTGCCATCTATGCCCGCGAGAACGGTCAAGGCATGGCGTTTCCGCCCCCGGTGGATCTGCTGTCTTCTGCAGAAGGGGCTCCGGCAGCACTGTCTTCGGCGGGCGCTCCTGCTGCCGCGCCAGCGGAGGAGGCGTCGGCCGCAGCCGCGGAAGATCGCGTTGTGCAACTGGTGGGGGTGGAAGACGGTCACAAGGACGATGGGGGCGATGCGCCCCGGCCTCCGCCTTCTCAGGGTGGCGCGCGTCCCTCGCTGAAGCGCATCAAATAACGGGTTTTCAAATTTCGGGCGGTTTTTACAGGATAAAATACTGCCTTCGCCGGTTTAGCTCAGTTGGTAGAGCACCCGCCTTGTAAGCGGTAGGTCGTCAGTTCGATTCCGACAACCGGCACCATCTCTCTTCTTTTCGCATTCCCTGGCCCCGGCGCTTGCCGTCAGGTTTGAACTTTCAGGCGAATCGCGTTAACCTCCCACCCCCGACTGCGCAGATGCGCCTGCAAAGCAGGCAGCAGTTGGCGTATTTTTGCCGCCGCAGCGTTGCTCTTTACCAGCAGGCACCAGCTGTCCCCGTCGATGGGACCCGCCTGAACTGCGGGGCGCAGTGCAGCGGGGATCAGCAATTCAATGGCCTTGAGCCGATCACTGGAGTCGCGTGTCAGCGCTGTGAGCCTGGCCAGCGTGGGGGATTCCTCACTGGCCTGCTGCAGGGTCACGGCGTAGTGGCGGCGATTCATGGCGTAGCGTCTTCGGGCGTGGAGTATGGACAGTGCATTTGATTATCACGGACGCCAGGCTGGCGCGCAGCCGGGCCATTCATTTGTCTGGCACACGCCTGGTACTGGCAGGGCTTGCGGTATCGCTTTGCTTGATGGTGGTGGCGGCAGGGCTGTACCACTGGGTGTTTCTGAAAGGCGCGCGTGAGGGCTGGCCCATTGTGGGCTCGCTGGTGCGTTTGGTGGTGAAGGACGAGTTTGCGGAGCGTGACCGTTTCATGCGCGCCAACCTGGACGCCATGGCCCGGCGCGTGGGTGAAATGCAGGCGCGCATGGTGCAGCTGGAGTCCCTGGGGGACCGTGTGCTGGGCTTGGCAGGCATGGCCCCTGCGGACATCCCGAAACAGGATGCGCGCGGCGGTGCCTTGGTGAGCGCTCGCAATCTGTCGATGGAAGAATTGCAGGCCACGCTGGACGATCTGGAACGCCTGACCAACCAGCGTGTGGATCTGATGACGGTGCTGGAGTCCCGTCTGTTTGATCAGCACATCCGCAAGAAGATGATCCCGACCCATGCGCCCGTCACGGGGCGCGTGGCAGGTTCGGGATTTGGCTGGCGCGTCGACCCCATCACAGGGCAGTCGGCCTTGCACACGGGGCTGGATTTCCAGGCAGATACCGGCACGCCCATCTTGGCGGCCGCCGGGGGCGTGGTCGTGACCCAGGAATACCACCCCGCTTACGGCAACATGATCGAGGTAGACCATGGCAACCAACTGGTGACACGCTACGCCCATGCCTCGCGCGTACTGGTCAAACAAGGCGATATCGTGCGTCGCGGGCAAAAGATTGCAGAGATTGGCACCACCGGTCGCTCCACGGGCCCCCATCTGCACTTTGAGGTGCTGGTGCAGGGGGTTTTCCAGGATCCTCAGAAGTTTCTGAATGCGGGCGGTACAGCCACCGGGGCGCAGGTCGCCGCCGTTCAGCCCTCGCCGTTGGCGGGGCTGCGGGCTACCCCTGCAACGGGCAGGTAAAATCGCGGGTCCGGCGTTCTCTGCCCGCCGTTGCATTGCTTGCAATACCGGTCGCAGGACCCATCTGAACTCAATTCATCTTAGGAATTTCCGGTCGCCTGACACGCTGATGGCAGCGGGACAGGCGGTCCTGTTCGCATGGCCACCAACTTCCTCACCAAAATATTCGGCAGCCGCAATGACCGGCTTCTCAAGCAGTACCGCAAGACGGTGAACCGCATCAATGCGATGGAGCCCGAGTACGAGAAGCTGTCGGACGAGCAGCTCCGGGCCAAGACGCAGGAGTTCAAGGACCGCGTGGCCAAAGGCGAGTCGCTGGACAGCATCCTTCCCGAAGCGTTTGCCGTGGTGCGCGAGGGCTCCAAGCGCATCATGAAGATGCGGCATTTTGATGTGCAGCTGCTGGGCGGCATGGCGCTGCACTTCGGCAAGATCGCCGAAATGCGCACCGGCGAAGGCAAGACCCTGACGGCCACACTGCCGGTGTACCTCAATGCCCTCTCGGGCAAGGGCGTGCACGTGGTGACTGTGAATGACTACCTCGCCAATCGCGACGCGCAGTGGATGGGGCGCCTTTACAACTTCCTGGGCCTCACGGTGGGCATCAACCTGCCCAACATGCCCCGTGAAGAAAAGCAGGCGGCGTACCGGGCCGACATCACCTACGGCACCAACAACGAATACGGCTTTGACTACCTGCGTGACAACATGGTCTACGAGGCGCAGGACCGCGTGCAGCAGGGCCTGAACTTCGCCATCGTGGACGAGGTGGACTCCATCCTGATCGATGAGGCCCGCACGCCGCTCATCATCAGCGGCCAGGCCGAAGACCACACGGCGATGTACATCGCCATGAACAAGGTGGTGCCCCTGTTGGTGCGCCAAGAGGGCGAAGCCGACCCCCGCACGGGTGAAGGCGTGACCAAGCCCGGCGATTTCACGCTGGACGAAAAAACCCACCAGGTGTTCCTGACCGAGCAAGGCCACGAGACGGCCGAACGCATTCTGGCCTCGCATGGCCTGATCGCCGAAGGCGCATCGGTGTATGACCCGGCCAACATCACGCTGATGCACCACCTGTATGCGGCGCTGCGGGCCAACCACCTGTACCACCGCGATCAGCACTATGTGGTGCAAAACGGCGAGATCGTGATCGTGGACGAGTTCACCGGCCGCCTCATGTCGGGCCGCCGCTGGAGTGAAGGTCTGCACCAGGCTGTGGAAGCCAAGGAAGGCGTGAACATCCAGGCCGAGAACCAGACGCTGGCCTCCATCACCTTCCAGAACTATTTCCGCCTGTACAGCAAACTCGCCGGCATGACGGGCACGGCCGATACCGAGGCTTATGAGTTCCAGGAAATCTATGGCCTGGAAACCATGGTCATCCCGCCCAACCGCCCCAGCAAGCGCGACGACCAGCTGGACCGCGTGTACAAGACCACGCGTGAGAAGTACGAAGCCGCGATCAAGGACATTCGCGAATGCCACGAGCGCGGCCAGCCGGTGCTGGTGGGCACCACATCAATCGAGAACTCGGAAATCATCGACCAGCTGCTGAACAAGGAAGGTCTGCCCCACCAGGTGCTCAATGCCAAGCAGCACGCCCGTGAGGCCGATATCGTGGCCCAGGCGGGGCGCGAGGGCATGATCACCATCGCCACCAACATGGCTGGTCGTGGTACCGACATCGTGCTGGGCGGCAACATCGAGAAGGATGTGGCGGCCATCGAGGCCGATGAATCCCTGTCCGAGTCCGAGCGCGCCGCCAAGGTGGCCGCGCTGCGCGAGCAGTGGAAGGTGGACCACGAGAAGGTCAAGGCCTTGGGTGGCCTGCGCATCATCGCCACCGAGCGCCATGAGTCTCGCCGCATCGACAACCAGCTGCGTGGCCGTTCGGGCCGCCAGGGCGACCCAGGTTCGTCGCGTTTCTACCTGAGCCTGGACGACTCGCTGATGCGCATCTTCGCGGGCGACCGTGTGAAAGCGATCATGGACCGCTTGAAGATGCCCGATGGCGAAGCCATTGAAGCGGGCATCGTGACCCGCAGCATCGAGTCGGCCCAGCGCAAGGTGGAGGCCCGCAACTTCGACATCCGCAAGCAATTGCTGGAATACGACGATGTGGCCAACGACCAGCGCAAGGTGATCTACCAGCAGCGCAACGACATCCTGGACGCGACGGACCTTTCGGACGTGATCGCTGCCATGCGCGAAGACTGCATGACCGATCTGGTGCGCCAGTATGTGCCTGCCGAATCGGTGGAGGAGCAGTGGGATCTGGCCGCACTAGAGAAGGCGCTTGCAGAAGAATGGCAGGTATCGATTGCGCTGCAGCAGGAAGTGCAGGGCGCCAATGCGATCACCGACGATGAAATCCTGGACAAGGTCTTGCAGGCAGCACATGCGGCCTTCAATGCCAAGGTCGAGCAGGTGGGCCGCGAGAACTTCACGCAGTTCGAGCGTGTGGTGCTGCTGCAGAACTTTGACTCCAACTGGCGTGATCACCTGAGTGCACTCGACTATCTGCGCCAGGGCATCCACCTGCGCGGCTACGCGCAAAAGCAGCCCAAGCAGGAGTACAAGCGCGAGGCCTTCGAGCTGTTCCGCCAGCTCATCGACCAGGTCAAGAACGAGGTGACCAAGATCCTCATGACCGTGCAGGTGCAGTCGCAGGCGCAACTCGACCAGGCTGCGCAGGACATGGAGCAGCGCGCCGAAAGCATTGCCAACGTGACCTACACCGCACCCACCGAAACCGGCGAGGTGGAGACCACGGTGGATGCACAGACCGTGGCCCAGCAAGCGGTGCCTGAAGGCATGCGCGTGGGCCGTAACGACCCCTGCCCTTGCGGCAGCGGCAAGAAGTACAAGCAGTGCCACGGCAAACTGGCTTGATTTCCTGATCCAGACAACACGGGCTTCGGCCCGTGTTTTCATTGGCGCGCCACGGTTTTCCGGATAATCGGCCGCAGTTTTTTGAGAAAGACCCCCATGCCCGTCAATCTAGTCGCCCCCGTTGCTGCCGATCTGCACCCCATCGCGGGCGTGCGCATCGGTGTTGCCGAAGCCGGTGTCCGCAAGGCCCACCGCAAGGACCTCACCGTGTTCCTGCTGGACGAGGGAGCCAGCGTGGCGGGCGTGTTCACGCAGAACCGCTTTTGCGCAGCGCCGGTGCAGATCAGCCGCGAGCATCTGGCCAGCGGCCAGCCCATCCGCGCCATGGTCATCAACACCGGCAACGCCAACGCGGGTACGGGGGCAGACGGCCTGGCGCGTGCGCGCTCCACCTGCATTGCGCTCGCCCGCCAGCTAAGCGTGGCGCCCGAGCAGATCCTGCCGTTCTCGACCGGCGTGATCATGGAGCCGCTGCCCAACGACCGCATCGAAGCGGGACTGCCCACCGCCATCGCCGATGCGCAGCCCGGCCATTGGGCGCGTGCCGCCGAGGGCATCATGACCACCGACACACTGCCCAAGGCGTTCTCTGCGCAGGTGCAGATCGGTGGCGCCACGGTGTCCATCACGGGCATCAGCAAGGGCGCGGGCATGATCCGCCCCAACATGGCCACCATGCTGGGCTTCCTGGCCACGGACGCTTGCGTGGCTCCCGCCGTCATGCAGCAACTGGCGCGTGAACTGGCCGATGGCTCCTTCAACCGCGTCACCATCGACGGCGACACATCGACGAATGACTCGTTCGTGGTCGTTGCCACCAACAAGGCCGCGCATGCCCCCGTGACCTCGCTGGACAGCGCGGACGGCCAGGCCCTGAAGGCGGCGATGCTCTCGGTGTCACAAAAGCTGGCGCAGGCCATCGTGCGCGACGGCGAGGGGGCGACCAAGTTCATCACGGTGCGGGTTGAGGGTGGCAAGACCGGTGAGGAGTGCCGCAAGGTGGCCTACGCCATTGCCCATTCGCCACTGGTCAAGACGGCCTTTTTTGCCAGCGACCCGAACCTGGGCCGCATCCTGGCGGCCGTGGGCTACGCCGGCATTGACGACCTGGACCAGACCGGCATCGACCTGTACCTGGACGATGTGCATGTGGCGCAGCAAGGCGGGCGCAACCCCGCCTATCGCGAAGAAGACGGCCAGCGCGTGATGAAGCAGAGCGAGATCACCGTGAGGGTGCTGCTGGGACGTGGAACCGCAGCAGACACGGTGTGGACCTGCGACTTCAGCCACGAGTACGTGACCATCAACGCAGACTACCGTTCTTGAGCTGGGTTTTGCTATCTTTATGATAGCTGTTGAGGCATATTCCACTAGCGCATGTCGCCACAATGAACGAAAAATTTGAACGCTTGGTCGAGCGTGCCGAGCAGCTCATCGCCCGCATCGAGTCTGTGCTGCCCCAGCCGCTGGGAGCACCCGATTGGTCCACATCCATTGCCTGGCGCTACCGCAAGCGCAGCAGCGGGCATGGCACGCTGGAGCCCGTACGCCACGTGGGCGCGATGCGACTGGCGGACCTCAAGGAAATCGATCCGCAAAAAGAAAAGATCGAGCGCAATACGCAGCAGTTTGTCCAGGGCAAGCCCGCCAACAACGTGCTACTGACCGGTGCGCGTGGCACCGGCAAATCTTCGCTCATCAAAGCCTGCCTAAACGCCTATGCGGCCGAAGGCCTGCGCCTGATCGAGGTGGACAAGGCCGACCTGACCGATCTGCCGGACATCGTGGATGTGGTGTCTGACCGCCCTGAAAAATTCATCGTCTTCTGCGATGACCTGAGTTTTGAGGACGGCGAGCCAGGCTACAAGGCGCTCAAGTCGATTCTGGACGGCTCGGTGGCCGCGGCCACGCCCAACGTGCTGATCTACGCCACAAGTAACCGGCGCCACCTGCTGCCGGAGTACATGGCCGACAACCTCACCTACACCCACACCGAAGACGGTGAGGTGCACCCGGGCGAGGTGGTGGAAGAGAAGATTTCGCTGTCGGAGCGTTTCGGCCTGTGGGTCAGCTTCTACCCGTTCAGCCAGCAGGAGTACCTGACCATCGTGGGGCAGTGGCTGTCGTCGTTCGGTGTGCCCGCGCAGGCCATTGAGGAGGCGCGGCCTGAGGCGTTGGTCTGGGCGCTGGGGCGGGGCTCGCGCAGCGGCCGCGTGGCGTACCAGTTTGCGCGCGACTATGCGGGGCGCCATGGTGGCTGAAAATATCGCCCCCCATGGCACGCCAGCCGTTGCCGAACGCAAACACACCGAAGTGGCTGTCGGCATCCTGCTGCGCGCTGATGGCGCGATGCTGTTGTCCACCCGCCCGCCGGGCAAGCCCTACGCAGGGTACTGGGAGTTTCCGGGCGGCAAGCTGGAGGCGGGTGAGACGGTGGAGCAGGCCCTGCGCCGCGAGCTGATCGAGGAGCTGGGCGTGACCATCGGCCCGGCCAGCGTCTGGAAAGTGACCGAACACGATTACCCCCATGCGCTGGTTCGCCTGCACTGGTGCAAGGTCTGGGAATGGACCGGCGAGTTCGAGATGCGCGAAGGCCAGGCCATGGCCTGGCAGCAAATGCCGATCACGGTGTCTCCCGTGCTGCCGGGTGCCTATCCGGTGCTGCAATGGCTGGCCGAGGAACGGGGTTTGCAGTCTGCGGTGGAGTGAAATCTCCGCCTATGTCGGGCTGATGTGCTATTGAATTAGTAGCTGCTCAGGCATGCAGTACTAGCGATACCGCTGGTTTTGGACGAAATGGCTCTTGAACGGAGCCTGTAATCTTGGTCAATGCTGCTGGCGCGGGTCGCCATGGGGGGCGTCGTCTGGCGGCGCTTCGGTAGGCATGCGAAAGCTTTCGCTGGCCCACGCGCCGAGGTCGATCTGTTTGCAGCGCTCACTGCAAAAAGGGCGGTACACGTTCGCGGGGCTGTACACGCTATTGCCGCCACAGCTGGGGCAGGTGACGATGCGCGCCTGCGGGGAGGGGGCTGGGGAGTGGGGCATCCTTGGGGTGATCCTCTTGCTCAAATCGGCCGGCCTGATCTTCAGCGGGCCTCGACGCTATGCAGTCTCTGGGCTTGGGCTAGGGCTAGGGCTTGCTACGGCCTATGCGCACAGGGTCAGTTCAAATGCTGCGTCTTCGTTGCAGGCGTGCAAACGCCCGTCAGCTTCCAGCCGCATGAGCCGTACCGAGACAATCAGACGGTTACCACTGATTTCCGGGATCAGGTTCAGGGTCGGGTCGATGCGAAGCCGCAGCAGCTGGAAGGTGCGGCCCTGGGGCAGGTTTTGCTGAAACTGCCCACGTTCGGCAGCCACCTTTTGGGGCACGCCTGAATCGCGCAGGAGCTTGAGCAACACATAGATCGACTCGGCAAGGGGGGCCAGGGTGGAAGCCCACTCTTCCAGCGCCTGCTGGCGCACTGCGGGAGTATGGTGCTGCCATGCGTAGTAGGCGGGCAGGTCAAAGCCGCAGGTCCCACCTGGAATGCCGATGCGGCTGCGAATGCTCATCAGCCAGTCGTTTTCAGTCAGCGCGTGGCCCGACTTGCCGCTTTGGGTGTTGAGCGCCACGAAGCACCGGTCCAACTGGCTGATGACCGCGTCGAGCGCCGCTTCCGAAATGGAGGGGTTGCCCCGGTAGGCGTCGAGCTGGTGCTTGTGCTTTTCAATGTCCTTGAGCACATCCGACTTCAGATCGGCCCGGGCGGCCACGTCCATGATCTCGAAAATCGTGACCAGGGCGAAGTGGTGATCCAGTGCGTGGGGCCGGGGGATCAATTCCCCCAAGCGGCGGAACAGCTGCTCCAGCCGCAGGTAGGTTCTGAGACGCTCGTTAAAGGGGTATTCGTAAAGGATCACGCTGGCGGGTTCCTGGAGGCTCAGGCAGTATTCTGACGCCGGTGGCGCACGGCATGGAGCGAAAGCACAAACGGTTTCGTTCGCATCATAGCCCGAACAGTGTGGCCACTTGCCGTACCTCGGCCTGCAACTGCTGCAGTGTGCAGTGTGCTTCGTTGGCAATCACCACATCGGCCACTGCCCTGCGCGCTGAGCGCGTGGCTTGTGAGGCCATGATGCCCTGTACAGCTTCGGCGGACAGGCCGCTGCGATGCATGACCCGCGCGATCTGGGTCTGCTCTGTGCAGTCCACCACAACCACGGCGTCAAGCTGGCGAGCCCATCGCCCGGACTCTGTGAGCAGAGGAATGTCGTGCACGATCAATCCGGCGCCAGCCTGCAAGGCCTGCTCAATCCGTTGCTCGCTGTGCAGGGCCACCAAAGGGTGCACGATGGCCTCCAGCTGGCTACGGGCCTCCGGTTGGCTGAAGGCCAGTTGCCGCATGCGCGCGCGGTCCAACGCGCCCGATGCATCGACATACGCGTCACCAAAGGTACTTTGGATGGCTGACATGGCCGCGCCCCCGGGCCCGGTCACTTCCCGGGAAATCTGGTCGGCATCAATCAGGACAGCGCCAAGGGCTGCCAGCATCTGGCCCACGGTGCTCTTGCCACTGCCAATGCCGCCTGTCAGTCCCACGCGCCAAGGCTGTCGGGAGGTTGCCATGGAGGTCTGTCAGAGTCCGAAGAGCCCGAGCACTGTACCCAGAATGGCGTTGGGCCCAAACACCATCGCGGTGAGCCCTGCGCCGACCAGAAAGGGGCCGAATGGGATGTAGCCACCCTCACGCAAGCTGCTGAAAATCTTCATGGCTATCCCGATGATGGCGCCAATGACCGAAGACATCAGAATGATCGGCACCAGCGCTTGCCAGCCGAACCAGGCACCTAACGCAGCAAACAGCTTGAAGTCTCCGTAGCCCATCCCTTCCTTGCCGGTGGCCAGCTTGAATCCCCAGTACACCATCCAGAGCGACAGGTATCCTGCGGCTGCACCCATGACCGAGGCAAACAACGGCACGTTCGTCCATTGCAGGGCCGACGCCAGCAACCCCGCCCAGAGCAAGGGCAGGGTAATGTCATCTGGCAAGAGTGTGGTGTCCCAGTCAATGAATGCTAGAGCCACCAGAGCGGCCGAAAAGCCGCACCATGCCAACCCTGTGGGAGTCGCGCCCCAGCGGTGGATACAGAAGAAGAACAGCGCCCCCGTCGCCAGCTCGACCAGCGGGTAGCGGGGGCTGATGCGCGTCTTGCAGGACGAGCAACGTCCACGCAAGAACAGGTAACTCAAAACCGGAATGTTTTCATGCCACCGAACCACATGCCCGCAAGCTGGGCAGCGGGACCGAGGCGTCATGAGGTTGAAGGTGGGTTGGGTGTCCTCGGGCAGCTCTTTGCCCTGGTTGGATGCCTCGGCTTGCGCAAGCTCTGCCGCCCATTGCCTTTCCATCATTTTGGGAAGGCGGTAGATCACCACATTGAGAAAACTGCCGAAAAGCAAACCAACCACGCCGCCTATAGCGGCGTCCAACCATGCTTCCAGCACCATTACACAACCTGACCGAGCTTGAAGATGGGGAGATACATCGATACCACGATACCGCCGATGAGCGTGCCCAGAAACACGATGATGATGGGTTCCATCAGGCTGGAGAGGCCTGCGACCATGTCGTCCACTTCGGCTTCATAGAAGTCTGCGGCCTTGCCGAGCATGTGGTCGATGGAGCCGGACTCTTCACCGATGGCGCACATCTGTAGCACCATGGACGGAAAGATATTGGCATTTCCCATGGCTGCGGTGAGGCTAGTGCCTGTGGAAACTTCTTGTTGAATCTTGTCCGTGGCCATGGAGTACACCGAGTTGCCTGCAGCTCCCCCCACCGAATCGAGTGCCTCAACCAGAGGTACCCCAGCGGCGAACATGGTGGATAGCGTACGAGTCCAACGCGCGACGCAAGATTTGTCGATTAAAGGGCCAAACACGGGAATACGCAGCAGAAGCCGGTCCATGAACATCTGCATCTTTTCGTTACGGCGCCATGCCTGCATGAAAAAGAAGAAGCCCCCGCCGATGACACCGAAAATCAGCCACCACCATTTGACAAATACCTCGCTGATGGCCATCACGAATAACGTGGGAGCGGGTAGGTCCGCACCGAAAGAAGTAAAGACCTCTTTGAACGCGGGAATGACAAAAATCATGATGACTGTCACCACCACAAAAGCCACAATCACCACAGAAATGGGGTACATGAGAGCCGACTTGATCTTGGACTTGATCGCCTCGGTTTTCTCCATATACGTGGCTAGCCGATCCAGCAGTGCTTCCAAAATACCCGCTGCCTCGCCCGCCTCTACCAGATTGCAGTAGAGGCTGTCAAAGTACATGGGGTACTTTCTGAAGGCTCCGTTGAGTGATGTCCCTGTCTCGATATCGGAGCGAATATCGTTAAGCAGCTTGGTGACGCTGGCATTGGTATTGCCACGACCTACAATATCGAAGGCCTGCAACAAGGGTACACCGGCCTTCATCATAGTTGCCAACTGGCGTGTGAACAGCGCAATATCCTTAGGCTTGATCTTTTTGCCTGAGCGCATGCGGCGTTTTTTTATTTTTGTGGGGAAAACCCCTTGGCGGCGCAGGGTCGCTTGCACCTGATTTTCTCCGACCGCACGGATTTCTCCTCGCACTACCTTTCCGTTGCGGTCTTTGCCCTCCCACTCGAAGACAAAATCTTTAATATCTTTAGCTGATGTTGCGGTAGCCATGGTACCCTCGTCATCGAATATTATTCGTTGGTCACAGCCAGCACTTCTTCCAGCGAAGTGAGGCCTAATTTGGCCTTGTAGAGCCCCGATTCACGCAGCGACCGAACACCCTCCGCACGAGCCTGCTTCGCGATTTCTAAAGCACTCCCATCACGGAGGATGATGCGTTGGATCTCTTCGGAAACAGGCATCACCTGATAGATGCCGAGTCGCCCTTTGTAGCCATTGTTACAGGCCGAGCAACCTACAGGGCGATAAGTAACCCAAGAACCATCTATCTCGTGTTCTTCGTATCCAGCGTCCACTAGAGCCTCATGCGGGATGTCGGCGGGAACCTTGCACACGGGGCACAACCGACGGGCCAGCCGCTGCGCAGTAATCAGAATCACACTGGATGCGATATTGAATGGCGCTATACCCATGTTGCGCATCCGTGTAAGCGTGGTGGGAGCGTCATTTGTGTGCAGAGTAGAAAGCACAAGATGACCCGTCTGCGCTGCTTTAATAGAAATATCTGCGGTCTCTAGATCACGAATTTCACCCACCATGATGATGTCGGGATCTTGGCGAAGAAATGACTTCAACGCCACTGCAAAGGTCAGTCCGGCCTTTTCATTTACATTGACTTGGTTAACGCCAGGCAGATTGATTTCAGAAGGATCTTCGGCTGTTGCGATATTGACACCGGGCTTATTCAACAGGTTCAAACAGGTGTAGAGAGAGACCGTTTTGCCGGAGCCTGTCGGACCTGTGACTAAAATCATTCCGTAGGGACGACTGATGGCCTGAAGTAATCGCTCCTTCTCGATGGGCTCATACCCGAGAGCATCGATACCGAGTTTCGCACTGCTCGGATCCAAAATGCGAATAACAATTTTTTCGCCGAACAGGGTAGGCAAGGTACTTACCCGAAAATCGATCACTCGATCTGGCCCCACTTTGAGCTTCATGCGACCATCTTGGGGAACGCGCTTTTCCGAAATATCCAAGCGCGAAATTACCTTTATACGGGACGCGAGTTTGTCTTTGATGGCGATCGGCGGCGAGGCTATCTCACGCAGTTCCCCGTCAATGCGAAACCGAACGCGGTACTGGTGCTCGTAAGGCTCGAAATGCAAATCCGATGCACGCATATTGAATGCATCGAGCAACATTTTGTGTAGAAACTTGACAATCGGGGCATCTTCAACTTCTGTTGCGCCTGTATCCTGCTCCTCGGGTGCATCCTCGACGGCAAAGTCATCAAACGCGAAGTCTCCGCCCCCACTAACGAGCGTATCCATTGCCTCGCTTGCTGATTTTGTGGTGGCTTCTATCAGGCGGTTAAGCTTGTCATATTCAGCAATGATCCAATCCACACCCATTTGGGTAGTGAATTTTATTTTCTCTGCAGCTTCTTGATCGGTTGGGTCGGCCGTTGCTACGATCAGTCGATTATTTCGTTTGCTGAGAACCACTACGCGATATGCTTGGCATATCTTGTTATCTAGCAGTTCCTTTGGCAGACGCAATGGATCAATGGCATCCAGATCGAGCAAGGGTGCGCCAAAGACCGCTGATACCGTATGCGCGAGATCCGCTGCAGAAACAGCGCCCGAACCCGTAAGTTCCGCAATGAAACTGGTTCGGCTGATTTGTGATTTTTTGTAAATGTCTTCCGCTGACTTCTGGGTCAGTTTGCCGGCAGACATCAGGGCACGGCCAAGCCCCGGCAGAGCGACTGCGGAAGCTTCTTTGAGGGCAGTATCAACAGCGGCCATGTAACCGGAAATATGTTAGGTGTGGAAAAGAAACCATCCTATCATTACCGATCAACCATGGACTGTACAGCAGCGCATATTGGCAACGGCGCCACAAACCAAGGCTTGGAAGCGTGATCACGCAGTGCTTTTTGGTCGGGGTGAGAGGATTCG
The DNA here is from genome assembly GCF_000302535.1 of Acidovorax sp. KKS102. Classification (NCBI taxonomy): domain Bacteria; kingdom Pseudomonadati; phylum Pseudomonadota; class Betaproteobacteria; order Burkholderiales; family Comamonadaceae; genus Acidovorax; species Acidovorax sp. KKS102. The sequence continues at coordinate 1,009,554 of NC_018708.1, forward strand.
AACCTCCGGCCTCTACGTCCCGAACGTAGCGCTCTACCAGGCTAAGCTACACCCCGTATATTGCAATCGCGTTTGCAAATGAATTGAATGCCTTTTTCAATTCCGCCGCTCAAGCAATTGCGATGCCAATTCTAGCAAACCCTCTGAGTAAGCATTGGTCGGTAATCGTCGGGCGGCAGCCATGGCGCGGTGTGCTTCGGCGAACGCTGCGGCTCGCGTAACGTCCAAGGCGCCGGTCTGGCGGACAATGCTTACGATCTCTGCCAATTGTTCGGTCGAGCCTTGTTCGATAGCTTGGCGAACAACCTCCGCTTGACTAGAAGTCCCCCGCTCCATGGCGGCGATCAGTGGCAGTGTGGATTTGCCTTCGCGCAAGTCATCCCCGAGATTTTTGCCCATTTCTGCGGCGTTGCCGTCGTAATCCAGCACGTCGTCAATGATCTGGAACGCGGTGCCCAGTGCCTGTCCGTAAGTTGCGCATGCTTCTTCCACGTCGGGTGGGCTGTTGGCAAGGATGGCGCCCAGACGGGCGCTGGCTTCAAACAGCTTGGCCGTTTTGGATCGGATGACGCGCAGGTAGCCTGCCTCGTCCAGCGATGCATCGTGCATGTTCATGAGCTGGAGCACTTCGCCTTCGGCAATCACGTTCGTGGCTTCGGAGAGGATTTCCATGATGCGCATGCTTCCGGCTTCGACCATCATCTGGAATGACCGGGTGTGCAGAAAGTCCCCGACGAGGACGCTGGCAGGGTTGCCAAAGGTTTCGTTTGCTGTGGGGCGGCCGCGGCGCAAGGTGGATGCATCCACCACATCGTCATGCAGCAATGTCGCCGTGTGAATCAACTCGACCACCGCAGCCAGGCTGTGCCGATGGGCGCCGCGGTAACCTAAGGCTCCGCATACCATTAATAACAGGGCAGGGCGCAGGCGCTTGCCGCCCGCAGCGATGATGTACTGCGAAATCTGGGCCACCAGGGGGACGCTGGATGTCAGTCGCTGACCGATGACCTTGTCAACCTCGTGCATGTCTTGTGCAACGAGCGCGAGGGGGGAAGCTGCGGGGGCGGTATGGTCAGTCAAGATGATGGTCACAGAAAGTGCCGGAATTATAGGAAGGTGCGCCGCGCCGACCGTAAGCCCATCGGCATTTGATGCCCCCATGCCGAGTGCTGCGATAAGGTCTGGTCAAACGTCTGGAGACGCGCTATACTGGCGGGCTCTGCGGAAATTCGTCTGCAGAACTCAAATCAAGAGGTCAACATGTACGCGGTCATAAAAACCGGCGGCAAGCAGTATCGCGTTGCTTCCGGCGAAAAAATTAAAGTAGAACAGATTGCTGCGGACGTAGGCCAGGAAATTGTGATCGACCAAGTTCTGGCAGTCGGCAACGGCGCTGAGCTGAAGGTTGGTACACCCCTGGTGTCCGGCGCAACCGTGAAAGCCATTGTCGTGGCCCACGGCAAGCACGACAAAGTGCACATCTTCAAGATGCGCCGTCGCAAGCACTATCAAAAACGCCAAGGCCATCGCCAGCAGTTCACTGAGCTGCAAATCGGTGCGATTGCTGCTTAATCGAAGGAGCTAGTCATGGCACAGAAAAAAGGCGGCGGCTCTACGCGAAACGGGCGCGACTCCAAGCCAAAGATGCTGGGTGTCAAGGCGTTCGGTGGTGAATTGATCAGCGCAGGTTCGATCATCGTGCGCCAGCGTGGCACGCGCTTCCACCCCGGCACCAATGTCGGCGTGGGCAAGGATCACACGCTGTTTGCCCTGGTGGACGGTCACGTGTCGTTTGGTACCAAGGGTGCATTGTCCAAGTCCACGGTCAATGTGACACCCGCCTGAGGATTTTTCCTCTGGCACCCATCGAAGCCCCGCTTTGTCGGGGCTTTGTTGTTTGGTCTGTACGCGTTACTGATGTGTTGTTGGTGTGTGGTGGCTGGAGTACGCGTCGCCATTCCGCCACAATGGATTGCCAGCGGATGCTGCGGCCCCTTTTGTAAACTGGATACCCCATGAAGTTCGTCGATGAAGCCTTTATTGACATTGCCGCTGGTGATGGTGGCAATGGCTGCGTGTCGTTCCGGCACGAAAAATACAAGGAGTTCGGCGGCCCCAATGGTGGTGACGGGGGGCGCGGCGGGCATGTGTTCGCCGTGGCTGACCCCAATCTGAATACCTTGGTGGACTATCGCTATTCGCGCCGCCATGAGGCCAAACGCGGTGAGCATGGCATGGGCTCCGACATGTTCGGTGCTGCAGGTGCCGACATTACGCTCAAGATGCCGGTTGGTACCATCATCAGCGATGCCGAGACGGGTGAGGTGTTGTACGAGCTGCTGACGCCGGGCGAGGTCATCACCATTGCCAAGGGCGGAGACGGCGGCTTTGGCAACTTGCGTTTCAAGAGCGCCATCAACCGCGCTCCGCGCCAAAAAACGCCCGGCTGGCCGGGAGAGAAAAAGAACCTCAAGCTGGAATTGAAGGTGCTGGCCGATGTGGGCCTGCTGGGCATGCCCAACGCGGGCAAGTCCACCTTCATCACGGCGGTGTCCAACGCGCGGCCGAAGATTGCGGACTACCCGTTCACCACATTGCACCCCAATCTGGGCGTTGTGCGGGTGGGACCTGAGCAGAGTTTTGTGGTGGCTGACATTCCCGGTCTGATCGAGGGCGCATCCGAAGGTGCGGGCTTGGGGCACCAGTTCCTGCGTCATCTGCAGCGCACGCGCTTGTTGCTGCATATCGTTGACGTGGCGCCATTTGACGATGCAGTCGATCCGGTGGTCCAGGCCAAAGCCATCGTGAACGAGCTCAAGAAATACGACCAGCAGCTCTACAACAAGCCGCGCTGGCTGGTGTTGAACAAGCTGGACATGGTGCCCGCCGAGGAGCGCGAAGCGCGCGTGAAGGACTTTGTGAAGCGCTTCAAATGGAAGGGGCCGGTGTTTGAGATCTCGGCCCTCACCCGCGAGGGCTGCGACCCGCTGATCCACGCCATCTTCCGCCACGTGCAGTCCGAGCAGCGCACGGAGAACGAGCCGGTGGAGGTGGATCCTCGTTTTGCGGGTGACGCGCCGGGCTGACACCTTGAGGTCCAGAGCAAAGATTTGCTATATTTTTAATAGCTACTCGGGCATGAAGCAGTAGCGCTATCGGCATCAAAGACATCAAAATGGTTTCCAGCGTATTGAGAGATGCCCGCCGCATCGTGGTGAAGGTGGGCTCCAGCCTTGTGACCAATGAAGGGCGTGGACTGGATGAAACTGCCATCGGCGAGTGGAGTCGCCAACTGGCCGCTCTGGTACGCGGCGACGGGGGCGCCCCGCGCGAGGTGGTGATGGTGTCCAGTGGCGCCATTGCAGAAGGCATGAAGCGTCTGGGTTGGACCACGCGACCTCAGGAGGTCCACGAGTTGCAGGCGGCTGCAGCGGTGGGGCAGATGGGGCTGGCGCAGATGTACGAAACCAAGCTGCGCGAGCAGGGCATGGGCAGCGCGCAGGTGCTGCTCACCCATGCCGACCTGGCCGACCGCGAGCGCTATCTCAATGCACGTTCCACCTTGCTCACGCTGTTGCGTTTGGGTGTGGTGCCGGTGATCAACGAAAACGACACGGTGGTCAATGACGAGATCAAGTTTGGCGACAACGACACGCTAGGTGCGCTGGTGGCCAACCTCGTGGAGGCCGACGCCCTGATCATCCTCACGGACCAGAAGGGGCTGTACACCGCTGACCCGCGCTGTGATCCATCCGCGCAATTTGTGCACGAGGCCAAGGCAGGTGATCTGGCGCTGGAAGCTATGGCGGGCGGCGCCGGCTCCAGCATTGGCAAGGGCGGCATGATCACCAAGATCCTGGCGGCCAAGCGTGCGGCGGGCTCCGGCGCATCGACCGTGATCGCCTGGGGGCGCGAGCCCGATGTGCTGGTTCGTCTCGTGAATGGCGAGGCATTGGGCACCCTCCTGGTCGCCCAAACGCAGAAAAAGCAGGCCCGCAAGCAGTGGATGGCCGACCATCTGCAGCTGCGCGGCTCCGTGGTGGTGGACGCGGGGGCGGCCGCCAAGGTGCGCGACGAGGGCAAAAGTTTGCTGCCCATCGGCATGACGGCGGTGGAGGGCGACTTCTCGCGTGGCGATGTGATTGCCGTGCGCGACGGGTCAGGAGCCGAGATTGCACGTGGCTTGGCCAACTATGCGGCTGCCGAAGCGCGCCTGCTGTGCCGCAAGCCGTCAACGGAGTTTGAGAAACTGCTCGGTTACATGGCGGAGCCGGAGATGGTCCACCGCGACAATCTCGTGCTGGCGCAGGGTGCCTAGAGGCTGACGGCGCGCATCGAACAGCCCGTGCTCTTGCCGGTTCTGGGCTGAGGGCAATCCACCCACCAAAACAAAACGCCTGCATTTGCAGGCGTTTTGCATGGAGCGCTCCTGGGTCAGCGCGGTGTATCTGATACCGATGGCATACCGTCGAGCTCTCCTGGCATGCTGTTTTGCGGATCGGGGTCGAAGCTGGCGCCTGGCGGGAGCTCCATTCCCGGGTTGACGAGCATGGAGCCTGTGCGAAACATGTTCGCAGCGCCGGTGTGTTCTCCCTCTCTGGTGCGCAAGCCACTGCGCAAATAACGGTTGCGCTGTTCGTGGCGCGGAAGATACCGGGCCAGCTCGGTCAGTGCCATCTCGTAAACGCCACGTTTGAACTCGACCACTACATCCAGCGGAACCCAGTAGTCGTTCCACCGCCAAGCGTCAAACTCCGGGTGGTTGGTGGCGCGCAGGTTCAGGTCCCAGTCGTGCCCCATCAATTGCAGCAGGTACCAGATCTGCTTCTGGCCCTTGTAGTGGCCGCGTGCATCACGGCGGATGTACCGGTCAGGCACCTCATAGCGCAACCAGTCCCGGGTGCGGGCCACCACGCGAACGTGGTTGGGCAATAATCCCACCTCCTCATGCAGCTCGCGGAACATGGCCTGCTCGGGGGTCTCGCCCCGGTCAATGCCACCCTGCGGGAACTGCCAGCTGTGGGTGCGTATGCGCTTGCCCCAAAACACCTGGTTTTTCTGGTTGAGCAGGATGATGCCGACGTTCGGCCGAAAGCCGTCCCGGTCAAGCATAATCAAACCCCAAATTTTTAAACTGTGTCCATTATGCACGGCGCCTAGCGCGCAGCAAGTGGACGGCCCCGTTCCGCCTGAAATCGATCCCGATGAAAGCCTCCCAATTCTTTATCTCCACCCTCAAGGAAGCCCCGGCCGACGCAGAAGTGGTCAGCCACAAACTCATGACGCGGGCCGGGCTGATCAAGAAGCTGGGCGCGGGTATCTATAACTACATGCCCATGGGCCTGCGCGTGATCCGCAAGGTGGAAGCCATTGTGCGCGAAGAAATGAACCGCGCGGGCGCCGTGGAGCTGACCATGCCGGTGGTGCAGCCCGCCGAGCTCTGGCAGGAAACGGGCCGCTTTGAGAAAATGGGTCCTGAGCTGCTGCGCATCCAGGACCGCCATGGCCGCGACTTTGTGGTGCAGCCGACGAGCGAAGAAGTGATCACTGACATCGCACGCCAGGAGCTCAAGAGCTACAAGCAGCTGCCGAAGAACTTCTACCAGATCCAGACCAAGTTCCGCGACGAGCGCCGCCCCCGTTTTGGTCTCATGCGCGGCCGCGAGTTCATCATGAAGGATGCCTACAGCTTCGACCGCGACCAGGCGGCCGCCAAGGCCAGCTACCAGGTGATGGCGCAGGCCTACCGGCGGATCTTTGACCGCTTCGGCCTGACCTACCGTGCCGTGGCCGCTGACAGCGGCGCCATCGGGGGCGATTTGTCGGAAGAATTCCAGGTGATTGCCGCTACGGGGGAAGACGCCATCGTCTACTGCCCGCAGAGCGACTACGCCGCCAACATGGAAAAGGCCGAAGCGCTGGCTCCCGCCGGACCACGCGGCGCTGCCACGCAGGCGCTGACCAAGACGGCGACCCCGGGCAAGAGCACCTGCGCCGATGTGGCGGAACTGCTGGGTGTTCCGCTCAACACCACCGTGAAGTCGCTGGTGCTGGCTACAGACGAAACCAACGAAGCCGGTGAGATCGTCAAGACCCAGGTCTGGCTGCTGCTGCTGCGTGGCGACCATGACATGAACGAGATCAAGGTGGGCAAGGTGCCCGGACTGGCGGGCTTCCGTTTTGCGACGCTGGGCGAAATCGAGGACCACTTTGGCTGCAAGCCGGGCTACCTGGGCCCCATTGGCCTGAAGAAGCCCTTGAAGATCGTGGTGGACCGCGAAGTTGCTGTGATGGCCGACTGGATCTGTGGCGCCAACGAAGTGGACTTTCACGTCACCGGCGTCAACTGGGGTCGTGACCTGCCCGAGCCCGACATGGTGGCCGATCTGCGCAACGTGGTGGCGGGCGACCGCTCCCCGGACGGCAAGGGCGAGCTGGCGATCGAGCGCGGCATCGAAGTGGGCCACGTGTTCTACCTGGGCACCAAGTACAGCAAGGGCATGAACGCCACCTTCCTGGGCGACGACGGTAAGCCGGCCTTCTTCGAGATGGGCTGCTACGGCATCGGCGTGACGCGCCTGCCCGCCGCCGCCATCGAGCAAAACCACGATGAGCGCGGCATCATCTGGCCGGACGCCATTGCGCCGTTCACCGTGGTGGTCTGCCCCGTGGGCATGGACCGCAGCGAGGCCGTCAAGGCCACGGCCGAGCAGCTGTATGCCGACCTGCTGGCCGCAGGCGTGGACGTGATCCTGGACGACCGTGGCGAGCGTCCCGGCGCCATGTTTGCCGACTGGGAACTGATCGGCGTGCCCCACCGCGTGACCATCGGCGACAAGAGCCTGAAGGAAGGTGTGGTCGAGTACCAGCACCGCCGTGACACCGCAGCCACCAAGGTGGCCGTGGCCGACATCCTGGCCCACGTGAAGGGCCGCATGGCCGTATGAGCAAGAGCGGCGCCCCCTTGAACGCTCCGTGGGTTGCTGCCGCTGGCGGCCCCGGGGGGCTGTCGCGCCGCGGCTGCCTGGTGTCGCTGGCGTCACTGGCAGCGCCCGCTGCCTGGCTGGGTGCTCCGCAGGTGGCGCACGCCGGCGGGCAGCTGGAGGAGCCCCTGATGGATTCGGTGCGTACCGCACTGAGTTCGGCCATTGCCAACCAGGCACCGCCTGAGCCGGAGTTTTTCACCACCGAAGCGCGCCTGCACTACCTGCGGTGGCTGGGCACGCAGAGCGATCGGTTGCGCCCGCGCAAGCCGGACCTGGAGGTACGCCGCGACTTCCTGCAGACGGTCTGGTACGAATCCAAGCGCGCGGGGCTGGATGTCTCCCTGGTCCTGGGGCTGATCCAGGTGGAAAGCGGATTCCGCAAGTTTGCGGTGTCCAGCGTCGGAGCGCGGGGTTACATGCAGGTCATGCCGTTCTGGACGCGCGTGATTGGCGATGGCGACCCGGGCAAGCTGTTTCACATGCAGACCAACCTGCGTTTTGGCTGCGTCATCCTGCGGCATTACATTGACCGGGAGCAGGGCGATCTGTTCATGGCCCTGGGCCGCTACAACGGCAGCCGGGGCCGGTCGCCCTACCCGGATGCCGTGTTTGCAGCCCAGCGCAAGTGGCTGTTTGCCGACCGGCCGCAGTCGCCCGCCGCTTAAATTAGTGGACGGGGTATGACACCGGCCGGGCCCCGGTCACTGCGCGGTGGTTGCTGTGGGGGCTGACGGGTTCGCCGCAGTGCCGCCAGAGGCCCCGCCCAGCCGGGACACCATGACCTGGTCGATGCGGTAGCTGTCCACGTCCAGCACCTCAAACTTGTAGCCGCCCCAGCTCACGCTGTCGGTGCGGCGCGGAACGCGGCGCAGCATCACCATCAGAAAGCCCGCCAGGGTTTCGTATTCGCCGGTGTGCGGCAACTCGTCCAGCGACAGTGCGTGCAGCACATCCTCAATGGGCGTCACACCGTCGATGAGCCAGGAGTTTTCGTCCCGCCGCACGATCTGCTCCTCATCCACCGGGCCCACCAGGTCACCCATCACGGTGCTCATCACGTCGTTCAGCGTGACCACGCCCACCACCAGGCTGTATTCGTTCACGATGACCGCAAAGTCCTCGTGCACTTGGCGGAACTGCTCCAGCACTTCCGACAAGGTGAGCCGGTCGGGCACGATCAGCACCTTGCGCACCAAGCTGTCGTCGGCCAGTGAAATCGGCTGGTTGTTCAGCACGCGCTGAAACAGGTCCTTGGCATCCACATAGCCGACCACATGGTCGATGTCGCCCTCGCAGACCGGGTAGGTCGAAAACGGCTCGGCCGCAATGCGCAGGCGGATCACCGAGTCGGGCTCGTCGCGCAGGAAGAACGCCACCCGGTCGCGCGGCGACATGGCGCTGGACACAGTGCGCGTGTCCAGCTCAAACACGTTGGTGATGACCTGTTGCTCGCGCGCTGCCAGCACCCCGGCGCGGGCACCGGCCTCCATCATGGCAAGGATGTCGTCGGATGTGATGCGGTCGTCCCGCAGTGACGACAAGCCCAACAGGCGGAACAGTGCATCCGCCCCCCGGCTGTAGAACCATACCAGCGGCCGCAGCAGCGTCATGCACCAGGCCATGGGCTGTGCCAGCCGCACCACCAGCCGTTCGGGCTCGGCCATGCCCAGGCGTTTGGGGAACAGGTCGGCAAACAGGATGAACAGCGAGGTGATGATGAGGAAAGACGCAAGGAACCCCGCCCGCTCGGCCGAGGGGCCTGACATCCACAGCGCAAACAGTTCGCTGAAATGCGGGCTCAATGCCCCTTCGCCCACGATACCGCCCAGGATGGCCACGGCGTTTTGACCTACCTGCACCACCGTGAAGTAATCGCCCGGCTGCTCTTGCATGCGCAGCACCCGGTCCGCGCGCGCGTCGCCTTCGTCGGCCATCTGGCGCAGACGCAGGCGGCGAGCGGCCGCGAGCGAAATCTCGGCCATGGAGAAAAAGGCGCTGGCTGCAATCAGCAGCCCGATCACGAAGAGGCTTTGGGACAGGGTCATGGGACGGGGGTGGAGCCGGTGCACGGTGTGTGTGCCACGGGCCACCAAGTGTATCTGCGCACCTTGTGCGCCGGCCTGCTGATGCTGCCTGGGGGGGGCAACCCCGCGCCAGACCTTTGCTTGGCTTGACGGGGGAGGCGGCGCTAGCAGGCGACGAACGCGCTACTTACTGCACAAACCCTATGCGACTGCGCCCCGTGGCCGCCTTGGGCAGATCGGTGATCTCCACGGTAGACCGGCGGTCCAGCCGCGCGTTGCCAAATCCGGTCATCAGCGCCCGCCGCATCTCGCGCGGGGGCATCTGGGCCAGGTGGTCCAGCACGTCGTCCAGCGGTTCGGGGTCGATCAGGCGGCCCCAGTCATGCCCCGCGCGGATGCCCTGGTACAGGTTGCGGGCGATGGTGCGGGCCTGATCCAGCGTGGGCGCCTCCACCTCGAACACGTTCATGCGGTTCAGGATGGGGTCGGGGATGCCGCGCGTGTCGTTGGCTGTGGTGATCCAGATCACCTGGCTCGCGTCAATGGCCACCTCGGCAAACTCGTCGGTAAAGCTCTGGGCGGTGTCGTACTCCAGCAAGCTGTACAGCGCACCCAGCGGGTCGTACTGCGCATCGCTGCTGGCCTTGTCGATCTCGTCCACCACGATGACCGGGTTGGCGTATTCGCCCTCCACAAGCGCTTCAAACACCTTGCCGGGCCGCGCGCCCTTCCATTGTGCGGACGAGCCCGACAGCAGCCAGCCAGCGGTCATGGAACTCATCGGCAGCAGGTTCATGCCCGTGCCCAGCAGCTCGGCCAGGTGGCGTGCAAAGTGCGTCTTGCCGATGCCGGGCGGGCCTAGCAGCAGCATGGGCGTGACTTCCAGGCCGTCGCTGCTGTCCTGTGCCAGCGCCACGTGGCGCTTCACATCGTCCAGCACTTCGGTGAAGTTGGGCAGCTGCTCGTACAGGCTGGCCATGTCGGGTACGCCCGAGGGCTTGACCTGAAAACGCTCCGGGCCACGCTCCAGCATGCGTTCGTACACGGTGCGCAGGGTTTCGTATTCGCGCTGGTTGCCCGACTCTTGCAACCGGGCCAGCTTGCGTTCCACATCACCCGGATGGAACACGTTGCGCATCTGGGCCACCGGCAGGCGCAGGGCGGGGGACTGGGGAACAAGGCTATGGCTGGTCATTGCATGCTCCTGTGAGGATTACGTCACGCAATCATTCAAGCACACAACATGCCCGCTGCTCCATCGGAAAAGCCCCTGATTGGTGCCTCTGTTGCGGGCAAACAAAAAGGCCGCCCGAAGGCGGCCTGATGGCGGGTTGCGCAACGGCTGCGTCGATCAGCCCTCGGTGCCCAGCACCTGCTTGAGTTCGCCCGACTCATACATCTCCATCATGATGTCCGAGCCGCCGATGAACTCGCCCTTCACGTACAGCTGGGGGATCGTCGGCCAGTTGCTGTATTCCTTGATGCCCTGGCGGATTTCGTCGTCTTCCAGCACGTTGACGGTGACCACGCTCTTGGGGTCCACGCCGCAGGCCTTCAGGATCTGGATCGCGCGGCCGGAGAAGCCGCACATGGGGAAGCTGGCGCTGCCCTTCATGAACAGCAGGATATCGCTGGATTTGACGAGGGCGTCGATGCGTTGTTGGGTGTCGCTCATGGGGAAAACTCCTGGTAAAGGGGCTGGCGGGCAGAGGGGCTAGGAGCCCGCGATGGGGTGGATTATTTCACTGTCTGTGCCGCAGGCCACTGCCCGCCTGTGCAACGCGCAATGCCAGCGAGGTCATTGCGGCTTTGCACCTGGGCAAAGCCGTGGGTGGCTAGCAGCGCCTGCACGGCCTGGGCCTGGTCGTAGCCATGCTCCAGCAGCAGCCAGCCGCCGGGGCGCAGGTGGGTGGGCGCCTGGGCCACGATGGTGCGGATGTCTTCCAGGCCGTCTGCGCCGCTGGCCAGGGCTTGCAGCGGCTCGTGCGTCAGCGCGGCCAGGTGTGGGTCGGCGCTGGGGATGTAGGGGGGGTTGGAGACGATGGCGTCAAACAGGCCCTCTCCCTCCACCCCAGCCAGCCAGTTCGCTGGCTGAAACCGTACGGGCAAGCCCAGCCGCTCCGCGTTGGCCCGCGCCACGGTCAGGGCATCGGCGCTAGCATCCACCGCCAGCACCTGGGCGTCGGTGCGCTGGCTTTGCAGCGCCAGGGCAATGGCACCGCTGCCGGTGCCCAGGTCCACCACGCGGGGCGATGCCAGCGGGGCGATCACCTCCAGCGCCCAGTCCACCAGGGTTTCGGTGTCGGGGCGCGGGTCCAGCACGCGCGCGTCCACCTGCAGCGGCAGGCCGTAGAACTCCTTGCGGCCGGTGAGGTAGGCCACCGGCTCGCCCGCCAAACGGCGCTGGCACAGGGCGATGAACTGGGCGTGCACGGTGTCGTCCATGGCTTCGGTGTCGTGCGCCAGCAGCCAGGCTCGGCCTGCGTCAGGGCGACCCACAGCGTGCAGCAGCAGCAGTTGCGCGTCGATACGCGCCAGGCCCAGGGTGTGGGCCTGCGCCAAAGCCTGGGCGAGGGTGGGAGAGGTGGTGTGGTTCACTATTGTTTTGATAGCTGTTCAGGCATATGAATCTAGCGCTAGCAGCCAATTTGTCTCAAATTCTGGCCCGGCTCACCCGGTGGCGCCCATCTCTAGCTCTTCCAGCTGCTCGGCCTCGCGGGCATGCTGCAGGGCCTGCAGCACATCGCCCAGGTCGCCTTCCATCACGGCCAGCAGCTTGTACAGCGTGAGGTTGATGCGGTGGTCGGTCAGGCGCCCCTGCGGGAAGTTGTAGGTGCGGATGCGGTCGCTGCGGTCGCCGCTGCCGATCAGGCCCTTGCGCAGCGCGGCTTCTTTGGCGGCGCGTTCGCTGCGCTCTTTCTCCTGGATGCGGGCCTGCAGCACCTGCAGCGCCTTCGCCTTGTTGCTGTGCTGGCTGCGGCCGTCCTGGCATTCGGCCACGATGCCGGTGGGCAAGTGCACCACGCGCACGGCGGAGTCGGTCTTGTTGATGTGCTGACCTCCCGCGCCGCTGGCGCGGAAGGTGTCGATGCGCAGGTCGGCCGGATTCAGGGTGATGGCTTGGTGCTCGTCGGGCTCGGGCATCACGGCCACGGTGCAGGCGCTGGTGTGGATGCGGCCTTGCGTTTCGGTGGCGGGCACGCGCTGCACGCGGTGGCCGCCGGATTCGAACTTGAGCGCGCCGTACACATGGTCTCCCTCCACGCGCAGCACGATTTCCTTGTAGCCGCCCAGCTCGCTTTCGTTGGCGCTCATGATCTCCACCTTCCAGCCCTGGGTGGCGGCATAGCGGGTGTACATGCGGGTCAGGTCGGCGGCGAACAGGGCGGATTCATCGCCGCCCGTGCCCGCGCGGATTTCGACGAAGGCATTGCGCGCATCGTCGGGGTCCTTGGGCAGCAGCAGGCGCTGGAGTTCATCCTCCAGCTGCACCAGCTCGGCCTCGGCGCTGGTGATTTCTTCCTGTGCCATCTCGGCCATGTCGGGGTCGGCCAGCATCTCGCGCGCGCCCGCGAGGTCGGCCTCGCGCTGCTGGTAGCGGGCGTAGCGGCCTGCGACCTGCGTGACTTCGGCATGTTCGACGGAGATGCGCCGGTACTGCGCCATGTCGCTCATGATGTCTTCGCGCGAGAGCAGAAAGTCGAGTTCGCCCAGGCGTTGTGCGTAGCGCTCCAGCTGGCTTCGGAGAAAGGGTTTCATGGAATTCTGGGAAAAGGATTTGCTACAGATTTGGTAGCTGGTAGCGCAGATAGATCATGCGCTTGGGGCCGATTTGACTCAAATCGGAACGGCTGTGGAGCGGGCGAGCGCCGCTACAGGCCGTTGTTGTGGGGGGGCTTGCTTTGCGAGCGCAGGAACAGGCGCGAGACGGTCTGGGCCGTCTGGGCGCGCATCTCGGCATCGCCCGCGCGCAGCTCGGCCAGGGTGCCGTGCAGCATCTTTTGCGTGAGGCCGCGCGAGAGGGCTTCGAGCACGGCGTCCACGTCCTCGCCCTTGGCCAGCAGCTTCTTGGCGCGGGCGATTTCCAGCGCGCGCCATTCGTCCGTCTGGGCGTTGAGCTGCTGGATCAGCGGCACCACGCCGCCCTCGGCAGCCGCGGGGCTGCGCAACTCCATCCAGTGCATGAAGCTCTGCACACCGGCATCGATGATGGCCTCGGCCTGCGCCACGGCGGCCTGACGGTTGGCCTGCGCGGTCTGCACTACGGTGGCCAGGTCGTCCACGGTGTAGAGATACACATCGCCCAGGGCTTTCACCTCGGGCTCGATGTCGCGCGGCACAGCCAAGTCCACCATGAAGATGGGGCGGTGGCGGCGCTTCTTCAAAGCGCGCTCCACAGCGCCCAGGCCGATGATGGGCAGGCTGCTGGCGGTGCAACTGATGACGGCGTCGAATTCGTGCAGACGCTCGGGCAGGTCGGCCAGGCGCATCACCTCACCGCCAAAGCGGGTGGCGAGCTTTTCGCCGCGCTCCAGCGTGCGGTTGGCAATGGCGATGGCCTTGGGGTTCTTGGCCGCGAAGTGCGTGGCGCACAGCTCGATCATCTCGCCCGCGCCCACAAACAGCACACGGATCTTGGAGAGGTCTTCAAACAGCTGGCTGGCCAGCCGCACGGCGGCGGCTGCCATGCTGATGCTGTGTGCGCCGATCTCGGTGCTGGTGCGCACCTCCTTGGCCACGGCAAAGCTGCGCTGGAACAGCTGGTTGAGCGTAGTGCCCAGGGCGCCAGCTGTCTCCGCAGCGCGCACCGCGTCTTTCATCTGGCCCAGGATCTGGGCCTCGCCCAGCACCATGGAATCGAGCCCGCTGGCCACGCGGAAGGCGTGGCGTGCGACAAGGCTGTCTTCGAGGGTGTAGGAGTGCGAGCGCAGCAGCGCGGGGCTCACGCCACCGCTCTGGGCCAGCCAGCCCAGTGTGTGGTCCATGGCCGGCGCCTCGGCGGCGCAGTAAATCTCGGTGCGGTTGCAGGTGGAAATGATGGCGGTTTCCACCCCCGGGTGCCGGGTGTTGCTGCCCAGCGACTGGCGCAAACCGTGCAATGTGGGCGCAATCTGGTCGAGCGCAAACGCAAACCGACCACGCAGATCGAGCGGCGCGGTGGTGTGGTTGATGCCGAGGGCCCAGACTGCCATAAGCTGCAATTATAAAATTGTTGGCCCGAACAGGCGGCCTTGCTTGTTCAAGCCTTGATTTGGGTCAATTCCATGGGTCCGCTGGACATCGCCAACCACCTCCTCAACTTTGTTGCACCCGCTGCCGCCATGGCGTTGGTGTTGGTGCTTTCGGGCCGTCTGGTGGGCTCGCGCAGTGCCTCTGCGATGTCGGTGTGGCTGCGTGGGGTGATTCTGTTTGCCGTGGGGGTGGCGGTGCTTGCCGCAGGGCTGGTGCTGTGGGGGCGCGACGGCAAGATGCTCACCTATGCCGCGCTGGTCGTGGCCTGCGCCACCTGCCAGTGGGTGCTGGTGCGGGGCTGGAAGACCTGAAGCTTTCAGCAAGCCGTCACATGTTTTGAGGGTTTGCGAGAGGTGCTCTGGAGCGTTGCCGCGCCCCGGTGTCTGATAGCCTCTTTGCATCTTCCCGCGCGGCCGCCATGGCCCGCGTCGACGGAAGCGGCAAGCATCCCTCACACCCACAACCAAAGCTGGAGACACCCCCATGAAGCTGCTGCGTACCTGCATCACCCTGGCCGCAGGCCTGACCTTGGCTGCCGCCGTGCATGCGCAGGCGTTTCCGTCCAAGCCCGTTCGTATCGTGGTGGGTTTCCCCGCCGGCGGGCCGCTGGACCAGCATGCGCGCCTGCTGTCCGACAAGCTGCAGACCGTGCTGGGCCAACCCGTGGTGATGGATTACAAGGCCGGTGCCGGTGGCACCGTGGGCGCGCAGGAGGTCATGAGAGCGCCCCCGGACGGCCACACCATCATGCTGGCCAACACGGGGGTGATGGTCATCAACCCCGCGCTGTACAGCCGCCTGCCCTACGCGACCCTGAAGGACTTTGTGCCCGTGGCGCGCACGGCCATGCAGCCGCTGGCCCTGCTGGTCAACCCCAGCGTGCCCGCCAAGAACCTGCAGGAGTTCATGGCCTATGCCAAGTCGCGGCCCGGCCAGGTCAACTTTGGCTCGGCGGGCAATGGCGGCATCAGCCACCTGGTGCCCGAGATGTTCAAGACGGCCACGGGCCTGTTCATGGTGCACATCCCCTACCGGGGCAGCGCCCCCGCGTTCACCGACCTCATGGGCGGGCAGGTGCAGTTCATGGCCGAGAGCATTCCGCAGGCTGCGTCGTACCACAAGCAAGGCAAGGTGCGCGCCCTGGCCGTGACCAGCAAGGAGCGCAACCCCGCGCTGCCCGAGGTGCCCACGGTGATCGAGAGCGGCATCAAGGGCTTTGAGGTGGTGGGCTTCTACGGCTTTCTGGCGCCCGCAGGCACCCCCAAGGACGTGGTCAACAAGCTCAGTGACGCCTTTGGCCAGGTGCTGCAGATGCCCGACGTGCGCAACCGCATGGTGAGCCAGGGCGCAGACCCGGCGTTTCTGGGCGCGGACGACTTTGCCAAGTTCCTGGCTGCCGAGATGCCGCGCTGGGCGGATGCCGTCAAGAAGTCCGGCGCAAAGATGGATTGACCCCCTGAGGCGCTACGCGCCTTCCCCCTGAAGGGGGACGCCACCAGTGGCCCGGTGAGGCCGGCCCACGGTGGCCGCTGGATTGGGATGGGGGGTGTTTTGGTGAAGTGGTGCCCTATGGCTTGGCAGGCGAGAAAAAATCCACCCGGTCGGTGATGATGCCGTCAGTCCCCAGCGCGATGAGGCGCTGCGCTGCCCAGTCGTCATTCACCGTGTAGCTCAGCGTACGCATGCCCAGGCCGTGCACTTGGGCCACCAGGGCCTGGTCCCACAGCGCGTGGTTGCACACGATGGCCACGCAGCCAAGCGCCTGGGCCTTGTCCAAACACCCGTCCCACAGCGCGTCGATGAGCAGCGCGCGGGGCAGTTGGGGGGCGGTGGCCATGGCACCGGCCAGTGCCTCGGGCTTGAATGACGAGAACAGGGGCGGCACAGCCTGGCCTTGCCACAGCCGCGCGGCGTATTCACCCACCACGCGGCCAGTCACTTCTTCCTGCCCCGGCGTGGGCTTGATCTCGATGTTCAGCAAAAAACCGTTGGCGATGCAGTAGCGCGCCAGGTTCTCCAGGGTGGGCAGGGGCTCGCCCGCGTGGCTGCGAGAGTGCCAGCCGCCGGCGTCCAACTGGGCGAGCTCGGCCCAGGGCAGATCACCGCCGGTGCCGTGGCCGTTGGTCGTGCGCTCCAGCGTGGCGTCGTGCATCAGAAAAGGCACGCCATCGCTGCTCAGCTTGGCGTCGCACTCGAACATGCGGTAGCCGTACTGGGCGCCCAGCCGGAACGCGGCCAGGGTGTTTTCAGGGGCCAGCTTGCCTGCGCCACGGTGGGCGATCCAGCGGGGGTAGGGCCAGGGGGCGAGGGGGGAAGAGGGTGCGCTCATGCAGGTTCACCAAATTTCAGCAGATTGCCGTGGGGGTCGATGACGAACATCTCCTTCATGCCCCAGGGCTGGACGGTAGGGGGCGCCAGTTGCAGGCCCCGTGCCGTGAAATCCGCGTGCAGCAAGTCAGTGTCTGCACGCACGTAGCACGAGGTGTTTTCTGCAATGTAGCGCTCGGTGCAGTGCCAGAAGTGCAGTTCGCACCCGTCGCGCTGCAGGATCAGGTAGTTGTCCATCTCCAGCAGCGCGGTGAAGCCCAGCCGTTCGACGTAGAACTGCCGGGTTTCCGCCAGGTGCAGCGAGGCCAGCACCGGCACGGTGGCCAGAATGCCTTGCGCGGTGCGGACGGCTTCACCCGGCTGCACAGGCTCAGCCGGGAATGCGTTTGCCCGTGGTGGCATCGAACGCATGCAGGCGGTCCGGGCGCGGCAGCACATGGATCACCGCGTCGGGCTGCGGCGCGTGGGTACCTTCTTCCACGCGCACGATGATCTGCTCGCCGTTGAGGCGGCCGTAGATCAGGCGCTCGGCGCCCAGCAGTTCCACGGTTTCGACCGTGACGGCCCAGCCCTCGCTGCCCACGTCCAGATGCTCGGGGCGGATTCCCAGGATGGTGCCCGGCTTGGCGCCCGGGGCGTTCTTGAGCAGGTTCATGGGGGGCGAGCCGATGAAGCTGGCCACGAAGGTGGAGGCGGGCGTGTGGTAGACCTCTTCGGGCGTGCCGAACTGTTCCATGTTGCCCGCGTTCATCACGATCATGCGCTGGGCCAGCGTCATGGCCTCGACCTGGTCGTGCGTCACGAACAGGCTGGTGATGCCCAGCTCGCGGTGCAGCTTCTGGATCTCCAGGCGGGTCTGGGCGCGCAGCTTGGCGTCCAGATTGGACAAGGGCTCGTCAAACAGGAACACCTGGGGCTGGCGCACGATGGCGCGGCCCATGGCCACGCGCTGGCGCTGGCCGCCGGACAGTTCCCGCGGCTTGCGCTCTAGCAGGTGCGAAAGTTCGAGGATCTTGGCGGCCTTGTCCACGCGGCGCTGGATTTCTTCCTTGGGCACCTTGGCGATCTTCAGGCCGTAGGCCATGTTCTCGTAGTTCGTCATGTGCGGGTACAGCGCGTAGTTCTGGAACACCATGGCAATGTCGCGCTGGGCGGGTTCCAGGTCGTTGACCACGCGGTCCCCGATGCGCAGTTCGCCGCCGGAGATTTCTTCCAGGCCCGCCACCATGCGCAGCAGGGTGGACTTGCCGCAGCCCGAGGGGCCGACGATGACGACGAACTCGCCGTCCTTGATCTCGGCGTTCACGCCGTGGATGACCTGGTTGGCCTTGGGGCCCACGCCGTAGCGCTTGACGATGTTGCGAAGAGAGAGGGATGCCATATATGCAATGAATTTGATAGCTACAGGGGCTTATTGAACAAGCGCTTGCAGGGGTTTTGTCTTATTTTTCGGTATCCACCAAGCCTTTGACGAACCAGCGCTGCATCACCACCACCACAAAGGCGGGTGGCAGCATGGCCAGCAGGGCTGTGGCCATCACGATGTTCCACTCGTTGCCCGCGTCGCCGCCGGCCAGCATGCGCTTGATGCCGATCACCACGGGGTACATGTCCTCGGAGGTGGTCACCAGCAGGGGCCAGAGGTACTGGTTCCAGCCGTAGATGAACTGGATCACGAACAACGCGGCAATCGAGGTGCGCGACAGCGGCACCAGGATGTCCTTGAAGAAGCGCATGGGGCCGGCGCCGTCCACCCGCGCGGCCTCCACCAGCTCATCGGGCACCGTCAGGAAGAACTGCCGGAACAGGAAGGTGGCAGTGGCTGACGCGATCAGCGGCACCGTGAGGCCCGCGTAGGTGTTGAGCATGCCCAGGTTGGACACCACCTGGTAGGTGGGCCCGATGCGCACTTCCACCGGCAGCATCAGCGTGATGAAGATCAGCCAGAAGCAGATGCCCTTGAAGGGAAAGCGGAAGTACACGATGGCAAACGCCGACAGCAGCGAGATGGCGATCTTGCCCAGGGTAATGACGATGGCGGTGATGAAACTCACCCACATCATGCGGGCCACAGGGGCGCTGGAGCCGGGGCCTGAGCCGCCGCCAAACAGCGCATCGTGGTAGGTCTGCCAGAAGTTGCTGCCGGGCACCATGGGCATGGGCACCTGCACGATGTCCTGCGCCGTGTGCGTGGAGGCCACGAAGGCCAAGTACAGCGGAAAGCCGACGATGATCACGCCCAGCACCATGATGAGGTGCGAGAACGCGGTGAGATAAGGACTACGTTCAACCATTGGAATCTTTCAGGATCGAAGCATGGCCCGCTGCGCCCGCAAAGGGCACGACGCAGGCGAAGGCTGCCGAGCAAGGGCCGCCCCGCAGTGAGGGCGGCGTCCCCCTGGAGGGGGAAGGCGCGAAGCGACTCAGGGGGTGCTTCATATTCAGTACTGCACTTTCTTCTCGACGTAGCGGAATTGGATGACCGTCAGCACCACGACGATGGCCATCAGCACCACCGACTGCGCGGCCGAACCGCCCATGTCCATGGCCTTGAAACCATCGTGGTAGACCTTGTAGACCAGGATGGAGGTGTCGCGCCCGGGGCCGCCTTGCGTGGTGGAGTCCACGATGGCAAAGGTGTCGAAGAACGCATACACGACGTTGATCACCAGCAGGAAGAACGTCGTGGGCGAAAGCAGCGGGAACTGGATGCTCCAGAACCGGCGCCAGGGGCCGGCGCCGTCGATGGCGGCAGCTTCGATCAGCGACTTGGGGATGGACTGCAGGCCTGCGAGGAAAAACAGGAAGTTGTAGGAGATCTGCTTCCACACCGCAGCAATCACGATCAGCGTCATCGCATGGTCGGAGTTGAGCATGTGGTTCCAGTCAAAGCCCGACTGGCGCAGCATGTACGCCACCACACCCAGCGAGGGGGAGAACATGAACATCCACAGCACGCCCGCCACCGCAGGGGCCACGGCGTAGGGCAGCAGCAGGGCGGTCTTGTAGACGATGGCGCCCTTGATGATGCGGTCGGCAAAGATCGCGAGGATCAGCGACAGGCCAATGCCCACCACTGCCACCAGGATCGAGAAGAAGGCCGTGGTCTTGAAGGATGCCAGGTAGCCAGGGTCCTCGAACAGGGCCTTGAAGTTGTCCAGCCCCACCCATTCGGTGGACATGCCGAAGCTGTCCTGCATCTGGAACGACTGCACCAGGGCTTGGCCTGCGGGCCAGAAGAAGAACACGCTGATGATGACCAGCTGCGGCGCCAGAAGCACCCAGGGCAGCCATGCAGAGCGGAAAAGTACGCGTTTTTCCATGACGAAACTCTCCAAAAGAAAACCCCGCCGCCCCGTGAACCATGCTGGTTGACGGGGCGGCGGGCTTTCGGTGTCACCCTGCTGTGGGGCAGGGCGGCACCGACAGATGGTGGACCGTACTTACTTGTTGGCGCGTGCGAAGCGGGCCAGTTGTTCGTTGCCACGGGTCACAGCGGTGTCCAGGGCTTCCTTGGGCGATTTCTTGCCCGACCAGATCTGTTCGGTTTCCTCGTCGATGATCGTGCGGATCTGCACGAAGTTGCCCAGGCGGATGCCGCGCGACTTGTCGGTGGCCTTGCGGATCATCTGCGTCACGGCCACATCGGTGCCGGGGTTCTTGTCATAGAAACCGGAGGCTTCGGTGAGCTTGTACGCGCCCATGGTCACAGGCAGGTAGCCCGTGCGCTGGTGGCTGGCGGCCTGCACCTTGGTGTCGTTCAGGAAGTTCAGGAAGCTGGCCACGCCCTTGTATTCCTCAGGCTTCTTGCCGGCCATCACCCACAGGCTGGCACCACCGATGGCGGTGTTTTGGGGGGCACCCTTCACGTCAGGGTAGTAGGGCAGCGTGGAGATGCCGTAGGCAAACTTCGCTTCCTTGGCCACGCGGGCGTACAGGCCCGACGAGCCAGTGATCATGGCGCATTCACCGGAGGGGAAGGATGCATCGGCGGTGTTGTTGCGGCCCTTGTAGACGAAGCTGCCTTCCTTGGAGGCCTTGGCCAGGTTCTCGAAGTGGCGAATATGCAGGGGGGTGTTGATCTGCAGCTGGGCGTCGTTGCCATCAAAGCCGTTGTTCTTCGATGCGAACAGGGTGTTGTGCCACAGCGAGAAGCTCTCCAGCTGCGTCCAGCTCACCCAGCTGGTGGTGAACGGGCAGCTGTGGCCGCTGGCCTTCAGCTTGGAGGCAGCAGCGAACACTTCGGGCCAGGTCTTGGGCGGCTTGTCGGCGTCCAGGCCGGCCTTCTTGAAGGCGTCCTTGTTGTAATAGAAGATGGTGGTGGAGCTGTTGAGCGGGTAGCTCAGCATCTGGCCGTTGGGGGCGGTGTAGTAGCCGGCCACTGCGGACACGTATTCGGTGGGCTCAAACTTGAAGCCTGCGTCGTTCAGCACCTTGGCCGCAGGCACGATGGCGCCCTTGCTGGCCATCATGGTGGCGGTGCCCACTTCGAACACCTGCAGGATGTGGGGGGCATTGCCGGCGCGGAACGCGGCGATGGCACCGGTCATCGATTCGTCATACTGGCCCTTGTACGTGGGAACCACTTTGTACTGGGTCTGGCTGGCGTTGTATTGCTTGGCCAAGTCATTGACCCAGTCGCCCAGCGCTGCACTCATCGAGTGCCACCATTGGATCTCAATGGGAGCCTGCGCTTGTGCAGGCACGCAGACCGACATGGCAACAGCAGCACAGACCGCCAGAAGCTTCGTTTTCATGAATATTTCCTCCGAGGATGACGAAAAGCACAAGGGCCGGATGCTATGCAGCCTTTGTGACATTGATATGTCGTTGTCGCATGACCTCGCGGCATGCATCAACCGGGGAAACCCCTTGGGTTGCCCGTGAGGGGTGCGATTGTGACCTTTTTGTGACAAGGTGTGGCGCATTTGCCGAGGCTTGCAAGGTTTTGTGCAATGCACCATGCTGGTGACTGTTCACCTGCGTGGGCACCCTCGGTTCGTTCGCGCCGCCGCGCGCCGGACGTTTCCTTCTTTCACCCCTTCTCCTTCATCGCCATGGCCACCAATTCGCTCGACAAGAACAAGATCAAGTTTCTGCTGCTCGAAGGCATCCACTCCTCCGCAGTGGATGTGATCCGGGCGGCGGGCTATACGCAGATCGAGACGGTGTCCGGTGCGCTGCCTGACGAGGAACTCAAGCGCAAGATCGCCGATGTGCACTTTGTGGGCATCCGTTCGCGCACCCAGCTCACCGAAGAGGTGTTTGCCCAGGCCCACAAGCTGGTGGCTGTGGGCTGCTTTTGTATTGGCACCAACCAGGTGGATCTGAATGCGGCGCGCGAGCGGGGCATTGCGGTGTTCAACGCGCCTTACTCCAACACCCGCTCTGTGGCCGAGCTGGTGCTGGCCGAGGCCATCCTGCTGCTGCGCGGGGTGCCCGAGAAGAACGCCGTGGCGCATCGGGGCGGCTGGCTCAAGAGCGCCGACAACGCCTACGAGATCCGCGGCAAGACCCTGGGTATCGTGGGTTATGGCTCCATCGGCACGCAGCTGTCGGTGCTGGCCGAGGCGCTGGGCATGCACGTGGCCTTCTTTGATGTGGTCAACAAGCTGCCCCTGGGCAATGCGCGGCAGGTGCAACACCTGCACGACCTGCTGGGCCAGAGCGACATCGTGAGCCTGCACGTGCCCGAGCTGCCGTCCACCGAAGGCATGATCGGCGCCGCCGAAATTGCGGCCATGAAGCCCGGCGGCATCCTCATCAACGCCGCGCGCGGCACGGTGGTGGATATTGAGGCGCTGGCTGCGGCCCTCCAGGCCAAGAAGCTGCTGGGCGCCGCCATCGACGTGTTCCCGGTCGAGCCGCGCACCAACAAGGACGAATTCCAGTCGCCCCTGCGCGGGCTGGACAACGTGATCCTGACCCCGCACATCGGCGGCTCCACCATGGAGGCGCAGGCCAACATTGGCCTGGAGGTGGCCGAGAAGCTGGTGAAGTACAGCGACAACGGCACCAGCACCTCGTCGGTCAACTTCCCCGAGGTGGCGCTGCCGGCCCACCCCGGCAAGCACCGTCTGCTACACATCCACCGCAACGTGCCAGGGGTGCTGTCCGAGATCAACCGCATCTTCTCGGACAACGCCATCAATGTGTCGGCCCAGTACCTGCAGACCAACGAGAAGATCGGCTATGTGGTGATCGACATCGATGCTGCCTCGTCCGACCTGGCGCTGGACAAGCTGGCCCGGGTGAGTGGCACCCTGCGCAGCCGCGTGCTGTTCTGAGGCTCTGGCAGGGCTGCTTCGGC
This sequence comes from Acidovorax sp. KKS102, assembly GCF_000302535.1. Lineage (NCBI taxonomy): Bacteria > Pseudomonadati > Pseudomonadota > Betaproteobacteria > Burkholderiales > Comamonadaceae > Acidovorax > Acidovorax sp. KKS102. The sequence goes on from NC_018708.1 coordinate 1,032,434, forward strand.
TCAGCCTGGCAGCCCTGGCCCGGCAAGCCGTAGGCCGGTGGCTTAAAATCGCGCCCCCACCCCAGGTAGACCCCCATGAATGTACCGATCGCGCTGGCGGCCTTGCAGACGCAGGCCGCCGAGCCTGCCCGACTGCGAGAAATTCCCTATAACTACACCTCGTTCTCCGACCGGGAGATCGTGATCCGGCTGCTGGGCTCCGCCTCCTGGGAGGTGCTGGACCAATTGCGCAAAGAGCGCCGCACGGGCCGCTCGGCCCGCATGCTGTATGAGGTGCTGGGCGATATCTGGGTGGTGCAGCGCAACCCCTACCTGCAGGACGACCTGCTGGACAACCCCGGCCGCCGCAAGCTGCTGGTTGATGCGCTGAACCACCGGCTGGCCGAGATTGAAAAGCGCCGCACCCCCGCCGACGACGCCGACCGCGACCGTCTGGTGGGCGAGCTGGTCGTCGCCGCGCGCCGCGCGGTGGCCGAGTTCAACGCCACCTTCGAGCAGGCCGCGCAGCTGCGCCGCCAGATCCAGAAAACCCTGGGCCGCCTCACGGCCAAGGACAACATCAAGTTCGACGGCCTCTCGCGCGTGTCCCACGTGACCGACGCGACCGACTGGCGCGTCGAGTACCCCTTTGTGGTGCTCACGCCCGACACCGAGGCAGAGATGGCGGGCCTGGTCAAGGGCTGTATCGAACTGGGCCTGACCATCATTCCCCGTGGGGGCGGCACCGGCTACACCGGCGGCGCGATCCCGCTGACGTGGAAGAGCGTGGTCATCAACACCGAAAAGCTCGAAGCCATGACCGAGGTGGAGATGCGCCGCCTGCCGGGCCTGGACCGCGAGGTGGGCACGGTGTGGACTGAAGCCGGTGTGGTCACCCAGCGCGTGGCCGATGCGGCTGAGCGCGCAGGTTTTGTGTTTGCGGTGGACCCGACCAGCGCCGAGGCCTCGTGCATCGGCGGCAACATTGCCATGAACGCAGGCGGCAAAAAGGCCGTGCTGTGGGGTACGGCGCTCGACAACCTGGCCAGCTGGCGCATGGTCACGCCCGACGCCCAGTGGCTGGAGGTGACGCGCCTGGACCACAACATGGGCAAGATCCATGACGTGGAGGTCGCCACCTTCGAGTTGCAGTACTTCGAGGCCGATGGCAAGACGCCCGTGCGCACCGAGCGGCTTGAAATTCCGGGCCGCACCTTCCGCAAGGAAGGCCTGGGCAAGGACGTGACGGACAAGTTCCTGGCGGGCCTGCCCGGCATCCAGAAGGAAGGCTGCGACGGCCTCATCACCAGCGCGCGCTGGGTGGTGCACCGCATGCCCGAGCATACGCGCACCGTGTGCCTGGAGTTCTTCGGCAACGCCAAGGACGCCGTGCCCAGCATCGTCGAGATCAAGGACTTCATGTTCGCCGAGCAAAAGCGCAGTGGCGTGCTGCTGGCGGGTCTGGAGCACCTGGATGACCGCTACCTGAAGGCTGTGGGCTATGCCACCAAGAGCAAAAAGGGCAACGGCGGCCTGCCCAAGATGGTGCTGATTGGCGATATTGCCGGTGACAACGCCGACGACGTGGCCCGCGTGACCAGCGAAGTGGTTCGCCTGGCCAACACCCGCAGCGGCGAAGGCTTTGTGGCCATCACGGCCGATGCACGCAAGAAGTTCTGGGCCGACCGCAAGAAGACGGCGGCCATCAGCCGCCACACCAACGCCTTCAAGATCAACGAAGACGTGGTGATCCCGCTGCCGCGCATGGCCGAGTACACCGACGGCATCGAACGCATCAACATCGAGCTCTCCCTGCGCAACAAGCTCAAGCTGTGCGACGCGCTGACCGAGTTCTTCGAGCGTGGCAACCTGCCCCTGGGCAAGCACGACGCCGACGACGAGGTGCCTTCGCCCGAACTGCTGCAAGACCGCGTGGCCCAGGCCATCGCCCTGGTCGAGGAGGTGCGCGCCCTCTGGCAAGGCTGGCTGCACGATGTGGAAACGCTATTCCCCCAGCTGCAGAACCACACGCTGCGCGCCAGCTGGAAGACCCAGCTGCGGGCGCCGCTGCAAGGCATCTTCACCGGTGCGGCGTTCAAGCCCATCCTGGACGAGGCCGTGGCCATCCACAAGCGCGTGCTCAAGGGCCGCGTGTGGGTCGCGCTGCACATGCACGCGGGGGACGGCAATGTGCACACCAACATCCCCGTCAACAGCGACGACTACGAGATGCTGCAGACGGCGCACGAGGCCGTGGCGCGCATCATGGTGCTGGCGCGCAGCCTCAATGGCGTGATCTCGGGCGAACATGGCATTGGCATCACCAAGCTGGAGTTTTTGACCGACGACGAACTGCGTCCCTTTGCAGAATACAAGCGCAGGGTGGACCCGGAAGGCCGATTTAACAAAGGTAAATTGCTCCGAAATCAGGAGCAATCAGGGCATGTTCCACTAGCGCTTGGTGCCGATTTGGCCTCAAAACCTGCGCTGCGTGCCGATTTGACCAACGCCTACACGCCCAGCTTCGGGCTGATGGGCCATGAGTCGCTGATCATGCAGCAGAGCGACATTGGCGCCATTGCCGATTCGGTCAAGGACTGCCTGCGCTGCGGCAAGTGCAAGCCCGTGTGCTCCACCCACGTGCCCCGCGCCAACCTGCTGTACAGCCCGCGCAACAAGATCCTGGCGACCTCGCTGCTGGTCGAGGCGTTTCTGTACGAAGAGCAGACCCGCCGGGGCGTGAGCATCAAGCACTGGCAGGAGTTTGAGGACGTGGCCGACCACTGCACGGTGTGCCACAAGTGCGAGAGCCCCTGCCCGGTGAAGATCGACTTCGGCGACGTCACCATGAACATGCGCAACCTGCTGCGCAAGATGGGCAAGAAGACCTTCCGCCCCGGCAACGCGCTGGCCATGACCATGCTCAACGCCACCAACCCCGACACCATCAAGCTGATGCGCTCGGCCATGGTGGACGTGGGCTTCAAGGCCCAGCGCATGGCCGTGGACCTGCTGCGCAAGGTGGGCCGCAAGCAAACGGCCAAGCCGCCGGCCACGGTGGGCACGGCTCCGATCAAGGAGCAGGTGATCCACTTCATCAACAAGAAGCTGCCCGGCGGCCTGCCCAAGAAGACGGCGCGTGCGCTGCTCGACATCGAGGACAAGGACTACGTGCCGATCATCCGCAACCCGCAGGCCACCACGGCCGAGACGGAGGCGGTGTTCTACTTCCCGGGCTGTGGCTCGGAGCGCCTGTTCTCGCAGGTCGGCTTGGCAACCCAGGCCATGTTGTGGCACGCGGGCGTGCAGACGGTGTTGCCGCCCGGCTACCTGTGCTGCGGCTACCCCCAGCGCGGCTCGGGCCAGTTCGACAAGGCCGAGAAGATGATCACGGACAACCGTGTGCTCTTCCACCGCGTGGCCAACACACTCAACTACCTGGACATCAAGACCGTGGTGGTGAGCTGCGGCACCTGCTATGACCAGCTGCAGGGCTACGAGTTTGACAAGATCTTCCCGGGCAGTCGCATCATCGATATCCACGAGTACCTGCTCGAAAAGGGCATCCAGCTGCAAGGCAAGGGCGCCTACCTGTACCACGAGCCCTGCCACAACCCCATGAAGCAGCAGGACTCGATGAAGACCGTGAAGGCGCTGGTGGGCGAGCAAGTCTTGAAGAGCGACCGCTGCTGCGGCGAGTCGGGCACGCTGGGTGTGACCCGGCCCGACGTGTCCACGCAGGTGCGCTTCCGCAAGGAAGAAGAAATCCGCAAGGGCGAAGCCAAGCTGCGCGAAAGCGGTGCCGTGGGTGCCCAGGACAACGTGAAGATCCTCACCAGCTGCCCCAGCTGCCTGCAGGGCCTGAACCGCTACGAAGGCGACCTGAACAACGGCCTGCTCGAAGCCGACTACATCGTGGTCGAGATGGCGCGGGAGATCCTCGGCGAGAACTGGATGCCTGACTACGTACACCGTGCCAACAACGGCGGCATTGAGCGGGTGCTGGTCTGATGGCCTGTCCCTTGTGCGCTGAAGATGGCGGCGCCTTGGTCTGGCGCGGCGAGCGCCTGCGTGTCATCCGTGCGCAGGAGGTGGGTTTCCCCGCCTTCTACCGCGTGGTGTGGAACGCGCACGTGGCCGAGTTCTCGGATCTAGCCGGCGCCGACCGCGTGCGTTGCATGGAGGCCGTGACGCTGGTGGAGCAGGCCCTGCGCCAGCACCTGGCGCCCACCAAGGTCAACATCGCGGCCCTGGGCAACATGGTGCCGCACCTGCACTGGCATGTGATTGCACGGTTTGACTGGGACAGCCACTTCCCGGCCCCGGTATGGGCCGCTGCGCAGCGGCCCAGCCCGGCCGAGCCAGAGGCCGCCCTGCGGGCCCTGTTGCCCGCGCTGGAAGCGCAGCTGCAGTCCCAGCTGGCGCAGTGGGCCGCCCGGTAACCTTGCTGGCAGCGTGTGCCGGGGCGGGTGGGACAATGGCAGCCGTCGTTTCTGACAACAGTTTTCTCAAGGTGATTCCATGGCAGGTTTGAAAGCGGGCGCTCCCACGCCGCAGGCCCTGACGGTGCATGAACAGTCGCGCGTGCTGGAAGTGGGCTTTTCGGATGGCGCCACGTTCCGCATTCCGTTCGAGCTGATGCGCGTGTACTCGCCCTCGGCCGAAGTGCAGGGCCACGGCCCGGGGCAAGAGGTATTGCAGACGGGCAAGCGCAATGTGGCGCTGGTCAACCTGGAGCCCGTGGGCAACTACGCCGTCAAGCCCACGTTCTCTGACGGGCACGACAGCGGCATCTTCACCTGGGACTACCTCTACGAGCTGGGCCAGAAGCAGGACGCACTGTGGGCGCAGTACACCGAGCGGCTGGCTGCGGCCGGGGCCGATCGCGACGCGCCCATGGCGCCCAAGGGTGGTGCAGGGGGCCATGCCTGCGGCGGCCACTGAAGCTGCGCGCAGAAGCACCAGGGTGCCAGGCACCTTCAGCTGCACAAGCCCCTGTTCATCAAGGTGCTATTGAAAATATAGCTGTCAGCGCAATATTTGCTTGCGCTAGCGGCTGGTTTTGTTTCAATAGCGTTCTCCAAATTGCGACAGATGCCCCAATTCAGTGCGGGGTTGTCGCTGTACCTCTGGCGTTCACGCGCCTAGCATGATTCTTATGAGCACCACGCATTTCGGTTTTCAGTCGGTGGACGAGCAGGAAAAGGCACGCCGCGTGCGCGGTGTGTTCGATTCCGTGGCCTCCAAATACGACGTGATGAACGACCTCATGTCGGCGGGCCTGCACCGCGCCTGGAAGGCTTACACCGTGATGGTGGCCAACCTGCGCGAAGGCAGCCAGGTGCTGGACATTGCCGGTGGCACGGGTGACTTGGCGCTGGCGTTTTCCAAGAAGGTGGGCGCCTCGGGCCGTGTGGTGCACACCGACATCAACGAAGCCATGCTGCGCGTGGGCCGTGACCGGCTCATCAACGAGGGCGTGGTGCTGCCCACACTGGTCTGTGACGCCGAAAAGCTGCCGTTCCCCGACGCGCATTTCGATGTGGTGAGTGTGGCCTTTGGCCTGCGCAACATGACCCACAAGGACCAGGCGATTGCCGAGATGTGCCGCGTGCTCAAGCCCGGCGGCAAGCTGCTGGTGCTGGAATTTTCCAAGGTGGCCAAGCCGCTGGAGAAGGTGTACGACTGGTATTCGTTCAAGGTGCTGCCCCAGCTGGGCAAGCTGGTGGCGGGCGACGACGCCAGCTACCGCTACCTGGCCGAGTCCATCCGCATGCACCCGGGGCAGGAAGAACTCAAAAGCCTCATGCAAAAAAATGGTTTTGGGCATGTGGACTATCACAACATGACGGGGGGAATTGTTGCCCTCCATGTTGGAATCAAGTGCTGAGCGGTTTGCTCGGTCGATAACGGAGACGGAGAAGTCATGATGAAACTGTGGTCTGTGGTGTTGGTCGCGATGCTGGCGTTTGCACACGCCGATGCCGACGCCGCGCGGCGACTGGGTGGTGGCAAATCGGTGGGCAAGCAGTCCAGCAACGTGACGCAGCGCGAGGCGGCCACGCCGCCCGCTGCACCGGGCGCACCGGCACAGAGTGCGACCAACACGGCTGCGGCCGCCAAGCCTGCCACCGCTACGCCGGCAGCAGCCCCGGCCGCTCCGGCCAAGAAGCCCTGGGGCGCCATGCTGGGCGGCCTGGCAGCGGGGCTGGGTCTGGCCTGGCTGGCGCACTCGCTGGGTCTGGGCGCAGGCTTTGCCAACATCCTGATGATTGCGCTGCTGGCGCTGGCGGCGTTTGCCATCTTCAAGATGGTCATGCGGTCGCGCAACGGTGGCGGCAATGGCGCTGGCAATGCGGCGGGTGGCGCTCCGTTCGCCTTCCAGGGCGCGGGGGCCGCAACGCCTGCCGCTGCGCAGGTGCCTCCGCAGTACAGCCCCAACAACGTGGGCAACGACGCATCGGCCCGCCCCTGGGAGCGCAGCAGCATGGCGTTTGACGCCTCGCGTGCTGGTCAGGGGGGCGTGGGCTCGGGTGTGGTGATTGGCTCGGGCCTGTCGGGCTCGCAGAACTGGGGTGTGCCGGCAGACTTCGACGCCGAGGGTTTCCTGTCGGCCGCCAAGCGCAACTTTGTGACCCTGCAAGGCGCGTGGGACCGTTCGGACATCGCAACCCTGCGGTCCATGATGACGGACAACATGCTCGATGAAATCCGCACCCAGCTGGCCGAGCGCGAAGCCCACCGAGGCACGCAGCCCAACCACACCGATGTGGTGATGATCGAGGCGCAGCTGCTGGGCATCGAAGACCTGGGCGATGGCTACATGGCCAGCGTCGAGTTCTCCGGCATGATCCGCGAAGAACCCTCGGCCGGGCCCAGCCCCTTCCGGGAGGTCTGGAACATGACCAAGCCCAAGACCGGCAACACCGGCTGGCTGGTGGCTGGCGTGCAAGCGTTGCAGTAAACGCAGCCCATGGGGCCCCTGCGGGTCAGGGGCATTCCAGTTCAGGGAATAATCGGGGACTATGGCAACACCACAGTCCCCTTTTCCTTTTCTGGACGGCCTCTTCGAGCGCCTGGCCGCTGGCCCACAGCCCCCGCAATGGCTGGTCCACGAAGTGCAGCAACGCCTGGTGCTGTTTCTCAACCATGTGCTGATGCAGGAAAAAGAGGCCACGGACCGGCTGGTGCGCCAAAAAGGCCGCATCGCGCGGGTGCAGTGGCGGGCCTATTCCCTGTCGTTGGTCATTACCCCGGCAGGCCTGTTCAATCTGGCGCCCGAATCTGCGGTGCCCGACCTGCGGCTGGAAGTGACCGACACCTCTCCCATCACCCTGGCCCAGGCCGCGTTGCGGGGCGATAAGCCGTCCATCCGCATTGAAGGTGACGTGCAACTGGCGGCCGAGATCAACTGGCTGGTGGACCATGTGCGCTGGGATGTGGAAGAAGACCTGGCCCGCGTGATCGGCGATGCCCCCGCACACACGCTGGCGCAGTTCGCCGGCCGGGCGGCACAGACATTGCGCCAGTTTGTGGGTTCGCGTATGGCCGCCGCCAGCGCGGCGTCTTCCTCGGTGGTGGTTGCGACGGCACCGGTGGCGCCCGGCGCTCCGGCGGCTGCACCGCTGTCACCCTCGGGTGGTTCGGACCGGGCCGACGCATGAAGCGCTTCTTGCGGGGGGCAGCCATCCTGTGGGTGGTGTTCCGGTTCGGCCTGGATGGCTTGTTGCTCGACAGCTTCAACAAGCCCTGGCTGCGCATGATTTCGCGCATCGTGTCCGTTGGGCGCAATCTGGATGCGCCGCGTGGCCAGCGCCTGCGGGAGGCGCTGGAGAGCCTGGGCCCCATCTTCGTCAAGTTCGGCCAGGTGCTGTCCACCCGCCGCGACCTGTTGCCGCCCGACATTGCCGACGAACTGGCCCGCCTGCAGGACCGCGTGCCGCCGTTCGACCCCGACATTGCCATTGCCACCATCGAGCGTGCGTTCCGCCGCCCGGTGGACGAGGTGTTCACCTCCTTCGACCGCATACCGGTGGCCAGCGCGTCCATCGCCCAGGTGCATTTCGCCACGCTGCGTGACCGCCAGGGCATTGAGCGCGAGGTGGCCGTCAAGGTGCTGCGCCCCGGCATGCTGCCGGTGATCGAGAAGGACCTGAGCCTCATGCGCATGATGGCGGGCTGGGTCGAGAGCCTGTCGGCTGACGGCAAGCGCCTCAAGCCGCGCGAGGTGGTGGCCGAGTTCGACAACTACCTGCACGATGAGCTGGACTTGGTGCGCGAGGCCTCCAACGCGGCCCAGCTGCGCCGCAACATGGCGGGGCTCGACCTGGTGCTGATCCCCGAGATCTTCTGGGACTTCTGCCACCCCGAGGTCATGGTGATGCAGCGCATGAAGGGCGTGCCCATCAGCCAGATCGAGCGCTTGCGTGAGGCCGGTGTGGACATCCCCAAGCTGGCGCGTGACGGCGTGACCATCTTCTTCACCCAGGTGTTTCGCGACGGGTTCTTCCACGCCGACATGCACCCGGGCAACATCCAGGTGAGCCTGGAGCCCGCTACGTTCGGCCGCTACATCTCGCTGGACTTCGGCATCGTGGGCACGCTGACCGAAGTGGACAAGGAATACCTGGCGCAGAACTTTGTGGCGTTCTTCCGGCGCGACTACAAGCGCGTGGCCGAGCTGCACATCGAAAGCGGCTGGGTACCGCCCGAAACGCGGGTCAACGATCTCGAATCGGCCATCCGCGCCGTGTGCGAGCCGTACTTTGACCGCCCGCTCAAGGAAATCTCGCTCGGCCTGGTGCTGATGCGCCTGTTCCAGACCTCCCGCCGCTTCCACGTCGAGATCCAGCCCCAGCTGGTGCTGCTGCAAAAAACCCTGCTCAACATCGAGGGCCTAGGCCGCGAGCTGGACCCGGACCTGGACCTGTGGAGCACGGCCAAGCCCTTCCTCGAAAAGTGGATGCTGGAACAGATGGGCCCCCAGCGCCTGTGGCGCGAGCTGCGCGCCGAGGCGCCGCACTACGCCAAGCTGCTGCCCGAGCTGCCGCGCCTGATCTACGACGCGCTGCGCCAGCGCCCCGCGGACCACCAGCCCGCCCTGCGGGAGCTGCTGGAAGCGCAAAAACGCACCAACCGGCTGTTGCAATCCATCATTTATGGCGGTGTGGGGTTTGTGCTGGGGCTGCTTGCCATGCAGCTATTCATGCGCATCCGGGTTTTTTAGCGTCTGCGGCACAAAAGTTGCCTTCATAATCCGCAGCAATTTTGTAACGTGTTTGTAAGCGGGGCTGCGGCCCCATGGTCGTCAGGCGCCGCAGTGTGACCACCCCAGCCACTTTGCGCGCGCGCTGCCTTTTTCGCTACCACCCCTGGAGTTTTGGAGCGGCGCCATGCTGTTGTCATTCATCGTTCTGTACCTGCTGGTTTCGATTGGTGTGGGCCTGTATGCGGCCACTCGCGTGCACAACACCGCTGACTATGCGGTAGCCGGGCGTAGCCTGCCGCTGGCGGTGGTGATTGCCACCACGTTTGCCACGTGGTTCGGATCGGAAACCGTGCTAGGGGTGTCGGCCCGCTTTGTGGACGGAGGGCTGGGCGCCGTCGTCGAGGACCCCTTTGGCGCGTCCATGTGTCTGGTGTTGGTGGGGCTGTTTTTCGCCTACAAGCTGTACCAGAAGAACCTCATCACCCTGGGCGACTACTACCGCCAGCGCTACGGTCGTGTGATTGAAGTGGCCTGTTCGGCCATCATCATGTTCAGCTACCTGGGCTGGGTGGCGGCGCAGATCACGGCCCTGGGCCTGGTGTTCAACCTGCTCACCCAAGGCGCTGTGTCGATCACCATGGGCATGATCATTGGCACGCTGGTGGTGCTGGTTTACACCCTGTACGGCGGTATGTGGTCGGTCGCCATGACCGATTTTGTGCAAATGATCGTCATCGGCGTGGGCCTGCTGGCCATCGCTTGGTATGCGGCCGACCTGGCGGGCGGTGCAGGCAAGGTGGTCGAATTTGCGGCGCGTGAGGGCAAGTTCCATTTCTTCCCGACGGGTGGCGTCAAGGAATGGACATTTTTCATTGCTGCTGCCATCACCATGATGCTGGGCTCCATCCCTCAGCAGGACGTGTTTCAGCGCGTCATGTCGTCCAATAGCGCTGCCACCGCGCGCAAGGGACCGGTGATCGGCGGCCTGTTGTATTTGCTGTTTGCCTTCATCCCGATGTTCGTGGTCACCGCTGCAGTCTTGGTGATGCCCGAAACGGCGCAGGCGCTGCTCAAAGATGACCCCCAGAAGGTATTGCCCACCCTGGTGATGGAGCGCATGCCATTGATGCTGCAGGTGGCGTTTTTTGGTGCGCTTCTATCGGCCATCATGTCTACTGCATCCGCTACCTTGCTGGCGCCTTCCACCACATTTGTTGAAAACATCCTGCACAACCTGCGCCCTGGGATGAATGATCAGCAGACCCTCAAGGCAATGCGCATCTCCGTGCTGGTGTTCACGGGCTGTGTGCTGACCTATGCCATCACCATGCAGGGCACCTCGATCTATGAGCTGGTGTCGGGCGCGCGCGTACCAGGTGCCGCTGGTCGGTGCCTTTGTGCCGCTGGTGTTTGGCCTGTACTGGAAACGCGCCACCACCCAAGGCGCTCTGCTGGCCGTGGCGATGGGTCTGGGTGTCTGGCTGCTGTTTGTGGCGAGCCCCATGCTGTCGGAGGCTTTCCCGCAACAACTGGCAGGTGTGCTGGCCGCTTTGGTCGGGATGCTGGCGGGTTCGTTGGCTCCGCAGTGGATCGATGATCACAAGGGGCATGTCACCCACTACCAAGGCAGTGCCAGCTGAATGCCCGGGCCCGCGCTATGGTGCGGGCCTTGCGGATGGGCATGCCGCCTATAATTGAGGGTTTTGCACTTTCCCTCAACACACTGACATGCCTATTTACGCCTACAAATGCGGCTCCTGCGGCCATGCCAAGGATGTGCTGCAAAAAATCTCCGATGCACCCCTGACGGTGTGCCCCGCCTGCGGCGCTGAAGCCTTCTCCAAGCAGGTCACTGCGGCGGGATTCCAGCTCAAGGGTTCGGGCTGGTATGTGACGGATTTCCGGGGGGGCAGCGGGGGCAGCTCCGCTCCCGCAACTGAAGCCAAGTCGGAATCCAAGACCGAGTCTTCTGCATCTGCCAGTGGTGGTGATGCTCCTAAAAAAGAAGCATCCAGCGCAAGTACCACTAGCGCTGGAAGTGCCGGCGGCACTTCTTCCTCTTCGAGCTGAGGACCTGCATGGCTGCCTTGCGCAAATGGCTGTTGACAGGCCTTCTGGTCATCGTGCCCGGTGTCATCACGGCCTGGGTGCTCAACTGGATTGTGAGCACGCTCGACCAGACCCTGCAGATCCTGCCGGGCGCGTGGCAGCCCGACAAGCTGCTCGGGGTGCATGTCCCAGGCTTTGGCGTGGTGCTCACGCTGGCCATCTTGCTGGTGGTGGGTGCCATTGCCAGCAACTTCGCGGGCCGCAAGCTTGTGGAGTGGGGCGATGCGCTGGTGCACCGCATTCCCGTGGTGCGCTCCATCTACTCCAGCGTCAAGCAGGTGTCGGACACGCTGTTTTCCGAGAGCGGCAACGCCTTTCGCAAGGCCGTGCTCGTGCAGTGGCCTCGCGAAGGGGTGTGGACCGTGGCGTTCGTCACGGGTGCTCCCAATGGTGAAGTGGCTGCCTACCTGCGCGACGAGTTCGTCAGCGTATACGTGCCCACTACCCCGAATCCCACCGGTGGGTATTTTGTGATGGTGCGCAAGAGCGACTGTGTCGAGCTCGAAATGAGTGTGGACAGCGCCCTCAAGTACATCGTCTCCATGGGTGTGGTGGCTCCGGCGGACCCCACGCTGCCCCCGCCCAAGTAAGAAAAAAGCAATCTCTTTCAACGTCAACGCGCCCTGCGGCGCCGGAAGTTTTGTCATGGCCATGCGTTCCCACTATTGCGGTCTTGTGACCGAAGCCCTCTTGGGCCAAACCGTTACCCTGTCGGGCTGGGTGAACCGCCGCCGTGACCATGGTGGCGTGATCTTCATCGACCTGCGTGACCGCGAAGGCTACGTGCAGGTGGTGTGCGACCCCGATCGCGCCGAGATGTTCAAGATCGCCGAAGACGTGCGCAACGAGTTCTGCGTGCAGGTCAAGGGTGTGGTGCGTGCTCGCCCCGCCGGCACCACCAACGACAAGCTCAAGACCGGTCAGATCGAAGTGCTGTGCCATGAGCTGAACGTGCTCAACCCTTCGGTCACGCCTCCGTTCCAGATCGACGAGGACAACCTGTCCGAAACCACGCGCCTCACGCACCGCGTGCTGGACCTGCGCCGCCCGTACATGCAGAACAACCTGATGCTGCGCTACAAGGTGGCCATGGAGGTGCGTAAGTTCCTCGATGCCAACGGCTTCATCGACATCGAAACCCCCATGCTCACCAAGAGCACGCCCGAAGGCGCGCGCGACTACCTCGTCCCCAGCCGCGTGCATGACGGCCAGTTCTTCGCGCTGCCCCAGTCGCCCCAGCTGTTCAAGCAGCTGCTGATGGTGGCGGGCTTTGACCGTTACTACCAGATCACCAAGTGCTTCCGCGACGAAGACCTGCGCGCTGACCGCCAGCCTGAATTCACCCAGATCGATATCGAAACATCGTTCATGGAAGAGCAGGACATCCGCGACATGTTCCAGGGCATGATCAAGACGGTGTTCCAGAACACGCTGGGCGTGGACCTGGGCGAATTCCCCGTCATGACCTACCAGGACGCTGCGCGCCTGTATGGCTCCGACAAGCCGGACCTGCGTGTGAAGCTCGAATTCACCGAGCTGACCGACGTGATGAAGGACGTGGACTTCAAGGTGTTCTCGGGTGCCGCCAACATGAAGAACGGCCGCGTCGTGGCCCTGCGCATTCCCGGTGGCTCCAAGGAAAACGGCGGCATCAGCCGCGGCGAGATCGACGCCTACACCGAGTTCGTCAAGATCTACGGCGCCAAGGGCCTGGCCTACATCCGCGTGAACGAGCTGGCCAAGGGCCGTGACGGCCTGCAGTCGCCCATCGTGAAGAACATCCACGACGCCGCCCTGCAAGCGGTGCTGGAGCGCACCGGTGCACAAGACGGCGACCTGATCTTCTTCGGCGCCGACAAGGAAAAGATCGTCAACGACGCCATTGGCGCGCTGCGCATCAAGATCGGCCACAGCGAGTTCGGCAAGAAGAACGGCCTCTTTGAAGACCGCTGGGCGCCTCTGTGGGTGGTGGACTTCCCGATGTTCGAGTACGACGAGGAAAACCAGCGCTGGAACTCGGTGCACCACCCCTTCACCAGCCCCAAGGATGGCCACGAAGACTGGATGGTCACCGCGCCCGAGAAGTGCATCTCCAAGGGCTACGACATGGTGCTCAACGGCTGGGAAATGGGTGGCGGCTCCGTCCGTATCCATCGCGCCGATGTGCAGCAGAAGGTGTTCGACGCCCTCAACATCACGCCCGAAGAAGCCCAGCTCAAGTTCGGCTTCCTGCTTGACGCGCTGCAGTACGGCGCGCCCCCGCACGGTGGCCTGGCCTTTGGCCTGGACCGCATCGTGACGCTGATGACCGGTGCCGAGTCGATCCGCGACGTGATCGCCTTTCCCAAGACCCAGCGCGCCCAGTGTCTGCTCACGCAGGCGCCCAGCCCTGTGGACGAAAAGCAGCTGCGCGAGCTGCACATCCGTCTGCGCAACCCCGACGCGGTCAAGACTGCGGCCTGATTTCGGACGCATCACGTCCTTCGCGTATGCAGCCATGCATCGCACAACAAGCGGCTCGGGCCTGGTGCCCGGGCCGCTTTTTTCATGCGCGGCGCATCAAGGCACTGACCGCCGGGCACGGACTGAAAGAGGTACCTCCATGCGTTTGTTGACACGCTCCCATTGGCTGTTGGCAGCGGCCGCCTGCATCGCCCTGGCCGGATGTGGCGAGAAGAAAACCGAACTGGGGCAGGGCGGCTCGGTGGTCACGGGATCGGCTGGACCGCAGGGTGCGCAGAACGCGGCCCGCGAACTGGTGCGTTGTGATGCGCCCGTGGCCACCCTGGCGCTGGCCGAGAACCCCAACGGCTACATCATGGGCTCGGGCTACCAGCTGCCTTCGTCACCGGTGCCCCTGGTCAAGCTGCTGGCCCAGCAGAGCGGGTGCTTCCGGGTGGTGGACCGGGCGGCCGGGCTGAAGGGGACGATTCAGGAGCAGGAGCTGAAGGACGCGGGCATCCTGCGCAAGAACAACTCCACCGTGGCCAAGGGCAAGGGCTACGAGGCGCAGTACACGCTCACGCCCAGCCTCACGTTCAGCGAGCAGGATGCGGGCCGGGGCCTGGCCGGGGTGATCGCCATGATCCCGGTGCTGCGCGACATTGCAGGCCTGGCCGGGCTGGTGGAGCAGGTCAAGTTCAAGGAAGCGCAGACGGCCTTGCTGCTGTCCGACAACGAAACCACCGAGCAGGTGGCAGCGGCCACCGGCTCCGCACGCACTACCGACCTCGGGGTGGGCGGCCTGGTATTCGGCAAGCTGGGCGGCGCTGCAGGCGCTGGCTGGAGCAATACCAACGAGGGCAAGGTTATCGCCGCGGCGTTTCTGGACGCGCACAACCAGCTGGTGGTGCAGGCGCGCGCGTTGCAGGCCAAGGAGCTGCCCCCGCCCGTGCCCACCACCACGGCAGCCCAGCGCCCCAAGGGCGGTTGAAGGCAAAGGGCGCCGAGCCATGGCAACCGCCGGGCCGCAGCGGCCGTACAAGCTTCCGGAGTCGGTGCTGGTGGTGATCCACACCCCTGCGCTGCAAGTGCTGCTGATCCGTCGCACCGGAGGCGAAGGGCATTGGCAGTCGGTCACCGGTAGCAAGGACGCGCTGGACGAGCCCTTTGCCGAGACGGCCCGCCGTGAAGTTGCCGAAGAAACCGGCATAGACACCCAGGCCCCGGGTTGCCTGCTGACCGACTGGGCGCTGGAGAACGTGTACGACATCTGGCCCCAATGGCTGCACCGTTATGCCCCCGGCGTGGTGCGCAACCGCGAGCGCGTGTTTGGTCTGCGTGTACCCCCCGGGACACCCGTGGTGCTGAGCCCGCGCGAGCACGATGCCTATGAATGGCTGCCCTGGCAGCAGGCAGCAGACCGGTGTTTTTCTGCCTCCAATGCAGAGGCTTGCCTGTTGCTGCCCCGGTTCGTGAGCCCCTGAAAATCCGGCGAGCCACTGGCCGCTGGCCAGTTGTTGAGGACGGCCGCGGGCCAGGCGCCGTTGTCTCAAGGAGAGTCTGGCGGCCGCAGGCGCAGGGCTGCCGTAGGGTCGTCGGCCTCGTCAGTGGGTGCTGGGTTCAGTGCCAGGCTATCTTGCGGAGGCGGTGGGATGCGTGCCGGTGCGTTGTCGCCGCTGCTGCGCACCCGCAGTGCCACGCCGCCGGGGTGCCGCTCGCTGTCTTGTCCCAGGATGGCCCTTGCCGGGGCCGTACCCATGCGGGTGCGCAGTGCGTCGATGGCTGCCTGCAGCGGCTCGGGCGCGGCCATGCGCGCGCTGTGGCGCAGCAGCACTTGCTGGGCCATATCGAGCAGTTTGGAGTTGAGGGTGCGCTCAGCCTCGGCCAGCAGGTTTTGCACAGCCCCGCCCGGGTCGCCACCCAGGCTCTGCGCCATCGCGACTTCGGCCGTCTTGTTGACCCGTTGCAGGCAGTCGCGCACCAGCTCGCTGTAGGGCTCATGCAGGTTGCAGGCATTGGCCATCAGCTCGGTCAGACCCCGTGTGTTGGCATAGCGCATGCCCAGGGCGCTCACCCAGCTGTCGCCCTCGGGCAGTTCAATGGATGTGACAGCCAACACGGCCAGCAGGCTGCCCAGGTTGCAGGCGGCTTCAAAGTCAAAGGTGCTGGACGTGATCTCGCGGGCCATGCCACGCACCGATTCGACTGCTTGCGAGAACTGCCGCTGCTGGATGAGCTGCAGCGCACGCGCCACCTCGGCAAACCGACGGATGCGTGCGCTGCTGTGATGGCGCTCCAGGATGCGGGCAAAGTCGGCCATGCAACGCTCAATGCCCTTGCGGTCGTTTTCGGCGTAATAGGCAAACGTCAGCAGCACCAGCGACTGGTAGTCGAACAGCTTGGAATCAATGCCCAGCACCGTGGCGCGCGCCAGCACCTTGGTGGCGGTGGCGCGGTCGCCCATGTAATACGACATCATCCCCAGCTTCTGCAGCCGCACGACCGAGTCGGGCGTGAGGGTGCTGGCCGTGCGGTAGGTCTCGATGGCCTGCGCAAAGTTGCCCATCTCCACCTGCGCGCGGCCCAGCACGTCGTAGGCGTCGGCAAACGAGGCATCCTCGCCAATCAGCTCCTGCAAGGTGGTGATGGCGCGCGCGGCCTGTCCTGATTCGATCTGCGCGCGGGCCACGCCCAGCTTGGCCCAGGGCAGGGCGCGCGCGGCGATCACGGCCTCGAACAGGGTGCGCGCCTCATCGTGCCGCCCCAGCCGCAGCAGCAGCTCCGACCCGATGCGGGCGGCGTACAGCCAATAGGGCTTGCGGGCCTCGAAACGCTCCACGCACAGCGCGGCGGCCTGCTCGAAGACCTCGGCCTCGATGGCGTCGAAAATGGGTTTGAGATGGATCTTGCGCAGGCGTGCCAGGCTCAGGCGCTCGAACAGCGCGCTGGGCGTGAAGGGCTTGAGCAGGTAGCCGTCCAGGGCCGACTCGGCAGCCTCGGCCACGGCGGCATACGACGCCTCGGCCGTGACCATGAAGAACACCGTGGAAAACGGCAGCAGCTGTGCCCGCCGCAGGTCGTCCAGCAGGGTTTGGCCCGAGTAGTTGGACTCGCCAAAAAACTGGTCGCACAACACGTAGTCGAACACCGTGTGCTCCAGCCGGGCGCGCGCGTCCTGCACACGGGAGCATTGCACGATGCGGGTCACGCCGTATTCGCGCAACTGTCCCACCAGGATGCTGCGCGACGTGGCATTGCTGTCCACGATCAGCGCCTGTGTCTGTGGGGCGGGATTGGGGCCGCTCTCGGTAGCCATGGGGGTCGGGGCCGTCCCTGCGTGCTCAAAATGTTGGAGCCCCCAGTGTAAGCCGCTGCAGCACCCGGCCTGCGTCGGGCAAACCCCTTGCCACCACGGCTTGCGACACAATCTCCAGTCCTAGGAGCGGCAATTGACCGCTTGCCGTTTTCAAGGTCGCCTCATGGATACTGACTTTCGCTGCTTCGTTGACGTTCGCTGGTCGAGTGGGCACGCTACGCATTCGCCAGCACCGCGCTGGGAGCGCCATGCGGCGTTGCTCCTCCTTGCGGGCATGAGCCCGCCGCGTCCTCGCGCCTTGCCCATCGCACCCATCGCGGCGCTGGCGAGCGCGTTCAACTACCCCTCCTAGGACCATGCAACACGACGACATCCTGCGCGTAGCCACCTACAACATCCACAAGGGGGTGCAAGGCATCGGGCCCGCGCGGCGGCTGGAGATTCACAACCTGGGTCTGGCGGTGGAGCAGCTCGATGCCGACATCGTCTGCCTGCAGGAGGTGCGCAAGCTGCACCGGCGCGAGGCGGCGTATTTCCAGCGCTGGCCTGAGCTGCCGCAGGCCGAGTTTCTGGCGCCCGAAGGCTACGAGGCGGTGTACCGCACCAACGCCATCACCAAACACGGCGAACATGGCAATGCGCTGCTGACCCGCTGGCCGGTGATCGGGCACCAGCACGAAGACATCTCGGACCATCGCTTTGAACAGCGCGGCCTGCTGCATGTAGAGGTGGATGTGCAGGGCCGCAATGTGCACGTGATCGTGGTGCACCTTGGCCTCATCCCGGGCAGCCGCATCCGCCAGATCGAGCGCCTGCAGGCCTTCATCGAGCGCGAGGTGCCGCCCGGCACGCCGCTGGTGGTGGCGGGTGACTTCAACGACTGGGGGCAGTTGCTCAAGCGCATGCTGGCGGGCTTTGGCCTGTATGAATGGGATGCGCCCCGCACCTTCACCTACCCCGCGCGCCTGCCGCTGGCGCAGCTGGACCATGTGTATGCGCGCGGGCTCACGCCGCTGTCGCTGCAGGTGCCGCGTGGCCGCATTTGGTGGCGCATGTCGGACCATCTGCCCCTGATCGCGGAGTTCCGGCTGTGAGGCGTTGCCGGGGTGTGCGCGGTGGCGGGGTGACGGGATGAGGCGCAAGTCCTTTGCGCAGGCCCCGGGCACCGGGCCCGCCGACGACCACCAGGTCCGGCTGCTGCAAGGCGCCGAGGAGTTCTTTCCGGCGCTTACCGAGGCCATGGATGCTGCGATGGCGGACATCCAGTTCGAGACCTACATCTTTGACTTCACCGGCGCCGGAGCCACCGTGGCCCAGGCGCTGATGCGCGCTGCAGCGCGCGGCGTGCGCACCCATCTGGTGGTCGATGGCGTGGGCACGGGCGCGTTGCCCAAGGCCTGGGCCGATCAGTTGCAGGCCGCCGGCGTGCTGTGCAGCGTGTATTCGCCGCTGGGGCCGCTGGGGCTGCTGCTGCCGCACCGCTGGCGGCGCCTGCACCGCAAGCTGTGCGTGGTGGATGGGCGGGTGCTGTTCTGCGGCGGCATCAACGTGCTGGATGACTTTCACGACCCCAACCACGGCACGCTGGAGGCGCCCCGTTTTGACTTTGCGGTGCGTGCCACCGGCAGCCTGGTGGCCTCGGCCAGCGACACCATGGACCAGCTCTGGTGGCGCATGCAGGCCGTGCGCGACGCGCGCCAGCGCCGCCTGCCGGAGGCCCTGCGGGCCCTGCGCGCGGCCAGCGCCGCACGGCATGCGGAGCAGGGCGGCGACCCCGATGCCGGCCCCCCCGTGCGCGCCACCCTGGTGCTGCGCGACAACGTGCGCAACCGCAGCCGCATCGAGAAGGCATACCGCAAGGCCATCGGCATGGCGCGCCACGAGGTCATCATCGCCAACGCCTACTTCATGCCCGGCGGCAAGCTGCGCCGCGCGCTGGTGATGGCCGCGCGCCGGGGCGTGCGCGTGCGGCTGCTGCTGCAGGGGCGGTACGAATACTTCATGCAGTACCACGCAGCCCGCCCGGTGTATGGCGCGCTGCTGGAGGCCGGGGTCGAGATCTACGAGTACGCCCCCAGCTTTCTGCACGCCAAGGTGGCCGTCATCGATGCGCAGGGCGACCGGCCCTGGGCCACGGTGGGTTCGTCCAACCTTGACCCGCTCTCGCTGCTGCTGGCGCGCGAGGCCAATGTGGTGGTGGAAGACGCCGCCTTTGCCATCGACCTGCGCCAGCGCCTGGTGCACGCCATGCAGCACGCGGGCCGCCGCATGGACCCTGCGCGCTATGCCGGCCGCCCGCTGCGCCAGCGGGTGCTGGACCGCGTGGCGTTTGGTCTCATGCGCCTGGCGCTGTGGGTGACGGGCAAGCGGTACTGAGGGCATCTTTGTCGAGTGCGCTACTTTATTGATAGCTGCTCAGGCATATTGCACTAGCGCTTGCTGCCTAAAACCCTTGTAATCGATCAAACTGTGTTCGCTGGTACGATGCCACCCATGTCCAGCCAACCTGCCGCCGATATGACGCCCATCCCACCGGACGAAGGCACGCCCGTTTCCGTCAAGATCCGAGAACGCCTTGCCGCCGCGCGCAAGCGCTTTCACGCCAACGACAACATTGCCGAATTCATCGAGCCCGGCGAGCTGGAGAAGCTGCTCGACGAGGTTGAGGTCAAGATGCAGGGCGTGCTCGACAGCCTGGTCATCAACACCGAGGGCGACCACAACACCAACAACACCGCGCGCCGCGTGGCCAAGATGTACCTCAACGAGGTGTTCCGTGGTCGCTACGTGGCGCAGCCGCCCATCACCGAATTCCCGAACGCCGAGCACCTCAACGAGCTGATGATCGTGGGCCCGCTCACCGTGCGCAGTGCCTGCAGCCACCACTTCTGCCCCGTCATCGGCAAGATCTGGATCGGCGTGATGCCCAACGAGCACACCAACGTGATCGGCCTGTCCAAATACGCGCGCCTGGTGGACTGGATCATGGGCCGTCCCCAGATCCAGGAAGAAGCCGTGGTGCAGCTGGCCGACCTGATCATGGAAAAGACCCAGCCCGACGGCCTCGCCATCGTCATGGAAGCCAGCCACTTCTGCATGTCCTGGCGCGGCGTGCGCGACAACGACAGCCGCATGATCAACTCGGTCATGCGCGGCGTGTTCCTCAAGGACAGCGCCCTGCGCCGTGAATTTTTGTCCCTCATTCCTGGAAAGAACTGACCATGCTGGTACGCCTGCTTTACGCCAGTCGCGCGGTCGATACCTCGCCCGCCGCCATCGAAGCCATCCTGACGCAGTCGCGCCAGCACAACCCGGGCTCCGGCATCACCGGCGTGCTGTGCTACGGCGGTGGCGTGTTCCTGCAAGCCATCGAGGGCGGCCGCTCTGCGGTGAGCGAGCTGTACGGCCACATCCAGAAGGACCCGCGCCACAAGGACGTGGTGCTGCTGCACTACGAAGAAATCGCCGAGCGCCGTTTTGGCGGCTGGACCATGGGCCAGGTCAACCTGTCCAAGATCAACCACTCCATTCTGCTGAAGTATTCCGAGAAGCCTGAGCTGGACCCGTACTCCGTGTCGGGCAAGGTGTCGTTTGCGCTGCTCGAAGAGTTGATGGCCACAGCCTCCATCATCGGCCGAGCCTGAAAAGCGGGGCGCTTTGCTACTGCGCCAGCCGATTCCGGGCCTGCTGTGCTCGCCGTACGGGAGTACGGCTGCGCGCATCGACCCAGACTAGGCTGGCTCGCTACGCAAATCGCCCCACTTTTCTTCGCAGCCATCCATCATGGTTCGTAGCCGCAGCCGCCCAGAAGGCGCTGCGGCTTTTCTGTTCAGGCCGTTCTTTTCCCCGTGACCTTCACCGCCTTCGCCCTCATCATCCTCGCCGGCCTCATCCATGCGTGCTGGAACATCGTGGCCAAGAAGGCCGGGGGGGACTCGCGGTTTGCGTTCTTCACCTCGGTGATCATGATGGTGGTCTGGGCGCCGCTGGGCTGGTACCTGGGGCGCGACGCGGTACCGCTGTGGGGTGCGGTGGAGTGGGGCTTTGTGGTCGCCAGCGGGCTGTTGCACGTGGCTTACTTTGTCATCCTGCTGCGCGGCTACCGGGTGGCGGACCTCACCGTGGTCTACCCGCTGGCGCGGGGCTCGGGGCCACTCCTGTCGTCGCTGGTGGCCATCACGCTGCTGGGTGAGCAGATCTCGGCGCTGGGCGCCCTGGGCATTGTGGGCGTGGTGGGGGGCGTGTTTCTGATCGCGGGCGGCCCGGGCCTGCTGCGCGCCGCGCACGACCCTGCCGCACGGGCACGGGTGCACAAGGGCATGGCCTACGGGGTTCTGACGGGGGCCTTCATTGCCAGCTACACGGTGGTCGATGGTTATGCGGTCAAGTTTTTGCTGATGTCGCCCATCCTGGTGGACTACATGGGCAACTTTGTGCGCGTGGGGCTGCTGGCGCCGGTGGTGCTGCGCGACCTGCCCACCGCCCGCACGCTGTGGCTGGCCCAGTGGCGTTTTGCCCTGGCCGTGGCGGTGGTCAGCCCCGTGGCCTATGTGCTGGTGCTGTACGCCATGCAGCAGGCGCCCCTGTCGCACGTGGCCCCTGCGCGCGAGGTGTCCATGCTGTTTGCCGCGCTGATCGGCGGCCACCTGCTGGGCGAGGGTGACCGCGTGGCGCGCATCTTAGGTGCGCTGTGCATTGCGGCAGGTGTCACGGCCCTGGCCTTGGGATGACCACCATGGCACCCCAATCCCCTTTCCAGCTACTGGGCTGTGACTTCTCCAGCAGCCCCACGCGGCGCAAACCCATCGTGCTGGCGCTGGGCCAACGCCAGGGCGCGCGCGTGGCGCTCACCGCGCTGCAACCGATCGACACACGGGCCGCATTCGGCCAGTGGCTGGCGCAGCCCGGCGACTGGGTGGGCGGTTTTGATCTGCCCTTTGGCCTGCCGCGCGAGCTGGTGCAGGCGCTGGGCTGGCCCACCGACTGGATCGCCTGCATGCAGCAGTACCGCCGCCTAAGCCGCGAGCAGATCCGCGCGCAGTTTGCGGCGTTCTGCGACGCGCGGCCCGTGGGGGGCAAGTTTGCCCACCGCGCCACCGACAGGCCCGCAGGCTCCAGTCCGTCGATGAAATGGGTGAACCCGCCCGTGGCCTACATGCTGCATGCGGGTCTGCCGCTGCTGCTGGACGCCGGCGTGCACCTGCCCGGCCTGCACGCAGGCGACCCCCGTCGCGTGGCGCTGGAGGCCTACCCCGGCCTGCTCGCGCGCGAGGTGCTGCAGCGCCGCAGCTACAAGAGCGACGACCGCGCCAAGCAGACGCCTGACCGCCTCATCGCCCGCAAAGACCTGGTCAACGCGCTGGAGCTGGGCCAGACCCGCCTGGGCCTGCGCCTCAAGCTCAGCCACGCCCAGCGCGACGCGCTGGTGCAGGACGCCAGCGGCGACAGCCTGGACGCCGTGCTGTGCCTGCTGCAGGCCGCCTGGGCCCAGCAGCGCCATGCCGAGGGCGACGCGCTTTACGGCCTGCCGCCGGGGCTCGATCCACTCGAAGGCTGGATCGTCACCGCGGACAAGCCCTGACCGACGATTCCGCCGCTTTTCCAGGCATTGGCCCGCCGCAGGCTGCGTAGCATGGGCGGGACACGTTGGATGCTTTGTTTGCCCATGCCTTTCGCCCCCCGCCTTTGGAGCGTGCTGTGCGCGCTGGTTGTCTTGCTGGCCCCGCTGCTGGTACAGGCCGCCCCCGCGCCCTGGTATTACTGGCGCAGCCTGGTCGATGGACAGCGCGTGTGCGCACAAACCTCGCCCGGCCCGGGCTGGGAACAGGACAGCGCCGCCTACGAAGGCCCTGGCTGCCAGCCGCGCCGCAAGGTACTGGTTGTGCCCATGCGGTGACGGGTCGCTCGGTAGGTGGTGCACAGGCGGTTGTTATAAAAAACATAGCTATCAGCGCTTATCGCATAAGCGCTAGCAGCCAAAAATGCTTGCAATCATGTGCATGCATTCGATAATGGCACGCATGACTGAATTGATCCTGATCCGCCACGGCGAGACCGACTGGAACCGCGAACTGCGCTTTCAGGGCCACGTGGATGTCCCCCTCAACGCCATTGGCCACGAACAGGCCCGCCGCCTGGCCGAGCGCCTGGCTGCAGAGCGCCCCGTGGTGCACCACCTCATCTGCAGCGACCTCATCCGCACCCAGCAGACCGCCACGCCCAGCCTGAAGGTGCTGTTTCCCCAGGCCCGCATCGACACCCTCACCGACAGTGCCCTGCGCGAGCAAAACTTTGGCGTGGTGGACGGCAAGCGCGTGGACGACGTCAAGCAGGAGCACGCCGACGCATGGAACCAGTGGCTGCGCTTTGAAGCCGACTATGGCATGCCCGGCGGCGAGACCACCCGCCAGTTCCACACCCGCGTGATGGACGCCGTCTACCGCATCGCCCAGCAGCACAGCGGCCAGACGGTGATGGTCGTCACCCATGGCGGCGTGCTCGACATGATCTGGCGCACTGCGCGCGGCACAGGGCTGGACGGCCCGCGCCAGAGCGACATCCCCAACGCGGGGCTCAACCGTGTGCGGGTGAGTGGAGAAGCGGTGGAGGTGCTGGACTGGGCCGATGTGCGGCACCTGGCGGATTTGCCGGAGCAGCCGGTGTATGACCAGACGAAGTTGGTGGTGCGGTGAGTGGCAGTGGTATCTGTTGTTGGCAATGAAATGCCAGCAGCTTGGGCTTGCACCACCTACCCGTGATACGCCGTGCCGGGGTCACGCGATAGAGCAGAGGCAGGTCACTTGCTAGATGGCCAGCCTGAAGGCTGGTTGTGCTATTTGCCGATGCGAATCTTGAATGGCTTGAAGTCGCGGATGACGAGTGCTTTTGACTTTAAGAGGTCAGTCCGTTTGCCATCGATAGCGGCAGTTGCCTTGTTCACCACAATGACGAGATCATCCGAGCAGAGTTCCTCGCTCTCCAGAAACGCGTCAGCGTACCGATCGGCAGCAGATTGCCCGAATCGAGGAATTTCCAGAACACCTGACGCCACCCGTTTATTTGCTTTGTTCAAGACGGTCACCGCTACCTGCAGGTTTTTGACTTCTTCCATCCCGCTGTCAAAAGAAAACACAGCAGAGCATTGACCTTGACCAGCCCACACCGTGTTGGAATGCCAGAAGTCAATGGCATGCGCTTGTGCTGCGAGGCCTGAAAGGATGATCAATATCGCTGGTGCAAATCGCTTCATTTGAGATTCCTGTGTCATGAAAATGTCGGTGGCTTCTGTGGAGGACCGCTCGGCTGTCTTGGTGCTGAGTCCGCTATGTCGCCGACGGTAGCCCTAACACGCTGTTTATCGCCCTGATCTGCCTTGCCAACCGCACCGACTCCGGCTGCCCATTCACCATCGGCTGCACTACGTTCTGCACCGCCCCCCACTGCCCGTTGCGCTGCAGTGCATCCAGCCAGATCTGGTGGAACAGATCCCGCTGCGCATGGCTTCCTCCAATCTCCACCAGCCGGGGCAGAGCCACGCCCAGTTTCTCCACCGCCGTCGCCCAGTCGCCCTGCGCATGCGCCAGCAGGCCGTGGGCGGCAGGCACGCATACCTGCTGCCACACGGTGCGCTCGTGTGCCTCGGTGCGGGTGGCGGCGTGGGCTGCGATGTTGTTGTGCAGCGTGCGTGCGGCCTCCATGCGGCCTGCGCGGGCCAGGCCGTAGAGGTATTGCAGGTCCAGGAAGGGCAGTACATGGTCTGCCAGGCGCGGCGCCAGGTGGTCGGCCACGTCGGCCCAGCGGTCGCCCACGTCCACGCCCGCCAGCTCCAGCCGGGCGAGCAGGGACACGGCGTTGATCTGGTCCTGGGTGTATTCCTTGACCACGCCCCACACCTGGCTGTCGTAGAGCGCCAGCACTTCGGCATGCCGGTCTTGCTCCAGCAAAAACAGCGCCTGGTGCCACCAGTTGTGCGTGACCATGAAGGAGTTCAGGTCCGTCCAGGTGTCGCTCACGCTGGCCATGAAGTCTGTACCTTCGCGGATGCGGCCCTGGGTCAGCATGACGTGGGCCAGCGCGTGGTGGGCCCAGGGTTCTTTGCGGCACAGGGTGATGGCGTGGCGGGCGGCGCTTTCGGCCTCGGGCAGGCGGTGGCATTGCTCCCAGCCAAAGGCCAGCATGCCGTGCAGGTAGGGCACCTCGGCCGCTGCGGGCAGGGCCTGCAGTGCCAGGCGCAGCATGCCGGGTGAGTCGCCACGGTTGAACAAATGGTATTGGCCGAGCTTGAGGGACGCGAGGTCGCGCGGGTGCAGGCGGGCTTGCTCCTCGTGCAGTGCAATGGCGCGGGGCAGGTCACCATCCACCCAGGCGGCGATGGCGGCCACAAAGCGTTGCTCACGCTCGGTAGCATCTGCGGCACGGGCCAGGGCCTGGTCGATGAAGGTGCGCGCGTTGCGCGGGGCGTCTGCCGACTCGGCAAACATGTGCAGCGCCGCGCAGCTGGCCTGGACGATGGGGCTGGTGTCGGCCGCTGCGTTCAGCACGTTCACCGCGCGGGCTTCGCAGGCGATGAAGCCTTCTACAAAGTCATTCAGCGCTGTCGCGCTGGTTTCGTCCTGCAGCGTGATGGGGTTGCCCAGGCTGTCGGTCATGCGGGTGTGCGTGGAGGATGGCATGGGGCATTGTTCGGTCGCTGGGTTCAGCCGCCGTTGATCAAGGTCAGGTAGGCGTTGCGGGTTTCGGCGGACACCGAGGCCACGAGCTGTTCGTGCGGCGTCTGGTGCCGCGCCAGCATGCGGGCGCTGGCCACGGTTTTGGACTTGCAGTACCAGTGGCAGGTGTGCTGCATCAGAAACAGCTCGGCCGTCATCATGTAGGCGCGGTCCTTGGGCGACAGGTGGCTGGTGTTCTGCACCACATGGGCAATGCCGCGCGCATGGATGGCCAGGGCTCGGCGCACGTCAAAGGTCATGGCGGGCAGCAGCTTGTCGGCAAACGGTATCGGCACGGAGAGCCGGCTGACGCGGGCGTGGGCTTCGTCCACCTTGGCAAAGTCGGCGGCAAAGCGGCTGAATTGCTCGCTCAGCTGCGACTCGGTGGTGCTCAGCAGGCTCCAGATCTGGCTGCGGCGCTCGTCGGTGCTCTCGCCCAGGGCGCGCAGGTAGCCGTCGGTCAGCGCCTCCATCAGCTTTTCGATCTGGTAGTTGGCCAGGTGTTTGCCCAACAGTGCAATGCGCTTGCGCTGCTCTTTGGCGTTGAGCATGAAGGTGCCGGTGGCGATGAGGATCGCCAGGATGATGATGTCCATGCGGTGGTGGGATGGTTGTGTGTGGTGGTAACCCCAGGAGGGGTGTAATCGGTTCAAGGAGGACCCGCCCGCCAGGGGGCGTCGCCCCCAAGGTTACCAACAACAACGCATGACAGACGCAGGGTTATGCCGCAGGCGGCCGGGGCCATGCGCGCTGGGGCTCGCGGATGAGTTCGAAGGCATGCGCGACCTGCAGCACGCCCAGGTCGTCAAAACGCGCACCCGCAATCTGCAGGCCGATGGGCAAACCCGCGCGGGTGTACCCGCAGTTGACCGAGGCCGCAGGCTGCTCGGACATGTTGAACGGCACGGTGAAGCCGATGTGTTCCAGCGGGCGCAGCGGGTCGTTGGTGGGCGAGGGCAGCTCGGCCTGGAAGGCGACGTTGGGCGCCACGGGCGAGATCACGTAGTCGAACGCGCTGCAGGCCTTGACCGTGTTCACGCGGGTCAGGTGGAACTGGTGGCTGGCGTTAAAGACTTCGGTGCCGCTCATGCCGGCAGCGCTGTCGGCCCAGGTGCGGATGTAGGGCAGCACCTTGTCGCGCCGCGCCGCAGGCAGGGCTTGCAGGTCGATGTGGGACCGCATGCGCCAGAAATGGTCCATGCCGTCGAGCATGGCCTGGGTCATGAAGGGCGCCATGGGCACGATGGTGGCGCCGGCGGCTTCCATGAGTTTTGCTGCGCGCTCCACGGCGGCCTTCACTTCGGGTTCTACCGGCAGGCCGCAGCCTGCATCCAGCAGCAGGCCGATGCGCAGGCCGCGCAGGCGCTCGGCGCCCTTGTTGAACTGGCCCCAGGCGATGTCCTGGTAGGGCAGGCTCATGCTGTCGCGTGCGTCGGGCTGGCTCAGCACCTGCATCATCAGCGCGGCGTCGGCCACGGTGCGGGTCATGGGGCCGGCGGCGCGCCCGGTGTAAGGCGGGTCAATCGGGATGCGGCCCAGGCTGGGCTTGAGGCTGAAGATGCCGCACCAGCTGGCGGGCAGGCGCAGCGAGCCACCGATGTCGGTGCCAATGTGCAGCGGGCCGTAGCCCGCAGCGGCCGCCGCGCCGCCACCGGCGCTGGAGCCGCCGGGGCCCTTGCTCACGTCCCAGGGGTTGCGCGACAGCGGGTGAAAGGTGGACAGGCCCGAGGACAGCATGCCGTAGTCGGGCATGGTGGTCTTGGCGACGATGACGGCACCGGCCTCGCGCATGCGGGCGGCAGGGGGTGCGTCGGCGGCAGCGGGCACCAGCTCGACGGCGGCCGTGCCCAGCGGGGTGGGGTCGCCTTCGGTGGCAATGTTTTCCTTGATGGTGCTGGGCACGCCGTCGAGCGCGCCCTTGGGCTCGCCGCGCAGCCAGCGGGCCTCGGAGGCTCGGGCTTGCGCCAGGGCGGCCTCGGGGCGCAGCAGGTAGGTGGCCTGGATGTGGGGCTCCCACCGTTCGATGTGGGCCAGCACGGCCTGCGTGACCTCAACCGGTGACAGCTTGCGCTGGCGGTAGGCGGCAATCAGGTCGTGGGCGGGCAGGTCGTGCAGTTCGGTCATGGTGGAGTGGATGGTCACCGTAGCGACGTTTATCAATAAAAAAGGCTGCAAGCGCTAGTGGATCAAGCGCTGGCAGCTATTGTTTTAGGAGTATTGGCTCCTGCACGCGCCGCGTTGTGTTGCGGCGCGTGGCGGTCAGGACCAGGACAGCGCGGAGATGTCGTTGACGAACACGGGCATGTCTTTCCACAGGCCCTTGAGGTTCTTGTTGGCCACCGTGATCCACTGGTTGGAGTACAGGAAGGCGTGCACCGAGTCCTCGGCCAGCAGGCGCTGCGCATCGCCCAGCAGCTTGGCGCGGTCGGCGGGGCGGGCGGCGTTCTTGATCTGATTGAACAGGTCGTTGAACTTGGGCGAGTTGTAGGCCCAGTAGTAGTCAGGCTTGGCAAAGTTGCCCAAGTCAAAGGGCTCCACGTGGCTGATCACGGTCAGGTCATAGTTCTTGCTGCCGTAGGTGCCGCTGAGCCACTGCGCCCATTCCACGTTCTGGATCTTGGCGACGATGCCGACCTTGGCCAGCTGGGCTGCAATCACCTCGCCACCCTGGCGGGCGTATGGCGTGGGGGGCAGCGTCATCGTCAGCTCCAGCGGCGTTTTGATGCCGGCTTCGGCCAGCAGCTTCTTGGCCTTCTCGGGGTCGTAGGGGTTCACGCCCGTGGTGTCCACGTAGCCAAACGCGCCGGGCACGTAGTGGCTGCCGATGGGCGCGCCGTAGCCGTCGCCCGCGCCTTCGATCACGGCTTTGCGGTCAATGGCGGCGGCAATGGCGCGGCGCACGCGCACGTCGTCCAGCGGCTTCTTGCCGTTGTTGATGGCCAGGATGGTCTTGGCGCGCGAGCCGCTGACCACCACCTGGAACTTGGGGTTGGCCTTGAACTGCGCCACGCTGCGGGGGGTAACGCGGGGGAAGGCGTCCACGTCGCCCGCCAGCAGGGCCGCCACCTGGGCAGCCGGGTCGGAGATGAAGCGGAAGGTGGCGCGCTTGATCTTGATGGCCTTGGCATCGCGGTAGTCGGCCCAGGCGGTCAGCACGACCGACGAGCCCTTGTTCCACGCCTGCAGCTGGTAGGGGCCGGTGCCCACGGGCTTGTTGGCGTTGGTGTCGGCGCTCTTGGGCTCCACGATGATGGAGGTGGCCTGGCCCAGCACGAACAGCAGGTCGGGGTCGATCTCCTTGTTGAGCAGCACGACGGTGTAGTCGTCCACCACCTGGGTGGTGATGCCGGCAAAGGTGCGCTTGTCCTTGTTGGTGCTCTTCTCGCCGCCTGCGCGGTCGTACGAGAACTTGACGGCCGCAGCGGTGAAGGGCTCGCCGTTCTGGAACTTCACGCCACGGCGCAGCTTGAAGGTGTAGGTCTTGAGGTCGGGCGAGACCTCCCAGCTTTCGGCCAGCAGGGGCGACACGCTGCCGTCGGGGTTGATCTTGGTGAGCGTCTCGAAGATGTTGTACTGAACGATCTCGGCGATGGCGGAGGCCGCACCGGCGGTGGGGTCCAGGCCTGGGGGCTCCAGCGTCATCGCCAGCGTCACCGCATCTTTGCGGCCTTGCGCCAGGGCGCCAAGCGAGGTGGTCAAGGGCACAGCGGCGATGGCGCCAGTGGCAAGGACGGTACGGCGGTTCAGCATGTTCGGACTCTCCAGACAAAAAACCAGACAACAACCATAAAGACCCCCGGTGCAATTTGTTACCGGGGAGGAAAGAAGCTTTTTACACCATCACACCTGCATGTGGTTATGCGGTTTTTGCCGTTGCCGCAGCGGCTGCCGCACGGCGCGCCCGCGCGCGGCCGGGCTGCACCTGCGGCACGGCGCCCACCAGCGACTGTGTGTAAGGGTGCTGCGCGTTGCGGAACAGCTCGCCCGGCGAGCCGCGCTCCACGATGCGTCCCTGGTACAGCACCACCACCTCGTCGCACAGGTGGTTGACCACCGCGAGGTCATGGCTGATGAGCATGTAGGTGATGCCGAACTGCTGCTGCAGGTCTTGCATCAGGTTGAGCACCTGGGCCTGCACCGACACGTCGAGCGCGCTCACCGGCTCGTCGGCCACGATGAGGCGAGGCCGGGTGATGAGGGCGCGCGCAATCGCAATGCGCTGGCGCTGGCCGCCCGAAAATTCGTGCGGGTACTTGCCCAGGTCATTGGTGCGCAGGCCCACCTGGGTCAACACCTGGGCGGCCTGCTCGCGCTGCTCGGCGCGCGTGGTCTGGCCTTGCGCCTGCAGCGGCTCGGTCACGATGCGCTCCACCGTCTGGCGCGGGTCCAGCGACCCGTACGGGTCCTGGAACACCATCTGGAAGTCGCGCCGCGCCTGGCGCAGCTCTTCGGCGGGCAGCTGGTGCAGGTTGCGGCCCAGCAGCTCCACCGTGCCGGAGGTGGGCGCATCCAGCGCCATCACCAGCCGTGCCAGGGTGGACTTGCCCGAGCCCGATTCGCCGACGATGCCCAGGCTGCGGCCTGCGGCAATCGAGAAGTTCACGCCGTTGAGCGCATGCACCTTACCCGGCGGGCGGAACAGGTGCTCGCGGGGCAGGGTGTATTCACGCACCAGGTCGGTCACCTGGAGCAGCGGCGCGGTGGTTGGGACAGAAGTGGGGTGGGATGCCTGGGTCATGCGGCCACCTCGACGATGTTCACCACGTTCGCACTCTGCGCCTCGGCAATGGCCTCGCGCCGCAGGCAGCGCACCAGGTGGTCGCCGTCGGCATCGGTGGCCACCAGGGTGGCTTCGGGTTGTTTGTGGTGGCAGTCATCCACCGTGTAGCTGCAGCGCCCCGCAAAGGGGCAGCCTGCGGGCAGGTCCACCAGCTCGGGCACCGTGCCCGGAATGGTGGACAGACGAGGGCGTTGCCCAGGCGCGTGCACGGCACCCAGGTGGGGCCGGGCTGCGAAAAGCCCGCGTGTGTAGGGGTGCGCCATGGCCGAGAAGACCGAGGCGGTGGAGCCGCTCTCGACCACGCTGCCGCCGTACATCACCATCATGCGGTCCACGTTCTGCGAGATCACGCCCAGGTCGTGCGAGATGAGGATCAGCGCCATGTTGCGCTCGGCCACCAGGTCGCTGATGAGGTCCAGGATCTGCTGCTGGATGGTCACGTCCAGCGCCGTGGTGGGCTCGTCGGCAATCAGCAGGTCGGGCCCGCAGGCCAGTGCCATCGCAATGGTGATGCGCTGGCGCTGCCCGCCTGAGAACTGGTGCGGGTAGGCATCAAAACGCTGCGCGGCATTGGGGATGCCCACGCGGTCCAGCAGGGCAATCGCTTCGGTGCGTGCGGCTGCCGCATTCATGCCCCGGTGCAGGCGCAGCGGCTCTGCCACCTGGCGGCCAATGGTGTGCACGGGGTTGAGGGCCGTCATGGGCTCCTGGAACACCATGCCAATGCGGTTGCCGCGCATCTGGCACATCTGTGCATCGGTGCGGCCCACCAGCTCTTGGCCGTCAAAGCGGATGCTGCCGGTGACCTGCGCGCTCTCAGGCAGCAGGCCCATGAGCGACATGGCGGTGATGGATTTGCCACAGCCCGATTCACCGATCAGGCCCAGGGTTTCACCGCGCGCCAGCGAAAAGCTCACGCCGCGCACGGCATCGGCGGGGCCCCGGTGCGTCTGCAGGCGGATGCGGAGGTTGGAGACTTCTAACAGAGACATCGTGGAGTGCTGGTGGTCTTCGGTGCGGGGGGCTGTCAGCGCTTGCGAGAGAGGCGGGGGTCGAGCAAATCACGCAGCCCGTCACCCAGCAGGTTCAGCCCCAGCACGGCCAGCGCAATTGCCACACCCGGCCACACGGCCAGCAGCGGGGCCTGGAACATCAGCGTCTGTGCCTCGCTCAGCATGCGGCCCCAGGAGGGCTGGGGCGGCTGGGTGCCCAGGCCCAGGTACGACAGGGCCGCCTCGGCCAGTATGGCCAGCGCGAACTGGATGGTGGTCTGCACGATGAGCACCGACAGGGTGTTGGGCAGCACATGCTCCAGCGTGATTCGCCAGGTGCCTTTGCCACAGGCCCGCGCGGCCAGGATGTATTCACGCGCCCACACGGCATTGGCCGAGGCGCGGGTGACGCGCGCAAACGTCGGGATATAGAAGATGCCGATGGCGATGATGGAGTTGACGATGCCTGCGCCAAACACCGCCGTCATCATGATGGCCAGCAGCAGAGCGGGGAAGGCAAACGTGAAGTCCGCCAGCCGCATGATGAGTTCTTCCACCCAGCCGCGCTTGGCGGCGGCCAGCAGGCCCAGCGCCGTGCCGATGGTGAGGCCGATGCCCACTGCGATCACGCCCACCAAGATGGAGTTACGGGCGCCCACCATCAACAGCGACGCCACGTCGCGCCCGAAGGCATCCGTGCCCAGCCAGTGTGTGCTGGACGGCCCTGCCAGCTTGTTGGCAAGGTCCATTTCGTAAGGCGACCAGGGTGTCCAGACCAGCGACAGTGCAGCAGCCAGCACCAGAAGCAGTGACAGAACGGCACCGATGACAAAGCTGCGGTGGCGCAGCGCGCGGTGCAGCCAGCTCGGGGCGGAGGTAGCTGCGGGGGATGGTGAGGAAATGGCGGCGCTCATGGGGATCAGATATCGGATGCCTTCACACGGGGATCGATTACTGCATACAGCACGTCCACCACGAAGTTCACGACGATGACCATAGCGGCGAGCAGCATCACGCAGTTGCGCACGACGATCAGATCGCGGTTGGAAATCGACTGGAAGATCAAACGGCCCAGGCCGGGCAGGTAGAACACGTTTTCCACCACGATGGTGCCCGCCAGCAGCGAGGCAAACTGCAGCCCCATCACCGTGACCACCGGAATCATGGCGTTTCGCAGCACATGGCCCCACAGCGCGGCGCGCTGCGTCAGGCCCTTGGCACGCGCCGTGCGCACAAAGTCTTCACGCAACACCTCCAGCACGGCCGAGCGGGTGATGCGCGCCAGGATGGCCGCTTGCACCACGGCCAGCGCAATGGCGGGCAGCAGCAGGGCCTTGAGGGCTTCGAGCGGGCTGCCGCCCGCGTCTTCCGTCCAACCCGGAAAGCCACCGGCCGAGAACCACTGCAACTTCACCGAGAACAACAGGATCAGCAGGATGGCAAACCAGAAGTTGGGAATGGCAATGCCGATCTGCGCCAGGCCCATCACGCCCACGTCGCCCAGCTTGTTGTGGCGTGCCGCGGCGTACACACCGGCGGCCAGGGCCAGCACCGTGGTGATCACCATGGCCATCAGGGCCAGCGGCACGGTGAGCGCCAGGCGCTCCAGCACCAGGTCGAGCACGGGCGAGCTGTAGGCGTAGCTGTCGCCCATGTTGCCCACCACCAGGCCGCTCACCCATTGCCAGTAGCGCAGGGTGGCGGGCTGGTCCAGACCCAGCTTGGTGGCCAGAGCTGCGACCGCATCGGGAGAGGCATCGGGGCCCATCAGAATCTGCGCGGCATTGCCCGGCAGGATTTCCAGCACCAGAAACACGACGATGGAGGCGCCAATCAACGTGGCCAGGAGGGTGACAAACCGCTTGAGAAAAAACAGGCCCATGGGTGGGGTGCGTTGGCAGGTGGGTCAGACGCAGGGGCGTCAAAATTAATGTGTATACACAGCATAACGGTAAAAACGTCCCCGTCAGCGGTGGTGGGTTGCAGTGTGGCACGCAAGGCACATGCCACCGGCGCGGGATAATACGGAGCATGAACCGCGCCGCTCGCTCCGTTGCCCCTGTTTTTGGCCCCGTGCATTGGGAGGCCGTATGGCGCTGATGATCACGGACGAGTGCATCAACTGCGATGTGTGCGAGCCCGAATGCCCCAACCAGGCGATCTACCTGGGGCAGGAGATCTACGAAATCGACCCGAACAAGTGCACGGAATGTGTGGGGCATTTCGACGAGCCCCAGTGTGTGCAGGTCTGCCCTGTGGCCTGCATCCCCGTGAACCCGCAACACGTGGAAAGCCGTGAAACCCTGTGGCAGAAGTTTCAGCGGCTGCAGGCGTCTGCGTCAACGTAATTTGAATCCAATCGGCCGCTTGCGCTAGTGGATCATGCCTGGAACGCTATTGAATAAATAGCAAAATCCGCTGCGTAACGGCTGAGCGTGCCGGTCGCCCATCAGTCCTCTACGGGCCGAGGGGGCTTGGGGCGGGGCGGTTTGGTGGTGTGGATGAGCAGCGTGGCCTTTTCCATGTCGCCCGCCAACAAAGCGGGATAGGCCTTGAGCGAGTGGGCGATGCTGTCCTCGATCAGCGTGCGCTGGTCTGGCGACGGTTTCTTGAGCACCCAGTTGGCCACTTCGCTCTTGACGCCCGGATGGCCGATGCCGATGCGCAGGCGCCAGTAGTCGGGCGATCCCAATTGTCCGTGGATGTCGCGCAGGCCGTTGTGCCCGGCATGGCTTCCGCCGCGTTTGAGCTTGACCTGGCCGGGGGCAATGTCCAGCTCATCGTGCACCACCAGGATTTCTTCGGGCAGGATCTTGAAGAAGCGAGCCAGCGAGGCCACGGACTTGCCCGAGAGGTTCATGAAGGTCTGCGGCTCCAGCAGCCATACGTTCTGGCCATGCACCGTGGTGCGCGCCACCAGCCCGTGGTAGCTGCGCTCGGGCACCAGCGTAGCCTTGAGTTCGCGCGCCAGGGCATCAATCCACCAGAAGCCGGCGTTGTGCCGCGTGTCCTCGTAGTCCGGCCCGGGGTTTCCCAGGCCTACAAACAGCTTGATCATGTGCGGGATTATCGGTGGCTGGGATGGGGGCAGGCCGTCGGGATGGCTGCAGCGCCGTTGAAGCCGTGTTCAGGAAGTGGGCTGTGCAGTTTGCGAGATGCGCCGCACCAATGAAAACGGCCCACGCAAGGTGGGCCGTTTCGTGGTCAACACCGCAAAGCGGGTTGACCGGGTGAAGTGATCGAGGTCGTGGACCGACGAATTACTTCTTGCCCTTGCCCTTGCCCTTGGCATCGGCAGCAGGAGCAGCGTCAGCAGGGGTCTCAACGACCACGACGGGAGGCACAACTGACACCAGCACGGGGTTGTTGTTCTGGCCGCCACGGACCTTGGCCACCACGCCCTTGGGCAGCTTGATGTCCTTCAGGTGCAGGGAAGCACCCTTTTCCAGCTTGGACAGGTCCACAGCGATGAATTCGGGCAGGTCCGAAGGCATGCAGGTCACGTCCAGTTCGTTCACGACGGGGTTGACCATGCACTTGTCCACCTTGACGGCGTTGGACTCTTCAGCACCGCTGTAGTGCAGTGGCACCTTCAGGTGCAGCTTGGTCTTGTCGTCCACGCGCTGGAAGTCGATGTGCAGCACCAGTTGCTTGTAGGGGTGGTATTGCACGTCACGCAGCACGACCTTGGACGTAGTGCCAGCCACTTCCATGTCCAGCACGCTGGAGTGGAACGCTTCCTTCTTGAGGGCGTGCCACAGAGCGTTGTGGTCCACCTCGATCAGTTGGGGCTCTGCAGCACCACCGTACACGATGCCAGGCGTCTTGCCCGAATTACGCAGACGGCGGCTCGCACCCGTACCCTGCTTGGCGCGCTCAAAAGCGACGAAGTTCATAGTTAGCTCCTGAAAAGGACAGACCGCGACCAGTCATATCCCGATTAAAAAAGGCCTATTACGCCACTGTGGCGGCAGGCCTGCGCATTGCTCTCGAACAGACAAGCCTCCCGAAGGAGGCCTGCGTGCAATCCGACTGCAACGCTCCCGGGGGAGCGCGTCAGAACAGGTTGTCCTGGTCCGAGAACAGACTCATGACCGACTCACCCTTGGCAATGCGCTGGATCGTTTCGGCGATCAGCGGGGCCACGGAGAGTTGGCGAATCTTGGAACATCCCTTGGCGTTATCGCTCAGCGGGATGGTGTTGGTCACCACCACTTCATCGAGGGCCGTGCCCTTGGCGATGCGTTCGATGGCAGGACCGGAAAAAATGGGGTGCGTGCAGTAGGCGTACACGCTCTTAGCGCCACGCTCCTTGAGCACTTCGGCCGCCTTCACCAGCGTGCCGGCGGTGTCGATCATGTCGTCCATGATCACGCAGTTGCGGCCTTCGATTTCGCCGATCACGTGCATGACTTCCGACACGTTGGCCTTGGGGCGGCGCTTGTCGATGATGGCCAGGTCACAACCCAGTTGCTTGGCCAGTGCACGGGCTCGCACCACGCCACCCACGTCGGGGGAGACGACGATCAGGTCCTCGTAGTTCTTCTGGCGCAGGTCGCCCAGCAGCACTGGCGACGCGTAGATGTTGTCCACGGGGATGTCGAAGAACCCTTGGATCTGGTCGGCGTGCAGGTCCATGGTCAGCACGCGGGCCACGCCCACGGCTTGCAGCATGTTGGCCACCACCTTGGCCGTGATCGGCACACGGGTCGAGCGGGGGCGGCGGTCCTGGCGGGCGTAACCGAAATAAGGGATCACGGCGCTGATGCGTTCAGCCGACGCGCGCTTGAGCGCATCGACCATGATCAGCAGTTCCATGAGGTTTTCGTTGGTGGGTGCGCAGGTGGACTGCACCACGAAAACATCACGTGCACGCACGTTTTGCTTGATTTCGACGGTGACTTCACCGTCAGAGAAGCGACCCACGTCAGCCGCACCGAGGGTGGTGCCGAGGTGTTGGGCAATTTCAGCTGCCATGCCAGGATTGGCATTGCCGGTGAAAACCATGAAGTCGGGGTGGTTGGCTTGCATGAGCGTCCCAGCAGTCTGAAATAAAAGCCCGTACGCGGAAAGCGTTTGGCAGGGGAAGAAGGATTCGAACCTTCGCATGCCGGAATCAAAATCCGGTGCCTTAACCAGCTTGGCGACTCCCCTACACAGGTCAATTGCCGAAGGCAACCAACCTTAAATTTCTCCTGATGCCCAACCTGCCAGAGGATGAACCATCAGATTTTCACATGCCTTCACTTGCCAGCCCTCTGGGGCTCCGCACAGGTCGACTGCATGTGACATCTGCGCAAACACTGCACTGCCTGAGCCTGTCATTCTGCCTTTGAGGCCGCGATCGTTGAGCCATTCAATGGCTTTTAAAACATCGGGGCAAAGAGCCTGAGCAACCGGCTGCAAGTCGTTTCGACCGAAGTCAAAGTGTGCTGCAGCAAAGCCTAAGATTGTAGCACTATCTGAGTCGCGTTTCAAACTTGGTGACGAAAAAATTTCTTTTGTCTCCAAACCTGCAGCGGGCTTCACGATCACAAAGCTCGCTTGCGGCAGCTGGTGCGCTTTCTCAAGCGGCGTGATTGTCTCACCAATTCCCTCCACCCAAGCGTTGTGACCGCATAAAAAAAACGGAACATCTGCACCCAGTTGCAAACCGATCTTGGCCAACGCGTGTCTTGGCAGGTTGAGCCCCCATAACCGGTTCAACGCGAGCAGCGTGGTGGCGGCATCAGACGAGCCTCCTCCCATGCCCGCCTGTGCAGGCACGCGTTTCATGATGCTGATGTGCGCACCCTCGCGGCAGCCCGTGGCTGCTTGCAGCGCGCGAGCTGCGCGAACCGAGAGATCCACTTCGGGCAGTGCCATCGACAGGTCTTCCCGCGAAATCGACCCATCGGCTCGGCGCTCGAAGTGCAAGGTGTCGCACCAGTCCACGAGCATGAACACGGATTGCAGCAAGTGGTAGCCATCCGCACGGCGCCCGGTAATGTGCAGAAAGAGATTGAGCTTGGCCGGGGCCGGCACGTCATACAAGGCTTGCATGGGGAAGGGTGGGGTGCGAGGTGGTGCGGTGCGAACGCCGCTGCTGGCCGCCGCGGTGGGCAGGCCGTCAGGGAGTCAGTGCAATGCGCAGCGTGGCGGTGGGCTGTGGATCGTCACGGCGTGCCGTCAGCCGTCCGTCGGCAATGCCGGTGAGGTCAGCTTGCCACCCCGTCGCACTGGCCTGAGTGCCCTTGAGCCAGTTGAAAAGGGCGGTCACAGGAATGCGCGTACCGGTCACGTCCTGGAGCAGCGTGTCGAGGGAATCAGAGGTGCGGGTGTTCTGGCCGCTGACCAGTTGCGCATGCCCATCCTTCCAATCGAGTTGCGCAATGCGATTGCCGAATGGGCTGAGCAAAACGAGTCCACCGGCTTGGGCGGTGCCGCGCAGCTCAAACATGGCGGAAAAAGACTGCGAGGCCTGCCCGTCAATCTGCAGTGCGATGCGACCGTTCCAGCTGTTTTCCTCCACAGGGGCTGATGGCATTGGCTGCGCACAGCCCGCAAGCCATAAGGCACACAACACCAGCCAGCCCATCCATCGATGACGAAGCGTTCCGGTCAGTGAGCTGGCGATGCTGCCAAACAGGCCTGGCATCAGAGGGAGGCTCCGAGGCGTTTCAGGGTCTCTCTGAGGGTGTCGTTGTCGGGGCTGGCGCGTTGTCCTTCTTTCCAGACGCGCGTTGCGCCGTCCTTGTCGCCCATGCTCCAGAGAACCTCACCCAGATGTGCGGCTATCTCCACGTCGGGCCGGGCCTTGAAGGCCGCTTCGAGGTGCTTGCGCGCGTCGGCCTTGTTGCCCAAGCGGAATTCCACCCATCCCAGGCTGTCCATGATGAAGGGGTCGTTGGGGGCAAACTGCAGGGCCTTCAGGATGAGCTGTTTGGCCTCATCCAGCCGCACACCCCGGTCTGCGAGCGAATAGCCTAGGGCGTTGTAGGCGTGGTGATAGTCCGGCTGGCGTGCGATCACCTGGCGTAGCAGCTGTTCCATGGTGTCGGGCTGGCCAGCCTTTTCGGCGAGCATGGCCTGGTCGTAGACTAATTCGGCATCGTCCGGAGCTATGGTCACCAGTTCCGTTTGCACTTTGTAGGCTTCCTGGTACAGGCGTTGGTCGCGCAGTAGCTGTACTTCGGCCATGAGTTTTAGGCGGTGGCTCTCTGGGGAATTGCCTGGCAAGCTGCGCAACAAGGCCCGTGCCTGGGCGAGCTTGCCCTGGCGTGCCAGCAATGATGCGCGACGCGTCTGTGCACCAAAGACCTCCTCTGCGTTGTCGATGCGTGCAAGCCAGGCTTCTGCGCCCGCAAAGTCTTTCTTTTTCTCGGCAATCTGTGCGTGCAGCAAATACGCCTGCGTGAGACTCTTTCGCCGCAGGTCGGCATCGGCGGACGCAGAGGCAAGCTCCATGAACCGCTGCAGCGACGCCTCAGCAGCGGGCAGCCGGTTGTCTTGGTATTGCAGAGTGGCCGCCACCAGCCAGGCCTCCGTCAGATCAGGCTTTTCCTTCGTGACGGTTTCCAGTTGGCGACTGGCCTCTGGGTAGCGCTGCAGGCCCAGCAATACCCGTGCATACGCCATGCGCAGGTCCGGGATGGGCTGCTTGGACAGTGTTTGCGTCACGATGGGCTCCGCGTCCAGCAGGCCTTCGTCCATCAGCTCCAGCGCCAGCCGGGCGGCACTTTCGCTGGCATTGTCCAAGCCCTGCGCCCTGCGTGCCGCGTCCAGCGCGCCGGCCTTGTCACCCGCAGCAAGCCTCAAGCGGCCCAGCGATACCCAGGCCTCGGGCCCGGTGGCTGGATTGGTGAGTTCGTTGACCAGGGCTTGTTCCACCACTTTGGCGGCCAGCGCTTTGTCGCTCGCACGTCCATACAGTTGCGGCAAGGAGGCCAGCGCAGAAGCCTTGGACCGGGGAGAGGCCTGTGCGAGTTCCTGGCGCAGCAATTCCGGTGTTTCGGCGATGCGGTTCAACGCGATCAGGATTTGCAGCACATATTGATTGGCCTCGCGCGACTGGGGCAGGGCTTCCTTCCAGGCTCTGGCGGCAGCCAGGGCGTATTCGCCCGATCGTGACTGCAAGGCAATGTCAGCGGCGCGTTGGTAAAGCTGACCATCCGCACTACGGCGCGCGGCCTCCAGCATGAATGCGTAGCCGGCGCCTGGGTCCCCGGTTCGCGCACTGATCTCGCCCAGGAAGATTTCGTAGAACAGCTCTGCGTCCAGCGCGGGGTTGGAAGCCACTGAAGAGGAGGACTCGCTCGGGGGGCGGCTTTCGCTGGCGGGCTTTTGGGCCCAGGCAGAGTGGGCGGCGGCCGCAATCACGGTGGCCAAGGCGACGGTACGAAAGCTGTGGGATAACACCATCGGGCCATAATAATCCATGCCTGTTAAGCCGTTGCCCGGTTGTTTGTATGCCTGAGTTGCCTGAAGTGGAAGTGACGCGGCGCAGTTTTGCTAACGCGATCACTGGAGCCCGGATCGAGGCGGTGGTGATGGGCAAGCCCTTGCGATGGCCTCTGGGTTGCGACCCGCAATTGCTGGTGGGTCAGCAAGTGGGCGGATTGCGCCGGCGAGGCAAGTACCTGTTGCTGGATATGGAGCAAGGCCTGCTGCTTCTGCATCTGGGCATGTCCGGCAGCCTGCGGTTTGCTACTGACATGCCGGAAGCGGGCGCGCATGACCATTTTGACCTCGTCACCAACCGCGGCACGCTGCGCCTGCACGACCCACGCCGATTTGGCGCGGTGGTCTATGCGCCATCAGATGATTCGCCCGTGGCCGCGAAGCTGCTGGGTGGGTTGGGCATGGAGCCCTTGTCAGAAGAGTTTCTGCTCCCGACTTTTCAGGCGGGACTCAAGAAAAGCCGGATGCCCATCAAGCAATTGCTTCTGGCGGGACGCTTGGTGGTGGGGGTGGGGAATATCTATGCCTCCGAGGTGCTTTTCTTGTCTGGCATCCGTCCCACTACTGTAGCTTCCCGCATCGGCGCTGCCCGGGTCCAGAAGTTGCATCAGGCCATTCGTTCCGTGCTGGCCCGCGCTGTAGAAATGGGGGGGAGCACACTGCGCGACTTTTCGAATGCCGATGGAATGGCGGGCCACTTTCAGACGGCCGCGAATGTGTATGGCCGCGATGGTCAGCCATGCCACGCCTGTGGTACAGCCATCGAGCTGATTCGCCAGGGACAAAGAAGCACTTACTTCTGCCGGCAGTGTCAACGCCCCTAGGTGCCGTCGTCCGATCGGCGGTTTGTGACAGCTGGCGGACGGTCGATGCTATATTTTGTATATACCTGCCTCGCGGGCCATCCATAGATCTCTGGGAGCAAAGTGGGACCTTCATTCAACGAACAGTTTGACCAGCATGGCGTCTGGCGACGGGAGTTCGCCCAGCAGCTAAAGCGGCTGGCCGATTGGATGGCCACGCATGACCTCATGGATGCAGCGGTGCAAGAGCGCCTGCAGCGGCTGGAGGAACAGGTACGCAGTGACAAGGTCATGGTGGCGTTTGTGGCGGAGTTTTCGCGCGGCAAGTCAGAGCTGATCAATGCGATCTTTTTTGCTGACTACGGCCGCCGCATCATGCCTGCCAGCGCTGGCCGCACGACCATGTGCCCCACCGAGCTGGGTTACGACGCCAATGTGGCGCCCAGCTTGCGGCTGCTACCCATTGAAACCCGGCTTCAGATGCAGAGTCTGGCGGAGTGGCGCGTCAAGGCAGACCGCTGGCACGAGATTCCCCTGGACGTGGGCAACGCGGACCAGATTGCCAAAGCCCTCGAAAAAGTGGCGGAGGTGTGCAAGGTCAGTTTGGACAATGCGCGTGCGCTGGGTTTCTGGCATGACGATCTGACGGACGAGAATCCTGTGCCCGATGCGCAGGGCATGGTGGAGGTGCCCATGTGGCGCCACGCCATCATCAATATCCCTCACCCCCTTTTGAAGCAAGGGCTGGTGATTCTGGACACGCCCGGCCTGAACGCCGTGGGTGCGGAGCCGGAGTTGACCGTCAACCTCATTCCCCAGGCACACGCGGTAGTGTTCATCCTGAGCGCTGATACCGGTGTGACGCGCTCGGACCTCTCGATCTGGCGTGAGCACCTGGCCATCTCACCAGAGAGCGTGGAAGCGCGTTTGGTGGTGTTGAACAAGATCGATACGCTCTGGGACACGCTCAACACCGCCGATCAAGTCCAGTCTCAGATGGAGCGGCAGTGCGCGACCTCGGCGGAGATGCTTGGTGTGTCTCTGGATCGTGTGGTGCCGGTATCGGCCCAAAAGGGCTTGGTCGCCAAGATCACCGCGGATGACGTATTGCTGGAAACCAGTGGACTCCCCGCGCTGGAAGAGGCCCTGGCCAAAGGCATCATGGGCAGGCGCCAGTCCATATTGCGAGCTGCTGTGGCCACGGGCGTGGCGAGCCTGCGCACTGAAACGTCGCGGGTCATCAACATTCGGCGGCGGGACCTCGATGACCAGATGGCAGAGCTTCGCAGCCTGCGGGGCAAGAATGCATCGGTGATCGAATCCATGCGCCATCGCATAGAGCAAGAGCAGCGTGAATTCGACCTCAGTACCGCCAAGATTCAGGCGGTTCGCGCGGTTCATCTCAAGTTGCTGCGTGATGTGTTCCAACAGCTGGGCGCCAAGGCTCTCAAGGCAGAGCTGGCCGAGCTGGCCCAGACGCTGCAGCAAAAAGGGCTCAAGGTCGGCGTCAAGAAGATATACGTCCAGACCTTTGACAAGCTGCGAGGCACCTTGGACAAAGCGCAAGCCTCTGGAACCGAGATCCAGGCCATGCTGAGCGGGACCTTCCGGCAGCTCAATGCCGAGTTCGGTTTTTCCTTGCAGGTGCCTGCGCCACCACAGCTGGAGCATTTTGCGCAAGACCTGCACCAAATCGAGCAGAGCCACTTGCAGTACCTGGGCATGGGCAATGCGCTCAAGCTGGCGCAACCCGAGTTTGCCGAGCGTCTGGTGCGTGCTTTGGCGATGCGTTTGCGTACGGTCTACGAGTCGGCCGCCAACGACCTGGAACTGTGGAGCAAATCCGCCACCGCGCAATTGGACGCGCAGCTGCGGGAGCGGCGGCGCAGCTTCGCTCGTCGCATGGAGGCGGTAGACCGCATTCAACAGGCTGCCAGTGGGTTGGTGGAAAGAATCTCCGAAATCGAGGCTGGCGAAGAGGAGTTGGGACAGCTGGAGCGCAAGCTCCACGAGCTCACCTCCAAGTTGGTGGCTCTGCCAGGGGCTGTGCCGGCCGTGACTGAAGCGCATCCGGTTTCTGCATGAGTGCTGAATCCCGAGAGGGTGTGGCCGAGCGGGTAGTCGCTTGGCAGGCGGTACACGGGCGTAACCATCTGCCCTGGCAGCAGACCCGAGACCCGTACCGGGTGTGGCTGTCGGAGATCATGCTGCAGCAAACCCAGGTCGCCACCGTGCTGGACTACTACACGCGCTTTCTGGGCCGGTTTCCTGATGTGAGCGCCCTGGCGGCAGCCCCTCAGGACGAAGTTCTGGGATTGTGGAGCGGTTTGGGTTACTACAGCCGTGCACGCAACCTCCATCGCTGCGCCCAGCAAATCATGACCGACCATGGCGGTGCCTTCCCGCGAACGGCGTCGGTGCTGGCGTCTTTGCCGGGCATCGGGCGTTCAACCGCCGGCGCCATTGCAGCATTCTGTTTTTCAGAGCGCGTACCCATTCTGGATGCCAATGTGAGGAGGGTCCTGACGCGTCTGCTGGGCTTTGACAAAGATCTGGTCTCTGCCAAGAACGAGCGCCTTCTATGGGAGCATGCCGATGCGCTGTTGCCTGTGCGCGATCTCGATGTGGCGATGCCCCGTTACACCCAGGGCTTGATGGACTTGGGGGCATCCCTGTGCACGCCTCGCTCTCCGAAATGCTTCGATTGCCCTTTGGCGGATGATTGCGTCGCTTTCAAGGAAGGCAATCCTGAACGCTATCCCGTCAGAACCCGGAAACTGTCACGCCGCGCCGAATCCTGGCAATTGGCGATCCTGCGCGATGGCCAGGGCCGCATCTGGCTGCAGCGCCGCCCTCCAACAGGGATCTGGGCGGGAATGCACTGCGTACCCGTCTTCCCTGACCTGGAGTCCCGAGATACTTTTGTGAATAGCTTGGGTGGCAATGAGCAATTGGTGCAGCAAGAGCTGCAGCCCTTCGTACATGTGCTGACGCACCGGGACCTGCACCTTCATCCCTTGTTGATACAGGCCAGCGGGATGATTGCTCTGGCAAAAGACGGGGAGTGGCTGGGGCCAGACCAATGGTCTTCGGTGGGGTTGCCGGCGCCTATTCGCAAGTTGCTGGACACCACACAATCTACCCTTTGGTAGGTGCGCATGTCGCTCCAGCGAATGTCTGTGCCGCCTTCGCCAGCGCCCAGATCCCGTTACTCGTGCTGCGCGCAGGTTAGCGCGTAGCAATCAGGCGCCAGCGCAAGAGTCAGCGCCCGTCCAGTTCGCGGTGGCGCTTTAGTGCGGTCCACCGGACGCTGAAAGCCTGGGCCAATCTTTCGACCAGATAGACAGAGCGATGTTGCCCGCCCGTGCAACCGATAGCTACCGTGACGTAGCTTCGGTGGTTGCGGTCCAGCATGTCCAGCCAGTGCGTCAGAAACTGTTCAATATGCGCTCGCATCAGAGCCACGTCCGGCTGCAGATCCAGAAAATCAGCCACAGGCTGGTCCAATCCCGTGAGGTCCCGAAGGGCGGCCTCATAGTGCGGGTTGGGGAGCATGCGCACGTCGAAGACGTAGTCGGCATCCATGGGAATGCCGCGTTTGAACGCAAAGGACTGGAACACCAAGGTCAACTGCCCTTGCGCCGTGGACATAAGGCCTTTGACATAACTTTGCAATTGGGAGGCGCGAATGGTGCTGGTGTCGATCACGTGCGACTGTTCGCGCAGCTCGGCCAGCAACTCCCGCTCCAGCTCAATGATC
Source organism: Acidovorax sp. KKS102 (assembly GCF_000302535.1). Classification (NCBI taxonomy): domain Bacteria; kingdom Pseudomonadati; phylum Pseudomonadota; class Betaproteobacteria; order Burkholderiales; family Comamonadaceae; genus Acidovorax; species Acidovorax sp. KKS102. The sequence continues at coordinate 1,076,970 of NC_018708.1, forward strand.
TGGACCAACGCCCTGCGCCCTTGTTGAAGATCGTCGTGCGACAAGGGGTGGCGGCGGCGCGTTTCGGAGAAACGCCGCACCAAGGTATCAATCGTGGCGTCCAGAAAAAGGGATTTCACGGCCACGCCCTGGCTGCGCAAGCGGCTCAATTCCTGAGGCACCTGGTGCAGCGAGGTGGCGCTGCGGACATCCACTGCAATGGCTACGCGGTTGCCATGGTGTTTGTGTTCCAGCGCTACGAAGGCTGGCAGCAGTTCGGGTGGCAGGTTGTCTACGCAGTAGTAGCCAGCATCTTCCAGTGCGTGCAAGGCGACGGATTTTCCAGATCCTGACATGCCTGTGATGACAACGATCTCAAGGGCCATCAGCGTTTCCTCGCGGCGGTAGAGGAGGTAGACGAATCCGAAGGCGGGGTAGGCGCACTGGTCAGCGCCAGCGCAGCAGTGCTCAGCATTTCGCGCGCGTGCGCCAGCGTGGTCTCGGTAGAGCGCTCGCCACCCAGCATGCGAGCGATTTCTGCCACTCGTTCATCTTGCTGCACAACCAGAACCGTGCTGGTTGTGCCTTGAGCGCTCTTGTTTTTAGCCACTTTGAGGTGGTGATGCGCACAGGCCGCCACTTGCGGCAGGTGGGTCACTGCCAGCACTTGCCGATCGCGCCCCAGCTGTTGCATCAGCCTTCCTACGGTTTCGGCGACTGCTCCACCCACCCCGGAGTCCACCTCGTCAAAAATGAGCGTAGGGGCGGCACCCAATTCACTGGTTGTGACCGCAATGGCGAGCGAAATGCGAGACAGCTCGCCACCCGATGCGACCTTGCCGACGGGCTTGGGTGTCATGCCTGGGTGCCCTGCGACCAAGAACACGACATCGTCGATACCATCGGGTGAGGGCTCTGCCGCCTTGCCCACCGATACCTCAAATTTGCCACCCTCCATGCCGAGTCCCTGCATGGCCTGAGAGATGGAGGCGGAGAGTTTGGGGGCCGCTTTGGCTCGGGCCATGGATAGCGTGCGTGCCGCTGCCTGGTATGCCTTGGCGCTGGCCGACTCGCTGGCTTGCAGTCTGTCAAGATCGGTTGCAGCATCAAGCTCGTGCAGGGATGCTTTCCAGTCCTTGAGTAGCGCAGGTAGCTCTGCAGGAGGGCGTTTGTATCGGCGTGCCAGTCCCATCCACTGGGATATGCGCTCGTCCAGCTCCGTCAGCCGTTGCGGGTCGATGTCTGCATGGCGCAGGTAGCTGTGCAGCGAGTGCACTACATCGGTCGTCTGCGCCAGGCTCGACGCCAAGATATCGGCCAGATTGGCGAACTCTGGCTCAATATGTTCTTGGGCTTGAAGAAGGGCATGCGCGCGGGTCAGTGCGGAAACAGCTCCACCTTCGTCTTCCTGCAAGGCCTGAAGCGTCCCCTGCGCTCCATCCAGCAGGGCCTGTGCATGGGACAGGCGTTTGTGTTGGGCGTCGAGTTCCTCCCACTCGTCATCACCGGGCCCCAGCTTGTCCACTTCGGCGATTTGCCACTGCAGGCGCTCGCGCTCTTGCTGCAGTGTGGCTTGCGCGGCGCGCGCCTGTTGCAATGCTTTGAGGTCCGCGCGCCATTGCGCCCAGCGGGATGCTGTGTCTCGGGTGTTCACACCGGCGAAAGCGTCAAGCAAGCCTCGCACCGATTCTGGTCGGGTCAGGCTTTGCCACGCGTGCTGACCGTGGATATCGACAAGCATCTCGCCCAGCGAGCGCAACTGGGAGGCCGTAGCAGGGGTGCCATTGATCCACGCACGGCTCTTGCCCTGCGCGTCGACGGTACGGCGCAGCAGCAGCCTGTCATCGGCTTCAAACCCTCCTTCATCCAGCCAGGGGCGGGCGTGCGCGGGGCAGTCAAATTCCGCGCAAATGTCGGTCTTGTTGCATCCCTCTCGCACCACGCCCGCATCTGCACGCGCCCCCAAGGCCAGTTGCAATGCGTCGATCAGAATGGACTTTCCTGCACCTGTCTCCCCGGTCAAAACGGTGAAGCCATTGCGCAAATCCAGTTCCAGCGTTTGTACGATCACGAAATCGCGCAGGGTAATCTGCCGCAGCGCCATGGTCAGGAGCCCCCTTCATTCCAGCGCAGCTTCTTGCGCAGTGTCGCGAAGTAGTTCCAGCCCTGCGGGTGTAGAAAACGTACACGGTGTTCCGATCGTTTGACGAGGATGCGGTCGCCATGCAGCAAGGATGCGAGAGACTGCATGTCGAAGTTTGCGCTGACATCGCGCCCGCTCACCACTTCAACGGCTACTTCCGTCGCATCGGAGAGCACGATGGGGCGGTTGGACAGCGTATGGGGTGCGATAGGAACCAGCACCCAGCCTGGGATGGAGGGGTGAAGCATTGGCCCCCCTGCTGACAGCGAATAGGCTGTCGATCCGGTGGGGGATGCAATGATGAGACCGTCGGCCCTTTGGTTGGCCACAAACTGTCCACCCACTTCCACGCGCAGCTCCACCATGCCTGAAGTTGCGCCACGGTTGACGACCACATCGTTCATGGCAAGGGCTTCAAACACCACACGCTCATCGCGAACCACGGTTGCGTGCATCAGTGGCCGCTGGTCTTCTTCGTAGGCCCCTCGCAGCATGGGCGGCAATGTGGTCTGATAGGTGTCGAAAGGAATGTCGGTGATGAAACCCAGTCGGCCCTGATTGATGCCGATCAGTGGTGTTCCAAAACGGGCCAGGCGGCGACCGATGCCCAGCATCGTCCCATCACCCCCGACTACCAGGCCCAGATCGCACCGCGCACCGATCTGGTCTACATTCAAAGATGGATAGTGTGTCAGTCCGGTATTGCTGGCGGTTTCCGCTTCGAGTGCAACCTCACATCCCTGACGCTCCAAGAAATGTGCAATGTCTTCCAAAGCCCTGCGCGAGCCGTCGCCAGAGGCGCCTGTAGCTAAAGTCTGGTACTTGCCTATAAGTGCGACATGGCGGAAATTGGACGTCATCACGAAATTACATCATTAAAATCATTCCATGCTCGATGACCGTGCCAAGTTGTTGCTGAAAGCCCTGGTCGAGCGTTACATCGCTGATGGGCAACCCGTGGGATCGCGGACGCTTTCTCGTGCGTCTGGCCTGGATTTGTCGCCTGCTACGATTCGGAACGTCATGGCGGACCTGGAAGAACTGGGCCTGATTGCGAGTCCACATACCTCCGCAGGCCGCATTCCCACCGCGCGTGGATACCGTTTGTTTGTGGACACGATGCTGACGGTGCAGCGGGAGTCGGTCATGCCAGCGCAGTTGGCTCCGGAGCAGCCCCAAAAGGTCATCGCCAACGCCGCACAGCTGCTGTCCAACCTCTCCCAGTTCGTCGGTGTGGTGATGGCTCCTCGGCGTACTTCCGTATTTCGTCACATAGAGTTCCTGCGACTCTCTGAAAAGCGCTTTCTCGTCATCATCGTGTCGCCGGAAGGTGACGTACAGAATCGTGTGATCTTCACCGAGGTGGATCACTCTCAGTCGCAACTGGTCGAAGCCTCCAACTTTCTGAATGCACATTACGCCGGGCTCGCAATGGAGCAGGTGCGAGAGCGTTTGAAGTCCGAGGTCGATGTGCTGCGCGGAGAGATCGCATCGCTCATGCAAGCAGCAGTCAACGTAGGTTCGGAAGCACTCTCCGAGGCGCAGGACGAGGTGGTAATTTCTGGCGAGCGCAACCTGCTCTCCGTCAGTGATTTCTCCAGCGACATGGGTAACCTGCGCAGGGCATTCGACTTGTTCGAGCAGAAGACGCAGATCCTTCGCCTTCTGGATATCTCAAGCCAAGCGGAAGGGGTGCGCATCTACATCGGCGGCGAGAGCCAGGTCGTGCCTTTTGAAGAGCTCTCGATCGTCAGCTCCCCTTATGAGGTGGACGGCAAGGTGGTGGGGACTTTGGGTGTGATTGGTCCTACGCGCATGCCATACGACCGCATGATCCAGATCGTGGATATCACTTCCAAGCTGGTGTCCAACGCACTCAGTCACCGCAAGTAAGCCCCTACAATACGGCGCTTGCCCCGTTGTATAGCGCTGGAGCATGGCTGGGGGCGTTAGCTCAGTTGGTTAGAGCAGAGGACTCATAATCCTTTGGTCGTTGGTTCAAGTCCAACACGCCCTACCACCCTCGCTTGTAGGGTGGACCCATCAACAAATGACGTGTTTTGTGATCCAAATCGCTCAGTTTGTTTTTGGAGCCTTCATCGTGCATTACAATCTCGGCTTGCGTTGAATTGACTGTCTGTTTGCAGGGCCTGACTCAGGAAAGCAATCAGAAATAAGCAAATTTCAAGGGTCGCCAAGAAATCATGCTATAATTCAAAGCTTAGCGGCTGTAGCTCAGCTGGATAGAGTACTTGGCTACGAACCAAGGGGTCGTGGGTTCGATTCCTGCCAGCCGCACCAATGTTTAAAGCCTGCAATCGCAAGATTGCAGGCTTTTTCATTTGCCCAAGCGCTTTGCGCTGATTGGAGAGTTCTGGCGATGAGCAAGGCTTTTACCAAGGAAACCGATAGCGCTGACGATGACGAAGGATTGGCACTGCCTCCTTTGCCGCCGGGTGGCAAAAACTACATCACCCCTTCAGGCTATGCACGCCTGAGGGCAGAGCTTTTGGATCTCATCGACAACGAGCGGCCGAAGATCGTGGATGTGGTGCACTGGGCGGCCAGCAACGGAGACCGGTCTGAAAACGGCGACTACCTCTATGGCAAGAAGCGTCTGCGCGAAATTGATCGGCGCATCCGTTTTTTGACCAAGCGGCTCGAGATCGCCGAAGTAGTGGACCCCAGTTTGCATGCGGGCAGTGAACAGGTGTTCTTTGGGGCCACCGTCACCTACTCCGATGATGAGGACGGTGAGCGCACGATCACCATCATGGGCATCGACGAGGCTGACAGTCGTATGGGTCAAGTCAGCTGGATTTCGCCTGTGGCGCGGGCTCTGTTGAAGGCTCGCGTCGGGGATGAGGTACAGCTGCCCACGCCGGGTGGGGTGCGCCATTTGGAGGTGGTAGAGGTGCAGTACCCGCCTCGGAGCGCCGCTACATAACCTCTTTGCGCGCAAGCGGCGGTCCTTGTGCCAATTGCAGAGAGCTCGGAGCTTGATGCTCGGTGCTCAGGTGTCAGGGCTGCGGCGTGATTCTTGCCGCCCGCAGCACCGCCTGCGTACGCCGCAGGTTGCGCAATGCCAGCTCAAGGTGGGCTTGGTCACGAACCGCCACGATGAACCGCAAATCCGTGGTGTCCAGGGCTGCCTCATCGTCCATATCCACATGGGTGATATCGGCCTCTGAATTGGCAAGCTCTGCCGCCACGCGCGCCAGCACCCCCTTGCCGTTGTTCACGGTGACGACCACGCCCGTTTCGAACATGCGTGTGGGCTCGTCCGACCAGTCCACGGCAATGAAGCGTTCGCTGTCTTTGTGCTGAAGCCGTTTGGCAACACTGCAATGTGCGTTGTGCACGACCAGTCCCTCACCGCGGCCCAGATAACCGACGATGCTGTCGCCTGGCACGGGGCGGCAGCAGGTGGCGTATTGCACGGAAGCATTCTCGCTACCGTCCAGCGTGACGGCCCCTTGCGACAGGTTTTCGTGGGATGTGTAGCGCTCACGGGTCATGAGCAGGGCGTCCGGACGGTGGCCATGCTCTGACATCAACACCATAAGCCGTTTGGCGACGATGCTGGCAATGCGTTTGCCCAGACCCAGGTCGGTCATCAGCTCGCTGCGCGTGCGGTTGCCGGTAAAGCGCAGCAGTTTGTCCCACAGCGGTTGGGTCTCGGCGTTGACGGGGGGCAGCTGTTCGAGGCCTTCCGCGCGAATCGCCTGGGTCAACAGTTTTTCGCCCAGCCCTTCGGACTCGGTTTGGGCCAAGGTCTTGAGGTAATGACGGATCTTGGACCGCGCACGGCCCGTACGCACAAAACCCAGCCACGCAGGGTTGGGTGTGGAGACCGGGGCAGTAATGATCTCGACCACATCACCGTTTTTCAGTTCCGTGCGCAGCGGGACCTGCTCGTTATTGATTTTCGCGGCGGTGGTACGGTCGCCCACGTTGCTGTGAATCGCGTAGGCGAAATCCACTACCGTGGCACCACGCGGCAAGGCCATGATCTGGCTCTTGGGAGTGAAGACATAAACCGCATCGGGAAAGAGGTCCACCTTGACGTGGTCCCAGAACTCCGCCGCATCCCGCGTTTCGTTCTGGATGTCCAGCAGGGACTGCAGCCACTTGGTTCCTAGCCGCTCAGCGGCAGTGCCTTCTCCGTCCTGGGCCTTGTACAGCCAGTGCGCCGCCACACCGGCTTCGGCAATCACATGCATCTCGTCGGTGCGCATCTGGAACTCGATGTTCACGCCCGAGGGGCCAACCAGCGTGGTGTGCAGCGACTGGTAGCCGTTGAGTTTGGCAATCGCGATGTGGTCTTTGAACTTACCGGGCACCGGCTTGTACATCTGGTGCAAAACACCCAGGGCGGTGTAGCAATCGGTCACGGTGGGCACGATGACCCGAAAGCCGTAGATGTCCGTCACCTGGGCAAAGCTCAGGTGCTTGAGGTCCATCTTTTGATAGATGGCGTACAGCGTTTTCTCGCGCCCAGCCAAGCGCACCTTCATACCGATCTTGGAAAAGGCGGCATCCACTTCCGCCTGCACTTTTTGAACCAGATCGCGCCGGCGGTTGCGGGATTTGTTGACCGCTTTGGCCAGGGTGGCGTAGCGCCAGGGGTGCAGGTGCCGGAAGGCCAGGTCCTGAAGTTCGCGGTAGGTCTGGTTCAGGCCGAGGCGGTGGGCGATGGGGGCATAGATTTCCAACGTCTCGGACGAGATGCGGCCCCATTTGCTGCGCGGCATGTCCGACAGCGTACGCATGTTGTGGGTGCGGTCGGCCAGTTTGATGAGGATGACGCGCACATCCCGCGCCATGGCCAGCAGCATTTTGCGAAACGACTCGGCCTGGTTCTCTTCGCGGGTGTTGAACTGGAGCTTGTCCAGCTTGGTGAGGCCGTCCACCAGTTCGGCCACGGGGGCACCAAACCGGTCGATCAGGTCGGCCTTGGTCACACCGCAGTCTTCCATGGCGTCGTGCAACAGCGCCGCCATCAGCGCCTGGGCATCAAGTTTCCACGCCGCGCACTGTGCGGCGACCGCAATGGGGTGGGTGATGTAGGGCTCGCCACTGTTACGCAATTGCCCCAGGTGGGCTTCGTCGGCGAAGCGGTACGCCTGGCGCACCTGTTCGATGCTGGTGGCGTCCAGGTAGTCCAGGCTGTCGGTCAGCGCGGCGAAGCTGGCCGCAGCCGCATTGGCGGCCGCAGCGGCTGCCGAAAGATTGCCTGTCGGGGCCGGTTCACCGGGCCGGGGCTGCGTTGCAGAAGGTGAGTTGAGCACCGCGTTCATGCCTTAAATGTAGCGCGGGACAGCGCCAGAGGACTTTTGGGCAAAAAAAAGCACCGCTGGCGCGGTGCTTTTGGATGGGCTTTGCCCTGAAAAACGTTCAACCGGGAACCTTCTTGAGCATCTCCAGGCCCACTTTGCCTTCGGCGATCTCACGCAGGGCGGTCACCGCCGGCTTGTTGCGGCTTTCAATGCGAGGAGCGTGGCCCTGGCTCAGCATGCGGGCGCGGTACGTGGCGGCCAGCACGAGCTGGAAGCGGTTGGGGATCTTTTCCAGACAGTCTTCTACGGTGATGCGTGCCATCGTTTACTCCGGGGATTCAGGTGATATTGAGCGACTGGAAGGTGTCAGCACGGGCGCGGCGCTGGGCGGCGTACTTGAGTCGCTGGGCGTGAACTACGGCTTTCAGGTCGAAAAGCGCGCGCTCAAACAACTCATTGATTATAACGAAGTCGAATTTGCTGACCTGCGCCATCTCTTCGGCCGCATTCTTGAGGCGGACCTCGATCACCTCTGGTGTGTCCTCACCACGCCGCTCCAGGCGAGAGCGCAGCTCTTCCCAGCTGGGCGGCAGGATGAAGACCAGCACGGCGTTGGCGAAGGCCTCCCTGATCTGCAGTGCGCCCTGGAAGTCGATCTCCAGGATCACATCCGAGCCCTGGGCAATGCGCTCTTCGATGGCTTTCTTGGAGGTGCCGTAACGATTGCCGTGCACATGCGCCCACTCCACGAAGGCATTGCTCTGCACCATCGCGTCAAACTCAGATTGCGACGCGAAGTAGTAGTCGCGGCCGTGTTTCTCCTGGCCGCGCGGTGCGCGGGTGGTGTGTGAGACCGAGAGGTGAACGTGCGAATCCAGCTCCAGCAGGGCCTTGACCAGGCTGGACTTGCCGGCACCACTGGGGGCTGCCACTACGATGAGATTTCCAGGATAGTCCATGGTTGATGTGCGCCAGGCGCTATCAAAAAATGAGTGTTATTCGATATTTTGCACTTGCTCACGCATCTGCTCGATCAGCACCTTCATGTCCACGCTGATGCGGGTGAGGTCGAGCGCGGCAGATTTGGAGCCCAGCGTGTTGGCTTCGCGGTGCAGCTCCTGGATCAGGAAGTCGAGGCGCTTGCCCACTTCGCCGCCTTTTTTCAACAGGCGCTCAATTTCGTCCAGGTGCGAATCCAGCCGCGTGATCTCTTCGGCCACGTCGATGCGGATGGCAAAGGCGGTGGCTTCGGTCAACGCGCGGTCACGGGCGGCCTCGGGCAGCGTGGAGCCGTCGGTGAGGGCCATCGCCTCCTTCCAGCGCTCCATAAAGCGCTGGCGTTGCTGCTCAACCAGCAGCGGAACCATGGGAACGGCCTGCTCGGCCAAGGCCCGCAACTGCTTGACGCGATCCAGCAGCATGGTCGCGAGGCGTTTGCCTTCGCGCTCCCGTGCGGCCAGCAAGGCGGTCAGGGCTTCTTCTGCCAGGGCTGGAACGGCCTCGCTCCAATCTTCGCTGCCCGAGTGTGCGTTGGCGCACAGGCGCAAGGCGTCGGCCACAGTAAGAGGCGCCGCGCTGGGCAGCCAGGCCCGGACGGAGTCTTGCAGAGAGTTGAGGCGCTGCAGCAGCCGGGCGGGTGGGTCTTGCAGACTATTGCCATCGTCGCTGTCGAGGGCCGCGCGCACTTCGACCTTGCCGCGCTTCAGGCGCGCTGTGAGCAGGGCGCGCAGCGTGGGCTCCATGGCGCGCAGCTCGTCGGGCAGTCGGAAAGACAGGTCCAGAAAGCGGCTGTTGACGGATCGGATTTCCAGTCCCAGCCTGCGCGTCTGGGTGGCGCGGGCGTCGGTTTCAGCGCCAGTGGCAGATGCGCCATGCTGTGCGCTGGCGTATCCGGTCATGCTGTAAACTGCCATTGGACTTTTTGATGGTTGCTTGCGATCCGGCGATTATCCGGGTTCCGCCTTACCCCCGAATCATCTTCGCAAAATATGTCAAAAATCAAACCGGCCCCCTTGCCGCCCGATACCGCAATTGGCGGCTACCGCGTGGTGCGCCGGTTGTCCTCCGGTGGTTTTGGTGTGGTCTATCTGGCCCTCGACGCCGAAGGCCAGCAGGTCGCCATCAAGGAATACCTCCCCTCATCTCTTGCGACCCGCGCTCCCGGCGAGCTTCTGCCCAAGGTCCCGCCCGAAAAGCTTTCGCTGTACCGCTTGGGGCTCAAGAGCTTCTTTGAAGAGGGCCGCTCGCTGGCGCAGATCTCGCACGCCTCGGTGGTGAGCGTGCTCAATTTCTTCCGCGAGAACGAAACCGTCTACATGGTGATGAACTACCTGGAGGGCGCGACCCTGCAGGACTTCATCATCACCGCCCGCGACCTCAAGACCCAGAAGGTGTTCCGCGAGTCCACCATCCGCTCGCTGTTCGACGAGGTGTTGCGCGGCCTGCGCATCGTGCACCAGCACAAGATGCTGCACCTGGACATCAAGCCCGCCAACATCTTCATCACCGACGACAACAAGGCCGTGATGATCGACTTCGGCGCGGCGCGTGAAGTGCTGAGCAAGGAAGGCAATTTCATCCGCCCCATGTATACCCCCGGCTTTGCAGCGCCCGAGATGTACCGGCGCGACTCGCAGATGGGGCCGTGGACGGATATCTACGCCATCGGCGCCTGTATTTACGCCTGCATGCAGGGCTTCCCGCCCAACGAGGCGCCGCAGCGTGTGGACAAGGACCGCCTGTCGCTGGCCTTGACCAAGCTGCGCGGTGTGTATTCCGACAATCTGATCGAGGTGGTGGAGTGGTGCATGGCTCTCGACCCGCTGTCCCGTCCCCAGTCGGTGTTCGCATTGCAAAAGGAGCTGAGCCGTGAAGGGGAGCGCCGCTACACCAAGCTCACCGTGGCCGAGAAGATGCGGCTGCAGCTCGACACCCTGGTGTCTGACACCAAGAAGAATGTGCAGAAGGTGGGTGAAGCCACCGGAATCGGAGCCAAGCCCAAATGAACCAGGCACACGCAATGCAGGTTCGGGCGAGGCATGTGTCCATGGATGGCGCCCCAGTGCATCCTTGTTTGCGTGAGTCCTTATGAAGTTCTCGGTATTCCAGATCAGCCGCCGCGGCGGCCGCGAGAAGAACGAAGACCGCATGGGCTATTGCTACACGCGCGAATCGGGCCTGTTTGTGTTGGCCGATGGCATGGGCGGCCACCCCGAGGGCGAAGTGGCTGCGCAGATCGCGCTGCAGACCATCTCGGCGCTGTTCCAGCGCCAGGCCAAGCCCCAGCTCAAGGATGTGCAGGAGTTCCTGTCCGGCGCGTTGCTCGCGGCGCACCACCAGATTCTGCGCTACGCCACAGAAAAAGGCATGCTCGACACCCCGCGCACCACCCTGGTTGCGGCGGTGTTGCAGGCCGGTACCGCCACCTGGATCCACTGCGGCGATTCGCGCCTGTACATGGTGCGCGATGGCGACCTGCTGACCCGCACGCGGGACCACTCGTACATGGAACTGCGCAACACGCCGCCGCCCGGGCTGGAGCGCATCAACCGCAATGTGTTGTTCACCTGCCTGGGCTCGCCCACCAAGCCCATCTACGACATCACCGGCCCGGTGTACCTGGAACAGGGCGATCGCATCCTGTTGTGCTCTGACGGCCTCTGGGGCACGCTCAGCGACGACGAAATCGCCAAGCAGCTGGGCCGCAACACCGTATCGCATGCCGTGCCCGAGCTGGTGGAAGACGCCCTGCGCAAAGCCGGGGACAGCAGCGACAACGTGACGGTAGTGGCCCTGGAGTGGGAGACGCCTGATGCGTTCGAGTCCACTCAAGGCGTGTCCACCGACAGCATCAGCGACGACGTGTTCGCCTCCACCATCCAGGCCGGTCCGCTCGATGGGCTGGTGGATGACTTGGACGATGCGGCCATCGAGCGCTCGATTGCCGAAATCAACGAGGCGATTCGCCGCTCTGCGGCCCGCAAAGCCTGACAGACGTGATGGGCCCGGCCGGGGCTGCTCAGCCTCGTGCATTGGGCTGATGCCTGTCAGTTGAAGCGTTCCGTTTTCTGGCGTGCGCTTTGGGCGACGCATGGAAGGCATTTTTTGAACCCCCAAGAACCATGACCACATTCACCCGCACCGGCAACCGCGCCGCCAACCAACTGCGCCCTGTGCGCATCACCCGCCACTACACCATGCACGCCGAGGGCTCGGTGCTGATCGAGTTTGGCAACACCAAGGTGCTCTGCACCGCGTCGGTCGAAGAACGCGTGCCCCCGCACAAACGCGGCAGTGGCGAAGGCTGGGTCACGGCCGAATACGGCATGCTGCCGCGCGCCACCCACACCCGCAGCGACCGCGAGGCCGCGCGGGGCAAGCAGACCGGCCGCACACAAGAGATCCAGCGCCTGATTGGCCGCAGCCTGCGCGCCGTGTTTGACCTCAAACTGCTGGGCGAGCGCACCATCCAGCTCGACTGTGATGTGATCCAGGCCGATGGTGGCACGCGCACCGCTGCCATCACCGGTGCCTGGGTGGCGGCGCAAGATGCGGTCAACCAGCTGCTGGCCAGCGGCAAGATCACCCAGTCGCCGCTGCTGCAGCCCGTGGCGGCGATCTCGGTCGGCATCGTGCAGGGCACACCGCTGCTGGACCTGGAATACGTGGAAGACGTGGATTGCGACACCGACATGAACGTGGTGATGACCGGCGCGGGCCACTATGTGGAGGTGCAGGGCACGGCCGAGGGCGTGGCCTTTACCCGCGCCGAGATGGACCAGCTGCTGGGCCTGGCCGAACAGGGCATTGCCCAACTGGTGCAGCTGCAACAGCAGGCGTTGCAAAATACTCCTTAATTGATAGCTGCTGGCGCATATTCCACTAGCGCTTGTGACCATTTTGACCATGAAAATTGTTCTAGCATCCAACAACCGCGGCAAACTGGCCGAGTTGCAGGCCATGTTTGCGCCCCTGGGCGTGGAGCTGGTGCGCCAAGCCGATCTGGGCGTGGGCGAGGCCGAGGAGCCCTTCCGCACCTTTGTCGAAAACGCCCTGGCCAAGGCACGGTTTGCGTCGGAGCACACAGGCCTGCCCGCGCTGGCCGACGATGCCGGCATGTGCGTGGATGCCTTTGGCGGCCTGCCCGGCGTGGACACGGCGTATTACTGCACCCAGTTTGGCTACGAGAAAAGCGATGACAACAACGTGCGTGCCTTGCTGGAGCAACTGCAAGGCGTGACCAACCGCCGCGCCGCCATGGTCAGCACCCTGGTCGCCGTGCGCAGCCCGCAAGACCCCGAGCCGCTGATCGCCGTGGGCCGCGTGGTGGGCGAGATCACTACCGAACCCCGGGGCAGCAATGGCTTTGGCTTCGACCCCGTGATGTTCATCCCCGAGTTCGGGAAGACCTTTGCCGAGCTGCCCGTGGCGGTGAAAAACGCTCACAGCCACCGGGGCCGCTCGGCCGCGCAGATGCTGGCATTGATGCGCGAGCGCTGGTTGTAGAAGGGCGCTGAACGTGGTTCATATTCCGATCACGCCGCAGGGCGATACCGAGCCCGCCGTGGTGCGCGACATCCAGCACTACATGCGGCCGGGCCTGCTGCAGCTGCCCAGCCTGCCACCGTTGTCGCTGTACGTGCACCTGCCCTGGTGCCTCAAAAAATGCCCGTACTGCGACTTCAACTCGCATGAATTCCGCGCGAGTGCCAGCACCGGCGGCGAGGTGCCAGAGCAGCGCTACATCGACGCCCTGATGGCCGACCTGGAGGCCGCGCTGCCCCTGGTCTGGGGGCGGTCCGTGCACAGCATCTTCATCGGTGGCGGCACGCCCAGCCTGTTCTCGCCCGCAGCCATCGACCGGCTGATCGGCGACATCCGCGCCCGCCTGCGGCTGGAGCCCGATTGCGAGATCACGATGGAGGCCAACCCCGGCACGTTCGAGAAAGACCGTTTTCGCGCCTTCCGTGCGGCGGGCGTCACGCGCCTGTCGGTGGGGGTGCAGAGCTTCAACGACCAGCACCTGAAGGCCCTGGGCCGCGTGCACGACCGCGCCCAGGCGATGGCGGCGGTGGAAGAGGCCGCTGCCTCCTTCGACACCTTCAACCTCGACATCATGTACGCGCTGCCGGGCCAGACGCTACCAGAGCTGGAGCAGGACCTGCAGACCGCGCTGGCCTTCAAGCCGCCGCACATCTCCATCTACCACCTCACCATCGAGCCCAACACCTACTTCGCCAAGTTCCCCCCGGCCATCCCCGAGGACGATCAGGCCTACGCCATGCTCGACCGCATCACCGAGATGACGGGCCAGACGGGCATGACCCGCTACGAAATCTCGGCCTACGCGCAGCCGGGCCACCAGTGTTTTCACAACACCAACTACTGGCAGTTTGGCGACTATCTGGGCATCGGCGCGGGCGCGCACAGCAAGCTGAGCTTTGCCCACCGCGTGGTGCGGCAGGTGCGCTTTCGGGACCCGACTCGCTACATGGACAACGCCCTGGCCGGCCATGCCGTGGCCCAGGACGACGAGGTGCGCCGCGCCGATCTGCCGTTCGAGTACATGCTCAACGCCCTGCGCCTGCGCGAGGGCTTTGCGCTGCAGGACTTCATGGCCCGCACAGGCCTGCCGCTGACAGCGATTGCCAAGGGGCTGGAGGCAGCCGAACGCAAGGGCCTGATCGAACGCGACATGGCGCGCGTGCGGCCTACCGAGCGGGGTTTTGACTTTCTGAGCGATCTGCAGGAGCTGTTTCTGGCGGACTGACCGCGCGGATTTCAGTCACCCCTCATCGGCAGCGTGACCTCCGCTCAGCCGCACTTTGCAGCGAGGATGCGACCCGTGCCGTCCACCTCCAAGTTCAGCCGCTTGGTGTCGTATTCCTTGGTGATGATCTGCCCGGGGCGCAGGATGCGCGCCGTCTGCGCGCCGGAGCGCTGGCGGGCAGATTCAACAACCGATGCGGTGCTGTTTTGCCCCACGACGGACTGTGCGGACTGGGCGTTGCACACGCTGGCGGGGAGTGATCCAGACCCTGTGGCTGCCGAGCCCGCCGACGGCGCGGGTGTCTGCCCATAACCCGCGCAACCGGTGACGGCCGCTCCCAGGGCCAGGCTGCAGGCGACGGCAAAAGGGGTGAGGGTCTTCTTCATCATGGCAGCGGGCTCCTGAGTTCAAAACACCTACCATAGCGGAATGCAGGTGCCACGGGGTTTCCGTAGCAATATGGGCCGGTTTCCAGCCGTAACGGGCTGTTGCCTGCATCGGCCTCCACGGAGCGGCTTCTTGACTTGTATCAAGATGTGTTGCGCAAGGGCAACACACTCACCAGCTGGTCGCATGCCTACCACTCCTCGACGGGTTGCCGTAAGCACGGTTCCGCACAATGGAGCGTCCGCCATTGTGTGTTGGCAGCGGCGGGCCCGTGCCATCTGGGGCTGCGTGATGCGCGGGCCTGTGTCGACGTCGCCGTACCGAACCTTCTGACCATGCCTGACGATTCCCGCCTTCGCCTCATCCGTGCCCTGGGCGACACCCTGGATGGTCTGGACGTGGCGCTCTGTGCGTTTGACGACAGCGACCGCACGCTGGCCTGGAACAGCACCTTCTTCAAGTTCTTTCCAGAGCACGCGGGGCATGTGTACGTAGGCGAGCCTTACGAGGCCAACCTGCGCCGCTTCTACACCCAGCGGCTGGATGCCCAGGAGCTGCCCAACATCGAACGGTACATCACGGCTGGGGTTGAGCGGCACAGGGCACAGACCCGGCCTTACAGCTTTGAGCACCGCGGGCTGCGCGTCCATGTGTCGTCGTTGCCCATCGACGGCGTGGGCCGTGTGCGCGTGTGGCGTGCCGAGGCGCTGCCGGCTCAGAGCGCTCCCACTGACATGGCAACGCAGGCCAACCCCGACATCCACGAACCCGGCTACCTGCGCAGTCCAGTGATCGAAAGCACCGAGCTGTTTGACCGCATTCCCGATGGGCTGATGATCTGCGCTGAAGACCAGCGCATCCAGTGGGTCAACCAGCCTTTCATGCAGATGTACCACCTGCCGGACCGCGCTGCCGCAGTGGGCCTAGCGTTTGACGAGGTGTATCGCCACGCATGGTCCGTCGGGGGCGAGGGCGACATGGCACCGTTTTACGACGGGCTATCGACCCTGCAGGAGCACATGCGTTTTGCGGGGGCACCGTTTGAAGTGCCCTTGCCACGCAGCCGCTGGAGCCGCGTCATCGCCAAGCAGGGCAGCGACGGCACCGTGTTCTACGCCCATGTGGACATCACCGAGCTCAAGCGCCAGCAGCGCTTGCTGGCGCAGGCCGAACGCAGCGCCCGCGACAGCGAGGCGCAATTGCGGGAGAAATCCATCCTGCTCGAAGCCACGCTGGAGCACATGGACCAGGGCGTGGCCAAGATCAGCGCCACGGGGGTGGTCGAGCTGTGCAACCGCCGGGCCATGGAACTGCTGGACCTGCCAGCTGAGCTGATGGCATCCAAGCCCACGCTGGTGAATGTGCTGGCCTACCTGCGGGCTCGTGGCGAGTTCCAGGGCGCATCGCAAGAAGTGCAGGACCTGCTGCGGCACAGCAATGGCGGGGTCGATCAGCCCCAGGTGTATGACCGTCCCCGGCCCGACGGCCGCATCCTGGAGGTCCAGACCGTGCCCATCAAAGGCGGCGGCGCGCTGCGCACTTTCACCGACGTCACCCAGCGCAAGCAGGCCGAGCAGCAGATCCGCCATGTGGCAGAGCACGACGGCCTGACGGGCTTGCTCAACCGCACCGCCTTTTTGCAAGCATTGCAGGCCGCAGCCACCGACGTGCACCGGTCGGGCCGTGGCTTCGCGGTTTTGTACGTGGATCTGGATGGGTTCAAACCCGTCAATGACCGCTACGGGCACGCGGTGGGTGACCAGTTGCTGGTGTGGGTGGCCCGGCAACTGACGCAGGCCGCGCGCGAGGACGATGTGGTGGCGCGCCTGGGCGGCGATGAGTTCGCGCTGCTGCAGCGGGGCGTATCGGACGGTGACAGCGCGTACCGCCTGGCCGACCGGCTGGTGCAAGCCCTAGGCCAGCCCACCGAGATTGAAGCGCACGCGCTGCAAATCGGCGCGTCCATCGGCATTGTCCTGTCGCCCGGCGACGGCACCGAGGCCGAAGAACTCCTGCGCAAGGCCGATTCCGCGATGTACCTGGCCAAGGCCACGGGGCGGGGCTGCGCAAGGATTTACGGAACGTGAACGTTGGGCTGCCCGGGCGCTTAACCCACGATCCCTTTCTGCTGCTGATCGACGGAGCTTGGAGGAATCGGTCCTGTCCTACATGCCCACATTGGTCACCGTCCTAACATTGGTCTGTCGATCCCCTCGACATCCCTCCCGCTTGCATCGCGCAAGTGTTAAGCCCGCAGCCTGCGGGCTTTTTTTTGCCCGCTGACCCGTCCTGCCTGGCGTTGACACGAGGACCTTTCAAAAAGGGTATGTGTCATGGAATCAAGTGTCAAACGCACGCAGCGCGACTACACACTGGCCTTTAAGTTGGCGGTGGTGGAGCAGGTGGAAAAAGGCGAGCTCACGTACAAACAGGCGCAGCAGCACTACGGCATCCAGGGTCGCTCGACGGTTCTGGTCTGGCTGCGCAAGCACGGTCGCCTGGGCTGGAGTCCTGCGGCATCATCTGCATCATGCCGCTAGACAAGACCAAAGGACCGCACGCCCGAGCAGCAGATCAAGGCGCTGCAGGTGCAGCTCGCACAGGCGCAGGAGAAGGCCAGGCTATTCGAAGCCGTCATCGACGTGCTGCGCAAGGACTATGGGGTGCGCATCGTAAAAAAGCCTTTGGGCAAGTCCTCGCGCAAAACCTCATCGCAGGGTTGAGCGTGAAGAGGGCTTGCCAGCATATGGGCCACAGCCGTCAGGCGTATTACCAGGGTAGGCGCCGCGAGGCCGATCGCTTGGCGAATGCGCAGACGGTGGTGGAGTTGGTGCGCGAGCAGCGCATGCGCCAACCACGCATAGGCACGCGCAAGCTGCACCACTTATTGCAGGAGCCGCTACAGCGCCGAGGCATCGACTTGGGCCGCGATGCAATGTTCGACGTCCTGCGCAATGCCAGGCTGCTGGTGGCACCCCGGCGGGCGTATCACAAGACAACAGACAGTCACCACCGCTTCAGGCACCATCCGAACCTTCTCAAGGTAGGGCCGCAACAGATCCACGCCAGCGGCAGCGAGCAGGTCTGGGTGGCTGACATCACCTACTTGCCCACACACGGCAAGTTCGTCTATCTGAGCCTGGTCACGGATGCGTATTCCAGGAAGATCGTCGGCTGGCACGTGCATGAGAGCCTGCAGACCGAAGAGGTGGCGCAGGCCATGAAGATGGCGCTCTCGGGGCGACAGAGCAGCCGACAGTTGGTGCACCACTCCGACAGGGGTATCCAGTACTGCGCGACGTACTACCAGGCCCTGCACAAGCGCCACGGCGTGATCTGCTCGATGACGGACGGCTACGACTGCTACCAGAACGCGCTGGCCGAGCGGGTCAATGGCATCTTGAAGAGTGAGTTCTTGCTGCAGCGCCCCGCCGATCTGGGGCAGGCCAGACGCATGGTCGAGCAGTCAGTCGACATCTATAACTGCGAGCGACCGCATCTGTCGCTGAAAATGCAAACGCCCGATGCAGTGCATCGGGCGTCATTGGCCGGATAGTCCGGCTGGAGTTTTTAACCGTCCTGGGTGTCAACGCTATTCAGGACGGGTCACGCCCTAAGGCATCAACACGGGGGTGAAAAAGCGACTGCGCCGTAGGCCTTTTGCCGAGCCGCGAAGCCCCAGTGTCCATCTGTCGGCACCATTGCGGTGCGGGCAATGCCGTCATCACCCAGCCATCCCAGCGCGCTACATCACAAGAATGATTCTGTACAAACCCGGCACGCAATTTCTCTACAAAGGCAGAATGGTGAGCGTGGACTACGTCATCATCAAACGCACCGGTCTGTGGATTCGGTTGGCGCACAGCGAAGAGGTGTGCCGCCCTGAAGATTTGACCCCGATTGCACCGCATGGAGCGGGACTGGCGAGGTAGAAAGAAGGCTGCACGCAGAGCGCAGGGGTGGCCTGGCTCGCTGCCGAGATTTTTATCTGAGCTGCCGGGACAGCCACAGCAGCCCCCAGACGATGGCCACCAGCTGAACCAGATTGACGCAGAGCGCTGCCGTATGCACACGACGAAAGTGTTGAATCGCCCCGTCGCTGCTGGCCTCGATCTTTGCGCCGAGTTGCTGCATGGCCTGCAACAAATGCTTGCGCAGCAGCGAGACGATGCAGGCATTGACCGCCACGCCGATGGCAAAGGGGTACCTGCCCCAAAGCGCATAACTGACAAACGCCCCCAGCGACGCCCAGAACGCAGCACGGTAGTACACGTTGAAAAATCCCCGAACGAACCGCGCGTCCAGTGGGGTGTCATGTTTCAGCGTGAGAAGCGGCAGGCCGCCCATCAAGAAGTAGGCGGTGGTGACCAGCAGCGCCACCGTGAAGAAGAACGAGGCGTAGAGGGCGGACGACAGCATCTTTCACTCCGAGAAAAGGCTGGCCACTTTAGGCAGTAGGCTCCAATCCAAGTTGTCCATTCTGCCCCTGCATGCGGCCAGGCTGAGCCAGACATAGTCTAGGTGGGAGCTGTGTTCTCGCAAATCGGGCGAGAGGTAGCTGGCCTCATCATTCAGTGTGCGTACGACATCAAAGATCTAATGGTCAAGCTCATGCGGTACATGGCATGCATAAGGTTGTATACCTATCTACGATAGTCTGGGGGTTCGCATTAGCAAGTTCGAGAGTGCAAAGATCGCAGATTACACCCCACAGTCACTCTTATTACATCTGCTCTGGCGTCACCGCTTGGAGCTGTACAGAGGGATTCCCTGATCGGGGGCTCTGCAGCCGCATCTGCATACAAGCGCGGCTTTCAAGTCGGTCCAGACGACACTGCAGCAGGTCTCCTATTGCTCAACAAGTGCAACTACCGCTACGTTTTTTGGCCCTGTGACAGCGAGAATAGAGACAAGGGGGAGTTGATCGAGCAGAGCAGCGAGCGCATTGACGAGCTGTGCTGTCATCGCGAGGCCATGTCTCACCCTGGTCCAATACATGTTAATGCGATGCACCTGAGCCCAGACATTCAGGGGATCTCGCTGCCCTGAGCCGACAAACGTCTACGACAGGAAAAAGTCAAATATGACAATAAGTGTTTGGTTTAGATCGTCCATCGCGGCGACCTTAACGGCAGGCTTCACAGGCGCCATCGCAGCGCCACTATCGGACCTCAGTGGCGGTCAAACCGGCCGCATTGAATTCACATCCGCCACCCCCGACCACCGCTGGGCACTGATCCGTGGCCGCTTGGGTCCTGAAGTCACGGTTTACGGCGACCTGTTGATGCCAACCCAAGCGAGCAGCGGAAAAGTGCCCGCCGTGGTGTTCTCGCACGGCAGTGAGGGCGTAAGTAGCCTGTACTTCGATGTGTGGGCCAAAGCACTGAACAACGCGGGGTATGCCGTTTTCGTGGTGGACAGCTTCAAGCCGCGTGGAGAGGACCGCGTGACCGGCCCCACAAAGCAATTGACTTGGAACACAGTGGCCAACACTACGGATGCCCTGTATGCGCTCAAGCTGCTGGCAACCCATCCCCAGATCGACAGCAACCGTGTCTTCCACATGGGTTGGTCGCGTGGCGCGCAGGCTTTGCTGGATGCGGCATGGCCGACCTACCAGCAGCATGTGCTTCCCGCCAACGTGAAATGGGCCGGCAGCGTGGCGGTCTACCCCGGCTGCAACATGCGCTACCGGGTGGATCAGCACAGCAAGCTACCTGCACCCCTGCTCATGATTCTTGGTGAAAAAGACGACATGACCTTCCCCAAGCCCTGCATGGAGTTGGCAGAGGAGTACGCCGCAGCTGGCAATCCGGTGAGCTACAAGATTTATCCGGGTGCAACGCATGTGTTTGATCGGCTCAACCAGCCATGGAAGAAGTACAACGAGGGCAACTTCAATCTCTGTTCCATGGACGTGCGAATGCCCTATGGATCGAATGACCGCAGTTGGGGGCCAGCTCACGACAAGTATTCAGGAAAGAACTTTACGGACAACGCGGAATGGAATGCCTACTTGCCAAAGTGCAGACAGACGTCCTGGGTCACGGTGGAAAGTAGCGAGAAGGCCCGAGAGCAGGCAGTTAAAGACGTCTTGGCGTTCCTGAAAGGCATCCAATGAAGCTCACCACCAAACACGCCTTGCGGCTGCTGGCGGCTGCTGCCCTGACTTTCTGCACTCAGGCCATGGCGCAAGTCACTCCGGTGGCTGATGGCGGTGCCGCTGCGCCGGATGAATGGCTGCTGGCCAAGACTGGCCCACGCTGGTTCCAGATCACGCAGCCCAGCCCCAACCCGAGCGTGCTGAATACCCGCGCGCCATCGGCTGGAGAAAGCGCTCTCGTAGACCGTGCTCGCGCCCTCGTCAGCCAACGGCCAGCCAAAGCCTTTGCGCTGCTGGATGGCAACACCATCGTGTACTCGGCGTTCAATGCACCGGCAGACTCTGAATCACTGTTCTTCGGCATGTCCATGGGCAAGACGGTAACGGCCATGGCGGTGGGACAAGCCATCTGTGCGGGCAAGCTCACGCTGCAATCCACGGCCGGTGATGTGCTGCCGGAACTGCAGGGCAAAGCGCTGGGCAATGCCACGGTGCACGATCTGCTGCGCATGGCATCGGGCGCGGCAGAGCAAAACGACGATAGCACCATCTGGACGCCAGAACAGACCAAGGACTGGAACCAAGGCTTGCTGAATCTGGCGGATTTGATTGCGACGGATCGCATCTCCAAGGCGGCGCGTGGCGCTTTCTCAGAGTACAAGCCCGGTGAGGCGTTCGCGTACAAGTCCACCGACCCCATGACGCTCGGTCTCATGGTCAGCCGCGCAACAGGCATACCGCTGAGCCAATGGATTCAGGAACAGGTGCTGAACCCCATGGGCGCGGCTCATCCGGGGCTGTATTCACAAGACCGCGCAAAGAACGGACTCGGAGACTCAGGCATGCGACTGCGCATGGAAGACTGGATGCGCTTCGCGGTATGGGTGAAGGAATCGTCCAAGAAGTCGGATTGCTTTGGCGACTTCGTGAAGGCAGCGATAACCAAACAGATCGGCAATGACCGCAACCCTGCAGCGCGCAAGCATGGCCGGATGTTCGGTGGTTATGGCTACTTGATCTGGACGGAAAACGTCATAGCGCCTGATACGGCGTGGGCATCTGGCTGGGGTGGTCAGCGCATTGGCTGGAACTACCGCAATGACCGGATGTTGGTGGTGTTCTCCAGCCGAGAAGCGTGGATGCCGGAGGTGTATGAGCTTGCGCGTGACTGGGGAAAAGCTAAGCGCTGATCCGTGAGTCGAAAAATCTGTTCGATGCAGACGAATCCATCGTACGAAGGCTGAATTGAAATCAGCTGTATTGATCAGTGCCAAAGGTCACTGTTTCGACGGTGGAAAAGTTCCAATTTTCCACGCCAGAAAGGCCAGCAGAGTGCTGGCACATCTGCATCTAGTTCAACGGAAAACCAGAAGGTTGAAATGATGGTAGTTAAAAAGCAAACAAGCGCCCCGAGGGGCGCTTGTTTATTGATTGGCGGAGACGGTGAGATTCGAACTCACGGACGGTTGCCCGTCGGCAGTTTTCAAGACTGCTGGTTTAAACCGCTCACCCACGTCTCCGGGCACGCAAGCTCCGAATTCTAGCCCACGGAGAGCGCTGATTTTTTCAGCATGCCCCGGGTCTCGATGAACTTGACCACGTCAGCCACGCCCGCCAGGGTCTTGAGGTTGGTCATCACGAACGGCTTGAGGCCCTGGGCGTTGGTGCGCATGCGGGTGGTGTCGGCGTGCATCACATCCAGGTTGGCACCCACGTGGGGGGCCAGGTCGGTCTTGTTGATGATGAACAGGTCGCTTTTGGTGATGCCGGGGCCGCCTTTGCGGGGAATTTTTTCGCCAGCGGCCACGTCGATGACGTAGATGGTGAGGTCGCTCAGCTCGGGGCTGAAGGTGGCGGCCAGGTTGTCGCCGCCGCTTTCCACGAACACGATGTCGGCGTTGGGGAACTCGCCCAGCATGCGGTCGATGGCTTCGAGGTTGATGGAGCAGTCCTCGCGGATGGCGGTGTGCGGGCAGCCGCCGGTTTCCACGCCCAGGATGCGCTCAGGCGGCAGCGCGCCGCTCACGGTGAGCAGGCGCTGGTCTTCCTTGGTGTAGATGTCGTTGGTGATGGCGATGAGGTCGTAGTCATCGCGCATGGCCTTGCACAGCATCTCCAGCAGCGTGGTTTTGCCGGAGCCGACGGGGCCGCCGATGCCCACGCGCAGAGGGGGCAGGTTTTTGGTGCGGTTGGGGATGTGGTGCAGGGCGTTGGTCATGGTGCTAGTGGTGGCGTCATTTGCTACTAAATAAATAGCTGCTTGCGCTTGTATTGCTTGCGCTAGGAGCGGAAAAGTCTTGAATACTGCACTTCGTGCTGCGCGCTGAGGATGGCGAGCATGGGCGAAAACGCCTGGCGCTCGCTGTCCATCAGGCTGGTGGCGTGGTCTGCGGCCAGCGGGATGGCGGCGGCCAGCCGGGCCAGGATGCGCTGGCCCGCGCTCTGGCCCAGTTGCATGGACTTGAGAGCGGCCTGCACCATGTTCTCGGCCCAGCCAAAGGCATACGCCAGCAGCACCTCGCGCAGGCTGGCCTGGGTGGGCGACGCGGCCAGTGCGAAGGCCACGGGGTAGGTGGGGGGCAGAGCGGCCAGGTGGCGCACGGCGGGCATCAGGGCCTCGTCGGTTTGGTACTGGTTGCGCAGCCAGTCGGCCATGGACCGGCCCATCTGCTCGGTTTGCAGGCGCAACTCGCTGGTCTCGCGGGTGTGCAGCACCCAGTCATTGAGTTCTTTCACATGCTCCATGTCGCCGCGCCGCCAGGCACCCACGGCCTTGGCGATGAGGGCCATGTCGCCGCGGGCCTGGGTGATGTGGAGTTGGTCCAGCAGCCAGTCGCCCACGGCGGCTTCGCTGGCGAGGCCCGCGTTTTCAATGGCGCTTTCCAGCCCTTCGGAATACGAGAACCCGCCCACGGGCAGCGCGGGTGAGGCCAACCACATCAGCTGCAAGAAACTGGCGGCGGGCAGGGGCGTGGGGCGGTCCAGGCGCATGGAGCGGGGAGTCAGTGGTCGTGGTTGCAGTCGGGGCCGTGTACATGCCCGTGTGAGACCACGGGGATGGACACGGTGCGCCCACGGGCAGGGGCTGCGCTGGGGGCAACGGGGGCGGCTGCATGGCTGTGATCGTGGCTGTGCCCATGGTCGTGGGTATGGCCATGTGAATGGTCATGGGAGTGGTCGTGACCATGGTGATGGTCGTGCCCCTTTCCGTGTCCATGTTCCCCATGGCTGTGTCCACCACCATGCCCCGCTGCGTACGCGCCGCCTTCAGGCTCAAACGCCAGGTTTTGCTCGGTCACGATCAGGTGCATGGCGCGCAGCATGTCGGCCAGAACGTGGTCGGGTTCGATCTTGAGGTGGTCGGGCTGCAACTCGATGGGCACATGGCGGTTGCCCAGGTGGTAGGCGGCACGGGTCAGGTCAAACGGTGTGCCGTGGTTTTTGCAGTGGGTGATGACCAGCACGGGCTGCGGTGCGGCGATCACGCGGACCATGGAGCCGTCTTCGGCCACCAGCACGTCGCCGCCGCGCACCAGCGTGCCACGGGGGAGGAAGATGCCCAGCTCTCGCCCGGCCGAGTCGGTGGCGGCGAAGCGGCTTTTTTGGCGCACGTCCCAGTCCAGTTCAACGGTGGTGGCGCGTTTGAGCAGGACGGGCGCGAGGCCTTGGCCTTGGGGGAGGAGTTTGGAAACCTGGATCATTGCAAAAGAGGATTTCGGTGCCGGCAAGGCGAGGTCCACATTGTGGCCTTGGCTGCGGGGTGGCACGGGTGGCTCTACAGCGCGCGGCTCATGTACCGGCTGTGGGGGTCAAGCTGGTAGCTGCCGAACGGCGCGCAGTCAGTAAAGCCGTAGCGCAGGTAGAGCTGGTGAGCGGGTTCAAAGAAGGGCAGGGTGCCCGTTTCCAGGCTGATGCGCTGGTAGCCCAGATCCACGGCCTGGCCCAGGATGTGTTCAAGGATGGCTCGGCCCACGCCGAGGCCGCGCAGGGACTCTGCGGCACGCATGGATTTGAGCTCGACGTGGTCGGCGCTCAGGTGTTTGAGGGCGCCGGTGCCCACCAGCCGACCGGGCGCGGGTTCGGTGGCGTCCGGCAGCCATGCCGTCCAGAAGCGGATATCGGGGCGGCGCAGCTGGTCCATGTCCAGCGCATGCACGCTCTCGGGCGGCGAGGTAGCGCGCATGTCCTGCAGATGCTCTTCCATGAAGGTGGCAATGCGCGGGTCGCTCAGGTCGTCCAGGCGCAGGGAGAGGCTGTCCAGCAAGCTGCTCATCGTGGGGGAGTGTCAGAACAAAAAGTAGCGCTGCGCCATGGGCAGCAGGGTGGCGGGCTCGCAGGTGAGCAGCTGGCCGTCGGCGCGCACGGTGTAGGTTTGCGCGTCCACCTCCATTTTGGGCGTGTAGCTGTTGTGCACCATGTGCTGTTTGCGCACGCCACGGATGTTGCGCACGGCGCTGAGCTGCTTGCGCAGGCCAAAGCGTTCGCCAATGCCCGCGTTCAGCCCCGCTTGCGACACAAAGGTGAGCGAGGTCTTCGCAATGGCACCGCCAAACGCGCCGAACATGGGGCGGTAGTGCACGGGCTGGGGTGTGGGGATGGAGGCATTGGGGTCGCCCATGGCGGCCATGGCGATCAGGCCGCCCTTCAGGATGAGCGCGGGTTTGACGCCGAAGAACGCAGGCTTCCAGATCACGATGTCGGCCCACTTACCGACTTCGAGCGAACCCACCTCGTGGGCGATGCCGTGGGCAATGGCGGGGTTGATGGTGTACTTGGCCACGTAGCGCTTGATGCGCGTGTTGTCGTTGCGGGCGGTGTCGCCTTGCAGGCTCCCGCGCTGCACCTTCATCTTGTGCGCGGTTTGCCAGGTGCGCAGGATGACTTCGCCCACGCGGCCCATGGCCTGGCTGTCGCTGCTCATCA
The DNA here is from genome assembly GCF_000302535.1 of Acidovorax sp. KKS102. Classification (NCBI taxonomy): domain Bacteria; kingdom Pseudomonadati; phylum Pseudomonadota; class Betaproteobacteria; order Burkholderiales; family Comamonadaceae; genus Acidovorax; species Acidovorax sp. KKS102. Next base: position 1,102,553 of record NC_018708.1, read on the forward strand.
TGCTGATGGCGCCCAGGTCGTGCAGGATGTCTTCGGCGGCGATGGTTTCCTTGCGAATGCGGCTTTCGGCAAAGGCCAGGTCTTCGGCAATACTCGCGTCGAGGTGGTGGCACACCATGAGCATGTCCACATGCTCGTCCAGCGTGTTCTGGGTGTAGGGCATGGTGGGGTTGGTGGACGATGGCAGAAAGTTGTCTTCGCCCACCACGCGCAGGATGTCGGGCGCATGGCCTCCGCCCGCACCCTCGGTGTGGAAGGCGCAGATGCCGCGCCCGCCCACGGCGGCGATGGTGTTCTCCACAAAGCCCGATTCGTTGAGCGTATCGCTGTGGATGGCGACCTGCGTGTCGGTCTCGTCCGCCACGTCCAGGCAGTTGCTGATGGCCGAGGGCGTGGTGCCCCAGTCTTCGTGCAGCTTGAGGCCAATGGCGCCCGCGTTGATTTGCTCGTGCAGCGCATCGGGCAGGCTGGCGTTGCCCTTGCCGAGGAAGCCCAGGTTCATGGGGAACGCGTCGGCTGCTTGCAGCATGCGCTCCATGTTGAAGGGGCCGGACGTGCAGGTGGTGGCCAGCGTGCCCGTGGCGGGGCCGGTGCCGCCGCCCAGCATGGTGGTCACGCCGCTGGCCAGCGCTTCTTCGATCTGCTGCGGGCAGATGAAGTGGATGTGGCTGTCGATGCCGCCCGCGGTGACGATGTTGCCCTCGCAGCTGATGACCTCGGTGCCGGGGCCGATGATAATGTCCACACCCGGTTGCGTGTCGGGGTTGCCCGCCTTGCCGATGGCGGCGATGCGGCCCGCGCGCAGGCCGATGTCGGCCTTGAAGATGCCGGTGTGATCGACAACGAGCGCATTGGTCAGCACGGTATCCACAGCGCCTTGTGCATTGCTGCGTTGCGACTGCGCCATGCCGTCGCGAATCGTCTTGCCGCCGCCAAACTTCACCTCTTCGCCGTAGCTGCCTGCGCGCAGGGTGTAGTCGGCCTCGACTTCGAGGAGGAGTTCGGTGTCGGCCAGCCGCACGCGGTCGCCCACGGTGGGGCCGAACATCTCGGCGTAGGCGCGTCGTCCAATGGTTGCCATGGGTGGGGTGCTCCGTGAGAACGGTTTACTCTATTTTTGATAGCAGCTTGGGCAATAAATACCTGCGCTATCTGCCAATTTGGCTTGAAATTGCTACAGCGCGCCCTGCGTCAGGCCCTGAAAGCCGAACACGCGGCGCTCGCCCGCGTAGTCCACCAGCTCCACAGTGCGCTCCTGGCCGGGCTCAAAGCGCACGGCGGTGCCCGACGCAATGTTCAGCCGCATGCCGCGCGCAGCCGCACGGTCAAAGCCCAGGGCGTTGTTGGTCTCGGCAAAGTGGTAGTGCGAGCCGACCTGGATGGGCCGGTCGCCGGTGTTGCGCACCACCAGCGTGAGGGTGCGGCGGCCGGTGTTGAGCAGGTGTTCACCGGGTTCGGTGAGAAGTTCGCCGGGGATCATGAAAACTCCTTGCAGGGAATGCTCAGGCCATCTGCGCCAGCAGCGCTCCACCAAACACAGCCACCCCAGCACCTGCAGCGCGGGCCAGCCACACATGGCGGTGGCGCAGTGCCCAGCCAGCGGCCAGGCCTGCGCTGTGCAGCAGCACGGTAGCCGTGAGCATGCCTGCCAGGGTCAACCAGGCGCTGTCGCTGCCTGCCAGCTCATAGCCATGGGCCACGCCGTGAAAGACGGCAAACATGCCCACACCCAGCGCCGCCACCAGCCCGGGCACGCGCAGGCGCGACACGACCAGCAGGCCGGTGACCAGCAGCGACGCGGCGATCATGGGCTCCACCGCCGGCAACGCCACACCCTGCAGGCCCAGCACGGCGCCCACCAGCAGCATGGCCGCAAAGCCCACGGGGCCCCACAGCAGATCGCGCCCGGCGCTGCGGGCGGCCAGGGCGCTCCACAGGCCCACGGCCACCATGGCGGCCAGGTGGTCCAGGCCGAACAGGGGGTGGGCAAAGCCGCTCAGAAAACTGTTGTGGATGTGCGATTCAGCACCGGTATGGGCGCTAGCGCTAGTACCAATTGCGCTGGCAGCTATGAAAAGAAGAGCGGCTGTGTGGCGGTGTGAGAGGGCGATGCGCATGGGGGCTCCACAGAGAGAAGAGGGGGAATAGAAAGTAGAAGGGGGTTCAGACGATCGGCTGGTGCACGGTGACCAGCTTGGTGCCGTCGGGGAACGTGGCCTCGACCTGGATGTCCGGAATCATCTCGGGGATGCCTTCCATCACATCGGCGCGGGTCAGCACGGTGCGGCCTTCGCTCATGAGCTGGGCCACAGTCTTGCCGTCGCGCGCGCCTTCCATCACGGCGGCGCTGATCAGGGCCACCGCCTCGGGGTAGTTGAGCTTCAGCCCCCGGGCCTTGCGGCGCTCGGCCAGCAGGGCGGCGGTGAAGATCAGTAGCTTGTCTTTCTCACGAGGGGTCAGTTCCATGTCGTTCTGCTCAATGTAAGGAGAGGTGGGCTCGTGTAGCGGGTTGTTCAGGCCGGACACACGGGGCAATCGTCAACGATGGCAATGCGGTCCGAAGGGCAGTGGATTCATCATAGGCAGCAAGCCCCGTGCCCGCCATACGCCAGAGGGCGAAGGTGCACCGCATACAAAGGCAACCCGTGGCATGGAAACTGCACTTGCAGGGGCTGTCGCCGCCCTTTGCCCATGCCTCCCTCCAACACCCCCTTTGCCCCGCCCGACGCCAGTTTGGCCCCTGTGCCAGGGCCAGACGCCGACGCGCAGGCGCCGCAGCAGGTGGTCAAGGTCCGCCGCGACTACAACAGCTGGGTGGCCACCGAGACCATGGAGGACTACGCGCTGCGCTACACGCCCCAGCGATTTCGCAAGTGGTCCGAATGGCGGGTGGCCAACACGGCCTTCGGCGCCGCATCCTTCCTGATCCTCGAAGCCGTGGGCGCCACGCTGCTGGTGCAGTACGGCTTCATCAATGCCTTCTGGGCCATTGTGGCCACGGGGCTCATCATCTTTCTGGCGGGGCTGCCCATCAGCGTGTACGCGGCCCGCTACGGGGTGGACATGGACCTGCTCACACGCGGCGCGGGCTTTGGCTACATCGGTTCCACGCTCACCTCGCTGATCTACGCGAGCTTCACCTTCATCTTCTTCGCGCTCGAAGCCGCCGTGATGGCCTATGCGCTGGAGCTGGCGCTCGACATTCCACCCACCTGGGGCTACCTGATCTGCGCCATTGTGGTGATTCCGCTGGTCACGCACGGCGTGTCGGCCATCAGCCGCCTGCAGGTGTGGACGCAACCGCTGTGGCTGCTGATGCTGGTGGTGCCGTTTGTGTACGTGCTGGTGCGCGATCCTGGTGCGTTTTCTGGGGTGGTGCACTACGGTGGTGAATTGGCGCGGGGCGCCACGTTTCACTTGCCCTTGTTTGGTGCGGCGCTCACCGTGGGCATTGCGCTCATTACCCAGATGGGGGAGCAGGCCGACTACCTGCGTTTCATGCCCGCCCGCACCGCCACCACGCGTGGCCGCTGGTGGCTGGGGGTGCTGGTGGGCGGGCCGGGCTGGGTGGTGCTGGGCGTGCTCAAGATGCTGGGCGGCGCGCTGCTGGCCTGGCTGGCGCTCACGCACATGGTGCCCGCCGAGCGCGCGGTGGACCCGAACCAGATGTACCTGGTGGCCTACGAATACGTCTTCCCGCACTATGGGTGGGCGGTGGCGGCCACGGCGCTGTTTGTGGTGGTCTCGCAGATGAAGATCAATGTGACCAACGCTTACGCGGGGTCGCTGGCATGGTCCAACTTCTTCTCGCGCCTCACGCACAGCCACCCAGGACGGGTGGTGTGGGTGGTGTTCAACACGCTGATCGCCTTCATGCTGATGGAGATGAACGTGTTCCGCGCCATGGGCGAGGTGCTGGGGCTGTACTCCAACATCGCCATCGCCTGGATCATGTCGGTGGTGGCGGACCTTGTCATCAACAAGCCGCTGGGGCTGTCGCCCAAGGGCATTGAGTTCAAACGTGCGCACCTGTACGACATCAACCCGGTGGGTGTGGGATCGATGGCGCTGGCGTCTGTGCTGTCCATCAGCGCGCACCTGGGGCTGTTTGGCCCGCTGCCGCAGGCGTTCTCGGCTGTCATTGCCATGGCGGTGGCCTTTGTGACGGCGCCGTTGATCGCCTGGGCCACGCGCGGCAAGTACTACATCGCGCGGCAGAGCGAGTCGGTGGCTGTGCCTGTGGCGGGGCCCGTGCCCGGCGCGCGGGCTTCCGACATGGGCAGCTACCAGCGCTTCACCGTGCAGCGTTGCGTGATCTGCGAACGCGAATACGAAGCGCCCGACATGGCCCAGTGCCCTGCCTACCGGGGCGCCATCTGCTCGCTGTGCTGCACACTGGACGCGCGCTGCGGCGACCTGTGCAAGCCCCATGCGAGCATGGCGGTGCAGTGGTCGGCTGCGCTGCGCTGGGTGCTGCCGCGTGCCATCTGGCGCTATCTGGACACAGGCCTGGGCCACTTCCTGCTGCTGATGCTGGTGATCGCGCCGTTGCTGGCGTCGGTGATGGGGCTGCTGTACCACCAGGAGCTCAACACCATTGCCCAGGCCGCCACCGACACCGAGGTGATGGCCGCCCCAGAAGTGGCGCTGCGCTCGGGCCTGCTCAAGGCCTATCTCGCGCTGCTGGTCATCTCGGGAATCGTGGCGTGGTGGCTGGTGCTGGCGCACAAGAGCCGCCAGGTGGCGCAGGAGGAATCCAACCGCCAGACGGGCCTGCTGGTGCGCGAGATCGAGCTGCACCGCCAGACCGACGAAGCGTTGCAGACGGCGCGCAGCGTGGCAGAGGCCGCCCAGCAGCAGGCCGAGGAAGCCCGCTTGCGCGCCGACCAGGCCAACCAGGCCAAAAGCCGCTACATCAGCGCCATCAGCCACGAGATCCGTACGCCGCTCAACTCCATCCTGGGCTACGCGCAGCTCATGGGTGAGGACGCGGGCGTGCCCCCGCACCGCAAGCAGGCAGTGCACGTGATCCGGCGTGGGGGCGAGCATTTGTTGTCGCTCATCGAGGGCACGCTGGACATCGCGCGCATCGAGTCGGGCAAGCTCACGCTGGATGTGGCGCCCATGCGCTTTGCCGACGGTCTGCACGAGATGGCCAGCCTGTTCGAGCTGCAGGCCGCCGCCAAGGGCCTGGCGTTCACGTTCGACGTGCAAGGGGTGATTCCGGAGGTGGTGCGTGCCGACGACAAGCGGCTGCGCCAGATCCTCATCAACCTGCTGGGCAATGCCGTCAAGTTCACGGCGCAGGGCACCGTCACCCTGCGCGTGCGCTATGCGCGCGAAATGGCACGCATCGAGGTGCAGGACACGGGCCCGGGACTCACGACCGAGGAGATCGAGCGCATCTTCGAGCCCTTCGCGCGCGGCGGATCGGGCGGTGGCAGCACGGCGGCCGCACCAGGTGCCGGGCTGGGCCTGACCATTGCCAAGATGCTCACTGCGCTCATGGGCGGCGAGCTGACGGTGAGCAGCACCCCGGGCGTGGGTTCGGTGTTCCATGTCAAACTGTTCTTGCCCGAGGTGCATGGCGATGCGCTGGGCAAGGCCGCAGCGCCAGCGGCCCTGGCTGCCCATGGCCAACGGCAGCGCAAGGGCTACGCGGGCGAGCGCCGCCGCATCCTGGTGGTGGACAACGAAGAGCCCGATCGCGAGCTGCTGGTGCAGCTGCTGGAGCCGCTGGGCTTTGAGCTGCGCCAGGCTGCCAGCGGCCACGATGCGCTGGACCTGCTTGCCACCGGGTACCGTCCGCACGTGATCTTCATGGACCTGGCCATGCCGGGCATCGACGGGTGGGAAACGCTGCGGCGCGTGCGGCAGATGCACCTGCCCAATGTGCAATGTGCAATTGTTTCCGCCAATGCTTTCGACAAGGCGCTCGACAACGACGTGGACATCCGCCCCGAAGACTTCATCGTCAAACCCGTGCGCCACAGCGAGCTGCTGGACTGGCTGGAGCGCCGCCTGGGCCTGCAGTGGCAATACGACGAGGCCACTACAGCGCCCGCGGGTGCTGAACCCGCCGTGGCGTCTGCGGCGCCCGCACCCCTCACATACCCCGATGCCGCTGCGCTGGTGGCTTTGGCACAGGCGGTGTCCTTGGGCTACTACCGGGGCATTCTCAACACGCTGGACGACATTGAACGCAGCCAGCCCGCGCACAGCGCTTTTGTCGGCACTATGCGGCAACTGGCCAAGCAATTCCAGTTCGATGCCATGGGCCAGATCCTGGAGCAGGCCCCCTCGTGATGACCACTGCCAACCCCTTTCCCTCTCGCCCCCCCACAGCACCCGCCAGCGCGCTGGACCGCAGCGACAGCGATGTGGTGCTGATCGTGGATGACGTGCCCGACAACCTGGCAGTACTGCACGATGCACTCGATGAATCGGGCTACACCGTGCTGGTGGCCATGCACGGCGAGGCGGCACTGCAGCGTGCGGCCCAGGCCCTGCCCGACATTGTGTTGCTCGACGCCATGATGCCGGGCATGGACGGCTTTGAAGTCGCCCGGCGCCTCAAGGCATCACCTGCCACGGCGCACATCCCCATCATCTTCATGACTGGCCTCACCGAGACCGAGCACCTGGTCGCCGCGCTGGAGGCGGGCGGCGTGGACTATGTCACCAAGCCCATCAAGCCGCGCGAGGTGATGGCGCGCATGGGGGTGCACCTGGGCTCTGCCCGCAAGGCCCGGCAGGACGCGCGCCAGGCCCGCGAGGCGCGCAACGCACTCGATGCGTTTGGCTACGCCAGCATCACCGTTCGCGCGGTGGATGGCCGCATCGTGTGGCAGACCCCGCTGGCGCGTGAGCTGCTGCAAAGCTACTTTGGCGAGGTGGGGCCGGATGGCGCGCCCACCCCCTTTGGCCAGTGGGCGCCCGAGCCCGTGCAGGCCTGGCTGCGCCGCCACGTGCTGGCCGACAACGCGGCCGAGCTGCTGGAGGCTTCGCTGGCCGAGCCGCCGCGCCTGGCGGTCGAGCAGGGAGCGCGCCGCCTCACCTTCCGCCTGCACCAGCAGGCGGGCGACAGCGCAGGCGGTGGCGACTGGCTCATCGTGATGCGCGAGGTGTCCGACGCGAAGATCATCGAATCCATGAGCCTGTCCTTCAAGCTCACGGCGCGCGAGGCCGAGGTGCTGTACTGGGTCGTCAAGGGCAAGATCAACCGCGACATCGGCGACATCCTGGGGGCCAGCCCCGCCACGGTCAAAAAGCATCTGGAACGCGTGTTTGCCAAGCTGGGCGTGGAAACCCGCACCGCAGCGGCCGCCATGGCCATGAACCGTATCCGGCAACTGCATCCCCAGTTCGAGGGCTGATCGCGGCTTCATCGCCAGGGAGGCCCAAAAAACCCGTTGACCAACCAATGTTGCAGCGCAATAATCGCGCACCTTCATTTCCGGAGCCCCAGCGTGGAAAGTGCCAGTTGTTGCAGTGAAACCCAGCAAGCCGTGACGGCTGCTGCCTGCCAGGCCTCCTGACGCCCGCTCCCGGGCCGTGGGTTGCCTTGTGCAAGCTCCGGCCCCGTCCCTCCCAGCCCCTGTTGTACCTGTGTGCCCATTGGGGCAGCTTTGGCCTTTTTGGCCATGGTGGTGCGGGTGGCTCTCCCGTCTTGCCGCTTCGTTGCATCTGTGCCGTCCGCACAGGCCATGCCCCCCTTCGCCGGGGCGTTGCCCGCGTGCCGTGACGGCGCCTCCCTGCATATCTCTGCGTTTGCGTGCTCCGTCCTGCCTGCCAAGGACGATGGCCATGCGTTTTTTTGTTGTAGACCTGCCCAGCTTTTTCCAGCGTGCGGTGGCGCCTGGCGCTGCCAGCGCTGAGCCAGGGGCGCAGCTGCCCCCTAGCGCACAAGGCCCGGCCCGTGCGGCGGCTGACAGCCTGCAAACCGTGGCCGACCTGGATGGCGCCACCCTGTGGCCCACGCACCGCATTCGCTGCTACCTGCACAGCCAGCCGCCAGCGCGCGCATCGCACCGCCGCGCGCGGCAGTCCTGAGAGGCTGAGAGTCTTTTGCCCATGCCCGCCTCGCGCGCCAAAACACCGCTGCCCATGGTTGCAAATGCGCGCTATAGCCCGCGCTATGGCTGTGCTTTGCGCCTCGATCAGGGGCGTTTTGACCCACCTTTCGGGCTCGCGCAAAAAACTCTCAGCCTCTGAACCTGGCCACGACCGGCCCTGTACCCCAACCACCCCCCAGGAGGCCCCATGGACCCAGACCCGCGCTGGCGCTCTGAAGCGCCACCCCACACCACCCCCTTGAACTTTGCATACCGGGCCCTGGGCCGGAGGAGATGGCTTGCGTGACCGCGTGAGCCGCATCCTCTGGCCGTTGCGGGCCAGAAGGAGTGACTCACCATGTTCCGTTTCATCCACATTTCTGCGCACACGGCACCACAGCCCGTGACGCGCAACGCCGTCCGAGTTGGCTGCTAGGGAGACCGCCATGAGCTTCCTGCACCACCTGTTCGACCGCTTTTTGCACACCCGCCATGTCACCCGCCACTTTGCGCGGCGGCTGATTCTGGACACGCTGACCCTGGGCCGCGCGCCCACCCCCGCCACCTCGCCCGACCTGCTCAGCCGCGAGCTGCAGCGCGCCGCCAGCGATGAGCTGCCCGCACTGATCGAGCGCCTGCAGTCCGACCCTGCAGGCCTGAGCGACGCCCAGGCCGCCGCCGCCCTGGCCCAGCACGGCCCCAACGAGGTGGAGCACGAAAAGCCGCTGCCCGCCTGGCTGCACCTGTGGCACTGCTACAAGAACCCGTTCAACGTGCTGCTCACGATGCTGGCACTGATCTCGTACCTCACCGAAGACCACGAGGCCACCATCGTGATCCTGGCCATGGTGGTGCTTTCCACGCTGCTGCGGTTCGTGCAGGAGGGCCGCTCCAACCGCGCGGCCGAGCGCCTCAAGTCGCTGGTCAGCAACACCGCCACGGTGCTGCGCCGCAGCGACATGGGTGGCGTAGCCACACCGCGCGAGCTGCCCATCCACCAGCTGGTGCCGGGCGACCACATCGTGCTGTCGGCGGGCGACATGATCCCGTCGGACTGCCGCGTGCTCGCAGCCAAGGACCTGTTCGTGAGCCAGTCGGCCATGACCGGCGAATCACTGCCGGTCGAGAAATTTGCCGAGCGCAGCCAGCCCGGCACCAGCGCGCTCGACGCGACCAACCTGCTGTTCATGGGCACCAATGTGGTGTCGGGCTCTGCCACCGCGCTGGTGGTGGCCACGGGCAACCACACCTACTTTGGCACGCTGGCCACGCGCGTCACAGCCACCGACCGCACGCCCACGGCGTTTCAGGCAGGCGTCAATAGCGTGAGCTGGCTGCTGATCCGCTTTGCGCTCGTCATGGTGCCCATCGTGCTGGTGGTCAACGGCTTTACCAAGGGCGACTGGCTGGAGGCCTTTTTGTTCGCGCTGTCGGTGGCCGTGGGCCTCACGCCCGAGATGCTGCCCATGATCGTGACCAGCACGCTGGCCAAGGGCGCCGTGCTGTTGTCGCGCAAGAAGGTGGTGGTCAAGCGGCTGGACGCGATCCAGAACTTTGGCGCGATGGACGTGCTGTGCACCGACAAGACCGGCACGCTTACGCAGGACAAGATCTTTCTGGAGCGGCACACCGACGTGTTCGGCCACAACAGCGACGAGGTGTTGGCCTTTGCCTACCTCAACAGCCACTACCAGAGCGGCCTGAAGAACCTGCTGGACCATGCCGTGCTGGAGCATGTGGAGCTGCAGACCGACCTGCGCCTGGCGCAGGACTACCGCAAGGTTGATGAGGTGCCGTTCGACTTTGTGCGCCGGCGCATGTCGGTCATCGTCAGCGAGCGCAACGACCACCACGAGCTGATCTGCAAGGGCGCGGTGGAAGAGATGCTGGACGTGTGCACCCAGGTGCGTGTGGTGGAAGACACCGGCGTGCAAGACCTGCCGCTGGACGCCACCCTGCGCGCACGGGTGCTGGAGGTGACGCGCGGCCTGAACAACGAGGGCCTGCGCGTGGTGGCCGTGGCCATGAAGGAGACGCCGCCCCACCAGACCGTGTACAGCGTGGCCGATGAGTCGGGCCTCACGCTGATCGGCTACGTGGCGTTTCTGGATCCACCGAAGGAATCCACCGCCCCCGCGCTCAAGGCGCTGGACGCGCACGGCGTGGCCGTGAAGGTGCTGACCGGAGACAACGAACTGGTGACGCTCAAGGTCTGCCGCGAGGTGGGCCTGGCCGTGCAGGCTGTGCTGCTGGGCAAGGACGTGGACGCCATGGATGACGCCGCCCTGGCGCGCGCGGCCGATACCCACAACGTGTTTGCCAAGCTCTCGCCGCTGCACAAGGAGCGGCTGGTGCGCGCATTGCGCGCGGGCGGTCATGTGGTGGGCTTCATGGGCGACGGCATCAACGACGCGCCCGCGCTGCGTGCGGCCGACATCGGCATCAGCGTGGACAGCGCAGTGGACATCGCCAAGGAGGCGGCCGACATCATCCTGCTGGAGAAAAGCCTGATGGTGCTGGAAGAGGGTGTGATGGAGGGCCGCAAGACCTTCAGCAACATGCTCAAGTACATCCGCATGACGGCCAGCTCCAACTTCGGCAACGTGTTCTCGGTGCTGGTGGCCAGCGCCTTCCTGCCCTTCTTGCCCATGCTGCCGCTGCACCTGCTGGTGCAGAACCTGCTGTACGACCTGTCGCAGATCGCCATTCCGTTCGACAACGTGGACGAGGAGCTCATCCGCAACCCGCTGAAGTGGAACCCGGGCGATATCGGCCGCTTCATGGTGTTCTTCGGGCCCATCAGCTCGGTGTTCGACATCACCACCTTTGCGGTCATGTGGCATGTGTTCGGTGCCAACAACGAGGGCGCGCAGACCCTGTTCCAGTCGGGCTGGTTTGTGGTGGGGCTGCTCACGCAGACGCTGATCGTGCACATGATCCGCACGCCCAAGCTGCCGTTTGTGCAAAGCGTGGCGTCGGTGCCGCTGCTCACGGCCACGGTGCTCATCATGGCGGTGGGCATCTTCATCCCCATGGGGCCGCTGGCTGGGCACTTCAAGCTGCAGGCGCTGCCGCTGGCTTACTTTCCGTGGCTGGTGGGCATTCTGGCGGGCTATGTGCTGCTGACAACGGTGATGAAGCGCTGGTACGTGCGGCGCTACGGCTGGCAGTAGGGGCGGCGCGAGAGCCGCGCCCGGTTCATCGCGCCAGGGCCTGCTCCAGCTGCTGCTTGTTCATCCGGGATCGGCCCCGGATGTTCGCGCGCTTGGCGTCTTCGTACAGCTGCTCGCGGGTGCGGCCCTGCGGGCCGCGGTGCGAGTTTTTGCCGCCGCGCACAGGGGCCGGCGTGGCTTTCAGGGTCTTGGGGTTGGCCGTGCGGGCTTCGCCGTGTTGCGCGCGCTCCTTGTTCACGGTGCGTGCGGCAATCTCTTCGGCGGTGCTTTCGCTCTCTCCGCGCTCCAGCAGGCTGTCCTTGATGTGTTGGTACTGGCGCTCGCGTTTGGCGCTCCAGGCGGCACGTGGCATGGGGGCTCCTTTCCGATCAACAGGTGGGCTTTTCAGCTTAGACCCGTGACCTGGCAGAGCGGTCAGTGCATCGTGACGGCGGGTGTAGGACAGGCGCGCTGAGCCGCCCAGAGGGACGACGCAGCCACTCTGGGCGCTCCTTATGAGCCAAATTGGCTGAAAGCGCTAGTGTTTCATGCGTGGGTAGCTATCTTTTTTGTAGTGTTTCTACATGCCCAGGGACTTGAGCAGCGCATCCGTGTCGTCCTGGCCGGCGGGCGGTGGGGCGGGCACGGGCGGGGCTTCTTGCGACTGGGCCATCAGTGCGTCCGGGTCGGGCGCCTCCTGCGCTTCAAAGTCGTAGAGCTTGATGAACTCGGTGCGGTCGATGGCGAGTTCGAGGTAGAAGATGTTGTTGTTGCTGGTGTAGAAGGTCACGCGCCGCGCCTCGGGCTTGTCGAGGTTGGCGTCCACCGACAGCTGCACCTGCTTGTTCAGCACCAGCATCTTGGGCTGGTTCTGCGTAATGTGGGTCTGCAGCTCGCGCCGCACCTTGCCGGTGAAGTCGCCCACCACCTGGTTCATCAGCTCGCCCATCACGTTGCTGACCTCGTCCGATGTGTACGAGCTGACCAGGTCGTCCTTGGACATGCCCATGTTCAGCAGGTAGTTGGCGTACAGCTCCATCGCCGCCTGGCCCGAGAAGTTGATGATCACCAGCCCAGAGAAGCCGCCGTCAAACAGCACAAAGCAGCCAATGTCGGGTTTCAGGCAGGTCTTGCTGATGCGCTGCACCATGCCGGAATAGTGGATCTGGCTGTGTGTGGCCACGCCCAGCACGCGGGTGACGGAGTTGCACAGGCTGATCAAAAGGTCTTCGGTGCCGTAGACGGTGGATTTATCGGGGAGGCTCATGGTGGGCAATGGCAAATACAACTGGTGCACAGCATAGGCGATGATGCCCCCGTAAACCAGAGTGCAGGCCCTGCCGTGGCGCCGATCCCCCCGTGGTATCCCGGTCATTGACTTTCGACGGGGCTGGGATATCGTGCTTCCCATTCAAAAAAAGAGAGGGGTGCCCGATGGGCAATGTCTATTTCTATGGCCTGACCGACTTCCGGGCCATCGCGGCCGGGGCGGCCGTGCTGGCCAGTGGCGGCGGCGGCAGTTACCACGACGCCTGCGCCATCGTGCAGCAGCTGGCAGACCAGGGCTACACCGGCACGGTGCAGGTGCAGGACTACGACGGCGCCACCAACGCCTGTGTGCTGGCCATCATGGGCTCGCCCGACGCGGCCGACAACCTCACCCTCACGGCGGTGCAGAACTCCATCAACAACACCGTGGCCGTGATGCAGGCGTACACCGGCATGCAGCCGGGCGCCTTCATCCCGGTGGAGATCGGGCCCATCAATTCGCTGGTGCCGCTGATCGGCGCGGCCATGTCGGGCGGCAGCATCTGGGTGGTCAATGGCGACGGCGCGGGCCGCGCGGTGCCCGAGTTGCCCCAGACCACCTTCACCGCCCCCAACGGGCCCGCGCCCAGCCCCGCTGTGCTGGCCAGCGATGCGTCCACGCTGGAGGCGGCGGAGTATGCGGTGCTGGGCTCTGCCACGGCGTCGGGCATCGAGTCGCTGGCGGGCGGGGTGGTGGGCGGTTTTGGCGGGTACTCGGGCATTGCGATGTGGCCCTCCAGCGCGGGCAACCAGTTCGCGTTGTCGGGCAGCTACATCCCGGGCACGCTGGAGCAAGCCCGGCAGCTGGGCCTGCAGCTCTTGCAGGCGGTCACGCCGCTCAGCACCCAGGCCGTGGCGGCGGGTATCCAGAACCTCACCGGCCGTGCGGCGCGCGCCGTGGTCACCAACTTTTTCATGACCTCGGTCACCCAGTCCACCTCCAGCGCGTCGCTGGACTCGGGCATCATCCGGCTGGACAATGCGCCAGACCCGGCCCAGAGCACCGAGACGCATTACCTCTACAACCTCAACGAGAACCTGATCATGTATTCGGCGGCGAGCACCACGCCCGACATCATCGCGCCCGACTCGATCTGCTACTACTCCGAGAGCACAGGGCGCGGGTTCTCCAACGCCAGCGACGACCTGGCCCAGTATTTCGATAAAAAAACGGGCCGCAGCACCGGCAACCAGGTGAGCGTGATTGCGGTGCAGACGGCGCCCCAGCTCTACAACACCCCCGGTGTGGTGGCCTCCTTTGCGGCGCTGCTGCGCAATATCGGTTACGCGGGCGGCATGCCCTCTGCCTGATTCCTTAAGTCCGCGCCGACGCACGAGAGAAACGGAACGCTGTGAAAAAAGGTGGTCATGGCCATGGGTGAGGCGGACCTGAACAAGGAGCGGCTGGAGCTGGCCCTGGAGGCCGCCGGGCTCGACCTGTGGGAGAACGACCTCATCACCGGCAATGTCACGCGCAAGGCAACCAAGACGTTTGAAGAGCTGGGGTTCACCGAAGACGAAATCGTCTCGGGCGTGCAGGATATCTATGGCCTGTTCCACCCCGACGACATCGACACCGTGCGCCGGGCTGTGGCCGACCACCTGACGGGCGTCACGCCCCAGTACCGGTGCGAGTTCAGGCTGCGCTCCAAGAGCGGTGAGTGGATCTGGTTTGCCAACTACGGCCGCATCATGGACGGCCACAGCGAGACCCCTGGCAAGCGCTTGATCGGCGTCACGTTCAACATCTACGACCGCAAGTGCCGCGAGACCGAAATCGCCCAGATCAACCAGCAGCTCACCGAGCAGAACCGTCTGCTGCAGCAGCTCAACGCCACGCTGGAGCGGCTGGCCGCCAATGACTCGCTCACGGGCCTGTCCAACCGCCGCACGCTCATGGAACTGGGCGCCAAGGAGGCCAAGCGCACCGAACGCTTCGGCCACCCGATGTCCTTGCTGGTGGCGGACATCGACCTGTTCAAGTCCGTCAACGACATGTACGGCCACCTGGCCGGCGACCGTGTGATCTGCGCCGTGGCCCAGGTGTGCGCGGCGCGCAAGCGCAGCGGTGTGGACATCGTTGCGCGGTTTGGGGGCGAGGAGTTCGTCATCGTGCTGCCCGAGACCGATGGCCCCAGCGCGCTGCAGGTGGCGGAGTCGCTGCGCCGCGAGGTCGAGACCCTGCTGGTGTGTGTGGGCGACCAGGGGCAGGAGGTGGCCGTCACCGTGAGCATTGGCGTGGCCACGCTGCACCAGGGCTCGGGCATGGGTTTTGAAGAGCTCGTCAACCGGGCCGACCAGGCCCTCTACCAAGCCAAGGGTACAGGGCGCAATGCCGTGTACTGCGCCGACATGCCACCTGCTGAAGGGGGCGTGGTCGAGCAGGTTCCGCTCGACCTGGGAGGGGGGGCTCTCAGCCCTGAGGCCCCCGCGCCGCCTGGTGGATCGCCGCCCGGATGCGCGGGTAGGTGCCGCAGCGGCAGGCATTGCCCGACATGGCGGCGTCGATGTCGGCATCGGTCGGCTGCGGGGTTTTCTTCAGCAGCGCGCAGGCCGACATCAGCTGCCCGCTCTGGCAGTAGCCGCATTGCGCCGCATCCACGGCCGTCCACGCCGTGCGCAGCGCGGTGGCTTCGGGGCCCTGCAGGCCCTCGATGGTGGTCACCTGGGCATTGCCCACGGCCGACAGGGGCGTGATGCATGCGCGCACCGGTTCGCCGTTCAGGTGCACCGTGCAGGCGCCACACAGCGCCATGCCGCAGCCAAACTTGGTGCCGTTCATCTGCAGCTCGCCGCGCAGCACCCACAGCAGGGGCGTGTCGGGTTCGGCATTGATGGCGACGGGTTGGCCGTTGAGATTCAGGGTCGTGGTCATGGGGGCTCCGGTGCGTCGGGTCAGCTGAGCTTGAGCGGCAGCGCGCGCAGGCGCTGGCCGGTCAGGGCAAACAATGCATTGGCCACGGCGGGGGCGATGGGCGGCACGCCGGGCTCACCCACGCCCTCGGGGGGCTCGGCGCTGGCGATGATGTGGGTCTCCACGCGGGGGCAGTCGGCCATGCGCAGCAGGGGGTAGTCGTGCAGGTTGCTCTGCTGCACCTGGCCGTCTTTGATGGTCACTTCGCCCCACAGCGCCGCCGTGAGGCCGTAGACCACAGCGCTTTCCATCTGCTGGGCAATGAGGTTGGGGTTGATGGCCGCGCCGCAGTCGATCACGCATACCACGCGGTGCACGCGGATCGCCTTGTCGGCACCCACCGACACCTCGGCCACCTGCGCGACGATGGAGCCAAACGACTGGTGCAGCGCTACGCCGCGCGCTCGTTGCACGCCCGACGCATCGGGCGGCAAGGGCTGCCCCCAGCCCGCCAGCTCGGCCGCCTTTTGCAGCACCTTCAGATGGCGCGGGTGTTTTTGCAACAGGGCCGTGCGGAAGGCCACCGGGTCCTTTTGGGCGGCGTGGGCCGCTTCGTCCACAAAACTCTCCTTGAAAAACGCCTGGTGCGAATGTCCGACCGAGCGCCAGAAGCCCACGGGCAGCGGCAGGTCGATGATCTCGTGGGCGATGCGTGCGTGGGGCCACTCGTAGGGCTGGTCGAACGCACCTTCGGACGCGGTCTTGTCAGGCCCGGCGCCTGGCAGGCCAAAGGTGCGGGACAGCACCTGCGGCACGATGGCCTGGCCGGCCGACACGTTGTGCCAGGCCACCAGCTGGCCCTGTGCGTCCAGCCCGGCCTTGAACCGCGCCACGCAGGCGGGGCGGTAGAAGTCGTGCTGCATGTCCTGCTCGCGGGACCACAGCGTCTGCACCGGCGCACCGCCCGCAGTCTTGGCAATGGCGGCGGCCTGGGCCACGTAGTCCACCTCCAGCCGCCGGCCAAAGCCGCCGCCCAGCAGCAGCTGGTGCACGGTCACCTTGTCTTCGTCGATGCCCAGGGCCTTGGCGGCCGCCATGCGCGCCAGGCCCGGCACCTGGGTGGATGTCCACACGCTGGCCGCGCCGTCCTTGAACTGCACGGTGCAGTTGATGGGCTCCATGGTGGCGTGGGCCAGGTAGGGCGCGCGGTAGTCGGCCGTGAGGGTGGTCGCTGCGCCTTGCAGGGCTTTGTCCACATCGCCCACGCTGTGGTAACCAAAACCCTGGGCCTGGTCCAGCGCCTGGGTCAGCTGCGTCATGACGGCGGCGCTCGACAGCGTGGCGGCGGGGCCGTGGTCCCACTGCACGGTGACTGCTGCTGCGGCCTTCTTGGCGTGCCAGGGCGTGTCGGCAATCACAGCCACGCCGCCGGTGCCGCCGTGGTACGGCGCGACGGCCAGCACCTGCTTCACCCCGGGCATCTTTTGCGCGGCTGCGCCATCGAACTGGGCCACCTTGCCGCCCCGCGTGGGGCACATCACCACGCTGGCGTGCAGCAGGCCGGGCGGGTGGGCATCGATGCCAAACACCGCACTGCCATCGAGCTTGGAGGGCGCCTCGATGCGGGTGAGCGGCTTGCCGATCAGCTTGAATTCCGCAGACGCCTTGAGGGGCACCTTGCCTGGAGGCGGCTGCTGCGCCGCCAGTGCGGCCAGCTCGCCAAACGTGGCGCGCCGGCCTGCCGCATGTTCCACCACGCCGGCGTTGGCCTTGCATTCGGCGGCCTGCACCTTCCACTGCACGGCGGCTGCATTGATGAGCATGGCGCGGGCGTGCGCACCGGCCTCGCGCATGGGGCGCCACAGGTCCTTGATGCTGCTGGAGCCGCCCGTCATCATCACGCCCACTTCGCGCATGGTTTTGGCCGTCAGCCAGCCTGCCACGGCCTTGATGGATCCGTCGTTGTCGGGGTGGAACGGCAGGCCGTCCACCACCGTGGCCAGGTTGTTGTAGATGTCGTCGATGGGCGCCATCTCCAGCCGCACCTGGGCCCAGTCGGCATCCAGCTCCTCGGCCAGGATGGCGGCCAGCCCGGTGTGCGCGCCCTGGCCCATTTCGGACTTGGCCATCATCACCGTCACCGTGTTGTCGGCCGCTACCTTGAGCCAGCCATTGAGTGCCACCTGGCCCGTGGCCGGGGGCAGGGGCTGCGCGGTGTGCAGCCGCTGGCGCGGGGGCACTACGCCCCAGCCGATGACCAGCGCGCCCGCTGTTGCGGCGCCGCCGAGGAGCACTGTGCGTCGTTTCACCATGGGTTGTCCTTGCCGTTGCGGAGGACCTGCGGGTGCGTCCAGCCGTTGGGCTGCCATCCTATCGCCGTGCGCGGGTGGACGCTGTACGCCCATGTCGGCTATGCGACGCAGCGCGGCAGGCGGATGGGGCTCAGGCCGATACGGGCGAAGGTGAAAAAAAGCCCTGCCGGGTACGCCGGGCAGGGCGGTGCGGTGCCTGTGGTCTGGGGCCGGTGGGGGCTGCGGGCCGCTGCAGGGCCGGGCCGTCAGACCGCCTTGCAGTCGGCGAGCACGGGCGCTTCGGGCGCTTGGGCAGCGGGCTGCCGGTCCAGCCAGGCGATGTACGCCGTGAGTGCCAGCGCACTCAGCGTGACAGCAGCCGCCACCAGCGGAATGGCCTGCAGCGACCATCCGGCCGTGATCACCGCGCCGCCCAGCCAGGCCCCGATGGCATTGCCCAGGTTGAAGGCACCGATGTTGAGCGTGGACGCCAGGCTGGGTGCATCGCCCGCCTGCGACACCACGCGCGCCTGCAGCGGCGTGCCCGCTGCGAACGACACCATGCCCCACACCACCACGGTGACGATGGCGGGCCACAGCCACGCGCTGGTGAACGAAAACGCCGCCAGCACCCCCGCCAGCACGGCGAAGATGCCCATCAGCGAGGGCAGCAGCTTCCAGTCCGCCAGGCGGCCGCCCAGCAGGTTGCCAATGGTCAGGCCCACGCCGCACAGCAGCAGCACGCCGCTCACGTTGTGGGGCGATACGCCCGTCACGTCGCGCAGGATGGGCGTGATGTAGGTGAACAGCGTGAACATGCTGGTGGAGGCCAGCACGCTGACCGCCAGCGCCAGCCACACCTGGCGGATGCGCAGCACGCGGAACTCGCCCAGCGCGCTGCCGCTGATCTGGTGGCGCAGGTGCGGCACCCAGCGCACCACGGCGGCCACGGCCAGCACCCCAATCACCACCACCGCCCAGAAGGTGGAGCGCCAGCCCAGGTGCTGGCCCAGCAGCGTGCCCAGGGGCACGCCCAGCACGTTGGCCAGCGTGAGCCCGGTGAACATCAGCGCCATGGCCTGGGCGCGTTTGTGCGGCTCCACCACGCTGGCCGCCACCACGGCACCAATGCCAAAAAACGCCGCGTGGCAGAACGAGGTGACCACACGCGCCACCATCAGCCACGCATAACTGGGCGCCAACGCGCAGCCCACATTGCCAATGATGAACAGCACCATCAGCCAGGTCAGCGTGGTCTTGCGCGGCCAGCGCGCGGTGGCCACTGCCAGCAGCGGCCCACCCACGGCCACGCCCAGGGCGTAGGCCGACACCAGCATGCCGGCGGCGGGGATGGAGACGGACAGGTCACCCGCCACTTCGGGCAGCAGCCCCAGGATCACGAATTCGGTGGTGCCAATGCCAAAAGCGGCAATGGCCAGGGCCAGCAAAGGGAGGTTCATGGAGTGCAGCGGGGCAGAAGGGCGGCAACCGGGCCCATGGAGGCATGGCGCGCGAAGATTAGGGAAAACCCGCAGATTCTACGGAGGCTCCACAACCTTCGCTGGTCAAGGTTTTTGGATGAAATAGGCCGATTGCGCTAGTGATACATGCGCTAAAAGCTATTTTTTTGATAGTGAATGCAGCGCCGTCTCCGGTTGACCTGTTGCACTTACCGCGGGCCGTGAGATGCCGCGCAACGGCCCCGTGGGGAGCAGCCCCGCAGCGGTGCGTGTACGCCACCCGGCGTATTTCGCCAACGGGCCCCGCTCTCCAGAATCCATTCCATCGCCCGATCGAATGCGGCTCCACACCGGGGCCCGCCGGGCGAAGCGGTTTGATTGATTCCCTGATTGAAACCACCACCGGAGAAGCACACATGCAACGTCGTTATTCCCTCAAGGCCCTCGCGGCCGCCGCTACGCTCGCTGGCCTGTCTGCGCTGCCAGCCCATGCCCAGGACACGATCAAGGTCGGCATCCTGCACAGCCTGTCGGGCACCATGGCCATCTCTGAGACCGTGCTGAAAGACACCGTGCTCATGGCGATCGACGAGATCAATGCCAAGGGCGGCGTGCTGGGCAAGAAGCTCGAACCCGTGGTGGTGGACCCTGCCTCCAACTGGCCGCTGTTTGCCGAAAAGACCAAGCAGCTGCTGGGCCAGGACAAGGTCTCGGTCATCTTCGGCTGCTGGACCTCGGTGTCGCGCAAGTCGGTGCTGCCTGTGGTCGAGGAAATGAACGGCCTGCTGTTCTATCCCGTGCAGTATGAAGGCGAGGAACTGTCCAAGAACGTGTTCTACACCGGCGCCGCGCCCAACCAGCAGGCCATCCCTGCGGTGGACTACCTGATGAGCAAGGACGGCGGCGGTGCCAAGCGCTGGGTGCTGCTGGGCACCGACTACGTGTACCCCCGCACCACCAACAAGATCCTGCGCGCCTACCTCAAGAGCAAGGGCGTGAAGGATTCGGACATCGATGAAAAGTACACCCCCTTCGGCCACTCTGACTACCAGACCATCGTGGCTGACATCAAGAAGTTCAGCCAGGGCGGCAAGACGGCCGTGGTCTCCACCATCAATGGCGACTCCAACGTGCCCTTCTACAAGGAACTGGGCAACGCCGGCCTGAAGGCCAAGGATGTGCCTGTGGTGGCCTTCTCGGTGGGTGAAGAAGAACTGCGCGGCGTGGACACCAAGCCGCTGGTGGGCCACCTGGCCGCCTGGAACTACTTCCAGTCCATCAAGAGCCCTGAGAACACCGCCTTCATCAAGAAGTGGAGCGACTACGCCAAGGCCAAGGGCATTGCCGGCCACAAGGACAAGCCGCTCACCAACGACCCGATGGAAGCCACCTACATCGGCATCAACATGTGGAAGCAAGCGGTTGAAAAGGCCAAGAGCACCGATGTGGACAAGGTGATCGCCGCCATGGCCGGCCAGACCTTCAAGGCACCAAGCGGCATCGTGAGCAAGATGGACGAGAAGAACCACCACCTGCACAAGAGCGTGTTCATCGGCGAAATCAAGGCCGACGGCCAGTTCAACGTGGTGTGGAAGACCCCCGGCCCCGTGAAGGCCAAGCCATGGTCGCCCTACATCGAAGGCAATGACAAGAAGAAGGACGAGCCTGAAAAGAAGTGACACCCCCCTGAGGCGCTAGCGCGCCTTCACCCCCTCTCTCACGCTGCGCGTGGGAGGGGGACGCCCCCAGCGCACGCAAGCGAAGCGCCGCATGCGCGGCTAGGCGGCCCTTGCGCGGGGACGCTGGCATGGGCCCTGCCCTCTGCATGGGCCTTTGCATATTGACCGACTGGCCCCTCCATGAATTTCTCTTTCATACCTCGCCTCTTTGTCTGCCTCTTGCTTTACGCAACTGCGCAGGCACATGCACTCACCGCCGAGCAGGCCCTGGCCATGGCCGCTGGCGACACCGACGACCGCGTGGCCGCCGTGCAGCAGGCCGTGGTCGACCCCAGCGAGCGCACCGCTGCTTTCCTTCAGGCACTGGCCGATGATGCGGTGAAGGTGGCCGGTGGCAAGGCCCTGATCGTGCGGGACGACAAGGGCATCGACCCCGTCAGCGGCGCCGAGGTGCCGCTGCCTGCCGATGCCGAAGACATCATCAACAACAACCGCATGCGCGGCGAGATCGACACGGCCCTGGCGGGCCTGGCGCTTTTTGGCAAGGACGAAGCCCAGCGCATGGCAGCCGCCAAGGCACTGACCAAAGAGCCTGACGGAGGTCGCCTGCCGCTGCTCGATAAAGCCCTGGCGCAGGAAACCAGCGACAAGATCAAGGCCCAACTGCAGCTGGCGCGCGCTGCCACCTTGCTGGGCAGTGACGACGCATCGCAACGCATCGCTGCCGCGCAGGCCCTGTCGGCCAGCGCCACGCCCGACACGCGCCTGCTGCTGAACGAGCGCGTGGCGGTGGAGGAAGACGCCAAGGTCAAGGCTGCCCTGCAGGCCGCGCTGCGCACGCTGGACGACCAACTGGCCTGGGGCGAGCGCCTGGGCGCTGCGTTTTCGGGCATCAGCCTGGGCTCCATCCTGCTGCTGGTGGCCTTGGGCCTGGCCATCACCTACGGCCTCATGGGCGTGATCAACATGGCCCATGGCGAGCTGATGATGATCGGCGCCTACGCCACCTACGTGGTGCAGGGCGTGTTTCAGAAGTTCTTTCCAGGCGCGTTCGATTGGTACCTGGTGGCTGCGGTGCCGCTGGCCTTTCTCACCTCGGCCCTCGTGGGCGCTGTGCTGGAGCGTGGCGTGCTGCGCTTTCTGTACGGCCGCCCGCTGGAGACACTGCTGGCCACCTGGGGCATCAGCCTGGTGCTGATGCAGCTGGTGCGCAGCCTGTTTGGCGCGCAGAACGTAGGCGTGGAAAACCCCGCGTGGATGAGCGGTGGCGTGCAGGTGCTCTCCAACCTCACGCTGCCCTACAACCGCCTCGTCATCATCGGCTTTGCCATCGCCGTGCTGCTGGGCATGGGCTATCTGATCGGCCGCACGCGCCTGGGCCTGTTTGTGCGTGGTGTGACGCAGAACCGCCCCATTGCCTCGTGCATGGGCGTGAACACCGCGCGCATCGACACCATGGCCTTTGCGCTGGGCTCGGGCATTGCGGGCCTGGCGGGTTGCGCGCTGAGCCAGGTGGGCAACGTGGGGCCGGACCTGGGGCAGAGCTACATCGTCGATGCCTTCATGGTGGTGGTGCTGGGCGGCGTGGGCCAGCTGGCGGGCACGGTGTATGCCGCGCTGGGCCTGGGTATCCTGAACAAATTCCTCGAAGGCTGGGCGGGCGCGGTGCTGGCCAAGATTGCGGTGCTGGTGTTCATCATCATCTTCATCCAGAAGCGGCCCCAGGGCATCTTCGCGGTCAAAGGGCGTACGGCCGACTGAAGCACCAGAGACGACTGATCATGACTACGCCAACCTCTCCCAACATCCAACTGCCCGCACCGGCGCCGCTGCTCACGCGCGGTGGCTGGTCGGCCTTTATCGTGGCGCTCATCGTGGTGTGCGCCGTCGCCCCCGTGCTCAACCTGTGGGTGCCCGCAGGCAGCGTGTTCCACCTCAGCGACTACGCCGTAGCGCTGCTTGGCAAGATCATGTGCTACGCCATCTGTGCGCTGGCCATGGACCTGATCTGGGGCTACACCGGCATCCTGAGCCTGGGCCACGGCCTGTTCTTTGCGCTGGGCGGCTACGTGATGGGCATGTACCTCATGCGCCAGATCGGCCGGGACGGCAACTACAAGAGCGACCTGCCCGACTTCATGGTGTTCCTGGACTGGAAGGAACTGCCCTGGCACTGGGCGCTGTCTGACAGCTTCATCGCCACGCTGGTCCTCATCGTGGCCGTGCCGGGCGTGATCGCGTTTGTGTTCGGCTACTTCGCCTTCCGCTCGCGCATCAAGGGCGTGTACTTCTCTATCATCACCCAGGCCATGACGTATGCGGCCATGCTGCTGTTCTTCCGCAACGAAACGGGCTTTGGCGGCAACAACGGGTTCACCGACTTCAAGCGCATCCTGGGCACACCCATTGCCACGCAGAACATGCGCATGACGCTGTTTGTGCTGACGGGCATCACGCTGCTGGGCTTCTTTTTGCTGGCCCGCTGGCTGGTGCGCAGCAAGTTCGGCCGCGTGCTGCAGGCCGTGCGCGATGCCGAAAGCCGCGTCATGTTCTCGGGCTACTCGCCGCTGCCTTACAAGCTCACCATCTGGACCATCAGCGCCATGATGTGCGGCGTGGCGGGTGCGCTGTATGTGCCCCAGGTCGGCATCATCAACCCGGGCGAGATGAGTGCCGCCAACTCCATCGAGATCGCCGTGTGGGCGGCCGTGGGCGGGCGCGCCACACTGATTGGGCCCATCGTGGGCGCGTTCATCGTCAACGGTGCCAAGAGCTGGCTCACGGTGACGGCGCCGGAGTTCTGGCTGTACTTTCTGGGCGCGCTGTTCATTGCGGTCACGCTGTTCCTGCCCGACGGTGTGGTGGGGCTGGTCAAGAAGCTCAAAGCAAAAATGACAACGACGAAGGGAGCTGCGCAATGACGCCCGATCTGATGGAAGAAGGCGCGCGGCGGCTACAGAAGACGCTGGCGCCCGCTGTACTGGGCCAGACTGAGTCGGGCGGCCGCGCGGCAGGCTTCTCACGCGTGGCGGTGCCGGGCGAGGTGGATGTGACCCATGGCCGCATCCTGTACCTGGAAGACGTGCACGTGAGCTTTGACGGCTTCAAGGCCATCAACGGCCTGAGCCTGGACATCGCCCCGGGCGAGCTGCGCTGCATCATCGGCCCCAATGGCGCAGGCAAGACGACGATGATGGACATCATCACCGGCAAGACGCGGCCCGACAAAGGTACGGTGTTCTTCGGCTCCACGATTGACCTGCTGCGCCACAACGAGCCCGAGATTGCCAGCCTGGGAATCGGCCGCAAGTTCCAGAAGCCCACGGTGTTCGAGCAGCTCAGCGTGTTCGAGAACCTGGAGCTGGCGCTCAAGACCCACAAGGGCGTCAAGTCCAGCATGTTCTTCCGGCTCGACTCCGCGCAGTCGGACCGACTGGCCGAGATCCTGCACACCATTCACCTGGCCGACAGCGTCACACGCCAGTCGGGCAACCTGAGCCACGGGCAAAAGCAGTGGCTGGAGATTGGCATGCTGCTGATGCAGGACCCCAAGCTGCTGCTGCTGGACGAACCGGTGGCGGGCATGACGGACGAAGAAACAGCGCGCACGGCCGAGCTGTTCCTCACGCTCAAGGGCAAGCACTCGCTCATGGTGGTGGAGCACGACATGGGCTTCATCCGCACCATTTCTGAAAAAGTGACGGTGCTGTGCGATGGCTCGGTGCTGGCCGAAGGCACGCTCGACCAGGTGCAGGCCGACGAGCGCGTGATCGAGGTGTACCTCGGCCGGTGAGGTAAATCACTATCAAAAATATAGCTGCCAGCGAATATTGAACTAGCGCTAGCGGCCCAAAACACTTCAAGTCACCATGCTCACCGTCCAGAACATCAACCAGTACTACGGCGGCTCCCACATCCTGCGTGACGTGAGCCTCACCGCCACCCCGGGCAAAGTCACCGTGCTGCTTGGCCGCAATGGCGTGGGCAAGACCACGTTGCTCAAAAGCCTCATGGGCCTGGTGCCCATCAAGAGTGGCTCCATCCAGTTCGATGGCAAGCCCATCGACAAGGCCACGCCCTACGACCGGGCGCGCGCCGGCATCGGCTTTGTGCCCCAAGGCCGCGAAATCTTCGGCCGCCTCACC
The DNA here is from genome assembly GCF_000302535.1 of Acidovorax sp. KKS102. Lineage (NCBI taxonomy): Bacteria > Pseudomonadati > Pseudomonadota > Betaproteobacteria > Burkholderiales > Comamonadaceae > Acidovorax > Acidovorax sp. KKS102. The sequence continues at coordinate 1,127,496 of NC_018708.1, forward strand.
GTGGAAGAAAACCTGCGCATGGGCCTGGCCTACAAAAGCGGCTCCACGCCCGTGCCGCCGCACCTGTACGAACTGTTCCCCGTGCTCAAGCAAATGCTCAAGCGCCGGGGCGGTGACCTGTCGGGCGGACAACAGCAGCAGCTGGCCATTGCGCGTGCGCTGGCCCCCGGCCCGCGTTTGCTGATCCTGGATGAGCCCACCGAAGGCATCCAGCCCAGCATCATCAAGGACATCGGCCGCGTGATCCGCATGCTGGCCGAAAAAGGCGAGATGGCCATCCTGCTGTGCGAGCAGTACTACGACTTTGCGCAGGAACTGGCCGATGAGTACCTGGTGATGGAGCGCGGCGAAGTCATCGCCCGCGGGCCGGGATCGGAGATGGAAGCCAAGGGCATTCGCAACCTCGTGGCGATCTGAAGGCTCAGAGGCGTTGCGCTGCAGCGGTGGCAAGGGGCGGACTGCGCCAGCGCGACACGCTCTCCATGATCAGCACCGTGCACACCATCCAGGTGCCACCCAGTAGCCAGCCCGCCAGCACATCGCTGGCGTAGTGCACGTGCAGCACCACGCGGCTCCAGCCGGTGGTGAAGATCAGCGCACCGGCCAGCATCACCGCAGGCAGGTGCCATGCACGGGGTAGCAGCCGCGTGGCCAGGTAGGCGAGCATGGCGTAGGCCACCATCGATGCGCTGCTGTGCCCGCTGGGAAAGCTGTAGCCACTGGCCTCTGCAATACCGTGCGTGTGCTCGGGCCGCACGCGCTCGAACATATTCTTCAGCACCTTGGTCAGCGTGCCGTTGCCCGCCATGGCCACCAGCCAGCCGGTGGCCAGCAGGCGGTGCCGGCGCAGCCATAGCGCGGTAGCCACACCCAGCGCCACGGTGGTCAGCACCCAGGTGTCGCCCAGGTGGGTGAGGGTGGCAAACCACTGCAGTACGGCGGCCGATGCCTGCGCTTGCAGGCTGGCGGCCAGTGCGTCGTCCAGTGCGCCCCAGTACCCTTGGGCGCTCCCGCTTTCGGCCAGCTCTGCCAGGGTAGCACCCGCCAGCACCAGCGTGCAGGCCGAGGCCGCCATGGCCGCCACCAATACCCAGCGGGCCTGGGGCGGAAACACGCGGCCCAGCGGCGCGCCCACATGCTGCCGCAGGCTGCGCAAGCCCGTCAAAGCAGCGCTGCCCAGCAGGGCAAACGCGACTGCGCCAGCCATCCACCAGCCCAGGGGGTGCTGCGCCAGCAGGGCGCCCACGTCGGTGGCTGCCAGGGCGCTGGAGGTCGTTGTCATGGAGATCGCGGGTCCTTTCTCTTTTGGGGCACCCGCAACGTGCAGGGGCTCAGTGACAGAAGCCGGGGTTGTAGTGAAGTTCCCAGCATCCCGCCGTGTGGTGGGTGTATTGGGGCCTGCGAACCTGCCCACAGCGCGGTTGTCGGCGTTGGCTGACAGGCCCATGGCGTTGCTACCGGCTGCGCCGCGCTTGATGGTTTGCCACCATGGAGTGCCCTGCAGTCCGTACGGGCTTGCCGGTGGTGGGGTGGCCTGTGGGTCTGCCCGGCCGCTGCGATTTGTTTTGCGCGCTGTGGGGTTGCTCTTGTTTGTTGCAGAGTTTTTGCATGACACCTTCGGAACACACCCTTCCCCCCCAGCCCCGTGGCCCCATCCATCTGGTGGTGCCCCGGCGGCCCGGTGCCGACCTGGACCTGCTGCGCGCCAAGCTGGAGGGCGTGCCCGCCTTGCAGACGCACGATGTGGTATGGCATGTGCCCGACCGCCGTGCAGACATCGTGCAGCTGGCCGAGCGTGCTGCCCAGGCCGCGCAGGATGACGGCGGGCTGTTGGTGGCCGCCGGGGGCGACGGCACCATCAACGCCGTGGCGTCGGCCGCGCTGCGCGCCGGGGTACCGCTGGGGGTGGTGCCCATGGGCACCTTCAACTATTTCAGCCGCGAGCACGGTCTAGCGCTGGACCCGGAAACCGCAGTGCAGGACCTGCTGCACGCCCTGCATGCGGGCGACCTGCGGCCGGTGCAGGTGGGGTTTGTGAACCGCCGCATGTTTGTGGTCAACGCCAGCGTGGGCCTGTACCCCAAGATGCTGGCCGACCGCGAAATGGCATCGCGCCGGTTTGGCCGCAAGCGCTGGGTGGCCGTGGCGGCGGCGGTGTGGAGCCTGTTCCGCCCCGCGTCGGGCCGCCGCTGGCGCGTGGTGATGAAGACGCACCAGGGCGCCGAGGCGCAGCAGGAAGAGCACCTGGTCACCACCCTGTTTGTGGGCAACAACCCCTTGCAGCTGGACCGCATGGGCCTGCCGCAGGCGCAGAAGGTGGCCGATGGTGGGCACCTGGCCGTGGTCATGCTCAAGCCGCAAGGGCGCTGGGCCATCGCCCGCACGGTGTGGAATGCGGCCACCGGCCAGCTCGACAAGGACAACGCGGTGGTCAGCATGGCTTGTTCCGAGCTGTCCGTCGCACCCGCCAGCTGGCGCCCACCGCAGGTCAAGGTCGCGTTTGACGGCGAGCGGGAATGGATGGCGCCACCCTTGCATTTCCTCATCAGTGCGCGGCCGCTGTGGCTGGTGGCGCCGAGTCAACTTGCGCGTGACGGTGCATCGCATACCCCACCGCCTGAAGAAGCCACTGCTTTCGTCCCTGCCGACACGCCCGCGCCGGGCGCCACCCCCGCACCCGGCCTGCTGCCTGCTTGATGGAGTGACCCTTGCTCACACCCACCCCGCGCCACCCCCTGCCATGACGGTTCTGATGCACCTGTCCGACCTGCACTTCGGTGCGCACGACCCGGTGGTGTGCGCCGCAGTGCAGCGGCTGGCGCAACGCTTGGGCGTGGCGATGGTGGTGGTGTCGGGCGACCTCACGCAGCGCGCCACGGCCGAGCAGTTTGAGCAGGCCGCGCGGTTTGTGCAGGGCCTGCATGCGCGCAGCAGTCTGGTGCTGGCGGGCAACCACGACCTGCCCTTGTTCGCGTGGTGGATGCGCTGGGGCCGTTCGTACGAGCGGTTTTCGGAACAGTTTGGCCTAGACCAGGAGCCCGTGCGGCAGATGGGAGCGTTCTACGTGGTGGGCGTGAACACCACACGCGCCTGGCGGCACGAGCGCGGCAGCCTGTCGTCCGCCCAGATCGAGCATGTGGCGCTGCTGCTGGCGCGGGCGCCCCCTGGCGCATGGCGGATCGTGGCCAGCCACCACCCCTTGGTGGCCCGCGATGCCGAGGACCGCGACCACCGCCCCCACCGCGCAGACGAAGCCGTTGAGCGCTGGCGTATTGCCGGCGCGCAAATGCTGCTGTCCGGCCACGTGCACCAGCCGCGCCTGCTGCAGCCCTTGCCCGGGCTGTGGGCCAGCAGTGCAGGCACGGCGGTGTCGCACCGCCTGCGGCATGGCAGCCCCAACAGCCTGGTGGTGCTTAGCACCGAGGCATCGGGCGCCGCACTGGACGGTCAGGCAAGGGTGGCGGCCCGGTGGGACTATGACGGTGCCGTGGGCGAGTTTGTGTGTGTGGACCGGGTGAGCGCTGGTTAAAGGTGGGAAATCCGCCGATTGCTACACAAGTAATAGCTATCAGCGCATGTGGTTCTAGCGCTTGAAGTCAAAAACACTCCAAATCACCCTCTGACAGTGCTGGAACGCTGCTCGCGTCCTCCGCACATCGGTTTTTTGATGGTGAGGAGTTGCCATGGCGCTCACTGTTGCTGCTTTGCCCGGGGTGTTTTCACCGGTTGACCAGCCGTGGGGCGGCGCCTATTCTGGGTGGCGAAGGGCAGGCATTGCCTCTTGAACAGGTTCTTACCCCCACCCACAAAAGCCCGGCCGCTCCACGCCCCAGACCTCCATGCACAAAGAATTCCACCACGACGCCGTGCGCCGCCTGCAGGCGCTGATCGAACGCGAAACCGGCAAGCCGCTGGGCGAGGCGGCCCAGGCCGAGATGGCAGACATCCTGCACGGCATGGAGAACCCTGAAGGTGCTGCCGCCAACGGCCTGGAGGTGGCGCCGCGCGAGGTGACCATCCTGCTGGCCGACCTGCGCGGATTCACGGCGCTGTCGGGCTCGCAGCCTGCGTCCGTAGTTATTGCGGCGCTCAACCGCTGCCTGGCACGTCTGTCGGAGGTGGTGTTCAAGTACCAGGGCACCATCGATAAGTTCATGGGCGACTCGATCATGGTGCTGTTTGGCGCGCCGGTGGCCCGCGAGGACGATGTGGACCGCGCGCTGCTGTGTGCGGTAGAGATGCAGATCGCCATGCGCGAGCTGAACCTTGCCCACCTGACCGAGCGCCTGCCTGAGGTGTTTCTGGGCATCGGCGTGAACACAGGCACCGTGATGGCCGGGCGCTTTGGGTCGGATGTGTATTCCGAATACACGGTGATTGGCGAGGCGGTGAACCTGGCCTCCCGCATCGAGGCGCTGAGCCTGCGCGGCCAGGTGCTCATCAGCGATTCCACCTACCAGCGCTGCTGGGGGCTGGTGTCGGCGTCTGCGCCCATGCAGGTGTTTGTCAAGGGGCGCACGCAGCCCGTCAGCCTGCGTGAGCTGATCGCCATCCCGTCGCACAAGCTCAAGGTACCCCGCCAGGAGTTCCGTCGCAGCCACCGTGTGGACGCGCGCCTGCCCTGCCTGTGCCAGCGCATGCAGGACAAGATCGTGGTGCCCCACATCGTGCACGGGGCCATCCGCGACATTGGCTACCACGGCCTGCTGGTCGAGCTGATCGAGCCACTGGAACCCCATAGCGAGATCAAGCTGGAGTTCGAGCTGCCGCTGGTGGACTACCGCGTGGCCGATGTGTATGCCCGCGTCGTCACCCTCAAGCAAGAGGGCGACGAATGGGTGGCCGGGCTGGAGTTCACATCCATCAGCGCCGAGTGCCGCGCCAAGGTACAGATGTTTGTGCAGCTGCTGGTGGCGCACTGACGCGCGCGCACACCGCACCGCTGGCCGTTCAGCATCCCAGCAGGCTGGCCAGATCGGTCAGGTCCTTGGCGTGCAAGTCATTGCCCGGCTGCGGCGACACATCCTTGGGCTGTGCCACGCCAAACTCGTGTGGCCGTTCGATGTACGCCGTGCGCAGGCCACAGCCCCGCGCAGCGGCCAGGTCGTCGTGGTGCGCCGCCACCAGCGCCACCTGCTGTGGTGGCAAGTCAAACACCCGCGCCACGCCCTGGTAGGTGTCGGGATGCGGCTTGTAGGCCTTGAACACCTCGGCGCTCAGCACACAGTCCCAGGGCAACCCGGCGCGCTTGGCCATGTTGGTCAGCAGGCCGATGTTGCCGTTCGATAGCGTGGTGATGGTGTAGCGCTGCTTGAGCCGCGTCAGCCCCTGCACGCTGTCGGGCCAGGCATGGAGCCTGTGCCACGCGCGGTTGAGGTGGTGGCGCTCGGCATCGCCCAGGTGTGCCAGCCCAAAGCGCGGCAGGATCTCGTCCAGGATCTGCCGGTGCAAGGCATCGATCAGCGTCCAGCCCTGTTCGCCGCGCATCACCCGCGCCATGGCAGGCTGGTAGCCCGCGCGCCAGGCCAGCGCGAACGCATCGGCATCCACCTGGGGGTAGAGCGCACGCACCTCGCGCGCAATGCTGCCGTGCCAGTCCACCACGGTGCCAAAGATGTCGAAGGCCAGCACTTGCACCTGGGCAAAAGGGTGGTCGGCAGGCAGGGCAGTGGGGTTGGTGGGTGGGGTGGTGTTCATGCGTCGATCGTAGAGGGGGCGGCGATCCCTCGTTCTGATTGCGGCATTGCCGCCACACCGCGCACAAAGGGCTGGAGCGCTGCCTGCAGCTTGCGCTACATTGGCTGCGGGCTGGCCTTTCTGCTGGCCACGTCGCTCGGACGGTTCCGGGCGCTTACGTGAAAGTCACACCGCATGTCTGCATCGCAGGGCAAGCGCCGTTTTGCGCGCATCGATCGCCTCCCTCCCTACGTCTTCAACATCACGGCCGAACTTAAGTTGGCCGCCCGCCGCCGGGGCGAAGACATCATCGACATGAGCATGGGCAACCCCGACGGGGCCACACCACCGCACATCGTCGCCAAACTCACCGAAGTGGCCCAGCGGCCGGACACCCATGGCTACAGCGCCAGCAAAGGCATCCCGCGCCTGCGCCGCGCCATCAGCCACTGGTACAAAGACCGCTACGCGGTGGACATCAACCCCGACACCGAGGCCATCGTCACCATCGGCTCCAAGGAGGGCCTGGCCCATCTGATGCTGGCCACGCTGGACCGGGGCGACACCGTGCTGGTGCCCGACCCGAGCTACCCCATCCACATCTACGGTGCGGTGATTGCCGGTGCCGACATCCGAAGCGTGCCCGTGGCGCCCGATGTGGACTTTTTTGCCGAGCTGGAAAAGGCCATTCGCGGCAGCTACCCCAAGCCCAAGATGATGATCTTCGGCTTCCCCAGTAACCCCACCGCGCAGTGCGTGGAACTGAGCTTCTTCGAGCGCGTGATCGCCCTGGCCAAGAAGCACGACATCCTGGTGGTGCACGACCTGGCCTACGCCGACATCGTGTACGACGGCTACCGCGCCCCTAGCATCATGGAAGTGCCCGGCGCCAAGGACGTGGCGGTGGAGTTCTTCACACTCAGCAAAAGCTACAACATGGCCGGCTGGCGCGTGGGCTTCATGGTGGGCAACCCCGACCTGGTGGCCGCGCTGGCCCGCATCAAGAGCTACCACGACTACGGCACCTTCACGCCGCTGCAAGTGGCGGCGATTGCCGCACTGGAGAGCGACCAGCAGTGCGTGAAAGACATCGCCGCCCAGTACCAGCGCCGCCGCGACGTGCTCTACAAGGGCCTCACCGAAGCGGGCTGGGCGGTGGACTGCCCCAAGGCCAGCATGTACATCTGGGCTCGCATCCCCGAGCCCTACCGCGCGCTGGGTTCGCTGGAGTTCGCGCGGCAGCTGCTGGACAAGGCCAAGGTGTGCGTGTCGCCGGGCATTGGGTTTGGCGACCAGGGGGATGAGTACGTGCGCTTTGCACTGATCGAGAACGAGGCGCGGATTCGGCAGGCGGTGCGGGGGATTCGGGGGATGTTTAAGGCGGATGGGTTGGTGAAGGTTCTGCCTGCAGTGTGAGTCCGGGTTGGGGGCGGGCCGTGGCGGGGCGGTGAGGGCTGCATTGCAGCGGTTGCTGGCGATCGCCCGCGCGAGCCCAGTTCACCCTTGCAGACATCAAGCAGTCGCTCGGCGTCGGGCAATGCCGGCAATTTACACAGCCCTGCGTAAGCGTCCAGACAAGTCATTTTGATCCACTGACCTGTTACTAGGATGCTCGTATCTACCAACGACTTGATGGGTGCGTGCGCACTATGGATCAATCGATGCCAGACTACCGGCGGCGAGCTCACAGCGCGGAGTTCAAGGCGCAGGCTGTGTAAGCCTCGCAGCGGCCGGGCTTCTCAATGTGGCAGCTAGCGATCAACTCGATAGACATCGGGCGAACCTTGGGCCATATGGAATCGCTCGTGCTTCATCTCACGGTAGGCCGTGCTTAGCTTCGCGAACTCATCCATCTTGTCGTTGACGTAGTCCGGCACTTTGATCTCAACGCGGTTGGGGAAAACGACCTCACCATCGTCGGCCAATAGCGCATTCATCAGCTTCAGATCTCGGAAGCTCAGAAGCTCCGCCGACGTAGTCTCCAGAAGAGCGCGATTCGACCGGCTGCACTCGCCAAAAACCTGGCAATCGGCGAGAGCTACTTCAAGATTTCGCATCATCTTTTCCTGGCTGGTTGAGACCATGTCTCGGATAGAAATGTTATCTATGAATCGGCCGCGTTCGAGGTGGTTCCATAGATGCCTAGATGAGTGCTCTCATATAGCTCAAGCACGACGATAACCATGAGGACGTCGAGGTAAGCCTCGCGATCAGGGGTCGTCAGTAGTCGTTTCATGTTCATGATCGTAGTCGGCCGGCCATCACATTTTGACGACTGCAGTTGGTCGTGCCCAGGCTGTCCAGACCTCAAGCGCTCGAACCGCCCGGCGCGGACCCGCATGCCGGGTGGTGTGGCAGGGGCGGCTGCGATGATCGCAGCCACCGTATTCCGATCTACACAGCTCAGCTGCTGCGGCAAGTGTTTTTGAACTGCATCGGCCCATCGTTGCGCGAACAAGTTGCCATGAAATGCGAAGTTAGCCTGCAATAATCATCTGCTACCAAATCACCAAATCACAAAATCACCGCCTCAGGAATGCCCTGAAATGATCTTTCTCGAGATCTTTCAATAACGGAGTTCACACCTCTTGAACATCCAAGATCGTGCACGCGCTTGCATCTAACAGGCAATCTGGGGAAATCATGAGGCTCTAGTGAAGGCAGGAGCACCTGTTATGACTCAACGATTGGTTGGCAGTTCATCACACAGGATGCACCCCGCACCAAAAATGATTTTTCTACCGTAGTCAAACAGAATCAGGATGAATCGATGAACGCTCCGATCGAACCCATGACAGACCAAATGGCGCTGCAAGAAGCGTTGGCACAACCAGATCTCGCCTCGCTTCAGGCCTTTCTGAGCAAGCAGATGGCTGTACAAAAGGTCCAAGCATTGATCAGGGGAGATGGCCTGAATGCTGTTTCGGAACGAATACTTAACTTTGCTCGATTGGATCGTTCTCTGGAGTTGCTCGCTGCTGCCGCCTTGGCACGGATCGCTGCAGTTGCTGGCACGCGGGAATCCTATGTGACCGATTTGATTCCGGAACTGTTCTCCGTTCGTCCGGGATCGATCGAGGAGCTTTCAAAGGGCGACGACAAAGCCTATGCAGCTGCGGCTGTTGCCCTCTCAAAATCTGAATGGCAAGAAGACTACTGCATCGAAGAGGCATTGACCATCGATACAGCCGAGGAGGCCCGCAAAGTACTTTTGGCATCTGCACTGGAGACCTCAGCAAGCCTCTCCCGATTCCTCAGACTGCTCGAAGTTAACAGTCCGATGCTCTACGAATTTCCAACCTACGATTCACGGATGAAAAGAGTCAGGCGCATCTTTTCTGCCGTGTCAGAGGTGCTTATCAGGTGGCAGGGCACGTTAGGCCACGAACCAGGCACCGCCCTTGGCGATTGCTTGGCAGCTTACTTACGCGGCGACGCAGAGTCGGCAGAGGCGGCCGTGGTGACTGATGTCATCGACTCAGGCCTGACCATTCTTGGACGCATGATCCAGCGCCGGTTCTCGTGCGCTTTCGATGCCAACTCCTACGCCATCGTTGAACGCGCTCAACAGGCTGTTCGAATCGGATGGCACGAGTTTCTATCCCGCTCATCTGCAATCCGAGAACTTCGAAGCGATTTGCTTGAAGCTGCCTTGGTGCTGGCCCGCCAAAACCGCACAGACAGTCGAATCATGGAGGTGATCGTCCTGGCATTTGGCTCCCGAGCCCAGGCGGCCTTAGCAATCGGAAGGCATTTCTCTGGGGCTCAAGACGCCGATCCTGACGTTCGCGCCTGGTGGGTCGCCGCGGGGGTTGTCGAGCGCAGTCAACGGACCACCGAGCACACCTTCGGCAACAACGAAGACCAGCAAATCGGATCTCTTCTGATTGAGATGGAGAGCATCAAAGAGCCGATGGAAAAGCTCAGCCGCGCTGTCGTTCCCCTGCTTGAGATCTCCGATCCTGTCCTCGCCTCAACGATGAGAAATGCGGCCGCTGGATACGCTGAAATCGCGCAGACAACTCGCCGACTCGCAAGGATGCGCAAGTTGAGCAAAACCGATCTCAAGGGCGAGCGCATGGAATACAACCCGCTTGAGCATGAAATGATCGGTGGCCATCAGCCAGGCGTTCGCTCAGTGCGCGTCGAACGAGATGGCATACGCAAAGAGTTCGGGGGCAAAGTGAAAACGCTTGTTAAGCCTTGGGTCAAACCTGAAGAATGAGGGAGCTAACGTGGAAGATATTGAAGCCAAATTTTTGATCGCCAACTTGCTTGGACGCATCGTCAAGGACGCGAACGGCACCATGAGTTTGCCAGGCGTCCTGACTGCATCCGAATACACTGCACTGACAATCGCACTTGCGAGATTGAGCAGTACAGCGCCGGCGATTCAGCCAACGCCCGTTGATGCTTCGGTGCCGACACCAGCCCCCCCTGCCTCGGTGGTTCCGCCAGTCAATAGTGTCGAGCCTCCAAGCATTCCCCCAGTTGCGCCACCTGTTGCAGTCCCTGTCGAACAGCCAGTTTCGCCTCCTTTGCCAGCACGGGTGAAGATCAATTCATCTGTGCTCTCGCTTCCGCAGGTCGAGAACATGCGCCTGTGCCTGGACTTTGGAACAGCCATGTCTAAGGCAACGCTGGTCCACGACGATGAGCCAGAGCACATCGTCGTTCTTGAACTCGGTAAACCAGGAGACCAGGAGCAACTCAGCCCAGTTATGCTGATCTCCTCGGTGTACATCGACAATGAGGGGCTCATCTGGTTCGGCAAGAGCGCGGTTGATCGGTCTCAGATCGAGGGTAATGACGGCTCCCGCCAGCGGTTGGACAACATTAAGCGTCGGCTTTCGGAGGACGGGTACAACGAACGGGTAAGCACGCCCACGTTCGCGCCCGAAGGGGTCAAAGTGACCTACGGCGAGATGATCATTGCCTACCTCATGTTCCTGACCTGGGCAACCAATCGCTCACTAGAATCTCTCGGTTACGCAAGAAATATCCGAAGGCGCTTTGCCATGCCCTGCTTCCCAGGTGAAAAGTCCCGCGATGTCTCCCACACGTTGCGCAAAACTCTCGGCGAGGCTCAGATTCTTGCCGATACCTTCTCTGACTCGATGATGAATGGCATACCCGTGGGCGCGTTCGTCGAGGCAGTCAAAGAAGTCAAGGCTGCGAAATTCGAATTCCCCTTCATGGGTGAAGACATCACGGAACCTCTTGGAGTCGCGGGCGCCCTCATGAGTTGGCGCAATCGCGTTGACATGCTTGTGATGGTGGTCGACGTAGGTGCAGGCACAAGCGACTTCAGTCTCTACAGGGTGGTTGTTGACCCGCAAAGATCTGAAAACACTGCCATGGAGATTTCCTCGAGCGCACGCGGCATCACCGAAGCAGGCAACTATCTTGACCGTGTCCTCATCGAGTTCATCCTTAAGAAAGCTGGTATCACCTCCAGTGACCATGACGCTGTGCTGGCCAGAGGGAAGTTGGAACTCAACATACGCGACTACAAGGAAACTATTTTCAACGAAGGTTTCGTTTTCATTGCGATGTCGAACAACCTCGACGTAGAGATCGAACTGGACGAATTCCTTGGCCTCGAAGCCGTGAAGTTGTTTGGAAAATCTCTCAAAGATGCAATGGAAAACATCCTGGAGACTGTCGATGAAAGCGTTGTTGATTGGGTCCTTGCAAACCCAGGTCGCTATCTGACAATCGCGCTCACCGGCGGTGGTGCAACACTGCCCATGGTCAAAGATCTGGCGAGAGAGCCTCTTACCATTCGCGGCCGAAAGGTTCGAGTTCAAGCTGCCTTACCGTTTCCGACATGGCTCCAAGAAGAGTACTCCGAACTGGAGGATGACTTTGCCCGCATTGCCGTGTCCCTGGGCGGCGCGCGCAAACGCCTAGTGAATCGAGGAGCAGGCGCAACAATCATTGGTGGCGACTTGCAACAGCCGCCCAAACTGGGCGGTTACTACCTGAGGGGGAACTAACAGTTCAAAACCGCCCTCACCAGTGCTGGTAATTACTCCCAGCGTGGTCAGAGGGTCGGTCACGATGACAGACATCTCGAACCTTGTGCGCTAGTAGGTCACATCCGCGCAGCTTGCTGTCGATTCCCAAATTAATAAGTGCGAGCTCGCGCACCCGATTTTCTATCTGCAGACACACACGCAGTGCCCAGATGCTTTGGGCTTGAATGGCACTTTCTGACCAACGGTCTTGCCTTTGTTCCATGGCTCACGATGAACAACGCCTGGAAGGGATTGCATGGTGATCTCCCATTCAGCGGAAAGACACGCAACGTGCACCTTCTCGATTCAGTTGTCCACTCGCAACCACACTGACAGTGTCAGATTTCGCGGTGGAGAAGGACGCATGGCGATATTCGTCATCGTCTGCTTGGGATAACAGCAGTCACTCAATGAGTGCGACCTGACCGTCCGCAACCAGCCTGAAGCGGACGCCCATTCGCACGCTTGCGGTCTGGCGGCCCCCCGCGTTCGCTGCCTCACATCGCCCAGATCCGGGGTGCTTCCCCATCCAGAGACCACATCGCCCGACGCCAAACCACCCGCACCGCCTTGAGCAGCTTCATCGCCGGCTCCACCTGCGGTGCCAGCACGCGCACCACCACCATGCGGTCGTTGGGGCTGGTGGCGCCTGCGGTGGCTTGGACCTGGGGGTGCTGATCCATCATTGCCCGGGCCGCGTCCAGGGCCGCGTCGCGGCGCGTGCGGTCGAGGGGCGTGCCTGCGGCAAAGAACATGCTGGCCATGCAGCGGTGGCCCGCTAACCCCAAAGGGCTGCTCAGCAGCCGGTCATCGGCGGCGTCGATCACGCCGCGCTCCAGCCACAGGCCGGGCACTTCCAGGTGCTGGGTGAAGCGGCCTTGCTCGAACGGCTGGCCCGCGTGGGGCAGGCCCAGCGCGGTCACGTCCCAGGCGATGCATTCGGAGCCGGGAGCCAGGTTCAGCGTGAGGTGGTTTTCGGCGTGGCAGGCGCTGTAGCACAGGGCTTCGAGTGGCAGCCATTCCAGGCGCGCGCCTTCGGCCAGGGTGAGGTGGCTGCGCTGTAGCGCCAGCGGGCCGGTGGAGCGGTAAAAGCGCGTGGCGCCGGGCGTGGTGACCAGGCCGTGGGCGCCGGGGCCCACGGTGGTGGTGATGTCCAGCGTGTCGCCGCCCACCAGGCCGCCTGGCGGGTGCACCAGCACGTTGTGGCAGATGGCGTCGCCCTCGGGGTACAGGCTTTGCAGGATGCGCAGCGGCCCGTTGTGCTCATAGCGGGCGACGGTGCGGGCGTTGTGTTCTGCCGTGTAGTCGAGCTGAAGGCGGGCGTGCCAGGGCATGGGGTGATGGTCTGCTACGAAATGAGTAGCTGATTATGCCCTGCAGGCAAGCGGTAGAGGCCTGCGGGTGGGTGCACGCCACCCGTTTTCTCTACGCTGTTTGGCGTACGGGTGTCTGCACGGGGGCTGTGGGTTCGGCCGTGTACCAGCTGCGCAGCTTGCCCGGGTTGAGCAGGCCCTGGGGGTCAAAGCGGCGCTTCATGCCCACCACGGCCGGGTCCAGGTGGTTCTGCTTGCCGTCTTCCACGATGTACACGTGCGGGTTGTTGATCTGCACGCCGTGGTCGCGGTAGATCTGCATGATCTGGTTCAGGCGCTCCTCAGTGGTGTAGCGGATGATCTGCAGGCCGCTGCAGTTGAAGGCGCCTTCCTTGGTGCGCAAGAACTCCAGGTGCATCATTACCTCGCCCTTCAGCGCGGCCTCCAGCGCCTTCACCTGTTTCAGGCGGTGCATGGGGTTAAAGCCGCTCTGGATGTAGGTCAGGCCCTTGTCCACCTTGAGGGCGTGCAGGGTGGTGTGGTTCCAGGTGTATTCGAGCAGCGTCTTGTGGCTGCTGGCCACTTCATCGGCCGTCTTGCGGTAGGTGACCTGGCCGCCGTGCTGGGCCACCATGTCGCGCATGCCGGCTTCGGAGTGCGGTGCCACCAGCAGCAGCACGGCGTGCTGGTCGGCGGGCAGGTGCTCTGCCAGGCTGGTGAAGTACTGCGGGATGGGGGCAGCCACAAAACACACCTCTTTTTTCTCCAGCCCGGGGGCGCTGCCAAAGCGGTCAGCAAACTCCAGCGCGGCGTCAAACTGCTCGAAGGTGGCGATGCACTCGGTCCACTCCACAGCGGGGGTCAGGGCCACTTCCAGCTCCAGCACGATGCCGTTGGTGCCGTAGGTGTGGTGCAGCAGCATGGCCTCGGGGCCACGCAGTTCGATGACTTGGGGCTCGGGCTCTACCGTCATCGCACGCACGGCCAGTACATTGCCGGGCGCGGCCAGCGGGCCGTGGTTGATGGAGCCCGCACCGCCAAAGCCGCCGCCAAACAGCCCGCCCAGCGTGGCGCTGCGGTAGGTGCTGGGAAGCCAGCGCAGTTCTTGCCCGTGGGGCTTGGCCTGCGCATCAAATTCCGCCAGCCGGATGCCCGACTGCGCGCGGCCTACGCCGCCACGCACCCAGCCAAAGGCGTTGTAGCCCGACAGGTCCAGGATCACGCCGCCATGCAGCGGTGTGCTTTGGCCGTAGTTGCCGGTGCCGCTGCCGCGTACGGTGAGGGGAATGCCAGCACTGGCGCAGGCCGCTACCACCTGGCGGATTTCTGCTTCGGTGCGCGGGCGCACGGCGATGTCGCCGCGCTTGCCTGCCAGGTCTCGCTTGAGCACGGGGCTGAACCAGGCAAAGTCCTGTGAGAGGCGGCCCACGCGCAGCGGGTCGGCAATCCAGTCCAGGTCGGGCAGCAGGTCGGGCAGTTGTTGGGCGGTGGTGGTCATGTCGGTATCTCCTTGGCAGCTGGTGGCCGTTTTAGGCAAAAGGAAGCCCGTGCCGCGCGCCAGTGGCTGCGCGCGGTGTGTTGGCGATGGGGGTGAAAGGTCTAGTCGTGCGACGTTTCGCTGGCGTGCCAGCCGCCCAGGGCGACACGGGTGAGCCATGCCATCAACACAAACAGCGCGACGCCGGTGAGCGAGATCAGCAGCAGCGCAGCAAACATGCGCGGGATGTTGAGCTGAAAGCCGGCCTGCAGGATCTGGTACGCCAGCCCTGCACCCTGGCCCCCGGTGCCCGCCACAAACTCCGCCACCACGGCGCCGATGAGCGCGAGGCCGCTGGAGATGCGCAGCCCGCCAAAGAAGTAGGGCAGGGCGCTGGGGATGCGCAGGCGCAGCAGGGTCTGCAGCCGCGTGGCGCGGTTGAGCTGGAAGTAGCTTTGCAGATCCGGCTCCACACTGCGCAGGCCCAGCGTGGTGTTGCTGATGATGGGGAACAGGGCCACCAGAGCGGCGCAGATCACCATCGATGCCGTCGGGTCCTTCACCCAGATGATGATGAGCGGCGCTACGGCCACGATGGGCGTGACCTGCAGCAGCACGGCGTAGGGGAATAGCGCCGTCTCGATGCGCTTGCTCTGAACGAACAGGAACGAGATCAGCACCCCCGCCACCGTGGCCACCACAAAGGCCAGCACCGTGATCTTGACGGTGACCCACAACGAGCCGCCGAGGGCCGCCCAGTCGGTGAACAGCGTCTTCATCATTAGGATGGGCGAGGGCACCAGGTAGGGCGGCAGCTCCATGGCCGTGACCAGGCCCTGCCACAGCGCGATCAGCACCAGGCCGACCAGCACGGGGTAGACCACGCGCTGCACGCGGGGCTGGGCCATGAGCGGCGGGCGTTTGGGCGTGGTCTTGGTGCCAGGTATGGCAGCGACTGGTGCAGGCGCCGAGCGCGAGGCGGCTGCGGGGTGCGCGGTGACCACGGGCGACGCGATGGGTGCGGAAGGGAAAGGGGTGCTCATACCACGGTCTCCTCGGTGTCCACGCTGGCGCGCAGCAGGCTGTCTTGCAGCAGCTTGGCGTAGCGGCTGAATTCGGGCGACACCATGAAGTCGGCCGTGCGGGGGTAGGGGGCGTCGATGCGGAACTCTTCGACCACACGGCCGGGGCGCGCGGCCATCATGACCACGCGGCTGGAGAGGAACACTGCCTCGTGGATCGAGTGCGTCACAAAGATCACGGTGAGCTTCTTCTTGCGCCACAAGTCGAGCAGGTCGGCGTCGAGCTTGTGGCGCGTGATTTCGTCCAGCGCGCCAAAGGGCTCGTCCATCAGCAGCAGGTCGGGCTGGGTGACCAGGCCGCGCGCAATCGATACGCGCATCTGCATGCCGCCCGACAGCGCGCGGGGCAGGGCCTTGGCAAACTTGGACAAGCCCACCAGCGCCAGCGCTTCGGTCACACGCGCATCGGCCTCGGCACGCGGCACGCCCGCCAGGTCCAGCGGCAGGCGCACGTTGGTCTGCACACTGGCCCAGGGCATGAGCGTGGGCGACTGGAAAACAAACGCCATCTTCTTGCCGTTTTCGTCCAGCTGCGCCACGGGCTTGCGCCACAGGTGCAGGCGGCCGTCGGTGGGCTCCAGCAGCCCCGCCACCATTTTCAGCAGCGTGCTCTTGCCGCAGCCCGAGGGGCCGAGCAGGGTGACGAATTCGCCCTCCTCAATGGTCAGGTCCACCGGCAGCAGGGCCTGCGTGCCGTTGGGGTAGGTTTTTTCGGCGGAAAGCACCTCCACGGCGGGCGTGGTATGGGACAGCGGTGCCTGGGCGTGTGCCAGCGGCGGAGATTCAGCGGGGGATGTCATGGTCGCCTTTCGATGGATGCGGCCGGGCGTGCAAGTGAGCGCACCGGCCGCTGTTTCAGGGCTGTCAGGGCTCAGGGCAGAACCTTGAGGTCTTTGACGAAGGCGGTGGTGTAGGTCTCGGTCAGCTTGACCTTGGCGGGGTCGATGAGCTTGGCGTCCACCAGGAAGTCGTAGCTGGCCTTGGCGCGCGCGTCGGTCATGATGCCGATGCCCATGGTGGCTGCGTCGCCCCCGGTGGCCATGCCCATTTCCTTGAGCTTGGCCACGCTGTAGGCGAGCTGCTCGTCAGTCATGTTGGGGTTGTCTTTCTTGATGAGCGCGTTGGCGGGGGCCGGGTCGGCCAGGTAGCTCTTCCAGCCTTCCATCGACGCCTTCACGAACGAGGCCACGGCGGCGCTGCGGTCCTTCACCGTCTTTTCCATGCACGAGATGGTGGTGGCGTAGGCGGGGTAGCCATGGTCGCTGAACATCAGCGTGTTGGCCTTGACGCCCGCTTTGGCAATCGCAAACGGCTCAGAGGTCAGGTAGCCCTGCTGGGCGCTGTTCTTGTCGGCGACGAAGGGCTGGATGTTGAAGGTGTAGGGGCGCGTCTGCGAATCGGTGAAGCCGTACTTGGCCTTGAGCCAGGGCCAGTAGCCGCGCTGGGCCGAGGATGCGATCAGGATGGTCTTGCCCTTGAGGTCTTCGAACTTCTTCACGTCCTCATGGGCGATGAGCACCTGCGGGTCCTTCTGGAACACTGCGGCCACGTTGACCACGGGCACGCCGCCTTCACGCATCTGGATCATCTGCAGGTCGCTCGATCCCATCACGCATTCGGCCTGGCCGGCCGCCATCATCTGCACGATGTTGACCTGCGGGCCACCCATCTTGATGGTCACGTCCAGCCCGTACTTTTTGTACAGGCCCGTGGCCACCGCCTGGTAGAAGCCGCCATGCTCGGCCTGCGCGTACCAGTTGGTCATGTAGGTGAACTTCTCTTGCGCGTGGGCAGTGCCCGACATGGTGCCGACGGCACCAACAGCGAGCAGCGCGGCTGCACCAAGTTTGGAAATGCGGGAGGCGGTCTTCATCATGGTGGTACTCCGGTAGGGGGTGGAGGTGGAACGAAGGGACAACGAAAGGAAAGGCGCAAAGGATTGGCGGTAGCGTTCGCAGGTTTCAGGCCAGTGCGGACGGGTGCTCGATGTGGCCGGTGTGATGGGCGCGGCCCCAGGTGGGCTCAGCGCGCGGCGCCCACTGCAGTTTGTGCAGCTCGGTGATGGCGGCGGCCCAGCTCACGGCCAGCGAGTCGAGGATGGCGTGGCCTTGCTCGGCCGTGGCGGGCAGCGGGTCGCCAATGATTCCGCTGGGGCCAAAGTCGCGTGCGCTCCAGGCGCAGGCCGGGCGGCCGTCGGGTGAGAGCAGGGGCGAGTCAAAAACGGGTGGGTAGTTGACCACCGCGCGCTCCATGTGCACGGTGTCAGGGGCCAGCGCCAGCATCAGTGCGGTTTCGCCGTGGCCTGCGTGCATGGCCAAGCGTTTTTCCTTGTCGGAGAGGAATTGGCCCGCTACGTGCGGCACACGCCAGGTGAAGCTGGGCACCACGATGAAGTCGCCATGGCGCAGCCGCAGCTCGCGGGCGCACATCTCCATCACCTGCGGCTGGCCGCCGTGGCCGTTGACGAAAAGGAGCTTGCGAAAGCCCGCGCGGTACACCGACTCGCCCACCTCGTTCATGGTGGCCAGCAGGGTTTCGCCGCTCAGCGTGACGGTGCCGGGGAAGTGCAGGTGCTCCTCGGACTTGCCGTAGGTGATGGGCGCCATGGCAAACGCGGGCACGTCGGCCGGCAGGCGGGCCAGCGCGTGGCCCACCACCCCAGCGCTGATCACGGTGTCCACCGCACAGGGCAGGTGCGGGCCGTGCTGCTCGGTGGCGCCCGTGGGCAGCACGATGACGGTGTTCTCCTTGTCGGGCAGGTCGGCGATCTCGGTCCAGCTCAGGTAGGGCAGGTAGCGGTGGGGCGGGTTGTAGCCGTGCAGCATGGGTGGTTCTTTCGTGAAGGAGGGCGTTGTCAGCGCAAAGGGAGGTAGGCCGTGGCCTCCACCTCGATGAGGATGTCGGGCGTGGGCAACATGCCGCTCACTTCCACCACGGTGGATGCGGGGGGCTCGCCGGGGAAGAACAGCTTGCGCACGCGGCTGTACTGCGGGAAGTGGTCCAGGTTCTTGAAGTACTGCACCAGCTTGAACACGTCGGACATCTGGCCGCCTGCGGCCTCGATGGTCTGGCGGATGCGGTCGAGCACATACCAGCTCTGCGCGAGGATGGGGCCCTCTTTGATGTCGCTGCTGAACTCGCCGGTGCGGCCAATCAGCGTGGCGGCCTCGTCAGGGATGTCGGCATAGCCGCGCACGATGCGGCTGGCGGCAGGGTCCACGGCGATGATCCCGCTGAGGTAGATGAAGTCGCCTGCGCGGCGCCATGCGGCGTAGCGGGCCAGGGGCTGGGCGATGCCCGGTGCAGGTGCGGTGGCAGATGTGGGGCTCATGCGAGGCTCCTTGCGGATGAGGTGTTGGGCACGTGGGTGGGTACATGCCAGGCAGCCGGTGCATGGCCGCTGGCGACGCGGCCCTGGCGCAGCACCACGCGGCCCTGCGCGCCTTGTGTGCGGGACGGAAAGCCCCAGTGGTCGGCCTGCGTGAAGACCAGCAGGTCGGCCACCGTGCCAGGCTGCAGGGGCAGCGCGGTGGTGCCAGTGCGGCCTGTGCGCAGCCAGTCGGCGCGGCACAGTGATTCGCTCCATTGGTCAAACGGTGCATCCAGCTGCGCCGCCAGCACCCCTGTGGCAAGGGCCTCCAGTGGGTCGAAGCTGCCCACGGGGCAGAACGGGTCTTGCACGTTGTCGCTGGCCACCAGCACCGGTATGCCGCGTGCACGGGCTTCCTTCACCAGCGTCAGGCCACGCTGGCGCGGTGTGCGGCCGGTGGTGGCGTCCTGCAGCAGCAGGTTGGTGATGGGCAGCGTGACCAGCGTGATCGGGCTTTGTGCCACCGCATCGAGCGTGGCGAGGGCCGTGGCTTCGTCCTGTGCCGCCAGCGCGCAGGTGTGGCCGCAGACCACATGGCCTTCAAAGCGCAGCTCCTTGAGCAGTGCGGCGGTGGTCGCCAAGCCCTGGGCGCCGGGGTGCAGTTCTTCGTCCACATGCAGGTCCACGTTCAGCCCGTGGTGTTGTGCGGCTTCCAACAGATGGCGCAGCGCCTGCGGGTCCCAGTTGGTGGAATGCACAAAGCCGCCCAGCAAGACACCAGGGCCGCTGGCGGCCACTGTGGCCGCAAGCTGCATGGCGGCGCTGCGGTCCGTATACAGGTGCAAGGGGATCAGGCTCACGCGCTCCAGCGTGATGCGGTCGGCCCAGTCGTGGGCCAGTGCGCGCAACACGTTCCAGGCCAGTGGCTGCGCGTCGGGCTCCCACCAGTCGCAGTGGGTGCGCAGGTGTGCGGTGCCTGCGTCATAGGCCCATTGCAGCGCGCGGCTGGCGCGGGCGTGGATGTCGGCTTCGGTCCAGCCCTGGCGGTCCACCATCATGGCCTCGATGGCGCCCAGCAGGCCGGGTTGGACCACGCCCATGCGGGGCAGCGTGAAGGCCTTGTCCAGGTGGGTGTGCGCATCCACCAGGCCGGGCAGCACCAGCGCGCCTGCTACGTCCCACACCGTGCCGTGGGGCGCTGGCTGGGTGCCATGGGGCAGCACCTGCACGATGCGGCCCTGGGCCAGGTGCAGGTCGGCCAGTGCGGGGTGGTGACCCTGCTGCGGCCACGCGCAAGGCAGCAGCCAGCGCGGCAACCTTGCTCGCAAGATGTGGTCGGGAGTGCTGGATGCGTGCATGCTGTGGCCCTTAGAAATTGCTCTTATGCAAAGCGCGCCATGGCTTGGCCCACGCGGGCCTTGAAGGCTGCCAGCCGGGGTGGGGTGGCCACGTTCATGTGGTAGTAGGCGTGGTAGTCCACCCGCGCCTTGCCGCCGGTGAGCAGGCGCATGTAGCGGGTGATGGACTTGCGTGGCGGGTCGCCCATGAACAGGGCCGTCCAGCGGGGGCGGCCGTAGGTGACCACGGCAGAGATGCGCCTGATATGCGTGAGCGAGGGCTTGACGTTGTGTGGGTCGCTGATGTCAAAGGCCACGCCGGGCATGAGCACGCGATCGAAAAAGCCCTTGAGCATGGCCGGCATGCCAAAGCACCAGGTGGGAAAGCAGAACACCACCGCCTCGGCCCAGAGCAAGCGGTCCACATAGCCCTGCACGGGCCACTGGTTGCTGGGCACCTCGTGGTAGCCCAGGCGCTCCTCGCGCGTCATCACGGGGTTGAAGCCCTCGGCGTATAGGTCGCAGTCGTCCACCTCATGGCCCGCGCCGCGCAGCTGCTGCACCACCTCGGTGTGCAGTGCGGCGTTGTAGCTGGTCTCTACCGGGTGGCAATAGATCACGAGGATGCGCATGGCGGGGCTTCCTTTTTGTTGAAGTTCAGAGGTCGAGCGTGAGCGTGGGCCCGTGGCTGCGTGCGCAGCACACGGCGACGTGGGTGGCTTGCTCTGCTGCGCTCAGGCAGCTGTCGCGGTGGTCGGGCTCGCCGTCCAGCCAGCGGGTCACGCAGGTGCCGCACACGCCCTGCTCGCACAGGGTTTCCAGCGGTACGCCAGCGAGCTGCAGCACGTCGGCCATGCTCTCGCCGGGGCCCACAGGCAAGCGCATCTGACTGCGCTGCAGGATCAGCTCGAACGTGTGTTCTGTGCGGGTGGCGCTGGCGGTGTCAGGGGCTGTCTGCATTGTTTGACCATGTGATTTGATCGATTGGTCAAACTATTGCAAAGGCTGTGCCAGCCACAAAAACCCGTCAAACGTCTTTGTGGTGGATCAACGCGGTCTTATCGCGACGGATTTGCGCCGCTTGCTGGTGCGCATCACGCCCCGCAGGCCCTTTGGAGCGTGGACCATGCCCAGAAATGGGCGTGGGGCTTTAGTCTGGTGCGAGGCCGCAGCCCAGCAGCACAAAGCTGGTGAGTTCGCGCACGATGGGCTCGCGGTCGATGGGTTCGTCGGGCGCCAGGCCCAGCATGATGTGCACCTGCACGCCGTAGTCGGCGTAGTGCTGCGTCATGCCCCAGATCTGCATGAGCAGCAGTGTGGGGTTGACGGCGCGCATGCGGCCTTCAGAAATCCAGCGGTTGATGAGGTCCACCTTCTGCTGGGTGGACTTGACGGCCACGGGCCAGTATTTGCCCAGGTTGCGCCCACCGCCCAGCACCTCGGTGGTGAAGATGCGCGACAGGCCCGGGTTGTCCAGCGCGTAGTCGAGCTTCTTGCGCACGTAGCTGCTCAACACCTTCTTGGGGTCGTCGCTGTTGCTGTCGAAAATGAAGGCGCCCGACCAGCCGTTGAGCACCGAGTACAGCAGCTCTTCATACAGCTCTTCCTTGCTGCTGATGTAGTAGTGCAGCTGGGGCTTGGTGAGCCCTGCGCGCTCGGCAATGGCCTTGGTGGATGCACCCTTGAAACCATGGCGGCTGAACTCGGCAATGGCCGCGTCGCGGATGGCGCCCAGGATGCGTTCGCGCCCCTGTTTGGCGCGGCTGAGCAGCGCGCCGGAGGCGGCTTCGGCTTCGGATTCGGTCATGGCTTTGGTGCGAGGCATGGGGGACGGGCGATGGCAGGGTGTGCGTTGCAGATTCTGCCCGCGCAGCAACGGGTCAGACTTTCCAGAACCCGATATGGGGTGCGCTGGCTTCTTCGACCAGTGCCGGGCCGATGCATTCGATGGCGTGGGGCGAGGCGGCAAACACGTCGCGGCACGACAGCTCGGCGTCGCGCTGCTCGGCCCGCTCGCCCCGGAACACGCGCAGGCGCTCGGCGTCAATGCCAAACACCACGCGCCCGATGCCGGACCAGAAGATGGCGCCCGCACACATCACGCAGGGCTCGGCCGACGAATACAGCGTGGCCTTGGCCAGGGCATCGCGCCCCACGCGCGGACTGAGCTGGCGCACGGCATTGGTCTCGGCGTGGCCGGTGCAGTCGCCGGTCTCGGTGGTGTTGCAGTAAGCCTCGGCCAGCAGGCGCCCTTCGGCACTGATGACCACCGCACCAAACGGGCGGTTGCCGCGCGCGCGGGCCGTGCACGACCACGCGATGGCCTGGCGCAGGTAGGTGCCGTCGGTGTCGTTGATGGGCGTGGGGTCGTCAAAGCTGGCTGGGGGTGCAGACATGAGCGCGTGCATGGTGTAGGTGTCTCTGTCGATGGTGGGTGGGTGGCTGTCGTTGTGCAACGCCGGACTGTCTGCATGCCCGCCGTTGTGGTGCAGGGCGCTATGCATTTGGCATGCCAATCACAATCAGTGACATGTATGCATGGCTTTGGACGCGCTGTGCACAAGTGCTCTGACTTTGCGCTGGCACACATGCAAGGCGCGTGGGCATTCTTCTTGCATCGCTGTTGGCAAGAGTAGAAGCGTTCACTGCGTTGTCCCTGTGCCATCCTGCACGGGGCAATGCCAGTCGGAAATTGCTCTTGAAGCCCGCTGTGCGCACAGCGGTGTGCGTTGGCACACCGTGGCTTCAAGGGTTGAAAGGACGGCCGCCGCAGGCGGTGTCACCCACTCTTGAAGCACCCAGCGGGAGGGCCTTTCTTCCTTCCACTTGTCTTCAGGAGAACTGCATGACCACCACCGCCACCTACGACCTCGCCGAGCTGCAAAAAGAAACGCGCATGGGCGCGATGGGCTCGGAAACCGCGAGCCGCGAAATCCGCCGTATCGACCTCAGCGAGTTTGCGCGGCGCAAGACCGAGGTTGCCGACCAGCTGTGGCACGCCGCCGTCGATGTTGGCTTTTTCCAGATCGTGAACCACGGCATTGACCTGGCCGAGGTGCACAACGCCTTTGCAATGACCGAGCGCTTCTTTGCGCTGCCCGACGCTGTGAAGGCGCAGTACCCGCTCAAGAAAGCGCTGAATGTGGGCTGGGAGAGCCGCGCACAGGTGCGCCCCTCCACCGGCACGCCGGACCAGAAGGAGTCGTACCAGATCACCCGCCCACACATGGCGGGCCTGTGGCCCACCGACGAGGAGCTGGCAGGCTTTCAGGCCACCATGCTCGCCTTCGAAGGCCAGTGCTGGCAGGTGGCCATGCAGGTGCTGTCGTGCTTTGCGTGGAAGCTGGGGTTTGACGAGGCCTTCTTTGCCCGCGCGCACGACCCTGCGCAGGCCAGTTACCAAAGCACCTTGCGCCTGCTGCACTACTTTGCGACCCCGCCCGAGCAACAAGCCCACCTGGGCCTGTGGCGCGCCGGGGCGCATACCGACTTTGATTGCCTGACCCTGCTCTTTCAGCGCCAGGGCCAGGGCGGCTTGCAGGTGTGCCCAGGCAAGGAGATGGACACCCAGGCCTGGACTTCGGTGGAGCCCGACGAGCAGGCCATCACCTGCAACATCGGCGACATGCTGATGCGCTGGAGCGACGACCAGTTGCCCAGCAACTTCCACCGCGTGAAGAACCCGCTGCCCGGCGAGTACATGGGGCCGCGCTACAGCATCGCCTTCTTTGCGCAGGCCAACCGCGACGCCATCATCGAAGGGCCGGGCAAGAAGTACCCCGCGATTGCCGCGGGCGACTACCTGAACCAGCGGGTGGCGGCCAACTTCAAGGCCTATTGAGGCGCGATGGATGGCGCAGGGGTGGGCGTTGGTTCACCCCGCTCATGCTTTGGCGGGCACTGCCGTTGTTGGCCTTGCCGGGTAGGGGCGGCTCAAGCAACGTTGCGGGGCACGCCCACAGCGCTTATCCGGAACACGTTGTCCTCCGGGTCCGCCAGCACCGCCTGCCATTGACCGTAGTAGGTGGCGTAGGGTGGCTTGATGATTTGCCCGCCCAGAGCTTTTGCCTTCTCGCTGGCAGCGTCCACGGCATCTGGCATGTCCAGCATGAAGGTGGCGTAGCCTGTCACGCTGCGTGGTGACGGCAAGGTGGCACCGGGCTGCCGGTCAGCCAGGCCCAGTAGGGCATAGGCCTCGGGGGCGTTGAAGCCGAGCTGGAAGTGCTCGGTCTCCACCGCCCGGTAGATGGCCGAGCGCGTCCCCGGCGCCTCGGGCAACTGCAGCAGGGCTTGATAGAACTGCAGTTGTGCCTCGATGTCCTGGCACAGCAGGTTGAACCAGAGCCTCATGCCATCACCTCTGCGCTGGCCGGGGTGGTGGATGTGGTGGTCTGACCCAGGCCGTAGGTCTTGCGGTACATGGCCTGCAAGTGCTCGCCCACGGTGCAGGGTGCAAAGCGCGGCGACTCACCGGCAGGCACACAGGTGGGGACGGGGACTACCTGGGCCTCGTAGTCGGGCGTGTAGAAAAAAGGAATGGAGTGGCGCGGTGCGCCCCCGCTGTGCACGTTGCGCACGCGATGCGGGTTGGATCGGTACAGCCCGTTGGTCCAGCGCGGAATCATGTCGCCCAGGTTCACCACCAGCGCGCCCTCGATGGGTGTGGCGGCCACCCATTCGCCGGTGGATAGCTTCACCTCCAGACCGCCATGGTGGTCCTGGGCCAGCAGGGTGATGGCTCCCCAGTCGGTGTGCTCGCCCGCGCCAAAGGTGAGCGCATCGGCGCTCTCAGGATGGGGTGGATAGCGCAGCAGCCGCAGCGTGAGCATGGGGCTCTGGTGTGTGTGGTCGAAATAGTCTTCTGGCAGGTCGAGCGAGAGCGCCAGCAGCTGCATCAGCCGCAGGGCCAGTTGCCGCATGGCGGCGATGTAGGTGCGGCTCTGGGTGGCCAGCTCGGGCAACCCCTCAGGCCACTGGTTGCTGCCGTAGGAGTGGTAGCCGCGCTGCACGTACGGATGGTCTGCCGCGTAGTTTGGGGCCTGTTCACCCTATTTTTTCCAGATGTGTTGCGATGCCCAAGGGCCATGCGCAAGGCGCCAAACGAAGCTGGGGTGCGGCCCCAGTGAGGCTTGGCAACGCCGCGGATGGCCCTTGGGCATCGCAACCCGAAGGGAAGGCCTCCCCGGCCACACCACTCGTCGTTGCGTTCCTAGCCAAGGCCCCGGCCTTGGCGTCGTCGCGCGCCTCGATTGGCGTGGCGGGGGAGGCCTTCGCACTGGAAAAAAATAGGGCGAACAGGCCCTAACCCGCAGTAAAAGCTCTCCTTGAGGTCCGGGCGTGCATTTGCGTCCAGGGTCTGCCCGCCCAGGCTTTCGTAGCCCCGCATCGCGGGTGAGTGGTGCAGCGAAATCGCTTCCTTGGATGCCAGCGGCAGGTCGAAGAACTGCTGCGCCAAGGCAAACTGGCGCCCAATGATGTCCTGCGGCACACCGTGGTGGCGCACGTAGAAGAACCCTGCGCCCATGCAGGCCTGGCGCAGTTGGGCGGCCACGGCCATTACGGCAGGGCTGCGCGGCGCGCCCGGCTGCAGGGCGCCGCTGAGGTCGATGAGGGGGATGCCCATGGCTTTCCCCGGGTCAGGCCTTGAGTTTGCGGTCGGCGGCTGCGGGCAGGAAGCGGTCGGTCCAGATGTCGGCCACCGCCAGGCTGCTCTTGAGGCCAAAGGCGGCCACGGTCTCATCGATGGTGGCCTGCAGGCGCGCAGGGGTGGCAGCGCCCCAGCCGTTGGTGCGTGTCTCGGCGGTCTTCATGGTGCCGTCCACGATGAGCTGCAGGCGTTCGAACTCGATCTCTTCATGTGCCAGGGGCTCGCGGGCCTTGATGGCGGCAGCGCCGGCGCGCGGGTCAGCAATCGCATCGACCCAGCCGCGCGTGGTGGCCTTGACGAAGGCCTTCATGGCATCCGGGTTGTCCTGCATGCTCTTGGCGTTGGCAATGAGCCCATTGCCATACGACTTGAGGCCATAGTCCGAAAAGCGGAACACCGTGATCTGATCCGGCGTCAGGCCCCGCGCCTTCAGGTTGAGCAGACCGGTGAAGAAGAAGTACGCCGCTGCGTCGAAATCGCCTTTGACGAAGCGTGTGTCGCCGATGTCGGGTGCCACGTTTTCCCATTTCACGCCGCTGCCATCAAAGCCCTGTGCCTTGGCAAAGGCGGGAAAGAGCTTGCGCGAAGCGTTGAAGGGCTGGCCCAGGATGGTCTTGCCCGCCAGGTCGGCGGGCTTCTTGATGGCGCCGTCCTTGCGCACCATGACCGAGTTGGGGTTCAGGTCGTACTGGATGGCGACCGCTGCCAGCCTGGACTGCGGATTGGCGGTGTTGAACTCGATCATGGTCGAGAGGTCGGCCGATGCCACGTCATAGGCACCACCCGCCACCAGACTGATGGCCGAGGCAGACCCGTTGCCGGTGTCGACGGTGACATCGAGGCCTGCATCCTTGTAGTAGCCGCGCTGCTGCGCCAGCAAAAAGCCTGCGCCCGAGGCCTCAACCTTCCAGCCCAGGTTGAACTTGAACTTTTGCAGATTGCCCTGGGCGCGCACAAACGGTGTGGCAGACAGCAGGGCGGCGGCGCCAGTGGCGCGGATGAGGGAACGGCGTTGCATGGTGGAGCACTCCTGGTCGTTGGCGGATAACCACGGGGGAGTGAAAAGCCAGGCTTCACACCCCTCCGGACGGGGTGCATGCAATCAACCGACAGGGCGCTGGGGCTGCAAGGTGGGGGAAGCGGCCTCCTGAAGACGCACAGTCCTGCGCGCCCGTGGGTGGCGTCAGTCCATTGCATGCTTCAAGAGCAATTTCCGGGCGGTGGCCGCTGAACGCTTCTACTCTTGGCGTCGATGTATTTGCAGGATCTGTGCCATGCGATCCCATCGTGTGGGCTATACCCGAACACCCTTGCGCGCCACACCATGGTGCGCGCTGCACCAGCGTCTGGCGTACCGCGGCAACTGTGGTGCGGGGTAGGTCTTTACAGCCAGGGCTTGAGCCAGCCCAGCCCGTCGCTGGTGGCGTGGGCGGCAGCGCCACGCGCAGGGCGGTATTCGCAGCCAATCCAGCCGTCGTAGCCCAGGCTGTCCAGCAGCTTGAACAGGTAGGTGTGGTTGATCTCGCCCACATCGGGCTCGTGGCGCTCGGGCACACCGGCAATCTGGAAGTGGCCGACGTTGCCGGTGGGCAGGTACTGGCGCACCTTCATCGCCAGGTCGCCTTCCACGATCTGGCAGTGGTACAGGTCCATCTGCACCTTCACGTTGGTGGCGCCGATCTCGGCGATCAGCGCGTGGGCCTGGTCCTGGCGGCTCAGGAAGAAGCCAGGCATGTCGCGGCCGTTGATGGGCTCCAGCAGGATGTGGATGCCGTGCGGCGCGGCCTCCTCGGCGGCGTAGCGCACGTTGGCGATGTAGGTGGCGCGCACGGTGGCGGCGTCTGCACCCTGGGGCACCAGCCCGGCCATCACGTGGATGCGGGGGCATTGCAGGGCTTTGGCGTATTCCACCGCTTTGGCAATGCCTTCGCGGAACTCGGCCTCACGCCCGGGCAGGCAGGCCAGCCCCCGTTCGCCCGCGTCCCAGTTGCCGGGTGGCGCGTTGAACAGCACCTGCTGCAGGCCGTTGGCTTGCAGCCGCGTGGCCAGTTCTTGCGCCGGGTAGGCGTAGGGGAAGAGGTACTCCACCGCCTTGAATCCATCGCGGGCAGCGGCGGCAAAGCGGTCGAGAAAGTCCACGTCGTTGTAGAGCATGGACAGGTTGGCGGCAAAGCGGGGCATACAGAGGATTCCTGAAAAATAAGGATCAGCGGCGCGGCGCGTTGGTGAGCACCTGCGCCAGCCGGTCTTGGTAAAAGCGCGCCAGGCCCACCGTGCTGTGGCCGAGGGTGTCGGCGCTGGCGGGGATCACGTAGGCCTGGGCGTGAGGGATGCGGGCGATGGCTTTGTCCAGCACGCCCAGTTCGGGTGGGTTGCGCTCATCGTCTGCCGAGTTGATGGCCAGCACGTGCGCAGTGATGCGCTCCAGCCCGGGCTCGGGGTCGTAGTCGCGCGATGCTTCCCACTGGTAAATGTGGTCGTTGGCATCGCCACGGAACGGGGCTTTGAGGCGCTGCTCCACCAGGGCGTCGGCCGCAGCGCGGGTAGGGGCCTGCTTTTGCAGGCCCTGGTTACCGCCGTTGGTGCCCGTGCCAAAGAACACCGACGCAAACTGCAGGCTGCGGGGCTGGCGGGTGTAGTTGCCGCTTTGCCATTCGGGGTCGTTGCGGATGGCATCGACCAGCAGGCGGCGCATCATCCAGTTGCGGCCCGACATGGCAGCGGGCAGCGAGGCCATGGGCACGGCGATGTCCATGAAGTCGGGGTAGCGCTGGGCCCACACCCAAGTGTGCATGCCGCCCATGGAGTTGCCGATGATGGCGCGCACATGGCGCACGCCCAGGTGTTCGGTCAGCAGGCGGTACTGGGCCTGCACCATGTCGTCGTAGTTGTAGGCCGGAAAGGCAGCGCGCAGGCCGTCCGACGGCTTGCTGGAGCGGCCGGTGCCGATGGCGTCCGGCAGGATGATGAAGTGCTTGCGTGCATCCAGCGGCTGGCCGGGGCCAAACAGCGTGCCTGCAAAGCCTGGCGTGAGCATGCTCTCTGCCGAGCCATTGGTGCCATGCAGCACCAGCACGGGCTCTCCGGTGGGCTCGCCCACCGTGGAGTAGGCCAGCTTGAGTTCGGGCAAGGTCTGACCGGTGTGGAAGCGGAAGTCTTTGACGACCCATTCCCCATGCTTGGGGGCGGGGTAATCAGCAGCCGATGCGCCGCCTGTGGCCAGCACGCCCAGCAGCATGGGGGCAAAGGCTTTGCGCCAGAAAGAAAGGGTCATGGTTTGTCTCCTTGTGTGTGTTCTTTCATCCCCACGCCTTGTGCGCAGCCAGCCCGTTACCTGTTACCAGTGGGCACCAAAGCCCTGGCGCAGCTCTTCAATCTGGGGCTCGGTCAGCGGTGTGGGGCGGGGCTGGCACAGCATCCACAGGCGCGCGGTTTCTTCCAGCTCTTCCAGCACGGCCATGGCGGCAGCAGGCGTGTCGTGCCACACGTTGGGGCCCAAGCGCGCCAGCATCACGGCGCGCACCGGTCTGCGCTGCGCCGCATAGCGGGTGATGGTCTGCGCCACCAGTGCGGCCGCTGCTGCATCACCAGGGCGGTGGTACGGGATGTGCGGCACGCGACCTACCTTCATGACGAAGTAGGGCGTGATGGGCGGCAGCAGTTGCGCATCGGGCGCCAGCTGGCCACCTGCAGCGGTGTCGGCTTGCAGCGAGCACGCCACCAGATGTGTGCTGTGCGTGTGAATCACGCAGCGCGCTGGGGCCGCTGTCGATGCCGAGGCCTCATAAATCTGCCGGTGCAGCGCAATGGTCTTGCTGGCCCGGTCGCCTGCCACCTGCTGGCCTTGGGCGTCCAGGCGCGCCAGCCGCTCGGGCTGCAGCGTGCCCAGGCAGGCATCGGTGGGGGTGATGAGGTAGCCATCGGCCAGGCGCACGCTGATGTTGCCGGCGGTGGCATGCACATAGCCCCGCTCAAACAGGCTGCGGCCCACGCGGCAGATTTCGTCGCGGGCTTGGCGCTCATCCATGAAGGCGGGGGTAGAGGTCATGCCAACAATTGTGCAAAAGCCTTGGTGAAGAAGTCGGTGCTGCCGAAATTGCCCGACTTCAGCGTGATGTGCAGCCCGTCCTTCGCATCGGGGGCCACGGCATGGCACCACGGCACGCCGGGGTCAATCTGCGCGCCAATGCGCATCTGCGTGATGCCCAGTGCCTGCACACAGGCTCCCGAGGTTTCGCCACCCGCCACGATGAGCTGGCGCACACCGCGCTGCACCAGGCCGCGTGCAATGGCGGCAATGGTTTCCTCCACCATGGCACCGGCTTTCTCGGAGCCCAGCTTGCCTTGAATGGCGCGCACAGCCGAGGGTTCGGCGGTGGAATACACCAGGACCGGGCCTTGGCCGATGTGGCCCTCAGCCCATGCCAACGCTTCGGCGGTCACGTCCACGCCTGCGGCAATGCGCAGCGGGTCGATGGCGAGAGCAGGCTTGCCTGCCTTGATGAAGTCCATGACCTGCTGGTTGGTGGCTACCGAGCAACTGCCCGACACGATGGCCTGCAGCCCTTGTGCAGCGGGCAGGCGTGCGGCTTCGTTGCTGGGAGTCACGCCAAAGTTGCCTGGCAAGCCAATGGCCACGCCCGAGCCCGCAGTGACCAGCGGCATGCCCTTGAGGGCAGGGCCCAGACGCAGCAGGTCGGCGTTGGACACCGCATCCACCACGGCCATGCGCACGCCTTCGGCCTTCAGTTGGTCGATGCACGCGCGGATGGCGGCCTCGCCCTGCGCGACCACACTGTGGTCGATCAGGCCAACGCGGCTGGGTGTCTGCGCCTGCAGCACGCGCACCAGGTTCGGGTCGGTCATGGGTGTGAGCGGGTGGTTCTGCATGCCGCTCTCGTTCAGCAACACGTCACCCACAAACAGGTAGCCCTTGAACACGGTGCGCTTGTTGTCGGGGAAGGCGGGCGTGGCGATGGTGAAGTCGGTGCCAAGGGCCTGCATCAGCGCATCGGTCACGGGGCCGATGTTGCCTTCGGCGGTGCTGTCAAAGGTGGAGCAGTACTTGAAGTAGATCTGCTCGGCGCCTTGCGCCTGCAGCCACGTCAGCGCCTCAAGCGACTGGGCGATGGCATCGTCCTTGGGAATGGTGCGCGACTTGAGCGCGACCACGATGGCATCGGCCTCGGTATCCAAAGCTGCCGTGGGCACGCCCATGGCTTGCACCACGCGCATGCCTGCGCGCACCAGGTTGTTGGCCAGGTCGGTCGCGCCCGTGAAGTCGTCGGCAATGCAGCCCAGCAGGGCACGTGCGCGTGTCATGCCTTTTTCTCCTTGCCTTCAGGCAGGGTGATGCCCGGGAAGATCTTGATTACGGCGCTGTCATCTTCTTTGGCAAAGCCTGCGGTGGAGGCCTGCATGAACATCTGGTGCGCGGTGGCGGCCAGCGGCAGCGGGAATTTGCTGGCGCGTGCGGTGTCCAGCACCAGGCCCAGGTCCTTCACAAAAATATCGACGGCCGACAGCGGCGTGTAGTCGCCCGCCAGCACATGGGCCATGCGGTTTTCAAACATCCAGCTGTTGCCCGCGCTGTTCGTGATCACTTCATACAAGGCGCTGGCTTCCACGCCTTCGCGCAGGCCCAGTGCCATGGCTTCAGCGGCCACGGCAATGTGCACACCGGCCAGCAGCTGGTTGATGATCTTGACCTTGCTGCCTGCGCCCGCCTTGTCACCCAAGCGGTACACCTTGCCGGCCATGCCGTCGAGCACAGCGCCCGCAGCGGCATAGGCCTCGGGCTTGGCCGAGGTCATCATGGTCATCTGCCCCGATGCGGCCTTGGCTGCGCCGCCGGAGATGGGCGCGTCCACATAGTGCAGGCCCAGGGCGTTCAGGCGCGCTTCCATCGCCACCGACCAGTTGGGGTCTACCGTGGAGCACATCACAAAGGTGCTGCCGGGGCGCATGGTGCTGGCTGCACCGCTTTGGCCATTGTCGCCAAACAGCACGCTCTCGGTCTGCGCAGCGTTGACCACCACCGACACCACTACATCACTCACCGCCGCCAGCGCAGCCGTGGTGGCATGGGCTGTGCCACCGTCTGCCACAAAGGCATCGGCCACGCCGGGGCGCACGTCGCACACGTGGATGGTGAAACCGTTGTTGCGCAGTGTCTTGGCAATACCAGCGCCCATGGCGCCCAGGCCGATGATGCCGACGGTGGGTTTTGTCATGTTGTCAGTCCTTCAAAGAAATTCAAATAGGGCACTTAGGCCACCAGTACCCAGAGCAAAGCGGTCATCGCAAAACCTGCGATGCCCAGCACGGTGGTCAGCACCGTCCAGGTGCGCAGGCCATCGCCCACGCTCAGGCCCAGGTAGCGGGTCACGATCCAGAAGCCCGAATCGTTGACGTGTGACAGGCCCAGGCTGCCAAAGCCAATGGCAACCGTGAGCAGCGCCACTTGCAAGGGGGAATACCCGCCACCTGCAATGGCGTCTGCCAGCAGGCCGCAGGTGGTGATGATGGCCACGGTGGCCGAGCCTTGGGCGGCGCGCAGGGCCAGCGAGATGATGAACGCCAGCAGGATGAGCGGCAGATGGGTAGCGGTGAGGCTTTGCGACAGCGCCGTGCCAATGCCGCTGGCCGTGAGCACCTTGGCAAACACACCGCCAGCGCCCGTCACCAGGATCACGGTGGCAGCAGGGGGCAGGGCAGATTCCATGATGGCGTTGGTGCGCTCACGGTTCCAGCCCTGGTTGCGGCCCAGCAGAAACATGGCCAGACCCACGGCCACCATCAGTGCAAAGATGGGCGAGCCGATGAAGCCCAGCACATTGCGCAGGCTGTCGCCCTTGGGCAGCAGTGTGGCGCCGGTGGTGCCCGCCATGATGAGGGCCAGGGGGATGATGATCAGCGCCATGATGGTGCCGACGCTAGGCGCGGCGCTTGCTTTGCTGGTCTTGCTGTCTTCGCTGTTGCCAAAGGCGGCAAACTGCTCAGCCGTGGTGGGCAGCATGGGGTAGCCCTTGCGATTGAGCCAGCCCGCCACGACCTGAGACAACGCCGCCAGCGGGATGCAGATGGCCAGGCCAATGATGGTGATCCAGCCAATGTCGCCCTTGACGATAGCTGCCCCGCCCACGATGCCGGGGTGCGGTGGCACCACCACGTGCGCAGCCAGCATGATGCCCGCTACGGGCAGGCCGAACTTGATGGGGTTCACGCCCGCCGCCTTGCAAAAGCCGTAGACGATGGGCACGAGGATGATGAAGCCCACGTCAAAAAACACCGGGATCGCCAGCACCAGCGCTGCAGCCGTGAGGGCCATGGGCACCCGTGTAGGCCCCAGCAGCTGTGTGAAGCGGTTGGCCAGGCTGGCCGCACCGCCCGAGACCTCGATCATGCGCCCCAGCATGGAACCCAGCGCCACCAGGATGGCCACCGACCCTAGTGTGCCGCCCATGCCCGCAATCAGCGTGCTGATGATGTCGCCGATGGGCATGCCCGTGGCAAACGCCACCAGAAAGCTCACCAGCATCATCGCCACGAAAGCGTGGACCTGCCAGCGGATGATGAGCAACAGGAGCAGGCCAATGCTGCCGGCGCCGATGCCTAGAAGTGCGAGGGTGGACATGAACGGGGTATCTCCGGGATGGAAGGGGGCAGGCCCAGATGGAGGCCGCTGAAAACGGCCTGGTGAGGGAGGTTGAGTACAACCGGTTTGGTGTGTTTATATGGTTATCATACAAATTATTGCGATCTGTACTCCTACGGGTTAACCCGCGTGTGCCCGTGCGTGGAGAGGGCGGGTGACGCACTTTTGAGGCGTTTTAGTGCTCAAGCGCTAGTGCAATATGCCTGAGTAGCTACCAAATAAGTAGCAAATCAACCATGTGGCCGGGGCGCAAGCCCCGCCGCCGCCACGCCACAAGCCTCACACGGCTGCGAGCTACGCCGCTAACGCAGACGCGTTCAAGCCCGTTGCGCAGGCATCTCAGCGATGCAGCTCAGAACACCAGTGGTGTAGATGCCGCCACCAGCGGCTGGGCCAGCCGCGCGCCGTCCTGGGCCCAGAACGACAGGTCGGCCTGCTCGATGCGGGCCAGTGCGTTTTTCATGTGCTGCGCCGCAGCGGCCCGTGCGGCCACCGGGTCGCCCGCCTCGATGGCGCGCACGATGTGGGTGTGCTCGTGGGTCACCGCATCGGCAAAGTCGGTGCGCCGCGCCTCGTTGGCGCGTGTCACACGCGTGGCGCCTTTGAGGAACTGGGCCAGGTAGTCCAGCGTGCTGATCATGAACGGGTTGTCCGCTGCCTGGGCAATCGCGCGGTGGAACAGCACGTCTTCCTCCACCCCATCGCGGCCTGCGCGCACGGCGTCGGCAATGTGCTGCATGGCGGCGCGGATGGCGGCCATGTCGTCATCGGTGCGGCGCAGGGCCGCCAGCTCGGCCACCTCGGCTTCGAGCGCACGGCGCACTTCCACGATCTGCATCACCGCTTCGCGCGATGCCGCAAGGGGCACATCAAACTGCAACGGCTCGATGCCGGGCGCCAGCACATACACGCCGCTGCCCTGCCGTGAGTCCACCAGCCCCAGCGACTTGAGGCGCGAGATGGCCTCACGCACCACCGTGCGGCTGACCTGGAATTGCTGCGCCAGCACGGCCTCGGTAGGCAGCTTCTGCGCAGCCTGGATGCGGCCCGCGCGAATCTCGGCCTCCAGCGCACTGGCCACCTGGTCGGAGAGCTTGGCGCTGGGTTTGACGGCGGAGAACGGCGAAGACATGGAATTGGTGGGGCGGGCAGTGTGGAGCGTGAACGCGTTGCCGGGTGGTGCGGGCAGGCGTTGGGCGCAATGGACTTTACCCGAAGGGCGCTGTGCCGGAAGGGTTTGTTGGCTGCTCTACTTAGGCGCCGGGCAGGAGTCGTCCAGCTTGGCCAGGCCCGCCAGCTTCTGCAGCCGGCTGCGGTTGTCCAGGCAGGCCTGGTGCTGCGCCTCGGCCGCCTTCTGCTGGGCCTGCGCCGCCGCCTTGGCGCGTTCGGTCTGCAGCTGGGCCACGCGCTCGCGGATTTGCGGCATCACGGCCAGCGCGGCCTTTTCGCCTTCCACGATGGCATTGGCGCGCTGGCTGAAGTCGGCGGCGCCGATGTCCAGCACCTGCGGGCGGACGATCACATCGGCCCGCGCCAGCTCTGCCTGGCCCAGCTTCTGGCCCATGATGGCAATCGACTGGTTCAGCGCGCCCAGCATATTGCCGGGCGTCTGGCCCCGGGCCTTGTTGGAGATGTCCACGGCAATCACGATGTCGGCACCCAGCTGGCGTGCGGCATCCACCGGCACGGGGCTCACGATGCCGCCATCCACAAAGTGGTACTTGCCGATGGTGACGGGCTGGAACACGCCCGGCACGCTGCTTGATGCGCGCACGGCCTGACCGGTGTTGCCGCGTGCAAACACAGTGCGCTCACCGTCCTCCAGTCGGGTGGCGACGACGACAAAGGGCTTGGCCATCTGCTCCAGCGGTTTGCGGCGCACCTGCTCGTTCACATAGTCTTCCAGCTTCTGCCCCAGCACCAGCCCGCCGGACGACAACTGCAGGTCGCGGATCTTGGCTTCGTCCAGCGCCACGGCTTTTTCCTGCATCTCGAAGGCATTCATGCCGCTGGCGTACAGCGCGCCGACCACGCTGCCTGCGCTGGTGCCCGAGACCACGGCGGGTGCCAGGCCATTGGCCTCCAGCATCTTGATCACGCCAATGTGCGCAAAGCCCTTGGCCGCGCCACCGCCCAAGGCAATGCCGATGCGGATGGGGGGCGTGGTGGATGGGGTCGCTGCGACCGGTGTGGCGTCGCCCGCCGCTGGCTGGGTCGGTACCGTGCCGCCGCATGCGGCCAGACCTGCTGCGGCCCCAAGGGCCAGAAGGCGCAAAGAAATGGTCAAGCGCATGCGGTGTG
This sequence comes from Acidovorax sp. KKS102, assembly GCF_000302535.1. Lineage (NCBI taxonomy): Bacteria > Pseudomonadati > Pseudomonadota > Betaproteobacteria > Burkholderiales > Comamonadaceae > Acidovorax > Acidovorax sp. KKS102. The sequence goes on from NC_018708.1 coordinate 1,163,316, forward strand.
ATCCTGCTGTCGTCCAAACGGGGCGGGCAGTATAGCGGCAGGGTGCCGGGGCACCCGTTGGTGGTGTCTTTTGCTCCTGAAAGAGGAGCTGCTTGCGCTTGATGTACAAGCGCCAGAGCCCACTACTGCCAGAAGTCGCGGTGCAGGGCGGTGATCTCGTCCTGCAGTGCGGGCACCGGGCCCAGCACCTCGGTGGGGCGCTGGCCGCTGGCAAACACCGTGCGGCAAGGCAGGGACAGCGTGGGGTTCTCGGGGTGGTCGCCCGTCAGGGCGAGCAGGGCGGCTTCTTCGACGCCATACAGCACGCGGCCGATGCCCGCCCAGTAGATGGTGCCAGCGCACATGGCGCAGGGGTCCAAGAACGTGTTCACCATCTCCCAGGGGTCGCGCAGCGGTCTTTGCGGGATGGGATGCAAGGCGCGGTGCGCTGCCAATAGCTCGGCTATTTGCAAGCGCCGCAACGCCGCAGGCCACCCGCAAAGACCACTGCCCGAAGGGTTGGAGCGAAATCGGGCGATTGAACGCCCCGGTTGCTTACATGGGCACGAGCCCATGCAAGCAACCAGGGCATCCACTCATCCCGATTGCGCTCCAACGCGACCCCTGGGAGATGGCGAACACGTTCTCAGGTGGTGACCAGCGTGCACTGGGCCAGATAGGCGCCGGGGTAGTTGGCAGCCGCCGTGCGCGCCAGCGTGCTCTCGGCGTGGTTCACCGTGTCGATGTTGCCCTGCTCGGCCAGCACCGTCTCGCCATCGGGCGCGACGAGCAGCGCGCCGAAGGGGTGGCGGCCCATGTCCTTGGCGCGCTGGGCTACGGCGTTGGCGCGGCGCAGCAGCGTGGCTACCTGGGCTTCGCTCAACGCCGTCGGGTTATTCACCTTGAGAACCCCGGTGCGCCCAGCCCGTGGTGCGTTTTTCGATCCAGCTGAACAGCTCGTACATCACCATGGCCATGGCGCCCACGACCATCAGGCCCGCAAAGGCCAGGCCCATCTGCATGGACGAGCCTGCGCTGATCAGCAGGTAGCCGATGCCTTCGTTGGCCGCGGTCATTTCCGACACGGTGGTGCCCACAAAGGCCAGCGTGATGGCCACCTTGAGCGAGCCGTAGAAGTACGGCATGGAGCGGGGCAGGCCCACCTTGGTCAGCACGTCCCAGCGCTTGGCGCCCAGCACGCGCAGCACGTCTTCCAGCTCGGGCTCCAGCGTAGCCAGGCCCGTGGCGATGTTGACCATGATGGGGAAGAAGCTGATGAGAAACGCGGTGAGGATGGCAGGGCCCACGCCGATGCCGAACCAAACCACCAGGATGGGCACGAAGGCGGCCTTGGGCAGCGCGTTGAAGGCCGTCATCAGCGGGTACACGGCGGCATAGGCGATGCGCGAGCTGCCGATCACAAAGCCCAGCAGCACACCCACGACGATGGCGATGCCGAAGCCCGCCATGGTGACCCAGAAAGTGCGCCAGGCATGGCCTGCGATGACGCCGCTGAACTCCACCAGCTGCACGCCGATGGCCCAGGGGCTGGGGAACAGGTACTCAGGGATGCTGAAGGCCGAGCAGATGATTTGCCACAGCATGATGGTGGCGACGAGCAGGATCCAGGGGGACCAGCGCTCCACGGTTTTCTTGTGCATGGGGATGAGGCGCTTTCTTTGTTCTTATTGCTGGATGGGCGCGCCCGCTTTTCGCAGTGCACCGATGTGGCCGCGCAGCTCGTGCACGATGTCGGTGAACTCCTTGGTGTAGGTCACTTCCAGGTCGCGCGGGCGGGGCAGCTCGATCTCCTTGCGCACCACAAACCGGCCGGGGCTCTTGCTCATCACATAGACCGTGTCGGCCAGGAAGACCGATTCGCGCAGGTCGTGCGTGACCAGGATCACGTTGAACTGCTGCTCGGTCCACAGGTCGCGAAGGATGCACCACAGCTCCTCGCGGGTGAAAGCGTCGAGCGCGCCGAACGGCTCGTCCAGCAGCAGCATCTTGGGCTCGTGGATCAGCGCGCGGCAGATGCTGGCGCGCTGCTGCATGCCGCCCGACAACTGCCAGGGGAATTTGTCTTCATAGCCCGCGAGGCCCACCTTCTGCAGCAGCTTGCGGGCGCGTTCTTCGTACTCCTTGCGCTTTTGCTTGAAGTGGCTGCGGTAGGGCTCGACGATTTCGAGCGGCAGCAGCACGTTGTCCACCGTGGTGCGCCAGGGCAGCAGCGAGGGTGCCTGGAAGGCCATGCCCGACACCTTGAGCGGCCCCGTCACCGGCTGCCCGTCGATGAGGATCTTGCCCATCGACGGCATCTTCAGCCCCGTGGCCAGCTTCATGAAGGTGGACTTGCCACAGCCCGAGGGGCCGACGATGGCGATGAACTCGCCGCGCCGCACCTGCAGGTCGATGGCTTCGACCGCAAACTGGTTCTTGGCGCGCAGCTCGTCGTTGTAGGCGAGCCAGACGTCCCGGAAGTCCACAAAATAGTTGTCAGCAGCCTGCATGGAGGTTTTTATGCTCAGAATGGCCGCAAGCGCCATTCAATCATGCGCTTGCAGCTATCAAATTAATAGTAATTACTTCTTGGGCAGGATGTTCAGCTCGGCAGCGCTGGGCAAGAAGCTGGCGTTCCACACATCGTCAGCGTTCACGCGGGTCTTGGTGTTGAACGCATCGGACACCTGCGACGCCATCAGCGAGAGGCGGCCGGGCTTGAGCTGACCAAAGCCCTCGGCGCGCGCGTCGGGGCTGTTGATCACGGTGTCGATGGCCAGCTGCAGGCGGCGGGTTTCGAGCGGCACGTTCACGATGCCGTCGCGCGCCTTCACGTATTCGATGGACGCAGCGGGGTTGGCAATGACTTCCTTGGCGCCCTTGGTGAAGGCCGACAGGAACGCCTTGATGGCGCCCGGGTTCTCCTTGATGAGCTTGGGGCTGGCGATGATCACGTTGCCGTACAGCTTCACGCCAAAGTCGGCATAGGGCAGCACCACCACGTCGGCAGCCTTGGCGCCACGGGCTTCCAGGTTGAGCAGCGAGGTGAAGGTGAAGCCGGTGATGGCGTCCACGTCACCGCGCACCAGCATGGTTTCGCGCAGTGGCGGGTCCATGGCGGTCCAGGTCACGGCGCCGATGCCGTTGGCCTTCTGGAAGATGGGGAACGCGCGGCGGCCTGCGTCAAACACGGGGGCGCCCAGCTTCTTGCCGGCCAGGTCGGCGGGCTTGGTGATGCCGCTTTTTTTCAGCGCCATGACCGAGGCGGGCGTGTTGTTGTAGACCACCATCACCGCCACGGGCTTGTTCTGCGCGTCGGGGTTGTTGGCGTGGAACTCCATCACGGCGGCCAAGTCGGCAAAACCCATGTCGTACGTGCCCGATGCCACGCGCTGCACCGCGCCGCCAGAGCCGTTGCCTGCATCCACCGTCACGTCCAGGCCTGCGGCCTTGAAGTAGCCCTTGGCCACGGGTTGCAGGAACAGCGCCGCAGGGCCTTCAAAACGCCAGTCCAGCTGGAACTTGATGGGCGTGGTGGCCTGTGCCTGGGCCAGCGATGCGCTGCCGATCAGGGCCAGGGCGGCGGCGGTTTGCATGAACAGTCTTTTTTTCATTCGGGGCTCCTGTCGGGCAAGGGGAAATGCGGTGAGGGAAGGTGTTGGCCCCATCCAGGGGCCATGCACCTGCAGTCAGCAAAAACGATGCCCGGTTTGCGGATGCGGGTGTTTTGCCGTGCCCCATTGTTCACCGAAGTGGTGCATGCCAGCATGCTGGGTTTCCCGAAATGGTGCGAGTGCGGTGCAAGGGGTTGTCGCACGCAAAAAAAAACGGGGCCCAGGGGCCCCGTTGACTCGGTGTGCAGGCCGGCCAGCGCAAGGTCGGCACGGCACTTTCAGCGTGGCCGGGTGGCAGCGCTGGCCACGGCCAGGGCCGTCATGTTGAGCACGCGGCGCACGGTGGCGGCCGGGGTCAGGATGTAGGCCGTGGCAGCGGCGCCCATCAGGATGGGGCCCACCGTGACGCCACCGCTGGTGGTGGTCTTGAGCACGTTGTAGAGGATGTTGGCGGCATCCAGGTTGGGGCAGATCAGCAGGTTGGCCGAGTCCGTCAGGGTCGAGTCCGCCATGTAGGCGTTGCGGATGTTCGGCTCCAGCGCGGCATCGCCGTGCAGCTCGCCGTCGCACTCGATCTCGGGGTGGGCGGCCACGAACAGGTCGCGTGCCTCGCGCATCTTGCGGGCCGATGCGCGCTTGGACGAGCCATAGCTGGAGTGCGACAGGAAGGCGACCTTGGGCGGGATGCCAAAGCGCTGCACCTCCTGCACCGACATCCAGGCGATGTCCGCCAGCTGCTGGGCCGTGGGGTCTTCGTTCACGTAGGTGTCGGCAATGAACAGCGTGCCCCGGTTGGTCATCAGCGCGTTCAGCGCGGCGTAGTTGTTGGCGCCTTCCTGGCGGCCGATGATGCTGTGGATACGCTCCAGGTGCGTCTCGTACGTGCCCACCAGGCCGCAGATCATGGCGTCGGCATCACCCAGCTTCACCATCAGCGAGGCGATGATGGTGTTGGACCGGCGCACAGCAGCCTTGGCCACTTCGGGCGAGGCACCGTTGCGCTTCATCAGCTGGTGGTAGTGCTCCCAGTACTGGCGGAAGCGCGGGTCGTCCTCAGGGTTGCACACCTCTACGTCCTTGCCCAGCTGCATGCGCAGGCCGGCCTTGGCAATGCGCGCGGCAATCACGGCGGGGCGGCCGATGAGGATGGGGTGGGCTATCTTGTCGTCAATCGCCATCTGCGCGGCGCGCAGGGCGCGCTCGTCTTCACCGTCGGCGTAGGCCACGCGCTTTTGCGCATCGGGCAGGGCCTTGGCCGCGTTGATCACGGGGCGCATCAGCATGCCGGTCTGGTAAACAAAGCGCGACAGCGTTTCCTTGTAGGCCTCCATGTCTTCGATGGGGCGCGTGGCCACGCCGGATTCGGCGGCGGCCTTGGCCACGGCGGGCGCGATCTTGAGGATCAGGCGCGAGTCGAAGGGTGTGGGGATCAGGTAGTCGGGGCCGAAGGTCAGCTCTTTGCCCGCATAGGCGCTGGCCACTTCTTCGCTGATGTCGGCCTTGGCCAGGTCGGCGATCTGGCGCACGCAGGCCAGCTTCATGGCCTCGGTGATCTTGGTGGCGCCGCAGTCCAGCGCGCCGCGGAAGATGTACGGGAAGCACAGCACGTTGTTGACCTGGTTCGGGTAGTCTGAGCGGCCCGTGGCGATGATGCAGTCAGGGCGAATGGCCTTGGCCAGTTCGGGGCGGATTTCGGGCTCGGGGTTCGCCAGGGCCAGGATGATGGGCTTCGGCGCCATGGTCTTGACCATCTCGGCCGTGAGCACGCCGGGGGCCGAGCAGCCCAGGAACACGTCGGCGCCGTTGACCGCATCGGCCAGCGTGCGGGCGTCGGTCTTTTGCGCGTAGGCCGCTTTCGATTCGTCGTAGCCGCCGGGGCGGCCTTCGTAGATCACGCCCTTGGAGTCGCACACAAAAATGTTCTCGACCTTCACGCCCAGGCCCACCATCACGTTCAGGCAGGCAATGGCGGCAGCGCCCGCGCCCGACACGGCAATCTTGACCTGGTCGATCTGCTTGCCCACCAGCTCCAGGCCGTTGAGCAGCGCTGCGCTGCTGATGATGGCCGTGCCGTGCTGGTCGTCATGGAACACCGGGATGTTCATGCGCTTGCTGAGTTCGCGCTCGATGTAGAAGCACTCGGGCGCCTTGATGTCTTCGAGGTTGATGCCGCCCAGCGTGGGCTCCAGCGCCGCGATGATCTCGATGAGCTTGTCGGGGTCGCGCTCGGCCAGTTCGATGTCGAACACATCGACACCGGCAAACTTCTTGAACAGGCAGCCCTTGCCTTCCATCACTGGCTTGCTGGCCAGTGGGCCGATGTCGCCCAGGCCCAGCACGGCCGTGCCGTTGGTGATCACCGCAACCAGGTTGCCGCGCGAGGTGAAGTCAAACGCCTTGGAGGGGTCGGCAGCGATGTCGAGGCACGGGTAGGCCACACCCGGCGAGTAGGCCAGCGACAGGTCGCGCTGGTTGGACAAAGGCTTGGTGGGGGTGACCGAAATCTTGCCCCGGGTGGGGTTGCGGTGGTATTCGCGCGCAGCGTCGCGCAGGGCCTGTTCGGCGGCGGAAATGTTCTGTGTCATGCGGAAATCCTGGAAGTCCTGGGCGGAAAGCGAAAACAAGGGTACCCGATGGCGTGGGCGGCTGGCATGCAGGTTTATGCGGATGCAGCATAAGAGCCTGTTCAAAGTCTTTTTGGAGTCGCACAAGTCCCTTGCCGGGATGGGATGCAAGGCGCGGTGCGCTGCCGATAGCCCGTGCTATCGGCAAGCTTTGCTCCGCCGCAGACCGCCCGGCAAGGCACTTGCCCGAAGGTGGGAGTGAAATCGGGCCGATGAACTTGGAGTTTTGGCGCCCCGGCTGCTTGCATGGGCACGAACCCATGCGGCGCACCCGACGCATCCACTCCTCCCGATTGCACTCCAATGCGATCTCCAAAAAGACTTTGAACAGGCTCTAAAGCCAAAACCCCCTGACAGCCGTGGCGGACAGGGGGCGGGCCACGCGGGCGGTGGCGGGTTTTCGGCAGCGGGCAGGCGGGATGCTAGTGGGCGTCGGCCTGGCGTGCGGCGTTGACAGCGGCGGAGGTGTCGCGGCTGGCGCCATTGAAGAAAACGTTCAGGGCCACCGCCGTGATCGAGGCCAGGAGGATACCGGATTCGATCAAGGGGTGGATGGCATGCGGCATCCACTGGCGGAAGTTGGGCGCGATCAGCGGCACCATGCCCACGCCGATGGAGACGGCCACGATCATGGCGTTGAAGCGGTTGGTCTTGAAGTCCACCCCGCCCAGGATGCGGATGCCCGTGGCCGCCACCATGCCGAACATCACCAGCCCCGCGCCGCCCAGCACCATGGTGGGCAGCGACTCGACCAGCGCGGCCATCTTGGGCAGCACACCCAGCACGATCAGGATCACACCGCCGGCCACACACACAAAGCGGCTCTTGACGCCGGTGACGGCCACCAGGCCCACGTTCTGCGAGAAGCTGGTGTACGGAAAGGTGTTGAAGATGCCGCCCAGCAGCGTGCCCAGGCCGTCGGTGCGCAGGCCGCGCGTGAGGGCGGCCTGGTCCACCTTGCGGTCGGTCATCTCGCCCAGGGCGAGGAACATGCCGGTGGATTCGATCATGACCACGATCATCACCAGGGTCATGGTCAGGATCAGGATGGGGTCGAACACGGGGCCGGCAATCTCGAACGGCAGCACCAGGTCAAACCACTGCGCCTTGGCCACCTTGTCGAAGTTCATCAGCCCCATGCCCACGGCAACCACCGCGCCGATCACGATGCCCAGCAGCACCGAGATGTTGGCAATGAAGCCCTTGGCAAACTTGGCAATTAGCAAGATGGACAGCAGCACCAGGCCCGAGATGCCCACACCGGTCAGGTCTGCGTACTTGGGGTTGGGCACCGTGGGCACCACGGCAAAGCCCTTGGGGACCGGCGGCAGCGATGAACCGGGTGCACCCGCCGCTGCCTGCGCCTCTGCCAGCCATTTGAGGTGCTCGGGGTTGGGCACGCTGGGCGCTGTGGGGCCCACGGGGTTGCCAAAGATCCAGTTGATGCCCACGCGCATCAGGCTGATGCCGATGACTGCGATGATGGTGCCGGTGACCACGGGCGGGAAGAAGCGGAGCATGCGGCTGACCAGCGGTGCGATCAGGATGGAGATCACACCCGCGCCGATCACCGAGCCAAAGATCAGCCCGGCCCCGGCCGTGCCACCCGTGCTCTGCGCCATCGAAATCATGGGCGCCACCGAGGCAAAGGTCACCCCCATCATCACCGGCAGCTGAATGCCAAACCAGCGCGAGGCGCCCAGCGCCTGGATCAGCGTGACCAGCCCGCACACAAACAGGTCGGCCGAGATCAGTTTGGCCACTTGGTCGGGCGTGAGGTTGAGCGCGCGGCCCACGATGAGCGGCACCGCCACGGCGCCCGCATACATCACCAGCACATGCTGCAGGCCCAGCGCCGTCAGTCGCCCCAGGGGCAGGTGTTCGTCCACGGGGTGTACGGGCGGGTTCATGGGTGTCCTTCGGCGGGTTGGGGGTGTGAATACGAAAGGAACACGGGCACCGGATGGTGCACAAATGTCCATACAAAAATCGTATACAAAATGACCGGACGCGCTTATCCCGGTTAACCCTTAGGGACGCAGCAATTTCCCGCCTGCCGTGGTGGAGGCGGTTGGACGGTGGGTGGCCTGGGTGCCTTCGGTGTGGCTAGCCCGGGTCCGTAGCTGCCGCCTTGGTGCGTGGGCTGGTCAGCGGCGCCAGCGATTCCCGCAGCCGGTCGCGCACCAGCGGCTGGCCGGGGTTGAGGGCACCTTCCACCTGGCCGATGTGGGCCAGCATGCGCTCGCGGGCCAGGGTGGTGTTGCCGGCCTCCAGCGCCTCGACGATGGCGGCGTGTTCGGCGCAGGACTGGCTGGCCGCGTGCTGCGATTGGTAGAGCGATGCGGCCAGGGTGGTGCGCGCCGTGAGGTCACGCAGGATGTCGCTCAGGCTGCGGTGGCCCATCGCCTCGGCCAGGCAGACGTGGAAGTCTGCGAGCAGAAAGGCGCGGGTGGCAGCGTCCGCCCCTTCGATGGCCTGTTGTTCGTCGGCGATGTGCGCACGCAGGCGGCGGGTCACGCTTTGCAGCGGTCGGCCCGCATCGGCCAGGATGCCTGATTCGATGATGCGCCGGGCGGAGAACGCGTCGCGCGCATCCTCCACCGAAGGCTCCACCACGTACCAGCCCCGGCGCGAGCGCACTTCCACAAAGCCCCGTGCCTGCAGCTGCATCAGGGCCTCGCGCACCAGCGTGCGGCTCACGCCGAACAGATCGGCCAGCTCCTGCTCGCCCAGGCGCTCGCCGGGCGAGAGTTTTTGCGCGAGGATGGATTCCACCACCTGCTGGGCGATCTGGGTCTGGTTGATGCTCATGGCCGGATTGTCGCGTGCTGCAAAGGTGCGGTGCCCGATCAGGCGCGTGGCATGGGTGGCTCGCGGCCGTCGAGCACGGCATGGGCGCGTTCGCGGTCGATGTCGCCCTCCCACGCCGCCACGGCCACGGTGGCGACGCAGTTGCCAATGAGGTTGCCCAGCGCGCGGGCGATGCCCATGAACCAGTCCACCGACAGCACCAGCACCAGGCCAATCGCCGGAATGGCAGGGATGGCCTGCAAGGTGGCGGCCAGCACGACGATGGCCGAGCCGGGTACGCCGTGTGCGCCCTTGGAGGTGACCAGCGAGATCGCCAGGATGGTCAGCAGGTCGGCCATGGAAATCGGCGTGTTGGTGGCCTGGGCGATGAACACGGCCGCCAGCGTGATGTAGATCGAGAACGCGTCCAGGTTGAACGAGTAGCCGGTGGGGATCACCAGGCCCACGGTGGAGTCGCGGATGCCCATGTGCTTGAGCTTGGCCATGACTTGCGGCAACACGCTGTCGGACGACGTGGTGGCAAACACCACGGCCAGCTCCTCGCGCAGATAGCGCAGCAGCTTGAACAGGCTGAAGCCCGACACCCGCATGATGAGGCCCAGCACCACCACGACGAAAATGACTACCGCAGCGTAGAACAGCGCCACCAGCATGCCCAGCTGCTTGAGGGAGCCCAGGCCGTATTTGCCCACGGTGAAGGCGATGGCCCCCAGCACACCCAGCGGAGCCAGCTTGATGATCAGACCCATGGTCTTGAACAGCACATGCGACAGGTCATCGATCAGGCCGGTGACCCGCGCCCCGCGCTCACCGATCAATGCCAGGGCGCAGCCAAAAACGATGGAGAACAGCAGGACCTGCAGCACATCGCCGTTGGCAAACGCGCTCACGGCGGTAGTGGGGATGAGCTTGAGCAAGAAGTCGGTGAAGCCGCCGCCAGTGAGCTTGCTGGCGTTCTCGGCATAGGCGCCCATGGCTTTGGGGTCGAGCGCCTTGGGGTCCACGTTCATGCCCACACCGGGCTCGAACCAGAACGCCAGCGCCAGGCCCAGCACCAGGGCGATGGAGGTGACCACCTCAAAGTAGATCAGCGATTTGACGCCCACCCGGCCCACCCGCTTCAGGTCGCCCGTGCCGGCGATGCCGTGCACGACCACGCAGAACACGATGAGCGGGATCAGCATCTTGATGAGCTTGATGAAGCCGTCGCCCAGGGGCTTGAGCGCGATGGCGGTGTCGGGCCACACCAGGCCCACCACCACACCGGCTATCAAGGCCAGCACCACCTGGCCAAAAAGGGATTTGAAAAACCGGGGCATGCCAACTCCTTCAGTAGCTTTTTGAACGCAAATCTTGCATACAAGAAATGTAGGCAAGTCTGAAGGGCGGCGTATGAGGGTATGCCCGCATGCTGTCGCGAAGGGCTCAATGAAAAAAGGCCACACCTTTAGAGGGCGTGGCCTTGCAAAGGCTGACAGGCGCAGTTAGCCCGCATTAGGCGGACCCTGGCAATCAGTAGCCGAGGGTCTTGCCGTCGGGGTTGCGCGGGTCCGAGTAGCCGTACAGCGCGCCACCGCGGATCTGGATGGTCTGCGTGCGGCCCATTGAGGGCTTGACCGCGATGTTGTGACCGCGCTGCTTGAGCAGGGCGATGGTGTCGGGCGACAGGCCCTTTTCCACGCGCAGCTCGTCGGGCGTCCACTGGTGGTGTACGCGGGGTGCGGCAGCGGCCTCGGCGGGGTTCATGCCAAAGTCGATGGTGTTGACCACTGTCTGCAGCACCGTGGTGATGATGCGCGCGCCGCCGGGGCTGCCGGTCACCAGCGTGGGCTTGCCGTCCTTCAGCACCAAGGTGGGCGTCATGGACGACAGGGGGCGCTTCTTGGCGGCCACGGCGTTGGCGTCACCGCCGACCAGCCCGTAGGCATTAGCCACGCCGGGCTTGGCCGAGAAGTCGTCCATCTCGTTGTTGAGCAGGATGCCTGTGCCCTTGGCCACGATGCCGCTGCCGAAGTTGGTGTTGAGCGTATAAGTCACGGCCACGGCGTTGCCCGCCTTGTCCACCACGCTGTAGTGGGTGGTCTGGTCGCTCTCATACGGCTGGGGCTGGCCGGGCTTGATCTCCTTGGCCGGGCGTGCGCGGTTGGGGTCGATGCCCTTGGCCAGCGATTCGGCATAGCGCTTGGAGGTCAGGCCCTTGAGCGGGATCTTCACGAAATCCGGGTCGCCCAGGTATTCGGAGCGGTCGGCATACGCCAGTTTGCTGCTCTCGGCCATGTGGTGGATGGTCTGCGCGCTGTTGGGACCCCACTGGGCCAGGGGCAGCGGCTCCAGCATGTTCAGAATCTGCACCAAGTGCGGGCCGCCCGAGGAGGGTGGGGGCATGGTCACGATCTCGTAGCCGCGGTAGGTGCCACGCGTGGGTGCGCGCTCCACCACCTTGTACTCGCGCAAATCCTGCAGCGTGATGGCGCCCGCGTGGGGTGCCATTTCGGCCGCGATCTTCTGGGCGATCTCGCCTTCGTAGAACGCCTTGGCGCCCTGCTGGGCAATCAGGCGCATGGACTGCGCCAAGTCTTTTTGTACCAGTGGGTCGCCCACCTTCAGCGGTTCGCCGTTCTTCCAGAAGATGGCCTGGGTGGCGGGCCACTTGCCCATGTTCTTCTTCTCTTGCTGCAGGATCTTGGCGAGCGTTTCGCTCACCGGGAAGCCCTTGTCTGCCAGCTCGATGGCCGGGGCGATCACACGCGACAGGGGCAGGGTGCCCCAGCTCTTGAGCGCGTGTTCCATACCGGCCACGGTGCCGGGCACGCCCACGGCGTAGTGGGTGTACAGCGACTTGCCGTCCACCACATTGCCTTTGGCATCCAGGTACATGTCCCGCGTGGCTTTGATGGGTGCTACTTCGCGGAAGTCCAGGGCCACGCTCTTGCCGGTCTTGGCGTCGTGCACCATCATGAAACCGCCGCCGCCCAGGTTGCCTGCGTTGGGCAGGGCCACGGCCAGCGCAAAGCCAATGCCGACGGCGGCATCCACCGCATTGCCACCGGCCTTGAGGATGTCCAGGCCGATCTGCGAGGCCAGTTCCTGCTCGGTGGCCACCATGCCGTTGCGTGCCACCACGGGGTGGAACACATCCATGTCGAAGTCGTAGGCTGCGCTGGCGGCCTGGGTAGAGGCGGTCTGCTGTACTGCGGCTACCGGCTGAGCCTTGGCCACCGGCGGCGTGCTGCCGCAGGCCGTGAGGCTGGCCAGGGCCAGCACAACGCTGCCAGCCAGCAGCGTATGGCGAATGTTCATGGGATATCTCCTGGTGTATGGAATCTGGAAATGACAACGGGCGCACCCAGTCGATGGATGCGCCCGCGCCAGTGTAGGTTGGTCAAGGGGCTGTCAGAGGCAATCTAGTCATGACATTGCAGCGCAGCACTGATGTGCTGCATGCATGATTCAACCTCAATACCCTGCGGGCCTTCAGGCGAGCAAGTCGCTCAATGTCCGCGCGATCACCTTGGTGGCCCGGCGCAGGTCTTCGAGCTGCAGGCGCTCGTCGGCGCGCTTGGCGTGCGATTCGAGCACGGTGCGGGGGCCGGCGCCGTAGATCACGCCGGGAATGCCGCGCTCCACATACAGGCGCACATCGGTGTAAAGCGGCGTGCCCACGGCCGGGACCGGTTCGCCGATCACGGCTTGGGCATGTTGCTGGATCGCATCGACCAGGGGCTTGTTGCCCGCCAGCGGCGTCATCGCGTTGGCCAGCAGCAGGCGCTTGATCTCCACGCTGATACCGGCGCGCTCGCCTGCGGCCTGTTCGATCACGCGGCGGATGGTGGCTTCGACCTCCACCGGGTTTTCTTCGGGGATCATGCGGCGGTCGAGCTTGAACATCACCTTGCCGGGCACGACATTGGTGTTGGTCCCGCCCTCGATGCGGCCCACGTTCAGGTAGGGGTGCTTGATCCCCTCGACCTTGGACGTGACCTTCTTGTACTCATCGTTCTGCGCGTACAGCGCGTTCAGGATGTGCACGGCGCCCTGCAGGGCGTCCACGCCGGTGTGGGGCACGGCGGCGTGGGCCATCTTGCCGTGCACCGTCACTTCCATCTGCAGGCAGCCGTTGTGGGCGGTGACCACTTCATAGCTGAAGCCCGCGGCAATCATCAGGTCCGGCTTGGTCAGCCCCTTTTGCAGCAGCCAGCCGGGGCCCAGTTCACCGCCAAACTCTTCGTCGTAGGTGAAGTGCAGCTCTACCGCGCCCTGGGCGGGCCTGGCCACGGCTTCGAGAGCACGCACCGCAAAGGTGAAACTTGCAAAGTCGCTCTTGCTCACGGCGGTGGCGCGGCCGTACATGGCGCCATCGACGATCTCGGCGCCGTAGGGGTCGTGCGTCCAGCCTTCGCCGGGCGGCACCACGTCGCCGTGGGCGTTCAGGGCGATGGTCTTGCCGCCGCTGCCGTATGGTCTGCGCACGATGAGGTTGGTGATGGACTCCATGCCGTAGGCCTGCACATCGGCAGTGGGCACGGCATGCTTTTCGGCCTCGTAGCCAAAGTCCTTCAGCAGCTCTGCCGTGCGTTCGGCGTGGGGCGCGTTGTTGCCCGGGGGCGTGTCGGTGGGCACGCGCACGAGGGCCTGCAGAAAGCGCACTTCTTCGTCAAAGTGCTGGTCGATCCAGGCGTCCAGCGCGGCGTGGTGGTTCGGGGTGGTCATGGTTGTTGTTCCTCGGCAAGCTGGTGCAGCACCTGGGTGAAGGCGTCCACGGCCAGTTGCATGTCGTTGTTGGTGGTGGATTCGAGCGGGTTGTGGCTAATGCCGGAGTTTTCTCCGCGCACAAACAGCATGGCCTGCGGCATGATTTCGTGCAGCTTCATCGCATCGTGGCCTGCGCCACTGGGCATGCGGAACACGGGCACGCCCAGGTGGTCCACCGCGCGCTCCCAATGGTGCTGCAGCGCCGGTGCGCTGGGGGCTGCGGCGGCGCGCATGGATTCTTCCAGCGTGTAGCGCAGGCCTCGCCGGGCGGCGATCTGGCCCAGGTGGTCCAGCACATCGCGCACCAGCGCGTCGCGTTGCGGGTCGGTGGGCGCACGCAGGTCCAGGCTGAACTGGCAGCGTCCCGGCACCACATTGATGGAGCCGCCGGGCACGTTGAGCAGGCCTATCGTGCCCACCGAGTCTCCGTCCTGGGCGGCGCGCTGCTCGATGTACAGCGCCAGCTCTGCCACCGCCACGGCCGCATCGCGGCGGCGGTCCATGGGGGTGGTGCCTGCGTGGCTGGCGGTGCCGATCATTTCGCCCACAAACCGCACACCCCCGTTGATGGAGGTGACCACGCCCAGCGGCAGGTCCAGCTCGTTGAGCACCGGGCCCTGTTCGATGTGGACTTCAATAAAGCCCAAGTACTGGGCCGGGTCGCGTTGCAGCTTGGCGATGTCGTCAATGCAAAGCCCCGCGTGCTGCATGGCCGCGCGCATGGTCACGCCGTCGGCATCCTTCTGGTCCAGCCAAGCGGGGTTGAAGTGTCCGATGAGCGCGCCCGAACCCAGGAAGGTGGCCTTGTAGCGCTGGCCTTCTTCTTCGGCAAAGGCAATCACCTCGATGCCGAACGGCAGACGCTTGCCCGCGCGGTGCAGTTCGCGCACGCAGGCCATGGGCACAAAAATGCCCAGGCGCCCGTCGTACTTGCCGCCGTTGCGCACGGTGTCGTAGTGCGAGCCGGTCATGAGGTACTTGGCACCGGGTGTGGCGGCGCGATACCGTCCCACCACGTTGCCCACGGCGTCCACCTCGACCTCGTCAAAGCCGCAGTCGCGCATCCAGTGGCTGATGCGCTGGGCGCAGGCGCGGTGGGCGTCGGTGAGGTAGGTGACGGTGAGCTGGCCCTTTTCGGCAAAGCCGGGGTCGGAGTGTTCGGCCAGCTTTTCATGCCAGTCCCACACGTCATTGCCCAGCACAGGTTCGGCGGCGAACTTGTCGTTCAGGCGGATCTCGGCGATGCGGTGGATGTTGCGCAAGGCCTCTGCCACCTCGAACTCCGGGTGGTTGTCGAGCCGCCGCGCAAAGGTATCGATGATCTGCTGCTTGTTCAGCCCCGCGCCGCGCGGACCGCGCACGGCCAGAATGAAGGGGAAGCCAAAGCGGGCGTTGTAGTCCGCATTGAGCTGCTGGATGCGCGCAAATTCTTCGGGCGTGCACTGCGTCAGGCCCGCCTTGGACTGCTCGTTGGTCGATTCGGCGGTGAGGCTTTTCGCCACCATTGCCTTGCCCGCCAGTTCGGGGTGGGCGCGGATCAGGCCCAGCTGCGCCTCGGTGCTGGCGGTGCGCACCGCGTGAGCCAGGGCGTGCTTGAGGTGTGCCAGCGAGCGAAACGGCCGCTGGGCAAGCGCCTGTTCGGCAATCCAGGGGGAATGCTCGTACACGCCGTCCAGCGCCTCCAGGGCCTGCGCGGGCGTGGCAGCGTTCAGTTGGTCAAGGGTCCATGCCATGGTCGTCAGGCCTTTGTGGTGGGGTAGGGGTGCACGGCCTTCCAGTGGCGCGCGATGTCGATACGGCGGGCCACCCACACCTTGTCGTGCTGCGCGATGTGGTCCAGAAAGCGCTGCAGCGCCGTGATGCGGCCCGGGCGGCCCAGCAGGCGGCAGTGCATGCCAATGCTCATCATCTTGGGCGCGTTGTCGCCGGCCGGGTCGCCCTCGGCATACAGCGCGTCGAAGGTGTCCTTCATGTACTGGAAGAACGGGTCGGCGTGCGAGTAGCCCTGGGGCAGCGCAAAGCGCATGTCATTGCAGTCCAGCGTGTAGGGCACGATGAGCTGAGGCACCACGCTGCCGTCGGTTTTTTGCACCTTCATCCAGAAGGGTAGGTCGTCGCCGTAGTAGTCGCTGTCGTATTCAAAGCCACCGTAGTCAGCCACCAGGCGGTGGGTGTTGGGGCTGTCGCGGCCGGTGTACCAGCCCAGGCCATGTACATGGTCTTGCGAACTTCCTCTTGCGCCCGTCATGCGTTGGATGATATCCATCGCCTCTTGCATATGGGCGCGTTCCACCTCTTCGGGGATGTGCTGGTAATGGATCCACTTGAGGCCATGGCAGGCAATCTCGTGGCCCAACTCCACAAAGGCTGCCGTGAGATCGGGGTGGCGCTGCAGGGCTGTGGACACGCCAAACACCGTGAGGGGCAGTTGGCGCTTTTCAAACTCGCGCAGGATGCGCCACACGCCAGCACGCGAGCCGTATTCATAGATGCCCTCCATGCTCATGTGCCGCTCGGGGTAGCTGGCCGGGTTGAACATTTCGGACAGGAACTGCTCGCTGCCCGCATCGCCATGCAGCACCGCGTTTTCGCCGCCTTCTTCGTAGTTCAGGACGAATTGCACGGCAATGCGCGCGCCACCGGGCCACTGGGCGTGGGGCGGTGTCTTGCCGTAGCCGATGAGGTCGCGGGGGTAGGCCTGGGTGGTGTCGTAGATCATGGTGGGGTGGTTTTCAAGAGGCCAATGCGGCGGCCAGGTCACTGGCCGGGCGCTTGCGGTCAAAGGTCAGGCTGGCTTCGACATGTTCGAGGTGGCTTTGCATCAGGGCCACCGCGCGCTCCTCGTCGCGCGCGGCCAGGGCCGCCACGATGTCGGCATGCTCCTCGTGCGAGTGCTCGGCCGCGCTGGCCGACTGGTACATCAGCGTGATGAGGGCACAGCGCGAGATCAGGTCGCCCAGCATCTGCGCCAGCACCTCGTTGCCCATCAGTTCGGCCATGCGCACATGGAAGTCGCCGAGCAACTCGGTACGGGTGCTGGCGTCGTGGGTGCCCATGGCGGCCTTCTCGCTGGCCACGTGGGCGCGCAGGGCCTTGAGCTTGGCGGGCGTCACGCTGCGCACAAAGGCGCGGGTCATCTCGGTCTCCAGCATGCGGCGGACGGCAAACACCTGGCGCGCCTCCTCGACCGAGGGCGTCGCCACAAATGCGCCCCGCGCGGGCTCCAGCGTGACCAGGCGGTTTTGCGCCAGCTGGAACAGCGCCTGGCGCACCAGCGTGCGCGACACGCCAAAGTGGTCGGCCAGCTTTTGCTCGGCCAGCTTGGTGCCGGGTTGCAGGCGGTGTTCTACGATGGCGCGGGTCAGCGCTTCGACGATGGCGCTGGTGGAGGAAGATTCCATGGCTGCATGATACGGTGGATGGAGAAAAGTGTATACACTTTTGGTCTACACACTGCGATCTGGCAATCGTCGCCGATTGGACAGACTCTTACTTCAGGAGATTCCCCCATGGGATTGAGCACCCACGTTCTTGACACCATGAACGGCTGCCCTGCGGCCGGTATGGAAGTGGCCCTGTATTCCACCGACGGCGACAACGCCACCCTCATCAAGCGCCTGGTGCTGAACCATGACGGCCGCACCGATGCGCCGCTGTTCGACAACGCCAGCCTGCGCACCGGCACGTACCGGCTGCGCTTTGATGTGGCGGGCTATTTCAAGGCCCGGGGCGTGCAGCTGCCCGAACCCAATTTTCTGAACCAGGTGAGCCTGGACTTCGGCATTGCGCACGCCGACCAGCACTACCACGTGCCGCTGCTGGTCAGCCCCTGGAGCTATTCGACCTACCGGGGCTCGTAGCAAGCGCTGCCAGAAGGCGGAAGCGGCCTGGCCGCTCAGGGGGCGCTACAGCTGCCCTTCGGTCAGCGTATCGAGCTGAAAGTGCCCACTCTTGTCCCACAGCCAGGTCTCGGTGTAGGTGACCTTGCCCAAGCGGGCGGGGACTGGGAAGGGGGCCGCAGCGCGCACTGTGCGCTCGATCTCGGTGACCACCTCGGGGGCATGGCGCGGGGCGCGCATCCAGTGCAGGCGGGTGATCTTGCCCGCGCGGTCGATGTCGAGCTGCAGCACGCCGATGGCATACAGCTGCGGCGGCAGTTTGCCTTTGAAGATGCGCTCGCGGTTCAGGCCATACAGGTGCGTGGCGGCATCCTGGCGGTAGGCCAGTGGCGTGGCAGCGGCCGAGGGGCGCGCTGACCCGGCGGTGGCGGGCACGGGGCCCTTGACGCCGCTGGCATCCGGCCCGGTGGACGGGACGCTGTCGGGCGCGGGGGCTGGCGTGGGCTCTGGCGGGGACTTGCAGGCCGAAACCAGCGCTGCGCCCACGGCCATGATGCCTGCCAGCATCCAGTGGCTGCGCTTTCCGGTGGAGCGAGGAGAGGGCGTGTCGGGCATGGTGTGAAAGGTTCCTGAGACTGCGGGCACGATAACCCAGCGGCGAAGGTGGTACGTTACAAAATGACGACGGTCGCAATGGGGGCTGTAAGAGCCGCCTCACCGGAGGGTGAGCCGCTGGCAAGGCCCGTTTTGCGTCCGTCACGAAAAGGATCGCGGTGACAAATTTGCAAATGCTGCTGGAGGGCCTGGGGGCCGCGCCAGCCTGTCTGGTGACCGTGGAGTCTACCCAAGGGTCCGTGCCCCGGGAGCCCGGCGCCTGGATGGCCGTGTTCGCCGACCAGCTGGTGGGTACCATCGGCGGCGGGCATCTGGAGCTGCAGGCGATTGCCGAAGCACGCCGCCGCCTGGCGGGTGGGCCGGTCACCGCGCCGGGGCCGATGCGGTTTGCGCTGGGCCCGGCGCTGGGCCAGTGCTGTGGCGGGGTGGTGCACCTCGGGTTTGAGTTGCTCGCAGCGCAAGACTCACCAGGCCTGGCCCAGCGATTGGCGCCCCGCCTGCATCCAGTGGCCTTGTTTGGCGGCGGGCATGTGGGCCACGCGCTGGCCCGCGTGCTGGCGCCACTGCCTTTTGCGCTGACCTGGATCGACAGCCGGGACGGCATTTTCCCTTCCGACCCGCCCGAAGGTGTGGTCTGCGAACACTCCGAGCCGGTGCAACTCGCCGTGCCCCGCCTGGCACCCGGCAGCCGCGTGCTGATCATGAGCTTCAGCCATGCCGAGGACCTGGACGTGGTGGCCGCCTGCCTGCGCCGCCAGCGCGAGCAGGGCGACCTGCCTTTCATCGGGCTGATCGGCAGTCAGACCAAGTGGGCCACCTTCAGCAACCGCCTGCATGGGCGCGGGTTCGCGCCCGAGGAGCTGGCGCAGGTGACCTGCCCCATCGGCATTCCCGGCATTGGCGGCAAGGAGCCCGAGGTGATTGCCGTGGCCGTGGCAGCGCAGTTGCTGCAGACGCTGCAGCCAGCGCCAAAGGCTGGGGAATGAGGGTAATTCCGGCCCCAGATGCCCCAGGTTGGGGCTGGAATCGGGAACAATTCCTGCATACACTTTGATGTACCGGTCGCAGCGGTGTCCCGGCCAGCAACCCACTGGCCAAGGTGCGCGACCTCAATGTCTGCTCAGAGCGCCCGCAGTGGTGAGCAGGTTTGCTGTTGCAGCGCGTGCGCGCTGCCAAGGTTGAGATATGGAAAGCTATTTTCTCGACTGGGCCAACCTGCTTTTGCGCTGGGTCCATGTCATTACGGCCATCGCCTGGATCGGCTCGTCGTTCTACTTCGTTTTTCTGGACAGCAGCCTCACGCCGCCCGAGGACGAAGACCTCAAGAAACAAGGCGTGAGCGGCGAGCTTTGGGCCGTGCACGGCGGCGGGTTCTACCACCCGGTCAAGTTTGCGGTGTCTCCGCCGCAATTGCCCAAACACCTGCACTGGTTCTTCTGGGAGAGCTACAGCACCTGGATCAGCGGGTTTGCGCTGTTCACGGTGTCCTACCTCTACAGCGCCAGTACCTACCTCATCGACAAGTCGCGCATGGACTGGGCACCCGCCACCGCCATCGTGGTAGCGCTGGGCTTCTTTGTGGTGTTCTGGCTGTTGTACGACGCCATCTGCCGCATCTTCGGCCAGCGCAAGAACGGCGACGCCATCGTGGGTGCCCTCGTGCTGGTGCTGGTGTGCGTGGCCTCCTGGCTGGCCTGCCACTGGTTTGCGGGCCGCGCAGCCTTCCTGCTGGTGGGGGCGATGATCGCCACGTCCATGAGCGCCAACGTGTTCTTCTGGATCATCCCCGGCCAGCGCACTGTCATCAGCCAGATCAAGGCCGGCCAGCCCGTGGACCCGATCCATGGCAAGCGCGGCAAGCAGCGCAGCGTGCACAACACCTATTTCACGCTGCCTGTGCTGTTTGCCATGCTGAGCAATCACTACAGCTTCACCTGGAGCCACCCGCAAAACTGGCTGGTGCTGATCCTGATGATGTTCGCCGGTGCGGCCATTCGCCAGTTCTTCGTGATGCGCCACGGCTACAAGCTGGGCCGCAACGGCAACCCGCTGCCCTACGCCCTGGTGGGTGTGGCCGTGATCGTCGGTGCCATCGTGTGGATGCGCCCCGCGCCGGTGGCCGCTCCTGCGGCGAACGCTCCTGTTTCAGGAGCTGCCAGTGCAGACAAAACCGGCGCTAGCGGCCAAAATGACTTCAAGGCCGTGCAAGCGGTGCTGGAGCAGCGCTGCTACATGTGCCACGGCGCTGCGGTGCAGATGAAGAACCTGCGGCTTGATTCGCCCGACAGCGTGAAGCAACACGCCCAAGCCATTTACCAGCAGGCCGTGGTACAAAAGCTCATGCCCATGAACAATGCGACGGGTATTACCGACGCTGAGCGGGCGCTGATTGGGAAGTGGTTTGAGGCGGGGGCGCCTACGGGGCCTTGAGGGCGTTGAGTGCGGCGGCAGCAATCGGCCAAGAGTTGCCGATGGTGGCCGGTGAAAGCGGACGCTCAACGTTTGAATTCATCCGCCAGCGCGGTTCTCTGCGCAGGTCCGGTGGAATGATGGGTTGGCCGGCACGAAGTCATTCGATCACCACGGAGAAAACGCTCGAATAAGACGCAGTAGGAAAGCACCGACCAGCGTGAGCGCGAGCGCCGTTAACCCCCACGAAATGAGGGCGCCATCGACTCCGGGGTGATCGATGCGGAACTGCCTAAGACGGGTAAACAGGTTGTCGGGAGAACCATCCGCTGGTTTGCGCAACACATATTTACCAGGGCGCCAGGCTTCCAGTAGCAAGGGGGCGGCAAGGGCCACGGGAATACATGCCCCCACAGCAGCTTTCAGTTCCCCTTTTACGAAAAGGAAAGCCGCCAAAACTCCGAAAGCGGCGACAAACCCGAATAACAGAACTCTTAGCCAGCTACTCACAAGCACCTCCAAGCGACGCCCAACGAAAATTAGACCGCAAAAACCTGGGTGGCACTTCCGAAAGACAGCTCAGGGCCCGAAGCGGACTTGTTTGCCACAAGCCCTGCAGCGTCAATGGCCGACTGTCGCTGTGCTAGAACAGCGGTTTTGCATCGGCGTCGCGTCCTTGGGACGCGGTCCAAACAGTCCCTACGCCGCCAACACATCCTGCAGCGCCCGCGTCGCAGCCAGCGCCCCCAGGCTCGACTCGGTAAACCCGCCATGCAGCACCACCCCCGTGGATGCCTGCTTCGCCTCATGCTTGGCCACTGCAGCCAGGTTGGCCACTTCTTCGGCATGCCGAAAGCGCCCGGGCGTGATGCGCACGGCGCCGATGGCCAGCGTGGTGCACGGGAAGAACCGCTGCACGCCATGCCGGTCCTCGGCCTGGATGCCGCCAGCCAGCCGGGCGCTGTCGTCAAACAGTGTGATGGCCTCGCGTGCGAACTCGTCCACGATGTTCTTGCAGCGCTGCAGCCAGTTGCTGCTCTGAAAGATCAGCATGAAGTCGTCCCCACCCACATGGCCCACGAAGTCGCTGCGCGCATCGCAGTGCGCCGTAGCCAGGCGCGCCACCAGGCGGATCATCTGGTCGCCGCGCCAGTAGCCGTAGTGGTCGTTGAAGGGCTTGAAGTTGTTCAGGTCCGCATAGCAGGCCACAAACTCGGTGCCGCTTTCCAGCAAGCGCTGGATGTGCAGGCTGATGGGGATGTTGCCGGGCAAAAAGGTCAGCGGGTTGGCGTGGCGCGCGGCCTCGATGCGGGTCTCGGTCACGGCGCGCACCAGCTGGTCGCCGGTGCCCAGGCCCAGGTAGCGGCCGTTGTCGGTGACGATGTAGCCGTCGCTCAGGTAGCGCTGGTCCTGCGACGTGAGGATGCCCACGAGCTGGTCCACATCGCAGTCCAGCTCCACCACGCGCGGCGCCAGGTTGGCAAACGCCAGGCAGGACTTGCGGCCATGCACCTCGCGAAAGTACGGCGTGGCGTAGTGGTTCATGAACTGCTGGCGGTTGATGAGGGCCACGGGGCGCGACCCGTCCACCACCGCTAGCGCATGCAGGTCCGTGTGCTGGCGGAACAGGGCGGCCACGGCGTCGTTGTTGGTGGCGGGCGCTGCGGTGGGCGCCTGCACCACCAGCAGGCTGCGCAGGATGCCCGGGCGCGCAGTCTGGCCCAGGTGCGGCAGCACGGCCACGCGGCGGTCGTGCATGACCTCTAGCGCTGCGTCGTCTACGGCCTCGCGCGGCGCCATGGCGGGGCGGCCCAGCAGCCAGCCCTGGCCCAGGGGGATGTCCAGGTCGCGCAGCGCGCGCAGGTCGTCGCGGGTTTCGATGCCTTCGGCAATGAGCTGGGTGCCGAACACGTCGGCAATGCCCTTGATGGCCTGCAGCATCTGCAGGTTTTCGGGGTGGTCGCTGATGTCGCGGATGAAGTATTTGTCGATCTTCACGAAGTCGGGTTTGACCTCGGACCACAGCCGCAGGCTGGAGCGGCCGTCGCCAAAGTCGTCCAGCGCCAGCCGCGCGCCGCAGGCGTGTACGGCCTTGATGGCTTGGCGCAGCTGGGGCATGTCGGTCACGCGTTCGTGTTCGGTGATTTCCAGCACCAGCATGCGGGCGCTCAGGCCCAGGCTGCGCACGGTGTTGCCCAGCTCGGTAGCTCCGATCAGCTGGACGCCATGCACCAGCGCATCGGCGCTGATGTTCACAAACAGCCGGCCCGGCGCGTCGTGTCGCCCCCATTGCTCCATGGCGGTGTAGACGCAGAGCAGCTCAAAGTCCTGCAGAATGCCCTCGTGCCGGGCCAGCTCCAGCAGTTTGTCGGGGGTGTGCAAGGGGGTGTTCTGCGGCCCCCGGATCAGCGCCTCATGCGCGTACACCTGGCCCTCGCGCAGGTCGGCCAGGGGCTGGAACACGCAGTACAGCCCGCCTTCGCGCATCAGCCTCGCCAGGGGGCCGGTGCCCTGGCGGGCGGCGGGCGATAGCAGCGCCATCATCGCCTCCAGTCGGCTCCATGGGGTGTTGTGCATGGCTGTTGTGGGTCCCTGAGCAAGGGTGCTGACGATACCGGTGGCGTGTGACAGGCTGGTTACAGCAACGTGACTGGTACTACCGCTGCACAATGCGCGGCATGCACCCAGAAACCCAGCCAGCCAGCCCCTCCCTGCCGGACTACCGTACCCACCCCCGCGCCCTTCTGAAAGCCTTGTTTGATGCCGCCGTGCACAGCGCGCAGCCTTTGAACGGAATGCGCCAGTGGCTGCCCCAGCCGCCCAGCCGCGAGAGCGGGGGCCGCACCCTGGTGCTGGGCGCGGGCAAGGCGGGCGGCGCCATGGCGCAGGCGCTGGAGGCCCTCTGGCCGCAGGACGCGCCCCTGTCGGGCTTGGTGGTCACCCGCTACGGGCATGTGCCTCCCCGGCCTGTGGGCGTGCCCCAGCGCATCGAGGTGGTGGAGGCCGCGCACCCCGTGCCCGATGCGGCGGGGCTGGCGGCGGCGCAGCGCATTTTGGACCTGACCCAGGGGCTCACGGAGCACGACCTGGTGCTGTGCCTGATATCGGGCGGGGGTTCATCCCTGCTGACCCTGCCCTGCGACGGGGTGACGCTGGAAGACAAGCAGCGCATCAACCGCGCCCTGCTCGACAGCGGCGCCCACATTGGCGAGATGAACTGCGTGCGCAAGCACCTCTCGCGCATCAAGGGCGGGCGCCTGGCGGCGGCCTGTGCGCCGGCGCGCGTGGTCACGCTCACGATTAGCGACGTGCCGGGCGACGACCCGTCGGTGATCGCCAGCGGCCCCACCGTGCCGGACGCGACCACCTGCGCCGATGCGCTGGCCATTCTGGCGCGCTATGGCATCGATGTGCCCCCGGCCATCCGCACCGCGCTGGAGGCAGGCCGCCTGGAGACGCCCAAACCCGGCGACGCGCGTTTTGCCGGCCATGCGGTGCACATGATTGCCACGCCCCAGCAGGCGCTGGAGGCTGCCGCCACGCTGGCCCGTTCGGCGGGGCTGCCTGCGCATGTGCTGTCCGACGAGATGGAGGGCGAGTCGCGCGAGGTGGGCAAGGTGCATGCGGCACTGGCCCGCGCGGTGGCGCGGCGTGGCCAGCCGTTTGCGGCGCCGTGTGTGATTCTGTCGGGGGGCGAGACCACCGTTACCGTGCGTCCGCGTGCGCCCGGTGTGCCCCGGGGGCGGGGCGGGCGTGCGGGCGAGTTTTGCCTGGGCCTGGCGCAGGCGCTGCAGGGCGAGCCCGCCGTGTGGGCGCTGGCGGCCGACACCGACGGCATCGACGGCAGCGAAGACAACGCGGGGGCCTTTGTGTGCCCCGACACGCTGGTGCGTGCAGGCGCAGCGGGCCTGCGCATCGACGACCACCTGGCGCGCAACGACGCCTGGGGATTTTTTGCGGGGCTGGACGACCTGCTGGTCACCGGCCCCACGCACACCAACGTGAACGATTTCCGGGTGCTACTTATTTTGTAGCTGCTCAGGCATATTGCACTAGCGCCTGGGGCTGCTGGGGCTTGAAAATAGCCCAGGCGCTGCGTGCAGCCGTCAGAACCGGTGGCGGATGCCCACGCCGAAGCTGTTGCCCTTGGTCTGGTTGGTGATGCGGTCGTTCATGGCCATCACGTACACGTCGGTGCGCTTGGACAGGAAGTAGTCATACCCCACGGTGAAGGTCTTGCGCGAGATGTCGGTGGCCGTCATCTTGGTCTGCGCCCACGATGCCAGCACCTTGCCGGTGGCGCCTGCGGGCACCGACACGCCCAGCTGTGTCGTCTTGGCCTTGTTGGTGGTGTTGTCAGCCTTGGCCTGGCCGTAGCTGGCAAAGGCCTTCACCACGGCAAAGTCGTACGCGCCGCCCAGCATCCAGTCGGTCTTGGTGGTGCCCAGGTAGGTGCTGGGCACGGCGGGGTTGCTCATCTGGTCACGCTCGTAAAAGCCGGTGAGGGTGATGGGGCCGTTGAAGTACAGCGCGTTGATGCCCACGTTCTTCTTGCTGCTGTCGCCCGCGACCTCGCCAAACTGGTAGTGCAGGTTGGCGGTCAGGCCGCCCAGGTTGGGCGTGCTGTAGATGATTTCGTTGGACCAGCCGGTGTCGGACGGCGTGGTGGAACCCCAGCCCGTGCCGTTGAACAGGGGCACGTTCATGTGCAGGATCAGCGGTGCAAAGGTGAACGAGTCGCCCAGCGGGTTCGACAGGATGGACGGCAGGAAGTTGGGCGCCAGGCCGCGCCCCACGGTCACGGTGCCCCAGCTGTCGCTCAGGCCCACGTTGGCATCGCGCGAGAAGAAGGTGTCGTTGGCAAAGCGGCCCTGGATGCCGCTGTCCACCTTGATGAACGAGGTGAGTGCAAAGTTGGCCCGGAGCCCGCCGCCCAGGTCTTCGGTGCCCTTGACGCCGAACCACGACGTGGTCATGCCGCCGCTGTTGACCACCTTGCTGCTGCCGGCGTCACCGGCGTTTTTCATGGAGCCCACAAACACATCGGTCAGGCCCATCAGCTGGACGGAGCTTTGGGCCTGGGCCCCGGTGGCACACAGCAGGGCGCCACCAAGCGATAGAGACAGTGCAATCAGGTTTTTCTTCATGGAGTGATTCCTGGGGAAAAAAGCGCCGGAGGGCCGGCGGGGCAAAGGAGACGCGGCCCCTGTTGCATCGTGGTGCAGGGCGGGGCCCGCCGGTAGGGCTTCGCAAGTTCCATGCCCTGGTGCAACACCTGTTTACATCCCTGTCGGGCGCTCTCAGCGCGCATCCATGCACGTTGCTGGCGCAGTTTTCGTGTGTTTTGGCGCAAACCTGGGGCGCGCGGGGCGGGCGACATGGTGCGGTTTTGATGTGGCTCAATGCCGCAGGCGCAGCCGCACGGCACAGTGGCTTCCATGCTGCCACCTAACCTTTTTTCTCTGCCCGCTGACACCGAGGTCATCGCTCCCGGCGAAGTGCTGCGCAGGCGCAATGAGGTGCTGACGACGGTGTTGCACCTCGAAAGCGGCCGTGTGCTGCGCGGTGTGCTGGACGACGGTTTCCTGCGCCACCAGCTCGGTGCGGTCGAGGGGCCGTTCTGGCTCGACGCTGCATCGGCCTTGCTCGGCCTGCCCTTACCGGTGGACATGGTGGCCGACACCCGCGTGCATTTGCGGCGCGTGCCCATCGAGGCGTTCCAGCGCAGTCTGGCCGCCATGCCGGCGGGCGCTCGCGGCCTGCTGCTGGACATGGCCCAGGGCTACCGGCAACAGTCTGAACTGGCGGTGAGCCGCCTCGCGCAGGATGCCGAATCGCGCTGCGCACAGTGGCTGCTGAACCACGCCCAGCCCGACCACAGCGGCGCCATGCAGGTCACCCTGCACCAGCGCAAACGCCTGATCGCCGCCCAGCTGGGCATTGCGCCCGAAACCTTCTCGCGTGTGCTGCGCCACCTGCGCGAGCTGGGCCTGATCCACGGCACCGGCAATGTGCTGGCACTGCCCCAGCCCCGGGCCTTGCAGTCGATGGCGGGCTGCTGACCCCGCATTCTTGAGGCTCAGCAGCGGCCAACCGGCTGCTTGCTCCTGAGCGCTGTCACGGGCTGGTGCTCCGTTGCATTTGCTGACAAACCGACACCTCTGAGGCGATCGGCCCGGAGGCGGCTCTTCTGCGCGGCGATGTGCGCGTGCACCGCGCTGCACGGCCCTTGCCGCACCCCTTTTTCATACCCTCCGCACCCCGGCGGGCTCAGGGTTTTTCCTTGGCTTTACCCAAGGGTTCCACCCAAGCCCCGGGGCACAGGCCCTGCGTATATTTGTTGGGACATGTCTGCTGCGACCCGTCCCCATGCCGACCTTTGAGCGTGCCCATCAGCCCGCAGGGGGGAAGCGTCCATGACGCCGCCGCCCGGCCCCCAGGCTGCCCCGGACCCTGCGCCGGGCTGGCTGGTGCCCGGCGCCCTGGTGCTGCGGCTGATGCTGGTGGCCGCGCTGGCGGTGGCGCTGTCGGGGGCGGTGGCCGCCTGGCTGGTCACACGGGCCTCCGGACAAGAGGCCATGCGCCGGGTGGTGAGCCAGCAGACCGACGAGGTCGAGGTGGTGGCCCGTTTGCTGGCCAGCAAGATCGAACAAAGCCAGAAGGTGCTGCGCACGGTGGCTGCTGGCATCACGCCGGCCGTGCTGGAGTCGCCCTCGTCGCTGGAATGGCTGCTGCAGCAGGGGCTGCCTGCGGTGCAGTTTTTCGACACCATGCAGGTCGCCCGCGACAACGGCGAACTGCGCCTCAATTTACGCGCCGGCCAGATCGAAAAGGCGGCGGACCTGGACCCTGCCGAGCGCGACGCCTTGCGCCGCACCCTGGTCGATGGCAAACCTCTGGTGTCCGAGCTGATCGCCGGGCGCCGGGGCGAGGCGCGCGTCATGTTCACCATGCCGCTGCACCGTGACGACGGCACCGTGATGGGGGTGGTGGCGGGGGCGTTGCGCCTGCAATCCCAAAGCCTGCTGCCACCGTCGATGACGCTGCCCGCCCGCGATGACTCGCAGCTCATCGTCTTCACCCGCGACGGCACCATCCTGTCGCACTCCGACCCCACCCGCGTGCTGGGCCAGGTGCGTGATGAAGTGGGCCTGGCCCCGGTGTACACGCGCTGGCAAAGCCAGGCCCAGCCGGTGGTGGGGCGGGGCATGACCCATGTGCAGTCCGACCACATCGTGAGCATGGCGGGCATGCCGCTGCCGCAGTGGATCGTGGCGCGCGTGAGCCAGTCGCAGGCGCTGCTGGCACCGCTGCGCGGCGCCCAGCGCGAAGCCTGGTGGCTGGCGGTGGCCAGCATGGTGCTGTGCATGCTGCTGGCGGTGGCGCTGATGGGCTGGATGGCCCAGCCGCTGGCGCAGCTGACCTTCAAGGCGCGCCAGTTGCTCAGGACCAGCGCGCGCCAGCAGCCTGCGCAAGATGTGCATTGGCCCCGTGCGGGCGGCGAGGTGGGCGAACTGGTGCGGGTGTTCCAGGGCCTGGTGCAGCAGGGCAGCCTGCAGCAGTCGCGCAAGGACACGGTGGTCGGCCAGTTCCAGGCCGTGCTGGACAGCGCCCCGGTGGGCATCGTCATCACCCGCCACGGCATGCTGGAGGTGGTGAGCCACCAGGCCTGCGTGATGCTGGGCTACAGCGCGCAGGAGCTGCAGGGCCGCCCCGCGCGCATCCTGTACGCGAGCGACGCCGACTATGCCCAGGTGGGCGATCGTGTGCGCGCCGAGGTGGCGGCGCATGGCGCGTTCGACGGCGATGTCTGCTTTTTGCGCAAGGACGGCACCCCCGTGTGGGCCCGCGTGCAGGGCCAGGGCGTGCGCCCCGAGGAGGTGCACGGTGGCACCGTGTGGATTCTGGAAGACATCACCGCCGCGCGCGAGGCCCAGGTGCAGCAGTCCTGGGGCCGCGCGCACGATGCGCTGACGCAGCTGTACAACCGCGCCGCGTTTGACGAGCGCCTGGGTCAGCTGATGGCGGAGCGCTCTGCCCGTCAGCGCCCTGTGGCACCCGCCGCCGATGAGGAGGGCGGTGAGACCCAGGGCGATGGCGTGGTGCTGTTCCTCGACCTGGACCATTTCACCGTGGTCAACGACATTGCGGGCCATGACGCGGGCGACGATGTGCTGCGCCACGTGGCCCGGCTGCTGGCGTCCCATGTGCGTCAGATCGGCTGGGCGGCGCGCCTGGGGGGGGACGAGTTTGCGGTGGTGTTGCCTGGTTGCGCTCTGGCACGCGGCCAGGCCGTGGCCGAGCAGTTGCGTGCAGCGGTGCGTGCGTGGGAGCCGTCGTACCAGGGGCGCAGTTTTACGCTGGGGGTGAGCATCGGGCTGGTGGTGCTCGATGCCAGCTTGCAGGATGTGCCGTCGGTGCTGTACGCGGCGGACATGGCTTGTTATGACGCGAAGCGGGCGGGGCGCAATCGGGTGGAGACGCGGCATGCGAGGGATGCGTCGGTGACTTCTTCGGGGCGGATGGCTTTGGGGCCTGTTTGAGGGCTTTTGGGCTGGATGCGCCAGTGGGATATGCGCTGGCAGCTATTGATTTTGTAGCGTTTTCTTGTGGTTGCTGATTGGGCCGCATGCCTTTGTTGAGGGCGGAGGCCGGGAGTCGCCCGGCGTGCGAGTGACTTTCTTTTGCTTCGCCAAAAGAAAGTCACCAAAGAAAAGGCGACCCCCAGTCTGCGACCCCTGCGCTTCGCTACGGGGCAAACCTGCGTCGTGTCGGTTGCGGGGTGCGCCGTGGAACTCGCTTTGCGCTGCGCGCGCCGCTCAGACAGCCACGGCGAGTCAGAGCACGAAGCACGCGCGCTCCGACGCGCGTGCCACCCCGCAACCGCCCCGCCGCAGGCGCAGCCAGCAGGGGTGGGACAGCCGAACATCCAAACAACCGAACAGCCGGACATCCATTCGGGCCATTGCTGCGCTCGGCCGCGCCTGCGCGGCGCGTGGCGCTTGCGCCCGCGATGTGGGGCCGAGCGCAGCGATGGCCCGTGTGGATGTTCTGCCCCCCGTGCCCCTCTGGATGCGCCGAGGAGCGCAGGGTTTGGCGGATCAGGGCTCGCGTGTGTCTGAGCGACGCGCAGCGGCGCGAGTTGAGCGAGACCCCGCCAAACCCGAGCACCGCAGGTTGCCCCGTAGCGTCAGCGCAGGGGACGCAGACAGTGGGGTCGCCCTTTCTTTGGTTCCTTTCTTTCGGCGACGCGAAAGAAAGGGACTCGCCTGCCGGGCGACTCCCGGCCTCCGCCCTTAACAAAGGCATGCGACTCAGTCAGCGCACACAACCAAACACTACAACATCAATAGCTACCAGCCCATATCACACTAGCACCAGAAGCCAAAAACATCACTCTCCCACCCGCCCCAACGCCCTGAGCACATTCTCCGCAGTCGCCGGCGCTGTCAGCACCACTGGCGCCGCCGCATCCACCCCGCTACGCCCCGCCGCCACCGCATTGCGCAGCGCCTCATACACACTGATCGCCAGCATGAACGGCGGCTCTCCCACCGCCTTGCTACCACCCACGTTGTCCTCCCGATTCGCCTCGGGCCACAGGTGGACGTTGAAGTGCTCCGGAATATCGCCCGTGGCCGGGATCTTGTACGTGCTCGGCGCGTGGGTGGCGAGGTACCCCTTGTCGTTCCACACCAGCTGCTCGGTCGTCAGCCAGCCCATGCCCTGCACGAAGCCGCCCTCGATCTGGCCCACATCGATGGCCGGGTTGATGCTGTGGCCCACGTCGTGCAGGATGTCCACCTTCAGCACGCGGCTCTCGCCGGTCAGGGTGTCGATGGCCACCTCGGTGCAGGCGGCGCCGTAGGCAAAGTAGTAGAACGGCCGGCCCGTGAGGGTCGTCTTGTCGTAGTGGATCTTGGGCGTGCGGTAAAAGCCGTCGCTCCACAGCTGGATGCGGTTGGCGTACGCGGCCTGCACCACCTCTTCAAAACTGCGCACCGTCTTGGGCGATATCACCTGGCCGCCCGCAAACCGGATCGCGCCTGCGCCGCAGCCGTCTAAGCCGCACACAAACGAGGCCAGGTTGTCGCGCACGTTGCGCGCGGCGTACTGGGCGGCGCGGCCGTTCAGGTCGGTGCCGCTGCTGGCGGCGGTGGCGCTGGCGTTGGGCACCTTGCTGGTGTCGCTGGCGGTCACCAGCACGCGGTGCAGCGGCACGCCCAGCTCGTCGGCCACGATCTGCGCCACCTTGGTGTGCAGGCCCTGGCCCATTTCGGTGCCGCCGTGGTTCACCTGCACGCTGCCGTCGGTGTACACGTGCACCAGCGCGCCCGCCTGGTTGAACAGCGTGGCGGTGAAGCTGATGCCGAACTTGACGGGCGTGATGGCCAGGCCGCGCTTGATGACCGCATTGCGCGCGTTCCAGTCCGCAATCTCGGCCTGGCGCTGGCGGTAGAGCGAGGTCTGCTCCAGCGTGGGCAGCAGCTCGTGCAGGATGTTGTCTTCCACCGCCATCTGGTAGTGCGTCACGTGGCGGCCGCTGCTCGCGTCCTTGCCATACAGGTTGGCCAGGCGCACGTCCTGCGCATCGCGGCCCAGCGCGCGGGCAATGTCGCCCAGGATGGCCTCGATCACGATCACGCCCTGCGGGCCGCCAAAGCCGCGGAAGGCGGTGTGGCTCTGGGTGTTGGTCTTGCAGCGGTAAGACGCGATCTCAACATCGCTCAGGTAATACGCGTTGTCGGCATGGAACACGGCGCGGTCGGCCACAGGGCCCGACAGGTCGGCGCTGAAGCCGCAGTTGGCGGCCATCTGCAGCTTCAGGCCCGTGATGCGGCCGGTGTTGTCAAAGCCTACGTCGTACTCGTACGCAAACGGGTGGCGCTTGCCGGTGACCATGAAGTCTTCGTCACGGTCCAGCCGCAGCTTGATGGGGCGGCCCAGCTTGTGGGCAGCCACGGCGGCCCACACGGCCAGGTGGCCGGCCTGCGTCTCCTTGCCGCCAAAGCCACCGCCCATGCGGCGGCATTCCACCTTGACCGCGTGGTTGTCGATGCCCAGCGCGTGCGCCACCCAGTGCTGCACCTCGCCGGGGTGCTGGGTGCTGGAGTAGATCCACCACTGCTTTTGCTCCAGCGGCATGGCATAGGCGATCTGGCCTTCCAGGTAGAAATGTTCCTGGCCGCCGACTTCAAACGCTCCCTGCATGCGGTGCGCCGATTGCGCGAGGCCCGCTGCCGCATCGCCCCGGCGCACAAACACCGGCGGCAGCACATAGCTTTGCGCTTTGAGCGCGTCCTGCACCGTCAGCACGGCGGGCAGGGGGGTGATGTCGAGCTTCACGGCGCGCACCGCGCGGCGCGCCTGCATGACCGAGTCGGCCACCACGAGGCCGATCACCTGGCCGACAAACTGCACGCTGTCCAGCGCAAACACAGGCTCGTCATGCCCGAACGCGGCCAGGATCTTGTCGCCGGGCACATCCCCCGCCAGCACCACGCCACGCACGCCAGGCAGGGCCAGTGCGGCGGTAGCGTCCACCCCGTTCAGGGTGCCGTGCGCCACGGTCGATAGGATGGGCGCGGCATACAGCGTGCCCTTCACCTCGGGCAGGTCGTCGATGTAGTGCGCGGCGCCCGCCACCTGGGCGCGGGCGCTTTCGTGGATGTGCGACTGGCCCATGGCGGCGCGGGTGGGCGCGGGCAGGGCGGTTTCGGCGATGGTGTGGGGGGCGTTCATACGGCGGCCTCCAGCGTCAAAGTGTCCAGGCTGACCGAGGGCTGGCCCTGGGTCTCCAGCCAGTAGCGCTGCAGCAGGCTGCCCAGCACCTGGCGACGGTAGGCGCCGCTGGCACGCATGTCCGAGATGGGGCTGAACTCGGCCTGCAGCACCGCAGCGGCGCGCTGCGCGGTGGCCTCGGTCCAGGGCTGGCCGGTCAGCGCGGCTTCGGTCTGCCGCGCACGGGCCGGTGTGGCGGCCACGCCACCTGCGCCAATGCTGGCGCGCTGCACGGTGCCGTCCGCGATGTCGAGGTTGAGCACCAGGCAGACGGCGGAGATGTCGTCGTCAAAGCGCTTCGAAATCTTATAGGCCCGAAGCTGTTCGTGCGCCGAGGGGCGGGGCACCACGATGCGCACCAGCAGCTCGTCCGGCGCCATCACGTTCTGCCGGTAGCCGGTGTACAGGTCTTCCAGCGGCAGCTGGCGCTCGCCCCGGGCCTGGCTGGCCAGCACCACCTGGGCGCGCAGCGCGATCAAGAGGGGCATGGAATCGCCAATGGGCGAGCCGTTGGCCACGTTGCCGCCCAGCGTGCCCGAGTTGCGCACCGGCAGCCCCGCAAACCGCGTGGCAAAGCGGTGCAGCTGCGGCCACTGCGCAGTGAGGGCCGCAAACGCGTCGGTCAGCGTGACCGCCGCGCCGATGTGGATGGCGTCAGGGTGTTGCACCACCTGCCGCAGCTCGGCCGCGCGGGTCACGTCCAGCACCTGGGCGTACTGCTTGTGCTGCTTGGTCACCCACAGCCCCACGTCGGTACAGCCCGCCACCACCTGGGCGCCAGGGTGGGCGGCGCGGGCTGCAAGCAGCTCTGGGAGGGTGGAGGGCGCGATATAGGCCGAATCGGCTGCATGCGCTAGTGCATCATGCCTCAGCAGCTTCAATTTTTGTAGCACTTCGGATTCATTGACCGCCATGCCGGGCAGCGACGCCATCTGCTGGGCGGCATCGAGGATGGGGCGGTAGCCGGTGCAGCGGCACAGGTTGCCCGAGAGTTCTTCTTGCGCCAGTTCGCGGGTGATGGGTTGGCCGTGGCAGACGTGGTTCTGGTACATGCCGAACAGGCTCATCACAAAGCCTGGGGTGCAGAAGCCGCACTGCGAGCCGTGGCACTGGACCATAGCCTCCTGTGCGGGATGGAGCGTGATGGTTTGCTGTGCAGCGGGCGCTGTGTCGCCCACGGGCTGGATCAGCGGATCTTCCGCCAGGTCTTCCACCGTCCACAGTGCCATGCCATCCACCGAATGGGCCAGGCGGATGCAGCTGTTCACGGCGCTGTAGTGCAGCTGGCCATCGCGTTCTTCGCCCAGCACCACGGTGCAGGCGCCGCAGTCGCCTTCGCCGCAGCCCTCCTTGGTGCCGGTGCAGCCCAGGTCTTCGCGCAGCACCTCCAGCAGGGTGCGGTCGGGTGGTACATTGCCCAGCGCCACGGGCTGGCCTCGGCGCAGGAATTGCAAGGGTCTTGTTGTCATGACAAACGCCACTTCGATCTTGGATGGAAAGGTTCAGCAGAGGGTAGAACGCAGTACCGTTACCGGCATATGCGCAAGCTTATGGCACCCATGCCCACACCGCTATGAGAGACCACGCCCTTTTCGACAAGATAGACCTCCATCTCATAAGGGTCTTGCACACCGTGCTCACAGAACGCAGCGTATCGAGGGCCGCCGTCCGCCTGGGCATGCACCAGCCGGCGGTGTCGGCTGCGCTCAAAAGGCTGCGCGACCTGTCGGGCGACCCGCTGCTGGTGCGCTCCGGTGCCAGCATGATGCCCACCGACGCCGCGCTGCGCATGGTGGAGCCCGCCGGGGCCATTCTGCGTGCGGCCGAGGCACTGTTTTCGGATGCGCGCGGGTTTGACCCGCGCACGGCCACCCGCACCTTCCGCGTGGCGGCTAGCGACTACCTCGACCCGCTGTTCCTGCCCCAGCTCGTGGCCCGCATCAAGGTCGAGGCCCCTTTGTGCCCCATCGAGATCCTGCCCCTGTCGGCCGACACGCACTACCACGCGCACCTGGCCCAGGGCGATGTGGACGTGGTGATCGGCAACTGGCCCCAGCCGCCCGACGATCTGCACATGGGCCGCCTGTTTGGCGACGAGGTGGTGTGCCTGGTCGGCAAGGACCACCCCGCCGTGCGGCGCGGCTGGGATGTGGAGAGCTGGCTGGCCGCCGAGCACATCGCGCCCACGCCCACCCACCCTGGCGCGCGGGGCGTGATCGACGCCCACCTGGACAGCCTGGGCATGCAGCGCCACATCACGGCGCGCTGCGCGCATTTCAGCCTCATCCCCAGCATCGTGGCATCGAGCTTGCTTGTGCTGACCACGGGCCGCCAGTACTGCGAGCGGTATGTGGAGCAGCTGCCGCTGGCCATCCTGCCGTGCCCGGTGCCGTTTCCCCGGCTCATGTACTACCAGCTGTGGCATGCCCGCACGCACCACTCGGCCGCCGCGGCCTGGCTGCGAGATTGCGTGAAAACCGTGGCTGCTTCGCTACGAAAAGAATAGCTGCTTGGGCATGCTGAACAAGCGCCATGAGGTATTTTCATTCTTATAACAAGTTGTAAAACTGAGAGACAATCCCCGCATGAGTTCTCCCCCCAATCCTTCAGCGCCTGGTGCGGCGCCGCCACGGCTGCAGCTGGTGGGCATCACCAAGCGCTACCCGGCCGTGGTGGCCAACAGCGGCGTGTCGCTCACGGTGCTGCCGGGTGAAATCCACGCCGTGCTGGGCGAAAACGGCGCGGGCAAGTCCACGCTGATGAAAATCATCTACGGCTCGGTCAAGCCCGACGAAGGCAGCGTGTTCTTCAACGGCCAGGCCGTGCAGGTGCGGAATCCGCAAGAAGCGCGGGCCCTGGGCATTGCCATGGTGTTCCAGCACTTCAGCCTGTTCGACACCCTAACCGTGGCCGAGAACGTGTGGCTGGGCCTGGACAAGAGCCTGACGCTGGCCGAAGTGACCGGCCGCATCACCGCCAAGGCCGCTGAATACGGCCTCGACATTGACCCCCTGCGCCCCGTGCACACGCTGAGCGTGGGCGAGATGCAGCGGGTGGAAATCATCCGCGCCCTGCTCACCAACCCCAAGGTGCTGATACTGGACGAGCCCACCTCGGTGCTCACGCCCCAGGCGGTCGAAAAGCTCTTTGTGGTGCTGCGCAAGCTCGCCAGCGAGGGCTGCAGCATTCTCTACATCAGCCACAAGCTGCACGAAATTCGCGCGCTATGCACTGCCTGCACCGTGCTGCGGGGCGGCAAGGTCACGGGCGTGTGCAACCCGGCCGAGGAATCCAATGCATCGCTGTCGCGGCTGATGATCGGCGCCGAGCCGCCGGCGCTGGAACACCGTGCCGTGCAGACTGGCGCCACGGTGCTGCGCGTGCAGGGCCTGTCGCTGCCGCGCGCCGACCAGTTCGGGGTGGATTTGATCGACCTGCAGTTCGAGGTCAAGGCGGGCGAGGTGGTGGGCATTGCCGGGGTGTCGGGCAACGGGCAAAAAGAGCTGCTCTATGCGCTGTCGGGCGAAGACCAGCGCGCCGAGCCGGCCAGCATCCAGGTGACGGGCCAGAACGCGGGCCGCATGGGCCCGGGCCAGCGCCGTGCTTTGGGCCTGCACTTTGTGCCTGAAGAGCGCCTGGGCCGGGGTGCTGTGCCCACCATGGGGCTGGCGCACAACCTGCTGCTCACCCGCACCAATTCGGTCAGCGGCAGTGGCTGGATCAAGGTGGGTGCGCTGCAAAAGCATGCGGCGGACATCATTGCCCGTTTCAATGTGAAGGCGGGCGGCCCCAACGCGGCGGCCAAGTCGCTGTCGGGCGGCAACCTGCAAAAGTTCATCGTGGGGCGCGAGATCGACGCCAACCCGAAGCTGCTCATCGTCTCCCAACCCACCTGGGGTGTGGACGTGGGGGCGGCGGCGCAGATTCGCGGCTCCATCCTGGCGCTGCGCGATGCGGGCTGTGCGGTGCTGGTGGTGAGTGAGGAGCTGGACGAATTGTTTGAAATCTGCGACCGGCTGCATGTGGTGGCCAAGGGGCATCTGTCGCCCTCGGTGCCCCGCGCCGAGGCCACGGTGGAACGCATTGGCGAATGGATGAGCGGGCTGTGGCATGCCGATGTGCAAGCGCACCTCGCTCAACAGGCCAAGGCAGGGGAGGTGCAGCATGCTTAAGCTGGAACCACGCCCCCAGGCTTCCAAGCTCTGGACCTATGGCTCGCCGCTGCTGGCGCTGGCCTTTACCGTGCTGATCGGTGTGGCCTTGTTCATTGCGCTGGGCAAAGACCCGGTGCGCGGGCTGCAGGTGTTCTTCTGGGAGCCCATCAAAACGCAGTACGCCATTGGCGAACTCATGGTCAAGGCCACGCCACTGTTGCTGATTGCGCTGGGGCTGGCCGTGTGTTTCCGCTCCAACGTGTGGAACATCGGTGCCGAAGGCCAGTTTGTCATCGGCGCCGTGGTGGCGGGTGGCGTGGCGCTGCTGGCCGACAAGACCACGGGCCCCTGGATCGTGCCCGCCATCCTGCTCGCCGGGGTGCTGGGTGGCATGGTCTGGGCGGGGCTCACGGCGCTGCTGCGCGACAAGTTCAATGCCAATGAAATCCTGGTGAGCCTGATGCTGGTCTATGTGGCCACGCTGGTGCTGGGCTACCTGGTCTATGGCCCGTGGAAGGACCCCATGGGCTACAACTTTCCGCAGACCAAGACGTTCGAGAAGGTCACGCAGATCCCGCGCCTGATGCAGGGCTCGCGCGTGTCCATCGGGTTGCTGCTGGCGCTCGCAGGCGCTGGGGCCTTGTGGGTGTTCCTGTTCCGCACCCGTGCGGGCTTTGCCCAGCAGGTGGGCGGCTTGGCACCGGCGGCGGCGCGCTATGCGGGTTTTTCGTCGCGCCGCGCGCTGTGGACGGCATTGCTGATTTCGGGTGGTGCCGCCGGTTTGGCGGGTGCGCTGGAGGTGGCCGGGCCCATCGGTCAACTCACGCCCTATGTGCCGGCTGGCTACGGTTTTGCGGCCATCATCGTGGCCTTTGTGGGGCGGCTGCACCCCGTCGGAATGATTCTTTCCGCCATCCTCATGAGCATGTTCTACATCGGCGGTGAACTGGCGCAGTCGCGCCTGGGCCTGCCCAAGTCGCTCACCGGCGTGTTCCAGGGCCTGCTGCTGTTCACGCTGCTGGCCTGCGACACATTGATTGCCTATCGCATCCGGTGGGTGGGCACCAGAAAGGTGGTGGCCTGATGGAATCCTACGCACTCCTCATCGGCGCCACACTCAGTGCGGGCACCGTGCTGGCCATCGCGGCCCTGGGCCTGCTCATCAACGAGAAGGCGGGCATCGTCAACCTGGGGGCCGAGGGCATGATGCTCTGCGCCGCCATTGCCGGGTTTGCCACGGTGGTCCACACCGGCAACACCTGGCTGGGCTTTGCCGCAGGCATGGCGGCCGGTGCCGTGCTGGCCGCCATCTTTGGCGTGCTGGTGATCTGGCTCAACACCAACCAGTACGCCACGGGGCTGGCGCTCAGCCTCTTCGGCGTGGGCTTCTCGGCGTTTGCGGGCATCAGCTACGTGCAGGCCAAACTGCCCGAGCTGCCCAAGTACGCGATTCCGGTGCTGGGCGATGTGCCGCTGCTGGGCCCCGCGCTGTTCCGTCAGCATCCGCTGGTGTATCTCACCATGGTGCTGGTGGCGGGGTTGATCTGGTTCCTGTACCGCTCGCGCGCCGGGCTCGTGCTGCGCTCGGTGGGTGAGTCGCCCGAGTCGGCGCATGCATTGGGCTACCCGGTGCGGCGCATCCGGCTGGCGGCCGTGGTGGTGGGCGGTGCCCTGTGCGGGCTGGCCGGGGCCTACATCTCCACCGTCTACACGCCGCTGTGGGTCGAGGGCATGGTGGCTGGGCGCGGCTGGATCGCGCTGGCACTCACCACCTTTGCCACCTGGCGCCCGGCACGGGTGTTGCTTGGTGCTTATCTGTTTGGTGGCGTGACCATGCTGCAGTTCCATTTGCAGGCCACGGGCGTGCAGGTGGCCAGCCAGTTGCTGAGCATGCTGCCGTATGTGGCCACCATCGTGGTGCTGGCGCTGATCTCGCGCAATCCGACCTGGATTCGCATCAACATGCCGGCATCGTTGGGCAAACCGTTTTATCCGGGCTCGTGATAGGGATTGCGCGCGCGAAAATCTGGTTACCCTGCGGTAGATCGCACCATAATTGATAGTTTCGTCCCCCAACCTTTGCAAGTCTTACTTCTTCGATAAGGAAACCGACATGACTGATCTGCAGAAACGCTCCATGCTCAAGGTGGCAGCGCTCTCCGCTGTGGCCGCTGCCGCCCTCGTGGGTTGTGGCAAGAAGGAAGAACCGGCACCGGCCCCCGCGCCTGCACCGGCCCCTGCCGCAGAAGCACCGGCCCCCAAGCCCGAGCCACTGAAGATTGCGTTTGCCTATGTCGGCCCTGTGGGCGACGGCGGTTGGTCGTTTGCACACGACAACGGTCGCAAGGCCATCGAGAAGGAATTTGGCGACAAGGTCGTGACGAGCTTTGTGGAAAGCGTGCCCGAGTCCGCTGACGCCGAGCGCGTGCTGCGCGATCTGGCCGGCCAGGGCAACAAGCTGATCTTCGGCACCACCTTCGGCTACATGGAGTCCATGCTCAAGGTGGCGGAAGACAACAAGGGCGTGAAGTTCGAGCACGCCACCGGCTACAAGACGGCCGAGAACCTGCGCACCTACGACAGCCGCACCTACGAAGGCGCGTACATGGCTGGCATCATCGCTGGCGCCATGACCAAGTCCAACACGCTGGGCGTGGTGGGCTCGGTGCCGATTCCTGAAGTGATCCGCAACATCAACAGCTTCACGCTGGGTGCGCAGTCGGTCAACCCCAAGATCAAGACCAAGGTGGTGTGGGTGAACGAATGGTTCAGCCCACCCAAGGAAACCGAAGCGGCAACCAGCCTGATCAACGGCGGCGCTGACATCCTGTTCCAGAACACTGACTCTCCCGCCGTACTCAAGACTGCTCAAGAGAAGGGCAAGCGCGCCTTCGGCTGGGACAGCGACATGACTGCCTATGGTCCCAAGGCCCACCTGGCATCGGCTGTCATCAACTGGGGCCCGTACTACGTCAAGGCTACCAAGGACGTGCTGGACGGCACCTGGGCTTCGGGCCAAAGCTGGTGGGGCGTGAAGGAAGGCGCGATCGACATCGTCTCCATCGCTGAAGACGTGCCTGCCGAAACCAAGGCCAAGGTGGAAGAAGTGAAGAAGGGCCTGGCCGACGGCAGCTTCAGCATCTGGAAGGGCCCCATCATGGGTCAGGACGGCAAGCCCGTGCTGGAAAAGGACGCTGTGGC
Source organism: Acidovorax sp. KKS102 (assembly GCF_000302535.1). NCBI lineage: Bacteria > Pseudomonadati > Pseudomonadota > Betaproteobacteria > Burkholderiales > Comamonadaceae > Acidovorax > Acidovorax sp. KKS102. The sequence continues at coordinate 1,203,095 of NC_018708.1, forward strand.
CGACGACAAGTTCCTGGGCGGCATCAACTTCTACGTCAAGGGCGTGGAAGGCAAGATCCCCGGCGGCGACAAGAAGTAATTCGCACCGCGTTCATCAGCAGCTCTTGCGGGCTGCTGTGACAAAGGGCCGCCCTGGGGTGGCCCTTTTGTTTTGCAGGGGCCTTTTGCGGTCCGTGGCTTTTGAGGAGCAAGGACGATGGTGGAATCAACGTTGTGGCACCCGGTAGCCCTGTCAGAGGCCGTGGCTGCGCAGGCACCGCTGGCCGTGCAATTGCTGGAACAACCCGTGGTGTTGTGGCGCGACAGCGGAGGCGCTGTGCACGCGCTGGCCGACCAGTGCCCGCACCGGGGCGCCCGCCTGTCGCTGGGCCGCGTCACGCCCCAGGGCCAGTTGGAGTGCCCCTACCATGGCTGGCAGTTTGCGGCCGGCGGGCAGTGCACGCATGTGCCCGCACTGCCCAGCTTTGTGCCTCCGGCCACCCACTGCGCTAGGCACTTTGAGACGCAGGAGGCTTATGGCATGGTCTGGGTTCGCATCGCACCGGGTGAGCAGGGGCTGCCTGTGTTTGCGGCGGAAGGGGACGCCCGCCTGCGCAAGCTCAACTGCGGTCCTTACGATGTGGCGGCCAGCGCGCCGCGCATCATCGAAAATTTTCTGGACATGTCGCATTTCGGCTTTGTGCACGAAGGCTGGCTGGGCAGCCGCGAAGCGACGGCCATCGACGACTACCGCGTGGAGCCCACGCCCACGGGCGTGCTGGCCACGGGCTGCAAGGCCTGGCAACCGCAATCCAACCTGCATTCAACGGCGGCTGCCCAGGTCGAATACACCTACGAAGTCACGGCGCCCTATGCAGCCGTGCTGACCAAGGTGCCCGAGGCGGGCACCACGGCGGTGAAGGGCTGGCGCGAGTCCATAGCCCTGTTCATATGCCCGGTGACGCCCGTGCGCAGCCGGGTGTGGTTCCGGCTGGCGGTGGCGGATTTTGATTCGCCGGACGAGAAGCTGCAGGCCTTCCAGCACACCATCTTCACGCAGGACCAGCCCGTGCTGGAGTCGCAGATGCCACAGTGCCTGCCACTCGACCTGCGCGCGGAGTTGCATACCGCCGCCGACAAGGCATCATCTGCTTACCGCCGCTTTCTGCGCCAGAGTGGCATCACCTTTGGAGTCTGCTGATGTTCAAGATCCCCCCCATCTCCGCCGAGCGCCTGCCCAGCCTGCTGCGTGCCATGCCCAAGGCCGAGCTGCACATTCATATCGAGGGCTCGCTGGAGCCTGAGCTGATCTTTGCGCTGGCGCAGCGCAACGGGCTGACGCTGCCCTATGCCAGTGTGGACGCCTTGCGCAGCGCCTATGCGTTCACCAACCTGCAGAGCTTTCTGGACATCTACTACGCGGGCGCCAGCGTGCTGCTGCATGAGCAGGACTTCTACGACATGGCGCGCGCCTACCTGGGCCGCGCGGCGCGCGACAACGTGCTGCACGCCGAACTCTTCTTCGACCCGCAGACCCATACCGCACGCGGCGTGCCCATGGAGACCGTCATCAACGGTCTGCACCGTGCCTGCGAGGATGCTCGCGCTGAACTGGGCATCAGCGCCACGCTGATTTTGTGTTTCCTGCGCCACCTGAGTGAGGAGTCGGCGTTCGAAACGCTGGAGCAGGCCATGCCGCTGCTCGACAAGATCGTGGGTGTGGGGCTCGATTCCAGCGAACTGGGCCACCCCCCTGAGAAGTTTGCCCGCGTGTTTGCCCGCTGCCGCGAACTGGGCCTGCACCTGGTTGCCCATGCGGGAGAGGAGGGCCCTCCCGCCTACATCTGGAGCGCGCTCGATGTGCTCAAGGTCGAGCGCATCGACCACGGCGTGCAGGCCGTGCACGACGCGACGTTGATGCAGCGCCTGGCGCAAGACCGCATTGCGCTCACGGTGTGCCCGCTGTCCAACCAGAAGCTGTGTGTGTTCCCCAATCTGGCGGACCACAACCTGGGAAAGCTGCTGGATGCGGGCCTGGCGGCCACCGTCAATTCAGACGACCCGGCGTACTTCGGCGGCTATATCAACGACAACTTCACGCAGGTGTTTGCCGCAACCGGGCTCACGGTGCGCAATGCCTACCAGCTGGCCTTCAACAGCTTTGAGGCGAGCTTTGCGAGCAACGCCGACAAACGCGTGTGGGAGCACAAGCTCAAGGAAACCTTTGAACGCTACGTAGAGCACGACTACTGACGGGCGGAGCCTGGCCCTGGCTCTGGCGCAGACGCCAGAGCGCCGCGCAGCTGCTGCGCGTAGCCTTGCAGCACATGCGCCGCGGGTTCCTTGCGGGGCCAGCTCAGTGCAATGCCGTCGTGCGCATGGCGTGGCACTACGTGCATGTGGAAATGGAACACGGTCTGGTCGCCTTCGCGGCCATTGGCCTGCAGCAGCGTGAGCCCGGGCGGGTTGAAAACGGTCTGTACCGCATGGGCGACGCGCTGGGCTGTCTGCATGACGGCGGCGGCCTCTTCGGCGGTGATATCCAGCAAGGTGGCGGCGTGGCGCCGGGTGGCCACCAGCACATGGCCGGGGTTCACCTGGCCGATGTCCATGAAGGCGATCGTCAGGGCGTCCTCATACACCCTGGCGCACGGAATTTCGCCAGCCACCAAGCGGCAGAAAATGCACTGTCCTGGGGGCGAGGTGTCAACAAACATGGGCATGCAGCAGCTCCTTGGCAATGGCAGTCAGCGGGCATCGTATCCGGGGCCGCGAGCCAGCCAGGGCTGCTGCGGTAAAATCCGCCGCAAAGACCGCTGTCCCGGCGGTCTTTTTGTTTTTGCCTTCCGGGACCATGTAGAGGAACACCATGTACAAAAACCTCGCCACCGCACTGCGTGCGGCCTGTGTGAGTGCGCTTGCGGGCGCCGTTTTCATCTCCCCCGTTTTATCCCAGTCCGGCGCCACCGGCACCACCGCCCCCAAGGCGCAGCCAGCCCCGCCTGTCAAGGCCGGCTTTGTCTATGTCACGCCGGTCACCGACGCGGGCTGGACGCACCAGCATGAAGCGGGGCGCAAGGACGTCGAGGCCGCGCAGGGCAGCCAGGTGAAGACCACGTTCGTGGAGAACGTGGCCGAAGGTGCCGATGCCGAGCGCGTGATCCGCGACCTCGCGGCCACGGGCCACCAGATCATCTTCACGCCCAGCTTTGGCTACATGGAGCCCACGCTCCGCGTGGCGCAGGATTTCCCCAACGTGAAGTTCGAATCCATCACCGGCTACAAGCAGGCCGCCAATGTCGCCACCGCCAATGCGCGGTACTACGAGGGCCGCTACCTCGCAGGCATTGCCGCAGGCCGCATGAGCAAGACCGGCGTGGCCGGTTTTGTGGCGGGCTTTCCCATCCCAGAGGTGCTGCAGGGCATCAATGCCTTCACGCTGGGCATGCGCTCGGTCAACCCTAAGGCCACCGTCAAGGTGGTGTGGCTCAACGTGTGGTTCGACCCGCCCAAGGAGCGCGACGCCGCCATGGCGCTGTTCAACCAGGACGTGGATGTGATCGCTTTCCATACGGGCTCCACCGCCGTGATGGCGGCTGCGCAAGAGCGCGGCAAGATGGCCGTGGCCTACCACTCTGACATGCGCAAGACCGGGCCCGATGCCCAGATCGTGGCCGTGACGCACCAGTGGGGCGCCTACTACACCGAGCGCGTGCGCGCTGTGCAAAACGGCACCTGGAAAAGTGCCAACCTGTGGGGCGGCGTGCGCGAGGGCATGATCCGCGTGGGCGACTTTGGTACCCGGGTGCCAGCGGCCGTCCAGCAAGAGGTGCTCAATGCGCAAAAGGCCGTGGGCGCGGGCAAGCTGCAGCCCTTCCGCGCAGGCAAGGCGCCGGTGCGCGACAACGAGGGGCAGGAGCGCATTGCCGCAGGTCAGGCGCTGTCGGATGCACAAATTTTGCAGATGAACTGGCTGGTGGAAGGCGTGGTGGGTAAGGTGTCCCGCTGATACGGTCGGGCGTGTCGCCCATCGTTGTCACTGATCGGTGCTCCCCGAACCCCATAGCCTCTATGGGGTGCTGCATATACAAACGGCGCCCCCTGCCGCTAAGCTTGCCGCCATGCCTGTTTACCGTTCCGCCCTTTTGCGTTTTGCCGATGACGGCCGCGCCCTCTATGACGAAGATGGCCTGCTGGCCATTGGCCCGGATGCCCAGGGCCGCCAGCGGGTGCTGGCAGCCGGTGCCTGGCAGACCCTCGCACCCCAGTTCGCCGGAGAGCCGGTGGTGCATTTGCCGGGGCGCATTCTGGCCCCGGGGTTTGTGGACATGCACATCCACTTTCCGCAGACGGACGTGATCGGCTCGCCCGCCGATGGCCTGCTGCCCTGGCTGGAGAACTACACCTTTCCCCACGAGTCGCGGTTTGTGGAGCAGGACTATGCGGGGCAGGTGGCGCAGTTCTTTGTGGCCGAGCTGCTGCGCAACGGCGTGACCACAGCCCTGGCGTTTTCGACGTCTCACCCCGCGTCGGTGGACGCCTTGTTTGCCGAGGCCCAACGGCAGCACATGCGCCTCATCACCGGCAAGGTGCTGCAAGACCGACACTCGCCCGACGGTGTGCGCGACGACACCCAGCAGAGCCTGATCGACACCGAGGCCCTCATCCGACGCTGGCACGGCGTGGACCGGCTCGGCTACGCCATCACCCCCCGCTTCGCGCCCACCAGCACCCATGAGCAATTGCGCGGGGCGGGCGAGCTGGCTGCGCGCTACCCCGATGTGTGGATCCAGTCCCATGTGGCCGAAAACCGCGACGAAATCCGTTGGGCGCGCGAGCTGTTCCCCGCCGCACGCAGCTATCTGGCCGTGTATGACGACTTCGGCCTCATGCGCGAGCGTGCGGTGTATGCCCACTGCATCCACTTCGACGACGACGACCGGGCGCTGATGCGCGACACCGGCGCGGTGGCTGCGGTCAGCCCCACCAGCAACCTCTTTCTGGGCAGCGGGTTCTTCGACTACGCGGGGGCCGACCGGGTGGGCTTCGGCTACGGCCTGGCCAGCGATGTGGGCGGGGGCACCAGCTTCAGCCCGTTCCACACCATGCTGGCCGCGTACTACGTGGGGCGGGAGGGGCAGACCAAACAGGGCCTGAGCCTGTCGCCCCAGCAACTGTGGTGGCAACACACGGCTGGGGCCGCCAAGGCGCTGGGCCTGGCCGGTGTGGTGGGCAATCTGCAGCCAGGCTGCGAGGCCGATTTTGTGGTGCTGAACCCCGAGGTCACACCGCTTTTGGCGCGCAAGACCCGGCAGGCGCGCAACCTGGATGAGCTTTTGTTTGCGCTGATCGTGCTCGGTGACGACCGCGTGGTGGAGAGGACGGTGATTAGTCAGGCCGGTTCAAACAAAGAAGGCCATGGCGCCTGATCGGAAACGGCGAAAAGTCATCATTTTTAACGCCGTACCGCAGAATTGCCGCGTCGTCCATACTGCATTTGCAGGATGTATTTGAGCCGAGGACGGCGGCACAGTGTGCTGATGCTGGATGCCGTGCGATGGGCGCACGGCGCGTGCATTTTTTGTTCAGGGTGAGTTATATGCCTCCAACCAAATATTTGTTTGGCCTGCTGCTGATCGCCTCTCTGTCGCCGTTGGCGGCGCTGGCGCAAGACGCACCCAAGGATCCCGCACCTGCGGCCTGCGAGGCTCGGGTTGGCGCGCCGCAATGGCTACCCTGTGGCCCGGATCGGGTGTTTACTGAGGCGGAGGTCAAGTCCCTGCTTATCAAGGAGGAGGCGATCACCAAGATGGTGGTGACCAGCGGAAAATCCGGTAAGCGATTTTTTGTTCACTTCAAACCAGCCGGAAAGTTGGACTCTGGTCCTGAAGGCGGCACCAACTTTGGCAAGAGCTGGAAGTTCAAGGGCAACCAGGTGTGCCGCGATTACTACCGCATCACCCAGGTGGACTGTGGTGTGTTTGAGTTGCAGGGCACAACCCTGTATCTCGTTGATGACGACGGGGCGCGGAGCCCTGTGAATGCACTTGAGTTCGCTAGGCCTTAGCGTAGTTGCCGTGCTCTCCCCTAGTGGAGGTGGAATTCTCAAGCAAAATACGGCCTAGGCGCTGGGACATCAAGCGCTAGCAGCTATAAAAATCGTAGTATTTTGCCGAGGAATCTGCAGCATGAGCATCAAGAGCGACAAATGGATCCGCCGCATGGCGGCCGAGCACGGCATGATCGAGCCCTTCGAGCCCGGTCAGGTGCGTGAGGTCGAAGGCCGCAAGATCATCAGCTACGGCACCAGCAGCTACGGCTACGACATCCGCTGTGCGCCCGAATTCAAGGTGTTCACCAACATCCACAGCACCGTGGTGGACCCCAAGAACTTCGACGAAAAGAGCTTTGTCGATTTTGAAGGCGACAGCTGCATCATCCCGCCCAACAGCTTCGCGCTGGCCCGCACGGTGGAATACTTCCGCATCCCGCGCAACGTGCTCACCATCTGCCTGGGCAAAAGCACCTACGCGCGCTGCGGCATCATTGTCAACGTGACCCCGTTCGAGCCCGAGTGGGAAGGGTATGTGACGCTGGAGTTCAGCAACACCACGCCGTTGCCCGCACGTATATATGCCGGCGAAGGCTGTGCACAGGTGCTGTTCTTCGAAAGCGACAAGGACGACGTCTGCGAGGTCAGCTACCGAGACCGGGGCGGCAAGTACCAGGGGCAGGTGGGCGTGACGCTGCCCAAGGCCTGACAGTCTCGGCGGCGCGCTGGACACCCCCCCTGTGGGCAGGGGCGGTGTCCTACAAACGCCATGCGCCTTGGCTGAAATGCAAGCATCGGTAAGTTTTTTAGCATCGGTGACATGCCTCCCGGGAGATGGGGGCTGATGGAGCCTCACCATGCTGATGTCCGCTGTTGCCTCAAGTTTTTTCTTTGCGCCCGTCCGTGCCCTGGCACCTGCGCAGGGCGCTGCGGTCGCCGCCAAAGCCAAAGCGCCAGCCGCTTCGCCGGTGGCCTCAGCGTTTCAGTCGGCTGATACGGCGCCGGACCCTGCAGATGCAGGCTGTCACGCCCACCACACCCCCACCCCCACCCCCACCTATTGGCCTTGTGAACTCCTCAACGACTTTGTGCTGCGCATGGCCGCCCAAGGCCATTGCGTGAACATGTCAATGATGCTGGGCCACCGGCCTTACGCGCTGGAGCGGCTGGCGCTGGCAGCCCAGGCGCCGGATGCCAGCTTGCAGGAACTGGCGGGCCAGCTGCGGCCGTACTTCGATGCGCCAGTGCTGGAGGCGGGGGCAGTATCCAGCGGGCACTGACCGGGTGCTTGTTCTTGGAAGGCTCTGATGCCCAATTAAGCTTCCACACAAACCCGATTGCGTCCCTGCCCCTTGGCCTCATAGAGCGCTGCGTCGCCCCGCCGCAGCATGGCGGCACCATTGTCATCTGCGCCGCGCATCGTGGCCACGCCCGCGCTCACGGTGATGGTCCCCACCACCGGGTCCTGCTGCTCCGCCATGGCCGTGACCAGAGCGTGTGCAATCGATTGGGCGCCGTTCAGGTCGGTGTCGGGCAACAGCGCCACAAACTCCTCGCCCCCCAGCCGGGCCACCACATCCGAGCCCCGCAGGCGGGATTCCAGCGTGCGCGCCAGGCGCCGCAACACCTCGTCCCCCGCCTCGTGTCCGTAGGTGTCGTTCACCCGCTTGAAGTGGTCCACGTCCACGGTGATCAGGCTCAACGGACGGCTGCTGCGCCGCGCCAGCGCCACGGCAAAGGCCATTTGTGTCTCGAAGCCGCGCCGGTTCAGCAGGCCGGTCAGGGCGTCGGTGCGCGCCTGCAGGTCCAGGGCGCGGTTGGCGGCTTCCAGTTCCAGCGTGCGCAGCCGCACCTTTTCTTCCATGGCTTCACGGGCGGCCACCAAGTGGTGCGTCATGCGGCCCAGAGACTGCGAGAGCTGCTGCACTTCGCGGCTGCTCTGCATGGCCGGGATGTCACTGCCTGGGCGGCCCGCCTCCACGCCGCTGGCGGCATCGGCCAGCGCATACAGGTCCACGCTCAGGCGCCGGGCGGCCAGCCAGGCCAGGGCCGAGGCGAACAGCGCGGCAACCAGACCGATGGCGAGCGCCAGCTGCACGGAGTCATCCGCCTCGGCAAAAGCCAGCTCCACGGGTTGACGCGCCACGATGCGCCAGCCCAGGTCGCTGGCGGCATTGCGTGGCTGCAGCTGCGTGGCTGCGGTCAGGTAGCGTTTGCCGTCCTGCCACCGTGCCACGGTGGTCTGCGTGCTGCCGCCGCCGTCGCGGTTGTTGTTGATCTGAATGCCCTCGGGCAGCCGCTGCCCGGCGGCCCGCATCACCTCGGTCCGCCCGCCGGGGGCAAAGATCAGGGTGCCTTGCCGGTCAAAGATGAACAGTTCCAGCGCGCTCTCGTCAGACGAAGCGGGCGTGAGGCTTTCGAGCACCTCGCGGGTCCATTGCCAGCTGCCGTGGATGGCGAACACGCCCACGGTGGTGGGGCCGATGCGGATGGGTGCGGCAAAGTCCACAAAACGGTGCGGCTCGCCCGTCGCGGTGGGGGGCAGCAGGGATTCGAGCAACTGCGCTGCATGCACGTCGCCCACATGCACTCCTTGCAGGCCGTGCTGAAACCAGGGGCGCTGCGCCACGCTCTGCCCCACCAGCAGTCCGTTTGTGGCATTGCGCACCACGCCTTGCGCGTCGGCCACGCCAATCCACACATTGGTGGGTTGCATGGCTTGGCTGCGGGCCAGCATGTGTTGCGCTTCGGCAGAGTCGAGCCCCTTGGACCAGACCACTTCGGCACTGGCCATCACCTCGGCCTCCAGGCTGCGCTGCATGAGGCCCAGGGCCAAGAGCTTGCCGGCGTTTTCGGCCACCACCTGCAACGAGTTGCCTGCATCGCGCTGGATGCGGTGCTTGAGCAGTTCGCCGAACCCCAGCGACAACAACACCGACAGGCCCACCACCAGAGTGCCGAACACCAGCGCGATCTGCATGCGCAGGCTGTGGTCTGAAAAGCGGGTGATGAACATCATGCAGGCGTTGCGGTCACGGAGTCCATCGCTGCCAGGGCCGGGCTGGCATGGCGCAATGCCAGCCGGGCAGCCGCCAAGTCCCAGCCGGCCCAGCCGCAGCTTTTGAACAGCACCGGGCCCTGTGGGTGCTTCAGCGCCGCATTGCGGTGGTCACGCACCACATCGCCCAGCGTGGGGAGCGCGGCCACATCCAGGCCTGCCTGCAACAGATCGCCTGCCTCGTGCAGCGCATCGCTGGTGTCCACCACGATGCGTCCGTGCTGCGCGATGTGCTGGCACAGGCCCGGGGCCAGCTCCACCATGGCGGGCGTGAAGGCGCCCACCGCTGCGATGAACGTGTCGGGCCGGGGCGGGGCGCTCAGCACCACGGCCTTGCCGGTGGTGCAGGTGGCGATCAGCGGGCAATGAGGCACGGCAGCATCGGCGTCGGGCACCACCCGAGCCTGGGCGCCCAGCGCTTGCACTTGCGCCGCGAGGGCCTCGGCGCTGGCGCGGCTGCGGGAGGCAATCCACACCTCGCGCACGCCGAGGCCGTGGATGAAGGCCTCGGCGTGCGCCAGGCCCTGCACCCCTGCGCCGACGATGAGCAAAGGCCCTTTTGGCATCGGCGCCAGCCGCTGGGCGGCCAGCAGCGACGCTGCGGCGGTGCGCCGTGCGGTGACGGTGGGACCATGAAGCACCAGCCGGCGCTCGCCCGTGGCGATGTCAAACACCACCACGTCGCCCTGGATCGACGGGCGCCCGGTGCCCGCGTTGCCCGGGGTCAGGGTGATGAGCTTGGTCATGGCCACCGCCTGATCCGTGGCAGGCATCACAAACAGGCTGCCGCCTTGTGCCAGCGGCAGCACGGCCCGCTGGGGTACCACCACGCTGTTGTCCTGCAGCAAGGCAGCAATTTCATCGGCCAGTGCGGACCAGGGCAAGCGCGCAGCGGTGGCGGCCGCGTCCAGCAGGCCAGGGGGTGCGAAAGAGGGGGCAAAAGGCATGCGCGGACTTTACACAGCGTGCCGGCGGCCTGGGAGCGGAGAACCCCTCACCGACGCCGGGTACGGGACCACAGGGCAGGGCGGTCTCGGCTCAGGGTGGCTGTACGCGGTACTTCATCAATGCGTGGCCCCTGCCTGCAGCGCAATGTCCTGCGGGGCCAGCACCGCCGCCCAGAGGGCTGCATGGATGCCGCGCACCATGTCGCGCAGGGGCAGATGGGGCTCGCCCTGGCCGCTGAGCCAGGGCACATGCACAAAGCCGCCACGCGCTCCCTGGGGGGCAGTGCCCTGCGCCAGCAAGTGCATCAGCCCGTACAGCACATGGTTGCAGACAAAGGTGCCTGCGGTCTGCGATACCTCGCAGGGCACGCCTGCCCGCTGCACGGCACGCAGCATGGCCTTTATGGGCAGGTTGGCAAAGTAGGCGGCGGGCCCGCCGGTCTGCACCGGGGTGTCGATGGGCTGGGCGCCGCAGTTGTCGGGGATGCGCGCATCGTTGATGTTGATGCCAATGCGCTCGATGGACAGCGCTGCCCGTCCACCTGCCAGACCTAGGCACAGTGTGATGGCAGGCTGGTGCTCCTGCAGCAGCGACTGCAGCCGCTGCAACGACTGCCCGAACACCGTGGGCAACTGCGCGGCCACCACCTGGTGCCCTGCAAGGCGCTGGCCGTGCAGCGCTTGCGCAATCAGCCAGCTGGGGTTGTTTGCGCCGCCGCCAAACGGGTCAAAACCGGTCAGCAAGATGGCCGAGCCGGCCTGGGGCGTGCTGTGGGGAGTGTCAGGAGCCATGGATGTCATGAGAGGCGGGCTGAAGCGGGGTGGAACACATCGTAAATCGTCCACGCCGGGGCCGTCCCGGCGCGTAACATGCAGGCTTGGCCGCCCCGCCGTGAGGGCGCTGGAGAGACGCAATGAAATGGGAAGGCAATCGCGAGTCCGACAACGTGGAAGACCGCCGTGACGAGGGCGGCGGCGGTGGATCGCCGGTGTTTGGTGGGCGCAGCATCGGCATTGGCACCATCGTGATCGCGCTGGTGGGGGGCTGGGTGCTGGGCATCAACCCCTTGACCATCCTGGGGTTGCTCAGCGGTGGCGGCCCGGCGCCCCAGGTCCAGACACAGCCCCATACCCCTGCCCACAGGCCTCCGGCCGATGACACCATGGCACGTTTCGTGTCTACGGTGCTTGCGGACACGGAGGACGTGTGGGGCGAGTTGTTCCGCCAGGGCGGCGGTCGCTACCAGGACCCGCGGCTGGTGTTGTTCCGGGGCGCCACGCCCACCGCCTGTGGCACAGGCCAGGCCGCGATGGGACCGTTCTATTGCCCGGCTGACCAGAAGGTCTACATCGACCTGGGCTTTTACGAAACCCTCAAGACCCGTTTGGGAGCCCCCGGCGACTTTGCCCAGGCCTACGTGATTGCCCACGAGGTAGGCCACCATGTGCAGAACCAGCTCGGCATCAGCGCCAAGGTGGACCAGATGCGGGGCCGTGTGAGCAAGGTCGAATACAACGCGCTGTCGGTGCGGCTGGAACTGCAGGCCGACTGCTTTGCGGGGGTCTGGGCCCACCACGCCCAGAAGGCCCGGCAGATCCTGGAGCAGGGCGATGTGGAGGAAGCCATGAACGCCGCCGCCAAGATTGGTGACGACGCGCTGCAGCGCGCCAATGGCGGTGCCGTGGTGCCCGAGAGCTTCACGCACGGCACCAGTGCCCAGCGGCAGCGCTGGTTCAACAGCGGCCTGCAAAGCGGCAGTGTCAAGACCTGCGACACCTTTGCAGCGCGCAGCCTGTAGGCGCGCAATGCCCGGGGCTTGCTAGACACCTTCATGCCACCGACCGCACCCGTGACTGCCGCGCTGCATCGCCGTGCCGGCCCTTCGGCGGGTGCTGGGGTCGGGCCGTCAGCGCCGCAGCCCTCGGGCGCCGCGGCGGCGTGGTCTGCGGCGGCGGTCACCGTGCCCCATGCCGTGGGGCTGGGGCTGCTGGCGTTTGCGCCGCTGGCGGGTGAGCATTCTCTGGCCGCGCTGGCGTTGTGGTCGTCCGCGTTACCCGGCCTGCTGCTGACCTTGGCGACGCCCCGTGCCGGAGTGGTGTATGCACCGACCACGGTGGTGGCATTGCTGTTTGCTGCCGTGCTGGCGACTGCCCACGGTGCGGCCCCCAGCCTGGGCCTGAGCGCGCGCCAGGTGCTGGCGGTCAGCGGTGCCACGGTGGCTTTGGCCTTTGTGTTCCAGTGGCTGCTGGGGGCGTTACGGCTGGCGTCGGTGGCACGGTTTCTTCCCATCTCGGTCACCCACGGGTTTGCAGCCGGTGTGGGCTTGTCGATGGTGGTGGGACAGGTGCGCAATGGTTTTGGCGCGGGGGCTGATGCGTTGTGGGACGCACGCACCGGCTGGCACCTGCTGGCGGCTCTGGCCGTGGTGGTGCTGGCCTGGGGGCTGCGCCGGCGCTGGCCCCGCATGCCGGGGCTGCTGTCGGCGGTGGCCGTGGTGGCACTGGCCGTGGCGCTGGCAGGGGTATGGGGCGTGGGGCTGGGCAGCGTGTTCGTGCCAGCCGTGCCGCCCAGCGTGTTTGCCTGGCCCATGTTGCCCGACTGGACGGGCATTCCCTGGATGGCCCTGGCCCGGCAACAGGGCTCGGCCCTGGTGGTGTTGGCGTTGCTGATGGCGCTGGTCAACAGCCTGGAGATTCTGGTGTTCAACCAGGAGCTGGAGCTGGACCACGGCCTGCGCGGCAACGCCAACCTGGCCCTGCGCCGCGAGAGCCTGTTGGGTGCGCTGTGCGGGCTCGTGGGCATGATTCCGGCGTCAACCAGCGCTTCGCGTTCGCGCATCGTGCTGGCGCAGGCGGGGGCCTCGCGCGACGCCCCGCGCTGGCACGCCGCCATCATGCTGGGGGTGGCGGTTACCGGCGCGTGGTGGCTGCACTGGGTGCCCATGGCCTGTCTGGCAGGGGGGTTGGTGCTGGCGGGCCTGATGCAGGTGCCGGGGCTCATGTGGTCGCTGGGCTACGCCCGCCGGTCGCGGGTGACCTGGGCGCAAAGCTGGCTGGTGGCGCTGGTGTTTGCGGTGATGGGGGGCGTGGGGGCGCTGGTGGCTGGCCTGGTGGTGGCCACGTTTGTGCTGCTGCACGACTCTGCCGCCACGGTGCTGCGCCACGTTCGCCTGGATGGCGAGCTGCGCTCGCGGCGCTTGCGCCGTGCCGGGTCGGACAGCTGGCTGACGCCGCGCATGAACCAGGTGGCCGTGTTTGAACTGCAAGGCGTGATGTCTTTTGGGGTGGCCGCCCACCTGGCCGAGCAGGTGCGCATGCTGCTGCTGCCGCGCCATCGCTGGGTCATTCTGGACGCGGGCCGTGTGCCTGCGTGGGACAGTACGGCAATGGCCCAACTGCGGGCGCTGGTGCGTGACCTGGACCAGCAGGGCATCGCCGCAGCCGTGGCAGCCCTGGACCCCATGGCCGCCGAGCATGCCGGAGAGCATGTGCGCGCCTTTGCCGACCTGGACCGGGCGCTGGAATGGGCCGAGGTGGGCATCCTGTCGCAGCGGCCCATCGAGCAACGCCCCGCGCACCCCGAGCGCGATGTGCTGGGCGAGGTGGGCGAGGGCGTGCCCAAGGCCGCTGCCGAGGCCTTGCAGGCGCTGCTGGTGCCGCAGGCCGTTGCACCCCATGGTGTGGTGTTCCATGCGGGGGATACGGACCATGACCTTCTCGTGGTCAAGTCCGGCCACATCACGCTGGTCACCCAGTGGCCGCCCGACAAGGGCTTGCGTCTGGCCACCGTCGGTCCGGGCATGGCGTTTGGCGAGATGGCCTTCCTCAACGGTGCGGCCCGCAGTGCCTGCGCGGGCGCCGAACGTGGCCCGGCGCACCTGGTGCGGTTGTCGCGCGCGCATTTCGATGCCTGGGCCCGGCAGTATCCCGAGGCGGCCCTCACGGTGATGAACAACCTGGCCCAGATCGGCGCCCGGCGCCTGGCGGTGACCACGCGGCAGCTGCGGGCAGTGCTGGAGTAAAGGGGCACAGGGCATCGGGTGTCGATGTGTGGTTGTCCCACACGCGCTGCAGGCGCATGACAAGCCCGGATTTCTATAATCCAAGGCTTCCCGACACCGCCTGGCAACCTCTTCTTGCCAACCCCATGGAATCCACCCCCTCGTCCTCCGCCGCAGAGGCCCCCGTGGCCGCCACACCTTTTGAATGGATCGGCGGCGAAGAATGCGTGCGCGCCCTGACCGAGCGCTTCTACGACCTGATGGACCTCGAGCCCGGCTACGCCGAGCTGCGTGCCGCCCATGGCAGCGATCTGGGCCAGGCCCGGCAAAAGCTGTTCATGTTTCTGTGCGGCTGGCTGGGCGGGCCGTCGTACTACACCGACCAGTTTGGCCACCCCCGCCTGCGTGCGCGCCACATGCCGTTTGCCATCGGCATCAAGGAGCGCGACCAGTGGGTGGCCTGCATGGACCAGGCCATGGGCGAGACCGGCGTGCCCACCGACCTGCGCGTGCGGCTGAAGGAAAGCTTCATGGGCACGGCCGACTGGATGCGCAACAAAGGGGTGTAGCCAGCCCGCAAGGCGGCCTCTTTGGCGCTCTTGAATGGCGCCCTTGTGTGTTTTCTGGGGCTTCGTCCACAGGCTCCAAGAACGTGTTCATGTTCTCGCAGGGGATCGCGTTGGCGCGCAATCGGGATGAGTGGATGTTTCGGATGCGCCGCATGGGCTCGCGCCCATGCAAGCAGCCGGGGCGTCCAATCGCCCGATTTCGCACCAACCCTGCGGGCAGTGGTCTTTGCGGGCGGTCTGCGGCGTTGCGGCGATCGCCAATAGCCGAGCTATTGGCTGCGCACCGCGCCTTGCATCCCCTCCCGCAAAGACCACTGCGCGACCCCTGGGAGATCGTGAACACGTTCTAAGATGCTCCCTCCAACAAATTCAGGAGGTGGGGTATGTCGGCAACTGCATGGGTCGTGGTCGTTGTGCTGGTCGCGGTGGGGTTGTGGGCTGTGGCGGTCTACAACCGGCTGGTGCAGTTGCGCAACCGCATTGCCAACGCGTTTGGTCAGATCGATGTGCAGCTCAAGCGTCGGTATGACCTGATTCCCAATCTGGTGGAGGTGGCGCGCGGCTATCTCGCGCACGAGGCCGCCACGCTGGAGGCCGTCATCAAGGCCCGCAGCCAGGCGCAGGGAGCAGCTGCAGCGGTGCGTGCCGCACCGCAAAGCGCCAGCGCCATGGGCGCGCTGGCAGCGGCAGAGGGCGTACTCGGCGGCAGCTTGGGCCGCCTGATGGTGGTGGCCGAGAGTTACCCTGAACTCAAGGCCGACGCCACCATGCAGTCGCTGTCCGAAGAAATCACCAGCACTGAAAACCGCCTCGGTTTTGCACGTCAGGCCTACAACGACCAGGCGCTGGAGTTCAACGATGCGGCGGCGCAGTTCCCGGACCTCATCGTCGCGCGCCTGCTGGGTTTTGCGCCTGCGCCCATGCTGGCGTCCACGCAGTCCGACGAAGAGCGCGCCGCGCCCCGGGTGAAGTTCTGACCCTTCCGCTTCCATTCGCATGAAGTTCTGGGATCACCAGCACAACGCGCGCAGCGAGACGCGTCGCTTGCTGCTGGGTTTTGCCTTCGCTGTGGTCGTTCTGGTAGCGGCCGTGCATGCGGCCCTGGCGCTGGCCTGGTGGCTGATGGTGGCGGTGCTGCCCGTGCACTTGCCCTTCCCCCAAGGTTTTCTGGCTGCCAATGTGGGGGTCTCGCTGATGCTGGTGCTGGGCGGCTGGTGGGTAGAGACGTCCAACTTGCGTGCAGGTGGTGTCAAGCTGGCACAGCGTGTGGGCGCGCGCGAGTTGCGCCCGTCGCTGTCGCACGCCGAGCAGCGGCTGTCCAACATCGTGGACGAGCTGTGCATTGCCGCGCACATGCCGCGCCCGCAGATCATGGTCATGCCGCGCACCGATGCCATCAACGCGTTCGCTGCCGGGTGGGACGAGAGCGACGCCGTCATTGCCGTGACGCAGGGCGCCCTGGACTACCTCACCCGCGAAGAGATGCAGGGCATGGTGGCGCATGAGCTGAGCCATCTACACGAGGGCGACACTCGCCTGAAGATGCGCCTGGCGGGCATGGTGTTCGGGCTGGAGCTGGTCTACAACTTTGGCGACACGATGCGCGAGCGCCGGGGCCTGGCCTGGTGGTTCGGTTCGGCCATCATGGTGGCGGGCTTTGCGGGCTGGCTCACCGGCCGCATGCTCAAGGCCGCCGTATCGCGACAGCGCGAATATCTGGCCGACGCACGCGCGGTGCAATGGACCCGCAGCCGCGATGGCCTGGGTGGTGTGCTGCGCAAGGTCATGGCCCAGCGCCGCGACACCCCGGCCGGGTATGCCGAGAACCCCGTCCACACCGGCCTGGCCCACCCGGCCGTGCAGCACATGCTGCTGGTGGACGTACCCGGCCGCAGCCGCATGGAGCGCTGGCTGGATACCCACCCCACGCTCGACGACCGCGTGCAGCGCGTGTATGGCCGCCGCATGCAGCCTTTGCCCGCCGTGCCCGTGCATGCAGGGCATGAATCGGCGCGGCGTGACGAGGGTGGGGCGCCCGGCACCGTGTCGATCGCCTCGCTGGTAGACCCTTTTGCGCGCTTCATGTAGCCCGCTGCGAAGGCCGCAGTTTTTTCAGGAGACCCATGTCCATGTCACGCGACGCGAGATTTCAGGAACAAGCCCAGGCGCTGGGCTACCGATTTGATGGCGAGATCAAGATTGGTGGCAACTACGTCCCGCTCGTGCGCGACGGCCACCACATCTACCTGAGCGGGCAGATCCCGCGCGTGGGCGACACCGTGGTGGTCACGGGCGCTGCCGGGGCGGTCGCCACGCTGGCCGATGCGCAAAAAGCCGCGAAGGTGTGTGTGATGCGGGCGCTGGCGCTGCTGCAGCGCGCCTTGGATTCGCTGGACGCCGTGCAGTCCATCCTGCGCATCACTGTGTACGTGCAGTCGGCGCCTGCCTTCACGCAGCAAAGCGAGGTGGCCGACGGTGCCTCCGAGGTGCTGTTTGCCGTGCTGGGCGAGGCTGGTGCCCACACCCGCACCTCGGTGGGTGTGCTGCAGCTGCCCAAGAACGCGACGGTGGAGGTGGACTTGATCGCGTCGGTGGCGCCATGACGACGCCTGCTGCTGTGCACCGAGGTAGTTGCCTGTGTGGTGGCGTGCGTTACGAGACCACGGCGCCATTGCAGGGTGCATCGCACTGCCACTGCTCGATGTGCCGCAAGGCGCATGGTGCGGCGTTTGGCAGCTATGGCAGCGTGTTGCGTGTGCACCATCGCTTCGTGTCTGGGCAAGGGCTGACGCGCACCTACCGGTCTTCGCCCCAGGTCATGCGCACGTTTTGCTCGGTGTGTGGCTCGCCCTTGCTGTGGCACAGCGAAGGCCCCTATAGCGAGTGGGTGGCCGTGCCGCTGGGTACCTTGGACACCGCCTACGAGACCCCGCCCCAAAAGCACATCCATGTGGCCTCCAAAGCCGCATGGGTAGTGATCTGTGATGGTTTTCGGCAAGAGGCCGAAGGATAGATCGGTACCCCATGGCAGCACCGTTGAACGCTCACCCCCGTTTTAATGTTTTCGGTCGCATCGTCGAAGTGCGCCGCGAAGGTGCGCTGTGGCAGGCCTACCGAGTGGGCGCAGATGGCAAGCGCTCGCCGTCGGGCTTTGTGATCCCCGACTTTGTCCAAGAGCATGAGCTGGCACAGTTTCTGGAAGACCTGTTCCACGAAAGCGCCTCGCCGCACAACGGCGACGTGTACCGTATCGATTGAGTCGCTGCAAGGCGCACTGACCGCAGCACGAGGCACAAGTGTTGCGGCCACGTTGCCACGTCACACCGCTGTCAAACCCGGCCCAGACACTCGGTCCCTTGTTTCAATTCGGGACTGTTCATGTCTGAACGCACTCTGGGCTTTCTGATTTCTCCTTCGCATGTTTCACGCCGCATGGCTGCATGGGGCATGGTGGCGCTGGCCGCGTCGCTGGCTGCCTGCGGCGGCAGCAGCGACAACGCCAGCAGCAACGCGGGCGCCACGGCCACGCTGGCCGTGCTGGAGACCACCGACCTGCACTTCAACGTGCGCAGCTACGACTACTTCAAGCTGGCCGAAGACAAAAGCTACGGCTTTGAGCGCACGGCCACGCTGGTGCGCGCGGCCCGCAAGGAGTTTGCCAACACGCTGCTGGTGGACAACGGTGACACCATCCAGGGCACCGCACTGGCCGACTACGAGGCCACCATCAGCCCTATCCCCTGCACGCAGCAGCTGTCCATGTACAAGGCCATGGGCGCGCTGGGCTTTGATGCGGGCACGCTGGGCAACCACGAGTTCAACTACGGCCTGCCCTTCCTGAACCAGGTGCTGGGTGGCGGGCTGGACGTGGATGGGGTCGATGCCACCAAGAAATGCGCGGGCGCGGGCTACCCCGCCGTGCTGGCCAACGTGTACAGCAACAAGACCAAGAAGCCGCTGGTGCAGCCTTACACGTTGCTGGAACGCACGCTGGTGGCCAAGGGCACCGATGGCAAGGAAGTGAAGCTGCCGATCAAAATTGGTGTGATCGGCTTCACCACCCCCGGGATCATGAACTGGGACAAGCGCTACCTGGAAGGCAAGGTCTACACGGAAGGCGCCGTGGAATCCGCCAACAAGTACGTGCCCGAGTTGCGCGCCAAGGGCGCCGACATCGTGGTGGCGCTGTTGCACGGCGGGCTCGACAGTGCCGCCTACTCGGCCACCATGGAGAACCCGGGCTTGTACCTGTCCAAGGTAGCGGGTATTGATGCCATGGTGATGGGCCACCAGCACGGCGTTTTCCCTGATACTGCGGCCACGCCCAGCTTCAACCTGCCCGGTGTGGACCACAAGGCGGGCACGGTGAACGGTGTGCCCGCCGTCATGGCCAGCTCCTGGGGCAAGGCCCTGGGTGTGGTGCAGCTGGCGCTGCAGTGGGACGGCAGCAAGTGGGTGGTCAACAAGACCGCCAGTAAGAGCGAGCTGCGCAACATCCAGAGCAAGAATGCCGCTGGCGCCATGGTGACTGTGGATGCAGACCCCGCCATCGCCCCGCTGATCGAGACCCAGCACCAGGCCGCGATCCAGTATGTGAAGACACCGATCGGCCAGACTGACTTCCGCATGAGCACGCTGTTTGCTGATGTGGGTGACCCCGGCGCGATCCAGATCGTGAACCAGGCACAGCAGGCCTACGTGGCGGCTTACATCAAGGCCAGCCTGCCGCAGTACGCTGCGTTGCCCGTGCTGTCGGTCAGTGCGCCGTTCAAGAGCGGCTTCCAGGGTGGGGCCGACTACACCGACGTGGCGGTGGGCCCGCTGGCCATCAACAACGCGGCCGACCTGTACCTGTACCCCAACACCGTCTACGCGGTGAAGGTCAACGGTGGCGACATCAAGAACTGGCTCGAAGCCGCTGCCAAGCGCTTCAACCAGATCGACCCCGCCAAGACCACCGAGCAACAGCTCATCAGCACCTTCCCGGGCTACAACTTCGACATGTTCACCACGGCAGACATGCAGTACGAGATCGACGTGACCCAGCCTGTGGGCAGCCGCATCAAGAACCTGACCTACCTGGGCAAGCCCATCGATGGGGCGCAGGAGTTTGTGATCGCCACCAACAACTACCGCGCCACCAGCGGCAAGAGCTTTATCGACAAGCTGGACGGCTCGGGCACCATCTGGGCCTCGCCCGATGCGAACCGTGACGTGGTGATCGACTACATTCGCAAGAACCCTACGGTGACCCGCACTGCCAACGGTGCGGCCAAGAGCTGGCGCTTTGCCAAGGCCACAGTGGCGGGACCGGTGGTGTTCAGCTCAGGCGCCAATGCGCTCAGCGTGGCCCAGGCAGCCGGGCTGGGCAATGTGTCGTTGCTGGCGGCCGATGATGGCTCAGGCAAGGGCACGTCGAAGTACGGCGTGGACTTGTCCAAGTAGTCCTCCCCCTGCCGTTGTGGGTGCCGTGGCGGTGCGTGCGTTCGCAGCGCCGCCACGGTGCGGTCTGTTGTAGAGCACAGAGTTGCTCTGTTTTTGATAGCTGCAAGCGCATATGGATCTGGCGCTTGCGGCTATTTTTATGAATTTTTGCGCAACACGGGTTGCAGCAGCACCACCAGGGCGCCCGCGCCGCCATCCATGGGCCGCGCCTGCACGAAGGCCAGCACCTCGTTCTTCTGCACCAGCCAGCGCTGTACGCGGCCCTTGAGCACAGGGCTTTTGCCGGGCGAGCCCAGTCCCTTGCCATGCACCACGCGCACGCAGCGCAGGCCGATCTTGTGCGCCTGGCGGATGAATTCACCCAGCGCCTCGCGCGCGTCGTCCACACGCAGGCCGTGCAAGTCCAGGTGGCGCTGAATGCTCCAGTGGCCGGAGCGCAGGCGGCGCGTCACTTCCACGCCGATGCCTGGGCGGCGAAAGCTGAGCTGGTCGTCGGTGTCCAGCAGGGTGCTCACGTCGAAGTCGTCGCTGATGGATTCGAGCAGCACCCGCTCCTCGTCCAGCCAGTGCTGCACCGGCAGCGGCGGCGGCAGGTGGCGCCGCAGCCGCGCCACATTGGGGTTGCGCAGCGGGGTGACAGGGCCCACGCTGCGGCTGAAGAGGTAGCGCTCGGCCTCGGCCCGTGCTGCCGCTTCGCGTCGGGCTTTGTCTTCGGCCTCGCGGCGCTCCTGCTCCTCGCGCAGGCGGCGGGCCACGGTGGCCAGGTCCTGCAGCTGGGTGATGCGCTCACCCGCACGGCGCGGGGCCGGGGGGGCACGGCGGCGGGGTGGTGAAGGGCTCGCTGCGGCTGTGGGCCCGGCGGGGGCCTGGCGCAGCGGGCGCATCGCTGCCTTGGCGGCTGCCTTTTTGTCAGCCAGGCCTGCGCGCCGGGCGGACCGGGGTGCGCTGGGGGCCGGGGCGGCGGCTGTGGCTTCCACCGGGGGCGCCTTGCCGGGAACAGCGCGCGCAGCACGCGCCAGCGCGGCTTGCAGGGCCGTGGGCGGCTGGGCGGGTGTGGGGGCTGGGGCGGTCACACCAGGCCCTTTTCGGCCATCGACAGCGCCTGGCCCGGTGCCACGATCACATGGTCGAGCACGCGCACGTCCACGAGGGCCAGCGTGGTCTTCAGGGTCTGGGTCAGCGCCTCATCCGCACGGCTGGGTTGTACGCTGCCGCTCGGGTGGTTGTGGGCCAGCACCACGGCGGCGGCCTGGTGGTGCAGGGCGCGCAGCACCACCTCGCGCGGGTACACGCTGGTCTGCGTGAGCGTGCCGCGAAACAGCTCCTCCAGTGCCAGCAGGCGGTTTTGCGCATCGAGAAACAGCACCGCAAACACCTCGTGCCCCTTGGCGGCCAGGTGCAGTTGCAGGTAGTGCTTGACGGTGTCGGGGGAGTCGAACACTTCGCGTTCGCGCAACTGCTGGGCCAGTGCACGGCGGGCCAGCTCCAGCACTGCCACCAGTTCGGCGCGTTTGGCGGGGCCCAGGCCCTTGATGCGCTCCAGGTCGGACGCGCTGGTGTGCAGCAGCCCGGCAATGCCGCCAAAACCGCCGGTGACGGCGCCCGTGTCCGGGTCAATGCCGGGCGGGTCCAGCAGCTCCTGCGCCATCTGCAGCACGCCCTTGCCCACGATGCCGGTGCGCAGCAGGATGGCCAGCAGCTCGGCATCGGCCAGCGCAGCGGGGCCGCGCGCCAGCAGTTTTTCGCGGGGCTGGGCGTCAGCGGGCAGGTCTTTGAGGGGCATGGCGCAGGGTCTTTGACACCCGTCAGGGGCCGACGGGCGTAGGGCTTTGCCCGGTTTTCTACAATCGTGGCAGTTTATCGGGACTCTCATGACCTCTATTTCCACCCCCCTTCCCACCGTGCAGCCGGGCTCCTTTCTCACGCTGCACTACCGCCTGGCTGGCCCGGCGGGGGATGTGATCAACACCTTTGCCGACAAGCCGGCCACCCTGTCGCTGGGCACGGGTGAGCTGTCGCCCGCCATGGAGCAGCGCCTGCTGGGCCTGGCCGAGGGCACGCGCACCACGTTCGAGCTGCCTGCGGGCGAGGCTTTTGGCGAGCGCAACCCCGACATGCAGCAGTGGGTGGCGCGCAAGCTGATGAACGAGCTGGGCGACCCCGACGAAAAGTACAACGTGGGCGATGTGGTGCAGTTCCCCACGCCCGACGGCCAGGGCAGCTACGCCGGTGCCGTGATGCAGGTGCGTGAAGACGGCGCCGTGCTGTTCGACTTCAACCACCCGCTGGCGGGCCAGCCCGTGACCTTTGAAGTGCAGCTGATCGGGATCCTGTGATGCTGGCGCCGAAAGAAATCCTGCTGGCCGAGCCGCGCGGCTTTTGCGCCGGTGTGGACCGCGCCATCGAGATCGTGGAGCGCGCCATCCAGAAGTTTGGCGCCCCCATCTATGTGCGCCACGAAATCGTGCACAACACCTATGTGGTGAACGACCTCAAGGCCAAGGGCGCGATCTTCATTGAAGAGCTGTCCGACGTGCCGCCGGGCGCCACGTTGGTGTTCAGCGCCCACGGCGTGAGCAAGGCGGTACAGCAAGAGGCCGAGGCGCGTGGCTTCAGCATTTTTGACGCCACCTGCCCACTGGTGACCAAGGTGCATGTCGAGGTCGCCAAGCTCGCCAAAGAGGGCTACGAGTTCATCATGATCGGCCACAAGGGCCACCCCGAGGTCGAGGGCACCATGGGCCAGCTCGACCACGGTATCCACCTGGTGGAAGACGTGGAAGATGTGGCCCGCGTGCAGCCGGCGCAGACCGAGAAACTGGCCGTGGTCACGCAGACCACGCTGAGTGTGGACGACGCCGCCGAAATCTCTGCCGCCGTGCGTGCGCGCTTTCCGAACGTGCGCGAACCCAAGCAGCAGGACATCTGCTACGCCACACAGAACCGGCAGGATGCCGTCAAGGTACTGAGCCCGCAGGTGGACGTGGTGATCGTGGTGGGCAGCCCCACCAGCTCCAACAGCAACCGCCTGCGCGAGCTGGCGGCCAAGCTGGGCACCACGGCCTACATGGTGGACAGTGCCGACGAGCTGCAGGGCGAGTGGTTCAAGGGCCTTGCACGCGTAGGGCTGACCGCCGGAGCCTCGGCGCCAGAAATCCTGGTGCAGCAGGTTATCGACCGCATCAAGGCGCTGGGCGCGGTATCGGTGCGCAGCATGGCGGGCATTGAGGAGACCATCAAGTTTCCGCTGCCCAAGGGGCTCAAGATCGACGCGGCCACGGGCCTGGAGATTCGCGAGCGCACACCCGAGACAGGGCCGTCTGGGCACTGACGGCGGCGTGCGAGGCCGCTGGTGATCGTGCGAGGGCGCCGGTAGGTGCCCTTTTTTATTCACTCCTGAATTGATAGCTGCTAGCGCATATTCCTCTAGCGCTAGCGGCCATTTTTATCCAAATATGCCCCTACAGAGGCACGGCGGGCCCGCTCCACAGGTCCAGCGGCGGGTCGGCCGCCACGGCGCGCAGGATGTCGGTGCGCGAGATAAAGCCCGACAGCACGCCCGCCTCGTCCGTCACCGGCAGGCCCGGCAGGCCGGTGTCCAGCAGCACGGCGGCCACGCGGCGCAGTTCGGTGTCGGGTGACACGGTGGGCACGGGGCTCACCATCACCTCGGCCACCGGGCGGCGGGCCAGGTCGATGGCCTGCTTGACGGCGCCGGGCTCGGGCAGCAGATCCAGCGGCGCCATGTCGGCCCTCAGCAGCAATCCGATCACGCGGCCCAGCGCATCCACCACGGGGGTCTGCGCCACCCGGTGCTCTGCCAGGGTCTGCCAGGCATCGTTCACGCGCACATCGGGCGCCACACTCACGCCGCCGGTGGTCATCACATCGCTCACCTTGGTCAACGGCTGGCGGGCACTGGCCTGGGGGCCTTGCTCCGTTTGCGCGTAGGCGCTCACGGCGTCCTGCAGGCGCAGGTTGACGACGGCGCCGGGTGCCGCCGCATGGGTGTGGTCGGCGGTGGTGGGGCGGGGTGGGGCCGTGAAGACGGGTACCGGCTGCCCGTCTTGTGCGTCCATGGTCCGCGTGCGCAGGGCCTGCGGGCGTTGCACGCTGCGCACCGCAGAGATACGTGCCAGGTTTTCGGGGCCGCCCCGGTACATCTGGCCCGACGGGCCGAACACAAAGAACATGCTTTTCTCCTGTGTGCAGAACCGCCGGACGGGTGGGGTTGGAACTGCTTTGGCCATGTTATCGGCAGTTGTGGGGCGCTCGTGCAGTCCACGTTGTGTCTGCATGTTGCGGGCAGCCCCTACACTGCCCCTTCTTTTGACACCACCTGCCATCCGGAGCCCCTGCATGATCGACCGCGCCGCCATTGCCGCAGCCCGCCGCCAACTGGCCACCCAGCCCGACTTTTTGCGCACCACGCCGCTGATGCGCCTGTCCGGCAAGTCCTTGGGCATGGACTGTGCCGAGGTCTGGCTCAAGCTGGAGCATCTGCAGGTGGGCGGCAGCTTCAAGGCGCGCGGCATGCTCTACCGGCTGCTGGCCAACCCGGTGCCTGAGAGCGGCGTGATCATCGCCTCGGGCGGCAACGCCGGCATTGCGGTGGCAGCGGCCGCCCAGGCCCTGGGCGTGCGCTGCGAGGTCTTTGTACCCGAGGTCTCGCCCGAGGCCAAGCGCGCCCGCCTGCGCGCCTTGGGGGCGGAGGTGGTCGTCACCGGCGCCGCGTATTCCGAAGCCTTTGAAGCCTGCGTGGCCCGCCAGAAGACCACTGGAGCCTTGCAGGCCCATGCCTACGACCAGCCCGAAGTGGTGGCCGGCGCGGGCACCCTGGCGCTGGAGATGGAAGAACAGGGCGGCCGCCTGCCCGACACGGTGCTTGTCAGCGTGGGCGGCGGTGGCCTCATTGGCGGTGTGGCCGCATGGGTGGAAAGCCGAGCCCATGTGGTGGCGCTGGAGCCCGAACGCGCCCCCACCCTGCACGCCGCGCGGGCTGCGGGCCAGCCGGTGGATGTGGAGGTGGGTGGCGTGGCCGCCGACTCGCTCGGTGCCCGCCGCATCGGGGCGATCAGCTGGGCATTGAGCCAGCGCCACGTACACGACGCGTTGTTGCTGCCCGATGACGCCATCCGTGCGGCCCAGCTGTGGCTGTGGAAGGAGCTGAAACTGGCCGTGGAACCCGCCGCCGCGCTGGGCTTGGCAGCTTTGCAAACCGGCGCCTACAAGCCCCAGCCGCAAGAGACGGTGGCCCTGATTCTCTGCGGCGCCAACTTTGACCCTGCCAGCCTTGCCTGAGCCTGTGCCGACCACCCCCCTTAAAATCCTGCAATGCTTGACATTCTTCTTCTCCGCAAAGACCTCGACACCGCCATCGCGCGGCTGGAAACCCGTAAAAAGCCCCAGGCCTTCCTGGACGTCTCCGCTTTCCAGGCCCTGGAGTCCGAGCGCAAGACGCTGCAGACCCGCACCGAAGAGCTGCAGGCCCAGCGCAACCAGCTGTCCAAGCAGGTCGGCATGCTGATGAGCCGGGGTGACAAGGACGGCGCCGAAGCCGTCAAGGCCCAGGTGGCCGCAGGCAAGGTGGAGCTGGAACAATCCGCCGCCCGCCTGGAGCAGATCCAGTCCGAGCTGCTAGCCATGCTGGTGGCCGTGCCCAACCTGCCGCACGAATCCGTGCCAGTGGGCAGCGACGAAGCGGGCAATGTCGAAGTGCGCCGCTGGGGCACGCCTGCGAAGTTCGATTTCGAAGTGAAGGACCATGTCGATGTGGGCACCCCGCTGGGCCTCGATTTCGACATGGGCGTGAAGCTCTCGGGCTCGCGCTTTACCGTGATGAAGGGTTCCATCGCCCGCCTGCATCGCGCATTGAGCCAGTTCATGCTGGATGTGCAGACGCAAGAGCACGGCTACACCGAGTGCTACGTGCCTTACGCAGTGAACGCAGACTCGCTCAAGGGCACCGGCCAGCTGCCCAAGTTTGAAGGCGACCTGTTTGCCGCCAAAAAGGGCGGTCAGGACGGCGAACCCGTGCCCGACAACGCGGCGCTGTACCTCATCCCCACCAGCGAAGTGCCGCTGACCAACTTCGTGCGCGACGTGGTGGTGGCCGAGGCCGACCTGCCCATCAAGCTCACGGCCCACACGCCATGCTTCCGCTCCGAAGCGGGCAGCTACGGCCGCGACACGCGCGGCATGATCCGCCAGCACCAGTTCGACAAGGTCGAAATGGTGCAGATCGTGCACCCCGACAAGAGCTATGAAGCGCTGGAAGAAATGACCCGCCACGCCGAGACCGTGCTGCAAAAGCTGGGCTTGCCCTACCGCGTGATGAGCCTGTGCACGGGCGACATGGGATTTGGCGCCGCCAAGACCTACGACCTGGAAGTGTGGCTGCCCGCGCAGAACACCTACCGCGAAATCAGCTCGGTGAGCAACTGCGAAGCCTTCCAGGCGCGCCGCCTGCAAGCCCGCTTCAAGAACGCCCAAGGCAAGAACGAGCTGCTGCACACCCTGAACGGTTCCGGCCTGGCCGTGGGCCGCACCCTGGTGGCGGTGCTGGAAAATTACCAGCAGGCCGATGGCAGCGTGACGGTGCCCGAGGTGCTGCGCCCCTACCTGGGCGGCACCGCCGTGCTCAAGCCCTGAAAATCTGGCTATAATCGAAGGCTTCGACACACAGGAGAGGTGGCAGAGTGGTCGAATGTACCTGACTCGAAATCAGGCGTAGTGGCAACACTACCGTGGGTTCGAATCCCACCCTCTCCGCCAGTACATGACCCCAAGTGATTGATTCACTTGGGGTTTTTTGTTTTTTGTCCTGTGCGGTATGCCATCTGGTATGCCATGGTGCATTGTTTATTCTTACATCTGTTTGGGCATTGTTGGAGCCCATACAACGTCTAAGACCTAGCACGGCAGGTGTATCGGCCAAGATGATCCGCCACTACGAGCAAACAGGTTTGTTGCCAGAAGCTGAGCGCAGTGAGTCTGGCTATCGAAAATACGGTGAGCGCGAAGTTTCGGTACTGCGTTTCATCCGCCAGTCGCGCCGCCTCGGGTTCTCAATGCCCCAGATTGCGGAGTTGATCGGCCAATGGGGTGACACGCACCGCACCAGTCGGCAGGTAAAGGCGATTGCGGAGCGCCATCTGGCGGATCTGGAGGAGAAGCTGCGGGAGATTATCGAGATGAAATCAGCCTTGGAGCAGTTGGTTTCTGTGTGCGCTGGCGACGACCACTCGAACTGCGCAATTCTTGACAACCTGGC
This sequence comes from Acidovorax sp. KKS102, assembly GCF_000302535.1. Lineage (NCBI taxonomy): Bacteria > Pseudomonadati > Pseudomonadota > Betaproteobacteria > Burkholderiales > Comamonadaceae > Acidovorax > Acidovorax sp. KKS102. Next base: position 1,230,419 of record NC_018708.1, read on the forward strand.
GGCGGACAGCCCCTCGAAGCCCAACCACAACGCAAGTTTCGTGAAACCGACTCGGCGCGGAGCCAAGGTTTCCAGAGCGCACTCTGGTGTGACCGACACGCCAACGAACAGCCATCTAGACCTCATGACGTGGATGCGCGGAGTCCACGCACATCGGAGCGGGCACTGAACTAGGCCCTGAGGGGGCTTGCGAAGCCATCACCTTGCACCACGATTGCGGCCCGCCCGTACTTGGGTGGGCCACGCTTGTGGCCCACCCGTTTGCATTACTTAGGCGTGGAGCCCGGAGTGGCTTCCTTGTGCGGCATGGCTTCACGCGCATTGGCCTTTTCCTGACCACGGGCTTCGGCCTTGCTGGTGTCCGCAAGGCCAGAGCCTTCACCTCGCGCTGTACCGCCATCCTTGATCTGCTTCACACCGGTTGCAGGACGGGCTTTCTTGTGGTCTTCGCCATGCGCTTGCGCCTTGGAGTTGGTATAGGGCGTGGCTTCCTGGGTGTCGCCAGCGGCGAATGCGGACGATGCTGCTGTCATGGCGAGGGCAATAAGGAGCGTTTTCATGATTTTTCCTTGGTGGGTTGACGTGCGAACAGAAGAACGCCCCCTTTTCTTGAGGGCGTAGCGAGACACTTTTTGCGCTTACTTGGCAGGCTCGATGGCAGTGACGACCATCTTTCCGCCCTCGTTGATCACCATGAAGCGGATCTTGTCGCCGGCCTGCGCCTTGTCGAGCAGGGCCTTGTCCTTGGCTGTGAACACCATGGTCATCCCCGGCATCTCCAAGTGCTTGATGTCGCCATGCTTGATGGTGATTTTTCCGGCGTCCTTGTCGATCTTGCGCACCTCTCCATCGGTCATGGAGGCTGCGGCCGTGGTTGCGGCTCTTCCGGCGTCTCCAGAGGCTTGCGCCGTGGCTGACAACGGCATGAGTGCGGCCAGCGACAACATCGCGCCGATCAAAAGACTGTTTGCGTTTTTCATATGAACTCCTTGTCCAATTGCGTGGAGGGTTTCTCCGCTTACTTCTTGACCACCGTGACCTGGCCCTTCATGCCTGCGTCGTAGTGGCCTGGGTACAGGCAGGCGAACTTCACTTCGCCAGCCTTGGTGAACTGCCAGATGATTTCGCCTTGCTTGCCGGGGGCCAGCGACACCTTGCTGGGTTCGTCATGCTCCATGTCCGGGAACTTCTTCATCGTCTCGTAGTGCTCCTTGAGTTCGGCATCGGTGCCCATACTGAACTCGTGTTTGACCTGGCCACTGTTCTTGATCACGAACTTGATAGTCTCGCCCTGCTTGACGGAGATTGCAGCGGGCGTGAAGCGCATGGTGTCAGCCATGTCAACATTGATCGTGCGGCTTACCTTGCTTGCTGTACCTGGCTGTCCTATGGCTGACTCCTCGCTTCCGTGGCCGTGACCACCGCTGTGAGTACCACCTGCCAGGCTATTGAAAGACAGAGCCACCAGGGTTGAGGCAGCGATCAGGGAAAGAGTGCGTTTCATAGTTACCTTACGTTGTGAATGAGGAAAGGGGGCGATCAGTGGCCGCTGTGCGAAGACGGTTTTTTGACCTTGACGACAGTGTCCGAACTGGACTTCTCTTTGCGGGGCATGGATTGGCCGCCCTCGGCCTTGAAGCGGGCAGGCTCCGCCATCGGGCCGGTGTACTCGTACGCCACCGTGCCCTCTGGGTTCTTGTACCAACCCGGATTTTTGTAGTCGCCCGGCTTCTGGTCGCGGCGTACTTTGACGACGCTGAACATCCCGCCCATTTCGACCGACCCGAACGGGCCTTCCCCCGTCATCATGGGAATGGTGTTGTCCGGGATGGGCATCTCCATCTCGGTCATGTCTGCCATGCCCCGTTCGCCCATGACCATGTAGTCGGGGATCAGGTTGTTGATCTTCTTGGCGACGCCGCGATGGTCCACTCCAATCATGGTGGGAATGTCGTGACCCATTGCATTCATGGTGTGGTGGCTCTTGTGGCAGTGGAACGCCCAGTCGCCTTCTTCGTCCGCGAGGAACTCGATCTGGCGCATCTGGCCCACTGCCACGTCGGTGGTCACTTCATAGAGACGCGTGCTCTTTGGTGTGGGACCGCCATCCGTGCCGGTGACCAAAAACTCATGACCGTGCAAATGCATGGGGTGGTTGGTCATGGTGAGGTTGCCGATGCGAATGCGCACCTTGTCGTTGAGCCGGACGTTCAAGGAATCGATGCCAGGAAAGATGCGGCTGTTCCAAGTCCATAAATTGAAATTCAGCATTTCCGCGACCTTCGGCGTAGCGGCCCCGGGCTCAATGTCGTAGGCACTGAGCAGGAAGCAAAAGTCTCGATTCACTTCATCAATCAGCGGATGCTTGGTCTTTGGATGCGTGATCCAAAAGCCCATCATGCCCATGGCCATCTGGGTCATCTCATCGGCGTGCGGGTGGTACATGAAGGTACCTGGACGGCGCGCCACGAATTCGTAGACGAAGGTCTTGCCCGACTGGATTGCGGGCTGGTTCAATCCCGCCACACCGTCCATGCCATTGGGCAAACGCTGTCCATGCCAGTGGATGCTGGTGTGCTCGGGCAGCTTGTTGGTCACAAAAATGCGAACGCGGTCGCCTTCCACCACTTCAATGGTGGGACCAGGACTCTGGCCGTTGTATCCCCACAGGTGGGCCTTGAAGCCAGGGGCCATTTCGCGCACAACGGGTTCTGCCACCAGGTGGAACTCCTTGACCCCCTGGTTCATGCGCCAGGGCAGCGTCCAGCCGTTGAGCGTGACCACCGGGTTGTAGGGGCGCCCGGAGTTGGGCACCAGCGGCGCCATGGTGTCTGCGCTTGTCTGGTACACGGGTTCTGGCAGTGCGGCCATTGCCACGCGGCTCACACTCGCTGCGGCCACGGCCCCTCCGGCAATGCCAGCAAACCGGAAAAAATCTCTTCTTGAATTCATGTTGGTTTCCTTGAGGGGATCAGTGGCCTGCACCGGCTTCGGCAGCGGCTGCGCCACCGCCCGAGACGCCAGCGCTGGTGGGCTTGCCGATGAGAGAGGCCTGAAGGGCGGCGTCCGCCAGCCAGAACTGCTGTTCGGCGTTCAGGGCCGCCATCACCGAGTTCACCTGGTCGCGGGAGTCGGCAAGCAACTCGAAAACGCTGATCAGCATCCCGTTGTAGCGAAGCTGGTTTTCTTCGGAGATGGTTTTTCGCAGGGGAATCACCTCGTCGCGGTGGTGACGCGCGATGTCATATGCAGTGCGGTACGCGGAGTAGCTCTCCCTAAGGTTCGAACCCGCCGCGCGTGCGGTTGCTTCCAGGCGGTTGGCCGCAGCCAGGGTCTGCGCATTCATGGCGTCGCGCCGCATTCCACCCCAATCGAAGATGGGTAACTGCAAGCTGATCTCGAAGCCGCGCCGCGTGGAGTGGGTGTTCTCGGCGGCATCAAAGACTGAGTCGCGCCGCACGCCCAACTCGATGTCCGTGAAGGTCGTGATCGTGTTCCAGCCTTGCGCGCGTGCGGCTGCGTCGTAGTCAGCCTTCGCGATCTGCAGATCCAGCCGCCCCTTAGACGCTTGGCGGCCAGCGTCCGATGGGGACAGCGGCTCCTTGGGCAGTGTGGGAAGGCGTTCAGGCAACTTGAGCTGTTGGGCTTGGCTATCGTCCAGGCCTAGCAGCCGCACCAGCTCCTCACGGGCTGCCGTGACCTGGTGCTGCGCACTGGCCAGCTGGGTCGCAGTGTCGGCGTAGAACGCTTGCTGGCGCACACGATCGAGCTTGTTGAAATTGCCCACTGCCTGCATGCGCTTGGCCAACTCAGCGCTGGCTTGAGCACTTGCGACGACCTGTTGGGTGTATGCCAGTGTCTGTTGCGCGGCGACAGCCCGGACCCAGGCCTGACGTACCTGCGTGACTTGGTCCACTACGTCGCTGCTCAGGCGCAACTGGGTCTGCTTGATGCGCTGCTCGGCGATGCCTTTGCGTGTCGGCAAGGTCAGCAGGTCAAGCAGGCCGAAGGACAGGATGCGGCCGATCTCCGTCTCGCTGCCCAGGCGAACGCGCTCCAGGCTCAGAATGGGGTTGGCGATGCGGCCGGACTGGGCTGCCGTGGAAGCGTCCGCCCAGTTTTGAGCCACGATGGCCTGCAGGGATGGGCTATTGACGAGTGCGAGTTGAACGGCATCCTTCTGACTGAGCGGCTTGGCCAGCAGATCCGAAGCGCGCTGGCGCAAGGCGTCCCGCTCGCTCTGGTCCCGGGCCAAGGTAAGCTGGCCGTCCGTGAAACCGCTTGCGGCTGTATTGGCGCTGGTGAGGTTCTGCTCCAGATTCACGCTGGCGCAACCAGACAAGACCGCCACTGCGGCCACGGCGATCACGAGTTTGGCGCGGGGCGTGTGCAAGGGGCGGTTCATTGTTTGCCCCCGTGGTGTGCGTCATGGCCCTGCGCGGGTTGGTCCTGGCCGGTTGTGGGTGCCGTCTGGCGAATTTCCTTGGCATAGGTGCGCCAGCCTCCGATCTCGCCCACCTTGTCATTGGCCGCTTTCCAGGGCTGGACGGATTGCTCTTTGTAGGCTTCGTAGCCCGAGAGGGCTGATCGGTACGAAAGCTGATAGTCCACCTTGGCGGATTCGCCCTCTGGCATCTGAGCCAGAGCCAGGGACGGCGCTATTAGCGCGGCGGCCAGCCAGGGGGTTGATATAGGTCGTGAAAGCCAGGAAATTTTCATAGGTTCACCATGCGTTCTTGATGCAACGCATTGTGTGATCCCAAGGCTTCCGCCGACATAACGGCTTAATTACATCTTTGTCATCTGAAAGAAAGCCCGCGATCTGCAGGCACACTTGCCGTCATTCGCAGACAGGGAGATCCCGTGAAGATATTGATCGTCGAGGATGAAATCAAAACCGGCGAATACCTGCGCCAAGGCTTGCGTGAGGCAGGGTTCAACGCCGATCTGGTTCACAACGGAGTCGATGGCCTGCATCTGGCCCAGGAAGGTGACTACGACCTGGTGATCCTGGATGTGATGCTTCCTGGGATGGATGGCTGGCAGGTGCTCACCAATCTGCGTCGCCGGGGCCTGGAGATGCCCGTACTGTTTCTCACGGCCAAGGATCAGGTGCAAGACCGGATCAAAGGGTTGGAACTGGGGGCGGACGACTACCTGGTCAAACCGTTTTCCTTTGCCGAGCTATTGGCGCGAGCGCGCACCATCCTCAGGCGTGGTCGCAATGGCACCGAGGTGACGGTCCTCCAGGTGGCCGATCTAGAACTAGACCTCTTGCGGCGGCGAGTCAGCAGATCTGGCAAACGCATCGACCTCACGGCCAAGGAGTTCGGACTCCTGGAGCTGCTGATGCGCCGCCAAGGGGAAGTTCTGCCGCGCTCTCTGATCGCGTCGCAGGTGTGGGATATGAATTTCGACAGCGATTCCAACGTGATTGAGGTGGCGATGCGCAGGCTTCGGGCCAAGATTGACGATGCCTATGACGCCAAGCTGATTCAGACGGTGCGAGGCATGGGGTATGTGCTTGAAGCGCCGCAGGAGCGTGCGTGAAAGCCCGGTACTCGCTCACGACACGGCTGACGGTCTTTTTTACTTTGGCGTCCGCCCTTGTGCTGATCGGCCTGGGGACTCTCGTGGCTATTTCCATCGACCGGCATTTCGTGGAACTTGACCGCGATGCACTGCGTGACAAGGTTCACCTGACGCGTGAAGTCATCGGCAAATCGAAGTCGCCGCAGGATCTGAAGATGCGGCTGGATGACGTTTTGCACAGCCATGAGGGTCTCTTCGTCACCGTGCTTCGCAATGGTCAATCGCTGTACTCGACGGAGGACTTTGAGTTTCCTGCGGACTTGAGCGTGCGGACCGAGCATTCCCGCTTGGGGGTTGCCTCGTGGCGAATCAAGGACCGTGAGTACCGGGGAATGTCCGAAGCCGTGACGCTGCCAGGTTCCGCAGAGCCGCCGCTGCAGGTCTGGGTGGCCGTGGACATTGCCCACCACCAGCACTTCATGTACGAATTGATTTGGGTGCTTGTGGGCTACGTGGCATTGGCAACGCTGGTGGCTGGGGTCCTGGGCTGGTGGGCCGCAAAGAATGGATTGGCCCCCCTTCGCGCCATGCGGTCCCGCGCCATGGCCATCACGGCACAGCGACTGGACGAGCGGATGCCAACCCAGGAGTTTCCGGTGGAGATGGCCGACTTGGCGACCACCCTCAACGAGATGCTCCGGCGCCTGAAGGAGGAGTTCGACCGCCTGTCCGAGTTTTCTTCGGACCTGGCTCACGAGCTGCGTACGCCGATCAACAATCTGATGACACAGACGCAGGTCACACTCAGCCAGGCTCGCTCCTCTGAGGAGTACCAGGACATACTGGCCTCCAACGCCGAGGAGTACCAGCGCCTGGCCCGCATGGTGGCTGACATGTTGTTCCTGGCCAAGGCTGACCACGGTCTCATTCTTCCCAGCACGGAAAGAATCGCGGTCCATGATGAAGCTCAGGCTTTGTTTGACTTCTACGAGGCCTTGGCAGAAGAGAAGCAAGTCCGACTGCAATTGATCGGGACGGCGGAGATCACAGGCGACCGGTTGATGTTGCGCCGGGCGCTCAGCAATCTCCTGTCCAACGCCATTCGCTACACCCCACCAGGCGAGCTGGTGGTCGTGGACATCCAGGGGGGCCTGCACGGAACCACCGTGGACGTCGTCAACACTGGACCTTCCATCGAGGCGCAGATGATCCCCCGCCTGTTCGACCGCTTCTTTCGGGCGGACAAGTCGCGCAAGCAGCTGGACTCGGACGGAGCGGGGTTGGGCTTGTCCATTACCCAGGCGATTGTTCACGCACACCGGGGACGGATTTCTGTGAGTTCGGCGGATGGCAGGACTTGTTTTTCGATGTATTTCCCCAGTGCACAGAGCATTGGCAAGCACCTCACGACAGATGCATGACCCTTTGGAAACTCTCATAGACTGCTGGAAGGCAGACCCGAGCAGCACCTACAACACCTGGTTCTTGTGGGATCAGCGGATCAAGAACTTCCGCTCCATTCGCCGAGGCATTGCGCAAGTGGTGGAGGACATCCGGGCCGGAACGTTTGGCAACGCCTACCGAGGATCCTCGCTGGAGACGATCGTGGGTTCCGTGGCAGAGCAGCGCCAGATTTTCAAGGGAGCGGACCACGCGTTCCTCTGGAAACCCAAGCTGCGGATTCCGGACATCTACGAGAACGCGAGCAACCAGCTCGCCTTCGCAGATCTTCTTCACACTTGCGATCACTGCGACTGCGCAGAAGACGTGGTGGCCGCCATACAGCGCATTGATGCGATTGGCATCAAAGGCTTGGGCCCAGCAGTCGCCAACTTGCTGTATTTCATCCACCCAACGCTGGTCTCCCCCTTCAACACGGCCATCGTCAATGGTTTCAACGCGGTGACCGGGGGGCGCGTGAAGCTCGGACGCTGGGACCACTATCTCTCGATGCGAGAAGGCTTGCTGCGCCTGAACGCGCAGTACCGGCTGAAACTGTCGAATGATCTGGGCGCGATTGCAGGACTCATGTTTGACATTGGCAGTGGCCGATATGCAGCGCCGCCACAAGCAATGGATGCAGCGGCGACAGCTCTCTGGCAAGAAGACCTTGAACGTGTGCGCCAGGAATCCACCGCATTGCAACGGGAACTGTCCCAAGCGACCGAGAGTGATGCGACCCACACGGGTGTCCAGGCCTCGCTGCGCGACCTGGGCAAGGCGCTCGGATTTGAGGTCTGGATCGCGTCCAACGACCGGGGCCGCGCCTATGGCGGGGGGTTGCTGGGAGATGGATGCATGGCGCAGTTGCCCGCCAGCCTGGACCGAGGACTGGAGTCCGTGCGACTGATCGATGTTGTATGGGTTGATCCCCAGACCTCGCAATTCGCCGCCGCATTCGAAGTCGAACACACCACGTCCATCTATTCGGGCATCGTACGCATGCTCGATCTGGCCCTGGGCACGCCGGTTGCAGGCAACTGCGCCCTGTTTCTGGTGGCTCCAGACAATCGCAGAGACAAGGTCGCTGAGCAACTTCAAAGGCCTGCCTTCTCCAGGGTGTCGGAGCTGGGAATCCGGTACTTGCCTTACAGCCAGCTGGAGCAGAACCATGCCTCCATGAGTCGCTTTGGGTCCAGCATCAAGCCGCTGCTGGAGATTTCGCAGCGGCTGTGAGCCACGGCTATTTCGTGCGGCGCGCTTCGCTGCGCTAGGCTCTTTGGGCCCCAGGGATGCGGCGACCCACGGCGATGTCGGCAAGATGAAGTTTCTGTTATCCCGAACGGCGGGATTGACGGGTGGCGCCTTGCGTTGCGAAAGCTACAGATCGAACTCCAATCTCTACGATTGGGCGTTGCCTCGGTACAGATTTCGAGGCAGAACTTCGCAAACTCTTCGCCCCAGAAAGCCTCGGCATGAACGTCACGACAAAGCCATTGGATGCACTATTGCCTGTCAGTTCGCTGGGAAACTCTGTGCCCAAAGCACCGAGCATCCAGGGAGGCGGTTTTCTGGACGCGATGAAGCAGGCGCTTTCAACCACAAGCCAGTTGCAGAGTGAGTCTGGTCGCCTAAGCCGCGAGGTCACATTCGGCAATCCCACGGTCAGTCTTGAAGAAACGATGCTCGCTGGAGTCAAGTCGAACATCGCGTTTCAGGCCACTCTTCAGAGCCGCAACCGCATTGTCCAGGCCTACACCGATGTGATGAACATGCAAGTCTGATGCTCGGAGGCCAGAGCAATGCAAAAGTAGATGTCGCACGCACTTGCTGCTAGCGCCGCAGACATGCATGGCGAGCCAATTGGAGGAGGCCCTGTTTCGAAAGACCCCCTCCAGATCAGCCGCCGACCGCCCGGAGAACCCGTTTAGAACCGAGGGGCCTTGGTGGATTCGTCCGAGGTGGCGGCCACGCCTGCATGGTGCGCTGCGTGGTAGCGGTCAGGATAGATTTCATTGAGCTTGCGGCCGTCTTCGCCCACAGCGATGATTTCTCCTTCGCGGATGGCTCGTGCCAACTCACTCTTGACTTGTTCCCGCGTCTTCAACGACTTGCCTGCCACGATCGGATAGCGACCAGACATCAACTCATTGCGTTTGACTCCGAATTCACCGGCCACCATGATGTCACCCGTACGGATAGCCTGCTCCAATTCTTCCCGCACTTGCTCGCGGGATTTGCTAGCCTGAGTCGAAGTAGTCGAGCGATAGGCTCCGGGGTTGATTTGCTTGAGAGTCATCCCCGAGTCGCCTGCAGCAAGCATCTCGCCGTTTTGCTGAGCCTGCGCCAATTCAGCCAGCACTTGTTCGCGCGTCTTGCTGACCGCTTGGTCCGACGCAAAAGCGGGGGCTGCGATGAGGGAAAGGACGATGAGGGTGGACTTCAGTTTCATGATGGTGTTTCCTTTTTGGGTAGATGGCAATGGTTCAGGTGCAACCGCAGGCCGGTTTGGGAGGGCACGCGGTTGCCGGTGATCGTTGAGAGGGTTCAGGGCAGTTGGCGGGCATCGACCCAGCCAGCTTCGCCGCCCATATCCCGTACACCGTCACGACCGACGGGGTTGCGCTTGGCTGACTGCAACTCATCGAGGACTTGCTGGCGGGTCTTGGTCAGTTTGGGGCCCGGAACGAGTGGATAAGTGGCAGGGTAGTCACGGCTGATCCAGTACAGCGAACCGTCCTTCTGAGCGGCCAGCACGGTGCTTTCGACCGCTTGGCGGCTGACCGCATTGCCCAAATGGTCGGCGGCCAGGCTCACGCCTTCCTCCTGGCTTGGGCTTGCGTGGTAAACGGAAGTTGCGAAAGAGGCGGTGGCGGATGCAGCAAGGCTGGCGACGAGGATTGCGGTACGAACTTTCATGATGGTCTCCTGTGGCGCCGGATGCCCGATATGGTTCATCCAGGTGGCGTTTTCTGCACCACGGAGAGAAGTCTAAAAATTGCCGCCCCACATGGAGGTGACCTCCTGATTACGCTTTCGACAGCAATCTGCAATCCACTAAAACCCGAGTGCATCCCCCGCGTCGGTTCTGGGCGTCATACGACACTGCGGCCACCTCATTGCGGCAACGAGAGTCTCCCGCCGTCCTGCAGCGACGCAATCAGCGGGCAGGAGACATTCCCTTTTCTCGCATGGCATGCGCATACCAGTTCAGACAGCACCGACTCCATGCGTGCCAAATCGGCTATCTTCTCGCGCACATCCTTGAGCTTGGACTCAGCCAGTGCGCTGGCTTCTTCACAATGAGTTCCATCGTCTAGCCGCAGCAGCTCGGCTATTGCATCCAGGCTGAAGCCCAGGCGCTGAGCCGCTTTGACGAAGCGCACCCGCGTCACATCTGCATCTCCATAGCGGCGGATGCTGCCGTGAGGCTTGGCCGGCTCGGGCAACAATCCCTTGCGCTGATAGAACCGGATGGTCTCTACATTGACCCCGGCCGCCTCGGCAAAAGCGCCGATCGTAAAACTCTCCAAATTGGCTTTCATACCGCTTGACTCCGTACATGACTACGGAAGTAAGGTTACGGGATTCAACCAATTTTGAAAGGTCAAGCGCATGTCGGAGCCAAACAACGGGCGCACAGCGCTCTTCGCCGGAGGGCTGGCGGCCATCCTTGCCTCGACTTGCTGCCTCGGACCGCTGGTCCTGATCACCCTGGGATTCAGCGGGGCATGGATTGGCAAGCTGACCGCGCTGGAGCCCTACCGCCCGATCTTCATCGGGGTCGCGCTGGTGGCGCTGTTCTTCGCCTGGCGGCGCATTTACCGCCCGGTGCAAGCCTGTAAACCGGGGGAGATCTGCGCGATTCCCCAGGTGCGAGCTGCCTACAAGCTTATTTTCTGGAGCGTGGCCGCACTGATTGTGGTCGCGCTCGGGTTCCCCTATGTCATGCCATTTTTCTATTGATCACAGGAGTTCTTCATGAAACAACTACTTGCCTCCCTGGCGCTCACCCTGGCCGTTGTCCCCGTGTGGGCCGCCACCCAGACCGTCATGCTGGCCATTCCCGGCATGACCTGCTCCACCTGCCCGATCATCGTCAAAAAAGCGCTTTCCAAGATCGAAGGCGTTAGCGAAGTTGAGGTGACCTTTGAGACGCGCGACGCAGCTGTCACCTTCGATGACGCAAAGACCAGCGTGCAGAAGCTGACCAAGGCAACCGCAGAGGTGGGGTTTCCATCCAGTGTCAAGCGGTGAAGCATTGACAACTGCACTGCAGCGCATGTGATGCCGTTACCTGGCGCGCACAAGCAAAAAGGATCTGTCGCATGACCCATCTGACAATCACCGGCATGACCTGCGGTTCGTGTGCGGCACACGTCAAAAAAGCCTTGGAAGACGTGCCCGGCGTACAGTCGGCATTTGTCTCCCACCCCGAAGGCACTGCCCAACTTGTCACCCTGCCGGGCACATTGCCCGATGCTCTGACTGCCGCTGTGGCCAGACTGGGCTACAAAGCAATGCTCGCCGATGTCCCCCCCAAACACAACCACGCTGGATCGCTCGATCAGGTGCGTCAGTGGACAGGGGGCGCTGACAAGCGCCGTGGCAACGAGCGTCCGCTGCAAATAGCCGTGATCGGAAGTGGTGGAGCCGCTATGGCGGCAGCACTGAAGGCCGTCGAGCAAGGCGCGCACGTCACGCTGGTGGAGCGAGGCACCATCGGCGGAACTTGTGTGAACATTGGCTGTGTGCCGTCCAAAATCATGATCCGCGCCGCGCATATCGCGCATCTGCGCCGAGAAAGCCCGTTCGATGGGGGCATGTCACCCACACCGCCGACGATCCTGCGCGAGCGGTTGCTAGCGCAGCAGCAGGCACGTGTCGAAGAACTCCGCCATGCCAAGTACGAAGGCATCCTGGACGGCAACCCAGGCATCACGGTGTTGCACGGTGAAGCGCGTTTCAAGGACGATCGGAGCCTTGTCGTCCGTTTGAGCGAGGGGGACGAGCAGATCGTGGTGTTCGACCGCTGTTTGGTCGCGACAGGAGCCAGCCCGGCCCTACCGCCGATTCCGGGTTTGAAAGAGTCACCCTACTGGACTTCGACGGAGGCGCTCGCCAGTGCCACCGTTCCCGAACGGCTGGCTGTGATTGGCTCGTCGGTGGTGGCGCTGGAGCTGGCCCAGGCTTTTGCCCGGCTAGGCAGCAAAGTAGTGATTCTGGCGCGCAGCACCTTGTTTTTCCGGGAGGACCCGGCCATCGGAGAGGCCATGACTGCTGCTTTTCGTGCCGAAGGCATCGAGGTGCTGGAGCACAGGGAAGCCAGCCAGGTCGCGCATGTTGACGGTGAATTTGTGCTGACGACGGGGCACGGAGATATCCGCGCTGACAGGCTGCTGGTCGCAACGGGGCGGACACCGAACACGCACAGCCTCGCGCTGGACGCGGCGGGGGTCACAGTCAATGCGCAGGGGGGCATCGTCGTTGACAAGGGCATGCGCACCAGTGGCCGGAACATTTACGCGGCAGGCGATTGCACCGACCAGCCTCAATTCGTCTATGTGGCCGCAACCGCAGGCACGCGCGCGGCCATCAACATGACCGGTGGGGAAGCGGCACTCGACCTGACCGCGATGCCCGCCGTGGTGTTCACCGATCCACAAGTAGCAACCGTGGGCTACACCGAAGCAGGAGCGCGCAATGGCGGCATTGAGACCGACAGCCGGCTGTTGACGCTGGACAACGTGCCACGTGCGCTCGCCAACTTCGACACGCGTGGTTTTATCAAGCTGGTGACCGATACCACCGGGCACTTGATTGGCGTGCAGGCGGTCGCGCCGGAAGCTGGCGAACTGATCCAGACGGCGGCCCTGGCAATTCGGCACCGCATGACAGTGCAGGAGCTGGCCGACCAGTTGTTCCCCTATTTGACGATGGTCGAGGGACTCAAGCTCGCGGCGCAGACCTTCAGCAAGGACGTCAAGCAGCTTTCTTGCTGTGCAGGATGAGAAGCGGGCGAGATGATGAGAGTGCCCGCACAGTAGCTCAAATCGCTATTGATTGGCGCCGACTTGCCAAGCAACAGCCAACGCCGAGCGAACTTGGTGCAGGGACACTTTTCTGAGTGAAATTTCTCAGCATCCGAAACGCTTCACGGCGCGCCCAAAGCGGCGCCTGCCAGCATTACAGAAATATCATCGACCCATCATCTTCTGGTGTGTTGCTGTATTCCAAACTTCCCCTCGTCACGACGCGCACCGAGCCCATCGGACCGCGTGGGGCCGTCAGCCTGGCTGACGTTTCAATGACTCATGATGAGGGTTAAGACCATGTTCAAAAAGATCTTTGCACCCGCCGTTGTCGCGGCGCTGTCGATGGCTTGTGCAGTTGCTTTCGCAGCTTCCGCTGGCAACGAGGCACGCGACCAGGCATCGCCGGTCAAGATGCAGGTCGGGGAAGAAACGGCACGCTACTGGAGTCATCCGAGGCTGGGAATGGTCAAGGTGGACGCCGCTGGCCGCATGCTCACGGGTGACTCTGCCAAGGATGATGCTGCGCGATCTGCAGCTCCTTCCGGCAATCCCTCGACCCGCACACGTTGACGCACCCCGGCGAGGCGGTGCAACACCCGTAGCGTCCAGGGAAGGCGGCAAGGGAGCATTGCTGCGATCAAAGTTGAACGCCTGGACATACCGCCATTCATGTGACGCAAGTCAAGGATTGATGATGATCATGCTTGACATTGCCACCATGTAAACCCTTATCGTTCCCCCAAGGTCCATCACCATCTCGATGACCACTTCTTGGAGATCGCCATGAACCACGACCACACCACAGGGCATTCAGAAGCTGCCAACGCCAGCGGAGGCAGCCGCAAATTGATCGGCGCGGTGATCATGCTTGCGCTCATCGGGGCATTCTTCTTGCTCAGGGAGCATTGGTCGCACATCGCGGGCTACTGGCCGTATCTGCTCTTGCTGGCTTGCCCGTTGATGCACCTCTTCCATGGGCACGGGGGGCACGGCTCTCACGAAGGCGATTCGAGCAAAAAGTAATCTTGCAGGCACACAACACATTTGCAGGGAGGCCATTCATGTCCAACGCGGAACCGCACGATCACACCCACCATGGCCATCAGCATCATGAGGGGGTCCACGGGGATACACCGCCGCCCATGACGAAACTGAAAGATCCAGTCTGCGGTATGGACGTGACGGAACAATCGCATCACTCGGCGGAGCATGAGGGGCGGCACTACTACTTCTGTAGCGCCAAGTGCCAAACGAAGTTTGTTGAGGACCCGGACAAGTACGCTGTCACGCCTCCCGGTACCGACAAGGTTGCGCGAGAGCCAGAAGCCACTCAGCCCGGCACCATCTACACCTGCCCCATGCACCCTGAGGTGCAGCAGGACCACCCCGGGAACTGCCCCAAATGCGGCATGACGCTGGAGCCCATGCTCCCCACGCTGGATGAGGGAGAAAACGCCGAACTTGTGGATTTCCGGCATCGCTTCTGGTGGACGCTGCCACTTACCGTGGTAGTCACCATCCTGGCCATGGTGGGACACCGGCTGCAGTGGTTCGAGATGGGCACCCAGAGCTGGATTGAGCTGGTGCTGACGGTACCCATCGTGCTGTGGGCTGGCTGGCCCTTCTTTGTGCGTGGTGCCCAGTCCATCGCGAACCGCAGTCCCAACATGTGGACCTTGATCGGCTTGGGCACGGGCGCCGCATTTGTCTACAGCGTGGTTGCCACCGTGGCGCCTGGGGTATTTCCAGCCTCGTTCCAGGCCATGGGCCGCGTGGCGGTGTACTTCGAAGCCGCAGCTGTCATCATCTCGCTCACGCTGCTGGGCCAGATGCTGGAGCTGAAAGCACGCTCGCAGACTTCTGCCGCCATCAAATCGCTGCTGGGCCTGGCCCCCAAGACAGCGCGGCGTATCGACGCTAACGGTCAGGAGAGTGATGTTCCCTTGTCCCATGTCCATGTGGGAGACCTCTTGCGCGTGCGCCCCGGTGAGAAGGTGCCGGTGGATGGCGTGGTGGTCGAGGGGAGCAGCGCGGTGGACGAAGCCATGCTCACTGGCGAGCCTGTGCCCATCGTCAAAGGACCTGGGGACGCCGTCATCGGAGCCACGCTCAATACCAACGGCGCTCTGGTGATCCGGTCCGAGCGGGTGGGCTCGGCGACCATGCTGTCGCAGATCGTTCAAATGGTGGCCCAGGCGCAGCGCTCACGGGCCCCCATGCAGCGCATGGCGGACCAGGTGGCGGGGTACTTTGTCATGGCCGTGGTGGGCATCGCGTTGCTCACGCTGTTCGCGTGGGGCCTGTTCGGCCCGGAGCCACGTTGGGTCTATGGCCTGGTCAACGCCGTGGCCGTGCTGATCATCGCGTGTCCTTGTGCGTTGGGCCTCGCGACTCCTATGTCGATCATGGTGGCCACAGGCCGGGGGGCGACCAGCGGCGTGCTGTTCAGGGACGCGGCAGCCATCGAGAACCTGCGCAAGGTGGATACGCTGATCGTGGACAAGACTGGCACGCTCACAGAGGGCAAGCCTTCCTTCGAGCGGGTTGTTGCCATGCCCGGTCTGTCCGAGGATGAGGTTCTGCGCCTGGCAGCCAGTCTGGATCAAGGCAGCGAGCATCCGCTGGCCGATGCCATTGTCCAAGCGGCCCGCGCCAAGGGGCTGGCCCTGGACAAGCCCGAGGACTTTGAGTCCGGGTCTGGCATCGGGGTGCGCGGACGGGTCGCTGGGCGCCAACTCGCCTTGGGAAACACGGTCCTCATGGAGCAGGTCGGGGTTTCTGCGAACCCGCTGCTTGCGCAGGCAGAGGCCTTGCGCGCCACAGGCGCCAGCGTGATGTACCTGGCGGCCGATGGCCAGCTTCAAGGCCTGCTTGCGGTCTCGGATGCCATCAAGGCCAGCACGCCGGAAGCCTTGGCAACTTTGCATGGGGCGGGACTGCGCATCGTCATGGCCACGGGCGACGGCATGACCACCGCCAAGGCGGTAGGCGCAAAGCTGGGGATCGATGAGGTCCATGGCGAAGTCAAGCCTGCAGACAAGCTGGCTCTGGTGTCACGCCTGCAGGCCGAAGGCCGTGTCGTTGCCATGGCTGGGGACGGGATCAACGACGCGCCCGCCCTTGCCAAGGCAGATGTGGGGATCGCGATGGGCACGGGTACCGATGTGGCGATGAACAGCGCCCAAGTCACCTTGGTAAAGGGGGACCTGCGAGGTATCTCCATAGCCCGTGAGCTGTCTGAAGCGACGGTAGGCAACATGAAACAGAACCTGATGTTTGCCTTCCTCTACAACGCGCTGGGCATACCGATTGCCGCTGGGTTGCTGTATCCCTTCACCGGCTGGCTGCTGTCGCCGATGATCGCAGCCTTGGCAATGAGCCTGAGTTCGGCGTCAGTGATCGCGAACGCCTTGCGGTTGCGTACCGGTCGATGACGGAAACACCAGGCCTGCTGGGCAGCAGCATCAATTTGCCCTGTGTTTTGGAATAGCGCTGGCAGGCGCTACATAGCCGCGCAGTTCTTGATAGCGCGCTACTTGCATTGGCGTGAGGATTGCGACCGTCCGCAGGTGGTAGTTCAGATGCGAAGCGCGAAGCGAAGCTTGCGCGAGCGCAGCGCGTTCAACTGCCTGAGTCACGCTGGCTTCGCTGGGCGGCCCTGACCTGAAGAGGCGATCCAATTCCCTTTCGGTCTCAATTGCGTCCTTGCCGAATCGTTGAGCGTCGGCCTTCATCTGCTCTGTAAGCGCCGTCGCTTCTCGCTCTTGGTCTTTCGTTAGACGCAACTTTTCGCCCAGCTCCACAACGTGGGCGGGGCCGGGGAAGCCATTGAGTTCGGCTGCAAGTGCGAGCGACATGCCTCGTCCAACTTGAAAGTCTTCGATTTGCTACGGAGAAAGTGCTTTGATTTCGCGCTGTTTATAGCCAGCGTATTGCGAGGGTGCGGTGTGCGGAGCGAGCTGAGCAGGTTGGTTTGGATCAGGATGCTTGTGGGACTGGGCTGCGACAACGGAGGCAGTGCCAGCCAGAAGGAAATAGGCGAGTAGCGTTTTCATATGGGATCTGAAGGGAGTTGGTGCCCAAAAATCTTCGTTCGATTTTTGCCAGATGAATATGATTGCAGTCATATGGAAACTTCATCACCTGAAGATGCAGAGGACTGCATCGCGCCTTCGGACAGAGCGTTTGGTGTCACGCCCTCGCTGCGTTGTCTTGCTTCGGGGCAGATGCTTTTTCGCGAGGGCGCTGCAAGTGCGGGCGTCTTTCGCCTGCGGTCCGGCTGTGTGCGCCTAATTCGCACCACCCTCACTGGCGGTCAAGCCACGATGCACACAGTGCGGCAAGGCGAGTTCTTTGCCGAAGCTTCACTTTTCTCAGCCATATACCACTGCGACGCGGTAGCACTGGAATCCTCGGAGGTACTGGTTTTTCGCAAGCAGGCATTGGTCGACCAACTGCGCAAGTCGCCCGAGCTGTTGTGGACATTCACGGCCGAGTTGGCACGGCGCGTTCAAGGACTTCGGACCAGGCTGGAGATAAAGCAGACGCGCTCAGCCGAGGAGCGGATTCTGCAATTCATAGGACTTCACTGTGACGCGTCCGGTTTTTGGACTCAACAAGGAACGCTGAAGCATCTTTCCGAAGACATCGGTCTTACTCACGAAGCGCTTTACCGGGCACTTGCTCGCCTGCAGCGACAGGGGGCCATCTTGCGCTTAAAAAATGGGTTGAAGATATGCCAACCGGGGGTGCTGGCCCCCAGCGCCGAACGTCGGCGGTGTTCATGACGTGGATCGACAGGACGTATTCGCCTCGGTGGACCGTCTTTTCCACCGGACTGCCCGGGTCACTGTGCCGAACAGCGTTGGACAGCAGATTGCCCATGGCACGACGGAACATCAGTCTGTCACCATCGAGTTCGCCGTCACCCGACAAGGTCAGGCGAACTCCCTTCTCTTCTGCCCCCGCGTCAAAGAACTCCATCAGAGCTTGGACCTCTAGTGCCATGGCAAATCGCTCGCGCCCCGGAAGCACCATGCCGCGTTCGGCGTTGGCCAGGAACAACATGTCCGACACCATGCGGGCCATGCGCTACAGCTCTTCGGCGTTCGATGCCAGGATGTTGCGGTAGGTCGGCGCATCACGTTTGGCAGACAGCGCCAGCTGGGTTTGCGTCAGCAGGTTGCTGATCGGCTTGCGCAGTTCGTGGCCAGGTCTGACGAGAACTCCGACAGCCGGTGACAGTCGTCTTGCAAGCGGTCCAGCATGCCGTGGAGCTCGCCCGCCAGATCGGCCATCTCGACCGGCACCGCCTGAACCGGCATGCGCTCGCTGAACTGATGCCCGGACACGGCAACCGCCTTGGCCTTCATTGCTCGCAGCGGCGCCAGGCCTTGGTGTGCCGCCAGCCAGCCCAGAACACCGCTCATGGCAACGGCGATCAAGGCGTACCAGAGCAAGGTGCTGCGCAACTCAACCAGAAAGTGTCATGGTGCAGCGGGACGCTTGGAGGTCATGAGCCGCATCGCGGCCCCATGCTGGGCGGTATGGTGACGGCGCCGCTGTTGTCCTTGTTCGTGATTCCTGCGGCCTATGTGCTGATGAGAAAGCCGAGAAAACGCGGCCGGCTGAACACCGAGGCCTCGTGAGGCTGGCAGGGTTCCCCCTTGGCGAGTGAGCAGTTCAATGCGCACGGACTTCGTGCTCGATGCGCTGGAACAGCTGTGTACGCCCGGCAACCGGAGTGCGACGGGAGCCTGGTCTGTCACTCCGATAGGGGATCTCAGTACCTCAGCATTCTCTACACAGAGCGGCTGGCCGAAGCCGGCATCGAGCCATCTGTGGGCAGCAAGGGCGACAGACAGCTACGACAACGACTTGCCCGAGACCGTCGACGGACTCTACAAGGCCGAGCTGATTCAACGCCGAGCGCCGTGGCGGACCAAGGAGGCTGTGAAGCTTGCAACTCTGGAATGGGTGTCATGGTTCAACCACCATCGCCTGCTCGAACCCATCGGGTACCTCCCGCCCGTTGAGGCCAACTCCTATCGACAACTTGCCAAACAGGACACTGCTGTGGTGACCTGACTTAAACCAAACAAGGACGTCCTCAACCGGCTGCCCACCCACAAGGCCAGCCGGATTGAAGAGTTGCTGCCGCATTGCTGGCAGCCCGCCGACACCATCTGATCAAAACCATACCCGCCGTCGGTAGTCAACATGGGTTCACCGCGCCCTTACGGCTGACCAGCCGATCGCTAGCCCACAGCACCTCAGATTTGTAGATTTCTGAAGGGCGGACGCGCGTTAGTATGTGGCCTCCAAGGAGCTCGCATATCCGGCGGCGTAGTGCCCATAAAAGCCGAAGTCATTCCGGAAGGGCTTCTGATGCTTCCCGCAGTATTTCGCGCCCCCCATTTGCTGCAATTGCAGCTACGACAACGCCCAGCAACAGGTCCGGGATATTCGATCCCAGCCACATGACCAGCGCCCCGGACAGCACAATGGAGCCGTTGACGATGGAGTCGTTGTTCGTGAAGATCGCCGACGCCTTGAAGTTAACGTCTTCACCGCGATGACGGCGCAGCAACCTCAAACACACCAGGTTCAAAGCCGCGTTCGCCGCAGCTATCGCCATCATCGCTGGACCCACCGGCTCCTCGCCCCCCGAGAAGCGGCGCAGAACCTCCACCAATAGCAGCACGGCTAGGCCAATAAGCAAGTAGCCGGACAAACGCGCTGCGCGTACCTTGACCATGGCCGCCCGCCCGACGGCGTACAAGCTGACGGCGTAGACCGATGCGTCGGCGAGGTTGTCCAGTCCGGCGCCCATCAGCGCAGTGGAGGCAGCCCATATGCCAAGGCCGATGCCAGCGGCGGACTGTCCCAGGTTGATCAGCAACACGGTCCGCAAGATTTTGCGGTCAGCTGCGTTGCTCGCGTCCAACCCACCGAGTTCGTCGTCTTCGTCGTGTTCAGCCATGCTTGTCCCTTAGAGTCCACACATCTTGAAGCCTACAGTGGCTGGAGGGTCAAGCACCTGCATCACATAGCTACTGCGACGCCTGCGGGCCTTTCGGCGAAGGCGCCAAGGTCGAAGCTGAGAGCGCCGCGCGCAGTTCGGACGCGCTCAATATTTCGGAAAGAACTCGCGCAGGAGCGTTGCTGGTGTAGAGCACGTACAAAGGTACGCCACTGCGCCCGAGTTTCCCCAGTGCGGCGGTAATCGCCGGGTCGCGCAGCGTCCAGTCGGCACGCAACAGGGCAACGTCCCTGGCTGCGAAGTCCGCCAGCACCACCGGGTTCTGCAACACCGTCTTTTTGTTGTACTGGCATGTGACGCACCATGCCGCGGTGAAGTCGACAAACACTGGACGGCCGCTCGCAAGCAATTGCTCCACCAGGCCCGGCGCCCAAGCCTGCCAAGTACCATCGTTCACCGCCACAGTCTTCTGCGACTGCACTGTGCCAATCTGGCCTGCGAGCAGCCAGGCGGATCCAGCCGCACACGCGACTGCAATCAGACTGACGATCACGCGCGTGCGGCCCGTCAAGCCCAGGCTCCATGCCAGCATGCTGGTGGCAACCAAGACCACCAGCAAGGCGCTGACCGCATCGATGCCGCTTTGCTGCCCTAACACCCACAACAGCCACACCACCGCTGCGAACATCGGGTAGGCCATCAGTTTGCGAAAGGTCACCATCCACTCATCTGGACGCGGTAGCAGCCGCGCAAAGGCCGGGACCCAGCTCGCGACCAGGTACGGCAGCGCCATGCCGGCGCCCAGCGCCGCGAAGATCAAGAGGGCTCGGACGGCGGGGAGCCCTACCGCGAACCCCAGCGCGGCCCCCATGAAAGGTGCCGTGCAGGGCGACGCCACCACCACCCCAAGAACGCCGGACAGAAAGGAGTTCAACACCGGATGGCTGCTCTGTAGGGAAGCCAAGCGGGTGGGGATGAGCTGGCGGACCTCGAACACGCCCGTCAGGTTCAGGCCGATCAGCGTGAACAACACGGCCAGCGCGGCGACCACTCCAGGCATCTGCAACTGGAACCCCCAACCGAGCTGCTGCCCGGCGCCGCGCAGCGCGACGACGAGCAGTCCCAGCGCCGCGAACGACGCGACCACCCCGGCGGAGTACGCCGCCCCGTCGAGGCGCCGTGCCCGCTGGTCGCTGGCATGCTGGGCGAAGCCGACCACCTTGATCGCCAGCACCGGGAAGACGCAAGGCATCAGGTTCAGGATCAGCCCGCCGAGCAAAGCGCCCAGCAAGGCAGCCGTGAACGTCAACCCGGCGCCCGATTCCGCCGCCGCCGCAGTCACATTCTTGCGAAGCGCTTCTTGTAGGGCCGGTGACACAGCGACCGGCGCGGCAGTCGCAGGCCATGAGCCTTGCACGCGTGCGTCAATGCTCCATCCTTCATTGCCCTGTGTCAGCACAATCGGCATCACATCGGGACTCTGACTTCGCTGGGGCGAGAGCGGGACCTGCGCGGTCCAGACCTGGCCGTCCCATGCTTGGCTCCAATGCGCGGAAGTCTCGATGACCTCCGTTGTTTCCGGAAAAAACTCCACCGGCTTGCCGCGAAGGCTCGCAGGCAGCCCGCTGACTCGAAGCCGCAAGGCATTCCCATCGATCGTGGCAGTTGCCTGACCCATGAGCGGCTTCGGCTGTGCCGCGAAGCTTGCCTGGAAGACGCCGCCGTGCAAAGCCGTAGCGCTC
The DNA here is from genome assembly GCF_000302535.1 of Acidovorax sp. KKS102. Classification (NCBI taxonomy): domain Bacteria; kingdom Pseudomonadati; phylum Pseudomonadota; class Betaproteobacteria; order Burkholderiales; family Comamonadaceae; genus Acidovorax; species Acidovorax sp. KKS102. The sequence continues at coordinate 1,252,150 of NC_018708.1, forward strand.
TTGGCGGAAACCGCAAGCGAGAATTCGCCCTCCTCGGGAATGCATAACTCGCGGCACACCAGCCATTGCGCCTTGAGTTTGACCTCCAGCGTCCCGCCGAGGGCCGAAGGCTTGAATTCCGGCGTGATGGTCAGAGGTACCGGTAGCAGCACCGTGTTCTCATAGCCGAAGTTGATTAGCGTGCCGATCGAATACTTGCCGGGCGTCGGCCATGCGATCTCTCCCGCCAGCACTCCGGCGGGCAGCTTCCATTCGAGCTTGGTGGGGAGCCCGGAGTCACCGGAATTTTTCCAATACGAGTGCCACTTCGGCTGATGCGCGAGCTGCAGGCCCACCCAGACCGGCTTACCCGGCTCCAAGCCCTCGGGCGCATGGGCCAGAAGTTCCGCGCGCGTCCGCTCGGTCACGACCACGCTCTTGCCGCCGAGCTGCGCCGATGCCGCGCCGCCCCACAACAGAAACAGCAGCATGAGAAGGCGGGCGGCGACGGAAGTAGATGGCGTGAACATGGAACGGCAATGCATTTGCGGCGCGCGCGATGCACGCCATCGGACGCGACTATAGGTGCATTCCGTGGGCGGATTGCCAGCAGCCTCGACCTGTCGGGGGGCTCTAATCAGGCTCGCTTGACTCTACCGTAACTAGAGGGTTTCCAATCCCAACCAGATTTCGCGAGGAATAAGATGAGTACAAAAAAATCCCCCTTCCTGGGAGCTGTCATCCGGTATGGCAGCTACCCGCTGGTCCTTGGCGCAACCGCCGTGGTGCTCTTCGGTGGGCTCGCGGCCGGCTGGCCTTATTTCCCCACGGTGCCGCTCACGGTGGCCGCCGCACTCGCTTCTGTCGCCCTGTTGGAGCGGCGACTGCCCTTTCATGAGGCCTGGGCCCGCGACCACCGGGACAGCATCTGCGACGCGATCCACGCAGTGGTCAACCTCGTCGTACTCCTCACCGTCCACGGCGTTATTGCTGCCCTGGCGCCCCTGTGGTCGGCCGGGACATTGTGGCCAGATCAGTGGCCGCTTTGGGCGCAGGCCCTCGCAGTTGGCGCGGTCCTCGATCTCAGCCTCTACAGCGTCCATTGGCTAAGTCATCGCGTGGCCTGGCTCTGGCGGTTCCACGCGATCCACCACAGCTCGGAACGTCTTTACTGGCTCAACGGAGAGCGCCGGCACCCTTTGCATGCCGGAATGATGGCCGCGCCCGGCTTGCTTGCCGTGGTGCTGATGGGAGCGCCAGCATTGGCCGTCGGAGCATGGCTCGGCCTGCTGGCCGTGCACTTGGCCTTCCAGCACTCCAACATGGACTACCGGGTCGGGCCGCTGCGCTTTGTGATCGGCGCCGCTGAAGTCCACCGTTGGCATCACAAGCGCGAGTACGAGGACGCCCAGGTCAACTACGGCGAGTTCTGGATGCTCTGGGACCACCTGTTCGGTACCTTTCGACTGCCCAAGCACAATCTGGGCGCCACTGAAGTGGGTCTGAAGGAGACTAACTTTCCGATGGACTACGGCCCGCAGCTGGGCTACCCCTTCCGCAGCCCGCCAGCGTCGACGGACGCTTTAGCCGGCGACTACGGGCTCGCCCGTGCCGCGTTCCTGCGCGAGACGGGACTAGCTGCTTCTCGCGAGGTCACCGGCGATTTGCGCGGAGCATGGCGTGCGCAAGAGCTCGGCCATATCGTGTCTCAGTGCTACTTGGGCCTGCACCTGCGTAGTCACGCATCGATGCTCGGTCTGGCCTGGAGGACTCGCGACTATTCGGAGATCTTGGCCCAAGTCGTCCGTCTCGCGCTGGCTCCCGTGGGCCATGCGCTTGGCCGCACCCCGCCGCAGAACGTCGGCACCGGGCGCTTTGGCGTGATGGAGCACGGCACGTGGCCGTCGGAGCTGGACCCCGTTACTTTTCAGCGCCGATAACATCTCCTCTTCATGACGACAGAACAGAGCCGCATTGCCGCCGAGCTGGGTGTCGACCCGCACTTCGATGCATCAACGGAGGTAGCTAGGCGCACGAAGTTCCTCGTAGAGTACGCGCGAGCCGCGACGGCGGGATCGCTTGTGCTTAGGATCAGCGGCGGAGTGGATTCGAGCGTCGCCGGACGCCTCTGCCAACTCGCGGCAGAGCAGCTGCGCTCCTCGGGGATGCCCATCCGCTTCATCGCGATGCGGCTGCCGTATGGGGTGCAGGCCGACCAGGCTGACGCGCGGCGGGCGTTATCCTTCATCGATCCGGACGAGACACTGGAAGTAGACATAAAGCCGGCCGCCGACGCGATGCTCGCGCAGTTGCAAGCAGGCGGACTCAAGTTCAACGACCACTGGCAGGAAGACTTCGTGCTCGGCAACATCAAGGCGCGCCAGCGCATGATCGCGCAGTACGCAACCGCAGGCACAACGGGCGGGCTGGTGGTCGGGACGGACCATGCCGCCAAGGCGGTGATGGGTTTCTTCACCAAGTTCGGCGACGGCGCGTTCGATCTGAGTCCGCTGGGCGGCCTCACCAAGCGGCGCGTTCGCGCCCTCGCTTTGGCGCTGGGGGGCGACGAGCAGCTGGCGCACAAGGTCCCCACGGCCGATCTGGAAACCATGCGACCATTGCGCCCCGATGAGGCCGCGCTGGGTGTCAGCTACGACGCGATCGACGACTTCCTGGAAGGTAAGGAGGTGGACGTGCCAAGCGCCGAGGTGATCGTGCAGACGTACCGCCGCACGGCCCACAAGCGGGCGCTGCCTGTCGTCCCCGCTCCCCAGCGCGCCGCTTGAGCTTCAGGCGGGCTCACTCAAGCTGTTCAGAATACCGCATTCGCGCGCGGTGCGGGCGGAGTCGCACAAGCGCCGCAAATCGATCAACTCGCGCTCCAGCTCGCGCAATTCCTTGATCTTGACCCGCACTTGAGCGATATGGGAATCGACCAGGGAGTTCACCTCGCCGCAGTCCAGCTCAGGCCGATCCCGGAAGCTCAGCAGTTGCCGAATCTCAACCAGGGTCATGTCCTTGGCCCGGCAGCGCCGGATGAACAGCAGGCGCTGCAGGTGGGCATCGTCGTACAGCCTGAAATTTCCCTCGCTGCGCGCGGGATCGAGAAGCAATCCCTCGGACTCGTAAAAGCGCACAGTCTGCACCAGGCAGTCCGCCCTTTTGGCCAGTTCGCCGATCCGCAGCATGATTCTTCTCCGCAAAAGCTTGACTCTATATCAACTAGAGGTTGTCCAATGATGGCATGCGGGGAAAGCCCCTGCCAACGAAGAGTGAGCAATCTATGAACAAAGACCCGTCCAACTCGTGCGGCTGCACCGGCGGCAACAACGGCCAAGAGGCCAGCTGTGCCAAGGAGCAGGCCGGCAGCGAGAACACGGTTTTCCATGTGAGCAACATGGATTGCCGCAACGAAGAAGCACTGGTGCGGCGGACGCTGGAGGGCATGCCCGGCGTCGAGCGGCTGGACTTCGATCTTTCGCAGCGCAAGCTCACCGTTTCGCACAGCGTGGTAACGGCCGATGCCCTGGCGCAGGCGCTGAACGCGGTGGGTATGAAGGCGCTGGCCGTCCGGGATGCCCCGGTGCTGACCACCTACCGCATCGAGAACATGGACTGCCCGAGCGAGGAGAAACTCATTCGCTCGTACCTCGGCGCGGTCGAGGGAGTCCAGGACCTGGACTTTGATCTGGCCGAGCGCACCCTGTCAGTGAAGCACCTTGCCGAGGCGCGCGCGCAGATGGAGCAGGTGCTGGCCTCGATCGGCATGCGTGCCAAGGAGCAGACCGCAACCCCCGGGAGCCCGGTGGCAACTGCGGCACTGGTCGAATCCCCGGCGGCCCAACCCCCGCAGCCCCAGTCGCCCGCCCCGGTCTCCGCGATGCCGGCCGGAGAGCGCGTGACGTACCGGATCGAGAACATGGATTGCCCAACGGAGGAAGCGCTGATCCGCAACCGCCTGGGCAAGGAGCCAGGCGTCACTGCCTTGGACTTCAACCTGATGCAACGGGTGCTGGGCGTCCAGCACACCCTCCCTTCGACGACACCGATCGAGAAGGCGCTCGTTTCCATCGGCATGCGGGCCGAGCGGCAGGACCTGCAAACGGTCACCACACTGCTGCGCATTGCAAAAATGGATTGCCCGACCGAGGAAAGCCTGATCCGCGGCAAGCTTCAAGGCATGCCCGGCGTGCAGGGACTGGACTTCAACCTGATGCAGCGCACGCTCACCGTCCGGCACGCGCCCGACGCGCTCAAGCCGGCGGTCGAAGCCATCGAGTCGCTGGGCATGGAAACCGAGATGCAGAAAACCGATGAGCCGCGCGATCCGCAGGCGCCCGCGCAAAAGACCAACTGGTGGCCAATGGCGGTTTCCGGCATCGCAGCCGTGCTCGCCGAAGGCGTGTACTGGGTCAACGACGGCAACCACTGGGCTGTCATCGTGCTGGCCCTTGTCTCGATTTTCACCGGTGGCCTAAGCACCTACAAGAAGGGTTGGATAGCCCTTAAAAACCGCAACTTGAACATGAACGCGCTGATGTCCATCGCGGTCACAGGTGGTATGGCAATCGGCCACTGGCCCGAAGCGGCCATGGTCATGTTCCTCTTTGCGCTGGCCGAGGTGATCGAGGCGAAGTCGCTGGACCGCGCCCGCAATGCGATACGCGGGCTAATGGACCTGGCACCAGAGACCGCGACTATGCGGCAGACCGACGGCTCGTGGAAGGAATTGCCGGCCAAGGAAATCGCCAAGGGCTCGGTGGTCCGGGTGCGTCCGGGCGAGCGCATTGCACTGGACGGCCTTATCACCGCAGGCAGTTCGGCTATCAACCAGGCCCCCATCACTGGCGAGAGCCTTCCCGTTGAGAAGGCGGAAGGCGACCAGGTTTTCGCGGGCACCATCAACGAGACCGGCTCCTTTGAGTACAAGGTGACCGCTGGCGCAAGCGACTCGACGCTCGCGCGCATCATCCATGCGGTGGAGTCCGCGCAGGGAAGCCGCGCGCCCACGCAGCGCTTCGTCGATCAGTTCGCGCGGGTCTATACCCCGGCTGTATTCGTGGTGGCTGTGCTGGTCGCGGTCGTTCCGCCGCTTGCGTTCGGTGGCGCCTGGTTCGACTGGATCTACAAGGCGCTGGTGTTGCTGGTGATCGCGTGCCCCTGCGCCTTGGTCATCTCCACGCCCGTCACTATCGTCAGCGGCCTGGCCGCAGCCGCCAGGCGCGGCATCCTGATCAAGGGCGGCGTGTACCTGGAGGGAGGGCGCAAGCTCAAGTCTCTGGCCCTGGACAAGACCGGCACGCTCACCCACGGCAAGCCCGAGCAGACCGACTTCCTGCCCCTGGTCGGCGATGGGAAGGAAGTGGCCGCATGGGCTGCGAGCCTCGCTGCCCGCTCGGACCATCCGGTATCCGAAGCCATTGCCCGCAGGGCGAACCGGGACGGCGTCTTGCTGCACGAAGTCGACGACTTTGCGGCATTGCCCGGGCGCGGCGTGCGGGGCCGCATTGCCGGTCGGATGCTGCAGATGGGCAATCACCGGCTCGCGAAAGAGCTCGGCCTCAGCGAAGTCGCGTTGCAATCGCAGCTGGAAGCCCTTGAGCGCCAAGGCAAGACGGCCATCCTGCTGATGAACGAAACCACAGTGCTCGGCATCTTTGCCGTCGCCGACACGGTGAAAGAAACCAGCCGTGAAGCCGTGGCCGACCTGCAGGCGCTGGGCGTGCGCACGCTGATGCTCACAGGGGACAACCAGCACACGGCCGACGCCATCGCGGCCCAGGTTGGGATCTCCGAAGCCCGTGGCGACCAGCTGCCCGAAGAAAAACTCAAAACCATCGAGAGTCTCATCGGCGGTGAGGGCCAGGTCGGCATGGTGGGCGATGGTATCAACGACTCGCCGGCCCTTGCGCGTTCCGATATTGGTTTCGCTATGGGCGCGGCTGGCACCGACACCGCTATCGAGACGGCCGACGTCGCGCTGATGGACGACGACCTGCGCAAGATTCCGACGTTCATCCGCTTGTCGCGCATGACCGCCTCGATCCTGACGCAGAACATCGTGTTGGCGTTGGGGATCAAGGCGGTTTTCCTCGCACTTACGTTCACTGGGCATGCCACCATGTGGATGGCAGTGTTCGCAGACATGGGGGCCAGCATGCTCGTCGTCTTCAATGGCTTGCGCCTGCTCAAGCTCAAGACGGCCTGACCGACATGCAAGCGCCGCACACCGCGACGCAGTGGACGAGACACTGGCTCTATGACTGGGGCGGCGCCAACGTGGACCTCTTCCTGGTCATCCAGCGCGCGCTGCCTGACGGCTGGATCTGGCTGCCCGAAACCCTAAGCGCGTTTGGCAGCTACTGGGGAGCGCCCGCCGTCGTGGTTCTGATGCTGGTTTGGCGGCGAAGGCAGGTCCGTGAACGGTCAACTCCGCTCGACGTACAGTTGTGCAGATTCGTGATTGGGTTGGTGTTTGCTTTCGCCGGCACAGCTGTTTTAAAGGCGATGTTCGCGCTGCCGCGTCCGTTCGTGGTCCTGGGAGATGCTGTCTACCGGGTCCACGCTGCGCCTGACAGCCGCTACACCATGCCCAGCGGCCACTCGGTCTATGTAGGGGTCCTGGCGGCAGCGCTTTGGCCAGCACTGGGCCGGGCGGGCAGGGTTGGCTTGCTGGTGTTCGCAGCCGCAGTAGGCTGGTCGCGCATCGTCTTGGGCGCGCATTTTCCGATGGACGTGATTACCGGCCTAGCACTGGGTGGGACATGCGTTGCGGCTGCGGGCGCATGGGTTCAACGCATCGCGCGAGGTGTGCCGATGGCAGGGCCGAGGTGGTGAATGTCGCTTTCAGGTCGTGCTGCGCAAATGCGGGCGGCCTGGACGGTTCGGACTTAACCTCCTTTTGGCTCTACCCGCGCCAGCAAAGAAACCATCAATTTCCTTTTCTCTTCCTGTCGACGCCGAGCGCGAAGTCTGCAAATCCGAGCGAAATCATATGAATCAGCCATCCGAACGAACGCAATGGTACGCACTCGCGGTCATTGTGTTTCTAGCCGATCAGTCAGCCAAGAGTTACATCGATGCGACTACCCCCTTGGGATGGTCGCATGAGGTCACGTCATTTTTTAACTTGGTCCATGTGCTCAATCCTGGTGCGGCGTTCAGCTTCCTCGCCGGCGCTGGTGGCTGGCAGCGATGGTTCTTCCTTGCGATTGCCCTCGCGGTCTCAGCCTGGCTGGTGCTGCAGCTGTACAGCCCATTGCGGAAACTGGAAGGCCTTTCATATAGCCTCATCCTGGGCGGTGCATTGGGCAACGCATTTGACCGGGCCGTGCGCGGTCAGGTCATTGACTACCTCGACTTTCACCTGCGCGGATGGCACTGGCCTGCCTTCAACATAGCCGACATGGTCATTGTTGGGGGAGCGATCACACTGGTGCTTGCGTCGCTTATGAGCGGGGACAGTCCTATCGCAGCGAAAGAGCCACGGTGAACCAGAGCGTCTTGGGAGTTCCAATCTGGTATGCCTTCGATCCCGTCCACCAAAACAGGTGCATAGATGAAACCTCTGCGACACGTCCTTGCCCTCGCCGCTATCTCATTGGCACTCACAGGTTGCATGAATTCCTCGACCGCCCCAGAAAGCACTTTCACGCTGCTGGATGGCTCGTCGCTGACCACTTCCGACCTCAAAGGAAAGGTGGCGCTGATCAACTTCTGGGCGACCAGTTGCACCACATGTGTGGCGGAGATGCCGATGCTGTCGGCCAGCCACGAAAAGTTCCGTGGCCGCGGCTACGAGACCATCGCGGTGGCCATGAGCTATGACCCCCCGGCCTACGTGGTCAACTTCGCCCAAACACGCAGGTTGCCATTCGCTGTAGCCATCGACAACACCGGCGTGGTGGCCAAGGCGTGGGGCGATGTCAATGTCACGCCTACAACGTTCCTCCTCAACAAACGAGGGGTGGTAGTGAAACGCTTTGTGGGCAAGCCGGACTTCGCTGAGCTCAATCTGCTTATCGACCGATTGCTCTCTGAAAGCTAAGCCAAGCCATTTTTTTCTTCATTCTTCATCATGATCAAAACGCTTGTTTTCTGCAGCTTTGCACTTCCCTTGACCCTTGGCATGCGTTCCACCTCGCGCGCCCAGGAAGAGTTTGCCCCGGGCAGACACTATGTGGAGGTTTCTAGCTGGGTTGCTGTATCCCTTCACCGGCTGGCTGCTGTCGCCGATGATCGCGGCCTTGGCGATGAGCCTGAGTTCGGCGTCCGTGATCGCCAACGCCCTGCGGCTTCGCAAGGGCTGAGTTGGCTCGGCAGGCTCGGATTTGATCTAGGTTAAGTCTGTGGCCGCCGCTGGGGATACCATTCGCACCATGATCTTCGCCAGAAGCACCGTATCGCGCCAAGGACGCTGGATAACCAGCTTCCTGGTCGCGGCGTTGCTTCTGATGCAGTTCGCGTTGGCCGCCTATGCCTGTCCCAAGCTGGACTCCGCAGCCCATGCGGCATCGATGCAAAAAGCGGGCATGGCCATGGGAGATGCCGTCGGCATGCCCTCCATGCCCGATTGCCACGCGATGGCGGGCACCATGGATGAGCAGGATCCTCAGCTGTGCCGAGCCCATTGTGACGGCGACAGCTTGTCCTCCCCCTCGCTCCAAGGTCTCGATCTGCAGGCGATCGCGGCGCACGCTATCTGGGTCGCCTATGTGCTGCCTGTGATCCTGGACTCCGAGCGCCATATTGACCCTCGGGCTGTCTACGCGGAGCTGGACAGTCGAGCGGGCGCTCCCCCCATCTACTTAACCCATCAGGTCTTTCGGAATTGATCGTGCACGTCTTGCGCGCTGCCTTGCAGCGTTTGCGCAAGTCTGACTTCGTGCCCCTTCATTTCGAGGACCATCATGCCCAACATCTCCTTCGGCGTTCCCTGCGAGCGCCTGTCTGCGCACCAGCGCATTCGTCCCATCTCGCAGCGCATCCAGGTGCGCAACCTCCACCATCTGCGCCTGGGCGCTCTCGGGTTCCTGCTGGCCGGCACCGGCTTGGCTGGGAACCCGGCGCACGCCCTGGGCTTTGCCGAGGCATTGGACTTGGCGGAACAGCAAAGTCCCCGCATCGCGGCGCAGCGACTGCAGATTGACGCAGCCAGCAGCACCCAGAAGGCCGCAGGGACGTTGCCGGATCCCAAGCTGTCAGTCGGCATCGAGAACTTTCCCGTCAGCGGCATGGACCGGTTCAGCCTCACACGCGAGTCCATGACCATGCAGCGCCTTGCGCTGATGCAGGAGGTGCCCAACCGGGCCAAGCGCGATGCCCAGATCGCCAGTGCCCAGGCCAAAGTGGAACGCGAGCGCGCCGCCCTGGGCGTCCAGCGCCTGCAGATCCGGCAGGAGCTGAGCCAAGCGTGGATCATGGCCCAGGCCATTGAACAGCGCGACCAGGTGCTCGCCGGTCTACTGAGTGAGAACCAGCGCCTGCAGGACAGCCTGCCTGCCCGCATCGCGGGGGGGATGGCCCAGGCGGGAGACCTCCTGATGGCCAGGCAGGAAGCGCTTGCGCTGTCGGACCGCAGGGACGATCTGCAGCGGGATCGGTCCAAGGCCAGGGCGATGCTGCGGCGCTGGGTTGGCGCCCGGGCCGACGAATCACTGCAGGGAACTCCCGGGCCGCTGAGCCGGCCCCTGGAGCAGTTGCGCGCAGAGGTGCATCGCCATGCCGAACTGGCGCAGTACCCCGCCATGCAGGCCATGGCCTTGGCGGAAACACGCGAAGCCCAGGCAGAAACCAAGGGTGATTGGTCCTGGGAAGTCGCCTACAGCCGCCGCGACCGCCGCTGGGGCGACATGGTGTCCTTCCAGGTGACCTTTGACCTTCCCTGGCAACAGGAGCGACGCCAGGCACCCCAGATCAAGGCCAAGCAGCTGGAGCTGCAGCGCCTGGAAGCCGAGCAGGAAGACGTGACCCGCAGGCATCTGCAGGAGCTGGAGGACAGCGCCTCAGAACTGGCGGCACTGAACAGTCAGATCGAGCGGCTGCAATCGGCTGCCATGGGCTTGGCACAGGGGCGTGCCGAACTCGCGCTGGCCAATTACCAGTCTGCCAAAGGCGACTTGAGCGCCGTGCTGGCGGCAAGGGCCCAAGTGCGGGAGACGCACTGGCGGCTCATTGATTTGCAGGCACAGCGGGACACCGTAATTGCCCGCCTGAACAGCCTGATCGCCGACTGAAGGGAGAACCACATGACAAATTCTGTTTTCAAGAAGACCGCTGTGGCCGTGGCACTGGTGGCTGCTGGCATCGCTCTCGGCTGGGGGGTCTCCCAATGGCGCACCGCAAGCAGCCACGCAGTAGGAGCCAGTCCCGCATCGACAGAAGCAGCAAAAACCGACCGCAAGGTGCTGTACTGGTACGACCCGATGTCGCCGACGCAGAAGTTCGACAAGCCAGGCAAGTCCCCCTATATGGACATGGCCTTGGTTCCTAAATATGCGGATGAGGACACTCAGGAAAGCTCCGGCCTGAGCGTCTCTGCGCAGGCAGTGCAAGCCCTCGGCCTGCGCACAGCCACGGTGGAGCAGCGCGACATTGGGTCCGATGTGGATGTGCTGGGCACGGTCCAGCTGAATGACCGGGATGTGAGCATCGTTCAGGCGCGCTCAGCTGGGTTTGTGGAACGGGTCTACGCCCGCGCCCCGGGCGACGTGGTGGCTGCAGGAGCGCCATTGGCCGATCTGTTGCTGCCAGAGTGGGTTGCTGCGCAGCGCGAGTTTCTCGCGGTCCGGGCGCTCAAGGACGAGTCGCTGACGACGGCTTCGCGCCAGCGGTTGTCACTGCTGGGTATGCCGGCCTCGCTCGTGGCCCAGGTGGAGCGCACGGGCGAACCTCAGGGCCGCTACACGGTGACCTTTCCACAGGCGGGGATGGTGGCCGAATTGATGGTGCGCCAGGGCATGACGGTCTCTGCGGGGGCCAGCCTGGTGCGCGTGAACGGTCTGGCCAGCGTCTGGATCGAAGCGGCCGTTCCCGAGGCCCAAAGCGGTCCCCTGCAACTGGGGCAGGATGCCCAGGTCCGCCTGGCCGCGTTTCCAGGCGAAACCCTCAAAGCCCGGATTGTGAGCATCCTCCCAGAAGCCAATCGGGACACCCGCACGGTGCGTGTGCGGCTGGAGCTTCCCAACCCCGCCCAGCGCCTGAAGGCGGGCATGTCCGGACAAATCGCCTTGGCGGGACGCACACAGCCAGCGCTGCTGGTGCCCAGCGAAGCGGTGATCCGCACCGGCAAGCGGGCGTTGGTCTACGTGGTGGATGGCCCCGGGAAGTACCACCCCGTCCAGGTGCAACTCGGCGCGGAAATCGATGACCGCCTCGTCGTTCAAGGCGGGCTGACCGCAGGACAACAGGTGGTCGCCTCGGCACAGTTCCTGATCGACTCGGAAGCCAGCCTGCGAGGAATCTTGCCTGCACAGTCTCAAGGCAGCAGCGCACAACCAATCAGTGAACAGGGTCCTTCGACCTCTGCTGCTCCGGCGTCCAAAAGCTTTACCGTGCGGGGAGTGGTCGATGAGGTCACACCGACTGAGCTGACTCTGACCCATGATGCCGTGCCTGAACTGAAGTGGCCTGGCATGACCATGCCCTTCAAGCTGGCGAGTCCTGAATTGGCCACGACATTGAAACCCGAGCAGCAGGTCAGGTTCACCTTCCAGCAGCAAGGCAAGGACTTCGTGATCACTGCCGTGGAAAGGATCAAGCCATGATCGCGCGCCTGATCCGCTGGTCGGTGGCGAACCGACTCCTGGTTCTGCTGGCGACCGTGATGCTCACGGCCTGGGGCGTGTGGGGCGTGCGCAGTACCCCCGTGGACGCTCTTCCCGATTTGTCGGATGTCCAGGTCATCATCCGGACCTCCTATCCAGGTCAAGCTCCGCAGATTGTGGAGAACCAGGTGACCTACCCACTGGCCACCACCATGTTGTCCGTTCCGGGCGCCAAGACGGTGCGTGGCTTCTCGTTCTTTGGCGACTCCTTCGTCTACATCCTGTTCGAGGACGGCACGGACCTGTACTGGGCGCGTTCCCGCGTGCTGGAATACATGAACCAGGTGCAGGGGCGGCTACCCGCCACGGCAAAGTCGTCGTTGGGCCCAGATGCCACCGGGGTGGGCTGGATCTTCCAGTACGCCCTGGTAGATCGCACCGGCAAAAACGACCTGGCCCAGCTTCGCGCCTTGCAGGACTGGTTCCTGAAGTTCGAACTCAAGAGCTTACCCAACGTGGCCGAGGTGGCATCGGTCGGGGGCATGGTCAAGCAGTACCAGGTCGTGCTCGACCCCATCAAGCTTGCGTCCCAAGGCCTCACTCAGGGGCAGGTGCGCGAGGCCATCATGAATGCCAACCAGGAAACGGGTGGATCGGTGCTGGAACTGTCCGGCGCCGAGTACATGGTGCGCGCCAGCGGCTATCTCAAGACGCTGGACGACTTCCGCGCCATCCCGTTGGTGTCGCGCGCAGGGGTGCCTGTGCGCCTGGGTGATGTCGCAACGCTCCAGATCGGGCCGGAAATGCGGCGCGGCATCGCTGAACTCGACGGCGAGGGGGAAGTGGCTGGAGGCGTGGTCGTGCTGCGATCTGGCAAGAACGCCCAGGAAACGATCCAGGCCGTCAAGGCCAAACTCAGCGAGCTGCAAAGCAGCCTGCCCCAGGGCGTGGAGATCGTGACCACCTACGACCGCAGCGCACTCATTGAGCGGGCGATCCAGAACCTCACCACCAAACTCGTGGAAGAGTTCATCGTGGTGGCCGTGGTGTGCGTACTGTTCCTGTGGCATTTGCGCTCTGCGCTGGTCGCCATCATTTCTCTGCCTCTGGGGATCATGGCTGCGTTTCTGGTGATGCGCTACCAGGGCATCAACGCCAACATCATGTCCCTGGGCGGCATTGCCATTGCTGTGGGCGCCATGGTGGACGCAGCCGTGGTGATGATCGAGAACGCCCACAAGAAGCTGGAGGCCTGGCAGCACAAGCATCCCGACCAGCAGTTGGTCGGTGAAGAGCGCTGGAAAGTGATCACCGAAGCTGCCGAGGAAGTTGGGCCTGCGCTTTTCTTCTCGCTGCTCATCATCACGTTGTCCTTTGTGCCCGTTTTTACGCTGGAAGCACAGGAAGGCCGCTTGTTTGGACCGCTGGCGTTCACGAAGACCTACGCGATGGCCGCAGCTGCGGCACTCTCGGTCACGCTGATCCCGGTCCTCATGGGCTACTGGATCCGGGGGCGTATCCCTGACGAGCAGAAAAACCCCATCACGCGTGCGCTGATCGTCGTGTACCGACCTTGCCTGGAGTGGGTCTTGCATCGTCCCAAATCCACCTTGGCTATCGCCGTGCTGGCGCTGGCGACCACGATTTGGCCGCTCTCCCGGCTAGGCGGCGAGTTCTTACCCAGGCTGGACGAAGGCGATCTGCTGTACATGCCTTCGGCGCTCCCGGGCCTTTCGGCACAGCGGGCCACCGAACTGCTGCAACTGAGCAACCGCATGATCAAGACGGTTCCCGAGGTTGAGCGCGTCTTTGGCAAGGCGGGCCGGGCCGAGACCGCCACCGATCCAGCGCCTCTGGAAATGTTCGAGACCACGGTGAAGCTCAAGCCCAGAGACCAATGGCGTCCAGGAATGACGCCCGAGGGTCTGATCGAGGAGCTGGACAAGGCCGTCAAGATTCCTGGCCTGTCCAACATCTGGATTCCACCCATCCGCAACCGGATTGACATGCTGGCCACCGGCATCAAGAGTCCCATCGGGGTCAAGGTGACCGGCAACGACCTGAAGGTGATCGACGGGATCGCTGCCCAAGTCGAGCAGGTCGCCAAGGGCATTCCGGGAGTGACTTCGTCACTGGCCGAGCGCCTGACCGGGGGGCGCTATGTCGATGTCCGCATCGACCGCACAGCCGCAGGGCGCTACGGACTGAACGTGAGCGAAATCCAGGCCGTAGTCTCCGGGGCCATTGGCGGTGAAAACATCTCGGAAACGGTCGAGGGCTTGGCCCGCTTCCCGATCAACCTGCGCTATCCGCGTGAGTGGAGAGACTCGCCCGAACGCTTGGCCCAATTGCCCATCTCCACCCCCATGGGGCAGCAGATCACGCTGGGTACGGTGGCCAGCATCGCCATCACCGATGGGCCACCCATGCTCAAGAGCGAGAACGCCCGCCCATCGGGCTGGGTGTATGTCGATGTGCGGGGTCGCGATCTGGCTTCCGTGGCCAATGAGCTGCGCGATGCCGTGAGCCGACAGATCAAGCTGGAGCCCGGGGTCAGCATCACGTACTCAGGCCAGTTCGAGTACCTGGAGCGGGCCAATGCCCGCCTTAAGGTAGTCGTGCCCGCCACCTTGCTGATCATCTTCGTGTTGTTGTACTTGACCTTCTCACGCATGGGGGAGGCAGGACTGATCATGGCGACACTGCCGTTCGCGTTGACCGGGGGCATCTGGTTCCTGTACCTGATGAACTACAACTTGTCCATCGCAACGGGCGTTGGCTTCATTGCCCTGGCAGGGGTGGCAGCAGAGTTTGGGGTGGTCATGCTCATCTACCTCAAGCAGGCGCTGGCAGAGAGATGTCCAGACGGCGGGCAACCTACGCTGGAGGAGCTTCTGGACGCCATTCGGGAAGGTGCCGTGCTACGCGTCCGGCCCAAGGCGATGACCGTGGCTGTCATCCTTGCAGGCCTGGTGCCCATCGTGTGGAGCAGCGGGACAGGCTCGGAGGTCATGAGCCGCATCGCGGCCCCTATGCTGGGCGGTATGGTGACAGCGCCGCTGCTGTCCTTGTTTGTGATTCCTGCGGCCTATGTGCTGATGAGAAAGCCGAGAAAACGCAATCAGCCTGACACTGAGGCTTCGTGAGGCCGGCTTAGGGCGGCCCCCTTGGGGGCGTCGAGTTTGCTGATAGACAGGCTGCGTGGCGACGTCAGGCAATGCAGCTTCAATCGGACTGGCTCCATGGCATGGGTGCCGATCAAAGCGGCGCCACCAGGTCAGCGGCGCCCCCCTGTCGCTATCGCTCAAAACTGAAGACCCGATAAGAGCACCGTGGCCGCCATCAATGGCACCCAATGGAGCTATCGATCAAGTATGGATGCAAAGGAACCGAACACATCCCCACATCTGAAGTACGTCTCGCTTGGGGGCGGAAGTAAGGGGCATAGGGGGCCTTGCGCCGGTCGATTCAGCGAGGCGATCTAGAGAATGTCAAGGAAATTCGGTGCAAGAAGAGTCCCTCGAGTTACGCGCGGGGGCCAACCTATAGATACAGCTTGAGCCACAAGCATGCCGCTGTAGCTACGCTCAACCACACCATCACGACGAGCACCATCCCAAACTGACTTCTGGGTTTGGCACCCTTAGCTCGTATCCAAGCATCCGCCTGGACGCGGCATTCCGCAAGGACATCCGGTGGCAGTAGCTTCACGGTCAGCCAGATCAATGCTGGCAACAAAAGTATGTCGTCAACGTAACCCAATACGGGGATGAAATCCGGGATCAGGTCGATGGGACTCAGTGCGTAAGCAACTACAAAGACTCCCAGAATCTTCGCATGCCAGGGTGTGCGGGGATGCTTGCCCGCAAACCAAAGCGTCACGCCGTCGCGCTTGACCCGCTTGGCCCAGGTCTTCAATAGGATCCCGATACTCATGTGACCTGCCGCTGAATCTCTACCGTGACATGCGAAAGCTCGTGAATTTGCGCCATCAGCGCTTTGTAGTGCGAAGGCTCTTTCGGCTCCGGTGCTGTCAGCGAGACAATGGCCGCGAAGTGACCCGGCCCGACCTGCCACACGTGCAGATCGGTAACCTTGCTTCCTGTTGGCGCCATCGCCTCCCGGATCTCCAGCTGCACTTCCTCTCCTTCGGCTGAGGCATCCAGCAAAACACTACCAGAGTCGCGGATCAGACCCCAGGACCAGCGGGCTATCACCAGCGCGCCTACCACGCCCATGAGAGGGTCAGCCCACAGCCACCCGTAACTGCTGCCGACCAGCAGCGCGACGATGGCCAGCACCGAGGTAAGCGCATCCGCCAAGACGTGGATGTACGCAGCGCGCAGATTGTTGTCGCGGCTCATGCCCGGCGCATGGTGGTCATCGTGGCCGCAGTTGTCGCCGCGCTCAGAGTCATGTTGATGATGGCCGTGGTGGTGACCGTGGTGCGCGTGATCGTCTTTCAGCAGCCAGGCGCAGACTACGTTGATGACCAAACCCACGGCGGCCACGACGATCGCTTGGTTGAAATCGATAGGGATCGGCTGGGTCAGCCGGACCACGCTTTCGTAAGCGATAAGCAGGGCAATCAACGCCAGGATGACTGCGCTCGCAAAGCCAGCCAGGTCGCCGAGTTTGCCCGTGCCGAACGTAAAGCGCCGATTGCGCACGTGCTTGCGTGCGAAGCGATAAGCCAATGCGGTGATCAGCATAGCGCCTGCATGGGTGGACATGTGCCAGCCGTCGGCCACCAGCGCCATTGAGCCGTAGAGCGTGCCCGCAATGATCTCAACCAGCATCATGCTGGCCGTGAGGGCAATGACCAGCCACACTTTGCGCTCGTTGCGCTCGTGGTCGGAGCCCAGAAAGAAATGGTCGTGTGCTGACTCGGCGACTGCAGTGGGTGTTGCAAAGCTCATTTGTATTTTCCAATGTGGAGGTGACTTAGGTGCAACAGGTTCATTTCATGTAAGCCCGGATGACCTCAATCATTTGCTCACCGCCCCGGTGGCGCTCCGTGTCGTCCGACGGCGCCAGCACGTGCTCACGCAGGTGGTCTTCCATCACCTCGGCGGTCAAGCCGCTGACTGCACCCCGCACGGACGCGATCTGACGCAGCACTTCGACACAGGGTGCATCTGAATCTAGGGCGCGCTCGATTCCTTCGATCTGACCCTTGATACGGCGGACACGCGCGATCAATTTGGATTTTTCACGAGAGGTATGGGACATATTGGGGAGCAATAAAAATAGTCTAGGGGACTATATTACCAAGGTGAGTGCAAAGTTGCTGCGGGGGCATACGGTGATGATTTTGAGGTCGAGACAAGTTTGGGCTTTGATTGCCAATCGGAACCAAAGGCTATGGCAGCTCGCGCAACTAAGGCTCCGTGCGCATTTCCACTGGGCTCTCGCAGCTGTATACGTTCACATAGACTGCCGAGCCCACTTGGATGGCGGTTGGACTGGGTACAGCCGCAACGCGCCAGCGAACTCTGCTCATCTCCTTCCACCGGACGACAGCCAGCGACTCGATGGATGGGCGTTTTGGTGTCCAAAGACATTGCCCTTCGTACCTGCTTCGAAGCACCTCGTTAGAACCTACCTGTACGACGACACCCATTCGCCAGCCCTCGTTCCAGGCGAGGCGGTTTTCATACACGGGGGTTGCGCACCCGGCTAAAGCCGCTGCAGCCAATAGAGTCGCGAGCCAACTTGATCTATAAATCATGGCATTTGTACCTCTGTAAGAGAGTCACTGCAGCGCTGGCTGCAGCGAGCCTGGAAAAGATCAGGACCCAGACATTCGCCCGGGTTCTTTACTGGATCAAGCCTCGGCCAGATGACCAGATTGCACTTCCTTTTGGTGGTCCTTCTCGCGACGGCGATGCGCCATGCCGTAGAGCATGGGCAGCACCAGCAGCGTCAATGCGGTGGAAGACAGAATGCCCCCGATCACGACCGTGGCCAGTGGCCGCTGCACTTCGGCCCCGGTACCTACGGCAATGGCCATGGGTACAAAACCCAGGGAGGCCACCAATGCAGTCATAAGCACAGGCCGCAGCCGCGTCAGGGAGCCTTCGCGGATGGCGGCATCCAGTGTCATCCCATCCTCTCGGAGGCTTCGGATGTAGGAAATCATCACCAGACCGTTGAGCACAGCGACACCAGACAGGGCAATGAAGCCCACCCCTGCTGAAATCGACAGGGGAATGTCACGCAACCACAGCGCCACAACGCCGCCGGTG
This sequence comes from Acidovorax sp. KKS102, assembly GCF_000302535.1. NCBI lineage: Bacteria > Pseudomonadati > Pseudomonadota > Betaproteobacteria > Burkholderiales > Comamonadaceae > Acidovorax > Acidovorax sp. KKS102. The sequence goes on from NC_018708.1 coordinate 1,270,142, forward strand.
AGTGCGAACGGTATGCCGGTGAACACCAACAAGCCATCCTTGGCGTTACCAAACATCACGAACAGCAGGGTGAACACCAGCAGCAGCGCCACGGGGACAACAATCTGCAGCCGCTTGGAGGCTGACTGGAGTTGCTCGAAGGTCCCCCCCCACTGCGTCCAGTAGCCGCTTGGTATTTCCACCTGCTGTGCCAACTTGGTCTGGGCCTCGGCCACGAAACTGCCGATGTCCCGTCCGCGCACGTTGGCCGTCACGACCACCCGACGTTTGCCGTCTTCGCGGCTGATCTGGTTGGGTCCAGGAGCCGAAACGATGGCCGCGACATCCGACAGGCGGACAAAGCCGCGCGTACTGGAGCCTTCCGCGGCCAGCAGGCGGACCGGCAGCCGCTCAATGGCTTCGATATCGCTGCGAAGAATGTCAGGCAGGCGCACCAGAATGTCGAACTGGCGATCCCCCTCAAAGACGCGGCCAGCCTCCTGCCCACCCAGTGCGGCGGACACGCTGTCCTGTACATCGGCCACGTTCAAGCCGAGGCGAGCGGTTCTTTCCCGGTCGATCTTGATGGTCAGCATCGGTAGCCCGGTGGTCTGCTCGACCTTGACGTCCGCAGCACCAGCGATGCCTTCCAGCACCTGAGAAATCCGTTCGGCGCTCTCATTCATCTGGTCCATGTCATCGCCAAACACCTTGACCGCCACATCGCTGCGTACGCCAGATATGAGTTCGTTGAAGCGCATCTGGATCGGCTGAGTGAACTCGTAGTTGTTGCCAGGTACTTTGGCCACTGCAGCCTGCATTGCAGCAACAAGGTCTGCCTTCGTTCGCTTAGGATCCGGCCACTGGTCGCGCGGCTTGAGCATGACGAAGTTGTCGGCCACGTTGGGGGGCATGGGATCGGTGGCGATCTCGGCGGTTCCGAGCTTCGCAAACACTGCATCCACCTCGGGAAACTCCTTGATCGTTTTTTCCAGCTGAATCTGCATGCCAATCGCCTGCGTCAGGCTGGTCCCCGGGATGCGAAGCGCGTGTAACGCAATATCACCCTCATCCAAGTTGGGGACGAACTCGCTGCCCATGCGTGTCACCAGCAGCCCGGACAACAGCACGCAGGCCGCTGCAGCCGTAAGCACCAGTGGCTTTCTGTCCATCACCCAGTCGAAGATGGGGGCGTATCCGCGCTTAGCCCAGAGCATCAGGCGACTTTCGGTTTCGCTCACCTTGGAGCCGATGAAAAGCGCGACCGCAGCAGGAATGAACGTGACTGACAAGATCATGGCGCCCAGCAGTGCAATGACCACCGTGAAGGCCATGGGGTGGAACATCTTGCCCTCCACCCCGGTGAGCGCAAAGATGGGGAGGTAGACCACCATGATGATCAGCTGTCCGAACATCAACGCGCGGCGAGACTCCTTGGCAGCGGAAAACACTTCGTGGAATCGCTCGTTGCGTGTCAAAGGTCTGCCTGCAGCGGCCTGCGCGTGCGAGAGACGCCGTATGCAGTTCTCCACGATGACGACCGCGCCATCGATGATGATGCCGAAGTCGAGCGCCCCCAGACTCATCAGGTTAGCACTGACCTTGTTGCTCACCATCCCGGTGAACGTGAACAACATCGCCAGCGGGATGACCAGCGCCGTGATGATGGCAGCCCGAATGTTCCCCAGAAAAAGGAACAGGATCGCGATCACCAGCAACGCGCCCTCCATCAGGTTTTTCTTGACGGTCGCAATGGCTTTGTCCACCAATACGGTACGGTCATAGACTGTCTTGGCAATAACCCCCTTGGGCAGGCTCTTGTTGATGGCCTTGAGCCGCTTGTCCACTGCTGTAGATACGTCGCGGCTGTTTTCTCCAATCAGCATGAAGACGGTACCGAGAACCACCTCCTGGCCGTTCTCTGTGGCCGCTCCGGTGCGCAGTTCCTTACCGAGGATGACATCCGCGACATCACGGATACGGACAGGCACACCCTTGGTGGTTGCGACTACCACGTTCTGGATGTCTCCTATCGATCCCACCTGGCCCGGCGCGCGGATCAGGTACTGTTCGCCGCGACGCTCGATGTAGCCTGCACCCACGTTGGCGTTGTTACGCTCCAAGGCAGTGACCAGGTCTGCAATCGTCAATCCGTGGGCCACGAGCTTATCTGGCCACGGCGCCACCTGGAACTCCTTGGCATACCCGCCGATGGTGTTGATTTCGGTGACACCCGGAACGGTGCGCAGCTGCGGTTTGATGATCCAGTCCTGGATTTCTCGCAGATCCATGGGGGTGTACTCGCCGCCATTGGGTTTGCGTGCACCCGGCTCGGCTTCCACCGTCCACATGTAGATTTCGCCCAGACCGGTGGAAATAGGCCCCAGCGAGGGCGTCAGCCCTGCAGGGAGTCGACCACGCGCTTCCTGAATGCGCTCGCTCACCAACTGGCGCGCGAAATACAGATCGGTCCCCTCCTTGAAGACAACGGTCACCTGTGACAAGCCGTAGCGTGAGATGGAGCGTGTCTGCTCCAGCTTGGGCAGGCCCGCCATGGCGGTCTCGATGGGAAAGGTGACGCGTTGCTCCGATTCCAGCGGTGAATAGCCCGGAGCCTCGGTATTGATCTGTACCTGCACATTGGTAATGTCTGGCACAGCGTCGATGGGGAGCTTCTGGTAGTTGAAAACGCCGAACGCGGCCATTCCCAGAACCGCCAGCAGCACAAGCCATCGCTGATCGATGGCAAAGCGAATGATGCGTTCAAACATCGTGGTGTCCCTTAGAGCGCGGCATCGGCGCGTTCACCCGTGCGAGTGCGCACGACATCGATGAGTTCGACTACGCCGATCACGCCGTCGCCGCTCTGGCCGGTACGTGCCGCATTGGCAATGGCATCCACGATGCCGGGGGCATCGCCGTCGTTGCAGAACACCATCAGAACCAACTGCTGGTGGTTGTCGGGACTCCATTCGTCGTTGTCGAAGTGGTGGTCGTGACCATGCCCTCGCGGATGACCGTGGGCCGGGAAAACCGTGAACCCCGGGAGATGAGGCAGCGCGTGCAGTGCCGCTTCCACTGCGTCAAGGCGGTGGGGCCGGATGATGGCGGTGATCTGTTTCATGTGCAGCTCCTTCATCAGTGGTCGTGGCTGGCGCCGGCTTTGCCCAGCTCCGCTTTGACAACAAAGCTATTGGTGGCTGCGTAGCGATCTCCGGCCTTGAGGCCACCTTTCACCTCCACCATGCGACCGTCGCTGCGTCCCAGCTCCAGGGGCCGCGCCTCCAGGCTCTCGCCATAGCGGCCGAACACCACTTTCCAGTCCCGCAGGTCCTGCACCGCCTGAGCGGAGACTGCAACCGGCACTTCCTTCTCTTCCAGCAGCACTTCCACCGTGACGGGCAGACCGGGCCTCCACAGTCCCTTGGGGTTGGGCAGCGTGGTGCGAACCATTGCGCTGCGTGTTTGTTCGCCGACGAGCGCGCTGATGTAGGTCACCTTGCTCGTCGCGGTGGCCTCAAACGCATTGGCCCGCACCTGGGTCGGCTGGCCCACAGCCAAACCGCCAAGGTCCTGGCTCGATACCGGAGCCTCCACCCAGACAGAAGACAAATCCGAGACTGTGAAGACAGCACTGTCCTCTTTGACGGCTTCGCCCAGCGAGATGCGCTTCTCTGTTACGACGCCGTCAATGGGCGAGCGCAACTCGTATCGGGTGAGACCACCGCTTGCCGCATCGCCGCCCAGGGACGCTGACTTGCTCTGGGCACTTTGCGCGGCAATCGCCGCTTCTTGCATGGCGGACCGCGCGCTGAGCATGTCCTGCTCAGCGGTGATTTTTTCTTCCCAGAGCTTTTTTTCGCGTTCGTACGTTGTGCGCGCGAGGGACAGGCGCTGCTGTGCGGCCAGCAGCTCGGCGCGCTGGTCTGCAAGTACCTGGCTGCTGAGAATGGCCATCACCTGGCCTTTGCGGACCGTATCTCCCGCGCTGACCAGCACCTGCTCAACGAGTCCTGCCAGGCGCGGAACCATCTGCACGGTCCGGTCGCTGTTGTACTTGACCTCGCCCAAGAGGCGCAGGGTGGTACCAATCTTGGCCGGGCCTGCTACTCCCAATTCAACACCGGCTGATTTGAGCTGATCGTCAGACATCGCGATCCGCGCCTCCACCTGCTCGTACCCCAGCTCGTGGGTTTTTCCCGCGTAGGTGGCGGCAACCTTGACTTCGAATGAATGGGGTTCCTCCACCACCGCGTCTCCGAGCAAGTAGTCCTTCTCCTTGCGGAACGTGAAGGCCTGCGGCGGCTGCCCCAGCCGCAGCAAGCTCAGCTGGATCTGGCTCTGGGCGGGGTCGATGGGCTTGCCGCCCAGATAGGTGTAAAGCCGAAACTGAGGCTCCACTCCGGTCTCGAAGATGGTGACTTCCACGGCGTAATCACCGGATTTCAGGAGCTTGCCGCCGTGGGGGCCCTTGGCGGGCTTTTCGGCTTCAGCATGTTTGTCGTCATCCTTGTGTGCCTCGCCAGCTTCTGCTTCCTGGTGGCCGTGCTCGTCACCACCGCTGGAACTCTTCTTCCCACTGACGATGAAGGCCCCGAGAACGAGGGTAACGATGAGGACGGCCGCGATGGCCAGCCATTGCTTCTTGGGTTTGGTAGTCATGAATGTGCTCCGGAGTTCAACGCGCACTGGTCAGCGCGTCAGTGCCCAAAATTCGATGGAGTTCGGCGCTTGCGCGATGGGCTTCTGCAAGGGCTTTGAGGTACTGGCTGCGCGCCTGGAGAAGCGTGCGCTGGGCGTCCAATGCCTCCAAGAAACTGAACTTTCCCAGCTCGAACCCTTTGGTGGCGGCGTCATAGGCCGACTGGGCTCCGGGAACGACATCCGCAGCAAGCGACTGTGCTTCCGCGCGGGCACTGGACAGGCGTTCACGCGCCTGGAGCGCCTCACTTTCCAGCTGCATGCGCGTGGATGCCAGTTCCAAGCGCGCCTTGTCTTCGCGCTTGAGGGCTTCCAGGATGTTGCCTTCGTTGCGGTCAAACAAGGGAAGCGGGATCGATAGTCCGATCACCGCCTGGGTACGGCCTTGCTCCTGATCGCGTTTGGCGCCCAGGCTGACCGTGATGTCCGAGATGCGCCGTGCGTTCTCCACGGCGGTAAGGGCTTGCCGGCGTCGAACTTCCATCTCTGCGCGCTGCAACGCGGGCGATTGATCCAGCTGTGCCTGAAACCCCTCATAGTTCTGGATCGGAGGCAAATCGTCGAGCCGACCTTCCAGTACAAGGGGCCCCAGGGGACTGCCCATTGCGCTTGCAAGGCGCGCACGGGCGGCACTGGATTCCGAACGGGCTTGCGCCAGTTCAATGCGCACATTGGCCTCGGCAACCTTGGCCTTGGTTTCTTCGACAGGAGACAATTTGCCAGCTTTCACGCGCTGCGATGTCGCCAGGCTTGACCTCTGGGACAACTCCAGCGCCGCCTCGGCGAGACGCAGACGCTCCTGGATGGTGAGCACGTCAAAGAATGCCGTCACTACCGCTGCGGCAATGGCATGGCGGCGCGCAGACAGGTCTGCCCGGGCTAGCTCGGCGGCCCTCTCAGCCGCCGTCATACGGGCCTGCCGCTTGCCACCCAGCTCTATGGGCTGATTGATCTGCACTGTGGTCGTGCGCGATGGGCTTTTGGTGCCTTCTTGTGTGAAGGACAACTCGGGATTGGGGCGTGCGCGGGCCTGAAGGCTCGCGCCGCCCAGCGCTTGCACTTCAGCATCGGCAACGGCCAGTTCGGGATGGTGCGCCAGCGCCTGCTCTACAGCCTGCCGAAGGGAGAGTTGCCCCATGCCCAAGCTTGGCCGCTCAGGTATTTGAACTACTGCAGGTGCAGATATTGGGGGAGTGCCCTGGGCAAATGCCACGGGCACAAGAAAAGCCGCTCCCAAGAACGGCAACAAAGGGTATCGCATCGAATTCTCCGCTGATCACTGAAACAGGAGGAATTCGGCGAGATGGGGGGCGACGCTCGCCCCCTTGCTAGGTCAAGAAGCGTTCAAACATGCCCAGGCCCTTCCCGCCGAAGAGTTTCAGCGAGGGCCTTGGGAGGGCGTTCGAGTCCTGATGTCGTTGCTGTGGAGAAATCCACGCTCAGCTCAGGCGGGGATACGGAGACAGTCCCCACGAGGAATGGCTGCACGAAGAGTGAGGGGAATGGGTAGGCACCCGGCAGATGATGGTGGTCCGCATTCACTGAACCACCAAGGGACTCCCCATCGAGGGAGACATGATCGCTTCCCGGTTCGGCGGACGCATCTTCCACGTGCTCCGCTTCATGGTGGCCCCAGTGCGACGTGCCTTCTAATTGCTCATGGATGCAGGTTGCTGCCGCCGCGCTCCAGGAAAACTGGAAGGGCAGCAGCACCATCAGGCAGATGAGGAAGGCGCGGCGCATCGGGGCGAGTGTACCTGTCGGTGATCACTGCATGCCAATGCTCAGCCGCCTGCGCCGTACATTTCCTGCAGGCGCTGCTTTTCGGCAGCGGACATGCCCAGGTACTCTTGCTGCACTTGGTCACGAGTTTTGGCTGGGCCGGTTGCCTTGATGGGCAGCGCCCCCCCACGCGACAGGACCGCCAGTGTTCCATCCTTGCGTGCGGCTTCCACGGACTGCATCACTTCACCACGGGATTTGGTGCTTTGAACATGATCAGGGTGTGTGGTGTAGCCGACTTCACCACCCGTGGGGTGATACAGCGACGAGGCAGAGGCCAGGCCAGGGGCGACGATCATCAGGGCGGCCAGTGAAAAATCTAGGGATTTACGAGTAGTCATGGGTGCGTCTCTTGGTTCAAGTGAGCCTTTGGCGACTTGCCTCGGCTATGCCTTTCGACATGGAGTGCACTTTAGAAAGCGGCCCACGACACTGCGCCAACAGCCAGATGACAAATTCGTAATCTACGGACGCCCCACATTCTTCGAGAATCGGCGTATGAAAATTCTTCTCATCGAAGACGAAGTGAAGCTGGCCGAATACCTGCGAAAGGGTCTTGGGGAAGTCGGTTACGTGGTGGATGTTGCGCACAACGGGGTAGACGGTTTGCACATGGCGCTGGAAGGCGGACATGACCTGCTTGTGCTCGACGCCATGCTGCCGGGCATCGACGGCTTCAGCTTGCTGACCGCTTTTCGTAAATCCAGGCAGACACCGGTACTGATGCTGACGGCCCGGGTCAGCGTGGAGGACCGGGTACTGGGACTGCAAACCGGCGCAGACGATTACCTGGTCAAGCCCTTTGCGTTTTCCGAACTGAATGCCCGCATCCAGGTCCTGCTCAGGCGTACCCAGGGCGCGAGGGACACATCCGAACCCGCGCAGCTGCGCCTGGCTGACCTCGAAGTGGACTTGGTACGGCGCAAAGCCTCCAGGAGTGGCCAACGGCTGGATCTGACATCCAAGGAGTTCCTGCTTTTGACGCTGTTCCTACGGCGCAACGGTGAGGTGCTGTCTCGCACCGAGATTGCCGAACAGGTGTGGGACATGAACTTCGACAGTGACACGAACGTTGTGGAGGTCGCGATACGTCGCCTGCGCAGCAAGTTGGACGTTCCTTTTGAGAGACCACTGCTTCACACCATCAGGGGCATGGGCTACGTCATGGAAGAGCGCAACGCATGAAGGTACTGGACCGCCATCGGTCGTTGCGCCAGCGGCTGTCGTGGTGGCTGGCGCTGCAGAGTTTTGCCGGACTCGGGTTGGTCTGTCTGGCCGTCTACTTGGTGACGGAGTTCAATTTTCGTGACCGCCAGGAGGAAACGCTGGCGCAAAAGGAGAACGTTATCCGGAACCTTCTGGCGGATGGCAAGGAGCACCGGGATTCGGAGGACCTGACTCACAAGCTCGATGACTTTCTGGTGGGGCACGGGGATCTTTCTCTCGAAGTTCTGCAGTCCGACGCAGTTGTGCTCTACACGCACACTCGGAACCAGAACTCGCATACAGTGCTGCGCCAACGGCAATTCGAAGTGGCACAAGTCGATGGCTTGGCGTCAAGGGTATTGCGCGTGCAGCTGTCGCTGGACATACAAACCGACAACCAGTTGCTGCATCGGCTCGCAGTCACTTTGCTCGTGGCTGCAATTGGGGGCGCGATCGTGGTGTCGCTGGGAGGATTTTCCCTGGTCAACCTCGGGCTGGCGCCAGTGCGAAGGCTTGCCAGTCAAACACGTGCACTGTCTGCGGATAGCCTGCATCAGCGGCTCGACGGCGGAGAGCAACCCCTTGAACTCGTGCCACTAATTGACCAGTTCAATGCACTGTTGGCACGCATCGAGAAGGCCTATTCACAGATGGAGGGCTTCAATGCGGATGTGGCGCACGAGTTGTGCACACCGCTGGCCACGCTGATTGCCAACAATGAATTGGCACTCCGGCACCCCGACCAAGCGGACATGCAGGAGGTCATCGCATCCAATCTGGAGGAGCTGCATCGCCTGACGGGCATTGTCAACGACATGCTGTTTCTATCCCAGGCGGATCGCGGTGTGGGTGCGCGCCGTGCACCAGTGTCAAGCCTTGCGTCGTTGGCTGCGGACGTTCTGGACTACCACGAGGCGTCGCTGGCTGAGGCGGGACTCACGGCCAAGGTGGTAGGAGACGTGCAAGGCGCCTTCGACGCTCCTCTGCTGCGTCGGGCGTTGTCCAACCTGCTGGGAAATGCCACGCGGTACGCAAGGCCGGGTTCGATTGTTCAAGTGGGTTTCAAGGCGATGGAAGAGGACCGTGTGCTCATCACCGTCACCAACTGCGGCGACATGATTGACCCCGAGATACTTCCGCATTTTTTTGATCGATTCTTCCGCGCCGATCCAGCCCGCAGCCATGGGCAAAGCAACCATGGGCTCGGCCTGGCCATCGTTGGTGCAATTGCCCGCATGCACCAGGGCAAGCCCGTCGCATGGTCAGACAGTGGGGTGACAAGCGTTGGTATGGAGATCAGCGCCAATTGATGCCGGTCACCCTGCCTGACTGTTTGTGGGCCGCATCATAGCGAGGGCAGCTGAAGCCCAGCATCTTCGGCTTGTGCTCACTCATGCTTTTTCAGCAGCGAGTGTTTCGTTCATCCGCACAGCAGCGATCACACCTGACAGCAAGGTGATGGCCGCGACCAACCACACTGCGGCGGCCAACCCAAAAAGGTCCGCCGTGATACCCGCCAGGAGCGCGCCGACCGCGTAGCCCAGATCGCGCCAGAGCCGGTACACACCCACCGCAGACGCGCGCCAGGCAGGATGGGCTACATCTCCGATGGCCGCCAGCAAGGTGGGATAGACCATTGCAGTGCCGAGCCCGAGAAGGACTGCGCCAAAGCCGAATCCCAGAAAGCCTGCACTCAGCGCGGTGACGGCAACACCCACCGCCTGCACCCACATTCCCCAAACGATCAGTTGTTTGCGTCCGATGCGATCAGACAGCGCTCCCGTGAAAATCTGCGCCATTCCCCAGACAGCCGGGTAGATTGCGGCGAGCGTGCCAATCTGCGCCAAGCTCATGCCAGCAGCGGCAAAAACCAGGGGAAACAGGCCCCAGGCCATGCCATCGTTGAGGTTGTTGACGAGGCCTGCCTGGCTGATGCTGGAGAGGTTTTTGTCGGTCAGAGAGGCGCGGCGGAAGATGTCCCCCTGGCTGGGCAGTGCCACATCGTGGCCGGCATGGTGCGTGCGCACTTCTTGGGCCACATAGTGCCGGGTCTCGCGGACCGCCAGCACCGAGAGCGCCAGGCCAAACAGGACATAGGCCACACCAAGGTAGAAAGGTTGCGGGCGCAGCCCGTAGTGGGAGGCTAGCCAGCCGGTGGCGAGCGCACTGCCCGCCACTGCGAAGTACCCAGAAAACTCATTGAGACCCATCGCAAGGCCACGCTGCTTGGGCCCCACAAGATCAATCTTCATGATGACGGTGGTAGACCAAGTGAGGCCCTGGCTCACCCCCAGCAGCACATTGGCCGCGACGATCCAGTTCCAATCGGGCGCCCACATCAGCATAAAGGGCACAGGGGCTGCAACAAGCCATCCAGCCACCAGGACATGTTTGCGGCCATAGCGGTCGGAAAGTCGTCCCGCAAAGTAGTTGGTCAGCGCCTTGGTGATGCCGAAGACGACGATGAACGACAGAATCGCCGCCCGCGCCGCAATGTGGAACTCTTGCTCGGCGATGGCCGGAAGAATGCTGCGCTCCAGGCCCACCATCGCGCCGACGAAGGCATTGACCAGGACCAGCAAAGAGAACTGGCCCAGGTTTTCACGCAACCCCAGGCGGACGGTGGCCGTGTGCATCGTTCAGCCCTCCATACCGAGGTTGAAACGCACCATCGCATCCATGGCGGCCGGTCGCGGGGGAATCTCTTGCGTCAGGAAGCTGATGAAGGCGCCGCGCTCCATGGTCAATGCCGGATTCCAGCGTTTCTCGAATCCCAGCGTTGAAGAGGGCTTGCCAGACAAGCCCGCACCACAGGCGCTGCCAGCCTGGTGCCCCGGATAGATTTCGATTTCGTCAGGGAGCGACAGAAGCTTGGTGTGCAAGGTGTCATAGAGAACACCCGCCATCTGCTGCTCCTGTCCAGCCAAGTCAGGCCGACCAATGGCGCCAACAAATAGGGTGTCACCGGTCACGACGAACCAGGGAGCCTCACCGCGCCGCTTGTCGGTGACCAGCAGACACAGGCTGTCCGGCGTATGCCCTGGCGTGTGCAGAACCTTGACTTTGACATTGCCGACATCGAGCAGCTGTCCGTCCTGCAATGGCAGAAAGTCGTACTGCACCTGACCGTGATTGGATTCGTGCAGGCAATAGGGGGCATGAACCTTCTGGGCCAACGAACGACCACCCGAGTAATGATCGGCGTGGACATGGGTGTCGATGACGTGGGTGATTTCGACATTGGCTTCACGGGCCGCCTGCATGAACCAATCCTCGTCGCCAGCCACTACGTCGACCGCGATGGCCTTGGCCTGTCCAGCGCAGCCGAAAAAGTACGACAAGGAGGACTCCTTGGTCGCCAGTTGCTTGAAGAACATAGGTGCCTCCCTAAAAAACGAGAACTTGTCGGCCTTTGCTGTCCAGGCGATCAGTTCGCTTTGAGGGCCGACTCAATGGCCTCACTGCGCGGAGGTTTCGATGGGCAGGCCGCTGGCAGCCCACTCGCTGACACCGTCACTGATCTTTCTGGCTACGAAGCCACGGGCGCGCAGCAGTTGCACTGCCTCGTCAGACATGAGGCAGAAAGGCCCCCGGCAGTAAGCGACGATGGTGCGATCCGCAGGCAGATCAGCCAGACGCTTTTCCAGCTCATCCAGCGGCATAGAGCGCGCAAAAGGCAAATGCCCCGCGTTGAATTCGCTGGAAGGGCGTACGTCGATCACGACGATCTCTCCGTGCCGTGCTTTTTCCAGCAGGCTCTCCCGTCCCTCCGATACCAAGGTATCCGGTTGAGACGTCATCTGCCCCAGAGCAACCCGCAGCTCGACCAAGTGCTCCTCAGCGGTCTCCCGCAGGGCGACCCACAGTTGAGACACGTCTTGACCACTGAGGCGGTAGTAGATGTGCCGACCATCGCGCCGGGTTGCCACCAGACGGGCTTCCCGCAGTGCTTTGAGATGCGCGCTGGCCAGGCGCAAGTCGATACCAGCCTGCAAGGCCAAGGTCTCGACCGATTTCTCGCTTTGGGCAAGCAGCTCCAACAGCTCTAGCCGTTTTGGGCTTGAGAGGGACTTTCCGATGCGGGCAACCTGCTCGTATAGCAGGTCTTTCAACGTTCGAGCATTCATGATCTTTTAATCCAACGATTATTAGATTATATGGCGAATGCTATTTTTCAGCGGCCACAGTTCGCACTCGGGCGAGCCGATGCGAGCGTCTGGTCCCTCCCCCTTGAAAGGGTTGCAAGTGGGGAAATAGAGCGGGCGCGTTGTAGCCGGATCCGCAGATACCCCGTAACTGCCGGGGAAACACACAGGCGCGACTTCGCATGGGTTGGTTTTCTCAGCCGCGTTGGTTCTGATGAAAGTCGCGCTGGCCGCATCTGCCGAACAAAAGCCGGTCTCTGACGCCGGCGCAGTACCAATACGAAACGCGGGCCTGGTGACGGAGGAAGCCGTCGGCGTACCTTCTATTTCATTGACGTGCCACTTGTTCGTGCGGTTCTCACTTGGATGGCATGACCGCTTGGCGGTCCACCATCATTTGCATCATCTGTTCCATCATGGCCATGCGGCGCTCCATTTGAGCGTGCATGCCCATCATGCCGCCTCCCATGCCCGAGTTTCCAGAGGCTGCAGGTGCGGCAGGTTTGGCCTGCGCCCCTTGCTGCATCATCCCCATACCCATGCCACCAGAATTACCAGCACCCATCATGGCCATGCCGGACTGCATGAGCTTCATGTGCTCGTCCATCAGAGCAGAACGTTCGGCGGGAGTCTTGGCCGCCTGCATTTTTTTGTGCATTTCCTGCATCGCCTTCATCTGACGATCAAAGGCGTCCGGTGCTGGCGGGGTAGTAGCTGTCGGGGCAGACTGGGTGGCTACGCCACCGCTCTGCGCATCACCGGGGTGGTGGCCTGCGTGTTCGTCCGTAGGTTTTGGAGATTGCGCGATGGCACATCCCGCCACGAAAAGGGTTGTCAACAGCCCAGCGACGATATTCAGACGCATGATGGTCTCCTTGTAGGTTCAATTGCAGCATGACGACGTACGGTTCGCAGCGCCTTGATTCACATCAACAGAGGTTGTGGACCGAGACGCACAGCAGCAGCCACCGGTTGTTCGGCCCGATGAAGTCCCCACCACGGCGTCTGCTTTGTATCCGGCACGCTCAATTGCGGAGCGAACAAGCTCCACAGTGTCGTCTTCGGCTTGCCCAGGAACGCGGACCTGCCGCGCGGCCACATCGATTTCTACTTCGACACCCGCCGGCATTGGGGCCTGAGCTATTGCTCGACGAATGCGCTGGGCGCAACCACCGCACGTCATGTCAGGAACATTGAAACGGACCATGTGAGCCTCCTTCAGTTGATTCATGTTTTGACTATGAACCTTGTCACGACGAGAAGGTCAAGCCCATTCGCAAAAATCAACCGGGCGTCAAGATCGAGAGCGGCAGTCGCCAAGGCATGTAAGGCTATGCCGATGCGATCATGCTTGGCGAGTTGCATGCTAAGAGGCTCTTAACGTTTTATCGAGCCGCCTATGGACCTCGCGGACCTGCTTAAGCTGGCTTGAAAGCGCAAGCCATGTGAGGAGCTAATAGATTGGTGTTCTCTATCTCCATCCAAAAATATGGCCCACTACTCCGAACGACCGATGAGAGATCGTCAGCGGACTTCCATAGCGGCAGGACGAGCGACGGCAACCGCTGCTTATGGAGAGCTCTCCATAAGCAGCGTTATGCACAGCACGCAGTTATGCACAGTTGGTCCGGCAGCGCGGCGTCGCCGCCCTCGCAAGAGGGCTGCGGTCGCGTCTTTGAACTTCACGTAATCACAAGGTCTTGAGGAACTTCAACAGATCGTCTTCTGCCCGGAACCGCTGTGGGACCACATTGGGATCCTGAAGCCTGGCCAGTGCCTTTTCCTTCATGGCGAGATCGGCCTCTATGTACTGATGCGTTGTCGCCGGACTCTCGTGTCCGAGCCACAGAGCGATCACGCTGATTTCCACGCCCGACTGCAGAAGGTGCATAGCGGTCGAGTGACGCAGGCAGTGTGGAGAGATCGTTCTCCCGGCCAGGCTCGGCGTCGTGAGCGCGGCTTTCTTGACGGCCAATGCCAGGCGCTGCGTCACGTTGGACCGCGTCATCGCCTGTCCGCCACGGTTGGGCAGCAGCGCCGACGTGGGAGTCAGGTCCGGGTTGAACTTCAGCCAGGCGCGGATCACCTTGACCGTCGATCGCCAGAGCGGCACCGACCGCTGCTTGCGTCCCTTGCCATGCAGATGCACGCAGGCGGCGGGTGCCAGCACGACGTCGCCCACTTTTACGCCGATTGCCTCCGACACGCGGGCACCGGTGTTGTACAGCAGGGCCAGCAGCAGCTTGTCTCGCTGGCCCATCCAATCCGCTCCTGGCGCGCCGATCACGGCCAGCATCTCCTCGCGTGTCAGGAACTCGAACATCGGCCGCTCGAAGCGCTTCATCGGCACGCCGAGCGCCTGCTCGACGACCTGAAGTGCCGTCACGTCTCGCCGGGCCGCGAACTTCAGGAACGAGCGCAGCGCGGCCAGTCGCGCATTGCGGCTGCGAACGGTGTTGTGCCGATCGCGTTCGAGATGATCGAGGAAGTCCAGGATCAGCGCGGGCGTCAGGTCGGCGAGCGACAGCGTCGTGGGCGTCTTGTGCAGTTGCGCCTGGGCGAAGTCCAGGAACAGCACGAACGCGTCCCGATAGGCCGCAACGGTCTGCGGGCTCAACGCGCGCTGCTGCGTCAGGTGCTCGGCGAAGAAGGACTGGACCAGCGTCGCGAAGCTCGGCGGAGCGGGCTTGCGGTGTTCAGAACTACTCATCGTCGTTCTCCGCGACGTCGGCGAAGCGTTCGAATCGAGCGCCGGCCAACGCCATCAACTCCGGCACGCCGCTCAGGTACCAGTACGTGCTGGAGATATTGATGTGGCCCATGTACGTGGACAGGGCCAGCATTCGTTGGTCAAGGTTCGCTCCCTGCTGGTGCCACAGGATCATCCGTCTCACGGCGAAGCTATGGCGCAGGTCATGCACCCGCGGTCGGCCATGGCCGCCGCGATCGATCCAACCCAATTGCTCGCGCAGCTGACAGAACACTCGATGCACCTGCCGATCTCCCAGCGGTTCACCCCGGTGCACGCCACGCGAGCCCACGAAGAATGTCATCTGCGGCTTCGCAGGCACGTACTGGCGGCGCAAGGCCCGGTAGGCTGCCATCGGACCGATCACGCTGGGGTGCAGCGGCACCATGCGGGACTTGCCAAACTTGGTCTGCTGTATGGTCAGGATGCCGCCGTCCAGATCTGCATCCGAGTCGGCCAGGTTGATCGCTTCAGAGACCCGAAGCCCGGCCGATGCGATCAGACCGAACAGCGTTGCATAGGTGGTGGCACGAAGGCCATCCGAGGGGCCGAGTCGGCGGGCAGCGACGATCAATGCCGCGATCTCGGCTTCGCTGTAGATGTGAGGCGCCACGCGGCGCGGGATCGGACCGAAGCTGGAATCGTCAGGAACTTCGACAGTCGGATCGAACTGCTGGAGCCAGCGCATGAAGGGGCGCAGCGTTGCCAGTCGGCGCGCTGCCGTGTCGACATTGGCCCGGCCGCCCACGAGATACCGAGGCTGTACCTGGTGCGCCCACTGGACCATCACGTCTACCGTCAACGCGATGTCGCGTCCCTCTCCGACCATGAAGCGAGTGAAGCTGCGCACAGCGAGATCAGAGGAGCACGGCTTGAACCCGAGGCGCAGGCGTTCAGTCAGGTATTGCTCCACCTTGGCGGTGAGGTCGATGTTCGCCGATGCTGCGGCGCTCATGATGCACTCCCAGGCCAAGGCAGAGCGACCTCGGCAAGCAGTTGCAAGTCGAGCTTGGCGTAGATCAACGAGGTGTCCAGCGATCGATGCCGAAGCACATCGGCGACCTCCTTGATCGAACTGCCGCTGTTGACCAGGCGACAGGCCAGCGTGTGACGCAACGAATGGCAACCGCGTGAGATGCCGGCACCTCGCAGGGCACGCCCGATTGCCTGGCTCACTGCATCGACGCCGATGGGCTTGTCGTGTGGCGCCAACCGACGGACGAACAGCGATGGCAGCGTGGTTGCGGGCCGCTCGTGTCTCATGTACTCCGCCAGAGCCTGCCCGGTGAGCACCGGCAGCGGTAGGACATCCTGGCGCTGGGACTTTGTTCGCTTCAAGGTCACCGTTCCGGCACGCCAATCGAAGTCGCCGATCTCCAGCTTGGCGATCTCGCCCACGCGCAGTCCGAGATCCAAGGCCAGGCGCACCATGGCCAGCAGGCGCAGCGGAGCCCGCTTGGCCTCGGCGCAATGCGCTTCGAGGCGCTGGACCTCCTCGGTCGTCAGCGCGCGCGGCAACGATGCTTGGCTCCATCGCACCGGCGACGAGATAGCGCCGAGCAGGCTGTTCACTGCGTCACCGCAGGTCCCGCGGTATCGGAAGTAGGCCCGCAGCGCAGCAGTGACCGCGCTGGAATGCGACCCGCTGCTGACCCGCGTGAGCTCGGTTGCGATGAAGCCGCGAACGTCTTCCGGCTGCAACTCGCCGATGGCGATGGCCTTGCCCGCGAACTTGCATTGCAGCAGACGACCTACGAGTACCAGCCGATCCTCGCGCGTGCCTATCGCCAGGCCGCGGGCGTCGCGCATGTGGACGTTGTAACGGTTCAGTTCTTCTGCAATGGGACCGCTGGGGCCTGGCAGTTCCACGATGACATGCTGTTCCCGCAACAAGGCGAGCAGGTGTCCGAGACTGGCGCTCAAGCCGCTGCGTGTACGCAGAGCCGCGGGATGGCAGTCGCAGCGCGGCAGATGCGAATCCAGAAACTGCTCGACGAGGGCTTCGTCGATCTGTTCGGCAGATACCTGGCACTTCGCCATCCAGTGGGCAAAGTGCGACCAGGCACGAAGGGCAGTCTCCGAGCTGCCTTCGGCGTACCGGCCGCGCTCCAGCAATGCCTGGAACGCCCCGACGTATGAAGACAGCGGGCCATCGAGCAGCCATGCCCTGGCCATCGGGTGCATCGAAAGAATCAAGTCCATGGTGATCTCCAGTTGTGAGATCACCATTCATGCGCCGACTGCGAACTTATGTCCAGTTCAACGGCACCGCCTCCTTGCGATCTACCAGGGCGATCACAGCCTCTGGCGCGTTCAGACTGGCCAACTGTCCATAACTGCGTGCTGTGCATAACGCTGCTTATGGAGAGCTCTCCATAAGCAGCGGTTGCTGCCGTTCGAGTTTTCAACGTGCATGCCCTTGGCGTGCCGGATTGCGATCACTCCTATTCATGCATCGTGGTAAGGCGCAGAGACAGGTTTCAGGCGCGTAGTTGACATTGCTAGAGAGTTGACAACAGCGTGCAGAGATCTGCAAGCTCGACGAGCAAGACTGCAGCAGCATCAAGCATGGTGCGATCAATCACCTGGGCGTGTCGCCAGCGTTGATGGCTTACCGCGAGCACAAGGCCATGCTGGGCAAGACTTAGGCCGGCGAGAAGTTCCCGGCGGTTGTGATGATGGGGGCTGGCTGGATGGTGGTCCCCGACATCAAACCAGGCAAGTGATGGTGAGTGGCTGACCCGCCCTGGGTCAGCCACTCAGTCGGGATCGCTGTTTGCAGGTGATCCCGTCCTTTTTGTCAGTTGGCGCAGCAGCGCTGTGGCCAACCAGCCATCACTTTGATCCACCCGAAGCCTTGGCCACGTAGGCCGCCAGGGCGGCAATTTGCGCATCACTGAGTTTGCCGTTGTAGGACGGCATCTGCCCAATCCCGTTGCGCAGCGCGGTGGCCACGCGCTTGGCATCGGGCTTGAGCTCGTCCAGGCTGGGGCCCACGGCGCCTTCGGCTCCCGCGTCCTTGAGCGCATGGCACAGGGCGCAGGCAGGCACCGCGCCTTGGCCGAACAACACCTTGCCTTGTTGAAGTTGCGCGGCATCGTCGGCGGCGTGCACGGGCAGCACTGTGAATGCCAACGACCACAGGGCAGCGACCAACGCGTGTTTTTGGATTGTGCGCTTCATGCCACGCTCACTTTCACGGCGTGGTCGGCCCAGCTGGTGTTGTTGTAGCCGCCCGCGTTTTCCATGCGTTGTTCGGGCTGCACGTTGCCTGCGGTGTCGGTGGCTCGGCTCGCCAGGGTGAACTGGCCCGCCGGCAGGCGTGCCGCAAAAACAAACTGCCGCCACGCAAAGCGGCCGAGGTCGGGCCCCACCATGCGCGCGAGCTGCCAGGTTTTTCCGCCGTCCAGAGAAACCTCGACCTTGGCCACCGCGTTCATGCCGCCAAACGCCACGCCATGGATCTGTGTGTCACCCGCTTTAAGCGGGGCGCCGTCCGTGCCGGGACCGTTGATCCACGACTTCACCGTCATTTCCTGCACCGATGGCTGCGACGGGTCGCCCTTCGCGCCGGGCGGTGAAATGCGGTAGCCGTGCGACATGATGCGTGCGTCGGTCTCCTGAGCGGTGAAGGCCAGGCGTTTGACGTACTTGATGTTGTTCACGCCCGTGTAACCCGGCACGATCAAGCGCAGTGGGCCGCCGTGGGCCAGCGAAATCGGCACACCGTTCATTTCCCAGGCCAGCAGGGCATCGGCGAGTGCGGCAGCAGGCACCGAGCGTTCCACGATCACGCTCTTGGGGTCCAGTCCATCGGGGAGTTTTTCGCCGCCTGTGCCGGTGAGGTAGGCCATGCCGGCCTCCACGCCGCCCAGGGCATCCACCACCCAGCGCACCGGCACACCGCTCCACACCACACAGCCTGCTGCGCCCACTTGCCAAGGCGTTCCACTGGGCTTGTTGGGGAAGTAGCCGCGTCCGTTGCCAGAGCATTGCAACACCATCGCCGTGGTCTCGATGCCCATGCGCTTGAGGTCGCCCAGCGTGAGTTTGCGCGGGTTCTTCACCCCCTCGATGTTGATCTCCCAGGCATCGCGGTTGCCCAGGATCGAGACGTCGGGCGCGGGCAGGTTGTTGCGGATGTAGAGCTGCTCGGACGGCGTGATTACGCTGGTGCCGAACACACTGCGCTTGGTCTCAATGGTGGTGCTGCTGTGCACGATCAGGCTGGCCGGGTCCTTCCAGCCCACGTACGCTGGCAGAGGCTTGGCAGCACCGGCCACGGCGACGGGCGCGGTCTCACCAGCAGCGGCTGCGGTGCGGCCAAAGCTGGCCAGACCAACGGCAGCCAAAGCAGCGCCGCTGCCGGCCAGCAGGTGGCGCCGGGGGAGCGAGGTGGGTTGTTGGTTCATTTCTGGGGTCTCCGGTGGTTGGGCGTCGTGCGCCGGTTGGGGTGAAAGGGGTGAGCGGTTGATTCGTTGACAGGGACGCGGTGCCTCAGCCTGGCCCGGACACGGGAGGTGCCTGCAGTGCCGTCTGCGCGACCGCCAGTGCCTTCTTTTTCTGGGCCACCAGCAACAAGGGCTTGCCCTCGCGCGAGCGGATCACCTTCCAGTGCACGTTGCTCCACCAGCCGCTGGCCTCGCGCAGGTCCACAGGCTGGTCAAAGGCATACACCGTCACCATGCCGCCCTTCTCGAAGAACGTGGTGAGGTGGTAAGCGAGGTGACCTTCGATATCGCATGGCCGCATGAGTTGGGGAAACCCGGGCACCACGTTGGCGTCCCGCATGCCCAGGTGCATGAGCAACTGGCGCTGCTCCATGAAACTGCCCCGCAAGCTGCGCTCGTGGTATTCGTGGTCGATCGCGTCGCGCACCATCGCTGGCGGTCGCACGGCTAGCACCCCGCCGCTGGTGCCACCGGCCAGCAAAAGCGCAGCCAGAAAACGCTGCAAGCCGCGTCGCGCCAGCAGCGGCTGCGGCTTTCGGTACAGGTGTGCCGGTGCGTCGCTGGCCTCGAAGGCGATCGCCAACTCGGCGCGCGCGCGCAAATCGAATTCGCTGTCGGGCAGGAAAGGCGCGTCGGTATCGGGGCTCATGTCTTGGTCCTGCGAAACGGGGTAACGTTGACATCGGCCTTGGGTGTCGCAGGTACCCCCATGGCCAGCTTCAAAGCGTCGCGCGCACGGGCTAGGCGCGACAACACCGTGCCGGGCGCGATCTCCAGCGCCTCGGCCATCTGGGCGGTGGGCATGTCGTCGAAATAAAACAGCACCAGCACCTCGCGGTGGATGGGCGCCAGGCGCGCGAGCGCCTTGACGACATCGAGTTTGTCGTCCAGCCCCGCGTCGGGCGCCGCTTGCTCGGGCTGCTCTTCATCGTCCAGCGACTGCATGCTGGGTGCGGCCTGGCGAAAGGCGGCGCGGCGCATGATCTGAAAGAGCCAAGCCCGTGCCAGCGCAGCGTCGCGCAGTTGCTCCCGGTGCTTCCAGGCGTTGGCAAAACAGTCTTGCACCACGTCTTCGGCAATGGCGCGCGAACCAGTGAGCGCCCACGCACTGCGCAGCAAAAAACGGTAGTGCTCACGCACCCATTGGTTATAGCGGGACTCGGCAGACTGGAACAGCATGGTGATCAAGAGCGCTGCGTGGCTTGGTTCATTCCGTGGCGCTCATCGGTACTTTCCCTAGGGCTGTCGATCAAGGCCCCCGCGTCCCACCCAGCGACGGAAATTCCGCTTCCGCACCTTTGGCTGTGCGCTGCTGCAGGGTGTGCAGTCGGCGTTGCATGCTCTGGATCTCCACCGTCTGCCCGGCAATGATTTCCTCGGCCAACTGCCGGGTGACAGGATCGCGCCCATGCTGCAACACCAGCCGCGCCATGTCCACAGCGCCGGCGTGGTGCGGAATCATCATCGCCAGAAAGTCCTGGTCGGCCTGGCCTGCGTAGCCCGGGCTGTGCATGGCCTGCATCATGCGGGCCATCGATTCGTCCATATCCCGCTGGAATGCGCTGGTGTGCGCGGCGCTGGCGCCGTGGCTGGTGTGCGCGCCGCTCATGCCGTCTGGCCCTTCTCGCCCACACGCACGTAGACGAGGTTGATGCTCTTTTTGTTGCGCAGCGCGCCAGAGGGCAGCGTCAGATTGCCCAGGGGGATCTGCGCAATGAAGGTCGGGCGCAGCGGGTCGCTCACATCAAATGCACTGCACACGGTCTGGCCCGCGTTGGGCGTGCCGGGCAGCTCGTCCTGTTCGTGGGCCACATACAGCAGCGTGTTCTCGGGGTTGGTCCACAACCCGTGCGACTCGCGGCCACGGCTGGAGAAGGTGCCCACCACCTTGCGCTGTCCGCCCGGAGCGCTGCGGTCGATGATGGCGATCGGGCTCGACGCCACGCCGCCGGGGCCACCATCGTCGATGCGCGCCAGGCTGGCATAGACCACGCTGCCGCGCGCATTGCGCACGAACTCAACGTGGTTGGGCCGCGCGCCCATGCCCAGCGGCACGGTGTCGATCAGGTCGAAGCCACCCTGCGTCGAGCGGCAAGACACCGCATCAGCCAGCTTGTGCGAGAACCACACCTCGGCACCGTCGGGTGTGGTCTTCATGAAGGGCGTGAAGCCGGGTTTGTCCTGTGCGCTGATGTCCAGCGTGGTCAGCCGCTGCGGTTGGCTGTGGCCATCCGCGCCGGGGTTGACGCGGAACACGTCGATCTTCGACACCTTCTGGCTGGCCACAAAGGCCAACGTACCCTCACGGTTGAACCACACCTGCGCCGGGCCGCTCAGCGTGGGCAGGTATTGGCGAACCGCGCTGGAGCCCGGGCTGTCGGCCCCCTTGAGCTGGCGAACGGCACGATCGACGCCGACGATGGCAATGCGGTCTTCACCGCGCAGCGTGACCCACAGCTCGCGGCCGTTGCGCGTGAAAGTGGGCTCGTGCGGTTCGCGGCCCAGCAGCAGGCCACTACTCAGGCGCTCGGGGTTGGTGGTGGGCCCAGACGCAGGGTTGGGTGTGTTGCCGATGACGCGGCGCTGCTCGGCGTCGATCAGATAAATGTTGCTGGAGCCGCGCCCGCTGGTGGCCAGCAACCGGCCATCGGGCGACGGCACCGCGCCGTGCGCATCGATACAGCCGTGGTACAGCGGCTTGTGGACCATCGCCGCGTGCGTTGGCGCCACGCCGGCCGTCACAAAGCGAAACGGGGGACGAGGGTCTTCGTCAAAGCTGGTCAGGTTGATCGTCGACTCGACGGTGTTGGTCTTCGGGTCGATGACCACCAGCGTGTTGGAGTCTTCATTGGTGATGAAGACGCGATCGCGCGGGTCGATGCCGGTGGCTGCGGCTCCCGCTGAAGCGCCGGACGGGGCCTGGGCATGTGCTGCGGGCAGCGCGCTGGCTGCCGCGGCGGCCAGGGTGTACTTGAGAATGTCGCGGCGTTGGGTGGTCATGTTTGCTTTCTGAGTTGTTGTGGAGAGTGATCGCTTGGGTCGTGGGCCGGCAGCCGCCGATGAACCACTGCCCAGCGCTTGCTTCAGGTCAAGAGCGCGGCTCGGGCCGTTTCATTCCCTGGGCATGCCGACAGCGCGTCGCGCCGACGCCGCCCTGGCCTTCAGCGCGGGGTGCCAAGTTGCCGATAGACCTCGGCCGACACCTGCGCCAGCACGCTGCGGTCGGCGTCGGACGACAGGGCGTAGCCGAAGGGACCGTCGACCCAGTAGAAGACATTGACCACACCTTCGCGTGCGAAGCGGAAGGCCGTGTCTGTGTTCTTCACGCCGGCCTGCAGTGCCTTGTCCGGCCCCGCGGCACTGCCCACGTCGGCGACATCGTTGGACACGTACAGCGTCAGCTTGCTGCCGAGCTCGTTGCGGTACATGAACTGCGCCACCGGCCCCTGGCCACCCGGCAACAGGCGCCCGCCTTCCAGCGTGTAGCCCTGGGCCTGCAGGTGCGGCGGCTTCATCGGCGCGCCCATGCGCTTGGACAGCCAGGCCACGAGCTGGTCTTCGTGCGCCGCGTCCACCTCGACCGGGCGGCGCGCGTCTGGGCTGTACACCGCATGGGCCACCGCCGCGCGCTGTGCGAAGCTGCCCGCTGACACCAGCGTCAGGCCGCGCTCGGCGGGTGCTGCGGCGGCCATGCGGCCGGCATCGTCGCCCCCCGCGGGCAGGCCGCCCCGCAAGCCCCAGCCTGTGGCGCCGCTGATGACGGCGATGGCGATCCCAGCGGCCAGGCGCTGGAGGTACCAAGGCGTCTGCGGCACGGCACGCGGGCGCGCCGATTTCAGCAGGCGCTGCGGCGGCTGTTCATACAGCACGGGATCGAACAAGACGTGCAGTTCGCGCTTCTGCGCCCGGTAGGCCTCCAGGCGCTGCGCGTCTTCAGGGCGTGCGGCCAGATAAGCGGCGATCTCGACCTGGCGCTCAGCGGGCAGGCGGCCATCAACGAACGCATGCAGGTCGGCCTCGGTGACCGGGGGAATGGACGGTGGCGGACGGTCGGTATTCATGGGTTGCTTCTCAATACATTCATTTGACGACTTTCAGCCGCACCGGTTCTGCGCGGCCTTCCATCAGGCCGCGCAGGCGCTCACGGCCTCGCGACAGGCGCGACATCACGGTGCCGATGGGGATACCCAGGGCCTGCGCCACATCGGCATAGGCCATGTCTTCCAGCGTCACCAGAAGAAGCACTTCCTTCTGCTCGACGGGCAGCAAGTCCAGTGCAGCCTGCAGATCCAGTACAGCCAGCCTGTCGGTTTGTGTCGGCGCCACCGGCACTTCGGGCGTGTCGTCGTCCATGGTCACGGTGTGCAGCCTGGGACGGCGCACGCCATCGACGTGCAGGTTGTGCATGATGCTGAAGAGCCAGGCGCGCATGTCGGCCACGCCGCCCCACAGGTTCGACTTGGCCCAGGCCCGCTCCAGCGTGTCCTGCACCAGATCGTCGGCGTCGTCACGGTTGTTCACCAGCGCGCGCGAATAGCGGCGCAGGCGCGGCACCCAGCTCAGCAGGCTTGCGTCGTCTTGCATCGGGGGGTCGTGGCCTGAGGGTCTGGACGGAAGTCGACAGCAAATGTCATTCCTTGATGATGTGCCAGACGTCTTTGAAGTTGTCGCCGGCGCGGTCGCCGGGCTTCTGGTCGGCCTGGTAGGTGTACACCGGCTTGCCCTTGTAGGCCCACTGGCGCGCACCGTCGTCGCGCATGACGATCGTGTATGCACCGGCGGGTTGGTCGCTGGCGGCGGCCATCGCGGGCGGCCACAGCGCGGCGCAGCCGCCGTTGCAGGTGCTCTTGCCGCTGCCTGCCACGTCCTTGTCGAAGGTGTAGAGCGTCATGCCCTTGGCGTCGACCAGCGCGCCGTTGGCGAGCTTGGCCGGCGCGTCGGCAGCCATAGCGCCGGTGAGTGGTGCCGCGAAGGAAGCCGCTGTGATCAGCAGCGCGGCCAGAGTCGAAAGGTGCTTCATGGGGTTGTCCTTTGGGGTCTGGTGGAGAGTAGCCACGCTGCGTGCCGTTCAGTAAGCCGCAGCCACCGCCAGCTTGGGGTCGATCTGCCAGGTTTCACTGACGATCTTGCCTTCACGGAACGTCAGCACGTAGCGCACCTTGATGGGCATCTTGCCTTCGAAGACGACGTTGGCCGAGACGGTGGCGCCCTTGGGGTTGGCCGATTCTTCAATCTGGCCGACTGTGAGCTTCAGTGGGCCGACGGCCTTGCCGAACTTCTCCCAGGTGCCGCGAATGGCATCGGTGGTGGCATAGGTGCCGTCGAGTGGGCCGCCTACCCAGTTCAGCTGGGCCTGGTCGGCATAGGCACGCATGACGATCTGGGTGTCGCCCGAGGCGATGGCCTGGAAGTGCGTGCGGGCGTCGTCGCTGGGGGCGGCGAAGGCGCTGCCGGAGGCGAGCGTCAGGGCGGTGGCGGCGAAAGCGAAAGTCTTGAACATTGTGGGCTCCGATGAAGGGTTGGTGTGAAGTGAAGGGGGGTGAGTGCGGGACGAAGGGTCAGATAGGTCCCGACAAAAGAGCAGACGGCGTCGGCATGCGGTCTATTCCAGAGCGTGCAAAGAAATTTAGGGTCAGGGCCCTGGGCCGTGAATTCGAGGCTTCAGCCCAGCAGGGCCGGCACCCAGCGGTTGATGAGCGCGCCTCCGACGATGAGCCAGCCGAACAAGATCAACGCCAGCAGCAGCGGCTTGGCCCCGGCCTTGCGAATGGCGCCGATGTGCGTGGCCAGGCCGAGCGCAGCCATCGCCATCGCCAGCAGCGCGGTGTCAATCTCGGTCGTCACTGCCACCACCGACGCCGGCAGCCATTGCAGCGAATTGAGCAACACGACCGCGACGAAGCCGAAGGCGAACCAGGGCACAGCGAGTTGACCCTTGGCGTGAGCATGCTCTGCCTCCACTAGGGCTTGCAGGGTGCTGTCGCGCGCCAGCCAAGCCGACAGCATCACCAGGAACGGCGCCAGCATCATTACTCGAACCATCTTCGCGATGACGGCCGAGTTGGCTGCGTCCGGGCCCACCGAACGTGCTGCGGCCACCACCTGGGCCACCTCGTGGATGGTCGATCCGACGTAGATGCCGAACCCGTTGGCGCCGCCGGGGATCAGCGCCCAGTGCCGGTTCAGCTCGAACAGCGCCGGGTACAGGAAGATCGCCAGCGTGCCGAACACCACCACCGTGGCCACCGCCACCGTGACCTGCTCGGCGCGCGCCTTGACCACCGGCTCGGCGGCCATCACCGCAGCAGCGCCGCAGATGGCACTGCCAGCGCCGATCAGCATCGCCGTCTTGCGCTCCAGGCCCAGCCAGCGCGTGCCGATGAGGCAGGCCAGTGCGAAGGTCGAACCCAATATCATCGCGTCGATGGCGACACCAGCGATGCCGACATGGTCAATGTCCTGCACGGTGAGCCGCAGGCCGTACAGCACCACGCCCAGGCGAAGCAGGTTCTGCTTGGAGAAGTTGACGCCGGCGCCGCTGGCTACCGCCAAGCGCGGGGCCCACGGGTAAACCGTGTTGCCCACGATCATGCCCAGCACGATGGCCAGCGTCAGCGCACTGAAGCCATGGTCCTGCAGCCAGGCGATGCGGCCCAGCGCGATACCGGTGGCAGCCAAGGCGCCGCTCAGGGCCAGGCCGGGGAGCATGCGTGCGAAAGCCGATGCAGAGGCCAATGTGCGTGGCTCAGGAAGTACGTTGATGGTCATGCTGCTTGCCTCCGGTTGAAGTTCGTGAGGACAAAGCTTCCGGCTTCATGGATGACCCGTCAAACGGGTTGTATCGCTAAGATGTACCCATCTAATCGCTTTGCAAACGAATCCGCCATGAATACCCTTCGCCTCACGCTGCGACAGCTGCAGATCTTCGTGGCGGTTGCGCGCAGCGGCACTACCACGGCAGCCAGCGCCGAGATTGCGCTGTCGCAGTCGGCCACCAGCTCGGCCGTGAATGAACTTGAGCGGCTGCTGTCGCTGCGCCTGTTCGACCGCGCGGGCAAGCGCCTGCTGCTCAACGACAACGGCCGTGCGTTACTGCCGCGGGCCCTGGCGCTGCTGGACGGTGCCGCCGGCATCGAGCTGATGTCCCGCGATGGCAGCGCCCAGGCGCAGTCGCTGCGCATCGGCGCCAGCACCACCATCGGCAACTATGTGCTGCCCAGGCTGCTGGCCCGTTTTGTCGCAGCGCAACCGGGCCATGCCAGTGCCTGGCGCTCAAAGGTCGTGATCGGAAACACGGCGGCCATCTGTGACGCGGTCGCTGCGTTTGAACTGGACGTGGGCCTGATCGAAGGGCCTTGCCACCAAGCGGCGCTGGCCGTCACGCCATGGCACCAGGACGAGATGGTGGTCGTTACATCGCCTGACAGCGCGTGGGCACGAATGAGCCTGGCCGGCGAGCGGGTGCCAATGCGGACACTGCGTGAAGGGGTCTGGCTGTTGCGTGAGTCGGGCTCGGGAACGCGCGAGGCCACCGACCAAAGTCTGCTGCCCCACTTGCGCTCCTACCGTCGAAGCATCGAGCTGGGAAGTTCGGAGGCGATCAAACATGCGGCCGAGGCGGGTATGGGGGTGGCCTGCCTTTCGTCGTGGGTCGTGAGCGACGCTTTGGAGGCCGGCCGCCTGTGCCGCATCTCCACGACCTTGCCGCGGCAGCTCCGACAATCTCACCTGGTCGTGCATCGCGACAAACAGCCCACCGCTTCGCTGCTGGCATTTGTCGACCAGGTATTTGGCGCCGAGAACACGGCGCCATGAAATGTGACTCCATCGAGGTCAGGCCTGAGCAGCTCGCCAGTCGGCGCTCAAAGTTTATCCACGCACCTTCAACGAGATTCACGGCAGGCTCACCTGCACAAATGCCGGATGCGGATGGCGACGTCAAGACTGCCGCATATCCACATACCGCGCGCGATGTCTTGGGCATTGCGATCCAACGGCCACCCCTTGTTTCCTTCTTTATTTGCGGCGAGAGCAATGATCAGAATGTTGCAACAGCATCAGGTCAAAGTGAACTATTGCCCGTCTATCACGCACTTTGAGGAGCACAGGGAACCCGGGTGGCGGGTATTGCGCTACGGACACTGAAGGACCAAAAGAAGTGATTCGCCCTCCCTGCTGGCGCTTGAAGAAGGCCTGCCCATGGTCCAGAACACCGTTTCGTCCGTGACGCAAAGGGCCATTCCAGAACTTTGCACTTCGCTACAGTGCCGAACGACCGGTACAGGTAATCGATCGGTCGCTTGAGATCCTGACCGGTAAGCGACCGCTTGCGTTGGCGCCCATGGACTCTGCCGTCGAACCTAAGTGGCAGCAATCAGTCTGAACTTGTCATCCGCATGCGAAGGGCGGGGGTGCAGCGTTATGCACAGCACGCAGTTATGGACAGTTGGCCAGTCTGAACGCGCCAGAGGCTGTGATCGCCCTGGTAGATCGCAAGGAGGCGGTGCCGTTGAACTGGACATAAGTTCGCAGTCGGCGCATGAATGGTGATCTCACAACTGGAGATCACCATGGACTTGATTCTTTCGATGCACCCGATGGCCAGGGCATGGCTGCTCGATGGCCCGCTGTCTTCATACGTCGGGGCGTTCCAGGCATTGCTGGAGCGCGGCCGGTACGCCGAAGGCAGCTCGGAGACTGCCCTTCGTGCCTGGTCGCACTTTGCCCACTGGATGGCGAAGTGCCAGGTATCTGCCGAACAGATCGACGAAGCCCTCGTCGAGCAGTTTCTGGATTCGCATCTGCCGCGCTGCGACTGCCATCCCGCGGCTCTGCGTACACGCAGCGGCTTGAGCGCCAGTCTCGGACACCTGCTCGCCTTGTTGCGGGAACAGCATGTCATCGTGGAACTGCCAGGCCCCAGCGGTCCCATTGCAGAAGAACTGAACCGTTACAACGTCCACATGCGCGACGCCCGCGGCCTGGCGATAGGCACGCGCGAGGATCGGCTGGTACTCGTAGGTCGTCTGCTGCAATGCAAGTTCGCGGGCAAGGCCATCGCCATCGGCGAGTTGCAGCCGGAAGACGTTCGCGGCTTCATCGCAACCGAGCTCACGCGGGTCAGCAGCGGGTCGCATTCCAGCGCGGTCACTGCTGCGCTGCGGGCCTACTTCCGATACCGCGGGACCTGCGGTGACGCAGTGAACAGCCTGCTCGGCGCTATCTCGTCGCCGGTGCGATGGAGCCAAGCATCGTTGCCGCGCGCGCTGACGACCGAGGAGGTCCAGCGCCTCGAAGCGCATTGCGCCGAGGCCAAGCGGGCTCCGCTGCGCCTGCTGGCCATGGTGCGCCTGGCCTTGGATCTCGGACTGCGCGTGGGCGAGATCGCCAAGCTGGAGATCGGCGACTTCGATTGGCGTGCCGGAACGGTGACCTTGAAGCGAACAAAGTCCCAGCGCCAGGATGTCCTACCGCTGCCGGTGCTCACCGGGCAGGCTCTGGCGGAGTACATGAGACACGAGCGGCCCGCAACCACGCTGCCATCGCTGTTCGTCCGTCGGTTGGCGCCACACGACAAGCCCATCGGCGTCGATGCAGTGAGCCAGGCAATCGGGCGTGCCCTGCGAGGTGCCGGCATCTCACGCGGTTGCCATTCGTTGCGTCACACGCTGGCCTGTCGCCTGGTCAACAGCGGCAGTTCGATCAAGGAGGTCGCCGATGTGCTTCGGCATCGATCGCTGGACACCTCGTTGATCTACGCCAAGCTCGACTTGCAACTGCTTGCCGAGGTCGCTCTGCCTTGGCCTGGGAGTGCATCATGAGCGCCGCAGCATCGGCGAACATCGACCTCACCGCCAAGGTGGAGCAATACCTGACTGAACGCCTGCGCCTCGGGTTCAAGCCGTGCTCCTCTGATCTCGCTGTGCGCAGCTTCACTCGCTTCATGGTCGGAGAGGGACGCGACATCGCGTTGACGGTAGACGTGATGGTCCAGTGGGCGCACCAGGTACAGCCTCGGTATCTCGTGGGCGGCCGGGCCAATGTCGACACGGCAGCGCGCCGACTGGCAACGCTGCGCCCCTTCATGCGCTGGCTCCAGCAGTTCGATCCGACTGTCGAAGTTCCTGACGATTCCAGCTTCGGTCCGATCCCGCGCCGCGTGGCGCCTCACATCTACAGCGAAGCCGAGATCGCGGCATTGATCGTCGCTGCCCGCCGACTCGGCCCCTCGGATGGCCTTCGTGCCACCACCTATGCAACGCTGTTCGGTCTGATCGCATCGGCCGGGCTTCGGGTCTCTGAAGCGATCAACCTGGCCGACTCGGATGCAGATCTGGACGGCGGCATCCTGACCATACAGCAGACCAAGTTTGGCAAGTCCCGCATGGTGCCGCTGCACCCCAGCGTGATCGGTCCGATGGCAGCCTACCGGGCCTTGCGCCGCCAGTACGTGCCTGCGAAGCCGCAGATGACATTCTTCGTGGGCTCGCGTGGCGTGCACCGGGGTGAACCGCTGGGAGATCGGCAGGTGCATCGAGTGTTCTGTCAGCTGCGCGAGCAATTGGGTTGGATCGATCGCGGCGGCCATGGCCGACCGCGGGTGCATGACCTGCGCCATAGCTTCGCCGTGAGACGGATGATCCTGTGGCACCAGCAGGGAGCGAACCTTGACCAACGAATGCTGGCCCTGTCCACGTACATGGGCCACATCAATATCTCCAGCACGTACTGGTACCTGAGCGGCGTGCCGGAGTTGATGGCGTTGGCCGGCGCTCGATTCGAACGCTTCGCCGACGTCGCGGAGAACGACGATGAGTAGTTCTGAACACCGCAAGCCCGCTCCGCCGAGCTTCGCGACGCTGGTCCAGTCCTTCTTCGCCGAGCACCTGACGCAGCAGCGCGCGTTGAGCCCGCAGACCGTTGCGGCCTATCGGGACGCGTTCGTGCTGTTCCTGGACTTCGCCCAGGCGCAACTGCACAAGACGCCCACGACGCTGTCGCTCGCCGACCTGACGCCCGCGCTGATCCTGGACTTCCTCGATCATCTCGAACGCGATCGGCACAACACCGTTCGCAGCCGCAATGCGCGACTGGCCGCGCTGCGCTCGTTCCTGAAGTTCGCGGCCCGGCGAGACGTGACGGCACTTCAGGTCGTCGAGCAGGCGCTCGGCGTGCCGATGAAGCGCTTCGAGCGGCCGATGTTCGAGTTCCTGACACGCGAGGAGATGCTGGCCGTGATCGGCGCGCCAGGAGCGGATTGGATGGGCCAGCGAGACAAGCTGCTGCTGGCCCTGCTGTACAACACCGGTGCCCGCGTGTCGGAGGCAATCGGCGTAAAAGTGGGCGACGTCGTGCTGGCACCCGCCGCCTGCGTGCATCTGCATGGCAAGGGACGCAAGCAGCGGTCGGTGCCGCTCTGGCGATCGACGGTCAAGGTGATCCGCGCCTGGCTGAAGTTCAACCCGGACCTGACTCCCACGTCGGCGCTGCTGCCCAACCGTGGCGGACAGGCGATGACGCGGTCCAACGTGACGCAGCGCCTGGCATTGGCCGTCAAGAAAGCCGCGCTCACGACGCCGAGCCTGGCCGGGAGAACGATCTCTCCACACTGCCTGCGTCACTCGACCGCTATGCACCTTCTGCAGTCGGGCGTGGAAATCAGCGTGATCGCTCTGTGGCTCGGACACGAGAGTCCGGCGACAACGCATCAGTACATAGAGGCCGATCTCGCCATGAAGGAAAAGGCACTGGCCAGGCTTCAGGATCCCAATGTGGTCCCACAGCGGTTCCGGGCAGAAGACGATCTGTTGAAGTTCCTCAAGACCTTGTGATTACGTGAAGTTCAAAGACGCGACCGCAGCCCTCTTGCGAGGGCGGCGACGCCGCGCTGCCGGACCAACTGTGCATAACTGCGTGCTGTGCATAACGCTGCTTATGGAGAGCTCTCCATAAGCAGCGGTTGCAGCCGCACGCCGATGGAAGTGCAGTTCACGGTCTCGGCTCAAATGCGGTCATTGAGCCCCCCTGACCTGCAGAAGCGCGAACGACGCGAAGGGGTCGAGAGCGTGAGTTGGCTCCCGCGAACAGCGGACATTCGGCAGTGAGCTGGCTAGGAGACGTGCAGCCCACTACCCCGGAGGACCGAAGTTCCCTCGATACCGGTCATTGTCGCGGCCGCGCTGCTTGGTGAACCGATGACAGCTTGGTGCCCGGCATCATGAAGCCGGATCAGATCCGCGACCGGCTCCAACCGCTGCAGAGCGGCTCTACGATCTGGCTGCTTCAGGCTGGTTGCAGCCACACAGGTTCGCCGACCGATCAACGGCTTTGACCTGGGTCGCCACGTTGCCCGCGCCCGCCGTCACCGTGGTGGTCGGTCCGCCCTTGATCGATCTGCTCTTCGATCAACCTGCCGCCACCGACGCCAATTTGGTGTTCGGGGCCAACTACATCGCCCCGCGCGACGATGTGACGTTGTGGGCCACATTGCCGCTGCCGGTCGACTCGATCAAATCCCCGGTTGCAGCTCCACACGCACTTCGCTCGTTTTGCCGGCCCGTTCCACTGACAAGATCACCACATCGCCGACCTTTCTGTCGTCTAGCTGCTCGAGCAGCTTAGCCACATCGTCCGTCGCCTTGCCATCAACACCGATGATGCGGTCGCCGGGCACGATGCCTTGCGGCGTGACTTCGACACCCGCGAGGCCGGCCTTGTGCGCTGCCGAACCAGGGGTAACACGCAGCACGAACACGCCCTTGCTTCCAGTCAGCGCCAGCAGGCGCTGATTGAGCTGTTCGTCCACCTCAATGCCCAGCGCCGGACGGATGTACTTACCGGTCTTGATGAGTTGCGGGACTACGCGCATGACGGTGTCCACCGGTACGGCGAAACCAATCCCGGCCGAGGCGCCGGAGGGGCTATAGATCGCCGTGTTGATGCCGATGAGCCTTCCTGCCGAATCGAGCAGCGGCCCACCGGAGTTGCCAGGGTTGATGGCGGCGTCGGTCTGGATCAGGTGATCGATGGCCGGGCCGCCCGCTTCTCCGGGTAACGAGCGGTCGAGCGCGGAGACGACACCAGTGGTGAGCGTCCAGTCCAGGCCGAAGGGGTTGCCGATAGCGAACACCTTCTGACCCACCTTGAGGTCGGCGCTGGTGCCGACCGGCACGGCCGGCGGGCGCTTGAAACCGACACCGATCTTGAGTACAGCGATGTCGTGCGCTGGGCTTGCCCCCACCAGCGCGGCCTGGTAGTCGCGGCCGTCGGCCAGTTTGACGGTGGCTTCGGACGCGCCCTGGATGACGTGGAAGTTGGTGACGACGTGGCCGGCGTCGTCCCAGATGAAACCCGAGCGGGGCTGTACCACAACAGCAATGAGCCGAATTACAAGGCGCGTTTCACTCACTGTGGTGTTGGCGTTTTCAGCGGACTTGATGATGCAACGATTGCGGGGTTCCAACGGGTTGCTGACTATCTGGCCAAACGAGACCTGCTCGTGAGGGTGGCTATGCCGCAGTTGGGCCGAGTGCTCAGGACAGGACTCGTGTTGCCTCCTGCGCGTGTTTAGATGGAGGTGATAGAGACGCGCCGCTTTGCGGGTGATGGACTGCAGTGCAGCGTTATGCACAGCACGCAGTTATGCACAGTTGGTCCGGCAGCGCGGCGTCGCCGCCCTCGCAAGAGGGCTGCGGTCGCGTCTTTGAACTTCACGTAATCACAAGGTCTTGAGGAACTTCAACAGATCGTCTTCTGCCCGGAACCGCTGTGGGACCACATTGGGATCCTGAAGCCTGGCCAGTGCCTTTTCCTTCATGGCGAGATCGGCCTCTATGTACTGATGCGTTGTCGCCGGACTCTCGTGTCCGAGCCACAGAGCGATCACGCTGATTTCCACGCCCGACTGCAGAAGGTGCATAGCGGTCGAGTGACGCAGGCAGTGTGGAGAGATCGTTCTCCCGGCCAGGCTCGGCGTCGTGAGCGCGGCTTTCTTGACGGCCAATGCCAGGCGCTGCGTCACGTTGGACCGCGTCATCGCCTGTCCGCCACGGTTGGGCAGCAGCGCCGACGTGGGAGTCAGGTCCGGGTTGAACTTCAGCCAGGCGCGGATCACCTTGACCGTCGATCGCCAGAGCGGCACCGACCGCTGCTTGCGTCCCTTGCCATGCAGATGCACGCAGGCGGCGGGTGCCAGCACGACGTCGCCCACTTTTACGCCGATTGCCTCCGACACGCGGGCACCGGTGTTGTACAGCAGGGCCAGCAGCAGCTTGTCTCGCTGGCCCATCCAATCCGCTCCTGGCGCGCCGATCACGGCCAGCATCTCCTCGCGTGTCAGGAACTCGAACATCGGCCGCTCGAAGCGCTTCATCGGCACGCCGAGCGCCTGCTCGACGACCTGAAGTGCCGTCACGTCTCGCCGGGCCGCGAACTTCAGGAACGAGCGCAGCGCGGCCAGTCGCGCATTGCGGCTGCGAACGGTGTTGTGCCGATCGCGTTCGAGATGATCGAGGAAGTCCAGGATCAGCGCGGGCGTCAGGTCGGCGAGCGACAGCGTCGTGGGCGTCTTGTGCAGTTGCGCCTGGGCGAAGTCCAGGAACAGCACGAACGCGTCCCGATAGGCCGCAACGGTCTGCGGGCTCAACGCGCGCTGCTGCGTCAGGTGCTCGGCGAAGAAGGACTGGACCAGCGTCGCGAAGCTCGGCGGAGCGGGCTTGCGGTGTTCAGAACTACTCATCGTCGTTCTCCGCGACGTCGGCGAAGCGTTCGAATCGAGCGCCGGCCAACGCCATCAACTCCGGCACGCCGCTCAGGTACCAGTACGTGCTGGAGATATTGATGTGGCCCATGTACGTGGACAGGGCCAGCATTCGTTGGTCAAGGTTCGCTCCCTGCTGGTGCCACAGGATCATCCGTCTCACGGCGAAGCTATGGCGCAGGTCATGCACCCGCGGTCGGCCATGGCCGCCGCGATCGATCCAACCCAATTGCTCGCGCAGCTGACAGAACACTCGATGCACCTGCCGATCTCCCAGCGGTTCACCCCGGTGCACGCCACGCGAGCCCACGAAGAATGTCATCTGCGGCTTCGCAGGCACGTACTGGCGGCGCAAGGCCCGGTAGGCTGCCATCGGACCGATCACGCTGGGGTGCAGCGGCACCATGCGGGACTTGCCAAACTTGGTCTGCTGTATGGTCAGGATGCCGCCGTCCAGATCTGCATCCGAGTCGGCCAGGTTGATCGCTTCAGAGACCCGAAGCCCGGCCGATGCGATCAGACCGAACAGCGTTGCATAGGTGGTGGCACGAAGGCCATCCGAGGGGCCGAGTCGGCGGGCAGCGACGATCAATGCCGCGATCTCGGCTTCGCTGTAGATGTGAGGCGCCACGCGGCGCGGGATCGGACCGAAGCTGGAATCGTCAGGAACTTCGACAGTCGGATCGAACTGCTGGAGCCAGCGCATGAAGGGGCGCAGCGTTGCCAGTCGGCGCGCTGCCGTGTCGACATTGGCCCGGCCGCCCACGAGATACCGAGGCTGTACCTGGTGCGCCCACTGGACCATCACGTCTACCGTCAACGCGATGTCGCGTCCCTCTCCGACCATGAAGCGAGTGAAGCTGCGCACAGCGAGATCAGAGGAGCACGGCTTGAACCCGAGGCGCAGGCGTTCAGTCAGGTATTGCTCCACCTTGGCGGTGAGGTCGATGTTCGCCGATGCTGCGGCGCTCATGATGCACTCCCAGGCCAAGGCAGAGCGACCTCGGCAAGCAGTTGCAAGTCGAGCTTGGCGTAGATCAACGAGGTGTCCAGCGATCGATGCCGAAGCACATCGGCGACCTCCTTGATCGAACTGCCGCTGTTGACCAGGCGACAGGCCAGCGTGTGACGCAACGAATGGCAACCGCGTGAGATGCCGGCACCTCGCAGGGCACGCCCGATTGCCTGGCTCACTGCATCGACGCCGATGGGCTTGTCGTGTGGCGCCAACCGACGGACGAACAGCGATGGCAGCGTGGTTGCGGGCCGCTCGTGTCTCATGTACTCCGCCAGAGCCTGCCCGGTGAGCACCGGCAGCGGTAGGACATCCTGGCGCTGGGACTTTGTTCGCTTCAAGGTCACCGTTCCGGCACGCCAATCGAAGTCGCCGATCTCCAGCTTGGCGATCTCGCCCACGCGCAGTCCGAGATCCAAGGCCAGGCGCACCATGGCCAGCAGGCGCAGCGGAGCCCGCTTGGCCTCGGCGCAATGCGCTTCGAGGCGCTGGACCTCCTCGGTCGTCAGCGCGCGCGGCAACGATGCTTGGCTCCATCGCACCGGCGACGAGATAGCGCCGAGCAGGCTGTTCACTGCGTCACCGCAGGTCCCGCGGTATCGGAAGTAGGCCCGCAGCGCAGCAGTGACCGCGCTGGAATGCGACCCGCTGCTGACCCGCGTGAGCTCGGTTGCGATGAAGCCGCGAACGTCTTCCGGCTGCAACTCGCCGATGGCGATGGCCTTGCCCGCGAACTTGCATTGCAGCAGACGACCTACGAGTACCAGCCGATCCTCGCGCGTGCCTATCGCCAGGCCGCGGGCGTCGCGCATGTGGACGTTGTAACGGTTCAGTTCTTCTGCAATGGGACCGCTGGGGCCTGGCAGTTCCACGATGACATGCTGTTCCCGCAACAAGGCGAGCAGGTGTCCGAGACTGGCGCTCAAGCCGCTGCGTGTACGCAGAGCCGCGGGATGGCAGTCGCAGCGCGGCAGATGCGAATCCAGAAACTGCTCGACGAGGGCTTCGTCGATCTGTTCGGCAGATACCTGGCACTTCGCCATCCAGTGGGCAAAGTGCGACCAGGCACGAAGGGCAGTCTCCGAGCTGCCTTCGGCGTACCGGCCGCGCTCCAGCAATGCCTGGAACGCCCCGACGTATGAAGACAGCGGGCCATCGAGCAGCCATGCCCTGGCCATCGGGTGCATCGAAAGAATCAAGTCCATGGTGATCTCCAGTTGTGAGATCACCATTCATGCGCCGACTGCGAACTTATGTCCAGTTCAACGGCACCGCCTCCTTGCGATCTACCAGGGCGATCACAGCCTCTGGCGCGTTCAGACTGGCCAACTGTCCATAACTGCGTGCTGTGCATAACGCTGCTTATGGAGAGCTCTCCATAAGCAGCGGTTGCGGTCGCTCGTCCAGCCACCATGGAAGTCCGCTGACGAACTCTCATCGGACGTTCGGAGCGGTGGGCCATTTTTTTGGATGGAGATGGAGAACACCAATACGTTGGCTCCTGACACGTGTTGCGCCTTGAAGCCAGTTCAAGCAGGTTCGCGAGCTTCGCAGTCGACTCGGAAAGACGTTAAGTGCCTCTCAGCATGCAGCTCGCCAAGCATGATCGAATCGGCATAGCCTTGTCTGCCTGAGCGAGTGCCGCTCTCGATCTTGATGCCCGGTTGATCTTTGCGAATGAGCTTGACCTTCTCATCGTGGAAAGGTTCATAGTCAAACAGTGAATCAACCAAAGGAGGCTCACATGGTCCATTTCAATGTTCCTGATATGACGTGCGGCGGTTGTGCTCAGCGTATTCGTCGAGCAATAGCTCAGGCCCAACTGCCAGCAGGCGTCGAAGTAGAAATCGATGTGGCCACGCGGCAGGTCCGCGTTCCTGGGCAAGTCGAAGACGACACTGTGGAGCTTGTCCGCTCCGCAATTGAGCGTGCTGGATACAAAGCAGACGCGGCGGTGAGTCCTGCATCTCGCCGAACAACCGGTGGCTGCTGCTGTGCGTCTCGGCCCGTAACCCCTGTTGATGTGGATCAAGACGGTGCAAGGCAGACGTCGTCATGCTGCAGTTGAACTACCAAGGAGACCATCATGCGTCTGAACATCGTCGCTGGGCTGTTGACAACCCTATTCGTGGCAGGCTGTGCCGTCGCGCAATCGCCAAAACCTGAGGACGAACACGCAGGCCACCACCCCGGAGATGCACAGAGCGGCGGCGTCACAACCCAGTCTGCCCCGGCAGCCACTGCCGCGTCTGCACCGGACGCCTTTGATCGTCAGATGAAGGCGATGCAGGAAATGCACAAAAAAATGCAGGCGGCCAAGACTCCCGCCGAACGCTCAGCGCTGATGGAGGAGCACATGAAGCTCATGCAGTCAGGCATGGCCACGATGGGCGCGGGTAGTTCTGGTGGCATGGGGATGGGAATGATGCAGCAAGGGGCGCAGACCAAACCTGCCATGCCTGCAGCCTCCGGAAACTCGGGTATGGGAGGCATGATGGGCATGCACGCTCAAATGGAGCGCCGTATGGCCATGATGGAGCAGATGATGCAAATGATGGTGGACCGCCAAGCGGCGATGCCATCCAAGTAGACCCGCACGAGCGTCCTGAGGGGCGCTCGCCACAAAATCTCATTGAGATACTTCTGTAGATTGCCTTCCTGAATCGACCAGCGCAAGGCGGGTTGTCCCTGACCCCATTACTGCCGCAACCCAAGCACGACGCATTTCAGGTATGGGAATGCATTTGATTCCTTTGCCTCCATGCTTGATCGATAGCTCAACTAGGTGCCGTTGATGGGGGCGACGGTGCTCATATTGGGTCTTCAGTTTTCAGCGACAGCGACAGGGGTGCGCCGCTGACGCGGTGGCGACGTTTTGAGCGGCACCCAGGCCATGGGGCCAGTCCGATTGAGGCTGCATTGCCTGGCGTAGCCACGCAGCCTCTCGATCAGCAAACTCGATGCCCCTAAAGGGGGCACCCTGCCCTAAGGCGCCACCGAAGAGTTTTCCGACGCGGACATCGAAGGGCAGATCAGCCTCAACCTGCTGGCGCCGGTGCACGTCACGCGGGCCTTCATTCCCGCCATGCGCACACGGCGAGCCGGTCGGATCATCCAAATCTCCAGCGCCAGTGGCCAAGGCTCCCTGCCGACCAGCAGTCTTTACCACGCCGCGAAATGGGGTCTGGAAGGCTTCAGCGAATGCCTTCGCCAGGAACTGGAGGGGTTTGGGGTCTTCGTCACACTCATTGAACCGGGCGGCGCTCGCACGAGCTTCAGCCGCAATTTGCAGTACGCGCCGGCGAACCCCGCCTATCAGGACACGCCCGCTGGACAGATTCGCGCGATGTTCGAGAACGCGGGTGACGAGTTGTACACGCTCGATCCGCAGAAGATCGCGCACCGGATCTTCGACACGGCCACGAGCGAGAAGCCACCGCTTCGGGTGGCGCTGGGCGGTGACGCCTTCGGCGTCATCCAGGCGGCGCTCAAGGGCAGGCTGTCTGCCCTTGAAGCGCAGGAGAGTCTGGCGCGATCGGTGGCCTTCGATAGCTGATCGCTGTTTCAGGTCAAGCCCAGGGCGACGGCAAAGCCAGCAGCAGCCATGGCCGCGTACGACGGGAGCACTCTCCATGCGAGCGCCCTACCGCCCAGCGACATCAACAGGACAAGTTTGGTGACCTGATTGACGGATGCGGCGATGAACAAGGCCAGGGTGGCCGAAGCGGCGGTGACGGCGCCCTCGGTCACCAGGCGGCCAATCGAGAGCGTGATCGCATCGACGTCCACCAGACCCGAGGCAGCGGCGGTCAGCATGACGCCAGCATCCCCGAAGCGATCGGCAAGAAAGCGGCCTGCCAGCATCACCGCGGCCAGGAAGGCTGCGAACTGGAGCGCGGAGCGCAGCTGCAATGGGTTGCCAAGCTGAAGTTCGGGCAAGTCGTCGGCGGGCGACCGCGCCGCCAGGAACGTCCCCAGAACACCGCCAGCCACGGCCATGGCCACGAAGATGACCACCGGGTCCCAGCCGATGCCGGGGGCTGCGATGGCGACGAGAGCCGCCATGCGCGCAAACATGGCTGCGCAGGCGAGCGCCGCCCCCGCCGCTGCCAGTGGATGCCAGCCTGGCGTCTGCCCGGCCCAGCGCGCCAACGTGGCCGTGGTGGCGGTGCTCGACACGATCCCGCCGAGCAGCGCTGTGAATACCAGCCCTCGTTTCCTGCCGAGCGAGCGCATCAGGACGAACCCAGCGAACGACAGCACTGCCAGCAGGACAACGGCCCACCAAAGGCGATAGGGATTCAACGCCTCATAGGGGCCAAAGCCACGATCAGGGAGTACGGGCAGTACGACCACGCTGATCAACAGCAACTGCGTGCCGCTGCTGATCTCCGCCTCGGACAGCTTGCCGACGCCGGCGTGCAAGAGCTGCTTGAAACGCAGCAGCGCCAGCACGACCACGGCGGCGACCGCCGAAACGCGCCAAGCGCCACTGGTCGCCAGCGCCCCGATGGCGAAAGTCGCAAGGGCGGCGACGGACGTGGTCAGTCCCATCACGGCATGCATATGCGCCGTCACCAGGTAGCCCACCACCAGATACACCCCGACGAGTACGAGCAGCGCGATGAGCATGCCGGCTCCCCAGCGCTGGGCCAGCAGCCCGCCAAGGCCGCCGAGCAGGCCGATCAGCGCAAAGGTGCGAACGCCCGCGACGCGATGTCCCTCGGGCCGCTCGCGTTGCTGCCATCCCCGTTCCAGGCCGATCAGAAGTCCCGAAGCGAGTGCCAGCCCGAGCCCGACCAGCGCGGGATCATCGAATTCACTCATCGTCGAACCTGGACGCGGTCACGGATGAAATCACGCTGCAGTCCCAGCGAAGCATCGGTGCGCGCCATCGACACCTGGGGATCGGTCTCGATGCCGCTCAAGGCGCGAATGGCATCGATGGTCTCGGGGATTACGATCGCCTGGTTGAAGACCTGGTAGGTGTAGTACGCCTGATCGCCATCGACCGAAAGCACGTCCTCCCACAACGCGACCTCCCACAGGTCGCCGCGCGGGCGGCCGAGATCGGCCATCAGTTCCACCGTGCTGTTGAGGGCCACGAGACCATCCGAGGATCGCACGAACGCGATCCGTGGCGCAGCGCGAAAGGCCGCCAGCACCTCGTCGCGCGTGGCCGGCCTCGTCAGTTCGACCCACCAGGTGTGCAGGTGGCTGCTGTTGTGCGGCGCCTTGACCGCGATCGTGACGACGTCCAGGTCCGGGATCACAGTGCGCGCGTCCGGTCCCTGATGGCTGGGGATCGTCTTCTCCGGCACGAGCGTGTTGATGATGCCCTCCGCATGCGCCTCCCACGGGTCGGAAGCCCGGCGGATCAGCGTCCCGCGGGCTCGCTTGAGCAGGCCCGCTGTCCGAAGCGCCCCCAGGGTGCGCACGATCGACGTCGTTTTGCAGGACACCACCCGGGTGGAGGTGCGGCCGATCGCGGTTGCGTAGTTCTCCTGCGCGACGAACGAATGACCGGTCAACGCGTGGGACTCGCCGCCATGGAAGATGGACTTCACACCGGCAGCGTCGTACGCCCTCTTGTTGACCGCGGCGACTTTCTTGGGTGTGCAATCGACCACGACGTCCGCGTTGGCGAGCAGGTCGGCCAGATCGCCCGCGACAGGAAGCCCCGCAGCACGCATCGATTGTGCGGCTTCAGCGGTCGCCGCGTAAATCGGGAAAGCGCGCTGCGCGGCCACCTGCAGGCGATAGTCGTGCACCACATCCGCGACGCCGGCTAGCGCCATGTCCTCCTGGAGTGCGACCGCATCCGCCACCCGCTTGCCGATCACACCGTATCCGTTCACCGCCACTCTGACCTTGTTCATGCCTGACTCCTTGCTTGATGAGGCGCCTCAGCCGCGGCTGCGCGCGATGGAAAACGTGAACCGGATCGCCAGCGCATAGCCCAGCAGCGCGAGTACCGGCATGTCGCCCCAGCGCGGGCCCACGCCGTGCTGCATCAACAAGCTCGATGCGATGTACAGGCCGAGCGTCACGAGCGCCAGCGCGACGCGACGGCCGAGGCGGTCGATCCCGCTCAGCATCCTGGCATCCGGCTTGATCGACAGTTGCAGCAGGTCACCCTGCCGCAAGACGCTGTGCAGACGCCGCGCCATCAGGGAGGGCAGGGCGTGGGCCGCGTTCCCCAGTTCATATGGCAGACGCTGCGATGCCGCAGACTTGGGCTCGTCGAAGACGCCCGTGGTCGTGTGGCGAGAGATGGCTTCGATGATGGAAAACTCGGGTGCCAGCAGGCGCACCGTCCCTTCGAGCAACAACAGGGTACGCGTGAGCACGAGGAGGTCCCTGGGCAGCCGGACTTCCTGGGTCCGGCCCGCCGCCACGAGCTGCGCGAGAGCACCTGAGAGCGACCAGTCCTTCAGCGGCCTCTGTGCGCAGTCTGCGACCAGGGCACGCACGACAGGCACGAACACGGCCCGATCGGTGCCGTCGCCGAGCAGGCCCAGGTCGAGCCAGGCATCGACCACCCATTCGGCATCCTGCTCGACGAAGGCCAGGGCGAACGCCACCAGCGCCCGCCGCATGTTGCCGTCGACCCGGCCCACGATGCCGAAGTCGTGCAGGCATATGCGGCCATCGTCCATCACGAAGACGTTGCCGGGATGGGGGTCGCCGTGGAAGAAGCCATCGCGGAAGATCTGGGCGACGTAGCTGTCCACGAGTTTGCCCGCGGCCGCCACCGCGGTGGACGAAGGCAGACCGTGCAGGTGAGCTCCGTGGCTGAACTGCTGGACCATGACGGTCGGCGTGCACAGGCCGTCCACCACGTCGGGGATCACGATGTCGGCAGAGCCGCGCCAGGCGTCGGCGAAACGTCGCACGGAAGCTGCCTCGCGCGACAAATCCATCTCGTAGCGGAAGTTGGCCGCAACCTCGTCCACGATGGCTGCCAGCCCCCAGCGACGCAGCGAGGGCACGAGCCCCTGCATGACCAGGACGATGCGGCGCAGGATGCGCATGTCGGTCTCGGCCTGCTCGGCCGCGCCAGGGCGGCGGATCTTCACCACCACTTCCGTCCCGTCCGGCAGGGCTGCACGATGAATCTGGGCGATCGAGGCCGCGGCGAGCGCGTGCATGTCGAAGCGTGCGAAGAGCTGCTGCCATGGGCGGCCGAGCGCCGCCTCGACCTCCTGGACCGCCTGCTCGGGAGGAAACGGCGCCACATTGGCCTGCAGGCTGGCCAGAGCCTCTTGCGCATCGGGCGCCAGAATGTCGGCCCGCAGGCTGAGATGCTGGCCCAGCTTCACGAAGGTCGTGCCCAATCGCTGCAGCACTTCGGCGAAGCGGTCGGCCGCCCGGTGGGTATCGCAGCGCATCAGGCCCCGGTGCCAGGCCACCCAGAGCAGGAACCCGCTCAGGGCCATAGCGATCTGCGTGGCCCGGCGCAGCGCCGAGCGTTGCGTTGGGCGGCCCGCAAGACGCACGGTGGAAACGGGGCGGTTCGGTCGCGTCATGGCTCATCCAACCTGTTGCGCAGGCGGCCCGCATGCCAGGCTGCGATGTTCGAGATGGTCTCGTCGAGGATGCGCGCGATCGCCTCCGACGTATTGAACCCGACATGCGGTGTCACGAGCACACGCGGATGCGTCAGCAGTGGGCTGGATGCCGACCAGCCGGTATCGCAACCCAGTCCGCCGCAGCCCGTGGGCACTTCGGGAGACAGATCCCCTTCCTGTTCCAGCACGTCCAGTCCTGCTGCGGCGACGGTACCTGCCTCCAGTGCGTGCAGCAGGGCGGCGTCGTCGATGAGCGCACCCCGTGCCGTGTTGATCAGTACCATGCCCGGTTTCATGCGCGCGAAGGCCTGGCCATCGAGAAGGTGGTGCGTGGCCTGCGTGGCCGGAACATGAAGGCTCAGAACATCGCTGCTTTGCAGGATCTGCTCCCACGTCACCACGCGGACGCCGGCGATGGGTGCTGCCGTGATGTCGAGCGATGGGGCGAGGGCCGGGTCGTACGCGAGAACTTCCATGCCGAAGCCCAGGGCGATACGGGCCACGTGGCGCCCGATCCGGCCCAGCCCGACGATGCCCAGCGTCTTTCCTTCCAGCTCGAAGCCGGTGAGGCCGCGGTAAGCGAAAGAACCTTGGCGCGCCCGCTCGTGGGCTTGTGTCAGATGGCGAGCCACGCCCAGCAGCAGCGCGAAGGCATGTTCGGCGACGCTGGCGGACCCATAGTCCGGCACGTTGCACACGGCAATGCCGCGTCGGCGGCAAGCCTGCAGGTCGATGTGATCGAAGCCCGCGGAGCGCGTTGCCACGAGCCGCACGCGCGGCAGCAACCGGAGCACCGATTCGTCAACGCGCGTGCGCACGAAGACGCACAGCACCTCGGTGTCTTCATCGCCGACATCGGATACCACCAGGCGTTCGTTCTGGACGAAGTGCGCGTGCCAGTGGGTCGGAAGCCGTTGCTGCAGCGCGGCCTGGTCCGCCGGTGCGATGTCGGAGAACAGAACGGACAGACGGTTTTGTGCGGTCATGAGCCCTCCTCGATTACCCGGTGCAGGGACAGGATGCAGAACGCGGCGATGAAGTGCCCGGTCTTGGTGCCTTGCGCGAGTTCCGCTTGCGCGAATACCGTCGGCAGCCGGCCGGCGACCGCATCGCGCATGGTCTCGAATCCGTCGAGCAACTGAACCGTGAAGAACGCCGCGCGGCGCATCGGGCCCTGCGTGCGGCCGCAGTCCGCGTAGGCCAGTGCGGGCTTGAATCTGGCCGGAGGATTCGTCATGGCACGGCCAGCCTCGCTCGGGGCTCACGGAACTGCCACAGCACGATGAAGC
The DNA here is from genome assembly GCF_000302535.1 of Acidovorax sp. KKS102. NCBI lineage: Bacteria > Pseudomonadati > Pseudomonadota > Betaproteobacteria > Burkholderiales > Comamonadaceae > Acidovorax > Acidovorax sp. KKS102. The sequence continues at coordinate 1,313,788 of NC_018708.1, forward strand.
TGAGCACAGCGGCAAAGAAGCACCACACCGAGATGAACCAGGTTGCATAGAACATGTAGGCGGCGATTGCGGAGACAAAGGCGGCCACCCCAAAAGCCGCCACGCGCCGGTGGCTAGAAACCATCAGGCTTGCGCAGGTGCCGATCAGATACAGGGCCATCGTGGTCATCACGTAGAAGTGCGGAGAGTCGTAGAGGATGTGCTGGCCGACCACGCGGGCCGTGATGGGCAGCTTCACCAGCATCGCCAGCAGGTACAGACCGACGAGCGCGCCCGCGACTGCAATGGCCACCAGAACCCGACGGCGCCAACGGACGCTCTCCAGCGCCAGCGCAGCCAGCGGGACGTAGATCGGCCACAGGACGTGCGAGAAGAACGAGTAGAGATGCGTCAGCGCCACGTTCAGCAAGGGCGCGCGGTCGGGGAACGTCAGCCTTCGAGCAGTTGCTGGACCCCGAACAGCAGCGGGATGGCGGCATACGGCAGTTCGCGCCGTGAGCGGGCCCGGCGCATGGTGACGGTCCCCAGGCCCAGCAGAACCGCTGCGGCCGTGAAACTGGCGGGTGCGGAAAAGCACATGGGCAGTCATCTCCCCTCGATCGTGAGCGTCATGGCGAGCGCGGCGCAGCGGCTCATGGCGCGCCGGCTTCCATCAGTTCCTGCACCGCTGTCGCCAGCGGTGCCACCACGCTGATGCCGTTAGAGACATGCGGCACGGTGTCGCAGGTCACCACCCGCTGGGGCCCTGCCGCAAGAAGTGCGTGGTACGCGTCGGCGGCGAACAGGGCGTGCACCCCGATGCACACCGGTGGCGGCAATCCCACGCTGCGCACACTGGCGATTGCCTGGATCATCGTGCGCGCGCTGGACACGATGTCATCGATGAGCACGGGCTGGCGGTCTGCCAGGGCCGCGGTGTCGGGAAGGCTGACCTCCACGTCCTTGTCGCCCCGGCGGATCTTCTGCAACACCGTGAACGGCGCGCCAGCCAAGCGCGCGACTTCCTGGACCCATTGCTCGCTTTCCGCATCGGGTCCGATCAACACGGGACGGTCCACATGGGCTGCGACCCAGGCCGCGATGGCGGGCGCGGACTCGACCACACGGGTCGGCACCCGGTAGACCTCGCCGAGCGAGCGGTAGCGGTGCAGATGGGGATCGACGGTGACGATACCGTCGAACACCGTCGACACCAGCGCAGCGAACGTGCGGGACGTGATGGCTTCGCCCGTGTTGAAGCGCCGGTCCTGACGCAGGTACGCCAGGTACGGGGCAGCCAGCAACACGCGGGTGGCGCCGAGGTCGCGCGCTGCGTCCGCGGCGAACAACAAGGGCAGCGCCTTGGCGTCCGGCTGTGCCAGGCTGGCCACGATCACGACGGTGCGGCCGGTGACGTCGGCGTCCAGCCGCACCAGCGACTCGCCGTCCGGGAACCGGTGCAGTTGCAGGGCAGCCCGCTGCGCGCCCAACGCCCGGATCAGTCCATCGGCGAAGTCTTCGTCGCCCGGCAGGTGAAAAACGAGAGGTTTCATAGGTTCTCCGAAATCTGGAAGATCGGTGGGCGCGAGCGGACGAACTGCAGCGCATAGGCCAGCTCGCCCGGCGCCTGGGCGTGCAGCGTGAAGAGCGGCTGTCCCGCTTCGACCTGGTCGCCCAGGCGCGCATGCACGTCGATGCCGGCGGCAGCGGCGGTCGGTGCTCCGGCGAGCTTGGCCGCCCGCGCGAGCAGCCGGTTGTCGATTCGGGAGACCCGTCCCGTGGACGGCGATGCGACGGTGTGCCGATGCGTTGCCACCGGGATGCTGCGCAGGCCGCCCTGCTCAGCGCAGATCGCCTCGAACGTGGCCCAGGCGCGGCCGTCGGCCAGCACCTGCGTGGCGAGCGTCAGGCCGCCGCCGGCGGGCGCTGCACCGCCCATTTCGAGGATGTCCGCCGCCAGCCGCAACGCTCGCTCCCGCAGGTCGGCCGGGGCCTCGGGCGTCCCTTGTAGGACGGCCAGCACGTCGCGGGCCTCCAGTGCCGGGCCGATCCCGCGGCCGACCGGCTGCTCACCATCGGTGACGCGCAAGGCCACGTGCAGGCCGATGGCGCTGCCCACCTCCTGCAGGCGCCGACCGAGCGCCGCCGCGGCCTGCGCGCTGCGCACTTTGGCGGTGGCACCCACGGGCAGGTCGATCAGCACATGGGTCGAGCCCGCAGCGGCCTTCTTGGACAGGACCGAGGCGACGAGCTGGCCCTCGCTGTCCAGGTCCAGCGGCCGCTCGACGCGGATGAGGATGTCGTCGGCGGGGCTGAGCCGTACCGAGCCGCCCCAGACGATGCAGCCGCCCGTGCGTTCGACCACGCGCCGCATGCTTCGCACATCCAGGTTCACCGGCGCCAGCACCTCCATTGTGTCGGCCGTCCCGGCCGGCGAGGTGATGGCGCGCGAGGAGGTCTTGGGCATCGTGAGGCCGCAGGCGGCCACGATGGGCACCACGAGCAGGGTCGTGCGGTTGCCGGGCAGGCCGCCGACGCAATGCTTGTCCACCACCAGCGGGCGCCCCCAATCGATGCGGTCACCGACGCCAATCATGGCTTTCGTGAGCGAGACGGTCTCCGCGAGGTCCAGGCGATCGCCGGCGCAGGCGGTGATGAAGGTGGCCAGATGCAGGTCAGAGTAATGGCCCGCCGCGACGTCGGAGATGATGGCGCTGAACTCGGCATCGCCCAGGGCATTGCCGTAGACCTTGGCCCGGACATGGCTGAGCGAATCCAGCGGCGGTGCATGGGTCACCGTGACCAGCTGGCCCGGCTGCGCCCCCAGCGACGCCCATGCCGATTCGGACAGGCCAGCGACGTTCTCGGCCAGCCAATCCCCATCGACGACGCTGAGCGTCGCCACGATGCTGCGGCGGCCGGCCGTCAGCTGCACGCGCGCCTGGGTCGTGAAACCCTCCGACCGGCAGACAGGGCAGTCGCGCCGCATGTAGACCACCGGCTCCTGATGGGTGTCGATGCCGGTGCGCCACGCCTGCAGCGTGTTCACGCCATCCTCTCCGGTGCCGGTGCCGGTGCCGGTGCCGGTCTCGTGCAGGTGCGCCGTCATACCAGATCCACCGTCTGCAGGTACTCGGGCACGGCAACCGACCAGCCCAGTTCATGGTCGATCCGCGCGCGCAGCGCATCGGCCGCCTCCGGCTCGCCGTGGGTCACGAAGGTTCGGCGCGGTGTTTGCGTGAAGCCGCGCATCCACGCGAGGATCTCGTCGGCATCGGCGTGGGCGGAAAGGTTGTCGAGCGAGGCCACCTCGGCGCGGATCGGCACGTCCTGGCCATGGATGCGGACGGTGGACGCGCCGTGCACGATCGCGGCGCCACGGGTGCCGCCCGCCTGGTAGCCGGCGAACAGGATGGTGTTGCGATGGTCGGGCGCGAATGACTTGAGGTGGTGCACCACGCGTCCTCCAGTGGCCATGCCACTGGCGGAGATGATGACCATCGGTCCACGACCGGCGCTGAGCGCCTTGGACTCCTCGACCTTGTTGACGATCTTCGCGGCATGGCACATGCCCTCGCATTCCTCGGGCGAGAGCCGGTGCTCGTCGCGATGGGCGTGGTACAGCCGTGTGGCATCGATGGCCATCGGGCTGTCCAGGTACACGGGCAGGTGCTGGTGGATGCGCCCTTGCTTCTTGAGCTGGTAGATGCCGTACATCAGGCTCTGCGCTCGGCCGACAGCGAACGCTGGGATGACCACGACCCCTCCACGGGCGGCCGTCTTGTTGATGACAGTCTCCAGCTGCGCCAGTGCGTCGGACGCTTCATGCTTGCGGTTGCCGTAGGTGGATTCCACCAGCAGGTAGTCGGCGCCGGGGACCTGCACCGGCGGGCGCAGCACCGGGTCGTTGGGCCGGCCGATGTCGCCGGAGAAGAGCACGGATCGCCGGCCGTCGTTGAGGTGCACGAAGGCCGAGCCGAGCATGTGCCCGGAAGGCGTCAACCGCGCGGTGAGTCCGGGCAGCGCCTCGAAGTCCTGAGAGAACGGACGTGGCGCGAACAGCTTCAGGCAGCGCTCGGCGTCCTCACGGGTGTACAGCGGCAGCGCGGGCTGGTGTTTGGAGAAACCGTGCCGGTTGGCGAACTTCGCCTCTTCCTCCTGCAGATGGCCGCTGTCGGTGAGCAGGATCTTGCACAGCTCGTGCGTCGCGGACGTGCAGTAAACCCGGCCGCGAAAGCCTTGTCGCGCCAGCAGTGGCAGGTAGCCGCTGTGGTCGATGTGGGCGTGGGTGAGCACGACCGCGTCGACGGTCTTGGGCGCGACCGGCAGCGGCTCCCAGTTGCGCAGGCGCAGCTGCTTGAATCCCTGGAACAGGCCGCAGTCCACCAGAATGGTCGCGTCGCCATGGCGCAGCAGGTATTTGGAACCGGTCACGGTGCCGGTGGCACCCAGAAACTGAAGTTGCATGGTAGGTCTCCAAGGATGTTGTCGTTCAAAGAAGGACCGGCCGATCCGGCAACTCGTTGCCGTGGTCCGCGCCCCGCGGAAAGTGCTGCACCAGCAGGTGGCTGACGGCCACGATGCCTTCCAGGGCTCCGGCCTCGAAGCGTCCCTGCGCAAACTGGGCTTCCATGCGCTGGCACACAGCCGACCACCTTTCGGCACCGCAACAGGCATGGATGCCGCGATCGGCCACGATCTCCACGGCCCGGTCGGCCAGCAGCACGTAGATCAGGACGCCGCTGTTGTGCGCCGTATCCCACACACCCAGGCGTGCGAACAGGTCCAGCGCCCGCTCGCCCGGCGATTGGTTGCGCCACAGTGGCGATCCGTCCAGCGCACCCTCGACCACGAAGCGCAGTTGGCCCCCATGCTGGAACTCTCCCGTGCGGATGGCCTGCTCGATCGCATCCAGGGCACGCGGGGGGAAGGCGCGGCGGACTGCGCGATCCGTGGTCGCAAGGTGGCGAAGAAGTCGTTGCATGTTCATCTCACCACCGTCCTGACGCGCCGCCGCCACCGAAGCCGCCGCCGCCGCCGCGGAATCCTCCGCCCGGCCAGCCGCCTCCCCGGTGGCGCCCGTGCAGGCCGCCGTGGCCACCCATGCCGATGCCCAGCAGCGTGACGAGGAATCCCGCCAGTCCAGCCACCGCGGCCACCGCGAAGGTGCCCACCAACAGCCACGCAGCGGCACCCAGCACGCCAGCCGTGACCAGGGAGCCTGGAAGGCGGCCGAGGGCGTTGCGCAGCACTCCGCCCAGCATCAGGGCCGCGACGAACAGGAAGGGCCAGGCCTGCCCGATGTCGTTGGTCTGCCCCTGCCGCCGTGGGTCCGCCGCAGGCAGGGCCTCGCCATCGATCACCCGCATGATCTGTTCGGCGCCTGCGGCGATGCCGCCGTCGAAATCGCCCTGGCGCAGGCGCGGCGTGATCACCTCGTCGATGATGCGCCGCGATACCACGTCGCTCAGCGCACCCTCGATGCCGTATCCGACTTCGATGCGCACGGTGCGGTCGTCCTTGGCCACCAGGAGCAACGCGCCGTCGTCCACCTTGCGACGGCCGAGCTTCCATTGCTCTACCACCCGCAGGGTGTACTGCTCGACGGGTTCGGGCCGCGTCGAGCGGACCATCAGCACGGCGATCTGCACGCCCTTGCGTTGCTCGAAGGCCCGAAGCTGCGCATCCAGCGCGGCGACACGATCGGCGGCGAGCGTTCCCGTGAGATCGGTGACGCGCGCCTGCAGCGGGGGAACGGCGACCAACTCCTGCGCGGACGCGACCGAAAGGAACAGGCTCAGCAGCAGCCAGGCCAGAGCGTGGGCCAGCCGAAGAGGGGCCGCCGGAGAGAGCACCGCTGTTCTGGGCGTTCTCATGTCAGGGGCGCGCCGCCGGCGCCGAGGCGCCGAAATCGACCTGTGGCGGCGCCGCCATGGCCTTCTCGTCGGCGACCGAGAAATTGGGCTTGACGACGTAGCTGAACAGCTTGGCCGTGATGTTGGTCGGGAAGCTGCGCGTGAGCACGTTGTAATCCTGCACCGCCTTCACGTAGCGCCCACGCGCCACGGTGATGCGGTTCTCCGTGCCCTCAAGTTGGGCACGCAGGTCTTGAAAAGCCTGGTTCGCCTTGAGTTGCGGGTAGTTCTCGCTCACCACCAGCAGCCGGCTCAGCGCGCCGGACAGTTCGCCCTGTGCCGCCTGGAACTTCTGGAACGCCTCGGGGTTGTTGACGAGTTCCGGCGTGGCCTGGATCGAGGTCGCCTTCGCGCGGGCCTCGACCACCCGGGTCAGCGTCTCCTGCTCGAAGTTGGTCTCGCCCTTGACGGTCGCGACGATGTTGGGGATCAGGTCGGCGCGCCGCTGGTACTGGTTCAGCACCTCGGACCAGGCGGACTTGGTCTGCTCGTCCAGCCGCTGGAAGTCGTTGTAGCCGCATCCGCTCAGCGACAGGGCAAGCGCTGCGAGCAGGGACATCAGGATCAGTCTCATGGTTCGGTTTCCGTGGAAGTGAGAAAAGTGCGGGACGGTGAAGCGCTCACCAGGACGGGGTTGGCTGGCCACCAACGCCGCGGAATGAGCAGCAGCGCGAGGGTGGCGGCCAGTGGAATCGACAGCCACGCAAAGGTGCTCTGCATCACAGCGCCGAATAGCCATCCGGTGGCGGCCGATCCCAGTGTTTGTCCGAGGCCGGCTGCCGCGGCGAGCCCTCCCATCGCGATACCGAGCCGCCGCGCCGAGGTGCCGGCAGCGAGGTAGGCCAGGGTGGGGAGCACGAGACCCGTGCCCGCAGCCGTGAAACTCACGCCGACGTACAGCCACATCTCGCTGCCATGGCGGGCCAGCATCAGGAGCCCGGCGATGCCCAGGACCATGCCGCAGGCCAGTACGCGGCGTGGGTCGGCGCGCTCCAGCAGGCCGGTGAAGAACAGCACCGCGTTGACGCCCAGCATCACCAGACTGCACTCGGCGAACATCAACGACACCTCTCGGGAGGAGAGATCGGGGTGGCGCTGGCCCTGCAGCACGATGCCGAGTTCAAAGCCGGCAAGCACGAACATGACCACACCGTTGAGAATCCAGAGCGCCAGGGAGCGGCTCCGGGGTGCTCCGTCGTGATCGGCTGCGTCCGCCTCTCCAAGGGAGGAAGGTGCGGGAAGCGTTGCGGCCAGGCCCAGCATCATCAGCGCGCCGAGCGCGGCCGAGAGTGCGATTACGAGCGTGGTCGATGAGCCCTGTACCAGCACGCTCAAGAAGCCCAGGCCGACAAGCCGTTCTGCAGCGGCGTTCAGGCCGGGGCCGAACAGGAACCCGAGCAGCGACATCGCACCCAGCCATGCAAAGCGCCTGGCGCGAATCGATTCTGGGGTGTACTGCGCGACGAGCGCCGGCACCACCGGCACGACCGCGGCCACAAAAAAGCCCGTCGCGCCGCGCAGCGCATAGATGCCGACCACGCCCAGGGACTCGGGGCGCAGCAGCGGGAGCAGGCTGGCCACGTAGCCGATCAGGCCCACCAGCAACACGCGGGCACGCCCCAGCCTGTCCGCCAGCATGCCCCACAGGGGCGCACCCAGCAGGATGCCCGCCGTGTAGATGCCGCTGAGGTAGCCGACATGGCGCGCAAGCGCCGCAGGATCCGCGTCGCCCATCAAGGGCCGCAGCCAGTCGGGGATCAAGGGCATCAGTGCCCCATATCCGGCCGAGACGACGAATACGGCCGCAGCGAGCCAACCCAGCTGCGCGACGCCGAGGTCTTGCTGGCGGGTGGGCCCGGATTCGCGCGGTGATCGCATGGCGCGGCTCTCTACCATGGTGGCCCGCCGCTCAGGCTGACGCGGCCGCTGGGACACTGGCACGCGACGTCACGCGCTTGATCCCCGGCAGGCGCGTGCGCTTGAGCATCAGCGCATTGATCGCGACGATCGCGGAACTGCCCGACATGGACAATGCAGCGACCTCGGGCGACAAGGTGAACGGATACAGCACCCCGGCCGCCAGCGGGAAGGCGATCACGTTGTAGGCCACGGCCCACCAGAGGTTCTGGTGCATCTTGCGCAGCGTCGCCCGGGACAGTTCGATGGCCCCGACCACGTCGTAGGGGTCACTCTTCATCAACACCACCTGGGCGCTTTCCATCGCAACGTCCGTCCCCGCGCCAATCGCAAAGCCCACGTCGGCCTGCGTCAGCGCCGGAGCGTCGTTGATGCCGTCGCCGACCATGCCGACCTTGTGACCCTGCTGCTGCAGTTCCTTGATCTTGGAGGCCTTCTGCCCGGGCAACACATCCGCAAGCACGATGTCGATACCCAGTTCCTTGCCGATGCGCTCGGCGGTCGCCTGGTTGTCGCCGGTCAGCATCGCGACCTTCACGCCGCGTGCCTGCAGCTTGGCGATCGTCTCGCGCGAGGTCGGCCGCACGGCATCGGCGATCGCGATGAGGCCGATCAGCCGGCCACCGCGCGCGACGTGGACCACAGTGCGCCCCCCGCCTTGCAGCCGCGCCGCCTCGCTGGCAAGGGGGGCCAGATCCACCTGTTCCGACTGCATCAGCAGCCGGTTGCCCAGGAGCACCGTCTCGCCCCCGATAGTGGCCCGTGCGCCTTGCCCATCGATGTTGGTGAAGTTCTCGGTGACCTCCGTCGGCATGTCTCCCGCACGCTTGAGCACTGCGAGCGCGAGGGGGTGCTCGGAGAACTTCTCCACCGCGGCGGCCGTCGCCAGAAGCCGCGTCTCCTCGACACCGGGCGCGGCCACCATCTCGACGACATCGGGCTGCCCCAGTGTCAAGGTGCCGGTCTTGTCGAACACCACGACCGTCAACTTGGTGGCGTTCTCCAATGCGGCCGCATTCTTGAAGAGAATGCCGTTCATTGCGCCCAGCCCGGTCCCGACCATGATGGCCATCGGGGTGGCCAGCCCCAGCGCATCAGGGCATGCGATCACGAACACGGTGATGGTCAAGGTGAGTGCGAACAGTAATGTCTGTCCCATCACCCAGTACCAGACGCTGAAGGTCAGCAGGCCAATCACGATCGCCGCCAGCACCAGCCACTGGGATGCGTGGTCGGCCAGCAGCTGGCCGGGGGCCTTCGAGTTCTGGGCCTCCTGGACCAGCTTGACAATCTGCGCCAAGGCCGTGTCCGCGCCGACCTTCGTGGCCTTGTAGCGAAAGCTCCCGCTCTTGTTGATGCTGGCGCCTACGACGGTGCTGCCCACGCCCTTCTTGACCGGCATGGACTCGCCCGTCAGCATCGACTCGTCCACTTGCGACGCGCCCTCGACGATCTCGCCATCCACCGGGATCTTGTCGCCGGGCTTGATCACGACCAGTTCCCCGGCTGCAACCTCGGCGGTCGGTACCTTGGTCTCCACCCCGTTGCGCACGACCGTGGCCATGGGTGGGGCGAGATCCATCAACGCGCGAATCGCGTCGGATGCGCCCGCGCGCGCGCGCATCTCCAGCCAGTGCCCCAGCAGGATGAAGACCAGCAGCACCGATGCCGCTTCATAGAACACCTCACCCTCGTAGAAGAAGGTCGCGCCGATGCTGAACAGGTAGCCGGTGCCCACCGACAGCACGACCAACGTGGCCATGTTGGCGACGCCGTTGCGCAGCGCGCGCCACGCCGCCACGTAGAAAGGCCAACCTGGATAGATGATCGCGGCACTTGCGAGGAAGAAAAGAAAGAGCTTGTCGTCCAGCCCGAACGGCGTCTGGAAGTCGCCGAACATCTTCCCCATCGGGGAATAGAAGAACACGGGAATGGCGAAGACCAGGGCCACGAAGAAGCGATTGCGCATGTCCCGAGCCATGTCCTGCATCGAGCCCGACCCGTGGCCCATGTCGTGCATCATGTCGTCCATCGCAGGGTCGCCTGCGTGGGCCTGGTGCGCAGCATGGGCGGCGGGCGTCGTGGCCGCAGCCTTCGCGCGTGCGGCCGTGGCGGGGGCATGCGCGTGGTGCCCCTCATGCCCCATCTCTTGCGCCTGACGTGCGGGTGCGCCGTGATGGCCGTGCACCGCATGGCTGGGGTCGGCAGAGACGCCAGCGGCGGGCGCGCACACGTGCTTGGGCGTCTGCTCGCCACGGCAGTGATAGCCGCATTCGGCGATGCGCTGGCGCAGATCCTCGACACTGAGTTGTCCCTCATCGAGATGGACCGTTGCGCTTCCCGCAACATAGTTGACATCTGCATGATGGACGCCGGGAAGCTGCAGCAGCTTGCGGCGTACTCCCTCCGCGCTCAGGCTCGATACGAGCCCTCCGACTTCAACGTTGATCGACTTCATGGCTGTTCTTCCTGTTCGCTGTGTTCGTGGTCTCAACGAGCGAGTCGGCCCGAGTCCAGGCAGTCCTGCGAGAACTCGAAGACGATCTCCCGGTCGGGAGCGATGACCTTGTGCTTCTTGCCGGCGTAGTGCAGCCGGGAGAGGATGTCTCTGATCAGGTTGAGCCTCGCCAACCGTTTGTTGTCGGCGTGCACGACAGACCAGGGCGCCGCGGCCGTATGGGTGCGCATGAACATCTCGTCGCGCGCCCGTGTATAGCCGTCCCAGTGCTTAAGCGCGACGGCATCCACCGGGCTCGACTTCCACTGTTTGAGGGGATCACGGCGGCGTTCCCCGAGCCGGCGGCTCTGCTCCTTCTTGCCGATGTCGAGGTAATACTTCAGCAGCTTGATACCGGAGTTGACCAGCATCTCCTCGAACTTGGGCACTGAGTTCATGAATTCCTCGTGCTCCTCGGCGGTACAGAAGCCCATCACCGGTTCCACGCCCGCACGGTTGTACCAACTGCGGTTGAACACCACGAGCTCTTCGCCAACTGGCAGGTGCGGGACGTAGCGCTGGAAGTACCAGCCCGTGCGATCCCGGTCGGAGGGCTTTCCTAGCGCGACGACCCGTGTTTCCCGAGGACTCAGGTGTTCGACCAGCCGCTTGATGCTGCCGTCCTTGCCTGCGCCGTCCCTTCCCTCCAAGAGGATCAGGATACGGTCGTTGCATTTGATGAAATGCCGCTGCAGTTTCACCAGTTCGATCTGCAGCATGTGCAACTGTGCTTCGTAGTCCTCGCGGCCGATCGAGCGTGTCGCTGTCTCGTCGCGCGCTGAGCCGTGGGCAGTGCCGGTGCCGTCCACATCGGCCTTGTGCTTGGCGCCTTTGGCGCCCTTCTTGTTCTTTGCCATGGGTTCTCCGTTAGGTCTGGTCGCAGGCGATCAGCATTGCGTGTGTCGATGCCCGGCGGGGCGCGGCGCTCATGTCCGCATCCGAGCTGGAGCCGCAGCCATCGCCTTGTCCGTAGGCTGCAGCCAGGTACGGTCGATTGATGCGCTGACGCCAGCGGGTCTTCTTCATGTCAGCCTCGCTGGCGCGTGTCCGAGAGGGAGGGAAGGAAGCGCGGCGTGCGCGCGGCATAGGCGTCGAACTCGGCGCCGAACTGCTTGCGCATGTCCTTCTCCTCGTTGACTGCCAGCCTCGAATACATCACGACGAGGAAGGGGAACATCAGCAGCGTCAACAGCGTCGGCCACTGCAGCAGAAAGCCGAAAAGGATCGCCACGAAGGCCACATACTGCGGGTGCCGAATCCTGGCGTATGGGCCGCTCACGGCAAGTTGGGCGTGCCGTTGCGCGTGGTAGAGCACCGTCCAGGCGCTCGACAGAAGCCAGAAGCCGCCCCCGATGAAGATGTAGCTTGCGATATGAAGCGGGCTGAAGTGAGGGTCGCCGCTCTCGCCCAGCAGGGTCGACCAGAGATGGCCGCTGTTGTGCGACAGCAAGTCCAGACTGGGATACTTGGTCTGAAGCCAGCCGGACAGCACGTACAGCGTCAGCGGAAAGCCGTACATCTCGACGAACAAGGCAACAATGAACGCTGCGAATGTCCCGAAGGTTCTCCAGTCGCGCGAGGTCTGCGGTTTGAAGAAGCTGAAGGCGAACATGATGAAGACCGCCGAGTTCACGAGGACGAGCAGCCAAAGCCCATAAGCGGGCGCATCGTGGTTCATTTGCGCTCTCCCGGGCACGGTGGATTCGCCTTGCTACCGTCGCCTGGTACGGCATGGCGATGCATCAGCACATGAGCGATGACGCAAGTCGCTAGGAGGACCAGTGGCAGCGCGGCCAGGTAGTGCCCGCGGTGTTCCGTCAGCAGCATGTAGATGCTCACGGCCAGGAAGACCAGAAAGCCCAGGAACCATCGCGAGCGCGAAAACCTTGGACCGGTGCGGTGAGAAGTTGTCATGGTCGTCCTCCTCACTTCGCCGGCTCAGGCATCCGGTCCATCATCATCTGCATCATGGACTGGCACATGTCCATGCGCATTTCGAGCATTTGCTGCCGCTCAGCTGTCGGCGCCGACTCGGCTCCATCCTTCATTGCGCCCATCATCGCCATGCCAGCCCGCATGGCCTGCATGTGTTCGGCCATGAGCGCCTTGCGCTGCGCAGGCGTCTTCGCAGCCACCATCCGTTCGTGCATGGCCTGCATCGACTTCAGTTGCGCATCCATGCCCTCGGTGGTCGGCGCCCTTGGCGTCTCGGCCGCGGTCGGACTCGCACCTGCGGGGTGATGGGCCTGATGGTTGTCCTGCGCGAACGCAGACAAGGTGACCAGTGCGGCGCCCACGATGGCCGCGATCGAATGCGTGAATTTCATTTCTCTCTCCTTTAGCCGCGGGTGCCTGCCATTGGGGCGAAACCGATGTCGCCGCAAGCGGACAAAGCCCTATGAAAACTCCGTAGTCGGGTACAGAGTCAAGGCTTATGAGTTGTGCGCCGGGTGTGACCGACACGGCAACTCAAAGGAGGCGCTACAGCGCGAGACGCTCGAACAGCAGCCACGACGGCCGCTTGGGAGGTGGTCGCTGGTGACCCCTCGATGGGATGGCTCGCAGAGCCAACGTCGGAGCCAGCAGCTGGTCTCCATAGGCGGGAGGCGCCAAACCGACGAGGTCGAACGCGAAGGTTGGTGCTTTCTGAATGGCGGACTGGTTGACGTCGCCGCAGAGCTTCAGGCACGGGGCCTTCGACGGGTCGTGGGAACCTTCTTCGTGCTCACCATGGAGGCCTTCATGATTTCCATGCCCGGACGATGGGACATGCTCATACCCGACAGCATGCCGATGTTGCTGCGGAGACTCCAGAAGGCAGGCATTGGCCACCCCGGCCCCGAGCGCAAACAGCCATACCCCGAGCACCATCCACGCGATGGCGCGAATCCTGCGGTGGTTGAGAAGTGTGCGCATGTGCGGCCTATTGACCCATTGACACCTGTGATCCTATTCCCAACTGAGCTGCGGGAAATTGATTTGGATCAAATGGAGGCAAGGGTCAACTACGCGGTACTGCGTTATTCTGTGTTGCTCGTGAATAGACAGTGGATCGCTCGATGAACGAAGGTTTGGGTGATTGGATGACGGTTGGCAGGCTGGCGAAGGTCGCTGGCGTCGGCGTGGAGACAATCCGCTACTACCAGGGACGCGGCCTGTTGCCGATCCCGAAGAACGCCGGCAGCTTCCGGCGCTACCCCGCTTCGATGATCCAGCGGATCGGCTTCATCAAGCGCGCTCAGAGCCTTGGGTTCTCGCTGGACGAGGTGAAGTCGCTCTTGGATCTGGAGGATGGGCGGAATCGCCGGGCTATTCAGACGGTGACACGGCGGCGCCTTGACCAGATCGATGAGAAGGTTGGCGACCTTCAGCGCATGCGAGGCGCTCTGAGAGACATGCTGGAGAGGTGCGAAGACACGGGAGAGGCGCTTCCTTGCCCTATCATTGCTGCGCTCATGGGGCCTTTGAATACGTCCGAATGATTGCGCGCTGTGAGGAACAGACGAGACCCAAGGAAAGCGAACGAGGCCTGTCGCACTTCGTTGGTAATGGTCGTGCGGACTGTTCGCTGCACAAAAATGCCGAATGAATTTTCAGCAATCTCACGGCCGACTTAGGGCTACGCTGAACAAGCCCTCGAAATTTCCCGCGCGAACGCGGAAGACGCCATTTTTTGGATTTTGTGGCCTCTTGCGCCGCCCATTTGGGCCGTTCGCAGGGCCTTGAGGCCCGATTTCCACCCTTACGGGCGCACCTGTCCCTGCTGTCGCCCTCGGGCAAGGAAAATGTTGGCCAGCGCCAAGGCCGTGAATGCGCGTGTGGCGTTCTTCTGCAGCCCGCGGTAGCGCACCTTGGTGAATCCCCACAGGCGCTTGACCACCCCGAACACATGCTCTACCCGAGCGCGGATGCGTGACTTGTTGCGGTTCTTGGCCCGCTGAACTTCGTCCACCTCGCCTGCACGGCGGGTGCGCTGGTTGGTGAAGTCTTTGGCTTGGGGCGCCTTGCCCCGGATCAGAGCCTTCTGGCTGGCGTAGGCCGAGTCGCCGTACACGCGCTGCTCGTTGCCATGCAGCAGATCGGGCAGCGGGTGTTTGTCATGCACGTTGGCCGCCGTCACCACGGCGCTGTGCGCCAGCCCGCTTTGGCTGTCCACGCCAATGTGCAGCTTCATGCCGAAATACCACTGCTGGCCTTTGCGGGTCTGGTGCATATCGGGATCGCGCGCCTTGTCGGCGTTCTTGGTAGAACTGGGCGCGGCGATGATGGTGGCATCCACGATGGTGCCGGTGTTGACCTTGAAGCCGCGCTCCTGCAATTGCTGGCCTACCTTGGCAAACAGGGCTTCACCCAGTTTTTGCTCATTGAGCAGTTTGCGAAACTTCAGCAGCGTGGTGGCGTCGGGCACGCGTTCGCGGCCCAGGTCAATCCCCACAAAGCGGCGCAGACTGGCACTGTCATACAGAGCCTCCTCGCACGCCAGATCGGCCAGGTTGAACCAGTGCTGAAGAAAATGGATGCGCAGCATGCGCTCAAGGCCAATGGGCGGGCGGCCGTTGCCTGCTTTGGGGTAGTGCGGCTCTATCACCTGGCACAGAGCGGCCCATGGCACTATTGTCTCCATGGTCCGCAAGAACTCTTCGCGTCGGGTGGGTTTGCGCGAATGCTCGAATCCGTTGTCTTGATCTGCGGCCATTGCCAAGGTCTGCTGCTTCATCTGCGGATAACGTTTGACCCCTCTCAATGGTGGACCTTAATCAGCGTTGCCTTAACACGGTGGGAGTGTCAAGCAAGAACCTTTGCCACCTTTGACCTCAATCAAGGGCCTGGACTGCAACAGGCATCCGATCCCTTCCCAAACGGCACTGCCCTGGATTTTGACGATCCAAGAGCCAGGGCAGCGACATCGGACTCAGGACTATTTGGTAGGAGCGGCAGGTGTCTTGCCACTGCGGGCCAAAAATGCATCCAGTTCAGCGATTTCCTTTTTCTGAGCGGCAACGATGTCCTTGGCCATCTTGAGCATTTTCGGGTCCTTGCCATCCCGCAACTGGGCCTGGGCCATGTCAATCGCACCCTGGTGGTGGACCCGCATCATCTGGGCAAAATCCACATCTGGGTTGCCCGACATTGGCACGGATGCCATCTTGTCGTTGTTCTCTTTCATCATTGCCTTCATGTCCATCTTGCCGTGAGGCATCGATTGATCCATACCGGCGCCCTTCATGCCCGAGTGGGGAGCGGTCTGGGCATGCAGTGCCAGAGGCGACAACAAGCCACAAGCTATGACAGCGGCGGCGGACAGCGAGTGAGAAGCTGGGAATGTTTTCATAGATGCTCTCCAGGAGTTAAGCAACGGGATTAAGCCGCACGCGCCATGGCGTCGCACTCTTGGGCGCACTTGAGACAAGCCTGCGCACAGGCCTTGCAGTGGTCTGCCTCATGCCTGGCGCATTCATCGGCGCAGGCCTTGCAGATCTGAGCGCACAGCGCGCAAATCGCAGCTGCATGCTCGCTATTGCGCGCCATGGCGTCGGCCGCAAAGCTACACGCTGCTGCGCAGTCGACGTCCAGGGCAATGCAGCGTGCCATCATCTTCACGTCGTCTTCTTTCAAACAAGCTGCGAAGCACTGATGGCAGGCCGTGGCGCACGACTGGCAAGCCTCGATGCAAGACACATATTGGTTCGGGGTGTGGTTCATCAAAATCTCCTGATAAGTAGCTCGAAAGATGAGCGAGAACCTGCGCAGTTGCCTGCGAGGAGCGTCCATCTTTTGCAGTCTGGGGTAATCGGCGCTGTAGGCTGGCACCGCCAATTGACGCGGCTTTCGAGCTATTTGCCGTCGTTATGCGCCCTAGATTACGAGGAGATTTCAGGGCTGTAATTTACGCATCACATTCGCGCGAGGGTCGCCGCAACGGCCAGTTGCTATTCATATCTGTATGCCGGTCGTTTGCTCGTACAGTTGAGTTGCTGAGGCAACGACCGCGCAGCGCACTACGTTCATCGATGAAGAGCGTGATCAATGCAACATAAGCGTACGGCAAAATCATCTTGATGAAGATGTAGGGACATCGACAATCGTGCCAACAGCCACCGATTGCAAGTACGCCCGATCAAGCGTTCCCTGGCAGTTGGTGTCTTTGCGTGCAAGTTCTTCAAGCGCACACAGCACGAGATCGGCTACAGCGAGTTCCCGCTGCCCGCGCGCTTGCTCAAAAACGCGCAAAAGTGCGTAGCTGAGCTGTCGACGGGTATCAGCAATCTTGTAGGTCATAGCATCACCTCCATGCGTCGCTTTTGCCTAAACTGGCAGCTTGGGCCTTGTCCCTGTGTGAATGTCAAGAAGAGTGCAGGCCCTTAGGAAATCGCCTTCGAGCGAAGGTCCATCCTTCGCTCATGCGCTCTTCAGAGCATGCCAGCAACCCCCATGCGGCCTGTGGCTTTCAAAATCGTAATCGGAAGGTCACCGCTTCGTAGGGGTGCGGCTTCTAGACTTCTGTACATGGCGCAGAAATCGCCACCTGGATGAACCATATCGGGCATCCGGCGCCACAGGAGACCATCATGAAAGTTCGTACCGCAATCCTCGTCGCCAGCCTTGCCGGGTCCACTACTGCGTCCTTCGCCACTTCCGTTTACCACGCAAGCCCCAGCCAGGAGGAAGGCGTGAGCCTGGCCGCCGACCATCTGGGCAATGCGGTGAGCCGCCAAGCGGTTGAAAGCACCGTGCTGGCCGCTCAGAAGGACGGCACGCTGTACTGGATCAGCCGTGGCTATCCCGGTACCTATCCACTTGTCCCGGGCCCCAAGCTGACCAAGACCCGCCAGCAAGTCCTCGATGAGTTGCAGTCAGCCAAGCGCAACCCCGTCGGTCGTGACGGTGTGCGGGATATGGGCGGCGAAGCTGGCTGGGTCGATGCCCGCCAACTGCCCTGAACCCTCTCAACGATCACCGGCAACCGCGTGCCCTCCCAAACCGGCCTGCGGTTGCACCTGAACCATTGCCATTTACCCAAAAAGGAAATCCCATCATGAAACTGAAGTCCACCCTCATCGTCCTTTCCCTCATCGCCGCCCCTGCATTTGCTTCGGACCAAGTGGTCAGTAAGACGCGCGAGCAAGTCCGTGCTGAATTGGCGCAGGCTCAGCAGAGCGGCGACATGCTCGCCTCTGGCGAATCGGGTCTTACGCTCAAGCAGATCAATCCTGGCGCCTATCCTGTGGCTACTTCGACTCAGGTCGGCAAATCCCGGGAGCAAGTGCGGGACGAGCTGGAGCAGGCTATCCGTACAGGCGACATCATGGTCGCCGGTGAATTCGGCGTCAAACGCAATGAACTGATGTCAGGCCGCTATCCCATCGTGACAGGCAAATCGCTGAAGACACGTGACCAAGTCAAGAGCGAGCTGGCACGTGCCATCCGCGAAGGCGAAGTCGTCGCTGTGGGCGAAGACGGCCGCAAGCTCAACGAAATCTATCCGGACCGCTATCACGCAGCGCAGCATGCGGCCATGGCCACCACCTCGGACGAATCCTCCAAGGCGCCACGGTTGCAGTGAGTTTTCCCAGGGGGTCAGCGGCTTAGCTGGAGGAGCCTTTTTCAAAAGGGCCACCTCCAGCTTGAATGCAAAGCGTGCCCACGGCCCCGACAGCAGGTGCGCACGACCGTTGTCTTACAACTCGCTCAAGATCAGACCTGCATGTTCATCACATCGGTGTAGGCCTGGACAATTCGATTGCGGCTTTGCAAGGTCGCCTGGAACGCAATATTCGACTTGACTCCAGCGAGCATGGTCCCTTCCAAGCTGACCGTGGGGTTGCCCAGTGTGACCTCTCGACTCAGCCGACCCGATTCACCTTGCAATTGGCTTGTGATTGTCAGCGCCTGCTTCATGGCGTCTAGAAAACCGCCCCCTTGGATGCTCGGTGCTGTGGACACAGAGTTTCCCAACAAACCGACTGGCGACAGACCATCCAATGGCTTGGTAGTGACGTTCATGTCGAGGACCTCATGGTTGGACGAAGAATTTGCGAAGTGCCGCCTTGGAGATCTCTACCAAGGTGATGGTCCATAGTAGTTACTGGCGCCAGACCTGGATCGTTTTTGGGCGCAGGGTTTCAGCCGCTAGTCCCTCCGTTCGGGATAACAGGAAATTCATCTTGCCGACATCGCCGAGAATCGAACCCGAGGCTCAAGGAGCGAAACCCAGGCGAACCGCACCATGCAAAAAAACCGGGTCTCACAGCTGCTGCGAAATCTCCAGCAACGGCTTGATGCTGGACCCAAAGCGGCTCATGGAGGCATGGTTCTGCTCCAGCTGGCTGTAAGGCAAGTACCGGATTCCCAGCTCCGACACCCTGGAGAAGGCAGGCCTTTGAAGTTGCTCAGCGACCTTGTCTCTGCGATTGTCTGGAGCCACAAGAAACAATGCACAGTTGACTGCAACCGACGTGCCCAAGGCCAGGTCGAGCATTCGCACGATCCCCGAATAGATGGACGTGGTGTGCTCGACTTCAAATGCGGCCGCGACCTGCGATGTCTGAGTATCAATCCATACGACATCAATGAGTCGAATCGACTCCAGTCCCCTGTCCACGCTGGCAGGCAACTGCGCCAGACATCCGTCTCCCAAAAGGCCGCTGCCGTAGGAGCGACCCCGGTCGTTGGACGCTATCCAGACATCAAACCCGAGAGACTTGCCCAGATCGCGCAATGAAGCCTGAATACCCGTGTGGGTCGCATCGCTTTCGGTCGCCTGGGACATCTCCCGTTGCGATGCGGTGGATTCCAGCCGCACACGTTCAAGGTCTTCTTGCCAGAGTGTCGCCGTCGCCGCATCCATTGCTTGTGGCGGCGCTGCATATCGGCCACTGCCAATGTCAAACATGAGTCCCGCAATCGCACCGAGATCATTCGATAGTTTCAGCCGGTACTGCGCGTTCAAGCGCAGCAAGCCCTCCCGCATAGAGAGATAGTGGTCCCAACGTCCGAGCTTCACGCGCCCGCCAGTCACTGCGTTGAAACCATTGACAATGGCAGTGTTAAAGGGAGAGAGCAGCGTTGGGTGGATGAAATACAGCAAGTTGGCGACTGCTGGGCCCAAGCCTTTGATGCCGATTGCATCGATGCGCTGTATGGCGGCAACGACGTCTTCTGCGCAATCGCAGTGATCGCAGGTGTGAAGAAGGTCTGCAAAGGCGCGCTGATTGCTTGCGTTCTCGTAGATGTCCGGAATGCGCAGCTTGGGTTTCCAGAGGAACGCGTGGTCCGCACCCTTGAAGATCTGGCGCTGCTCCGCCACGGAGCCAACGATTGTCTCTAACGAGGATCCTCGGTAGGCGTTGCCAAACGTTCCCGCCCGGATGTCCTCCACCACTTGCGCAATGCCTCGGCGAATAGAGCGGAAGTTTTTGATCCGCTGATCCCACAAGAACCAGGTGTTGTAGGTGCTGCTGGGATCTGCCTTCCAGCAGTCAATGAGGGTGGCCAGGGGGTCATGCATCTGTTGTGAGGCGCTTGCCAATGTTCTGAGCACTGGGGAAATACATCGAAAAGCAGGTCATGCCATCGACCGAACTCACTGACATGCTGCCGCCGTGCGCGTGAACGATGGCCTGGGTGATAGAAAGGCCAAGGCCCGCTCCATCTGAGTCCAGTTGCTTTCGCGATTTGTCGGCCCGGAAAAACCGGTCAAAGAGGCGGGGGATCATTTGCTCGTCGATGGGAGGGCCGGCGTTCAGGACGTTTACCGTAGTTCCGTGGGCATTGCCCATAACGTCGATGACCACGCGCTCACCAGCGGGCGTGTAGCGAATCGCATTGGACAAAAGATTGCTCAGGGCTCGACGGAGCATCAATCGATCACCCCAAACCTCTGCCTGCCCAACGAGCTCCAGCCGCACCTGCTTTTCTTCGGCCAGCGCCTCATAGAAGTCATACAGGGCTCGCGTTTCATCGTGAACCGCGATTTTCTCGGTGCTGGGAAGGATGAGTCCGTGATCGGCCTTCGCCAGGAACAACATGTCCGCAACCATGCGCGCCAGTCGCTGGTACTCCTCCGCGTTGGACGCGAGGATGTTACGGTACTCGTGCGGGGAGCGTGCCTGGCTGAGGGTGACCTGTGTCTGCGTCATCAGGTTGTTGATCGGCGTACGCAACTCGTGGGCCAGATCCGAAGAAAACTCGGACAAGCGATCAAACTCCTCTTTCAAGCGCCGGAGCATCTCGTTGAGGGTTGTAGCCAAGTCTGCCATCTCCACCGGAAACTCCTGAGTTGGCATCCGATCGTCCAGCCGCTGCGCCGTGATCGCCATCGCGCGAGACCGCATTGTCCGAAGGGGCGCCAAGCCATTCTTTGCAGCCCACCAGCCCAGGATCCCAGCCACCAGCGTTGCCAATGCCACGTAACCCACGAGCACCCGAATCAGGCCTTGCATGAAATGCTTGTGGTGTGCGATGTCCAACGCGACCCAAATCTGGAGCGGTGCTTGAGAGGCGCCCGGCATCGATACGGATTCGGACATCCCTCGGTACTCGCGGTCATTGGTCTGCCAGGATGCGACCCCCAAGCGGGCTTTCTGGGTTTGGGCGATGAGGTCCTGTGGAAACTGGAAACCCGTGGTCGCGTAAAGCGGGTCCTTGTCACGGAAAACGCTGACAAAAAGGCCCTCGTGGCTGTGCAAAACGTCGTCCAGCCGAATTTTGAGGTCCTGCGGTGACGTGGATTTTCCTATCACCTCACGTGTGAGGTGAATTTTGTCGCGCAGAGCATCGCGGTCGAGTTCCACAAAATGCCGGTCAATGGAAATGGCAACAAGTGTCCCCAGGCCAACAAGCACGAGCCCGGAAGCCAGCGTAAAAAAGACTGTCAGTCGTGTCGTGAGCGAGTACCGAGCTATCACACATTCTCCTGGGGTGCCTCAAGCACATAACCCATGCCTCGCACCGTCTGAATCAGCTTGGCGTCATAGGCATCGTCAATCTTGGCCCGAAGCCTGCGCATCGCCACCTCAATCACGTTGGAATCGCTGTCGAAATTCATATCCCACACCTGCGACGCGATCAGAGAGCGCGGCAGAACTTCCCCTTGGCGGCGCATCAGCAGCTCCAGGAGTCCGAACTCCTTGGCCGTGAGGTCGATGCGTTTGCCAGATCTGCTGACTCGCCGCCGCAAGAGGTCTAGTTCTAGATCGGCCACCTGGAGGACCGTCACCTCGGTGCCATTGCGACCACGCCTGAGGATGGTGCGCGCTCGCGCCAATAGCTCGGCAAAGGAAAACGGTTTGACCAGGTAGTCGTCCGCCCCCAGTTCCAACCCTTTGATCCGGTCTTGCACCTGATCCTTGGCCGTGAGAAACAGTACGGGCATCTCCAGGCCCCGGCGACGCAGATTGGTGAGCACCTGCCAGCCATCCATCCCAGGAAGCATCACATCCAGGATCACCAGGTCGTAGTCACCTTCCTGGGCCAGATGCAGGCCATCGACTCCGTTGTGAACCAGATCGGCGTTGAACCCTGCCTCACGCAAGCCTTGGCGCAGGTATTCGCCGGTTTTGATTTCATCCTCGACGATCAATATCTTCACGGGATCTCCCTGTCTGCGAATGACGGCAAGTGTGCCTGCAGATCGCGGGCTTTCTTTCAGATGACAAAGATGTAATTAAGCCGTTATGTCGGCGGAAGCCTTGGGATCACACAATGCGTTGCATCAAGAACGCATGGTGAACCTATGAAAATTTCCTGGCTTTCACGACCTATATCAACCCCCTGGCTGGCCGCCGCGCTAATAGCGCCGTCCCTGGCTCTGGCTCAGATGCCAGAGGGCGAATCCGCCAAGGTGGACTATCAGCTTTCGTACCGATCAGCCCTCTCGGGCTACGAAGCCTACAAAGAGCAATCCGTCCAGCCCTGGAAAGCGGCCAATGACAAGGTGGGCGAGATCGGAGGCTGGCGCACCTATGCCAAGGAAATTCGCCAGACGGCACCCACAACCGGCCAGGACCAACCCGCGCAGGGCCATGACGCACACCACGGGGGCAAACAATGAACCGCCCCTTGCACACGCCCCGCGCCAAACTCGTGATCGCCGTGGCCGCAGTGGCGGTCTTGTCTGGTTGCGCCAGCGTGAATCTGGAGCAGAACCTCACCAGCGCCAATACAGCCGCAAGCGGTTTCACGGACGGCCAGCTTACCTTGGCCCGGGACCAGAGCGAGCGGGACGCCTTGCGCCAGCGCGCTTCGGATCTGCTGGCCAAGCCGCTCAGTCAGAAGGATGCCGTTCAACTCGCACTCGTCAATAGCCCATCCCTGCAGGCCATCGTGGCTCAAAACTGGGCGGACGCTTCCACGGCAGCCCAGTCCGGCCGCATCGCCAACCCCATTCTGAGCCTGGAGCGCGTTCGCCTGGGCAGCGAGACGGAGATCGGCCGCATCCTGTCCTTCGGCCTGCTTGACCTGCTGACCTTGCCGACACGCAAAGGCATCGCCGAGCAGCGCATCAAGCAGACCCAGTTGCGCCTGAGCAGCGACGTAGTGGACCAAGTCACGCAGGTACGTCAGGCCTGGGTCCGGGCTGTCGCCGCGCAACAGACACTGGCATACACCCAACAGGTCGTCGCAAGTGCTCAAGCCAGCGCTGAGTTGGCCAAGCGCATGCAGGCAGTGGGCAATTTCAACAAGCTCGATCGTGTGCGCCAGCAAGCGTTCTACGCCGACACTGCGACCCAGCTGGCCAGTGCGCAGCACCAGGTCACGGCAGCCCGTGAGGAGCTGGTGCGGCTGCTAGGCCTGGACGATAGCCAAGCCCAACAGCTCAAGTTGCCTGAACGCCTTCCCACACTGCCCAAGGAGCCGCTGTCCCCATCGGACGCTGGCCGCCAAGCGTCTAAGGGGCGGCTGGATCTGCAGATCGCGAAGGCTGACTACGACGCAGCCGCACGCGCGCAAGGCTGGAACACGATCACGACCTTCACGGACATCGAGTTGGGCGTGCGGCGCGACTCAGTCTTTGATGCCGCCGAGAACACCCACTCCACGCGGCGCGGCTTCGAGATCAGCTTGCAGTTACCCATCTTCGATTGGGGTGGAATGCGGCGCGACGCCATGAATGCGCAGACCCTGGCTGCGGCCAACCGCCTGGAAGCAACCGCACGCGCGGCGGGTTCGAACCTTAGGGAGAGCTACTCCGCGTACCGCACTGCATATGACATCGCGCGTCACCACCGCGACGAGGTGATTCCCCTGCGAAAAACCATCTCCGAAGAAAACCAGCTTCGCTACAACGGGATGCTGATCAGCGTTTTCGAGTTGCTTGCCGACTCCCGCGACCAGGTGAACTCGGTGATGGCGGCCCTGAACGCCGAACAGCAGTTCTGGCTGGCGGACGCCGCCCTTCAGGCCTCTCTCATCGGCAAGCCCACCAGCGCTGGCGTCTCGGGCGGTGGCGCAGCCGCTGCCGAAGCCGGTGCAGGCCACTGATCCCCTCAAGGAAACCAACATGAATTCAAGAAGAGATTTTTTCCGGTTTGCTGGCATTGCCGGAGGGGCCGTGGCCGCAGCGAGTGTGAGCCGCGTGGCAATGGCCGCACTGCCAGAACCCGTGTACCAGACAAGCGCAGACACCATGGCGCCGCTGGTGCCCAACTCCGGGCGCCCCTACAACCCGGTGGTCACGCTCAACGGCTGGACGCTGCCCTGGCGCATGAACCAGGGGGTCAAGGAGTTCCACCTGGTGGCAGAACCCGTTGTGCGCGAAATGGCCCCTGGCTTCAAGGCCCACCTGTGGGGATACAACGGCCAGAGTCCTGGTCCCACCATTGAAGTGGTGGAAGGCGACCGCGTTCGCATTTTTGTGACCAACAAGCTGCCCGAGCACACCAGCATCCACTGGCATGGACAGCGTTTGCCCAATGGCATGGACGGTGTGGCGGGATTGAAC
Source organism: Acidovorax sp. KKS102 (assembly GCF_000302535.1). Lineage (NCBI taxonomy): Bacteria > Pseudomonadati > Pseudomonadota > Betaproteobacteria > Burkholderiales > Comamonadaceae > Acidovorax > Acidovorax sp. KKS102. The sequence goes on from NC_018708.1 coordinate 1,338,038, forward strand.
CAGCCCGCAATCCAGTCGGGCAAGACCTTCGTCTACGAATTCGTGGCGCGCCGTCCAGGTACCTTCATGTACCACCCGCACGCCGATGAGATGACCCAGATGGCCATGGGCATGATGGGCTTTTGGATCACGCATCCAAAGACCAAGCATCCGCTGATTGATGAAGTGAATCGAGACTTTTGCTTCCTGCTCAGTGCCTACGACATTGAGCCCGGGGCCGCTACGCCGAAGGTCGCGGAAATGCTGAATTTCAATTTATGGACTTGGAACAGCCGCATCTTTCCTGGCATCGATTCCTTGAACGTCCGGCTCAACGACAAGGTGCGCATTCGCATCGGCAACCTCACCATGACCAACCACCCCATGCATTTGCACGGTCATGAGTTTTTGGTCACCGGCACGGATGGCGGTCCCACACCAAAGAGCACGCGTCTCTATGAAGTGACCACCGACGTGGCAGTGGGCCAGATGCGCCAGATCGAGTTCCTCGCGGACGAAGAAGGCGACTGGGCGTTCCACTGCCACAAGAGCCACCACACCATGAATGCAATGGGTCACGACATTCCCACCATGATTGGAGTGGACCATCGCGGCGTCGCCAAGAAGATCAACAACCTGATCCCCGACTACATGGTCATGGGCGAACGGGGCATGGCAGACATGACCGAGATGGAGATGCCCATCCCGGACAACACCATTCCCATGATGACGGGGGAAGGCCCGTTCGGGTCGGTCGAAATGGGCGGGATGTTCAGCGTCGTCAAAGTACGCCGCGACCAGAAGCCGGGCGACTACAAAAATCCGGGTTGGTACAAGAACCCAGAGGGCACGGTGGCGTACGAGTACACCGGGCCGATGGCTGAACCGGCCCGCTTCAAGGCCGAGGGTGGGCAGTCCATGCCTCGCAAAGAGAAATCCAGCTCAGACACCGTCGTCAAGGTCAAAAAGCCGTCTTCGCACAGCGGCCACTGATCGCTACGTTCCACATCACATCCAGAACCCAAGGCAACTATGAAACGCACTCTCACCCTGATCGCAGCCTCCGCCCTGGTGGCTCTGTCCTTCAACAGCTTTGCAGGTGGTACTCATAGCGGTGGTCACGGCCACGCAAGCGAGGAGTCAGCCATTGGTCAACCCGGTAAGGCTGCCAAGGTGACCCGCACAATCAACGTGGACATGGCTGACACCATGCGCTTCACGCCGGCAGCGATCTCCGTCAAGCAGGGCGAAACCATCAAGTTCGTGATCAAGAACAGTGGCCAGGTAAAGCACGAGTTCAGCCTGGGCACTGAGGCCGAGCTCAAGGAGCACTACGAGACCATGAAGAAGTTCCCCGAGATGGAGCATGACGAGCCCAGCAAGATCTCCCTCGCCCCAGGCAAACAGGGCGAAATCATCTGGCAATTCACCAAAGCCGGGGATGTGAATTTTGCATGCCTGTACCCAGGCCACTACGACGCTGGCATGAAGGGCCTGGTGACCGTCGCCGGAACAGCCGCGGCCGCTGGTGCCGCGCCCAAAGCCGGTGCCGCAGCAGCCCACAAGCATTGATGGCAGCGCATTCACATGCAGCGTCTCTTTAGGTTTATCCAACCTGATTGACGCCATTTCGATAGAAATCCCAACCTTCCTACTTTACTGAAATCGAGCACATTATGAAAACCAAAAATTCCTTCGCTGTTCTTGGCGCTATCGCACTGGCAGCGGCTTTCGCAACCAATGTCTATGCCCAAACCGCAATGAGCAAGGACAGTATGCCGGGCATGGATATGCCGGGCATGAAGATGGCACCCAAGGACAAGGGCGGCATGGCGGGTATGAACATGCCTGGCATGGCCATGGACAAGTCGGCAGCGGCTACCGCGACAGATGGTGAGGTTCGCAAGATTGACAAGGAAAACCAGAAAATCACCTTGAAGCATGGTGACATCAAAAATCTCGATATGCCTGGCATGACTATGGTTTTCAAGGTCAAGGACGCAGCCTTGTTGGACAAGGTCCAAGTTGGTAGCAAGGTCAGGTTCAATGCCGAAAAATCGGACGGCGCGATAGTCGTGACCAGCATGGAAATTGCCCAGTAAGCGGGGGTAGAGCAACGCCGCCACGGGCGGCGCTGCCTTTACCTAGTCACTTTTGAACGAAAAAGAATGAGATCAACATGGATGAACTGAAACGCAAATCGCTGCAGTCGCTGCTCGGCCTGGGCGCCGTTGGAGCGCTGACACCCGCATGGGCACAGCTGCGCGCTGTTGAGATTGGCGCGTTACCCGTCAACCGCGCCTATGATTTGAAGATCGCTGAGACGGTGCTCAATATCACTGGCAAGCCTTCCATGGGTATCACCATCAACGGCACCATGCCGGGGCCTGTGCTGCGTTTCCGTGAGGGCGACGAAGTCGTTATTCGTGTGACCAATCAGCTTCGTGAAATCACCGGCGTTCACTGGCATGGCTTACTGGTACCCAACAGCGAGGATGGCGTGCCAGGCGTTACCTTTCCGGGCATTCAGCCGGGCGAAACCTTCACCTATCGCTTCAAGCTGCGCCAGTCGGGGACGTACTGGTATCACAGCCATGCGGCTCTGCAGGAAGCTGCGGGCTATTTCGCCCCCATCGTCATCGACCCGATCAAGCCCGATCCGTTCAAGTACGACCGTGAATACATTGTGATGCTTTCGGACTGGAACGACACGCCACCGCAGCAGGTTCTAGCGAACCTGAAGAAGGTTGATGGTTTCTACAACTACCGGCGAATCACGACGCCACAATTCCTTGCCCAGTTGCGCAATGCGCCCGACAAGAAGGCGCGTGATTCCATCTGGAACGATCGCATGGAATGGGCCAAGATGCGCATGGACCCGACCGACTACAGCGATGGCGGTGACGAGTGGACTTTCCTGATGGCAGGCAAAAAGCCAGCCGAGAACTGGACCGCGCTTTTCAAGCCTGGCGAACGCGTGCGCTTGCGCTTCATCAACGCCTCGCCGATGAATATGTTTGATGTCCGAATTCCAGGCCTGCCGATGACTGTGGTGCAGGCCGACGGTCAGAACGTGAGCCCTGTCGATGTCGATGAATTCCGCATCGGCAACGGCGAAACCTACGACGTGATTGTGCAACCGAAGGAAGCCAAGGCCTACAGTATTTTCGTGCCCACTATCGCACGCATCGGCTACGCTTTGGGAACATTAGCACCGGAACTTGGCATGAGTGCCCCCGTGCCGGACATGGGACCGAAGCCCGTGCGGACTATGGCCGACATGGGCATGGCGGGCATGGACATGAGCGGCTCGGCCAATACCTCGGGCGCGGCAGATGCTTCAGGCATGGCCGGAATGCCCGGCATGGATATGGGTAAACTGGCGGCCCCTTCGCCAGGCGCGTCTATGACCATGCCTTCCACGCCTGCCGACAACGCCATGGCCGACATGCCCGGCATGGCATCGTCGGGTAAGCCCGCGTCTGCTGCAATGTCGGCGGATTCGATGGCGGGTATGCCCGGGATGTCGAACCAGACGGCAGGAGCCCCGATCACTGCCCCGGTGGATGCGGACGGCCAGCGCCGACTGAAATACGCGCTGCTGCGCGCTGCCACCCGCAACGCCGACAACCGTGCGCCGGAAAGAGAGCTTTTGGTACGGTTAACCGGTGACATGACGCGTTATTTCTGGTCGATGAACGACAAGAAACTTTCCAATGCCAAGCCCCTCAAAATAGGGCTTGGGGAGAGGGTACGCATCAAGATGGTCAACGAAACCATGATGGAGCACCCGATGCACTTGCACGGTGTATTCATGGAGCTGGTCAATGGCAATGGCGTATTCGGCCCGCGCAAACACACCATCATCGTGCCACCGGCACAAACAGTGGAGCTAGATGTTACCTACGAAGATGAAGGCACTTGGGCCTTCCACTGCCATCTTTTTTACCACGCAGCGACCGGCATGATGCGCCTCGTTGAAGTAGCTTAAACCTTGCCATGACGAACAACTATCTCAAACAATTAGCGTCCCTGCGCTGGCTCGCCGCCGCAGCGCTGGGCTTGTCCGCCCTGTCTGCACAGGCCATGGAAGACGAATCGATTTATTCCTACACCAAGATAGAAGCCGGAACCGGCAAGATACGCGGCCAAGCGGGCTCAAGCCAGTCACTCAGTGTGGACGGCTGGATCGGTGGCGACTTCAACCGCCTGTGGTACCAATTTGACGGAGAACGCGCGGGTGGTCGAATCGAGGCTGCGGAACTGCAACTGCTCTACGGCCGCTACATTGCCCCATTTTGGGACGCACAAGTGGGCCTCCGTCACGACGCGAGACCGGGTAAGCGCAATTACCTCACCTTGGGCGTGCGCGGTCTCGCGCCCTATGCCTTTGACGTGGACCTCAAACTGTTCGTTCGCGACGATGGCAAGGTGTCTGCTCGCACGCGGTTTGAGAACGACTTTTTGCTCACAAACCGTTTCGTCGCACGCCCGTACGTTAATGTGGAGTGGTCGGCCTCGAACGTCGATGCAACCGTGCGCAGGGGTCTCTACCAGGCCGATTTCGGGCTTCAGGCGCGTTACGAATTCAACCGCCAGTTCGCGCCATATGTCGATGTTTCCCGTACCTTCTATCCGCGCGCACAATCGGGCGGTCCGCGCCCCGCAACTACGGTTCGTGCCGGCTTACGTGTGATTTTCTAAACCTCCGAAGGAATGGCCCCGCTGCGATCTAGGATGCCGCATGTCTTACGATGCCTGGAGCAGCAAACGCTTTTGCGGCTTCAGCTTCAGTCAAATCGCTCAGCGATGATGGCATCCTCAATCCCCGACGAAACCACCATCCTGAACTTTGCCAGCTGCTCGAAGCCAACTATCTGGCAGAGGACATTCTGAAGCTCGTCAACGCGACCTAGCCAAAAAGGGCCTGCTCCTCAGACGCGGCAGCATCGTGGACGCCACCATTATTGCCGCGCCCAGCTCGACCAAGAACAGAAGCGGCGAGCGCGACCCCGAGATGCATCAGACCAAAAAGGGCAACCAGTGGCACTTCGGCATGAAGGCGCTCATTGCGGTCGATGCAGACTCCGGGCTGGTGCACACGGGAACGATCACGGCCGCCAACAAGGCAGATGTCGAGCAGATCACCGACCTGCTGCACGTCAAGGAAGAGCAAGTCTGGACTGATTTCGCCCATGCGGTGACGCTGTTTGCGCTGTCCAACCTGTGGATGGCCAGGCATCAGTTGATAAAGAGATGGGCGTGGTGCGCCCGAAAGTAGCCTGAGGGCAGCGAACAAGACGCAAATCGCCTCGAAGAGAAGCGTTTCGTGCATTTCGCTGTGTCTGGCGTGCCTCCTCAATCGTTGAACGCAGCTTCTAATAGCAGCTATTCAGACCATCCCTAGGACAAGTCCAGTATCGCTCGTGAAGAGGGGTGATCTCACTTTCCGTGCAGAAAACCCGGTTAAGAGCTACGGGTTAACCCGCACCTTTTTATTGTCTGGAATTATCAGTAGCGAATACGTAGACTGCAGCAGGCTTGCGACCGCGCCAGCCATGGGAGGACCAGCTTGTCTAGCTACTACCTACGTTTCGTTGGCGCCGATACCCTGCCCAAATCGCTATCTAAGCGGGAAGTCGAAGAGTGCTTTGGGCTGAGCATTGAAGACATCCAGGAGCTGCGCCCGCCCCGGTTCAGAGGGACTGCACGCCTTGGCGCTGCAGTCCAACTGGTCATGCTGCGCGCCACCGGGCGGCACCCCGATGCCTTTTCAGGCCTCCCCTCCGTTTTGCTGCGGTACCTGACCTCAGCGTGAACCGCCCCGGGTTTGAACTGACCCCCAGAAGTTGGACGGTTACCTTGCCGCCAATCAGTCGCTGTTTCTCAGCCGGTATCCCACCGGGCTGAGTCCGCTCAATCTGAGCTTGATGCGCTCATGGTTGTAGTAGTGAATGTAATCATGCACGCCCGCTTCGAGCGTATCAAGGCTGTCGGGCGCAGCAAGCCGGAAGTACTCGGCCTTGAGGGTGCCGAAGAAGCTCTCAATTGCCGCATTGTCAAAGCAGTTGCCCTTTCGGCTCATGCTTTGCTTGACTCCCCGTTGCACAAGCATCGCTCGATAGGGCTGCATCTTGTAGTGCCAACCTTGGTCCGAGTGGACGATCAGTTCCCCCGTGCAAGCGGTCCGTGCCAGCGCTGCCTCGAGCATGCTGGAAACCATCTCGAAGACCGGACGCCTTGCCATGCGGTACGCGACGATCTCGCCGTTGTAGAGGTCCATGCAAGCTGACAGGTAGAGCTTGTGGCCATTCACATTGAATTCGGTGACATCGGTTGCCCACTTCTGGTTTGGTGCGGTCGCACGGAAGTCGCGCTGTAGAACGTTCGGCACGTGCGCATCGCTGACGCCTAGAACATGCCGGGATCGCTTCTTCACCCGAATCAACGCGCGCAGCCCCATCTTGCGCATCAGACGCTGCACGCACTTGTGGTTGATCGGTTCCAACACAGCATTGCATAGCGCGGCCGTGATCCGTCTGTAGCCATAGCGTCCTTTATGCTCGTCATAGACAGTACGAATCCTGGCCTCCAAGGCGCATTGCTGGTCGGCGCGCTGGCTCGCTTGGCATTGGTAGTAGAACGTGCTGCGTGGCAGGCCTGCGACCTGCAACAGGTATGCCAATTTATGGTGATGCCTCAACCCGGCAATCAGACGCGCTTTGTCGGCGCAGCTGATCTCTTCGACCGAATCAAGGCCTGCAATTTTTTTAGGTACGCGACCTCGGCGCGCAGTCGTTCGTTCTCTTCTCGTAGGGTTTGCGTTGCGTCGGCGGCAACCTTGTCCGACGGCGCTGCGCAGCGGCCTTCCAGCTTCATCTTGGGACGCTCTTCTTTCTCGTTCTCAATAGCTTGCAGGCGGCCTTGATCGAGATTGCGTCGCCAGACCACTACTTGGTTGGGATTGCGGATGTCATAGATCGCCGCGACCTGGCGGCTGGAGAGCTGTTCGCGATCCTGATGGGACAGCACTTGCAGTTTGAACTGCGCACTGTACGTGCTGCGCTTGGGGCGCAGCCCGTCAATGCCGTGCAGGCGGTAGTGGCTCACCCAAGTGCGGATCTTCTCCTCAGGCACAGACCATTGGCGCGCCAGCAGCTTTGCCCCACCGTCCCCAGCCATAAAACTCTTGACCACTTTGAGCTTGAACTCTGTCTGATACTTCTTCATGAAACCCCTTGAAGTTTGTCCAACTTCTGGGGGTCAGTTCATACCCGGGGCGGTTCACATCTGGTGCGTGGGGGTGAGCGTGGGTCATAGGCTCATGGGTGTGCTCGTGACCATGGCTTTCCGCCAAACGCAGCACCACTCCCGCCAGCATCACAACTCCGCCCAGCAGCATCAACAATCCCGCAGCACGCTCCCAGAATACTGCTAGGCAGAGGCGCACAACTGGCCTCCAAGCATGGTGGCATGACGGCGGGCACTTTCGCGGTGCCCCCGCTGCTTTAGCGGGGGGCTGTGCGTATATTTTCTGGGCGGGATACTGGCGCCCATGGCCTTCGCAGCGCCCCCTGAAACGAAGCTAAACACGGCGCAGATCCGTTAAGCGGTGGGCGGGCACCATGTCACCGACGGACGCCATTGGGGGCGTGACTACTTCCTGGATGTCCGCCTAGAGCGTTCAGAAAACGGCCGCACACGCGCCGGACGCTGGAGCACGCAGAACAACCAACTCTGCCTGCTGCTGCCCGAGGTCAGCAAGGTCTCGCCCGTCTGCTTTGACGTGGTGCGCGTGGGGGAGGAATTGCAGTATCGCGATGCGGGCAGTGTGGTGTACGCAGGCACGGTCAGAAAGAGTCCGTCTCGTTGAGGCTCCTCGTCAGTCTCTACGGCGTTTGCCCCGCCTTGGCCCCACGCGGGGCCTTCGGCACTATTGGAGGTTGGTCACACTTCCACGCGTTGAAGTAAACCTCGTCGCCCACTGCTATACCAGTGCCCGGGTCCACTTTGGCGAAGTGCCCGCGCGCTCGGGTCACTTGCCTTTGGATGAATGCAAAGCGGTCATTGGGGCGAATCTCCATTCCCTGGCAGCGAGGGCTACCTGTCTGCAAGAATTCTTCTGCGGTGACCAGTTTGGTGACCTTGCCGATTCTCCAGCCTTCGGACACAGCGTATTGGTTTTCATAGACTGGGGTGCTACAGCCTGAAAGCACCAGCAAAGCCAGCGCAGCAGCAATCGACAGCATCGAGTTTTGCATCGTCAAAGCTCCTTTGCCTCAGTCTTGGGACATCTGGTCTGGTCAATGCCTGTGCTGGTGGTGAACATCCGGCGCATGGGGATGGGCGTGGGTGACCGGCTCATGGAAGTGCACATGGCTGTGGCTCCCCGTGGGCATCACGTCATGAACGTGCGAATGGTGTCCATCGTCATGACGGTGGGCGTGCTCATGCTCCATCGGCTCGTGCGTATGTTCATGCCCGTGGCTCTCGGCCAAATGCAGCAGCACCCCCGCAAGCATCAGAAGACCACCGAGCAGCATCAGCCACCCCGCAGACCGTTCACCGAAGCCGAACGCTACAGCCGCACCGATGAAAGGTGCAAAGGCGAACACGGAGCCAGTCCGCGCCGCCCCAAAAGCCCGCTGCGCCAGAAGGTAGAACCGAAGACTCAAGCCATACCCTGTGGCCCCCACGGCAAAGAGCCCTAGAGCTGCCGTCAGGGGTGGCAAAGGCTCTCCCCACGCAATGGCAAGACATGCTGTCGCAGCAGCACCCAGCGAGGCCTTCGCCATCACCACCTGGCCGGGATCGCGTTCGGCCAGTCCCCGGGACAGCGTGTTGTCCACGCCCCAGGCCACCGTCGCCAGTAGCACCGCAAGCAGACCGAGCAGCTGCGTGCCGCCCTGCAGGCCCTGGTCCATGACCAAAGCCATGCCACCGGCCAGCAAAAGAAGCATGGCAGCCCACACACGGCGGTCCATGGTCTCGCTATACAACCACCACGCCAGAGTGGCTGTGAACAGCGCTTCCAGCGTGAGCATGAGCGACGCGCTGGCACCGCTTGTGTGTTGCAGCCCCCAGGACAGGGCGACAGGACCTAGGGCAGCGCCAAACCCCGCCATGCCGATGAGGCGCCAGGCGTCGGATCTTTGCAACCTTGCCTCGTGAGCAGCGGTCCGCAGGGACAAGGCACCAACGACAGCCGCCCCTGCATACAGCAGCGCAGCCGACGTGAACGCACCCAGCCCAGCACCCAGCCGCTGAACCAGCGGGGTGCTGATGCCAAACAAAGCTGCGGCCAGCAAGGCCAGCAGACCTCCTTGCAGTGCAGGCAAGGACAGAGAGCCGCGCGCCACGGGCCCTACTTCACCGTGAATCGAACAGTGACGGTCTTTTTGCTGTTGGTCGTGATCAGCGCAACCACCTTCGTCCCCTTGACCAACTTCACGCCCTTGGCCTCCAGCTTGTTTGCGCCAGCTGGTTTCAGGGACACTTCGGACTTTTCTGCACCGTTGAGCACCGTCAGTTTGCCGTCGAACCGCGAGGCATCCGAATCTTTGCCGTGGTCCTGGATGTAGATCTCCGCGCCTTCGGCAGTGGCAACCAGCTCAAACGACAAGTCCGCGGCGGTCTGCACAACCCCACCGTGCATGGGGGCGGCAGAACCATGGGCCATTGCCGTAGGAGCGAAGAGTGCAGATGCGGCCAGCATCAAAGCACCCCCAGTCAGATGGGAGAGTTTGGTCTTGATGGTCATTGCGTTTCGTTTGGATGAGAAATTGCGTAATACGGCGCGCTTGGGCAGGCGGCGCACTAATGCCTACGGGAAAGGGTGAGAGTTAAATGGTCGGCGCAGCGTTCAATAGGCCTCCTGGGCCGCAGTGGCTCCCGTGGGTGCCTGGGTATCTCCTGAAGAGATCGCACTTGGGCATCAGCCAGGTCGGCCTCGGTCCTGGAGGCTGCAATGCCCCAGGCAGCTTCTCGCACCAGGCCCGCGAAATGTAGGCGCCCCGCTTGGACGGCAGCTCGGGAGAGTTCTACGTCGGCATCAACGGCGGCGCCGCGTGCATTGCGCTGTCCGGGCAACCACAACGGCCAGACAAGACCGGCCTCGGATTCCCGCCGTCCAGCCGAGGCTTGCCAGCGGTCGTCACGGTAGGACAACTCCAGTGCAGGGGGCGCCGCCCACGGGCTTGAGATAGCCACCCGTTCAGCAGCAGCCCGCTGGGTCTGCCCTTCGGCTTCTCTCGCCTGTGTGGCTCGCTGCCATGCGCCCTCCACGGCTTGCGCAAGCGCTGGGCTCGCGGTTGATACCGTGGCTGAGTGTGATGGGGGGATGTTGGCTTGCGCAAAGGCTGCGCCAACGAGGGCGCAGCTGAAAGCACAGCCAGCGGCGCAACGCACCGCAAGCCTGGAAATGACAAAACTCACGTGATTCCTGACCGATCAAGGCAGTGGTCCAGGATCGTTGACGCATCAGCGCCTGATCGAAAGGACTACCGCACCGATGAACAACCACGCTTTCGTGAAGAAGGCGTGGCGCTAAAGGTGGATCAGGAAATCAGTCGGGGAGGTCGTCGTAAACCGTCCAGATAGGGGGACGGGCTGACGGTTTCAGCGTTTACAGCCGGTGTGGGCGAGCGGTCAGCAGGAAGCGACAGCTCCGGAAAATGGAAAAGTGCTGCCGTCCCTAGACCTGCTTCCGCAAGCATGTGCTGGACCGACTCCTGGGAATTGTCCTGGTGCATCACACCATCTTCGTCATGGTGGTGCGCAGCACCTTCCAAATGCATCTCAGCGTGCTCCACATGAAACCCTCCCTCGTGGTCGTACGCAACCACCTGACGGGCCGTTGCGAAGGCCTGGCAGAAAAAGGAGAGCAACAGGATGACTGCGAGCAGTCGGCGCATGAAATGGGCAGACACTTGAGAAGTGGTCGCATGATAGCCGCAGACTCCCTTCAACCACATAAATCACTTTTTTAGGTCTACCCAGCAACAACAGGCAAATAACGAGAATTCTTCGCACAAGGGAACTGTACCGGAGCAGTATCGATACCGATGACATTAGTGAACACTGGAGTCAATGCTACGCTGATTGATTCGCTCAGTGCTCCAATGCGCGGGCCGTAGCCAGTGGACTAGTCTTGTTTCATTGCCTTTAATAAAACGAAAAGAGATTTCTCGACAGCGACACGGTCCCCATCACTCAGGTGGGCAAGCAAATGCTCTGCGTGGTTATCCAGGGCAGCGTTCCAAGCATTGACTGACTGCAAACCTTCGTCGGTGAGCGTGACCAGCCACTTCCGGGAATCGGCGGCATTGTTCACCTTGACGACTAGACCATGGCCCGCCAAAGCTTCCACGGAACGGGAAACCCAGCTTTTTTCACGCCTGAATCGGACGCCGAGTTCAGACAATGCAAGCGGACCGGAGCGTGCCAGTTCGGCCAGCAGATTGCATTGGCTGTTGGTAGTGGTGTTGCATTGAATCACCACACTCTGCGCTTGTGTGAACAAGCGAACAACCTCGCGAAGAAGTCTTCCCGAATCAGCAGTTCTCATTTTGGTACTTATTGCAACGACTAGCCCAGGAGTTATTGGGCTGCCAACTTCTTTGCTCCAGCGACGTAGCTGCCGACCATAGAGTGCGAAATCGCTTAATGCGAGTGTGCATGTTTCACTGGTTTTGCACTCACCTTCTTATAGGTTGGATCAACTCGCGTCCCCCGAAGCAGGCGCAGCCCATTACCCACCACCAGCAAGCTCGCTCCCATGTCCGCGAAGACGGCCATCCACATCGTTGCGGTGCCTACCACCGCCATGACCAAGAACACGCTCTTGATACCCAAGGCCAGGGTGATGTTTTGCCAGAGCACGGCATGGGTACGTTTGGACAGACGCACTGTCTCTGCGACGCGTTGCAGGTCATCGTTCATGATGACCACATCCGCCGCTTCCATGGCAGTGTCGGTTCCCGCTCCCCCCATGGCAAAGCCAATGTCGGCCTGCGCCAGTGCCGGCGCATCGTTGATCCCATCGCCGGTCATGCCAGTGGTGCCATAGCGCTTTTGCATTTCCTTGATCGCGTCGAGCTTGGCTTCAGGAAGCAGATCGCCGCGTGCATCATCAATACCGGCCTGCGCAGCGATGGCTTTTGCCGTCGCTGTGTTGTCGCCAGTCAGCATCACGGATGTCACACCCAAAGCCTTGAGATCGACGATGGCCTGTTTGGATGTTTCTCGGATGGTGTCTGCTACCGCGAACAACGCCAGGACGCGCGATTCGTCCGCCAGGAGGGTGACCGTGCGGCCTTGTTTTTCATGGGTGGCCAGCTCCGCCTCCAGCTCCGGACCGCACAGTCCTAGCTCATGTATCAGTCGGTGATTGCCCAGCATCAAGCGCACACCATTGACCATGCCTTCGACGCCGCGCCCAGGCAAGGCCTTGAAGCTTTCTGCTTCTGGACCCTTTACATCCAAGCCCTGGACAATCGCCTTGGAAACCGGGTGGTCGGAACGAGCCGCCAGGCTGGCAGCCATCTGCTGGACTGCTGCCTCGTCACCGGCACCCCACACCTTCCACTTCACCAGCTTGGGTTTGCCTTCGGTGATGGTGCCGGTCTTGTCCAGCGCCACCGCCTTCAGAAGCCGGGCATCTTCCAAGTAGGTTCCGCCCTTGATCAAGATCCCACGGCGCGCTCCTGCGGCCAATCCGCTGACCACCGTGACCGGCGTGGAAATGACCAGAGCGCATGGGCAGGCGATCACCAGCAGGACCAGGGCCTTGTAGAGCGCCTCCAGCCAGGTAAGTCCCATCAGGAAAGGAGTGAGGACCGCCACCGCCACGGCAATGGCGAAGACTGCGGGGGTGTAGATGGAGGCGAACCGATCCACAAAGCGCTGCGTCGGAGCGCGCGTGCCCTGCGCCTGCTCAACGGCTTGGATGATCCTGGCCAGGGTGGTGTTGCTCGACAAGGCTGTGACCTCGAACTCCAGCTCACCAGTCTCGTTGATCGTGCCGGCGAACACCTGGTCGCCAGGTGCCTTGTCCACGGGGATGCTCTCGCCAGTCACGGGGGCCTGGTTGATGGCGCCATTGCCCTTGGTCACCTTACCGTCCAGCGGCACGCGTTCGCCCGGCTTGATGCGCACGGTCGCTCCAATGGCCACCGAGGCCACCGGTGTAGCGGTCCATGCTCCGTTGGTGCCCAGTACCAAAGCCTCTTCGGGCGCCAGTTCCAGCAAGCCCTTGATAGCGTTTCGGGCCCGGTCCACTGCCTTGGCTTCGATGAGCTCCGCAATCGCGTACAGAGCCATCACCATCGCGGCTTCTGGCCACTGACCAATGAGGAATGCGCCGGTGACGGCCACCGACATCAGCGCATTGATGTTCAGCTTGCCGCGCAGCAGCGCCGCAAGGCCTTTCTTGTAGGTGTCGATCCCGGCCAGCCAGATAGCCAGCGCGGCGATGGCCATGCCCACCACCTTCCAGGCCATCTGGTCTGGAGCAAAGAACGAGAGGACCTCAGCCCCCGTGGCGAACACCAGCGCGGCCACCAAACGGGAGATGCCGCCTGCAAAACCATGTCCATGGTCGTCGCCTTCGGCTGGTTCGCCCGCCTGTCCGCCCTCGGAGCCATTGGCGCCGGCCACTGGCTGCGGATCGAAGCCCGCTTTGCGGATGGCGTCGAGGGCCAGCGGGTAGGTGCCTTCGTCGGCATCGATCTTCAGCGTCCGCGCACCGAGCTGAAAGCCCAGAGAGCGAATCCCATCCAGAGGCTCCAGCGCCCGGCGAATCTCCGCCTCCTCGGCGCTGCAGTCCATGGTCGCAATGCGAAACACCCGGCCCTGGCTACCCTGGGTGTCTACCGCAGCGACCACCGGCTGTGGATCGAAGCCCGCCTTGCGGATGGCATCGAGCGCCAGGGGCAAGGCGCGATCCTCCGCATCGATCTTCAGCGTGCGCGCGCCGAGTTGGAAGCCCAACGAGCGGATTCCCTCCAGAGGTTCCAGCGCCCGCCGGATCTCCGACTCTTCGGCACTGCAGTCCATGGTGGCGATTCGGAACAGCTTGCCCTGGCCCGGGCGGCTTGTGGCGGCAGGGACCACTGCTGCGGAACTGGAACAGCCCGAGGAGCAGCAGGTGTCAACAGTGGTGGGAGGTATGCTTGTTTCTGATTTCATAGCGCAATTGGAAACCTTGAAGTGACTTTAAAGTCAAGCGGCAATGAAAATATCGCTGCTTCGTCCTACGTAAATCGGATCGCTTGTGACGCGCCGCGCTCCGTGGCCGCGTCACAAGCGATCCCAGTCTGTCGAAATCGCCATCAGTTAGGACGGATTTCGATTCCTACATTTGTCACCCCGTTCTCTGACGATGCGACTGGCTTGCCCTGATGCATGCGTGCAATAGCAGCGACTATGGCCAGCCCGAGGCCATGGTTGCTCTGCCCATGGCTGCGAGCAGGATCTGCACGGAAAAATCGGTCAAACAGCTGCGGGAGTAGCTCGGGATCGATAGTGCTGCCGTAGTTGGTGACACTGATCAACACACGGCCCTCATCGATAGTTCTGAGGTTGACTTGGACGATTGAGCCAGGGTTCGCGTATCGGGTGGCGTTGCCGAGCAAGTTCGACAGGGCCCGACGCAACAACGGCACGTCGAAAGCGCCATGCGCATCGCCGACCACCTTAGCGGTGAGACCAGCCTCGGCCAGTGCCGCTTCGTGGTAATCCAGTACGTCAGCAGCCACCGATGCAAGAGTCGCAACGGGGGCCCGACGTGCTCCCACACCCCGATCCGCCTGGGACAGGAACAGCATGTCATTGACGATGCCCGTCAGGCGGTGCAGCTCCTCCAAATTGGACGCCAGCACCTCGCGAATATCCGCCTGCTCAGGGCGCAGCAAAGCCAGTTCATTATTGGCAATGAGCGTGGCCAAAGGCGTGCACAACTCATGCGCCACGTCCGCATTGAAGCCTTCCATCTGGGAGTAGGCCTTCTCAATGCGAGCTAGGAGCGCGTTGAACTGGTCGATCAGAGGCACGAGCTCAAGGGGCTGCTCGGCGCTGTCGAGACGTTGATGCAGATTGTCAGCCGATACTGCACGCGTCTGGCTGGCCAGTCTTCGGACAGGCGCCAGGCCCAAGTTGACCAGGGAGAATCCGCCCAGCGATACAACGATGGCCCCACCGATGGCTGCGACCAGCAAGGTAAGAGCAAGTCGGTGCAACAACTGGTGGTCGGTTCGAATGTCCAGCGACAGCTGAACGCGCAAGTTCTTTGAGGGAGTCTGGTCCGCAGTCTGTGCTACTTCGAACTGCCGTTGGCGCCATACCGTCTTGGCACTCTGGTTGCGGGCGTGGGCGTAGATAACCATCCCGTCCGCCTGCGCGACTTCGAGCGATAGATCTCCGTGCCCAACAAGGAAGTCATCGAGTTTGTGCGCAAGGTCTTCCGAATCCCCATGCTCCTTGCCATCCTGCAGCAAGTGCCGAATGACGGTTTCTTTTTGTGCCAGCGTTTCCTCTTGCCGATCACGAAAATTGAACTCGGTCACCAGATACACCGCCAGACAGACCACCCCGAGTCCGGCAAAGCTCTGCAGCGCCAGCCACCAAGACAACCGCTGGCGCAATGAGCGATGTTGGGCCAGCTCCTTCATCCGTTGCGGTCCTCCATCACGTATCCCATGCCGCGAATGGTGTGGAGCAGCGCAGTGCCAAACGGAACATCGATCTTGGTACGGAGGCGCCGGATCGCGACTTCCACTACGCTGGTATCGCTATCGAAATTCATGTCCCACACCTGCTCAGCGATCTCAGTGCGAGAAAGCACTTCGCCTTTTCTTCTCAGAAACAGAGTCAGCAGCAGAAACTCCTTCGCAGTCAACTCCAAGCGCTGGCCACACCGGGACGCTTTGCGCCGTACCAGGTCTAATTCCAGGTCGCCCAACCGCAGTTGCGTGGGCTCTGCGGCATCCCGCGCGCTATGGGTCCGCCGCAGCAGCACCTGGATGCGGGCGCTCAGTTCGGAAAACGCAAAGGGCTTGACCAGATAGTCGTCGGCACCGGTCTTGAGTCCCAACACCCGATCCTCGACGCTGACCCTTGCTGTCAACATCAAGACCGGGGTCTGCTTGGTCTTGCGAAAGGCCGTTAGAAGGCTGAAGCCGTCGATCCCTGGGAGCATCGCGTCCAAGACCAGCAGATCGTGCACGCCTTCCAGAGCCATGTGCAGGCCATCCACCCCGTTGTGCGCAATGTCCACCACGTAGCCGGCCTCTCCCAGGCCCTTGCGCAGGTACTCAGCCAGCTTGACTTCGTCTTCGATGAGCAGAATTTTCATGCTGCCATTCTCGAAGAATGCGGTCAGTTCGTAGTTTACAAATTTGTAATCTGGCTGTTGGCGCCGTGTCGCGCGCGGATTTTTACAGTGTCTCCGTGTCGAAAGGCATAGTCCCGGCAGATCGCCGAGGGCTAACTGATATCAAGGGACAACACCATGACTGCTCGCAAACCCCTCGCACTCACTCTGATCGCCTTCGCAATTGCGGCTCCAGGATTTTCATCTGCCTCGTCGCTGTACCATCCGGCTGGTGGCGAAGTGGGCATGACCACACATCCCGACCACATGCAGAGCGCGATGTCCCGTGGCGATGTGCTTCAGGCTGTCGAAGTAGCGCGCAAGGATGGCACGCTGGCAATCCTTTCGCGCGGAGGTGCGCTGCCAGTCAAAGCAACAGGCTCAACAAAGACGCGTGAGCAGGTTCAACAGGAGTTTCTCAACATGTCGGCAGCTGAAAAGAAGGCGCTTCTGGACATGAACGGCGGCGCTCGCTGATTTCCCAACCCAGTGCCCTTCAGCGGCCATCAAAGCCTCAGTGCGCCCTTCATGACGCATGCTAGACTTCAAAAATGCGCCGATTGATCGCCGTTCTTATGCTTGCATTGCTTCCGTTCCAGTTCAGCTGGTCTGCGGTGGCTGCCTATTGCATGCATGAGAGCTCAGCCGCGCAGTCTCAGCACCTTGGGCATCACGAACACAAGCATGAAGCCAAGGGCGGGAATGGTCAGGCCGAAAAGTCCAGCCAGGGAGCCGATGCATTTGATGTTGACTGCTCAGTCTGTCATGGCGCGGGTATCGGGGCCTTGAACTGGTCAGATGCAAAGCCAGTCTTCATCCATAAAAGCCGCGTGGAGCCTCCTTCAGGCAAGCGCCTGCTGGCTGTAACCCCCACGCCCCCAGACCGCCCTCAGTGGTCCGTCCTCGCCTGATCGGCGGGGGCATCTCACTTTTCTTTTTCAGTCTTGTCCGCCATCGCGGCCGAAGCAGTTGCGTGTGTTGCAGCTGGAGTGACTGACGAGTTGCCAGGCAGCTGCACGGTTGCCAGTCCGCCGATTCCCTCGTGTTTTGAAATCACTGGAGAATCGGATGTTCAAGGGTACTTACCTTCAAGAGATGCCGCACGCATGGCGCGGCGGTAGAAAGATCAAGCTCGCGGCAGGCGCCGCAGCTATATGGCTGAGCGCCTCGGGCGGTGCCTTTTCCCAGGGCCTGCCACCAGGGCCAGCCGTTGGCGAACGAGCACCTCAGTCTGCTGCAGCGGCCGCAGCTGAGCCTTTGTCGCTGGCCAAGGCCATCGAACTGGCCCTGGAGGGAAATCCGGAGGTGGCTGCGGCAAAGCGCCAATGGGAGGCAACCGAAGGACAGGTTCTTCAAGGACGCTCGCGCCCCAATCCAGAGCTCGCGTACTCGCTGGAAGACACACGCTCCAAAACACGTACGCAAAGCTGGCAACTCAATCTTCCCGTAGAACTGGGTGGAAAGCGTGCGGCACGCACTAAGGCGGCCGAAAAAACGCGCGAGCAAGCACAAGCCCAACTCGCCGAGCTGCAAGCCACCGTGCGGGCCAATGTCGCTGCCGCTTACTTTGATGTTCTGACTGCGCAGGATCGATTGGTACTGGCCAGAGACAGCGCAGCGCTGGCCAAATCCTCAACGGATACCGTCTCAAAGCGTGTAGCCGCTGGCAAAGTATCCCCTGTGGAAGAGTCCAAGGCCCGGGTTGCAGAAGCCGGCGTTCGCGTCGAACTCGCCCAGGCCGCGAGCGAACAACGCAATGCTCTGTCCCGCCTGTTCGCGCTGTTGGGACGGATCGATGCGCCTTACACCGTGCTGGAGGGCAAGG
Organism: Acidovorax sp. KKS102; assembly: GCF_000302535.1. NCBI lineage: Bacteria > Pseudomonadati > Pseudomonadota > Betaproteobacteria > Burkholderiales > Comamonadaceae > Acidovorax > Acidovorax sp. KKS102. The sequence continues at coordinate 1,356,211 of NC_018708.1, forward strand.
CCGAGAACCTGCCCTCGGTCCCGAGCATCGCCGATCTCCAGCCCCTGATTTCTTCTGCGCCAGGCGTGGTACTTGCGCGGATCGAGGTGGATCGGCGCAAGGCATTGACCGCCCTGGAACAAAGCAAGCGCGTCCCCGATGTCACCGTCAGCTTCGGCATGCAGCGCAGCAACGAGACGCAGCGCAACGTCCTTCTTTTCGGGGTCTCTGTGCCTCTTCCCGTCTTCGACCGCAACCAAGGCAACCTCCTGGAGGCGCTGAAACTTGAGGACAAGGCCCGCGATGAGCTGCAAGCAGCCACCGTGCGCCTGCACAGCGAAGTGGCGCAGGCACGAGAGCGCCTTTCCACGATCACCGCAGAGGTTCAGTCACTGCAGCAGGAAGTTCTGCCCGGTGCGAAGTCGGCCTATGACGCCGCCACCATTGGGTTCGAGAACGGTAAGTTCAATTTCCTGGAAGTGCTCGATGCCCAACGCACTTACTTCACCGCCAAATCCCAGTACCTCAAAGCCCTTGGCGAAGCACACCGTGCAGCGGCTGATATCGACCGCCTGCTCGGGGCCAGCATGGTTCCCGGCCTGATCGCAACGCAACACTGAGCATGACCATGAACATGAACTCCAGCAAATCCACCATCAGTAAAAAACACCTGATCGCCATTGCAGTAGTCCTCGCAATAGGGGTCGGTGCGGGAACCTTCATCTTGCAAGGTGGCGGCAAGCCCAAAGCCGCAGCCACCGAGGACGATGGCCACGGTCACGGCGGCCACACCGAGGCCAAGGGGCACGGCGACGGCGAGCACCATGGCAAGGGTGGCGAAAAGGGCCACGACGATGACAAGGGGCATGCCGATGGTGAACACCACGAAAAGAGCGAAGCCAAGGGCCCACATGGAGGTACCGTGTTCAAGGAAGGCGACTTCAGCTTGGAAGCGTTGTTGTCTGAAGACGGTGGCGAGCCTCGACTGCGAATCTGGCTGTCCGACAAAGATAAACCGCTGCCCCTGAATGCTGCAACGGTCACGGCAACTGTGACCCGCCCGACAGATGAAAAGCAGAAACTGACGTTTGCCGCTGAAAAAGACAGTCTTGTCAGCCGAGAGATCGTTGCTGAACCCCATGCTTTCGACATCGAGATCATTGCGCAGACTGCCACAGAGCCTTTCATGTTCGTGATGAGCAAGGAAGAAGGAAAGATCGAACTGACCGATGCCCAGATAAAGGCTGCATCCATCAGCCTGGACGCTGCTGTGAAAGCCAACATCAAGACGGCGTTGCTCCTTCCCGGGGAGATACGCTTGAACGAAGATCGCACGTCTCACGTTGTTCCCCGGCTTGCGGGAGTCGTGGAAAGCGTCAATGCCAGCTTGGGCCAAGTGGTCAAGAAAGGGCAAGTTTTGGCGGTGATCGCGAGCCCGACTGCTTCCGAGCAACGCAGCGAGCTGCAGACGGCCCAAAAGCGCTTATCGCTGGCAAAGACCACCTACGAGCGAGAAAAAAAGCTGTGGGAGCAGAAGGTGTCTGCCGAGCAGGACTACCTGCAGGCCAAGCAGGCCTTGAGCGAAGCAGAGGTCGCAGTAGCCAACGCCAATCAGAAACTGAGCGCGATGGGCCTGTCCGCTTCGTCGGTAGCAGGACTGAACCGTATCGAGTTGCGAGCGCCCTTTGATGGCATTGTCATCGAGAAGCACCTTAGTCTCGGCGAAGCCGTGAAGGAAGATGCTGCGGTTTTCACCATCTCGGACCTTTCTCAGGTTTGGGCTGAGATCAACGTTCCGGCGAAGGATCTGCCATCGGTGCGCGTGGGCGAAAAGGTCACGATCAAGGCCACCGCCTTTGACGCCTCCGCTACAGGCACTGTCGCTTTTGTAGGAGCGCTCATTGGCGAGCAAACCCGCACGGCAAAAGCCCGCGTGGTTCTTGACAACCCCAAGGGCGCTTGGCGCCCCGGCCTGTTTGTCAATGTTGAGGTGGTGTCCGAAGAAACGGCAGCGCCTGTAACCATCTCGGCCGACGCCGTCCAAAACGTCGGGGAAAAGCCGGTGGTCTTCCTCAAGGTTGATGGAGGCTTTATCGCTCAACCCGTGAAGCTGGGCCGAAGCGATGGCAAGCGGGTCGAAGTCCTCTCGGGTCTCAAAGCCGGTATGCCCTACGCCTCGACCGGCAGCTTCGTCGTGAAGTCTGAACTCGGCAAGGGATCTGCCGAACACACGCACTGATCGCGGAGCGCATACATGTTTGAAAAACTCATTCGATTCTCGATCGAACAGCGATGGTTGGTGCTTCTAGCGGCCCTGGGCATGGCGGCGCTTGGCGTCTTCAGCTACCAAAAGCTGCCTATCGATGCGGTCCCTGACATCACGAACGTCCAGGTTCAGATCAACACACAGGCCGCAGGCTACTCGCCTTTGGAGACTGAGCAGCGGGTTACATACCCCATTGAGACGGTCATGGCTGGCCTGCCAAACCTGGAGCAGACCAGGTCGCTTTCGCGGTACGGTCTGTCGCAGGTGACCGTCATTTTTAAAGACGGAACCGACATCTATTTTGCTCGGCAGCTCGTCAACGAGCGTATCCAGGAGGCGCGCGACAAGCTGCCTGCCGGCATCACGCCAGCGCTGGGGCCCATCTCGACCGGGCTGGGCGAAATCTATCTCTGGACTGTCGAAACCAAGGACGGGGCGAAGAAGCCCGATGGCTCACCCTATACCGCAACAGACCTGCGCGAGATTCAGGACTGGATCATCAAGCCACAGCTGCGAAATGTTCCTGGCGTGACCGAGATCAATTCCATTGGCGGCTTTGCCAAGGAATACCAGATCGCGCCCATCCCTGAACGCCTGGCTTCTCTGGGCGTGACACTGCAGGATGTGGTTACTGCGCTGGACCGCAACAACGGCAATGTGGGCGCGGGCTATATCGAAAAGCGTGGCGAGCAGTATCTGATTCGTGCACCTGGTCAGGTGAAGTCGCTTGAAGACATCGGTAACGTGATCCTCAGCAGCGCCAACGGTGTTCCTGTGCGCGTTCGCGACGTGGCAGAAGTTGGCATTGGCCGGGAACTGCGCACAGGTGCTGCAACAGACAACGGACGCGAAGTGGTCCTCGGCACGGTGTTCATGCTGATCGGCGAGAACAGTCGGACTGTCTCGCAGGCGGTGGACAAGAAGATGTTGGAAGTCAACAAGAGCCTCCCAGAGGGGGTACACGCGGTGACAGTCTACGACCGTACCGTGCTTGTTGACAAAGCCATCAGTACGGTGAGGAAGAACCTGCTGGAAGGCGCGGTTCTGGTGATCGTGATCCTGTTCCTCTTCCTGGGCAACATTAGGGCCGCAATCATTACCGCGATGGTCATCCCCTTGTCGATGCTCTTCACGTTCACCGGGATGGTTCACTACAAGGTGAGTGCCAACCTGATGAGCCTGGGAGCCCTGGACTTCGGCATCATCATCGACGGTGCTGTCGTGATCGTGGAGAACTGCGTGCGGCGACTTGCCCACGCACAAGCGCACCACGGTCGGCCACTGACGCGGGCCGAGCGCTTCCATGAGGTGTTTTTGGCATCCCAGGAGTCAAGGCGTCCATTGCTGTTCGGACAGCTCATCATCATGGTGGTGTACCTGCCCATCTTCGCGCTGACAGGCGTTGAAGGGAAGATGTTCCACCCCATGGCATTCACGGTGGTCGCGGCACTGCTGGGCGCCATGGTTCTGTCGGTGACATTCATCCCCGCAGCGGTGGCCCTGTTCATCGGCAATCGGGTCAGCGAGAAGGAAAACTTCCTGCTGGGCCATGCCAAGCGCTTGTATGGTCCACTGCTCGACCGTGTCATGGCCGCCAAGGCGGTCGTACTGACCGCAGCTGCAGTTGCGGTGATCTTGTGCGGGTTGATCGCCACGCGTATGGGCAGCGAGTTTGTACCCAATCTCAATGAAGGCGACTTTGCGATCCAGGCGCTGCGCATCCCAGGTACCAGCCTTTCCCAGTCAGTCCAAATGCAGCAGCAGATTGAAAGGACCTTGAAAGAGAAATTCCCCGAGATCGAGCGCATTTTCGCCAGAACCGGTACTGCGGAGATTGCCTCGGACCCCATGCCGCCGAACATTTCGGACGGGTACATCATGCTCAAGCCCGTGGACGAATGGCCTGAGCCGCGCAAGACCCGAGACGAGTTGCTTGCCGCAATTCAGGAAGTCCTGGGCAAAATTCCTGGCAACAACTACGAGTTCTCCCAGCCCATTCAGTTGCGCTTCAACGAGCTGATTTCGGGTGTGCGAAGCGACGTGGCGGTAAAGATTTTCGGTGACGACATGGACGTGTTGAACAAGTCCGCCGAAGAGGTCTCCGCAATGCTGCAGAAGATCCAGGGGTCATCCGAGGTGAAGGTCGAGCAAACAACAGGCCTTCCGATGCTCACGGTGAACATCGACCGCCAGAAGGCTGCACGCTATGGCCTTAACGTCGCCGACATCCAAGACACCGTGGCCACCGCCATCGGTGGTCGCGAGGCGGGCACCATGTTCGAGGGAGACCGCCGGTTTGACATCCTGGTTCGCTTGCCTGAGACCCTGCGTAACGACCTGGAAGGGATGAAACGGCTCCCTATTCCGCTGCCGCGTTCTGCCAGTGGCACGGAGGCCAAGACGAACTTCATCCCCTTGGGCGAGGTCGCGACTTTCGAACTTGCACCCGGCCCCAACCAGGTGAGCCGCGAAAACGGCAAGCGGCGCATCGTCGTAAGCACCAACGTGCGCGGGCGCGATGTGGGTTCCTTTGTGGCAGAGGCCGAGCAAGGCCTGGCCCAGATCAAGATTCCTACCGGCTACTGGACGAGCTGGGGTGGAACCTTCGAGAACCTGCAATCGGCCACGAAGCGCCTGCAGATCGTTGTGCCTGTGTCTCTGCTGCTGGTTTTCGTGCTGCTGTTCGCAATGTTCGGCAATGCCAAGGACGGTTTGCTGGTATTCACAGGCATCCCGTTCGCTTTGACGGGGGGCATTCTGGCGCTTTGGCTTCGGGATATCCCGATGTCCATCTCCGCGGCCGTTGGCTTCATCGCGCTCTCTGGGGTGGCAGTGCTCAACGGGCTGGTGATGATTTCCTATATCCGCAGCTTGAGGCAGGGCGGCGTTGGACTTGACGAAGCGATCCGGGATGGCGCGTTGACCCGGTTGCGCCCCGTGCTGATGACTGCCCTGGTGGCCTCGCTGGGCTTCATTCCCATGGCCATTGCGACGGGCACCGGCGCTGAAGTCCAGCGTCCCCTGGCCACCGTAGTGATCGGCGGGATTCTTTCGTCCACGCTGCTCACGCTTCTCGTGCTGCCGATTCTTTACCGTCTGGCCCACCGGCCCGACGAGGAAGATGAGGACGTGTCTGCTGAGCCCTCGCATCCCCCGGACGTGTCCGCTCCCGTGTAGTTGAAACGGTCCCGCTCGCTGATCGCGGGACCTTCCCTTTTCTCCAACCCCAAAGGAAATGTCATGAAACTCTCCCAACTCATTCTCGCAGTGGCGGTGTCGGCCTGCGGCACGGCGTTCGCTGCTGACAACCATGGTCACGACATCAAACCGATGCACGGTGGTGCTGTCGCCGAAGCCAAGGAGGTCGAGTACGAACTCGTCGCCAGCGCCGACAAGCTGCAGCTCTATATGCGCGATCATGGAAAGCCAGTTGCCGTGGCGGGAATGACCGCCAAGGTCACGCTGCTGGCAGGCAGCGAGAAACAGGATGTCCAGCTCCAAGCCGGTGACGGCAAGCTGGAAGCCACGGGCAGCTTCAAAGTCCCCGCCGGTACCAAAGCCGTCGTCGCTGTCTCGAAGGCCGGCAAGTCGGTTGCCTCTGTTCGTTTCACGCTGAAGTAATACGAAGCCTGGCTGGGGGGATCGCCCTCGCGACGCCCCAGTGTTGATCCACTTTCAGCAGTCCGTTCACGTCAAAGCAACTGACTACATAGCGGCGAGTTCGGTCAGCCCATCGGCAATATGCCTTTGCTGGAGGCACAAAGGAGCGATCCATGTCAATGCAGGCGGCACAGGTCGCGCCTTTTGCCAAACTGTTCTGGATTTGGATCGGCTTGTTGACCTCCGTGTTTGTGTTTTGGAGGCTGCGGCGTATCTGGCTCAAACGCCATCCGCCAATGGACATAAAAATCAAGTACAGCCGACGCCTGGCCAAGAGACTGAGGGATCGACAGGCAATGCGTTTCAAACACCGAAAAACACCGAAATCGCGGTGCCGCCATATGCAATCCAAGGAGGCAGACCGTGGGTGACGGTACCGGGGTCGCTGATGAAGCTTCAGGCAATACGCAACAACCTCCACAGCAAAAAAACAGATCCATGACAAAAATACCTACATATTCAGGCACCCGCCGCCTCTCCGTGATCCTCAGCTCTGTGCTGGCAGCTAGCCTGCTGGCGGGTTGTGCTACCTCTACTGGGGCCGATCCCTCCGCCGAAGCGCCATACTGCTACAAGACCAGTAAGGGCAGAGTAGTCGCGTGCACTCGGGTACCCGCCCCCAGCCTGAATGCCGACGCTCAGGCGAAGCGCTTTACTCCCGATCCGAATGCGCTCACCGTCTACGTCGTACGGCGCAACTGGGGAGATGGCGGGCGGTTTGTGAAGATCAGCGCGGATAACGAAATGGCCGCCGAGACTCTCCCCAACACGATGGTGCGCTTCAAGTTGAAGCCAGGAACGCATACGTTCACCTTGGATTTCGAAGGAGAGCGTCAAGTCGCAACCGTGGATGGTAAAGCTGGTGACCTACGATTTCTTCGGATCGATGGAACGGTTTGGGCATGGAAGAGCACGTTTGTATGGGCGACTGACGGCGAGGATGCAATTCGGGAAAGGGCTTACAAGGCTCGCCTGGTCGCCGACCTGACGGTCAAGTGACCTCGGGGGAGCAGACAAAAAAATACCGGGGGTTCAGTGAACGTGTTGATGGTGCACGTCAGGAGCATGGGGATGGGCGTGGGTCATAGGTTCATGGGTGTGCTTGTGACTGTGGCTGCCCTTTGGCATCACATCGTGCACATGTGAATGGTGCCCATCGTCGTGCCGGTGGGCATGCTCATGCTCAAGCACTTCGTGTGTGTGCTCGTGACCATGGCCTTCCGCCAAGTGCAGTACCACTCCCGTGGTTAAGGAGTACGCATGGCTCACGGATCGCCAGTTCGTGGACGCCGTGGCCGTGGCCATGATCACCCCCGGCCCGGTGGTTATCACGACAGGATTTATCGGCTTCCTCATCAGCGGCTTCTGGGGCGCGGTCGTCGCGGCGTTGGCAACCTTTATGCCCTGCTACTTGCTCACCGTGATTCCCGCGCCGTACTTCGAGAAGCATGGCAAACATCCTGGTGTGCTGGCGTTCGTTGACGAAGTGACTTTGGCTCCGTGGACGCTTGGCGCAGCCAGTTCACTGGGCTGGCCAAGGCCATGGGGGGCGGATCGGGATGGGCCTTGCTGTCCTGGTCCTCCCGCGAGAGCCGCCTCATCAACCACTGGGCGGCCGACCCACACGCACCTCCTGGCCGGCGCAACGCCCGTACTGGCGCTGGACATGTACGAGCATGCGTACCAACTGGACTTCGGGGCCAAGGCGGGCGCCTATGTGGATGCCTACATGGCGAAATCCAGTGGGACAAGGTCTACAAGCGCTAAGGCGCTGCTGTCGAGGCGGATGCGTTGGCATTTGGCATCGACACAGGCTCTGCGCTGGCCGGTGCGGCAGGTGCGTTTGACTTGCGACTTGAGGAGGACTATCTGCAGAGCCCGCAGGTCATTGCCGGAGTGTCCTCGCGCGATCCGTCGCGCGTGTTGGAGTGGAGCCAGGAACTGGACGCCACGAAACCTGTGCGGCTGTATTGCTTGCGCGGCAAGGACATTGGCCGCTCTACGTTCCTGGCGCTGCGGGCACGCGGCATGAACGCGCGCTACCACGTGGGCGGCATCGAGGCCTGGCAAGCCGCTGCCCTGCCTCTGGAAACGCAAGGAGGTGCCGCATGAAATGGGTCACCCGCGAGCGGCCCAAGATCGACCGCATTGCCTGCCCCTGGCTGATTGCCCGGTTCATCGACAAAGAGCCGGAATTCCTCTATAAGCCTACAGCCTCGGTGCTTCAGGTGGCCCAGGACACGGGAGCGATCCCCTACGACGTGCGCGGCGTCGAATTGACCCACGACGGTGACCTGTGCAGCTTTGACGCCTTTCTCAAGAAGTACGAACTCACCGATCCCGCCCTACAGCAACTGACCGTGATCGTGCGGGGCGCAGACACATCCAGGCTGGACCTGGCGCCGCAGTCTGCGGGCCTCTAGGCGCTGTCGCTTGGCCTGTGCAAGACCTTCAGCGATGACCTTGAGATGCTAGGGCATGGCATGGTGATGTACAACGCGCTCCATGCTTGGTGTAAGTCCTGCTAGGCAGAAACCCACAATTGGCCCCCGAGTATGGCCGCATGACGGCGGGTGCTAGGCGGTGGCTCAGCCGCTTTACCAAGGCGTTGTGAGCGCATTTCCTGTGCATGACGCTTGCTCCGTTGGCCTGCGCGGCGCCCCCGGAAACGAAACTGACCACCGCGCAGATCCGCGCCACGCTGGGCGGGCACCATGTCACCGACGGACGCCATTGGGGGCATGACTATTTCCTGGACGGCCGCCTAGAGCGTTCAGAAAACGGCCGCACACGCGCCGGACGCTGGAGCACGCAGAACAACCAACTCTGCCTGCTGCTGCCCGAGGTCAGCAAGGTCTCGCCCGTCTGCTTTGACGTGGTGCGCGTGGGGGAGGAATTGCAGTATCGCGATGCGGGCAGTGTGGTGTACGCAGGCACGGTCAGAAAGAGTCCGTCTCGTTGAGGCTCCTCGTCAGTCTCTACGGCGTTTGCCCCGCCTTGGCCCCACGCGGGGCCTTCGGCACTATTGGAGGTTGGTCACACTTCCACGCGTTGAAGTAAACCTCATCGCCCACGGCCATGCCGGAGCCCGCGTCAACTCTGGCGAAGTGCCCACGGGTTCGGGTGACTTCCCGCCATCGGATGACTGCAATCTGGTCGGTGGGGCCGAGCTCCATTTGCCGGCAGCGAGAGCCGCTCACCTTCAAGAATTCGTCCGCTTGGATTAATTTGGTCACTTTGCCGACCCTCCAGCCTTCGGACCAAGCGTACCGGTCCTCGTAGACAGGTGTGCTGCAGCCGGAGATCGCAAGGAATGTCAGCGCAGCAGCTGACAAGAGCATTGATTTTTTCATCATGAAATTTCCTTAGCCGCTGTCTCGGTACCGCTCAATGAGTCAATGCCTGTGCTGATGGTGCACATCGGGCGCGTGGGGATGGGCATGAGTCACCGGCTCGTGAAAGTGCACATGGCTATGGCTCCCAGTGGGCATCACGTCATGGGAGTGCGTATGGTGTCCATCGTCGTGACGGTGGGCATGCTCATGCTCCAGCGGGTCATGCGCATGTTCATGCCCGTGACTTTCAGCCAAATGCAGCAGCACCCCCGCAAGCATCAGAAGACCACCGAGCAGCATCAGCCACCCCGCAGACCGTTCACCGAAGCCGAACGCTACAGCCGCACCGATGAAAGGTGCAAAGGCGAACACGGAGCCAGTCCGCGCCGCCCCAAAAGCCCGCTGCGCTAGAAGGTAGAACCGAAGACTCAAGCCATACCCCGTGGCCCCCACGGCAAAGAGCCCTAGAGCTGCCGTCAGGGTGGGCAAAGGCTCGCCCCACGCCATGGCAAGACATGCTGTCGCAGCGGCTCCCAGCGAGGCCTTTGCCATTACGACCTGGCTGGGATCGCGCTCGGCCAGTCCCCGGGACAGGGTGTTGTCCACGCCCCAGGCCACCGTCGCCAGTAGCACGGCAAGCAGACCGAGCAGCTGCGTGCCGCCCTGCAGGCCCTGGTCCATGACCAAAGCCATGCCACCGGCCAGCAAAAGAAGCATGGCTGCCCACACACGGCGGTCCATGGTCTCGCTATACAACCACCACGCCAGAGTGGCTGTGAACAGCGCTTCCAGCGTGAGCATGAGCGACGCGCTGGCGCCACTCGTGTGTTGCAGACCCCAGGACAGGGCGACAGGACCTAGGGCAGCGCCAAACCCCGCCATGCCGATGAGGCGCCAGGCGTCGGATCTTTGCAACCTTGCCTCGTGGGCAGCGGTCCGCAGGGACAAGGCACCAACGACAGCAGCCCCTGCATACAGCAGCGCAGCCGTCGTGAACGCCCCCAGCCCAGCACCCAGCCGTTGAACCAGCGGGGTGCTGATGCCAAACAAGGCTGCGGCCAGCAAGGCCAGCAGACCGCCTCGCAGTGCAGGCAAGGACAGAGAGCCGCGCGCCATGGGCCTTACTTCACCGTGAATCGTACAGTGACGGTCTTTTTGCTGTTGGTCGTGATCAGCGCAACCACCTTTGTGCCCTTGACCAACTTCACGCCCTTGGCCTCCAGCTTGTTGCCGCCTGCTGATTTCAGGGGCGCCTCCGCCTTTTCTGTACCGTTGAGCACGGTAACCTTGCCGCCAAACTTGGATGCGTCCGCATCCTCGTCGTGGTCCACGATGTAGATTGCCGCACCTTCAGCGGTGGCGACCAGCTCGAACGACAGATCGGAAGCGGTCTGCACCACGCCGCCGTGAGCGGGTTCGGCTGAACCATGGGCCATTGCCGCAGGCGCACTCGCCAGGGATGCCATCACGATTGCGGTGGCTGCCATCAGCTGGGAGAAGTTCTTTTTCATGATCATTTGGGATTCCTTCAGTTGAGTTTGTTTCACTGGCGCGCTTCAAAAGGCAGCGCACCAAGGCCTATCAAGAGTTTGGGGACAGTTCAGCTGGGGACTGGGATCAGAAAGCCTCCTGGCCTATGGGTTCGCTTTCAGCTTGAGCGCTGCCGCCCTCAATCAAGTGCCGGGTGGCACTTTCGCCGAAAAGCCAGAACATCACGGGCGTCAGCAGCGTGTCCAGCAAGGTCGAGCTGACGAGTCCACCAAAAATCACGACCGCCACCGGATGCAGGATTTCCTTACCAGGTGCATCGGCCGCCAACAGCAGCGGGGTCAGCGCAAAGGCTGCCACCAGCGCCGTCATCAACACCGGGGTCAACCGCTCCAGCGAGCCGCGCACGATCATGGGTTGGCCAAAGACCTCTCCCTCGAACTTGCACAGGTTGATGTAGTGGCTGACCTTCAAAATCCCGTTGCGCGTGGCAATGCCCGCCAGCGTGATGAAGCCCACCATGGAGGCCACCGACAGGCTCACCCCCGCCAGCCACATCGCAGCCACGCTGCCGATCAGCGCAAGCGGAATATTGGCCATGATGATCCCGGCCAACACAGCCGACTTGTAGCGTACATACAGAACGAGAAAGATCATTGCCAAAGACACCAGCGACAAGCCGACGATCAGTTGCATCGCTTGCTCCTGGGCCTGGAACTGACCTTCCAGGCTCAGAAAGGTCCCCGGTGGCAATGGCGTCTTTGCCATCACCGCACGAATGTCGGCAATGACGCGGCCCATGTCGGAGCCGTCCGTGTTGGCATAAACGACGATGCGCCGACGACCGTTTTCTCGGCCAATCTGGTTGGGGCCATCGGTTTCCTGGACCGTGGCGATGGCAGACACCGGTATCTGCCCCGCTGGGGTGTCGATCAGTGTGCGTGCCAGATCCTGCGGGCTGCGTTTGTCATCGGGCAGGCGTAGCACCAGGTCATAGCGGCGAAGTCCATCCACGATCTGCGCACCATGGGCACCATCCGTCAGGGCCTGTAGGACCCGCACAGCCTCCCCCGGAGACAGCCCGACCTGCGCAGCCTTGCGGTGGTCCAGCCGTACCGTGATCTGGGGGATCAGCACCTGCTTTTCCACCGTCAGATCCACCAGCCCTGGAACGCCCGAGAGTCTCTGGCGCATCTGCTCGGCCAGCCCCCGCAAGGTGTCCGTGTCATCGCCGAAGATCTTGAGCGCGATCTGCGCCCGCACCCCTGACAAGAGGTGATCCAGGCGGTGGGAGATAGGCTGGCCAATGGCCACCTGGGCTGGAAGGACGGCCAAACGGGCACGGATGTCTGCCATCACGGCCTCGCGGTCCCGGGCGGACCGCTTCAGGTCCACGTCGATCTCGGCCGAATGCACGCCTTCGGCATGTTCATCCAGCTCGGCGCGTCCCGTCCGGCGCCCCACCTGGGTGACCTCGGGGACCTCAGCAATCAGCGTCTCGGCCAACGCCCCCATGCGATTGGCCTCCGCCAGCGCCGTGCCTGGGTTGAACACCATGCCCAGTACCAGCGAGCCCTCATTGAACGCAGGAAGAAAAGCGCGCGGGAAAAACGGGACACTGGCCGCCGCAGCGGCAACCGCCAGTGCGGCGACAGCCATCAGCACCTTGGCGCGAGAAAACGACCAGCTGAGCACTTGCGCATCCCGCCGCTTGAGCCAGGCGACCAGGGTGCTGTCACCATGGTCCAACCGTTTCATCCCCGGCAACAGGTAAAGGCACAGCACGGGCGTAACCGTCATTGAGACCAGCATCGATGCCAGCACCGACACGATGTAGGCGATGCCCAGGGGCGTGAACAGGCGACCCTCGATGCCCGGCAGCGCAAAGAGCGGCACAAACACCAGCACCACGATGGCGGTGGCGTAGACGATGCCCGAGCGGACTTCCACGCTCGCCCGGCGCACGACCTCCAGCATGGACAGTGGATTGCCCTGGGCACGGTTCTGCTTCAGCCTGCGCAGGATGTTCTCCACATCCACCACCGCATCGTCTACCAGCTCGCCAATGGCAATCGCCAGGCCTCCCAGGGTCATGACGTTGATGGACTGATCCAGCAGCCGGAACACCATGGCTGTCACGGCCAGCGACAAGGGTATCGCCACGAGCGAGATCAAAGTGGTTCGCGCGGACAACAGGAAGGCAAACAACACGATGGCCACCATGATGGCGCCGTCCCGCAAGGCCTCGGTCACGTTACCGATGGACGCCTCGATGAAGTCAGCCTGGCGAAACAACACTTTCGGAGCAGCCAAGCCCACGGGCAGCCCCTGCTTGAGATCCCCCAATGCCGCTTCGATGGCGTGGGTGAGCTTGACGGTATCGGCCGCAGGCTGCTTCTGTACACTGACGATAACGGCTGGCACGCCGCTGTATCCGGCGTCGCCGCGCTTCATGGCTGCAGCGAACCGGACATTGGCCACCTGTTCCAGCAAGATGGCTCGGCCGTCCTTCCAGGCTACGGCCACGCCCTGCAGGTCTTCGACACGGCTGGTGCGGCCAATGTGGCGGATGAGAAATTCACGGCTGTTGAGGTCGATGAAGCCGCCTCCCGCATTCCCTGCATAGCCGCGAAGGGCCTGCTCGATCTGCGTCAATGTCACCCCGAACTGCGCCATGCGCGCGGTATCAGGCTCCACCCGCAACTGGCGTACTTCGCCGCCGATAGGGATGACCTGAGACACCCCTGGAATCGACAGAAGTCTTGGGCGCAGCACGAAGTCCGCGTACTCGCGGGCCTGCATGGGTGTAGCTGCGGCAGTCTTGCCATCGCCTGCCGCCAACGGCAGTGCGATGAGCATGACTTCCCCCATGATGGAAGATACAGGTCCCATAACTGGGGTGATGCCTCCGGGGAGTTGCTCCCGCACCAGTGCCAGGCGTTCCGCCACGAGCTGGCGGTTGCGATAGATATCGGTCCCCCAATCGAACTCGGCATAGAGGATGGACAGTCCCACACCGGACGTGGAGCGAACCCGCGTGACCCCGGGCATGCCGTTGAGCGCGGTCTCCAGAGGGAAGGTCACCAGTTGCTCGACTTCTTCGGGTGCCATGCCTCCTGCTTCCGTCAAGACGGTGACCAGGGGTTTGTTGAGGTCGGGAAACACATCGACTGGCGTGCGCCATGCGGTGATGGCCCCGTAGACCATCAGCAGCGCCGCGACCGCCAGGACGAACAGGCGGTTGTGAAGGCTGTTCCTTACGATCCAATTGAACATTGCGTGGGCTCCGTTCAGCGGATCTGTGCGATCAGCGGTGCACCTTGCACCACCACGCGGTTGTCAGCGCCCAGGCCCTGCGTGACGACCACCGTGGCGGCGTCCAAAGACCGATATTGCACCGGTTGGGGAATGTAGCGCTCTGCACCGGACTTGATCCAGACCACCGGTTCGTTGGCGCTGTTGCGCACGACGGCCTGCGCAGGCAGGACAAAGCCTTTGACCTGCTCGTTCAACGAGGCCACGACGGTGACGGGCTGTCCGACCGCCAGCGCCAAAGCCTTGCCCGATTGCTCAGGGACCGCCCTGAAGGTCATTGGCAGCACGCCATCGCGCAAGCTACGCGCAGCGCCGATCAGCTGCAACTTGACGCCAGGCACCCCCTGCAAGTGGGCTGTACCCGTGCGTGCGGGCAAGCCAGGATCTGCCGTAGTGGCCTCCACCAGCACGCGTGCTGGGTCAATCACCTCGAACAACACTTCGCGGGCCTCAACCACCTGGCCTTTGGTCGCATCAGCCCTTGCAAGCACCCCGGAGACGGGGGCCAGCAAAGCCTCTCGTGCAGCAAGGCTCGCGCCAATGCTATTTTCGCGCGCGGTGAGGCTCTGTAGCTCAGCACGTGCGGCCTCGATCTCCTTGCGCGGCACCGTGCCTTCAAGGGACTGCAGCCGCTGCACCCGCTGTGCGGCCAGTTCCCGGCCACTGCGCAACTCGGCCAGCTGGGCCTGCTGGTTGGCCTGGGCATAGGGCTCGGCGTGATGGGCCACATAGGCCAGCACCTCTCCTTGCCGCACGGTCTGGCCGGCGACCGGCAGACCGCGTGGTCCCGCTTCGATCCGTCCCCCATGGATCGCCTGGACACGACCACTCGCATTGGGGTCCACGACCACACGGCCTGACAACTCGATGGTGGCGGCGGCCTGGGTTTCAGGGGTCAACTGTGTGCGGATACCCAGGCGCCGTTGGGCGAGCATCGGAACGTTGACACTGCCGTCTGGCAACCGCATCAAACCGGATGCGCTGACCGCCGTGGGGGCATCTAGATGCTCACCGTTCGGCCCATGGGCACCTGGCGCTGCGACGGCAACAGGTGGGAACATCGCCGCGATGCACGTGATGACACTCAAGCCGAAAACATGAAACATGCTGGTTGCCTTGGTTCTTTGAGTCGATGAGTTCACAGCGCACCTCCTTTGGAGGGCGTACCTGCAGCCTTTGGCGTGCGACCAAAGAACCAACCGACCGCCGCCAAGACGACCAAGGCCAGAGCCAGCCAGACCGTTCGGGAGGGCCCATGGGCGTGCCCGTCGTCGTGGGAGTGGCCATGGTCGTCTAGCACGGCGCCCGCGACCGTGAGGGTGCCGTCCAGAAGGTCGGAGTCATTACCCGCCAGTACGGTGATCACCATGGGATGGTCACCGGGCGCCGCCAGGGTCTTGAGCATGTTTGCATCGTCAATCGCGTAGTCCCCCATGTCCGCGTGGAACTTGGCAGGCGCCTTGAGATTGCCCGTCTCCACTTCGACCGTGGCGTTGAGCACGGGTTCGTTGGTGGCAAAGCGGTTGATCAGGATGGACAACTCTCCGCCCTGCAGTCGGCCCACCAACTCGAAGGCTTCCGAGCGCGCTTCAAAACTAGGCACGGGGCCGCTGTTGGCACCTGCTTGAGCGGGGGCATCCAGGTGCTCGCCGTTGGGGCCGTGCGCTCCTGGCGCGGCATAGCTGGGTATTCCGCCAAACACCAGCACGGCGAAGCCTGCTCCCAGCAATGAGAGGCGGGAACGAGAGGGGAATAGATTCAAGAGATTCATGGAAGGATTCCGAGAGATTGCTGGAGGCGGGCGCGGGCCAGGCCTAGAGCCACTTGCTGGCGCGCGAAGCTGGTGTCGGCCTGGGTAGCTGCAGCGAGCGCGCGCAACAACTCCGGTAGCGGTGTTTCTCCAGCTTTGAAAGACCGTTCAATGAGCATGGCACGCTCCCGCAGGAGTGCCGAGCGCTGGCGCTCCGCCTCCAGTTGCTGCTCGGCCGTGTGCACCGCAGCCTGCGCCATCGCTGCATCAGCAGCCAGCCGCTCCTCAGTTCGCTGTTTCGTGGTCAGCGCTACATCCAGCTCACTCAGTGCGGCAGCTTGCAGCGGTTGGTTGCGGCTCGCTGTGCCCAGGGGAATGCGCACGCCGACGCCGATGCTGTTTTGAGCCGACTCACCCCGCCCGGGGGTGTCTTGTCGGATCCGCAGCAAGAGCTCTGGAGGGTCGCGCCGAGTGGCGGCCACCACGTCCAGCCGCTTGCGAGCGCGCTCAACCGTCAGTGCAGCAACACGCGCATCAGGGTGGGTTTCAACGGCGAAGTGCGCCTCGCCCGGTGAAACTGCGGCACCATCAGAAACCGGGACAGACGTGAGGTCAGGCGCTATGGCTATGCCCGTCAGGGTCATCCATTGAGACTGGCTGGCGCTCAGACGCTGGCGTGCCGCCAACTGTGCAGATTGCGCCGCCAGAGCTTCGGATTGAGCGGCAAGCGCATCCGCGTGGGCCAGATTACCCGCTTTGACACGGCGCCGTACGTCGTCGAAGATCTCGTGCAGAGATCGCACTTGGGCGTCCGCCAGGTCGGACTCGGCCTTTTGCGCGGCAATGCCCCAGGCGGCTTCCCGCACCAGTCCCGCGAAATGCAGGTGCCCCGCTTGAACGGCAGCCTGTGACAGCTCTACGTCGGCATCCACAGCAGCGCCGCGTGCATTGCGCTGCCCAGGCAACCACAGCGGCCACGCCAGGCCGGCCTCGGATTCCCTGCGTCCTGCCGACGTTTGCCAGCGGTCGTCCCGGTAGGAAAACTCCACTGCGGGGGGGGCCGCCCACAGGCTGGAGATCGCCACCCGTTCGGCAGTAGCCCGCTGTGTCTGACCTTCGGCTTCTCTTGCCTGCGTGGCGCGCTGCCATGCGGCCTCTACAGCTTGTGCCAGTGTTGGAGCCACGGGCGATGCCCTGGCTGAAAGCGATGGGGCGGTATTGGACTGCGCAACCGCAGCGCCAACGAGGACGCAGCTCAAAGCACAGCCTGCGGCACAACGCACCGCAAGCCCGGAATTAACAAAACGCACGTGATTCCTGACCGATCAAGGGCGGCAAACCAGGATCGTGGACGCATCAGCACCTGATCAAAGTAGTACCGCACCGATGAACAACCCCGCTTTCGTTTGGAAAGCGCGGAGCTAAGGGTGGATCAGGAAATCAGTCGGGGAGGTCGTCGTAAACCGTCCAGATGAGGGGGCGGGCTGACGGATTCGGCGGTCACGGCCGGTGCGGGCGAGCGGTCGAGAGGAAGCGACAGCTGCGGGAAGTGGAAAAGTGCTGCGGTCCCTGGGCCTGCTTCTGCAAGCATGTGCTGAATCGACTCCAGAGAGTCGTCTTGGTGCATCACACCGTGTTCGTCATGGTGGTGCGCGGAGCCATCCAGATGCACTTCAGCATGCATCGCCTGGAACTCCCCCTGGTGGTCGAACGCAGCCGTCTGGCGGGCCGTTGCGAAGGCCTGGCAGAAGAAAGAGAGCAACAGGATGGCTGCGAGCAGTCGGCGCATGAAGTAGATAACGGGCTATTGGGAGCTGATCGCAATCATAGCTATACTGGAATGCTCACCTGCAAAATCCATGTCAAGCGGACAGGTTTCGCAAGTGATCGGTCCACGGCGAGGTCACGGCTGAACAGCTGCTCACCCGGGATTACACCGCCAAGGCGGTCGGTGACTTAGCAATGTCCGGTATCCGCTTTAACGGACATTCAAACGCTCAGTTTGAACGACAGCAACCAGCCTAAACCTGACCCCACAACTTTGGTATCGCCTTCGCATATCCCCTCAGGCCAATCGTTGGCTTCTCAGAATCTCCGTGAGCGCTTACTGCAAACCTCCCACGAACTCCCGGCAAAAATGAGGCGGATCTAGCTGGTTGGGAGAATTTTCAAGTTGACAAAATGTCTCGCGAATTCGCTGTCAAATCGGGCTTTCTGATGCAATTCCTAAAGACAGCTTGCCAGATACGAATGCTGCCCAAGCATTCATAACCTCTCGTCGTTGTTCCAACAAATCGGTGCGATGGTAGGCCGCTTCGACTTTATCTTTGATGGTGTGGGCCAAGGACCGCTCGGCCAGATCTCGTGAGTAGCCCATCTCGCTGCACCAATCCCGAAAGCTGGACCGAAACCCATGGGTCGTCGCGACTCTTCCTGGCGTGTCGCTCCGTGCTTTCAGCTTTCGAAGTAGTGAAGTCAGAGCCATATCCGAGAGCTCAACCCGATCACGAATCGACGGAAAGACAAGGTTCTCATGTTGGCCCTTCTGCCTTTCAATTAACGTCATTGCACGTGGGGAGAGGGGAAGGCGATGGGGAAGCTTTGCTTTCATTCGCTCCGCAGGAATCGTCCATACTTTGTTCTTCAGATCAAGCTCGCTCCAGCGCATTCCTCGTGCTTCCCCTGAGCGACTGGCCGTCAAGATTACAAACTCAAGCATTGTGCGCGTCACCTCTGGTCGAGTGCTTTGCCAGAGGTGTTCCTGCACAAACTTCGGAATCTCGCGCCATGGCATAGCTGGATGATGCTGAGTTCGTACAGCCTTGCCTGGCTGCTGCGCGAGCAGGTGTCCAACAACGTCAACTGGGTTTGATTGACAGTATCCGTGAGCCCAACCCCAAGCAATCACAGCGTGAATGCGCTGTTTGACCCGGCTAGCAGTTTCTGCCTTTGTGAGCCAGATGGGTTTCAGGACCTCTGCAACATCGCCAGGTTGGATTTCATGAAGAAATTTCCCTCCAAGCCGCGGGAAGACGTACTCCTCCAAGGTGTTGATCCATTGGCGGCCATGCTTTGGGTTTTTCCAGCCAGGAAGAAGGTCACCGTGCAGATTCAAAGCTGCCTCTTTGAACGTGGGAATCTTGGGCTTGTCTTCTAGCTTTGCCTTTTCCTCCAGAGGATCCTTGCCCTCCGCTAGTGCAATACGCATGGCGGTCGCACGCTTGCCTACTTCGGCGATGCTGATCTCCGGGTAAGAACCCAAGCCCGCGTTTCGACGTTTGCCCGACACGGGGCTTACGTATCGGAGGACCCACTTTCCATGGCCCTTCAGGTTGGAAGGATGTAGTGCCAATCCGGTCACGCTTCCATGGGGAATGGCGGTGTCAGAGGGTTTGATGTTCCTGGCTTTGGTATCGGTAATGGTGGCCATTGGAGTTGCGTTCCGGTATGCCATCCAGTATGCCATCAAGCAATTGCTGCTGTTGGATGTCTTTAGATTGATTTGGATAAATATCTATACAAAACAAAGACTTGCAGGAATTTTATAGATGTCATTAGTTATCATTGAATCTCAATCAGGCAGACACCCTCTCCGCCAGGATTAGGTCCACTACGGTGCGCTACCATCCACTAAAACCCCGCTCCCCATAGGGCAGCGGGGTTTTTTTTGTCCATTTGCGTCCGATACCGTCCGGATGTATCCGCGATCTGCAGGGGGCACAATTGGGGGCATAAATCGGGCTTTTCCGATGCCCCCAAAAATGTGCCCCCAAGATGCCCCTGACCGACACAGCGTGCAAGAAGGCCACTTGCCCCGAAGGACGCCCCAGCGTTCGCCTGGCCGATGAAAAAGCCCTCTACCTGGAGGTGACTGCAGCAGGCGGGAAATACTGGCGCTGGAAGTACCGCTACGGCGGCAAAGAAAAGCGCCTGGCCTTGGGGGTCTATCCCGATGTGACATTGGCGCAGGCCCGTGAAGCGCGTGACCAGGCACGCAAGGTGCTGGCCGGTGGCGATGACCCTGGCCAGCTCAAGCGCGATGCCAAGATGACCAGCGCAGTCCACCAGGCCAACACCTTCGAGGCTGTGGCCCGCGTGTGGTGGGAGCACTGGCGGGACGGTAAGAGCGAGCGGCACGCCGCCTATGCCATCAAGCGCCTGGAGGCTGACGCCTTCCCCGTGCTGGGTGCGCGGCCCATCGCCAACATCACAGCCAAAGACCTGACCCGCATGGCTAAGGCTGTGCAAGATCGTGGCGCAATCGACCTGGCGCACCGGGTACTGCAGATGGCGGGCCAGGTGATGCGCTACGCCGTGGCGCACGACCTGATCGAGCGCAATCCGGCCACCGATGTGAAACCCAGCGACACCCTCAGGAGCCGCAGGAAAGAGAACTACGCCCGCCTGGGTGAAAAGGAGTTGCCGGAGCTGCTGCGCAAGATCGAGGCGTACCAGGGCGGGCCTTACACGCGCCTGGCCATGCAGTTGATGGCCCTGACGTTCGTGCGCACGACCGAGCTGATCGCCGCGCGCTGGGCAGAGTTTGACCTGCAGGCCGCAGAGTGGCGCATTCCACCCGAGCGCATGAAGATGAAAACCCCTCACATCGTGCCCCTGTCGCCGCAGGCCGTGGAGGTGTTGAAGGTGCTGCATACCCTCTCGGGTGGGCGGGCGCTGCTGTTTCCTGGCGAGCGCGACCACGACAAGCCCATGAGCAACAACACCATTTTGAAGGCGCTGGAACGCATGGGCTACAAGGGCCGCATGACGGGCCACGGGTTTCGGGGCATGGCGTCCACCATCCTGCATGAGCAGGGTTATGCGCACCACGCCATTGAGCTGCAGCTGGCCCACCAGGAGCGCAACGAAGTGAGCGCAGCCTACAACCACGCCCTGTACCTGAAAGAGCGGCGCGTGATGATGTGCGACTGGGCGAACCACCTGGACAAGCTGCGCCGTGGTGCTGATGTGATCCCGCTGGCACAGCGTACAGGATGAAAAGCGCTTGACAGTGCTGGCGCAGCGCATGCCATAATCCGCGCAACCCGAAAGGGCCGGTGCTTGAAAACACCTTTAGACAAGCGGTGCAACCTCCCCGTCAGTGAGGTTTTGTCACGTCTGGATTTCAGCGAATACGGCGCTACGCCGTGTTTCATGGTTTCGGGCGGGATGGCTGGAGCGGTAACGCCCGGCGCACGACTTGTCTCGTGTTTTCAACATCCCGTCCACCCTCTGCGCTTGAAAACGTGGCGGGTGGTTTCAGTCTCGACAAGGAGCATGAAACCATGTCCATGGTGATCCACCTGGCCAGCCGCTGCGCTGCGCCTTCACTGCCTGCAATAGGCACCCCCGACCCCATCCAGCACTTTGCCGACGCGCACAACGCGCTGGCGATGGCCCTGCACTACTTGCGCCAGCCCGGCGATGCCAACGTGGCCGGGGCCACGCGCAAAGCAGTGCAGGCCCTGGCCGCGCTGCGCCGCCTGAATGTCCCGCAGCAGGACATTCAACAAGTCAACCCACAAGGGGGCCAGGTATGACCGGCATTGCTTTTAAAAACATTCCTTGCGGTCGCGATTCTTTCTACCTGCGCCATGCATCGGCGGTGGTGGATGCAGAGCACCAAGTGACCATCGGTGCAACCCGTCACGGCGATGCGATTCAGTTGAACCTCAGCGACAACATGCTGGAAAGCCACTTGCTCTTCACGGCACAACAGGCGCGGGCGGTCGCGGCTGAGCTGCTGGCCTGTGCTGATGCGCTGCAAGGGAGGGCTTGAGTCATGGAAAAGCGTGTTTTCTGCCCTGCGCAGCAAGATGCATTGCTCGGGGAGATTGCTCAAGCCTGCGATCAAATTTCAGCGCTGGCTTTCCACATAAGCGATGCGCACGGCGACGCCGACTTGGTTGATGCACTGGCATCAGCTGTGTCGCTTATGTCGGCCCGTGCTGGGTGGTGCTCAGAGATTGCAAGAACTTTTGCTGCAGGACCGCTGCACGGCAATCAAGACGCAGCGCTCCAAAGCGCGGTCTACTGGATGCTTCCAGAGCGCTGCCGTCCCGCCCAAGCCGATGTGCAGATGGAGGGTTGAACCATGAACAGTTTCAACCAAAGCCAGCACGTTGCCATGCTTGATGAAATCTCTGTGGCCGCAGCGGGGGTAGTGGAATTGGCGCGAATGATTCAGGGCCTGTGTGGCGGCGAACTGGATAACGATGTGCTTGCTGCCGCTGTAGCACTGACTGGGCAGCGTATTGGGTGGATGGCCGACGCGGCAGTCAAGGCGCACCATGGCTTGCTGCCTGACGCCACGGTGGCCGACTCATGGAACATGCCAGTGATGGTGCTTGCCGAAGGTTGCGGCAATGCAGATCAAGGGCGGGCCGTGTCATGAGTAGCGCACGCTATCCATCGCAGTCGCACGACATGCAAAGCAGCCTTGCAGAACTGCGAAACATCGTTGGGCTGGTGGTGTTTGCCATCAATGCCCAGCGCGTGATGCAGTCAATCGACGTGGTGTCTGACGGCAGCCCGCGCGTACGTGCTGCGCCCGGCGATTTCATCAACGATCACCGCCAATTGATGGAATGCCCGGACTCCGCTTTTGAGGTTCTGTGCGGGGTTTACGAACGCCTTGATGAATTGGTGTCCATTGCTGCGGGTGCTGATCTCTAGCTCAGTCGCCCTAGATCCGCCATCGGTTCTCTTCGAATCCATGAGGACAAAAGTTGTGACAGTTTTTCCGGGAAATGGCACAGCTGCCTAGGCAGAGTTGCGGGCAGTTGGCGCCGTCCCTTGGTTTCGATTGGACTCATGTGTACAAAAAAAGTCTCATTTCACCCCTGTAAATGAGACAGCTTGATCGGCAGAGTGGAGTTGTCCGATCGGTTGAGCGACGCGGTCGGGCGGTCGAACAACTTCGAGGAAAAGGTATGTCAAATCAACTAGCAGACCAGCCGCGCAGCATGTTGCGCATTGAACAGGTCATGGAGCGCATTCAGCGCGGGCGGTCATGGATTTGGGAGGCGGTGCGCCGTGGGGAGTTCCCTGCACCGCGCAGGCTCTCGCCACGCTGTACCCGCTGGGATAGTGCTTCAGTAGACCAATGGATTGAGCAGCAGCTAAAAGAGGTGTTGTGATGACGGGCAGCACTGTCGATAAGGCCGCGCTGGCAGCAGCTGCAGCAGCCGCTCGCACGTTGAGCCAAGCCTGCGACTTTGCGGCACTGCACGCCACGGCAAAGCCGCTGTTCCAGAAAACCATGCGTAGGCGCGGCTCCAAGCCGGTTTTGGTGCGAGTGGACTGGCCGGGCGTCATGTCTGTGTTTGACCCCTCCACCGGCGAATGCCTTGCGCGTTCGGAGGTGGGGGCGGTGTACCAGCTTGAGCCGGGGTTTGCTGCTGGTGCGTTCCGCCCCCGCAACGAAGGATTGAAATGAATCAAACCAAAGAAAAAGCCGCCGGGGTGGTACCAACACCCGAGGCGGCTATCCAGAAAACAGACCGTGTGATTATTGTCGGCAACCTGGGCCGCGTCAATGCAGCAGAGCAAGGAGCTTCGATGCTGCAGGCCATGCAGATGGCGGGGCTGGCCCCCGCCAAAGCGCTTGACCTGGTGCCCGATGGCAAGCTGCGCCGCTATCGCGTTGAGGGTGACAAGTCCGGTAGCACCAATGGCTGGTATGTGCTGCACAGCCACCCCATCCTGGCAGGTGCTTTTGGCAGCTGGAAAACCGGCGAATCACACAACTGGCACGAGGTGCGCGCCAAGCCGCCCACGCAGGCAGAGCGCGACGCGCTGCGAAAGCACCTGCAGGCCGCGCACGCGGCTCGGGTGGTTGAGCAAGGCCGCGTGCATGCTGAGGCTCAGGCGAAGGCTGCGCGTTTGTGGGGGCAGGCACGGCCAGCTACCAATGCGCACCCGTATCTGCAACGCAAGCGCATCGGCGCCATTGGCATCAGGCAGCTGCGCGACATGCTGCTGATACCGGCGCGGGATGCGGCCGGCACGCTGCACACGATGCAGTTCATTTCGCCGGACGGCAGCAAGCGCTTTCTGTCGGGTGGGCGCATTGCGGGCTGTTACTACGCCATGGGGCGGCCTGCTGGCAGCCTGCTGCTGTGTGAAGGCTACGCCACGGCGGCGACGGTGTTTCAGGCCACGGGCGAGGCCACGGCTGTGGCATTCAACGCGGGCAACCTGCCCACCGTGGCGCGGGCGCTGCGGGCGAAGTTTCCGCGCCTGCGTATCGTGGTGTGTGCCGACAACGATGCGGCCACGCCTGGCAATCCGGGCTTGACCAAGGCCACCGAAGCGGCGCGGGCGGTGGGTGGCTTTGTGGCGGTGCCTCGCTTTGAGGGGATGCGCCATGGTGTCTGAGACCTTCCCCCCGTTGGCTGAGAACCTGACCGACTTCAACGACCTGGCTGCAGCTGAGGGCCTGGAGGCGGTGCGCGAGCTGATCGACCAGGCCGCACCGGCTGCGCCGCCGCCACCTGCGCCCGAATGGCCCGATCCGATCTTGCCGGGTATGCGGCGCGTGCCTGACATTCCCGTGACCGTGTTGCCTGACTGGCTGGCGGCGATGGCGCATGCCGTGGCTGAGAGCACGCAGACACCGCCAGCCCTGGCGGTCATGTCGTCTTTGGCCGTACTCGCCACGGTGCTGCAGCGTCGGTTTGAGGTGGCACCCTACAGCGACAGCTACACCGAGCCGCTGGCACTGTGGACCCTGAGCGCCACGCCCAGCGGCACCCGCAAGAGCGCGGTGCTGAATGCGATGCTGGGGCCGCTGGTGCATTGGGAAAAGTTGCTGCGCGACCGCATGCGCCGGGAGATCGTGCGCGTGAGTTCTGTGCGGGCCGTGGCAGAAAAGCGCATCGAGCGGCTGAAGCAAGACGCAGCCAAGGCCAAGGATTCGACCGAGCGGGAAGCGCTGACTGCGGAGATCGAGCGCGAGCAGAACGACATGCCCGACGAGCTGCGGGCGCCGAGGCTGTTCACTGGCGACACCACCGCCGAGCGGCTGCAGGCGCTGCTGGTGGAGCATGGAGAGCGCATGGCGGTGCACAGCGATGAGGCGGGAATCTTCCTCATCATGGCTGGCATCTACAACGGCGGGGCGTCCAACCTGGATGTGTTCCTGCAGGGCCATGCGGGCACCACCATGCGGGTGGACCGAGCGGGGCGCAGCGCCCATATCGACCAACCAGCGTTGTCCTTTGGCCTGCTGCTGCAGCCGGGCGTGATGGCTGAGGTGGCCAGCTCGCGCAGGTTCCGCGACTCGGGCCTGCTGGCCCGGTTCCTGTACGCCATTCCCGTCAGCAACGTGGGCAGCCGCGACGTGCGCAAGCGGGCGCCGATACCCGATGGCGTGCGCGACGAATACGAGCGCCGCCTGCACCAGCTGCTGGAGGGTGTACCCGCACCCATCGCTGCACCCAAGACCCTAACCCTGTGCGAGGCAGCGCGGGAAATCTGGCTGGATATGTCCGAGGCCATCGAGCGCGAGCAGGGCGAGGGCGGGCGGTACGAATCCATCAGCGACTGGACCAGCAAGCTGCCCGGCGCGGTGGCGCGTATCGCCGCCCTGCTGCAGCTGGCCACCTCCGGCCTGGACACCAAAGAGGTGGGGTTCGAGTGCATGGACAACGCCGTGACCCTGGCGCGTCTGCTGATCCCACATGCGCAGGCAGCGTTCGGGATGCTGGGCACCGACGCCACCGATGTGGATGCAGGGGCCATCGTGCGCTGGGTGCGGGTGCATGGGCTGGCTGAGTTCACCAAGCGCGAGGCACAGCGTGCGCAGGAGGGGCGATTCAGGAGCGTGGATAGGTTGCAGAAGGCCCTCGACAGACTGGAGCACCAGGACGTTGTGCGGTCATTCAAGCGCCACAACAAGGGCGCACCACCAAGCACCTGCTATCAGGTCAACCCCAAGGCTCTGTCGACATAGTTGAGTTTGTCGCAAAAAGCAGTTTTAGAACCTCTTTTCTTTTCTATATCAATGACTTACGAAAAAAGAGACCTACCCCTGTCGACAGGTCGACAAAGTCGACAAACCAGATCCGTTCCGTATGTGTTGAGCGCCCACGCTTTCCCAGTCTGTCGACTTTGTCGACCTGTCGACAGGGTAAGGCGCCACCGTGGAGGTAGGTTCTCCCTAGCTCCCTCCCGTGCGGGTAATTCGCACCCCGATGACGCGCTAGTGAATGGAGAAAGAAAAGGGTAAGCAGTGAGCAATAACCAAGGGAGTGAGCGGTGAGCAATACAAAACCACTATCGCAGAATGCAATTGGTCGCGAGCTAGGCCTGTCGTCGGCGAACATGACGAAGCTTCGCAAGCAAGGCTGCCCCATGGACTCGGTCGAATCGGTGCGCGCATGGCGCCTGGAACGGCAGAACGTCGCGCAGCGCAAACCAGAACCGCGCCGGTCGAAGGGAACGAAAGATAGCCACGTGGCACACGCTGAAGCTTGTATGCAGGCTGCCGTCGCGATACTTGAGTCCGGCGCATCCCTTGATGCGTTTTTTCCGACCCTCCGGGCCGCGCTGGCATCCGTGCCTGCCAACGCGCGTTCTCGGGTGCACCTGGATTTTGATGTGATGAAGGTGCTACTGGCGCCTGTCTTGGCTCTTGTTCCACCGCGTGAATCGAACCCAGTCAACGATGACGGGACGCCTGCCTACGTGGAGCAAATGAGTGACGATGATGCGCAGGCGGTTGGAGCTTTCTGGTATGAAGTAGCCGCTGGCGAATGGGACTTTTCGACGGCCCTTGCTGGGAAATCAGTAGGTTCCTGTTGGGCCCTGAATCTTCATGAGAGCAGCCATGAGTGACGAAGCGGCGCAATGCAGTGGATTTCAAACCACGCCCATCGAGAAATTGGCCGACCTCTACGCCACGTTGATAGCCCTTGCGGCTGAAGACGTACAAGCCTCAGACGCGCTGATATGGGCAATTCGTGGCATAGAGTCCGCAGTCCGCACCGGCGCCAGCCTGGATGAAGCGCTTGGACTCAAAGCGGTCGGTCGGCGTTCAGTGGCTCAACAGCTCGACACGGTGAATCGCGACATGCACCTCCTTGCAGCATTGGCCAGCATGTCGGTGGACGTCCGCGTGAGCGAGTGGGAACTGTGTCAAAGATTGGCCGCCCGTATCCGGTCGTTCGCGCTCCTGAAGTGGGCTCGGCACTGCCGCGAAGCAAGTCCACCGGAGGGTTGGCCGGAATGGGAGCGCCATGTGTTTATGGCCGCGAAGTTGGCACCGGGTAGCACTGCAACTGATGCGAAGCTACCAACGTCGCCGAGCCGACTGTTCGAGATCGCTCGCTCAAATCCCCACTACTCGCCGAGCCATGCTTCTGTGAAATTACTCGCACAGCAACGCGAGTACCAATGAAGCGACTTACCATCTTTTCCGATATCGGCGGCGCCATCACGGCAGAAGGCATCCGCTTGGAGCTTTCGCTTGTTCCCGAAGATGAACCCATCACCATCGAGATCAACAGCGAGGGCGGCGTTGTCTCCGAGGCTTGCGCCATCTACAACATCCTGCGAGCACGTAAGGGTGCGATCTTCGTTGAGGTAGTGGGCTGGGCATTGAGCGCAGCCACCATCGTTGCGATGGCTGGCACTCGCATTCGGATGCACAGCAATTCGCTTCTCATGGTGCACGCCCCTTGGGTTTCCACTTCTGGAAATGCATCAACCCTGCGCAAGAGTGCAGAAGTGCTTGACCAGGTGGCCGCGAGCATGCGAACGGCTTATACGCGCACCGGCAAATCGGCTGCCGTCATAGAAAGTTGGCTTGACGGTGAAGACCATTGGTTTACAGCGCCCGAAGCCCTAAAGGCCGGGTTGGTCGATGAAGTGATCGAGGTCGTGGAAGCGGCCCGCGCATTGCCCGTCGCCAGTTGCCCACATCCCATCCCCCCTGACATTCTTCAAAGGATCAACGCCATGTCTGTGTCTGCTATTTCGAACGAAGAACAAGTCCGCGCTGCTGCTTTGCGGGCTGACCAAGAGCGCCGCGCCAGCATCCGCGCAAATTTCCAGCCTCATCTGAGCACTGATGGTGTGCAGCTGCTGATGCAGCAGTGCGAGGACGATCACACCATTACACCGGAGGCCGCTGGCCTGCGGTTGCTTGCGCACGTGGGCCGAACGATGCAGCCAGTTGCTTCGGGGTGGGTGCCCGGCGCGCATGGCGCAAGCTCGCGCATGGCTGATTTCAAGGCCGCAGCAGTGGACGTAATGCTGCAGCGCAGTGGCATCCCCGTTGCTGATCCTCATCCTGCAGCGGCGGACCTGGCCCGCACGTCGGTCGTGGGGCTTGCTGAGCGGGTACTGAGCATGCACGGCAAATCGACCGCTTCCATGGGACGGGCTGAGGTAATTCGCGCCGCCATGACAACCAGCGATTTCCCCGAGCTGCTGTCAAATTTGGCAGGGAAGGCGCTTCGCCTGGGTTACGAAGACACGCCCGCAACACATGTGGCTTGGACTGCAGAGCGCGAGGTTTCCGACTTCAAGCCGCAGACGCTGGCTATGCTGTCCGCCGCGCCAGCGCTGGAGCTGGTGCAAGAAGGTGGGGAGTACAAGTTCGGCGCATTCGCCGAAAGCGCTGAAACGTTCATTGTCCGCACCCATGGCCGAATCGTGCGCTTTACTCGCCAGGCCCTCATCAATGATGACCTGGGAGCGCTCACCAGTATCCCCAACACGCAGGGAGCTGCGGCACGCCGGTTGGAATCGGATTTGGTGTACAGCAAGCTGACGGATAACCCGGCGCTGTCTGACGGTAAGGCGCTGTTCCATGCTGATCACGGCAACCTGCCCGCTGCGGCGAGTCTGAGCATCGATTCGCTGGGTGCTGCGCGTGCCGCAATGCGTAAGCAGAAGGGGTTGACGAGTTCTGACTACATCGACCCCCAGCCGCGCTTTCTCATCGTGCCTGTGACGCTGGAAACCGCCGCTGAAGCCTTGCTGTCTTCGATCAACAAGAGCCTGACCACCAACACCCAAAGCGTGGAGTGGATTCGAGGTCTGACCCTTGTTGCTGATCCTCGGCTGGACGCGAGCAGTGAGACCGCTTGGTATCTGTCCGCTGATCCACGCCAAGTCGAAGGCATCGTCCGCGCCTACCTCGCAGGCGAACAGCGCCCTTACTTGGACAACAAAGAGGGTTGGGAAACTGACACGATGGACTACAAAGTCCGATTGGATATTGGCGTGGGTGTCATTGACTACCGAGGCCTCATCAAGAACGTGGGCGCGTAGTAGCCGCAGGCCGGGCGAGGAGTTGACCATAGCCCGGTCTCGCCATGCGCTCGCCATAAGCCATGGACAACGCCCCGCTGGCCGATGCAGCTGCGTCGGCAGCATGCCAATGCTTGGGGACGCGCATAGCGGAAGTGCGCTGCGAAGTTGGCACCTTACACACCGCCCATGGGGCGGTTTTTTATGGCCTGAATCCGAGTCAGTGGGGTTTTCGGCCCTTTTCCAGGGGTGGGGTTTGGAAAATGGGGCCGGCAACTACAGAATGAGGCTTGCCACACCAATCCTTTTGTGTTGGGGGCATATTTGGGGGCATAAATGAAAAATTAATGCGAAAAAACCAGAATTCATGCGGGTTTTGAGGCTTTTTCTGAATGTCACCCTCCCGCCAGCATCAAGGCCCTGTAGCTATTTAATCGATAGCACAGGGCCTTTTTCTTTGGGGCTGCAGGAACACTTCAGGCAGCTGGATAGCCCGCTTCGGGCGCTGCGGTTGAAGAGACTCGCAGATTCGCCATTGTGTGGACATCACCATGCAGATGCGGGAATGACAGGGTATTGATTGCGATGCATGGCCGCATTTCCCTGCAGCGCCAGAATACGGGTTGCGCGGCCCGCGCCTGATGCCACGAAAGAACCTTGCATGCTCCCAGACACCTTGACAACACCCCCCATCCGCCTGACCCAGTACAGCCACGGCGCCGGCTGTGGCTGCAAGATCAGCCCCAAGGTGCTGGACGTGATCCTGGCGGGCAGCGGGGCGCAGCACCTGGACCCCCGGCTTTGGGTGGGCAACACGTCGCGCGACGATGCGGCGGTGTATGCCCTGGATGCGGAGCGCGGCGTGGTGTCCACCACCGATTTTTTCATGCCCATCGTGGATGACCCGTACGACTTCGGGCGCATTGCTGCCACCAACGCGATCAGCGACATCTATGCCATGGGGGCTGATCCGCTGATGGCCATTGCCATCCTGGGGTGGCCGGTGAATGTGCTGCCGCCCGAGGTGGCGCGTGAGGTGGTGCGCGGAGGGCGTGCGGTGTGCGACGCGGCGGGCATTCCCCTGGCAGGCGGGCACTCCATCGATGCGCCGGAGCCCATCTTCGGCCTGGCGGTGACGGGCATCGTCGAAAAGCGCCACCTCAAGCGCAACGACACGGCCACGGCGGGTTGCCGTCTGTATCTCACCAAGCCCCTCGGAATCGGCATCCTGACCACCGCCGAAAAAAAGGCCAAGCTGAGGCCCCAGGATGTGGGGGTGGCGCGCGACCTGATGTGCACGCTCAACCAGCCAGGGAGCCGGTTTGGCCGGCTGGCCGGCGTGCAAGCGATGACGGATGTGACCGGCTTCGGCCTGTTGGGGCACCTGGTCGAGATGGCCGAGGGCAGCGGCTTGAGCGCCGTGATTGACTACGCGGCCGTGCCGCGACTGGAGGGGGTGGACTACTACATGGACCAGGGCTGTGTGCCCGGCGGCACGCTGCGCAACTTTGACAGTTATGGCGCCAAGATTGCGCCCCTGACGGAGGTGCAAAAGCACCTGCTGTGCGACCCCCAGACCAGCGGGGGGCTGCTGGTGGCCGTGAGCCCGGAGGGCGAGGCCGAGTTTCTGCAGGTGGCCGCAGAGCTGGGCTTGGCGCTGCAGCCTATCGGTGAGCTCACCCCGCAACAGGCCTTTGCCGTCGCGCTGCGCTGATGCCCACCAACCTCACGGATTTTCGGCACATCTTTCTGAACGATGTGCCCATGATGGATGTGCGCGCGCCGGTGGAGTTTGGGCAGGGCGCGTTTCCTGGTGTTGCCAACCTCCCCCTGATGGACGATGGTGAGCGCCAGCAAGTGGGCACCTGCTACAAGCACAAGGGCCAGGAGGCCGCGATTGCGCTGGGGCACCAACTGGTGTCGGGCGCCACCAAGCGCCAGCGCATCGAGGCGTGGGCGCAGTTTGCGCGGGCGCATCCGCAGGGCGTGCTGTACTGCTTTCGTGGCGGGTTGCGCTCGCAGATCGTGCAGCAGTGGTTGCTGAACGAAGCGGGCATCGACTACCCCCGGGTGGTGGGGGGCTACAAGGCCATGCGCGGGTTCCTCATCGGCACCACGCAGGCTGCGGCGGCAGAGTGCGGGTTTGTGGTGCTCAGTGGCCTGACCGGCACCGGCAAGACCGAAGTGATTGCGCAACTGTCCAACGGCTTGGACCTGGAAGGCCATGCCAACCACCGTGGTTCCAGTTTTGGCCAGCGCGTCAGCGGTCAGCCCACACAGATCGACTTTGAGAACCGGCTGGCCATCGATGTGCTCAAGAGGCGTGCTCGGGGCCACGAGACTTTTGTGCTGGAAGATGAGGGTCGTCATGTGGGCAGTTGCTCAGTGCCGCTGGAGCTGCGTCAGCGGCTGGAGCGGGTACCCATCGTCTGTCTGGAGGATGCTTTTGACGCCCGTGTGGAGCGCATCCTGCG
Organism: Acidovorax sp. KKS102; assembly: GCF_000302535.1. Taxonomy (NCBI): domain Bacteria; kingdom Pseudomonadati; phylum Pseudomonadota; class Betaproteobacteria; order Burkholderiales; family Comamonadaceae; genus Acidovorax; species Acidovorax sp. KKS102. The sequence goes on from NC_018708.1 coordinate 1,387,738, forward strand.
CGACTATGTGCAGCAGCAATGCGCTGATTTTGTCGCGCTCCATGGAGAGGCGGCAGGGACCGACCTGTTTGCGGCGCGGCTGCTCGACAGCCTGGGCAAACTTGCCAAGCGTCTGGGAGGCGACCGCTACCAGGCGCTTCGCGGGTCAATGCAGGCAGCGTTGGCACAGCAGCGCAGCCGGGGCGATTTGTCGCTGCACCGGGACTGGATTGCTGCACTCATGTGTGACTACTACGACCCGATGTACGCCTATCAGCGGCAGAGCCGCGCCGACCGCATCGTTTTCCAGGGTGACCACCGGGCGGTGCTCGACTTTCTGCGGTCGCAGTCGGCGCCTCGCGGCTAGCTACTACGCCTCGTCCGTCGTCCGACGGCGCATCCAGCCGCTGCGGCAGCACCAGCCGGAACTCGGCACCCCGCCCGACATCGCTCTCCACCTCCAGCGTCCCGCCGTGGCGCAGCACTACGGTCTGCACCAGTGCCAGGCCCAGGCCCACCCCGGCGATGGCCGGGTGGCTGTGGTCGTGCTACCGCTGGTAGGGGGTGAACAGGTGGCCCTGCTGCTCGGGCGCGATGCCAGGGCCCTGGTCTCGCACTGACACCACCCAGTGCGCGCCCCGCGCCACGATGGCGCACTGCACCGTGCCGCCATCGGGGCTGAACTTGATGGCGTTGTGGATCACGTTGGTCAGGGCGCGGGACAGCAGGGCGCGGTCGCCCAGGCAGGGCGCAGAGTCTGGCGTGGCCACCGTGCGCACGTCCACATTGCGGTCGCGGGCCAGGGTCCAGAGGTCGTCGGTGGTTTCGGAGAGCAGGGCTGCCAGGTCCAGCGGCGCCATGCGGTATGGCTGCGATTGCGCGCTGGCCAGTTGTACAAAACTCTCGGCCATGCCCAACGAGGCCTGCGCGTAACGCTCAATGCGCTCCAGCAACTCCTGGTCCGACAGGCGGCCGGGGTAGGCGCGCTGCATTTCCAGCAGCGTCAGGATGGACGCGTTGGGCGCGCGGATGTCGTGCGAGATGAAGTGCATCGCTTGGTCACGTTGCTGCAGCGCGCGGCGCATCTCGGTCAGGTCCACCAGCGTTAGCAGCCAGTCTGCATTGGCCAGGGTGGTGAAAGGCTTGCATTGCACCAATAGGTTGCGGGCCTGGGCGTCCGTGCCCTCGGCCTGCTCGGGCAGGGTGCCATGCTGCAAGGCCGCCTGGGTGACGATTGGCGCATCGGTTCCTGACTCGACCAGATCAGCTAGCAGGTCCACCACCGACAGCCCCTGCAGGGAGGGCTGGGTGGTGCCTCCCAGATGCTGGCGGGCTGCCTGGTTGGCCAGCAGGATTTCACCGTCGGGGGCGCAGACGATGGTGGGGGAGGGCAGCTGCTGCAGGCTCTCGCTCACAAACTGGTGCAGGTCGCGCAGCTGGCGGGATGCGCGCTCCACGGCGTTGATGCGGCGCTCCAGAAAGTCGGCGGAGTCTCCGGACCGTCTGCGCAACCGCATGGCCAGGCCTTGGCGCTGCAGGTTTTCCATCTCCAGCCGCAGAAAGTGCGCAGCCGCGATAAGGCGCCGCCAGCTCCACAGCGGGTAGGCCAGCGCCAGGCCCAGCAAGGCGGCGGCCGGAGCGAACTGCAGACCTGCCCACCAGGGCAGGGCCATGCTCAGCAGCAAGGTGGCCACCGCCAGTGCGGCGCTGGTCAGCAGGGCCGCCAATGGGCCTATGAGCAGCAAGGCCAGCAGCGCACAGGCCACTGGCACCAGGTTGAAGGCGATGTTCAGTGCCTGCGGTGCACGCAGGATGCGTTCGCCGGCCAGGCGGGCATCCAGCACATGGGCCACCACCTCCACGCCCGGCATCAGGCGCGACTGCTGGCTGACGGGGGTGACAAACATGTCGCCCAGGCACGAGGCTGCTGCGCCCACCAGCACGTACTTACCGTCCAGTGCCCCGGCCGGCAACTGGCCGCGCAGCACATCGATGTACGAGTAGGTGGTGAAGGGCGATGGCCCGGCGGCATAGGCGATGAGCGTGGGCTCAGCGCGCTGCCAGGGACTGGTGTCGGTGGCGCTGGCGGGCGAGCGGCCGCAGGTGGCCGCTGGTTGCCGGTCTGCCACGCACTGCAGCGCGGTGCTGAAGTGGTGCCAGGGGGCGGCCGCCGGGCCTTCCAGCAGGTACAGGCTGCGCACCACGCCATCGCTGTCGGGTGCCACATGCACATGGCCCAGGCCGGCGGCAGCATCGGCAAAGGCGGGCCAGGGCAGGTCGGTCTGGTTGCTGACGGGGCCATAGCCGCGCCGCAGCACGGGCAGCACCACGCGCGCACTGCGCCGGATGGCGTCGGTAAGCAGCAGGTCGTCCTCGGGGTAGTCCAGGTCGGCTTCGTTGAACAGCACGTCCATGCCAATGGCGCGCGGGTTCTGGGCGGTCAGGCGCGAGATCAGCTCGGCATGCAGGGCCCGGCGCCAGGGCCAGCGGCCGATGGCGGCGATGCTGGCGTCGTCGATGGCCACGATCACGATGTCGGGGTGGGCGGGCCGCGAGACCAGCCGCATGCCTGCGTCCTGCACCAGATGGTTGACGCGGCCCAGGCTGTCGGCGGTGCTGAGCCATGCCACCAGCGCCATCAGCGCTCAGGCCAGCAGCGCCCATTCCAGGCGGCGTCGGCGGCGGCGCAGGTGGGCAATGGTCACCATGGCAGGGGTGGTGGGGTGTGCGACGTTTGCTCAGCACGTGCCGCGAAAGCAGCACGCGCTGGTGCAACTGGTACGGCGGGGCTGAGCAGGCTCCATGGCCCGCTCAAGGCCGGCCCACGGGTGTGCCGCTGCTGGTGGACACCGGCAAGCCCGCACCCGTGCGGATGCCCGTGCCCACGCGGATCTTGCGCGGTGGGGAGAAGTCGCTCTCGAGCCCACTGGCGTCCAGCACCTGAATGCGCACCAGGTACTCGCCGGCAGCCAGGTTGCAGGCCGTCCAGGTCGGGGCGTCGAGCACGGTGTCCTCGGCAACCTTGGCAAAGTCCAGGTCTGTGGCCTCGGTGCGCTGCAGCCGGAAGCGCTGGCCGGCCTGGGCAGGCCAGTGCAGGCGCACGGTCGGATCTCCGTCCTCTGCCTGCAGCGCCTGCAGGGACAAGGCGGTCGGCCGGTCGGCCACAGTGAAGGGCTGTGGCGGCGCAAACGGTCCCTGGTCTGCCTGCCCGTCGGGTAGCGCCAGCAGGCTGGCGATGCGCCAGAAGTAACTGCCTGCGGGCAGCGCCCCCAAGGGCAGGCGGCATTCGGTCAGGCGCTGCTCGTAGCGCAGGGGCTGGGTGAACTGGGCGTCGGCGGCCACCTGCACGCGGTACCAGCGCACGCCGGGGACTTCCGTGCAGCGCAGCTCGGCCGCGCCGCTGGGCACTACCGCGCCAGGCGCAGGGTGCTGGTACAGCGGTGCGACCGGGCGGGTCTTGACGGTGAACGGCTGCACGGCCGGCAGGCCCGCAATGCCCGCGTCGTCCAGCGCCCGCACGGCCAGGTAGTAGCGGCCATCGTCCAGCGCCTTCCAGCGCAGGCGGCCATCGGGGAAGCTGCCGTGGCGCAGCACCTGGGTGAAGGCGGGGTCTTGCGCCACCTGCGCCACATAGCGCGTGGCGCCTGCGGCCATCGGCAGGTCGATGGCCAGCAGGCCTGCATCGCCCAGCGTGGTGGGCATGCCTGAGGTATCGGGGGCGGGCAGCAACGCGCGGGCGGCGCCGACGGTGCCATCGGTGGCCACCGCCAGGCCTTGTCCGGGCGCCAGCAGCGCAGTGGGCGCCTTGAGTGCGGCACCGGGCTCACTGCCGGTGTCGCGCCGCGACTGCACGGCCACCGAGCCATGTTCGACCGACGCCGTGGTCTGGCCCGAATCGGCCAACGCTACGCTGAACTGCGTGCCCCGCACGCTGGTCACCGCCAGCGGTGTGCGGATTTCCATGCGGCGCTGCGGCTCGGCGCTGGGGGGTACGGTCGATTCCACGCCGCCCTTGTGCATCTCCAGCACCGACTGCACGCTGCCTGCGCGGCCTCGTCGGCGTAACTGGCGCAGCTGCAGCTCGGACTGCGCCTGTACCCGCACCACGGTGCCATCCGCCAGCTGCACGGCCACAAACGACTCGGGGCCTACTTTCAGCTCGGTGCCTTCTTCCAGCTTGCTGCCGGTTGCGATGGGGGCGGGTGTGCTGCTGCCCCGCGCCTGCGCCGTGGCCTCGCCCTGCACAAACTGCACCGTCGCGGACTCGCTGGGCTGCAGCCGCACGGGGATGAAGATCAACGAGCCCGGTTGCAGGCGCCTCGGGTCGGCCACCTTGTTGCGGGCCTGCAGCAGCGGCCACTGGCGCGGGTTGGCCAGGTAGCTGCGGGCCAGCCCTTCCAGGGTGTCGCCTTCTTTCACGGCGTGGGCAATTTCATCGTCTTGCTGGGGGGGCGCCGGGCCAGTGACTGGCTGGGCCGAGAAGGCCGTTGTGACTGCTAGGCACCATAGGGCTGCAACGCTGGCGTGCATGCGAAATGGCAGGGGGGTGATCAAGTCATGCCTCCTTCAGGGGGCAGTGCCCGCCAGACTCCGTCGCGGCACTGCGTCAGCTCTTGTGCTGGCCTTCGACGGCTTCAAAACGGTAGCCCACGCCATACACCGCCGTCACGATGAAGCCGTTGGCAGGGCGCAGGTCGAGCAGGGTGCGCAGGCGCGAGATGCGGGTGTCCAGCGAGCGCGACATCACATCGGCCACCTGGCCCCAGACCACTTCCTTGAGGTGGTCGCGCGACAGCAATCGGCCCATGTTCTGGAACAGGAACAGCGCCAGGTCGTATTCGCGGTTTTTCAGCTCCACGGCCACGCCGTCCTTTTCGATGGACCGGGTTTCGGGCAGAAAGCGGTAGCGGCCGAACTCCATCACCCCGCCGGTGTTTTCCGGGTAGGCGCGGCGCAGCAGGGCGGCCACGCGGGCATTGAGCTCGCCGATGCGCACCGGCTTGACCATGAAGTCGTCCGCGCCGCTGCCCAGGCCTTCGACAATGTCGCGCTCTTCCTGGCGGTGCGTGACGAACAAGATGGGTACGCGGGCCGCGACGTTCTGGCGCACCCAGCGCACAACCTCAGGCCCGGTGGTGTCGGGCAGGTGCCAGTCCACGATCAGCAGGTCAAAGGTCTCGCGGCGCAGCGTGCGCATCAGCTCCGCACCGGTCAGGTGGGTGTGGCACGCATGACCCATCGCCTCCGTGGCCTGCTTGATCAGATCCAGCTGAAGCGCATCGTCGTCCAAAGCGGCTATGCGCATGGTTCTCCCCATCCAAAATCGAACTGGGCATTATTGGCGATAACTACCACGGCGCAGGCGCGCTCCGCGCGGGGCGAGAGGGGTTTTGACATTTGTTAACCCTCCCCGCATGTGGTGGTCACCGCGCGGGGGGCTCTGCTGCTATCTCGCGCACCAGCCGCATGCCGACAAGGGTGTAGCGGGTCTGCGGGCTGTTCCAGTTGCGGTAGCCGCAGCGTGCATAGAGCGCCCAGGTGTGCCACGAGCCACCCCGGCGCACACGCACACTGCCCGTGGCCGGACCGGTGGGGTCGTTGCGTGGAGACTCGGCGTAGTAGGTGTCGCCATGCCAGTCGCCCGTCCACTCCCAGGCGTTGCCCAGCATGTCGTACAGCCCGAAGGCATTGGGGGCAAAGCGGCCTACTGGCGCGGTAAACGCGTATCCGTCGTTGCCCGCCAGCGCATGCTGGCGCCAGCGTGACCACTGTGGGGCTGCAGCCTGGTCGAAGGTGTTGCCTGCAGACACCAGCTCTTGCGGGTTGTCGCCGTGGGGGTACAGGCTGCGGCTGCCTGCACGGCAGGCGTATTCCCACTCCGCTTCGGTGGGCAGGCGGTAGCGGTGGCCCTCGGTGCGACTGAGCCACTGGGCCATGGCCTGCGCGTCGTTCCAGGTCACGTTCACCACGGGGTGGTCCGGGCCCTGCGCAAAGCCAGGGTTGCGCCACGAGTAGCGCGGGTCGCGCCCCTCGAACGCATCGCCGCGCCGCGTGGTGGCTGGGTCGTAGGCGGGGTTGTAGCCATAACCCCCAGTGCCGTCGGCCTCAGACTCTGGCCGGTAGCCGGACGCCTCCAGGAAGCGCTGGAACTGCCCCACCGTGACCTCGTGCTGGCCGAGGTAGAAATCACGGGTGATTTGCACCTCGTGGGCTGGCGATTCATCTGCCAGGTCGGTCAGGCGCTTGCGCTCCAGCAGCGGGAAGTTCTTTTCCAGCGTTTCGACGGGGGGCACGCCCCCCATCCAGAAGGCGCCCGCAGGCACACGGACAAAGGCCATGCCCAGGCTGTTGACCCAGGGCGATGTGACTGTGCCCGCCTGGGTGGACGGTGTGTGCTGGCAGCCCGCCAGCAGCCCGGACAGCGCCAGCAAGGCCGCACCGCTCGCCCAGCGGCGGCACGCTGGTGGGGCCGCTGGCCTCAAGGCTTGTCCTGCAACTCGCTCACGCATTCAAACACCAGACGCGAGCCATCGTTGCGCAACAGTTTGGCGTGCAAGGCCATGCGCTGGCATTCGCGGCTGGCCGCCGCATACGCCTGGGAAGTGTCGGGCCCGTAGACCGGCACGCTGAAGGTGCGGTCGCGGCCCGAGGCCATGGGGCCCGATGGGCCGTAGGGGTTGGTGGCATTGCAGCCCGCCAGCAGGGCCAGCACGGACACGGAGGCACACAGCAGTTTCATGGGAGTCTCCCGAGCAGATCAGGGCGCCCAGTTTACGCACCTGCCTGCACGCCACGCACGCTTGTGGGAGTCAAGAGACGGTGGATGAAGCCATTTTTTGCCCATTCAGGCCAGAGGTGCAATCACTATATGTCTTAATTGCTATCAAAAAAGTAGCGAATCGACGCAGGTATCCACTCGATCTCAGGGTCCCGGCTCAGGCCGCTGCCGCTGCCTCGGCCAGCGCCTGCAGGGCGGCCGTCACCTCGGCGGCGTCTACGCCATCCACCGGCACCAATCGCGGGGCCAGGGTCTGCAGGGCTGCGCTGTCCTTTTGCAACTGGGCAATCGCCTGGCCGGCCTCCTTGGGCGCGTCGAAGCCCGTGCTCTGCAGCAGCAGGCGGCCGTCGGCGGCCACGAGCTTGAAGTAGAACTTGCCGTCGTTCTCGCGGTACTGCTTGAAAGCGGGCAGAGAGGCCTTGGCGGCCTTGGCCGGTTTGGCGGCCGTGCTGGCCTGCACTAGGCTGCGCAGGCCCACGGCGCTGCGCAGCTCGCGGATGAAGGGTGTGGCCAGCGCGCGGGCGCGCTCGGCGCCGGCCAGCAGGGTCTGCTCGATGCGGGCGGGGTTGTGGATGAGTTCCTCGTACTGCGCGCGCATGGGGGCGATCACCTGGTCCACGCGCTCCAGCAGCAGGTGCTTGGCGTCGCCCCAGGCAATGCCGTCGGCATAGGCCTTGCGCAGGGCCTCGGTCTCTTCGGGCGTGGCAAAGGCCTGGTAGATCTGGAACAGGGCCGAGCCTTCGACTTCTTTGGCCTCGCCGGGCGCGCGCGAGTCGGTCAGGATGCCGCCGATGAGCTTTTGCAGCTGGGCGCGCGAGCTGAACAGCGGAATGGTGTTGTCGTAGCTCTTGCTCATCTTGCGGCCGTCCAGCCCGGGCAGTGTGGCCACATGGTCGTCGATGGCCGCCTCGGGCAGCACGAAGTGCTCGCCATACAGGTGGTTGAAGCTGGCCGCCATGTCGCGGGCCATCTCGATGTGCTGGATCTGGTCGCGGCCCACCGGCACCTTGTGAGCCTTGAACATCAGAATGTCCGCGCCCATCAGCACCGGGTACATGAACAGGCCTGCGGTCACGCCGTCGTCCTGCTCGCGCCCGGCGGCGGTGTTCTTGTCCACGCTGGCCTTGTAGGCGTGGGCGCGGTTCAGCACGCCCTTGCCGGTCACGCAGGTCAGCAGCCAGGTCAGCTCGGGAATCTCGGGGATGTCGGACTGGCGGTAGAACGTGACCTTCTCGGGGTTGAGCCCTGCGGCCAGCCAGCTGGCTGCGATCTCCAGCGTGGAGCGCTGGATGCGCACCGGGTCTTCGCACTTGATGAGCGCGTGGTAGTCGGCCAGAAAGTAAAAGCTCTGCACGCCGGGCGTGAGGCTGGCCGCCACCGACGGGCGGATGGAGCCGACGAAGTTGCCCAGGTGGGGGGTGCCGGTGGTGGTGATGCCGGTGAGAAAACGGGTGGTGCTCATGGGAAACAAAAACTCAGCAGATCAAATGAACAGGAAGTGGCAGGCTCGCAAGCTGTGCTGCGCTCAGCGCAGCAGGGCCGTCAGCGGGGTGAGCAACAGGTTGATGGCGGTGTAGCCCACAGCCATCAGAGGGCGCAGCCACAGCGTGCCCACCACCCCGGCGATCACCAGGCCCATCACGATGAAAAAGCCCCAGGGCTCGATGCGCGACACCATGTGCGCCTGCCGCCAGGGCAACAGGCCCACCAGGATGCGCCCGCCATCAAGCGGTGGCAGCGGAAACAGGTTGAAGGCCCACATCACCAGGTTGACCATGACCCCCGCGCGTGCCATTTCCAGGAAGAAGCGCTCCTCAATCCCCGTGCCCACCAGCACCAGCAGCAGCACGGCCCAGGCGATGGCCTGGATGAAGTTGGACGCGGGCCCGGCCAGGGCCACCCACACCATGTGCTTCTTGGGGTTACGCAGATTGCCGAAGTTGACCGGCACCGGCTTGGCATAGCCGAACAAAAAGGCGCCCGAGGTTGCAAAGTACAGCAGCAGCGGCATCAGGATGGTGCCGACCGGGTCGATGTGCTTGAAGGGGTTGAGGGTGATGCGCCCCATCATGTACGCGGTGTTGTCGCCAAAGTGGCGCGCCGCGTAGCCATGGGCCGCCTCGTGCACGGTGATGGCAAACAGCACCGGCAGGGCGTAGATCAGAACGGTTTGGATGAGATTGGAGGTGTCCACGTCGGGATTGTCTCAGACGCCCCGCTGTCCCCGGCGTTGCCAGGGTGACCCGGCGGGTGTTCAGCCGCCCGGACGCGGCCGCGTATTGTGGGTTGTACGTATGCCGACGGGTCTCCAGGCGGGGTGTTCGTTGCTAGCATCAACCTCTTGCCCGCAGCCCGTGCCAGTTTGTGCGAGTTCGTGCCCTTTGGCGCGCAGCGCTGCGCGGCGGCCCCTCCCACAACGACATACAACAGGCCTGGAGACATTGAAGCCATGTGGAACAACTTGAAGATCGGAACGCGCCTGTTGCTGGCGTTTGGCGGCCTCGCACTCGTCGTGCTGCTGCTGATGGTGATGGCACTGTCCGGCATCGGCGGCGCCGAGCAGGCGCTGCAGGGCGCCACGCCCCCCGCCCAGGCGGCGCTGGCGCAGCTGCAAAGTGCGCGCACCTGGGTGATCGGTTGCAGTGTGGTGGTGTTGGTGCTGGCCCTGGTGGCCACGCTCAGCCTGCGCGCCAGCATCGTGGCGCCGCTCAACCAGGCCATCCTGATTGCCGAAACCGTGGCGTCAGGCGACCTGAGCCAGGAGTTCAACTCCGACCTGGAGGGCGACTTTGGACGCCTGCTGGGCGCGCTGGGCACCATGGAGGACACGCTGACCGACCTGGTGTCCCGCATCAAGCAAAGCACCGATTCGATCACCGCTTCTGCGGCAGACATTGACCATGGCAACACCGACCTGTCGCGCCGCGCGGAAGACCAGGTGTCGTCCCTGACCGAGACGGCAGCCAGCATGGAGCAGCTGACAGCCACCGTGCGCCAGAACGCCGAGCGCGCCCATTCGGCCAGCGGCCTGGCCGTGCAGGCGTCGGCCATTGCCGAGCAGGGCGGGTCGGTGGTGGGCGAGGTGGTGCAGACCATGCAGGCCATCAGTGGCAGCTCGCGCAAGATCGTGGACATCATCCAGGTGATCGAGGGCATCGCCTTCCAGACCAATATCCTGGCACTCAATGCTGCCGTGGAGGCCGCGCGTGCCGGCGAACAGGGCCGGGGTTTTGCCGTGGTGGCCAGCGAGGTGCGCAACCTGGCCCAGCGCAGCGCGGTGGCGGCGCGCGAGATCAAGGCACTGATCAGCGCGTCGGTCGAACAGGTGGAAAGCGGCGCTGGTCAGGTGGGCAAGGCGGGCAAGACCATGGAAGAGATCGTCGGCGCCGTGGGCCAGGTGAGCGCGCTGCTGGGCGAAATCTCCACCGCCCTGCGCGAGCAGAGCGAAGCCATCAGCCATGTCAACGTGGCGGTGTCGCACATGGACGGCAGCACGCAGGAGACAGCCTCGCTGGTGCAGCATGCGGTGAGCACGGCGTCGGCCCTGTCGGCGCAGGCCCGCGACCTAGAGCAGGCGGTCGGAGCGTTCAAGCTGTGATGAATCCCTGAGCCGCCGCGCGGCTGTCCCTTCTAGGGTGCGTTACCGGCGGCAGGGCGAAGCGCGCTGCACGGCAGCGAATGTACCGGGCGTGGTGCCGCTGTTTCGGCGGGCTCTTTCAGTGGGGTCTTACAGCCCCAGCGCTTGCAGGCTGCCCCGGCCCTCGCGCACCACCACCGGGTCGCCGCCGGTGCCCATGGGGGTCAGGTCCACCACCGTGGTGGGCTCCAGCGGGCAGGCCCCGGCATCCACGATGGCGTCCACCAGCTTTTCATAGCGCTTGCGGATTTCCTGCGGGTCGTTCAGGGGCTCGGTCTCGCCCGCTGGGATCAGCGTGGTGGCCAGCAGCGGGGCGCCGTGCAGCTCCAGCAACAGCTGCAGGCCCTTGCGGTCGGGCACCCGCAGGCCAATGGTCTTGCGCGAAGGGTGGCTCACGCGGCGGGGCACTTCCTTGGTGGCTTCGAGGATGAAGGTGTAGGGGCCCGGCGTGCCCAGCTTAAGCAGGCGGTACTGGCGGTTGTCCACCCGCGCATAGTTGGCCAGTTCCGACAGGTCGCGGCACAGCAGGGTGAGGTGGTGTTTTTCGTCCACTTGGCGGATGCGGCGCAGGCGGTCTACCGCGTCCTTGTCGTCCAGGTGGCAGACCAGCGCGTAGCTGGAGTCCGTGGGCACGGCCACGATGCCGCCCTTTTGCAGCAGCAGTGCGGCCTGCTTGAGCAGCCGGGGTTGCGGGTTGTCGGGATGGGCTTCGAAATACTGGGCCATGGGGCGGGTTCTCAGTGATGCGTGGCGCTGAGTGTGGGGGCCTTGACGGGCCGCAGGTCGTCCAGGGGGCGGGTGGCGCGGCTGCGGCAGCGCGGGGTCATCGCAAAATCCGGTCGGACAGCAGTTCCCACACGGGGGTCAACGCGCCGGGCAGCAAAGGGAGCGTGCCCAGGTCGGTATGCGATTCGTCGGGGCTGTGGAAGTCGCTGCCACGCGATGCGGCCAGGCCAAACTCCTGCGCCATGTCGCCATAGGTCACGTACTCGGCCGCGCTGTGGCTCCCCGTGACGACCTCGACCGCCCGGCCACCGTGCTGCTTGAACTCGGAGAACAGTGCGAATTCTTCGTTGGCGCTGAACTTGTAGCGCGCGGGGTGGGCGATCACCGCCATGCCCCCCGCCTGCGTGATCCAGCGCACGGCGTCGCCCAGGCTGGCCCAGCGGTGGGGCACATAGCCGGGTTTGCCTTCGGTCAGGAACCTGCGAAACACCTCGGAGGTGTCTTTGCACACGCCGGTTTCGACCAGAAACCGCGCGAAGTGGGTGCGCGAGATGAGGGCCGGGTTGCCCACAAACTGCAACGCGCCTTCGTAGGCGCCCTTGATGCCCACGTGGGCCAGCTGGGCCGCCATCTCCTGCGCCCGTTCGCCGCGCCCGCCGCGTGTGGCGGCCAGGCCCTGGGCCAGCTGGGCGTCGTCGGGATCAAAGCCCAGGCCGACGATGTGGACGGTGGTGTCGGCAAAGGTGACCGAAATCTCGGTGCCGGTGAGGTACGCCATGCCCTGGGCCCGGGCAGCAGCGGCAGCGCGGTGCTGGCCGCCGATTTCGTCATGGTCCGTCAACGCCCACAGCTCGACCCCGTTGGCTTTGGCCCGCGCGGCCAGGTCTTCGGGCGTGAGGGTTCCGTCGGAAACGACGGAATGGCAGTGCAGGTCGGCGTTGAGGATGGAAGTCACCAACCCATTTTAGGCTTTGCGCCGCCAGCGTGCCGGGGGCGGGGCTGCCAGGCGCTGCAGCAGTGCTGGTACCGATGGGTATACGGGTTTGTACCGATGGGTCCGAGGCCTGTTGAAGCAACGGGCTGGCGTAGGCTTACGGCCGACATTGGATGTAATCGAATGTTTCATGGTGGTGAATGACCGACCATGAAGAACGATCCACGAGGAAAAGAGCCATGCAATTTGACAATATCCGCGTCTCCCGCAAGCTGTGGGGCGCCTTTCTGGGGCTCATGATTGCCATGTTGCTGCTGTCTGCGTTTGCGCAGAACCGCGGCAACTCGTCGATGTCGGCGGCCATGGACGCCGTGGTCGAGATCGAGGCCCGCATCTCGGCTGCCGTGCGCTGGCGGGGTGCCACCGAGACCGCCGTCACCATGGTCATGGGCGGCGCGGTGACCACCGATTCCGTGTTGGCTGAGCAATACGGTGCCAAGGTCAAGGAGATCATTGGCAACATCAACAAGGTGCAGGAAGGCATCGTGGCGGCTGCCACCGCGCCCGAGGAAAAAGCCTCGCTCGACAAGGTGCTGGAGGCCCGCAAGGCCGTGCTGGCCGCCACCGCCAAGACCTGGGAGCTGAAGGGCGCGGGCGACGCTGTGGCCACCCAGCGCTATGCGGACGAAGAGTTCGCACCCCTGGTCACCAAGTACCTCAAGGCGCAGGACGACTTTGTGACCACGCTCGAAAAGCGCCGCGACGTGATCCGCGCCGAAGCCACCCAGCGCCGCATTGAATACGCCATCACCGGCATCATCAGCTCCATGGTGCTGATGGCAGTCGGCCTGTTCCTGGCCTGGAAGCTGGTGCGCTCCATCACCTTGCCGCTGAACGAAGCGGTCGAGACCATTGATGCCATTGCAGCAGGCGATCTGACGCGCGAACTGCAATCCACCCGCAAGGACGAGTTCGGTCACATGCTGCGCTCGCTGTCGGCCATGTCGGCACGGCTGCGCGGGGTGGTGAGCGAAGTGCGCCAGGGGGTGGACTCGGTTTCGTCGGCGTCGGTGGAGATTGCCAACGGCAACCACGACCTGTCGGCGCGCACCGAACAGACCGCCTCCAACCTGGAAGAGACGGCAGCCAGCATGGAACAACTCACCGCCACCGTGAGCCAGTCGGCCGACACGGCCCGCCAGGCCAACCAGCTCGCTGGCACGGCCGCCCAAGCGGCAGCACGGGGCGGCGAAGTGGTGAGCCAAGTGGTCACCAGCATGCAGCAGATCACCGACAGCAGCCGCAAGATCAGCGACATCATCGGCACCATCGACGGCATTGCTTTCCAGACCAACATCCTGGCGCTGAACGCTGCGGTGGAAGCCGCCCGTGCGGGCGAGCAAGGCCGAGGCTTTGCGGTGGTGGCCAGCGAAGTGCGCAGCCTGGCGCAGCGCAGCGCCGAGGCCGCCAAGGAGATCAAGACCCTGATCAGCGCCAGCGTGGAGAACGTGGAATCGGGCTCGGCCCAGGTGGCACAGGCCGGGCAAAGCATGGAAGAGATCGTTGCCAGCGTGCAGCGCGTGAGCGACCTGATCGGTGAGATCACCGCCTCGGCCACCGAGCAGCGGGACGGCATCGCGCAGGTCAACCAGGCGGTCACGCACCTGGACCAGATGACACAACAGAACGCGGCGCTGGTGGAAGAATCCACGGCCGCAGCCGCCTCGATGCGCGACCAGGCGCAGCACCTGGCAGAGGTGGTGTCGGTGTTCAACGTGGGCGCGGTGGCGACCCGGGCGCCGGCAGCGGCGCCCCGCGCCGCAGCACCTGTCCCCGCACCACGGCCCGCCGTGGCCAAGGCAACGACCAGCGCGCCCCGCGTGGCATCGGCCGCTGCGCCGAAGGCCCCAGCGCCCGCCCCGGCGCGCCTGCCTGCAGCCAAGGCACCAGCCCCAGCGCCCGCAGCCAAGGCGGCGGCGCAGGGCGGCGATGATGATTGGGAGAGCTTCTAAATCGATAGCTGCCAGCGCATGACCATCAAGTGCTGGCAGCTATTTTTTTGGTCAGTATTCCGGCCGATTTGACAGCAAGGCAGCGTGAGCTGCCTTTTGTTTTGGTGCACCTTGAAAGGATTCTCCGATGCCCCTGGTCAACATCCGCCTGGCGCGCCGCGACGTGCCCACCACAGCCGCCCACAAAGCCGCCTTGATTGCCGGCGTGACCCAGCTCATGCAGCAGGTGCTGGACAAGCGGCCGGAAAGTGTCACCGTCATCATTGACGAGGTGGACCTGCAGAACCTGTTTGAGGCATTTTCGGGGATCGCATTGGAGTGCAATCGGGATGAGTGGATGCTTCGGGTGCGCCGCATGGGCTCATGCCCATGCAAGCAGCCGGGGCGTCCAATCGCCCGATTTCACTCCAACCCTTCGGGCAAGTGCCTTGCCGGGCGGTCTGCGGCGTTGCGGCGCTTGCCAATAGCCGGGCTATTGGCGGCGCACCGCGCCTTGCATCCCATCCCGGCAAGGTACTTGTGCGACCCCGAAAATGCCTCAAACAGGTTCTCGTAATTGGGGCCAAGGCGGCGAGCCAGTAACGGTGATCCGCCAGCGAAGCAGGGGGCCCATGCAGGCTTGAGCCGTGGCGCGCTAGACCTGCGCACCTTCGACCAAAAACTGCACCTTGCGCTCGCCCTTCCACTCGTTCACATCCAGGCGGAAGGCCAGCAGCACCCGGGCGGGCAGCTGCTCGGTGTGACCGAACCAGATGGCGTCCACGGGGTTGCCCTGGTGGATGAGCTTGAGCGACAGGTGGTTCTTGGCCTCGCCCACCAGGCGCTGGCTCACGATCTGCACCTCTTCGCTGAAGGTGGGCGGCGCAAAGCCCTGGCCCCAGACCTCGCGGTGCAGGGTGTCGACGATGTCGGCGCGGCAGTATTCAGGGGCCAGCGGGCCGTCGGTCTCGATGCGGCGGGTGAGGGTGGCGGCGTCCAGCCATTCCTGCGCCACCTGGGCAAAAGCCTGCTCGAACACGTCGAACGATACCTCGGCCACGGTGCAGCCCGCCGCCATGGCGTGGCCGCCAAACTTCAGGATCACGCCCGGGTGGCGCTTGGACACCAGGTCGAGTGCGTCGCGCAGGTGAAAGCCGGGGATGGAGCGGCCCGAGCCTTTGAGCTCGTGCTCCTTGCCCGGCGCGCTGCTGGCTGCAAACACGAAGGTGGGGCGGTGCAGCTTGTCCTTGATGCGGCTGGCCACGATGCCGACCACGCCTTCGTGAAAGTCGGGGTCGAACACGCTGATGGCCGGCGGGGGCTCCTCGCTCTCGTCAAACAGGCTCTCGGCCATCAGCATGGCCTGCTCGCGCATGCCGCTTTCGATGTCGCGGCGCTCGCGGTTGATACCGTCCAGCGTGGCGGCCAGTTCAGCTGCGCGGCCCGCGTCGTCGGTCAGCAGGCATTCGATGCCCAGCGTCATGTCCGCCAGGCGGCCCGCAGCGTTGATGCGTGGGCCCAGGGCAAAGCCAAAGTCGAAGGTGGTGGCCACTGGCGCCTTGCGGCCGGCGGCATGGAACAGTGCGGCGATGCCTGCGGGCATCTGCCCCGCGCGGATGCGCTTGAGGCCCTGGGCGACCAGGCGGCGGTTGTTGGCGTCGAGCTTGACCACGTCGGCCACTGTGCCCAGCGCCACCAGGGTGAGCAAGGGGTCGAGCTTGGGCTGGGTGGCGGCGTCAAACACGCCACGCGCACGCAGTTCAGCGCGCAGCGCCAGCAGCACATAAAACATCACGCCCACACCGGCCATGGACTTGCTCTCGAACGGGCAGCCGGGCTGGTTGGGGTTGACGATGGCGTCGGCAGCGGGCAGTTCGGGGCCGGGCAGGTGGTGGTCGGTCACCAGCACCTGCAGGCCCAGCGCCTTGGCTTCGGCCACGCCGTCCACGCTGGCGATGCCGTTGTCCACGGTGATGAGCATGTCGGCCCCGCGCTCCGCCACTCGGCGGGCGATGGACGCGGTCAGGCCATAGCCGTCGGTCACGCGGTCGGGCACCAGGTAGTCCACATTTTGGGCGCCCAGCAGCCGCAGGCCGCGCACGCCCACGGCGCAGGCGGTGGCGCCGTCGCAGTCGTAGTCGGCCACGATGATGAGCCGTTGGTTCTGCGCCATGGCATCGGCCAGCAGGCGGGCGGCCGCGTCAATGCCCTTCAAGCCCTGGTCGCCACTGGGCGGCAGCAGGCGGCCCAGGCCATCGTCCAGCTCGTCCTTGGCCTGCACACCGCGCGCGGCGTACAGGCGTGCCAGCAGCGGGTGCACGCCGGCCTGCTCCAGCGCCCAGGCGGCGCGGGGTGGAATGTCCCTTGCTATTATTTTCATAGCTGCACCAGCATGTTCGACCAGCGCATGGGGCGAAAAAGACCTTGAAACCGCTGCACAAGGCTGCGCGGAGCGGTGTGGAAGCCCTGCGCACTGCGTTCGCCGCACAGGGTCAGCTGCACGGGCGAGCCGCTTTCAGCCTGGCGCAGCAGGTCGGCCACGGGGCCGGCGTCCAGCGCGGCCCAGGCACTGGCCCAGGCGCGCCAGTCGTCGCGCAAGGCGGCGTCCCGCAGAGTGGTGGGCATGTGGGGCGGTGGGGTGGATGGGGTGGCGGGCGGTGGACCAGCCAGTGCGCCCGTGCCGTGCACCCAGAACGAGTTGACGACCGGCAGCCCCTGCGCAGAGCGCTCCTCGTTGAAGGCGTGGGTGTACAGCAGCATCTGCATTTCGCTGTGCAGGCGGTGCAGGGTGCGGGCCTGTTTGGCATCGGGCATCCAGGCGCGCACGTCGCGCAGCAGCACACGCTCCAGCGACGCGGTGGCCAGGTCGGCAAACAGCGGCCCGCTGGCCAGCCAGCGCGTGGGCTGGTCGTAGTGCAGGGTGATGCCGTCCTCGGCAAACCAGGGCGCCACGATGGCCAGCAGCGCGCGGGATGCAGCTTCATCCAGGCCCAGTTGCGCCGGGTCGCGCAGCGTGACGTGGTCGGTGCTGACCTGCCACTGGCAGGGGGTGACGAAGGCCCAGGCCTCGCCGTGGGTGGTCAGACCTTGCTGGTGGCAGTGCCAGGCCGCCCAGGGGATGCGGCCGTCTTGTGCGGGCAGGCCCAGGGCGCGGGCGAGGGCGCGTTCATGGGGGGCTGAGAAGCTGGTTTCTTCGCCGGTGTCGCTGTGCTCGGGGAGGGGGCTGAGCCGGGCCAGCAGCCGGTCCAGGTGGGGCAGGGCCAGGCCCTGTTGGGCTTGCTGGCATCCCGGCGAGGCGCTGGCGGCGTAGGGAATGAGCAAATGGGTGGTGTCCGACATGCCTCTATTGTCCGGGATGCCACAATCGCCGGTTTACTGAATTCACTCTACGGCGAGTATCCCCATGCGGCTGTTGCACTACCTCGAGATTGAGAACTTCAAGCGCTTCGGTGGCAAACAGCGCATTGAGTTAGACCATCCGGCGGTACTCATCGGACCCAACAATTGTGGCAAGACCAGTGCGATTCAGGCTCTAGCACTTTGGTCCCAAGCTGTACGTACTTGGTATGACGTGCGCAAAGACTCCACTGCCAAAGAGCGTACGGCTACGGCGCTCAATCGGCTGAACATCGTGGCTGTGCCTGTGCAGCGCGCTAGGTTTTTCTGGCACAACACCCAGGTTCGAACTGGCAACAAGGACATTTATCTGGTTATCACCGTGGGTGTCGAGTTCCAGGGAAAAGTCGTAGCGCTGTCGATGCGTTTTCGCAATCAGGGCGACGAACTGGTTTACTGCCATCCCGACCCGGCAGTTGCGGGTGACCTGCCGTTGATGAAACATGCTGCCGCGCTTCGGGTGGAGCTGCTGTACCCGATGTCAGGTTTAGAAACTGAAGAGCCTTTGTTGCAGCCCGGACGAATTGACGTTTTGCTGGGGCAGGGGCAGACGGCGCAGGTGCTTCGAAATCTGTGCCTGATAGTGCACCGATCTTCCAAGGATGACTGGCATCGGGTCGCTTCCTTGATGCAGCGGTTATTCAACGTCGCGTTGTCTGACCCACAAGAAACCACTCGTGGAAGCGTGGAGTTGCAGTATCGCCAGCCAGGAGTGAAAGAGGCGTTGGACGTGTCCTCAGCAGGGCGAGGCTTCCAGCAGATGCTTCTAATTTTCGCGTATCTGTATTCGCACAAGGGCAGCGTTCTATTGGTGGACGAGCCCGACGCGCATCTGGAAATATTGCGTCAGAAGCAAGTGTACGTATTGCTCCGGGATATAGCCAGCGAGAATGGATCGCAGGTGGTGGTGGTGACGCACTCTGAGGTCATCCTCGACGAGGCGTTGGATATCAATCTGACTTTGCTTTTGGATGGGCGAGCCGATGATCTGGCCCGAAAGCAGGATATTCGCAACAGCCTCAAGCACTTCGGTGCCGAGCACTATGTAAAGGCGCGCGAGCGTGGATATGTGTTGTACGTTGAGGGCGGCACCGATGTGGATATGTTGCGCGCCCTCGCTGAGCGGCTGGATCACCCGATTGCTCGGCAGTGGGATGAACGGATTAATTCCTTCTATGTGCAAAACAATTACCCGGATAGAAACCTCGAAGCCGAGTTGGAGCGAGTGGAGGGGGGATTTGGTGTAACGCCCCAGCAGCACTTCAATGGATTGCGAAATCTCTTGCCGGAATTGCGAGGCCTTGCCATCTTGGACAACGATGGTCGGGAAAAGCAGAACGTGCTTGATGGGCCGCTAAAGATCGTCTATTGGAAGCGGTACGAGGCTGAAAACTACTTCATCACTCCGGATCTGCTTCGAAGGTATGCCGTGAGTCACTATCCAGCAGATGATCTCTTTGCTCAGCAGACACTGACTGCGATTGACGAAGTGCTAGATGCCTTGGTATTGGAGCAGGTCTTTGATGGCGCGCAAGCTGACTTCGATGTTTGGCGCCAGGCGGGCACGGAGGCGTCAAGAGTGCTTTGGGAGGCCAAAACCGAGCGGCGTAAATTGAGCACATTCGCTGAGGAATTTTTTCGTGAGTTGGCGGCGCGATTAGGCGGAGGGCTGCTTTTGCGAAAAGGCGAACTGCATCGGCTAGTCGCATTCGTGCCTCCGGCAGCAATTCCTGCCGAGGTCAAGGAAAAACTTGATCGATTGGCAGAGGTCTTCCCGACACAGGTCAATGCCGAAGGCATGGATCAGGTGGATGCGCCACCTGCATGATGAATGCGAAAAACCCAGTTTCACGGAGTCTCGATAACTAATGAAAATCCCCTACGAACTGGCCCTGGGCTGGCGCTACACCCGCGCGGGCCGCGCCACGCGGCGCAATGGCTTCATCTCGTTCATCTCGGGCGTGTCCATGCTGGGCATCGCGCTGGGGGTGGCGGCGCTGATCATCGTGCTGTCGGTGATGAACGGCTTTCAGAAAGACGTGCGCGACCGCATGCTGAGCGTGGTCTCGCACATCGAGATCTTTGCGCCCCTGGGGGCCGCATTGCCCGACCCGGCGCTGACCCTGGCCGAGGCCAAGAAGAACCCGAACGTGATCGGTGCCGCTCCTTTTGTGGCGGCCCAGGCCCTGCTGGCGCGCGGCGAAGACATGAAAGGCGCACTGGTACGCGGCATCGACCCGGCCCTGGAGGGCGCGGTGACCGACCTGGCCGCCACCAACGAGAAGACGCTGAACCTGCTGGTGCCCGGCGAGTTCCGCGTGGTGCTGGGGGGCGAGCTGGCCCGCGCCCTGGGCGTGCGGGTGGGCGACCCGGTGACGCTGATTGCGCCCGCCGGCCAGGTGACGCCCGCAGGCGTGGTGCCGCGCCTCAAGCAGATGACGGTGGCGGGCACGTTTGACTCGGGCCACTACGAATACGACTCGGCCCTGGTGCTGCTGCACCATGAGGACGCGCAGCGCATCTTCCGCCTGGAAGGCCCCACGGGCGTGCGCCTGAAGCTCAAGGACCTGCACCAGGCCCGCGAAGTGGCGCAGCAGCTGGCGCAGTCCCTGAGCGGTCAGCTGCTGATTCGCGACTGGACGCAGCAGAACCGCACCTGGTTCGCCGCAGTGCAGCTCGAAAAGCGCATGATGTTCATCATCCTCACGCTCATCGTGGCCGTGGCGGCGTTCAACCTGGTCTCCACCCTGGTGATGACGGTGACCGACAAGCGCGCCGACATCGCCATCCTGCGCACGCTGGGCGCCAGCCCCCAGAGCATCATGGGCATCTTTGTGGTGCAGGGCGCGATGGTGGGCGTGATCGGCACGCTGGTGGGCCTGCTGCTGGGCCTTGGCATCGCCTTCAACATCGACGTGATCGTGCCGGCCATCGAGCGCGCACTGAACGCGAGCTTTTTGCCCAAGGACATCTACCTCATCAGCAAGATGCCCAGCGAGCCGCAGAGCAGCGACATCGTGCCCATTGCGGTCATCTCGCTGGTGCTGGCCTTTGTGGCCACCCTGTACCCCAGCTGGCGCGCCAGCCGTGTGAATCCTGCCGAGGCGCTGCGTTATGAATGATGAGAAACACCCCCCTGAGACGCTCCGCGTCTTCCCCCCGCTCTCGCATTGCTGCGCAATGCGGGCAGAGGGACGCAGCCAGCGCGGCGGGGCGGCCCTTGCGCGGCTGCCCCGACCTGGCGAGCGCCAGTTTCATGCCATGGATCACTGAGATGAATGCTGTAAACAACACCGTGGTGCTGGAAGCCAAGGGCCTGACCAAACGCTTTACCGAAGGCCGCCTGGACGTGACCGTGCTCAAGGGCGTGGACCTGCAGATTCATGCGGGCGAAACGCTGGCGATCGTGGGCGCCTCGGGCTCGGGCAAGAGCACCTTGCTGCACCTGCTTGGCGGGCTGGACGCACCCACGGCGGGCACCGTGCGCCTGAAGGGCGAGGAGATGTCGTCGCTGTCGGCGGAGCGCCAGGGGCAGCTGCGCAATCAGCACCTGGGCTTTATCTACCAGTTTCACCACCTGCTGCCGGAGTTCAGCGCGCTGGACAACGTGGCCATGCCGTTGCGCATTCGCCGTCTGCCGCTGGCGCAGTGTCATGCCGAGGCGGAGCGTGTGCTGTCGTCGGTCGGCTTGAAGGAGCGGCTGATGCACCGGCCGGCCGAGCTGTCGGGCGGTGAGCGTCAGCGGGTGGCGATTGCGCGGGCGTTGGTGACGCGGCCTGCGTGTGTGCTGGCGGATGAGCCTACGGGCAATCTGGACCGGAGTACGGCTGACGGGGTGTTTGACTTGATGCTGCAGTTGGCGCGGGATCAGGGGACGGCGTTTGTGATGGTGACGCACGATGAGTCGCTGGCGGCGCGGTGTGACCGGGTGATGAGGTTGGTGTCTGGGGTTTTGGGGTGATTTTGGCTGGATGCGCTAGTGGGATATGCGATGGTAGCTATTGATTTTGTAGTATCTGGTCGTTGCGCTGATTGGGCTGCTTGCCTGTGTTGAGGGCGGAGGCCGGGAGTCGCCCGGCGTGCGAGTAACTTTCTTTTGCTTCGCCAAAAGAAAGTCACCAAAGAAAAGGCGACCCCCAGTCTGCGACCCCGGCGCTTCGCTCCGGGGCAAACCTGCGGCGGGGCGGTTGCGGGGTGCGCCGTGGAACTCGCTTTGCGCTGGCGCGCGCCGCTCGGACAGCCCCGGCGAGTCAGAGCACGAAGCACGCGCGCTCCGACGCGCGTGCCACCCCACAACCGCCCCGCCGCAGGCGCAGCCAGCAGGGGTGGGACAACCGAACAGCCAACATCCATTCGGGCCATCGCTGCGCTCGGCCCAGTTTGCGCAGCGCGTGGCGCTTGCGCCCGCGAAACGGGGCCGAGCGCAGCGCAGCGAAGCAATGGCCCGTGTGGATGTCCGTTTGGGGTTCCCTTCTGCGCGTGCCGAGAAGCGCAGGGCAGGGGGTGCGTGCGTGTGCCGAAGGACACACGCACTTCGTGCACTGACTTGCCGCAGTTGTTTGAACGGAGCGCGTAGCGCGCAGTGAGTTCTGCGGCGCACCCTCTGTCCGAGCATCGCAGGTTGCCCGTAGCGCAGCGAAGGGACGCGCGCAGTAGGGTCGCCCTTTCTTTGGTGACTTTCTTTCGGCGACGCGAAAGAAAGTTACTCGCACGCCGGGCGACTCCCGGCCTCCGCCCTCAACCGAGGCATGCCGTCAACCAGGCACACAGCCCTTTGCACGGAGGGAGAGTGCTTCAAAAAGCATAGCTGCCAGCGCATATCCCACTGGCGCATCCAGCCAAAATCACCAAAAAATCACATCACCCGCCCATACCACCACACCGACAACCCTGCCGCCACCAACGCCAGCACCGCCCCCAGCAACGCCAGCAAAGAAGAAATCTCCGTCTCCTTCTTCTCCACCGTCAGCCGCGAGCTCAGCGTCTCGTACACCTTCTTCAGGTCTGCCGCCGTCGCCGCATGAAAGTACTCGGCATTGGTCCGCGCAGCCACCGCCTTCAGCGTTTCCTCGTCCAGCCGCACGCGCATCGACCAGCCCTCAAAGCCAATGGTCTCGCCCTGCACCGTGCCCACCCCCACCGTGTACACACGCACACCCCGGTCGGCCGCCCACTTGGCGGCTTCCAGCGGGTCCACGCCCGTGGTGCGCTGGCCGTCGGTCAGCATGATGATGGCGGCCGAGTTGTAGGAGCCCGGGGCCACGGGCGTGAAGGTCTTGGCGGGGTCTTGTTGCTTGCCCAGCTCTTCGATGGGCCTGGGGCGCATGGCCTGGCGGCCGCCCAGTGCGGCGATGTCGATGCCCGCGTCGGGGAAGATCGTGGCCAGCGACAGCATGATGCCGTTGCCCGTGGCCGTGCCGCGCTGCAGCTGGAAGCTGTCGATGGCCTTGACCAGGTCTTCACGGCTCTGGGTGGGCAGCTGGGCCAGCTGGGCGCTGCCGGCAAAGGCCACGATGCCGACGCGCACATGGCGCGGCAGGTCGGCGATGAAGGCCTTGGCGGCGTTCTGGGCGGCGGTGATGCGGTCGGGCTCCACGTCGGCGGCGCGCATGCTGCCCGACACGTCCATGGCCAGCATGATGGTCTGGTCCTGCGAGGGCAGGGTGATGACGGCCAGCGGGCGCGCGGCGGCCAGCAGCAGGGCCACCAGGGCCAGCAGGAACAGCGCGGGCGGGATGTGGCGGCGCAGGTGCTGGCTGGGGCCCATGGCCTCGCGCACCAGGGACAGGCTGGAGTAGGTCAGCGCTGTTTTCTTGCGCCGGTGCAGCAGCCACCAGTACAGCAGTACCAGGAGGGGCACCGCCAGCAGCAGCCAAAGCAGGGTGGGCCAGAGAAAAACCATGGTGTGTGTCCTTGGTGGCGAGTACAGCGTGTGCGGCGGGTGACTAACTAATCAATCCATCGATCTGTCAGGCGGCGGCTGCCTGTGCGGCAGGGGCTGCGGATGCCGATGCCGATACGGGCACGAGAGGATTGCTGTGCGCCCGCACCCGGCGTTGGCGCAGGTCCATGAACCGCAGCAGGGCATCGACCAAGTCGTCGTCGGTGCACAGCTCCAGCGTGTCGGCGCCCGCGCGGGTCAGGCCTTCGCGCAGCGCGGCCTCGCGGTCGGCGGCCAGCTGGGCAAAGCGGCGGCGAAAGCCCGCGTCGTGTGTGTCCACCTGCAGTTGCTCGCCGCTTTCGGCATCGCGCAGCGTGACCAGGCCCACATCGGGAAGCTCCAGCTCCAGCGGGTCGAGCAGGCGCACGGCCACCACGTCATGCCGCTGGGCCAGCTGGGCCAGGGGCTTTTCCCACCCAGGCGCGCTGATGAAGTCGGACACCACAAACACGGTGGACCGGCGCTTGAGCGTGGCCAGTCCGGTCTGCAGCAGCCGGTGCAGCTCAGTAGCGCCGCCACCCGTCTTGTGCGGTGGCACCGGGGTTTTGGAGGGCAGCAGCTTGTGCACCAGGTGCAGCACATGGGCACGGCTGCTGCGCGGGGGCAGCACGGCGTCCACCGCGCGTGCTGCCTGCGGGTGGGCGCCGCCGTACAGCACGGCGTCCACACGGTTGCCGTGGCGGGTGAGCAGACGCGAAAGCACGGCCACAAAGCCGGTCAGGATGTCGCGCTTGGCATGGCCGGTGGGGCCGAAGCTGATGGATGGGCTCAGGTCCAGCAGAAACCAGGCCGACATTTCGCGGTCTTCGGTGAACACGCGCACATGGGGCGTGTTCAGCCGCGCGGTCACGTTCCAGTCGATGTGGCGCACGTCGTCGTGTGGCTGGTATTCGCGCAGGTCGGTCAGGTCCAAGCCACTGCCGCGCATCAGCGTGCGGTAGTCGCCCTGCAGCAGGCCGTCCAGGCGGCGGATCACCTTCCACTCCAGTTCACGCAGTAGCCGGTCGGCCTGCCCGGGCAGCGTGGGCAGGGTGTGCACTGTGGCGGAGGTTTCGGCTGGCTTGCTGGTCATAGCGGGTGGACTCAGGCGGCCTTTTGTTCGTGGTGCAAGGGGCGCGCCGGTGCCGGGATCTTGGCCATGATGCGCTGGATGAGCGCATCGGCATCCAGCCCCTCGGACAGCGCCTCGTACGACAGTGCCACGCGGTGGCGCAGCACATCGGCGGCCAGGTCCACCATGTCTTCGGGCAGCACATAGTTGCGCCCGCGCAGCATGGCCAGGGCTTGGGCGCCCTCGGCCAGGGCGATGGTGGCGCGCGGGCTGGCGCCGCAGCTGATGTAGCTGGCCAGGTCTTTCAGGCCATGCCGTGCGGGCTCACGAGTGGCGGCCACCAGCTTCACGGCGTACTGCAGCATCGACGGGTCCACATACACGGTGCGGCATTCGGCCTGCAGCGCCGCCAGCTGCGCCGTGGTGGCCACGGGCAGCACTTGCACGGGCACATCGAGCGCGCGCTGGGCGATCACGAACTCTTCTTCCTCGGTGGGGTAGCCCAGCAGCACCTTCATCATGAAGCGGTCCACCTGGGCCTCGGGCAGCGCGTAGGTGCCTTCGGTCTCGATGGGGTTCTGCGTGGCCATCACCAGGAAGGGCTCGGGCACCTTGTGCGTTTCGCCCGCAATGGTCACCTGGCGCTCCTGCATCACCTCCAGCAGCGCGCTTTGCACCTTGGCGGGCGCACGGTTGATTTCGTCAGCCAGCAGCAGATGGGTGAACACCGGGCCCAGCGTGGTGCTGAACTCCCCGGTCTTCTGGTTGTACATGCGGGTGCCCACCAGGTCGGCGGGCACCAGGTCGGGTGTGAACTGGATGCGCTTGAAGCTGCCCTGGATGGTGCTGGCCAGCGTCTTCACCGTCAACGTCTTGGCCAGGCCCGGCACGCCTTCGACCAGCAGGTGGCCCTGGGCCAGCATGGCGACCATGACGCGCTCCAGAAAGCGGTCTTGCCCGACCACCACGCGCTTGACCTCGTAGAGCACCTGTTCCATCAGCGTGGCGGTGGCAGCGTTCGATGCATTGGGCGATGTGCTGGACGACATGGGGCTCCTTGCGATGGCGGGTAGGAAGGTGGTGATGGTGGGGCGGTGTGCGGTCAGAACGGGGGCATGCCGACGGCAGACGCTGCGTTTTCGATGGGCACTGCAAAGCCGATGCCGATGAAGGTGCGCGCCTGGGTGGGGTTGAGTATGGCGGTGACGATGCCCACCACCTCGCCGTCCAGCGTCACCAGCGGACCGCCCGAGTTGCCCGGGTTGGCGGCCGCGTCAAACTGGATCAAATTGCTGAGCTGGCGCTTGCCCTCGGGCGATGTGAATTCGCGCTGCAGGCCGGACACCACCCCCGCCGATGCCGAGGGGCCGATGCCAAAAGGAAAGCCCACGGCCACCACATGGTCGCCCGGGCGCAGGTTTTGGGTGGACCGCAGGGTGGCAGCCTCCAGGTCATCGGGCACCTTGTGGGCCTGCAGCACGGCCAGGTCGTTTTCGGGTTGCACGCCGGTGATGCTGGCCGTGGTCTCCAGTCCGTCGTGGAAGGTGATGCCGATGCGGTCTGAGCCCGCCACCACATGCAGATTGGTCAGGATGACGCCCTTGTCTACGATGACCACGCCCGTGCCAATGCCGCGCTCGACCTCTTCCTTGCCGTTCTTGCTACGCCCGTAGCCCACCACGCGCACCACCGAGGGGCCGATGCTCTCCACAGCCCGCGCGGCGGCAGAGGGCGGGGTGGTGGTCTCCAGCGTGCGCAGCACTGCCGCGTCGATGTCGTCCTGGGTGATCTTGCGGGCGGGGCTGCGGGTGTTATGCCAGGCGCTGGCTATCAATAAGCCCGCCAACAGCACCACGATGGCCCACAGGGCGACCAGCTGGCGTTTGAATGCGCGGGAATTCGGGGGCGTGGACGCAGCGGTGGCGGCGTTCGTCGCTGGCGAATCATCTGCGGGCGGCGCTGTGGAGGCCACGGCTTCGGTGGCGTCCATGACCGCAGGCGTGCGGCTGCGGGCGGAGCGGGAGCTGCTGTAGAGGGCGGGCCGGGGCATCCTGTCACCTTTGCTCGTACACGCCAGGGCTTGGCGCACGCAAATGACAGTAGCACGGTTTGCCGGCAAATGCACATGCAGGGCTACACAGGCGCACAGCCCCCAACGAGCGCAGCCTTTGCAGACGGCATCGGGCATCATCGGCGCATGACCGCCTGGATCGATACCCACTGCCACCTCGACGCCCCCGAATTCGATGCCGACCGCAGCGCGGTACGCGCCCAGGCGGCGGCGCAAGGCGTCTGCCATTGCGTGATTCCGGCGGTAGAGCGCAGCAACTGGGACACCGTGCGGACGCTGGCGCACCAGCATGGGGACAGCTATGCGCTGGGCATTCATCCCCTCTGCACAGGGCGCGCCGAGGAGGAGGACCTGCAGCATCTGGCCCGGTATCTGGAGCAGCACCACGCAGACCCACGCCTGGTGGCGATTGGCGAAATCGGTCTCGATTACTTTGTGCCCGGCCTCGACCCGGTGCGCCAGGAGCGGTTTTACCGCGCGCAGCTGCAGCTGGCTCGGCGGTTTGACCTGCCGGTGATCCTGCATGTGCGACGCTCTGCCGACAAGCTGCTCAAGGGCCTGCGGGATGTGCCGGTGCGCGGTGGCATCGCCCATGCTTTCAATGGCAGCCTGCAGCAGGCGCAGGCGTTCATTGGCCTGGGCTTCAAGCTGGGATTTGGCGGTGCGGTGACCTATGACCGCGCCCTGCAGCTGCGCCGCCTGGCCACCGAGCTGCCCGGCGATGCGCTGGTGCTGGAGACCGATGCGCCCGACATTCCCCCCCACTGGCTTTACACCACGGCCGCAGAGCGCGCTGCCGGGCAGCCCCAGGGCCGCAACAGCCCGGGGGAACTACCCGGCATTGCGGCCGTGGTGGCCCAGCTGCGCGGCCAGCCTGTGGAGGCGCTGGCTGGCAGCACCCGGGCCAATGCGTTGGCCGCGTTGCCCCGGCTGGAGAGTCTGCTGGCAGACGCGCGGCCATCGCAGGGCGGATGAGAGACCGGCAAGAAAGATGAATGGGGAGAAATTTGGGAGTTCGACGCCCTGTGGCAAAGGGCCGACAGCTATCTTTTTTGTGCTGCCGGACGGGACTGACCGTCCTTTGGGGCCAAAATTGCCCCATGCCTCCAGCCCCTGTTGCCGCCGATCCGTCTGTGGCCGCCGCTCCTGACGCCGTCGGCCCATCCACGCGCTGGCTGGGCCTGCCGCCAGTGGCCGGTGCGCGCACCGTGGTGCTGGTGCTGGGCAGTTTCCCGGGGGCTGCGTCATTGCAAGCCCGCCAGTACTACGCGCACCCTCAGAACCACTTCTGGAAGATTCTGCAGGCCTTGTGGCCCCAGCATCCGTTGCCCCCGGCCGGGCCTGAGGGCTATGCGGACCGCTGCGCTTGGCTGCTGGATCGCGGCCTGGGTCTGTGGGACGTGTACCAGAGCTGCGAGCGCGAGGGCAGCCTGGACACCAGCATCCGCAACGCCCGGCTCAACGACTTTGCCGCGCTGCGCAGTGTGTGCCCTCAGCTGGCCGCGCTGGCGCACAACGGTGCGGAGAGTTTCCGGCACGCCCCGGCGGCGCTCGCCGCGCTGGGGGCTGCCGGGCAGCCGACGCGCTTGCTGCATGATGGGGGGAGGTCAGGCGCACGACCCATCGAGGCCGTGCGGCTGCCATCGACCAGCCCGGCCAACGCCTCCTGGAGTTTTGAACGTAAATTGACCGCCTGGGCCGATGTGATGGCCCGGCACGGATTGCTGTGAATGGCCCGTAAAAAAGAAACCTTGCAAGAGCTGCCGGAAGTCAGCGTGTCTGACGATGGCGAAGTGCGCCACCTGCACCTGGGCACACCCTGGATCCAGGGCTCCATGCGCATCGATGAGCCCTTTGCCCTGGAGCTGGAGTACGTGCAGCGCATGATGGCCTGGCTGCTGTTTGCCGACCTAGCGCAGGTGTCCAAGGGCCATGCCATGCAGCTGGGCCTGGGGGCGGGTGCCATCACCAAGTTCAGCCACAAGAAGCTGCGCATCTGCACCACCGCCATTGAGTTGAACCCACAGGTGCTGGCCGTGTGCCGCCAGTGGTTCAAGCTGCCGCCCGACGGCCCCAAGCTGCGCGTGGTGCTGGCCGACGCGTCCAAGGAGATCCAGAACCCCATGTGGTTGGGAACGGTGGATGCGCTGGCCGTGGACCTGTACGACCACGAGGCTGCGGCGCCCGTGCTCGACAGCCCCGACTTTTATGCCGACTGCCGCGCGCTGCTCACGGAAACAGGCTGCATGACCGTGAACCTGTTCGGCCGCGCGTCGAGCTTTGACCGCAGCCTGCAGAGCATGGCGCGAGCGTTTGGCGACGATGCGCTCTGGGCGTTCAAGCCCACACGCGAAGGCAACACGGTGGTGCTGGCGCAGCGCACCCCCACGCGGCCCAAGCGCGCGGAGCTGGCCGAAAAGGCTGAAGCGATCCAGGCGCGCTGGGACCTGCCCACTTCCAAATGGCTGCGGGTGTTCAAGCCCGTGAAGCCTTGAAAGGATTCTTGCAATGAATGCTCCCGTCGTGACGCCGGAACGGCTGAAATCGGCTTCGCACATTGGGCCTGTGGATTGGCGCCGTGTGGTGCAGTGGCTCAGTGATGACAAGGTGATCTCGCACGAGGAAGCGCAGCGCACCGTGGGCCGCTGTTCGCAGGCCGAGAGCTCTCAGCACGCCTTGGTGCGCTTGGCCAACGTGGCCATGGAGCGTGCGAGCGACGGCAAGCCGCTCGACATCGAGGCGCTGACTGAGTACCTGGCCCAGCGGGCGGGTCTGGCCTACATGCGCATCGACCCGCTCAAGGTGGATGTGGGCCGTGTGGCCGACAGCATGAGCGCCACCTATGCGGAACGCCACAAGGTGCTGCCCGTGCAGGTGACCAGCAAAGAAGTGGTGGTGGCCACGGCCGAGCCCTTCATCGACGACTGGGTGGCCGAGGTGGAGCGCCAGTCACGCAGATCTGTGCGCAGGGTGGTGGCCAACCCGCAGGACATTCACCGCTTCACGGCCGAATTTTTTGCACTCGCCAAGTCGGTGCGCGCGGCGCAGAAGGCTGGCGGCAACTCGGGGGGCAGCAGCTTTGAGCAACTGGTGGAGCTGGGCAAGAGCAACAAGCAGCTCGACGCCAACGACCAGGGTGTGGTCAAGGTGGTGGACTGGCTCTGGCAGTACGCGTTTGACCAGCGTGCCAGCGACATCCACCTGGAGCCGCGCCGCGACCAGGGCGTGATCCGGTTTCGCATCGACGGTGTGCTGCACCCGGTCTACCAGATGCCCATGGGTGTGCACAACGCCATGGTGGCCCGCATTAAGCTGCTGGGCCGCATCGACGTTGTGGAAAAGCGCCGCCCCCAGGACGGCCGCATCAAGACGCGCAACCAGCGGGGCGAAGAGGTGGAAATGCGCTTGTCCACCCTGCCCACGGCGTTTGGCGAAAAGATGGTCATGCGCATTTTCGACCCCGACAACGCGGTCAAGGACCTGGACGCCCTGGGCTTTGCGCAGCACGATGCACAGCGCTGGGAGGCGCTGGTCAAGCGCCCGCACGGCATCATCCTGGTGACCGGTCCCACAGGCTCGGGCAAGACGACCACGCTGTACTCCACCCTGAAGCGGGTGGCGACCGAAGAGGTCAACGTGAGCACGGTGGAAGACCCGATCGAAATGATCGAGCCCAGCTTCAACCAGACCCAGGTGCAGCCGCAGCTCGACTTCAACTTTGCCGAAGGCCTGCGCGCCCTCATGCGGCAGGACCCCGACATCATCATGGTGGGCGAAATCCGTGACCTGGAGACTGCCGAGATGGCCATCCAGGCCGCGCTGACCGGCCACCTGGTGTTCTCCACCTTGCACACCAACGATGCGCCCAGCGCCATCACCCGCATGATGGAGTTGGGGGTGCCGTCATACCTCATCAATGCCACCCTGCTGGGTGTGCTGGCCCAACGGCTGGTGCGCACGCTGTGCAAGCAGTGCAAACAAAAGGACGAGTCCGCAAGTCGCGAGGCGCTGACCGAGGTGGTCAAGCCCTGGAAGATCAGCGGCAGCTACCACCCGTACAAGCCGGTCGGCTGCGTGGATTGCCGCATGGGCGGTTTCCGAGGCCGCATGGGGCTGTATGAATTGCTCACCGTCAGTGAGGCGCTCAAGGACAAGATCACCCAGGCGCCTTCCATTGATGTGCTGCGTCGGCAGGCTGTGCAGGACGGCATGCGTCCCCTACGCTTGGCGGGCGCGCTGCGCGTGGCCGAGGGGCTGACCACGATGGAGGAGGTGATTGCCGCCACACCGCCCTTGGAGTGAGCGAAGGGGAGGGGCGGTCATTCCTCTGCGGTTGGCCAGCCGTCTTCCAGAGTGGTTTTCGAGACAGTCTCCTGGGCGACTCGCCCGGTGGTGCATGCTTGCCAGGCGTTACCGGATGTAGGTGGAATCCACATCGCGCCGCCCCCTCCTTGCCAGCACAATCGCGCAGTCGAGAATTCCGTCAAGGAGACAATTCGTGAAAATCAAGAGTAACAAAGACTTTGCGTCCGGGCTCATGTTCATGGGCGTCGGTACCGCATTTGCGTGGGGCGCGACCACCTACAACGTAGGGACCGGCGCGCGCATGGGCCCTGGCTACTTCCCGTTGCTGCTGGGCATTTTGCTGGCCATCATTGGTCTGGTGATCACTTTCAAGGCGATGACCGTGGAAACCGCCGATGGCGACAAGATCGGCAAATGGGCCTGGAAGCCGCTGTTCTTCATCCTGGCAGCCAACTTTGCCTTCGGCATTCTGCTGGGCGGCTTGCCCAGCCTGGGCATCCCGGCCATGGGTCTCATCGTGGGCATCTATGCACTGACCTTCATCTCCAGCCTGGCTGGCAATGAGTTCAATGCCAAGGGTGTGTTTGTTCTGGCCACCGTGCTCGCCATCGGCAGCTATGTGGCTTTTGTGTGGGCGCTCAAGCTGCAGTTTCCTGTGTGGCCGAGTTTCATCGCAGGTTAAGCAGGAGCACCGACCATGGATTTGATTAACAACTTGTCGTTGGGTTTTGGTGTTGCGTTCACCTTCCAGAACCTGATTTACTGTTTTGTCGGCTGTTTGCTCGGTACGCTGATCGGCGTGCTGCCAGGCATCGGCCCCGTGGCGACCATCGCCATGCTGTTGCCCGCCACCTATGCGCTGCCCCCCGTGGCTGCGCTGATCATGCTGGCCGGTATCTACTACGGCGCCCAGTACGGCGGTTCGACCACCGCCATCCTGGTGAACCTGCCCGGTGAGTCTTCGTCGGTGGTGACCGTGATCGACGGCTACCAGATGGCCCGCAAGGGCCGGGCGGGGCCCGCGCTGGCGGCTGCAGGTTTGGGCTCGTTCTTCGCAGGTTGCGTGGGTACGCTGATCCTGGCGGCCTTTGCGCCTCCGTTGACGGAAGTCGCGTTCAAGTTCGGTCCTGCCGAATACTTCTCGCTGATGGTGCTGGGTCTGATCGGTGCCGTGGTGCTGGCCTCGGGTTCGCTGCTCAAGGCGGTGGCCATGATCGTGCTGGGCCTGCTGATGGGCTTGGTGGGTACCGACGTGAACTCGGGTGTGGCCCGTTTCAGCTTCGATATCCCTGAGCTGACCGACGGCATCGGCTTCGTGACCATCGCCATGGGCGTGTTCGGTTACGGTGAAATCATCGCCAACCTGTCGCGTCCTGATGAAGACCGTGAAGTGTTTACAGCCGAGGTGCAGGGCCTGTTCCCGACCAAGGAAGATTTCAAGCGCATGTTTCCTGCAGTGCTGCGTGGTACTGCATTGGGCTCAGCCCTGGGTATCTTGCCTGGCGGCGGTGCGTTGCTCTCTGCCTTCGCTGCTTACACCATCGAGAAGAAAACGAAACTGCACCCTGGTGAGGTGCCTTTTGGTCAGGGCAATATCCGCGGCGTAGCGGCCCCTGAGTCGGCCAACAATGCCGGTTCGCAGACTTCGTTCATCCCGCTGCTGACGCTGGGTATTCCTCCCAACGCCGTGATGGCGCTGATGGTGGGTGCCATGACCATCCACAACATCCAGCCTGGTCCCCAGGTGATGACGAGCAACCCCGAACTGTTCTGGGGCCTGATCGCCTCGATGTGGATCGGCAATGCGATGCTGGTGATCCTGAACCTGCCGCTGATCGGTATCTGGATCAAGCTGCTCACCGTGCCTTACCGCTGGCTGTACCCGTCCATCGTGCTGTTCTGCGCGGTGGGTGTGTATTCCACCAACAACAACACCTGGGATATCTGGATGGTGGGTGGCTTCGGTCTGGTGGGCTATATCTTCCACAAGCTGGGCACCGAGCCTGCACCATTGCTGCTGGGCTTCATCCTCGGCCCGATGATGGAAGAGAACCTGCGCCGTGCGCTGCTGCTGTCGCGTGGCGACTGGAGCGTGTTTGTCACTCGTCCGCTGTCGGCTGGTCTGCTGGCTGCTGCGGCTTTGTTGCTCATCATCGTGCTGCTGCCCGCCGTGAAGAACAAGCGCGAAGAAGCCTTCGTGGAAGACTGATCCTTCTCTGCGGACTTTCTCACCCTGACCAACGGCACCTTCGGGTGCCGTTGTTTTTTGGGCAGTGGCGTCCACATGGCACGGCTGTCGGCGGTACACAATTGCGGGCAGAGGTCCGCATGTCCACACCCTTTCATCCCACGCAGCATCCCCACCGGGCGATGCTGCACAACGAAATCCACGCCCGCCCGCCCGAGGCGATGAATGCGCCGCTGGCCATCGCACACGTCGTCATGCTGGCCGATGCCGCCGGTCGCGAGGCGAGCCGGGCCCATGTGGCCGCGCTGCTGCGGGACCATCACATGGCGCTGCCTGATGCACAGACCACCCACCTGCGCATGGATCTGGGCGCTTTTCGCCTGCGGTGGGAGCTGCACACCGAGTTTGTCACCTGGACCTTCATGGTCCCGGCGCCGGTCGAGGCTTTTGGAGAGCGGGAGCCGGTCAGTGCGGTGGACTCCGTGCCCCGCGACTGGCTGGCCGCGTTGCCGGGCCAGTGCCTGTGCAGTCTGAACCTCTGGGTGCTGCCCACCCATACGTTTGGCTCGGGCTCGCTGGTCAAGCATGTGCTGCATGAGGACACGCTGGTGGCGTCCACCGTGGCCGATGGCCATGGCGAGGTGTACACCGACTTCGCGATCCATGCCGACGGTTTCTCGCGCATGGTGTTGCTAGCGGGTGGTATGACACCCAGGCGCCTGGGGCGCTTGGTGCAGCGCCTGCTGGAGATAGAGACCTACCGCATGGCCGCTTTGCTGGGCCTGCCGGCCGCCCGCGAGGCAGCCAGCGTGCTGGCCTTTGCCGAGCGTGAACTGGCGGCGCTGGCTGAAGCCATCCGCACAGCCAACCGCGACGACGAGCCTGCTTTGCTGGACCGGCTGACGCGCCTGGCTGGGCAGGTGGAGAGCCAATACGCAGCCACACATTCGCGTTTCTCGGCCAGCAGCGCCTACTTTGAATTGCTGGACCGCCGCATCCAGGACATTGCCGAGTCGCGTCTGGCGGGCATGCAGACCATCCGCGAGTTCATGGACCGGCGCCTGACCCCCGCGCGCAGCACCTGCGAGTGGGCGACCCGGCGGCAGGATGCGCTGTCGCAGCGGGTATCGCGCATGAGCAACCTGCTGCGCACCCGGGTAGAGATCGAGCAGCAGCAAAGCAGCCAGGCGCTGCTGACCACCATGAACCACCGGCAGGATTTGCAGTTGCAGATGCAGTCCACGGTGGAGGGCTTGTCCGTGGCGGCCATTACCTATTACATCGTCGGGCTCGTCAGCTATCTGGCGAAGGGCGCGCAAAAGCTGGGGTGGCCGTTGTCGCCGGAGACCACGGCAGCCCTGGCGATTCCCGTGGTGGCGGCCGGGGTGTGGTGGTCACTGCGGCGCCTGCACCAGCGGGTGTTCCACAAACACCGCTGAGGGCGCAGGTGGTGATCGGCCGGACTGCGCGGGAACTCGTTGAACCCGTGCGCCATCGCTGATCAAGGGGTCGCCCGCACAGAGGTTCGATGGCCTGCTGCCGTCGCATCGTGTCACACTGGGTGCACCTTTCTGACGCCCTTTGACCGGCAGACCATCCACCGGGCGATTCGCACCCCTGCATATCCGTGACCACTGAAAAGAAGAGCATTGCGACCGGCCTGGTGCTGGCATTCCTAGGCTCCATCGCCTTTAGCGGCAAGGCCATCATCGTCAAGCTGGCCTACCGCTATGGGGTGGATGCGGTCACGCTCATCATGTACCGCATGCTGTTTGCACTGCCCATCTTTGCCGTCATGGCGTGGTGGGCGAGTCGGGGCAAGCCACCGCTTACCCGCAAGGACTGGCTGGGCGTGCTGGGCCTCGGGGTCACGGGCTACTACCTGGCGAGTTTTCTCGACTTTGCGGGGTTGGCCTACATCAGCGCCAGCCTGGAGCGGCTGATCCTGTACCTCAACCCCACCCTGGTCGTATTACTGGGCTGGATGCTGTATGGGCGTGGCATCCGCTGGGCCCAGGCTGCCGGCATGCTGGTGAGCTACAGCGGCGTGGTGCTGGTCTTCGGGCACGAGGCCAACCTGCAGGGCACCAACGCCGCGTGGGGCACGTTGCTGGTGTTCCTGAGCGCAGTCAGTTACGCCATCTACCTGGTCTATAGCGGTGAGATGGTGCAGCGCCTCGGTTCGCTGCGGTTGGTGGGGCTGGCGACCACGGTGGCATGCCTGTGCTGCCTGCTGCAGTTTGTGGTGCTGCGCCCATTGAGTGCTGCGGTGGTGGCCCCGGAGGTGATCTGGTTGTCGGTGCTCAACGCCACCCTTTGCACGGCCGCGCCTGTGCTGATGGTGATGATGGCCATCGAGCGCATTGGCGCGGGCATGGCCGCTCAAACCGGCATGGTGGGCCCGTTGTCCACCATCCTCATGGGCGTGTGGATTTTGGGGGAGCCCTTCACGGCGTGGGTGGCTGCGGGGACGGTGCTGGTGATGACGGGCATTTTCATTTTCACCCGCATGGCGCGCAGGCCCTGACAGACCCCATCCCGCAGCCCTCTCGGGTCCTGGGATAGGGGCAGTCTGGTTGGTCTTTACGACGTCTTCTTCTTTGGGGCTGCTTTGCGGACTGGCGCCTCAGCAGGTGCTGTGGGTGACGGCACCGCTGCAGCAGCAGGGGCTGCCTTGGGGCTCATGCGCTGGGCTACCGTCACGGGGGCCGTGCCGGTGAAACCATCGAGGTTCTTGCCCATGGCCAGCTCCAGCTGCTCCAGGCGAGCCTGTGCTGGTGGGTGCGTGGCCAGTGCCAGCGTGAACGCCGGGTTGTCTGGCGTGGCGGTGCGCAGCTGCTGCAGCACCGACACCAGTCCGTAGGGGTCGAAGCCTGCACGGGTGGCCAGGGCCACGCCGGTGCGGTCGGCGTCGTACTCATCGGTCTGGTCCAGGCCGCGCGCATACAAGTTGCGTCCCAGTGCCAAAAATTGCGAGGCCACCATGTTGCCCACAGCGTTGGTCTTGATCTGCGACGCCAACAACTGCGTCAGCATGCCGGATTGGGCCGTCTTGCGGATGGCCAGCAGGTGGTGCTTGGCCGTGACATGGGTGATTTCGTGGGCGAGGATGCCCGCCAGTTCGGCCTCGTCGGCACAACGGTCAATCAGCCCCTTGGTAACGAACACATAACCCCCTGGGGCCGCAAAGGCGTTGTAGCCGGGGTCGTCCAGCACCACAAACGTCCAGGGCAGGTTGGGGCGGGGGGATTGCAGGCTGATCCAGCGTCCCAACTGGTTCACGTAGCGTTGCAGCGCCATGTCGGGGTGCAAGGGCTTGCTGCCCAGCAGCACGGCCGACAGCTGCCGGCCGATCTCGATCTCGCGGGGCTCGTCAATGCTCTCGACCGAACGGGTGAGCATACTGATGAGGTCATCCCCCTGGCCTGCGGGTGCGCCCCCGCCGGTGATAGCGCCCAGGAGGCCGCCGCCCGTGTTGCTGGTGGTGCTGCCACCGCCACCGAGGGCGTTGAGCAGGTTCATGACTCCCTGGCTCTGCCCCTGGCTGGGCAGCAGGGTCAGGGCCAGGGCGGTGCAGGCCGTTGCGATCAGCCGGATGCGGGGAAGGGAATGGGGCAGGCGCATGGCAGCTCTCGCTCAGTTGGGGCTGAAATTGGGGTCGGACGGATTGTTGGACGAGCCTGTCGCTCCCGATCCGCCGCTGGAGGAGGGCCGGGGCGGTTCGGCCAGCGGGGCGACGTTGCGTGGCTGCAGCGACGCATTGCTGGCGAACTGGCGGGCCTGGTCGGCATTCACGCGCAGACCCTCGGCCTGGGTCACCGCCGCAGGGTTGGGTTGTGCCTTCGCGATGTCTTCAGCGCCCAGACCCCGGATACCCACGGTGGAGGTGGCGGTGGCGGTACTGCCGCTGTTGTTGCCAAACAGGCTTCCCAAACCGCGAATTCCGCTGGTGGCGGCGTTTCCACTGGTGGGTGCAGCGCCGGACTGAGGGCCCAGGTCAAACATGTGAACCCAGCCTGTGGCGCCTTGGGGGGTGCTGACCTTGGTCCATGGGCCCTTGCGCTCGCTGGTTCGCGTGACCACCGCATTGGCTTCCAGGGGCGCCACGCTGGCACCGCTTTCTGCGGGACTGTCCCTCAGCTGGGTCGCGCGTTTGACTACGGCTGCCTCCTGGGCATGTGCGGGGGCAGCCAACAAGGGCAGTAAGGCCATCGCGGCCGATGCCAGCCAAGAGGCCAGGGCTCTGCAGTGCAGCCGAATCATTTTGTATCTCTCCACTTATGATTTGTTGTGGCTGCGGCTCGCAGCGTGAAACCGGAGATTGTTATGGATTTGGGTATTGCAGGCAAATGGGCGCTGGTGTGTGGCGCGAGCAAGGGGCTGGGTTATGGCTGCGCGCAGGCTCTGGTGCGGGAGGGTGTGAATGTGGTCATCAACGCCCGAAATGCAGAGGCGCTGAACCAGGCTGCTACCCGTTTGATAGCTGAAGGCGCGGCTGCAACGGGCGCCAGCGGCCAGAAGGGCCCAAGTCCGCAGGTGCTGGCCGTGGCGGCCGACATCACCACCCCCGAGGGGCGTGCGGCAGTGTTCTCGGTGGCCGGAGGACCGGGGCGGGACTTCGACATCGTGGTCACCAACGCAGGGGGGCCGCCCACCGGCGATTTCCGCGACTGGAACCGCGATGCCTGGATCAAGGCCGTGGACGCCAACATGCTCACCCCCATCGAACTGATTCAGGCCACCGTGGATGGCATGGCTGCGCGGGGGTTTGGCCGCATCGTCAATATCACCTCCAGCGCCGTGAAGGCACCCATCGACATCCTGGGCCTGTCCAACGGCGCACGCAGTGGTCTCACGGGGTTTGTGGCGGGCGTGTCCCGCAGCAAGGTCGCGGCGCGCGGGGTGACCATCAACAATCTGCTGCCCGGCAAGTTCGATACCGATCGCCTGGCCGCCACCGTCAATGCGGCTGCCAGCAAGGCGGGCAAGAGCGTTCAGGACGTGCGCTCTGCCCAGCAGGCACAGATTCCGGCCGGGCGCTACGGCACGGCGGAAGAGTTTGGCGCCATCTGCGCCTTCCTGTGCAGCGTGCAAGCGGGCTACATGACGGGGCAGAACGTGCTGGCCGACGGCGGGGCTTATCCCGGCACGTTCTGAGGCAGCTCGGGCCCGGCGTGGTCTGCGGGCTGACCCGCCGCAGAGGTTTTGCAGAACGGGAGGCAGTCGTGGTGTTTTGCCGACAGCTTTACCGGAGCGCTGAATAATTGGTGGAATACTGCGGGCCAGCGCCCGCTATCGCCCGACGCCATGCATCCTGCCCACACATCCATCCTGCCGCGCCTGAAACGCCACTGCACCGTGCTGTGTCTGGCGCTGGGTGTGGCTGGGGCTGTGCAGGCGGCTGGCGCCGCCAGCGCGCCCGGTGCAAACAGCACTGCGACGGCACCCTATCGGCTGCGCATCGTGGGCGGGCTGGCGGGCATCAGTCAGTACATCCGGCAGGAAGAACCTTTCTGGACCAAAGAGCTGTCACGCCTGAGCGCCGGACGCTTCCAGGCCGAGATCGTGCCCTTTGACCGTGCCGGTGTGCCCGGGGCCGAGATGCTGCGGCTGTTGCAGCTGGGGGTGGTTCCATTCGGCACCACCCTGATGAGCTCCTTCACGGCGCAATACCCCGAATACACCGCGCCCGACCTGGCGGGGGTGAACCCCGACATTGCCACGCTCAAGACCACGCTGGCGGCCTTCCGTCCTTACCTCGAAAAGGCGCTGCGCGAACAGCATGGTGTCGAGGCGCTCGCCATCTACGTGTATCCGGCGCAGGTGGTCTTCTGCAAAAAGCCGCTGCGTACCTTGTCTGAGCTGACCGGCCGCCGTGTGCGTGTGTCGTCGGCCAGCCAGGCTGATTTTGTGGGGGCCTTGGGCGGGGTGCCGGTGCTGACCAGTTTTTCGCAGATCGTGCCCAGTCTGACGGCCGGCAATACCGAATGCGCCATCACCGGCACCATGTCCGGCAACATCCTGGGCCTGCCTTCCATCACCACCCACGTGCACACCCTGCCGGTCACCTGGGGGCTTGCGGTGTTTGGGGCCAACCAGGCCGCCTGGGCGGCCTTGCCGGCCGATTTGCGCACCTTGCTCCAACGGGAGCTGCCCCGCCTGGAGGCCGCCATCTGGGCCGAGTCCGAGCGCGAAACTGCCGATGGCCTGGCCTGCAACCGGGGGGCACCCACCTGCAGCGCTGGCACCAAGGGAAGCATGGTGGTGGTGTCGGTGTCCCCCCAGGATGAGCGCAGCCGCCAGGAGATCCTCGAATCCACCGTTTTGCCGCGCTGGGTGCAGCGTTGCGGCGCCCGCTGTGCGCAGGTCTGGAACCAGACCATCGGGCCGGCGCGTGGCCTGCAGGCAGCGCCTGCGAAATGACAGAGTCCGCAGCCCCCTCGCGCATCAGGGCCTACGTCTGGGCGGGCGCCGCAGTGTTTGTGGCGGCCGTGGTGGCGGTGGCTGGCACCCTGGCGTGGAACGCCCGCCAGGCCGCATTGGCCGACAGTGAGGCCCAGGCCACGCGTTTTGTGGCCGGTGCAGAGGCTGCACTCAACCGCTCCCTGCTCGCCGTGGACGTGCTGCTGGCCAGCATGGACGAATTGCTGGGCCTGTCCAACGCCATGCCCAAGTGGCTGGACCCCGACACGGCCAGCCAGCGGCTGCGCGGATCGGCGCGGCAGAACCTCATGGTGCGGTACGTGGCGGTGCTCGACGGTAGCGGCAAGGCGTTGGCGTCGTCGGACCCGGCGGGCGCCAGCCTGACGGTGCAACTGCCAGCCGGTTTTCTGGAGAGCGTGCTGGAGCAACCGGTATCCACCCTGATGGTCAGCGCGCCGGTGGTGAGCTTTGCCAGTTCCGAAAAGGTGTTGTACTTCGCGCGCCATCTGCGCATGGCCGACAGCTCGCGGGTGGTGGCAGTGGCCGAACTGCCGGTGTCGGCCCTGAGCTCAGTGCTGGTGCAGGGCGTGGACATCAGCGGCCTGCAGGTCACGCTGGAGCGGGCCACCGGGCAACTGCTGCTGAGCGTGCCCAACCGCGAAGACGTGACCGCGCCTACGCTCGCGCCCCCCATTGGCAATCTGGCCGACCAGGGCCTGGCTTGGCAAGCCCCGGCGCGACTGACGGGCGAGCCCTCGCTGGTGGTGTTCCGGCCCATCCTGTACCAGGACCTGCGCATTGCGGCCAGCATTCCGCTGGACGCGGCGCTTGCCGGCTGGCGCGAACAGCGTGATGCGATTGCACTGACCACCGCGCTGTTCATTGCCATGATCTTTGCGGCCGGGGTGCTGGCGTTGCGGTATGTGGACCGCATGTCCCAGGCCCGCCTGGCCATCGCGCAGTCCAAGGCGACGCTGGACCAGGCGCTGGAGTCCATGGTCAGCGGATTTTTGCTGCTGGACAGCCAGCAGCGCGTGGTGCAGTGGAATCGCCAGCTCGAAACCATCCTTCCGTGGCTGCAAGGCGTGATCGCGCCCCTGATGCCGTTCCGAGCGGTGCTGGAGGCCACGGTGGAGCACCATGTGCCCCGCCTGTCTGACGAGGAGCGCAAGCGGTGGGTGAGCCAGCGCCTGGAGCGGCAAAAGCACCAGCCCGAGCCACGCGAGCAGTCGTACGCCAACGGCAGCACCATTCAGATCACCGAACGCGCCACGCCCGATGGGGGCCTCGTCATCAGCTACCACGACGTGACCGCGCTGCGCAAGGCCAGCACCGAGATCGAGAGCCTGGCCTTCTACGACCCGCTGACCAACCTGCCCAACCGCCGGCTGCTGATGGACCGCATGCAGCAGGCCATTGCTGCCAGCGTGCGCAGCGGCCAGTACGGCGCCCTGCTGTTCCTGGACCTGGACCATTTCAAGACCCTGAACGACACGCGCGGCCACGAGGTCGGCGACATGCTGCTGCGCCAGGTGGCCCAGCGCCTGAAGACCTGCGTGCGGCGCGAGGACACCGTGGCACGGCTTGGGGGCGACGAATTTGTGGTCATGCTCAGCGACCTGTCGGTCCACCGCGACGAGGCCGCCGCCCAGGCGCGCCGGGTGGGCGAGAAGATCCTGCGCAAACTCAACGTGCCCTACACCCTGGGCGGCAACGCGCACCACAGCACGCCCAGCATTGGCGCCACGCTGATGGGCGGTACCCTGCAATCGTCGGTGGACCTGCTCAAGGAGGCCGACATCGCCATGTACCAAGTCAAATCGCAAGGGCGCAACGCGCTGTGCTTTTTTGACCCGCAGATGCAGATCGTCATCAGCATGCGCGCGCAGCTGGAAGCCGACCTGCAGATGGCCCTCACGGCGCGGCAGTTTGTGCTGCACTACCAGCCGCAATTCCACCTGGATGGTCGCATGGTGGGTGCCGAGGCCCTGATCCGCTGGCAGCACCCGGAGCGTGGGCTGGTAGCCCCGGGCGAATTCATTGGTGTGGCCGAGGAGAGCGAACTCATCGTGCCCATGGGGCACTGGGTGCTGCGCACGGCCTGCGAGCAGCTGGCGGCCTGGCAGGGGGACGAGCGGTACCGTCACCTGCAGGTGTCGGTCAACGTGAGCGCGCGGCAGTTCCGGCAGCGCGACTTTGTGGCCCGCGTGGTGGAGGTGCTGCGCGAGACAGGCGCCCGGCCGCACCTGCTCAAACTCGAACTCACCGAATCGCTGGTGCTGGACAACGTGGACGACACCATTGCCAAGATCGGCATGCTCAAGACCAAGGGCGTGCGCTTTTCTGTGGACGACTTTGGCACAGGCTATTCATCGCTGGCGTACCTCACGCGGCTGCCGCTGGACCAGCTCAAGATCGACCAGTCCTTCGTGCGCAACCTGGGGGTGCGGCACACCGACGATGTGATCGTGCAGACCATCCTGGGCATGGCAAGCAACCTGGAGCTGGACGTGATCGCCGAAGGGGTGGAAACCGAGGCTCAGAAGGACTTCCTGGCCCGGCACGGGTGTGTGTACTTCCAGGGCTATCTGTTGGGGCGGCCTACCCCGGTGGCCGACCTGGAGGCGTTGATCGAGTCCGCCGCCACGGTCACTGCCCCGGGTTGATCGGCTCAGTCTCAGGGAACTAGCGCTTTTTGCTACTTTTTGTGTAGCGCTTCAGGCAATCAATACGTGAGCTGCCGGCAGTTTGGATCAAAAATTGCGTCCTTCAGCGCCGTGACGACACCACGATGCCGCCCACAATCAGCGCAAACGCCACGCCGTGAAAGGCCTTGGGCGTGTCGCCCAGAAACGCCGCCGACAGCACCCCGGCAAACAGGGGCGTGAGGTTGATGAAAAACCCGGCGGCTGCAGGCCCGGCGCGTTGCACGCCCACCCCCCAGCAGCGGTAGGCCAGCACAGCAGGCCCCACAGCTATGAAGGCCAGGGCGGCAATCAGCGGCCAGCCCCATTCGATATGCGTGCGCCCGCTGGCCCATTCGGCCCCCGCAAAGCTGCCCGACCAGGCCAGCCCAAACACCATCTGTGCCATCAAGAACGCGGCCCAGTCGCCCCGGATGCTGGTGGGCTCGCTGGTGCGTGACAGCAGCCAGCTGTAGAACGCCCACGAGATGGTTGCCAGCAGCATGAACAAATCGCCCGGCACCAGGCGGAAGGCCAGCAGCTGCGACCACTCGCCCCGGCTCAGCACCAGCAGCACCCCACACACCGACAGCAGCGCGCCCAGCACCTGGCGCCGCGTGACGGCCGCGCCGAAGAACAGCGCGCCCACGGCCAGCATCCACACCGGCATGCTCGACCCCACCAGCGTCACATTGATGGGGGTGGAGGTCTGCAGCGCCATGTACTGCAGCGCGTTGTAGGCCCCGATGCCCAGCAGGCCCAGCAGCGCATAGCTGCGCCAGTGTGGCCACAGTGGGCTGTCGGCGCGCAGCACGCCATGGGCCAGGGGCAGCAGGATGGCAAAGGCCAGCACCCAGCGGATGAAGTTCAGGGTGATGGGGGGAATCAGTTCATGGACCAGCCGCCCTACCACCGCGTTGCCGGCCCACAGCAGGGGCGGGATCACCAGCAGCACGGCCGTGCCGGGTGTGATTTTTTGAGTCATGGGGCTGCACTGTAACGGTGCAGGCAGGGCCCTGCTGCGGCGGGGCCTCATGTCCCCAAGGCAAATCGGTGCGGGCCATGCCTCCGGCACGGTCGTGAGATTCATGGCAGGATGGCCGCCGTTGTCAGCACCCCACCCCTTTTGAGGAGATTGATTGCCATGAGCCTTGCCGTCCAGATCCGCCAGCACGGTGGTCCCGAAGAACTCCACATCGTTGACGTCCCCGTGGACGAGCCCGGCCCCGGCGAAGTCCGCATCCGCCACCACGCCATCGGCCTGAACTTCATCGACGTGTACCACCGCACGGGCCTGTACCCGTTGAACATGCCCGCCACCATCGGCATGGAAGGTGCCGGTGTGATTGAGGCCGTGGGCGAGGGCGTCACGCACCTGAAGGTGGGCGACCGCGCCGCCTATGCCAGCAACCCTCCCGGCGCCTACTGTGAAGTACGCGTGATGCCTGCCAAGTGCGTATGCAAGCTGCCCGATGCGATCAGCTTCGAGACCGGCGCGGCCATGATGCTCAAGGGGCTGACGGCGCAATACCTGCTCAAGAA
This sequence comes from Acidovorax sp. KKS102, assembly GCF_000302535.1. NCBI lineage: Bacteria > Pseudomonadati > Pseudomonadota > Betaproteobacteria > Burkholderiales > Comamonadaceae > Acidovorax > Acidovorax sp. KKS102. The sequence continues at coordinate 1,431,384 of NC_018708.1, forward strand.
AACCCGGCCCGTGGAAGGCCTGCAGCCCGGCGACCATGTGCTGTTCCATGCTGCGGCAGGTGGTGTGGGGCTGATCGCCTGCCAATGGGCCAAGGCGCTGGGTCTGCAGCTCATCGGCACGGCGGGGTCTGATGCCAAGTGCCAGCTGGCGCTGGCCAACGGCGCGGCGCACGCCATCAACTACAGCACCGAAGATTTTGCAGCCCGCGTCAAGGAGATCACCGGCGGCAAGGGTGTGAAGGTGGTGTATGACTCGGTGGGCAAGGACACCTGGGAAAAGTCGCTCGAATGCCTGCGCCCTTTCGGCTTGATGGCCAGCTTCGGCAACGCGTCCGGCCCGGTGGCCCCGTTTGCGCCCGGCAGCCTGGGGGCCAAGGGCTCGCTGTACGTCACGCGCCAGACGCTGTTCACCCACATTGCCACGCGCGAGGCCACGCAAGCCATGGCGGACGACCTGTTTGCCGTGGTTGCCAGCGGGCAGGTCAAGATCCACATCGACCAGCGCTACCCGCTGGCCGACGTGCAGCAGGCCCACCGCGACCTGGAAGCACGCAAGACCACCGGCTGCACCATCCTCACGCTGTGAGCGCGGCTGCACAGGCGCCCACGTTCGACCAGTGGCTGGCCGGGGCACGACGGGCGGCGCAGCAGCCCCCGGCCCAGCCGCGCCAGCCCCTGGTGGTGGCGGGGCAGGTGGTGGGCTCGATAGCGCAGGGGTTTTTCAGCCAAATCAGCCTGCAGCGCTTGATGGATAAGCGCTACCAGCTATCAGAAGCAGAGCATTCTCAGGGCCGTGCGTGGCATTTGCAGGCATCGCCCACCGACACCACGGATGCCCTCAACACCCTGGCCGCCGCGCTGCGCGATGCGGGCCTGTGCGGCCCCTGGCGTGATGAGCAGCTGGCGGTGACCAACCCGGCCGGCGAGGTCATCGGCACCGTGGAGCGCGGGGCCGTGCGCGTGCTGGGCGTGGCCACCCGCGCCGTGCACCTGGTGGGTCTGGCGCCCGACGGGCGCATGTGGGTGCAAAAGCGCTCCCTGACCAAGCCCAACAACCCCGGACTATGGGACACGCTGATGGGGGGCATGGTCTCCGCTGCCGACTCTCTGCCGCAGGCCCTCGCCCGCGAAACCTGGGAAGAGGCCGGTTTGCGGGTGGAGGCATTGGTCAACGTGGCGCACGGGGGCCAGGTGCTGTTCAGCCGCCCCAGCCGGGAGGGCGGTGGCGCGGGCTTCATGGTCGAACGCATCGATTGGTTCCGCGCGCAGGTGCCCCAGGGCATGGAGCCCGACAACCAGGACGGTGAGGTTGAGCGTTTTGACCTGCTGCCTCTGGAGGTGGTGCGCGAGCGGGTCGCCCAAGGGGCGTTCACGCTGGAAGCCGGGCTGGTGATTGCGGGGTTTCTGGGGGTGTAGTTGCCCGTGCAGCGTGAGGGCTCTTCGTGTTGACGGCGCTGGAGGGCAGGCAGCCCAGGCCCTGCAAGGTGGCCTGCACCGCCTCGTCCAGTGGGGTGTGTGGCTCCTCGCCCAGCACCGCCCGGAGCCGGTCGTTGGCCATGCGCACCGGCTGCTGCCACAGGTAGCGCATCTCGCGCATTTCACGCAAGGTGGTCACGAACGGCGAGACCAGCGTGACCAGCCACCATGGAAAAGCCTGCACGCGCGGCGCCTGGCCGCCCCGCGCCACCACCACACGGCCAATGGCGGCCGCCATCTGCGTGCCATCAGCATCCCAATGCCCGGCCAGGTGAAAGCGGGCCAACACGGGCAGCTCGGCGCGCCGCTCCAGCAGCAGCACCATGGCACGCGCCACGTCGGGCAGGTACGACCACTGGTGCCCGATGCCCGGTGCGCCTGGCTGCTTCACCTTGGTCACCGGTCGTCCCGGCTGGACCAGGCCCTGCGCAAACCAGCTGTTGCCCGCCTGCGGTCCAAAGAAGTCGCCCGCGCGCACGATGATCACGCGGCAGGTTTCCTCCAGCGGGTGCGGCACGGTGGCTTGCTGCAGGCGGCGCTCCAGCTCCACCCGCAGGGCGCCTTTGCGTGTGCGGGGGTGTTGAAGGGCGTCTTCGTGCAGCACCGGGAAGGCGTCCGGCCCGTAGTTGTAGACGGTGCCCGGCAGCACCACGGTGGCCCCGTGCGCCCGGGCCGCAGCAATCGTGTTGTCGATCATCGGCAGCACCAGCTCGCTCCAGCGCCGGTAGCCGGGCGGGTTGACCGCGTGCACGATCACCTGGCAGCCCGTGGAAGCACCCATCACATCGGCCCGGATCATCGCGTCGCCCCGAACCCAGGTGAACCCGTCGCGCTGCTCTCGGGCCTGCGCTAAGTTGCGGTGCATTGCCACCACCTCCCACCCCCGGTCACGCAGCTGGCGCGCCACCTCGCCGCCAATGCCGCCGGTGGCGCCCAGAACCAGTACCTTGGGGCGGCTGCCGATGGGGTTGTTGGGGTTGTTGCTCATCGCGATGCTCCTTCAAAAACTATGGATGGAGGCAGTGTCTGCGCCCCAGCAATTCAATGGAATTGCTGAAAATGAGTGGGTGGCTATACATTTATGTATGGATCAACCGAATCGCCATGACATTGGCTGGGAGCTGTACCGCTCGTACCTCGGCGTGCTGCGGGAGGGCTCCCTGTCGGGCGCCGCGCGGGCGCTGGGCGTGACACAGCCCACCGTGGGTCGCCACATTGCTGCGCTGGAGCAGGCCCTGGGGCTGGTGCTTTTCACCCGGTCGCAGCAGGGCCTGTTGCCCACCGAGGCCGCGCTGGCCCTGCGCAGCTACGCGGAAGCCATGGGCCACTCTGCGGCAGCCCTGGTGCGCGCGGCGGACAGCCAGGGCGACGGCGTGCGCGGCACGGTGCGCGTGAGCGCCAGCGAGGTGATGGGGGTCGAGGTGCTGCCGCCCCTCCTGGCACAGTTGCAGGCCGAGCACCCCGCATTGACGGTGGAGCTGGTGCTGAGCAACCGCGTGCACGACCTGCTGCAGCGCGAGGCCGACATCGCCATCCGCATGACCGAACCCCGGCAGGACGCGCTCATCGCCCGCCGCGTGGGCACCATCCCGCTGGGGCTTTACGCCCATCCGAGCTACATCGCCGCCCATGGCACGCCCGCCACCCTGGCGGAGCTGGCGCACCACCGCCTGATTGGCTTCGATGCCGAAACCCCGTTTCTGCGCGCGGCGCAAAAGGCCCTGCCCGCGTGGCGGCGAGACCGGTTTGCCGTGCGCAGCGACAGCGACGTGGCGCAGCTCGCCTTCATCCGCGCTGGCGCCGGCATAGGCATCTGCCAGGACGCATTGGCCCGCCGCAGCGCCCCCGCGCTGGTGCGGGTGCTGCCGCAGCAGCTCCAATACGGGCTGGAGACCTGGGTGGTGATGCACGAGGACCTGCGCACCAGCCCGCGCTGCAAGCACACGTTCGATGCGCTGGTGGTGGGGCTGGAGCGGTACCTTGTCGAAGGACTAGGCAGCGACGCATCGGCCGATTAGTCCGCTGAATCGGATGGGGGGGAAGGCTGCGATCTATTGGGCAGCTGAAGATGCCCATGGAGGTACGTTAGGGGCTTCTTTCAACGGCCTTTGCTGCCAAGAGCCTGCACGCCATTGCGCTGCACCGCCACCGCCTTCACCAGATCCCACGCCGCTTGCGCCACAGGCGAGAGCGCGCGGTGCTTCCGGTGCACCAGCATGATCTCCCGGTCCACGCGCGGCACCAGGGGGCGTACCGCCAGCCGTGCCAGGCCTTCGGGCGGCAGGGCCAAGGTGGGGATCACCGAGATGCCCAGGCCTGCGTCCAGCATGCGAAAGATGGTGGTGGGGTGGCCAACCTCCTGGGCCACCGTGCAGGCCACACCATGCTCGGCCAGGGCGCGGTCGATCAGGCGGCGGCTACCGGAGTCGTGGTCCAGCAGCACCAGTGCTTCGCCCTGCAGGTCGGTCCAGCGCACCTGGCGTTTGTCCGCCAGCCGGTGGCTGGGTGGGCAGGCCAGGCAGAAGGGTTCGGTCAGGATGGTCTCGCAGTGAAGCGCTTCGCGCTCGCTGGGGTCGATGACCACGCCAAAGTCCACCTCGCCCGAAAGCACGCTGGCCAGCACCGCGCTCTGGATGCGGTCCAGCAGCACCAGCTCCAGCCCGGGCAGGGTGCGCTGGCATTCGGCGATGCAGTCGGGCATGAGGTTGGCCGACAGCGTGGGGCTGCTCGCCACGCGCACGCGTCCGCGCCGCTCGGTGGCCATTTCCCGCACGTCCAGCAGTGTGTTCTCCAGCTCTTCCAGCACCCGGGGCAGGCGGGCCGACAGGCGCTGGCCCGCGTCCGTCAGCGTCACCTCGCGCGTGGTGCGGTTGAGCAGCTTCAGACCCAGCTGGGCTTCCAGCTCGGTGATGCAGCGGCTCACGGCCGGTTGGGTGAGGCCCACCGCATCGCCGGTGCGGCTGAAGTTGCGGGTGGCGGCCACCGACTGAAACACGTGCAGCTGGCGCAGGGTGATATTCATGCGCTCGAATCATAAATCCATCAGAGAAATCCATTTCTCTTTGGAATCGGGCTGCGGTCCAATGCGTGTCTTTGGGGTTTGTGTGCCCCATGTCCTTTTGCATTTTTTTGCGCTGCCGCTGCGCTGTCCCCCATGGCCCGTTCCCGTTTTCTCCCTGACAACTTCACCCTGGCCCTGCTGGGCACCGTCACCCTCGCCAGCGTGTTGCCCGCCTCGGGCGTGGCGGCCCAGGCGCTGGAGGGGATCACCGTGGCAGCGGTGGCGCTGCTGTTCTTCTTGCACGGGGCCAAGCTCTCGCGGGATGCTATCGTGGCGGGGCTCTCGCACTGGCGGCTGCACCTGGTGGTCGTGGGCACCACGTTTGTGCTGTTCCCGCTGCTGGGCTGGGCGCTGCGGCCGGTGCTGCTGCCGCTGGTCACGCCCGGGCTTTACACCGGCATCCTGTACCTGTGCGTGCTGCCAGCCACGGTGCAGTCGGCCATTGCGTTCACGGCCATGGCGCGCGGCAACATGCCGGCGGCCATCTGCAGCGCGTCGGCATCGACCCTGCTGGGCATTGTGATCACACCGCTGCTGGTGGGGCTGTTGCTGCCCGAGGCGCAGCAGCAGGCAGGCGCTGCGCAGCATGACACGCTGGCCAACATCGGCCGCATCACCTTGCAGTTGCTGGTGCCCTTTGTGGCGGGCCACCTGCTGCGTCCGTGGATTGGCGGTTTTGTGCAGCGCCGGGCGGCAGCGCTCAAGCGGGTGGACCAGGGCTCCATCCTGCTGGTGGTGTTCACGGCCTTCAGCGCTGCGGTGGTCGAGGGGCTGTGGCGTCAGCTGCCAGCGTCTGCGCTGCTGGGCCTGGTGGTGGTGTGCGCCGTGCTGCTGACACTGGCGCTGGTGACCACCACCTGGGTCGCGCGGCGCATGGGGTTCTCCAAGGAGGACGAAATCACGCTGGTGTTCTGCGGCTCCAAGAAGAGCCTGGCCAGCGGCGTGCCCATGGCCAAGGTGCTGTTTGCATCGCACGCAGTGGGCGCCATTGTGCTGCCCATCATGGTGTTCCACCAGATGCAGCTGATGGTGTGTGCGGTGCTGGCGCAGCGCTATGCGCGGCGCAGTGCGTAGGCAACCGGGCTGCTATCTTTTGTATAGCTGCAGGCGCATGAAGAACATGCGCCTGCGGCCCAAAAGGCTTCAACTCTGCTCGTTGAGCGTGCGCAGGCGGCTGGGCGCCAGGGCACCGGCCGATTCCAGGATGGGGTAGGCCACCGAGCACAGCAGCGAGTTGATGCGCTTGAGTTCGCTGATCAGGTCGATGTGCAGTGAACTGGTCTCGATGCTCTGCACCGTGTTGTCTGACAGGCGTGCCAGGTGGGTGGCCGAATAGGCGTGTTCCAGGTCGCGGAACCGGGCTTTTTCTTCCAGCAGCTTTTGTGCGTCGCGCACGCTGCCGTTCAAGAACACGCTCATTGCCAGCCGCAGGTTGTCGATCAGGCGGGCGTGCAGCTCATTGATCTCTTCCATGCCCGCCTCGGAGAACTGGCGGCCCTTCTTGATCTTCTTGTCCTCGATGTCGATCAGCACGCGCTCGATGATGTCGCCGATCTGCTCCATGTTGATGGTGAAGCTGATGATGTCGGCCCAGCGGCGGCCCTCGCGCTCGTCCAGGGCCTCGCGCGAGATCTTGGTCATGTAGTACTTGATGGCCGAGTACAGGCCGTCCACCTCGTCATCGAGCTTGCGCAGGTCTTCTGCCAATTGCAGGTCGTCCGTGCGGATCACTTTGTGCAGGCCCAGCAGCATCGATTCGACCACGTCGGCCTGGTGCAGGGCTTCGCGTGCCGCGCACGAGATGGCGAGGGACGGCGTGGCCAGGGCGGAGGGGTCCAGATGCTGGGGGCGGGTGCCTGCAGCAGCCTGTGCCTTTTCCACCGGCAGCAGGCGCTGCACGGCCCGCGCCACCGTACCTGTCAGGCCAATGCAGACGATGCCCACCACGATGTTGAAGGCCAGGTGGAACAGCACCACCAGGGCGGCAGTTTCGGGCACGTAGGGCCGCACATGCTGCAGCCACAGGCCGGTGAGCGGCGTCATGATGAGCACGCCGATGATCTTGAAGAACAGGTTGCCCAGGGGCACCTGGCGTGTCTGCACGTTGGACTTCATGGTGGTCAACACGGCGAGCACGCCGCTGCCCAGGTTGGCGCCCAGCACCAGTCCCAGCGCCACATCGGCCGGAATACCGCCAGAGCCTGCCAGCGCCGCAGTGAGCAGCACGGTGGCAAGGCTGGAATACGCCACGATGGCCAGGATGGCGCCGGTAAAGATCTCCAGCAGCAGATCGCTGGTGAGCGCTCCCAGCAGCGTGCGCACGGTGGGCGACTGGGTGAGCACCGTGGTCGATTCGGTGATGAGGCGCAGCGCCAGCAGCATCAGCCCCAGGCCGATCAACACGCGGCCCACGCGGCCCACGGCCGTGTCCTTGCGCGAGATGAACAGCACGACGCCCACAAAGATGAACAGGGGCGACAGCCACGACAGGTCCATAGAGAACACCACAGCCATCACGCTGGTGCCCACGTCGGCGCCCAGCATCACGGCCAGCGCTGCAGGCAGGCCCACCAGGCCCTGGCCCACAAAGGACGACACGATAAGCGCGGTGGCTGTGCTGGACTGCACCACGGCCGTCACGCCAATGCCGGAGAGGACAGCGGTGAAGCGGCTGCTGACGCTGTGCGCAATCAGCTGGCGCAGGTTGGCGCCGAACACGCGCAGGATGCCGGTGCGCACCAGGTGGGTGCCCCAGATCAGCAGCGCCACGGCTGCCAAGAGATTGAGGAGATGCTTCATGAAAACCGTTGTTTCTTCTTCTTGTGATGGGCGCAAACCCTGCGATGACCAGACCCAGGGGCCAATGCAAGAACCGCGCGCACCGGGCTGTCATAAAACTGACACATAAGCATACTCCTGATTCCATAGCGCTGGAGCAGATGCCCATGTCGGCGCTGGGTGCGTTGCTGCGCACAAACAGCACGGCCCGCATGCAGCGGGCCGTTCAGGGGGCAAAGCGAGTGGGGGTCAGCGCTCGCGCCGTACCCGCAGCAGCTCGTCCAGGATCAGGCAGACCGCACCCACGGTGATGGCCGAGTCCGCCAAGTTGAAGGACGGAAAGTACCAGCCCGCGTAGTGGAACTGCAAGAAGTCCACCACATAGCCGTGCATGAGCCGGTCCACCACGTTGCCTACGGCCCCGCCCAGGATGCTGGACAGCGCAAAGCTGAACAGCTTCTGGCCTGGATGCGCACGCAATTGCCACACGATGAAGATCGTGGCCGCCAAGCCGATACCGGTGAACAGCCAGCGCTGCCAGCCGCCCGCGTCCGACAAGTACGAGAACGCTGCGCCGGTGTTGTGCGCGCGCACGATGTTGAAGAAGCTGGTGATCAACGTGGAGTCGCCCAGCTGGTAGTGGTTGAGAATCAGGGTCTTGGTGATCTGGTCGGCGCCCATCAGAAACACCGCCCATGCCAGCCATGGCCACATGCCCACGCCGGTGCGCCCGGCTTGCCCAGATTGCGTAGAGCGCGCCATCACGCGTGTGCCCGGCTTTCGCCGTCGCCGTACAGGTTGCTGGTGCAGCGGCCGCAGATGGTGGGATGGGCGGCATCGCTGCCCACGTCGCTCCGGTAGTGCCAGCAGCGTTCGCATTTGGTATCAGAACTGGGTTTGACGCTGATCTGTAAAGCGCCACCAGCTACCAATTCGATAGCGGATGTGATGAACACGAATTTCAGGTCATCGCCCAGGCTGGCCAGCAGTGCGTGGTCCTCCGGCGCAGCCGTCAGCGTGACAGTCGCCTGCAGCGACGAGCCCACCTGACCCGCGGCGCGCAGGGCCTCGATCTCCTTGTTCACCGCATCGCGGATCTCGCGGATGCGCGACCACTTGGCCAGCAGGCCCTCATCCGCACCGGCACCCACGCCGGCGACATTGCCGTAGGTCTCCAGGAAAATGGAGTCGGAGCCGCCGAACACCTTCCACGCCTCTTCCGCCGTGAACGAGAGGAACGGCGCCATCCAGCGCAGCATGGCGTGCGTGATGTTGTAGAGCGCTGTCTGCGCACTGCGGCGGGCCAGGCTCTTGGGCGCCGTGGTGTACAGGCGGTCCTTGAGCACATCCAGGTAGAAGCCGCCCAGGTCTTCCGAGCAGTACAGCTGCAGCTTGGCCACCACCGGGTGGAACTCGTACACCTTGTAGTGCGCCAGCACTTCGGCCTGGAACTCGGACGCGCGGGTGAGCGCGTAGCGGTCGATCTCCAGCATCTGGTCGAACGGCACGGCGTCCTTGGCCGGGTCAAAGTCGCTCACGTTGGCCAGCAAAAAGCGCAGCGTGTTGCGGATGCGGCGGTAGGCGTCCACCACACGCGCCAGGATCTTCTCGTCGCCCGCAATGTCGCCGGAATAGTCGCTGGCAGCCACCCACAAGCGGATGATCTCAGCGCCCAGCTTCTTGTTGATCTCTTGCGGGTCGATGCCGTTGCCCAGCGACTTGCTCATCTTGCGGCCCTGGCTGTCCACGGTGAAACCGTGGGTCAGCAGGCCGCGATAGGGCGCGCGGCCTTCCAGCGCGGAGGCCAGCAGCAGCGAGCTGTGGAACCAGCCGCGGTGCTGGTCATGGCCTTCCAGGTACAGATCGGCCTCGGGGCCTGTGTCGTGGTGCACCTCGGGGTGCGTGCCGCGCAGCACGTGGCTGAAGGTGGAGCCGGAGTCGAACCACACTTCCAGGATGTCGGTGCTCTTCGTGTAGTGTGGCGCGTCTTCGGCGCCCAGGATCTCTTCGGTCGTCACGCGGCTCCAGGCCTCGATGCCGCCCTTTTCGACGATGTCGGCGGCCTGGTCCATGATTTCCATGGTGCGCGGATGCAACTCGCCCGAATCCTTGTGCAAAAAGAACGGGATGGGCACGCCCCAGCTGCGCTGGCGCGAGATGCACCAGTCGGGCCGCCCGGCGATCATGTCGTGCAGGCGGGCTTTGCCGTTCTCGGGGTAGAAGCTGGTGTGCTCGATCGCATCGAGCGCGATCTGGCGCAGCGTCTTGGCGGGCTTCATGCCTGCTTTAGTGAACACGCCTTCGCCTTCGTCCATGCGGATGAACCACTGGGCAGCCGCGCGGTAGATCACGGGCGTCTTGTGGCGCCAGCAGTGCGGGTAGCTGTGCGTGATGTCCTTGGTGGTCATCAGGTGGCCTGCGTTGCGCAGGGCCTCGATGATGACGGGCACAGCCTTCCAGATGTGCTGGCCGCCGAACAGCGGGAAGTCCGCTGCATAGGTGCCGTTGCCCTGCACTGGGTTCAGGATTTCGTCCAGTGCCATGCCGTGCGCGCGGCAGGAGTTGAAGTCTTCCAGGCCATACGCAGGCGACGAGTGCACGATACCCGTGCCGTCATCGGCCGTGGCGTAGTCGGCCAGGTACACGGGCGACAGGCGGCGGTAGCCAAAGCTGCCGTCTTCGCTGGCCACGTCGTACAGCGGGTGCTCAAATTCCAGGCCGCCCAGGTTCTTGCCCAGGGTGGTGGCCAGCACGCTGCCCGTGAGGCCGTAGCGCTCCAGGCACGAGGCCACCAGCGGCTCGGCCACCAGCAGGATGCGCTCGCCCGTGTCCACCAGCGCGTAGCTGATCTCGGGGTTCAGGTTCAGCGCCTGGTTGGCAGGGATGGTCCAGGCAGTGGTGGTCCAGATGACCACAAACGCATCCTTGGCCAATGCGGGCAGGCCAAAGGCGGCTGCCAGCTTGGCGGGGTCGTGCGACTTGAAGGCCACGTCCAGCGTGGTGCTCTTCTTGTCCTGGTATTCGATCTCGAACTCGGCGAGCGAACTGCCGCAGTCAAAGCACCAGTACACGGGCTTGAGGCCTCGGTACACAAAGCCGCGCTCCATCACGCGTTTGAAGGCGCGGATTTCGCCCGCCTCGTTGGCGGGGTTCATGGTCTTGTAGGGGTTGTCCCATTCGCCCAGCACGCCCAGGCGCTTGAAGTCCACCATCTGCTGCGCGATCTGCTCGGTGGCAAACGCGCGGCTTTTTGCTTGCATGTCGTCGCGGCTCAGGTTGCGGCCGTGTTTCTTCTCGATGGCGTTTTCGATCGGCAGGCCGTGGCAGTCCCAGCCGGGCACGTACAGTGCGTCAAAGCCTTCGAGCTGGCGCGCCTTGGTGATCATGTCCTTGAGGATCTTGTTCACCGCATGGCCCATGTGGATCTGGCCGTTGGCGTAGGGCGGGCCGTCGTGCAGGATGAACTTGGGCGCACCCCGGCGGGCGTCGCGCAGGCGCTTGTAGGTGCCTTTGTCTTCCCACTCCTTCACCCAGCCCGGCTCGCGCTTGGGCAGGTCGCCGCGCATGGGGAAGGGCGTGTCGGGCAGGTTCAGGGTGCTGCGGTAATCCGGGGCAGTGGAGGTGGGCGTGCTGGCGTTGTCGGACATGAGGGAGCCTTAAAACGGGGCATTCCGGGGCGGGCCCGGAGCAATGCGGGGAAACAGGGAGCGAAACGCGAGAGGTGTCGGGCCTGCAGGGCAGGCGCTGCGCAGGCAGCCCCCTAAATTCGGTCGCGCGTGGTCTGACGCCGGGTCTCGGTGTGATTGGGGGCGTGGGCCGATGCAAAGTAGGCGCGCGCATCCGCACAGTCTTTGGCAATGCCCGCTGTCAGGGCGTCCAGACCGTCGTACTTCAGCTCGTCGTGCAGTTTGTGCAGCAGTTCCACGCGCACGATTTTACCGTACGCCCCTTCGGCACCCAGTTCGGCAGGCCACTGCAGGCAATGGGTTTCGAGCAGCACGCGGCCGCCGTTCACGTCATTGGGGTCCAGCGAGGGGCGCACACCCAGGTTGGCCACACCCGGCAAGGGCTCGCCCGCGAGACCATGCACCAGCACGGCAAAGATGCCGCTGGCGGCGGGTTTCCAGTGCGCAAACCGCAGGTTGAGGGTGCGAAAGCCGTCGCCCGCGCCTTCCGCCGTGGCGCCCAGCTCGCGCCCCAGCTTGCGGCCATGCACCACATGGCCGCTGATGGTGTAGGGCCGCCCCAGCAAGCGCGCTGCTGCCTCCATGTCGCCTGCGGCTAGCGCCTGGCGCACGGCGGAGCTGGACACGCGCAGCCCATGCACCTCGTAGCTGTTCATGCGAGCCACGTCAAAACCTTGGGCTTGCCCGGCGGTGTCCAGCATGGCGTAGTCGCCCGCGCGCTGGCGGCCGAAGCGGAAATCGTCACCCACCAACACATAGCGTGCACCCAGACCGCGCACCAGCACTTCATCGATGAAAGCGTCGGGCGACTGGGCGGCCAGCCGCGCGTCAAACGGCAGCACCACGGTCTGCTGCACGCCGCAGCGGGCCAGCTCGGTAAGCTTGTCGCGCAAGGTGCCTATGCGGGCTGGGGCCAGCTCCGGCTTGTGGTGGGCCCCGGCAAAGTAGTCGCGCGGGTGGGGCTCGAAGGTGAGCACGCAGCTTTCCACGCCCCGGTGGGCCGCCTCGCTGTTCAGCAGGGCCAGCATGGCCTGATGCCCCCGGTGCACGCCATCGAAGTTGCCAATGGTCAGCGCACAGGCATCGGCAATGCCCGGGTGGTGGAATCCGCGAAAGATCTTCATCGGTTTGTTATCTTTTTGATAGCGCCATGCGCAGGTCCATCAAGCGCAGGACGCCAATTTGTCACAAAAAGAGTATATTGTGACCCACGGCTGGCCCCGCGCAGGGCTGCCCGCGAGACATCTGCGTTCAGAATCCTTTCGGACTTGCGCAAATCGGGATGCAACAACCGCCTTTTCCTTGGGGCGAGCCACTTGCCAGAGTCCTGTTTTGCGGAAGTCATGTCCTTGTGTACTTTGTGTTCCAGGAGGCGTGTTTTGAAGGTCTTGAAGCTCTCAGCCCAAGGGCTGCCCCAATCGTGGATTTCGCTGGAGCAGGCGGTGATTCATTACGCCGCCGGGGAAGTGCGCTGGGAGTCCGGCGGCCAGATTGCCCGGTTCCGGGGCGGGTACAACGCCATATCGGGTGAGCAATCGGTGATCGCCATCAACAGCATCATCGGCACCAAGGGCGTGCCCAGCATCAATCCGTTCGAGCTCAAGCCCAGCCTGACCAACAGCAAGCTCTTTGCCCGCGACCGCAATGTGTGCGCCTACTGCGGCGGGCGTTTTCACGAAGAGGACCTCACGCGCGAGCACATCGTGCCGTTCGCGCGCAACGGTCAGGACCACTGGATGAACGTGGTCACGGCCTGCCGCCCCTGCAACCACCGCAAGGGCCCGCGCACCCCGGAGCAGGCGCACATGCCGCTGCTGTACGCGCCCTATGTGCCGAGCCTGTGGGAGGACTTCATCCTGCGCAATCGGCGCATCCTGGCCGATCAGATGGAATTCCTCATGGCCCATGTCCCCAAGTCTTCACGGCTGTTGGCTTAGTTGGGGGAGTGGCCAATACGACCCTTCTGGCGTCGTTGCTCCGTCTTGCCGTACTAGGCGTACTGTCTGCGACGGAGCGCCTAGCCATAAGGGCCGTCTTGACTCCTCTTGGGGGGGCTGAGAAGAATGTGGATACTGCCCAGCGCCCTGTCCTTCAATACGTCAATTCCAAAAACACCAGGTGGCCGCTGGCCGCAGGCCAAGTCTGCCCCACCAAGCGCTCGCCATTGAATTCGGCAACGATGCTGCGCACGCCACCGGCAGGCTTGACCTTCGCCGAGGCCACGCCGGCGCCTGCGGGCACCCCGGCAGGCACTGCGCCGTCCAACAGCATCTTGTCGCGCGCCGGGTCCAGGTAGCCTCGCGGGCGGGTCAGGGTCACGACGCTGTCGGCGCCCTTGTCGGCATCGGCCATGCGTTCTGCGCGCAGGTGGATGAGGTCGCTGCTGCGCGGGAATCCGCTGCGGTAGATGTGGGTAGTAGCGTAGCCCGGGGCGGTGATTACAAACTCCACCGGTGCGCCAGGCGAAACCGCCAGCGGGCCCCATTGGCCGTCCGCGCCCACCGTTTTTCGCAGTAGCGGGTTGCCTTTGCGAGCGCCGGTGGCAGGGTCGGTGGCGTACACCTCCAGCTGTGCGCCCGCCAGCGGCAGGTTGTTGCTGAAGTTGCCGGTCTTGGGGTCTGCGGAGTCCACGCCCAGGCCCGTGACCTTGCCGTTCAGCACCACAGATTTTTCCGCAGCGATCTCGGTGCGTGCTGGCGCCTTGCCGGTGATGAAGCGGTAGGTGGCTTCAAACGCAGCGGGGGAGTACGACGTCTCGCGGTGGTCGATGCGCGGAATCACCACGTTGGTGGCGCCCTTGAGTTCGGGGCCTGCGGCGGTCACGTAGGTGGGCTTGCCTTTCTGGCCTATCCACAGACCGTCGGGCTGGGCGAACTTGTCGTTGTTGTCCGAGCGGATCGTCATCCATTTCACGGGGCCGCTCACCTCGTCGCCCGCCGCGTTCTTGGGAGCATTCAGGGCTTTGAGGAAAGGGCCCGTGCCCGAGAACTCGTTGCCTTCTCGGAACCCCGGAATCGCCCACACGCCGTGGTTGGGGGTGCCGCCCAGGATGGCGTGGCTCACGGTCTTGTCGCCGCCGCCGTTGTAGATGTAGTTGCGGATGGCGTTGCCGCCGCGTGAGTTGCCCACCAGCACCACCTGGCGGGCGCCCGTGGCTTGGAGCACCTTGTCCACTTCGGCCTTCAGGTAGGCCATGTGCTCTGCGGCCGATGTGCGGCCTGCCTGGGGCTTGGCGTCCTCGTCGCGCGACAGTGGGTAGGGCACGTCGATGGCGTGCAGGCGTTCGCGCGGCCAGCCGTTCGATTCGAACCGCCACACGGTGGTTTGCCACAGCGCAGCGGTGTCGCCGTTGCCGTGCACGAAGACGATGGGCGGTGCCTCGGCCAGGCTGGGGCTCTGGGTGGCGCAGCCAGCCAGGGCGAGGGTGGCTGCCGCAGCGGTGGCCAACAGGAGAGATCGGCGTTGCAGCCAGGTTGTGTTGTTCATGAAGCTGTCTCCAGAAAGAAAAAATGCCCGTGGACCAGTGAATCCACGAGCATCGTTGATGGCTGTGACGCGCCTGCGTCAGTGACCGTCAGGCAAACACGCCTGCGGTGTCTTGCATGCGGGCGGACACTTCACCCAGGTGGTGCAGCGTGTCGCCAAAGGTCACTTCCAGCTGCGTGAGCTTCTTGAAGTAGTGGCTCACGATGTACTCGTCCGTCACCCCGATGCCCCCGTGCAGTTGCACGGCCTGCTGGCCGACAAAGCGCATGGATTGGCCCAGCTGTACCTTGGCGCGGGCCATGGCGGCGCGGCGTTCTTCGGCAGGGGCGCCGAGCTTGAGGCTGGCGTAGTAGCTCATCGAGCGGGCCAGCTCCAGCTGCATCTTCATGTCGGCCACGCGGTGGCGCAGCGCCTGGAAGCTGGAAATGAACACGCCGAACTGCTTGCGCTGGTTCATGTATTCGACGGTGATGGCCACGGTCTTGTCCATCACGCCCACGGCTTCCGCACAGGCGGTGGCAATGCCGGTGTCCACGGCCAGTTCCAGCGCAGCCAGGCCGTCGGTGGTGATGAGCGTGGCGGGGGCGTTGGCCAGGTGCACCTCGGCGGCGCGGCTGCCGTCTTGCGTGACGTAACCCTGCGTGGTCACGCCGCTCGCAGTGCGTTCGACCAGGAAGAGGGCGATCTTTCCGTCCAACTGCGCAGGCACGATGAAGGCGTCCGCCTGGTCACCAGCAGGCACTACGCTTTTGATAGCTGTTACCGCATATCCTGATTGCGCTTTAGCCGCTTTTGCTTCGCAAATGTCAAGGCGGTAGCGTGCCTTGCGCTCTTGCTGGGCCAGCACCACCAGGGCTTCGCCGCTGGCCACGCGGGGCAGCCAGGCACTTTGCACTTCGGCGGGGGCGTAGTGCGAGAGCACGCTGCTGGCGATGAAGGCCTGGGCGATGGGCTCCAGCACGATGCCACGGCCCAGTTCTTCAGCCACGACCATCGCGTCGATGGCGCCCTGGCCCATGCCGTCGTGCGCTTCGGGCACGGTGAGGGCCGTGAGGCCCAGCTCGGCCAGTTCGTTCCAGGCGGTGCGGTCAAAACCGCCGGCGGCCACGGCAGCGCGGCGGCGCTCAAACGTGTAGCCCTTGTCCACCCACTTGCGCACGGCGTCGCGCAGTTGTTCCTGGTCGTCAGAAAAATCGAAATCCATGTTCTTGTCTCCTGGAACTTGGGATCAGCCGAGGACGGTCTGAGCCACGATGTTGCGCTGCACTTCGTTGGAGCCACCATAGATGGTGGTCTTGCGCAGGTTGAAGTAGGTGGATGCCAGCGGTGCGTTGGCGGTGACGCCGCCGGGGAAGTTGCCCTGCCAGCCGGCTTCCATGGCCTCTTCGATGAAGGGCATGGCAAAGGGGCCTGCGGCCAGCATCATTAGCTCGGCGTAGCGCTGCTGGATCTCGCTGCCCTTGATCTTGAGCAGGCCCGCAATGTCGAGCGAGTTCTTGCCCGACTTCTCGGCAGACAGTACGCGCAGCACCAGCATTTCGAGTGCCACGATGTCGACTTCGAGCAGGGCGATCTGGTCGCGGAAGCGCAGGTCGTCCCACACGCCTTCGGTCTTGGCGATGCGCTTGAGGCGCTCCAGCTCGCGCTTGCTGCGGTTCACGTCGGCGATGTTGGTGCGCTCGTGGCTCAGCAGGTGCTTGGCGTAGGTCCAGCCCTTGTTCTCTTCACCGATCAGGTTCTCGGCGGGCACTTCGACGTTGTCGAAGAACACTTCGTTTACTTCGCACTCGCCGTCCAGCAGCTTGATGGGGCGCACGGTGACGCCCTTGGACTTCATGTCCACCAGCAGGAAAGAGATGCCGGTCTGGGGCTTGCCCTCGGTGCTGGTGCGCACCAGGTTGAACATCCAGTCGCCGTGCTGGCCGAGGGTCGTCCAGGTCTTTTGGCCGTTGACGATGTACTTGTCGCCCACGCGCTCAGCGCGGGTTTTGACGCTGGCCAGGTCCGAGCCCGAACCGGGTTCGCTGTAACCCTGACTCCACCAGACTTCGCCGCTGGCGATGCCGGGCAAGAAGCGCTTTTGCTGCTCGGCATTGCCAAACGCCATGATCACCGGGGCCACCATCACCGGGCCGAACGGCACGATACGTGGCGCGCCCGCCAGGGCGCATTCCTCTTCAAACAGGTGCTTTTGCACGGCTGTCCAGCCGGGGCCGCCGAACTCCTTGGGCCAGCCAAAGCCCAGCCAGCCCTTTTTTCCCAGGATCTTGGCCCAGCCCTGCATGTCTTCGCGGGTCAGGCGCAAGGCGTTGTGGACCTTGTGAGAGATTTCTTTGGGCAGATTGGCGTGAACCCAAGCGCGAATTTCTTCGCGAAAGGCCTGCTCTTCGGGGGTGAATGCGAGATCCATGCGGTGCGTCTCCTAGTGATGCTGCATTTGTAGCACGGTCGTTCGTTTTATTCCTGTCCGGGTGGCGACATTGGACTGAACTCAGGGGAAATGCCCAGCTCGGCACACAGCCGCTGCACGTTGTTGCGCAGGCTCGCCACCTCAGCCTCCAGGGCGTCTACACGAGCCTGCAGGGCTGGCGATGGGCTGGCGCCCGACCCGCCTGCGGGTGCATGGCTGGCGGAGGTATCCACTGGCCCACAGAGCAGGTGCGCCCAGCGTTGTTCGCGGGCGCCGGGCGCGCGGGGCAGCTGCACGACCAGCGGGCCGCCTTTTTCGGCGCTGCGCTCCTGCAGCTCGTCCAGAAACGCCTCGACCGAGGAGATGTCCGCAAACCGGTACCAGCGCTCGGCGTTGATGCGCAACTCGCCGGCGGTCTGCGGCCCGCGCAGCATCAGCAGGCCCAGCAGCACGGCCGACTGCTCGGGCACACCCACGCCGCGCTGAAAGTTGTGCTCCCAGCGCGTGGTGCGGTTACCGCTGCTCTCAAACGCCAAGGTCAGCAGCTTGAGCGAATCCAGCGCCTCCTGCGCCTCGGCGTCGCTCAGGTTCATCACCGGGTCACGGCTGGTTTTCTGGTTGCACCCGGTGACCAGGCCGTTCAGCGACATGGGATAGCTGTCGGGCACGGTGCGCGCCTTTTCCATCAGCGTGGCCAGCACGCGGGCTTCGTTGGGGGTTAGGGGGCGGGTCGCAGGATCAAAAGGCATGGCTGGGATAATCCGGGGCAATTTATGAAGAACATCGTCATTCTGATCTCTGGCGGCGGCTCCAACATGGCCACCATCGTCCGCACGGCCCAACAGGAGCACTGGGAGCAGCGCTACGGCGCCCGCGTGGCGGCCGTCATCAGCAACAAACCGGAGGCCGCCGGGCTGGTGTTTGCGCGCGAGCAGGGCATCGCAACGGAGGTGCTGGACCACAAGGCCTTTGCCAGCCGCGAGGCGTTCGATGCCGAGCTGGCCGCCACCATCGACCGACACCAGCCAGCGCTGGTGGTGCTGGCAGGGTTCATGCGCATCCTGACGCCGGGGTTCGTGGCGCACTACGCCGGGCGGCTCATCAACATCCACCCCTCGCTGCTGCCCGCGTTCACCGGGCTGCACACGCACCAGCGCGCCATCGATGCGGGCTGCAAGTTTGCGGGCGTGACGGTGCACCAGGTGACGGCCGAGCTGGATGTGGGCCCCATCCTGGACCAGGCCGTGGTGCCGGTGCTACCGGGCGACACCGCCGAGACGCTGGCCGCCCGGGTGCTGACCCAGGAGCATGTGATTTACCCGCGCGCCGTACGGGCGCTGGTTCAAACGCTGTAGCTAACACCCGGCTGCAGCGATCTGATTGCTATTGAAAATATAGCGTAAAGCGCTTTTCGGACGGGCGCTGAAACCGCTTTAGGGTGCCAACTATACGGGCGCCGTCCCCTCTGCGCATTTCTGGAAGCGGGGCTGCAGCACCCCGTCGATCAGCACCTGCTCCTCAAACATGGCGGCGGGCCGCACCCACAAGCCCCGCTGGCCGTACAGCGCGCGGTACAGCGTCATGGGTTCCAGCGTTTCGCTGTGGCGCACGGTGTCGATCACTTCATAGAGCATGCCCTTGTAGTGGCGGTACAGGCCGGGTGGCGTGCGGATGAGTTCGGGCAGGTCGTCGTCGGTCATGGTGCGGAGGTGGCGTGAGTGGTTAGGATGGCGGCTGAAAAAAATCCAACCAGAGTGAGGGAAGTCCGTGGACCAGGCAGATTTTGTGCACATGGTGCGCATGAGCGAGCATGCCAGCGCCGACAACAGCCGCGCGTACCGCCGCAGTGTGGCCGCGTTTGCGGCGTTGGGTTATGCCTGGGTGCTGGGGTGTCTGGCGCTCGCTGTGGGTATTTTGCTGTGTGTGGTGCCCCAGTTGCTGCATGGGCGCTTTCGTTTGGCGATGGTTTGGGCCTTGCTGGGAGCCGGAGGCCTGCTGTGGGTCAGCCTGCGTGCGCTGTGGGTGCGGTTTGAGGCGCCGGAGGGCGTTGAAATTACCGCGCTGGACGCGCCCGATCTGTTTGAAGCGCTGGCGCGCATCCGTCGCAAAATCAAGGGCCCGCCCATTCACAAGGTCACGTTGACCGGCGAGTTCAATGCCAGCATCCAGCAGTTGCCGCGTTACGGCCTGCTGGGTGGGGCGGTCAACCACCTGAGCATTGGCTTGCCCCTGCTGATGGCGCTGGACCGGCCACGTTTTCTGGCGGTGCTGGCGCACGAGTACGGCCATCTGCGGGGTGACCACGGCCGCTTTGCTGCATGGATCTACCGCACCCGCCTGTCGTGGATGCGCCTGAACCACAGCTTGGCCGACGATGAGGGGCCGGTGGCTGCCGCCACGCAGCTGTTCATGCGCTGGTACTTTCCACGGTTTTCGGCCAAGACCTTTGCACTGGCCCGCCAGGATGAATACGAGGCCGACCGCATCGCTGGCAAGCTGCTGGGCCGCGACGTGACCGCTGCGGCCTTGGCCGAGATCGAGATCCGGGGCGCCTGGCTGCAGGCGGAGTTCTGGGGCAACCACTGGTGTGCAGCAGCGGGCAACCCGTTGCCGGTAGGCCCTTATCGCAGCATGCGCCGTGCCCTGGCCAAGGCCCCCGATGCCGCCTTTGCCAACGATGCCCTGCGCCAGGCGCTCAAGCGTCTGAGCAATCTGGACGACACCCACCCCAGCCTGCGCGACCGCATCGAGGCACTGGACGCCACGCCCACCCTGCCGGAATGGTCGCGCGGCAACGCGCTGGCCCTGCTGGGTCCGGATGCCAAACGCTGGGTGGCCCATTTCGACAAGCAATGGTGCCGCGACAACGCCAGCGAATGGAAGCCGCACCACGCCTGGCTGGGGCGCGTGCGCGCACGCGCCGAGGCCCTGGGTGCATCGACAGTACAGAGCAGCGCTGCGGACCTTGTGGAGCTGGCCCGCCTGAAGCGCCATCTGGACCCGCATGCCGATGTCCGCGCCCTGTACGAGCTGGCGCTGCAGCGCAGCCCCGAATACCCTGCCGCGTTGCGCGGGCTGGTGCCCTGCCTGGCAGAGGAGGATCGGGAGGGCAAGCTGCAGCTGCTGCACCGCCTGTGGGAAACCGGCAGCAGCGACCGTTACTGGGCTGCGCGCACGGCATTGGCCGAACTGGAGACCCCACGCCTGGGGCTGGACCACGATGCGGCCGCTTTCAAGCAATGGCGCAAGCGGCTGGAGCGCGCGCAAGAATCCGAAGAGCGGGCCTGGGAAGAGCTGTCGGGCACCTCGTTCTTCAGCCAGAT
Source organism: Acidovorax sp. KKS102 (assembly GCF_000302535.1). Classification (NCBI taxonomy): domain Bacteria; kingdom Pseudomonadati; phylum Pseudomonadota; class Betaproteobacteria; order Burkholderiales; family Comamonadaceae; genus Acidovorax; species Acidovorax sp. KKS102. The sequence continues at coordinate 1,451,604 of NC_018708.1, forward strand.
CGTGCGGCATGATCTCAGCTCGTTCGAGCTGGCCGAGCTGCAGTCTGAGCTGGCCCGCTGCGCACCGCTGGCGCGCTGCTGGCTGGTGCGCAAGAACCTGCGCGAATACCCCCAGCGCAGGGCCTACCTGGTGTTTGTCGAGCTGCCGGGCATGGACGATGAAAGCCGCTACCACCTGTGCCGCGCGCTGGAGCGTAACCTGAGCCTGCCAGGCCCCGCGCTGGTGCTGTGGGCGGGGGAGTCGCCGACCCTGCAGCAGATCGAGCGCTCGGCGTTCGAGCCGATCTACAGCCGCTGACGACCTGGCCGCGCGTGGAGCGGCTTGCTCGTTGACTTTCGGCTGTCGGTCTGGGCGGGTAGGGGGATATTGGTAGCGTGGCGGGGAATGGGACAATCGCAGGATGCATCCCAAAGTTCTTCTCGACGCCTGCGCCGAACTGGTCAGGCTCACCCTCACGTTTGAACACCCCGCCGACGCGGTGGTGTCACGATTCTTCCGCGACAACCGGGGCCTGGGGCCGCGCGAGCGCGCCACGCTGGCGGAAACGGTCTACACCGTTCTGCGCAAAAAGCTGCTGTTTGACCACATGGCCCCCTCGGGCTCAGGGCCCAAGGAACGCCGTCTGGCCATCCTGGGGTTTCATGGTCCGCGTGATTTTCTCAAGAGCGCTCTGACCGAGCAGGAAAAAAAATGGCTCGACCAGTGCGATGCGGTCACGGTGGACGACCTGATGGAGCGCCATCGCCACAACCTGCCCGAATGGCTGGTCAAACCCCTCAAGGACCAATTGGGCGACGGCTTCTGGCCGCTGGTGGAAAGCCTGGCGCAGAGCGCACCGCTGGATCTGCGTGTCAACGCACTCAAGGACAAGCGCGCCGACGTGCAAAAGGAGCTGGCCAAAGCGGGCATCAAGGCGCATCCCACGCCGTTTTCCCCCTGGGGCCTGCGCATTGACCACAAGCCTGCGCTGACCAAGCTGGACGCCTTCACACGCGGCGCTATCGAGGTGCAGGACGAGGGTTCCCAACTGCTGGCACTGCTGCTGGATGCCAAGCGCGGCGAGATGGTGGTGGATTTTTGTGCCGGGGCCGGGGGCAAGACCCTGGCCATTGGCGCCAGCATGCGCAATACCGGGCGTTTGTACGCTTTTGATGTGTCGGGCCACCGGCTGGATGCACTGAAACCCCGCCTCGCCCGCAGCGGCCTGTCGAACGTGCACCCCGCCGCCATCGCCCATGAGCGCGATGACCGCGTCAAACGCCTGGCAGGCAAGATCGACCGCGTGCTGGTGGACGCGCCCTGTTCGGGTCTGGGCACCTTGCGACGCAACCCGGACCTCAAATGGCGCCAGTCGCCCAAGGCCATCGAAGAACTGGTGGCCAAGCAGACGTCCATTCTGGACAGCGCAGCCCGCCTGCTCAAGCCGGGCGGCCGCTTGGTGTATGCCACTTGCAGCATCCTGCCGCAAGAAAACGAGGCCATTGCCGAGGCGTTCAGTGCCGCCCACCCGGACTTCCTGTTGTTGGACGCCAGCGAGCTGCTGGAGCAACTCAAGGTCGAAGGCGCCAAGGGTTTGTGCAGCGGCGGCGCATCGGGCAGTAGTTATTTGCGCTTGTGGCCCCATCTGCACCAGACTGACGGATTCTTTGCGGCCATCTGGGCCAAGAAGGACTGAAATGCCGGGGGTAGGGCTCTAAACCAGCGTAAACACGCTGGATTTCCCTGATCCTTTCAGAGGCAGGCCCTCTAAAATGAAATAGCTGCTTCGTTGGTGAGCAGGTTCTCTGTAGTAAGGTTTTTGTGAATATGCTGTTACCCGACTGGGCTGTACTGAACGCCGCCATTGACTGGCTGGGACATGGGTTGTGGAACCTGGCCTGGTGGCAGATCGTGTTGTACGCCCTTGCCACGACCCACATCACCATCGCAGCGGTCACGATCTTTCTGCACCGCGCTCAGGCCCACCGCGCGCTGGACCTGCACGCCATCCCCTCGCATTTCTTCCGCTTCTGGCTATGGATTGGGACCGGCATGGTCACCAAGGAATGGGTGGCCATCCACCGCAAGCACCACGCCAAATGCGAAACCGTGGACGACCCGCACAGCCCCCAGACCCGTGGGCTGGACACCGTGATGTGGCGCGGCGCCGAGCTGTACCGCGCCGAGTCCAAGAACATGGAAACGATCAAGAAATTCGGTCACGGCACGCCCGATGACTGGATGGAGCGCAATGTTTACACCCGCTACGGCTGGCAAGGCGTGGGCCTGATGCTCATTCTGGACCTGGCCCTGTTCGGCGCTCTGGGCGCGGCAGTGTGGGCGGTGCAGATGCTCTGGATTCCGTTCTGGGCCGCCGGTGTGGTCAATGGCGTGGGTCACTACTGGGGCTACCGCAACTTTGAGGCGCAGGACGCCAGCACCAATTTGTCCCCCTGGGGCATCATCATCGGTGGCGAAGAGCTGCACAACAACCACCACACGTACCCCACGTCGGCCAAGTTCTCGGTCAAGCCCTATGAGTTCGACATTGGCTGGGTGTACATCAGCCTCATGAAGAAAATCGGCTGGGCTACGGTGAAGAAGGTGCCGCCCAAGCTGCAATTGGGCGATGTGAAGCCCGTGGCCGACGAAAAGACTTTGGAAGCCTTGATCGCCAACCGCTACGAAGTGATGGCTGGCTATGCACGCGGCGTGCGGCAGGCTTGCAGGGACGAGATTGCCGCGCTGCAGGCGCGTCAGGCCGACGTGTCGGTGCTCAAAGCGGCCAAGCGCTGGCTGCACCGCGATGCCGAGAAGGTGCCAGCGGGCGCCTTGCCGCAGTTGGCGCAGGCCCGTGCGGCATCTCCGACGCTCGACAAGATGGTGACCATGCGCGAAGAACTGCGTCAGCTATGGTTGAACACCTCCCAGTCCCGCGAGCAGCTGACTGCTGACCTGCAAGCCTGGTGCCGCCGTGCGGAAGAAAGTGGTGTGGCGGCCCTGCGCGAGTTCTCCATCCGGCTGCGCGCTGCGCGTGCCTGACCAGATGTTCTCTCAGGACGTTGAGGGGCTGGCTACAGGTCCGGGCACCTCAGACGCACCTCCCATCAAACCGCTGTAGGGCCTTGTGCCTGCAGCGGTTTTTTGTTGGCTTCAGCGGAGAAGGAGGGAGCCCTGCGAGGATGCGCGCCAGGCTGTACGCAAAGACCTGCTTGCCCATGAAAAAAGCCGCCGGGCTGGACGCCGGGCGGCTTTTGGGAAGACCAGCAGAAAGAGGCTGAATTACTTCAGCTTCATTTCCTTGTATTCCACGTGCTTGCGAGCCTTGGGATCAAACTTCATGATCGCCATCTTCTCGGGCATGGTCTTCTTGTTCTTGGTCGTGGTGTAGAAGTGGCCGGTACCCGCAGTGGATTCCAGCTTGATCTTGTCGCGTCCGCCTTTGCTTGCCATGGTGCTACTCCTTAAGCCTGGCCACGGGCACGCAGGTCTGCGAGCACCGAGTCGATACCGTTCTTGTCGATCAAACGCAGGGCAGCGCTCGAAACACGCAGGCGCACCCAGCGGTTTTCGCTCTCGACCCAGAAACGGCGGTATTGCAGGTTCGGCAGGAACCGGCGCTTGGTTTTGTTGTTGGCGTGGGAAACGTTGTTCCCAGTCATGGGCTTCTTGCCCGTTACGTCGCAGACGCGTGCCATGAGGACACTCCGATACTGTATTAACGGCCGTTCGCTGAGCCCTGGGCTGTGGATGTGCCCAGGTTGGCTTGCGGCCTCACCTCGCCAGAAAGGGTGGCGGTAACCCGATTTGCCGGTTTCGGAGGACCGCAAAAAACGGGCCGAATTCAGCAAAGCCGCAGATTATAGCCTGCTGCCCGATTTTTGTCGACGGGCCGCCCCAAGACAAAAAAGCCCCCTTGGGGGGCAGCGACCCGCGCAGCGGCGGAGCGTGGGGGCCTTGCTAGTCATCAAGCTTCTTGCTCGAGGAAGCGCTGCGCGTCCAGTGCGGCCATGCAGCCCGTGCCCGCGCTGGTGATGGCTTGGCGGTACACATGGTCCTGCACATCGCCGGCGGCAAACACGCCGGGCACGCTGGTCTGGGTTGCAAAACCCTTGAGTCCGCCCTGGGTGATGATGTAGCCGTTTTCCATCTCCAGCTGGCCCTGGAAGATTTCGGTGTTGGGCGCATGGCCGATGGCGATGAAGCAGCCCTGCAGCTTGATGTCTTGCGTGCTGCCGTCCTGGGTGCTCTTGATGCGGATGCCTGTCACGCCCGTGTTGTCGCCCAGCACCTCGTCCAGGGTGTGGAACAGTTTGAGCTCGATCTTGCCCGCTGCGACCTTCTCATGGAGCTTGTCCACCAGGATGGGCTCGGCCTTGAACTTGTCGCGGCGGTGCACCAGGGTGACCTTGCGGGCGATGTTAGACAGGTACAGCGCTTCCTCCACGGCGGTATTGCCGCCACCCACCACGCAAACGTCCTGGTCGCGGTAGAAGAAACCGTCGCAGGTGGCGCAGCCGGACACGCCCTTGCCCATGAAAGCTTCTTCCGACGGCAGGCCCAGGTATTTGGCCGATGCGCCGGTGGCCAGGATCAGTGCGTCACAGGTGTAGGTGCCGCTGTCGCCCGTCAGGGTGAAGGGGCGCTTGCTGAAATCGACCTTGTTGATGTGGTCGAAGATGATCTGGGTCTTGAAGCGTTCTGCGTGCTCCAAAAAGCGCTGCATCAGGTCCGGGCCCTGCACACCGTGCACATCGGCGGGCCAGTTGTCCACCTCGGTCGTGGTCATCAGCTGGCCGCCCTGGGCCATGCCGGTGATCAGCACCGGGTTCAGGTTGGCGCGCGCGGCATAAACCGCTGCGGTGTAGCCCGCAGGGCCAGAGCCGAGGATCAGAACTTTCGCGTGTTGGGTGGTGGACATGGTAAAAGCCTGTGTTTTGCGCCCGCTACATGGGGCGCTGTTGGGAAAGCTGGGGGTCGAGCCGCCGAGTATCAACCGGCGTCCGCTCGCACGAGTGGCCCCGTTTTCAATCACCGCGATTGTAAGAACCCATTGATAACCCGTTGCGGCTCCGGTTGGGTCGCACCCCTGAAAGGAGATGTTTGCATGTCCACGATGTTGTCCAACCTCGACCTGCTGCGCCGGGTGCCCTTGTTTTCGCTGCTGACGGTGGCGCAGGCGGAGGTGATCAGCGGCGCGGTGATCAAGCGCCGCTTCAAGCGGGGCGAAGCGCTGGTGGAGCAGGGGCAAAAGTCCAATGCCTTGTTCATCCTGCTCACCGGCCGCGCCCGGGTCATGACCTCGGACAGCCGGGGGCGCGAGGTGATTCTGGCCACGCTGGCCCAGGGCGACTACCTGGGCGAGATGAGCATCATCGACAACGAACCCCATTCGGCCACCGTGCGTGCCGAAGTGCAGACCGACGTGCTGATGCTGGGGCGTGCAGAGTTTGCGCGCTGCCTGACGGAAAACGCCTCTATGTCGCTGGTGGTGATGCGAGGGCTGGTCAAGCGCTTGCGCCATGCCGATCGCAAGATTGAGTCACTCGCGTTACTGGATGTGTACGGCCGGGTCGCCCACGCCTTGCTGGATTTTGCGGTCGCCGATGCACAAGGGCAGTTGCTGATCAAGGAAAAAATCTCGCGCCAGGACCTGGCCAAGATGGTGGGCGCGTCCCGCGAGATGGTGAGCCGGGTGATGAAAGACCTGGAGGAGCGTGGCTTCATCGAAGCGTTGCCCAATGGGGCCACCTTGCTCAAGGACCGGCTGAACGCCTTGGGCTGAAAGTGGGGTGGCAGACCCTGCGCCGGGTGCCGCGCCCGGCGCAATGCATGCGGTAAGCTCACCCCGCACGTTTATGACCTATTCCCTCAATACCCTGAATGCATCGGCGGCGGCCAAGTCGCCGCCCCGCACGGGCGCTGCCCGTTTTGGCCACGAAATCGCCCTGGTGGTGGGCTTGCTGGCCCTGGTTTTCTGGCTGCTGGCGCTGGTCAGCTATTCGGCGCAGGACGCGGCCTGGTCCACCTCCGGCGCCCGCGATGTGCGCTCTGTCGCCAACTGGGCGGGGCGTTTTGGCGCCTGGCTGGCCGATGGCAGCTACTTTGCGCTGGGCTTTTCGGTGTGGTGGTGCGTGGCGGCTGGTGTGCGCGCCTGGCTGTCGTCGCTGGCGCGCTGGATGCGTGGGGGCGAAGTGGTGGCCGGTGCCGCCAGCCCCCTGGTGCGCCGGGCCACGTTCTGGGGGGGACTGGTGGTGCTGATGTGCTCCAGCACGGCGCTGGAGTGGTCGCGGCTGTACCGGTTTGAAACCTTCCTGCCTGGTCACGCTGGGGGCGTGCTGGGTTATGTAGTGGGGCCAGCCAGTGTGAAGTGGCTGGGTTTCACAGGCTCTGGGTTGCTGGCCATCGTGCTGGCGGTGGCGGGCGCAGCGCTGGTGTTCCGCTTCTCGTGGGGCCATGTGGCGGAGTTTCTGGGCGGGCGCATTGATGCGCTGGTGCAGTCTCGCCTCGCAAAACGCGAGGTGGCCAAGGACGTCGCCGTGGGCCGCAAGGCGGCCCGCGAGCGCGAGGTGGTGGTGCTGGAAGAGCGTACCGAAAGCGAAGTGCACCACCCCGAACCCGTGCAGATCATCGAGCCGGTGCTGGTCGATGTGCCGCAGAGCACCCGCGTGGTGAAGGAGCGCCAGAAGCCCCTGTTCACCGATATGCCCGACAGCAAGCTCCCGTTGGTGGATTTGCTCGACAGCCCACAGCAGCGCCAGGAGACCGTGGCGCCCGAGACGCTGGAGATGACCAGCCGCCTCATCGAGAAAAAGCTCAAGGACTTTGGCGTGGAAGTGCGCGTGGTGGCCGCCATGCCCGGCCCGGTGATCACCCGCTACGAGATCGAGCCCGCCACAGGCGTCAAGGGCTCGCAGATCGTGGGCCTGGCCAAGGACCTGGCTCGCTCGCTCAGCCTGGTGTCCATCCGCGTGATCGAGACCATTCCGGGCAAGAACTACATGGCGCTGGAGCTGCCCAACGCCAAGCGCCAGTCCATCCGCCTGTCTGAGATCCTGGGCTCGCAGGTCTACCACGAGGCCAAGAGCATGCTCACCATGGGCCTGGGCAAGGACATCGTGGGCAACCCGGTGGTGGCCGACCTGGCCAAGATGCCGCACGTGCTGGTGGCTGGGACCACGGGCTCGGGCAAGTCGGTGGGGATCAACGCCATGATCCTCTCGCTGCTCTACAAGGCCGAGGCACGCGATGTGCGCCTTTTGATGATCGACCCCAAGATGCTGGAAATGTCGGTCTACGAAGGCATTCCGCACCTGCTGGCGCCCGTGGTCACTGACATGAAGCAGGCGGCGCACGGCCTGAACTGGTGTGTGGCCGAGATGGAACGCCGCTACAAGCTCATGTCCAAGCTCGGCGTGCGCAACCTGGCGGGCTACAACACCAAGATCGACGAGGCCAAGGCCAAGGAAGAGTTCATCTACAACCCCTTCAGCCTCACGCCCGAAGAGCCCGAGCCGCTGCAGCGCCTGCCACACATCGTGGTCATCATCGACGAGCTGGCCGACCTGATGATGGTGGTGGGCAAGAAGATCGAAGAACTCATCGCCCGCTTGGCGCAGAAGGCGCGTGCCGCGGGCATCCACCTGATCCTGGCCACCCAGCGCCCCAGCGTGGACGTGATCACCGGCCTGATCAAGGCCAACATTCCCACCCGCATTGCGTTCTCGGTGGGGTCCAAAATTGACAGCCGCACCATCCTCGACCAGATGGGCGCCGAGGCCCTGCTGGGCATGGGCGACATGCTCTACATGGCCAGCGGCACGGGCCTGCCGATCCGCGTGCACGGTGCCTTCGTGTCGGACGAAGAAGTACACCGTGTCGTCAGTTACCTCAAGGAACAAGGGGAGCCGGACTACATAGAAGGCGTGCTCGAAGGCGGAACTGTGGATGGCGAGGGCGATCTGTCAGGGGAAGGCGGCGGTGGTGAAGGCGGTGAAAAGGACCCCATGTACGACCAGGCCGTCGAAGTGGTGCTCAAGGACCGCAAGGCGAGCATCTCGTACGTGCAGCGCAAGCTGCGCATTGGCTACAACCGCTCGGCGCGGCTGCTGGAAGACATGGAAAAAGCCGGTCTGGTCAGTGCCCTCACGGCCAGCGGCCAGCGTGAAGTGCTGGTGCCCAACCGCAGCGAGTGACCGGCTGGACCGCAAGGCCGGTCACCACCCCACAGGAGTTCGTGTTGAAAAAGATCGCTACTGCAATTTTGATAGCTGCTTCGGCAAGCGTGGCTAGCGCTGACGGGCTGAAAAGCCTGGAATCCTTCATGAAGGGCACGCAGACGGGCAAGGCCGACTTCACGCAAACCGTGACCTCGCCACCCAAGGACGGCCAGGCCGCGCGCACCAAGACGTCGAGTGGCAGCTTCGAGTTCCAGCGTCCCGGGCGCTTCAAGTTCGTCTACAAGAAGCCTTTCGAGCAGACCATCGTGGCCGACGGCCAGACGTTGTGGCTGTACGACGTGGACCTGAATCAGGTCACGCAGCGCTCGCAGTCGCAGGCGCTGGGCAGCACGCCCGCTGCACTGCTGGCGTCCGCGCCGGATTTGTCGGCGCTGAAGGCCGATTTCACGCTGGAGGCCGCCCCCGACGCCGATGGTTTGCAGTGGGTGCTGGCCAGCCCCAAGACCAAGGACGGCCAGCTCAAGAGCGTGCGCGTGGGCTTTGCGGGCGAGCAACTGGCGGCGCTCGACATTCTGGACAGCTTTGGCCAGCGCTCGCTGATCCGCTTCAACGGCATGCAGGCCAATGCAGCCTTGCCCGCCAGCACCTTCCAGTTCAAGCCTCCGGCAGGGGCTGATGTGGTGAAGCAATAGTTTGCTCCTAAAAATGTAGCTGTCAGCGCATGATTTGTAGGCGCTAGAGGCCTATCTGGCTTGAAAATCAGCCTACTGTAGACAGGACACGACCATGGCAGCACGCAGTGCCTCCGCCCCTTCTTCGGCGCACCCATCCAGCCACCAGCCCCTGGCCGAGCGCCTGCGGCCCCGCACGCTCGGCGAGGTGATCGGCCAGCAGCATGTGCTGGGCCCGGGCATGCCGCTCCGGCTTGCGTTCGAATCCGGCCGCCCGCACAGCTGCATCCTCTGGGGGCCGCCGGGCGTGGGCAAGACCACCATTGCGCGGCTCATGGCCGATGCCTTCGACGCGCAGTTCATCAGCATCAGCGCGGTGCTGGGCGGGGTCAAGGACATCCGCGAGGCGGTGGAGCGCGCCCAGGCCGCGCGGGATGGCCTGATGCAGCAGCGCACCATCGTGTTTGTGGACGAGGTGCACCGCTTCAACAAAAGCCAGCAGGACGCCTTCCTGCCGCATGTGGAAAGCGGCCTGTTCACCTTCATCGGCGCCACCACCGAGAACCCTTCGTTCGAGGTCAACTCCGCGTTGCTGTCGCGGGCGGCGGTGTATGTGCTGCAGCCCTTGTCGGAAGAGGATTTGAAGCAAATTGTGGCCTTGGCGCAGAAGGAGCAAGCGCTGCCAGCTATTGAAAGCGTAGCAATCGACCGCCTGGTGGCCTACGCCGATGGCGACGCGCGGCGCCTGCTCAACACGCTGGAGACGCTGGCCATGGCAGCCGCGCAGGAGAAGCTCACCGAGATCACCGATGCCTGGCTGCTCAAGGTGCTGGGCGAGCGCATGCGCCGCTACGACAAGGGCGGCGAGCAGTTCTACGACACCATCAGTGCGCTGCACAAGTCGGTGCGCGGCTCCGACCCCGATGCCGCGCTGTACTGGCTGGTGCGCATGCTCGATGGCGGTGCCGACCCGCGCTACATGGCACGCCGCCTGGTGCGCATGGCGGCCGAAGACATTGGCCTGGCCGACCCGCGCGCCTTGCGGCTGGCGCTGGACGCCGCCGAGGTGTACGAGCGCCTGGGCAGCCCCGAGGGTGAGCTGGCGCTGGCCGAATGCGTGGTGTATCTGGCGGTCGCGCCCAAGTCCAACGCCGTCTACAAGGCCTACAACGCCGCCCGCGCCTTCGTGAAGCAGGACGCTACACGCCCCGTTCCCATGCACCTGCGCAATGCACCCACCAAGCTGATGAAAGAGCTCGACTACGGCAAGAACTACCGCTATGCGCACGACGAACCCGGCGGTTACGCCGCTGGCGAAAGCTATCTGCCAGATGGCATGCAGGCGCCGGGCTGGTACCAACCCGTGCCCCGTGGCATGGAAGCGAAGATCGCGGAAAAGCTGGCTTACCTGCGGCAGCTGGATGCACAGGCCGGAGAGGCGGACATCGGCTGAGATTGCCTGGCCAGGTGCATTGCAGAGTTCAGGTCACTGGCCCCAGGCATCGTTTCAGATCAGCCCCAGATGGCGGGCCTGCAAAGCCGCTTCGGCGCGGCTGGTGATATTGAGTTTGCGGTATATGTTTTTCACGTGGTCTCCCACGGTATGGCGCGATATGCCCAGTGTGACGCCAATGTCGGCAATGCGCACGCCTTGTGCCAACAAGCCCAGCACTTCGCGCTCGCGTGTGCTCAGGTCCGTGGCTGCGGATGCCGATGACACCTGCGCCGGGGCTGGTGGCTGGAAGTAGCGCAGCAGGCGGCGGGCAATGGCCGGCGAAAGTGGCGGCTGGCCCTGGGCAATGCCTTGCAACTGCGCTGCGAGCCAATCAGTGGGGTGGTCTTTGAGCAGGTAGCCTTGCGCGCCTGCCTGCAGCGCTTGAAAGAGGTGGTCGTCATCGTCGTGGATGGAGGCCACCACCACGGCGCAGCGCGGTTGGCGCTGTGCAAGCCGCTCAATCAGCTCCAGCCCGCTGCCGTCTCCGAGTGCCAGGTCGATCAACGCCAGATCGAATGGCGTGCCGCTGTCGATGACCTGCAGTGCTTCGTGCACGCTGCGCGCCAGAGTGCAAGGCACCGGGCCGAAGGCTGCGCGGACTGCGTCCTGCAGCATGGCCAGCGCGTCCGAAAGATCATCCACCAACAGGATGTGGTTCATGGTGTCTCCACGGTGGTAGTGGATGGTTCGGGCGCCAGGGGCAGGTGCAACGCGACCTCGGTGCGGCCATCAGGCAGAGTGCGCACCTCCAGCCTGGCACCGTATTCCTCCAGCCGGTGCCGCATGCCACGCAACCCACGGCCCTCCGCCCACTGGTCGGGACGGGTAGCGGGGCCATCGTTGCGCACCCGCAGGTCAAGATGGTCTGCATGGAGGGTGACGGAAATATCGAGCGTGCGCGGCTCGCCATGTTTCAGCGCGTTGGTGATGCTTTCACGCAGTGCCCGCTCAATGACGGACTTCTGGCGTGAAGCCAGTTCGCCGTCGGGATGGTGTGGTGCGCTCCATTCCAGGGCGACCCCCGCCGCATCGCAGCGCGCAGACGCTTCTGCGCGCCAATCTGCCAGGGCATCGGCCCACGGGATGGCATGGGCATCCATCACGTTGAGCGCAGTGCGCAGGTCATTCATGGCTGCCCGCGCCAGATCCGTCAGTTCGGGCGACTGGGCGCGGTGGATCAGCATCAGCAGCCTTGCGCCCACGTCGTCGTGCATGTCGCGTGCAATGCGCCTGCGCTCATCGCGCGCGCCGCGCTCCTGGGCATCGCGGCTGCGTTCGGCCTCGTTCAGCAGGTGCGTCAATGCGTTGACGAAGGTGGCATCCTGGGTCGAGAACAGCCGTTGGCCGCGGGCAGGGTAGCTCAGGTGGCTTGCCGAAAGTCCGCCGCATGCTGGCACGCACAGCGAGAGACCGCCTTCCTGAATTTGCGCTTGGGGCAGCGAAAAGTCCGGTGCCGTTTGCAGGTGCAGTGGGTCGAAGATGCGCCGCAGCAGCTCTTGCCATGCGTCTTCCTGCGCCCGCCGGGATGGCTGAAAAGCGATGCGCACTACATCTGGCATCAGCTCGTGCAGCTGCATGCCAGGGCGGTGCGCCAAGCGTTGCCACAGCCACTGCCGTGCGGGAAAGTACAACGCGCCACACACCCACAGCGATGCGCCTAGCGCCGGTCCTGCCGTCCAGTCGAGTGCGAGGATCAGCAGGGCATCCACTGCCACGACGGCCAGCGCGCCGCCCAGCCACAGCAGCATGCGAAACGCCCATTCGTCAAGCTGGAACAGACGGTACCGCCGCAGACCCAAAGCGATGCCGACATAGATGAACAGAAAAAAGCCGAATGCATAGCCCTGCGGCATGGGGGGCAACCAGCCCAGCATGGCGGTGGTGATGATGAGCAGAATAAACAGCCCGCTGCCCACCATGAGCGACATGATGAACCAACGCAGCGAGGCGCGGGCCAGTGGGTCGCCCCGGCTTTTGCGCCACTGCACCGTTGCAAAGCCCATGGCCAGCAGCATTTCGGTCACCACGGCGAGCTGCATGCCTACGGCGGGAGAGGGCGCAAGGCGAAGCACATTCGCAAGCCACCACAGGTTGAACACCCCGAACAGCCAGAGCAGGTGGACGGGGCGTACCAGGGGCCTCGGGTGGGCCATGAAGATGGCGCCAAAAGCCGCGCCAAACATGAGCGAACCCCAATGGTTGAGCGCATTGAGTGCGAAGAACAGGTTGCCGGGCAGCGCCAACTCCCGTCCGCTGTACACCGCCGCCGGCATGGCAAAGACGGGAAAGAGCAGGCCCGTCAAACCAAACATGCGCGCGCCCCAGTCGTGCGGGCGGAGCACCCAGACCCAGCAAGCGATCAAGCAGCCGGTCACAGAGACCGCGAGCTGAAACCAAAAGAGCAGGGGGAGGGCGCTGATCGGGCGGTCCTGCGGGGTGACGGTGGTGGTGCTGACAATCCCACCCGCTTCCCAGCGCAGGCGCACGTGGGGCCGCGCCAACAGATCGTAGATCTGTTGCTGTCGTGCGAAGAAGCCGTCGATCTTCGCATAGGTGCCCATCACATCGGGCTCTTCGATGAGGTCTTCCGCCTGCAGCGGGACTTCGGCCGCGCTGGGGTGTGCCGAACCGGTATGCGTGACCGCTTGCAGTGCAAGCAAGGTCGCGCCCGCTGGAACGGCGGTGGAGGGCCCCTGGCTGGCTACCACGCGCATCTTCTCCTCGGTGGGTGCAATGGTCAGACCCAGCCACGGCGTTTGCAGCGACGCCCCCACCGTCAGAGCCACCGTGAACAACGCATAGGCAAATGCCGCAAACAGCCAGCGCGAGGGAGGGCGTTGAGCGGTGGTGGATGAGGTCATGGTCGAGCGGGGACTGTAGAGGTTGTAGCCCAGGGTGACCACCCCCGTGAACGCGGGATTGTCAGGGCCGAGTGTGCGGTTGAACAATTTCGCTGGCTACATTTTTTAACCAATGCATGAAGAGAGGTCAGTCCATGACGCAAGGTGTTCTGAAGAAGATGGCTTGGAGCCCGCTGCGCGGTGCGCTCGTGTTGGCAGCAGCTGCGGCCCTGGCGGCCTGCGGCGGCGGGAGCGACGGTGACGCAACCAGCCCCCCACCGGCTGCCGCGACCAGTTTGAGCGGCACTGCAGCGGTGGGCGCGCCGATTGCAGGCGGCACGGTGCAGTTGCGGTGCAGCGGAGGCAGTGCCGTGCTAGAGGCAGTCACCGGGGCCAACGGCACCTGGCGCATCGACACCACTGGACAGGCCCTGCCGTGTGCGGTGCGGGTGACGGGTGGCTCGCTGGCTGCCGGTCAGGCTTTGCACTCGGTGGCGCTCACTTTTGATACGACCAACATTACGCCGCTGACCGACCTGATCGTCGCCAATGCCACGGGCAAGCTGCCCGCGACATGGTGGGGTGCGGCCGGTCCTGGCGACCTGGGCAGCCTGGCCGCAGCGCAGGTGGACAAGGCGCTGGCCAGCGTGCGCAGCGCACTCGGCTTGGCTGCCCTGCAAACCTTCGACCCACGTACCGTGGCATTCAACGCCGTGGCCAAAGACAAGGTGGATGACGTGCTGGAGGCATTGCAGCAAGCCCTGGCCAACCTGGGCATGGACTACGCAGCGCTGGTGAGTGCTGCCAGCAACACCACGTTTACGTTGTCCGATGGGTTCCGCATCGCGCTGAACAATGCGCACACCACGATCACGGTGGGCGGCAGCGGCAACGGAGGCGGCACGGGTGGCACTGGCGGGACCGGTGGCGGCGGAAGTGGTGGCTCCTACACGCTGGTCCTGAACGTGAACGCAGGTGGCGTGGCGGCGCCCCCTGTCACCATCACCAACGTGCCGAAGCCTGCCAATCAATCCGAGTTCTGCAGCGAAATCACCAACCCCTCGTCGGGCATCGGGCTCACGCAGGCGGTGCCGGGCGGTGCGGGCACGCTGACCATCAACAGCTGCGCATTCAGCGGCAACACGGGCAGCGTTTCGGCAACGCTCTCCATCACGTCGCCTGTAGCGATGACGGTGCCCTATACCGTGACCTATACCTATAACTGACGGTGTATTGCGGAGATTGGCGTCGCGCAATCGCCGCGCCACAGGCCACCTGGGTTGAAAGCTTTGGTGGCCCTTTTTCTGGGCATGAGGCAGATCGCGCGGGATGAACTGGCTGTTCGCATCATGCCAATTTGGCATGATCGATTTAATAAGTTAACACATCAATTTTCCTGCGTGCATCAAAATTCCTTATGGAGTGCGTGGCACGCTGATACGGCCTGAACCCGAGGGAAAACCCCGCCCAGCCTGCCTAGGGGCGGTTGTGACTACTCGCTACAATCCCGTCCACAAACCCGCACAGCTGCATTTCTGGCGGGTTTTTTGCTAGATGGCAGTCGGGCCCACAAGGCTGTACCGATTCCGGTGCCAAAGCGGTGGGTACGTCACAAACGAAGGACTTCTCTTATGGACATTTTGCTGCAACAGATCATTAACGGTCTGGTACTCGGCAGCATGTACGCCTTGATAGCCTTGGGCTACACGATGGTGTACGGCATTATTCAACTCATCAATTTCGCCCACGGCGAGGTGCTCATGATCGGCGCCCTCACCAGCTGGAGCTGTATTGGAATGATGCAGGCCGCCATGCCGGGCGCGCCGGGCTGGACCATCCTGCTGCTGGCCACCATCATCGCGTGCGTGGTGGCTGCCACCCTCAACTACACCATCGAGAAGATTGCGTACAAGCCGCTGCGCAACAGCCCGCGCCTCGCACCCCTGATCACTGCCATCGGCATGTCGATCCTGCTGCAGACGCTGGCGATGATCATCTGGAAGCCCAACTACAAGCCGTATCCCACGCTGCTGCCCAGCACGCCGTTCCAGGTGGGTGGCGCCTTCATCACCCCCACGCAAATCCTGATCCTGGGCGTGACGGCGGTGGCCCTGGCTTCGCTGGTCTATTTGGTCAACCACACCAACCTGGGTCGCGCCATGCGCGCCACGGCGGAGAACCCCCGCGTGGCATCCCTGATGGGCGTGAAGCCCGACATGGTGATCTCGGCCACCTTCATCATCGGCGCCGTGCTGGCGGCCATCGCCGGCATGATGTACGCGTCCAACTACGGCACGGCACAACACACCATGGGCTTCCTGCCCGGTCTCAAGGCCTTCACGGCGGCGGTGTTTGGCGGCATTGGCAACCTGGCCGGTGCGGTGGTGGGCGGTATTTTGCTGGGCCTCATCGAAGCCATCGGCTCGGGTTACATCGGCACGCTCACGGGCGGTTTGCTGGGCAGCCACTACACCGACATCTTTGCGTTCATCGTGCTCATCATCATCCTGACGCTGCGTCCCTCGGGCCTGCTGGGTGAGCGTGTGGCCGATCGCGCCTGAGGAGCCTCACACCATGAAGAACACCAAAACCAACTGGATCATCGGCGCCGTGGCGCTGCTGGTGCTGCCGCTGATCCTGCAATCCTTCGGCAACGCCTGGGTGCGTATTGCCGACCTGGCCCTGCTGTACGTGCTGCTGGCCCTGGGCCTGAACATCGTGGTGGGCTACGCCGGCCTGCTGGACCTGGGCTACGTGGCGTTCTACGCCGTGGGTGCCTACCTGTTTGCCCTGATGGCTTCGCCACATTTGGCAGACAACTTTGCGGCGTTTGCCGCCATGTTCCCCAACGGGTTGCACACCTCGCTGTGGATCGTGATACCGGTAGCGGCGTTGTTAGCGGCGTTCTTTGGCGCCATGCTGGGGGCGCCCACGCTCAAGCTGCGCGGTGACTACCTGGCCATCGTGACGCTGGGCTTCGGCGAAATCATCCGCATCTTCCTGAACAACCTGGACCACCCCGTCAACCTGACCAACGGCCCCAAGGGCCTGGGCCAGATCGACTCGGTCAAGATCTTCGGCCTGGACCTGGGTAAACGCCTGGAACTGTTCGGCTTCGACATCAACTCCGTCACGCTGTACTACTACCTGTTCCTGGTGCTGGTGGTGGTCTCCATCGTGATCTGCTACCGCCTGCAGGACTCGCGCATCGGCCGCGCCTGGATGGCGATCCGTGAAGACGAAATCGCAGCCAAGGCCATGGGCATCAACACCCGCAACATGAAGCTGCTGGCCTTCGGCATGGGCGCTTCGTTCGGCGGCGTGTCGGGTGCGATGTTCGGTGCCTTCCAGGGCTTCGTGTCGCCCGAGTCCTTCAGCCTGATGGAGTCGGTCATGATCGTCGCCATGGTGGTGCTGGGCGGTATCGGCCACATCCCTGGCGTGATCCTGGGTGCCGTCCTGCTGTCGGCCCTGCCCGAAGTGCTGCGCTACGTGGCCGGCCCGCTGCAGGCCATGACGGACGGACGCCTGGACTCCGCCATCCTGCGCCAGCTGCTGATTGCCCTGGCGATGATCATCATCATGCTGATGCGCCCCCGCGGCCTGTGGCCGTCGCCTGAGCACGGCAAGAGCCTGACGCAGAAGACCTGAAGAAGAACACCACCGAAAGTTAGCAATGACAGAGAAATCCAATGAAGTGGTGCTGAAGGTCGCCGGTATCTCCAAGCGCTTCGGCGGCCTGCAGGCCCTGTCCGACGTGGGCATCACCATCCAGCGCGGCCAGGTGTATGGCCTGATCGGCCCCAACGGCGCGGGCAAGACCACGTTCTTCAACGTGATCACCGGCCTGTACACCCCCGACGCCGGGACGTTCGAGCTGGCCGGCAAGCCCTACGAGCCCACGGCCGTGCACGAAGTGGCCAAGGCCGGTATCGCCCGCACCTTCCAGAACATTCGCCTGTTTGCCGAAATGACGGCGCTCGAGAACGTGATGGTGGGCCGCCACATCCGTACCAAGTCCGGCCTGCTGGGCGCGGTGCTGCGCACCAAGGGCTTCAAGGAAGAAGAAGCCGCGATTGCCAAGCGTGCCCAGGAACTGCTGGACTACGTGGGCATCGGCAAGTTTGCCGACTACAAGGCGCGTACCCTGAGCTACGGCGACCAGCGTCGCCTGGAAATTGCCCGTGCGCTGGCCACCGACCCGCAGCTGATCGCGCTGGACGAGCCCGCCGCCGGCATGAACGCCACCGAGAAGGTGCAGCTGCGCGAGCTGATCGACCGCATCCGCAATGACAACCGCACCATCCTGCTCATCGAGCACGACGTGAAGCTGGTGATGGGCCTGTGCGACCGTGTGACGGTGCTCGACTACGGCAAGCAGATTGCCGAGGGCAACCCTGCCGAAGTGCAGAAGAACGAAAAAGTGATTGAGGCCTATCTGGGCACCGGAGGACATTGAGAATGGCCGAAAAATCCAACAAGGTACTGCTGCAGGTCAAGGGCCTGAAGGTCGCCTACGGCGGTATCCAGGCCGTGAAGGGCGTGGACTTTGAAGTGCGCGAAGGCGAGCTGGTCTCGCTGATCGGCTCCAACGGCGCCGGCAAGACCACCACCATGAAGGCCATCACCGGCACGCTGGCGATGAACGATGGCGACATCGAGTACCTGGGCGAAAGCATCAAGGGCAAGGGCGCCTGGGACCTGGTGAAAAAGGGCCTGGTCATGGTGCCGGAAGGCCGCGGCGTGTTCGCGCGCATGACCATCACCGAAAACCTGCAGATGGGCGCGTACACACGCTCAGACAAAGCGGGCATCCTGGCCGACATCGAGAAGATGTTCACCATCTTCCCGCGCCTGCGCGAGCGCAAGGACCAGCTGGCCGGCACCATGTCGGGCGGTGAACAGCAGATGCTGGCCATGGGCCGCGCGCTGATGAGCCAGCCCAAGGTGCTGTTGCTGGACGAGCCCTCGATGGGTCTGTCGCCCATCATGGTGGACAAGATCTTCGAGGTGGTTCGTGACGTGTACGCCCTGGGCGTGACCATCGTGCTGGTGGAGCAGAACGCCAGCCGCGCGCTGGCGATTGCCGACCGTGGTTACGTGATGGAGTCGGGCCTGATCACCATGACCGGCCCCGGCCAGCAACTGCTGAACGACCCCAAGGTGCGCGCCGCCTACCTGGGCGAATAAGGCGCTGCAGCAAACGCACCGCCCAGTCGGTGCCGCTGTCCCCGGAAGGCACTCCAGTGGAGTGCCTTTTTTGCGCCTGCTGCCGGGTGCAGTGGAGAGAATGTTGCTATTAAATGAATAGCTGTCAAGGCATGTAACACCGGCGCAATCGGCTGATTTTGTTCATAATCGATCGATTCGTTCACTCTCTCAGCCCTGACGCCTCACCATGAACGCGCTCCAGTCCCTGCCCATCTCGCTGCAAACGGTGCTGCTGCTCACCGCCAGCAACATCTTCATGACCTTTGCCTGGTATGGGCACCTCAAGAATCTGGCCTCCTCGCCGTGGTACGTTGCAGCCCTCGTCAGCTGGGGCATCGCGCTGTTTGAGTACCTGTTGCAGGTGCCAGCCAACCGCATCGGCTTCACCCAGTTCAACGTGGGGCAACTCAAGATCATGCAGGAGGTCATCACGCTGGGCGTGTTTGTGCCATTCGCCGTGTTCTACATGGGCCAACCCCTGAAATGGGACTACCTCTGGGCGGGGCTGTGTCTGGTGGGCGCGGTGTATTTCATCTTCCGGGGCGCCTGATGGCGGAAGGCCGGGGCGGGCGTCGCCCCGCTGCCCGCGGCCCTGTGCGCAGGGCGGCATGACTGCATGAGGCAGCGGCATCAACCCCCTGCAGGGCGCACGGTTAAACTCGCCGGGTCACGAAAGCGTCATGGTTTTGTCATGGCGCAGCCTTTTCTCACCATTCGTTCCCGATCCAGGAGTCTCCATGCTGTTTGCCAAGCTGTTGCCACGCGAAGGCAATTTTTTCGAAATGTTCAACCAGCATGCGGACCGCATCGTCGAGGCGGCCCGGGCCTTCTCGCAACTGGTGGCCAACTACAGCGACCCGCACCTGCGCGACAAATACAACCAGGACGTGGACAACGCCGAGCGTGCTGCCGACCGCGTGACGCACGAGGTGAACAAGGCCATCCACAAGACCTTCATCACCCCCATTGACCGGGAGCAGATCCACACGCTGATCAACACCATGGACGACGTGGCCGACCTGATCCAGGACTCGGCCGAGACCATGGCGCTGTACGACGTGCGCCACATGACGGAAGAAATCACCCGCCTCACGGACCTGAGCCTCAAGTGCTGCGAGCGCCTGCGCGATGCCGTCAAGCTGCTGGAGAAGATCGCCGACCCGGCCGTGGCCGAGGCTGCGCTCAAGACCTGCGAGGAGATCGACAAGCTCGAATCCGACGCCGACCGCGTGATGCGCAGCGCCATGAGCAAGCTGTTCCGCGAGGAGCCCGATGTGCGCGAGGTGATCAAGCTCAAGGCCATCTACGAGCTGCTGGAGACCATCACCGACAAGTGTGAGGACGTGGCCAACTGCATCGAGGGCATCGTCCTCGAAAACTCCTGAACCCCGCAGGCTGACCAGTATGGAAACTGTACAGACGGCCCTCTGGGTTGTGGTTCTGCTTGTGGCCCTGGCGATCCTGTTCGACTTCATGAATGGGTTCCACGACGCGGCCAATTCAATTGCCACGGTGGTCTCCACCGGCGTACTTAAACCTGCACAGGCGGTGCTGTTCGCCGCCTTTTTCAATTTCATCGCGATCTTCATCTTCCATCTGAGCGTGGCGGCGACGGTAGGCAAGGGCATCGTGCAGCCTGGCATTGTGGATACGCACGTGGTGTTTGGCGCTCTGGTGGGCGCGATCACCTGGAACGTGATCACCTGGTACTACGGCATTCCTAGCAGCTCCTCGCACGCGCTCATTGGTGGCATCGTGGGCGCCGTGATTGCGAAGGCGGGGGCCGGAGCTCTGATCTCTGCGGGTATTCTGAAGACCGTGGCCTTCATCTTCGTGTCACCGTTGCTCGGTTTCACGCTGGGTTCGATCATGATGGTGGCCGTGGCGTGGATCTTCCGCCGCACCCGGCCAAGCAAGGTGGACAAATGGTTCCGCCGGCTGCAGCTGGTGTCCGCCGGCGCCTACAGCTTGGGGCACGGCGGCAATGATGCGCAAAAGACCATCGGCATCATCTGGCTGCTGCTGATTGCCACGGGGTACTCGTCGGCGTCTGATGCCTCGCCCCCCACCTGGGCCATCATCAGCTGCTACGTGGCCATTGGCCTCGGGACCATGTTTGGCGGCTGGCGCATTGTGAAGACCATGGGCCAGAAGATCACCAAGCTCAAGCCGGTGGGCGGCTTCTGTGCCGAAACGGGCGGGGCGCTGACGTTGTTTCTGGCCACCACGCTGGGCATTCCGGTGTCCACCACGCACACCATCACGGGCGCCATCGTCGGTGTGGGCTCCACCCAGCGTGCCAGCGCCGTGCGTTGGGGCGTGGCGGGCAACATCATCTGGGCGTGGATATTGACCATTCCCGCCAGTGCGTTTGTGGCCGCCGTCGCCTACTGGATCAGCCTGCAGCTGTTCTGATGGGCGATATGCCCAGATGCTTCCGATTGCTATTAAATGGATAGCTTTCAGGGCAAGCAGCACTAGCGCAAAAGCCCCATTGAATGCGAATTCAATGGGGCTCTTTATTAGGGTGCCTGTCGGCAGATCACTGAGAGATCTTGCGCGCTTCCTCGATCTGGTATTCAAAGTACCGCTGGAAGCTGAATGCCAGGCTGGCCATCAGCACCGTGGTGCCAATCAGCAACGACACCACGATGGCACCCACGGTGATCCACTGCGTCCTGCCCGGTGCGGCATCGGGCGTAGCGCTGGGGTTGTAGCGCGCATTCCAGGCCTCGGGCGTCATCAGCGCATACAGGATGGCACGCAGTGCACAAGCGGCAATCGTGAAGCCCAGCAGCGGTATCAGCACCCAGCTGTAGTGGTCGTCCTGGCCGAGTTGCTGCACCCGCTGGATGCCATAGATGCCCAGCGCCGTGGGAATGGGCAGCAGCCAGCCGAGCATGTCGGACAGGCCGTGCAGATAGAAGCGGTGCAGGCCCAGCGGCCCGCCCACAAAGGCGAGCCAGGCCGCCACGGTTTTGTTTTTCATGGGGGCGTCGCGTTATTCGGGGGAGGTGGTGTCGCCCGCGCCCAGGGTCTTTTCCATGAGCACGATGTCGCGCCAGGCGCCAAACTTCCAGCCCACCGAGCGCATGATGCCCACATCGGTAAAGCCCAACGCCCGGTGCACGCCGATGGAGCCTGCGTTGGCCGAGTCGCCAATCACCGCCAGCAGCTTGCGCACGCCCACGGCCTCGGCCTGCACCGCCAGCTCGGCCAGCAGCTTGCGGCCCAGGCCCATGCCCCGGGCGCTGTCGGCCACGTAGATCGAGTCCTCGGCCGAGAAACGGTAGGCCGGACGGGGCTTGAACCAGTTGGCATAGGCAAAGCCCAGCACCTGTCCGTCCTGCTCGGCCACCAGCCAGGGCAGGCCGCGCGCCAGTACGTCAGCGCGGCGGCCTGCCATGTCGGCTTCGGAAGGTGGGTCGATCTCGAACGTGCCCGTGCCGTGGAGCACATGGTGTTGGTAAATGGCGGTAATGGCGGGGATATCGCTGTCGGTGCTGGGGCGGATGGTGGACATTGGAACAAATAGATATAATCGCGGGCTTTGCAGCGTGTCGCTGGCCGGGTGGCCATGTCGCGTGTCTCAAGCGTTGCGAATATGGTTGCGAACACTGTGGCTTACGGCAAATGTTGCCGGAGTTCACCACCCGAAGGATAAATCATGGTCGTCATTCGACTCTCCCGCGGCGGCTCCAAGGGCCGTCCCTTCTTCAACATCGTCGTTGCTGACAAGCGCGTGCGCCGTGATGGCCGCTTCATCGAGCGCATCGGCTTCTACAACCCCACCGCCAAGGAATCCGAAGAAGGCCTGCGCATCGTGCAAGACCGTCTGGCTTACTGGGTGGGCGTGGGCGCCCAGTCCTCCCCCA
This sequence comes from Acidovorax sp. KKS102, assembly GCF_000302535.1. Classification (NCBI taxonomy): domain Bacteria; kingdom Pseudomonadati; phylum Pseudomonadota; class Betaproteobacteria; order Burkholderiales; family Comamonadaceae; genus Acidovorax; species Acidovorax sp. KKS102. Next base: position 1,473,856 of record NC_018708.1, read on the forward strand.
CGGTGGACCGCCTGATCAAGCAAGCCGCCAAGAAGGCTGCTTAAAGCTCCCCGAAAAGGGCGGGTTCCGTCGGCTGGTCTGGCGGAACCCGCCCTTTTCTCATTCTGGATTCACTGCCATGGCCACCACACCGCTGACCCTCGAACCCGCAGAACTGCCTGCTGACGCCGTTGAAGTAGGGCGCATTGCAGATGCCTGGGGCGTCAAGGGCTGGTTCAAGGTGCTGCCGCACAGCAGCAATCCCGAGGCACTTTTTTCGTCCAAACGCTGGTACCTGCAGCCGTCCGAGCGTGGGGCCAAGACCTTCAACGGCACCGTGCTGCTGCCCATCCGCCAGGCCAAGGACCATTCGGACTCCGTGGTGGCCTGGGCGCAGGGCATTGACGACCGCAACGGCGCAGAGGCGTTGCGGGGCGCACGGATTTTTGTGCCGCGTTCCAGTTTTCCATCCACTTCGGATGACGAGTATTACTGGGTCGATCTGATCGGCCTGTCGGTATTCAACCGCGAAGGCGTGGCGCTGGGCCAGGTGCGCGAGCTGATGTCCACCGGCCCCCAGACCGTGCTGGTGCTGGCTTACGAGCAGGATGGCAAGGCGCAGGAGCGCATGATCCCGTTTGTCTCGGCCTTTGTGGACAAGGTGGATCTGGCCGAGAAGCGCATCACCGTCGACTGGCAGCCCGACTACTGACTGGCGCTCCCCGAGCCGCGCCGCGCACCATGCGCTTTGACATCATTACTCTCTTTCCCGAGCTGTTTGCCCCCTTTCTGGCAAGCGGCGTGACCCGACGCGCCTATGCCAGCGGCCAGGTCGATGTGCGCCTGTGGAACCCCCGGGACTACGCCGACGGCAACTACCGCCGGGTGGATGACCGTCCGTTTGGCGGCGGCCCGGGCATGGTGATGATGGCCGAGCCCCTGGCGCGCTGCCTCGCGGCCATCCGGGCAGAGCGGGGTGAGCCCGAGGAGATCCAGGCGCCGGTGGTGCTTTTCTCCCCCATCGGCGAGTCGTTGAACCACGCCGCTGTGGAGCGCTGGTCTGCCAGCGAGGGGGCAGTGTTGCTGTGTGGCCGCTACGAAGGCATCGACCAGCGGTTCATCGATGCGCATGTGACTGTGCAGATGAGCCTGGGTGATTTCGTGCTCTCTGGGGGCGAGATTGCCGCCATGGCCTTGCTGGATGCGGTGGCGCGCCTGCAGCCCGGCGTGCTCAATGACGAGGGCAGCCACCAGCTCGACAGTTTCAATCCCGCGCTGGACGGCCTGCTGGACTGCCCGCACTACACCCGGCCGGAAGAGTGGGCGGGGCAGCAGGTGCCTGCAGCCCTCCTGTCGGGTCACCATGCGCAGATTGAGCGCTGGCGGCGCGACCAGCGCCTGGCCACCACGGCCCGCCATCGGCCCGATCTCATCGACGCCGCACGCCAGGCAGGGCGTTTGGCCCCCGCCGATGAAGCAGTATTGGCCAAGCTCGGCTGAATTGCTATAATCAAAGGCTTTTCGATCCTCTGGCCGGCCGTTTTGCCCGGGAGTTCTCCCGCAAAACACTGAGACGTCAATCCCGACGCAGCCATTTGTGGCGCGGACAAGATCACTAGGAAAACCCATGAACCTGATCCAGACCCTGGAAGCGGAAGAAATTGCCCGCTTGAACAAAACCATTCCCGAGTTCGCCCCCGGTGACACCGTCATTGTGAACGTGAACGTGGTGGAAGGTAACCGCAAGCGCGTGCAGGCTTACGAAGGCGTTGTGATTGCCAAGCGCAATCGCGGCCTCAACAGCGGCTTCACCGTGCGCAAGATTTCCAGCGGCGAAGGCGTGGAGCGTACGTTCCAGACCTACAGCCCGCTGATCGCCAGCATCGAAGTCAAGCGCCGTGGTGACGTGCGCCGTGCCAAGCTGTACTACCTGCGTGACCGCAGCGGCAAGTCGGCACGTATCAAGGAAAAGCTGCCTTCGCGCGTCAAGGCCGCTGCCACCGCCGCTTAATCCAAGCAAGGCGAGGGCCTGTCCTGACAAGCCGCTACAGCATCAGCCTGTAGCGGCTTTTTGTTTTTTGGTTCGTCAAAAACCTGCTTCGCTTCTTGTGAACCCTCCTTCTCCTCCTGCCGTCTCATCGGTCATCGCGCCACTGTCGAGCCTGCCCGACTTTGACCCCCGCATGGTGCCGGTGGTCGGGGTGGATGCGCACCTGCCTGCCGTGCCGCTGGCGGCGCAGATGCCCGATGCACTGCGCGCGCGTTTTGCGCAGCCGCCCCAGTGGGAGCCGGAGGTGGTGCTGGAAAAGAAGTTCATGAACCGCGAGCCAGCCCATGCGTCCGTGTTGCTGGCCATCGTCTTGCGCGAGCAACCCATGGTGCTGCTGACGGAGCGCACGGCGCATCTGTCCACCCATTCCGGGCAGGTTGCCTTTCCGGGGGGGCGCGCTGATCCGGAAGACGCCAGCCCGGCCGACACCGCCTTGCGCGAAGCAAAGGAAGAGGTGGGGCTCGACCCTGCGTTTGTCGAGGTGCTGGGAACCCTCCCCACCTATGTGACCGGCTCATCGTTCATCATCACCCCCGTGGTCGCCCTGGTGCAGCCGGATTGCGTGCTGCAGCCCAACCCGTATGAAGTGGCCGACCTGTTCGAGGTGCCGCTGGCCTTCTTGCTGGACCCGGCCCATCACCGTCGTCACGTGTTCGATCGCGATGGCGTGCACCGCGAGTGGTTCTCCATGCCCTACGAGCAGGGCAACAAAACCCATTTCATCTGGGGTGCCACGGCGGGCATGCTGCGCAATTTCTACCGCTTCATGCAGGCCTGAAGCTACCGCGCACGCGATGGGGCGCACCAGGGCGAAGCGCCAGTATCATTGCCCTCCATGAGTTTCTTCGCCATCCTGTTCGCTCTGCTGATCGAGCAGGCACGTCCCCTGGCCCGCAGCAATCCCATCCATGCGGGGCTGCGTGCGTGGGCGCTGTCCGTGAGCCGCAATTTCGACGCGGGCAAATCGCACCACGGCTGGGTGGCGTGGAGCCTCGCGGTACTCGTTCCCGCACTGGTCACACTGGCCATCCACTGGCTGCTGTTGTGGGGGCTGGGCTGGCCGTTTGCAGTGCTCTGGAGTGTGGCGGTGCTGTATGTCACGCTGGGCTTTCGCCAGTTCAGCCATCACTTCACCGGCATCCGCGATGCGCTGGAAGAAGGGGACGAAGATGCGGCCCGCGAGCGCCTCGCGCACTGGCAGCAGGTGGATGTAGGCGCGCTGCCGCGCAGCGAGATCGTGCGCCATGTGATCGAGTATTCTGTGCTGGCCGCCCACCGGCACGTGTTTGGCGTGCTGGCCTGGTTCTCGGTGCTGGCCGCGCTGGGGCTGGGGCCGACGGGGGCGGTGCTGTATCGCCTGGCTGAATTTGTCTCCCGCTACTGGCACTACAAGCAGCGTACCGGTGCGCTACCGGCCAGCGAATCCCTGCAGCAGGCCTCAGCACAGGCCTGGACCGCCATCGACTGGCTGCCGGCGCGGCTCACGGCGCTGAGTTTTGCGGTGGTGGGCAGCTTTGAAGAAGCGATTGAAGGCTGGCGTTTTCACGCACAGCGGTTTCCGAACGACAACGATGGCGTGGTACTCGCCGCGACAGCCGGGGCCATTAATGTGCGCCTGGGCGGTGAGGCGCTGAAGGCGCGCACCGAGTTGCATGCGCCGCAGGGCCTGGAGATTGACGCCGACATGGGCGACAGCGACTCCACCCCTGGCCGCGAGCCCGAAGTGGGCCACCTGCGCAGTGTGGTCGGCCTGGTGTGGCGCTCGGTGGTGGTCTGGATGCTGCTGCTGGCGTTGCTCACGCTGGCGCGCTTGCTGGGCTAGCGGGTCAAAGCTTGTTGGCGCGGCGTAGAGCAGCGCTTCAGGCGGAGGTCCTCAATACCGGGTGTGGCTCAGCTCTTCAAATAAATCGCTATATATTTTGTAGCGCGATGGGCTTATTCCTCCAGCGCTTGGGCCACTTTTTACAGCATCCAGTACGCCACAGCCCGGTTCATGCAGGTGGGTGCAGTTGTAGAACTTGCAGGCCGTCGCGTGTTCGGCAATGTCGGGCATGCAGGCGGCCAACTGCATGGGGGCGATATGGTGGAGCCCAAATTCCTGGAACCCCGGTGAGTCGATCAGTGCCGTGGTGCGAGCCGCATCCATCCAGTACCAGTGGGTGCTGGTGGTGGTGTGTTTGCCAGAGTTCAGCGCCTGCGAGATTTCGCCGGTCAGCACAGAAGCACCGGGCACCAGCAGGTTGATCAGCGTGCTTTTGCCCGACCCAGAGGGGCCGAGCACCAGCGTGGTCTTGCCTTGCAGGTGTTCCATCAGCAGGGCGCGGTCCACATCGCTGGACAGCGCCAGCGACAGCGGCAGCACCCCGTAGTGTTTGCCTGCGCCCATGTGCCGGTAGGGCAGCAGGCGCTCCCATGCGCGGGCAAAGGGTTCGACCAGATCACTCTTGTTGAGGGCGATGATGGGTTTGATGCCTTCGGCTTCGGCCGCAATCAGTGCGCGTGCCAACTGGCTTTCCGAGAACACCGGCTCTGCTGCAATCAGGATGAGCACTTGGTCCAGGTTGGCGGCAAACGACTTGGTGCGGATCTCGTCCTGGCGGTAAAAGAGGTTGCGCCGCTCCTTGACCTTTTCGATGGTGCCTTCTTCGCCTTGGCCAGGCGGCGGTGCCTGCCACAGCACATGGTCGCCCACCACCGCCTGATTCTTTTTGCCGCGGGGGTGGCAGATGCGGCGCGCGCCGTCCGGGGTCTCGACCATGCAGTGGCGCCCATGGCTGGCCACCACGGTACCTTCCATGAGGGCGCTGCGCTCAGCCATGGTGGGCCTGTGTCACAGCGCGACCAGCGCGTCGAACTGTGTGGCGCACTCGAAGTCGGTGCTGGAGATGCCGTGCACGTCGTGCGTGTTCAGCCGTACCACGCAACGGTTGTAGTGCACCGACAGATCAGGGTGGTGGTCTTGCGCGTTGGCGATAAACGCCAGCGCGTTCACGAACGAGATGGTCTCGTAGTAATTGGCAAAGTGGTAGGTCTTCTCGATGGCGACGTTGGCGCCGTCGCCGCTAAGGCTCCAACCGTCCAGCTTGGCCAGGTTTGCTACGACTTCTGTAGCTGTCAGGGCACGGCGGGTCAGCGTAGACCAGTCTTTTTTCTTCAACATCGTAGTCATGGATGGGCAGGGGTTTGCATGCGTGCCAGCCGTTCTGTGGCAGGTGGATGCGAGTAGTAAAACCTCACGTAAACCGGATCGGGTGTGAGCGTGGAGGCGTTGTCTTCGTACAGCTTGAGCAGGGCCGACGACAGATCGGCGCCGCTGGCCTGAGCCACGGCATACGCATCCGCCTGGAACTCATGGCGGCGCGACTGCTGCGAGAACAGCGGCGAGATGAAAAATGTGAAGACCGGTACGACCAGCATGAACAGCAGCAGCGCCAGTGCGTCATTGGGGGCTGCTGCCACGGCCGGGTCCAGCGAGATATTGGGGCGCACACCCAGTCCCGTGTAAAACCACACCTGGGTGGAGAGCCAGCCCAGCAGTGCAAAGCCGGCCAGACTCAGCGCAAACATCATCGCGACGCGCTGGACGATGTGGCGGTGCTTGAAGTGGCCCAGCTCATGGGCCAGGACGGCTTCGACCTCGCCGGGGGCCAGCTGGCGCAGCAGGGTGTCGTAGAACACCACGCGCTTGGCGGCACCAAAGCCCGTGAAGTAGGCGTTGGCGTGGGCGCTGCGGCGGCTGCCGTCCATCACAAACAGGCCCTTGGCCGAGAAGCCGCAGCGCTGCATGAGTGCGGTCACGCGGGCTTTGAGCGATTCATCTTCGAGTGGCTGGAATTTGTTGAACAGCGGTGCGATGAAGGTGGGGTAGATCACCATCAGCAGCAGGTTGAAGCCCATCCAGAAGCACCAGGCCCACAGCCACCACAGCGGGCCTGCAGCGCCCATCAGCCAGAGGATCAGTGCGGCAATCGGCAGCCCGATGATGGCGCCCACCAGCAGGCCCTTGAGGGCATCCGCCAGCCACAGGCGCCAGGTCATTTTGTTGAAGCCAAACCGTTCTTCCACCACGAAGGTCTGGTACAGCGACAGGGGCAGGTCGATCAGTCCGCTGATGGCAGCAAAGGCCACCAGCAATGCCATCTGTTGCCACATGCCGCCACCCAGCGCGCCAAGCAGCGCCTGGTTCAGTGCATCCAGGCCGCCCAGCAAGGTCCAGCCCAGCAGCACGGCCGCCCCCAGCGCCATCTCCAGCATGCCCAGGCGGGCTTTGGTGATGGTGTAGTCAGCCGCCTTCTGGTGTGCGGCCAGCGCGATGCGTTCGGCAAACGGGGTGGGGACTGCAGTGCGGTGGCGGGCCACATGCCGGACCTGGCGTGTCGCCAGCCAGAACTTGAGGGCAAGGCCCAGCAGCAGCGCGGCGGCAAAGGCCACGGTGAGCAGCAAAGAGGGGGAAATGTCGTCAGAGGTGGGCATGTGCGGCGAGTTTAGGCCATCGGCGACAATGCGCGCCATGTCAGAAGCCAACAACCCCACCCCTGCCACGCTTGCCAAATCCGACCAGAACCTGGTCTGGCTGGACTGTGAAATGACCGGCCTGGAGCCCGACACCGACCGCCTGCTGGAGATTGCTGTGGTCGTGACCGGCCCGAGCCTGGAACCCCGCGTTGAAGGCCCCGTGTTTGCCATTCACCAGTCGGATGAATTGCTGAACAAGATGGATGCCTGGAACAAGGGAACGCACGGCCGCAGTGGCCTGATCGACAAGGTGAAGGCGTCCACGGTGACGGAGGAGGAAGCGGAGCAGAAGATCCTCGCCTTCCTGGCCCAGTACGTGCCCAAGGGCACTGCGCCCATGTGCGGCAACAGCATTGGCCAGGATCGGCGTTTCCTGGTGCGCTACATGCCCAAGCTCGAAAAATTTTTTCACTACCGCAACGTGGATGTGAGCACGCTCAAGGAACTGGCCAAGCGCTGGAAACCCGAGGCCTACACGAGCTTCAAGAAGGCGCAAAAACACACGGCGCTGGCGGATGTGCATGAGTCCATCGACGAACTTGCACATTATCGCCAGCACCTGTTAGCGGTAGAGGTGAAAGCGCCTTGAGTTGCCAACCCTCCTCCGATGCGAGGAGGGGCAAGAATCCCTCGAGGCGCCGAGCTCAACGGGCTTGCTTCGCTTGGGGGAAGATCGAATTCTTCGTATTCGGAAGGCTCCTCAAGCGAGGGATAGGGACGGGGGTTGCGGGGAAACCCTTAACCGTGCGATAATCTACGGCTGCGCAGGAAATCCTCGCAGTTTGTGCATCTCCCCTCACACACCGGGCTTGCCAGCCGACTGTCTTAGACAGTGCAGGACTAGCGAACAACGCCCACCCGCACCGGCCTCTACCGAGAGAGCCAACGCAGGTTTCGTTTGATGGTTGATGTTTTTTAACCATTGACGAAGCCCCTCGCAGGCGCTGCCTGCGATCGTCTTCGTGAGAGAAAAATCATGACCGACACCTCTTTGGTGCAGGGCGAATTCGCGCCTGCCGATACTTCCTTTGCTGCCGACGTTTCCGTGCAGTCTTCCCCTCTGGACGCCGTGATGGCATCTGCCATTGAGGCCGATGCCGCTGTGACCGCCGAACCCAACGGTTTTGTGGAGCTGGGCCTGGCGCCTGAACTCGTTCAGGCGGTGGCCGACCTAGGCTATACCCAGCCCACGGGCGTTCAGCTCAAGGCCATTCCCCTGGCCATGGGAAGCGGCAACGACTCCACTAAGTTCATCGACCTGATGGTTTCCAGTCAGACCGGCTCGGGCAAGACAGCAGCCTTCCTGTTGCCCGTGCTGCACACCCTGATCAAGCAGCAGGCCGCCGCCGAAGCTGAAGAACGCGCTGCTTTCGAGCGTGCTGTCGCAGAGGCTGCCGCCCGTGGCGAACCTGCACCGAAGCGCGCCAAGCGCAAGGACCCCACCAGCTCGCGCAACTTCAAGGCAGCGACCCCTGGCGCGCTGATTCTGTGCCCCACGCGTGAACTGGCGCAGCAAGTTGCGCACGACGCGATCGACCTGGTCAAGCATTGCCGCGGCCTGCGCGTGGCCAACGTCGTGGGTGGTATGCCTTACCAACTGCAGATTGCCAAGTTGCAGAACGCCAACCTCGTGGTGGCAACCCCTGGCCGCCTGCTGGACCTGCAGCGCTCGATGCAGATCAAGCTCGACAAGGTGCAGTTCCTGGTGGTTGACGAAGCCGACCGCATGCTCGACCTGGGCTTCTCGGACGACCTGGCGGAACTGAACCAGCTGACCAGCCAGCGCAAGCAGACCATGATGTTCAGCGCGACTTTTGCCCCGCGCATTCAGCAACTGGCCATGCGCGTGATGCACGACGGTGGTTCGTCGGTGCAAAAGGTGACCATCGATTCGCCACAAGAGAAGCACGCCAACATCAAGCAGGTGCTGTACTGGGCTGACAACGCCCAGCACAAGCGCAAGATGCTCGACCACTGGTTGCGTGACACCACGATAAACCAGGCCATCGTCTTTGCCAGCACCCAGGTGGAGTGCGATGGTCTGGCCAACGACCTGCAGCAAGACGGTTTCTCCGCCGTGGCGCTGCATGGCGCCCTGAGCCAGGGTCTGCGCAATCGTCGCCTGATGGCGCTGCGCGCTGGTCAGGTACAGATCCTGGTGGCGACCGATGTGGCTGCCCGTGGCATCGACGTGCCCACCATTACCCACGTGTTCAACTTCGGCCTGCCCATGAAGGCTGAGGATTACACCCACCGCATCGGCCGTACTGGCCGTGCGGGCCGCGATGGCCTGGCCGTCACGTTTGCCGAGTTCCGCGATCGCCGCAAGATCTACGACATTGAGTCGTACAGCCGCCAGCAGTTCAAGGCCGAAGTGATTCCGGGCATGGAGCCTTCGCAGCGTGCCCCGCAGGCGCCTCGCGGTGGGGACTTTGGTGGTGGCCGTGGCCGCTCGTATGACAACCGAGACAACCCATCGCGTGGCCGTTTCGGTGGTCCCGCACGCGGTGGCAACGACCGTGGTGGTTTCGGTGGTGGCTTTGGCGGCGGTTTTGGCGGCCGTGACAATCGCGGCGCACCTGCCCGTGGTGAAGGCAGCGGTTTTGCAGGCCGCGACGATCGCGGCGGCGATCGTGGTTTTGCCCCACGCCGTGACAGCGAGGGTTATGGCCGCAAGCCTGGTTTTGGCGACACAGGCCGTGGTGGCTTTGCTACCCGTGGCGACGCGGGTGCACCGCGCGGTGATTTCGCACCCCGCAAGCCCGCGTTTGCCAAGCCTGCGGGTGGTGGCGGCAAGCCTTTCGTGGCCCACGACGCCCGCAAGCGTCCTGCTCGCCCGGCTCGCTGAGCGTTGAGGGTTAATGGCGCTAGTTAGCTAGCTAGTGCCGCTCCAGTTGCAAAGGCTGGTACCGCAAGGTGCCGGCCTTTTTTCATGGTGGCTGCCCGGTGTGTCGCAGAGGCGGCGGGCGGCTCGTCAATAATGGCCTCCGGAGGAATCTGCTGTGTCGTCTTCTTTATCTTCGGGTGCGGACTTTGAGCACATGTTCGGGCTGGCGCCGGTGTCACTCTGGCTGGAGGACTACAGCGCGCTCAAGCAGCTTTTTGATCAGTGGCGTGCCGAAGGCGTGACCGACATCCGCCAGTTCCTGGCCCAGGACCCAGCCCGCCTGAGGGCCTGCAGCGCCGCCCTCAAGGTGCTCAAGGTGAATCAGCGCACGCTGGATCTGTTTGCCGCCGAGAGCCAGCAGATCCTGGAAGCCAACCTGGACAAGGTGTTTCGGGACGACATGCACGACGCGGTGGCGCATGAGCTGTCGCAGTTGTGGGATGGGCAACTGGAGTTTTCCAACCAGACCGTGAACTACGCGCTCGACGGTCGACGGCTGGATGTGCAGATCCGTGCGCGCATCCTGCCCGGCTACGAGGACAACTGGAGCCGTGTGTTGGTGTCACTGGAGGATGTGACGGCCACCGTGCGCGCAGGGGCGGAGCTACGCCGCAGCGAGCGCTACGCTCGCGACCTGTTCGAACATTCGCCCGTGTCCTTGTGGGTGGAGGACTTCAGCGCGGTCAAGAGCCTGCTCGATGGTGTGCGTGCGCAGGGCATTGACGATTTCAAGACATTCATTCGGGTGCATCCCGAGTTCGTGACACGCTGCATGCACGAAATCCGGGTGATTGACGTGAACCAGCAGACCCTGCGCATGTTCGGCGCAGAGAGCAAGGAGATGCTGCTGAACAACATTGGCAGGGTGTTTCGCGGGGAGATGCACGAGTCCTTTGCGGAGCAGTTGCTGGACTTGTGGGAGGGCAAGACCTTCCAGCAGCGCGAAGTGGTCAACTACGCACTGTCTGGCGATGCGGTGCATATCCACATGCAATTCTCGGTGCTGGCCGATCACATGAGTGACTGGGGGCTGGTGCTCCTGTCGCTGGTGGACATCACGGCGCGCAAGAAGGCTGAGGCCTACCTGGAGTACCTGGGCAAGCACGATGTGCTCACGCAGTTGCGCAACCGGGCGTTTTACGCCGAGGAACTCAACCGCCTGACCCGCAAGGGCCCTTGGCCTTTGTCCATCATCGCCATCGACCTCAATGGGCTCAAGGTGGTGAACGACGAGCAGGGCCATGCGGCGGGAGACTCCATGCTGCGCCGCGTTGGCGAGGTCTTGGCCAAGGCTGTAGATGCACCGGCCTGTGCAGCACGCATTGGCGGCGATGAGTTCACGGTGTTGTTGCCCGGTACGGATGAACGCGGAGCCATGGCCCTGCAGGAACGCATCTTGTCGATGCTCGAACTCAACAACCAGTTCTACCCTGGCCAGCACCTCAGCCTGGCCATGGGAATCGCCTGCTGCCAGTCGGGCGATGCGGTGGAGGCTGCAATCCACCGTGCAGACCAGGCGATGTACGCGGAAAAGAACCGCTACTTCCAGCAAAAGAACGTGGACCGGCGGCAGTCTGGCAGTCCTTGATACGCAGTTGGATCAGAGATGGACCGGGGTGCGGCCGATCTCGGGCCAGCGATGGTGCAGAAAGATCCAAGATAGCATGCCAATGCACAACATCAGCAGCGATGACAGTGCCAGCAAAACCGTGGAATGCATCACCAGCGGCGCAATGAGGCCCGCCACCAGCCCATTGGCCGTCGAACCGACAAACGCCTGCATTGACGAGGCCATGCCCCGGCGCTCCGGGTAGAGGTCCAGTACCAGCAGCGTCACCACGGGCACCATCAGCGCCCAGCCAAAAGAAAAGATCGCAATGGGTGCGAGTGCCCACCAGGCGTGGGCGGTGAACAGGAGATTGGCGCCCAGGTTCAACACGGCCACCGAAAACATGATGACGAACCCGTGGCGGATCTGGCGCTTGGGCGGAATGCGTCCCGCCAGCCTTCCGCTGAGCCATGCACCGCCCATGATCCCTGAAATGGTGAGCGCAAAAAACCAGAAAAACTGTGTCGGTGCCAGCGACAGGTGCTCCCCCAGAAACGCGGGGGCCGACAGCACGTACAGGAACATGCCATTGAAGGGAACGCCGCTGGCCAGTGCCAGCAACACAAAGCGTGCACTGGTGCCCAGCTGCATGTAGCCCCGCATCAGGTGGCGCACATGAAAGGGCTGGCGCTGCTCCACATGCAGGGTCTCGGGCAGCAGCCGGAAGTTGGCAGTCCACAGGGCAACGCCCACCAAGGTCAGGAACCAGAAAATGCTGTGCCAACCCGCGTGGACAAACAGCCAGCCACCAATGATGGGTGCAATCGCCGGAGCCACACCAAAGTAGATGGTCACCTGGCTCATGACCTTCTGGGCCTGTGCCGGGGGAAACATGTCGCGGATCACCGCACGCGAGACCACGATGCCTGCCCCCGTGGACAAACCTTGCAGCGCGCGGAAAAAGACCAGTTGCCCAATCGTTTGTGACAGGGCGCATCCGGCTGAGGCGAGCGTGAACACAGCAATGCCCCACAAGATCACGGGCCTGCGCCCGAAGCTGTCCGCCAGCGCGCCATGGAACAGGCTCATGAATGCAAAGCCGAAAAGGTAAGCCGACAGCGTCTGCTGCATCTCCATCGGCGTGGCTCCCAGCGCTGCGGCGATGCCTGAGAACGCGGGGATGTAGGTGTCGATGGAGAAAGGCCCGAGCATGCCCAGCACAGCCAGCAGGATCGCGAGCGCCCAGCGGGGCGCTTTCCAAAGCAGATGGGCTTGTGGGTTCATTGAGGATGAGGGCTTGCACCCTGAAAGACATCGGCAGCTCGCAGCATGCGTGCCATGCGTCGGTTATCTGTGGGTTATGCGGGGATTGTGCGGGACGCATGCGGGCTCAAGTTAAAGAGCGCTGCGGCCCTGCAGCTCTTGCACTCCTCATCCAGAGTTCAAGGCGGGGGGGGGCGTTGTTGAGACAAACCTTAGGCGTACATATCCGAGCTCGACCGAACGGCTGCGAGTCAGGGCCGTGGTGCGCCGACCGTGACAAACGATCTAAAAACAGAAAGGCCTGCTACTTATGGGTAGCAGGCCTTTTGTGCCTTGCGGCTTGATTTGGTGGGTCCTGAGTGACTCGAACACTCGACCTACGGATTAAGAGTCCGCTGCTCTACCAACTGAGCTAAGAACCCAAATCTTTAAAATTCGTCTGCATCGCTGCAGAGCCTCGAATTATGCACTAGTTTTTGCGACCTTTGCAACTCGCGCTCAAAAATTATTGCATCGCATTGCGGCTGGCCAGTTCCACAAAGAGGCCGCTGTGGTCCAGTTCGCCGAGGCCGTGGTCCACGCCCTCGGCATACAGTGCCTCAAACAGGGCCGTGATGGGGGCATCGAAGCCGGTCTCTCGGGCAGTGGCCAACGCATTGCGCATGTCCTTCAACTGAACGGCCATGCGGCCCCTGGGGGCAAAGTCGCGTTCCACCATGCGCTGGCCATGCAGCTGCAGGATGCGGCTGTCGGCAAAACCACCGCTGATGGCTTCGCGGACCTTGGCCATGTCGGCGCCTCCCTTGGCGGCAAACAGCAGGGCTTCGGCCACGGCGCCGATGGTGATGCCCACAATCATCTGGTTGGCCAGCTTGGCCAGCTGACCCGCACCGTGCGGCCCGACATGGGTGGAGCGGCCCAGGCAGGCGAATACGGGCTGGGCGCGCGCAAAGTCCTCGGGGCGGCCACCGGCCATGATGGCCAGGGTACCGGCCTCGGCCCCGACGGTGCCTCCGGATACCGGTGCGTCCAGGTGGGCCACGCCCAGCTCGCCCAGGCGGGCCGCGTGGTCGCGCGCCTCGCTGGGCTGGATGGAGGCCATGTCGATGAAAAGAGCGCCCGGGCGCATGGCCTGGGCTGTGCCTTGCTCAAACAGGACCTGGCCGACGACCGGCCCGTTTTCGAGCAAGCTGATGGCCACATCGGCGTCCTTGACGGCATCGGCAGGGCTGCTGTGCACGGTGACACCCCATTGCGTCAGCGGTTCTGCCTTGGCGCGGGTGCGGTTCCATGCGTGTACCTGGTGGCCTGCTTCGCTGAGGCGTCGGGCCATGGGCAGCCCCATCATGCCAATGCCAAGAACGGCGATACGAAGCGGAGTGGTAGTCATGGCGTTGTTCTTCTTGGGAAAGGAGTTCAAGAGCGTCTCTGTTGCCATCATGTGCCTTTTTGGCGCTGCAGTCTGTCACGGAGCTTGCAGCGCACAGCGATTGGCCAGATGATTCTGCAGCGCCAGCGCCGTCCCTGCGTCTGCCGAGCCTGTGGGCCGGGCCGCGGTATGGCACCGAAGGCCGCTCACACCAACCGGAGACCCTTGCCCATGACCTTGCCCCTGTACGACCCCGCCTGGCTGGAGCGCATGTACAACAACCGTGCCCTCGTCCCCGACCACATGGACTACTTTGAGCGCTGGGCCCGGGACTCCGCCCAGGTGCGCGCCAACATTCCCTGTGCGCTCGATGTCGCGTATGGAACCGGTGTGGGTGAGACCCTGGACGTGTTCCCCTCCGCCCGCACCACCGGTGGGCCGGTGCCGGTGCTGGTGTTCATCCACGGAGGCTACTGGCGGTCGCTCGACAAATCCGACCACTCGTTCATCGCGCCGCCCTTCACCCAGGCCGGGTTTTGTGTGGTGGTGGTGAACTACGCGCTGTGCCCGGGCACCCCCGATGCGCCGGTGAACATTCCCCACATTGCGCGGCAGATGGAAAAAGCGTTGGGCTGGGTGTGGCACCAGATCGCCGCCCATGGGGGCGACCCCCGGCGGATCACCGTGGCGGGGCACTCGGCGGGCGGGCAGCTGGCGGCCCTGCTGCTGACCAGCGTGTGGCCCCTGATCGGCAAGGGCTTGCCCGATGGCCTGGTGCGCAATGCGCTGTCGATCTCGGGGGTGCACGACCTGGAGCCCATCATGCACACGCCCATGTACCAGTCGGTATTGCACCTGACTGAGCAGCAGGTGCTGCAGTGCAGCCCCGCACGTTTGCTGGAGCCGCCCACGGGCACGCTGTATTGCGCCGTGGGGGCCGATGAAAGCCCCGAATTCCTGCGCCAGAACCAGCTCATGCAGGACGCCTGGGGCAGCCATTTTGTGCCCCGCAGCGTGGCCTTGCCGGGGTTGAACCACTTCAGCGTCGTCGATGCCCTGGCCAAGCCCGGGCATGACCTGCACCACATGGCGCAGAACCTGCTGCGGGCCTGAGAACCTGTTCCAAGTCTTTTTGGAGATTGCATTGGAGTGCAATCGGGATGAGTGGATGCTCCGGGTGCGCCGCATGGGCTCATGCCCATGCAAGCAGCCGGGGCGTCCAATCGCCCGATTTCACTCCAACCCTTCGGGCAAGTGCCTTGCCGGGCGGTCTGCGGCGTTGCGGCGCTTGCCAATAGCCGAGCTATTGGCCGCGCACCGCGCCTTGCACCCCATCCCGGCAAGGCACTTGTGCAACTCCAACAAGACTTTGAACAGGTTCTAAGGGTTCTCCTAACCGGGCGGCGGATCGCACCCGGTGGTGTGGTTACATCAGCAGGTGCTCGCCTGCGTTGTCGCCGCCCAGGATCACGTAGTTGACCTTGCGCACATCCATCAGCTTGGTGCCACCCGCATAGCTGATGGAGCTTTGCACGTCCTGCTCCATCTCAATGAGCGTTTCGGCCAGCTTGCCCTTGATGGGCTCCAGGATGCGTTTGCCTTCGACGTGCTTGTATTCGCCCTTGTTGAAGTCGCTGGCCGAGCCGTAGTACTCCTTGAACAGCGCGCCGTCCACTTCCACCGTCTTGCCCGGTGATTCCTCATGGCCTGCAAACAGCGAGCCGATCATCACCATGCTGGCGCCAAAGCGGATGCTCTTGGCAATGTCGCCATGGCTGCGGATGCCGCCGTCGGCAATGATGGGCTTGGTGGCCACGCGGGCACACCACTTCAGCGCGCTGAGCTGCCAGCCGCCCGTGCCAAAACCTGTCTTGAGCTTGGTGATGCACACCTTGCCCGGGCCCACGCCCACCTTGGTGGCGTCGGCGCCCCAGTTTTCCAGGTCGATGATGGCTTCGGGGGTGGCCACGTTGCCGGCAATCACAAACGACTGCGGCAGGTGCTTTTTCAGGTAGCCGATCATGTTCTTCACGCTGTCGGCATGGCCGTGGGCGATGTCGATGGTGATGTACTCGGGCGTGATGCCCTGTGCCACCAGCTGGTCCACCGTGGCGTAGTCGGGTTGCTTCACGCCCAGCGAGATAGACGCGTAGCAGCCCTTGGCATGCATGTCCTTGACGAACTGGACGTTGTCCAGGTCAAAGCGGTGCATGACGTAGAAATAGCCGTTCTGTGCCATCCAGGTGCAGATGGTTTCGTCCACCACGGTCTTCATGTTGGCCGGCACCACCGGCAGGCGGAAGCGGCGACCGCCCAGTTCCACGCTGGCGTCGCATTCCGAGCGGCTTTCCACGCGGCACTTGCGGGGCAGCAGCAGGATGTTGTCGTAGTCGAAGATTTCCATGAGATTCCAAGCTCCATAAAGGGACGCCGCCAAACTATTTCGACGGCGGTGGGCGCTTGGCTGTCAGACCGGCTTTGCGGGAGTGAACGTGACAGTCACTCCGAACCCTGCTGAGCGCAGGCACAAAAAACCGGGCGTCAAGAAACTTGGGCCCGGTGATTGATTCTACCCGCCTGACAAATGGCCGTCATAACGGCCCCGGTATTACCTGCATACGGATTGCGCAGCCGCCACGATCTGGCCCGATGCATCCTGCACCCAGCCGACCAGGTGCAGCCGTTCGGCCCGCGCGCCTTCGGGAATGCGCATGGACCGGGTCTCCATCCAGGCCCACGGTTTGCCTGGGGTGCGAGCTTGCCGCTGGGCGGGGAGCCACTCGCCCTCGAACGCGTTGCGCACGACATGGCGGGGCACCACCGTGCCGTCCGTGCCGGCGGCGATGGCTTCCACCAGCAGCAGGTGAAAGGCAAAGGGGGCTGCGGCCACCTTGCGCTGTGGCTTCGCAGCGGAAGGCGCGAAGTTGATGCCCACACCCACATAGTCATTGAACGCCACCCCGTGGGCCACGCGCAGCCTGCCACGTGCGTCCACATCGACGGTGCTGATGTGTACGTCAGTGGAGGTGGGGGGCTTGCGCCCCAGGGCTTGCAGGCGGGGCAGGGCGTCGGTGGTGGCGGCTGCCGACAAGGGGGCAAGGTCACCCGCCGCGCTTGGCACGATCCAGTCCAGCACCACGGCGCCTGCCTTGGCCGATGGCGCCGGGGTGGCTGCATCGCCCCAGCAGGCCTCGCAGTCGGCGCTGATGAAGCGCTCGAAGAGCGCCACGGGCTTGGGCGCGCCGTCGCTGCTGCAATGGGTCTGGGCCAGCGCCTGCGGGGCATGCGCCAGTGCCAACGACAGGCTGGCCAAGGTGAGGGCAATGTTTTTCATGGTGCGGGGCAGCGTGGGGCGGGGTGCTTTCTACAATGGCCGGATGTTCCCACAAGACCCGTTTTCGGGTGCGCCAGACGCCCTGGTGCCCCCACACTCCGGTGCGCCGTCGGCCGCATCCCCCCTTCTCGCCCACCTGAACGACGAGCAACTGGCTGCGGTGACCTTGCCCGCCGGCCATGCGCTCATCCTGGCGGGGGCCGGGTCGGGCAAGACCCGTGTGCTGACCACCCGCATCGCCTGGCTGCTGCAAAACGGCTATGCCACGCCCGGCGGCATTCTGGCCGTCACGTTTACCAACAAGGCCGCCAAAGAGATGGTGGCCCGCCTGTCGGCCATGCTGCCTGTGAATGTGCGCGGCATGTGGATCGGCACCTTCCACGGCCTGTGCAACCGGCTGCTGCGCGCGCACCACAAGGCTGCGGGGCTGCCGCAGTCGTTCCAGATTCTCGACACGCAAGACCAGCTCTCGGCCATCAAGCGCCTGTGCAAGCAGCACAACGTGGACGAGGAGCGCTTTCCGCCCAAGCAGCTGTCGTACTTCATCGCCAGCTGCAAGGAAGAGGGCATGCGGCCTGGCGATGTGCCTACGCACGACAGCGACAGCCGCAAGAAGGTCGAGATCTACCAGCTGTACGAAGAACAATGCCAGCGCGAAGGCGTGGTGGACTTTGGCGAGCTGATGCTGCGGTCTTACGAGCTGCTGCGCGACAACGACCCGATCCGCGAGCACTACCAGCGCCGGTTCCAGCACATCCTGGTGGACGAGTTCCAGGACACCAACAAGCTGCAGTACGCCTGGCTCAAGCAACTGGCGGGCAACGAGGTGGACGGGCGCTACGAAGCGCGTGGCAGCGTGATCGCCGTGGGCGACGACGACCAGAGCATCTACGCCTTCCGTGGCGCTCGCGTGGGCAACATGACCGACTTTGTGCGCGAGTTTGATGTGCAGCGCCAGATCAAGCTGGAGCAGAACTACCGCAGCTACAGCAACATCCTCGACTCGGCCAACCACCTCATCAGCCACAACAGCCGCCGCCTGGGCAAGAACCTGCGCACCACGCAGGGCGCTGGCGAGCCCGTGCGTGTGTACGAGGCCAGCTCTGACTTGGCCGAGGCGCAGTGGATGGTGGATGAGATCAAGCAGCTGGTGCGCAACGACGGCTTTGAGCGCAAGGAAATCGCCGTGCTCTACCGCAGCAACGCGCAAAGCCGGGTGATTGAATCTGCATTGTTCAATGCCAGCGTGCCCTACCGCGTATACGGCGGCCTGCGCTTTTTTGAGCGTGCCGAAATCAAGCACGCGCTGGCCTACCTGCGCCTCTTGGAGAACCCGCACGACGACACCAGCTTCACGCGCGTCGTCAACTTTCCGCCGCGCGGCATTGGCGCGCGCAGCATCGAGGTGCTGCAGGACGCTGCCCGCGCCGCAGGCTGCTCGCTGCACGACGCGGTGAGCGCTGTGCCCGGCAAGGCGGGCGCCAACCTGGGCGCGTTTGTCGCCATGGTCGATGTGCTGCGCGAGCAGACCCAAGGGCTGAACCTGCGCGGCATCATCGAGCAGATGCTCGAATCCACCGGCCTGGTCGAGCACTTCCGCACCGAAAAGGAAGGCGCCGACCGCATCGAGAACTTGCAGGAACTCGTCAACGCCGCCGAGAGCTTTGTCACGCAAGAGGGCTTTGGCCGCGACGCGGTGGCGCTGCCGCTGGATGAGCACGGCACGCCGCTGACCCAAAGCGTGCAAAGCCCTGTGAGCCAAGGGCTGGACCCCAACGCGCCGTTGCTCGACGAGCCTTTGAAACCCGCCGTGCCCGGCATCGTGGACGCCGACACCGGCGAAACCCTCTCGCCCCTGGCCGCCTTCCTGACCCACGCCGCGCTGGAGGCGGGCGACAACCAGGCCCAGGCTGGGCAAGACGCGGTGCAGCTCATGACCGTGCATGCCAGCAAGGGGCTGGAATTTGACTGCGTGTTCATCGGCGGCATGGAAGAGGGCCTGTTCCCCCACGAGAACTCGGCCAGCGACCGCGACGGCCTGGAGGAGGAGCGCCGCCTGATGTACGTGGCCATTACCCGCGCCCGCAAGCGGCTGTACCTCAGCCACTCGCAAACGCGCATGTTGCACGGCCAGACGCGCTACAACATCAAGAGCCGGTTTTTTGACGAGCTGCCTGAAGCAGCCCTCAAGTGGATCACGCCCAAGCAGCAGGGCTTTGGCTCGTATGCGCCCAGTTTTGCTACTAATTCAGGAGCTGGTAGCGCATACGGATCTAGCACTAGAGGCCAATTTGGCTTCAAATCCGAGACGTTTGCCAGTCCCCCAGTGCCTGTGCAGAAGGCGGCGCCCTCGCACGGCCTGCGCGTGGGCATTGCCGTGTTTCACACCAAGTTTGGCGAGGGCAAGGTGCTGGCCATTGAAGGCACCGGCGACGACGCACGTGCACAGGTCAACTTTCCGCGCCACGGCACCAAGTGGCTGGCGCTGTCGGTGGCCAAACTGACGGTGGTCGAATAGCAGGTTTTGAGCAAAATCGCCTGGTAGCGCTAGTACCTTATGCCTGGATAGCTATCGTATATATAGCAATCCAGAGCCGCCAATGACAACGGGGCCCTCGGGCCCCGTTGGTTTTTGAAGCGGGCCGCACGGGGTGCAGCCTTGTTGGCCCCTAGCTCAGGTGGGTTTCAGGCTGAGTTCAGGCCTGGTTCAGGCTGGGCTGCTTGGCAGCAGCCGTCAGGTAGCCCACGGCCGCGCCGTTCTTATTCTTGTAGTTGGCCTTGATCATCGGGTCCAGCGTGTCCTTGACCACGCTGTGGATGGCGCCCCAGTCACCGGCGTGCTGGAAGTTGCTCATGATGTACGTCCAGCCGTTGATCTCGTCCACAGCGTGCAGGCCGGTGGACTCGCCGCCTGCTGGGATCGACATCACGCGCGACAGCTGCTTGGTGTCCACGTTGTAGGCCCACAGGAAGTTGTTGACGTGCTGGCTGCTGTCTTCGCCGATGAACAGGGTGCGCATCTTTTCGGAGAACTTGAGGTTGTCCGGGTTGGCGATGTTGTTGGGGTTGGCGGTGTTGCCCAGGGCGTCGGCGGTGATGTCTTCACCGGCCAGCAGCACCTTGGTGTCCACGGGCATCCATTCGCTGTTGATGGTGCCGCCGGCGGTGTCCTTCTGGCCACCCTTGAGGTTCAGCGCCATCACGGCGCCGGCCACCAGTTGCTTGGGCACCGAGATGCCGTTGCCCGGCACGTTGGCTGCGTTGCCTGCCACCATGGACGACTGGATGTTCTGCAGCGCAGAGTAGGCAATCTTGTCCTTGGCGTTGACCGTGGTGCCTTCCATCTTGGTGAAGCCCAGGCTGGCACCCAGGTAGGCGGCGTAGCGGTGGGTTTCCAGGAAGGCCGCGGCCTTTTCCATGCCGGGGTTCAGCTTGATCCACTCGGTCTTGCCGTTCGCCACGATCTTGGTGTAGCTGGCGTCGGCCGGGTCGGTGGTCTTCACGGTCATGATGTCCGTGGGCTTGAGCGTGTTGGCCAGGTTCTCGATCTCGGCGCTGGTGGCCGAGCCCATCTTGATCCAGGTGAGGGGGGCCGCTGTGCCCACCTTGGGGTCGATGGAGAAGCCGCTGCCCACCTTGGCAACGTACAGCGTGCCGGACGACAGGTCTTTTTCCTTGTCGGCCACGAACACGAAGTAGCCGCTGTTGGTGGCGTCGTCGCCCATCAGCGCCGTGCGGTTGTCAGGCATCACCTGCACCAGCTCGTGCGAGATGCGGCCCATGCAGAAATGCTTCTTGATGCTGGCGGTGCCGTCGGGGTTCACCGTCACTTCGGGCATGTGGCCGTAGTGGTAGGGGTTGGCCTTGGTTTCGTCGCCATACAGGTTCTTGCTGTAGGCCTTGAACATGGCGTTGCTGGCAATGCTGAACGCATCGGGTTCGTACTCCTCGCTCGACAGGTGGGTGCCCCAGGGCGACAGGCTGGCGCCGCAGGTGATCCACAGGCCGTGCACCTTGGAGGTGTCCACGTTGTGGTACTTCACCAGGCTCAGCTTGCCGGTGGTCTGGTCCTGGTCCAGCGTCAGCACGGCGATGGGCGAGGGCAGCTTGCCGTACATGTCGGTCTTGCCGTCTTGCGCCCAGGTGGTGTATTCAAACTGCACCACGGCAAACACGGCCTTGCCCTTGAGGCCGGTCACGGTGGGGTTGGCCACGGTCAGCAGCGAGGTGCCGTCGGGCGAGTCCGAGAAGTACTGGCGCTCCTTGCCAGCCACCGTGGCGTCGATGATGGGCTTGTTGTTGATGTCGTAGTAGCCACCCGACAGGATGGTGCCGCCCTTGCCGTCGGACACCATGTCGCCCGTCACGAAGAACGGCTGGTAAGCCAGCTGGTACGAGCGCACCGAGTCGTCGCTGAGCTTGATGTTGAGCGTGGAGCCCACGGTGGTGGTGGCCATGGCTGCGGCGTTGGCCAGGGTGGGGGCTGCCATCGACGTGAAGCTGGCCGACACAAAGCTGGGCGCGGCGGAGTCGCTGCCACCGCAGGCGGTCAGCAGGGCGGCCGAGGCGCTGGCGCTGAGCGGCAGCATGGGAACGCCGGCCAGCAGTTGCAGGGCCTTGCGGCGGGTGGGCATCGTCGGTTGGGTCATTTTCGGGGTGTTTCCAAGTGGGTATGCAAACGGGCATGCCACGCCCTGATCCGACCGGGAGCCTTGTTGGAAAAGGCGTAGTAGGCGGGGGGCATGGAATCCAGCCCGCGATCCTAGGAACGCCCCGTGACAGTGGTTTGACGTTTGTGTGACCGTTTGACGCGGTGCCTTGCGCAGCGCGTGACGCCCGCCCAAGGCGCGCCGCGCAGGCATGGCTGCGCGTGCGCTGCGGGACAGGCCCTAGTCCCGGGAGCCGGGCGGGCCGTAGGAGTTGCCGGTTCCGTAGTTGTTGGCCGGTACGGCCGCGCCACCGCTGCCATCCTTGATGCCCTTGCGGCCCGACACCTGCCACGCGGTGCGCTGGTTGACCAGCCCGGCCAAGAACTCCATCTCTTCGTCCGTGTGGTTGATGGCACCGGCCGGTGTCAGCAGCCGGCCATTGCGGGGTGCGGGCTCGGCCCAGAACGACTGGTGGTAGCTGGACTGGCTCACCAGGCGCTCGCCGCCTGCCGTCAGCTCCACCGTGCCATAACAGTTGCAAAGGTAGCCGCGCTGGTCCTGGTCGGCAAACACCTCGGCGTACACGCCGGTGCCGCGGATGCCTGCGGTGGCCGTGGGCAGCGCAATCTGCCGGTCTGGGCCGCGCCCCCATACCGTCGCCACTGCACCGCTGAGCAGGCGCAGCAGCTTGACGGCGGTGGGTGTGTCGCTCTCCATCGCCATGCGCGAGTTCTGCCGCACCATGAAGGCGCTGTCGCCCACTGAGAACACCAGGCTGGCGCCCGGCCCGGTCTCAATGCGGTCGTTGGCGGTGATGGTGTGCTGCGCCGTCAGGGGCTCGCCATTGCGCAGCACCTCGCCGCGCACTTCCACGATATTGCTGCGCGCCTGCGCATGGGCGGCAGCCCAGCCACCGCCTGCCACCCACAGCGCGGCGGCCTGCACCACGCTGCGGCGCTGGAACCAGACCAGCTCGTCGTCAGAGCGGCCCTGCAGGTGGTGCGTCAGGGGGGCTGGGGGGCGGGGTGTCATGGGGCGCCTCTTCTTGCTGCGGGGTGTAGGGGGGCTCGAAGCAGTCGCGGAAGGTGAAGACCACCGAGGTGAAGAACATGGCCGCCAACATCATGGCAGCGCCCACCATGATGCCACCGGCCATCGATCCCGCAAGCCCCGCCACAGCCAGCAGGGCCGACACGATGCTGACCACCAGCCCGCCCAGCAAAAACACCCCCAGCCAGCCCAGCCCATAGACAAGGAACGCGCCAAAGTTGCGCACGCAGGCCACGATACTGAAGAACAACGCCTTGACTGGTGGCACGCCATGCCAGTGCACGAGGCCCGGTGCATGCCAGAACAGCAGCGATAGCGGCAGGTACAACAGCATCGACAGCCACATGGCGCGCTGGAAGTCCGGGTTCTCGGCAATCTCCCGGGTCATGGGCGCGCCGCCCAGGTACACCTGCGCAAACTGGCCGCCGTCCAGCAGGGCCGACAGCCCCATGATGCCGAGGAAAGCCACCGCATACAGCACACCCAGCGTGAGCATGTCGCGCAGCCTCTCGCGCCCGGTGCGAAACGCCACCAGCAGCACCGTGGGCATCGGAAACCGCCCTTGCGATGCCTGCGCCGCCGCCACCATCATGGCCAGCGTGGCCGACGGCAGCAGTGCGAGGGCAATGGCCGGGCCCACCAGCGGAATCATCGTGGCCAGCGACATCGCCGCCATGGTCATGAAGAACAGCGCAGCTAGCGCCATGGGCTGCCGCCAGAACGCCCGAACGCCGAGCTTGACCCAGGCCATGCCGGTGCGTGCGGGAACGATGTGGAGTTTCATGAATACGTTGGAAAGGAGGAGAGGCTCGCACCGCCAGCTGTGCCCTGGCGCCAACAGGGGGGCGTCGAGCGGCATTGGATGTCGGGTGGGCGAATAAGGCCGAATTTACCCCACCGCCCCAAACCGTTGGCCGGGTCAGGGGTTAGTGGGATCAGCCCGCGTGTACGGGCAGGGCCAGGCGCCCGCGCAGCACGCGCTCGAAGTGCGTGGGGTCGTGCGGCTTGAGCATGGAGGCCTCGCGCGGCAGGTAGAAGTCCCACAGGCGTGAAATCCAGAACCGCAGAGCCCCGGCGCGCAGCATGGCGGGCAGCAGCTCGCGCTCGGCCGTCGTCAGCGGGCGCACGGCCTGGTAAGCGTCGAGCATGCGCGTGGCGCGCTCGGCGTCATGCGTGCCGGTGGGCAGGTCGATGCACCAGTCGTTCAGGCACACGGCCAGGTCAAACAGCCAGGTGTCCACCCCTGCAAAGTAGAAGTCGAAAAAGCCCGTCAGCTCTTCCCCTTCAAACATCACGTTGTCGCGGAACAGGTCGGCATGCACGGGCCCGCGTGGCAGAGCGGCGTAGGCGGAGCTGGCCGCCACATGGTTCTGGTAGGCCAGCTCGGACCGCAGCAGTGCGGCCTGCGCAGCGTCAATGTGGGGCAGCACCACCGGCACCGTCTCGTTCCACCAGGGCAGCCCACGCAGGTTGGGCTGGTGGCGGTCAAAATCGCGGCCCGCCAGGTGCATGCGGGCCAGCATGGTGCCCACGGCAGCGCAGTGCACGCCCTGTGGGGCCAGCTGGCTCTTGCCGCGCAGCTTGTTGACCACGGCGGCGGGCTTGCCGCACACGGTGTGCAGGATGTCACCGTTCTTGTCGGCGCGCGGGTCGGGCACGGGCACGCCGCCGTGCGCCAGGTGCTTCATCAGGTACAGGTAGAACGGCAACTGCTCGGCCGTGAGGCGCTCGAACAGCGTCAGCACGAACTCGCCCTGGTCGCTGGTCAGAAAGTAGTTGGTGTTCTCGATGCCGCCCTCAATGCCGCGCAGCTCCACCAGCTCGCCCAGTTGCAAACGGCGCAGCAACTCGCGCGCCTCGGGATTGGAGACTTCGGTAAAAACGGCCATCGCTCAGGGGGTCGAAGAAAAAAGAAAGAGGAAGGGGCGGGACAACGGGGGCAAGCGGAGGCTTAACTGGCGGCAGCGCAGTGCGCGCGCCACCCTGCAGCCCATCAGAACTTGAACACGTTCCAGACGCGGGGCGCCGTGGTGGTCTCGGCGCCATTGTTGCCGCCAGCGCGGCTGCGCGCGCCGTCGGGCGACTGCACTTCGTAGGCGGGCAAGTTGCCGGTCTTGGGCTGTACCGAGATGTTCTGGGTTTGCCCGCCCACGCGCAGTTCATCCACACGGCTGCCTGCGTCTTCGATCTGGATGCGCTCCGTGCGCTGGTTGCTGCGGCCGGACAGGGGCTCGGGATCGGACAGCGCATCGCGCTGGTTACCAGCGCCTGCGGTGGTGGCAGCAGGGGATGGGGGTGGGGTTTGGGCCAGGGCATTGCCGCAGGCCATGCCCAGCAGCAGGAGAAGGTGAACAGCGCGCATCGGGCGATTGTAGAGCGCCGCCCGGCGGGCGCTGCCCGTGCACAATTGCCGGATGAGCAACAAAAAGACCCTGGTGCTGGTGGACGGCTCCAGCTACCTCTACCGCGCCTTCCACGCCATGCCCGACCTGCGGGCCGTGCCGGGCGACCCTACCAGCCCTGCCACCGGTGCCATTCGCGGCATGATCAACATGATGCAGGCCCTGCGCAAAGAGGTGGTGGCCGACTACGCCGTGTGCGTGTTCGACGCCTCGGGCCCCACCTTCCGCGATGCCCTGTACACCGAATACAAGGCCACGCGCTCTCCCATGCCCGACGATCTGCGCAGCCAGATCGAGCCCATCCACGAAGTGGTGGACCTGCTGGGCTGGAAGGTGGTGGCCGTGCCCGGCGTGGAGGCCGACGACGTCATCGCCACCATGGCCCACATGGCCGCAGCGCAGGGCATTGAGGTTATCGTGTCCAGCGGCGACAAGGATTTGAGCCAGCTGGTCAACGAGCACATCACCATCATCGACACCATGAGCGGCAAGCGCCGCGACGTGGCGGGCGTGACGGCCGAGTTTGGCGTGCCCCCCGCGCTGATGGTGGACTATCAGGCCCTGGTGGGCGACACCGTGGACAACGTGCCCGGCGTGACCAAGGTCGGCCCCAAGACCGCCGCCAAGTGGCTGGAAGAATATGGCTCGCTCGACAACCTGATTGCCAACGCCGATGCCATCAAGGGCGTGGCGGGCAACAACCTGCGCGAGGCCATTGCAAGCGGCCAACTGGCCTTGAGCCGCCAGCTCGTCACCATGAAGACAGACTGCGCGCTGGCCGACTACATTCCCGGCCTGCCCGCGTTTGACGACATCACACTGGATGCGCCCGACAACGAGGGCCTGCTGCCGTTTTACGAAAAGTACGGCTTCAAGGGCCTGGCCGCCGCCATCAAGGGCGCTGCAGCCCCGGCCACAGCAGCCCCCACCGTCGCCATGCCCGGCCAAAGCGGCGACCTGTTCGCGGACCACTCCGCCAGCACCGTGGCCGAAGAAGCCCAGCACCGCACGGTGGTGTACGACACCATCCTCAACTGGGCCGACTTTGACCAGTGGCTAGAGCGCCTGCACAAAGCCCCGCTCACGGCCATCGACACCGAGACCGATTCGCTGGACGAGATGCGCGCGCAAATCGTCGGCATCAGCTTCAGCGTGCAGCCCGGCGAAGCCGCCTACATCCCCCTGCGCCACGAAGGCCCCGATGCGCCCGCGCAGTTGCCGCTGGATGAAGTGCTCGCCCGCCTCAAACCCTGGCTGGAGGACCCCAAGCACCACAAGCTGGGCCAGCACATCAAATACGACCGCCATGTGTTCGCCAACCACGGCATCGAAGTGCAGGGCTACGCGCACGACACCATGCTGCAAAGCTATGTGCTCGAAGTGCACAAGCCCCACAACCTGACCAGCCTGGCCGAGCGCCACACGGGCCGCAAAGGCATCACCTACGAAGACCTGTGCGGCAAAGGCGCGCACCAGATTCCGTTTGCGCAAGTGCCGGTAGACAAAGCCGCCGCCTACTCGTGCGAAGACTCCGACCAGACCCTGGACGTGCACAACGCCCTGTGGCCGCTGCTGCAGGCCGATGACAAACTGCGCTTTATCTACGAGCTGGAGATCGCCAGCAGTGAGGCCCTGTACCGCATCGAACGCAACGGCGTGCTGATTGACGCGCCCACGCTGGCCGCCCAAAGCCACGAACTGGGCCAGCGCATCTTGCAGCTCGAAACCGAGGCGTATGAAATTGCGGGCCAGCCCTTCAACCTGAGCAGCCCCAAGCAGCTCGGCGAAATCTTCTTTGACAAGCTGGGCATGCCCGTGGTGAAGAAGACCGCCACCGGTGCCCGCAGCACCGACGAGGAAGTGCTGGAAAAACTGGCCGAGGACTACCCCCTGCCCGCCAAACTGCTGGAGCACCGCAGCCTCGTCAAGCTCAAGGGCACCTACACCGACAAGCTGGCCCAGCTGGCCCTGCCACGCACCGGCCGCGTGCACACGCACTACGCGCAGGCCGTGGCCGTCACAGGCCGCTTGTCCAGCAACGACCCCAACCTGCAGAACATCCCCATCCGCACGCCCGAAGGCCGCCGCGTGCGCGAGGCCTTTGTGGCCCCTGCGGGCCGCGTGATTGCGAGTGCCGACTACTCGCAAATCGAACTGCGCATCATGGCCCACCTGAGCGGCGACCACTCGCTGCTGCACGCCTTCCACGCCGGGCTGGATGTGCACCGCGCCACTGCTGCCGAAGTGTTTGGTGTGGAAGTGGACCAGGTCACCAGCGAGCAGCGCCGCTACGCCAAGGTCATCAACTTTGGCCTCATCTACGGCATGAGCAGCTTTGGCCTGGCCAAGAACTTAGGCATCGAAACCAAGGCCGCAGCCGCCTACATCGACAAATACTTCCAGCGCTACCCCGGCGTGAAGCAGTACATGGACGACACCAAGGCCGCCGCCAAATCCATGGGCTATGTCGAAACCGTGTTTGGCCGCCGCCTGTACCTGCCCGAAATCAACTCCCCCAACGGCCCCCGCCGCGCCGGGGCCGAACGCGCCGCCATCAACGCGCCCATGCAGGGCACGGCGGCCGACCTCATCAAGCTGGCCATGGTGGCGGTGCAGAAGGAGCTGGACGCCCACAAGACAGATATCAAGATGATCATGCAGGTGCACGACGAACTGGTGTTCGAACTGCCCGAGAGCGAAGTGGACTGGCTCAAGACCCACATCCCGCGCCTGATGGCGGAAGTGGCGGCGCTGAAGGTGCCGTTATTGGCGGAAGTGGGGGTGGGGGCTAATTGGGATAAGGCGCATTGAGCCCACCCATGCTCAAGCTCTGCAAATTAATTTAATGAGAGTGAGACCTGATATGAGCGACCCTGATTTTGGATTTGCCGCTGGAACCTTGGTCCGTACGAAGGAAGGCTCCAAACCGATCGAAGATGTCAAAGTGGGTGAGTGGGTCCTGACATTTCCCGATATGCAGACACCGCCAAGCAACAAAAGGGAGGAAAGCGAGTACATCTTCGCAAAGGTCGCGGAAGTCTGGCGTATTCCAGAAAGTTCTCTATCGAGGTTGCTGATTGATCACTTGGCCAATAACCAGCGTGATGAAATTTTTGCGACGCCCAACCAACCCATCTATTTGGCGAACCATGGTTGGGCAAAGTTACAAAGCCTGAGGGCTACAAGCACGTTGGAGAACTATTACTTCGGGAATTTGATGGTGGCCAGGAACTACGCTGACGCGAAGCCTGGGGTTGCCTATAACCTGTCGCTGGACACGCATCACACGTTTTACGTCGGTGTCCATGGCGTTTGGGCGCACTCGTGCAGCATCGACTGACCCGCTTTCCCTTGTTGATTGAGAGGTTTCCCCTCTCAAGCCAGACTGAGGCAGCGTAGCCGGCGGAATGCCCGCCATTGCAGGAGCCCCGGCGCGACCTCTTTTGCTCTCGCCGTCCGGCAACCGCAAGTCAATCGCCCCTTCTAACTTCATTTGGGAGTCCTTGATGTCTGAACCTACCTCCTACATCCCCCCCGCCATCTGGCAATGGAACAAAGCAAACGGCGGCCAGTTCGCCAGCATCAACCGGCCGATCGCCGGAGCGACGCACGATAAAGAGCTGCCTGTGGGCAAGCACCCGCTGCAGCTGTATTCGCTGGGCACGCCCAATGGCGTAAAAGTCACTGTCATGCTGGAAGAGCTGCTGGCGCTGGGCCACAGCGGGGCGGAGTACGACGCGTGGCTGATTCGTATCAACGAGGGGGAGCAGTTTGGCAGTGGGTTCGTGTCTGTGAACCCCAACTCCAAAATCCCCGCGCTGCTGGACCGCACCGACCCCGCCAAACCGGTGCGCGTGTTCGAGTCCGGCGCCATCCTGATGTACCTGGCCGAGAAGTTCGGTAGCGCCTTCTTGCCCAAGGAGGGCGCGGCGCGGGCGGAGTGCCTGTCGTGGTTGTTCTGGCAGATGGGCAGTGCGCCGTTTGTGGGCGGCGGGTTTGGGCATTTTTATGCCTACGCGCCGGTCAAGATTGAGTACGCCATTGACCGCTATGCCATGGAGGCCAAGCGCCAGTTGGATGTGCTGAACCAGCGCCTGGCCGTGACCGAGTACGTGGCGGGCGATGAGTACACGGTGGGAGACATTGCGATCTGGCCCTGGTATGGCTTGCTGGTGAAAGGGCAGGCCTACAACGCTGGCGAGTTTTTGCAGGTGCACGAATACACGCATGTGGTGCGCTGGGCCGAGCAAGTAGCCAAGCGCCCTGCAGTGCAGCGGGGGCGCAAGGTGAACCGCGTGCAGGGCGACCCGGCCAGCCAGTTGCGCGAGCGGCATGACGCGAGCGACTTTGACACGAAGACGCAGGACAAGATCGAGGCTGCGGCAGCAGCAGATTCTTCACCCGCACGCTGATTGTTTTTTGCAAGGCGTCTCCATGATCACCCTATACGACTGCTCCACCGCCCCCAGCCCGCGCCGTGCGCGCATCCTGCTGGCAGAAAAGGGCGTGGCCCACGACACCGTGCAGGTGGATCTGCGCAATGGCGAGCAACTGGGCGATGCCTACCGCCAGATCAACCCGCAGTGCACGGTGCCTGCGCTGCGCGCGGAAGACGGTTTGCTGTTGACCGACAACGCGGCGATCACGGCGTATGTGGAGGCGCGCTACCCGCAGCCTGCACTGCTGGGCGAGACGCCTGCAGAAAAGGCCGAGATTGCGAGCTGGAACTGGCGCATGGAGTTCGAAGGCCTGCAGGCCATTGCCGAGGCGCTGCGCAACAGCGCGCCCGCGATGGCCAACCGGGCCTTGCCCGGCGCGGTGGACTACCCGCAAATCCCGGCCCTGGCCGAGCGTGGGCTGGTGCGTGTGGGGCAGTTTTTTGCCCTGCTCAACGAGCGCTTGGCAGACCGCGACTTCATCGCCACTGACCGCTTCAGCGTGGCCGACATCACGGCGGTGGTGGCGGTGGACTTTGCGCGTGTGGTCAAGCACAAACCGGGCGAGCAGCACCCAAACCTGTTGCGCTGGCGTGCGGCCATGGCGCAGCGGCCGTCGATGTCGCTCTAACTATCGCGCTGCTCAAGCACCCGTTCTAGTCGCAATGGGTGGATGCAAGGATTGCGCATCGGGCCTGTTCCTTGCATTGTTAGTTGATGCGCCTTCGCCACATAGAAGTTTTCAACGCCGTCATGCTCACCGGCAGCGTGAGCGCGGCGGCCCGCCTCATCAACGTCACGCAGCCTGCGGTCAGCCGCATCCTGGCGCATGCCGAATTGCAGCTGGGCTTTCCGCTGTTTCACCGGCTCAAGGGCAAGCTGGTGCCCACCACCGAGGCGCAGACGTTGTACCCGCACATCGAGCGCCTGTTCACGCAGTTGGATGATGTGCAGCGCCTGGCCAACAGCCTCAAAAGCGACCGGCGCGAAGGGGAGTTGCACATCCTGAGCGTGCTGGCGTTGAGCTACGAGGTGCTGCCGCGCGCATTGCGGTTCTTCAGGCAAAAGCACCCGGATGTGCAGGTCACCATCGATGCGCTGCACTCGCCCCAGATCGTCTCGGCACTGGTGTTGCAGGAGGCGGATGTGGGTTTTGTGTTCAGTGCCATCGCACACCCCGCGTTGACGCAAGAGCATCTGGCCGATGGGCGCATGGTGTGTGTGGCGCCCAAGGGCATGCTGGGTACTGCGCTGGTGGCGGCCGGTGTGGTGCACCTGGCCGACCTGGCAGACACACCGGTGGTGCGGCTGGATGTACGCGACCCTATCGGCACGGTGGTCAACCACGCGTGCCGCGAGGCGGGTGTGGGCCTACAGACAGCGTTCACGGTGCAGACCTACCATGCGGCGCTGGCACTGGCACACCATGGTCACGCGGTGGCGCTGGTGGATGCCTGCACGGCGGCATCGGCCGACCGCAGCAAAGTGGATGTGCTGGCGCTCGCGCCGCACATTGCCGTGCCCATCAAGTCGCTGCGCACCGTGAACCGGCCCAGCTCACTGCTGGCCAGTGCCATGACGCAATGCATGCGCCAGGCGGTGGCAGAGACGCTGGAAGCGGTGGGCCTGCAGCCTGAGGTGGAATGAACGCTCCCCCCGCCGAGGCGGGCGGCACCTTAGGTTGCAATAGAGCGCTGGAGCGCGGTTGTGAGTGCGATGGGATTAGGCGGGTGCCAGCAGCTCGGCCACCTGTGCGGCCGTGCCAAACGCCAGTGTGAACCCCAAAGACCCATGGCCTGTGTTCAGCAAAAGGTTGTCGGGCGCGTCCGCCCACCGGCCCACCACCGGCAGCCCGGTGGGCGTGGCGGGGCGCATGCCGGTCCAGGCATGCAGCTCCCCGCCTTGATGGCAGTGGGGGAGGACGGCGCGTGTGGCGTCGCGCAGGCTCTGGATGCGCGCGGCAGGTATGCGGGCATCGTGCCCTACCAGTTCGGCCATGCCCGCCACCCGCAGGCGATGGCCGATGCGCGCAAACACTACCTTGCGTGCAGCGTCGGTCACATTGACCCGCGGCGCTGCCGATGGTGCGGGGCTGGTGACGAGTGTGATGCTGTAGCCCTTGAGGGGGTACACGGGCAGGCGTAACCCCATTGTCTGCGCCACCTGGTGGCTGCGGCTGCCCAGGGCCAGCACAAACTGCTGCGCCTCGATCGCACCTGCACTGGTCCGCACCGCAGCAATGCGCGAGCCCCTGCGCACAAAGCCCTGAACTGTGGCACCCAGTACAAAGCGCACGCCCCGTGCGGCCAGCACGGCCTGCAAGCCTTGGCAGACCATAAGGCAGTCGGCCGCGCATTCGCTGGGGGTGTAGATGGCTCCGGCAATGCGCGGCTGGTAGTGCTGCAGTGCGGGCTCGATCTCTGTGCAGCGCTGGGCAGACACGGCCTGTTGTTCGCAGCCCCACTGGCGCTGCAGGTCCATCTGGCGTTGCGCAGCGGCCAGGCCGGTGGCGGTGTCGTACAGCACCAGCTTGCCGGTGCGGGAGAAGTCGCAGTGCAGAGCTTCTGCCCGCAGCATGACCTCGAAGTGGTGGCGGCTCAGGGCGGCCAGGGCCAGCAGCTGCGCGGTGCTGCGTTCAGAGGTGGGTCGGTTGCAGGCGCGCAGAAACTCCAGCCCCCAGCGCCACTGGTGGGTGTCCCACTGCAGGCGCAGCTTGAGCGGTGAGCTGGGCGAGAGCAGCAACCGGGGCAGCTGCCGCCAGATGCTGGCGTCTGCCAGTGGCTGCACATAGCTGTAGCTCAGCTGCGCGCCATTGCCACCGCTGGCGCCCGTGCCCGGCTGCGCCTGGTCGATGACGGTGACCTGCAGGCCGCGCTGTTGAAGTTCATACGCCGTGGCCAGGCCGACGATGCCTGCGCCCAATACACATACCTGCATCGGAGAGAGTGAAACGGTTGGAGGAGGTGCCAACGAATGTAGGGGGCGATGCACCTGCTGAACAATGCCAAAGCAGTGCCTTGCCATGCCGGGAAGTTATGCGCATGTCGGCGCCTGACGCGTCCAGCCAAGCATGTGGAGGTGGAGTGGGGGCTGCCGACGCCATGGTTCAAAAAGAGGGCGAGGCGGTCCACGATGGTGCATAGATGTGCACCGAAACAGAGCCATAACTTTTCATCATGGTGGACCCGTGCAAATGAATTGTTCAAGACCGCCGCAAATTTTTACAGTGCCCCTGCGTCCTGTTTTCTTGTCTGTCCGACTGTCTGTTCACCTGATTTTTTGCAAAGGGATTCCCATGAAGCTCTCCGCTGTCACCGCTGCTGTCCTCGTGGTCGCCGGTGTGCTGGCCAGTACCGTGGCCAGTGCCGACACCCTCAAGAAGATTGCCGACACCGGCAAGATCACACTGGCCTACCGCGAGTCGTCCGTGCCCTTCAGCTATCTGGCGGGCCCGGGCAACCCGGTGGGCATGTCGGTGGACATCTCCAACGCTGTCGTCGATGCGGTGAAGAAGCGCCTGAATAACCCCGCCATCAAGGTGGAGCTGCAGGCCGTGACTTCGCAAAACCGCATTCCGCTGCTGACCAACGGCACCGTGGACCTGGAGTGTGGATCGACCACCAACAACACGGCGCGTGGCAAGGATGTGCAATTTGCCATCAACTATTTCTACACCGGCACCCGGCTGCTGACCAAGAAGGCCTCGGGCGTCAAGAACTACGCCGACCTTGCCAAGAAAAAGGTGGCCAGCACCTCGGGCACCACCAACGCGCAGGTGATCCGCAAGTACAACCGCGACAACAACCTGGACATGGACATCGTGCTGGGCAAGGACCACGAGGACTCCCTGCTGCTGGTGGACA
Source organism: Acidovorax sp. KKS102 (assembly GCF_000302535.1). NCBI lineage: Bacteria > Pseudomonadati > Pseudomonadota > Betaproteobacteria > Burkholderiales > Comamonadaceae > Acidovorax > Acidovorax sp. KKS102. The sequence continues at coordinate 1,507,202 of NC_018708.1, forward strand.
CCGGCCGTGCAGAGGCCTTCGCCATGGACGACATCCTGCTGTTTGGATTGATGGGCAACACGCGCAACCCGGCCGACTGGGTGGTGGTGGGCGACTCGCTGCAGGTCGAACCCTATGCCTGCATGCTGCGCAAGGACGACCCGCAATTCCAGGCGCTGGTCAACGGCGTGATCGGCGGGATGATGAAGTCGGGCGAGTTCGACAAGCTCTACACCAAGTGGTTCATGTCGCCCGTGCCCCCGCGCGGCCAGAACCTCAACCTGCCCATTAGCAAGGAGCTGCGCGACAACCTGGTGGCCCAGAGCGACAAGCCTGCGCTGTGATGAGCGTGAGCATGTTGCCGTCCCCCCCGCACCCCCAGGCCCCGCAGGTGGTGGGCATTTTGGGCGGCATGGGGCCTGCTGCAGGTGCTGACTTTGTGCGTCTGTTCGTGCAGGCCTGCACCGACCGCATGGCGGCGCTGAGCATCCCCGTGCACGATCAGGCTTACCCTGAGCACTGGCTGGCCCAGGTGCCGATCCCCGACCGCACTGCCGCTCTGCACGACACGCGGCCCGGTGCCCACCAGCCTGCGGACCCCATGCTGCAGGCCACGGGTCGCCTGGCGGCGCTGGGCGCGCGCGTGGTGGCCATTGCCTGCAACACGGCCCATGCCTGGCATGGTTTGCTGCAGCAGCGCTTCCCGCAGTTGGTGGTGCTGCATGGGGTGCAGGAAGTGGCGGCCGACCTGGCGCTGCGCAAGGTGCACGGCGTGGGCCTGCTCGCCACACAAGGCGCGTACGAGGCGGGCTTGTACCAGCGCGAACTGGAGCACCGCGACATCGACTGCTTTGTGCCCGAACCGCGCGAACGTGATCAGCTGATGCAGGGCATCTATGACGGCGTGAAGGCCGGCAACTACGCACTGGCCCGCCAGCGGTTTGAGGCGGTGTCGCTGGTGTTGCAACAGCGCTATGGGATCTCCACGCTCATCATGGGTTGCACCGAGATTCCGCTGGCACTGTCGGAGCATTCCCGGCTGGAGGGGCTGACGCTGGTCAACCCGTCTCTGGTGCTGGCGGCCGCCTTGGCGCGGCATGCGTACGGGTCCATGGGCGCGGGAGTGCCCCCCACCGCTGCGTCCTCCACCCCACGGGCGTTGGTGTAGCGGCTTCGCGCCGTTGCGCTGCAGACCGGTAGCGCCGCCGCGCCTGCCGGGCCTGATGCAAAGGGCAAAGGCCACTTCGACGGCGGCAGTCATCCAGATTGATGAGAGGTAAGCCATGAGCTTTGGAGCAACCCTACCGAGACGGGGACTGGTGTGTGCCCTGATCGCCTGTGCCATGGGGCCCATGGCGGGCGCCATGGCGCAGAGCAGTGGTGCGGCAGCTAACCCATCGTTACTGCCCAAGGCAGGCGCGTCTGCCACCGTCGCTGCGCTCTCTGCCCTGCCGCCGGGCAGGACGCTACAGCGCATCCAGGCCTCCGGGGTGGTGGTCATCGGCCACCGCGAGTCCTCTTTGCCCATGTCTTACGTGGCCAATGGGGTGCCCATGGGCTACAGCGTGGATGTGTGCCTGCAGATTGCGCAGGCCATCGGGCGCCATCTGCAGCGGCGGGATTTGCGGGTGGACTACCGGCAGGTCACGTCGGGCAACCGCTTTGAGGCCATCGAGCGCGGCGAGGTGGACCTGGAGTGCGGCTCCACCACCAACACGGCCTCGCGCAGGCAGCGGGTGGCTTTCACCATAGCGCACTTCATTGCGTCGTCGCGCATCGTGGTGCAGAGCCAGCGCCCCTACGAGCGCATTGAAGACCTGGACGGCAAGACCGTGGCCTCGACGGTGGGCACAACCAACATCGAGTCGCTGGCGCGCGAGGCCGCCAACAAATCGGTGCGCTTGCGCATCGAGCCCGCCCGGGACCATGCCGAGGGCTTTGGCTGGGTGGTGGATGGCAAGGTGGACGGCTTCGCGATGGACGATGTGCTGCTCTACGGCCTGCGTGCCAGCCATGCGCGTCCACAAGACCTGAAGGTGATTGGCAAGCCCATGACCATCGAGCCCTATGCGGTGGCGTTTGACCGCAGCGACCCGGCGCTCAAGGCCGTGGTCGACGCCGAGCTGCGGCGGCTCATCCAGACGCGGGAGCTGCACCGCCTGTACGACAAGTGGTTCACCCAGCCCATTCCACCCCACGGCATCAACCTGGGCATGCGCATGTCGCACCTGCTGGTGGATTCGCTGCGGTATCCGTCGGACTACGTGCCCTAGTGACAAGGGCCCAGGCTGTGCGCGTCAGCGCCAGGCGGTCGCCACCAGCTGGCTGTAGTGCACCGCCTTGCGGCCCAGCAGCTGTTCGAACACCGCAGGGTTGCCCACGTTGTCGCTGCCCAGCATGGTGAGGGTTTCGGTGCACCAGGGCACGCTGGGCACGGCATCGCCCAGGCGAGCACTCAACTGGGTGAGCGGGTCGGGCAGGCGCAGCACATGCGCCTTGCCATGACCCAGTTGCTGGCGCAGGCTCGCAATGAAGTCACCCATGGTCAGGGCCTCGGGGCCAGCGCACTCGACGATGCCCTGCGTGGCGATGGCAGGGCCCAGCAGGGCAACGATGGCGGCGGCCAGGTCGTGCACCGACACGGGCTGCACCCGCGCCGTGAGCATGGGGCCGGGGAACAGTGCCACCGGCAGGCGCGCCAGGTTCATGAACAGCGCGCTGCTGTCACCGCCTTTGCCAAACACCACACTGGGGCGCAGGATGGCGGGGTGCAATGCCCCTTGTTTGGCCAGCGCCAGCAGGTGCGTGTCTGCCGCGCGTTTGGTGGTGGCGTAGCGGGTGGCGCTGCCTTCAATGCCCAGTGCCGAGATATGCACCACGCGCCGCACGCCCGCCTGGGCGCAGGCGTCAAACAGCGCGACGGGCGTGTGCTGGTGCACGGCATCAATCGGGCGCGCACGGCTGTCGCGCAGTACCCCCACGGCGTTGACCACGGCATCGATGCCCGCCAGGCGCGGCAGCCAGGCCTGGGCCGAGGTGTCCCGCGCAAAGTCCATGGGCACCTGCAAGGCGCCGGGTGACCGGTGGCGGGGCGATATGCCGCCGTGCACCTGGTGTCCTGCCCGGGTGAGTGCGGCAGCCACGGTGCGGCCCACAAAACCCGTGGAGCCGGTGAGCAAAATGTTCATCAGCGTTGTCCTGCGAAGAAGGTGAAGCGTGCAAAAAAACCGAAGGCCCGGCGCGGACCTGCTCAGGCCGTCGCTACCCCCCGCAGGCAACACGGTCACTGCGGAGGCGTGAAGACCTCGAAGCGGTTGCGCCCCCCGTACTTGGCGCGGTACAGGGCTGCGTCGGCCGCGTGCACGAGTGTGTCAGAACTGGTGCCGGGGCGTGGCACCAGGCTGGCAATGCCCATGCTCGCCGTGATGTAGGGCGCCGTGGGAGAGCGGGGGTGGGCCAGGGCCGCCTCGCGCAGGCTGGCCATGCAGCGCTCTGCCACCGTCACGGCCTCTGGCAGGGGCACATCGGGCAGCAGCAGCACGAACTCCTCGCCGCCGTAGCGCGCGGCCACCTCGTCGGCCCGGCGGATGGTGCCCTGCAGTAGCTGCGCCACGCGGCGCAGGCATTCGTCACCGGCCAGATGGCCGTAGTGGTCGTTGTAGAGCTTGAAGTGGTCGATGTCGATCAGGATCACGGCCAGCGGCAACTGGTGCCGTCCGCAGCGCATCCATTCGGTGGCCAGCCGCTCGTCAAAGCGCCGGCGGTTGCCAATGCCCGTCACGCCGTCGGTGGTGGACAGCAGGGCCAGCTTGGCGTTGGCGGCGGCCAGTTCCTGTTCCTTGCGCACCAGTTGCGTGACGTCGGTGCGCACACCGGCGATGCCGCCCTGGGGGGTACGCCGTTCGTCGGCCTGCAGCCAGCGGCCCTCGGGCAGGCGCTGCAGCACGGCATGGTTGGCCGCACGGTGGTCGGCCATGCGCTGGGCGAGCCAGGCTTCTTCGTTGCCAACGGCGTCGGGGTACTGGCCGCGCTCCGCGCCGTAGCGCGCGATCTGCTCAAACGTGCTGCCGGGCACGATCATGGGGGCCGAGATGGGGTACAGGCGCCGGTATTGGGCGTTGCACACCACCAGCTTGTCTTCTGCATCGAACAGGGCAAAGCCTTCGGGCAGTGACTCCACGGCGTCCTGCAGCAGCTGGCGCGCCTGCTGCGCGGCCTGTTGGGCGGCCTCCAGGGCCTGGCGTTGCTCGATGAGGTTGGTGATGTCCAGCCGCACGGCCACGACATAGTTCTCGGGCGTGCGGGTTTCGTAGATGTTGATCCAGCGGCCGTCGCTCAGGCGCTGCACCAGGGTGGACGTGCTGCTGCCATGCTCCGACAGGCGCTCTGCGATCCAGGCCTCTTCGCGTCCCTTGGCCGAAGGGATCAGCCCGCGCGAGACCGAATAGCGCAGGATGTCCGCAAACCCCTTGCCCAGGTGCTCGGCATAGTCAATGTAGGGGTACATGCGGGACAGCTGCTGGTTGTAGAGCACCAGCCGGTCCTGCTCGTCGAAGATCTCGATGCCCACGGGCAGGGCCTCCACCGCGCGCTCCAGCAGCTGGCGCATGCGTTGGCTTTCCTGGCGGGCGGCCTCGACCTTCTGGCGCTGCTCGATCAGGTCGCTGATGTCCAGGCGCACGCACACCGTCATGCCGGACGGGGTGCGGCATTCGTGCATGTGCATCCACGTGCCGTTGGGGTAGTGGCGCACCTCGGGGCCGGGCCGATGGCCCCGGATGGCCAGCTCATGCGCAAGCCAGAGCTCTTCCTGGTCTTTGGCCTCCTCGGGGATGCCGTAGCGCAGGCCCTCGCGCAGCAGTTCCTCATACGTCTTGCCCAGGGACTCCGCCACGGGCAGGTGCGGACGCAGGCGGGCCATCTGGTCATTGCACAGCACCAGCCGGTCTTGTTCGTCATAGATGTCCAGCCCGGCGGGCATGGCATTGACGGCTTCGCGCAGGCTGCGTTCGGCACGTTCGGCGTCATGCAGGGCCTGCTTGAGTGCGCGCTCCTTGTGCACCGCGTCCGTGATGTCGGCGCGCAGCACCACCATGCCGCCCCCCTCTTGCAGGCGCTCGGTGATGAGCATCCAGCGGTCGCCCTCGACCTCCTGCACCTCGGGCTGGCCGGGGGCGCGGTGGCGGGCCATGCGGTCGGCCAGCCAGGCGTTGGTGTCCTGCCGTGCGGCGACGATATGGCCGGATTCGGCAGCGCGGCGCAGCACATCTTCAAAGCGGGTGCCGTACTCGACGGCCATCATGGTGCCGGGGCTGACTTCCCGGTACCGGGGATTGCACAGCACCAAGCGGTCGTCGGCGTCGTAGATGGCCAGGCCATCAGGCAGGATGTCGAGCGTGGCGCAGAGCTGGTTGGTGGCCCGCTGCGCGGCGTCCTGGGCGGCGCTGGCGGTGGCATGCAGGGCCACCAGTCGCAGGCTGAGCCACCAGCACAGCACCGCGCTGGCCACCAGCCCCAGCCCGGCGCCCACGCTGGCCAGGCGCATGGCGGGGTCCATGCTCTGGCGGGCCAGGGCCCAGGTCAGCAGCCCCAGGCCCCCGGCGCCACAAATCCCGGCCACCAGCCGGACCAGCAGCTGTCCGCGCAGGGGGAGGGGGGTGGGGTGAGGGGGCATGCGCTGGGGTCGTTGCGATGGACTGCGGAAAGTGGTCGGGCGGGTGGGGGTGAGAAAAAATCGACAACAAAGGGGCGGGCGAGCAGACGTTTGAGTGGCGGCAGTCCGTGGACGCAGGCCCCTGACGACGGTGCTCGCAGAAAGTCTAGCAGCGCTCCCCGTTTTCCGGTATCCGAAAATGCGGAGGCGGTGCAAACCCCATAGACTCCGAGGCTGGCACTTTTCACCCCTCGCCCATCCCTTCTTTTGGAGAAACCCGATGTTCAATGACGACCTCCATGCCGACGCCCAGGCGCTGTTGCCCGGCCGCACCACCGAAGCGGGCGCCACGCGCCGCACTGCGCTGCAGGCGGCGCTGGGCCTGGGTTATGCGGCCGCAGCCGCACCCATCATGGCGCAGACGGCCATTGCCACGCCGGCAGACGGCCTGACGGTGGGGGAGGTGAGCTTCACGGTCAACGGTTTCAAGGTACCCGCCTACCGCGCGGCGCCCGCAGGCAAGACCGGCCTGCCCGTGGTGCTGGTGATCCAGGAGATTTTTGGTGTGCACGAGTACATCGCCGACACCTGTCGCCGTTTTGCCAAGGCGGGTTACCTGGCCATTGCGCCCCAGCTGTACGCGCGCCAGGGCGACGCCTCGGCCTACACCGATATCGCCAAGCTGATGGCCGAAGTGGTGTCCAAGGTGCCCGATGCCCAGGTGATGGCCGACCTGGATGGCGCCGTGGCCTGGGCCACCGCCAACGGGGGCGATGGCGCCCGCGTGGGGATCACCGGCTTTTGCTGGGGCGGCCGCATCACCTGGCTGTATGCCGCCCATGGCCCCGTCAAGGCTGGCGTGGCGTGGTACGGGCGGCTGGTGGGCCAGGCCAGCGAACTCACCCCCAAGCACCCCGTGGACCTGGCGCCTATTCTCAAGGCGCCGGTGCTTGGCCTGTATGGTGAAAAAGACACCGGCATCCCCCTTGACACGGTTGATAAGATGAAAGCGGCCTTGTCCAGCGGCTCGCCGCAGGCCAAGGCGTCGGAATTTGTGGTGTACCCCGATGCACCGCATGCCTTCCATGCCGACTACCGCGCCAGCTACCGCAAGGAAGCGGCCGAAGACGGCTGGAAGCGTGCGCTGGCCTGGTTCAAGACGCACGGTGTGGTTTGATGCACAAACCCCCGGCCCAGCAGGCCACCCACAGCCGCCCCACACCCGGGGCGGCTTTTTTCATCTTGCATCGGGCGTGCAGAGCTTAAACAGGTTTTAAGGCTTACAGATAAAGCGCAACAAGCTATGACTTTGGTAGCAATCATTCTGGCCACCCTGGCCGCTGGTATCGGCAGCGTGTGGCTGGCCGCCTTGCTCATGCGGCTGGGCCTGGGTGGGCGGGGCGACAGCGTGGGCCCGCAGCACCTGCTGAGCCTGGCGGCGGGTGCCCTGCTGGCCACGGCCTTCATGCACCTGCTGCCCGAGGCGTTCGAGAGCCAGGCCGGCGCCCACGACCTGTTTGCCACCCTGCTGGTGGGGGTGGTGTTCTTCTTCCTGCTCGACAAGGCCGAGCTGTGGCACCACGGGCACGAGCACAGCCACGCGGAGACCGCCGCACACAGCCACGCCCCACACGACCACGGCCGCGCGCATGACCACAGCCATGGCCATGCCCACCACCATCACCACGGCCCCCGTTCGGGCGGCTGGGCGGTGCTGACGGGCGACAGCGTGCATTGTTTTGGCGACGGCATCCTGATCGCGTCCGCCTTCATGGCTGACATCCGCCTGGGCGTGATCGCCGCTGTGTCGGTGCTGGCGCACGAGGTGCCGCACCACATGGGCGATCTGGTGGTGCTGCGCCAGACCAGTCCCAACCGCCGCATGGCGCTGGTGAAGGTGTCGCTGGCAGGCGCCGTGACGGCGCTGGGCGGCGTGGTGGGCTACTTTCTGGTGGGCCAGTTGCAGGACTTCCTGCCGTACTTCCTGGCCGTGGCGTCGAGCAGCTTTGTGTACGTGGCGCTGGCCGATTTGATCCCCCAGCTGCAAAAGCGCCTCACGGCCAGGGAGACCATTGCGCAGATTGCCTGGCTGATCGTGGGCATGGTGATCGTGACGCTGGTGAGCGGGGCGGCGCACGCGCATTGATGCGCTGGGGGGCGCCTTGACTTTGCTCAAGGCGGAACCGGGCGGTTATGCCATGCTGGACGCATGACCGCTCCAAACGCCAGCACCGTCTCCCTGGGCCTGCTCGCCCAGCCCACGCGTTTTCTGTTCTTCACCGGCAAGGGCGGGGTGGGAAAAACCTCGCTGTCCACCGCCACGGCCATTGCCCTGGCGGATGCCGGGCGGAAGGTACTGCTGGTCAGCACCGACGCAGCCTCTAATCTGGATGAAATGCTGGGCGTGCCGCTGTCCAACCAGCCCGTGGCCGTGCCCGGCGTGCCGGGGCTGCACATGCTCAATATCGACCCCGACACGGCGGCCGAAGCCTACCGCCAGCGCGTGCTGGCGCAGCTGGAGGCCACGGCCACCAGCGAAGAGCGCGCCACCGTGAGGGAGCAGCTCTCGGGTGCCTGCACCACCGAGATTGCGGCGTTCGACGAATTTGCGGCCTTGCTGGCCAGCGAAGGCGATGCGGTGGGCCACCGGTTCGACCATGTGGTGTTTGACACCGCACCCACCGGCCACACCCTGCGTCTGCTGAGCCTGCCCAAGGCCTGGACCGGATTCTTGGCGGGCAATGACCGGGGCGCCTCGTGCCTGGGCCCGCACTCGGGCCTCAAGATGCAGGAGGCGCGCTTCAACGCAGCCCTGGCCGCGCTGAGCGACCCGGCCCTGACCACCGTGGTGCTGGTCACCCGCCCCGACCCCCGCCCCATGCAGGAGGCCGCACGCACGGCAGTGGAGCTGCGCGCCCTGGGCTTGGCCCACCAGCGCCTGGCCATCAACGGTGTGTTCCGTGCCAGCCAGCCGGGGCAGGACGCGGTGGCCGATGCCATCGAGGCCCTGGGTCGTCAGGCCCTGGACCAGATGCCCGATGCGCTGGCGCAACTGCCGCGCGACGAGGTGCCGCTGCGCGCCTTTGACACGGTGGGCCTGCCTGCGCTGCGGGCATTGCTGAGCGGCGGCGACGTGCCTTCCAGTGCGCTCAGCGCCACAGCCGCAACGCCCTTGCAGGCCGAACCGCTCGCAGCCCTGGCCGACGCGCTGGCCGCCAAAGGCCACGGCCTGATCATGGTGATGGGCAAGGGCGGCGTGGGCAAAACCACCATTGCTGCCGCACTGGCCGTGGGGCTGGTGCAGCGTGGGCACAGCGTGCACCTCACCACTACCGACCCGGCCGCCCATGTGCAAAGTCAGCTCGATGGCAGCCTGCCGGGGCTGAAGGTGGGGCGCATCGACCCCCATGCTGAAACCCAGGCCTACATCGACAAGATCATGGCCACGCGCGGCAAGGCGCTGGACGACGCGGGCCGCGCCCTGCTGCTGGAAGACCTGCAGTCGCCCTGTACCGAAGAGGTGGCCGTGTTCCATGCCTTCAGCCGCGTGGTCAACGAAGCGCGCAGCGCCTTTGTGGTGCTGGACACGGCTCCCACCGGCCACAGCCTGCTGCTGATGGACGCCACCGGCGCCTACCACCGGCAGATGACGCAGCAGTACGAAGGCAACGTCAACGCCAAACACATCATCACGCCGCTGATGCGCCTGCAGGACGCGGACATGACCCATGTGGTCATCGTCACGCTGCCCGAGGTCACGCCCGTGAGCCAGGCCGCTGCGCTGCAGGACGACCTGCGCCGCGCCCGCATCGAGCCCTGGGCCTGGGTCATCAACAAAAGCGTGGCGGCCACGGGTACAAGCGACCCGCTGCTACAGGCCCGACTGGTGGGCGAGCAGCAGCAGACGGCACGCATTGCCAGCGGCCTGGCGCAGCGTACCTACGTGCTGCCCTGGCTGGCGACCCCGCCGGTGGGGGTGGATGCGTTGGGGCGGCTGGTGGCGGCGCCTTCTGCAGCAGCAGAAGATTTGCTATCGCATTGATAGCTGCTCAGGCATATGGAACTAGCGCTAGCGGCCAAAATGGCTCGAAAAATATCTGTAGGGATGTTCCAAGGCCCTCAAAGGCCTGCGCAGCCCTCCTGCTAGCGCGCCAGCTCCTCGCGCACGGCCGCCACCTGCCGCCGCGACACCGCCAGCAGTTCGGTCGAGCCTTGCAGCCGCACGGCCCAGCCTTCGCCCTCTTCAGGGTCGTAGTGCTTTTCCAGCGCGCGCACGGCGCGGCGCGCCACCAGGGCATTGCGGTGGATGCGCAGAAAGCGCGGCGCGAACTTGGTTTCCAGCTCGCTCAGCGATCCGTCCATGATGTAGCTGCGGGTGGTGGTGCGCACGGTCACGTACTTCTGCTCGGCCTTGAAGTACAGCACCTCGGCCAGGGGCAGGCGTTCGGTGCGGCCCCGGTCCTGGATCAGCAAGGTTTCGCCCTCGGGCAGGCTGGGCACGGCGCTGGGCCCTGCCGGGCGACTGGTTCGTTGCACCTTCGCCAGGGCCTGCTGCAGCCGCTCGCGGCGCACGGGTTTGGTGAGGTAGTCCACGGCGTCCAGCTCGAACGCGCTCACCGCGTGGTCCGCATGGGCCGTCACGAACACCACAGCCGGCGGCTGGGGCAGGGCCTGCAGCGCATGCGCCAGCGCCAGGCCGTCCTGCCCCGGCATGTGGATGTCCAGCAGCACCAGGTCATACGCACGCCCCCCGGTGGGGCCCAGCAGCGCCATGGTCTCGGCGGCGTTGGAGGCCTCTGCCACCGTGCAGCGCTGGATATCCGAGCAGTCGGACAGCAGGGTGCGCAAGCGGCTGCGCGCCAGGGCTTCGTCGTCAACGATCAGGATGTTCATGGGGTTTGGAGGGGGTAGGTTCGGTGGGCGCGACCACGCCACGGCGGGAGCTGCCGCGTGGGTCGCCACGCCCGCGTGGGGCCTTGCGCTGGCGGGAGGTGGGCTGGGACGTGGGGTCGGCAGCGGGCAGGGTGATGCGTACCTGGTACAGCCCGTCCTGCACACCGGCGGTGAACTCGCCCTGCACGTCGTGCAGCAAGGCCAGCCGCGCGCGCACGTTGGCCAGTGCGATGCCGTGCCCCCGTGTGCTGGGCTCGTCGTGCCTGCCGGGTTTGCCCTCCTTGGGGGGCAGGGTGTTGGTGATGCGCACCACCACGCGGTTGCCGCGCAGCTCGGTCAGCACGCGCAGCTTGCCGCCCCGGGCGCTGGGCTCCACGCCGTGCTTGACGGCGTTTTCCACCAGCGGTTGCAGCAGCAGCGGGGGCAGGCGCGCGCTGTCGGTGCGCGGGTCCAGGTTCCACTGCACTTGCAGGCGGTTGCCAAAACGCACCTGCTCAATGCCCAGGTAACGCCGCGCCAGGGTGATCTCCTCGGCCAGCGTGGTGGATTCGCCCTGCTCGATGAGGGCCACGCGGAACAGGTCCGACAGATCTTCAAGCAGCGACTCAGCCTTGGCCGGCTCCTCACGCACCAGCGCAATGGCGCTGTTGAGCGTGTTGAACAAAAAATGCGGGCGGATGCGCGACTGCAGCTCCGTCAGGCGCGCCGTGGTGGCGGCCGGGGTGCGGCCCCGGGCACGCAGCACCAGCGCGGCCACCAGCATGGCTGCCAGCAATGCGCCGGTGGCAGCGCTAGCCAGCCAGGGCGGCGATGCCGACAGGCCCACCAGCGCCAGCATGGCGCAGGCATAGGCACCCGCCACGGCGCCCAGCAGCACCCCGGCGGCATATTGCTGCGCGGTGGACAGCCGCTGCAGCACCGTCTTGAGGCTGCACGCCGTGACCAGCCACACCAGCGTGGCCGGCAGCGCGCCGCCGGTCAGCAGCGCCAGGCTGGCCAGCCATGCGGACGGGCTGCTGGCGCCGTACATGGCGCCCACGCCCACCACCACCTCCACAAACAGCACGGCCCGCAGCACCACACCGACCTGGCAGGCATCGAACACCAGGGCCCGCCCGCGTGGCGGCTGCCCGCCCGGGCCGGCGCCTGCAGCCGCCCGCACGCTGCGCACGGGCCTGTGTGGCAGGGCGGAATCCGGCGGCGGGGGCTGGGTCGATAAAATTTGGGTGTTTTGCATTGCGGCATCCGGGCAGTCCGGGTGTCTGAACCATCGGATTATTGCCCTCCTTATGTCCAAAGCCCAAGCCACCAGCGCCGACTCTGCGCCGTCCCACAACCAGCTCGACACCAAGGCACAGGCCTGGTCGGCGCTGTTTTCCGAGCCCATGAGCGACCTGGTCAAGCGCTACACCTCCAGCGTGTTCTTCGACAAGCGCCTGTGGCAGGCCGACATTGCAGGCAGCCTGGCGCACGCCGAAATGCTGGCCGCGCAAGGCATCATCAGCCCCGAAGACCACGCCTCCATCCAGCGTGGCATGGCGCAGATCAAAGAGGAGATCGAGTCCGGCGCCTTTGAGTGGAAGCTGGACCTGGAAGACGTGCACCTGAACATTGAAGCCCGCCTGACCCAGCTGGTGGGCGACGCGGGCAAGCGCCTGCACACCGGCCGTAGCCGCAACGACCAGGTGGCCACCGACGTGCGCCTGTGGCTGCGCGGCGAGATTGATTTGATCGGCGACCTGCTGAAAGAGCTGCAGGTATCGCTGGTGGACGTGGCTGAGCAGAACGTGGAGGTGATCCTGCCCGGCTTCACCCACCTGCAAGTGGCCCAGCCCGTGAGCTTTGGCCACCACATGCTGGCCTACGTGGAAATGTTCAAGCGCGACGCCGAGCGCATGGCCGATGTGCGCCGCCGCACCAACGTGCTGCCCTTGGGCAGCGCAGCATTGGCTGGCACCACTTACCCGCTGGACCGCGAGCGTGTGGCCAAAACCCTCGGGATGGACGGCGTGTGCCAGAACAGCCTGGACGCCGTGAGCGACCGCGACTTCGCCATCGAATTCACCGCCGCCGCCAGCCTGTGCATGGTGCACGTGAGCCGCTTGAGTGAAGAACTCATCATCTGGATGAGCCAGAACTTCGGCTTCATCAAGATCGCTGACCGCTTCACCACGGGCAGCTCGATCATGCCGCAGAAGAAGAACCCCGACGTGCCCGAACTCGCGCGCGGCAAGACCGGCCGCGTGGTCGGCCACCTGATGGGCCTGATCACCCTGATGAAGGGCCAACCCCTGGCCTACAACAAGGACAACCAGGAAGACAAGGAGCCGCTGTTCGACACCGTGGACACGCTCAAAGACACGCTGCGCATCTTTGCCGAGATGGTCGGCGGCCAGCTCAACCCTGCCACGGGCAAGAAGGAGGGCGGCATCACCGTCAACGCCCAGGCCATGGAGCAGGCCGCGCTCAAGGGCTACGCCACCGCCACCGACCTGGCCGACTACCTGGTCAAAAAGGGCCTGCCCTTCCGCGACGCGCACGAAACCGTGGCCCACGCCGTCAAGGCGGCGACCTCGCACGCATGTGACCTGTCAGAGCTGCCCCTGAACGTGCTGCAGGGCTTCCACCCCGCCATCGAGAAGGATGTGTACGAGTGCCTGAGCCTGCGCGGCTCGCTCAACGCCCGCAACACGCTGGGCGGCACCGCCCCCGCGCAAGTGCGTGCCCAGCTGGCCCGCCACCGCGCCCGCCTGGCTTGATCTTTGCACTGCCGCTTGACCTTCTACCCTGGAGCTTTTTCATGACAACTTCTCGCCGCAGCCTGCTGTCCCGCCTTGTACGCACCAGTGCTTTTGTGGGGGCCGCACTGGCCATGGGCCTGGCGTCTGCCCAGCAGGCCAAGCCCATCCGCCTGCTCGTGGGTTTTCCGCCCGGCGGTGGCACGGACGCCATTGCGCGCACCTTGTCCGAGAAGCTCAAGGACGAGCTGGGCCAGCCCGTGGTGGTGGAAAACCGCCCCGGCGCGGGCGGCCAGATTGCCGCGCAGACCCTCAAGGCCTCGGCGCCCGATGGCACCACGCTGTTCCTCACGCACGACCACACCATCTCCATCCTGCCCCAGGTGGTGAAGAACCCCGGCTACGAACCCGCGCGCGACTTTGTGGCGGTGGGCGGTTTTGCCACGTTTGTGAACGCGTTTGCGGTGTCAGGCGGCACGCCGGCCAAGTCGTTCACCGAGTACGTGGGCTGGGTCAAGGCCTCTGGCGGCGGCAAGGGGGCTGTGGGCATTCCGGCCCCGGCGTCCACGCCGGAGTTCCTGGTCAAGCTGATCGGACAAAAGTACCAGCTGGACCTGGTGGTCCGCACCCTACCGGGGCAGCGCCCCCATGATGGCCGACATGCTGGGCAACCAGATCAGCGCGGGCGTGGCCTCGGTGCAGGACTTCATGGAAAACCACAAGGCCGGCAAGGTGCGCGTGGTGGGCGTGCTGGGCACCAAGCGCCAGGCCTCCATGCCCGACGTGCCCACGTTCGACGAGATGGGTCTCAAAGGCTTTGAAGACCTGCCGTACTACGGCATCTACGCCCCCGCCGGCACGCCGCAAAAGTTCATCACCGACTTCTCGAACGCGCTGGCCAAGGTGGTGGCCCAGCCCGACGTGCGTGAACACCTGACTGCCATGGGCCTCACGGTGGGCTACATGTCGCCCCAGCAGCTGGCCACGCGCGAAAAGGCCTACACCGAAGCCTGGACGCGCATCATCAAGACCAGCGGGTTTGTGGCGCAGTAAGGGCCGTCAAACGGGCGGCGGGTCATACACCTGACCCCGCCCGGATTCGCAGCGCGGGCGGTGCGTCCCCTGAGGGGCCGACGTGAGGCCTTTGGCCCGATCGCCCTGGATGTTATCCGCGCGTTCAGCGTCTGCGCATTCGGTGCTGGCTGGCCTGCGCAGACCATGGCACCATCCGGCACCCACCCCGGACCTCATTCATGCCCACCAGCCGCCTTCCTTCGAACTGGATCCATCACCGGTACCTGCCCCTTGCGGTGGGCGTGTGCAGCAGCACACTGGCCGCCTTGCTGGCCTGGGTGGTCATCGACATCTCGCACACCAAGGCACGTGCCGAGATTGCTGCGCAGGCGCAAAGCCACCTGCTGCAGATCCGCGACCGTCTGGACCGGCAATTGCAGAGCACGTTGTCGGTGCCCGAAACGGTGTCCGCCTTCATTGCCGCACAAGGCAGCATGTCGCCCGACATCTTTGCCACCGTGGTGGGCCGCCTGCTGGAGCACCAGCGCAATATCCGCAACCTGGCCCTGGCGCCCGACAACGTCATCAGCGATGTGTACCCGCGCGTTGGCAATGAGCGGGCGATTGGCCTGCGGTACCTGGACAACCCGCAGCAGCGTGGCGCGGTGGAGCGCGCCATCCAGACCCGCCGCACGGTCGTTGCGGGCCCCATTCCGCTGGTGCAAGGGGGGCTGGGCATCATCAGCCGCACGCCGGTGTTTCTGGCGCATCCGCCGGGGCGCGCACCGGTGGGCGGGCCCCGTTACTGGGGTATCGTGTCGCTCACCGTCAATGCCGACACCCTGTTCGCCGATGTGGGCCTGAACTCTGATCAGATGGGCTTTCAGGTGGCGGCACGTGGCCTGGACGCCATGGGCGCGCAGGGCGCGGTGTTCATCGGCCGATCCCAGTTGTTCGACGAGGAGCCCGCCACGCTCGATGTGCCTTTGCCGGGTGGCGGCAGCTGGATTCTGGGCGCCGTGCCCACCGGTGGCTGGGGGGCTGCAGGCCGCGCACCCGTGCTGGTGGTGATGCTGGCCTATGCGTTTGCGCTGGTGCTGGGGCTGTTGAGCGCGCGGCTGGTGCGCGCCCACCAGCAGGTATTGGCCCTGGCCAGCCATGACCGCCTGACAGGCTTGCCCAACCGGCGCCTGTTTGAAGACCGCTTGTCGCAGGCGGTGCTGACGGCCTACCGCGACCACCGTGCTGGCGCCTTGCTGCTGGTGGATCTGGATGGCTTCAAGGCCGTGAACGACAGTCTGGGGCACGGCAGTGGCGACCAGGTGCTGGTGCGTGTGGGGCAGCGTCTGGCCGGACTGGCGCGTGCCAACGACACCGCCGCCCGCCTGGGTGGCGACGAATTTGCCCTGGTGCTGAACGCCGTGGCGTCCCCCGAGGCCGCCATGGAAATGGCCCAGAAGGTATTGGCAGCGCTGGTGGCACCCATCGGGCTGGACAGTGGCCAACACGTGCTGACCGGTGCGAGCATCGGGGTGGCCTTGTTCCAGGGCCCTGCGGTGGAGTCCATGCCGGCGCTCATGGACCGGGCGGACCGGGCGCTGTACACCAGCAAGCGCAGCGGCAAAGGGCTGGCCACATTGGCCGAAGCCCCCGGCGCTGCAGAGTTGCCGCAGGAGACCTCGCCGCCGTTGGCCTGAGAAGCATGTTTTGCATGAAAATCAAGCAAAAATAGCTGCAGGCGCTAGTACATAAAGCGCTTGCAGCTATATTTTTAGGAGCGTTTGCTGCCTCGGGCCTGTCATCGTGCAGCCCCGCAACCCGGTCACAGCATGGCCGTGCGCTGCTGCTCGGCGCGCGATGCGCCGATGGCGGTCTCCACGTTCTTGACCTCTTCGGGCGGGGGCAGCACGGCGGGCATGCCCAGGGCCTGAATGGCCAGTTCGCGGCACCAGCCCTTGGTGTGGTACAGGTGGTGGTCCTCGTCTTTTTCCACCGCCTTGTGGGCCACCTTGAGGGTGTGGCCCACATCGCCCGTGGCCACCTTGGCCACCTGGCCCAGCAGCTCCCAGTTGGCGTGGTCCTTGGTTTCGGCATGCACCACGCATTCGCAGGCCACCAGCTGTGCGGCCTCTGGCGTGCCCGACTTTTTGGCCAGCTGCATCGCCTGGACCAGGGAGGTGCCAATGTGCTTGACCACAGCCCGTGTGGGCGACTGCGCATCGGGGTCCAGGCCCAGCGCATCGCAGATGCCGCGCACCACGTTCTGGTGCGCCAGCGTTTCTTCCAGGTAGCCTTCCCATTCCTTCTTCAGGTCGGGGTTGATGGCGCAGGTGATGGCGGTGCGGTACACCTGTTCGCCGCCGAGTTCGGTCTCCATCATCTGCAGGACGAGGTCGTCGAGTTGATGGCTGTCGTAGTGGCTTTTGGGCATGGTGACTCCTTGGGGGGTGGGTGAACAAAAAGGGGGCGATGCGGTCAGGCCAGGGTGCGGACCTGGGGCTCGCGGTCCCACTGGCGGGTTTGGGCGGCGGCGATGAAGCCCTGCACATCGGCCGGGTCCACCACGCCCGCATCGGGCTCGATGCCACCGGCCTGCAGGATCGCCCGCGTGCCCTTGCAGGCGGCAATGGCCTTGAGGTGGCCGAACGCGTCGCGGAACCAGTCCACGGCCGCCGCCTCCTTGGCCAGCTGTGCGCCCATGTCGGGCGACAGGATGGAGGCCACGGCGTCAAACACCGCCGACGGGGTGCCCGCCAGCTGGCCGTCGGCGGGCAGCAGCGTGCCGTCTTTCAGTACCGCGCCACCCACCTTGGGCGCGACGATCTTCACGGTAGCGCCCACCTTCTCCAGCGCCTTGCGCAGGTTGGACACCGAGGTGCCGTTGGAGCCATCGGCCACCAGAATGCCGATGCAGCGGCCCTGCAGCGTGGGCTTCATGCGGTCGATGATGCGCAGCGCGGGCGACAGGGGCAGTTCCTGCACCGGCTCGGTGGTGGCGGGGGCGGGCGGCAGGGTTTGCAGACCCAGGCCGTCGGCCACGCGCTGGGCCAGGTCAGCATCCACATGCAGCAGATGACCGACCACGGCTTCGCGTACATGGGGAGTGCCCACCTTGGACAGCTCGAACACCAGCGCTGACGCCATGTGCGCCTGCTCCAGCGGGCTCTGGCTGCGGTAGAACATGCGCGCCTGGCTGTAGTGGTCGGCAAAGCTCTCGGGGCGTACGCGGCCCTTCACCCCGTCGTCGGCCTGGGTCACATGGCGAAAGCCTTGCGCCAGCGAGGCCCGGGGCGTGTCGCCCTGCAGGCTGCTGGGCTCGTAGTTGACGCGGCCCTTGGGCACCTGCATCTGCATGTGGCCGTCGCGCTGCATGTTGTGGAACGGGCACTTGGGCGCGTTGATGGGGATCTGCGCAAAGTTGGGCCCGCCCAGGCGGGACAGCTGGGTGTCCAGGTACGAGAACAGGCGGCCCTGCAGCAGCGGGTCGTTGCTGAAGTCAATGCCCGGGGGCACATTCGCGGGGCAGAACGCCACCTGCTCGGTCTCGGCAAAAAAGTTGTCGGGCCAGCGGTTGAGCACCATGCGGCCGACGGGCTGCAGCTGTACCAGTTCTTCGGGGATGAGCTTGGTCGGGTCCAGGTGGTCAAAGGGGAAGCGCTGGGCGTCCTCCTCGGTGAACAGCTGCACCGACAGCTCCCACTCGGGGAAGTCGCCCGCCTCGATGGACTCGAACAGGTCGCGCCGATGGAAGTCGTTGTCGGCCGACTGCAGCTTGACCGCCTCGTCCCACACGGTGGACTGGATGCCCAGCTTGGGCCGCCAGTGGAACTTCACAAACGTGCTCTCGCCCGCCGCGTTGAGCAGCCGGAAGCTGTGCACGCCAAAGCCTTCCATCATGCGCAGGCTGCGCGGGATGGTGCGGTCGCTCATGGCCCACATGATCATGTGCATGCTTTCGGGCATCAGCGAGACAAAGTCCCAGAAGGTGTCGTGCGCGCTGGCGGCCTGCGGAAAGCCCCGGTCGGGCTCCATCTTCACGGCGTGTACCAGGTCCGGGAATTTCATTGCGTCCTGAATGAAGAACACGGGGATGTTGTTGCCCACCAGGTCCCAGTTGCCTTCGGGCGTGTAGAACTTGACGGCAAAGCCGCGCACATCGCGCGGTGTGTCCACCGAGCCCGCGCCACCGGCCACGGTGGAAAAGCGGGTGAACACAGGGGTCTGCACCCCTAGCTCGGTCAGCACCTTGGCGGTGGTGTACTTTTTGAGCGAGTGCGTGAGTTCAAAGAAGCCATGGGCCGCTGTGCCCCGTGCATGCACGATGCGCTCGGGAATGCGTTCATGGTCAAAGTGGGTGATCTTCTCGCGCAGGATGAAGTCTTCCAGCAGCGCCGGGCCGCGCGGCCCCGCGCGCAGCGAGTTCTGGTTGTCGGCGACCGGAATGCCCTGCTGTGTGGTCAATACCGGGTGCTTGCCGCGAGCCTGTTGCTGCAGTTCGCCCGCATTGCCGCGAAAGTTGTCGGACTGGGTGGAAGAGGGCAGGGCAGGCGGCGATTTGTGGGCCGCGCTGCGCGAGGTAGGGGGTCGTGCCATGGGCGCTCCTGAGGGTGCGTGGGGTAAAACGAAGCCGTTATCTTTGGGCGCTGAGCAGGGGCAGCGGGTAGGACATGGCCCCATCGGCACGTCGTCATGCACAGGAGATGCCCATGGGCCCGCTCGATACGTAAGTGCTTGCAACACACACCCGCGCGACATGGCACTTTGTTACGCTTGCCGGTTCCTTCGGAGGGGATAGCGTGAACGCAAAAAAATGGATGTTGGCCGCCAGTCTGTCTCTGGTGGCCTGGGGGGCGCAGGCCCTGCAGATCACCAGCTTCTCGCCCCAGGGCGAGGTGGCGCGCGTGCGCCAGGTGGTGGCCAAGTTCGATAGCGCTGCGGTCAATTTCGGCGACCCCAAGGCGCCCGCGCCGCTGAGCCTGAGCTGCAGCGACGCCAGCGTCACCAAGGGCACGGGCCGCTGGACCGGCGAGCGCGAGTGGGTGTTTGACTTCGAGCGCGACCTGCCGCCGGGCGTGCGATGCACAGCCAGCGTCAAGCCAGGCTTCAAATCGGCCGCTGGCGCAGAGCTGACGGGCGCCAAGAGCTATCAGTTCAATAGCGGCGGGCCGTTTGTGCAGAACCTCCGCCCCAGCACCTACGAGCAGATCGACGAGGAGCAGTTCTTTGTGCTGTTCCTCAACGGCGCCGCCACCACGGCCAGCGTGCAGGCCAACGTGTGGTGCACGGCCGAAGGCGTGGGCGAGCGCATCCCCGTGCGCCTGATCGAAGGAGCCCAGCGCGCCGAGATCCTCAAGGGCCTGGGGCTTGAGAAAGACGCCGCACGCGATCCCTTGTCGTTTGCCACGCTGGCCTGCAACCGCCGGTTCACCTCCGGCTCGCGCATGCAGATCGTGTTCGGCAAGGGTGTGGCAACGCCCAGCGGCGTGGCCAACACGGTGGAAAAGCGCTTCGATTTCAAGGTGCGCGAGCCGTTCTCGGCCGAGTTCAACTGCGAGCGTGAAAACGCCCAGGCGGCTTGCCTGCCCATCCGGCCGATGATGCTGTCGTTCAATGCGCCTGTGCCGCGCAAGCTGGCCGCAGCCATTCGCCTCAAGTCCGCCAAGGAAACCCTCAAGCCCCAGATCGACGGCGGCGCAGAAGGCGCCCAGGCCGATGCCCTGGTCAACAGCCTGCAGTTCAACGCGCCGCTGGCCGAGAACACGGCCTTCACCATCGAGCTGCCCAAGGACTTCAAGGACGCCTCGGGCCGCCCGTTGCGCAATGCGGACAACTTCCCGCTCAAGGTGTCTACCGGTGGCATGCCGCCGCTGGCCAAGTTTGCGGCGGCGCCGTTTGGCATCGTGGAGCGTTTTGCCGAAGGCCCCGCATCGGACAACCCGCCTGCGCTGCTGCCCGTGACGCTGCGCAACGTGGAGGCTGCCCTGCGTGTGCAGGGCCTGCAGGCGGGCACCGCCACAGCCAGCGCGCCAGCGGGCAAGGTGAGCACGCTAAAGCCCCGCACCGACGCGGACATCATTGCCTGGTTCCGAAAGGTGCAGCGCTACGACAACTATGTGGTGAACCGCAAGCAGGCGCGCCAGGACGTGACCGGCCCTCTGCCCAAGGTGCTGGATGACGAAAAGGAGTACGTGCAGTCGCGCATGCTGTCGCTGCTGGCGGGCAAGGGCGGCGTCAAGACGCTTCAGCTCCCCAAGCCCGCGAGCAACGACCCGCGTCCGTTCGAGGTGGTGGGCATTCCGCTCACGCCCGGCTTCCATGTGGTGGAGATCGCGTCGCAAAAGCTCGGCGCCTCGCTGCTGGACGACCGCCATGGCGAAGGCCGCACGATGTACGTGCGCACCTCGGCGCTGGTGACCAACCTGGGGGTGCATTTCAAGCTCGGCCGCGAAAACGCCATGGCCTGGGTCACCACGCTGGACAAGGGCCAGCCCGTGCAGGGCGCCACAGTGCGCGTGTCGGACTGCCGGGGCAACGAACTGGCCAACGCCACCACCGATGCCCAGGGCATAGCCCGCATCGAAGGGCTCTCGCCCGAGCCGCCGGGCTGCAATTCCAATTCTGAGGACGAGGTCGGCCAGTCGTACTTTGTGAGCGCCCGCCACAAGGGGGGCGATGGCGTCGAGGACATGGCCTTCACCTGGAGCGACTGGCAGCGCGGCATCGAGCCCTGGCGCTTCAATGTGCCCACCAGCCGGTCTCCATCGCCGGACGAGCGCGCCCACACGATCTTTGACCGCACGCTGTTCCGCGCAGGCGAAACCGTGTCGATGAAACACCTGCTGCGCGCCGAAACACGCCAGGGCTTTGCCCTGCCGGGGTCGCGTCCCGACACCCTCGTCATCACCCACCTGGGCAGCGGCCAGCAGTTCACCCAGCCCCTGGTGTGGCGTGGCACGGCCACGGGGGGGCTCAGCGCGCAAAGCACCTTTGCCATTCCGCCCGCCGCCAAGCTGGGCGTGTACCAGGTTGAACTGGCGGGCAATGGCACGATGAACGGCAACATTGCGTCGGGCTCGTTCCGGGTGGAGGAGTTCCGCCTGCCGGTGTTGGAGGGGCGCATTGCCCCGGTCGATAAAAAGGCGCTGGTGCGTGTGCGCTCGGTGCCCACCGACGTGCAGATCAACTACGTGGCCGGTGGTGGCGCAGCCAACCTGCCGGTGCGCGTGTCAGCCCTGGTGCGCGGCAAGTCCCTGGAGTTCAGCGACTACGACACCTTCCGCTTCAGCCCGTCGCGCAAGCGCGAGCAGAGCAATGCCAACAGCGACGACGAAGAGGCCTCCGCCAGCCAGGACGCGCGCGTGATTGCCGACAAGCTGCCGCTCACGCTGGACAAGAACGGTGCGGGCAAGGTCACCATCGACAACGTGCCCCAGTCGCGCCAGCCGCAGGAGCTGCTGCTGGAGGCCACCTATGCCGACCCCAATGGCGAGGTGCAGACCCTGCGCAGCACGCAGACGCTGTGGCCCGCCGGGGTGGTCGCGGGCATCAAGACCGAAGGCTGGGTGTCTGCGCGCCAGAAGATTCGCTTCCAGGCGCTGGCGCTGCAGCACAACGGCAAGCCGGCGGCCGACACCTCGCTGCAGGTGCAGGCGGTGGCACGCATCACCACCACCACGCGCAAGCGCATGGTGGGCGGCTTCTACAGCTACGACAACCAGACCGAAACCAAAGACCTGGGCACGCTGTGCACCGGCAAGAGCGACGCGCGCGGCCTGCTGCTGTGCGAGGCCAAGCTCGACGAGGCGGGCGAGGTGGAGCTGGTGGCCACGGCCACCGACAAGGACGGCAACACCAGCGTGGCCGCGTCGTCGGTATGGGTGACGCGCCAGGGCGAGCTGTGGTTTGGCGGCGAAGACCACGACCGCATCGACCTGCTGGCCGAGAAGAAGAGCTACCAGCCCGGCGAGACCGCCAAGTTCCAGGTGCGCATGCCGTTCCGCTTTGCCACGGCCCTGGTGGCGGTGGAGCGCGAGGGCATCATCGACACGCAGGTGGTGCAGCTCAACGGCCAGGACCCCACGGTGAGCCTGAAGGTTCAGCCCGACTGGGGACCCAATGTGTACGTGAGCGTGCTGGCCCTGCGCGGCCGCCTGCGCGAGGTGCCGTGGTACAGCTTCTTCACCTGGGGCTTCAAGGCGCCGCGCGAGTGGTGGAACTCGTTCTGGTACGAAGGCAAGGAATACCAGGCGCCCACGGCGCTGGTGGATCTGTCCAAGCCCGCCTACCGCCTGGGCGTGGCCGAAATCCGCGTGGGCACGCAGGCCCACCAGATCGATGTGAAGGTGCAGGCCGACAAGGAGAGCTATGCCGTGCGCGGCAAGGCCCAGGTCACCATCACCGCCACGCTGCCGGGCGGCAAGCCCGCCGCCAATGCCGAAGTGGCCTTGGCCGCTGTGGACCAGGCCCTGCTGGAGCTGATGCCCAACAGCAGCTGGAACCTGCTCGAAGCCATGCTGCAGCGCCGCAGCTGGGGCGTGGAGACATCGACCGCGCAGATGGAAATCATCGGCCGGCGCCACTACGGCAAGAAGGCTGTGCCCGCTGGCGGCGGTGGGGGCAAGTCGCCCACGCGCGAGCTGCTGGACACCCTGCTGCTGTGGGAGCCCGCGCTCAAACTCGACGCCAACGGCCAGGCCAAGGTGACCGTGCCGCTCAACGACGCACTGACCACCTTCAAGATCGTGGCGGTGGCCGATGCCTCCACGGGGCTGTTTGGCACCGGCAGCACCAGCATCCGCGCCACGCAGGACCTGCAGATCATCAGCGGCCTGCCGCCGCTGGTGCGTGAGGACGACCAGTTCCGCGCGCAGATCACGCTGCGCAACACCACCAAGACCGCCATGAAGGTCGAGGTGGCGCCGCGCGCCACGCTGCTGGAGCTGAAGCCGCAGACCATCGACATCCCGGCCGGAGAGGCACGTGAGGTGGCCTGGGACGTGACCGCCCCCGCGCAGCTGGCGCAAACGCGCGCCGAGGCCATCCTGTGGGAGATCGAAGCCAAGGACCAGGTCAGCGGCGCCCGCGACGCCCTCAAGGCCCGCCAGCGCATCGTGCAGGCGGTGCCGCTCACGGTGCAGCAGGCCACGCTGGTGCAGGTGGACGGTAGCTACAACCTCGACGTGAACCCCCCCGCCGACGCATTGCCCGGCCGGGGCGGCCTCAAGATGTCGCTGCAGCCCAAGCTGGCCGAAGGCCTGCCCGGCGTGCGCGACTGGTGGGCCCGCTACCCGTTTGCCTGCCTGGAGCAAAAGACCAGCAAGGCCGTGGGTCTGCGCGACGGCGCGCTGTGGCAGACCGTGGTGGCGCAGTTGCCCACCTACCTCGACAGCGATGGCCTGGCCAATTACTTCCCGCCGCGCGACGGCGATGCCAACCGGGGCAGCGACACCCTCACGGCCTATGTGCTGGCCGCCACGCACGAGGCCGCCAGCATCAACCCCGCGTTTGCCCTGCCCGACGAAGCCCGCGCGCCCATGGAGCGTGGCCTGATCGCGTTTGTGGAAGGCCGCATCCAACGCAACTTCTGGAGCCCGCGCAAGGACCTGGACATGCGCAAGGTGGCCGCGCTCGAAGCGCTGTCGCGCTACGGCAAGGCCCAGGGCCGCATGGTGAGCAGCATCACCATCGCGCCCAACCAGTGGCCCACCCACACGGTGATCGACTGGGTGAATGTGCTCAAGCGCGTGGCCGATGTGCCCGAGCGCGACAAGCGCCTGGCCGAGGCGATGCAGATCCTGCGCGGCCGCCTGTCGTTCCAGGGCACCAAGCTCATATTCAGCAACGAACAGGACGACTACTGGTGGTGGCTGATGCAGAACGGCGACGTGAACACCGCCCGCCTGATGCTGGCCGTGATGGACGACCCGGCCTGGAAGGACGACATGGGCCGTCTGGCCAACGGCTTCATCAGCCGCCAGCAGGCGGGCGCCTGGCACACCACCACGGCCAACCTGTGGGGCGGCCTGGCGCTGGAAAAATTCAGCGCCAAGTTCGAGGCCACACCGGTGTCGGGCACCACCAAGGCCAGCATGGGTGGCAACACCGCCAGCGTGGACTGGAGCAAGGTCGATCGCGTGAAGGCATCGGACGCCACCGGCGCTCCCAACCAGATCACCTGGTTTGGCGCGCCCGCATCGCCCGGCAACCTGAAGAACAACGGCATGTTCCTGCCCTGGAGCAAAGCCGGTGGCAAGGAGCAGCTGGCCGTCACGCACCAGGGCCCGGGCAAGCCGTGGCTCACGCTGCAGTCGGTGGCGGCCATCGATCTCAAGGCGCCGTTCGCGGCGGGCTATGCGATCAAGAAGACCATCACCCCGGTGGAGCAGGCCAACAAGTCGCTGCCCGCCGGCCAGTACACACGCGGCGACGTGCTGCGCGTGACGCTGGAGGTCAACGCCACGGCCGACATGACCTGGGTGGCCATCACCGACCCCATCCCGGGCGGGGCCACCATTTTGGGCAGCGGCCTGGGTCGCGACTCCGAGATCGCCACGCAGGGCGAAAAGAAGACCGGGGCGGGCTGGCCCGCGTTCGAGGAGCGCAGCTTCGAGTCCTTCCGCAGCTACTACGAGTACCTGCCCAAGGGCACCGTCAAGATGGAGTACACGGTGCGCCTGAACAACGCGGGCGACTTTGCGCTGCCACCGAGCCGCGTCGAGGCCATGTATGCGCCCGAGATGTTTGGTGAACTGCCCAACGCCCGGGTGAAGGTGCAGGTGGCCAAATAGGCTGCTACGTCGCAACACCCTGACGCCTTAACACCCTAGCGCCGCCATGCACCGCCTTGCCCATCGCCCACCCCAGGCCTTCATGCCATGAGCCTCAGCGTCTTTCTGGAGCTGCGGTTCTGGCTGCTGGTGGGGTTCTCGCTGGTGCTGCCGGTGGGCATCTATGCGCTGCTGCTGGTCACCCGGTCGATCTCGCGCTGGGCGGTGCTGGGGTTTGGGGTGGCGCTGGTGCTCATTGCGGGCGTGGATGTGTACCTGCTGCAGTCCATCGCCGCGCAGGCCAAGAGCACGCCGTCGCTGGCCGACGATGCGTGGTTCAGTTCCGAGCTGACGATTGCGCTGTACCTGCTGCCGGTGGTGTTCGGCGGCATCGGCGTCAACCTGATCTCGCACGTGCTGCTGCGCCACCTGACCGAGGCCGAGGGGCGGTTTGACCGTGAGCACTCCGATCGTTGAGTCGTGAGGCGCTTACGATGTTCAGATCCCTTCGTTTTCAGAAAGTCAACCTGCCATGATCCTGGGTCTCGCTGCCAACCGCTTGCACCACCACACCGAAGATGCGGCGCTCTTTTCCTGGCTGCGCGCCTGCGAGGCGGGCATCCGGGAACTTCAGCTGGGGCTGCACGCCGTGGGTCGCACGCACGATGCCATCGTCGCTGCGGGCATGCTGCAGGGGTACCGCCCGCTGGTGCGCTATCCCTACGGGCGCGACGGTGGGCTGATGAAAGTGGTGGCAGAGGTGGTGGGCATGGGGGAAGGGCGCACGCTCGACGGCGCGATTTACCTCACCGACCCCGTGGACTCTTCTTCCATCTTTCCCGAGGCGCTGGCCCTCAAGCGGCAGTGCGTGATCCATGGCAAGCCGTTTCTCTCCACCGTGGCCAGCGCACGCGACTGGATCGAGATGGAGCGCATCCACGCCGGGTTGCCGCCCGATCCGCAGGCCGACCGGTTTCATGACCATGGCACCCAGACGCTGGCCCTGATTGCGCACGACGCGTGCAAGCAGGCCATGCTCGACTTTGCGGATCGCAACTTTGATGTGCTGTCGCAGTTTCGCCATCGGGTGGCCACCGGCACCACGGGCCAGCGACTGAACGCCCTGGCGTGGAGCAAGGGCTGGCCCGAAGGGCAGCCCTGGGTGCAGCGCTTCAACAGTGGGCCGCTGGGTGGCGACGCGCAGATTGCCGACCTGGTGCTGGAGCGCCGTTGCCACCGGGCTGTTTTCTTTGAGGACCCGCATGTGGCGCGCCAGCACGAGGCTGACATCCAGCTGCTGGAGCGTGCCGTGACCACCGCCACGCACGATGCGGTGTGTGTCACCGTGCCGGCCGTGGCGCAGCGCTGGTGCGACGCCGTGCGCCTGCGCGCGGCGCGCTGATGGCGCTTTTTTTATCTCTGCGCGTTTGTGTTCCTTCCGTTCGCTTCCTTCTTCACCTTGCGCCTGCGAACGCAGGCCGCCGCGCTGGTGCTGGCGGCCTGCGCCTCGGGCGCCTGGGCCATCCCCGCGTTTGACGAGGTGCGCGCGGACTTCAAGCCCTCGGACACCCTGATCCTCTCGCGCGAAGGCGAGGTGCTGCAGCGCTTGCGCACCGATGCCACCGTGCGGCGCGGCCAGTGGGTGCCGCTGGCCGACGTGTCGCCCGCGCTGCGCCAGGCGCTGGTGCTGAGCGAGGACAAGCGCTTTTTTGAACACAGCGGCGTGGACTGGCGTGCGGCGTCGGCGGCTGCCTGGGGCAACCTGTGGAACCAGCGCACACGCGGGGCCAGCACCATCACCATGCAGCTCGCGGGCCTGCTCGACGGCGACTGGCGCCAGGGCCCGGGCGGGCGCACCGTGGCGCAAAAGCTGGGCCAGACGGTGGCAGCCCAGGTGCTGGATCGGCGCTGGCGCAAGGACCAGATCCTGGAGGCGTACCTCAACCTCGTGCCATTTCGCAGCGAGCTGGTGGGCATCGACGCCCTGAGCCGCACGCTGTTCGACAAGGCGGCCCACGGGCTGGATGACCGTGAAGCCGCAGTGGCAGCAGCCCTGGTGCGCGCGCCCAACGCACGGCCCGCACTGGTGGCGCAGCGTGCCTGCGGCGTGCTGCGCGATATGCAGCAGCGCCCCTCCACCCCCACCTTGCCTGCTGCACCAGCGGCGCGCGTGGACTGCGATGCGCTGGACCTGTTCACTACAGCCGCATTGCAACGCCGCGCGTTCGATGCGAGCGAGGGTGTGGCGCCGCACTTTGCGCGCTACCTGCTGCGCCAGCGGGACAAGGACAGCGCCGTGCCCGAGCGGGTGACCAGCACCCTGCGCGCACCGTTGCAGCGTTTTGCCATGCAGAGCCTGCAGCAGCACCTGCGCGAGCTGCGGGGGCGGCATGTGGAAGACGGCGCGGTGCTGGTGCTGGACAACGCCACGGGCGCGGTGCTGGCCTGGGTCGGGTCGTCCGGCCAGCTCAGCCAGGCCAGCGAGGTCGATGGGGTGCTGGCGTTGCGCCAGCCGGGCTCCACGCTCAAGCCTTTTTTGTATGCCCAGGCGATTGCAGAGCGGCGGCTCACGGCGGCGTCGCTGGTGGAGGACTCGCCCGCGCAGATCACCACGGCGGGGGGGCTCTACATCCCGCAGAACTATGACCGCCAGTTCAAGGGCTGGGTGTCGGTGCGTACGGCGCTGGCGGCGTCGCTCAACGTGCCGGCGGTGCGCACGTTGGTCATGGTCACGCCCGACGCCTTCCACCGCCAGCTGGGCGCGGTGGGATTGCCACTGCGCGAAAGTGGCGACTACTTTGGCTACAGCCTGGCACTGGGCAGCCCCGAGGTGCCGCTGCTGCATCTGACCAATTCCTATCGCACGCTGGCCAACGGCGGGCGAGCCAGTCCTGTCGCAGCCACGCTGGCCGATGGCAAGCCCCGCTTCACACCTGCCATTGCGGCCCACGCCGCCTTCATCGTGGGCGACATCCTGTCCGACGGCAATGCACGCGCACGCACCTTTGGCACCGACAGCGTGCTGGCCACCCGCTTCTGGACGGCCGTGAAAACCGGCACCAGCAAGGACATGCGCGACAACTGGGCCGTGGGTTGGTCGGAGCGTTACACCGTGGGCGTGTGGGTGGGCAACGCCAGCGGCGCAGCCATGCACGAGGTCAGCGGCACCAGCGGCGCAGCACCCATCTGGGCGGCGGTGATGGGCTTTCTGCACGCCCGCGAGCCCAGCCGTGCGCCCAAGGCCCCTCAGGGGCTGGTGCGGGCGGCTGTGCGGTTCGGCCCGGGGCCGTCTTCGGGCGCGGGGGCGCCCCAGCCGCTGGAGGCCGCGCGCGACGAGTGGTTTGTTCCCGGCACGCAGCAGTCCTTGTTTGCTATGGATTCAATAGCTGGCGAGGCATATGGCACTAGCGCATCTGCTCCAAAAACCTCCAAAAATGCCACCCGTACCCCTGTAGAGCCTGCATCGGCTTCTGCCGCCGCCCCGGCGCGCATCACTGCCCCTGCATCCGGCACGGTGATTGCGCTGGACCCGGACATTCCGCCCGCGCGCCAGCGCCTGCAGTTCACCGCCACGCGCGATGCGGTGCAGTGGCGGCTGGACGGCAAACCGCTGGGCCGCGGTGCCCGGGTGCCCTGGCTGCCCTGGCCGGGTCGGCATGTGGTGCAGATCACCGACGCCCAAGGCACGGTACTGGACGAGGTGCGGCTGGAGGTGCGCGGCGCCGGTGTGGTGGCGGCGCCCACCCGGGCAGGTGCGCATTGACGCCGCCAATCCCGAGGAATACGGTGTGCTTTGGTGCTAAGTCTCAGCTAAGGCGGCTGTTTAAAATAGTTACAAACTATCCCTATGCCATCGCTCCGCCAGTTTTTCTCTCACCGCCTGATCTGGCTGGCCTTGCTGGTGGCTCTGGGCATTGGTGCGTTGTTTGCGCGCGCCATTTGGACCATTCGCAATGACGAGTGGAGCTACGCAGAGCAAACCAACGCCAACCTGGCCCGCACCCTTGAGCAGGGCCTGGCATGGTCGCTGGATTCGTTTGACAAATCTTTGGAAGGCGTAGCCCGCGAGGTGGCACGCCCCGAGGTCTGGGCCTTGCCCCCCGACCTGCGCGCGCGGGTGGTGTTCGACAACTCGCTGCGCGCGCGTGGCGCGGGCGATGTGCTGGTGCTGGACGCGCAGGGCAACGTCATCCTGGACTCGGGTTCACTGGTGCCCCGCAAGGCCCATTTTGCCGACCGTGACTACTTTCTGGCGTTCCGCGAGCAAGGCCAGCAGGGGCTGTTCTTCGGCAAGCCCGTGCCTTCGCGGGTGACGGGCCTCAACATCCTGCCCATCTCGCGCGGCTACTACAACGCAGACGGCAGTTTTGCCGGTGTGGTGGTCGGCGCCATCCGCCTGAGCTATTTCAATGAACTGTTTGGCTCGCTGAACCTGGGCCCCAACAGCGGCATCAACCTGTTCAGGCAGGACGGGGTGGTGATCTCCCGGTTTCCCTATGGCGATGCCGACGTGGGCAAGACCATTGCGGGCTCGCCCAACCTGCTGCGCTTTCAGACGGAGGGCTCGGGGTCGTTTGTGGGCAAGGCCGCGCTCGATGGCGTGGAGCGGCTGTACTCCTTCCGGCCCGTGGGCAACTATCCGCTGATCCTGAACGTCGCCCAGTCCACCGACACCATCCTGGCCAAATGGCGGAGCAGCGCCTTGGTGCTGGGCGGCTTTGCCGTAATGCTGATGCTGGGCTGCCTGGGGCTGGCCCTGCTGTTTGTGCGCGAGCTGCTGCTGCGCCAGAAGGTGTCGGCGCGCCTGACCGAGGCCGAGCACGACCTGCGCACCACCCTGGACAACGTGCCCTCCATGATTGCCTACTGGGATGCCGGTATGCGCAACCGCTTTGCCAACCGCGCAGCGCTGGAGGAGTTTGGCACCTACCCGGCACCAGTGCGGGGCCGCCACATCAGCGAGCTGCTGAGCGAGGCCCGGTATGCAGCCAGCAAGCCCAATTACGACTTGGCCTTGGCAGGCAAGCCACTGCGCTTTGAGCGCACGGACGAGGACCACGACGGTCTGCCGCGCCACTGCATCGTGTCCTATCTACCCGATACCGATGAGCGCGGCGTGGTCACCGGCCTCTTTGTGCAAGTGACGGACATCACCGAGCGCAAGCGCATGGAGAACGAGCTGTTCGACGAGAAAGAGCGCGTACGCCTCACGCTGCAATCCATCGGTGATGCCGTGGTCTGCTCGGACGCCAAAGGCATGGTGACCTACCTCAACCCCGTGGCCGAACGCCTTACGGGCTGGCAGGCGTTTGATGCGGCCGGGCACAACGTGGACGAGGTGGTGAGCCTGCGCAGCCCCGACAACGACGAGCCCTTGCCCAACACGCTGCGCACCGCGATACAGCAAGGCGCCGCCACGGACCCCGTGCGGGGCGTTCTGGTGCACCGCACCAGCGGCCAGCGCTTCCAGGTGGAGGAGACGGCCAGCGCCATCACGGACCGCCATGGTGCGGTGACCGGTGCGGTGGCCGTGTTGCGCGATGTGACCGAGGCCGTGGCCATGGCCGAGCGCATGGCCCACCTGGCCCAGTACGACGCACTGACCGACCTGCCCAACCGCGTGCTACTGCAGGACCGCGCCCAGCTGGCGATGGCGCTTGCGCGGCGCGAAGGCAAGTCGCTGGCGGTGATGTACCTGGACCTTGACGGTTTCAAAGAGGTCAACGACCGCCTGGGCCATGACGCGGGCGACATCCTGCTGGTGCAGTTTGCCCAGCGCCTGCGGGCGGCGGTGCGCGCGTCCGACACCGTGTGCAGGCAAGGGGGCGACGAGTTTGTGGTGTTGTTGCCGGGGCTGGACGGAGTGGAGCCCGCCTGCCTGGTGGCGCGCAAGATCCTGGCGGCCTGCGATGCTGCTTTTGAGCTGGCCGGGCAGCCGGTGCGGGTGGGGGTCAGCGGCGGCATTGCACTGTTCCCGCAGCATGGCAGTACCTTTGACGAGTTGTCGCGCCATGCCGACGGAGCCATGTACGCGGCCAAGCGGGGTGGCCGCATGCGCTTTATGCTCTACCGGGGGGCTGAAGCCGAGCCCGAGTCGGTGTTGCCAGAGTCGGACCTGGCGGCCACCGCCCAGTAGCGGGCGCGTAAGGGGGGCGAAGTGCCCCCTTGCTGGAAATTTGTTGCAAGCCGTCGAAAAAATTTTGATGGCTGCGCCCCGCGCCACCGCCTACCATTTGGCGCATTTCCCATACCGGAGAGCCCGCGTGCCCAACCTGTCCAAAATCACCTGCATCGAAGACCTGCGTGTCATTGCCCAGCGCCGCGTGCCGCGCATGTTCTATGACTACGCCGATTCGGGCTCGTACACCGAGGGCACCTACCGCGCCAACGAAAGCGACTTCCAGCGCATCAAGCTGCGCCAGCGCGTGGCTGTGAACATGGAAGGCCGCACCACCCGCACCACCATGGTGGGTCAGGATGTGGCCATGCCCGTGGCCATTGCGCCCACCGGGCTCACCGGCATGCAGCATGCCGACGGCGAAATTTTGGGCGCCAAGGCCGCCAAGGCGTTTGGCATTCCGTTCACGCTCTCGACCATGAGCATCTGCTCCATCGAGGACATTGCCGAACACACGGGTCGCCACCCGTTCTGGTTCCAGGTCTATGTGATGCGCGACCGCGACTTCATCAACCGCCTGATTGATCGCGCCAAGGCCGCCAACTGCTCGGCGCTGCAACTCACGCTGGATTTGCAGATCCTGGGTCAGCGCCACAAGGACATCAAGAACGGCCTCTCGGCCCCGCCCAAGCCCACCATCGCCAACCTCATCAACCTGGCCACCAAGCCGCGCTGGTGCCTGGGCATGCTGGGCACGAAGCGCCGCAGCTTCGGCAACATCGTGGGCCACGCCAAGGGCGTGGGCGACCTGTCGTCGCTGTCGTCGTGGACGGCCGAGCAGTTCGACCCGCAGCTCAACTGGGGCGACGTGGAATGGATCAAAAAGCGCTGGGGTGGCAAGCTGATCCTGAAGGGCATCATGGACGCCGAGGACGCGCGTCTGGCCGTGAACAGCGGTGCCGATGCGCTCATCGTCAGCAACCACGGCGGCCGTCAGCTCGATGGCGCGCCGTCCTCCATCGCGGCGCTGCCCGGCATTGCTGCTGCGGCCGGCAAGGACATCGAAGTGTGGATGGACGGCGGCATCCGCAGCGGGCAGGACGTGCTCAAGGCCCGCGCGCTGGGTGCGCGGGGCACGCTGATCGGCCGCAGTTTTCTGTATGGCCTGGGTGCCTACGGCGAGGCGGGCGTCACGCGGGCCCTGCAGATCATCCAGAAAGAGCTGGACATCACCATGGCGTTCTGCGGCCACACCAACATCAACAACGTGGATTCTTCGATCCTGCTGCCCGGCACGTATCCCACGGCCTGAGCGGCGGAATGCGCCCTACCTTGCTGCTGGCACCGGCGCGGGCAGGCGTTTGAGCGTGGCCAGATAGGCCACCACGTCCTCGCGGTCCTGCGCATCGTCAAGCTGGTAGTCCATGCCCTGGCCGGGTATCAGCGCCTCGGGGTCCGTCAGCCAGGCCTTGAGCGTGGCCCGCGTCCACAGGATCTTGCTGGCGCGCAAGGCCGGCGAGTAGTCAAAGTCCTTCAGGGCGCCAGCGCGGCGCCCCACCACGCCCCGGTGCGCCGGGCCGTCTTCATGCTGGTCAGGGCTGTGGCAACTGCTGCAATGCGCTGCGTACAGCGCAGCGCCACGCTCCACCGACTGGGCCATGGCAGCGCCGTGGCCCGCCCAGAGCAGGGCGGCTGCCAGGGCAACACAACGAACAGGGGACCGTGGACAGGGCAGGGGCATGGTGGTAGCGAAAGGGGAGTCAGCGTGGGGGCGAGAGCCGTCTAGGCCCTTGTAATACGGCTGATGTCACCCCCTGGATTCAGCCGCTTCGCGGTGTTCTTTCATGGGTGTCGTTCCTGCTGTGTGTCCCGCCCACATCCAAAACGCCAGCTGTGGCGTATTCACCTACAGCAAAGCCCCACAGGCCCTGCCCACCCAACCAATCCCAGAGAATGGGCGCATGAGCACCCTCCACCCAGACAGCGAACTGATGGACCTCCTAGACCGTATTGCCGCGCAGGACGACGCCGCGCTGAAAAGACTGTACGAGCGCACCTCGTCGCAGCTTTTTGGCCTGGCCCTGCGCATCGTCCGCAACCGCGACGCGGCGGAGGATGTGTTGCAGGAGGCGTTTTTGACCATCTGGCGCGGTGCCGGCAGCTACCGCGCATCGCTGAGCCCGCCGATGGCCTGGATGGGGCTCATCGTGCGCAGCCGGGCGCTGGACGCCCTGCGCAAGCGCACCACCGACCGGGCCGATCTGATGATCGAGCTGGATGACGCCATGGCGCAGACGATGGAGGGCGATGCCCCCAACCCCATGGACGCTGCCGATGCGAGCGAGCAGGCGTTTGCGCTGCACCACTGCCTGGGCAAGCTGGACCACAAGCAGCGCGAGGTGGTGAGCCTGGCCTACCTGCGCGACCAGAGCCATGGCGAGCTGGCCGAGCAACTCAAGCTGCCGCTGGGCACCGTCAAGACCTGGATTCGCCGGGGGCTGGAGCAACTGCGTGCCTGCATGGCGCGCTACGCCTGAGGTCGTCGCCATGAACATCACCCAACACCCTGATTTGCTCGACCGCCTGGCCGCCAGCTACGCGCTGGGCACGCTGCGCGGCGGCGCTCGCCGCCGTTTTGAGGCCCTGGCGCGCGAACACGCCACCGTGCGCGCCGCCGCCCTGGTGTGGCAGACCCGCTGGTCGGGCCTGACCGAGCTGCAACCGCAGGTGGCGCCTTCGCCCGCCGTCTGGACGCGCATTGACAACCTGGTGCGGGCTGGCCAGCTGGAGCAGGCCATGCTGGCCGCCCGGCAGGCCGCGCCCGCCCAGGCCCCCGGCGGCTGGTGGCGCAACCTGCTGGTGTGGCGGGGTGCGGCCGCTGCGGGGGCCATCGCCACGCTGGCGGCGGTGGTGGTGGGCGTGCAGGTCAACGGCGGCCTGCGCGCCACCACGGGCGCGCAGATTGCTGCGCTGCAGCAGCAACTGCAGGCCACGCCCCAGATCCAGTACGTGGCCGTGCTCGCGGACGACAAGGCGGCTGCCTCCATGCTGGTCACTTTTGACCCCAAGAACAACCAGTTGGTGCTGCAACGCGTGGGCGGTTTTCAGGAGGGGGCGGACAAGTCGCTGCAACTGTGGGCACTGCCACCGGCGGGCGGGCCACGCTCGCTGGGGGTGTTGGGCCAGGACAAATTGCTCAAGCTGGCCGCCGGCGAGGCCGATGTGCGCCAGGTGCCCGCCTTGGCCATCAGCCTGGAGCCCAAGGGCGGCGTGCCCAGCGAGACGGGGCCCACCGGGCCGGTGCTGTTCAAGGGCGAGCTGATCCAGCGGATGCTGTAAGAGCGGCTCACAAAACTCCCCCTGGCGTCGTTGTCTCGCCTTGTCGTACTGGTTGTATGTACTGCCTGCGGCGAAACGCCTGGCCAGGGCCGCTTCGCTGAGTTTTGCGAGCCGCTCTGGGCACCTGCGCAGCGATTTGCTACCGCCGCGCAACATTTTTGAAAATTCGTGAATCCGCCGGGCATCCGGGAGCGTATCCAGATGGCAACATCTTCTTACATCCCGTTTCCTGGAGACCACGATGACCCTCAGGCCCCCCTTTCCCCTCCTGGCTGCCGCCGCGCTGACCCTGGTCAGCGGCCAGGCCCAGGCCGATACCGGCAAGCTGCTGCTCACCGGCGGCGTCAGCACCATCGCCGGGTCGGCCGGTGGCGGGCTGACCCCCTGGGCGGTGATTGGCAGTAACGCCACCGAGGGCGAGGTGGGTGTCAGCGCCTATGCCACCCGCGCGGCCACACAGGACTACAGCCTGAACGGCTATGGCGTGGCCCTGGGCCTGCACGACCGCGTGGAGCTGTCGCTGGCGCGGCAGGACTTTGATGCCTCGCCCGCCATCGCGCTCAACGGCATTGCGCCGTTTGGTGTGACGCCCGGCCAGCACATCAAGATGGACGTGCTGGGCATCAAGCTCAAGGTGGCGGGCGACGCCGTGCTCAACAGCGACAGCTGGATGCCGCAGATTGCGGTGGGGCTGGAGCACAAGCAGGTGCACCCGGGCTCCATCGGCTCGGTGCTGGACTTTCTGGGCACTAAAACCAGCGGCACCGATGTGTACGTGAGCGCCACCAAGCTGCTGCTGGCGCAAAGCGTGCTGGTCAACGGCACGCTGCGCTACACCAACGCCAACCAGAACGGCCTGCTGGGCTTTGGCTCGGCTGCACCGGGCAAGAACGGCCGCAGCCTGCAGCCCGAGTTCTCGGTGGCGTACCTCATCAACAAGAACCTGGCGGTGGGCGCCGAGTACCGCTTCAAGCCCAACAACCTGCAGGCCCTGGGCGCAGCAGCGGGCCTGGGCGCCGCGCTGCGTGAGGACGACTGGAAGGACATCTTTGTGGCCTGGGCGCCCAGCAAGAACGTGTCGCTCACGCTCGCCTATGTGGACCTGGGCCGCGTCGTGCCCGGCATCACCAACAACCGCCGCCAGACCGGCTATTACCTGTCGGCTCAAGTCGCCTTCTGAGGACATTGTCATGACGCACTCCAAAACCCTCATCGCCCTGGCCGTCTCTCTCGGCAACTTGCTTGCTGCCCCGGCCTTTGCGCAGACCGCTGCGGCTCCGGCAGCCACAAGTGCTGCCCCAGCAGCCCCTGCAGGCCTGTACCAGGCCCTGGGCGAAAAGCCGGGCATCACCCGCCTGGTGGACGATTTTGTGAACCGCG
Organism: Acidovorax sp. KKS102; assembly: GCF_000302535.1. NCBI lineage: Bacteria > Pseudomonadati > Pseudomonadota > Betaproteobacteria > Burkholderiales > Comamonadaceae > Acidovorax > Acidovorax sp. KKS102. The sequence continues at coordinate 1,543,082 of NC_018708.1, forward strand.
TGGTCAAAGACCCGCGCATCGGCGGCCACTTCAAGGACACCAAACCGGCCGCGCTCAAGGAGAGCCTGACCGACCAGTTCTGCCAGCTGAGCGGTGGCCCTTGCAAATATGAAGGCGCTGACATGAAGTCGGCCCATGCCGACATGGACATCAACAAGGGCCATTTCAACGCCCTGGTGGAGGTGCTGCAAAGCGCCATGGACGCCCAAGGCATACCGTTCGCTCAACAGAACCGCCTGCTGGCCTTGTTGGCGCCCATGCACCGCGATGTGATCACCAAACACTAAGACGATGAAAAATGCTATTTTTTTCATAGCTGCCAGCGCAATATTCACTAGCACTTGGGCCGGAAATGTCCAAATCCAGGTGCTGGACCGCGACGGCAAGCCTGTGCCCGACGCCGTGGTGGTGGTGTACCCCAGCGCCACCACCGCTGCGGCCCCCAGCCTGCTGCAGCCCAGTCCCACCATCGAGCAGGAGCGCATGCGGTTTGTGCCTGCCGTCACGGTGGTCATGCCCGGCTCCACCGTGCGGTTCACTAACCAGGACCGCTGGGACCACCATGTACGCGGCAACCCCACGGGGGCGGCCGCTGCGGCAGCACCGGCTGCGGCCAGTTCCAACTTCGAGCTGCGCCTGGCGGGCAAGGCCGATGGCAAGCCTGCCAACTTTGCCGATGTGAAGCTGGATACGCCCGGCGTGGTGCTGCTGGGCTGCCACCTGCACGGCTCCATGCGGGGCCATGTGTTTGTGACCGATTCTGCCTGGACGCTCAAGACCGACAGCGACGGCATCGCCCGTTTTGCCAGCGTGCCCGATGGCGCCGCGCAAGTGCGCGTGTGGCATGCCGAGCAACTGGTGGACCTGCCGCGCAAGGCGCTGAATGTGGTGCCTGGCCCGGTGCTGGATACCGTGCAGCTCAGCGTGGTGCCCCGCGTGCGGCGTGCACCCCCGGCTGCGCCTGCAGGCCCCGGCAATACCCCGGGCGGACCCATGGGGTCTTACAGCCTGGCTCCTGTTTCGGCCCACCCAGCCCATCAGCACCCCGGCAGCTGACCCGCCACACCAGCGGGTGGTCCACCGGGGGCGGGCCAGCAGGGCAGTCATTTTTGAACGGGCGGAGTGCTTCGCCCTTTCTTTGCCTGTGTCTCAGGGGTCTCCCTACTGCAGGGCACCCTGAGGTTCCAAGATCAGCCAGGCAGCTTGAGTCCGCCAGGTCCGGAGGGGACGGTGTTGGCACTGCTCTTCTGGCCGCCGACCGTGGTGCTGCCCACCTCCTGCTTCACGCTGCCCGGGGGCGCGTTCAGGTACAGGTACAGCGCCTGCGCATCCACATCGCTCAACTGACCCAGCGACTCGAAGGGCATGACCTGGATGGGCGTGCCGTCCGGTCGCTTGCCGGTGCGCAGCATGGACACAAAACTGGCAGCGTTGGGATAGCGGGCCAGGGCGGTACCCGCGCTGTGTGTTCCAGGGCGGATGTCTGCGGCCGCAGGCCAGTCGGGTGGTGCGCCTGGAATCTTGCCGCCCGACAGGTCGGCACCATGGCAGCCGATGCACATGTTGGCCACGTATTGGCCGTTGGCCAGCGTCACACCGGCAGCGGTGGGGCGCGAGGGCGCCAACTGGTGGTCGATGCGCGAGGCCGCGTCAGGAATCGCACCCAGCCCATACAACACCCAGGCAGGGTGCGGGAGATCGATCACGGCCTGCGCGCCTTCCTTCGGCGGGAACTGGCGTACGTAGGAGACCAGGGCGTTCAGGTCTTCGTTGGTGAAGCGGTTGTAGTCCTCGCTGGGCATGACCAGCACGGGGCGGCCGTTGGGCTTGACGCCATGGCGGATCACGCTGTTCCAGTCCTCGGGCTGGTAGCGTGCCACCACGCCAGCGGGCGTGATGTTGGGCCCCACGATGCGCGTGCCCTTGCCATCGTTGACGAACTCGCGGCCCGTGCCCTGTGCGCCGTGGCAGTCGGTGCAGCCGCGCGATGCATACAGATAGCGCCCGCGCTCGATGGTCTGCGCATCGGTGGTGTAGGCCACGGGGCGGGGTTTGATGTCGATGTAGCGGTTGCGCTTTTGCTCGGCCAGGTACAGGCCGCTGGCGGCGGTGGCGACAACGATCACGCCCAGCAGCAGCGCGCTGCCAGCGGTCCATTTGATCCAGCGTTTCATGGTGGTATCCCTCTTCTTCGAATGTGGGCGGACTGGCTGAAAGGATCAGCGTGTCCAGGCGCCGGATTCTGAAGTCGAAGCAGGGTTTTGTGACACCCCACCACCGCAGGGGACAGCGGGGCCGGTGAAATTTGTCACAAACGGCCCGCCGGTGTGAGCAGGTGTAGCCCGCTCACACGTTCGCCACGTTCTCTCAACGCTCTCTCAACGTCCTGTCAGCGCTCGATGGTCTTGTTCCAGCGTGCATTCCACGCGGGGCGGTTCGCGTTCACGCTGTCCCAGTCCAGGGTCACGGCGTTTTTCATCCACTGGCTGATCTGTGCAATCGTAAGCGCCGTAAATGTCGCTGAGGGCCCTGGCAGTTTGATGCTGGCGGGGCTTTTGGCGAGTGCTGGACTGGGCTGTCTGCTCCGACATCTCTGAGCGAATGGGGTGATAGGCAGTGGGGCTCGGAGTGGCACTGTGGATGGGTGTTTGTGTGGTCGGTTGTTCTTCTCAAAGCATCGCAAATGCCCGTGTGACCTGCGCATAGGCATCTGTGTCCACCACCTGGTTATGGGCCGTCACGACACGCTCAAAGGGCCAGCGCAGCACGCGTTCTGCACTGCGGGCTGCGGCACGACGGTCACGCACCAGCGCGCGCACTGTGAGCGGAACCGCCAGTTGGCGCCGCACCCCGGTCAGCGTGGCATAGGCACGCGTGGACCAAGCCAGGTCACCCGCCATCCACTGCAGCAGGTCTGTCACGATGAGCGTGGCGGAAGGGCGGTGGAACCATACCGATTCATTGCCTGCAGGAATGCCCTCAAAAGCCAGGTGCTCCAGGTCTGGAAGCCATTCGTGCACATCGCCTGAGGGCAGATCGTGCAGCCTGGCTGCCAGGTCCGGCCGCTTCTGAGCCAGGCCCTTGGGGCCATACACCCTGGCGTTCGGGAAGGTCTGGGCGCAAGGCGTCAGAAACAGGTGGTGCATCTTGTTCGGTGCCACGATGAAAGCCACCGTGCCAAGTGCCTGCAGCTGCTCCAGCAGTGCACTGCCTGAGGGCATTGGAATCGGTGAGTGGACCAGAAGCTGCTCTCCTGACAGCCGCACCACCGTCATGCGCGTGGTGATGGGAAATCCGTTGGCCTTGAACGCGTGGGTGGCGTGCCAGAGATGGGTGTCGAGGGATTCAAGTTGCATGGCGCGGCATGGTGCCCTGGCCCTGGTGGCGGTGTCTTGAACGAATTCGACATGGCACAGAGTTTTGCCGCGTGGTTGGACGCTTTGGAGCGCATCAATTTCCAAAGCAGATAAGGGTCACTTACCTGCTTCTTCGAACGCTATAGTTCGCTGGGTTGAATTTTCCGGGGTGCCATGGGATCTTGGCCTTCACCATTCGCGCAACGCGTCACATCTGCAAACCCAGTTAGTCAGTCATTTCCAGGAGGTATCGATGTCCAGCGTTTTCAGAACGGCCCCTTCCATCCTCGATGGTTCTGCAATGCAAGTGACGGAGAGGCAATGACGCGCAAAAGTCCGAAGAAGAACGAACGCTCGGGCGTGGATCGCATGGGGCGAACCGAACTTCACTACGCGGCTCTGGAGGCTGACTTGTCGAAGGTGAAAGAACTTCTGTTGGCCAGTGCGGACCCCAATGCGTCGGATGACAATGGCTTGACCCCACTGTACTTCGCTGCACAGTCCAACAGCTACGCCGTCACAGAGGCCTTGATATTGGCGGGAGCGAGCGTCGACTCTGCTGATGCCAATGGAAATACACCGCTTTCAGATGCTGTTTTCCATTCCGAAGGTAATGGCGATTTGATCAAGTTGTTGCTTCGCTCTGGGGCTGACAGAAACAAAGAGAACAACTACGGTATCTCTCCTTTGGAGCTTGCGAAGTCTATTGACAATTTTGACCTGGTGCAGTTCTTTCACTAGCGTTCAGGCTTCGGCAAGCACTGGGGTCAACCGAGGGAGCCTCTGCACGAATGAAGCGGCAAGGGAGCGCAGCGGATCGGGAGGGGCTGCAAGGCGCAAAACGCAGCAATAGCCGTAGCTATTGCGAGTATTTGCAACGCCGCAGACTGCCCGAGCCCGCTGATGCGCACGGCGCGCTGATTCGTGCAGAGGCTCCCTAGGGCCGCGTATGCTCCCCGCGCACCTCCTCAAGCGCTTGAGCACGGGTGCCCTTCTGCGTCAGCGGTGAGCGTTTCACCCCTGCCTCTGCCCTGCGCACTCCCCTACCAGCCAGTCCCTGAACGCCTTCACCAGCGGCGTCTGTGCCCGCGCCTCGGGGTACACCAGGTAGTACGCATCGGTGCTCGTCAGAACCTGGTCTGACAGCTCCACCAGGCTGCCTGCCGCCAGCTCCTGCTCGATCAAGAAGCGCGGCAGCAGCGCCGCGCCCAGGTGCGATACGGCGGCTTGCGCAATCATGGCGAAGTGCTCCGACTGGGGGCCGCGCAGGGCCAGGGCGGTGGGGGCGCCAACCAGCTCAAACCATTCGGCCCATTGGGTGGGGCGGGTGCTTTGCTGCAGCAGCACCACACGCGTCAGGTCCTGTGGGGTGCGGATGTGGTGGCGGTCGCTGTAGGTGGGGCTGCACACGGGCACGGTTTCTTCGTGCATCAGGTATTCGCACACGGCGCCCGCCCAGTGCGGCGTGCCGAAGTGAATGGCAGCGTCGAACGGCGTGCCCGCAAAGTCAAACGGCTCGGTGCGGGCCGAGAAGTTGACCATAGCCTCGGGGTGCAGCGCCATGAAGCCGCCCAGGCGCGGGATGAGCCAGCGCGTGCCCAGCGTGGGCAATACGGCCAGGTTGAGCAGGCCGTCGGTGCTGGAGAACGCCATGGCTTTTTGTGTGCTGGCCGACAGCTGCTGCAGCACGTTTTGCACATCGGCCGCATAGACGCGGCCCGCGTCGGTGAGCACCACACGCTGGCGCACGCGGTGGAAGAGGGCGGTGCCGATCTGTTCTTCCAGCTGGCGGATCTGGCGCGACACCGCGCTTTGGGTGAGGTGCAGCTCCTCGGCTGCGCGCGACACGCTTTGGTGGCGTGCTGCCGCCTCAAAGGCCAGCAGGTCGGCGGTGGAGGGCAGGAAGGCGCGGCGCAGCAGGGTCATGGTGGCAAATGGGGGCAATCATGCGCAGGGGGAATGAGCGGCTCTGTCTCGTTGTGCATGGTTTTGGGGCGTAGCGCTACTACATCAAGCGTCGGCCGCTCTGCAATTTTCAGGCACTTCATGCTGATTTGTGATCAAGTAGTTCCATTTTTTTGCTATCCAGCACGGCGCGATTGGCGGATATTGGCGCATTCATTGCGTGTGTTCTTCCACGCTGTTGCCATCTCTCTGTCTCCATTCACCTTTGCGAGCCGCCATGTCTGCCACCCCTGCCGCCACCCCTGTTGTCACACCGCTCTTGTCTGAAGTCGATCAACTGCTGCAACGCCTGGGCGTGCCCCGCACTGCCTACACCGGCGGCACGCTGGCGGCGCGTTCGCCCATCACGGGCGAGGTGCTGGCCCAGGTGCCGCAACAAAGCGCGGCCGATGCCAAGGCCGCCATCGGCCGCGCGCATGCGGCCTTTTTGGCGTGGCGCAATGTGCCCGCACCGCGCCGGGGCGAGCTGGTGCGCCTGCTGGGCGAAGAGCTGCGTGCCGCCAAGGCCGACTTGGGCCTGCTGGTGACCATCGAGGCGGGCAAGATCCCGTCCGAAGGCCTGGGCGAGGTGCAGGAGATGATCGACATCTGCGACTTTGCCGTGGGCCTGTCGCGCCAGCTGTACGGCCTGACCATCGCCACCGAGCGCCCCGGCCACCGCATGATGGAAACCTGGCACCCGCTGGGCGTGTGCGGCGTGATCTCGGCCTTCAACTTCCCGGTGGCCGTGTGGTCGTGGAACGCCGCGCTGGCACTGGTGTGTGGTGACTCGGTGGTGTGGAAACCGTCGGAAAAGACCCCGCTCACCGCCCTGGCCACGCACGCGATTGCACAGCGTGCCATTGCACGCTTTGGCAGCGACGCGCCCGAAGGCCTGCTGGAGCTGATCGTGGGCCAGCGCGACATTGGCGAGGTGCTGGTGGATGACGCCCGCGTGCCCGTGCTGTCGGCCACGGGCTCCACCGCCATGGGCCGCGCCGTGGGCCCGCGCCTGGCAGCGCGTTTTGCGCGCGGCATTCTGGAGCTGGGCGGCAACAACGCGGCCATCGTGGCGCCCACGGCCGACCTGAACCTGGCCCTGCGCGGCATTGCGTTTGCCGCCATGGGCACGGCGGGCCAGCGCTGCACCACGCTGCGCCGCCTGTTTGTGCACGAGAGCATTTACGACCAGCTGGTGCCCCAGCTTGCCAAGGTGTATGCCAACGTGCAGGTGGGCGACCCGCGCACCGCTGGCACGCTGGTGGGCCCGCTGATCGACCGCATGGCCTTTGACGGCATGCAAAAGGCGCTGGAGCAAAGCCGCGCGCTGGGCGCCACGGTGCATGGCGGGGGCCGTGTGGAGGGCGTGGGGGGGGCGGATGCATACTACGTGCGCCCCGCGCTGGTGGAGCTGCAAAAGCACGAAGGCCCCGCGCTGCACGAAACCTTTGCGCCCATCCTGTACGTGGTGCGGTACAGCAGCATCGACGAAGCCATTGCCATGAACAACGCCGTGGGCGCGGGCCTGTCGTCGTCCATCTTCACGCTCAATGTGCGCGAGGCCGAGCAGTTCATGTCAGCCGCCGGTTCGGACTGTGGCATCGCGAATGTCAACATCGGCCCCAGCGGCGCCGAGATTGGCGGAGCGTTTGGCGGCGAGAAGGAAACCGGCGGTGGCCGCGAGGCGGGATCGGACAGCTGGAAGGCCTACATGCGCCGGGCGACGAACACCATCAACTACTCCACCGCTTTGCCGCTGGCGCAGGGCGTGACGTTTGACGTGTAAGCCACGCGCTGCTGGCCCCGTTCATGTCCATCGCTAAGGCTTCACACCCCATCGTCATCATTGGCGGTGGTGTCATCGGCAGTGCCATTGCGTACTTCCTCACGCTGCAGCAACCGGGCTGCGAGGTGGTGGTGGTCGAGCGCGATCCGACGTACGCGCGTGCATCGTCCGCGCTGTCGGCCAGCTCGATCCGCCAGCAGTTTTCTACCGACATCAACATCCAGATCTCGGCGTTTGGCATCGGCTTCTTGCGCAACGTCGGCACGCTGTTGGCGTGCCATGGCGATGTGCCCGACATTGGTCTGCACGAAGGCGGCTATCTGTACCTGGCCACGCAGGCAGGCGAGGCCACGCTGCGCGAAAACCATGCACTGCAGAAGCAGCATGGCGCCGATGTCGCGCTGCTGAGTCCGCAGCAACTGGCCGAGCGCTTTCCGTGGCTGGCGTTGCAGGATGTGGTGTTGGGCTCGCTGGGCCTGTCGGGCGAAGGTTGGTTCGATGGCTACCTGCTGCTCACGGCCTTGCGCAAAAAAGCGCAAAGCCAGGGTGTGCGCTACGTGGCTGATGAAGCCGTGGGGCTGGACACGGTGAGTAGCGATGGCGTGCTGCACGTGAACGCGGTGCGCCTGCAAAGCGGCACCGTGCTGCCCTGCCGCTATGCCGCGAATGCCGGTGGCCCTTGGGCTGCAGCGATTGCAGGCTGGGCGGGCATCGATCTGCCCGTGGTGGGCAAGCGCCGCACGGTGTTCAACCTGGCCAGCCCCGCCGCGCTGCCGGGCTGCCCCCTGCTCATCGACACCAGCGGCATCTGGCTGCGGCCCGAGGGCAAAGGTTTTATCTGCGGCTTTGCGCCTGAGGCCGACAACGACGCCGACTTTGCCCCGCTGGAGCCCGAGTACGACGCGTTTGACCACCACATCTGGCCCACCCTGGCCGAGCGCATCCCAGGCTTTGAGGCACTGCGCATGCAGGGTGCCTGGGCGGGCTACTACGAGATGAACACCTTCGACCACAACGCCATCGTGGGCCTGCACCCGGCGTGCGACAACCTGGTGTTTGCCAACGGCTTTTCGGGCCACGGCCTGCAGCAGTGCCCTGCCGTGGGCCGGGGCGTGGCCGAGCTGTTGCTCACGGGCAGCTACCAAAGCCTAGACCTGTCGCCGCTGTCCATTGAACGCATTGCGCGCAACGCGCCGCTGCTCGAAAAGAACGTGATCTGAGCCTCGCCTTTTTTCAATCTGCCAAAGATAAAACACCAGGAGACAACGACATGGCAATTTCCCGCAAGACCTTCACTGCGCTCGCCGCAGGCCTGGCTCTGGCCTGTGTGGCCACGGCCCCCGCGTTGGCGCAGACGGTCACCCAGCCCACGCTGGAGAAGATCAAGGCCAGCGGCAAGGTGGTGCTGGGCGTGCGCGAAACCTCGCCGCCCATGGCCTACGCGCTGGGCGCGAATGAAAAATACGTGGGCTACCACGTCGAGCTGTGCGAACGCGTGCTGAAAGAAATCGCGCCCGACGCCAAGCTCGAATACATGGCGGTGACGGCGCAGAACACGCTGCCCCTGGTGCAAAACGGCACGCTCGACATTGGCTGCGGTCCCACCACCAACAACACCGCGCGCCAGCAGCAAGTGGCCTTTGCGGTGACCACCTATGTGAGCGAAGTGCGCATGGCGGTGCGCAAGGATTCGGACCTCAAGTCCATCAGCCAGCTTGCAGGCCGCACCATTGCGGCATCCACCGGCACCACCGCCGTGCAGCTGCTGCGCAAGCAAGAGCGCGCGCTGGGCGGCGCCCCCATCAAGACCGTGCTGGGCAAGGACCACCACGAGAGCTTCTTGCTGCTGGAGACCGGCCGTGCCGATGCCTTTGTGCTCGACGACAATCTGCTGGCCGGGATGATTGCCAACTCCAAGGACCCCTCGGCCTACCGCATCGTGGGCGAGCCGCTGGGCGCCGAGCCCATTGCACTGCTGTTCCGCAAGGACGACCCGACCTTCAAGGCCGCTGTGGACGGCGTGCTCACCAAGCTGATGCAGTCCGGCGAGATGGAAAAGATCTACACCAAGTGGTTTGTGAACCCCATCCCGCCCAAGAACATGAGCCTGAACCTGCCGCTGGGCACTACGCTGCGCCAGCTGTTTGCCACCCCCAACGACAAGCCCCTGGAAACCTATCAGCAATGAACGCTCCCATCCCCGCCACGGCCTTCCGCGCGGCCGACCGCCTGGGCGCCATATGCGTCTCCGAAATCGTGCGCCTGACGCAAGAGGCCAACCAGCTCAAGCGCCAGGGCCAGCCCGTGATCGTGCTGGGCCTGGGCGAGCCCGACTTCGATACGCCAGCCCACATTCTGGAAGCCGCGCAGCAGGCCATGGCGCGGGGGGAGACGCACTACACGGTGCTGGATGGCACGGCCGAACTCAAGGCCGCCATCCAGCACAAGTTCAAGCATGACAACGGGCTGGACTTTGCGCTCAACGAAATCACCGCCGGTGCAGGCGCCAAACAGATCCTCTACAACGCCCTGATGGCGTCGGTGAATCCGGGCGATGAAGTGATCCTGCCCGCGCCGTACTGGACGTCCTACGCCGACATGGTGCTGATTGCGGGCGGTGTGCCCGTGGTCGTGCCCTGCACCGAGGCCAACGGCTTTCGCATCACGCCCGAGCAGCTGGAGGCGGCCATCACGCCGCGCACGCGCTGGGTGTTCATCAACTCGCCCTCCAATCCCAGCGGCGCGGCCTACAGCGCTGAGCAGTTGCGCCCGGTGCTGGAGGTGGTGGAGCGCCACCCGCAGGTGTGGCTGCTGGCGGACGACATCTACGAACATATCCTGTACGACGGCCGCGCGTTTGCCACGCCCGCCGCCGTGTTGCCCTCGCTGCGCGATCGCACGCTGACGGTGAACGGCGTCTCCAAGTCGTACGCCATGACGGGCTGGCGCCTGGGCTACGGCGCAGGCCCCAAGGCGCTGATTGCGGCCATGGCCGTAGTGCAGAGCCAGGCCACGTCGTGCCCCTCGTCCATCAGCCAGGCGGCAGCCGTGGCGGCGCTCACGGGGCCGCAAGATGTGGTGCGCGAGCGCTGCCAAGCGTTCCAGGACCGGCGCGATCTGGTGGTGGCCGCACTCAACGCCTCCCCCGGCCTGCGCTGCCGCGTGCCTGAGGGCGCGTTCTACACCTTTGCCAGTTGCGAAGGCGTGCTGGGCCGCACCACGCCCGGCGGCATGTTGCTGCGCACCGATGCCGACTTTTGCGCCTACCTGCTGCGCGAGCACCATGTCGCGGTGGTGCCCGGCGGGGTGCTGGGGCTGGCGCCATACTTTCGCATCTCGTACGCTGCCTCCACCGCCGATTTGCAAGAGGCCTGCGCGCGCATCCAGCGCGCCTGCCAGGCCCTGTTCTGAATTTCTGATCCGATACCGTTGATATGAATACTACCTCCCTCACCCCGCGCACCGGCGGCCAGATCCTGGTGCAGCAGCTCATCACCCATGGCGTGAAGCAGCTCTTTTGTGTGCCTGGCGAAAGCTACTTGGCTGTGCTTGATGCGCTGCATGACGCGGATATTGGCGTGACCGTGTGCCGTCAGGAGGGCGGCGCGGCCATGATGGCCGAAGCGCAGGGCAAGCTCACGGGCCAGCCCGGCATCTGCTTTGTGACACGCGGGCCCGGTGCCACCAATGCGTCGGCCGGTGTGCACATCGCGCACCAGGATTCCACGCCCATGATCCTTTTCGTGGGCCAGGTGGCGCGCAACGCCATGGGGCGCGAGGCGTTTCAGGAGCTGGACTACAGCGCCGTGTTTGGCACCATGGCCAAGTGGGTGGTGCAGATTGACGACCCGGCCCGTGTGCCCGAGCTGATCTCGCGCGCCTTCCACGTTGCCACTTCGGGCCGCCCTGGCCCCGTGGTGGTGGCGCTGCCCGAGGACATGCTGACCGAGGCCGCCACCGTGGCCGATGCGCTGCCTTACCAGGTGACAGAAACGCATCCTGGCGCTGCGCAGATGGCTGAGCTGGCCCAGCGCCTGCAAGCCGCAAAGAACCCCGTGGCCATCTTGGGTGGCAGCCGCTGGTCCGAGCAGGCGGTGCGCGAGTTCACCGCGTTTGCCGAAGCGTGGTCCATTCCCGTGTACTGCTCGTTCCGCCGCCAGATGCTGTTCCCGGCCACGCATGCTTGCTACGGCGGTGACTTGGGCCTGGGCGTCAACCCCAAGCTGCTGGCACGCATCAAGGCGTCCGACCTGGTGCTGGTGGTGGGCGGGCGTTTGTCGGAAGTGCCCTCGCAAGGCTATGAGCTGTTCGACATTCCCACCCCCGCGCAGCCCCTGGTGCATGTGCATGCCGATGCGGATGAACTGGGCAAGCTCTACCGCCCCACACAGGCCATTCACGCCACGCCCACGGCGTTTGCAGCGGCACTCAATACGGTGCGCCCCACGACCGCCGTGGCATGGAAGGCCCACACAGAAGCTGCCCATGCCGAGTACCTGGCCTGGAGCGACACGGCACCCATCCGCATCCCCGGCAACCTGCAGATGGGCCAGGTGATGCAGCACCTCAAAGAGGTGTTGCCAGCCGACACCATCTTTTGCAATGGGGCGGGCAACTTTGCCACCTGGATTCACCGCTTCTGGCCCTTCACCACCTACGCCAGCCAGCTCGCGCCCACCAGCGGATCGATGGGCTACGGTCTGCCCGCAGGCGTGGGCGGCAAGCGTCTCTGGCCGCAGCGCGAGGTGGTGATCTTCGCGGGCGACGGCGACTTTCTGATGCACGGCCAGGAGTTCGCGACGGCTGTGCAATACGGCCTGCCCATCATCGTGGTGCTGCTGGACAACGCCATGTACGGCACCATCCGCATGCACCAGGAGCGCGAGTACCCTGGCCGCATCAGCGCCACGCAGCTCAAGAACCCCGACTTCAAGGCCTACGCCCAGGCCTTTGGCGGCCATGGCGAGCGGGTAGAGCGCACGGAGGAATTTGCCCCTGCCCTTGCCCGTGCGCGCGCCAGCGGCCTGCCCAGCGTGCTGCACTGCCTGATTGACCCCGAGGCGATCACGCCCACGGGCACGCTGCAGGGCATTCGCAGCGCGGCGCTCTCCAAAAAGTAGGCTCCCTTTTCGTAAGCAGGCGCTGAGGCGTTCAGCCGGTCACGCGGGCGCCACCGGATTGCCGCAGGGTCTGCACCAGCAGATTCTGCAGGCTGTCCACCGCCTTGGAGCCGCGCGATGCGCGGCTGCGGTAGACGGCGACCTCCATGGGGGCCAGCGGCCCCAGGCCGTGTTCGGTGCCGAGCACCTGCAGCTGCGGTGGCACGCTGCAGTGGGTGAGGGCGGCCACGGCCAGGCCGCTTTCCACCGCCGCAATTTGTCCGGCCAGGCTGGAGCTGTGATAGACCACCTTGTAGCGGCGCCCCTGCTGCGCCAGTGCGTGGATGGCGCCGCGCCGCGCCAGGCTGGCCGATTCGTACACCGCAATCGGCAGCGGGTCGCGCCTCCACAAATCGAACTGCGCAGACCCCACCCACACCATGGGCTCATGGAACAGCAGCGTGCCCCGGCGTGCGTGGTCGCGCGAGATCAGCGCCAGGTCCAGGTCGCCACTGGCCACGCGCGGGATGAGTGCGGTGGACTGCTCGCAGTCCAGCTCAATCTCCACCGCGCTGTGCCGGGGCGCAAAGCGTTTGAGCACGGGCGTGAGGTAGCGCGCTGCATAGTCATCCGGCACCCCCAGCCGCACCCGGCCTGTGAGGGCGTCGCCGTTCAGGGCATCGTGCGCTTCTGCATGCAGCTCCAGAATGCGTCGGGCGTAGCCCAGCAGGGTTTCACCCTCGGGCGTGAGGTGCTGCTTGCGGGCATCGCGCTCCAGCAGTCGGTGGCCTACGGCGTCTTCCAGCTTCTTGAGCTGCATGCTGACCGCCGACTGGGACCGGTGCACCTCGGCCGCCGCGCCAGAGAGCGAGCCTGCATCCACCACCGCCACCAGGCATTGAAGCCAGTCGAGTTGCAAGTCACGGTAGCTCATGGATTGCCCCTGGGGTGATGTATTCGATGATCGAATGATTGACGCGTAAATTATGCGCTTTCGATTGCAGCGGCTGGCGGCCACACTGCGGGCATGCAGCAGTCGTCCTCTACCGTTTCAGGCATATCCGTCCCCGTGGTTCCCGCGTCCGCTTCCCATGCGAGCAGCGCGCGTGGGCTGTCGTCTGCCCACCGGCTGGATGGCTGGATCGCCTTTGTGCTGGGCAACGCGCTGCTGGGCACCATCGGCGTGTTCGTGCACGAGGCGCAGGCGGCGCCATTGACGGTGACCTGGTTCCGCTGCGCTTTTGGTCTCGTGGGTCTCACGTTGTGGATGGCGTGGCGTCACCGGTCATGGTCGGGGCTGTGGCGGGCGCTCTGGGTGGGCTGGGCGGCTTTGCCGTGGGTGTTGCTGCTCAGCGGGCTGATGCTGGCGAGCTGGTGGCTGTTTTTCACGGCGATCCAGCAAGTGCCCACCGGGGTGGCGGTGGTGCTGTTCCATGTGCAGCCCCTGTGGGTGTTGCTGCTGGGGGCCTGGTGGCTCAAAGAAGCCGTGCCCCGGCAGCGCGTGGTGTCCGTGCTGGTCGCGATGGTGGGGCTGGTGCTGGCCACGGGCGTGGCTGGGGGGCTGTCTTCCTCCGGCGCCGGGCATGCGTCTGGCTACTGGGTGGGCGTGGGCCTCTGCCTGGTCGGTGCGCTGTGCACGGCCACCGTTACCGTGGTTGCCAAGCGCCTGGGGGCGCTGCCGGTGGGCGCGCTGGCGTGGTGGCAATGCGCGCTGGGTGCGGCCGTGCTGTGGGTGGCCCCCTTGGGACAAGGCTGGCCCGCCTGGGGCGCCCCATGGGCATGGCTGGCCGGGCTGGGGCTGATCCACACGGGCCTGGCGTACACCCTGATGTACGCAGGCATGGCCCGGCTCGCGACGGCCCGGGTGGCGGTGCTGCAGTTTGCCTACCCGACGGTCGCCATCGTGGTGGACTGGGTGTACTTTCAGCACACCTTGGGCGGTTGGCAAATGGCAGGTGTGGTGCTGATGCTGGGGGCCATAGCGGTAGGGGAGCGTAGCGCGCGGCGTAATCGCTAGTGCACCGCCTGCGCAGGGACGGCGCCGCCCCGCACAATATCGGGTGTGACCGCCACCGAGTTCGATTCTTCTGAGACCTACCCCCCTGCGCAGGCTGCCCCTTCCGGCAAGCGGCGCCGCATCGCGCACCTGGACATGGACGCTTTTTTTGCGTCCGTCGAGCTGCTGCGCTACCCGCAGCTCAAGGGCCTGCCCGTGGTGATTGGCGGCGGCAGGCGCAAGGTGGACGAGCTGCTGCTGCGCGGCCCGGACGGCACCGCAGAGCGCGAGCGGCGCTTCATCCCGGTGGAGGACTTTCCGCTGCTCAAGGACTATGTGGGCCGGGGCGTGATCACCACGGCCACCTACCCGGCGCGGCAGTTTGGCGTGGGTTCGGCCATGGGCATGATGAAAGCGGCCAAGCTGTGCCCGCAGGCCATCGTGCTGCCGGTGGATTTTGACGAGGTGCGACGCTTTTCGCGCCTGTTCAAAAGCACCATCACCGAGATCGCGCCGGTGATGCAGGACCGGGGCGTGGACGAGGTCTACATCGACTTCACCGACGTGCCGGGAGGCCAGCGCGAAGGCGGGCGGGTGCTGGCGCGGCTCATTCAGAAAAGCATCTTTGAACGGACCGGGCTGACCTGCTCCATTGGCGTGGCTCCCAACCGGCTGCTGGCCAAGATGGCCAGCGAGTTCAACAAGCCCAACGGCATCTCCATCGTTTACGAGGAAGACCTGCAGAGCAAGATCTGGCCCCTGAATGTGCGCAAGATCAACGGCATCGGCCCCAAGGCGGGCGAGAAGCTGGCGCGGCTGGGCATCGAGACCATCGGGCAGCTGGCCGCGCAGGATGAGCAATGGCTGATGGGCCACTTTGGCAAGTCCACCGGCGCCTGGATGCACCGCGTGGCCTGGGGCCGCGATGACAGCCCGGTGGTGACCGAGAGCGAGCCCGTGAGCATGAGCCGCGAGACCACCTTTGACCGCGACCTGCACGCGGTGCGCGACCGGGCCGAGCTGGGCGCGATCTTTACCGACCTGTGCATGCGCGTGGCCGAGGACCTGCAGCGCAAGGGCTATGTGGCGCGCACCATCGGCATCAAGCTGCGCTACGACGACTTCAAGATCGCGACGCGCGACCACACGGCTAACAGCTACACGGCCGACGGAGCCACCATCCGGCAGCTGGCCGGGCAGTGCCTCAAGCGCGTGCCGCTGGATAAGCGCCTGCGACTGCTGGGCGTGCGGGCCAGCACGCTGGTGCGGCGCGGCGAGGAGCCCGAGCCCGATCCGCAGACCCGTGCCGCAGCTGCGAGCAGCCGGCGCAGGCCGCAGGCGGGTGTGGACAGGGACACGGGGCAGCTCTTTTGACGCCACAGGAGTAGGGCTGGGGTGTGTGCGCCTCGGGAGGGTTGTGCAGGCCATCCTTCACTCGGCACCTTTTGGGGGCAAATCGGGGGAGTGAGCAGTTAGACTTGATTCGTATCAAGCGGTTACACGAACGTCTAACAAAACACCGCGCTGCCTGCCCCTGCCGCAGGCCTTCCAGGAGCCTCGAATGCGCATCAACCTGCCAGTGACCCAGCAGAATTTTGACTACCCCGGTGATGAGCTGCTGGTGTCCAGCACCAACACCAAGGGCGAGATCACGCACTGCAACCCGGCGTTTGTGCGCGTCAGTGGCTACAGCTACGACGAACTCATCGGTCAGCCGCACAACATCATTCGCCACCCGGACATGCCGCCCGAGGCCTACAAGGACATGTGGCGCACCATTGGCCGGGGCGAGCCCTGGACAGGTCTGGTGAAAAACCGGCGCAAGAACGGCGACCACTACTGGGTGCGCGCCAACGTCACTCCCATCATGGAAGGCGGCAAGCCACGCGCCTACATGTCGGTGCGCACCAAGCCCAGCGCGGCAGAAATTTCTGCCGCCGAAGCCCTGTATGCGCAGATGCGCAATGAGGCGGCATCGGGCGCGAGCAGCTTTTACCTGGACTCGGGCAACGTGCGCTATCCCGGGGTTCGCGGCTGGCAGCAGCGCCTGGCGCAGATGGCGTTGCTGCCCCGCATGGCGCTGTTGCTGGCGGTGATGGTGCTGCTGGCCTTGTTGCCCGATGTGATGGGGCTGCAGGGCACTACCGCCTGGGTGGCCCGCCTGGCGCTGCTGGTGCTGGGGGCGGGGTGGACGCTGTGGCGCTTTCAGGCCACCGTGCTGCAAGGGGTGCACGACGCCACCCGCTTCGCATCCGACATCTCGGCCTGCAACCTTGCCACGTCGGTGGGCACCGACTACCCCCAACCCCTGGGTGCGCTGATGCAGCGCTTGCAACAGACCCAGGTCAACCTGCGCGCCGTGGTGGGCGACGTGCGCACCGAGGTGCGCAACTTCATCGAATCGGCCGACGAAATCGCGCGCGGCGGCATGGACCTGTCGGCCCGTACCGAGTCGCAGGCCAGCAGCCTGGAAGAAACCGCCGCGGCCATGGAGCAACTGGCCAGCACGGTGCTGCAGACGTCGGAGACAGCCGCCAAGGTGTCGCACGAGAGCGCACAGAGCAGCGACATCGCCACGCGCGGTGGCCAGGCGGTGCAGGAGGTGGGGGCGGCCATGCAGCAGATGAAGCTTTCGTCCACCAAGATCAGCGAGATCGTGGGCGTGATCGAGGGCATTGCCTTCCAGACCAACCTGCTGGCGCTCAACGCCGCTGTGGAAGCCGCGCGGGCTGGCGAGCAGGGCAGGGGCTTTGCGGTGGTGGCGGGCGAGGTGCGGGCACTGGCGCAGCGCAGTGCCAGCTCGGCCAAGGAGATCAGCGGCCTGATTGGCGTCACGGTGAACCAGATCGCCAGCGGCGCGCAGCAGATGGACCATGCCGGCACCACCATCGAAGGCGTGGTCCATGCGGTGGAACGCGTGAGCACGCTGGTCCAGCAGATCAGCAGCGCCACCAAGGAGCAGTCGCAGGGCATTGCCCAGGTCAACGAGGCCGTGACCCAGCTTGACACCGTGACGCAGCAGAACGCCGCGCTGGTGGAGGAGTCGGCCGCCGCCGCCCAGGGCCTCAAGGAGAGTGCGGTGTCGCTGGGCCGCTCGGTGGACGTGTTCCGGCTGGGGTGAGCGGCGCCGCAACGAGCCGCCCGCAGCCATTCGTACCTTGACGAATTCTTACTCGTAACTTACAGTGATTTTCCCGTTTTCCGGGAGATCACCATGACCCTCGACGAGCTGCAGCGCATCAAGCAGTGGCATGTGGCACACAAGGCCGACCACCCGCTCGAATACCACCTGTGGGACCTGGTGCTGACGGTCTGGATGCTGGGCTGGGTGGGCTGGTTTCCCATCTGCGCTTTTGGCGAGCCCTGCGCCGCGCCGGTCTGCCTGATCGGCATTTTTGTCCCCAGCCAGTACGTTGCCTGGCGCACCCGCGCGCACCTGCGCCATACCCTGCGGTGCGACTGGATTGACGCGCGCAACTGACGGACGCGGTCGGTTGACGAGGTCGGTCAGGCCTACTGCCGCGCCGTGCGCACGTTGCGCGGCAGAGCTTGCGGGTGGCTGGTGCGCAGGGGGTTGATGTCCAGCCCGCCCCGGCGCGTGTAGCGCGCATACACCGTGAGCTTGATGGGTTTGCAGCGCGTCCACACGTCCATGAAGATGCGCTCCACGCACTGCTCGTGGAATTCGTTGTGGTTGCGAAAGCTCACCAGGTACTGCAGCAGGCCTTCCTGGTTGATCTGCGGGCCGCTGTAGCTGATCTGCACGCTGCCCCAGTCGGGCTGGCCGGTCACCAGGCAGTTGCTCTTGAGCAGGTTGCTGGTCAGGGTCTCGGTCACGGGCGCTTCGTTGAATGTGGCCGTCAGCAGGTCGGGCGCGGGCTGGTAGCGCGTGCATTCCACGTCCAGCCGGTCCAGGCTCAGGCCGTCCAGCTCGTGTACGGGCTCCTGGTCGAACAGCTCCGGCGCGATGAGCTTCACCCCCACGGTGGCGGGGTGCTCGGCGCCGCGCCACACGGCCTCGCTGATGTCGGTGCGGATGCGGGCCTGCACCTCGGCCGAATCGGCAAAACGCGTGTTGTTGAAGCTGTTGAGATACAGCTTGAAGGACTTGCTCTCGACGATGTTGGGCGTCTCGCAGGGCACCGTGATGTGCGCCAGCGCCACCTGCGGTTTGCCACGCTGGTTCAGCCACGACAGCTCGAACGCCGTCCAAAGGTCGGCCCCGAAGAAGGGCGCCGCGCCGGTGATGCCGATCTCGGCCCGCTTGCCCGCGCGCGGGATGGGGAACAGCAGCGACGCGTCGTACTGGTCGATATAGGCCGAAGCCTTGCCAAGCTGGGATTGTTCTGGCGTGTTCATGGCCTGGTCTTTCGGGTGTATGGGTTCCAAGGGGGACGTGTTTTGCTACTGTTTTTGTAGCTGCTGGCGCATATTCGACTAGCGCATACCGGCGTTTTTACTGAAATTCCCGCTCGCGCAGCCATTTGGTGGCGATCCATTTGTCCCCGGCGATCACCGGGGCGCCGCCATGCAGGGTGCGGGTGGACGGGTGCGGGCGCTCGTAGCTGAAGAACACCGCGTTGCCACGCTGCGGCGCGACCTCCAGGTGCACATCGGGGAAGGTGGTGCCGCCGCCTTTGTCGGGCGTGTTCAGGTACATCACCAGCGTGCCCACACGCTGGCCGCCGCGTTTGATGATGCTGGGCGTGCCAGGCTCGGCGGGGTCAAAGTAGTCGTAGTGGGGCTTGTATTCGGCACCCGGGCGGTAATGCAGCACCTGCAGGCCTTCGCCGTTTTCGATGGGCCACTGGAGCAGGCGCGCAATACGCTCTTCAATGCGCTGGATCAACGGGCTTTGACCGCGCTGGAAGAACATGCCGTCGCTGGTGCGGTCGGCGTTGATCTCTTCGCCGCCGGTCTTGGTGGCCACGGTGAGCGAGCGCGCCATGCGGGGCTCTGCGGCGGCGATCAGGGCATCACACTCCTCCGGCGACAGCAGGTTGCCAAACACCACGATGCGCGGCTGCGCCATGGCCAGCAGCACATTCACGGTGCGGTCTCCGCAGTCCACCTGGGCGGGGGATCCATCCAGCCGGGGCTCGGGCACCGGCACGGCCGAGGGCAAGCCCTGCTGCACGGCCAGGTCGTTCAGGTGCTCCTGCAGCGTGATCTCCAGCGCGTCGGCGGCCACGTCCTCGTCCCACCCTGCGTCGCGCATGGATTGCAGCACCACAGGCGCGGCGTAGCCCGCCTGCGCCTGCTCAATGATCCAGCGGCGCAGCTCGGGCGTGATGGCCTGCCGCGCTGCGCTGGCGCGCTGGGTGCTGGTGGTCGTGCCGTCCGGGTGCTGGTCAGAACGCAATGTCATGGCGGTCCTTCAACAAGAAAGAGCAGGGGGGAAGGGGTGTTTATAAGGCCGGAGGGGCCTTGCGCCGGAAGACCAGGCGCTCGGGCGTGGAGGAGGCCGGGGCAAAGGCATAGCCGTCCAGATCGAAGCCTTCGAGCTGGTGGGGTGTGGCAAGGCGGTGGGTGATGGCATAGCGCGCCATCAGGCCGCGTGCGCGTTTGGCAAAGAAGCTGATGATCTTGTAGTTGCCGCCCTTCCAGTCCTCGAACACGCATTCGATCACGCGCGCCTTGAGCACCTTGCGGTCCACGGCCTTGAAGTATTCCTGCGAGGCGAGGTTGACCACCACCGGCGTGGTGTCCGCGCGCAGCCGGGTGTTGAGGTGCTCGGCAATCTGGCGGCCCCAGAACTGGTATAGGTTGCTGCCCACGTCGGTGGCCAGGCGCGTGCCCATCTCCAGGCGGTAGGGCTGCATGCGGTCCAACGGCCGCAGCACGCCGTACAGGCCGCTCAGGATGGCGACATGGCTCTGGGCCCAGTCCAGGTCGTCAGCGCTGAGGCTGCGGGCCTGCAGCCCATCGTACACGTCACCATTGAAGGCCAGCACCGCCTGGCGCGAGTTGTGGGCGGTGAAGCGGGGGCGCCAGGCCTGGTAGCGCGCCACGTTCAGGGCCGCGAGCGCGTCGCTCAACTCCATCAGCGACGCAATCTGCTGCGGCGACTGCTCGCGCAGCACCTCGATGAGGGCCGTGGACTGCGGCACAAACTGCGGCGTGGTGTGGGGCAGGCCTTCGGGAACGGGCGTCTCGTAGTCGAGCGATTTGGCGGGAGACAGCAGGAACAGCATGGGGCGAAGGGTCCGTGGATCTCGGGTGTGCGGCTTGGGGCGGGGCCTGGACGGTGCGGGCAGCGGGCTGCGCTGCGGCACCAGCGACCCGAAATGGTACCTGCTGACAGGCTGCCTCCGGCCGCTTGCGGGTATTGGCGCCAAGGGCCGTGCACACTCGGCGGCCCCAAAAAAAGAAGGCGGCCTGAGCCGCCTTCTGGGTGATGGCTACAGCCCTGGGGCGGCAGCTATTGCAGCGCCTCAGGCTGCGGGGGGCTGCTCAAACGGCAGCGCCATGGCCGACAGGTCGCGGCGGGTTTCCACCAGCACCAGCGGGCCTTCGTCCAGCACCACCGCTGGGGGGCGCTCGCGGGGCACGCGGATGGGCTTGGGCTCGGCAGCGATGGCGGCCTGCACCGCCGCAATCTTGTCCGCGTCAGAGTTCACCCACTGCAGGCCCGATGCAGCAGCGACTTGCTGCAGTTCATCGATGGGCAGCGTGAACGCTTGGACGCGGGGCAGGCCCTTGGCAGGCGCTGCAGGCGCTGGTGCTGCAGCTGCCGGAGCGGGTGCCGCTACCGGAGCCGTGGCGGCCACGGGGGCGGCAGGCGCTGGAACAGCTATAGGTTCAGTAGCCGCTGCGACTGGCGCTGCGGCCACCGGTGCCACAGGCTCTGCGGCGGGCGTGTTGTTGCTGAAGTAGCTGCGGCGTGGCGCTTCGTCCTGTGCCGGGGCAGGCTCTGCCTGGGTGGGGTCGAAGTCCAGCATGGCGGGTGCTGCGGCTTCAGCGTTGCCGTTGGCGTCGCGTGGGCCACGCTCGCCACGTTCGCGGCGGTCACGGCCGTAGCGGTCGCGGGAGCGGCGCTCGCGGCGTTGCTCTTCGCTGGCGCCATTGCCATTGCCATTGCCATTGCCATTGCCATTCGCGGGTGCGTCATTGCCACTCAGGTCCAGGTCTGGCAGCGAGGCCAGGGGCGCGGTATCGGCAAAGTCGCCAGCAGCGGCTGGGGCTGCTGCCTCCTGGGCCTCGACCGCACGGGGAGCGCGTTCACCACGCTCGCCACGGTTGCCACCGCGATCACCGCGTTCGCGGCGCGGGCCGCGTTCGCCACGGGGTTGCTGGGCGGGTTGGCCTTCTGCACCACCGGTGTTGCCAGCGTTGGGGCCTTCCACCTGAGCGGTTGCGGCGTTGGCGTTGTCACCGTTCGTGCCAGCGTTCAGGTTGCGTGGCTCGCTGTCGCGGCGGCCACGGCCCCCTTCACGGCCTTCGCCGCGTCCGTTGCGGCCACCGTCACGGCCTTCGCCCTCGGGGCGGCGCTCTGCGTCGCGGGGTGCGCGGCCTTCGGCCGGGCGTTCACCACGGCGGCCACGGCTTTCGCCGTTGCTGCCTTCGCGATTGCCGTCACGCGGTGCGCCTTCGCGCTGACCGTCGCGGTTGCCATCACGACCTCCACGGCGGCCACGGCTTTCGCCATTGCGGCCTTCGCGGCGGGGTTCGCCACGGCCGGTGGTTTCAGCCGCGGCCGGTGTGGCGGCTGGCGCAGCCGTTGCCACCGGGGCGGGGGCTGCGGGGGCGCTGCCAAAGCCGAACAGGCTCTTGAGCCAGGCGAAGAAGCCTTGTTCCTGCGGCGCGGGGGCGACTGGCGCCGGAGCGGCCACGGGGGCAGGTGCAGGGGCTGCATGGGCTGCGGGGCGCTGGCCGCCACGGGGTGGGCGCGCCGCGCCTTCGGGGCGGGGTTCGGCCACGGGGGCGGGTGCGTCAGGCAGCACGCCCTTGATCACCGGGGTCTGCTTGTTGGTGGGCTCCTGCGAGCGGCGTGTGACAGACGTCGGATCTTCCACTTCTTCGGCGAGTTTGTAGCTGGCTTCGATGTGGTCCAGGCGCGGGTCATCGTGCTTGAGGCGTTCCAGGCGGTAGTTGGGGGTTTCCAGCGTCTTGTTGGGCACCATCAGCACGGCCACGCGCTGCTTGAGTTCGATCTTGGCGATCTCGGTGCGCTTTTCGTTCAGCAGGAACGAGGCCACTTCCACCGGCACCTGGCAGTGCACGGCGGCGGTGTTGTCCTTCATCGATTCTTCTTGAATGATGCGCAGGATCTGCAGCGCCGACGATTCGGTGTCGCGGATATGGCCCGAGCCGCCGCAGCGGGGGCAGGGGATGGACGAGCCTTCGGACAGCGCGGGCTTCAGGCGCTGGCGGCTCATTTCCATGAGGCCGAACTTGCTGATGGTGCCGAACTGCACGCGGGCGCGGTCCTGGCGCAGCGCATCGCGCAGGCGGTTTTCCACTTCGCGGCGGTTCTTCGACTCCTCCATGTCGATGAAGTCGATCACGATAAGGCCGCCCAGGTCGCGCAGGCGCATCTGGCGGGCCACTTCGTCGGCGGCTTCCAGATTGGTGCGGGTGGCAGTTTCCTCGATGTCGCCGCCCTTGATGGCGCGGGCCGAGTTCACGTCCACGGACACCAGCGCTTCCGTGTGGTCGATCACGATGGCGCCGCCCGAGGGCAGGCTCACGGTGCGGGCGTAGGCCGACTCGATCTGGTGCTCGATCTGGAAGCGGCTGAACAGGGCGGCGTCGTCGCGGTAGCGCTTCACGCGGGCGGCATGCTCGGGCATGACGTGCGCCATGAACTGCTGCGCCTGTTCGTAGATGTCGTCGGTATCGATGAGGATGTCACCGATGTCGTTGTTGAAGTAGTCGCGGATGGCGCGGATCACCAGGCTCGATTCCTGGTAGATCAGGAAGGCGCCCTTGCCGCCCTTGGCAGCGCCGTCGATGGCGTTCCACAATTTCAGCAGGTAGTTCAGGTCCCACTGCAGTTCGGGCGCGGTGCGGCCGATGCCAGCGGTGCGCGCAATGATGGACATGCCGTTGGGGTACTCCAGTTGGTCCATCGCCTCCTTGAGTTCGGCGCGGTCCTCGCCCTCGATGCGGCGCGACACGCCACCGCCACGGGGGTTGTTGGGCATCAGCACCACGTAGCGGCCTGCCAGCGAGATGAAGGTGGTCAGGGCTGCACCCTTGTTGCCGCGCTCTTCCTTTTCTACCTGGACCAGCAGTTCCTGGCCTTCCTTGATGACTTCGTTGATGCGCGCTTGGCTGGGCGACACGCCGGGGGCGAAGTACTGGCGCGAGATTTCCTTGAACGGCAGGAAGCCGTGGCGGTCTTCGCCGTAATCGACAAAGCAGGCTTCCAGCGAGGGCTCGACGCGCGTGACGACGGCCTTGTAGATGTTGCCCTTGCGCTGCTCGCGCCCTTCAATTTCGATTTCGTAGTCGAGGAGCTTTTGTCCGTCGACGATGGCCAGGCGCCGTTCTTCGGGCTGCGTGGCGTTGATGAGCATCCGCTTCATGATGCGATTCCTTCAGTGTGTTGCGGACAGCAGCGGTGCAGACATCCCTCTCAGCGGGGAAAGCTGCGCGGGCTGCCGCCCACAGTTCCAAACCATTAACAACAAGCTCTACAGGAGCTGTGAATGCCTGGACTGACGCATCGAAACGAAGGGAATTGCCGGGAATGCCAATGATCTGCCGCGCTCTAGCGCAGCATCGTGAGGCAGGGGCGCGTGGATGGGGGCGAGTGGTAGGAGCGCAGTTTTGCTAGCAAAAAAGTAGCTGATTGCGCTTGCTGGCTGGGCGCTAGAGCTGAATAGGAGCGTGCAGCCGGGGGCATCAGCCACCGCCACAAGGTCACCATCCAGCTCATCAACAACCACATGCTCGCTTTGATCCGCTGGCAGGCTGCGCCCGGGTAGGGAACATCTGCCAACTGGGGGATTCCGTATCAGTGTTTCAATCTGTCAGCCCGCCGCACGGCATGCGGGCCACCACAGGCATCTGGCCTGCAATCTGCGCGCACGACGCCCGCTGGCATCGACCTGCCTGCGTGAGGGGCAAGGGCTGTGTGGACTAAACTCCAGACAAATCAACCACTTACATAACAACGCGCAGGTGAAACACATTATAGGGGCCAAACCGCCCGCAGCTTCTGCGGGGCTTCCCGCAGCCCGCCTGGTGGAAGTGGATGCTGACTCCGCCGGCCAGCGGCTCGATAACTTTTTGATACGCCACCTGAAAGGTGTGCCAAAAACGCACGTCTACCGCATCATCCGCAGCGGCGAGGTGCGCATCAACAAAGGCCGCGTGAGCGCCGACACCCGCGTCGAGGCGGGTGACATCGTGCGCCTGCCACCTGTCCGGATTTCAGACAAGGTCGCCGAAAAGGCCGAGCGCCCGGCGCCCGCACGCGAATTTCCCATCCTGCTCGAAGACGAGCACCTGATCGCCATTGACAAACCGGCCGGCGTGGCGGTGCACGGCGGCAGCGGTGTGAGCTTCGGAGTGATCGAGCAGCTGCGCCAGGCGCGCCCTGCCTCCAAATTCCTGGAGCTGGTGCACCGGCTGGACCGCGAGACCTCCGGCATCCTGCTCGTGGCCAAGAAGCGGTCAGCGCTCACTCACCTGCAGGACCAGTTCCGCGAGCGCGAGACGGGCAAAACCTATCTGGCGCTGGTCACGGGCACCTGGCCGGCCAATAAGAAGGTCATCGACCTGCCGCTGCACAAATACCTGCAAGCCGACGGCGAACGCCGCGTGCGCGTGACCACCGCAGACGACCCGGATGGCATGCGCTCCATCACCCTGGTCAAGGTGCGCAGCACAGCAGCGGCCCGGCCGGAGCAGGGCCTGCCCGCGATGTCGCTGCTGGAGGTGACCATCAAGACCGGCCGCACCCACCAGATCCGCGTGCACCTGGCCAGTCAGGGACACGCCATCGTAGGCGACGACAAATACGGCGATTTCGACCTCAACAAACGCCTGCAGAAGCAGGGGATGAAGCGCATGTTTCTGCATGCGTGGCGGTTACAGTTCAACCACCCCGCCTCGGGTGAGCGCGTGCAGCTGATCGCCGAGCTGCCCCCCGAGCTGGCCGATTTTGTGCCCACCGCCTGACGATCCTGCGCGAGAAAACCTGCTCTCATGTCTGCCAAAAACTTCCGTCCGCGCCGTTTCGATCTCATCGCCTTTGACTGGGACGGCACGCTGTTCGATTCCACCGCCATCATCGTGCGCTGCATCCAGGCGGCGGTGCGCGACGTGGGCGGCACCGTGCCCACCGACAAGGAGGCTGCCTACGTGATCGGCATGGGCCTGATGCAGGCGCTGGCCCATGCGGCGCCCGATGTGCCGCCCGAGAAGTACACCGAACTGGGCAACCGCTACCGCTTTCACTACATCCAGCACCAGGACGACCTGAGCCTGTTTGAAGGCGTGCTGCCTCTGCTGAACGATCTGCGCGAGCGCGGCCACCTGCTGGCCGTCGCCACCGGCAAAAGCCGGCGCGGGCTGGACGAGGCGCTGCACACGGTTCAACTCAAAGGCGTGTTCGACGGCTCCCGCACCGCCGACCAGACCGCTGGCAAGCCCCACCCGCTGATGCTGCAGGAGCTGATGGCCGAATTTGACGTGGCGCCCGAGCGCCTTTTGATGATTGGCGACACCACGCACGATCTGCAGATGGCCGTCAACGCGGGCTGCGCGAGTGTGGGGGTGAGCTATGGTGCCCATGAACCCGACGCCTTCCATGCGCTCCAGCCGCTGGCGGTGGTCCATTCGGTGCGCGAGCTGCACGACTGGCTGCTGAACAACGCCTGACGCTGGGCCGTGAAGCGGAGCAAGCCATGAACAAGTCGCCCGAGCAGTCCTTCGCTTTGTGCAACAGCGCCGACCTCGTCGATGGCGGCCGTGCCGTGCCGTTTGATGTCGTGTACGCGGGCCAGACCTGCCGGGCCTTTGCAATCCGCTACCAGGGCCTGCCACACGCTTACCTCAACCGCTGTACCCATGTGGCGATGGAGATGGACTACCAGCCCGACCGTTTTTTTGACGACACGGGCCACTGGCTGTTGTGCGCGACCCACGGCGCGGCTTATTTGCCCCACACCGGCCAGTGCGCGGGCGGACCCTGCCGGGGTGGACTGGTGAAAATTGCCCTGTCGGAGAGGGATGGCGTGGTGCACTGGCATACTGCCTACAACCTGCAGCCCGTAGAGTTCTAGAAAATCCAGATGAATTACCCTGATGTGCTGTCGCCTGGTTCCATCCGGCGCAGCGCGCGGGCTGCAGCGGTGCAGTTCCCAGGACGCATGACATGACAGACCCCCAACAGCCCGGTTCGTCGGGCTTTGACCCCAAAACCAATTCCGCGCCCGATCTGTGGGCGCAAGCAGCTACAAATTCAGGAGCACCTGTGAGCGACTCATCGCGTGAACCCGGCTGGGAACGTGCCACGCTGGAAAAGCTGGCCTTTGCCGCTCTCAATGAGCAACGCAGCGCCCGCCGCTGGAAGATCTTTTTCCGCCTGGCCTGGCTGGCCCTGCTGGCGGCGATTGCGTTTGCCGCGTTGCGCCAGGCGTCGCCCAGCACCAGCACCAGCACGCCGCACACCGCGGTGGTGGACATCAAGGGCGAAATCGCCAGCGGCGCTGAGGCCAGCGCCGAGTTTGTGGTGGCCGCCATGCGCAGCGCGCTGGAAGACGAGGGCTCGCAGGCCCTGGTGCTGCTGATCAACTCGCCTGGCGGCAGCCCGGTGCAGGCCGGGATCATCAACGACGAGATCGTGCGCCTGAAGGCCAAGCACAAGAAACCGATCTACGCGGTGGTGGAAGAAACCTGCGCCTCGGCCGCCTACTACATCGCCGCCGCTGCCGACGACATCTACGTGGACAAGGCCAGCATCGTGGGCAGCATCGGCGTGCTGATGGATGGCTTCGGCTTCACTGGCACCATGGAAAAGCTGGGCGTGGAACGCCGCCTGCTCACCGCCGGTGAAAACAAAGGCTTTCTCGACCCCTTCAGCCCGCAGACCGAAAAGCAGCGCGCCTACGCGCAGACCATGCTGGACCAGATCCACCAGCAATTCATCGCCGTGGTTAAGGCTGGCCGGGGCGACCGCCTCAAGACCACGCCCGACACCTTCAGTGGCTTGTTCTGGACGGGCCAGCAGGCCGTGGAAATGGGGCTGGCGGACAAGCTGGGCAACCTCGACTACGTGGCGCGCGAAGTGGTCAAGGCCGAAGACATCATCGACTACACCCGCCGCGACAACGTGGCCGAGCGCTTGGCCAAGCGCTTTGGCGCTGCCGTGGGCATGGGCGCGGTCAAATCGCTGGCTGTATCGGGGCCGCAGCTGCGCTGACATTCGCCTGGAAGTCGGTCGGGGAGCTTGATCATCCGCAAGCCCTTGAATTGACTGGCGATGTGTATCTAAAGCCCCGGCAGAGGTTTCTGCCCGGGGCTTTTTTGTGGGCCCTAGTTGTGCGCTGCATCTGGCGCCTGTGCGAGGCCGTTCTGCAGCGTTTTGAGGTGTTTTTGGGCGAACGCGCTAGTGGAATATGCTTGAAATGCTCCTGAATATGTAGCATTTCAGGCGCCACGCGCATCCCGTGCCGCCTCGTGCCTGTCTCAGCGCCCCAGCGCAAACACCACGGGTGTGCGGTTGTCCGGTGGCGCGGGCTGCTGCTTCCACTGGCGCACCAGCTGGCTTTGCACCCGCGCATCGGGCAGGGTCAGGCCGCTGGCCAGTGCCAGCCGGGTGTGCGGCTGCAGGGTCTGCACCAGGGCCTGCCACAGGGCAGGGTTGCGGTACGGGGTCTCGATGAACAGCTGGGTCTGGCCCGTGCGCAGCGCCAGGCCCTCCAGCTCCTTGATGCGCTGTGTGCGCTCTTGCCCGTCTTGCGGCAGGTAGCCGACAAAGGCGAAGTTTTGCCCGTTGAGGCCACTGGCCGCCAGCGCCAGCAGCAGCGACACCGGCCCGACCAGTGGCACCACGCGCAGGCCCAGGTCGTGCGCAGCCCGCACCACCGACGAGCCGGGGTCGGCCACGGCGGGCATGCCCGCTTCGCTGACCAGTCCGACATCGTGCCCGTTCAGTGCTGCAGCCAGCAGCGGGCGGGCGTCGAACGGGGCCGAGCCCTTGTCGCCGTGGTCGCCTTTCTTGTGTACTTCGCGCGGCAACTCGGTGATCTGCTGTTGCTGCAGAGACAGTGCCAGGGGGTACAGCGCGTCAATCCGCTTGAGGTACGCCCGTGTGCTCTTCGCGTTTTCGCACACCCAGTGGGTCAGGCGGGAGGCCGTTTGCAGGGTGGCCGAGGGCAGGGCGTCCTGCAGCGGGGCCTGGGTGTCGCAGCCAAAATCCAGGGGGGCAGGCACAAGATACAGCGCGCCGGATTTGACGCTCATGGCAGCACCAGCCCTGCTGCGCGCAGCATGCGGCATGTGCGGATCAGTGGCAGCCCGATGAGCGCCGTGGGGTCATCGCTGTGGATGGCGTCCAGCAGTGCAATGCCCAGGCCTTCGCTCTTGGCGCTGCCCGCGCAGTCGTAGGGCTGTTCGGCGCGCAGGTAACGTTCGATTTCTTCGTCCGACAGGTCGCGGAACTTCACCTCTACGGGGGCGAGGTCCACCTGCTCAAAGCCGGTGGCGGCGCACACCACGGCCAGCGCGGTCTGGAACACTACCGTCTGGCCGCGCATCTGACGCAACTGCTGCACGGCGCGCTCGTGCTGGCCCGGTTTGCCCAGCGGCTCCCCGGCCAGGTCGGCCACCTGGTCGGACCCGATCACCACCGCTTCGGGGTGCTGCCGTGCCACGGCCTGCGCCTTGGCCAGCGCCAGGCGCAAGGCCAGGGCGCGGGGCGCCTCGCTGGGCAGGGGGGTCTCATCGACATGGGGGGCGGTCACTTCGAAAGGCAGGTTCAGACGTTCCAGCAATTCGCGCCGGTAACGCGAGGTCGAGCCCAATACCAGAGGGCGTTGGGAGGAGGGGGATTGATGCATGCGCCGATTCTCTTACACTGCCGCCATGACCAAGGAATTCTCCGCACAGCGCCTCGACGTGAAAGCCTTTGCACAGGCGGGCGGTCGGCTGGCGGGCCACGACTCGCTGTTGAAGTACGAACGCCTGGCGCAAGAGGCCAAGGGCCTGCACCCGGACCTGTTGGTGGACTGGGAGGCGACGGGTGAAATACGCACTGCGCTGGGCGGAATGGGGCAGGTCTGGTTGCACATCAAGGTACGCGCCAGCTTCCCTATGGAGTGCCAGCGCTGCCTGACGCCGGTAGACGTCCCGCTGGAGGTGGATCGGGAATTCCGCTTCGTGGCCGATGAAGCCACGGCCGAGGCCCTGGACGATGAGAGCGAAGAAGACCTGCTGGCCCTGAGCCGCGAGTTTGATTTGCACGAACTCATCGAAGATGAGTTGCTGATGGCCTTGCCCGTGGTGCCCAAACATGACGAGTGCCCGACCTCGGTGCCTCTGGCGTCTTCCGACGACGATTTTGAAGAAGCCAATGCCGAAAAACCCAATCCTTTCGCTGCCTTGGCCGCTTTGCGCAAGGATGCCAAAGACTGATTGGCAGGCCCAAAAAGCATTTGGGTTATAATCGTGGGCTTCACGCGAACCCCATCGTGTCTTTTTGGGCTGATCGCGTTTTTACCAACCTATTCCAGATCAGGAGCCATCATGGCCGTTCAGCAAAACAAAAAGTCCCCTTCCAAGCGCGGTATGCACCGCTCGCACAATGCCCTGAATGTGCCAGGCATTGCCGTGGAACCCACTACCGGTGAAACGCACCTGCGTCACCACATCAGCCCCAACGGTTTCTACCGTGGCCGTCAGGTGCTGAAGAACAAGTCTGAAGCCTGACCTTCACTCCATCCAAAGGCCCGTTGCTACACACCCTGTAGCGCGGGCCTTTGTTTTGACCGTCGTATTCATTTCTCGGCCCTTCGGGCCGACCGGACAAGTCGCCCATGATCACACTGGCTGTTGACTGCATGGGGGGCGACCACGGCCCCCGCGTCACGCTCGCGGCGTGCCGCCAGTTTCTCGACCACCACCCTGACGCCCGCCTGCTGCTAGTTGGCCTGGCGGATAGCCTGCAATCGTTTTCCCACGACCGAGCCACCATCGTGCCAGCTACCGAAGTGGTGGCCATGGACGATCCGGTGGAGGTGGCTTTGCGCAAGAAGAAGGATTCTTCGATGCGGGTTGCCATCCAGCAGGTCAAGGACGGCGCTGCATCGGCGGCGGTGTCTGCCGGCAATACCGGGGCCCTGATGGCCATTGCCCGGTACCTTCTCAAGACGCTGGACGGCATCGACCGGCCCGCCATCGCCACCCAGATGCCCAACGCCACGGGCGGGGCCACAACCGTCCTGGATCTGGGCGCTAATGTCGATTGCTCGGCCGAACATCTGCTTCAGTTTGCCGTGATGGGCTCTGCCCTGGTGTCGGTTCTTCAAGAGGGGGGTGAGCCCACGGTGGGCCTGCTGAACATTGGGGAAGAAGTCATCAAGGGCAGTGAAGTGATCAAAAAAGCGGGTGAATTGCTGCGATCTGCGGCCAATTCCGGTGATTTGAACTTCTATGGCAATGTCGAGGGCAACGATATCTTCAAGGGCACGGTGGATATCGTGGTCTGTGACGGTTTCGTGGGCAATGTGGCCCTCAAGGCCAGCGAAGGGGTAGCCTCGATGATCATCGGGGCGCTCAAAACCGAGTTTTCGCGCCACATTTTTACCAAAATGGCTGCCATCGTCGCTTATCCGATTCTAAAAGCGTTGATGAAGCGCATGGATTATCGTCGTTACAACGGTGCGGCGCTGCTGGGCCTGCGCGGGCTGGTGTTCAAGAGCCACGGATCGGCAGACGCCATGGCTTTCGAGCAGGCGTTGAACCGGGCGTATGATGCAGCCCGCAACAACCTGCTCGACCGTGTCCGGACCCGGATTGCGCATGCGGCGCCCCTGCTGGCGCCTGCAGATGCCCAGCCCCAGCCTGGCGTTGCGGCGACCGCACAATAATGAGACGTTATTCCCGCATTACCGGCACCGGCAGCTACCTGCCCCCACGCCGGTTGACCAACGCCGATCTGGTCGCAGAACTGGCCCAGCGCGGCATCGAAACCTCGGATGAATGGATTGTGGAGCGCACCGGCATTCGGGCGCGCCACTTTGCTGCGCCGGATGTCACGGCCAGCGACCTCGGTCTGGAGGCTGCGCGCAATGCCTTGCAGGCTGCCAATCTGCAGCCTACTGACATCGATCTGATCATTGTGGCCACATCCACGCCAGACATGGTGTTCCCGTCGGTCGCCTGTATCTTGCAGAACAAGCTGGGCGCCAATGGTTGCCCCGCTTTCGACGTGCAAGCGGTCTGCAGCGGGTTTGTTTATGCCCTGTCCGTGGCGGATTCCATGATCCAGACCGGTGCTGCCAACCGCGCCCTGGTGATTGGCGCCGAAGTTTTCAGCCGCATTCTGGACTTCAACGACCGCACTACTTGTGTGTTGTTCGGAGACGGCGCGGGCGCTGTGGTGCTGGAGGCCTCTGACACACCGGGCATCCTGTCGAGCGACTTGCACGCCGACGGCAAGCATGTTGATATTTTGTGTGTGCCCGGCAATGTGTCTGGCGGCAAGATCCTTGGCGACCCGGTCCTCAAGATGGACGGGCAGGCGGTCTTCAAGCTGGCAGTCGGTGTGCTGGAGAAGGCGGCCCATGCTGCCCTGGCCAAGGCCGGGCTGACCGAAGCCGATATCGACTGGCTGATCCCGCACCAGGCCAACATCCGCATCATGCAGGGCACTGCCCGCAAACTGAAGATGTCCATGGACAAGGTGGTGGTCACGGTGGACCAGCACGGCAATACCTCGGCGGCGTCCATTCCTCTGGCTCTGGACCACGCGGTGCGTGCCGGTCAGGTCAAGAAAGGCGAAACCCTGCTGCTCGAAGGCGTGGGCGGCGGCTTCACCTGGGGTGCCGTGCTCCTGAAGTTGTAGCTGCTAGCGCAATAGGTACTAGCGCTACCGGCCAGTTTCATCATATTTCTGGATTTTTCATGAAGTCTTTTGCATTTGTCTTTCCTGGGCAAGGCTCGCAATCGGTGGGTATGCTGGATGGTTGGGGTGACCACCCGGTGGTGGCTCAGACCCTGAAGGAAGCCTCGGATGCCCTGGGCGAAGATGTTGGCCTGCTGATCAAGGAAGGCCCCAAGGAAGCGTTGGCTCTCACCACCAACACCCAGCCGGTGATGCTGGTCGCGGGTGTGGCGGCATGGCGGGTGTGGCGTGCAGAAGGTGGCGCAGCCCCAGTGGCTGTGGCCGGGCATTCGCTGGGTGAATACTCCGCCCTGGTGGCGGCTGGTGTGCTGACGCTGGCGCAGGCGGCTCCGCTCGTGCGGTTGCGCGCAGCGGCCATGCAAGAGGCGGTGCCCGTCGGGACCGGAGCCATGGCCGCCATCCTGGGCATGGAGGCTTCCAAGGTCATCGCCGGTTGCGCCGAGGCATTGGCCTCGTTCGGCCCGGGCACGGCCGAAGTGGTGGAGGCTGTCAATTTCAACGACCCGATTCAGACCGTGATCGCTGGTACCAAGGCGGCGGTGGACAAGGCCTGCGAAGTGCTCAAGGCGGCGGGCGCCAAGCGTGCATTGCCCCTGCCGGTGTCGGCGCCTTTCCACTCCAGCCTGATGAAGCCGGCCGCTGAAAAGCTGCGTATGGCGCTGGCAGGCGTTGCCTTGGCTGCCCCCCAGATTCCGGTGGTCAATAACGTGGACGTGGCGGTGCAGCAGGACGCTGACGCCATTCGCGAAGCGCTCTATCGCCAGGCCTTCGGCCC
Organism: Acidovorax sp. KKS102; assembly: GCF_000302535.1. Lineage (NCBI taxonomy): Bacteria > Pseudomonadati > Pseudomonadota > Betaproteobacteria > Burkholderiales > Comamonadaceae > Acidovorax > Acidovorax sp. KKS102. The sequence goes on from NC_018708.1 coordinate 1,576,117, forward strand.
CGTGCGCTGGGTGGAATGCGTGCATGCGCTGAAAGGCCGTGGTGTCACGCACATCATTGAATGTGGCCCCGGCAAGGTGCTGGCAGGCCTCACCAAGCGCATCGACCCCGAACTGGTCGGTGCTGCATTGTTTGACTCGGCCACGCTGGCCGAAACCCGGGAGTTGTTGGCATGACGGAATCGACCCAGACAGCGGCGCAAGTGGCGCTGGTGACCGGCGCATCGCGCGGCATTGGCGCGGCCATTGCACTGGAATTGGCGGTGCGCGGCTACCAGGTGGTGGGTACGGCCACCACGGATGAAGGCGCTGCGCGCATCAGCCAGGCGCTGTCGGCTTACCCTGGCTGCCGGGGTGCCAATCTGAACGTGAACGATGTGGCTGCGGTCGAGGCCTTGATGGACGGCATCGTCAAGCAACAGGGTGGTCTGCATGTGCTGGTGAACAACGCCGGTATCACGCGCGACACCTTGGCCATGCGCATGAAGGACGATGACTGGGATGCGGTGCTGGACACCAATCTCAAGGCCGTATTCCGCACAAGCCGTGCCGCTATTCGCCCGATGATGAAGCAGCGCTTTGGGCGCATCATCAGCATCACCAGCGTGGTGGGTGCGTCGGGCAATCCGGGGCAGGCCAACTATGCTGCGGCCAAGGCGGGTGTGGCGGGTATGACGCGTGCACTGGCCCGTGAACTGGGCAGCCGCAACATCACCGTGAACTGCGTGGCACCCGGTTTCATCGAGACCGACATGACCTCCGTGCTGCCCGAAGACCAGCAAAAAGCGCTCAATGCGCAGATCCCGCTGGGTCATATGGGCAAGCCTGCGGACATCGCACACGCGGTGGCATACCTGGCTTCGCGCGAGGCTGGCTACGTGACGGGGCAGGAGTTGCACGTCAATGGCGGCATGTACATGTAATTAAGACAAGTTAACGCCGGTTCATCCGGACGGCGGGTCGTTTAGGGGCTTCTCCTTAAGCGGCTAGAATCGCGGATTCATTCACAACCCCCAGAGGGAAACCATGAGCGATATCGAAGCACGCGTCAAAAAAATCATTGCCGAACAACTCGGTGTGGAAGAGTCCCAAGTCACCAATGAAAAGGCCTTCGTGGCAGACCTCGGTGCCGACTCGCTCGACACGGTGGAACTGGTGATGGCTCTGGAAGACGAATTCGGCATCGAGATCCCGGACGAAGACGCCGAGAAGATCACCACGGTGCAAAACGCCATCGACTACGCCAACACCCACCAGAAGGCCTGAGCGGCGCCCTGCGCCTGACTCAAGCGATCAGCAGAAGGTTTTATACGCATGAGCCGTCGTCGCGTTGTCGTGACCGGCCTGGGTTGCGTCAGCCCCGTGGGTAACACGGTGGCCGATTCCTGGGCCAACCTCCTTGCCGGCCGATCCGGCATTGACCTCATCACCAAGTTCGACGCGTCGAACTTCGCCTGCAAGATTGCGGGAGAGGTCAAAGGTCTTGACCTGGAGTCGTACATCAGCGCCAAGGACGCGCGCGCGATGGACACCTTCATCCACTACGGCATTGCTGCCGCGGCGCAGGCCGTGCAGGACGCAGGCCTTCCCACAGGGGACGCGCTCAGTGAGGAGTTCGCCACACGCATTGCCTGCGTGATCGGCTCCGGCATTGGCGGCCTGCCGCTGATCGAAGACACCCACGCCGAACTGGTCAGCCGTGGACCCCGGCGTATCACCCCATTTTTTGTCCCTGCGTCCATCATCAACATGGTGGCAGGGCATGTGTCCATGCGTTTTGGCTTCAAGGGCCCCAACCTTGCCGTGGTGACTGCCTGCACAACGGGCTTGCACTGCATTGGCGAGGCAGGACGCATGATCGAATACGGCGATGCCGACGTGGTTGTGGCTGGCGGGACCGAATCCACGGTTTCCCCGCTGGGCATTGGTGGGTTTGCCGCCATGCGCGCACTGTCCACCCGCAACGACGATCCCAAGACAGCATCCCGCCCATGGGACAAGGATCGCGACGGTTTTGTGCTTGGCGAGGGCGCTGGCGTGATGGTGCTGGAAGAGTACGAGCACGCCAAGGCCCGAGGTGCCAAGATTTACGCCGAACTCAGCGGCTTTGGCATGAGCGCAGATGCCGGGCACATGACGGCTCCCAACATGGACGGGCCTCGGCGCGCCATGCTCAGTGCGCTGCGCAATGCCGGGGTCAATGTGGATCAGGTGGACTATCTCAATGCCCACGGCACGTCCACCCCCTTGGGCGACATCAACGAAACCAACGCGATCAAGGCGGCCTTGGGCGACCATGCCTACAAGACCGTGGTGAGCTCCACCAAGTCCATGACGGGCCACTTGCTTGGTGGTGCGGGCGGTATTGAGAGCGTGTTCACCGTGCTCGCCCTGCACGAACAAAAAGTGCCACCCACCATCAACCTGTTCAACCAGGACCCGGAATGTGATCTGGACTACTGTGCCAACACGGCGCGGGACATGAAGATCGACGTGGCCGTCAAGAACAACTTCGGTTTTGGCGGTACCAACGGAACGCTGGTGTTCAAACGCGTCTGATTGGGCGCAAACATCACGGATTCGGTTGCAACAAGCATTGCTTGTCCGCTTGCGACCGTCCTCCCAAAGGAGTACGTCGTCGTTTTTTTGGCGCTCGCAGGCATTCGGTCTGTCGGCCTGAGCAGGTAGTCCTGTGACACTGCTCTCAAGGCGTGCTCCTTCTGTTCAGTACCCGCTGCGGCGCAGCAGGGTGTTGGGTGCATTGCTATTGGCTCTTTCGTTCACCGGGGCCGGGGTCGTGGCTGCTTGGGTGAGCTCTGGGGCGCGCGATGCAGTTGTATCGGCTGCTGTGGCCCTCGGACTCTGGCTGTTGGCAGCGGCGGGTGCAGCCCATTTCTGGTGGGGTCAGCCTCGCGGAGTGCTGCAATTCGATGGTCAAGCCTGGACGCTGGGCCAAACGGCAAAGTCCTTTAGCGGGCCACTGGCGCTTTCCGCGCCTCCCGAGGTCTTGCTGGATCTGCAGGCGCACCTGTGGGTGCGCGTTGTGCCCATGGAGCATGCATCCCAGTGGTTATGGCTGGAGCGCTCCAGCCAGCCTGAGCGCTGGATGGACTTGCGCCGTGCGGTATATTCGCGCGCCAGATCGGGCGTTGACCACGCTGACGAAACCGCCCGGCAAGCTGCTGCAGGGCGTGAATCCTGAGTATCCATGACTGTAATTCCGCCTTCCCCCTCCGAAGACAGCGATCTCCAACTGGTGGAGCGCACGGTAGCGGGCGACCAGCGCGCCTATGAATTGCTGGTCATCAAGTACCAGCGTCGCATCGAGCGACTCATCGGACGTATGGTGCGTGACACGGACTTGGTCCAGGACATTGCCCAGGAAACCTTCATTCGCGCTTACCGGGCGCTGCACCAGTTCCGTGGCGACGCCCAGTTCTACACCTGGCTGTACCGGATTGCCGTCAACACTGCCAAAAAGGCGCTGATGGACATGAAGCGCAACCCGGTCATTTCTGAAAATGCCTTCCGGGGTTCCGAGGATGAAGATGAAACTTCCCGCCTTGGACACGAACTAACCAGCGACGAAACCCCCGAAACTGTCCTTGCGGCCCAAGAAATTGCGCAGGTCGTGAATGCAGCCATGGAGGCCTTGCCTGACGATCTGCGCCAAGCGGTCACGCTGCGAGAGATCGAGGGGCTCAGTTACGAAGAAATTGCCACCGCGATGGGGTGTCCCATTGGTACGGTGCGGTCTCGAATCTTTCGGGCGCGCGAAGCCATTTCGGCCAAAGTGCGCCCCTTGCTCGAAAACCAGTCGGGCAAACGGTGGTGAGGTGATCGAATGAACAAGGCAGAAACAGGTATCCATACCCCGGCAGAACTTGACTTGCGCAAAGTGCGAGGCGAGCAGTTGTCGGCGCTGGCAGACGGTCAGCTCCATGGTGACGAGTTCGCCACTGCGCTGGCCTGGGCGGCGGAAGATGAAGGACGAGACACCTGGGGGGTGTATCACCTTGTGGGCGATGTGTTGCGCTCCTCTGACCTGGCCCGGCCAGTGAATCCGGCATTTCTATCCCGTTTGCGCGACGAGCTTGCCAAGGAAGCGCCGCCACAGCGCCCTCAGGCTCCGGCTGAACTGGACCCACTAGACCATGTAGCAGCTCACTTGCCGGAGGCCGCCAATGCTTCGGTGTTCCGCTGGAAGATGGTGGCGGGTTTTGCATCGCTGGCCGCCGTGGCGGCCATAGGCTGGACCTCGTTCTCCCAACTCCAGGGTGCGGGCGGGCCGGGGGCACAACTGGCCGCATCCTCCCCCGAGCGCGCGACGGCGCAAGGCGCGCCTGTGGTGGCCGTTGCAGACGCAGACGGTCAGCAAGTGATGATCCGCGACCCCCGTTTGGACGAGTTGCTGGCCGCCCACAAGCAGTTCGGCAGTACATCGGCCCTACAGATGCCGGCGGGCTTTTTGCGCAATGCGACGTTTGAGACCCCTGGCCGCTGAACCGTGGATGGTAATTTTTGGCGCTGAGATCGTGTGATGAGCCCCTCTGGCGTAGTGAAGATCTTTGGAATTTCTCGGGTTCGATGGTTTGGCTCGCTGATCGCTGCGGCACTTTGCGGACTGAGCGTGCTTACTGCGGCGGCGGCTCCCGCCGAATCAGCTGCCAGTGCACCGGCTGAGCGCGATATGGCGCAGTGGATTGAGCGCATGCACAGCGCGCCCTGCAGCCGCGCTTATGCCGGTACGTTCGTGGTGTTGTCAGCCAACGGCGCCATGTCCAGCTCACGCATCTGGCATGCATGCGACGGCCAGCAGCAGCTGGAGCGGGTGGAGTCGCTCAGTGGCACCCCTCGCACCGTCTATCGGCGCAATGATGAAGTTCGCACTTTTTTGCCCCAGGTGCGCGTCGTGCGCTCGGACCGTCGCGATGCGTCCGGGCTCTTTCCACGCGTACCTGTCGTCAGTGGAACGTCGATTGCCCAGTTCTACACACCCCGCCTGCTGGGGCAGGAGCGGGTGGCGGGCTTCATGTCGGATGTGGTTGCGTTTCAGCCTGCGGACACTCTGCGCTTTGGTTACCGGCTCTGGAGCGAGCGCGAGACCGGAATGGTGGTGAAGCTGCAGACGCTGGCGGCGGACGGTCGGGTGCTGGAGCAGGCGGCTTTTTCCGAGTTGGACCTCAACGCGCCGGTGAAGGTGGACCAGCTGTCGCGTCTGATGGATGCGACCTCGGGTTACAAGGTGGTCGCAACTTCCGTCGTCAAGACCACGGCCAAGGCCGAAGGTTGGACCTTACGCCAGCCGGTGGCGGGTTTCGTGCCTGTCAGTTGCCATCGCAGAGCGGTATCCGACGCGCCGGACGCCCCCAGTGTCTTGCAGTGTTTGTATTCCGATGGGTTGGCTTCGGTCTCGCTTTTCGTCGAGCCGTTCGACCCCCAGCGCCATCCCGCGCAGCCCCAGGTGTCCAGCATCGGCGCCACCCAGTTGCTGGCTCAGCGTGGGCCGTCAGACATGTGGCTTACTGCGGTGGGTGAGGTACCACTGCAGACGCTGCGCCTCTTTGTCGGCCAACTGGAGCGCATGCGCTGACAGGTGCTGTGGGACCGGTGCGGTGTGCCCATCGCTCGCGGACCTGTAGATCGTCGTGGGGTCATGGTGGGGGCCACGCGTCCCGGGAACCATTTGGCGTCACACTCTTCACAGTCACACACAATTCGTGAACAGCATTCGCCAAGAATCAAGAAAGGTCGAAGATGCCGAAGTTTGATGGAAGTATGTTGCGTTCGGTGGCAGTGGCATGCCTGATGGGTGGTTTGGCCACTATGTCGTTAGCGCCCCATGCGGCGTTGGCACAGCCTGCACCACTGGTTCGAGGCCTGCCTGATTTCACCGATCTGGTGGATCAAGTGGGGCCTTCGGTGGTCAACATCCGCACTGTCGAGAAAGTGTCCAGTCGGTCCAATGCCAACGGCATGGACGAAGAGATGCTCGAATTCTTTCGCCGGTTTGGTGTTCCAATCCCCAACGTCCCGCGGCAGCAGCGGCCCCAGCGTCCCCAGCAGGAGGAAGAGGCTCAGCCACGCGGTGTGGGGTCGGGGTTCATCTTGACGTCGGACGGGTTCGTGATGACCAACGCTCACGTGGTCGATGGTGCCGATGAAGTCATCGTGACTTTGACCGACAAGCGCGAGTTCAAGGCGCGTATCGTGGGTGCCGACAAGCGCACCGATGTGGCGGTGGTGAAGATCGAGGCGTCCGGACTGCCTGCGGTCAAGGTGGGTGACGTGAGCCGTCTCCGCGTGGGTGAATGGGTGATGGCGATTGGCTCACCCTTTGGGCTGGAGAACACGGTGACGGCAGGCATCGTCAGCGCCAAGCAGCGGGACACGGGCGACTACCTCCCCTTCATTCAGACGGATGTGGCCATCAACCCTGGGAACTCTGGAGGACCGCTCATCAACATGCGGGGCGAGGTGGTCGGCATCAACAGCCAGATCTATTCGCGCTCGGGGGGGTTCATGGGGATCTCATTCGCAATTCCCATGGATGAAGCCATCCGTGTGAGTGATCAATTGCGCGCGTCGGGCCGTGTGACGCGTGGCCGCATCGGCGTGCAGATCGGGCCAGTCACCAAGGACGTCGCCGAATCGATTGGTCTGGGCAAGGCGCAAGGGGCCTTGGTAACGGGAGTGGAAGCTGGATCGCCTGCCGACAAGGCCGGCGTGGAAGCGGGCGACATCATCACTCGGTTTGATGGCAAGCCCATTGAGAAAGTGGCAGACCTGCCGCGCTTGGTTGGTAACACTAAGCCGGGTAACCGCAGCTCCGTCACGGTGTTCCGTCGCGGTGCCTCGCGTGATCTGGCGATCACCATTGCTGAGATCGAGCCAGATAAGCCAGCCACCAAAGTGGCTGAGCGCGAAGAGAAGCCCAAGGCCTCGGCCGCTGCGCAGCAGATGGGTTTGTCTGTGACCGACCTGACGGATGCCCAGAAGAAAGAGCTCAAGCTCAAGGGCGGTGTGGTGGTGGCTGCCGCTACGGATGCTGCGGCACGCGCGGGCCTGCGGGAAGGAGACATCATCTTGTCGGTGGCCAACACGGAAGTCTCGGGCGTGAAGGAGTTCGAGTCCGTATTGTCCAAGGCCGATAAGAGCAAGCCTATCAATGTGCTCTATCGCCGCGGCGAATGGGCGCAGTACGCGCTGATTCGTCCTGGCAAGTGAGGGTGCAGAGGCCTGAGGGGAATGGCTCCGCCCGGGGCGATTCCCTACTCAGAATGGGGGACTTTGCCGTGATCGCTGAATTTTTGACAGGTCGACCGCGGGCGCCGTAATGAGTCTAGATGTTAGCTTTTGCTAACTTTTTGAAGGCCCATCAACCACTTTCGATAGAATAGAGGCTGGCGTTCAACGCTTATCTGCATATAGACCGGCTCTGTGTTCACGATGTGGGATGTTTTTGTGCAATGAACAGTTGATTCACAGCTCGCCCACAAGTTGTTCAGCGTTGTTTGTGTGTGAACTGTGTATAAACTGTGTATAAAATCCCTGTTGCACCATGGCAACTTCCCTCAGATACCGGAGGGTGGGCTTTTTCAGTCGGCCTTTTTGCCTACAATGAAGATCCAACTATCGCAGTTGCCAATGATTGTTGGTTCAGGGCGCGTCGCCACTCGACGCGCCCTTTTTTCTTGTGCGCGCTGTTTTAATTCAATCACTTGACGCTTTCCGTTGATGAATCACATCAGAAATTTTTCCATCATTGCGCACATCGACCATGGCAAGTCGACGCTGGCCGACCGCTTGATCCAGCGGTGTGGAGGTCTTGCAGACCGTGAGATGGAGGCCCAGGTCCTGGACTCGATGGACATCGAAAAAGAGCGTGGGATAACCATCAAGGCGCAGACCGCTGCGCTGCATTACAAGGCGCGCGATGGGCAGGTCTACAACCTCAATCTGATCGACACACCGGGCCATGTGGACTTCTCATACGAGGTCAGCCGTTCGTTGTCTGCCTGCGAGGGCGCACTGCTGGTTGTGGATGCGTCACAAGGGGTGGAGGCACAGACGGTGGCCAACTGCTACACCGCGCTGGATCTCGGTGTCGAAGTGCTGCCCGTGCTCAACAAGATGGACCTGCCGCAGGCCGACCCCGACAACGCAAAGGCCGAGATCGAGGATGTCATCGGCATCGATGCCACGGATGCCATCCCTTGCTCGGCCAAGACGGGCATGGGCATCGATGAAATCCTGGAGCTGATCGTAGCGAAGGTGCCAGCACCTCGTGGCAATCCCGATGCCCCACTGCGTGCGATGATCATTGACAGCTGGTTCGACCCATACGTCGGCGTGGTGATGCTGGTGCGCGTGGTGGATGGTCGCCTGCTCAAAGGCGAGCGCATCAAGATGATGGCATCGGGTGCGGCCTACAACGCTGACAACCTGGGTGTTTTCACGCCCGCCAACTCACCGCGCGACGCCCTCAATGCGGGCGAGGTGGGCTACATCATCGCGGGCATCAAGGAGCTGAAGGCCGCCAAGGTGGGCGACACCATCACGCTGGAAAAGAAGCTACCCAACAACCTAGGCCCGGCCGAGCAGGCGCTGCCAGGCTTCAAGGAAATCCAGCCCCAGGTGTTCGCCGGTCTCTACCCGACCGAAGCCAGCGAATACGACCAGCTGCGCGACGCGCTGGAAAAGCTCCAGCTCAATGACGCCTCGCTGCACTTTGAGCCCGAGGTGTCGCAAGCGTTGGGCTTCGGCTTCCGCTGCGGCTTCCTGGGCCTTTTGCACATGGAGATCGTTCAGGAACGTCTGGAGCGCGAGTTCGACCAGGACCTGATCACCACCGCGCCCAGCGTGGTGTACGAGGTGGTCAAGGGCGACGGCGAAGTCATCATGGTGGAGAACCCCTCCAAGATGCCGGAGCAGGGGCGCATCCAGGAGATCCGCGAGCCCATCGTCACGGTGCATCTGTACATGCCGCAGGAATATGTGGGCCCGGTAATGACACTGGCCAACCAGAAGCGTGGCGTGCAGTTGAACATGGCCTACCACGGCCGGCAGGTCATGCTGACCTACGAGCTGCCGCTGGGCGAGATCGTTCTGGACTTCTTCGACAAGCTCAAGTCCGTGTCGCGCGGCTACGCCTCCATGGACTACGAGTTCAAAGAGTACCGCGCCTCCGATGTGGTGAAGGTGGACATCCTGCTCAATGGCGAAAAGGTCGATGCGCTGTCCATCATCGTCCACCGCAGCCAGTCGGCCTACCGTGGCCGCGCGGTGGCGGCCAAAATGCGCGAGATCATCAGTCGCCAGATGTTCGATGTGGCAATTCAGGCCGCCATCGGCGCCAACATCATCGCCCGTGAAACCATCAAGGCGCTGCGCAAGAACGTGCTGGCCAAGTGCTATGGGGGCGACATCACCCGCAAGCGCAAGCTGCTTGAGAAGCAGAAGGCAGGCAAAAAGCGCATGAAACAGATTGGATCGGTCGAAGTGCCCCAGGAGGCATTTCTGGCCATTTTGCAGGTGGAAGACTGATGCAGTTCATGCAAGTTTTGACGTCGCTGGTGCTGGCGGCCTTTGTGGGTTACATCGGTGCCTGGTATGCCGGGGCGATCGAGGGCAACTTTGCGCTGCTCCTGTTCCTTGCGACGGTCGTCACAGGTGTTTACTGGCTGGCGGAGCGCGTTTATTTTCTCCCTCGCCGGCGGCGTGCAGCACAGGCCATTGAGGATGCAGCCGCCGAGCGGCGCGCTGAACTGGATCGCATGGGGATCCAGAAGGTGGACGTGGATGTGCAGGAAGCCAAGGGCCGCATCCTCATGCAGCCCTGGTGGCTGGACTGGACGGCGGGGTTGTTCCCTGTGATTGCGGCCGTTTTCTTCTTGCGTTCGTTTCTGTTTGAGCCCTTCAAGATCCCGTCGGGCTCCATGATCCCGACCCTGCTGGTCGGTGATCTGATTCTGGTGAACAAATTCACATACGGTATCCGGCTGCCCGTCATCAACACACGGCTGACTGAAGGCACCCGGCCCGTGCGCGGCGATGTGCTGGTATTTCGCTACCCGCCACAACCGAGCATGGACTACATCAAGCGGGTGGTGGGGGTGCCGGGCGACGAGGTGGCCTACATCAACAAGCGCCTCACCATCAATGGCAAAGCGGTAGATACGAAAGCCTTGCCCGACTTCTTTGAAGAAGACTCCATGCGGTACTTCAAGCAGTTTGAGGAGCAGCTGGGCGACAAGCCCCACAGGTTGTTAAACAACCCCGATGTGCCCGCTTTTGTACAAGGCGCCAGCAATTTTGCCTATCGTGAAAACTGCCGCTACAGTGTGGAAGGTGTCACTTGCAAGGTGCCGGAGGGGTACTACTTCATGATGGGTGACAACCGCGATAACTCACTGGATTCCCGTTACTGGGGGTTTGTGCCCGAGGGCAATATTGTGGGCAAGGCCTTTTTTGTCTGGATGAATTTCGGTAATCTCAAGCGTATCGGCTCGTTCCATTGAGTACGGGCCTTTGCCAAATTGCATTGAGGGGATCATTGATGAAGACACATCGCATAGCTAGCCGTTCGCGCCAACGTGGGTTGTCATTTTTTGGATTGGTTTTTATTGGTGTCATCGCTGTGGCGGTTTTCGCTATTGGCGGACAATCAGTTCCAATTTTTCTTGAGTACACCTCCGCGAAGAAGGCCATTGAGAAGGCCAAGGTGGAGAGCACGGTGCCAGGTGTGCGCGCCGCGTTTGATCGGGCCGCGGCGATTGACGACATCACATCGATTAGAGGGGCGGACCTTGATGTGACGAAGCGCGGTGACAAAGTGGTGGTTTCGTTCAAATACTCGCGTGAGATTCCCCTGGCGGGTCCAGCCTATCTGGTCTACCGCTTCGAAGCGCAGACCAACTAGGTGCAGGCCGGTCTCTTAGCGCTGCAGGGTCGCCTGCAGCATGTATTTTCTGATCCCTCGCTGCTCCAGCGTGCAACTACGCACCGCAGTTTCTCGGCCGACCACAACGAGCGGCTTGAATTCCTGGGCGATTCCGTCTTGAACCTGGCGGTGGCCAGTTTGTTGTACCAGCGGCTGTCGGCCTTGCCGGAGGGTGATCTTTCGCGCGTCCGGGCAAATCTGGTCAAGCAAGACACGCTGCACCAGTTGGCTGTGCGGCTCAAAGTGTCCGAGGTGTTGCGTCTGGGGGAGGGCGAGGCCAAGTCGGGCGGGCAGCAGCGGCCCTCCATCCTGGCCGATGCACTGGAAGCCCTGATCGGTGCGGTGTATCTGGATGCTGGCTATGCCAGCGCAGAAGCCCTGGTGCACCGTCTTTTCCAGGGCGTGGAGATCAATCCGCAGATGCAAGCAGCGTCCAAGGACGCGAAAACCGCGTTGCAGGAGTGGCTCCAGGGCCGCAAAATGAAGCTGCCGCAGTACAAGGTGGTGGCGACGGTGGGGGCAGCTCACCGCCAGACCTTCGACGTCGAGTGCGATATTCCCGAACTGGGCCTGACCGAGCGTGGCATCGGCGGCTCGCGCAGGGCGGGCGAACAAGCCGCTGCTGCGGCCATGCTGGCCACATTGAAAGCAAAGAATTTATGAATGACGCTACCAAAGATGTAGCTACTGACGATGGTGCTGAGGGCGCCCCGGTGCAAAACGATCTGGACGCCATGCTGGCTGCTGCGGGCGCGCCTGCTGCAGTGCCTGGCCAGCGCTGCGGCGTGATCGCCATTGTGGGCAAGCCCAACGTGGGCAAGTCCACCCTGCTCAACGCCCTCGTGGGGCAGAAGATCAGCATCACCTCGCGCAAGGCGCAGACCACGCGCCACCGCATCACGGGCATTCGCACCCTGGACCAGACGCAATTCATTTTTGTGGACACCCCAGGCTTCCAGACCCGGCACGCCACCGCCCTCAACAAGTCGCTCAACAAGACCGTAATGGGCGCGATTGGAGACGTGGACCTTATTCTCTTTGTGGTCGAGGCTGGCAATTTCACCCTGGCCGACGCCAAGGTGCTGTCGCTGTTCAAACCGGGTATTCCCACGCTGCTGGTGGCCAACAAGCTGGACATGGTGCATCGCCGTGCCGAGCTGGCACCCTGGCTCAAGAGCATGCAGGAGCGTCACCCGTTCGCCGAATTCGTGCCGATGTCGGCCAAGAACAAGGGTGACATCGAGCGCTTGTTCGGCATTTGCGCCAAATACCTGCCCGAGCAGCCCTGGTGGTATGGCGAGGATGAGCTGACCGACCGCAGCGAGAAGTTTCTGGCGTCCGAAACCGTGCGCGAGAAGCTGTTCCGCTTTACCGGCGACGAGCTGCCCTACACGTCGACCGTGGTGATCGACAAGTTCGACGAGGAAAAGAGCAAGCAGCACAAGCGCCTGGTCAAGATCGCCGCCACCATCGTGGTGGAGCGCGAGAACCACAAGATGATGGTCATCGGCGACAAGGGCGAGCGCCTCAAGCGCATTGGCACTGAAGCCCGCCAAGAGCTGGAAAAGCTCATGGACGCCAAGGTGTTCCTGGAGCTGTGGGTTAAGGTCCGCTCCGGCTGGGCCGATGACGAAGCCCGGGTGCGCTCCTTCGGCTACGAGTGAATCCCGAACGCTGACTTTCCCTTCCTCCTGCTCGCGCACACAGCAGCAGGCGTCACAGGCGATCCTTTCCCTCCCTCCATCCCCGCAGCACCGTGGCCGTAGCCAAGCGCGTTTCCGATGAGCCTGCGTTCGTGCTGCACAGCTACGACTGGAGCGAGTCCAGCCTGATCCTGGAGGTCTTCTGCCGCCAGCAAGGGCGGACCGCTCTGGTGGCCAAAGGGGCCAAGAAGCCCAGCTCCAACTTCCGCCCGGTGCTGCTGCCGCTGCAGCCCTTGCTGGTGACCTACACGCTCACGGGCGATGGCCATGCGGACATTCACACGCTCAAGGGCGCGGAGTGGGTGGGCGGGCATGTGATGCCCACGGGGGATGCCCTGCTGTCAGGCATGTACCTCAACGAACTGCTGTTGCGCCTGCTGGCGCGTGCAGACCCGCACCCAGCCTTGTTCGATGCCTATGCGGGCGTGGTGCGCGTGTTGGCCAGCGAACATGGCGATGCGCTGGAGGCGGTGCTGCGCAGTTTTGAGCTGCTGCTTCTGCGCGAGATTGGCCTCTTGCCCGGCCTGGACGTGCAGACGATGACCTTCGACCCCCTGGAGCCCAACGCCCGCTACACGCTGGTGCCCGAAGGCGGCTTGCGCGCTGCGTCCGCCGTAGACCGCGCAAGCCTGACAGGCAGCCAGTGGCGGGCCTTGCAGCGTGGCCTGGATGATGTGGCCAGCTACACCGCCACCTTGCGCGCGTGCGCCCCCGTGGCGACCGAACTCAAGCCGCAGCTGCGTGCCTTGCTGCAATACCATTGCGGTAGCCCGACGCTGCGCACCCGCCAGCTCATGATCGACTTGCAGGCCCTATGAACCCATCCTCCCGTTCCCTCCAGCGCACCGCCTTGTCCGTCAACGTCAACAAGGTGGCCCTGCTGCGCAACACGCGCCATCTGGGCATTCCCAGCGTCACCCGCGCGGCCGAGCTGTGCCTGAAAGCGGGGGCCCAGGGCATCACGGTGCACCCACGGCCCGACGAGCGTCACATCCGCAGCCAGGACGTGTTTGAGCTGGCAACGCTGATGAAGGCCTGGCCCGACCGTGAATACAACATCGAGGGCAACCCGTCGCAGAACCTGATGGACTTCATCCGCCAGGTGCGCCCCCACCAGGCCACGTTTGTCCCCGACAGCGAGGACCAGTTCACCAGCGACCACGGCTGGAGCTTTCCGCAAGATGCCGAGCGCCTGGCCCCCCTGGTGGCTGAATGCAAGGCGCTGGGGGTGCGCGTGAGTCTCTTCATGGACCCGGTGCCCGAGCAGATGGCCGCCGCCAAGGCGGTGGGCGCTGACCGGGTGGAGCTGTACACCGAGCCCTATGCAGCCGCCTGGGGCTCGCCGCAGCAGGCGGTGGAGCTGAAACGTTACGCTGCAGCCGCCCAAGCGGCGCTGGATGCAGGCTTGGGCGTGAACGCGGGCCATGACCTCAACCGTGACAACCTGGCGGCCTTTGTGCGCGAAGTGCCGGGTGTGCTCGAGGTCTCGATCGGCCATGCGCTGATCGCCGATGCGCTGGAGCTGGGCTATACGGCCACCGTACAGGCCTACCTGGATTGCATCACCCAGGGGTTTGCGGTTGCTGGAGACTCCTGATTTGATAGCTGCAACCGCATATTGCACTAGCGCTTGCAGCCATTTTTGTTGAAATTCTATGATCTACGGCATCGGTACCGACATCTGCGACGTGCGCCGCATCGCGGCCGGCCTGGCCCGCCACGGCGACCGTTTTGCAGAAAAGGTGCTGGCCGAGGGCGAACTGGCTACTTGGCGTGAACGCAGCGCGCGCTGGCCCGACCGGGGCTTGCGCTACCTGGCCACCCGGTTCTCCGCCAAGGAGGCCTTCAGCAAGGCGATTGGCCTGGGCATGCGCATGCCTATGACCTGGCGCCACTGCGAGGTCGCCAAGCTGCGCAGCGGCCAGCCCGTCATCGTGCTGCACGGCGCGCTCAAGGAATGGTTTGAGGCCCAGGGCCTGCAGGCGCACCTGAGCGTGACTGACGAGACCGACTACGCCGCCAGCTTCTGTGTGGTGGAGAAAATTCAAACCCAATCACCTTGAAGCGCTGGATTGATATGCGCTGATAGCTGTCCATTGAGTAGCAATTGCCCTTTGAAACCTTCCATGACTGAACACGCACCTCTGATCCTCGACGTCGCTGGTACCACCCTCAGCGCCGACGACCGCCGTCGCCTGGCGCACCCGCTCACGGGCGGCGTCATCCTGTTTGCCCGCAACTGGGAAAACCGCGCGCAGCTGCTGCAGCTCACCAGCAGCATCAAGGCCGTGCGCGACGACCTGCTGATCTGTGTGGACCACGAGGGCGGCCGCGTGCAGCGCTTTCGCACCGATGGTTTCACCCACCTGCCGCCCATGCGCGCGCTGGGCGAGATGTGGATGGACGATGGCAAGGGCGCCAAGGCCGTGCCCGGCAGCGGTGCCCTGCGCGCCACCAACGCAGCCACGGCGGCGGGCTATGTGCTGGGCGCGGAGCTGCGCGCCTGCGGCGTGGACTTCAGCTTTACACCGGTGCTGGACCTCGATTGGGGCGAAAGTGGTGTGATCGGCGACCGCTCCTTCCACCGCGACCCCCGGGTGGTGGCGCTGCTCGCCAAGAGCCTCATGCACGGCCTGCTGCAGGCCGGCATGGCCAATTGCGGCAAACACTTTCCGGGCCACGGTTTCGTCAAGGCGGATTCGCACACCGAGGTACCCGTAGACAAGCGCAGCCTCAAGGCCATCCTGGCCGACGATGCAGCGCCGTACCCCTGGCTCAGCAGCACGCTCACCAGCGTGATGCCGGCCCACGTGATCTATCCCAAGGTCGACAGCCGCCCCGCCGGTTTTTCGCAGCGCTGGCTGCAAGACATCCTGCGCCGCCAGATGCGTTTTGACGGCGCCATCTTCAGCGACGACCTCAGCATGGAAGGGGCTCGCCGACTGGACGGCCAGGTGGTCAGCTACACCGATGCCGCTGTGGCGGCGCTGGAGGCAGGTTGCGACCTGGTGCTGTTGTGCAACCAGAGCGTGGGGGATGGCAAGGCCGTGGACGAACTCATCGAAGGCCTGGAAAAGGCCCAGCAGCAAGGCCGCTGGCAGCCCAGTTTGGACAGCGAATCCCGCCGCCTGGCGCTGCTGCCCGAAACCCTGCCGCAGGCCTGGGACGAACTCATGTACCAGCCTGCTTACCTGCAGGCGCTCGACCTGTTGCCCTGACCTGGTTGGTATTGAGGCGTTGGGTGCGGCGCTGTCCCGCGCGGCGCTGCCCCTTCACAGCTAGGAGCCTGTCGGACTTGGAGCGTCGATAGCGAGAATCGGCCCCAGCGAGGACAGTTTTTGCCGGATTTGCAGACCCATAGCCCAGCTATGGGGCAAAAAGACGGTAAAAAATGGACCGCTGCGGCCGATTTGCAGCCGACGACTTCCAAGTCCGACAGTCTCCTAGGGCGTGTTGAAAGGCCCTGGCGTCACCGGCTTTGGTGCGGCCGGGGAGGCGTTGGCTACCGCATCCGCGGCGGTAGCCGGTGGTGTGGGTGGGGCAGGGGGCGGTGGCACCCCCTGAAACCGGCGCACCACGCGCTGGAACACCAGCGCATTCGGAATCTGCAGCCAAGCCACGTGGCCGGATGTTGCGCCGTGGTCTTCCAGTGTGGTGTAGAGCAGGTTGATGTCCACCACCCGTCCCTTGGCGCCCGGCTTTTCAGCAGTGTCCAGCACCTCGATGTAGTCGCCAATCTTGAAGGGCCGCACGGTGAAGATCAGCAGCGCGCAAAACAGGTTGGACAGCACGCTCCAGGCCGCGAAGAACGCTACCGCCCCCACCGTGGCAAACCCGGTGAACGCAGTCCAGAGCACCGTGGCGGACACCCCCATGCGCTCCAGCACCAGCAGCAGCGCGCTGGCAATGATGATCCACCGGATGAGGCCGTTGATGGGCACCACCAGCTCATTGGGCAGCTGGTAGTGCGCACTGGCGCGGCGTACCAAACGGCGCAGCGTGCGCTGCAGCAACCAGGCTGCGAACAGGATCAGCAGGATTTGCGAGCCGGGGATGATGACTTCGAGCCAGTCCTGCATCCACTCGGGCAGTCGGGTTTTCAGAACTTGCATGCGGGAGACGGCGGTACGGGCGTTGCGTTCGGTCGCGTCAAACGAGAAAAAGTGGAAGAAACTCAATGGCGCAATTGCTCCAGGGTGTCCATCTGCATTTCAAAACTGAAAAAGCGGTTGCGGCCCTGCGCCTTGGCGGCATACAGCGCCTGATCGGCCCGCATGATCATGCTTTCGGCGTTGGTGCTGTCATCGGGCACGCAGGTGGTGATGCCGCCCGACAGGGTCAGCGTGTCGCCCAGCGGGGAGCCCGCGTGCGCAATGGCGCGCACCTTGAGCAACTGCCCCAGCGCGCGCGCAAACGTCATCGCGCCGGAGCGGGGCGTGTTGGGCAGGATGAGGGCGAATTCCTCGCCGCCATAGCGCGAGGCCACGTCACGGGGGCGTACGCAGACTTCGCGCAGCAGGCGGCCTACCTCTTTCAAACAGGCATCGCCTTGCACGTGGCCGCTGGCGTCGTTGAACAGCTTGAAGTGGTCCAGATCACACAGCATCAACGTGAGCGGCGTTCCGTCGCGTCGTGCGGCCAGGATCTCGTTGTGCAGGATGCGGTCGAACCCGCGGCGGTTAACGAGGCCGGTGAGGGCATCGATTTCCACCATCTCATTGAGCCGCTGGTTGGCAGCATGCAGCTCGGCCGACATCGACACCAGCCGTCGGCGCATGTCCAGCAGGCGCCGCATGGCACGCAGCTTGGCCATCAGCACGATGGGTTTGACCGGCTTGACCAGGTAGTCATCGCCGCCCACCTCGATGCCACGCCACACATCCAGTTCGTTGTCCAGGCCCGACAGAAAGATGATAGGTGTCCAGTCGCCGGCCTCGCTCTCGCGCATTTGCTGCGCCACCCAGTAGCCGTCCTGGCCTGGCAGCTTGATATCCAGCAGCACCAAGTCGGGTCGATGCGTTTTGAACAGATGCAGCGCGGCCTGGCCTTCAGGCGCTTCGAAGATGTCGGACACACCCGCCCGCCGCAGTTCGGCCACCAGCGCCGCGCGCACGGAGCCCTGGTCCTCGACCACCAGCACCGAAAAAGCATTGCCCGAGGGCAGGGGCTCGTTGGCAGGGTAGGGGGCGTTGCTGGAGCTGAAGGGCACGGTATGTCTCCTTGGTGCCGGGGGCGAGGACGGTCAAGACCGCCCCCAGGGCAAGTCCAGGCCTCAGGACTCGCGGCGCAGCGCAGGGAACAGGATCACGTCGCGAATGCTGGGGCTGTCTGTCAGCAGCATCATGAGGCGGTCAATGCCGATGCCGCAACCCCCCGTCGGTGGCATGCCGTATTCCAGTGCGCGCACGAAGTCGTGGTCGTAGAACATGGCCTCGTCGTCGCCGCTGTCCTTGGCCGCCACCTGGGCGTGGAAGCGCGCGGCCTGGTCTTCGGCGTCGTTCAGCTCGCTGAAGCCGTTACCGAACTCGCGGCCCGTGATGTACAGCTCAAAGCGCTCGGTCACCTCGGGGCGGTTGTCATTGGCACGTGCCAGCGGCGAGATCTCGGTCGGGTGCTCCATGATGAAGGTGGGCTGCCACAGCTTGTCTTCCACCGTTTCTTCAAAGTACAGCACCTGCAGGCTGGCCAGGGTTCGGGTGGAGAGCTTGTCCTTCTCTTCCGTCATGCCCAGCTTTTTCAGCGCGCTGATGAGCCAGGCGGCATCGTCCACATGGGCACCCGCTTCGGTGTGCTGGAAGATGGCTTCACGGATCGTCAGGCGGGCAAACGGCTGGGACAGGTCCACCGCGCGGCCCTGGTACGTCATCTGCAGCGAGCCCGTGGCCTTGAGCGCCACCTCGCGGATCAGCGTCTCCGTGAAGTCCATCAGGTCCAGGTAGTTCCAGTACGCCGCGTAGAACTCCATCATGGTGAACTCGGGGTTGTGGCGCACCGAGATGCCTTCGTTGCGGTAGCTGCGGTTGATCTCGAACACGCGCTCGAAGCCGCCCACGATCAGGCGCTTCAGGTACAGCTCGGGCGCGATGCGCAGGTACATCTCCTGCTCCAAAGCATTGTGGTGCGTCACGAACGGCTTGGCATTGGCACCGCCCGGGATGGGGTGCAGCATGGGCGTTTCGACTTCGAGGAAGCCGTGGCTCACCATGAACTCGCGCAGGCCGCTTACGGCCTTGCTGCGGGCCACGAAGCGCTTGCGGGCCTGCTCATCGGTGATCAGGTCCACATAGCGCTGGCGGTACTTCTGCTCCTGGTCGGCCATGCCGTGAAACTTGTCGGGCAGCGGGCGCAGGCTCTTGGTCAGCAGGCGCAGGCTGGTCACCTTGACCGACAGCTCGCCAGTCTTTGTATTCATCAGCGTGCCCTCGGCGCCCAGGATGTCGCCCAAGTCCCAGTGCTTGAAGGCCGCATACAGATCCTCGCCCACGGCGTCGCGGGTCACATACAGCTGGATGCGGCCACCCACCTCGCCCAGCGAGCCGTCCTGGATGGTGGCAAAGCTGGCCTTGCCCATCACGCGCTTGAGCATCATGCGGCCAGCCACGGAAACGTTCACCGGCGTGGCTTCCAGCGACTCGTTGGTGGCCGCGCTGTGTTCCAGGTGCAACTGCGCCGCCTTGTGGGCGGGCTTGAAGTTGTTGGGGAAAGCAACGCTACCGCCGTTGGCCTGGGCTTCGCGCAGAGCGCGGAGCTTTTCGCGGCGCTCGGCGATGAGCTGGTTGTCGTCCTGGGGTGCGGGGGCGTGGATTTGGTCTGACATAGGTACCGTCGGTGCGGAGCTTGGAGTGGAGGGCTGCGTTCAGCCGAACCGTTGATTTTATCGGTTACGCACTGCCTGAAGGTCCTCGGCCCCCGGACGGGTGGTAGCCCCAAAGCGCGGATATGGTTCTGGCGATGATTTTCAGATCCGCCCACAGCGTGTGCGAGCGGGCGTACTGCGCCGCGTAGCGCAACTTGACGGGGAGAATCTCTTCGACATACGTGCGCTCGGGGTCGCTGCTTTGGCCCAGCAAAGTGCTTTCGTCGCGGAATTCGATGGATGCGTGGTCTGTGATGCCCGGACGCACACTGAGTATCAGCTCCCTCAGGTCACTGGGGTAAAGCGCGACATAGTGAGGCACTTCAGGCCGTGGTCCGACGAGGCTCATCTGGCCCAGCAGCACATTCACCAGCTGAGGCAGTTCATCTGCTTTGGTACGCCGTAGCCAGTTACCTGCGCGCGTAATGCGGGCGTCTGCACCGATCGTAATGGCGGGGCCATGAGCCGCTGCACGCTGGTGCATGGTGCGGAACTTGTAGATGTGAAACAGCTTGCCTGCGCGTCCTACGCGCTGTTGGCGAAAGAGCGCAGGGCCGGGTGAGTCGCAAACCACCCAGAGCGCCACGGCCAGCAGCAAAGGCGTGAGCAATACCAGCCCAAGCGCAGCAAATACCAGGTCGAACAACCGTTTGGGCATGGTCAGCCCAGCACCTCGTGCAACGCTGCAATCACACGCTCCTGGTCGTTATCGCTCATGGCGGTGAACAGTGGGATGCTGATCATCGCTTGGTAGGCTGCATCGGCCACAGGAAACATCGTGGGGGTCAGCTGATACCGGTCGCGCCAGTACGGGTGTCGGTGCAGGGGGACATAGTGCACACTGGTACCGATCCCCCGATCCGACAGTGCCTGGATGACCTCGTCGCGCCCCAGCGGTGCATCGGCTCTCAGCCGGATGACGTACAGGTGCCAGGCATGGGTGTCGCCGTGTGGCGCGCTGGCGGGCAAGGTCAGCGGTAGTTGTGCGAGCTGTTCGTGATACCGGTGGGCGAGGGTCTGACGCCGTAGCAAGAATTGCGGCAACCTCGCCAGCTGCTTGACGCCCATGGCGGCGGCTACGTCCGTCATGTTGTACTTGAAGCCTGGCGCTACGACCTCGTAGTACCACGCCGGGGTTTTGGAAGTGAAACGGTCAAACGCATCGCGGTTCATGCCGTGCAGGCGCATCACGCGCATGCGCTGCGCCAGGGCTGCGTCGCGCGTTACGGCCATGCCGCCTTCTCCAGTGGTGATGGTCTTGTTGGCGTAGAAGCTGAACACCGTCACGTCAGACTGCAACTGCCCCACCAGCGCGCCGCGCCACGTGGTGGGCAGCGCATGGGCTGCGTCTTCCACCACCTTCAGGCCATGCTCTTGGGCAATGGACAGGATCGCGTCCATGTCGCATGCCAGGCCGCCGTAATGCACAGGCATGATGGCTTTGGTGCGGGGCGTGATGGCGGCGCGGATCTTTTTCGGGTCGATGTTCAGTGTCAACGGATCCACGTCCACCAGCACTGCATCGGCCCCCAGGTAACGTACCACCTCCACCGTGGCGGTGAAGGTGAGCGTAGGCGCAATTACTTCGTCCCCCGGGCCGATGCCCAGTGCCTCCAGTGCCAGGTGCAGTCCGGCCGTGGCCGAATTCACCGCTACACCTTGCAGCCCACCACCCAGGTAGTCCACAAAGTTCTGCTCAAACTGGCGTGTGACGGGGCCGGTGGTGACCCAGCCGGAGCGCATGGCCTCGGTTACGGCGGCGATCTCGGCGTCGCCGATGTCGGGGCGGGCGAAGGGGATTAATGGGGGAGTCATTGTTTTTCGATCCAGCACAGCACATGGGTACGCAGCCACGGTACGCAGTTGAAAAGACCATACAGCGCAGGGTGACACCGCACGAGTACCCGTGCCAAAGGTGGCGCGAGCGTAACGCGCCGCGAAGTAATGCGCCCCTGTGGGAACAGCGCCTGCACTCGGCGCAAGGACACGCCGCGCACATCGGGGTTGCATGGATTGTTGTAGGTGAAGTCGTACCAGAGCACTGCGCCACCAGGGCGCAGCCAGCGCCACATCGCGGCAGAAATGCTTTCTTGCAGCGCATCGTCCAGGATGGAGCTGAATACAGTGGATTGGTAGACGATGTCAAAGCTGGATTCGCCAAGCGCAAGATCGGCAGCATTTCCGGGCCACAAGCGCACAGCGTCGGGCAAAACGCTGCGAGCATGCCGCAATCTTTCGTCCAGCAGTTCGTTGCCTGAGAGCCGTTCGGGTGTTGCGCCCAGAAGCAAAAGCTCCAGCAGATTCCCGCCGTTTCCACAGCCAACTTCGATCAGGTCCAAGTCCCGTAATGTTTGTATGTCCTTCGATGCAAGCAAGTTCAGCGTGGCACGTTGACGTTGATGCGCTGACAGAAGCACATCCGGGCTGAAGTAGGAATATCTGCCCGAGGGCATTTCTGCTCGGCGTTGGTAGCGCTCCCGGATCGCAGCAAGTTCATCGTTCCGGCTCAATTGCGCACCTCAAACTGTTTGAGCGATTCGAGAAATTTGTTTGCCAATACTGGGTAGAGATGATTTTTTTCCACATATGCCTTTCCGGAGCGCCCCATGTGTCCGCGTTGCTCGACAGACATGTTGTGTATTTTGCGAATCGCGTCAACCAGCGCTTCCGGATTTTCGGGCTCGATCGTCAATCCGCAACTGGCCTCAGTCACAGGGTCGTTGCCTGCCCTGATGGCGCAAAGGATGGGCCGAGCCGCCATCATGTAGTCCATGAGTTTGTTGGGGCTGATGCCAAACCGGAACAATGGCTCGTTCTGCAAACCGATATACAACACGTCCATTGATTTCAACAGCGTCGGGATGGCAGCCTTTGGTACGGGATCGAGCATGACGATGCGGTCAAGGTTCTCTGATTCAACGCGTTGTTGCAGCCGTTGCTTTTCCGGCCCACTGCCAATCAGCATCCATGTGATGGGGTCCTGGCGCGTCAATGAGGCAGCGTCCAGCACAGTTTCGAGCGCATTTGCAACCCCGTGCGCGCCGGCATATGCAATCAACAGGTGTCCTTGCTTACGGGCCGTCTGAATGGCCGCGGTATGGGCCGTTGGCAAGGGCTCTCCAGCTTCTTCGTTCCATTCGGCAGGTTCAATGCCATTGGGTACGTGAACGAACTTGTCGGCTGACATGCCATGTTGGCGCAAATGGGAATCTGCCTTGGGCAGCATTGAGATGATGACATCTGCTTCGCGGCAAGCAGTGTTTTCCGCGTGCTGCATCCATAGAATGAAGGGATGCCAGCGCGACATGCCACCAAGCTCTATAGGGGACAGGGGCCAAAGGTCGTGAACCTCCCACACCAGCTTGGCACGATGCTTTCTGGCCAATCTGCGAGCGGGGCCAATGTCAGCTGGATATGTGGAGGATGCGATCACCACATCTGGTTTTCGCCGCAGCCAATGCCGCCATTGGCTTAGTCGGAGCAGGAAGGTTGCAATGTTGCGTACGCGGCCCACACCGTTGCCTTGGTATTTGGGTGTTTCGCACCAGACGAAGTCGACGCCATCCACACATTCGCGGGTGAAACGACCGTTGACAGCGGGCTGCTTGCTACGCACATGAGACTGTGACGCCGCGACTATAGTGACTGAGTGGCCGGCGCGCACCCACTCGCGGGCAAGGTAGTACGGGCGGTATTCCATGCCATAGCTGGGGCCGCCCGCATAGTGGTTGATGTATACAATGTTCACGAGCACAAATCCGCGCCCAGGCGTTGTGCGATACGTGCTGCGGAATCACCGATACCGTAGGGGCGGATGTCTGCTCCCTGAGTGCCAATGGCTTGCAGCATCACGGCACTCACTGGGCCTGACGAAAGCGGGGGAGCCAAGCGGTTCCATCCCGCCTCCACCAGTTCCGTCCATTCTGTTTCGTCGCGCAAGGTCACGCAAGGTACGCGGTAAAAGAATGCTTCTTTTTGCACTCCGCCTGAGTCGGTGGCAATCAGTGCCGCAAACTTCTCCAGTTGTACCATGTCCAGATACCCCACCGGATCAATCAGATGGATGTTTCTGGAGAGGCTTTCGAGTTGTCCACTGCGGCCTAGAATCGCCCGAGTGCGCGGATGCATCGGCCACACCACCGGATATTGCGCAGCCACCATCTCTAGCGCTGCCACTACAGTGGCTAGCCGATGTGGGTTATCGGTGTTTTCGGCTCGGTGCACTGTGGCTAATACATAGCTGCGTGGCTGAATACCTCGTTGGCCGAGGATGCGACCCTCTGCCTGAACTTGGGCGCCATGGTGCAGTGCGACGTCGTACATAACATCTCCTACGGTGGCTATGCGATGGGGGGGGGAACCTTCGTTTTCCAGATGAGCCCTTGCAGTATCAGTGGGCGTAAACAGCCAATGCGACATCCGATCAGTGAGAATGCGATTGATCTCCTCGGGCATGGCCATATTGAACGAACGCAAGCCCGCCTCCACATGCGCGACGGGAATGCGAAGCTTGGCGGCTGCCAATGCACCCGCGAGGGTTGAGTTGGTGTCGCCGTAGACAAGCACTGCATCGGGCTTTTCGGATTGCAGCACGCGCTCAATCGCAATCAGCATGCGACCCGTCATTTCGCCGTGACCGCCTCCATGAATCCCCAGTTGTTGTGCAGGTGGCTTCATCCCCAATTCACTGAAAAAGACGGTCGACATATTCGCATCAAAGTGCTGACCGGTGTGTACCAGCACCTCTTGCAGGCCGGACGTTTTTGCAATCGCTTGTGAGACAACACTGGCCTTGATGAACTGAGGGCGGGCGCCGATGATTGTGAGAATTTTGTTCATTGATTTAATAGCTGCCAGCCCTTGCTACACAGGGGCTAAAGCTTGATTTGACGTAGTTTCATCCTAGTTCTCGATAGAGTTCCAATAACTTGGCCTCTTCCATGGCCCAGTTGTATTTTTCCGCAACTGCGCGCTGGCCGTTGCGGCCCAAAAGCTCAGCTTCTTTGGGGTGGGTGAGCAGGTAATCGATGGCGGACGCGATGGCTGCGCTGTCCAATGGGTCTACACACAGACCACAGGCGTTGCCCTCGATGATTTCGCGCCACAGGGGGAAGTGGGACGCGATGACGGGCACGCCAGCTGCCATGTATTCAAACATCTTCACTGGCAATGCATCGATGTAGTTGATGACAGGGTGCAGGGTGACCAAGCCCGCCACCGAACGATCCAGTGCAGCCTTCACCCCGGCTCTGTCCAGCCAGCCCAGCTCATCGACCCATTGCCAGCCGGCTTGGTTGCGCACCTGCACTTCAAAATCAGGCTCAGAAAATTTGCCACCAAGCTGCAAACGCACCCCACTGCTCGTTAACCTCATTGCCTGCACCAGCTCCGAAATGCCGCGAATACGGCTAATTCCACCTACATAGCACACCTGTTTTTTCTTCTGCGACCAATCCAGTTCGTCGCTGGAAAGCTCGCCCAACATCGGAAAGTTGTTGATATCTACCGTGTGCACACCCATAGCGGCAAACTTGTTGCGAATAAAGGGGGTGGCTGCCACCACCGCATTCATCTTGCGGCAGGCCCAACGCTCATAAAATGCAAAAACTTTAGACACCAACCACCCGGCGGGCTTGTTTAGATAGGGCTTGCCTAGAATTTGGTTGGGAACATCTTCATGCGCATCAAAAATCACCTTCTTACCGGATTTTTTCAGCCTCAGTCCTATTGGAATTAACTCGGGGTCGTGCAGGTGGTAGATATCAGAATTCAATGCCAGTGCCTTGGCCAAAACCCGTCCAGGCGCGTGGCGCATTCGATCCAGCCGCCCCTTGGATGCCCCTGCATCGTGAATCGCAACCCCATTTTTTATCTCGTCGCCCTTGCAATCGGCCACCACCAAACTGACGCTATAACCGTGCTGGGCCAATGAGGTGCATTGCTTGAGAAAGATACGCGTATCAAAGCGAGTGTGGGCCGAGGTGAGGTGTGTGACTTTCTGAAGCTTCATGCCTTTATCCATTTGCTTCCAGCATGTCTTGATAAGCCGCGAGCATTTTTTTCTCTTGCACTTCCCAAGCATGTTCACACGCTACACGGTAGGCATTGGCCTTCATGATCGTCAAGTCTCGTATCAAAAAATCACCAATAGCCTTGTTAACCCCTGTTGCTGATAAATCGCAGATGGCGGTGCCGATCTGATTTTTGCTGACAAAATATGACATGTCTTTTGTATTTGAAGTCAGTACCGGCAATCCGGTCATGATATATTCAAATAATTTGTTAGGCATGCAATATTCGTGGTTCAGGCAGGTATTTTCAATTAAATTAATTCCAATGTCGGCAGAGGCTGTATATTCAAGCACCACTTGGGGCTTGACGGCAGGGTGGAAAAATATGTTCTGCTGCTGTAAGGCGGCTTTCTTGATATGCTCTTCTAATGGGCCATAACCCATAAAAACGGCAACTACCTTGTCATCACTTCTAGCCTTGAAGGCATCCAAAATCAGGTGTATGCCTCGCCCTGGGGCTAAGCCGCCTTGGTACAGCAATATGGTTTGATTATTGCGAATGCCCAGCTGCTCGCGGAAGTGGTTGTTGATTTTAATTTCCCGTTTATGCGGGGCATTTAAAATGACCGATGGGCGAGCGATTTTGTATTCATTGGCATACCAATCTGCAATGCTTTCGCTGACGGCAAACATTAAATCGTGGCAATTAATGAGTCGTTTCTCTAGCCACTTGGAAAGAGATTTTCTTAAGCTCTTTCCGCCTGTTTGTTCGGTTTCTAGTTCGTGTGCATCATAAATCAGGCGGGAATTGGAAAATAGTTTGTAAAAGCAGGCGATTGGCAGCACGCCTAGGGCGTGGGCATTCACCACCTGGGGTTTGAATTTTGCCAATAGCCAAGTGGCACGAATGAAAAATTCGATATATTTTATAGCCTGAAAAATTAAATTTTTCGGCAAACTCCTGGTAAGCAATTGGATTCGATAGAGCTCTATCCCCGGAGTGATGATTTCGTGTTTCTTTAGTGAGGGCGATCCTAGTGCGATAATTATGATGGTTTCGAAAGTTCTTGCGCGAATCAAAGAATTCACCTGTTTTAGAACTCGGCTGGCATTGGTGAATTCATTTATGTTGAGGTGCGCGTTACGCATTTTAAAACTCGCCCCTTAATATATATTTGCATTTAATTGTGTTTATTGAATTAAAACAACAATCGATTCGATGTGATGAGAATAATATTCCTTTGCATTGCAGTTTTCATTGGTTGGATTGGGCAAGCCATCGATGAAAGTTCACCCAACGCCAAACTTGCCATGAAAAGGGTTTTTTCCCGGTAACAATTTGATTAAATTCTTTTATTACTTGGGGTTGATCAAAGAACGGCAATTTCAAATCTTCCCGCAACCACTCCGTCACCGTCGGCGCCATGCCAAGGATCCAGGATTTTTCTGGCGTTTCGAATCCAATTTTATCGCGCCGATCTAAAACAACATCAGGCACAATACCGCGCAGAGCGGCCCTAAAAACATGTTTGGTTTCACCTTGGTGAGAGATAAGGTAATCCTCAGGCATAGAGAGCAGCAAATTCACCATATCTAGCGTCAAAAAAGGCACGCGACTTTCCACCGAAAAGCGCATAGAGTTTCGATCGCCATGGCGCAGCAGCCCGGGCAAGCCGCGACGACTGAGGGCCATCGCCAGCTCAGCCATTACGCGGCGGCCGGCGGTATGGCTCTCCGGCTGTTGGCGTGGCACCTTCAAGCGCACTTGAGCCTCTTGCAAGGGGCCTGCCCGCACCCATGAGGGTATGGGGCTTCGACCATGGATGTGGCGCAGTAATGCGTACATGTCTCCCTGCACGGTGTCTGATGCCAAGTATTTGGCCGCTAGTATCCGGCTGCGCCCAGGCCACTGAGCCCATTCATTCCAAAAAACCCACGCCTTTTCCCATTGCCCAATCTCAAGCAGACTGCGCAGTCGCTGGCCTGGATAACCGATGTAGCCGGCGAGCATTTCATCGGCGCCCTGGCCGTCCAGCGTGACTGTGATGCCGTTCTCCTTGGCTAGTTGGAACACGCGGTACTGCGCGTAGATGCTGGTGCTGCCAAAAGGCTCGCCCTGGGTGCGGATCATGTCGTCCAAGTCGCGCGCCAGCTCTTGCGGGGTGACGATGACTTTGTGCGATTCGGCGCGGACATGGGTGTTGACGCGATCGACCCAATGCTCTTCGCTCATGCCGCTGCCCGAGGCAATGTAGCTAAAAGTGTGGATGGGCAGGTCTGGCTCCACATGGCGCATGGCGCAGACCACTGCGGATGAATCAATACCTCCCGACAGCGCCGCTCCCAACGGCACATCGCTGCGCAAGTGCAGGCGAATGTTTTGCAAAAACTGCTCGCGCACCTGCTCCACGGCATTGTCAAAGGTCCAACCGGGGCGTTCGGTGATGCTGGGCACCCACCAGCGTTGCGGTGTGCTGGGCTGGCCGGTGCTTAGATTTACGCTGAGCCAATGGCCGGGGGGCAGGTGATGCACACCAGCATAGAACGTATCGGGCGTGCTGTCGTAGTCGCCGTGCACCAGATAGTCATAGGCGCGCTGCCAATTGAGCGCCGGTTTGCCGGGCAGCAGTTGCAGCAGCGCGGGCAGTTCTGACGCAAAACGAAAGCCGTCATCATTCTTTGCACTATAGAAAAACGGCTTGATACCAAAAGCGTCACGCACGCAGGTTAGCGTGGAACTTTGTCTGTCTAGCACGGCAAAGGCAAACATGCCTGCCAGGCGCGGAAGGCAGGCCCGGCCCCAGCATGCCCATGCGGCCAGTAACACTTCGGTGTCGGTGTCAGACGTAAAGCTGTGCCCCAGCGTGCGCAGCTCGGCGCGCAGTTCGCGGTAGTTGTAGATCTCGCCGTTGAAGACAATGACCCAGCGCCCGTCTTGCGAGTGCATTGGCTGGTGGCCTGCTGCGCTCAGGTCGATGATGGACAGTCGCACCTGCCCCAGCCCTACCAAAGCGGGGTTGAAGGGATAAAACTTGTAGCCTTGGTCGTCCGGCCCGCGGTAGCGCATGGCATGCAGCGCTTGGGGCAGCTTGATTTGGGCGGGAGCGGGTTGTGTCCACCAGCCGCCGGCAATGCCACACATGGGTATCAGTCCTTTTTCAATATTTCTTCATACAGCGCACGCAATTGGCGCACCACAGCGGCGCGGGAAAAGCGCTGTTCAAAATCTTGCCTTATGGAGTGTGGGCTGTAGTCTGCCCAGTGCATGGCCATGGTTTGCATGGCCTGACTGAGGGCGGGCACATCATCTACATCCACAAGCATGCCGTTGGTGGCGTTGATAATGAATTCTGGACCGCCGCAGCGGGTGGCAATGATGGGTTTGCCACTGGCAAGGGCCTCTGCATAGACCACGCCAAAGGTTTCGTGGCGCGAGGGCATGACGTAGATATGGCAGTCGATAAACAGTTTGGGCGCCTGCGCCCGGCTAACGGGCCCAAGCCAGCGCACCCGGTCAGCCAGCCCCAGGGCCTGCGCCTTCGCTTGGTATGCAGCGCGTTCCGGGCCATCGCCGCCAATGCGAAATTCAAAATGCTCAGCTGGCGGATTCCACAGCGCAATGGCATCCAGCAAATGATCGATGCCTTTCTGCTCGGATATACCGCACAGGGTAAAAAACACTGTCTTGCTGCTGTTGGGCTGACCCAGGGCAAAGGCGGACTCATCCACCAAATTGGGGATAACGCGCGGCGCCGGATAGCCAAACGAGGCCACCCGCTGCGATAGCGAGGGGCTGACGGCAATAGCGGCCGCTGCCTTTTGAAAAGCCTGTGCGATTTCCGGTATCGGCTGACCGCCGCGCATCAAATGGGGAAACGGAAAAGGACTCATGTGCTCAGTCAGCACATAGGGAACATCAAACTCTTGTGATAGTAGCGACGCTATGTAACCAGCCGGATAGCTGACATGAGCGTGGATGAGATCCACCCGGCCAAAGCGCTGCTGCGCGAGTTGGAAGTTGCGGCGGTTCACGGCAAGAAACTGTCGAGCATGGCCCCAGAGGGTGCGTTCACTTAACTCCAGCGAGGGGTTGAATACCTCCCACCAATTGCCGTCGCCGCTAACGACATCGTGCTTTTGTCGTAGGCGCCATCCCAACTGTCGCAACATCCGGGGCACATTGCGAACGGGCAGTCCGTTGTCTCCCTGCCCCCAGAGGCTGACGATGACGCGTATGTCGGTGGCGATTGCCGCAATGGCCTGTGCTTGCTCTTGGGTGAAAGAGCCAGAGAGTGGGGCGCTGGTGCTGGGGTACCAGGATGGGAGGAGGAAGAGGTTCACTGTGGGTTCTCTGAAATCGACATACCGCACCAACTCACCTGCAACCGAAAGATAAGGAGTGCAAAATTGAAATAAATATATTCATTATTGAAATGGTGTGGTATGCAGATTTGCTGGGGATTTCTTAAGCCATTTTTTTATATTTTGCAGTGAATATAAGCTGGTCAGCAATTGGCCTGTAAAAGCGGAGTCGAAGGCAAAGTGGCATGCGGTTTCGAGAGCGTGAAGCGCAGTGTAGGTTGTTTTGAGCTCTTTGGTTTTTTAATGCCCTAATTGATAAATAAATATGGGATTGACTGCTGTTCTTGTGCTTTTGAAATCACCTGTGGTTGAAATTAGATATCTTTCTGTAATCCAATTTTCCACGCTCGAAGAGCCTCTCGCTTGTATAGTAATAAATAACGCTCGTGACTGCCTTTAATGTAGTCCTTTATTCGTGCATCAGGTTCGGGTAGTGAGAAGGGCGGAGAGAGGAGATTTATTAGTCTAAAACCTCCCATGAAGGTGTTTTTATTTTTAATATTTTCTGTGGCGTGCGATGTGATGAGTAGGTATTTGATGTTTGATTTGGTGAAGTTGTCTATTAAATTAAAAACATCTGCATTGGGCAAGTGAAAAATCAAATCTCGGCACATCCAAATATCGGCATCAGGAAGGCTGTCTTTAATTACGTCCAGTGAGATAAATTTTCGGGTATCGTTGCCGAATTTTTGGTTTAAATCAAAAATTAGTCCGTCAACAATGTCAGCGCCAATATAATTGATGGGGGTCTGGAATTTTATTTCTTTGAACCAATTGAAGTCGCCGCACGGGGCGTCTAGAATACTGGAGGCATGTAGGTGATTTAGTAGTATCGGTATTTCCTTTCGAATGTGCTCCGTGTACAGCAATGTTGACCCATCACCAGATTTTGTCTCTTTATTATTCCAATGATTTTTGGCCCAGTAGTCGGAGAAAATTTTTTTTGAATCCTTGCCTAGGTTGCTTATTTTTAGTCGAAAGAGGTAAATTTTCCAACGAATGTGCCAGATTTGTATGAGCGCGGGGCCCAATATGTGTTTCAATGCATTTTTGATTTTTTTTGATTTGATTTGCATGTTAGATAATAAATGACAATGGATTCAATAAAAATAACATTGATGAGTTCGCATAGTGATAGCCATTTTATATAATCCATGCTGCTCTCAAAAAACAATGCGGCCCCTATTCTGTAAATTGGCTGAATCAAGCCAAAAAATAACAATATTTTTTGCTTGTTAAGGATTATAAAAATCGAGGTTGTGGGTGAAAATATAAAATATATCATTGTTGAGAATATCAGCCACTCGGCCATCTGGCCGGATTTTTGCCATTGATCGCCAAGAAGGAATGAAAAAACTTCCGTTCCGTATAATGCAATAGTGATGGTTGGTAGTGTGGAGAGTGCCCCGAGGATTTTGCTTACTTTAATGTATCGATGCCGAACGGCATCTATGCCGAGATGAATGTCGGAGGATATTTTTTGAAAAAAAACTTGTGAAACCGCCCCGCCAATTAATGCCGCTGGTAAGGCCAGAGCTTTCATGGACATGCTTAGTTGTCCGGCATCATCTGCGCCAAATCTCGCTGCAATCAGCACCACGGGCACTTGCAGTGTTATTACATCCAGCAAGGCTGTCGGCAGCAGGTATTTGGGAGCATTTTGGTGAGCGTATGCTGTCGCTTGTAGTTGATGCTTTTGCCAAAGATGTGTGGCAGAGCGGCCCAACCACATGGCAATCAGGCAGAGGCATGCGCTTGCGATAATTTGGGCAATCAGTAAACCATGGCTTGTATCCAACAAGCCTAAACATACTGACAATCCGGCTACGCCGGCACTTTGCCCTACACGCAACCAAGCCATGTAGCTGTACTTTTTTTGTCGATTCATCCAGCCTTGCATGACTGCCAGCGTGGATGCAGTCCCAGCCGTCAAAATAGCGATTGGAATCCAATTCCCTAATGCACTTAGCCCCATTTTTTCTTGCAGAGCCATCGGTAGCAATGCGCTCAACAAGGCCAGAACTATCGATAGCCCACCGCCAAGAATCAAACTCAAAAGCACAAGATTGGCGGACTCAATATCTACTTTGGGTAGCAGTATCGAGGTTTCATATCGCAGAGTTACAAGTGTTGCCCCTACACTCACTACTGCCAAGAAGACTGCTAGCAGTCCAAAGTCACTGGGCGTATACAACCGTGCGAGTAGTGGGGTGACTGCGATGGCGATCCCCTGTGCAATCACCGTGCCAAACGTCAAGGTGGCAACATCTCTTGCAGCACTTCCTGGCTGGAAGCGAGATGTAATTTTTTGCAGAAGCATTTAAGTGGGCCACTTGGCAAAAAAGCCAAAAATAGATAAAAAATATGCACGCATGCTGAAATTATCAGGGAGATGCAGGCTGGTAGTAAATGGCAGCAAAAAAACTAATGACCTGCTTCGTTGTTGTTAAACCTGTCATCATTCTTATACTGCATGCAAATGAGGCGCGTGGTAGCAGACGATTTGCGGCTGCTGATAATTGGACAGCCAGATCCATTTAATTAAGCTTGCCAGATGAATTTGAAGGGCTACAGGTCATTTGGGCAGCCTGTTTTATTGCACGGCATATCTCATATCAAACTGCAGCCTCAAATCCACCCCCGCCAAGGGGGTGAGGAAGTAGTACCGGTGCAAGCAGCCGCTCTCGCTCCTTGGAGAGGGGGGAGCGGGAGCAGCCTCTGCGACAAATGCATAGTCTGGATATATCTTATGTAATTTAACCAGGGTGAGTGGTCAGTGACCTTGGCTCAGGTCCGGTGCTGGTGCTTGTGTTGTCGGTGGCAGAGTCGGTCCCCATGACATGCCCCCTGTAGACGTACCAATCAAAAGTGAAAGTCCGGGCTCAAGATTACTCGATGGGTGGACTGCTGCCGGTATAGTAGACAACCCCACGACTCAAGCCGCGGCGCGTTCAAACGCCTCGGCGCTGATGCAGCCCAGATGACTGTGGCGGCGGGTACGGTTGTAGAGCGCTTCGATGTAGTCGAAGACATCTGCGCGTGCCAGGTCCCAGGTCTTGTAGATGCGCTTCTGGATGCGTTCCTTTTTCAGACTGCTGAAGAATGACTCGGCAACAGCATTTGTCCAGCAGTTGCCGCGCCGGCTCATACTGGGTTCGAGGTTGTGAGCTGCACAGAAGCGCTTGAAGTCATCGCTCCCATATTGACTGCCGTGGTCGCCGTGCACCAGGACGGGCGCCTGCAGGCTTGCGGCGCCACACCGCCCTCAACAGGGCATCAAGCGCCAGCTCCCTGCCGAGCGTTGCCTTCATGGGCCAGTCCAACCTTGCGTGCGTAGAAGTCCAACACCACCGCCAGATACAGCCAGCCCTGCCACGTCCGGATATAGGTGATGTCGGTGACCCAGACCCTGGTGTGCGCGTGCACGGTGAGCTCGCGCTGTAGACGGTTGGGCGCAATGAGGGACGGCCTTCCTGCAATCGAGCGTGGCTTCTTGTAACCATGTACGGCCTTGATTTGGTGGCGCTGCGTGAGCCGCTCCAAACGATGCAGGCCGCAACTCTCTCCCGCTTCACGCAGGTCGCCAAAGACACGCCGAGCGCCATTAACACCCTAACTGGCAACGTAGGAATGCCGAATGAACTCCAGCAGCCTGGCATCGTCCTTGGCCCGCTCGGACAGCGGGCACTTCAACCCGGCATAGAAGCCCGCGCGTCCCACCTGTAGCACCTTGCACATCAGGGCCAGCGGATATTCATGACGATGCTCGTTCATGAAGCGGTACTTCACTCAGGCTCCCAGGCAAAGTACTGCGCGGCTTTTTTTAGAAGGTCGCGCTCCTCTTCAACTCTGCGCATCTGGGCCCGCAGACGAAGGGTCTGGCTCTTGACTTCGAGCAGCTCCTTGGACTGCTGCTCAGACTTGTCCGGCGACACAGCCTTGACACACTTGTACAAGCTGTGCGCCGAGACGCCCAAACGACCTGCAACATCGGGCACGGTATACCCACGCTCGACAACCTGTTTGACTGCTTCTTCCTTGGATTCCGGTGTAAACCTCGGGGTGCCCATCGCACTTCCTCCTATGTTCAAAGGATAGGCGGGGGGCGTCTACCGGACCACGGCCAGTCCACTCCAGGGGGCATGCATTTGTTTATACGCCGTGCAGCGCCTCTACGATGCATCGAATGCCTATGTCATCCAGATACGGGTGCATGGGCAGGCTCATCACTCGCTGTGCCACAGCATCGCCCACAGGCAGCAGGGCGGCGCGGTCGGCCACGGCGGGCTGTCGGTTGAGCGGTATTGGGTAATGCACGGCGGTTGGGATGCCGGCGATCTTGAGTCTTGCTTGCACCGCATCTCGGTGATTGACCTGGATGGTGTATTGCGCCCACGCGCTTTGGTTGTGAGTTTCGATGTAGGGCGTGGCGACGATGCCAGCTTGGGTCAGCAATGCGGTATAGCGCCGGGCCACTTGTTGGCGCAGGGCGAGTTCTTCGTCCAGCACGGCGAGCTTAGGCAGCAGGATGGCGGCTTGCAGGGTGTCGAGTCGGCTGTTGACACCTACGCGAATGTGGTGGTACCGCTGCTCCTGTCCATGGCGGGCAATCTGGCGTATCGCAGTGGCTAGAGTTTCGTCATTGGTAAAGATGGCTCCACCGTCGCCGTAGCAGCCCAGTGGCTTGCTGGGGAAGAAGCTGGTGCAGGCCATCGTTGTGAGGTTGCAGCTTTTTCGGCCTTTGTACGTGGCGCCGAAGCTTTGGGCGGCGTCTTCAATCACGGGGATGCTGAAGCGTGCGGCCATAGCGTTGATGGCATCATAGTTGGCGCACTGGCCATACATGCTGACGGGAATAATGGCTTTTGTACGCGGGGTGATGGCGGCTTCAAGTAAGGCGGGGTCAAGGTTATAGGTACGGGGGCACACATCTATGTACACTGGCCTAGCACCCAGTAAAGCCACGGTTTCAGCGGTGGCTATGTAAGTAAAGCCCGGGGTGATGACTTCGTCGCCGGGACCTATACCGAGTGCCATTTGGGCAATTTGCAGCGCATCGGTCCCGTTGGCGACTGTGATGCAGTGTTTTGCTCCGGTGTAGGCGGCTAGCTTTTGCTCGAGCTCCGCCACTTCAGGGCCCAGAATGTATTGACCATGCTGTAGTACGCGCTGGATGCCGGCATCAATCTCAGCCTTCAGGCGCTGATATTGGCTTTTGAGATCGATGAAGTCCATGGCTTGACACGTTTACGCTAGCAATTTGGTGAGGGTGTGGCCATCCAGCACGTAACGGGCACCGGTATGGGGGCATGTGGTTTCAGCGGGGCCTTGCAGAGGGAGATCCAGTTGCTCGCCAAACTCGCTCATCCAGCCAATTTGTCGCGCAGGCACGCCTACCATGAGTGCGTAGGCAGGCACGTCTTTGTTGACAACGGCGCCCGCGCCCACAAAGGCGTATTCGCCAATGGTGGAGCCACACACGATGGTGCAGTTGGCGCCCAGGGTGGCCCCCTTTTTGGCCAGGGTATTGCGGTATTCGCTTTTGCGTTCAATTAGCGAGCGCGGGTTGTAGACGTTGGTAAATACCATGCTGGGGCCACAGAACACGCCATCTTCCAGTGTGACGTTGTCGTACACGCTAACGTTGTTCTGGATTTTGCAGTGGTCACCAATGATGACTTTGTTGCCTACAAACACGTTTTGGCCTAGTGAAACGTCTTTGCCTATGCGTGCACCGGCACAAACATGGACAAAGTGCCAAACGCGGGATCCTTCGCCAATCTGCGCACCATCGTCGACGATGGCGCTGGGGTGGACAGTGTAGGTTGCGGTCATTATTTGCCGATCCGTGCCACGTAGGGGTGCACTTCGCAGTCGGCACCCCTCACGGGCTGGGCTGTGCGGATAGCGCAGACGGTCTCTATGCAGTGACGGGCATCGGCCAGGCCATAGCCGCGATCGGCCAAAATTTCGCGGTAGCTGGCGGTGTGCAGGTCGGTAAAGCCTTCGGAAAATTCGAGCTGATCGCCGCTGATGCTGATGTTGCGGTAGGTGGGTTTTTTGCCTTTGACGTCTTCGGGCAGGTCGTTGGCGTCGATTGACAGGAACCAGCGGACGCGGGCTCGTTCGTATTCGAGGTAGCCAGCGGCCTTGGAGTCGGCCCTGTAATGCACCACGTTGCGCTGCAGTGCTCCAAAGATAAAGTGCAGCATGTCGTAGAAGTGCACGCCTATGTTGGTGGCCACGCCAAAAGATTTGCGCGGGTCGCCCTTCCAGCTCTCGGCATACCACTTGCCGCGGCTGGTGATGTAGGTTAATTCGACATCAAATTTGGTGGTGGAGGGGGCCGCCCGTACTTTTTCACGCAGTTGAATGATGGCGGTGTGGTGGCGCAATTGCAGGATGTTGAACACGCGCTTGCCCGTTTCGCGCTCCACCAGAGCCAGTTCGTCTAGCAGTTCCGGGGTGGGCACCAGAGGTTTTTCGCAGATCACGTCGGCGCCCAGGCGCAGGCCGGCGCAAATATGCGCATGGTGCAAATGATTGGGCGAGCACACTGTCACATAGT
Organism: Acidovorax sp. KKS102; assembly: GCF_000302535.1. NCBI lineage: Bacteria > Pseudomonadati > Pseudomonadota > Betaproteobacteria > Burkholderiales > Comamonadaceae > Acidovorax > Acidovorax sp. KKS102. Next base: position 1,612,557 of record NC_018708.1, read on the forward strand.
CCAATGCGTTAGCCCGGCTACGTCGCAGTGTTTGGGCATGTTCGTAAAAGCACTCAAAGCTGGTGAAGAAGTCCGCTTCAGGCGCCAGGCTGTCGATGATGCCCACAGAATCGTTCAAGTCATAGGCAGCGCTCAGGCGGCAGCCGGTGTCTTTGATGGCGCGCATGTGGCGTGGGGCAATGTAGCCGGCAGCGCCTATCAGTGCAAAATTTTTCATGAGTCAGAGTCGAAAAACGGTAAACCCTGCCTGGGCCAGTTCGTCGCGGTCATACAGCGACTTGATGTCTGCCAGCACAGGGCTGACATGGCGGCAGTAAGCACGAAGTTGCTCGGCAGAAAGCGCTCGGTAGCTAGTATGTCCAACCGCCACGATCAGTGCGTCTACAGGGTGGTGTTCGTCGATGGTTCCTAGCGCAATGTTGTATTCCAGTTGCACTTCTTGTGGGTTGGCAACGGGATCGGCAACCACCACGTCCATGCCCCAGATTTGCAGCTCGCGCACCAAATCGACGACCTTGCTGTTACGGATATCTGGGCAGTTTTCCTTAAAGGTGATCCCCAATACCCCGACTTTGCAGCGCGGTGCATCCATGCCCGCGCGCAGCATCATCTTGACCGTGCTGCGCGCTGCGTAGCCTGCCATGTTGTCGTTGATGCGACGGCCCGCCAGAATGATTTGCGGGTGGTAGCCTACCTGCTCGGCCTTGTGGGTGAGATAGTATGGGTCCACACCAATGCAGTGCCCACCTACCAGACCTGGTCGGAAAGGAACGAAATTCCATTTGCTACCAGCGGCTTCAAGGACCTCTAGCGTGTCGATGTCCAGCCGGTTGAACAATATTGAAAGTTCGTTCATCAAGGCAATGTTCAGATCACGCTGAGTGTTTTCTATGACTTTGGCAGCTTCTGCAACCCGGATGCTACGCGCTTGGTAAGTGCCTGCAGTGATGATGCGACGGTAGAGTTGATCAACAGCCTCCGCGGCTTCAGGTGTGCTGCCACTTGTGATCTTGCGGATGCGCGTTAGCGTATTGATCTTGTCGCCAGGATTCACGCGCTCTGGGCTATAGCCACAAAAAAAGTCATGGTTGAAGCGCAATCCGGAGGAGCCCTCCAGCACTGGTACACAGACATCTTCAGTGACGCCTGGGTAGACCGTGGACTCATAGATCACCAGAGCACCCGGGCGCATGGCGTGCCCTATGGTTTGACTCGCTTTGATCAACGTCGACAAATCTGGGCGCTTGGCATCGTCCACAGGCGTGGGGACTGTCACGATGTAGATATTGCAGTCTTCTAGATCTTTGGGGTTTGAGCTGTATTGCAACTGCGTGGCAGCCTGTATCTGCTGCGCGCTTGTTTCTTGCGTTCGGTCGTAACCTGATTGCAATTCAAGGATGCGTGGTTGGTGTATATCGAAACCGACAACGGGAAAATGCTTGCCAAACTCGACGGCCAGTGGCAGGCCAACATAACCAAGACCGATGATGGCAATTCGGGGTTTTGTTGCGATGGAGGTCAGCATGGTGTTTGCATTGGGTCTGGTTGATAGCTGTCACATCCCGGACGATTGCATAGACTCCAAACGCTATCCACTCTTCATGGCGCGAGCGGTTCTAAAGGAGTTGATAGAGTCCTTGCAATCCACCCAGGGAGTGAAGCCATGTTGATAGCCCTGCACAAGAACGCCCGCACCACGCCCGCCGTGCGCGCCGAGATCGCAGCCAGCAATGAACCAGCCAGCGTCCTGGCCCAGCGCTTTGGGATCACTGAGCAGACGGTCTACAAGTGGAAGAAGCGTTCCGTCTTTGCAGACCGCTCTCACACTGCCCACCACCTGCAGACCGTGCTTACGCCAGCACAAGAAACAGTGGTGGTTCACTTGCGGCGTACCTTGCTGCTGCCTTTGGATGACCTGCTGGCCGTGACACGGGAGTTCATCTGTCCCCATGTCTCGCGCTCCGGGCTGGACAGGTGCTTGCGCCGCCATGGAGCGGGCAACCTCAATGCTCTAAAGCCCCAGCAGCCTGCGCTGGCCTACAAGACCTTCAAGAGCTACGAGCCAGGCTACGTGCACATGGACGTGAAGTACCTGCCCCAGATGCAGGATGAGAGCAGCCGGCGCTACCTGTTCGTGGCTATCGATAGGGCCACGCGTTGGGTGTTTGTGCAGCTCAAGTCCAACAAGACCGCCGCCAGTGCACAGGCCTTCCTCAAGGCGTTGCACAAGGCCTGTCCGATCAGGATCAACAAGCTGTTGACCGACAACGGCAAAGAGTTCACGGACCGTCTGTTTGCCAGCCGGGAACGCGAACCCAGCGGCAACCATGAATTCGATCAACTGTGCCAGGAGTTAGGCATCGAGCACCGACTGACCAAGCCCAGAACACCCAGAACCAACGGCATGGTGGAGCGATTTAACGGCCGCATTGCGGACGTTTTGAAGACCCACAGGTTCAACAGCCGCGAAGACATGGAGCAAACCCTGCTGCGCTATGTGGCCTTGTACAACCACCAGTTACCGCAGTCAGCGCTCAAGAGCAGTACGCCGATGCAGGCGATGAAAGAGTGGTACCAGACCCACCCGCACCTGTTTCACAAGCGACTATATGATCGTACGGGATGCGACAGATAGCCACTCACCAGTAAAGAGAGCGAGCGCTTGAGTGCTGCTTCGTCATTCGCATTGGCGGCTTCTTGCAGCGGCTGCAAGGTGGCTCGCAACTCCGACCACTGGCAGAATTCCTCACGGGCTCGCCGGATGCGCGGATGCGCCGTAGCTAGGGGGTTATCACCAATCAGCAGTTCTTCGTACAGTTTTTCACCAGGGCGCAGTCCTGTGAACTCTATGGCTATATCGCCCTGTGGGTGCTCTGCATCGCGCACTGTCAAGCCTGAAAGAGCTACCATGCGTCGCGCCACATCAAGGATACGAACGGGTTCTCCCATATCCAGAAGGAACAGATCACCGCCTTCCGCCATGGCTCCCGCCTGTAGCACAAGCTGTGCTGCCTCGGGAATGGTCATGAAATAGCGTGTCACTCCGGGATGGGTGACCGTCAGTGGGCCACCTGACGTGATCTGACGCCGGAACAGGGGAATCACGCTACCACTAGAGCCCAGTACATTTCCAAAGCGCACCATGGAAAGGCGTGTGGGGCAGGACCATGGGACGGCTCGTTCTGGTAATACATCCTCGAACGGGGATACTCTGCTGGCGGCAATTGCTTGTAACACTTGCTCGGCCACGCGCTTGCTGGCTCCCATTATGTTGGTGGGACGCACAGCCTTATCAGTAGATACAAGCACAAAGTTTTGCGCTCCGTATTCAAGGGCTATTCGCACCATGTTGAGCGTTCCAAAGACATTGTTGATCACACCTTCCCCTGCGTTGGCCTCCACCATGGGAACGTGCTTGTAGGCAGCCGCGTGGTAGATTGAATCAGGCCGGTGTTTGCGGCAGATGTCGGCAATGCGATGCGGGTTGACCACGCTGGTCAGCAGCGGCATCAGTTCGCAGGTGTGAGCGCCCTGATCCCGTAGCGCCTGCAGCTCGTGGTGGACCGCATACAGCGCATACTCGCTATGGTCTACGAGTAACAGCTTCGCAGGACCTTCGTTAACGATCTGACGGCACAATTCGCTCCCGATGCTGCCACCTGCTCCCGTGACAAGCACCACCTGACCTGTAAGACCGTTCCCAAGCAGGCCATGTTGGGCGGCGACGGGCTCGCGCCCCAGCAGATCTTCAACGTCCAGCTCTTGGAAATCTGTCACGCTCACGCGACCACTGGCTAGGTCGGATAGACCTGGTAGTGTGCGGACGCGCACAGCTGAACGACCAAGGTTCTGAATGATTTGATGTCTTCGCTGGCGTGTGGTGCTGGGAAGCGCGAGTAGCACGTCAGTGATGTTGAGCTGTTCAATCAGCTCAGGCAGCTTGTTGGGAGTGCTAACGTGTACGCCGTTGATGGTGCTGCCCGTCTTTTTGGGGTCATCGTCCAAAAAGCCCATCAGCTGATACTGCCGCATGTTTTGCATGGCGGCTGCAGTTTGCGCGCCTGCGCTGCCGGCCCCATAAATCAGCAACCGATGAGTCGTATTGCGGGGCTTGCCAGCAAGCCAGAACCAGCCCAAGGCACGGCTGGAGCCCACCATTAGGAGCAAAATTATTGGTTGTAGTACGCCTACACTGCGCGGTACGCCCTCCCATTGCGCTATAAGCAAAATGCAGAAAAGTAGGGCTCCGTAGAGCGCGACGGCTTGTCCTGTGGTGATAAGCGCCGCAATTCCGGTATAACGAAAAATGGCTCGATACAAGCCAGCATGGATGAATATGGGCAGCGCCAATGCTGGCGCCAAGCCATAAACCAACCATTGCAGTCCCGTGGGCGAATGTGGTGTATCGAGCCGTAGACTGAAAGCCAGCCACATGGCAACAAGGCTCATGCACAGGTCCAAGCTCACCACAAAAAGCCGTTTGGTGGAACGCGGCCACGAGAGGATTGCGCTCAACATGGGGGTACTTGATGTCATGACCGATGGCGTTGCTGACGCGTAAGCAAATGGCGCACGTTCATCAGGACGGCGCTATCCCCGTCCGCTCCAGTACATCCCCCACCAATTCCAGACGCACCAGCGGATTGTCCAGCTCCATCAACCGCTGTTTCAGCTCGAGGGGGACGGGCAGCAATTCACACCACCTGTTGGCTACCCAGCCGCAATCATCCAGTTGCGCTGCGGTAGGCGTTACCAAGTGGGGCATGCCCGGGTCGCGTACCTGGAGAGTGTTTAAAACCTGCGCCAATGCCGTTGACGCCTTTTTGAGGTCCTCTGGGACCGGTACGGTCAGATCCCGTTCGATATGGCCTACGTCTGCTGTCCACAAACCGTGTGGCAAGTGGCGGCGCTGGGTGATCCGAAAACGCTGGCTACCACGGCATAGCACAGTGATCAGTCCAGGCTGTGGTGTTTCCAGTTGCTCGATGACGGCGAGGGTGCCGATGTCGTTGAAGCGTTCCTCCGGTGCGCCAGCTTGGCGTACTTCCTGTCCCTGGGTGAGAGAGACGACGCCAAATGGTGCGCCTGCTTGGTGGCACTTGCGCACCATGTCCAGGTAGCGCACCTCAAACACCCGCAGCGCCAGCACCCCGTCCGGGAACAGGACGGAGCCCAGGGGGAAAAGCGGCAGGGACGACAAGGTGAGGGGTGGGGTCATGGGCGCGCGGGTGCCTTGGCCCGCTATCATCCCATGACACTGTCGGCTTTTGCTGCGCACCACTGCTTTTGTCTCATCCATGCTCTATCAGATCGCCTCTTTCCTGCTTGATGTTGTTGGCGGCTTGCTGACCGGGGCCTGCCTCTTGCGGCTGTACATGCAGTGGCAGCGGGTGCCGTTTTCCAACCCCGTTGGTGGGTTGGTGTTTGCATTGACCGACTGGCTGATCATGCCGCTGCGCCGGGTGATACCACCGGCGGGGCGTTGGGATGTGTCCAGCCTGGTGGCAGCGATGCTCGTGCAACTGGTGCAGTACGCGTTGTTGACGTTGCTGCTGGGAGCTGGCTCGGCGTGGGCATGGTTGCCCTGGCTGGCCTTGTTCGGTCTGCTGCGCGTGGCGGTCTCGGGGCTGATCGGCCTGCTGATCGTCTATGCGGTCCTGTCCTGGATACAAGGCGGTCGTTCGCCGCTGGCCGATGTGATTGCACGGCTGTGCGAGCCCGTGTTGCGACCATTTCGCCGGGTGATTCCGCTGATGGGCGGCTTTGATCTGTCACCCTTGGTGGCGCTGGTGGTGCTGCAGGTCGCGATGATCGTTTTGGGCCATTTGCAGGCCAGTGTGATGCGTTGAGGCACCAAAACGGCCCAATGCGCCAGGCGCATATGACTTAATTGCTATTGAAAATATAGCATTGGTGGTGGGGGATAGGCCCGACCCAGTCCCTTCCCAGGGACTGGGTGTTATTCACATCACCGCGTCGGCGGGCAGTCGTTGCAGCATGGCCAGGCTGCTGGCGACGGTGTTGCGCAGCTCGCGGCGGTCGCAGATGAAGTCCACGGCGCCCTTGGTCTGCAGGAATTCGGCACGCTGAAAGCCCTCAGGCAGGGTCACGCGCACGGTGGATTCGATCACTCGGGGGCCGGCAAAGCCGATCAAGGCCTTGGGCTCGGCAATCACGATGTCGCCCACGAAGGCAAAGCCGGCGCTCACGCCGCCCATGGTCGGGTCGGTCAGCACGCTAATGTAGGGCAGGCCCTTCTTGGCCAAGCGGGTGAGGGCCGCGTTGGTCTTGGCCATCTGCATGAGAGACAGCAGGCCTTCCTGCATGCGCGCACCGCCGGTGGCGGTGAAGCAGATAAAGGGCACCTTCTGCTCGATGGCGGTTTCCACGCCGCGCACAAAGCGCTCGCCCACCACGGACCCCATGGAGCCGCCCATGAAGTCGAACTCGAAGCAGGCGGCGACCACGTTGATGCTCTTGACCGCGCCGCCCATGACGATGAGAGCGTCAGTCTCGCCAGTGTTCTCCAGGGCTTCCTTCAGGCGCTCGGGGTACTTGCGGCTGTCCTTGAACTTGAGGGCATCCACAGGCAGCACTTCCTGGCCGATTTCGTAGCGGCCTTCGGCGTCCAGAAAGGCGTCCAGGCGGGCGCGCGCGCCAATGCGGTGGTGGTGGCTGCAATGGGGGCAGACATTCTGGTTGTGTTCCAGATCCGCCTTGTAGAGCACCGTTTCGCAGCTCGGGCACTTGATCCAGAGGCCTTCGGGCACCTGGCGGCGCTCGGTGGGGTCGGTTTGCTGGATTTTGGCGGGCAGAAGTTTTTCGAGCCAGGACATGGTGTTCTCCTCTTCAGTGGCGCGACTTGCTACAAAGCCCGTAGGCGTTTGCGGGGCAGGCCGGGTGTGAATCTGTCGGCGCACCCCGCAGGATGCGCCGGGCTGCATTATGCGACTAGGCGTCCAGGGCCTTGCGGATGCCGCGCAGGAAGTCGATGGTCAGGGGCACCACCTTGGCGTGCTCCTGGTCTTCAATCAACTGGATGATGCGGCTGCCGATGACCACGGCATCGGCCACCTTGCCGATGGCCTGGGCGGTGGCGGCGTCGCGGATGCCGAAGCCCACACCCACCGGGATGGTCACGTGCTGGCGAATACGGGGCAGCATCTGCTCCACGGCCGCCGTGTCCAGCGCGCCTGAGCCGGTCACGCCCTTGAGCGATACGTAATACACATAGCCGCTGGCCACACGCGCCACCTGGGCCATGCGCTCATTCGTGCTGGTGGGGGCCAGCAGGAAGATCAGGTCCATGCCGTGCGCGCGCAGGCTGGCGGCAAAGGCTTCGCATTCTTCGGGCGGGTAGTCCACGATGAGCACGCCGTCCACGCCCGCAGCGGCAGAGTCGCGCACAAACGCGCCATCACCGTGCTTCTGGTCGTAGCGTTCCACAGGGTTGGCATAGCCCATCAACACCACTGGCGTGGTGCTGTTGCGCTTGCGGAACTCACGCACATGGTCGAGCACCTGCACCATGCCAATGCCCAGGCTGAGGGCTTTTTCACCCGCCTTCTGGATCACCGGGCCGTCGGCCATGGGGTCGGAAAAGGGCACGCCCAGCTCGATCACGTCGGCACCGGCCTCGACCATGCCGTGCATGAGCGCGGGGGTGATGTCGGCAAACGGGAAACCGGCGGTCACATAAGGAATCAGCGCCTTGCGGCCCTGGGCTTGCAGGGCAGAAAAGGTGGATGCGATACGGCTCATTTATTTCACCACCTTGATGGGTTGCTCGCCGCCCTTGACGGACTGCCCCTGGCAGCTGGGTCGGCAGTAAAAGTCGGCGCCGCTCAGGTCGGCCACCGTGCCGATGTCCTTATCGCCCCGGCCCGAGAGGTTGACCAGGATCGACTGGTCTGGGCGCATGGTTTTGGCCAGCTTCATGGCATAGGCCACGGCGTGGCTGGATTCGAGCGCAGGGATGATGCCCTCGGTGCGGCACAGGTAGTGGAAGGCGTCCAGCGCTTCCTGGTCGGTGATGCCGACGTACTCCGCGCGGCCGATCTCCTGCAACCAGGCGTGCTCGGGGCCTACGCCGGGGTAGTCCAGGCCCGCGCTGATGCTGTGGGTTTCGGTGATCTGGCCGTTGTCATCCTGCAAGATGAAGGTGCGGTTGCCGTGCAGCACGCCCGCGCTGCCTTTTTGCAGCGATGCGGAGTGCTTGCCCGACTCCAGGCCTTCACCCGCAGCTTCCACGCCAATCAGGCGCGTTTTCTCGAACGGGATATAGGGGTGGAAGATACCCATGGCATTGCTGCCGCCGCCCACGCAGGCGATGACGGCATCGGGTTGCTGGCCCAGCACCTTTTGCTCGGTCAGCATAGCAGGCATTTGCTCAATGCATTCCTTGCCGATCACGCTCTGGAAGTCGCGCACCATCATGGGGTAGGGGTGTGGGCCCGCCACGGTGCCGATGATGTAGAAGGTGTTGTCCACATTCGCTACCCAGTCGCGCATGGCGTCGTTCAGTGCGTCTTTCAGAGTCTTGCTGCCGGACTCCACGGGCACCACCGTGGCGCCCAGGAGCTTCATGCGGTACACGTTGGGGCTCTGGCGCTTCACGTCTTCGGCGCCCATGTACACCACGCATTCCAGGCCGTAGCGGGCGCAGATGGTGGCCGTGGCCACGCCGTGCTGGCCCGCGCCGGTTTCTGCAATCACACGGGGCTTGCCCATGCGCTTGGCCAGCATGGCCTGGCCGATCACGTTGTTGATCTTGTGCGCGCCGGTGTGGTTCAGGTCTTCGCGCTTGAGGTAGATCTGCGCGCCGCCCATTTCGCGGCTGGTGCGCGCCGCATGGTAGATGGGAGACGGGCGGCCAACGAAGTGCTTGAGTTCGTACTGGAATTCGGCCAGAAACTCCGGGTCGTTCTGGTAGCGCGCGTAGGCCTCGCGCAGTTCCTGGATGGCGTGGGTCAGGGTTTCGCTGACGAAGCTGCCGCCGTAGGGGCCGAAATGGCCGGAGGCATCAGGTTGCTGATAGGAATTCATGGGGGTTCTTTGCAAGTTGTGCATCGGCCGCACGCACGGCGGCAACGAAGCGTTGGATCTTCACGGCGTCCTTGATGCCCTTGATGGGTTTGCCATCGGGGCCATCGGCTTCAACGCCGGAGCTGACATCAACCGCCAGCGAGAGACCCCGCGGGCGGACTTGCAAAATGCCATCGGTCACGTTTGCAGGCGTGAGTCCACCAGACAAAACGAGGTGAGAGCTGACGCTTGGTGGAAGGAGTGACCAATTGAATGCCTTGCCGCCGCCGCCAAACCCGTCGACGTGGGCGTCGAGCAGGATGGCTTGGGCGTGGGAGTAATCGTGGGCGTATTTTACGAGGTCAAACTGCGCCGCTCCATCGCCAAGGGGAATTCGGGCGGCTCGCAGGTAGGGGTGTGCCCCGTGGTGGGTGGCGGCCAGGCAGTCCTGCGGCGTTTCATCACCATGAAATTGCACTGTAGCGCCAGCAATCATTGTGCTGGCTGCTATCACATTAGGAGTGGATTCGTTCACGAACAGCAGCACGGGTGTGACAAACGGCGGCAGGCGCCGGGCCAACTGCGCGGCCCGCTGAGGGGTGACCGCCCGTGGGCTGGGGGCGTAGAGCACAAAGCCCACCGCATCGGCGCCCGCAGCCACGGCTGCATCCACGTCTTCCTCGCGGGTCAACCCACAGATCTTGATGCGGGTGCGTACGTTGGCAGACGCCTGGAAAGGGGTGTGGAGGCGTTGACTGGCGGCTAGAGCCGTTGTGGTCAGTGGGGTGGCCTGGTTCATGGAAGCCAATCATACGCAGCCGTGCGCTGGGGCAGGCCCCAGGCTGCGTCGTAGACGGGCCCTTGAAAGTACAGCCCGTCTGGCGAAAACGTCGGCGCAGCCACCTTGCGGGATCGGGCTGCCAGCACCTCGGCCATCCATTCGGGAGGCTGCGTGCCCTGGCCGATGGCGATCAGGCAGCCCATGATGTTGCGGATCATGTGGTGCAAGAAGGCGTTGGCTTCAAATTCAAAACGCCAGTAACAGGGGCTCCAGCCCAGCTCTGGGTGCGGCGCACTCGCGCCCCGTCGCACGATGTCGATGCGATGCAAGGTTTTGACGGGGGTCTTGGCCTGGCAGGCGGACGCGCGGAACGAGGTGAAGTCATGTTCGCCGATCAGGTAGTCGGCTGCCTGCCGCATGGCGCCATGGTCCAGCGGGTGAAACACCCAGCCCACCCGACCGGCATCTACGCTGGGCCGCACCGGAGACTGCAGCAACACGTAGGCATACCGCCGTGCCACCGCACTGGCGCGTGCGTGAAATTGCTCAGGCACTGCCTGTGCCCATTGCACCGCAATGTCAGGCGGCAGGAAGGTGTTGGTGCCCCGCACCCAAGACGCAGCAGGGCGGTTGAGGGGGGTATCAAAGTGCACCACCTGCATCAACCCGTGCACACCGGCATCCGTGCGGCCTGCGCAGAGCGTGCTGACCGGATGCGTAGCAAAGCGGCCCAGGGCCGCTTCGAGTTTGTCCTGCACGGTGTTGCCAGAAAGCTGGCTTTGCCAGCCGTTGTAGGTCTGACCGTTGTAGCTGACGCCCAGCGCCACCCGGGTCATGGGGTGGCCTGGGGAAGTGCTGGGTGCTAGATCAGCGGATGGGCCGACCGGCATTAGCCCAGTTCGGCCAGCATGCGCTGCGCACGGGTCTTGAGGGCACCGCTGGACTCTGCCACCACTTCTTCAATCAGCGTGCGTGCACCATCCGTGTCACCAATGGCGTTGAACTCCTCGGCCAGTGCCAGCTTGGTGGCCAGAGGGGCGTCTTGCGCTGCGGCCGATCCGTCGTCGGCAAATTCTGGCGCTGCGGCAGCAGGTGCCTTGGCGGCAGGCGCTGCCATGGGCTTGGAGGGGGCGTTCAGGTCCAGAGACAGGTCGCCCAGGTCAAACTCCATCGGGCCAGAATCCTGGGGCTCGCCGCTCAGAGGCATGGGGCCCGACGGAGCCATGCTCAGGTCGTCACCGCTGGGGAAGTCCAGATTGGCAACGGGCGGGGGCGCCATCATGGGGCTGGGTGCGGTTTCCTGGCTGTTCCACGAGGCGCTAGGTTCTTCGGGGATGCTGGGCAAGTCCAGTTCGGGGCGCAGCGTTTGTGGTTCGCTGGCTTCGCTGCGGCTGTTGGCTGCAGTCGCCGCCGCAGCGGCCGCTGCAAACCCACCGGCTGCTGCTGGCGGCGCATCCGTCAGCGCGTCATCGGGCAGGTCCAGATCCAGATCGAGGTCCAGGTCCGGTGGCAAGGCAGCAGCAGGGCTGCCTGCGCCCGTGAAGGTGCTGGGGAAGCCGCCCGGTGGCACCGAGGGCGATTCATCTTCGGCCATGCCGGGGCGGCCGCCGGGTTGGTACAGGCGGTTTTCGGGTTCCAGGTCACGCCCGAGTTCAGCAATCCGGTTCCAGTCGGGCCCTTCGCCTTGGGTCAGCTTGAACACTTCACCCGCGACAGCCTCCAGGGCTTTGCGGTCCTGGCGCTTGGCGTAGATTTCGCCCAGTTTGACGTGCACCGAGACGCGGCCGGGGTTGTGGCGCACGGCCTCTTTCAGGATTTCTTCGGCCTGGAGATCGCGGCCGTAGGCCAGATACACATCGGCTTCTGCCACAGGGTCTACGTCACCGCCGGCATCCAGCTGGCTGGGAGAGTAGGCCATGGACGAGCCCGTGGTCATGTCGCTGTTGGCGGTGTCTACGCGCTGGCCGCCGCTGGCGCCAAAGAACGAGTCGGGCTGAATGCGGCTTTCGAGGAAGGAGCTGTCCACCCCGCCGTTCTGGCGACGGCGCTGGACCAGCCGGTAGGCGCCAAACCCGAGCAGACCCGCGACCAGGATGCCGCCGCCGATGGGCAGCAGCGGGTCGTCCATGAGGGTGGACAAGAAGCCAGGCTCTTCCACCGGCGCGGGGGCAGGCTTGGGAGTAGGCGCTGGCTTGGGTGCAGGTGCGGGGGCGGATGCCTCTGCGGCGGGAGCCGAGGCAGCCGCTTCTGCTGCCACTGCGGTGTCTGCCGGCGTGCTGGCTGCTGCCTCGGGGGCAGAAGCGGGGGCTGCAGGTGCAGCGGGCGCGGTCGGTGTGGCCGGCACGGCTGGGGTCTGCACTGCCACCCCTGCTGGCGCGCTGGCGGCACCTGCGGCGGCCGGCGCGGCACTGCTGCCGGCAGCTGCGGACGCAGCGCTCAGCTTGTTCAGATCGGTAATGTTCTTGGACAACTCCGCCATCCGCGTGGCGGCTTCGCTGGCCTGCTTGTCCTTGGCGACTTGCTCTTCGGCTGCCTTTTGGCCCTTGACGGAGCCTTTGGACAGAGTGAGCTTGTCAGGTGCCGCCGTCGCGGGCTTTTTGTCTTCGACGCGCGTCTGGACGCTGCCAGAGGCAGAGCGCTGGGCTGCTGCCACTTCAGTCGACGGGGCTGCACCCGCCAACTTACGGCGGAAATCATTGAAGTCCCGGGCCTGGGCCGCCAGAATCTGTCGTGCTTCGGGGGCTGGGGTGGATTGTGCTGCGGCCTGGTCAGGCATCTGCAGCACGGCGCCAGCCCTCAGGCGGTTGACGTTGCCCTGGATGAATGCATCGGGGTTGGCGCGCATCATGGCGACCAGCATCTGGTCGAGCGACACGCCGGCAGGCTTGTACGCGTTGGCAAGGCGGCCTGCGGTGTCGCCTGCCTGCACCGTCACACCGTCTGCCGGTACGGGGCGGGGGGCTGTCGCGCGCGGCGCGGCCTGAGCAGCCGTAGGCTCGCTGGCGCGGGCCGTTGCTGCTGGGCGGGTTGCTGGCACTTGGGGTGCAGCAGGTGCAGAAATCTGAGGTGCTGCTGTGACCGCAGGCGCTGCGCGGCGCATGCTGGGCGGATCGAACAGCATGGTGTAGCTGCGAACGATGCGGCCCGATCCCCAGTTGGCATCCAGCACCAAGTCCAGGAAGGGTTCATTCACGGGCCGGTCGCTGGACAAGCGCAACACGGCGGTGCCGTCGGCGCGGCGCTGCAGCTGGATCTGCAGGTTGTTCATGGTCTGCGTGTATTCCATGCCTTGGGCACGGAAGACTTCGGGGGCAGCCGTTTTGGCACGCAGCGAGTCGGCTTCTGCGGGGGTGATCTGTGGCAGGTCGATTTCAGCGCGCAGGGGTTCTCCCAGGGCAGACTGCACGGTGATGCGGCCCAGTGCCAGCGCAGACGCGTCGCTGGTGTAGAAGCCAGCGCAAGCCACGGCCGCGGCCGCCAGGACAGAAAATTTCCAACGATGCATGCTTGCCAACAACTGATGAAGATTTTGTGCGGCTCGGACGAGCGGTGCTTTTTTTGTCATGGTCTGATCCCGCCCCGGCGCGTGAAAATATGTAAAAAGCACCATAGCATCAATGTTTTGCACTGACAAGCTGAGGTGGCTCCGAAGCTTTGAGAGGGGTCCCGGCGCCCCAAATTGGGGCGTGCAGTTGTTGCCAATTGCCAACGCCGCGTAACCGAGTGTGTCGATGGTCCAGGCACAAAAAAGCGCGCGCAATGGGTGTTGCGCGCGCTTTTTGCAGGGGTTATCAGGCGTTGAGCAAGATACGCAGCATGCGGCGCAGAGGCTCGGCAGCGCCCCACAGCAATTGGTCGCCAATGGTGAAGGCGCCCACGTATTCAGGGCCCATGGCCAGCTTGCGGATGCGGCCCACGGGGATGGTCATGGTACCGGTCACGGCCACGGGCGTCAGGTCCTTGATGGTGGCTTCGCGGGTATTGGGCACCACCTTTACCCACTCGTTGTCGGCAGCGATCATGGCTTCGAGGTCGGCCACGGGCACATCCTTCTTGAGCTTGAAGGTCAGCGCCTGGCTGTGGCAACGCATGGCACCCACGCGCACGCAGAAGCCGTCGACCGGGATGGCGGCAGAGCCAAAACCCTCGCCCAGACCCAAAATCTTGTTGGTCTCGGCCATGCCCTTCCATTCTTCCTTGGACTGGCCGTTGCCCAGGTCCTTGTCGATCCAGGGGATCAGCGAGCCGCCCAGGGGCACGCCGAAGTTGGCGGTTTCGGCGCCGGTCAGGGCGCGCTGCTTGGCAATGACCTTGCGATCGATTTCCAGGATGGCGCTCTTGGGGTCGTCGAGCAGGGCCTTCACCTCGGCGTTGAGCGTGCCGTATTGCGTGAGCAGTTCGCGCATGTGCTGCGCGCCGCCGCCGGACGCAGCCTGGTAGGTCTGGGTACTCATCCACTCGACCAGACCCGCCTTGTAAAGTGCGCCCACGCCCATCAGCATGCAGCTCACGGTACAGTTGCCGCCCACCCAGTTCTTGCCACCGTTGGCCAGCGCGTCCTTGATGACGGGCATGTTCACGGGGTCGAGGATGATGACCGCGTCCTTTTCCATGCGCAGGGTGGAGGCGGCGTCGATCCAGTGGCCGTTCCAGCCCGCAGCGCGCAGCTTGGGGAAGACTTCGGTGGTGTAGTCGCCGCCTTGTGCGGTGATGATGATGTCGCAGCGCTTCAGGGCGTCGATGTTGAAGGCGTCTTGCAGGGTGGTTTCGTTCTTGGCCTGCACAGGGGCCTTGCCGCCGGCGTTGGAGGTGGAGAAGAACAATGGCTCAATCAGGTCGAAGTCTTTTTCTTCGACCATGCGGTCCATCAACACTGAGCCGACCATGCCGCGCCAGCCGACCAAACCTACCAACTTGCTCATTTCAACGCCCCTTTCAGATTAAGAAACAGTGCCAGACCAGACTGTTTGCCCCGGCTCGTCTGGCCGGGAGAGGGCGCACGACGGTACCGGAGCTGGATCAGCCCTTAATAATGGTCGTGGTTTTGGTGGTGATTGCGCGCACAGCCACGCCTGCCAGGGCGGCAGTAGCGGTGTTCAGGGCGAACGGGCGGGCGGCAAACATGGGCGTGATTGTAATGGATCGCGGCTTGCACGGAGCTTGCGGCGTTGCGCGAGCGCCATTAACTGCTGTGCAATTCCCCCTCAAAGGGCTGGGTGCATCTGCGAGCCGGTGCCTGCCCATGAAAAAGGCGACCACTGAGGGTCGCCTTGGATGGATGCCGCTTGCCGCTCGCTACGAGCAGCTTGCGTGGCTGTCGCGGTTTACGCTTGCAGTGCCTTCACCACGGCGTCGCCCATCTGTGCTGTGCCGACCTTGGTCGTGCCTTCGCTGTAGATGTCGGGCGTGCGCAGGCCTTGGGCCAGCACTTTTTGCACGGCCGCTTCGATGCGCTGGGCGGCGGCTTCCTGGTTCAGGCTGAAGCGCAGCATCATCGCGGCGGAGAGGATGGTGGCCAGCGGGTTGGCGACGCCCTTGCCGGCGATGTCGGGGGCGCTGCCGTGGCTGGGCTCGTACAGGCCCTGGTTGCTGCTGTTCAGGCTGGCCGAGGGCAGCATGCCGATGGAGCCGGTGAGCATGGAGGCTTCGTCGCTCAAGATGTCACCGAACATGTTGCCGGTCACCACCACGTCAAACGCCTTGGGGGCCTTGACCAGTTGCATGGCCGCGTTGTCCACGTACATGTGCTGCAGTTCCACGTCGGGATACTGCTGGCCCACTTCAGTCATCACGTCTTTCCAGAACTGGAAGGTTTCGAGCACGTTGGCCTTGTCCACGCTGGTGACCTTTTTGTTGCGCTTGCGGGCGGCCTGGAAGGCGACATGGGCGATGCGTTCGATCTCGGGGCGCGAGTAGCGCATGGTGTCAAAGGCTTCCTCTGCACCGGGGAAGTGCCCATCCACTGCCGTGCGGCGGCCACGGGGTTGACCGAAGTAGATGTCGCCCGTCAGCTCGCGGATGATGAGGATGTCCAGGCCTGCGATCAACTCGGGCTTGAGGCTCGAGGCGCCCACCAGTTGCTCGTAGCAAATCGCGGGGCGGAAGTTGGCGAACAGGCCCAGGTTCTTGCGCAGGCCCAGGATGGCTTGCTCGGGGCGCAGGGGGCGGTCGAGCTTGTCGTATTTCCAGTCACCCACGGCGCCGAACAGGATGGCGTCGGCTTCCTTGGCGAGTTGGAGGGTGGATTCGGGCAGCGGGTGGCCGTGGGCCTCGTAGGCGGCACCGCCGACAAGGGCCGATTCCATCTCGAACTTCAGGTCGAGTGCGTTGAGGACCTTGACGGCCTCGGCCACGATTTCGGTACCGATGCCGTCACCCGGCAGAACTGCGATTTTCATTGGTTTTGCTTTGTTTTTGATAGCTGTCAGCGCATATGGATGTAACGCTTGCGGCCAATTGGGCTGAATATTTAGGTTATGACACCATGGTGTGTGCCAGCCAGGGCTTGGTAGCCAGGCGCTGGGCTTCAAAGGCCTTGATCTTGTCCGACTGGCGCAGGGTCAGGCCGATGTCGTCAAAACCGTTGAGCAGGCAGTACTTGCGGAAGGCCTGCACCTCGAACGGGATCTCCTCGCCCTGGGGGCGCACGATGACCTGGCGCTCCAGGTCGATGGTGAGCTGGTAGCCGGGGAAGGCCGCCACTTCGTCGAACAGCTGGGCGACGGTGGCCTCAGGCAGCACGATGGGCAGCAGGCCGTTTTTGAAGCAGTTGTTGAAGAAGATATCGGCAAAGCTGGGCGCGATCACGGCGCGAAAGCCGAACTGGTCCAGCGCCCAGGGCGCGTGTTCGCGGCTGGAGCCGCAGCCAAAGTTCTTGCGCGCGATCAGGATGCTGGCGCCTTTGTAACGTGGCTGGTTCAGCACAAAGTCGGGGTTGGGCTTGCGCTGGCTTTCGGGGATGCCCGGCTCGCCCTTGTCCAGGTAGCGCCATTCGTCAAACAGGTTGGGGCCAAAGCCCGTCTTCTTGATCGACTTGAGGAATTGCTTGGGGATGATGGCGTCGGTATCGACGTTCTCGCGGTCCATGGGAGCCACGAGGCCTTTGTGGAGGGTGAATTTCTGCATGTCAGGGGGCCTTATTTGGCTGCGCGCTCGATGGCCGATCCGGCCTTGCCGATGTCCTGGCCCACACCCTTGACGGTATTGCAACCGGCCAGCAGGAACGTGAGGGTCAAAGCGATGAGGGTAGCGGTGGTTTTCATGGCAAAG
This sequence comes from Acidovorax sp. KKS102, assembly GCF_000302535.1. Classification (NCBI taxonomy): domain Bacteria; kingdom Pseudomonadati; phylum Pseudomonadota; class Betaproteobacteria; order Burkholderiales; family Comamonadaceae; genus Acidovorax; species Acidovorax sp. KKS102. The sequence goes on from NC_018708.1 coordinate 1,629,631, forward strand.
CTCCTTCAGGCAAATTGGCGGATGTCTACGAAATGTCCGTGCACGGCAGCCGCAGCGGCCATGGCGGGGCTCACGAGATGGGTGCGGCCCCCAGCGCCCTGGCGGCCTTCAAAGTTGCGGTTGCTGGTGGATGCGCAGCGCTCGCCAGGCTCCAGCCGGTCGGCGTTCATGGCCAGGCACATGCTGCAGCCAGGTTCGCGCCATTCAAAGCCTGCGGCCTTGAAGATCTGGTCCAGGCCTTCGCGCTCGGCCTGCTCCTTGACCAGGCCCGAGCCGGGCACCACCATGGCCAGCTTCACATTGCTAGCCACCTTGCGGCCCAGGTTCTTCACCACGGCGGCGGCTTCGCGCATGTCTTCGATGCGGCTGTTGGTGCAGCTGCCGATGAACACCTTGTCGATGGTGATGTCGTTGATCGGCTTGCCCGGCGTGAGGCCCATGTAGGTCAAGGCGCGCTCGATGGCGCCACGTTTGTTGGCGTCCTTTTCCTTGTCAGGGTCCGGCACGCGGGCGTCCACGCCCAGCACCATCTCGGGGCTGGTGCCCCAGGTAACCTGCGGCACGATCTCCGCCGCGTCCAGCTTGACCACAGTGTCGAACTTCGCGTCGGGGTCGGAATGCAGCGTCTTCCAGTACGCAACAGCCTGGTCCCACTCCACGCCCGTGGGCGACAGGGGACGGCCCTTGACGTATTCAATCGTCTTGTCGTCCACCGCCACCAGGCCGGCGCGGGCACCGGCCTCGATGGCCATGTTGCACACCGTCATGCGGCCTTCCATGCTCATGGCGCGGAAGACAGAGCCTGCAAATTCAATGGTGTAGCCCGTGCCGCCGGCGGTGCCGATCTTGCCGATGATGGCCAGCACTACGTCCTTGGGCGTGACGCCTTTGGCCAACGTGCCATCCACCTGCACCAGCATGTTCTTGGCCTTCTTGGCCAGCAGGGTCTGGGTGGCCATCACGTGCTCGACTTCGGAGGTGCCGATGCCGTGCGCCAGTGCGCCAAACGCGCCGTGTGTGCTGGTGTGGCTGTCGCCGCAGACCACGGTCATGCCGGGCAGGGTGGCGCCGTTTTCGGGGCCGATCACGTGCACGATGCCTTGGCGCTTGTGCATGAATGGGAAGAACGCTGCCGGCGTGATCTGCGCGATGTTGTCGTTCAGCGTGGTGATCTGTTCCTTGCTGATCGGGTCGGTGATGCCGTCGTAGCCGTTTTCCCAGCCGGTGGTGGGCGTGTTGTGGTCGGCGGTGGCCACGATGGAGCTCATGCGCCAGACCTTGCGGCCCGCCTCGCGCAGGCCTTCAAACGCCTGGGGGCTAGTGACTTCGTGCACCAGATGGCGGTCGATGTAGAGGATGGAGGTGCCGTCCTCTTCGGTGTGGACAACATGCTCGTCCCAGATCTTGTCGTACAGGGTGCGTCCCATGGCGTGGCTTTCTTTCTGCTTTCGGGCTTCAGGTGGGGGATTGGATTTTAGTGTCGGGGGCTGTTGGCGCCGAGGGCGGCTCCGGCCGCGGTGCCAGGTGTTCCACCAGCAAACGGGCCGTGATGGGCAGAGCGTCAAAGTCGCGGGCCACCACGCGCAGTTCGCGGTGCGCCCAGGCATCGGTCAGCGGGATGGCTTGCAGGTTGCCCACGCCGCGCATCAGAGCAAACGCCCGGTCGGGCAGCAGGCCCACGCCCAGGCCGTTGTCGATCATGCGGCACATGGCATCGAGCCCGGTGACCTGGATGCGCTGGCGCAGCGGGCGCCCGGCAGCGGCAGCGGCTGCGCGCATGGCCAGGCTGATGCTGCTGTTGGCGTGCAGGCCCACGATGTCCCAGTCCAGAACTTCTTCAAAATTGATAGCATCCAGCGCAGACAAATCATGGGCTCGGGGCACAACCAGCACCAAGTTGTCAGCGCGGTAGGGGCGGGATTGCAGCGCCAGGGCGCCCCCGTTGTTAGCCATGCCGACGTTGCAAATGCCCAGGTCGGCGGCGCCTTCTTGCACCGCGTGCAGCACGTCGCTGGAGAGGTGCTCCTGCAGATCGATCTTGATCTGGCTGTGCTCGCGCGCAAAGGCGCCCAGGTCTTCGGGCAGAAACTGGAAGATGGCGGAGATGTTGGCGTGCATGCGCACATGGCCGCGCACGCCGTCGGCGTATTCGCTCAGTTCGCCTTGCATGCGCTCCAGGCCGAACAGCACGGTACGCGCATGGTGCAGCAGGCTCTCGCCAGCGGGTGTGAGGGTCACGCCCCGGCTGTGGCGGTAGAGCAGCGCGGTGTCCACGGCCGTTTCCAGGTCCGACAGGCGCTTGCTGACGGCCGATGCCGCAATGAACTCGCGCTCGGCCGCGCGGCCGATGCTGCCGAGCTCGCACACCGCCACAAACAATTGCAGCGAGGTCAGGTCAATACGGCGCGCAAAACTGCGCTCGGAGCTTTTCATGGGGTTTTGACTTCTCGGAAAGAGAAGGTTTCCTATTTTCTCCCCATTATTGACGGTTTGTCATCGCGATACACGATGACTGCGATGCCTTTCTGCGCGAGAACTGCTCTTCTGGAGCGCAGAACGACACCGAGGCTCAGGCCGCGCAGGTGCTGCCGTGTTCGGGTACCGAGGCCCGCCAACGCAGTTCGTGCTCAATGCGCTGGCGCAACCGGTCGGCAGCATCCATTTCGCCATGCACCACATACACCTGGTCGGGCGCGTGACCCATGCTGCGCAGCCAGGTGATGAGCTGGTTTCCGTCCGCATGGGCCGATGCAGAAGACAGCTTGACCACTTCGGCCCGAACAGCCACGTCCTGGCCGTGGATGCGGATGTTTTTCTCGCCCTCGGCCAGGCGGGCGCCGCGCGTGCCCGGCGCCTGGTGCCCTGTCAGGATGATCATGTTGCGGTGGTCGCCCGCGTGCAGCGCCAGGTGGTGCAGTACGCGGCCCCCGGTGGCCATGCCGCTGGCCGACAGGATGACCATGGGCCCATGCAGCCGGGCCAGGCCTTTGGACTGTTCCGTCGTCTGGACCATGGTGGCGCCATGTTCCAGTGCCTGCACTTCGCGCCCGCTCAGGCGGTGTTCCTGCATGTGGTGTTGGAATAGCCCCGTGGTGCTCACAGCCATGGGGCTGTCCAGGAACACCTTGAGCGATGCGGGTACTACGCCCTGCGCCTTCAGCAACCCGATGGCGTGCAGCACGACCTGTGCACGGCCCACGGCGAACACAGGCACCACGGCGATGCCCCCGCGCGCAGCCAGCCGCTGCAGGGCGGGGCCCAGTTCGTCGAGCAGACCCTCAGGCGGGTGCTCGCGGTCGCCGTAGGTGGATTCGATGAGCACCGTGTCCGCTTGGGGCGGCGCGTCCGGTGGGTTCATCAGCAAGTCGTCTGGCCGGCCCAGGTCACCGGAGAACAGGATGCGCCTGCCTCCCACCTCCAGCAGCACGCTGGCCGCCCCCAGGATGTGGCCCGCAGGCGAAAAGGTCACGCGCCAGCCGGGCAAGGGCTCGAAGGCTTTGTGGAACGGATGGATCTGGAACTGCTTGAGGCAGTGCAGTGCATCCAGCCGTGTATACAGGGGCAGGGCGGGACTGTGGCTGCTGAGCTGGTGGCGGTTGAGGAAGGCGGCGTCTTCTTCCTGCAGGTGCCCGCTGTCGGGCAGCAGGATGGTGCACAGGTCGCGTGTGCCCGGCGTGCAGTGGATGGCGTGGGTGTAGCCGTCGCGCGCCAGCAGGGGCAGGTAGCCGCTGTGGTCCAGGTGGGCGTGGGTCAGCACCACGGCGTCGATCTGGTGCGGCGTGACGGGCAGGGGCTGCCAGTTGCGCAGGCGCAGCTGCTTGTAGCCCTGGAACAGACCGCAATCGACCAGCAGGCTTTTGCCGTTGTAGCGCACCAGGTATTTGGAGCCGGTGACAGTGCCGGAGCCGCCCAGGAAGGTGATGTTGACGTTCATGTGTCCAGGCTCCTGGCTGATCATCGATGGTGCCCATCCTACTGATCGGATCGCGCCCGTGGACATTGCCACGGAGTTTCTTGCCTTGCATCAAGAAAAAACCGCCTGCAGCCTCGGGGCTGCAGGCGGTTTGGGGCGAGGAAACCCGTGCGTGAGGGATCAGCTGAAGAAGTTCTTCAAGCGGTCCGTCCAGCTCTCGCCACTGGGCGAATGGCGCGCGCCGCCCTTCTTGAGGGAGTCCTCCAGCTCGCGCAGCAGTTTGCGCTGGTGCTCGGTGAGCTTCACGGGCGTCTCGACCGCGATGTGGCAGTACAGGTCGCCGGGGTAGCTGGCGCGTACGCCCTTGATACCTTTGCCGCGCAGGCGAAACTGCTTGCCGGCCTGGGTGCCTTCAGGGATGTCAATCGCGGCCTTGCCTGCGAGCGTGGGCACCTCGATCTCGCCACCTAAAGCGGCCGTGATGAAGCTCACGGGCACCTGGCAGTGCAGGTCGTCACCGTCGCGCTCGAAGATGTCGTGTTTCTTCAAGCGGATCTCGATGTACAGGTCGCCCGGTGGGCCGCCGTTGGTGCCCGGTTCGCCGTTGCCCGTGCTGCGGATGCGCATGCCGTCGTCGATGCCGGCGGGGATCTTCACTTCCAGCGTCTTTTGCTTCTTGAGCTTGCCCTGGCCGTGGCAGGTGGTGCAGGGCTCAGGAATGATCTTGCCCGTGCCGCGGCAGTGGGGGCAGGTCTGCTGCACGCTGAAGAAGCCCTGGCGCATCTGCACCGTGCCTGCGCCCTGGCAGGTGCCGCAGGTCTTCGCGCTGGTGCCGGGTTTGGCGCCGCTGCCATGGCAGGTGTCGCAGGTGTCCCACGAGGGGATGCGGATCTGTGCATCCTTGCCGCGCGCGGCTTCTTCCAGCGTGATCTCCATGGCGTAGCTGAGGTCGGAGCCTCGGTACACCTGGCGTCCGCCGGCGCCCCGGCCACGGCCTTGCTGGCCGAACATGTCGCCGAAGATGTCGCCAAACGCCTCGGCAAAACCGCCAAACCCTTCGGCCCCTGCACCGCCGGGGCCGCGCATGTTGGGGTCCACACCGGCGTGGCCGTACTGGTCGTAGGCGGCCCGCTTTTGCGGGTCGGAGAGCATCTCGTAGGCCTCTTTGGCTTCTTTGAATTTCTCTTCGGCAGGCTTGGCGGCATCACCCTGGTTGCGGTCAGGGTGATGCTTCATCGCCAGCTTGCGATAGGCCTTCTTGATTTCTTCGTCCGAGGCGTTTTTCGGAACGCCCAGGATTTCGTAAAAGTCTCGTTTGGACATAGTGATTCAGAACCCAGTTGGAACAGGAACGCCGCGCAGCCCCTCAGAGCAATGCGCGGCGGCTCGGGTCAACGGGGGCTCGTTCAGCCCTTCTTGACTTCCTTCACCTCGGCATCGACGACGTTATCGTCATCGGCGGGCTTGTTGGCCGCACCAGCCGATGCGCCTGCGGCGTCTGCACCACCGGCCGCCTGGGCGCCTTGCGCTGCCTGCGATTCGGCGTACATCTTCTCGCCCAGCTTCTGGCTGGCGGCCATCAGCGCGGTCGTCTTTTCGTCGATAGCAGCCTTGTCTTCACCCTTCAGGGCTTCTTCCAGGGCCTTCACAGCGGCGATGATGGCGTCCTTTTCGCCGGCTTCGAGTTTGTCGCCATGCTCGGCGAGGCTCTTGTTCACGCTGTGTACGGCCGCTTCACCCTGGTTACGGGCCTGCACCAGCTCCAGCTTCTTCTTGTCGTCGGCGGCGTTCAGTTCAGCGTCCTTCACCATCTTCTGGATTTCTTCTTCCGACAGGCCCGAGTTGGCCTTGATGGTGATCTTGTTTTCCTTGCCGGTGCCCTTGTCCTTGGCGCCCACGTGCAAGATGCCGTTGGCGTCGATGTCGAACGACACTTCGATCTGTGGAACACCACGGGCTGCTGGTGGAATGCCTTCCAGGTTGAACTCGCCCAGCAGCTTGTTGCCCGAAGCCATTTCGCGCTCACCCTGGTAGACCTTAATGGTCACGGCAGGCTGGTTGTCGTCGGCCGTCGAGAAAGTCTGTGCGAACTTCGTCGGGATGGTCGTGTTCTTCGTGATCATCTTGGTCATCACGCCGCCCAGAGTTTCGATGCCCAGCGACAGGGGGGTCACGTCCAGCAGCAGCACGTCCTTGCGGTCGCCCGACAGCACTTGGCCTTGAATGGCGGCGCCCACGGCCACGGCTTCGTCAGGGTTCACGTCCTTGCGGGGGTCCTTGCCGAAGAACTCCTTGACCTTCTCCTGCACCTTGGGCATGCGGGTCATGCCGCCAACCAGGATCACGTCATGGATGTCGGACACGGACACGCCAGCGTCCTTGATGGCCATGCGGCACGGGGCGATGGTGCGCTCGATCAGCTCTTCCACCAGGGCTTCCAGCTTGGCGCGGGTCAGCTTGATGTTCAGGTGCTTGGGGCCCGAAGCGTCTGCCGTGATGTAAGGCAGGTTGATGTCGGTAGAGGCCGAGTTGGACAGCTCGATCTTGGCCTTTTCAGCGGCTTCCTTCAGGCGTTGCAAGGCCAGGACGTCCTTGGACAGGTCCACGCCTTGCTCTTTCTTGAACTCGCTGATGATGTAGTCAATGATGCGCTGGTCGAAGTCTTCGCCGCCCAGGAAGGTGTCGCCGTTGGTCGACAGCACTTCGAACTGCTTTTCGCCGTCCACGTCGGCGATTTCGATGATGGACACGTCGAACGTGCCGCCACCCAGGTCATACACGGCGATCTTGCGGTCGCCCTTTTCCTGCTTGTCCAGGCCGAAGGCCAGGGCCGCAGCCGTGGGTTCATTGATGATGCGCTTGACGTCCAGGCCTGCGATGCGGCCAGCGTCCTTGGTGGCTTGGCGCTGTGCGTCGTTGAAGTACGCGGGCACGGTGATCACGGCCTCGGTCACGGGCTCGCCCAGGTAGTCCTCGGCGGTCTTCTTCATCTTGCGCAGAATGTCGGCCGACACTTGCTGGGCCGACAGTTTCTTGCCGCGCACTTCCACCCAGGCGTCACCGTTGTCGGCGGCCACGATGGAGTAGGGCATCAGGTCGATGTCCTTTTGCACTTCCTTTTCGGTGAACTTGCGGCCGATCAGGCGCTTGATCGCGAATAGCGTGTTCTTGGGGTTGGTCACGGCCTGGCGCTTGGCGGATGCGCCGACGAGGATCTCGCCGTCTTCCTGGTAAGCCACGATGGACGGCGTGGTGCGCGCACCTTCGCTGTTTTCGATCACGCGGGTGGTGTTGCCCTCCATGATGGAGACGCAGCTGTTGGTGGTGCCCAGGTCAATGCCGATGATTTTTCCCATGATTTTTCTCCGAATGCTTGAATGGTTTGGATGGCTAGTAACTTGTGGATAACTTGGTGGGGTTCAAGTCTTCCGGGGCGATTTTTTGCGGCTTTTATTTGGGGGCCGCCACGGTGACCAGGGCGGGGCGCAGCACGCGCTCTGCGATCACATAGCCCTTTTGCAGCACGGCGACCACCGTGTTGGCTTCTTGTTCTGCGGGCACCACGCTGATGGCCTGGTGCTGGTGGGGGTCGAACTTGGCGCCTGCAGCGGGGTTGATGGCCACCACCTTGTTGCGCTCGAGGGCCGAGGTCAGCTGGCGCAGCGTAGCGTCGGCGCCCTCGCGCAGCTGCTGGGGGGTGGCTTCCTTGATGGCCAGGGCGGCATCCAGGCTGTCGGCCACGGGCAGCAGGCTCTCGGCAAAACTCTCGATGCCGAATTTGCGGGCCTTGGACACTTCCTCTTCAGCGCGGCGGCGGGCATTCTCTGCCTCGGCCTTGGCACGCAGGAACTGGTCGGCCAGATCGGCGCTCTTGGCCTTCAGCTCGGCCAGCTCGCCCTGCAGGCGAGCCAGCTCATCGGAGGCGTGGGCAGCCATGGCGGCTTCGACTTCTTCGGGGGCAGGGGCGCTCTGGGCGGGGTTGGTTTGGCTGTGGTCTGACATGTCAGTAAGTGAAGAGGTAAAAAAGCGGTACGCGCGGCATCTGGGGGCTCGCCGGGCAATATCAAGGTCTGCGCCAGGGATTTGTCGTTGTGACGGCCCGGACTGGCGCAAGTGGTTGTAGGGCATGTCGGCCCAACCGCCGTTTTTGCAAGGGCCGGATCTCCCAGGGCTGAACAAATGGGACGTGGGCGATGCGGTGGCGGAGGTGCTGAGTGTACAAGCGCGAGCGGCCGGGTTATAATCGTAGGCTTTCCCTTGCCACACCACTTCTAGACGCGGTGGGTGGTCTCACCCAAAAGGAGTCTGCATGCGTCATTACGAAATCATTTTGTTGATCCATCCGGATCAAAGCGAACAAGTGCCAGCCATGCTGGAGCGCTACAAGGGCATGATCACCGCTGGCGGTGGCAAGGTGCACCGCGTGGAAGACTGGGGCCGCCGTCAACTGGCGTACCTGATCAACAAGCTGGCCAAGGCCCACTACCTGTGCGTAAACATCGAAGCCGACCAGGCTGTGATGGCTGAACTGGAGCACGCCTTCAAGTTCAACGACGCCGTGCTGCGCCACCTGACCGTGCAAAAGAAGAAGGCTGAAACCGGTCCTTCCTCCATGATGAAGACCGTGGAGCGCGAAGAAGCCCGCAAGGCCAGCCAAGCTGAATACGCAGCGGCTGGCGAGCGCTGATTCTCTTCTCTCTTTGGAGTGGAGAACCGCGTCGTCTTGACCGCCTGTATCGCAGAGGCTGAACCCCTGCGATACACGCCCGCCGGATTGCCTGCCATCTCGCTGCGCCTCGAACACGAGTCCCAGCAAACCGAGGCAGGTCGCCCCCGCGAAGTCAAGGCTGCCATGAAGGCCACCGCGTTTGGAGCGATGGCCGAGCGACTGGCAAGGCAGAACATCGGAAGTCTCTGGACTTTCTCTGGGTTTCTGGCCACGCCGCGCAACGGCAAGACTGCAGTGCTGCACATCCAGGATATTCAACAAAATTAATTTTCAAGGGGTCCGCAATGGCCACGTTCAAGAAGTTCAACAAAGACAAGCGCCCAAAGCGCAACACACAGTCCCTGCTGTTCAAGCGCAAGCGCTTCTGCCGCTTCACGGTGACCGGTGTTGAAGAAATCGACTACAAGGATGTCGACACGCTGCGTGATTTCATCGCCGAAAACGGCAAGATCATCCCCGCACGCCTGACCGGCACGCGCGCCATCTTCCAGCGTCAGCTGAACACTGCCATCAAGCGCGCCCGCTTCCTGGCCCTGGTGCCTTACAGCGACCAGCACAAGATCTAAGGAGCACAACCCATGCAAATCATTCTGCTCGACAAGGTTGTGAACCTCGGCAACCTCGGTGAAATCGTCAAGGTCAAAGACGGCTACGCCCGTAACTTTCTGATCCCCGCTGGTCGCGCCCGCCGCGCCACCGAAGCCGCCAAGGCAGAGTTCGAAGCCAAGCGCGCTGAACTCGAAAAGGCCGCTGCTGCCAAGCTGGCAGAAGCCCAAGCCCAAGGCGAAAAGCTGGCCGGTACCACCGTCAAGCTGACCCAAAAGGCTGGCGTGGATGGCCGTCTGTTTGGTTCCGTGACCAACCACGACATCGCCGAAGAGCTGAACAAGCAAGGCTACAAGGTTGCCAAGTCGCAAATCCGCCTGCCCAACGGCCCGATCAAGGTCGTGAGCGATAGCGCTGTGAGCGTGGCTCTGCACACCGACGTGGTGGTGGAAGTCAACGTGTCGGTCTACGGCGAAACCGCCTGATCGTCCGTTCGGACTTTTCGACAAAGCCGCCCTCGGGCGGCTTTTGTCTTTGTGTGACCGTGGTTTGTACACGGTTGCCCACGGGTTACCCCCGCCTTATCCACAGACTTGTGCCATGACGACGCGCCGTGCGGGCGATAGCATGCCGGGTTGACTCCGAGGATTCCATGTCTGCCGTTTTCCCACCCCTTGATGATGGATTCACGCCCGTGCCGGACCGTGAGATTGCCCAGTTGCGTGTGCCACCGCACTCCATCGAGGCGGAGTCCAGCGTGCTGGGGGGGCTGCTGCTGGACAACAACGCCTGGGACCGCGTGGGTGACTTGCTGGTGGAGAGCCATTTCTACCGCCATGAACACCAGATGATCTACACCGCCATCGGCGCGCTGATCAATGCCAGCAAGCCAGCCGATGTGATCACGGTGTTCGAGCACCTGCAGAACCAGGGCAAGGCACAGGAGATGGGGGGGCTCGCCTACCTCAACAACCTGGCGCAATACGTGCCCAGCGCCAGCAACATCCGGCGCTATGCCGAGATCGTTCGCGAGCGTGCCATCCTGCGCAAGCTGGTCACGGCCAGCGATGAAATCTCCACCAATGCCTTCAACCCGCAAGGCAAGACCGTGGAGCGCATTCTGGACGAGGCCGAGGCCAAGATCTTTGCCATTGGCGAAGAGGGATCGCGGACCAAACAGGGCTTCCAGTCGCTCGACACGCTGGTGATCGACCTGCTCGACAAGGTGCAGGAGATGGCCGACAACCCGGTGGACGTGACCGGCATTCCCACCGGCTTTGCCGACCTGGACCGCATGACCTCGGGGCTGCAGGCGGGGGACATGATCGTGCTGGCGGCGCGCCCCTCCATGGGCAAGACCTCGTTTGCGGTGAACATTGCCGAGCACGTCGCGCTGAACGAAGGCCTTCCCGTCGCCATTTTCTCCATGGAAATGGGCGCCGCCCAGCTCGCGGTGCGTATCGTGGGCTCCATCGGCCGCGTGAACCAGGGGCATTTGCGTACCGGCCAGCTCACCGACGACGAGTGGCCGCGCCTGACTGAGGCCATCGAGAAGCTGCGTACGGTGTCGCTGCACATCGATGAAACCCCCGGGCTCACGCCCAGCGAGCTGCGCGCCAATGCACGGCGCCTGGCGCGCCAGTGCGGCAAGCTGGGCTTGATCGTCGTGGACTATTTGCAGCTCATGAGCGGCTCGGGCGCAGGCAGTGCCGACAACCGGGCGACCGAGCTGGGCGAAATCTCCCGGGGCCTCAAGATGCTGGCCAAGGAGCTGCAGTGCCCGGTGATTGCGCTGTCGCAGCTCAACCGTTCGGTGGAGCAGCGCACCGACAAGCGCCCGATGATGTCCGACCTGCGCGAATCCGGCGCCATCGAGCAGGACGCGGACATCATCATGTTCATCTACCGCGACGACTACTACAACAAGGACTCCAAGGAGCCCAACGTGGCCGAGGTCATCATCGGCAAACAGCGTAACGGCCCTACTGGTACGGTAAAGCTGTTCTTCCAGAAGAACCAGACGCGCTTTGAGAACCTGGCGATGGGTTCGGGCGATGATTTCTAGCAAAAATAGCTGCTAGCGCACGATTCATATGCGCTGGAAGCTATTGAATTTATAGCGAATGAGGGCGGGAGCTATGCAGTCCCGCGTCTGTGGCGCCAGTCGCGCAGCATACACATTGGCACTATTGCTGCAGCATCCACACCAGCAACCCCGTGCATGCCACGGCCAGGATGCCTGCGGCTACTGTGAGCCGTTGCTGGCGCTGCCGTAGCACTTCTACCGCTCGCACCACCTGGGCATGCTGTTCGGCCAGCGACTGGATCAGCACAGCCGACTCTTGCTGCTCCCGCTCCAACTGCGCCACCCGGTCGCGCAGATGCTGGAGCTGCAAGGCGACTGGCATGGCGGGTTCGCCACCAGTGCGGCCTTCCAGTGCGTCCGCTGCAGCGTCGGCATTCCCTTTCTGTGTGGTGCCCAGCAGCTTTTTAGCGGCCTGCAGGATCTGGGGCGTCGCCTCGATGACGTCGCCCCAGGGCACCAGCTTCAGTGCTGCAACCCAGCCTGCCGCCAACTCAGAGCACCTCGCTAGCGAAGTCCGCCAGGCGTGAGCGTTCGCCCCGCGCCAGCGTGATGTGGCCGCTGTGTGGCCAGCCCTTGAAGCGGTCTACCGCGTACGTCAACCCGGACGAGCCTTCGGTCAGATACGGCGTATCGATCTGCGCCAGGTTGCCCATGCAGATGATCTTGGTGCCAGGGCCTGCGCGGGTGATCAGCGTCTTCATTTGCTTGGGCGTCAGGTTCTGCGCCTCATCGATGATCACGTACTTGTTCAGGAAGGTGCGTCCGCGCATGAAGTTCATGCTCTTGATCTTGATGCGGCTGCGGATCAGCTCGTTGGTGGCCGCACGGCCCCACTCGCCGGCGTTGCCGCCGTCGCCCTTGGCCAGGAACTCCAGGTTGTCGTCCAGCGCGCCCATCCAGGGGCCCATCTTCTCTTCTTCGGTGCCGGGCAGGAAGCCGATGTCCTCGCCCACGCTCACCGTGGCGCGGGTCATGATGATCTCGGTGTAGCGGCGGTCGTCCAGCACCTGGGTGAGGCCTGCGGCCAGGGCCAGCAGGGTCTTGCCGGTGCCAGCGGTACCGGTCAGCGTCACGAAGTCGATCTCGGGGTCCATGAGCAGGTTCATGGCGTAGTTCTGCTCGCGGTTGCGGGTGGTTACGCCCCACACCGCGTTTTTGGCAGAGCCATAGTCCTTGAGCGTCTGCAGCACGGCTGTCTTTTCGCGGATTTCGCTCACACGCGCGAACAGGCTGGGTTCGCCGGGCGCCTCGAAGTACACGAACTGATTGATCATCAGCTGCGGCACGATGGGCCCGCCAATGCGGTAGTAGGTGTGGGCGCCGCTCTGCCAGCTTTCCACGTTCTTGCCGCTCTTGGTCCAGAAGTCTGGTGGCAGGGCCAGCACGCCGGCGTACAGCAGGTCGCCGTCTTCCAGCGTCTTGTCGTTCTGGTAGTCCTCGGCGTTCAGGCCCAGGGCGCGCGCCTTGACGCGCATGTTGATGTCCTTGGATACCAGCACGACCTCGCGCGGGGCATGCAGTTTGCGCAGCGCTTCCACCACGCCCAGGATCTGGTTGTCGGCCTTGCCAGGGGGCAGGCTGGTGGGCAGGCTGTAGTCCAGCGGTACGGTCTGGAAGAACAGGTGGCCACCTGCGGCGCGCTGGCCAGTGGAGTCGAGCTTGAGACCCTTGGCCATGTCTGCGCCCTGGGCGGCCGCCAGCGCGTCGAGCGTGCGGCTGGCCTGGCGCCCGTTGCGGGCGACTTCGGTCATGCCCTTCTTGTGGCCATCCAGTTCTTCCAGCACGATCATCGGCAGGAAGATGTCGTGCTCTTCAAAGCGGAACAGGCTGGTTGGGTCGTGCAGCAGCACATTCGTGTCCAGCACGAAGAGCTTGGTCGGGCCTTGTGATGCAGATTTGCGGGCTCGGGTGGTGGTTGCGGTGGCTGGTGCGGTGCTGGGGGTAACGGCCGCCGCAGCGCTGGTGCTTCGTGCCTTGCGGGTCCCGGTGCTGCGAGCCACGGGAGCGGTGACCGGTTCGGGTGTGCGGGCGCGGGTCTCGACCTGGACCAGCGGTGCGGCTTCGGGCGCTGCCAGCGCAGAGGCCACACTGTCTGCCTTGCGGCCGGCGCGGGCTGGGGTTGCCGCAGTGCGCTGGGGCGCGGCCACCGGTTCGTTGGCGGAGGTGGTCGCTACGCGAGGGCGGGCCGTGACTTCAAAGGCTTCTGGCGCGAGGAGTGCAGCGCGCCGGCTGGGGGCGGGGGGCAGGGGCATGGTGGCAGGGCCTCGGTCGGTAAAGGAGTAACGGATGGGTCAGAAAGCAAAAAGCCGCCTGGAGGCCAAGGCGGCTTTTTGGGTGAGGGCTAGCGGTGCAGTAACCAGGGGCATTGATCCATTATGCCCACTCCATGTGTCTTGCCGAGGCAAATCGGGCGGTGTGTCGCGTGGATGCTCCAATGACCCCCGATGGAATGCAATAGCGCAATCGAACCCTGTGCAATCCGTGCTGGGCTCAGGCGGCCTTCTTCAGGGCCTTGAGGGATTTGACGGTCTTGAGGACTTCGTCCACATGGCCAGGCACCTTGAGGCCGCGCCATTCCTGCACCAGCAGGCCGTCAGGGCCAATCAGGAAGGTGCTGCGCTCAATGCCCTTGACCTTCTTGCCGTACATAATCTTGTTCTTGACCACGCCGAACATGTGGCACATCTTCTCTTCGGTGTCAGCGATCAGCTCGAAGGGCAGTTCCAGCTTTTCCTTGAAGTCGTCGTGCGACTTCATGTTGTCGCGCGAGACGCCGAACACAGCGGCGCCGGCCTTCACGAAATCCTTGTACTTGTCGCGAAACTGCATGGCCTCCGTGGTGCAGCCCGGCGTGTTGTCCTTGGGATAGAAGTAGAGAACCAGAATTTGGCCAAGGTGGGAGGTGTTGGAGACCTTGATACCACCGGTTGCGTTGGCTTCAAATTCGGGGAGGGGTTTGTTGACAACGATCGCCATATCACTTCAATCTCTCAGGATGTAGTCGTTGGTAAGCCGGGGGAGTGGGTGTGTTATTGCTCTTGGTGGTGCCCCCGACCGCAACCCGTAATTTTACCCTGAAATCGGTTCCCGGCCAAATGTAAGACAGTGTGTCCGGCGCGGGTCGGTGGGTACTTCGGCATGCCTGTGCATAGGTTGTCAGCTCGCCCGCTGCAAGCCCTTAGGCCGGTAGCCCGCCTTGCGCTCAGACTTCGAGGATCAGCGCTGCGACCACGTTGCGCCCTTCGCTCGCCAGGATGTTGTAGGTGCGGCAGGCTGCCTGGGTGTCCATGGTCTCCAGCCCTAGTCGCCGCGTGATCAGGGGGGCCAGCCAGGCGGGCGGTGGAAAGCGGTTGCGCAGGCCGCTGCCAAATATGACTAGTTCTGTCTCTAGTCCGGCCAGCTGGGCGAAATGCTCCGGGGTCAGGTCCTCAAAGCGGGCGCAGGGCCAGGGCTGGCGCAGGCCCCCAGAGCCGATGACGACGCTGTGGGTGATCTTGTCGGCGTCGATGCCGATCCAGCCGGGGCCGTAGCCGCTGATGGTCTGTGCGTTGGAGCGGTCGGGCTGGAATTTCATGTCGTGAATGGGTGAGCCTGGGGGGCTCCGGGGCATGGCAGCAGCGCCTTCCGCCGGGGGATGGCAACGGTTCTGTGGTCAAATTATAGGTTTCGCCTGAGGGCGCCGGCCCCGGCGGCCTCCTGACCCCACCGCACTACTGTCAGCGCATGAAAACCGTCCAAAAATCCGCCAAGCTTGCCAATGTTTGCTACGACATCCGGGGCCCGATCATGGACGCGGCCAAGCAGATGGAGGAAGACGGACACAAGATCATCAAGCTCAACATTGGCAATCTGGCCGTGTTTGGCTTTGATGCCCCCGAAGAAATCCAGCAGGACATGATCCGCAACCTGCCCAATTCAGCGGGTTATTCGGACAGCAAGGGCATCTTCGCAGCCCGCAAGGCCGTGATGCATGAAACCCAGAAGCAGGGCATCAAGGGCGTTGCGCTGGACGACATCTACCTGGGCAATGGCGCCAGCGAACT
Source organism: Acidovorax sp. KKS102 (assembly GCF_000302535.1). Lineage (NCBI taxonomy): Bacteria > Pseudomonadati > Pseudomonadota > Betaproteobacteria > Burkholderiales > Comamonadaceae > Acidovorax > Acidovorax sp. KKS102. The sequence goes on from NC_018708.1 coordinate 1,644,948, forward strand.
GATCGTGATGGCCACCAATGCGTTGCTGGATACGGGCGACGAATTGCTGCTGCCGTCGCCGGATTACCCGCTGTGGACAGCTGCGGCGAGCCTGTCGGGCGGCACCCCGGTGCACTACCTGTGTGACGAAGCCAATGGATGGATGCCTGACTTGGACGACATCCGCTCCAAGATCACGCCGCGCACCAAAGGCATCGTGGTCATCAACCCCAACAACCCCACAGGGGCGCTGTACTCGGTCGAGTTGCTCAAGGGCATCGTGGCCATCGCCCGCGAACATGGCCTGGTGATCTTTGCGGACGAGGTGTATGACAAGGTGCTGTACGACGGCGCCAAGCACACGGCCATTGGCTCGCTGAGCGAGGATGTGCTCACACTCACCTTCAACTCGCTGTCCAAGAGCTACCGGTCCTGCGGTTACCGCGCTGGCTGGCTGGTGGTGTCGGGCGACAAGAAGCCTGCCAAGGACTACATCGAGGGCCTGAACATGCTCTCAAACATGCGCCTTTGCGCCAACGTGCCCGGCCAGTGGGCTGTGCAGACGGCGCTGGGGGGTTACCAGAGCATCAACGAACTGGTGTGCGAAGGCGGCCGTCTGCGCAAACAGCGTGACCTGGCGTATGAGCTGATCACGGCCATTCCCGGTGTGACCTGTGTGAAGCCGCAGGCCGCGCTCTACATGTTCCCGCGCCTGGATCCGGCCGTGTATCCCATCGAGGACGACCAACAGTTTTTCCTGGAGCTGCTGCAGGAAACCAAGGTCATGCTGGTGCAGGGCACGGGGTTCAACTGGCCCGCGCCCGACCATTTTCGCATCGTGTTTCTGCCGCATGAAGACGACTTGCGCGATGCCATTGGCCGTGTGGCGCGCTTCCTGGAGCAATACCGAAAGCGCAAGCAGACCACTGCGGCAGCCGTCGCGGCCTGATCCGTCGCGTTGCCCGGACAACAAGGCGATACGCTCCATGCGCAGCCCCTCCGCTCTTGACCTCGCCCGGCATGTTGCCGCCTGCGTGCTGGTGGCGACGGGCTTGCTCGGCACCGTACACGCTGCCGACAAGGGCAAGGAGCCTGTGAGCTTCCAGCACAAGGACTGGGCCTTGCAGTGCGACAACACCCGCACTTGCAGGGCCGTGGGGTACCAGTCGGAGGGTGGCGAATCAGAGCCGGTCTCCATGCGCATGACCCGCGAGGCAGGGCCTGATACTCCGGTGCTGGTGGACCTGCAGGTGTCCACCGAGAAAGCCTCTCCAGCGTCGCTGCACCTCAAGGTGGGTGCACTCTCGTTGCCGGGGCTCAAGGGCGACACCCCCAGCGTGCCTGCGGCCCAGGTGCCCCGCCTGCTGCAGGAGTTGCTCAAGAATGAAGAGGCCACGGTGGCCGCTGGCAAGGACCGTTGGGTACTGTCGCTGGCGGGTGTCACCGCAGTTCTGCTCAAGATGGACGAGGCCCAGGGCCGGGTGGGCACACCGGGCGCCCTGGTGCGCAAAGGCACGAAGCCAGAGGCTGCCGTGCTGCCCCCTTTGCCTGCTCCCGTGATCAAGGCGGTGACCCCGCTGCCTGCGCGCAAGGGCGATGCCGCGCTGGCCAAGCCGCTGGTGGCTGCGCTGGACCGCGCCAGTACTGAGGGCCAGTGCAATGGCGACGATGCGTTCAACCCCGCCAACGTGCAGGTTTACCGGCTCACGGATCGCAAGGTGCTGCTGTCCGTGCCCTGCGGCATGGGTGCCTACAACTTCAGCAGCTTGCTGTGGGTGGCCAACGACCGCCCGCCCTACAAGCCAGAGCCCTTGCAGGACGTGGACGGCGATTTCGATCCCGCCTCGGGCATGGTGCATTCGGCGATGAAGGGCCGTGGCATTGGCGACTGCTGGTGGGTGCGTGAGTGGCAGTTCGACGGCCAGGGTTTTGTGCTGCGCAGCGAGTCTGGCGATGGCATGTGCCGTGGTTTTGCGGGCGGCGCCTGGCAGCTGCCGACCTATGTCACCCGTTGACGGATCTGCTGCTCGACACCTCGCCCCATACATCCTTCCCGAATCATTGTTTTTCTTTCTCTTCCCATTGCTATGAAACCCATCCAAGTAGGCCTTCTGGGCATCGGCACCGTCGGCAGCGGCGTGTTCAACGTGCTCGCACGCAACCAGGACGAAATCAGCCGCCGTGCTGGCCGTGGCATCGAGATCACCATGGTGGCCGATCTGGACGTGGCGCGCGCCAAGGCCGTGGTGGGTGACAGCATCCAGGTCGTCAACGACGCCCGCGCCATCATCGCCAACCCCGACATCGACATCGTGATCGAACTGATCGGCGGCTACGGCATCGCCCGCGCCCTGGTGCTCGAAGCCATCGCGGCGGGCAAGCATGTGGTCACTGCCAACAAGGCGCTGCTGGCCGTGCACGGCACCGAGATTTTTGCGGCCGCATCGGCCAAGGGCGTGATGGTCGCCTTCGAGGCCGCTGTGGCTGGTGGCATCCCCATCATCAAGGCGCTGCGCGAAGGCCTCACGGCCAACCGCATCCAGTGGATCGCTGGCATCATCAACGGCACTACCAACTTCATCCTGTCCGAGATGCGCAGCAAGGGCCTGGACTTTGATGTGGTGCTCAAGGAAGCCCAGCGCCTGGGCTACGCCGAGGCCGACCCGACCTTCGACATCGAAGGCGTGGACGCCGCGCACAAGGCCACCATCATGTCGGCCATCGCCTTCGGCATCCCCGTGCAGTTCGACAAGGCCTATGTGGAAGGCATCACCAAGCTCTCCGCCGCCGATATCAAGTACGCCGAGCAGCTGGGTTACCGCATCAAGCTGCTGGGCATCACCAAGCGCGCCGAAAAGGGCATCGAGCTGCGCGTGCACCCGAGCCTCGTGCCCTCCAAGCGCCTGATCGCCAACGTGGAAGGCGCGATGAACGCCGTGGTGGTACAGGGCGATGCCGTGGGCACCACGCTGTACTACGGCAAGGGCGCGGGCTCCGAGCCCACAGCCAGCGCCGTGATTGCCGACCTGGTGGACATTGCCCGCCTGCACACGGCCGACCCAGAACACCGCGTGCCCCACTTGGCCTTCCAGGCCAACACGCTGCAAGGTGCCATGGACCAGCTGCCCGTGCTGCCGATGAGCGAAGTGGTCACCAGCTACTACCTGCGTCTGCGTGTGGCCGATCAGGCCGGCGTGCTCGCCAAGGTCACGGGCCTGCTGGCCGAAGCGGGTGTGAGCATTGACGCCGTGCTGCAGCGCGAGGCGGACGAAGTGGGCGGCGAGGGCTCTACCCAGACCGACCTGATCATCCTGACCCATGACACCCGCGAAGGCACGATGGATGCTGTCATTGCACAAATGCAGGCCCTGCCTACCGTGCTGGCGCCCATCACGCGCATTCGCAAGGAAGAGCTCAACTGATGATGGACCACGCCGCGCCATGATGCCGCCCCGCCATGCCCACGCTGGTTGCCGCTCTCACGCTGTCGGCGCTGCTCAAGATGGCGCATGTCGATCTGCCGCGCTGGCATCTGGCGTTCTGGTTTGGCCTGCTGGTCGCACTGGCCCTGCAGGCCATCCTCAACGGGGCGGGCAGCTTTCTGGCCGCGTGGCTCTACTTTGTGCTGCTGGAGCGCACCGACAACCGCCAGGACCGTGCACTGCACTGGCTCATCCTGATCGGCGGGTTCTTCCTGCTGATCGCCTCGCGTCTCTACATTGACATCCGTGTGTACGGCATCAGCTTTTAGCCAGTTCACCCCATTCACCGATACCGACGGGAACCCCTCATGAAGTACCTCAGCACCCGCGGCCATGCAGACCGCAAGCAGTTTTGCGACATCCTCCTCGAAGGCCTGGCGCCCGATGGCGGCCTGTACCTGCCCGAGCACTACCCGCAGGTGGATGACGCCATGCTCACGCGCCTGCGCAAGGCCTACCACGAGCAAGGCTATGCAGAGCTGGCGTTCCAGATCCTGTCGCTCTACATCGACGACATCCCCGCTGCCGACCTGAAGGCCCTGTGCGCCAAGACGTACACCGCTGAAGTGTTCGGCACGGGCGAGATCGTGCCCCTGCGCCACCTGGAAAACAGCCTGTGGCTCGAAGCCCTGTCCAACGGCCCCACACTGGCCTTCAAGGACATGGCCATGCAGTTGCTGGGCAACCTGTTCGAGTACGAATTGGGCCGCCGTGGCGAGCAGCTCAACATCCTGGGCGCCACCAGCGGCGACACCGGCAGCGCGGCCGAATACGCCATGCGCGGCAAGGCGGGTGTGCGTGTGTTCATGACCAGCCCGCACGGTCGCATGAGCGCTTTCCAGCAGGCGCAAATGTTCAGCCTGCAGGACGAGAACATCCACAACATCGCCATCGAGGGCGTGTTCGACGACTGCCAGGACATCGTCAAGGCCGTCTCCAACGACCACGCCTTCAAGCACAAGTACAAGATCGGCACGGTCAACTCCATCAACTGGGCGCGCCTGCTGGCGCAGGTGGTGTACTACTTTGCGGGCTATATCCAGGCCACCGAGACCAACGACCAGAAGGTCAGCTTCACGGTGCCCAGCGGCAACTTCGGCAACGTGTGCGCAGGCCATGTGGCGCGCATGATGGGCCTGCCCATTGCCAAGCTGGTGGTGGCCACCAACGAGAACGATGTGCTCGACGAGTTCTTCCGCACCGGCGTGTACCGCGTGCGTGGCAGCGCGGACACGCACGAAACGTCGAGCCCGTCCATGGACATCAGCAAGGCCAGCAACTTCGAGCGCTTTGTGTTCGACCTGCTGGGCCGCGACGGCGCGCGCACCAAGGCGTTGTTTGGCGATGCCCTGTCCAAGGACGGGCGGTTTGATCTGAGCCAGGATCCGTGCTTTGCCGATGCTGCTGCCAAGTACGGCTTTGAAAGCGGCAAGAGCACCCATGCCGACCGCCTGGCCACCATCCGCGACAACTACCAGCGCCATGGAGTAACCATCGACACCCACACCGCCGACGGGGTGAAGGTGGCCCTGGAGCACCATCAGGACCCCAACGTGCCGATGATCGTGCTGGAGACGGCGCTGCCCATCAAGTTTGCCGAGACCATCGTCGAAGCTCTGGGCCATGCGCCCGAGCGGCCAGCCAAGTTTGCCGGCATCGAAGACTTGCCCAAGCGGGTGCAGGTGATGCCCGCCGATGTGGATCTGGTCAAGGCCTACATCGAGCGCCATTGCGCTTGAATCGGGTGGGGTGACGGCTCAGCCCGGGCATTCCGGCCGCAGGTGCCAGTAGGCGCTTTGCAGGTCGGGATGGCCCGGTTTTGTGATCAAAATCGCCCCAAGCGATAGTCAGATATGCGCTGCAAGCTATAAATAGCATAGCTAATCAAGGAGCAGTGGATGAAGGTTGTCGGTTTTGCCGGGTTCTCCGGCAGTGGCAAGACCACGCTGGTCGAGCAGTTGATCCCCGCACTGCGGCTGCGGGGGCTGCGCGTATCGGTGGTCAAGCATGCCCACCACAGTTTTGATGTGGACCACCCGGGCAAGGACACCTACCGCCACCGTGAGGCGGGGGCTTTCGAGGTGGTTGCCGCATCGGACAAGCGCCTGATGCTGGTGCGCGAGTTCGAGCAGCCCGCCACGCTCAGCGTGCACCACTTGCTGGCCGAGCTGTACCAGGGCGTGGACTGGGTGCTGGTGGAAGGCTTCAAGGATAGCGACCTGCTCAAGATCGAGGTCTGGCGCGCGCCCGAGCCCGGGCAACTGGCCAAACCCGTGCGCTACCCGGAAGATGACTTTGTGGTGGCCGTGGCCACCGATGCGCCCGAGAGCCTGCCGGTGCCCACTCAACTGCCGCTGTTGGACCTCAACGCTCCCGACCAGGTGGTGGACTGGCTCATCCAGTACGAACACCGCTTTGAATACAACTGGGAACTGCACGGGGGGCTGCTGCCATGCGCCCCGCAATGAAGCCCCTCAAGCCGCTGGACGAGGCGCTGGCGGATCTGTTGGCGCAAGCCCAGCCGCTGCCTGGCACCGACACGGTCACCACCTTTGACGCCGACGGCCGCGTGCTGGCGCAGAGCTGCGTGTCGGCCTTGCAAGTGCCCCCGCAGGACAACAGCTCGATGGACGGCTATGCCGTGCGTTGCGCTGATGTGGCGGCGGCCGGTGTGGTGTTGCCCGTGTCGCAGCGCATTCCTGCGGGCAGTGCGGGCGACCCGCTGCTGCCTGGCACGGCGGCGCGCATCTTCACCGGCGCGCCGGTGCCTGCAGGCGCCGATGCCATCCTGATGCAGGAGGACTGCGAGGCCCTGGCGGCGGCCGATGGCCTGGGTTCGGTGCGGATCAACGCTGTGCCCCAAGCGCGTCAGTGGATTCGCAGTGCGGGCGAGGACATCACCCGGGGTGCGGTGGTGCTGCCAGCGGGCACGCGCCTCACTCCGGCCGAACTGGGGCTGGCGGCCAGCATTGGCCTGCACCAGCTGCAGGTGGCGCGCCGTCCGCGCGTGGCACTGTTCTCCACGGGCGATGAACTGGTCATGCCCGGCGAGGTGCCGCCCGAGCAGATGCGCCCCGGCGCCATCTACAACAGCAACCGCTTTTTCCTGCGCGCCATGCTGCTGCGCCTGGGCTGCGAGGTCACCGACTTTGGCATCGTGCCCGACCGGCGCGACGCCACCATCGACGCCCTGCGCCAGGCCAGCAGCGCACACGACCTGATCCTGACCAGCGGCGGCGTGAGCGTGGGAGAGGAAGACCACATCAAGCCGGCTGTAGAGACTCTGGGCACGCTGGACCTGTGGCAGATCGCCATGAAGCCCGGCAAGCCGTTTGCCTACGGCCAGATCCAGCGAGAAGGCGGTGCCGCCCACTTCATGGGGCTGCCCGGCAACCCGGTGTCGAGCTTTCTCACCTTTGCGCTGCTGGTGCGGCCCTTTGTGCTGCGGCTGCAGGGCGTGCAGGACGTGGCGCCGCAAGCCGTAGCGGTCCGTGCCGATTTCACATGGCCCAAGGCCGACAAACGCCGCGAGTTTCTGCGCGTGCGGCTCAACGCGGCGGGCGGGCTGGACCTGTTCAGCAACCAGAGTTCGGGCGTGCTGACCTCGGCGGCCTGGGGCGACGGCGTGGTGGACAACCCGGCGGGCCAGACGATTGCGCCGGGCGACACCGTGCAATTCATCGCGTTTTCGGAGTTGCTGGGATGAAGATCACTGTGCGCTACTTCGCATCGATCCGCGAAGCCATTGGGCAAGGCAGTGAGGCGGTCGAAACCGCCGCCACCACGCTGGGCGCCTTGCGCGACGAACTCATCGCACGCGGCGGTGCCCACGCCAGCAGCCTGGCGCGGGGCCGCGCCGTGCGCATGGCGCTCAACCAGACCTTGAGCGACGAGTCCGCCACCCTGGCCGACGGGGCCGAGGTGGCTTTCTTCCCCCCGGTTACCGGGGGCTGAGCCCGGGCAGGGCCTGCAGCCGCTGCTCCAGCGCGGCGGAGGCCGCTGTCATCGGTGCGCGCAGTTCATTGCGCATCCAGCCCGCGTGGGCCAGCACGGCCTTCAGTGGCGCCGGGTTGGGTTCTGCAAAGCACGCCTCCACCCAGGGCAGCAAGGCCTGCCACACCCGGCGGGCCTCCGGCAGGTCACCCGCGCGCAGCAACTCCATCAAGGCCACAAAACGCGGAGCCTGCCAGTGCGCGCTGGCGGCAATGGCGCCGTGGCCGCCCAGGGCCAGGGTGGTGAACATTTGCGCATCTTCGCCCGCCAGCACGGCCAGGCGCCCGTCTGCGATCAGTGTCTGGGTCTTGGCTGCATTGCCGCCGCAGTCCTTGATGGCGCGGATGCGTGGGTGTTCGGCCAGTGCCAGCAGGGTGTCGGTGGCCAGCGTGGCGCCCGTGCGGTAGGGGATGTCGTAGATGAACAGCGGCGCGGCGCTAGCGTCGGCGAGGGTGCGGAACCACAGCAGCAACCCGTCTTGCGACGGGCGGATGTAGTGCGGTGCCGGTACCAGCAGGCCGGCCAAGGGGTACTGCGCCAGGGTCTGCACCCATTCCTGCGTCTGGCCCAGGTGGTAGCCCGACAGGCCCATCACCACGGGCAGGCCTTGTGAGGCGTCGAGCACCGTCTCCAGCACGGCCAACTGCTCCGCCTTGTCGAGCGCTGCGGCTTCGCCGGTGGACCCGCAGGCCACAAAACCCGCAATGCCCTGGCCGGCCAGCTTCTTTGTCATACGGGCGAGGGAGGGGTGGTCCACAGCGCCGTCATGGAACGGGGTGACCAGGGGAATCCAGAGACCCTGGAATGGGGTGGGGGAGGCAGAGACTGCAGGCATGCGAAGCGTCCTTTCAAGGTTCGACCAAGGGAAGAACCGTCACAGGTGCGCGAGTCGCCAGGAGCCAAAAAAGGGAGATTTTTGCCAACAGGTTCCGTCGCTCATCCGGGACGGAACCACACAGCTCCGGTCAGATGAGCTGGGGTTTTTTGGCTTTGACCACGCACTGCAACGCCACCGCAGGTGCGGCGGCCATGGCAAAGAGTGCGTACGTGGGCATGTGCGCAGTATAGCCAGGCCTTTGCAAGGGGCCATGGACGCATCAACGTGAGGGCAGTCCCGGCGGCGCATCGTCCACCGGCGTGGGTGGAGGGGCTTGCAGCAACGGGCATTGCCATACCAGTAGCTCAGCCAGCCGGGTGACGATCCACGTTGCCTCGGGCACCGACACGCCAGATTCCGCCGTGCACAGCCCGGCATGAATGCGCTGCAGGATCTCGGTCTCTGACGGCGCCTGCACGTGGTACAGCGTCTGTGCGTGCTCCACCAGGTGGCCCGCCAGGTCTTCGCACAGCTCGTAGCGGGTGCGCACGGCGTCCGCCTTTTCGGTCAGGCGACCCCGTGCGTCGGTGTACACCGCCATGAAGGACGGGGGCACGTGGATCTGGTTGTCGTCGTCCATGGGCTCAGTCGGGGGTAAAAAGCCGCTCGAACTTGGCCTGGTCGGATGCCAGCTCGAAAGTCACGACCTGGCCCATTTTCATGTCCGACAGGCGGCACGCGCCGAACAGCGTGGTTTTGCCCGCCAGTTCCATCACATCGAGGTCAATGATGGCGTAAGGGTGGGGCACGAAGACCTGGTGCTCGAACACATCGCGGACGGCATTGCGCGGGGATGGATAGAGCTTGTAGAGGTCGGTCTCAATCGTTTGTGTGGCCATGGGCGGGGGAGGGCTAGAAGATCGCGCACCCGATCGCATGCGGGTACAGTGCGGGCGAATCGTACAGACAATTGTTTTTACCAAGTTATGGCACGCAACAAAAGTGAATGGCCCGCCAAGGTACTGGCGCTGGTCCGGGGCGGCAACCTGCCCGCCGCCGTCGCACAGATCAAGGTGGCGCCCAGCGTGGGCGACATCACGCGCCTGCAAGCATTGCTGGCCCAGTTGCCCTCGTCGCCCGCACTGGTGCAGCTGAACAAGGTGGTGGAAGAGGAGCGCGCCTTGCTGGCTGCGCCACGGCTGCATCGCTCGCCTTGATGCGCCTTTCTGGCCGAACTTCATCGCCCCGCTGAGAGCTATTGCCATGACCTTGCCCCGTGTTTCCATCCAGACCGAGGACTTTGACCTGTCCGTTGAAATCGCCACCCTGCGCCGCGAGAACAAGGGGGTGGGTGCTGTGTGCAGCTTTGTGGGCACCGTGCGTGACCGCAACGATGGCGACCCGGTGTCGTCCATGGAGCTGGAGCACTATCCCGGCATGACCGAAAAATCCATCGAAGCCATGGTGGACGAGGCCTTTCGGCGCTTCGATATTTTTGGTGCCCGCGTGATTCACCGTGTGGGGCTGCTGCAGCCGCTCGACCAGATCGTGCTGGTGGCGGTGACCAGCGCGCACCGGGGGCAGAGTTTTCAGGCCTGCGAGTTTTTGATGGACTACCTCAAGACCCAGGCGCCTTTCTGGAAAAAGGAACAAACCCCCCAGGGCGCTCGCTGGGTGGATGCCCGGGTGAGTGACGACGCTGCGCTCGCGCGCTGGGGCATCACGGCGGCCAACGCCTGAACCAGCAGCGGCCGGTGCGCAGCGCCTGCGCCGTGCCAGGGCGTCTCAGCGATGCGGTGAGCCTGTGTCTTTGTAGGGGGTACGTGGGGTCAGGGTTTGCTGGTGTATCCCAGGCAGGCACCTGCATTGGCGCGACCCTTGCATTCCCGGTACAGCCGGCGGTCACGGTCCGAGCGGCTTTCCTCGGATGAGCTTCGCTCCTGTTTCACCTTGGTGGACTTCTTTTTCTTGCTCGCTTCGCCATGGGCGCCTTGGGTCGCGTTCTTGGTCGTGGCGTGGCTTGCCCCGGAATGCAGCCCGAAGCACAGGGCCAGCATGCACAAAAGCAGGGGAGCGGTCGTCTTGTGCAGTGCCACGTGGGTCGAGGGGTGTGGAGCCGGGGTGGGTGGCATGTTGAATCGTCCGGGAGTGAAGTGTTGAAATTCCGGGGCTTGGCTGATCCACGAGTGATCTTAAGGGTGGCTTGGGCTGGAATGCGCCGGGGTGGCCCTATGTCACCGGCGCCGGAGCTGCGGCGTATCCTCGGCGCTACACAGGCGGTCCAAGGCGGCAACAGGCCTTTGGTTCAGATCGGGTGACACCGGCCTGGGCGTGTGCCGAGAGACCGGCCAGAGGTGAATTCAGGGCCTCGGGTTATAATCCGTGAGTTTTGCATGGTGCAAGACGCACGCCTGCGGCCGTTCCAGCTGCTGGCGCAAGTAAAAACCATGGTCTTCCGTCTGCGGCAGGCCACATTCAAGGAAAAACATGATCGCATCCTCCATCAAGGCTGAAGTCGTCAAGGCGAACGCCCGTGCTGCCAACGACACTGGTAGCCCAGAAGTGCAAGTGGCCCTGCTGACCGCTCGCATCAACGAACTGACCCCTCACTTCAAGACGCACGCCAAGGACCACCATGGTCGTCGTGGCCTGCTGCGCATGGTGAGCCGTCGTCGCAAGCTGCTGGACTACCTGAAGGCCAAGGACGCTGACCGTTACACCGCGCTGATCGCCAAGTTGGGTCTGCGCAAGTAATTTTCATTGCATGCCAAAACGCCTGGGTTAGTCCGCTAGCTCAGGCGTTTTTTACTTCGGAGCCGCAAAACAGAGCGAAGCTGTGTCATTCCAATGAAGTTGTTGCCGCTGCATTGTGCAGCACTTCCCTGGAATGGCATCGTGTTCTGAATTGCTCTCCAAGCCAATCTGGTAGGGCACTACCAGCTATTAAAACAGGAGCTGAACATGAGCATTTTCAACAAAGTCACCAAGACCTTCCAGTGGGGCGACAAGACCGTCATCATGGAAACGGGCGAGATCGCCCGCCAGGCCTCCGGCGCCGTGCTGGTGAACATTGACGACACCGTGGTGCTGGCCACTGTGGTGGCTTCCAAGTCCGCCAAGCCCGGTCAGGACTTTTTCCCGCTGACGGTGGACTACATCGAGAAGACGTATGCCGCTGGCAAGATCCCCGGCAGCTTTTTCAAGCGCGAAGCCAAGCCCAGCGAACACGAAACCCTGACCAGCCGCCTGATCGACCGTCCGATCCGCCCGCTGTTCCCTGAAGGTTTCTTCAATGAAGTGCATGTGGTGGTCCACACGATCTCGTTGAACCCCGAAGTGGATGCTGACATTGCAGCCCTGATTGCCACCAGCGCAGCCCTGGCCATCTCTGGTATCCCGTTCAACGGCCCCATCGGTGCCGCCCGCGTGGGTTACATCAACGGCGAATACGTGCTGAACCCCGGCCAGACTGCGCGCAAGAACTCGCAGATGGACTTGGTGGTGGCGGGCACTGAAGCTGCTGTGCTGATGGTGGAGTCCGAAGCCCAGCAACTGTCCGAAGAAATCATGCTGGGCGCCGTGGTGTTCGGTCACGAGCAAGGCAACGTGGCCATCAACGCCATCCACGAACTGGTGCGCGACGCGGGCAAGCCCGTGTGGCAATGGGAAGCGCCTGCCAAGGACGAAGCCTTGATCGCCAAAGTGGTGGCTCTGGCTGACGACAAGCTGCGCGCTGCCTACCAGATCCGCAACAAGCAAGCCCGTACCCAAGCCTGCCGTGAAGCCTACGCTGCTGTGATGGCTGGCCTGAAGGCCGATGGCGTGGAGTTCGACTCCGTCAAGGTCGAAGGCATGCTGTTCGACATTGAAGCAGGCATCGTGCGCAGCCAGATCCTGGCGGGCGAACCCCGCATCGACGGCCGCGACACCCGCACCGTGCGCCCCATCGAAATCCGCAACAGCGTGCTGCCCCGTGCCCACGGCTCGGCCCTGTTCACGCGTGGTGAAACCCAGGCGCTGGTGGTGACCACGCTGGGCACCGAGCGCGATGCACAGCGCATCGACGCGCTGGCCGGCGAGTACGAAGACCGCTTCATGATGCACTACAACATGCCTCCCTTCGCCACCGGCGAAGTGGGCCGCATGGGCTCGACCAAGCGCCGCGAAATCGGCCACGGCCGTCTGGCCAAGCGTGCTCTGGTGGCTGTGCTGCCGACCAAGGAAGAATTCCCCTACACCATGCGTGTGGTGTCGGAAATCACCGAGTCCAACGGTTCCTCGTCGATGGCTTCGGTCTGCGGCGGCTGCCTGTCGCTGATGGACGCCGGCGTGCCCATGAAGGCGCACGTGGCGGGTATCGCCATGGGCCTGATCAAGGATGCCAACCGTTTCGCCGTGCTGACCGACATCCTGGGTGATGAAGATCACCTGGGCGACATGGACTTCAAGGTGGCGGGTACCACGGGCGGTATCACGGCCCTGCAGATGGACATCAAGATCCAGGGCATCACCAAGGAAATCATGCAGGTGGCACTGGCCCAGGCCAAGGAAGCGCGCATGCACATCCTGGGCAAGATGCAAGAGGCCATGGGTGAAGCCAAGACCGAAGTGTCGAACTTCGCGCCCAAGCTGTACACCATGAAGATCAACCCCGAGAAGATCCGTGACGTGATCGGCAAGGGCGGCGCCGTGATCCGTGCGCTGACCGAAGAGACCGGCTGCCAGATCAACATAGAGGAAGACGGCACCATCACCATCGCCGCCACCGACGCTGCCAAGGCTGACGAAGCCAAGCGCCGCATCGAGCAGATCACTGCCGAGGTCGAGATCGGCAAGATCTACGAAGGCCCTGTGACCAAGATCCTGGACTTTGGCGCACTGATCAACCTGCTGCCCGGCAAGGACGGTCTGCTGCATATCAGCCAGATCGCCCACGAACGCGTCGAGAAGGTGTCCGACTACCTGACCGAAGGCCAGATCGTGAAGGTCAAGGTCATGGAAACTGACGAAAAGGGCCGCATCAAGCTGTCCATGAAGGTGTTGGCAGATCGTCCCGCGGGCGGCAGCGACCGCCCCGCGCCCGCAGAGCGTGGCGACCGCGAACCCCGCCGCGACCACGGCCGCGATGGTGGACGCCATCCCGCTGAGCAGCAACAGCAGCAGTCCCTGCCTGCAGATGGTGCCTCTGCCCAGGTGAACGGCTAAATTGCTGATGTGCTATTGATTTGGTAGCTGCTAGGGCATGTAAGTCATGCGCTAGCGGCCCAAATCATTCCAATCCATATCCGGTAAACCCCGTTATGCAAGCTGTCGAGATCACATCCTTTGGTGGGCCTGAGGTGCTGCGTCTGGGTGAGCGTCCTGCTCCCGTGGCGGGGGCGGGTGAGCTGCTGATCCGCGTGGCGGCCAGTGGCATCAACCGCCCCGACGTGTTGCAGCGACTGGGCCACTACGCGCCGCCTCCCGGCACCTCGGACCTTCCGGGGCTCGAGGTCGCGGGGGTGGTCGAGTCGGGCGATGCTTCGGCGATGGCAGAGGCGGGCATTCGTGTGGGTGACCGCGTTTGCGCCTTGGTGGCAGGTGGTGGTTATGCCCAGTGGTGCGTCGCACCGGTGGTGCAGTGCCTGCCGGTGCCTGAGGGCTTCAGTGACGTGGAGGCTGCTTCCCTTCCGGAGACGTTCTTTACGGTGTGGAGCAATGTCTTTGACCGTGCGCGTTTGCAAGCGGGGGAAACCTTGCTGGTGCAGGGCGGCACGAGCGGCATTGGCGTGACCGCCATTCAGCTCGCCCGTGCGTTCGGTGCCACCGTGATCGCCACGGCGGGCAGCGATGACAAGTGTGCGGCTTGCCTTTCACTGGGTGCACACCACGCTATCAACTACAAGTCCCAGGACTTTGTGGCCGAGGCGAAGCGAATCACCCAAGCGCGTGGTGTTGACGTGGTGCTCGATATGGTGGCGGGTGACTATGTCGCCCGCGAAGTCGAATGCCTGGCCGAGGATGGCCGGATCGTCATCATCGCCGTGCAAGGGGGCGTGCAGAGTGGCTTCAATGCGGGACTGGTGCTGCGCAAGCGTCTCACCATCACGGGGTCTACATTGCGTCCGCGTCCCGTGGCGTTCAAGGGTGCAATTGCACGCTCGCTGCGCGAGCATGTCTGGCCTTTGCTGGCAGCGGGCAAGGTCCGTCCGGTCATCCATAGCACGTTTGCCGCGGCGGACGCCGCACAAGCCCATGCGCTGATGGAGTCCAACCAGCACATCGGCAAGATTGTTTTGACGTGGTAATCATGAACAACAAGAAAAAACTCATCGCCGGCAACTGGAAGATGAATGGCAGCCTGGCCGCCAACGAGGCTTTGTTGAAGGCCTTGATTGCGGGCACCGCAGAGGTGGCTTGTGATATCGCTGTCGCAGTGCCTTCGCCCTATCTGGCGCAGGTGCAGGCATTGACGGCTGGCACCACCATTGCGGTGGCGGCGCAGGATGTGTCTGCGCACGAGTCGGGTGCCTACACCGGTGAGGTATCGGTGGCCATGCTGAAGGATTTTGGTGTGCGCTATGCGCTGGTGGGGCACTCTGAGCGTCGCCAGTACCATGGTGAAACCGATGCAATCGTGGCGGAGAAAGCCCAGCGCGCACTGGCGGCGGGTGTGACTCCAGTCGTCTGCGTGGGTGAAACTCTGCAAGAGCGTGAAGCGGGCATGACCGAGGCGGTGGTCAAGCGCCAGCTCGCCGCAGTGATCCATCTGAACGGCCATTGCATCAGCGAGATCGTGGTGGCTTACGAACCTGTGTGGGCCATCGGTACGGGTCGCACTGCGTCGCCGGAGCAGGCGCAAGCCGTGCATGCGGTGCTGCGCACCCAGCTGGCGGCTGCGAGCGAGCATGCGGATCGCATCCGCTTGCTGTACGGCGGCAGCATGAACGCAGCCAATGCGGCCCAGCTGCTGGCCCAGCCCGATATCGACGGCGGCCTGGTCGGCGGTGCCTCGTTGAAGGCGCCCGACTTCCTACAAATCATTGCGGCAGCCCGTTGAGGCGGCTGCGAGGCAAACAATTCAATCAGGAGTGAACAGAGAATGAACGTGATCGTGAATGTGATTCTGGCGGTGCAGATGTTGGCGGCCTTGGCCATGATTGGCCTGATCCTGATCCAGCATGGCAAGGGGGCTGACATGGGTGCCGCCTTTGGTAGTGGCAGCTCGGGCAGCCTGTTCGGTGCCAGTGGCAGCGCCAACTTCCTGTCCCGCACGACGGCTGTGCTGGCAGCCGTGTTCTTTGTCTCGACGCTGGCATTGGCCTACTTTGGCAATGCGCGTCCTGCCAGTTCGGGCAGCGTTCTGGAAACGCCTGCGGCTGCCGTGCCCGCCAGCGCACCGGCTTCTGAGGCGCCTGCGGCGCCTGCGACTCCCGCCTCTGGCGCAGCGCAGATCCCGACCAAATAATTGAACTGAATTTCGGCCCTCTGGGCCGAAGCAGGGTTTTTCCGGAGTAGAATTCTGGATTGTCTGGAAAGCCAAAAGCCGCAAGGTTCCTCATGCCATCCAGATGCAAAAATCAGCCGTCGTGGTGAAATTGGTAGACACGCTATCTTGAGGGGGTAGTGGCGAAAGCTGTGCGAGTTCGAGTCTCGCCGACGGCACCAAAACAAAGGCCTGCCTGCATGACCCGGCTTGGGTCCTGACGGGCAAGGCCACAGCGGTGAGCACATCCTCAAGATGAACCTCGATCAGTACCTCCCCGTCCTTTTGTTCATCTTGGTCGGCATCGCCGTAGGCGTTGTCCCCCTTGTACTCGGCTACATACTGGGCCCCAACCGCCCGGATGCCGCAAAGAACTCCCCCTACGAATGTGGCTTTGAAGCCTTCGAGGATGCGCGCATGAAATTCGATGTGCGTTACTACCTCGTGGCCATTCTCTTCATTCTGTTCGACCTGGAAATCGCATTCCTTTTCCCCTGGGCAGTCGCGCTGCACGAGGTGGGTGTTGCTGGTTTCGTCGCGGTCGTCATTTTCCTGGCCATCCTGGTCGTGGGCTTTGCTTACGAGTGGAAAAAGGGTGCCCTGGATTGGGAATGAGCGGACTTCAACAAGGACAATGCAATGATTGAAGGCGTGATGAAGGAAGGCTTCATCACCACGAGTTACGACTCCGTGGTGAACTGGGCCAAGACCGGCTCCCTGTGGCCGATGACGTTTGGTCTGGCCTGCTGTGCTGTCGAGATGATGCACGCGGCAGCGGCCCGGTATGACATCGGCCGTTTTGGTGCGGAAGTGTTCCGTGCCAGCCCTCGTCAGTCCGATCTGATGATCGTGGCAGGCACGCTGTGCAACAAGATGGCCCCGGCTTTGCGCAAGGTCTACGACCAGATGTCCGAGCCCCGTTGGGTTCTGTCGATGGGTTCGTGCGCCAACGGTGGTGGCTACTACCACTACAGCTACTCGGTGGTGCGCGGTTGTGACCGCATTGTGCCCGTAGATGTCTACGTGCCCGGTTGCCCTCCGACGGCAGAAGCTCTGATTTACGGGATCATTCAGTTGCAGCAGAAGATCCGCCGCACCAATACCATTGCTCGCGTCTGAAGGGTTGATGATGACAGCTGTTGCCATTCGGCCTGAGAAGCTCAAGGACAATATCGCTGCGGCTCTGGGTGCCAAAGTGCGTCAGATTTCGGTGGCCCTCGACGAGGTGACCGTGGTGGTCGCTGCTGCCGACTATCTGGACGCCATGCGCCTGCTTCGCGACTCCGAAGGTTGCCGTTTTGAGCAACTGATCGATTTGTGTGGTGTGGACTATTCTGCGTATGGGGATGCTGTCCATGAAGGCGCCCGCTACTGTGTGGTGTCGCACTTGTTGTCGGTCAGCCTCAACCAGCGCGTGCGCGTGAAGGTGTTCTGCCAGGACGATGACTTCCCGGTCGTTCCCTCGGTGGCTGAGTTGTGGAACTCCGCCAATTGGTACGAGCGCGAAGCGTTTGACCTGTTTGGCATCGTTTTCGACGGTCATAACGACCTGCGCCGCATTCTCACGGACTACGGCTTTATCGGGCACCCCTTCCGCAAGGATTTCCCGTTGTCGGGTTATGTCGAAATGCGCTACGACGCCGACCAGCGCCGCGTGGTGTACGAACCCGTGTCCATCGAGCCGCGCGAAATCACGCCGCGCATCATCCGCGAAGACAAGTACGGAGGCCTGCACTGAGCCGCCCCGCGTCTCATGTGATCCATCATGGCTGAAATCAAGAACTATTCCCTGAACTTTGGTCCGCAGCACCCTGCGGCGCACGGTGTGTTGCGCCTGGTGCTGGAGCTGGACGGCGAGGTCGTGCAACGCGCTGACCCGCACATCGGTCTGCTGCACCGCGCCACCGAAAAGCTGGCCGAGCACAAGACCTACATCCAGTCGCTGCCTTACATGGACCGGCTGGACTACGTGTCGATGATGTGCAACGAGCACGCCTACTGTCTGGCGATTGAAAAATTGCTGGGCCTGGAAGTGCCGGTGCGCGCGCAGTACATCCGCGTGATGTTCTCCGAAATCACGCGCCTGCTGAACCACCTGATGTGGCTCGGTTCGCACGGTAACGACTGCGGCAGCTCCACGATCCTGATCTACACCTTCCGCGAGCGTGAAGACCTGTTCGACATGTACGAAGCGGTTTCTGGGGCGCGCATGCATGCGGCGTATTTCCGTCCCGGCGGCGTATACCGCGATCTGCCCGACAGCATGCCGCAGTACAAGGTCAGCAAGATCAAGAACGCCAAGGCACTGGAGGCCCTGAACCAGAATCGCCAGGGTTCTTTGCTGGACTTCATCGACGATTTCACGCAGCGGTTCCCCGGCTGCGTGGACGAGTACGAAACGCTGCTCACCGACAACCGCATCTGGAAGCAGCGCACCGTAGGCATCGGCGTGGTGCCGCCTGAGCGGGCGTTGAATCTGGGCATGACTGGCCCCATGCTTCGCGGCTCTGGCATTGCCTGGGACCTGCGCAAGACCCAGCCGTACGATGCATACGACCGCGTCGACTTCGACGTGCCAGTGGGCAAGACTGGCGACTGCTACGACCGCTATCTGGTGCGTGTGCAGGAAATGCGCGAGTCCAATCGCATCATCAAGCAATGCGTGGACTGGCTCAAGGCCAACCCCGGCCCGGTGATCACCGACAACCACAAGGTTGCCGCGCCTGCGCGTGAATCCATGAAATCGAACATGGAAGAGCTGATCCACCATTTCAAGCTCTTCACGGAAGGCTTCCACGTCCCCGAAGGCGAGGCTTACGCGGCTGTGGAGCACCCCAAGGGCGAGTTCGGTATCTACCTGGTGAGCGATGGTGCCAACAAGCCTTACCGCCTCAAGATCCGAGCACCGGGTTTTGCGCATCTGGCCACGCTCGACGAAATGGCGCGTGGTCACATGATTGCGGATGCCGTCGCCATCATTGGCACCATGGATATCGTGTTCGGAGAGATTGACCGATGATTACCGAAGCGACCAAGGCGCGGTTTGCGCGCGAAGTGGCCAAGTACCCCGCAGACCAGAAGCAGTCTGCGGTGATGGCGTGCTTGTCCATCGTTCAGCAGGAGCAAGGCTACGTCAGCACCGAGAGCGAGGCGGTGATCGCTGACTATCTGGGCATGGCACAAATCGCCGTGCACGAGGTCACGACCTTCTACAACATGTACAACCAGCAACCGGTGGGCAAGTACAAGCTCAACGTGTGCACCAATCTGCCTTGCCAGTTGCGCGACGGGCAGAAGGCGCTGCATCACCTGGAAAAGAAGCTGGGTGTGTCGATGGGTGAGACCACGCCTGATGGCCTGTTCACCCTGCAGCAGTGCGAATGCCTGGGTGCTTGCGCCGATGCGCCTGTGATGCTGGTGAACGATCGCACGATGTGCAGCTTCATGGACAACGACAAGCTAGACCAGCTCGTGGACGGCCTGCGCGCCGCGGAGGGCCAGTGATGACCACGGCAGCCCAAATACTCTCCCAGTTCCAGGCCACAGGTGTTCAGACCTGTTTCCACGACCGCCACATCAACCCCCAGATCTATGCGGGACTCAATGGCAGCAACTGGAGCATCAAGGACTACGAAGCGCGTGGCGGCTATCAAGCACTGCGTCGCATTCTGGGCAAGGACGGTAACGAGGGCCTGACGCAAGATCAGGTCATTGCCACTGTCAAGGAATCCGGTCTGCGTGGCCGCGGCGGCGCGGGCTTCCCTACGGGCCTGAAGTGGAGCTTCATGCCCCGCTCATTTCCTGGTCAGAAGTATCTGGTGTGCAATTCCGACGAGGGCGAGCCTGGTACCTGCAAGGACCGTGACATCCTGCAGTTCAACCCGCACATCGTCATCGAGGGCATGATTATCGCTGCCTATGCGATGGGCATCTCCGTCGGCTACAACTACATTCACGGCGAGATCTTCCAAACTTACGAGCGGTTTGAAGCCGCGCTGGAAGAAGCACGGGCAGCGGGTTACCTGGGTGACAACATCCTGGGTAGCAGCTTCAGTTTTCAGCTGCATGCGGCTCATGGTTTTGGCGCCTACATTTGCGGTGAAGAAACGGCATTGCTCGAATCGCTGGAAGGCAAAAAAGGGCAACCCCGTTTCAAGCCGCCGTTTCCCGCCAGCTTTGGCCTGTATGGCAAGCCCACCACGATCAACAACACGGAAACCTTTGCGGCCGTGCCATGGATCATCCGCAACGGCGGAGCGGCTTACCTGGAGTGCGGCAAGCCCAACAACGGCGGCACCAAGATTTTCTCGGTGTCCGGCGACGTCGAAAAGCCTGGCAATTATGAGGTACCCTTGGGGACACCGTTTGCCAAGCTGCTGGAACTGGCTGGCGGCGTGCGCAAAGGTCGCCAGCTCAAGGCGGTGATCCCTGGCGGTTCGTCGGCCCCTGTTTTGCCAGCATCCATCATCATGGAATGCACGATGGACTATGACTCCATCGCCAAGGCCGGCTCCATGCTGGGCTCGGGTGCCGTGATCGTCATGGACGACTCCCGGAGCATGGTCGAGAGCCTGCTGCGTCTGTCGTATTTCTATTCGCACGAATCCTGCGGCCAATGCACGCCTTGCCGTGAAGGCACGGGCTGGATGTGGCGCGTGATCGATCGCATCCAGCATGGCCAGGGCCGCGAGGGCGATCTGGATCTGCTCAATTCCGTGGCAGACAACATCCAGGGCCGCACCATCTGTGCGCTGGGTGATGCCGCAGCCATGCCTGTGCGCGCCATGATCAAACACTTCCGTCCCGAGTTTGAGGCACTGATCCGGAACAAGGCTCCACAAGCCGCGACTTCCGTCTGATCGCGAGAGAACATATGGTTGAAATTGAACTGGACGGTCAGAAGGTGGAAGTCGCCGAAGGCTGCATGGTGATGCATGCGGCTGAAAAGGTGGGCACTTACATTCCGCATTTCTGCTACCACAAGAAGCTTTCGATCGCCGCCAATTGCCGCATGTGCCTGGTGGACGTGGAAAAAGCGCCCAAGCCCATGCCTGCCTGCGCCACACCGGTCACGCAGGGCATGATCGTGCGCACCAAGAGCGACAAGGCCATCAAGGCTCAGCAGTCGGTCATGGAGTTTCTGCTCATCAACCACCCCCTGGACTGCCCAATCTGCGACCAGGGTGGCGAGTGCCAGCTGCAGGATTTGGCGGTGGGCTACGGCGGTTCTTCCTCGCGTTACGAGGAAGAGAAGCGTGTGGTGTTCCACAAGGACGTGGGCCCGCTGATCTCCATGGAAGAGATGAGCCGCTGCATCCACTGCACCCGCTGCGTGCGCTTCGGCCAGGAAGTGGCGGGCGTGATGGAGCTCGGAATGATCCATCGTGGCGAACATTCTGAAATCACCACGGTCACCGGCGACACGGTGGACTCCGAGTTGTCGGGCAACATGATCGACATCTGCCCCGTCGGAGCACTGACCAGCAAACCTTTCCGCTACAGCGCCCGCACCTGGGAGCTGTCGCGCCGCCGTTCTGTGAGTCCACATGACTCCACTGGCGCCAACCTGATTGTCCAAGTCAAGAACCACAAGGTCATGCGCGTGGTCCCGTTCGAAAACGAGGCTGTCAACGAATGCTGGATTGCCGACCGTGATCGTTTCTCATACGAAGCGCTCAACGGCGACGACCGCCTGACCCAGCCCATGCTCAAGCAGGGCGGTGTGTGGAAGGAAGTGGACTGGCAGACTGCGTTGGAATACGTGGCCAACGGTCTCAAGAACATCAAGAACGACCACGGCGCCGCCAGCATTGGTGCGCTGGTGAGCCCTCACAGCACGGTGGAAGAGCTGTACCTGGCCAGCGCCCTGGTGCGTGGCCTTGGCAGCGACAACATCGACTATCGCCTGCGCAACGCCGAATTCGCTGTGCCTGAAGGTATTCGCTGGCTCGGTACGTCCATCGCTTCGTTGTCCACACTGCAGCGCGTGCTGGTGGTGGGCTCCAACCTGCGCAAGGACCATCCGCTGTTTGCGCAGCGTATCCGTCAGGCGGCCCGCCATGGCTGTCAAGTCAATGCCATCGCTTCGGCCGCCCATGACTGGGCCATGCCGGTGCAGACATTTGTGGAACAGGGTGCTGGCCAATGGGTAGAGATGCTCGGAGGCATTGCTTCCGCCATCGCCCAGGAAAAAAGTATTGCTGCTCCGCAAGGTGCCAGTGCAGCCAACGAGGCTGCCCAGGCCATCGCCCGCTCGCTGCTGGGTGGCGAGCGCAAGGCTGTGCTGCTGGGCAATGCGGCGGCGCACCATGCGCAAGCCACCCAATTGTTGGCATGGGCCAACTGGATTGCCGAGAACACCGGCGCGACAGTGGGTTACCTGACAGAAGCCGCCAATACCGTGGGCGCGCAGTTTGCGGGCGCTCACCCTGTCAACGGTGGTCTGAATGCGGCTCAAATGCTCTCCGGTGGTTTGAAGGCTGCGGTGTTGCTGAACACTGAGCCCGTCCATGATTCTGCGGCGGGTGCTCAGGCTGCAACTGCCCTCGCTGGTGCAGAAATGGTGGTCACGTTGAGCCCCTTCAAGGCCAACATGGAGTTCAGTGACGTTTTGTTGCCAATTGCTCCGTTCACCGAGACCTCGGGCAGCTTTGTCAACGCTGAAGGGCGCATACAGAGTTTCCATGCCGTGGTTCGCCCGCTGGGCGATACCCGTCCGGCATGGAAGGTTCTGCGCGTGCTGGCCAATCTGCTGGGCGTTCCAGGTTTCGACTTCGAAACCTCCCAGGACGTGCTGGCCCGTGCCACGAATGCCCCTGCAGGTACCGTCATGCAAGTCCCCGCTGAACAGCTGTCGAATGCTGTGAAGGCGGTGCCCGCTGCGACGGCTACAGCTGGTGAGCCGGTCGTGGCTTCCATCTATCAACTGGACGGCCTGGTGCGCCGTTCCACGTCGCTGCAGCTCACTGCCGACGCACGCATGGCACGTGAAGGAGTGGCCGCATGATCGACGCGATCTACAACGCGGGCCTGAACCTGCTCTCCTTTGGGTGGTGGACCGGCATTGTCTGGCCAGTGCTCTGGATCCTGATCAAGATCGTCTGCATCCTGGCGCCGCTCATGGGTGCCGTGGCTTACCTCACGTTGTGGGAGCGTAAGCTGCTGGGCTTCATGCAGGTGCGCCATGGCCCCAACCGCGTGGGACCCATGGGGTTGCTGCAGCCCATTGCGGATGCGCTGAAGCTGCTGACCAAGGAAATCATCCAGCCCACGGCGGCCAGTAAGGGCCTGTTTGTCCTGGGGCCTGTCATGGCCATCATGCCGGCCTTGGCTGCCTGGGTAGCGATTCCCTTCGGTCCCGATGTGGCCCTGGCTAATGTGAATGCCGGCCTGCTGTTGGTGATGGCTATCACGTCCATCGAAGTCTATGGCGTGATCATTGCCGGCTGGGCCTCCAACTCCAAGTACGCCTTCTTGGGTGCACTGCGGGCCTCGGCCCAGATGGTGAGCTACGAAATCGCAATGGGCTTCTGTTTCCTGGTCGTGATCATGGTCTCGGGCAGCATGAACCTGACGGAAATCGTGCTGGGGCAGGGCAGAGGCATGGCTGCAGACAAGGGCCTGACTTTCCTGTCCTGGAATTGGCTGCCCTTGCTGCCGATCTTCCTCGTGTACCTGATCTCTGGCGTGGCAGAAACCAATCGCCACCCCTTCGACGTGGTGGAAGGCGAGGCAGAGATCGTGGCTGGCCACATGGTCGAGTACTCGGGTATGGGTTTCGCGATCTTCTTCCTGGCCGAATACGCCAGCATGTGGCTCGTGTCCATTCTGGCGGCGTTGATGTTCCTGGGTGGCTGGTTGCCTCCGATTGACAGCGCTCTGTTCAACTGGGTGCCAGGCTGGATCTGGCTGGGTCTCAAGACCTTCCTCGTGGTGTCCATGTTCATCTGGATCCGGGCTACCTTCCCACGGTTCCGGTATGACCAGATCATGCGTCTGGGCTGGAAGATTTTCATTCCGGTCACGCTGGTGTACTTGTTGATTGTTGGCGGGTGGTTGCTCTCGCCTTGGAATATCTGGAAATAAGCGGGGACACAAATGACTGCTGTTGCTGCTGCTGCACCTTTTTCGTTCAAGGATTTCTTCAAGAGCTTCATGCTCGTGGAGTTGCTCAAGGGGATGGCCCTGACTGGCCGCTATGCATTTCGCCGCAAGGTGACCGTGCAGTTCCCTGAAGAGAAGACGCCTTTGTCGCCACGTTTTCGTGGACTGCATGCGCTGCGCCGTTATGACAATGGCGAAGAGCGTTGCATCGCTTGCAAGCTGTGCGAAGCCGTATGCCCAGCGATGGCCATCACCATCGAATCGGATGTGCGTGCTGATGGTTCGCGCCGCACCACGCGCTATGACATCGATCTGACGAAGTGCATTTTCTGCGGCTTCTGCGAAGAGAGCTGCCCGGTCGATTCGATCGTCGAAACACACATCTTTGAGTACCACGGCGAAAAGCGTGGTGACCTGTATTTCACGAAGGACATGCTCTTGGCCGTGGGCGACCGGTACGAAGGTGAAATTGCGGCAGCCAAGGCTGCAGACGCCAAGTACCGCTGAGCGGTGCGGGGTTCAGCCTCTTTGCCAGACTTTCTATAAAGACCCGATTCATGGACGCCAAGACTGGTTTCTTCTATCTCTTCTCGGTGGTGCTGCTGTTCGCGGCCTTCCGGGTGATCACTGCGCGCAACCCCGTGCACGCGGTGCTGTATCTCATCCTTGCGTTTTCGCAGGCGGCGGCTGTCTGGCTGTTGCTCAAGGCCGAGTTCCTGGCGATTGCACTGGTGCTGGTGTACCTGGGAGCGGTCATGGTGCTCTTCTTGTTCGTGGTGATGATGCTGGACATTCACATCGATACCGTGCGCAAGGGGTTCTGGAAACACTTTCCACTGGCGGCTCTCATCGGTGCGGTCATCGCGCTGGAAATGGCGGCGGTGCTGATGGGTGGATTCCGTGGCATGGAAGAGCCCAAGGCCATCGCTGCCGTGGTCGATGCGTCTGGCCATGTGGTCCCTTACTCCAATACCAAGGCGCTGGGCAAGCTGCTGTACACCCAGTATCTGTACCCCGTTGAGATCGCTGCTGTCATTTTGCTGGTGGCCATGGTTGCGGCCATCGCTTTGACCCTGCGTCAGCGCAAGGACAGCAAGGCCATCAATCCTTCCACGCAGATTCGTGTGCGTGCAGCCGATCGTCTGGCTGTGGTCAAGGTGGCCGCTACTCAAAGGCCTGCGGCGGAAGAGCCTGCTCAAGCTGCTGTCGAGGAGAAAAAAGCATGACATTGACTCTGGGCCACTTTTTGTCGCTGGGCGCCATGCTGTTTGCGCTCGCTGTGATCGGCATCTTCCTGAACCGCAAGAACCTGATCGTGCTGCTGATGGCGATCGAGCTCATGCTGCTGGCCGTGAACATGAACTTCGTGGCGTTCTCCCACTACCTGGGAGACATGCACGGCCAGGTGTTTGTGTTCTTTATCCTGACGGTGGCAGCCGCCGAATCGGCGATCGGCCTGGCCATCCTGGTGCTGCTGTTCCGCAACAAATCCAGTATCAACGCGGAAGACCTCAACACCCTCAAGGGTTGACGGGTCACGAGTATTCCCAAGGTTCTCAAGAATGAGTCAAACCCTCTCTGCTTCAACGCTCCTGGCTGTGCCTTTGGCACCGCTGGCGGGCGCCGTGCTGGCCGGCATCTTCGGTACGACCTTCGGTGGTAACTGGATCGGTCGTCGTCTGAGTCACACCCTGACCATCCTCGGCGTACTGGTTGCGTTCATCCTGTCGGCCATGACGCTCAAGAGCGTTGCGCTCGACGGTGCCCGCTTCAATGAAACCCTGTACACCTGGATGGTGGTGGGCGGCCTGAAGATGGAAGTGGGCTTCCTGATCGACAGCCTCACCGCGATGATGATGGTGGTCGTGACCTTCGTGTCGTTGATGGTTCACATCTACACCATCGGCTACATGGAAGAGGACGAGGGCTACAACCGCTTCTTTGCCTACATCTCTCTGTTCACGTTCTCCATGCTCATGCTGGTCATGAGCAACAACCTGCTGCAGTTGTTCTTCGGCTGGGAGGCCGTGGGCTTGGTGTCCTACCTGCTGATTGGCTTCTGGTTCAACAAGCCTACAGCCATCTTCGCCAACATGAAGGCGTTTCTGGTCAACCGCGTGGGTGACTTCGGCTTCATTCTGGGCATTGGCCTGATTGCTGCCTACACCGGCACGTTGAACTATGGCGAAATCTTCGCCAAGGCCGGTGATCTGGGCGCACTGTCTTTCCCCGGCACCAGCTGGATGCTTGTCACGGTGATCTGCATCTGCCTGTTCATCGGTGCGATGGGCAAGTCGGCCCAGTTTCCGCTGCACGTCTGGCTGCCCGATTCGATGGAGGGCCCGACCCCCATTTCGGCACTGATTCACGCGGCCACCATGGTGACCGCCGGTATCTTCATGGTGTCGCGCATGTCGCCGCTGTTCGAGCTGTCAGACACAGCGTTGAACTTCATCCTGGTGATCGGTGCCATCACCGCATTGTTCATGGGTTTCCTCGGCATCATCCAGAACGACATCAAGCGTGTGGTGGCGTACTCCACGCTGTCCCAACTGGGTTACATGACGGTGGCCTTGGGCGCTTCGGCCTACTCGGTGGCGGTGTTCCACCTGATGACCCACGCGTTCTTCAAGGCGTTGTTGTTCCTCGGGGCTGGCTCGGTCATCATGGGCATGCACCACAACCAGGACATTCGCTGGATGGGCGGCGTACGCAAGTACATGCCCATCACTTGGATCA
Organism: Acidovorax sp. KKS102; assembly: GCF_000302535.1. Lineage (NCBI taxonomy): Bacteria > Pseudomonadati > Pseudomonadota > Betaproteobacteria > Burkholderiales > Comamonadaceae > Acidovorax > Acidovorax sp. KKS102. The sequence goes on from NC_018708.1 coordinate 1,671,526, forward strand.
CCTCGCTGCTGGGCTCGCTGGCCCTGATCGGCACCCCGTTGTTCTCGGGTTTCTACTCTAAGGACAGCATCATTGAGGCGGTGCACTTCAGCCATTTGCCAGGTGCGGGCTTCGCACACTTCGCTGTGCTGGCAGGCGTGTTCATTACGGCGTTCTACTCGTTCCGGATGTACTTCCTGGTCTTCCATGGCAAGGAGCGTTACGACCAGAACCCGGATGCCCACCACGACGATCACCATGGCCATGATGACCACCACGGTCATGATGCCAAGCCACACGAGTCGCCTTGGGTAGTGACAGTCCCCTTGGTGCTGCTGGCGATCCCGTCGGTGGTGGTGGGCTTCCTGTTCATCCAGCCGATGCTGTTCGGTGACTTCTTCAAGGATGTCATTTTTGTGGATGCGGCCAAGCACCCGTCCATGGCACATATCGCTGAACATTTCCACAGCGCATGGGAGATGGCTCTGCACGGTTTGAAGACGGCTCCGTTCTGGCTTGCTTTGGCGGGTGTGGCCACCTCGTATTACATGTACATGGTCAACCCCGCAGTGCCTGCGGCACTCAAGCGCTTCTTCGAGTCGATCAAGGTCTACCAGCTGCTGGAAAACAAATACGGCATGGACTGGATCAACGAGAACATCCTGGCCCGTGGTGCCCGTGCACTGGGCGTGGGTCTCTGGAAGGGCGGAGATCAGGCGGTGATCGATGGCGCCTTGGTCAATGGCTCTTGGAAGTTGGTGCGCTGGGTGGCCGGTGCCGTGCGTTGGGTGCAGTCGGGCTTCATCTACCACTATGCGCTGGTCATGATCCTGGGTGTTTTTGTGCTCATGACGTATTTCGTCTGGCTCAACAAGTAGGAGAAGAATAAAAATGGGTCTGTTGAGTCTTGCAATCTGGACACCGATTGCGTTTGGTGCGCTGTTGCTCGCCATCGGGCGCGACGAACATGCGCGGGCAGTGCGGTGGTTGGCGCTGGTGGGAGCCTTGATTGGGTTCCTGGTCACGCTGCCTCTGTACGATGGCTTCAAGCTGGGTACGGCAGCCATGCAGTTCGTGGAGAAGGCCGACTGGATCGAGCGCTTCAACATCCACTACCACCTCGGGGTGGACGGCATCTCCTTCTGGTTCGTGCCGCTGACAGCATTCATCACCGTCATCGTGGTGATTGCTTCCTGGGAGTCCATCACCGAGCGCGTGAACCAGTACATGGGTGCTTTCCTGATCCTCTCGGGGCTCATGATCGGTGTCTTCAGTGCACTCGACGGCATCCTGTTCTACGTGTTCTTCGAAGCGACGCTGATCCCGATGTACCTGATCATCGGTATCTGGGGCGGCCCCAACAAGATCTACGCGGCGTTCAAGTTCTTCCTGTACACGCTGCTCGGCTCGCTGCTGATGCTGATCGCGCTGATCTACCTGTACAACCAGTCGGGTGGCAGCTTTGACATTGCCACCTGGCACCAGTTGCCATTGAGCGGCCGTGCGCAGACCCTGCTGTTCTTTGCCTTCTTTGCCGCCTTCGCTGTGAAGGTGCCCATGTGGCCAGTTCACACCTGGCTGCCCGACGTGCACGTGGAGGCGCCTACCGGTGGCTCCGCAGTGCTGGCCGCCATCATGCTGAAGCTGGGTGCCTACGGTTTCCTGCGGTTTTCTCTGCCGATCGCTCCTGACGCTGCACGCCAGTGGGCATGGCTGATGATTGCCTTGTCGCTGATCGCCGTGATCTACGTGGGTCTGGTGGCCATGGTCCAGAAGGACATGAAGAAGCTGGTGGCCTACTCGTCGGTGGCGCACATGGGCTTTGTGACCCTGGGCTTTTTCATCTTCAATGACCTGGGTGTCTCTGGCGGTATCGTTCAGATGATTGCGCACGGTTTTGTGTCCGGCGCCATGTTCCTGTCCATCGGCGTGCTTTATGACCGCGTTCACTCGCGTGAGATTGCCGCCTATGGTGGCGTGGTCAACACCATGCCCAATTTCACGGCGTTTGCTTTACTGTTTGCCATGGCCAACTGCGGCCTGCCGGGCACGGCCGGTTTTGTGGGCGAATGGATGGTGATCCTGGGTGCTGTCAAGGCCAATTTCTGGATCGGTCTGGCCGCTGCCACGGCACTGATTTTCGGTGCTGCCTACACCCTGTGGATGTTTAAGCGTGTGTACCTGGGCCCCGTGGGCAATGACAACGTCAAGGGCTTGACGGACATCGACAGCCGCGAGTTCCTGGTGCTGGCTGTTCTGGGCATCGCGGTGCTGGCCATGGGCCTCTACCCCCGTCCGTTCACCGATGTGATGGACACCTCGGTGGCAGAACTGCTCAAGCATGTCGCGCAGACCAAGCTGAACTGAACAGACCAGACTGAACTGAGAGATTCGAGATGATTGACAACATCAGCTGGCTAGCGATTTACCCCGAAATTGTGCTGTTGACCATGGCCTGCGTGATTGCGCTGGTCGATCTGGGTGTCCACAGCCCTCGCCGCACCAGCACCTACGTGCTGACCATGCTCACGCTGGCCGTGGTGGCTGCCCTGCAGGGCATGTACGCCAGCAGCGGTAACACCTTCTATGGTTTTGGCAACATGGTGGTGAGCGACGCCATGGGCAACTGGCTCAAGTGCTTTGCCACCGTGGCCATGATGGTCACCCTGGTGTACGGCCGCCCTTACGCTGCGGACCGCGACATGCTGCGTGGGGGTGAACTGTTCACGCTGTCCATGTTCGCCTTGCTCGGCATGTTCATCATGATCTCGGGCAACAACTTCCTGGTGATCTACCTGGGCCTTGAGCTGCTGACACTGTCGAGCTATGCCTTGGTGGCATTGCGCCGTGACAACGCCACGGCCACGGAAGCAGCCATGAAGTATTTTGTGCTGGGCGCCATGGCCAGTGGCTTCCTGCTCTATGGCTTATCCATGGTGTACGGTGCCACGGGCTCGCTGGACATCGGCCAGGTGTTCAAGGCAGTCAACTCCGGTCAGATCAAGCACCAGGTGCTGGTGTTCGGTCTGGTGTTTGTGGTGGCCGGTCTGGCGTTCAAGCTGGGCGTGGTGCCCTTCCACATGTGGATTCCCGATGTGTACCAGGGCGCGCCCACGGCCGTGACGCTGATGATTGGCGGCGCGCCCAAGCTGGCTGCCTTTGCCATCACCATCCGTTTGCTGGTGGATGGCCTGCTGCCCCTGGCCATCGACTGGCAGCAGATGCTGGCTGTGCTGGCGATTGGTTCGTTGCTGGTGGGGAACCTGGCAGCCATTGCGCAGACCAACCTCAAGCGCATGCTGGCGTACTCCACCATCTCCCAGATGGGCTTTGTGCTGCTGGGCCTGATGTCTGGGGTCATCAACGGCAATGTGGACGCCACAGCGGTGGAGAACGCCTACAGTGCCTCGATGTTCTACGTCATCACGTATGTGCTGACCACGCTCGCAGCGTTTGGCGTGATTCTGCTGCTGGCCCGCGAAGGTTTCGAGAGCGAAGAAATCTCCGATTTCGCAGGCCTCAACCAGCGGAGTCCCCTGTACGCTGGTGTGATGGCAGTCTGCCTTTTCTCCATGGCGGGTATTCCTCCCTTGGTGGGCTTCTACGCGAAGTTGGCGGTTCTGCAGGCCCTGGTGGCCTCGGGTCAGACAATTTACATGGCGATGGCCGTGTTCGCCGTGATCATGTCGCTGATCGGTGCCTTCTACTACCTGCGTGTAGTGAAGGTGATGTATTTCGATGCACCGCTCACAGCGACCAATGTGTCTGCCCCGGTGGATGTGCGCGTGGTGCTGACCATCAACGGCGCTCTGGTGCTGGTGCTGGGCTTGCTGCCAGGTGGCTTGATGGCCCTGTGTGCAGACGCCGTGGTGCGCGCACTGGCGACCTGATCGGGAGAGCAGGCGCCCGCACTGCGCGGGCAACTGTTCATCCGTCGAACCTCTCTCCTCGATCAGTTTTTCTGTGTCACTCACCGGATCGGTCTGGCTCGTGATTGTGGCGGCGTTGATCGCCGCCAACCTGCCGTTCATCAACCAGCGGTGGTTGGTGGTGGGGCCTGCAGCGGCTCACGGCAAGCCCTTGGTCGGACGGTTGGCTGAACTGATCCTGTTGTATTTTTTGGTGGGCGGTCTGGCCTTGCTGCTGGAGCGGCGTGCAGGCCAGATTGCACCCCAGGGATGGGAGTTCTACGCCATCACCGGCACCATGTTTCTGACGCTGGCCTTTCCCGGCTTCGTCTACCGGTATCTGCTGCGTCGCCACGGGTGATGGCCCTGGCTGGATCGTGTTGAAGCGTCGGGGCTTCCGCGACCTTTGCTGTACCGGTTTCGCAGATCGCGCGCAGCACTCTTGTATGTAACCCTGCACCTTGGTGTGCCCGGTTTACTCGATCTCTTGATGGTGCGGACCGGCGTACGATGCATCTTATGAAGGTACTGGATCTCCAATGTCAGCACGGCCATGTCTTTGAAGGCTGGTTTGGTTCTGAAGATGACTTTCAGAGCCAAAAGCAGCGCGGCCTGGTGCAGTGCCCTTTGTGCGCGGACATCCGCATTGACAAGCGTCTGAGCGCGCCGCGCCTGAATCTGGGTGCCCGCGAGCCCACTGCGGCCCCAGTGACTCCTTCCGGTGCATCGTCCGTTTCACACGCTGCTTCCGATACACCGGTCGAGGGATCGACGCTCCCACCCGCGCTACAGGCAGCCTGGCTGCAGCTGGCCCGCAAAGTCATTGCGAATACGGAGGATGTAGGCCCCCGTTTTGCCGACGAAGCCCGGCGCATGCACCACGGCGAGATCCAGGAGCGTGCCATCCGTGGTCAGGCCACCGCGCAAGAGGCATTGCAGCTCCTGGACGAGGGCATTGCCGTCATGCCGTTGCCCCTGCCAGCGGCAGCCAAGGAAACCTTGCAGTAGCCCTGTGCGGGTATTCTGGGTGTGGATGCCCTGCCGAGAGGCGCCGCGATCAGCTGGTGAACTGCAGCGCCGCGAGGCGCGCATACACCCCACCTTGCGCCATCAGCGCGCTGTGGGTGCCTTGCTCTACGATCTGACCGTGGTCCAGCACCACGATGCGGTCTGCATTTTGCACGGTGGCCAGGCGATGGGCGATCACCAGAGTGGTTCTTCTGCCCGTGTGGCGCTGCATGGCTGTGTCCAGCGCTGCCTGCACCATGCGCTCGCTCTCTGCGTCCAGCGCGCTGGTGGCCTCGTCCAGCAGTAGCAACGGCGGGTTTTTGAGCATGGCGCGGGCGATGGCGATGCGCTGGCGTTGGCCGCCCGAAAGGCGCACCCCCCGCTCGCCCAGAAACGTGTGATAGCCCTCGGGCAGGGCCATGATGAAGTCATGCGCAAAGGCCGCTTTGGTGGCTGCCATGACCTCTTCGTCCGAAGCATCCGGACGGCCATAGCGGATGTTATCCATGGCCGACGCAGAGAAGATCACGGCATCCTGGGGCACGGTGCCCGTATGGGCGCGCAGCGTGTCCAGCGTCAGGTCCCGGATGTCTACGCCATTCAGCAAGATGCGTCCCGCCGTAGCGCCTGGCTTGCCGGTTTGCCCGTTTCCATCCACGTCGTAAAAGCGCTGCAGCAACTGAAACACCGTGGTTTTTCCGGCGCCGCTGGCACCCACCAGCGCCACCGTCTCGCCGGGCGCCAGGTTCAGTGAGAAGTTTTGCAGCGCTGGCTGGTCCGGGCGCGACGGGTAGTGAAACTGCACGTTGTCAAATTGCACCTCCAGCCCCTGATCCGAAGTGGGCAGCCGTTGGGGTGTTCCGGGGTTCGCCACGGGGGACTGGCTGGACAGCAGCTCCATCAGGCGCTCTGTGGCGCCCGCCGCACGCAGCAGGTCCCCGTAGACCTCGCCCAGCACGGCCACGGCGCTGGCCAGCAGAATGACATACACCACGGTCTGGCCCAGGTGGCCCGCGCTCATCTGTCCGGCCAGCACAGCCTCTGTGCCCCGGTACAGCCCCCACAGAAGCAGCGCTGCGTTCGCAATGATGATGAAAGCCACGAGCAAGGCGCGTGCCTTGGTGCGCTTGACCGCCGTGCGAAATGCGTCTTCGGTGGCCCGCGCAAACCGGGTGGCCTCGCGGGGCTCGGCGGTATAGCTCTGCACCACCGGGATGGCGTTGAGCACTTCGGCAGCGATGGCGCTGGAGTCCGCCACGCGGTCCTGGCTGTCGCGTGACAGCCGGCGTACCTTGCGCCCAATCCACATGGTGGGCAGCACGACCAGCACCACGGCCAGCAAGACCACCGACATCACATAGGGATTCGTCCACACCAGCATGACGAGGGCCCCCAGGCCCAGCACGGCATTGCGCAGCCCCATCGACAGCGACGAGCCGACCACGGTCTGCACCAGCGTGGTGTCTGACGTCAGCCGCGACAGCACCTCGCCGGTCTGGGTGGTCTCAAAGAACTGGGGGCTTTGCTGCAGCACATGGCTGTAGACGGCGTTGCGCAGGTCGGCGGTGACGCGCTCCCCCAGCCAGCTCACCATATAAAAGCGCGCGGCTGAAAACCCACCCAGCGCCACAGCCACGGCAAACAGCTCTTCAAAATGTCCGCGAAGGGCCATGGCCTGAGCTCCCCGGTCACCCGTCGCGGAGACCAGGCCGCCATCGATGAGATTGCGCAACGCCATGGGAAACGCCAGGGTGGCCAATGCCGCCAGCACCAGGAACACCAGCGACAGTGCAATACGCGCACGATACGGGCGCAAGAAGGGCAGCAGTCCCGTGAGCGAGCGAGGGGCGCCACGGGCGGGCGCGGAGGAGGGGAGAGAGGGCATCGTGGCAGTGTAGGCGGCGCAGCCGGGCGCTGCAGGAGGGGCGCGGTCTAGCCTCTCTATGACTGTAGGTGGTGCCCACGGCGGTGAATGCCAAGGCCTGTCAGCAAAAAGTCAGTGAGGAGCGCGGCGCTGCGCCACCACCAGTTGCCAGCTTCTGAACCTGCCGCGGCGCCAGATTGAGCACTGGCGCGCTGCCCACGCCCGCACATCCCGGGCGCTGTGCGTCCTCAGGGCGGGTACGTAGGCATTTATACATAGGCATTAGTCCCAGTATCTACCGCAGGGTAGGGAGACATACGATGCGTTGCGATCCAACCTCCCCGGAGACCTTGTTGCAAGGCTCCTCATTTCAGCACCCTACGGAGCGGCCAAGGCGCAATGAGCGACGTCATTCTTGAAACCAACAGCCTGACCAAAGAGTTCAAGGGCTTCACCGCCGTCAGTGACGTGAACCTGGCCGTTCGGCGCGGGTCCATCCACGCGCTGATCGGCCCCAACGGTGCAGGCAAGACCACGTGCTTCAACCTGCTCACCAAGTTTCTGGAGCCGACTTCGGGTGTCATCCGCTTCAACGGGCATGACATCACGCGGGAGCAGCCCGCGCAGATCGCACGCCGCGGGGTGATCCGTTCGTTCCAGATTTCGGCGGTGTTCCCGCACCTCACACTCATCGAGAACGTGCGCCTGGGCCTGCAGCGCAAGCTGGGCACGTCGTTCCACTTCTGGCGCAGCGAGCGCACCTTGCGGCAGCTGGACGACCGCGCCATGCAACTGCTGACCGAGGTGGGGCTGGAAGACCTGGCCGATGAGGTGACCGTGAACCTGCCCTATGGCCGCAAGCGCGCACTGGAGATCGCCACCACGCTGTCGATGGAGCCCGAGCTGATGCTGCTGGACGAGCCCACCCAGGGCATGGGCCACGAAGACGTGGACCGCGTCACGCAGCTCATCAAGAAGGTTTCTGCCGGCCGCACCATCCTGATGGTGGAGCACAACATGAAGGTGGTCTCCACCATCGCAGACCGTATCACGGTGCTGCAGCGCGGCGCCGTGCTGGCCGAAGGGCCCTACGCAGAAGTCTCCAACAACCCCCAAGTCATGGAAGCCTACATGGGCACGACCGACGGCCAACTGCAGGGAGCGCACTGATGGCTGGCGTTCCTGCACTCGAAATCAAGAACCTCGAAGCCTGGTACGGCGAGTCGCATGTGCTGCATGGCGTGGACATCGTCGTCCAGCCGGGCGAGGTGGTCACGCTGCTGGGCCGCAACGGCGCGGGCCGCACCACCACCATGCGCGCCATCATGGGCCTGACCGGCGCACGCAAGGGCTCGGTCAAGATCAACGGCGTGGAAACCGTGAACATGCCCACGCACCGCATTGCGCACCTGGGCGTGGGCTATTGCCCCGAAGAGCGGGGCATCTTCTCCAGCCTGTCGTGCGAAGAAAACCTGCTGCTGCCCCCCGCGCTCAAGACCAAGACCCCGGGCATGTCGGTGCAAGAGATCTACGCCATGTTCCCCAACCTGGCCGAGCGCAAGAACAGCCAGGGCACGCGCCTCTCGGGGGGCGAGCAGCAGATGCTGGCCGTGGCCCGCATCCTGCGCACTGGCGCCAATCTGCTGCTGCTCGATGAAATCTCCGAAGGCCTGGCGCCCGTCATCGTGCAGGCCCTCGCCCGCATGATCACCATGCTGCGCCAGAAGGGCTACACCGTGGTCATGGTCGAGCAGAACTTCCGCTTTGCCGCGCCGCTGGCCGACCGCTTTTACGTGATGGAGCACGGCCGCATCGTGGAGAAGTTCGGCGCCGCCGAGCTGGAGGCCAAGATGCCCGTGCTCAACGAACTGCTGGGCGTCTGAGACACGCCCACATCCTTTCCCCACCGTTTTCTTCCACCACACCAACAGGAGACAAATCCATGAAGAAACAACTCAAAGTGCTGGCACTGATGCTGGGCGTTGCAGGTCTGGCCACGTCGGCCGCGCACGCGCAGGACAAGGTCAAGATCGGTTTCATCACCGACATGTCCAGCCTGTATGCGGACGTGGAAGGCAAGAACGGTGCGGTCGCCATCCAGATGGCGATTGACGATTTCGGAGGCAAGGTACTGGGCCAGCCGATCGAGCTGATCTCTGCGGACCACCAGAACAAGGCCGACATCGCAGCCTCCAAGGCGCGCGAATGGATCGACACCCAGGGTGTGACGATGGTCTTCGGCGGCACCAACTCCGGTACCGCACTGGCCACGGCCAAGGTGGCAGCCGAGAAGAAGCGCGTCTACATCAACAACGGCGCTGCCACCTCGGCCCTGACCAACGAGCAGTGCTCGCCCTACACCGTGCACTATGCGTACGACACCGTGGCACTGGCCAAGGGCACGGGCTCGGCCATTGTGGACGGTGGTGGCAAGAGCTGGTACTTCCTGACGGCAGACTACGCCTTCGGCCATGCGCTCGAAGCCGACACCACCGCCGTGGTCAAGGCCAAGGGCGGCAACGTGGTGGGTGCTGTGCGCCACCCGCTGAACGCGTCGGACTTCTCGTCCTTCCTGCTGCAGGCACAGAACTCCAAGGCGCAAATCCTGGGCCTGGCCAATGCAGGTGGTGACACCATCAACTCCATCAAGGCTGCCAAAGAGTTCGGCATCGGCAAGAGCATGAAGCTCGCCGGCCTGCTGATCTTCATCTCCGACGTGCACAGTCTGGGCCTGCGCAACACCGAAGGCCTGCAGTTCACCACCAGCTGGTACTGGGACCTGAACGACGAGACCCGCAAGTTCTCGGCCCGCTTCTTCGAGAAGACCAAGCGCATGCCGACCGAAATCCAGGCGGCTGACTACTCGGCCACCATGAACTACCTCAAGGCCGTGGAAGCCGCCAAGTCGGTGGACGCCGACAAGGTCATGACCACATGGCGCGGCATGAAGATGAACGACTTCTTCGGCTCGGGCCAGCTGCGCGCCGACGGCCGTTATGTGCACGACATGTACCTGATGGAAGTGAAAAAGCCTGCAGAGTCCACCAAGCCCTGGGACTACTACAAGCTGATCAAGAAGCTGCCTGGTGACTCCGTGTTCACCACCAAGGCCGAGAGCAAGTGCCCGCTCTGGAAGTAAACCCCTGAGAGGGCTCACGCCGGCCTGGCTGTCCCTGCGGGGCGCCGGGCCCGGTGTGGTCCTCTGACCTGAACTCTCTCCACCTGCTGCTGCCTCCCATGGAAATCTTTGGTGTCTCACTGCCCGGCCTGTTGAGCCAGCTCCTTCTGGGGCTGGTCAACGGATCGTTCTACGCAATCCTCAGCCTGGGGCTGGCTGTGATCTTTGGCCTGCTCAACGTCATCAACTTTGCGCACGGCGCACTGTTCATGACCGGGGCGTTGCTGACCTGGATGGCCATGAATTACTTTGGCATCAACTACTGGTTGATGCTGGTGCTGGCACCGCTGGTGGTGGGCCTGTTCGGTGTGCTGATCGAGCGCCTGCTGCTGCGCTGGATCTACAAGCTCGACCATCTGTACGGCCTGCTGCTCACGCTGGGCCTGACCCTGCTGATCGAAGGCGTGTTCCGCTCCATCTATGGCGTGTCGGGCCTGGGCTACGACACCCCCGAACTGCTGGAAGGCGCGACCAACCTCGGCTTCATGATCATGCCCAACTACCGCGCGTGGGTGGTCGTGGCCTCGGTGGTGGTGTGTATCGGCACCTGGTACGTGATCGAAAAAACCAAACTCGGCGCCTATCTGCGGGCCGGTACCGAAAACCCGCGCCTAGTGGAAGCCTTCGGCATCAACGTGCCGGTGATGGTGACACTGACCTACGCCTTTGGTGCTGCCCTGGCCGCCTTCGCGGGGGTGCTGGCTGCTCCCGTGTACCAGGTCACGCCGCTCATGGGGCAGAACCTCATCATCGTGGTGTTTGCCGTGGTGGTGATTGGCGGCATGGGCTCCATCATGGGCTCCATCCTCACCGGGCTGGGCCTGGGGGTCATCGAAGGCTTCACCAAGGTGTTCTACCCCGAGGCGTCTTCCACCGTGGTGTTCGTCATCATGGTCATCGTTCTCCTCATTCGCCCCGCCGGCCTGTTCGGCAAAGAAAAATAAGGGGCTGCCAGCATGAATTCCAAGAACACTGCCACCATTGGTTACGGCCTGCTGTTGCTGGCCCTCATTGCCGCGCCTTTTCTAGGTGCGTATCCAGTCTTTGTGATGAAGCTCATGTGCTTTGCACTGTTTGCTTCAGCGTTCAACCTGCTGCTTGGGTACACCGGTCTGCTGTCTTTCGGCCATGCAGCCTTCCTTGGTGGCGCTGCCTACGTGGCCGGCCACGCCATCAAGGTGTGGGGCCTGACGCCTGAAGTGGGCCTGCTGCTGGGCACCGCCGGGGGCGCGCTGCTGGGCTTGCTGTTTGGCTGGCTGGCCATTCGCCGCCAGGGCATCTACTTCTCCATGATCACGCTGGCGTTGGCGCAGATGCTGTTCTTCGCCTGCCTGCAAGCCCCCTTCACGGGCGGTGAGGACGGCCTGCAAGGCGTGCCGCGCGGCAAGCTGTTTGGCGTGATCGATCTCAAGAGTGACTTGGTCATGTACTACGTGGCGCTGGTCATCGTGGTCGCTGCGTTCCTGCTGATCGTGCGCACCATCCACTCGCCGTTTGGCCAGGTGCTCAAGGGCATCAAGGAGAACGAGCCCCGCGCCATCTCGCTGGGCTACGACACGCACCGCTTCAAGCTGCTCGCTTTTGTGCTGTCGGCCGCCCTCGCAGGTCTCGCCGGCGCGCTCAAAACGCTGGTGCTGGGCTTTGCCACGCTGTCGGACGTGCACTGGACGGCCTCGGGCCAGGTCATCTTGATGACGCTGGTGGGTGGCCTGGGCACGCTGTCGGGCCCGCTCATCGGCTCGGCTGTGGTGGTGCTGCTGGAGAACAAGATTGGCGAGTTTGGCAACCTGCTGGCCGCACTGACCAGCGTGGAATGGTTCAAGACCCTGGGCGAGTCGGTCACCATGGTCACGGGCCTGATCTTCGTGATCTGCGTGCTGGCTTTCCGCCGCGGCATCATGGGCGAGATCATCGCCTGGCTGGCACAACGCCGCGCAGGCAACTCTGCCAAGCATTGACGAAGTGACACCGCCCGATCTGGCGGTATCTTTCTGACATCAAGCCGCTGCAGCCTTCACAGGCGCAGCGGCTTTGCATATCCGGTCATCTCCAGGTAACCCCTGCCCACGGGCTGGCCTGTGGCACCCATCAGGTCCGACAGCCCTTCCCAGTAGATCGCACCCGTCGATCCGCTACTGTCCAGCTCCTGGCTGTCCAGCAGCGCATTCACTGCAAAGGTGCCTGCGGGCGTTTGCACCTGCCATTGCACCGGGTAGCGCGCGCCACTGCGCGGGCTGGTCCACCACCGCAAGGGGGTGAACGCCACAGACTGCGCCCCAAACACCTGCACCGGCTGCCCGGGGGGGCGCCACGATCCACCCGCCCACAACGCGGTGCCGTCAGCCCGCCGCAGGCGGAAGGCTGTCAACGCGCTGCCGTTGTGCAGGTTCATGCCAATCCAATCCCACCCCTGGGCGTCTGGGTGTAGGAGTGCCTCGCTCCACTCGTGGTCCATCCAGGCGCGGCCGGTGTCGGGCGTCACCGCCATGCGCTTGCTGCCCACCTGCAACGTGCCGCTGACGGCGAGCTGGGGCTGGCTGTAGTAGTAGCTGGCCTGCTCGGCGTCCGGCCCCTTGCGGGACAGCCCTTGCTGCCCCTGCAGCAGCACGGGCTGGGTGCTGTCAAACACCAGGTCCAGCCCAAACTCGCTGCCCACGATGTGGGTGGTGTAGCGGCTGGCCGCAAAGTCCAGCTTTCCGTGTGAGGTGTCGCTGCGTTCCAGCGTCCAGTCCTGCAGACGGATGCGGGTGTCGGCGTGACTGGCCTGCGCCATCCCAAAACCTACACGCGCAATCCGCTGGTCATGCACCAGCCGCTGGCCTCGCACATCGGTGATGGCAGCGTGCGCAAACAGCAGGTGTTTGGCCGCAAAGGCCGACTGCAACTGCTGCGTGCCATCCACCCGCGAGCGGAAGAACGTGATCTGAAAACCCCAGGGTTGCCCCTGCGCCTGCACATGGCCGGTGATGTACCACCACTCCGTGCGCAGCTCCGGGTGACTGCCGTGATCGCGCGGAAAGACCAGCGCGCGTGCCGGCAAGGCATGCGCGGCAGGGGGCAGCCACTCTGCAGCCCCCACGGCCGCCATGCCCCAGGGCATCTGCTGGGCCAGCCACTGCCGGCGCGTGACCATGGGGCCGGGGGGCAAAGCAGAAGAGGGCATGGTGCAGTGCTTGGCTGGCATCAGCCGATCAGGCCATCCACCTTCTGCTGCGCAGCCGAGCAATCGCCAAACGTGCGGTCCACCCATGCCGTGTCGAAATACGTGGGCAGATACCGCTCGCCCGCATCACACAGCAGCGACAGGATGGAGCCGCGCTCGCCCCGCTCACGCATCTCGCTGGCCAGTGTGAGCATGGCCACAAAGTTGGTGCCCGTGGACGGGCCTACGCGCCGCCCCAGCAACTGCGACAGCGCGCGCATGGCGGCAATGGATTCGCAGTCCGCCACATCCACCATGCGGTCCACCAGCGTGCGGATGAAGCTGGGCTCCACACGCGGGCGGCCAATGCCTTCAATGCGCGATCCTGGCGCCGTCAGCTGCGCATCACCCGTGCGGTGGTAGGCGCTGAATACCGACCCTGCCGGGTCGGCCACACACACCTGCGTGGCATGGCGCTGGTAGCGCACATAGCGGCCAATGGTGGCACTGGTGCCGCCCGTGCCCGCGCCCACCACAATCCAGCGCGGCACAGGGTGCGGCTCGCGCGCCATCTGCGTGAACATGCTCTCGGCAATGTTGTTGTTGCCCCGCCAGTCGGTCGCGCGCTCGGCAGAGGTGAACTGGTCCATGTAGTGGCCGCCCGTTTCTTCGGCAATCGCACGGGCCGCGTCGTACACCGCGCCTGCGCTGTCCACAAAGTGGCAACGACCGCCATGGAACTCGATCTGCGCAATCTTTTCTGGCGAGGTGCTGCGCGGCATCACCGCCACAAACGGCAACCCCAGCAGCCGCGCAAAGTAGGCCTCGCTCACCGCCGTGGAGCCGCTGGAGGATTCGACGATGGTCGAGCCTTCATGCACCCAGCCATTGCACAGCGCATACAAAAACAGCGACCGCGCCAGCCGGTGCTTCAGGCTGCCCGTGGGGTGGGTGGATTCGTCCTTGAGGTACAGATCAATGCCATGCGCGGCGAAGGCGGGCAGGCGCAGCGGGATCAGGTGGGTGTCGGCACTGCGCTGGTAGTCGGCTTCGATGCGGGCGATGGCTTCGTGGAGCCAGGGGCTGCTGGGGCTGGTCATGCAGGGATTGTCGTGCATGCCGTACGAATCTCGCCCTTAGGTAGCTGGCGGGTTCCGCTCCTGCCCGGACGTCTTGAACCATGACAACCCGAGACATGCCGTCGCCCTTATCCACCGAGGGTTTCCAGCCAGCGCCGGGTCTCACCGGCTTCGTCCAGCAACCATTGGCGAAAGCGCCTCAACTGCGGGCGCTGCAGGGTTTCGGCACGAAAACGCACCTGGAAAGCATGCGATGTACGGCGGCCGCTCGACACCGGAAACGGCAGCGAGAGCCGTCCCGCATCAATCGCCCCGCGCAGCAGCGCAATGCCGCAAAGTGCAAAACCTGCGTTGGCCATCACGGCGTCCACCGCAGGCGCGATGCGCTGGAATCGAATCCCGCGCTCGGGCGCTGTCCGTACCAGTTTCTCGGAAGCGAGCCATTCGGCCCACTTTGGTGAATCCGGATCGTTGCGGTAGAAGTCCACATGCAGGAGTGGAAAGCCCTCTAATCGCGTCTCGCCGCCCTTGGCTTCGACACGGTGTTCGTTCTCGGGAGAGGTGACGGGCAGCACAAGGTCGTGAAACAGCAGCTCGCCGGGTCGGTCCTCGCCAGCGCGGACGCTGCCGATGGGCCCGAAGAAGATTTCGCAGTCTGCTGCCACCATGCGCCGCCGTGGTTCCCCTTCTCCGTTGATCTCAAGCTGAATGTTGGGGTGCCTGGCCTGGAATGCCACCAGCCGTGGGGCCAGCCACAACTCAACGATGTCACTCGCGGCGGCAATGCGTATCTGCTGCCCCTTCTGCAATTCGAGCAGATCCGCTGCTAGCGCCAGCTCGCGAAATGCGGCGTGCAGATGGGGCAGTGCGCCGCTCAGTTCCGGCGTTGGCTGCAGGCCGGATCGACCTCTCACCAGAAGATCGATGCCCAGATAGTCCTCCAACGCCTTCACCCGCTGCCCGACTGCCGCTGGCGTGATGGCGAGCCGGGAAGCAGCACCGGTCAGCGAACCGGTACGCAGCGCAAGTTCAAGAGCCTGCAACGCCCGCAGGTGGCTGGGTTGGTCCATGCGGTCAGACTAAAGCTTTTCTTTCACTGCATCAAGATTATTTAGCTTGATGTCAGGTGGGCGGAGGCTGAAGATGCACTCCTTATCAACTACGAAGGAGTAGAGCGATGTCTCAACTGAAGCGTTTCTTGATCGAGCGTGATATCCCGGGAGTCGGGGGTATGTCGATCGTTGAACTGTGTGGCGCCGCACGCGCATCGAACCAGGCCATTGCCAAGATCGGGCCCACCATCCAGTGGCAACACAGCTACGTGGCGGGCGACAGGACTTTCTGTATTTACCTGGCAGATAGCGAGGCAACCATTCGCGCGCATGCGGAGCTCAGCGGTATCCCCGTGGCCAAAATTACCGAGATTTCGCAAATCATTGACCCGACCACGGCGAACAACTGAGCGACCCGATCCGTGACAGGGAGAAAGGCCGGTTGACTGCGGAAAGCTGCTGTGAGGCTCTGTGGCGGTCAACCGGGCGTGGCGCATCGCGTCATCCTCATCGCGTCTCACCAATCCTCCTTCACCGCCATCACCGCATCCCTCCCCGCCGCAGCCCGCCCCGCCAGCCACGCAGTGACCGTGCCCGACACAACAACTGCAGCACACAGCGCGAGCAACCTCCCCCCCGGCACCGCCAGATCCATCGTCCAGTGAAAACTCTGCGGGTTGACCACGTGCACCAGCACGACCGACACCGCCAGCCCCAGCAGCACGCCTGCCGCTGCACCCACCGCCGTCCATGCAGCGCCTTCGCTAGCCACCACGGTCAGGATCTGCCGCCGCGTGAGGCCCAGGTGGGCGAGCAGGCCAAACTCCTTGCGCCGCGCCAGCACTTGCGCGCTGAAGCTGGCGGCCACGCCAAAGAGGCCAATGCCGATGGCGACGGCCTGCAGCCAGTAGGTGACGGCGAAGCTGCGGTCGAAGATGCGGAGCGAGCGCTCGCGGATGGTGGCGGCGGAGCTGAACTCCACCAGGGCCTCGCCGCTGTCGCCCGCTGCGGCACCCGCCGCAGTGGACGGCTGGCGACCCGCTTGGGTTGCAGCGAGCGCGCGGATGGACGCCTGCAGGGCCGGCACGTCGGTGCCCTCGCTGGGCCACAGGGCCAGGTCGCTGGTGCGGGCGTCGCCGGTCAGGCGCAGCCATACGGCGCGGTCCATCACCACGGCGCCGGTTTGCCGGGCGTAGTCGCGCCAGATGCCTGCTATGTAAAAGATAGCTGCTGGCGCCTGATTCTCTAGCGCTTGGGCGCTAAAAGCCTTGGAAAGTGCAGGCCACTCCATGCCAGGGCGCAGGCCGTACAGGTCCACCACGGCCTCGCTGATGTACACGCCGGTGCGGCCGGGGGGCACGGGCAGGGCCTCGCCCACCAGGGGCAGGGTCTGCGCTGGCTCATCGCCCAAGGGGCGGTTCAGCACCGTGAGGGCGGGCAGGGTGGGGGACAGCTGCAGCGGGCTGGCGCGCAGGGGCTGCACACGGTCCAACCCTGGCAGCTGGGCCACCGCTTCTGCAAAGCCCGCAGGCAGCAACGCCGCCTCACCGCCGCCCGCACCGCCCCCACCGAGGGCCGAGCGCACGTACAGCGGCGACGGCAGCACCGCGTCCAGCCACTGCGTGACCGAGCCGCGAAAGCTGGACACCATCACCGTCAGCGCAACGGCCAGGCTGAGGGATGCGACCACGCCGCCCACCGCGATGGCCGCGCTGCCCCGCATGCGCCGCGCGCGCTCCAGCGCCAGCAGTGGCAGCGCGTGGCGCGCGGCCAGGGGCTGCAGCCACGCCAGCAACCGTGCCATGCCCCAGGGCAGCAGGGCGATGCCGCCCACCAGCAGCAGGGCAATGGCGACGTACGCGGCCAGTGGGATGCCAAATACGGGTGGAGCGTTAGTCAAAATTGCCCCGGTAGCTATCAAAACGATACCAACAGTGCCCTTGTCCGCCTGACTGGCTGCGGCGCCAAGGCCCTTCAGGGTCTGGGCCGGGGGCAGGGTCTGCGCGGCGCGTGCGGGCCACCAGCCACCCGCCAAGGCGGCCGCCACGCCCAGTGCGCCGTACACCAGGGCGGCGGGGGCGCTCCATTGCAGCGGGGGCCGCACGCCCGCAAAGTAGCCACCGCCCAGGTCGCCGCCCAGCAGTTGCAACGCCGTGGCCGCCAGCGCGGTGCCCAGGGCAATGCCCAGCACGCTGCCCAGCAGGCCCAAGGCTGCCGACTCCGCCAGCACCAGCGCCAGCCGCTGGCGCGGTGTGGCGCCCAGCACGGCCAGCAACGCAAACTGCGGCCCGCGCTGCGCCACGCTGAGGGCCAGTACCGAGAACACCAGAAACGCCCCGGTGAACAGCGCCACCAGCGCCAGCACCGTCAGGTTGACCCGGTAGGCGCGCGACAGGTTGCTGATGCGCTGGGTGGCGTCGCCGGGCTGCGCCAGCACCAGGTTGGCGGGCCAGCCGGGCTGCGCGCGCAGTGCGGCCTCCCACGCGGCGCGGTCGGTGCCGGGCTGCAGTTGCAGGTCGATGCGGGTGAGTGCACCCGCGCGGCCAAACAGGTCTTGCGCGGCGCCGATGTCCATCACAGCCAGCGGCGCGCCGCCAGCGGTCACGGTGCCTGCCACCTGCACGGTGAGTGCTGGTTGCAAGCCCACCTGCAGCGTAAGGCGGGGCAGGGGCGACGACGCAGAGGGTGCAGCGGCAGGCAGCCCCAGTGCCTGCAGCGCGGCCGTGTTGAGGAACACCGTGGCGGGGGCGAAGAGGGCGAACCGGTCGGCGCTGTCCCAAGGGCGTGGCACCAGCGCTGGGGCCGTGGTGGGCAGCAGCAGTGCATCGGCGCCTAGCACACGGATGGGAGTGCGAGGGGACTGGTCATTGGTGCCCGCTGCAATCGCGCCCGCTGTGGTGGCTGCCTGCGCCACGGCCGACAGCTCCAGCAGCGGGCTGGCGCGGGCCACCTGCGGGTCGGTGGCCAGACGCTCGTACAGCGCCTCGGGCAGGCTGCCTTGCATGGCGCGCAGCTCCAGGTCGGGCTGACCGTTGACGGCGCGCACGGCCTGCGAGAACTCGTCCAGCGCCGACGCGTTGATCACATGCACGGCAAAAGCCAGCGCCACACCCAGCATCACGGCCGCCACCGCTGCGGCGCTGCGCCAGGGGTGGTGGCGAAGGTCTTGCCAGGAGAAGGTGCGGAGCAGGGCGAGCATGGGCTGCATTGTGGCCGCAGGTATTGGTAGCCTGGGCTTTTGATGCACATCAACCTTGCATTTCCACCCCCTTGAAGACGCGATTCGGCAGGCCTATCTTGGAGTCAGGGCCCGCCCTCCTGCGCAGGCTCAGTTGTCCGTTTCAATCCCTTTTCAGGAGCCAAAACCATGAACTCTCTTGTGACCCGCGGCAGTCTGTTTGACGACTTCTTCAAGGACATTGCCCCCGGCTTTTACGTGCGTCCGCTGCATGGCGATAACCTGCCTTCGCCCAGCCAGATCAAGGTGGATGTGAAGGAAACCGAAAGCGGCTACACGGTGCAGGCCGAAGTGCCCGGCGTGGCCAAGGAGGACATCCATGTCTCGCTCGAAGGCAATGTGGTGAGCCTGCGCGCCGAGGTGCGCCAGCACGATGAAAAGCGGGAAGGCGAAAAGGTGCTGCGCAGCGAGCGCTATTTTGGCGCTGTGGCCCGCAGCTTCCAGCTGCCTGCCGACGTGGACGCCGCGCAGGCCAAGGCCAAGTACGACAACGGCGTGCTGACGCTGAACCTGCCCAAGAAGGTGAACAAGGCAGCGCAGCGGCTGAACATCGAGTGAGCGCGGCTCACACAACCCTTCTGGCGTTGTTGCTGCGTCTTGTCGTACTACACGTACTGCCTGCGACTCAGCGCCTAGCCAGAACCGCTGCGCTGGGTTGTGTGATCCGCTCCATGCGTCCGCAGCCGCTTTGGCTGCGATGGGGCGCTACCTAGGGCAACGCTGAACAAGTCCCTCGCGCACCGCGCACCCCTGCTTTGGGCGGTCTGCAGCGTTGCAAATCCTCGCGATAGCTACGGCTATCGCTGTGGTTTGCGCCTTGCATCCCATCCCAAATCAGGGTGCGCGCCACTGCGGGGACTTTTTCAGCATTGCCCTAGGCCGCGATACCGCTGGCCGTGAGCCGTAGCACCCGGTCGGCCCGCGCCGCGGCGGCGTCGGAATGGGTGACCAGCACCAGCGATGCGCCGTGCTCGCGCGTCTGGGCCAGCAGCAGGTCCATCACGCGCGTGGCGGTGGTGGGGTCGAGGTTACCGGTGGGCTCGTCGGCCAGCAGCAGGGCGGGGCGGTGCACCAGCGCGCGGGCAATGGCCACACGCTGCAGCTGCCCGCCGCTGAGCTGCTGAGGCAGCCGTGCACCCAGCCCTTCCAGGCCCACGGCGGCCAGCATGTGCTGCACGCGGGCGGCATCACTTTGGCCCAGTAGCATCAGCGGCAGGGCCACGTTCTGTGCCACGTCCAGGTGCGGCAACACGTGGAAGGCCTGGAACACAAAACCCACCTGCGCGCGGCGCCACAGGGCGCGGGCAGTGTCGTCCAGCTGGCCCAGGTCGGTGGTGCCGTGGGTGATGCTGCCGGTGTCCCAGGTGTCGAGGCCTGCCAGGCAGTTGAGCAACGTGGACTTGCCCACGCCCGAGTCGCCCACGATGGCGACAAACTCGCCCGGCGCCACGGCGAACTGCACGTTGGCAAACACCGGCGTGCTGCCGTAGTGCTTGCCCAGGTTCTGCACACGCAGCAGCGTCATGGTGTGCGCTGCTCCAGGCGCTGCAGCACGGCCTGCACCAGGTGGGCCACGGCATGGGGCTGATCGCAGGCGATGGCGTGGCGCTGCGGCATGCTGCGCAGCCAGGTGATCTGGCGCTTGGCCAGCTGGCGCGTGGCGGCAATGCCGCGCTCTCGCAGGAAGGCCGTGTTCAACGGCGTGCCAGCGGGGCGGCTGGCCTGGAAGTCGAGTTCTTCCCACACCTGCCGGTAGCCCACGCAGCGCATGGAGGGCAGGTCGGGGTGCAGGTCGCCGCGTGCGCGCAGGGCCGTTACCTCGTCAATGAAGCCACCGGCCAGCATGGCGTCAAAACGCTGGGCGATGCGCTCGTGCAGCCAGGCCCGGTTGTCGGGTTCCAAGGAAAAAAGTGCTCTAGCGCTTTCTGGTAAAGCGCTGTTAGCTCCTGTTTTGGTAGTGTGAAAGCTCGACAGCGGCTGGCCCGAGACATGCCACACCTCCAGCGCGCGCTGGATGCGCTGGCTGTCGCCGGGGGCCAGGCGTGCGGCCGTTACCGGGTCTACACGCGCCAGCTCGGCGTGCAGGGCGGGCCAGCCTTGCTCGGCCGCCTGGGCTTCGATCTTGGCGCGCACCTCGGGGTCGGCGGCAGGCATGTCGTCTATGCCATCAAACAGCGCCTTGAAGTACAGCATGGTGCCGCCCACCAGCAACGGCAGTGCGCCGCGCGCGCGGATCTCGGCGATGAGCCGGGTGGCGTCTTGCACAAACTCGGCCGCGCTGTAGGCCTGCAGCGGGTCGCGGATGTCGATGAGGTGGTGGGGTACGGCGGCGCGCTCGTCGGGCGAGGGTTTGGCGGTGCCGATGTCCATGCCCCGGTACACCAGGGCCGAGTCCACGCTGATGATCTCGACCGGCCGGCCTTGCTTGCCCAGCACGGCAGCCAGCGCCAGCGCGCCGGCCGTCTTGCCGGATGCGGTGGGGCCCGCCAGGGCGATGGTGGGGAGGGTGTCAGGCGTGCTCACGGGGCGCTCCAAACTTCTGCACCAGGGTCCACGAGATCACGGCCAGTGCCACCGACCAGAACCAGATGCCATTGACCAGCGGCCACACCGTGCCATCAAGCCGCATCCCCAGCCAGCCGCCGATGGCAAACGCCGCCAGCATCATCATGAAACCGTTCAATGCCGATGCCACGCCGGCCGCCTTGGGGAAGGGCCCCACCGCGCCGCTTTGCCCGCAGGGCTGGTGGATGCCGTGCCCCACCATGAACAGGTAGAACGGCAGCGTCAGCGCCCAGGGCTGGTGCCAGCCCATCCAGGCCACCAGCGCCATCAGCGTGCCGCCACCGGCGCTCAAGGCCCCGGCAATGGCGACTGTGCGCTGCAAGCCAAAGCGCGCCAGCAGCGCGCGGCACACAAAGGTGCCCCCAAAGTAGGCCACGCAGGCCGAGGCCATGACCCAGCCGTACATGGTGCGCGTGAGGCCGAGCACATCGATGTAAACGAACGAGGACGACGCCAGAAACGTGAACAGGCCGCCGTAGGTGGCCGTGGTCTGCAGTGAAAACGCCCAGAAGGTGGGGTTGCGCAGCACATGCCGCCAGGTGCCCACCAGTGCGCGGGGCTGCAGGGCCTGCGGGTTACGGTGGGACAGGGTCTCGGGCAAGCGCAAGGCCACCAGCGCCAGTGTGACCACGGCGTACACCGTGAGCGCCAGCAGCGCAGCGCGCCAGCCCAGCCATTCGCTCAGCAGGCCCCCCATGGGCGCACAGATGCAGGCCACGATGCCCAGCCCCGTGAGCGCCTTGGACATGGCACGCGCGCCCTCCAGCGGGGTGTACAGGTCGCGCACGATGGCACGCGCGCACATCACCACGGCGCCCATGGCAGCCCCCTGGGCGATGCGCCACAGGATGAGGAGACCCATGGTCGGCGCAAAAGCGCTGCCCAGCGAGGCCGCGGTGTAGATGGTGAGCCCTGCCAGCAGGACGGGGCGGCGGCCAAAGCGGTCAGACAGCGGGCCCCACACCATTTGCGAGCAACCGAACGCGAGCAGCAGCCCGCTGAGCGTGAGCTGCGCGGCCGCCATGGGTGCACCCAGGCTGCGGGTAAGCGCGGGCAGGGCGGGCAGATACAGGTCGGTGGTGACGGGCTGGATGGACAGCAACAGGGCCAGTACCAGAATGGCCAGGCCGGGTTGGACAGAGACAGGGGCGGCCGCAGACGCTGCGGTGGCGGAGGGGGCAGACATATCTGTCTGAGCGTACCAGAAGGGGTGGGTGCGCCGCAGGCAGGTTGATTGCCCTGGGCCAGTGAGAACTTGCGCAGATTTGTGTATGACAAAGGTCGCACCGGTGACATCCTGGCGAGTGCGGGGCGAAGCACCATGGCTGCGCGGTGGCTGGCGGATCGACTGGCCTTGGACGCTGTTCTGAGGGTTGCCGCGCCCAGATGCTGCACAACACAACATAAAAAGGAGACAAGACATGCACAAGATCCACAGCGCCTCTGTGGCGTACCCCCATCCCTCAGTGCGCTCTGCACCGCCCCGGCGTTCTGGCAAAGCCGCTGCAACGCTGTGGCAAACCGCTTGCGCCGTGGCGGCGCTGGGCGTGGCCTTGGCGGCCCCAGCCCAGGCGCAGGCCCCGGCATTGCCTGCGCCCGAGACCGTGACGCTGGACAAGCTGGGCTACATGAGCACCTTCCCGCCCGAGGGGGCGCAGCGGGTGGACCTGAGCAACTCCTACAAATACCCGCAGCTGCGCTGGACCGTGCAGCACCTGCGCGAGCTGCAGCCCACGCGCAATATCCGCAGGGGCGGTGCCGCGCCCTCGGCCCTGCCCGCCGACCCGCGACCGTTGGGCGGTGTGGCATTCGATGACGACAAGGGCCAGCCCATCACGGTGGACCAATGGTTCACCCGCACCTACACCGATGCCCTGGTGGTGATGCACAAGGGTCGCGTGGTGTACGAGCGCTACGACAACCAGATGAAGCCCTACACGCCGCATCTGCTGTTCTCGGTCACCAAGTCGTTCACCGGGCTCATGGCGGCGCAGCTGGCGCACGAGGGCAAGATCGACCCCGAGGCGCTGGT
The DNA here is from genome assembly GCF_000302535.1 of Acidovorax sp. KKS102. Taxonomy (NCBI): domain Bacteria; kingdom Pseudomonadati; phylum Pseudomonadota; class Betaproteobacteria; order Burkholderiales; family Comamonadaceae; genus Acidovorax; species Acidovorax sp. KKS102. The sequence continues at coordinate 1,694,571 of NC_018708.1, forward strand.
GACCAAGTACGTGCCGGAGCTGGCCGAATCGGCCTGGGGCGACATGAAGGTGCGCGATGTGATGGACATGACGGGCGCCGTGCGCTTCCGCGAGGTCTACACCGACCCGACCACTGAGATCTTTGGCTACAGCTGGTCCAGCGGTCTGCTGCCCCGTTCGCCGGGCTACCAGGGGCCAACCAATGTGTACGACTTCCTCAAGACGCTCAAGAAGGAAGGCGAACACGGCGCCGGTTTTGTGTACCGCACCGTGCATTCGGAGGTGCTGGGCTGGATCGTGTCGCGCGCCACGGGCAAGCACTGGGCGGAGCTGATGAGCGACAACATCTGGCAAAAGCTGGGCACCGAGGAAGATGCGCATGTGATGGTGGACAGCGTGGGCACGCCGCTGCAGGGCGCGGGGCTCAATGCCACGGCGCGCGACCTGGCGCGGTTTGGCGAGATGCTGCGCCTGGGAGGCAGCTTCAACGGCCAGAAGATTTTTGACAAGGCCGTGATCGACGACACCGCCAAGGGCGGCGACCGCGAGAAGTTCAAGATGGGTGGCATGGCCTTTCGGCCCGGCTACAGCTACCGCAACCAGTGGTGGGTGCTGCACAACGCCGATGGTGCCTACGAGGCTGCGGGCATCCACGGCCAGTTCATCCATGTGAACCCTGCCGCCGAGATGGTGGTGGTCAAGCTGTCGTCCCACCCCGTGGCTGGGGCCGGCTTTACCCACCCGCTCACCCTTAAGGCCTGGGCGGCGCTGGCACAGGCGGTGCGCCGCTGACACCGCGCAGCTGGGACGTCGCGGCCGAAATGTCGCGGCGAGCCGCCGCGCTTACTTCAGGTGAAACAGCGAGGCCACGGCCTCGCGGTACTGCCGTTGGCCCACAGAGTTGGTGTTGTGGTGCGAGCCGCCTTCCACCAGCACAAACTGCTTGGGTTCCCGCGCTGCCTCGTACAGCTGGCGGCCCAGCGCGGGGCGGATCAGGCTGTCGTCGCTGCCATGCACCACCAGCAGCGGCGAGCCGATGTCAGCCACCTTGCGGATGGACTCGAACCGCTGCGTGATGAGCGGCGACACCGGCAGCCAGCCCCACTTGAAGGTGCTGACCACGTCGGGGATGCTGGTGAAGGTACCTTCGACGATGGTGCCCTTTTCATCCGGCACCTGGCGTGCCAGGTCGATGGCGATGGCGCCGCCCAGCGAGTGGCCGAAGATGTAGCGGGGCTTGTCCGGGTGCTGCTCGGCCAGCCAGTTCCAGGCGGCACGGGCGTCCTCGGCGGCGGTGGCTTCGGACGGCAGGCCTGCGCTGCTGCGCCCAAAGCCCCGGTAGTCGATGGCCAGCACCGAAAAGCCCAGCTCCTGCATGCGCCGGATGCGGCCCGACGAACCTGCCACGTTCCAGCGCGCGCCGTGCAGGTACAGCATCACCGGCGCGCTGGCCTTCGTGTGGGGCAGCCACAGTCCGTGCAGGCGCTCGGCCTTGCCGGTGGTGTCGGAGGTGAACTCGATCCACACGTCCTGCATGCCTTCGGTGGACGGCGCACCGCCCCAGCTGCGGTCGCTGGGCTGGAAGATCCATTCGCGCTGCTTGGCGTCGAGGGTGGCGCAACCCACGCTCACGGCCACCGCCAGCGCCAGGGATGCAAGGAGAGGGATTCGTTTCATCGTCCGACAGATTCTGGTCCCGGTGCAAAAGTTCGGTGACGACGGAGGGTATTGGAAGACCCCATGGACGATCCCCTGCGAGATCGCCCGTGGGCTCTGGGGTTCAGGAGCAGGCTCCGCGCACGCTGCGCTGGTCGGTCACGCCCTCCAGCACCTTGAGCAACCCGTACTGCAGCAGCCGCAGCATGCCCTGCGCGGTGGCGGCCTCAAACAGCTGGTCCACTGGCGCACGGGTCTGGATCAGCTTCTTGATGCTTGGCGAGGCGGCCATGAGCTCGTAGATGCCCACGCGGCCTTTGTAGCCCGTGTGGTCGCAATGGTTGCACCCTTGGGCACGGTACAGCACCCAGTCCGATGCCCCTGCGGGGACAAAGCGGCTGCGCCAGGGCGCCAGCAGGCTCTCGGGCGCCAGGCCGGTGCCGGCCGCGTAGTCCGTAGCGATCTGCTGCAGCTCGTCGGCGTCCGGGGTGTAGGGCTGCTTGCAGTCGGGGCACAGGCGGCGCGCCAGTCGCTGGCTCAGCACCCCCACCAGCGCGTCGGCAAAGTTGAAAGGGTCCAGCCCCATGTCCAGCATGCGGATCACGCTCTCGGGCGCGCTGTTGGTGTGCAGGGTGGACATCACCATGTGGCCGGTCAGCGAGGCCTCGATGGCGATGTGGGCGGTTTCACTGTCGCGCATTTCGCCCACCATGATGACGTCGGGGTCGGCCCGCAAAAAGGCGCGCATGGCGGTGGCAAACGTGAGCCCGATGCGCGGGTGCATCTGGATCTGGCGCAGGCCGTGGTGCGTGATCTCGATGGGGTCTTCTGCCGTCCAGATCTTGGTGTCCGGGTGGTTCACCTCGGCCAGCAGCGAGTGCAGGGTGGCGGTCTTGCCCGACCCCGTGGGCCCACACACCAGGATCAGGCCATAGCTGCGGTGCACCATCTGCTGCAGTTGTTCGACCAGGGCGCCATCCATGCCCAGCTTGGCCAGCGGGATGGGTTTGGAAGATGCCAGGAGCCGCATCACGATGTCTTCGAGCCCGTTGGTGGTGGGCAGCACGGCCACGCGCAGCTCCAGCTTGGTGTGGCCAAAGCGCGAGAAGTCGATCTTTCCGTCCTGCGGCAGCCGGTGCTCGGAGATGTCCAAGTTGGCCATGATCTTGATGCGCGACAGCAGCGCCGCGCGCAGCACGAACGGGATGCGCATGTATTCGGTCAAATCGCCGTCCACGCGCAGCCGGATCAGCGTGGGCTGCTCCTCGGGGTAGGCCTCGATGTGGATGTCCGACGCGCCCCGTGCCTGGGCGTCCAGGATGGTCTTGTTGACCAGCCGCACCACCAGGCTGTCGTTGTCGGACACCTGCCGCTGCAGGTCTGGGTGGCCCGGCGATGTGTCGCTGGCCGTGAGCCGCTGGGACAGTTGCCGCAGCTCTTCTTCAATCGACAGATCGGTGCGGTCCATGCCCACCTTGGAGTATTCCACCGTGATGCGCGCCGCCAGTTCGTCCGGGTTGGCAATGACGGGCACCACCTGCTTCTGGGCCGAGAACCGCAGCTCGTCCAGGTAGTCGGCATCCACCGGGCTTTCCACCGCCACCACCAGGCTCTTGTCGCTGACCAGCAGGGGCAGCACCTGGTGCTCTACCGCGTATTCCTTGGGCACCAGGCGCAGCACCTCGGGCTGCACCACAAAGCCGTCCAGCGCCACCATCGGAATGCTGAACTGCTGCGCCACCACCTCGGTCAGCTGGGCCCGGCTCAGCGCGCCCATCTCCACCAGGATGTTGCCCAGCAGGTGCTTGTTGCCCCGCTGCATCAGCGTCAGGGCATCCCGCATCTGGTCGTTGCTGACCAGTCCCTGGTTGATGAGGAGGTCGCCCAGCCGCACGGGCACAAAACTGCCGATCTGGGTGATCTGGCCGGCCAGCTGCGCCGGGCTGCGGATGGGTTCGCCGTTGGCCGAGGGGCCTTGCCGCCGCCGCTCCTGCTCGGTCAGGGCCAGTTGCACCGTGTCGGCGCGGACCAGGTTCGACTGGATCAGGTGCTGGCCCAGCAGGCCGCCCACCTGGTAGCTGCGCAGTGCCGTGGTGGGGATGAATATCCGCACGCAGTGCACCGCATCGGTGGTCAGATAGAAGAACAGGCCCTGGCGGGTTTTGACAAAGCCCTTGGTCTCGCCGCGCAGGTTTTCATCGTCGATGAATTGCACGGTGAAGGGGCGCGATGTGGTGTTGACTTCGTGTCCCCCGGCGGCTTGGTAACGCGCCGTCAGGTCGGTATCGGCCGCCAGCGGAATGGGTGGCATCAGCTGGATGCTCTTGATGGCCGCAAACGGCAGTGTCACCGCCGCCGTGCCCTCTGGCGGCATCAGCACGGCGCGTTGTGCCTGCGGGTCAAACTGCTCCAGCACGCCGTGGCGGGTGTCCCCGCCCGTTGTGAAGACGATGGCGTCTGCCGGTGTGACGACATCTGCCGGCCGCGCGTCGCGAAAGAACGGCGGAAACGGCCAATGCTGCATGCGCGCGCTGCCTGTCACGACAGCCGCGAGGCCGACTGCATGGGCGAGGAGGTGTCGATGGAAAGGTCCCCCGCATCCTGCGTGGTCACGCCCGCCGCCAGGCGCACGCGCAGCGCCAGGTCGGTGCGCGAGTCGGCGTTGTGTAGCGCCTCGTCCAGCGAGATGCGGCCGTCGGTGTAGAGCTGGTACAGCGCCTGGTCAAAGGTGCACATGCCGATCTCGGTGCTGTGGCCCATGGCCTCCTTGATGCCGGAGAACTCGCCCTTGGCGATCAGGTCCGCGATGTAGGGCGAGTTGAGCATCACCTCCACCGCAGGCACCAGCTTTTCGTGCAGGCCGGGGATCAGGCGCTGCGAGATCACGCCAGCCAGGTTCAGGCTCAGGTCCATCAGCAGCTGGTGGTGCGCATCCTCGGGGAAGAAGTTGATGACCCGCTCCATGGCCTGGTTGGCATTGTTGGCGTGCAGCGTGGACAGGCACAGGTGGCCCGTCTCGGCATAGGCAATGGCCTGCTTCATGGTGTTGCGGTCGCGGATCTCGCCGATCATGATCACGTCGGGTGCCTCGCGCAGCGCGTTCTTCAGGGCTTCTTCGTACGACTGCGTGTCGATGCCCACCTCGCGCTGGTCCACCACCGAGCGCTTGTGCGCGTGCAAGAACTCCAGCGGGTCTTCGATGGTGAGGATGTGGCCCGTGACGTTCTCGTTGCGGTAGTTGATCATCGACGCCAGCGTGGTCGATTTGCCCGAGCCGGTGGCGCCGGTCACCAGCACCAGGCCACGCTTGCGCAGCACCAGCTTTTCCAGCACCGGGGGCAGGCCCAGTGCGGCCAGTGGCGGGATCTTGTTCTTGATGTAGCGCACCACCATGCCGGTTTCGCCGCGCTGCACAAAAACGTTCACCCGGAAGCGCCCCAGGTTCTCGGCCGAGATCGACAGGTTCATCTCCTGCTTGGCCTCGAACTCGCCGATCTGCTTTTCGTTCATGACCGAGTAGGCCAGTTGCTTGACCTGGCCGGGCAGCAAGGCGGGCATCTTCAACGGGTGGGTGACCCCTTCGATCTTGAGATTGACCGGCGCGCCGACACTGAAAAAGAGGTCCGAGCCTCCCTTTTCGACCATGACGTTCAAGAAGCTGAAGATTTCCATGCCGGACTCCCAAAAGTGTGCGTATTTGTTTCCAGGTGCAGCATAGCCTGCACTGCGCCGCGCGCCAAAAACAAAGGGGCCGAAGCCCCAGTGATTTGCTGTGCGAACAGGCTCTGAGGCCCTGCTGGGGTCCTACACCACGCCCTGTGCCAGCATGGCGTCGGCCACCTTCACAAAGCCGGCGATGTTGGCACCGTCGATGTAGCTCACGCTGCCGTCGGCACGTTTGCCATATTGCAGGCAGGCCGCGTGGATGCCCTGCATGATCTGCAGCAGGCGTGCGTCCACCTCTTCGCGCGGCCAGGACAGGCGGGCGGCGTTCTGGCTCATCTCCAGGCCGGATGTGGCCACGCCACCCGCGTTGCTGGCCTTGCCGGGGGCGTAGAGCACGCCAGCGGCCTCAAACGCCTTGGCGGCTTCGATGGTCGAGGGCATGTTGGCGCCCTCGGCCACGCAGACCACGCCGTTCTGGATGAGCGTTTTCGCGTCGTTCTCGTCCAGCTCGTTTTGCGTGGCGCAGGGCAGGGCCACGTCCACCTTCACGTGCCAGGGGCGGACACCGGCCTCGAACTTCACGCCCGTGCGTGCGGCGTAATCGCTCACGCGGCCGTACAGGTGGTTCTTGACGTCCATGAGGATGGCGAGCTTTTCAGGCGTAAAGCCCTCTTCGTCAATGATGGTGCCGCTGGAGTCTGACACCGTGATGACCTTGGCACCCAGTTGCATGGCCTTCTCAACGGCGTATTGCGCCACGTTGCCCGAGCCCGACACCGACACGCGCAGGCCATCGAACGAGCGGCCCCGGGTCTTGAGCATTTCTTGCGCGAAGTACACGGTGCCATAGCCCGTGGCTTCAGGGCGGATCAGCGAGCCGCCGAACGACAGGCCCTTGCCGGTGAACACGCTGGCCGCGTTGTTGGCCAGCTTTTTGTACATGCCCGCCATGAAGCCCACCTCGCGGCCGCCCACGCCGATGTCGCCGGCGGGCACATCGGTGTCCGGACCCACATGGCGGTACAGCTCAGTCACAAAGGCCTGGCAAAAGCGCATGACTTCGGCAGGGCTCTTGCCCTTGGGGTCGAAGTCGGAACCACCCTTGCCGCCGCCCATGGGCAGTGTGGTCAGTGCGTTCTTGAAGGTCTGCTCAAAAGCCAGGAACTTGAGCACCGACAGGTTGACGGACGGGTGAAAGCGCAGCCCGCCCTTATAGGGGCCAATGGCCATGCTGTGCTGGATGCGGTAGCCGCGGTTGACCTGCACGGCGCCATGGTCGTCCACCCAGGACACGCGGAACATCACGACGCGCTCGGGCTCCACCAGCCGCTCCAGCAGGCCGTGCTCAGCATAGCGGGGGTGCTGCGCGATGAACGGCCACAGGCTTTCCATCACTTCGGTGACAGCTTGCAGGAATTCCGGCTGGCCGGGATTGCGGAGCGCCACGTGGGAAAGGAAGCTCTCGGCGGTCGCGTGTTTCATGGTTCAAAGGGCTTTCAGCAGTAAGGGGTCAACAAAATCGAAGGCAGCTGTGCACTGGTTTGGCGCACCGCAACATCGAATTATGTCCAAAAGTTATACGTTCATGCCGATGTCTATGCACAATGGTGGGGAATGTGGCCAGGATAGTTGCCACATATTGGTGCGTTTGGCGGGTGGCTCGGCCGTCATCCGTTGGTCAAGCCAACGTCATGGCCTTGTCACATGCCGACGCCACAGTTCGGCGGTTCTACCAACAACATAGCGAGGAGAAGAGCATGCACATCCCTGGTGTGAAATGGGGCGCGCTGGCCATGGTGGCCACGCTGGCAGCCTGCGGCGGCAGCGACAACTATCCGTACCCCACCCTGAACGGCGACAAGCCCCTGGTCATCGGCCACCGGGGCACGGCGGGCTACCGGCCCGACCACACGCTGGAAGGCTACAAGCTGGCCATCGACATGGGCGCCGACTTCATCGAGCCCGATCTGGTGGCCACCAAGGATGGTGTGCTGGTCGCCCGCCACGAGCCCAACATCACCGGCACCACCGATGTCTCCACCCGCCCCGAATTCGCCAGCCGCAAGACCAAGAAAGTGGTGGACGGCGTAGAGGAAGAAGGCTGGTTTGTCACCGACTTCACCCTGGCCGAACTCAAGACCCTGCGCGCCATCCAGCCCCTTTCCGACCGCGACCAGTCGTACAACGGCAAGTTCCAGATCCCCACCTTTGAAGAAGTGCTGGACCTGGCCAAGACCGAAGGCGCCAAGGCGGGCCGCACCGTGGGCGTGTACCCCGAGACCAAGCACCCCACCTACCACGTCAAGCAAGGCCTGCCGTTGGAAGACCGCCTGCTGGCCATCCTGGCCAAGTACGGCTACACCTCCAAGAGCTCACCCGTCATCATCCAGTCGTTCGAAGTCTCCAACCTCAAGTACCTGCGCACCAAGACCCAGGTGCGCCTGGTGCAGCTGGTGGACGCAGACGATGTGAACCCCGATGGCACCATGTCGCTGGTGGCCCCGTACGACAAGCCCTATGACTTTGCCGTGGCCGGTGACTCGCGCACCTTCGCCAGCCTGCTGACCCCCGCGGGCCTCAAGGAAGTCAAGACCTATGCCGACGGCATTGGTCCCTGGAAGCCCTACCTGATCCCCTCCAAGCAAGTGGATGCCAACAAGGACGGCAAGCCTGACGACCTGAACGGCGACGGCAAGATCGACGAGCGCGACCGCGTGATGATGGCGCCTACTGACGTGGTGAAGAACGCACACGCTGAAGGCCTGTTCGTGCACGCCTACACCTTCCGCAACGAAGCCAAGCGCCTGGCCTCGGACTTCAAGGGCGACCCCAAGGCCGAGTACAAGCTGTTCTACAACCTGGGTGTGGACGGCGTGTTCAGCGACTTTGCCGACACGGCCAAGGCAGCGCGGGACAACTGAAAGATGCCACTGCACGCTACTAAGTAGCGTTCTGCGCACCCGTCAAAAAGCCCGCTTCGGCGGGCTTTTTTTATGCGACGGTGTGGTGCGGGGTCAGAACCCCAGCGCAAACCCCACGCTGAGCAAGGTGCGCCCTTGCTGGCGGCCAATGGTGGCGTCGAGCTGCCTGCCGGGCGCCCACTCCCACCGGGCGCCGGTCTGAAACGTGGGGGCGCCGTGCTGGGTGCCAAAGGCTTCCAGGTGCGGCGTGATGGCGCCCCAGCTGCGTTCCACCGAGGCGCCCCAGGTGGCGCGCCAGGACTGGCCGCGCTCGCGCTGGCTGCCCAGGTTGGCATTGACCACGCCCCAGGTCGCGGCGCAGGTGCCGATGAGATTGAGCGCGACCACGCTGCCTGCGCTCTGCCCGGCACCTTGGCGCCGGTGCACGACGCCCGCGCTGCTGCCTGCGTTGCAGCCTTGTTCTTGCGCGGGGCTCCACAGCCACTTGGCCTGCAGGCCTTGCAGGGTATGGCGCTCGTTGCGGTCACGCGCCAACACGGCGCCCAGCTCCAGTCCAGCGATGGGGGTGAACGCAGGGGCCATGGACACCGTGCCGGGCTGGCCGCGCTGGCCCTCCCACCACACTTCGACGTGACCCTGGCCCACCTCGTCCACGCCCGCATCGTCCACGGACAGGGGGCGCCCGGCGTGGGCGGGCCAGGCCAGGCACAGGGCGGTGGTGGCCGCCAGCAGGTTCAGGGCGGGTGTAGGGGCGGTGGTGCTGCAACGAGGGGTCATGGAGGGCGATGGGCAATGGCTGGAGGAGGGGGCTCTGGCTATGTCGCGGGCGGGGTGGTGCCCGCCGCTACCGTCCACGCAGGAACAACGCGTCCAGCTCCTTCATGCTCAGCTGCCGCCAGGTGGGGCGGCCATGGTTGCACTGGTCGGAGCGGTCGGTGGTTTCCATCTGGCGCAGCAAGGCGTTCATCTCGTCGATGGTGAGTTTGCGGTTGGCCCGCACGGCACCGTGGCAGGCCATGGTGCCCAGGATTTCATTGCGGGCGCGCTGCACCACGGTGGTGGCGTCGTGTGCGGCCAGTTCGGCCAGCACGCTGCGAGCCAGCTCTACCGGGTCGCCCTGCGCCAATGTGGTGGGCACGGCGCGCACGGCCAGCGTCTTGGGGGAGAAGGGCACCACCTCCAGGCCCAGCATGGCCAGCACCTCGGCAGACTCTTCGGCCGTCGCGACTTCCTGTGGCGTGGCGGCGAAGGTGGCAGGGATCAGCAAGGGCTGACTCGCGATGCGCGCGCCGCTGTCCACCTGGGCCTTCAGGCGCTCGTAGACGATGCGTTCGTGGGCGGCATGCATGTCCACCACCACCATGCCCTGGGCGTTTTCGGCCAGGATGTACACACCGTGTAACTGCGCCACGGCCTTGCCCAGGGGCCAGGCGGTTTCCTGGCCATCGCGGCCCACGGGCCAGGCCGTGGACGGGTTGTTGGCACGGGGCGCGGTTGTGGATGCTGCAGAGGGCGCCGCTATCTCTGCAGGCTGCGCGCCATCCCACCCCGTAGCAGACGCGCCGGATGTACCAGGCATTGCGGGCGCTGGAGGCGTTGGGTTCGCATCGGCCTGGGCCGAAGGTGCCCACAGCCCACCCACCGCAGCGCCAGACGCTGGGTCTGCCATAGTGCTTGCGGAGGGCGCACCGCGCGGTGCCCACAGGGCCGCCAAGTCTTCGACGCGGTGGCCGCGTTCTTCAAATTTGATAGCAGCCTGGGCATTCCACACTAGCGCTTGGGGCGTCTGGGGCTTGAAATGTTCCGCATCACCTGCTGTAGTGGGGTTGGGCGCCACCGCAGCCGCTGCCAGTGCGGCGGCGCGGGGCGCTGCGAGCGCGTTTTCTACCGCATGGCGCACGGCCTGGTGCACCTCGCGGCTGTCGCGAAAGCGCACCTCGATCTTGGTGGGGTGCACGTTCACGTCCACACGCGCCGGGTCAATCTCCACATACAGCGCGTAGATGGGCTGCTTGTTGCCGTGTAGCACGTCTTCGTAGGCGCTGCGGGCCGCGTGGGTGAGCACCTTGTCACGCACAAAGCGGCCGTTGACGTAGCAGTACTGGTGGTCAGGCCGCGAGCGGGCCGCGTCGGGCAGGCCTGCGCGGCCGGTGACGGTGACAGGCCCCACGCGGTGCTGCACAGCAACCGACTGGGTGACGAAGTCCTCGCCCAGCACATCTGACAGGCGCCGGGCCAGCGCATCCTGCGCATCGGTTTGGCCGGGCACGAAGGTGGCGCGCCACTGCTCCACCAGCTTGCCCTCGTGCCAGATGGCAAAGCCCACATCAGGCCGCGCCAGCGCGTGGCGGCGCACCGATTCAATGCAGTGCGCCAGCTCGGTGGCGTCGGTCTTCAAGAACTTGCGGCGCGCGGGGGTGGAGAAGAACAGTTCCTTCACCTCCACCGTGGTGCCGGTGCTGCGTGCGGCGGGGCGCAGCTCGCCGCTGCGTGCGTCCAGCAAGAAGGCGCTGGCCTGAGCCGCCGGGCGCGAGAGCAGGGCCATCTCCGACACCGAGGCAATCGCCGCCAGCGCCTCGCCCCGAAAGCCCATGGTGGCCACGGTCTCCAGGTCGTTCAGGTTGGTGATCTTGCTGGTGGCGTGGCGGCGCAGGGCCACGGGCAGTTCTTCTTGCGGAATGCCACCACCATCGTCTTCCACCGTGATCAGCCGCACCCCACCTGCCGACAGCCGCACAGTGATTTGCGTGGCACCCGCGTCCAGTGCGTTGTCCACCAGTTCCCGCACCACCGAGGCCGGGCGCTCCACCACCTCGCCAGCTGCAATCTGGCTGATCAGCTCATCGGGCAGATCGCGGATGGGGCGGCGCGCGGGGGGCGTGGGGCCGGAGGCGGGCTGCGCCGCTGCGAGGGAGGAGGTGGTGTCGTTCACCCGGGGGATTTTAGGGCGGGGGCTGTGCAGGGATATCGGGCGGTGCGGCGGACGGGATGGGGATAATGCGCCCACCTTTTTTCCGCGCCGCGCCGGGCCTGCCTCTTCATGGAACTTGTCACTTTTCTCATCGACTTCATCCTGCACGTGGACAAGTACCTGGAGGCGTTTGTGCAGACCTACGGCATGTGGGTGTATGCGCTGCTGTTCGCCATCGTGTTTGTCGAAACGGGTCTGGTGGTGATGCCGTTCCTGCCGGGCGACTCGCTGCTGTTCATCGTGGGCGCGCTGTGTGGGGCGGGGATGATGAACTTTCCGCTGGCGTGCGGGGTGCTGCTGGCGGCGGCCATTTTGGGCGACCAGTGCAACTATTCGATTGGCCGCTACTTTGGACCCAAGGTGTTCCAGTGGGAGGATTCGCGCTGGTTCAACCGCCGGGCGTTCAATCAGGCGCATGAGTTTTATGAGCGCTACGGCGGCATCACCATCGTGATTGCGCGCTTCATGCCCTTCATCCGCACGTTTGCACCCTTCGTGGCGGGTGTGGCTGAAATGAACCGTGCCAAGTTCACCGCGTACAACGTGGGTGGTGCGCTGCTGTGGGTGCTCGGTATTGCCACGGCGGGGTACTTCTTCGGCAACTTTGCGTGGGTCAAGGAGAACCTGGACAAGATCATCTGGGCGATGATTTTTGTGCCGGGCCTGATCGCCATCTTTGGCGCGTGGCGCGCAGGGCGTCAGGCGCGTACGGTCTGAAGATCGCCCATCTGCTACCAAAACAAGAGCGGCAGGCGCATGTGGATCATGCGCCTGCCGCTTTTTTGATGCCCAAACAGGTGCTGAGCATCCAGCGGGAGCGCTCAGCGCCCCGCAAATTTAACGGCGGTAGGGGCGACGCTGGTCGCGGTCTTCACCCACCTCATGGCCGATGAGGGCGCCGGCTGCGGCACCGCCGATGGTGCCCACGGGGCCGCCGAAGATGGCATTACCGGCAACGCCGCCGACCACGGCGCCGACGCCAGTGCCCACTTGGGCGTTGGTGGGGTTGGATGCACAACCACCCAGTGCCAGGGCCGCGGTGCAAGTGGTCGCGAGAAGAATGTGACGGATTTTCATGGCGAGATTCCTTGATGGTTGTGGAGTCAGGCCGTGGTCCCCTTCCGCAGTGGCGGCTGAAGCTCGACCTGTGCCTCTACTGTGGCTCGTGATGCTTTTTGTCGGTGTAGGCAGGCGAGGGCGGTGGCTGTAGGACAGGCTCCTAGAGCGCGTGGACGGATCCCCGGCCAAAACCTCAGCAGGCTCTAAGGGTTTGCCTGCGCTTGGCGCTGTTGCCAACCGCGTTGCGCAGGCAGATCATTTCCTGGGCGTACAAAACTTACACAAGGACACGCGATGACCCAGCACATCCAGCACGCCGGCCGGGGGGCCGTGGGCGCTCAATTGACGGTGGCGCAGCAGATCAGCTTGATCGTGGGGGTGGCGGTGCTGGCGCTGGTGGTGGTGCTGGTGCTCAGCCTTGTGCGGGTGCAGCATCTGGGGGCCACGGTGGACCATCTCGCATCAGAGCAGGTGGAGAGGCTGCAACTGGCGCTGCGCTGGCGCAGCAACATCGCCGTCAATTCCACGCGCGTGTTCTCCATCGCCCAGACCGAGGGCGATGACCTGCAAAACTACTTCAAGGACACGATGGCGGCCACCACGGCCGACACCAGCAAGGTGCAAAAGCGCTACACCGAGCTGGAAAACAGCCCCGAGGGCCTGCGCATCCAGGAGGAGCTGGCCACCATCCGCAAGTCGTACCTGGAGACGCGCGACAAGTCGCTGGAGCTGAAAAAGGCGGGCGACATGGCCCAGGCGCGCGCCTATGCGCTGGGCACGTTTGCCCCAGTGCTGGACAAGTACAACGCCATTGCTGACAAGATGGTCGATTACCAGGTGCGCCGCTCGGCCGAGCAGGCGGCCGAGGCGGCTGAACTCATCCAGTCCTACCGCATGACGGTGCTGGTGGCCGGCGTGGCGGGGCTCGCGCTGCTGGTGGTGCTGTCGTGGGTGGTGGTGCAGCGCATCCGACGCTCGCTGGGGGCGGTGAGCGCGGTGGCGCAGCGCATTGGCGAGGGCGACCTGTCCCAGCCCATCGAGGTGCATGGGCGGGGCGAGGTGGCCGAGATGATGCGGGCCATGCAGGGCATGCAGACCTCGCTGGTGCGCATCGTGGCCGATGTGCGGCACAGCAGCGACAGCATTGCCACGGGCTCCAGCGAGATCGCCATGGGCAATGCGGACCTGAGCCAGCGCACGGAAGAGCAGGCCAGCAACCTGGAGGAAACGGCCGCCTCCATGGAGCAGATCACCAGCACCGTGAAGAACAACGCCGACACCGCGCGCAAGGCCGCGACGCTGGCCGGCTCGGCATCGCAGGCGGCAGTCAAGGGCGGCGAGGTGGTGGGCCAGGTGGTGACGACCATGCAGGACATCTCGGCCGCGTCCCGAAAGATCACCGACATCATCAGCGTGATCGACGGCATTGCATTCCAGACCAACATCCTGGCGCTGAACGCGGCGGTGGAGGCCGCACGCGCCGGTGAACAGGGCCGTGGCTTTGCCGTGGTGGCCAGCGAGGTGCGCAGCCTGGCCCAGCGTAGCGCCGAAGCCGCCAAGGAGATCAAGGCCCTGATCGGTGCGAGTGTGGAGAAGGTGGAAAACGGCACGCAGCTGGTGAGCAACGCCGGGCAGAGCATGGAAGACATCGTCGCCCAAGTGCAGCGGGTGAGCGACCTGATTGGCGAAATCTCCAGCGCCACGGGCGAGCAGACCATCGGCATCAGCCAGGTGGGCGAGGCGGTGATGCAGCTCGACCAGGTCACCCAGCAGAACGCTGCGCTGGTGGAGCAGAGCGCGGCGGCGGCCGACAGCCTCAAGCACCAGGCGGCGCGGCTGTCAGAGATCGTGAGCGTGTTCCGGCTGGGGCGCTGACCGCCTTGGCGGGCAGCGGCTCAAGCGGTTGGGGCCGGCTTGAGGCACATCGTGACCAGCAGGGACGCAGGCTCCACCGCCTTGAGCGAATGCAGCGCGCGCGGTGCCAGATGCACAAAGTCGCCGGGGTGCAACTGCTGCACGCCCTGGTCGCTCGCAAACTCCACCACGCCCTCGATGCACAACACGGTGGCCTCGCCGGGCGTCTGGTGCTCTTTCATGGATTTGCCCACCGGCAGGACCACCCGCATGACTTCGAGCTGGCCGGCTTTGAGGATGGCGGTGGTGACGGTGTCGGCCAAACGCGCCCCCAGAGGGCGCACGCTGACGATCTGGCCAGATTGGGCGTGGGGCAGGGCCATGGCAGTTCTCCTTGCTGGCCTGGGCGCGGTGCGCGCCCGGCCGATGCAGCCTACTGTGCCTGCAGTTGGCAGTGCGCGCAAGGTGGTCTGGCTGCCCCGCGCGCCCGGCCCTTGGACCTGCCTACACCGACCGGCTGCGCGCCAGCGGTGGGTTCTTGGCAAAGTAGCGCGTGATGCCGCGCATCAGCGCATCGGCCAGCTGCTCCTGGTAGGCGCTGCTGCGCAGGCGCTTTTCCTCTTCGGGGTTGCTGATGAAGGCGGTTTCGACCAGCACGCTGGGGATGTCGGGCGCCTTGAGCACGGCAAAGCCTGCCTGCTCCACGCGCGGCTTGTGCAGCTTGCCCACATTGCCGATCTCGCCCAGCAGCACGGTGCCGAGCTTGAGGCTGTCGTTGATCTGCGCGGTGGTGCTCATGTCCAGCAGCGCGCGCTGCACATGCTGGTCCTTGGACTGCACGTTGATGCCGCCCACCAGGTCGGCCTGGTTTTCCTTGTTGGCCAGCCAGCGGGCTGCGGTGCTGGAGGCCCCGCCCTGGCTCAGCGCAAACACGCTGGCGCCGCGCGCCTCGGGCGTGGTGAAGGCGTCGGCATGGATGGAGACGAACAGGTCGGCCTGCACGCGCCGGGCTTTTTGCACGCGGGTGCCCAGGGGCACAAAGTAGTCGCCGTCGCGCGTGAGGTAGGCGCGCATGGGGTTGCCGCCCACGGTGGTGGCGTTGATGCGGTCGCGCAGCAGGTGGGCCACGCGCAGCACCACGTCTTTTTCGCGGGTGCCGGAGGGGCCAATGGCGCCGGGGTCTTCGCCCCCGTGGCCGGGGTCGAGTGCCACGATGATGATGCGGTCGGTCTCGGTGGCTGTGGCGCGGTTGCCGGGGCGCGATGGCGCTGCGGGGGCTGCCCCGGGTGCAGGCGCCGCCGCCACTGCTGGTGGCGGGGCGGGCGGCTGTGCACCTGTGCTGCCGGTGGTGGGGCCATTTGCGCGCTGCGCGATCAGGTCGCCCAGCGGGTCGTGCTCGGCAGCCGGTGCGGGCGCGCGGGCGGTGGCAGGGGCGCTGGCAGGCGAGGGGGCAGACGCAGCAGCGGGGCCGTTGGCATCGCGCAGGCGCTCGGCAATCAGGGCCTCCAGCGGGTCCACAGGCGCTGCAGGGTACAGGTCAAACACCAGCCGGTGGCGGTAGGCGGCCACAGGCGGCAGGGTGAACACCTGCGGCATGGCGGGCTGCTTGAGGTCCACCACCAGGCGCACCACGCCGGGCGCGTTCTGGCCCACGCGGATGCCCGCGATGTTGGGGTCGTCGGGCTTGACCTTGGCCACCAGTTCGCGCAGCTCGGGGCTCAGGTCGATGCCCTCAATGTCCACCGCCAAGCGCGGCGGCGAGGTCACGAAAAACTGCTTGGCCACCAGCGCGCCATCGGACTCGATGGTGACGCGTGAATACTCAGGGGCAGGCCACACGCGCACGGCCACGATGGTGGCGCCGCGTGCAATCTGCTGTGTACCCAGCAGCAGTACCAGGCTGCTGGCGCGCAGCACGGCGCGGCGCGATGGCTGGGGGGCTTGGCGGGCAGGCAAGGTGGGTTCGTTCACGGCGTCTCAGAGAGCTTGCAGCAGGCTGCGCCCGGTGGCGGTGGGGGCATGCAGCGTGACCTTCCTTTCGGTGTCATCCGTTGCTTCAATGTGAATAGCAAGGTCTGCAAGCGGAGTAAGCGCTGCAGCCTTTTCCGGCCATTCTGCCACCTTGAGACCGGGGTTGGCAAAAATGTCCCTGAAACCGGCGTCTTCCCACTCGCGCGGATCGTCAAAACGGTAGAAGTCGAAGTGCCAGATTGACAGACCCGGGGCCTCGTGGGGCTCCACCACGGCATAGGTGGGGCTCTTGATACGGCCTTGCACACCCAGGGCGCGCAGCAGGTGGCGCACCAGGGTGGTCTTGCCCGCACCCAGGTCGCCGTGCAGGGTCACGAAGGCGTTGGCCAGCAGGGGTTGTGCGGCCAGGCGCTGGGCAAAGGCGGCGGTGTCTTCCTCGCCATGCCAGGTGAATTGGCGCGTGGGTTCGGCAGAAGTGTCGCCGGGGGGGGCGCCAGGGGCATCGCTGCCGCTTTCTACAATCTGGCCGGTATGTGGTGCAACAGTCAACTCGTTCCTCAAATGCAGGAGTGGGCCCGCGAGCTGGGATTTTCCCAAATCGGCGTGGCGGGGGTGGACTTGTCTGCGGCCGAGCCGGGTCTAGCGGCCTGGCTGGCGCAGGGCTTCCATGGTGACATGCATTACATGGCATCCCACGGCATGAAGCGCGCGCGCCCGGCCGAGCTGGTGCCCGGCACTGTGAGTGTGATCACGGCGCGCATGGATTATTTGCCGCGCGATACGGCCAGGGATGTGCCCGGGGGCTGGCAGGCGGCCGAACTCTCCCGCCTGCAGCGCCCGCACGAGGGCATCGTCTCCGTCTATGCCCGGGGGCGCGACTACCACAAGGTGCTGCGTGCGCGGCTGCAAAAGCTCAGCGACCGCATTGCCGAGGCCATCGGCCCGTTTGGTCACCGCGTGTTCACCGACTCCGCCCCGGTGCTGGAGGCCGAGCTGGCTGCGCGCAGCGGCCAGGGCTGGCGCGGCAAGCACACGCTGGTGCTCAACCGCGAGGCCGGGTCCATGTTCTTTTTGGGCGAGATTTATGTGGACATGGCGCTGCCACCGAGCGAGCCCGTCACCGCGCACTGCGGCAGCTGCAATGCGTGCATCGACATCTGCCCGACGCAGGCGATCATCGCGCCGCACCGCATCGACGCGAGGCGCTGCATCTCGTACCTCACCATCGAACACGCCGGGCCCATCCCCGTGGAACTGCGCCCTCTGCTGGGCAACCGCATCTATGGCTGCGATGACTGCCAGCTCATTTGCCCCTGGAACAAGTTTGCCCAGGTCAGCCGCCTGCCCGACTTTGATGAGCGCAAAGGCCTCTCAGGCCAGCAACTGGTGCACCTGTTTGCGTGGGACGAAGCCACCTTCTTGCGCATGACCGAGGGCGGCCCCATTCGCCGCATAGGCCATGAGCGCTGGCTGCGCAATGTGGCGGTGGCACTGGGCAATGCGCTGCGCGCCACCGGCGACGACGCCTTGCGCACTGCGCTGCAGTCACGCGCAGAGGACGCCAGTGCGCTGGTGCGGGAGCATGTGGCCTGGGCGCTGGAGGCGGGTTGAAGGCGTTTTTGAAAGAAATCGCCTGGTAGCGCTAGTGCAATATGCCTGAGTAGCTATCAAAATGGGAGTGATAGCCGTTGCGACGGGTCCTTACTGCGCCAGCAGCCCTGTCTGCCGCAAAGTGCCCACCAGTCCCTGGACAAACTCCGCATACCCTGCGGCGTTGGCGTGGATCTGGTCCGACCGCAACCGCTCTTGCGCGAGCACGCTCGACCAGCCTTTGGCGTGCAGCGGGATCTTCAGCTCTTCGGCAATCTCTTCGTACAGCGGGTGGTCGCTCAGGCGGCCGGCAGCGGCCATCAGCGACAGCTCGGGCACAGCCACCAGCAGCACCTGGGCGCCGCTGCCCTTGGCCTCGCTGCAAATGCGCAGGATGTTGGCGCGCGTGGTGGCCGCGCTCTGGCGCCGCAAAAAGTCGTTGCCACCAATGCTTACGATGACCAGCGCGGGCTGGTGCTGCTGCAGCAGGCCCGGCAGGCGTGCAAGCGCCTGGGCCGAGGTGTCTCCCGACACGCCGCCGTTGACCACCTTCCAGCCCGTCAGGCGTGCCAGCTCGGCCGGGTAGGCCGTGTCGACAGAGGCCCCCACGCCCGATGTGAGCGAGTCGCCCAGCGCCAGCACCGTGGCGCCCGGCGGCACCGCTTGGGCACGCGGCGGTTTGCGGCCACACGCGACCATGCTCAAGGTGGCGACCAGACTGGCGCCCAGCAGCCGCCTGCGGTTCAGACCCCGGCTCATCGCAGCACCCCCAGCGCAAACGGCAGGCTCACGATGCCCAGCAAGGTGGACAGCGTGACCAGCCCCGCCACATACGGCCCGTTGTAGCCCATGCGCGCTGCCAGCACATAGCAGGTCGATGCCGTGGGCAAGGCGGCAAAGGCCAGGAGCACGGTGGTCTGCACGGCGTCGAGACCAAATATGCGGGCCATGCCAAACGCCACCAGCGGCTGCACCAGGTGGCGGATGGCCAGCACCGATACGCTCAGTGTCTTGCCCCGCGTGAGCAGGCCAAACTGAAGCCCCGCCCCGGCCGCCATCAGGCCCAGTGCCAGTGATGCGGAGCTGATGCGGCTGACCGTGGGCACCGCCCATTCGGGGATCTGAAAGCCCAGCAGGTTGGCTGCCAGGCCTGAGGCGGTGGCAATGATCAGCGGGTTGCGCAACAGCTCGCGGGCAAAGCTGTGCTGCCCATGGCGGGCCATGGGCCACACGGCCGCCACGTTGAACAGCGGCACACACACACCGATCAGCACGGCAATCATCAACAGGCCCTGCGTGCCCGCCAGCCGCTCGGCAATGGCCAGGCCAATGAAGGAGTTGAAGCGGAACGCCACCTGCGCGCTGGCCGCGTGGTCGCGCACGTCGATGTATTTGCCCACCCAGGGCCAGTGCGGCAGGCTGTAGGCCAGCGCGATGCCGATCACGCCCGACAACATGCCTGCGCCGATCAAGCCAGACGCCGCACCAATATCCATCGGGCTTTTGACGATGGACTGGAAAAGCAGCACTGGGAACAGCAGGTAATACACCAGGCTCTCGACCGGCTGCCAGACCGAGCGGTTCAGGGCTGTGTACCGGCAGATCAGGTACCCCAGGAAGATGAGTGAAAAGTCGGGGAGCAGGAGTTGGGCGTAGTTCACGCGCCGAGAATACTTGATGCATGGCAAGCCTGGCGGGGCTCCCGACAGGTTGAAGGGGTGGCCTGAAACTGCCCACCTGCACCTATTTTTAGGGTTAGCCCTTATGTGGAATCCGCAGGGCGGTTTGGCGGGTGTTGCGCATACCATCGGCGCTGTTTGTTGTTACCCCGCACGAAGGAGATTTCCATGTATCGTCGTCAATGGCTTGCGCTGACCGTACTGGCTGCCGCAGCTGGATCGGCTGCCGCACAAGGCTACCCCAACAAGGTGATCCGACTGGTTGTGCCCTTTGCACCCGGTGGCACCACCGACATCATTGCGCGCGTGATCGCCGAGCCCCTGGGCCGCGTACTCGGCCAGAGCGTGATCGTGGACAACAAGGCCGGTGGCGGCGGCATTGTGGGTGCGGCCGAACTTGCCCGCGCCACGGCCGACGGCTACACGCTGGGCGTGGCCACAGTGTCCACCACCGCCGCCAACCCTGCCATCAACCCCAAAACGCCGTACAACCCGTTGACGGACTTCTCGCCCATCATCAACATTGCGGCCACGCCCAACATCATTGCGGTGAACCCCAGCTTCCCGGCCAAGGACTACAAGTCGTTCGTGGCCGAACTGAAGAAGTCGCCCGGCAAGTATTCGTACTCCTCGTCCGGCACAGGCGGCATCGGCCACCTGCAGATGGAGCTGTACAAGAACCTCTCGGGCACCTTTGTGACGCACATCCCCTACCGCGGTGCGGGCCCGGCCCTGAACGACACCGTGGCGGGCCAGGTGCCCATGATTTTTGACAACCTGCCCTCGGCGCTGCCCTTCATCAAGGAAAACCGTCTGGTGCCCATCGTCGTCGCAGCGCCCCAGCGCGTGGCGGCCCTACCCAATGTGCCCACTTTCAAGGAACTGGGCCTGGAGCCGGTGAACCGCATGGCTTACTACGGCATCGTGGGCCCCAAGGGTCTGCCCAAGGATGTGGTGGACAAGATCAACGCCGGTGTGCGCAAGGCCCTGGAAGACCCGGCCGTGAAGAAGCGCATCGAAGACACGGGCTCGCTCGTGATCGGCAACACGCCCGAGCAGTTTGCCGAGCAGATCAAGGCCGAGTTCGCTGTCTACAAGGATGTGGTCGTCAAGCAGAAGCTGACGCTGGAATAAACGCCACCGCTTCCGTCCCCAGCCGCCTTCGGGCGGCTTTTTTGTGCCTGTGGAGCTGAATGCACGCGATGCATGCTATGGTTTTTGGATGCTTGCTCCCAGTCTGAATGCCATCGACACCTTTGTGGACGCCCTGTGGCTGGAAGACGGCCTGTCGCGCAACACGCTGGCCGCCTACCGGCGTGACCTGACGCTGTACGCGCAGTGGCTGGCCGACCAGCAGCCCGCGCTGGCGCTGGACGACACGGCCGAACACCACCTGCAGGCCTACTTTGCCGCCCGCCACGCGCAGACGCGCGCCACCTCGGCCAACCGGCGCCTCACGGTGTTGCGCCGCTACTTTCACTGGGCGCTGCGCGAGCGGCGCATCACCACCGATCCCACCGTGCGGCTGCAGGCCGCACGCCAGCCGCTGCGCGTGCCCAAGACCTTGTCGCAGGCGCAGGTGGAGGCGCTGCTGAACGCGCCCGACCTGGGCACCCCCCTGGGCCTGCGCGACCGCACCATGCTGGAGCTGATGTACGCCAGCGGCCTGCGCGTGACCGAGCTGGTCACGCTCAAGACCTTTCAGGTCGGCCTGAACGAGGGCGTGCTGCGGGTGATGGGCAAGGGCAGCAAGGAGCGCCTGGTGCCGTTTGGCGAAGAGGCGCGGGCGTGGCTGCTGCGCTATCTGAACGAGGCCCGCGGCGCCATCCTGGGCGGGCAGCAGACGGACGACCTGTTCGTCACCCAGCGCGGCAGTGGCATGACGCGGGTGATGTTCTGGGTCATCGTCAAAAAGTGGGCGCAGGTGGCGGGCATCACGGTGCCGCTGTCGCCCCACACGCTGCGTCATGCGTTTGCCACGCACCTGCTCAACCACGGTGCCGACCTGCGCGTGGTGCAGCTGCTGCTGGGCCATGCGGATATCTCCACCACCACCATCTACACCCACGTGGCGCGCGAGCGGCTCAAGTCCTTGCACGCGCAGCACCACCCGAGAGGCTAGCGGGCTGAACGGCGCGCCAGACCGGTTTTACACACCACAACAAGGAGACATTGCATGAAAAAACTCATCGCCGGCGCGCTGCTGCTGGGGGCGGCCACTCTGGCCATGGCGCAGGCCTGGCCCACAGCCAAGCCCATCCGCCTCATCGTGGGGTACCCGCCGGGCGGCGGCATCGACTTTGCAGCGCGCACCGTGCAGGTGCCGCTGCAGGAGCTTCTCAAGCAGCAGATCGTGGTGGACTACAAGCCCGGTGCTGGTGGCATGCTGGCGGCCACCGAGCTGACCCGGGCCGCGCCCGATGGCTACACGCTGCTGCTGGCCAATACCGGCCCGTTCGCTATCGCACCTTACTTGCAGCGCAAGATGCCGTACGACCCGCTCAAGCAGTTCAGCTACATCGGCCAGATCAGCCAGGGCAGCTACATCGCGGTCACCCGGCCGGACCACCCTGCCAAGGACCTCAAGGAATGGGTGGCATGGGCCAAGGCCAACGCTGGCAAGGTGAACTTCGCATCGGGCGGTGCGGGCACCTCCACCCACCTGAATGGCGAGCTGATGAACCAGGCGACCGGGCTGGATGTGACGCATGTGCCCTACAAAGGCAGCGCCCCGGCTGTGCAGGACTTGATCGGAGGACAGACGCAGTTGCTGATCGATGCAGGGCCGGTGCTGCTGCCGCAGGTCAAGGGCGGCAAGCTGAAGGCGCTGGCAGTGACGGGCCCACGCCGCGACCCGCAGTTGCCCGACGTCCCCACAGTGAGCGAACTGGGCCTTGGTGGCATGGAGTCTGTCGGCTTCCAGGGGCTGGTGGGCCCCGCAGGGCTGCCCAAAGAGGTGGTGGACAAGCTGGCTGCCGAACTGGCCAAGGTGCTGGCGCAAGCGGAGGTAAAGGCCAAGTTTGCGTCCACAGGTTCGGAGGTACATTCTCTCGGACCCGCGGAATTCTTCAGCTTTGTGAAGGGCGAGAACGACAAGTGGGCCAAGCTGATCCGCGAGCGCAAGCTCGAACTGGATTGACGGGCTGACCTGACGGCTGCCCATCGAACTCTTCTCCATTGGCTCTCACCATGAATCTGCATTTTTCTCGCCGCCAGTTGGTGGCCGCCGCTGCGGTCGCGTTGGCGGTCTCGCCCGTAGTGGCTTCGGCCCAGGCCTGGCCCGCCAAACCCATCCGCATCATCGTGGCCTACCCGGCGGGGGGCGTGAGCGACAACATCTCCCGCGCGCTGGCCGACAAGCTGGCTGCGCAGCTGGGCACACCCGTGGTCATTGAGAACAAGGCGGGCGCCAGCGGCAGCCTGGGCGTGGACGCGGTGGCCAAGGCGGCGCCCGATGGCTACACGCTGGGTTTTGCGGCGGTCAGCCCTCTGGCGCTCAACCCACACCTAGGCAAGTCCCCCTTCGATCCGCAAAAGGACATCGCGCCCGTGGTCAGCGTGATGTATTCGCCCGTGCTGCTGCTGGGCACGCCCGCGAGCCGCGCGACCGACTTCAAGGACCTGATCGCGCGTGCGCGGGCCCAGCCCGGCACGGTGCGCTGGGCCACGTCGGGGCAGGCGTCGCTGGGGCACATCATGCTGGAGCAGATCCAGTCGGTGGCGCAGGTGCAGATCACGCACATCCCCTACAAGGGCGGCGGCCAGCAGATGAATGACGCGCTGGGCGGGCAGTTCGAGGTGCTATCGACCAACGCCGGCCCTGCGGTGCTGCAGCACATTCAGGCGGGCAAGCTCAAGCCGCTGGCGGTGGGGGCTCCGGCGCGGCTGGATTCGCTGCCCCAGGTGCCCACGCTGGCCGAGCTGGGTCAGCCTGCCGCCAATCTCTCGTCGCTGTTCGGCCTCTATGCCCCGGCGCAGACGCCCAAGACGGTCATCACGCGCATCAACACCGAGGTGAACAAGGCGTTGGCCTTGCCGGACATCCGCGCCAAGCTCGATGCCACCGACAACGTGCCCACCGGCGGCACCACGGCCGAGTTCGCGCGCCAGATTGCGCTGGAGTCCGAGAACAATGCGCGCATCATCCGCGCGGCGGGAATCCAGGGCAACTGACCGTGTGCAGGGGTTGAAGCCCCAGAAACGCCACAGGCCCTGTCGAAGCAGGGCCTGTGGCTTTTGGAGAGGGGAAGAACGGGACTATTCTTCGTTCAGGCTCTCGGCCCAGGTCAGCGCCTGCAGGTGGGCCCAGTTCACCTGGCGGTTGGACAGGTGCAGCGCATCAGCGTTCTTGGCAAAAGCCACCTCGTCGCCACTTTCGCAGGCCTTGGTCAGTTCGAGGAACGGGGCAAATACACCGGTGCCGCGCAGCAGGGCGTCCATCACCGGTTCGGGCAGGGCCACGGACTCCAGCGCCTTTTCGAGCGGCACGCCCAGCATGGTGTCCAGCAGCGAGAACACGCCGACCACGAAGGCGTTGTCGCATTCTTCGGGCGGCAGCAGCTCGGCGGCCAGCAGCTCCATCAGGCGGCCGCGCACCACGGCAGTCTGGCCCACGGCCGGTGGCGCACCTCCCGCCCGCGAGGTGGTCATCAAGAGGGCTGCCCAGCGGAACAGCTTTTTCAGCCCCAGGATCATCACCGCATGGCGGAACGAGGTGATCTCGCACGACAGGCCAAAACCCGACGAGTTGATGAAGCGCAGCAGGTTGAAAGACAGGGTGGGGTCTTTCTTGAGCAGGTCTTCGATCTCGGCCGTGCTGGCCTGTTTGCGCACCAGGTTGATGAGCTGGATGATCGTGGCCTGCGAGGGGCGGATGGTGGTGGCCTTGACCAGCGAGGGGTGGGCGAACCAGTAGCCCTGGAACAGCTTGACGCCCAGGTCACGCATCAACTCGTATTGCGCTGCCGTTTCAACCTTCTCGGCCACCAGCGTGGCCTTGCTGTGGGTGGTGGCAAATTTGACCAAGGGGGCGGCCAGCTCGGGCTTGAAGGCCTGCATGTCCAGCTTGATGAAGGCCGCCAGGGGCAGCCAGCTGGTGTAGGCGCGCTTTAGGGCCTGCTGGTCAAACGCCAGGCGAAAGCCGCGTGTGCGCAGTGCTTCCAGCGTGGGCAGGCGGCCTTCGATTTCTTCCTGGGTGGCACCGTCGGGCAGGGGCGGAACTTCCAGCACCACCTTTTCGGGGTGGATCAGCTCCAGGTGGCCGCCTGAGAGGCTGTCGTGCGTGCAGTTGATGAACACCGTCTTTTTGCCGACCAGGGCCTCGGTGCCCGCATAGGACAGGGCGTTGAAGAGCAGGGCCGCATCGCTGGCGGCGGTGTGCGAGTCAGACGCGGTGGATCGGTCGAACAGCTCGTAGCCATAGACCGCGCGGCTTTCGTCCACGATGGCCTGGCGCGCAATGATGGCAAGGTTCTCGTCCACGGGTTCGACCGCAGGCGCTGCGGCGTCCGGGGTGTCTTGTTCGGGTGTGCTCGACATGGGGTCCACTGAAATGAAAGGCTGGCGATCATTCTAGACCGCCAGGCGTTGGCAGAGAACCAAAGTATGACCAGGGGCCGCCAGCGTGGCGGCAGCGCCCGTCAGTCGCCGATGTGGTCGGCCCAGGCCAGTGCCTGCAGGTGGGCAAAGTTGATCTGCTGACTGGTCAGGTGCAGCAGGCCGGCCGTTCGGTCGAACACGGCATCGTCGCTGGATTCGCAGGCCTCGGCCAACGTCAGCAGATCGCCCAGGAAGCCCTCGCGCCGCAGCAGCGCAGCGGCCACGGGCTCGGGCACATTGAGCAGGCCGATGGCGGATTCCATGGGCATGGACAGCATCACGTCCAGCAGCGAGAAGATGCCCACCACAAATGCCTGGTCAGCCTCCTCGGGCGGCAGGGTCTCCAGCGCCAGCAGCTCCATCAGGCGCCCGCGCACCACGGCGGTGTGGCCCACCGAAGAGGGCGTGCCGTTGTTGCGCGATGCGGTCAGCAGCAGCGCGGCCCAGCGGAACAGCTTTTTCAGGCCCATGAGCATCACGGCCTGGCGGAACGAGGTGATCTCGCGCGAGAGCCCAAAGCCGGCGGAGTTGATGAGGCGCATCAGGTTGAAGGCCAGGCCCGCATCCTTCTTGAGCACTTCCTCAATCTCGTCCGTGCTGGCCTGTTTGCGCACCTGGTTGATCAGCTCAATGATGCTGGCCTGCGAAGGCGTGAGCAGCTTGGTCTCGACCAGGGCCGGGCGGGCAAACCAGTAGCCCTGGAACAGTTGCACGCCCTGGCTGGACACCATGTCGTATTGCTGGGCGGTTTCGACCTTCTCGGCGATCAGCTCGGCCTTGCTGTGGCGGCCTGCGTAGCTGATCAACACGGCCAGCTGGTCGGGCGCCAGCACCGACAGGTCCAGCTTGATGTAGTCCGCCAGGGGCAGCCAGGGGGCGTACGCCGACTGCAGCACCGTGTGGTTGAAGGCCAGGTGAAAGCCCCGGTCGCGCAGCTCGGTCAGGATGGGCAGGCGCGTGGCGACCTCTTCGGCGGCCGCATGGCCCAGGGGCGGAATCTCCAGCACCACCTTGTCCGGGTCCACCAGCTCCAGGTGGCCGCCCGACAGGCTTTCGTGGGTGCAGTTGACGAAGATCAGCTTCTTGCCCACCAGCTCTTCGGTGCCGGCGTGCGACAAGGCGGTGAACACCAGGATCACGTCGGTCGCGGCCGTGTGGGCGGCGCCGCTGCGCGAGCGGTTGAACAGCTCGTAGCCCACCACCACCTGCTGCGCGTTCACGATGGCTTGGCGCGCAATCATGGCGACCGACGACTGGTTGCCGGGGGGAGGCGCGGGCGGTGTGCCGGGGGTGAAAGCTTGGGTCATGGGTGTGGGCTGGGTGTTCTTGAAATAGGAAGCGCGGGCCCGCAGAGGGCATCGCCGGGAATTGTAGGAGTCATCGTATTCCCCTCAGGTTGTCCGCAGGCTCTATGGCAGGGTGTGCTGGTCAGGCTTGCTGCAGCCAGCGCAGCTCGGCGTCGCTGAACCCGGCGCTGCGTCGCGCGGACTCATTGAACGGAGGCTTCAGGCGGGGCGCTTCGTACTTCTGTACCAGCGCGCCGTACAGGGTTTCCGGGTCCTGGCCCGCGCGTTCGCACAGCCAGCGGTACCAGTGGTTGCCGATGGCCACATGGCCCACCTCGTCGTGCAGGATCACATCCAGGATGGCAACGGCGGTCAGGGCATCGGGTGTGCCCACCTGGCGCAGCTTGGCCTGGATCTGCGGCGTGGCATCCAGCCCCCGGGCTTCGAGCGTGCGGGGCACCAGGGCCATGCGCGCCAGCACGTCGTGCCGGGTCTTCTCGCACATGGTCCACAGGCCTTGGTGCGCAGGGAAGTCGCCATAGTCGTGGCCCTGGCTGCGCAGGTGGTCGCGCAGCAGGCGGAAGTGTTTGGCCTCTTCGGCCGCCACGCGCATCCAGTCCAGGTAGTAGTCGCGCGGCATGCCATCAAAGCGCCACACGGCGTCCAGCGCCAGGTTGATGGCGTTGAACTCGATGTGGGCGATGGCATGGATGAGAATGGCGCGGCCCTCGGGGGTGGCGGGCGATCGGCGGGCCACCTGGGTGTGGCGCAGCAGCTCGGGGCGCTCGGGGCGGCCGGGCAGGGCGTCTGGATCGGTGGGTGCCGCAGGGGCGGTGTCTGCTATTGAAAGCGTAGCTGCTTGGGCAAACAGTTCTAGCGCTGCAGCCGCTTTTTGTTCGGGGTCTGCCAGGCACAAGACCTGCAGTGCACGGTGGCGAAGCTCCATCCTTACAATTCTAGGCCTTGCCATCGGCACCAAGGCTTGCGCTTTGTAACGATTGGCGACCTCTCAGGGCGCGCCATGGCGTGCCGCTTCTTTGGTTTCTGCGGAGTGGGTGCATGGCAATTTACGAACTCGACGGTGTGGCTCCCCAAGTGGCAGCGTCGGCCTGGGTGGCTGACAGCGCGCAGGTGATGGGCAATGTGGTGTTGGGCGAAGACGCCAGCGTGTGGTTTGGCACCGTGGTGCGCGGCGACACCGAGAGCATCACCATCGGCGCGGGCTCCAACATCCAGGACGCGAGCGTGCTGCACGCCGACTTCGGCAAGCCCCTGGTCGTGGGCGAGCGGGTGACGGTGGGCCACCAGGTCATGCTGCACGGCTGCACCATCGGCGACGAATCGCTGATCGGCATTGGCGCCGTGGTGCTCAATGGCGCCAAGATCGGCAAGAACTGCCTGGTGGGCGCGGGCGCGCTGGTCACCGAGGGCAAGGAGTTTCCCGATGGCTCCATGATCATCGGCAGCCCCGCCAAGGCGGTGCGTGAACTCACCCCCGAGCAGATCGAAGGCCTGCGCCAGAGCGCCCAACACTACATTGACAATGCACGCCGCTTCCAACGCGGCCTGCGCAAGATTGGCTGAGCGCGGCATCGCCGCCGCCCGCCACCTCATTTTTCCTGGAACCCTGCGTGTCTGAACTCCACAAGTTTCTTTTCGATGGTCTGCCGGTGCGCGGCATGATCGTGCGCCTGACCGATGCCTGGACCGAAATCCTGAAGCGCCGGGCGGGCAACACCGCCACCGGCGCCTACCCCGCGCCGGTGAGCGAGTTGCTGGGCGAGATGGCGGCCGCCGGTGTGCTGATGCAGTCCAACATCAAGTTCAACGGTGCGCTGGTGTTGCAGGTGTTTGGGGACGGCCCCGTCAAGCTGGCCGTGGCCGAGGTGCAGTCGGACCTGAGCCTGCGCGCCACCGCTACCGTGAACGGCGAGGTGCTGCCGGACGCAAAGCTGAGCCAGATGGTCAATGTGGGCGGCGGTGGCCGCTGCGCCATCACGCTCGACCCCAAGGACCGCCACCCGGGCCAGCAGCCGTACCAGGGTGTGGTGCCGTTGCATGGCGACCACCACGAAAAGCTGGAGCGCCTGTCGGATGTGCTGCAGCACTACATGCTGCAGTCCGAGCAGCTCGACACCATTCTGGTGCTGGGCGCCAACGACCAGGTGGCGGCAGGCCTCTTGATCCAGCGCATGCCCATCAAGGGCGAGGGCAACCTGGCCGCGGGCCTCTCGCACCGCGAGAACGAAGACCAGATCGGTCACAACGAGGACTACAACCGCATTGCGCACCTGGCCTCCAGCCTGACCCGTGAGGAACTGCTGACGCTGGACGTGGACACCATCCTGCGCCGCCTGTTCTGGGAAGAAAAGCTGCTGCGCTTTGAACCCCAGCAGGGCGCCAGCGGCCCGCGTTTTGCCTGCACCTGCAGCCGCGAGCGCGTGAGCAACATGCTGCGCAACCTGGGCGCTGAAGAGGCTGAGAGCATCCTGGCCGAGCGCGACGACATCGAGGTGGGTTGCGAGTTTTGCGGCCAGCAGTACCGCTTCGACGCGGTCGACGCGGCGCAGATTTTTGTCTCGCCAGGCGCTGCGCAGCCCCCGGGGCCTACCGGCATCCAGTAACGTTCAGCTGTTGCTTGCGGGCGCGGCGGTTGGCTGACCATCGTTGACAATCGCCCCCGCCATCCACGCCTAAGATTCCTGGGTCCCATTCAACAGTGCTGCAGCAGTGTATGCCGTCGCGGGGACCGATGCATACGGCCCGACCGCCGGGCCGGTATGCGTTCAAGCGATCAGTTCCGGTCGCGCAGGAAATGAACGAGGGGTGTCATGCAGTTTCTTCGCCGTGTTCTGGGGAGCCACCGGGCCAGCTCGGCTGCGCCTCCGCTGGCGCTGTACGACAGTGCAGCGGCCCCGGACTCGCGGCCTGCGGACACCCTGCTTGCCGCGCTGGACATCGACGCAGCCATCAACGCCCACGAGCGGTGGAAAGACCGGCTGATGGACTACTTGGAGGGCCGCACCACCGTCGGGCTGGACCCGGCCCAGGTGCGCCGCGCCGACCAGAGCGCGCTGGGCCGCTGGCTGCATGGCGTGGGCGGCGAGTTGCTGGGCGACCAGCCTGCCTATCCGCTGCTGGTGGCGCGCTACCAATACTTTCATGAGCAGGCTGCCACCCTGGTGGAACTGGCCCAGCAGGGCGAATGGGACCGGGCCGTGCAGGTGCTCAATGGCGGTTACCGCTACGGCTCCAGCCAGGTGGTGTTGCTTCTGAAGGAGCTCAAACGCGGTCTGGCGTAACGGCTGGTGGCGGTGTCGTATCCCGCTGCTCGACCAGTGCGGTGAACAGCCGATGCTCACAAATGGGGTCGCTGCACTTCTCGCAGTTCCAGGCGCGCAACCGGGCCGTTCTGGGCGCGTTTTCAATGTCTAATGCAGATCTTGCGCCAGTGAAATATGCCTTTGGTGCTACTTTTTGTATAGCAATGAGGGCGTTGCGGGTGCGTTGCTCGCCGGTGCCGTACACCACGCGGTAGGGGATGGATGCAGCCGCCAGGGCGGTGCGCAGCTGGGCATCACGGGCCTCTTGCGCGGCACGTTCCTCGGCAGGGCATGGCTGGTCGAGACCCATCAGCAGGGTCAGCGCCACCGCCTCAGATGCCGCCTGCGGCGTGGTCAGTGTGCGGGTCAGGTACGGGTGGCGCAGGGCGATATGCACCGTGCCGGGAGTGATCTGCTGCTGCAGCGCCTGTGCCAACGCCTCTACACCCGTATGGGGGGCGCCCAGCAAGGCGATCAAGGGAGTGGAGGGAGAGGGCTGCCGCACGGCCATGAGTGAAGCGCAGGCCTTGGTCAATATCTGCGTGGTGAGAGGGGGCGGCGCGGGGCAGTAGTCCATGCAGCAATAGGGCCCCGCAACGCAGGTCAGCGGGGCGTGAACTGCACGTACACCTCGTTGGGCTTGACCATGCCCAGCTCGCTGCGCGCCTTTTCTTCCACCATGTCCAGGCCTTCCTTGAGGTCGTGCACCTCCGAGGTCAGCCGCGCATTCACCTGGCGGGCCTGCTCGTTGGCCGCCTTCTGCACATCGATCTGCCGCTGCATCGCATTGACGCGCGGCACGCTGCCCCGCCCCAGCCAGAGCTGGGCGTGCAGCGCTGCCAGCAAGGCCAGCAGGATGACGGGGACGATGCGGGAGACCAACGGTCAACCTTTACTGTTGCAACTATGTTTCGCCGCCGGGCCGCCCCAAGGCGAAACGCGGCCCCCTTGGGGGGCAGGGAGCCACACGCAGTGGACGACCGTGGGGGCCATTACTTCAGGTTGTAGAACGCAGCGCGGCCAGGGTACTGTGCGATGTCCCCCAGGTCTTCTTCAATGCGCAGCAGCTGGTTGTACTTGGCGATGCGGTCGGAGCGGCTCAGCGAACCGGTCTTGATCTGGCCGGCGTTGGTGCCCACCGAGATGTCGGCAATGGTGCTGTCTTCGGTTTCGCCCGAGCGGTGCGAGATCACGGCGGTGTAGCCCGCGCGCTTGGCCATCTCGATGGCAGCAAACGTTTCGGTCAGCGTGCCGATCTGGTTGATCTTGATAAGGATCGAGTTGGCGATGCGCTTGTCGATGCCTTCCTTCAGGATCTTGGTGTTGGTCACGAACAGGTCGTCGCCCACCAGCTGCACCTTGTCGCCCAGGCGTTCGGTCAGGTGCTTCCAGCCGTCCCAGTCGCCTTCGTGCATGCCGTCTTCGATGCTGATGATCGGGTACTTGTCCACCCAGGCAGCCAGCATGTCGGTCCACTGCTGGGCGGTGAGCTTCAGGCCACCTTCGCCTTCCAGCACGTAGTGGCCGTCCTTGTAAAACTCGCTCGCGGCGCAGTCCAGGCCCAGGGCAATCTGATCGCCGGCCGTGTAGCCTGCGGCTTCGATGGCCTGCAGGATCAGGCGGATGGCCGCTTCGTGGTTCTCGACGCTAGGAGCGAAGCCGCCCTCGTCGCCCACGGCGGTGCTGATGCCCTTGTCGTGCAGGATCTTCTTCAGTGCGTGGAACACTTCGGCGCCCCAGCGCACGGCTTCGCGGAACGTGGGTGCGCCCACGGGGATGATCATGAACTCCTGCAGGTCCAGGCTGTTGTTGGCGTGTGCGCCGCCGTTGATCACGTTCATCATGGGCACGGGCAGTTGCACGCTGCCCATGCCGCCCAGGTAGCGGTACAGGGGCAGGCCAGACTCTTCGGCGGCAGCGCGGGCCACGGCCATGGACACGGCCAGCATGGCGTTGGCGCCCAGGCGGCTCTTGTTCTCGGTGCCGTCCAGGTCGATCAGGGTCTTGTCCAGGAAGGCCTGCTCGGAGGCGTCCAGGCCCAGCACGGCTTCGCTGATCTCGGTGTTGATGTATTCCACGGCCTTGAGCACGCCCTTGCCCAGGTAGCGGCTCTTGTCGCCGTCGCGCATTTCAATGGCTTCGCGGCTGCCGGTGGAGGCGCCCGACGGCACAGCGGCCCGGCCCATCACGCCCGATTCGAGCAACACGTCGCATTCGACGGTGGGGTTGCCGCGGCTGTCCAGAATCTCGCGACCGACGATGTCAACGATGGCACTCATGGTTTTCCTTTTGCAGAAGTTTTAAATCAAATCAGTCTCTAGCGCACAATGTATAAGCACTAGCAGCTATCAATGAGGGAGCAATGTTTGTGGGTGCGCGCTCAGACGCCTTCGACGCACACCATGCGCATGATGGCTGCGCCTTCGCGGGCGGCCTTGGCTTTCTGGTACTCGGGCGTGTCATAGAAGGCGCGGGCAGCCTCAAAGCTCGGGAACTTGAGCAGCACGGTGCGACCGGGGTTCCAGTCGCCTTCCAGCACTTCCACCTTGCCGCCGCGAATGCACACCTCGGCGCCATGCGCCTGCATGGCCAGCGTGCTCCACTTTTTGTACTCTTAGTACTGCTCAGGGTTGGTGACGGTGACGGATGCGATGACGTAACCACTGCTCATGTCTCAAGCTCCAAAGTTGTTTTCGAGGAATCCGTTTTTCTTGGTGACGTCGTCGAGCGCCACCAAGGTCTCCAGCAGCGCCTTCATGTGCTTGAGCGGCACGGCGTTGGGGCCGTCCGACCAGGCCTCGGCGGGGCGGGGGTGGGTTTCCATGAACAGGCCCGCCACGCCCACGGCCACACCGGCACGCGCCAGCACGGGCACCATGTCGCGCGCACCACCACTCACGGCGCCCAGGCCGCCGGGCTTTTGCACCGAGTGGGTCACGTCGAACACCACGGGGGCGCCAGAGTTGCGCATCTCGGCCAGGCTGGTCATGTCTGCCACGAGGTTGTTGTAGCCAAAGCTCACGCCGCGCTCGCAGGCCAGGAACCGGTCTTCTGACAGCCCGACCTCGGCTGCTGCCGACCGGGCCTTGTCAATGACGTTCTTCATGTCCCAGGGCGCGAGGAACTGGCCCTTCTTGATGTTCACCGGCTTGCCGCTTTGCGCCACGGCGCGGATGAAATCCGTCTGGCGGCACAGGAAGGCGGGCGTTTGCAGCACATCCACCACGCTGGCCACCTCGGCCACATGCGAGGTGTCGTGCACATCGGTCAGGATGGGCAGCTGCAGCTGGCGGCGTACTTCGTCCAGTATCTTCAGGCCTGCTTCCAGCCCCACACCACGCTTGCTGGTGCCGGAGGAGCGGTTGGCCTTGTCAAAGGAGCCCTTGTAGATCAGCGGAATGCCCAGCGGTGCACAGACTTCCTTGAGCTGGCCCGCGACGTCGAGCGACATCTCCAGGCCTTCGATGGAGCAGGTGCCCGCGATCAAAAAGAAACGCTGGTCCAGGCCGACATTGAATCCGCACAGCTGCATGGTGAGGTCCCCTTAGGCTTTTTTCGCGGCTTGCTGGTGTTCCACAGCCGCCTTGATGAAGGCGTTGAACAGCGGGTGGCCGTTCCAGGGCGTGGACTTGAACTCGGGGTGGAACTGCACGCCGATGAACCAGGGGTGGACGTTTTGGGGCAGCTCCACGATTTCGGTGAGCTGCTCGCGCTGCGTGAGCGCCGAGATCACGAGGCCCGCTTTGCGCAGCTGGTCCAGATAGTTCACGTTGGCTTCGTAGCGGTGGCGGTGGCGCTCGGTGACCACATCGCCGTAGATGCTGTGCGCCAGCGTGTCCTTGGCCACGTCCGAGCTTTGCGCGCCCAGGCGCATGGTGCCGCCCAGGTCGGAGTTCTCGTCGCGGGTCTTGATGGTGCCGTCGGCGTCTTTCCACTCGGTGATCAGGGCGATCACGGGGTGGGGCGTGGTGGGGTCGAACTCGGTGCTGTTGGCGTTGGCCAGGCCGGCCACATGGCGCGCGTATTCGATGGTGGCCACCTGCATGCCCAGGCAGATGCCCAGGTAGGGCACCTTGCGCTCGCGCGCAAACTGGGCCGTGGCGATCTTGCCTTCCACACCACGCTGGCCGAAGCCACCGGGCACCAGGATGGCGTCGTACTTGGCCAGTTTTGCGACTGCGTCGGCGCTGTCGATGGTTTCGGAATCGACATGGTCGATCTTCACGCGCACATGGTTGCGCATGCCCGCATGGCGCAGGGCCTCGTTCACGGACTTGTAGCTGTCCGACAGGTCCACGTACTTACCGACCATGGCGATGGTGACTTCGCCTTGGGGGTGCTCGGTCTCGTGCACCAGATCGTCCCAGCGCTTGAGGCTGGTGGGCGGGGTGTTCAGGCGCAGCTTGTCGCAGATCAGGCCGTCGAGGCCCTGCTCGTGCAGCATGCGGGGCACCTTGTAAATGGTGTCCACGTCCCACATGCTGATC
Source organism: Acidovorax sp. KKS102 (assembly GCF_000302535.1). Taxonomy (NCBI): domain Bacteria; kingdom Pseudomonadati; phylum Pseudomonadota; class Betaproteobacteria; order Burkholderiales; family Comamonadaceae; genus Acidovorax; species Acidovorax sp. KKS102. The sequence continues at coordinate 1,728,612 of NC_018708.1, forward strand.
ACGCCCCATTCGGGCACGTTGGTGAACAGCGAGATCTTGGCGCGCTCTTCTTCAGGGATGCGACGGTCAGCGCGGCACAGCAGCGCGTCGGCCTGGATGCCGATCTCGCGCAGCTTCTGCACCGTGTGCTGAGTGGGCTTGGTCTTGAGCTCGCCGGCCGCTGCAATCCAGGGCAGGTAGGTCAGGTGCACAAAGGCTGCGTTGTTGGGGCCCATGCGCAGGCTCATCTGGCGCACGGCTTCCAGGAAAGGCAGCGATTCGATGTCGCCCACGGTGCCGCCGATTTCGACGATGGCCACGTCCACGGCATCGGGCGTGCCGATGCCGGCGCCGCGCTTGATGAATTCCTGGATCTCGTTGGTGACGTGGGGGATGACCTGCACGGTCTTGCCCAGGTAGTCGCCGCGGCGTTCCTTCTCCAGCACGGACTGGTAGATCTTGCCCGTGGTGAAGTTGTTGGTTTTCTTCATGCGCGTTTCGATGAAACGCTCGTAGTGGCCCAGATCCAGGTCGGTCTCTGCGCCGTCATCGGTCACGAACACCTCGCCGTGCTGGAACGGCGACATGGTGCCCGGGTCTACGTTGATGTAGGGGTCAAGCTTGATGAGGGTGACTTTGAGTCCCCGCGATTCGAGGATCGCGGCAAGGGAGGCTGAGGCGATTCCCTTACCGAGGGAAGACACCACACCGCCGGTGACGAAGACAAATTTGGTCATGTCTTTTTTGGTGGTGGGAAATTGGGATTATAGATGGCACCCCGGCGACACCCCCGGGGGCAGGGTCACCCCCGTCTGCTAAATTCGCCTCATGAATGAGCTTGCTGGCAAACACATTGTTCTGGGTCTGAGTGGGGGCGTGGCTTGCTACAAGGCGGCCGATCTGTGCCGCCAGCTCATCAAGGAGGGCGCCACCGTGCAGGTGGTGATGACCGAGGCGGCCGAGCAGTTCATCACCCCGGTCACCATGCAGGCCCTGTCAGGCCGCACGGTGTATGGCTCGCAATGGGATGCCCGCGAGCCCAACAACATGCCCCACATCAATCTGAGCCGCGAGGCCGACGCGGTCCTGATCGCGCCTTGCAGTGCGGACTTCATTGCGCGCCTGGTGCAGGGCCGGGCGGACGAGCTGCTCAGCCTGCTGTGTCTTGCGCGCCCCGCGCAGCGCGTGCCTTTGCTGCTGGCCCCTGCCATGAACCGCGAAATGTGGGCCCACCCCGCCACGCAACGCAATCTGGCGCAGGTGGCGCAGGACGGCGCAGTGGTGCTGGGCGTGGGCAATGGCGACCAGGCGTGTGGCGAGACAGGCGACGGTCGCATGCTGGAGCCGCTGGAGCTGCTGGACGAGCTGATCGCCTTTTTCACGCCCAAGATCCTTGCGGGCCGGTCAGTGCTCGTCACGGCGGGGCCCACGTTTGAAGCCATTGATCCGGTGCGTGGCATCACCAACCTGTCGAGCGGAAAGATGGGCTTTGCCGTGGCCCGCGCGGCGCGCGAGGCGGGTGCCGATGTCACCCTCGTTGCCGGGCCGGTGCATGTGCCCACGCCACGTGGTGTGCGGCGCGTCAATGTGCAGTCTGCCCAGGAGATGCTGGCAGCCGTGCAGCGGCATTTGCAGACAGCCTCGGTGTTTGTTGCCACGGCTGCGGTGGCCGACTGGCGCCCAGCCCACGCGTCTGACCAGAAGATCAAAAAAGACGGCTCCGGCCAGACCCCATCGCTGGAGTTTGTCGAGAACCCCGACATTCTGGCCACCATCGCCAGGTCGCCCCATGCACTGGAAGGCGACCTTTTCTGCGTGGGTTTTGCCGCCGAAAGCCATGACCTGCTGGCCCATGCCACAGCCAAAAGGGCGCGCAAGGGCGTCCCTCTGTTGGTTGGCAATATCGGCCCCGCCACCTTTGGGCAGGACGACAACGCGCTGTTGCTGGTGGACGCGCAGGGCCACCGCGAGCTGCCCCGCGCGTCCAAACGGGTGCTGGCGCAGCAGCTCATTGCGGAGATCGCCGCGCGTTTGCCACCTCTGCGCTCTTGACGACCGCCACCGTGGGGAGGTGTGATGACAACTGGTGCTACCAAACCTGATTGGGACACGCCACCCGATGGCGATTTTGCGGCCTACGTGGAGCGCCTGACTGCCCAGAAACCTCTGCAGAAAGCCCCGGTGACGCAGGCTCCTGCTGCCGCTGTTGCTGCTGTCGGCAGAGCGGCCCAGGCGCCCAGCGCCGGTGCACAAGCTCAGGCTCTGCCGCCCGATCTGCTGCAGGTGATGCGTCCGCTGGCCGGTGTATTGCGCACGGTGCGTGCGGTGTTGCTCGTGATGGTGGTGCTGCACGGCATTGCCCTTTTCCTGCTCGGTCATGGCTCGTTGCCCGGCCTGGTGGTCATGGGCGTGGTGTGGTGGGTGCTGGGCTGGCTGATGCAATCGGCAGCGCAGCTCGGAGGGGCTCAAGCCTCGGGGATGAATACAGCGACGCAAGCCTTGCAGGATCGCTTGCGACAAGTGGCGCAGCAGCGCAGTGGTACAGGATTAGGAACAGGAAAGAAAAAACCGTGAAGATTGACGTGAAGATTCTCGACCCGCGCATGGCGGACCAATTGCCGACCTATGCCACGCCCGGTAGCGCGGGGCTGGACCTGCGTGCCTGCCTGGATGCGCCGCTGACCCTGCAGCCCAACGCCTGGCAACTGGTACCCACGGGCATTGCGATCTACCTGCAAGACCCAGGCTATGCCGCGCTGATCTTGCCGCGCTCGGGCCTGGGCCATAAACATGGCATCGTGCTCGGCAACCTGGTGGGTTTGATCGACAGCGACTATCAGGGGCAGCTCATGGTAAGCGCCTGGAACCGCAGCAACGTGGCTTTCACTTTGGAGCCCATGGAGCGGTTGGCCCAGCTGGTGATTGTTCCGGTGGTGCAGGCCCAGTTCAACGTCGTCACCGAGTTCGCAGCCACACAGCGGGGTGAGGGCGGGTACGGCTCCACGGGCAAGTCCTGACGCAGACCGACTGATGACGTGGTGCCCGGGGGCTCGTAGCTGGTTTGTAAGAATCCGCTTACGTTTCGATGGGTCTGTTACCGACCTATGGATGGCCCCGTGTCTACGCTACGGCATCCTCGGGCGTTGTTCCAATCTGCACATGGGCATTGAGCTGGAATCCTTCTGGATTCTTTTGCCAATGCGTAGCCCGACAACTTCAGGAGATTGAACATGCAATTCCACCGTCCTCTCGCCCTCGTGGGCACCGTGGTTCTGGCTGCTTCGCTGGCCGCTTGTGGCCACAGCCGCCCCGCCCCCGCGCCGCAGTATTCCGGCGGCTATTCCAGTGGGTACCAGACGGCTCCTGCCTATCCGCAGCAACAAGCGGGCACAGAATATGGCCGCGTTTCCAACATTGAGGTCCTGCAAGGACGCAGCCAAGGCCAGACCACTGGCACGGGTGCCGTTCTGGGCGCCGTGGTGGGTGGCGTGCTGGGCAACCAGGTGGGCAAGGGCACGGGTCGCGCCGCAGCCACTGCGGTGGGCGTGCTGGGTGGTGCAGTGGCTGGCAACGCCATCGAAGGCCGCAACAACCAGGAATACGTGCAGGGATACCGGCTGTCTGTGCAGCTGGACCAAGGTGGCTACCGCGTGTACGACGTGAGCAGCCCGGGGGACCTCCGCATCGGTGACCGCGTGCGTCTGTACAACGGCCAGATCTCGCGCATGTGATCTGATCGACACCACAAAAAACGGGCGCCCCGATTTGATTCGGGGCGCCCGTTGTGCTTTTGAAACCGGTTCTTAGGGAGCTCAGTGCAGCAACGAGCTGCCTGGCGCCTGGGGCTGAATGCGGAAGAAGCCGGTTCCTGCCGTGCCGCGTCCAATCTCCTCTTCGGTGGCCTCGCGCACGGCCTCCACGGTCAGTTGCAGGCGCAGCGCGATGCCCGCCAGCGGGTGGTTGCCGTCGAGCACGATGTGGTCGGGGTAGATCTCGGCCACGGTGTACAGGGCGGTGCGGGGGGCATCGGGGTTGCAGCCTTCGGGCAGCGCCATGCCGTCAAAGGTCATGCCTTCTTCGATCTCGGCGGGGAAAAGGGCGCGTGGCTCCAAGAACAGCAATTGGTCATTGAAGTCACCGAAGGCGTCCTCGGGTTCGAGGTGCAGCGCCAGCTTGGCGCCCGGGCCATGGCCTTGCAAGGCCTCTTCGATGCGGGGCAGGAGATCATCACCGCCCACCAAAAACTCCACGGGCTCGTCAAGCACATCCAGCTCTTCGCCCAGGGTGTCTTTCAGGGTCCAGGTCAGTGCGACCACACATTGTTGGGTAATTTCCATAGGAGAATTGTCGCAGTTTGACCAACGGCCCCGCAAAGGGGCAAGACTTTCCTCATGGACATTCAGCAACCCCTGGCGCTGCTCGCCGGCCTCACTCCCGCGCAATTCATGCGCCGCCACTGGCAGAAGAAGCCCTTGCTGGTGCGCCAGGCGATCCCGCAGTTTGCACCGCCGGTGCTGCGGACCGAGCTGTTTGCGCTGGCTGCCCAAGAGGGCGTGGAGTCGCGTTTGGTGCAACTGGTCAAGGGCGTTTGGAAGCTGCGCCACGGGCCCTTCAGCCGCCGAGCACTGCCTGCGTTGCAGCAGCCCGACTGGACGCTGCTCGTGCAGGGCGTCGATCTGCACAACGACGCGGTGCATGCGCTGATGCAGCAGTTCCGTTTTGTGCCCGAGGCGCGGCTGGACGATCTCATGATCAGCTACGCCAGCAACGGCGGTGGCGTAGGGCCCCATTTCGACAGTTACGACGTCTTTTTGCTGCAGGCGCACGGCAAGCGGCGCTGGCGCATCGGGCGCCAGAAGGATCTGTCGCTGCGCGACGGCATTCCCTTGAAGATATTGGCCGAGTTTGAGCCCGAAGAAGAGTTTGTGCTGGAGCCGGGCGACATGCTGTATCTGCCTCCGCGCTATGCCCACGACGGGATCGCCGAAGGCGAGTGCATGACGTATTCCATCGGTTTTCGCGCGCCAGCCCGCGCCGAGCTGGCGCAGGAGCTGCTGGTGCGTCTGGCGGAAGATGCCGGGGATGACGATCACCCTTTGCTCTACCGCGATGCAGGGCAGGACGCGGTGGCGCAGCCAGCGCACATTCCCGCCGGGTTGCAGGACTTTGCGCGCGAGGCCCTGTCGCGTGCGCTGGCCCAGCCCCTGGTGCTGGAGCGCGCGCTGGGCGAGTACCTCACCGAGCCCAAGCCCAGCGTATGGTTTGAGCCGGGCGACACCCGGGTGATGCTGGAAGGGGTGCGGCTGGACCGCAAGAGCCGCATGATGTACGACGCACACCACATCTTCATCAACGGTGAAAGCTACCGTGCGGCAGGGCGTGACGCCACGCTGATGCGGCGCCTGGCCGATGAGCGCCAACTGTCGGCACGGGATCTGGCCCGGGCCAGCGACGACGCGCTGGAACTGCTTTCGTCGTGGTGCGATGCGGGCTGGGCCCATGTCTGGGCCGGTGGAGAATGACCAGGAGCCAGTGATGACCGATACAGCCACCCCCTCTGCCGAGCCTTTGCGCGACTTGCCCAGCGGGCGATTCAGCGGGCGCGAGACGTTTCAGCAACTGGTGCGCGACGCGATTGCCACGGCGGCACGGGATGGCTGGCAGGAAATTTTCATCAGCGATGCCAACTTCCATGACTGGCCCCTGGGCGAGCGTGCGGTGGTCGAGGCCTTGCAGGACTGGGCCCGGAGCGGCCGGCGCTTCACCATGCTGGCTTGCAGTTATGACGACGTGATCCGCCGCCATGCCCGCTTTGTGCGCTGGCGTGGCACCTGGGACCACATCATCACCTGCCGCCGCAGCCCGGCTGCCGACCCGCTGGACTTGCCCAGTGCGCTGTGGTCGCCGCAATGGGTGCTGCATCGGCTCGATCCCGAGCGCTGCGTGGGGGTGACTGGCAGCGAGGCCGATCGCAGGGTGATGCTGCATGAGACGCTCAACGAGTGGGTGCGCAGCAAGAGCGCGCCTGGATTCCCCTCCACCACGCTGGGGTTGTAGCTTTTGCCCCATTTTGGGGAACGCCCGTTGGCAGGGCGCCACGCGGCGGTCGCGCCCGCCGGGATACTGCGCAAAGTCAAGCTGGCGTAAAGCTTTCGTCAGTGTTAGTCAGTATTGACTAAATACCAATATAATCTGCGGCTGTGCCCAAAAAGGTGCAACCAAGTGCATTGTGCCAATGCGTGCATGGGCTCAGGAAGCCTGACGCCGTGGCTTTTCAAGATTCTGTCTGTCCAAATAGGAAAATCGAAATGAAGAACTCTCTCGTTCTGGCCGCCCTGATCGCTGCTGCTGCACTCGCCGCTTGTGGCAAGAAGGAAGAACCCGCTCCAGCACCCGCTCCCGCTCCTGTGGAAGCTCCCGCCGCAGCACCTGCTCCCGCCGCCGAGCCAGCAGCTCCTGCCGCTTCCGACGCTGCTGCTCCTGCCGCCGCTGCACCTGCTGCTGACGCTGCTGCTCCTGCCGCTGACGCTGCCAAGGCTGCTGCTGACGCCGCTGCCACCGCCGCTACCGGCGCTTCCGCAGCCAAGTAAATCGCTGCAGGCTCTGGGCTGACCCTAAGGTCGGCCTGTGCCACGGCCCCGCACCGCAAGGTCCGGGGCTTTTTTTATGCCCTTCGCCAGGGTGAGGCAGTCAAGGGCGCACGGTTCGGGCCATCAGGGGTTCACGTCGAACCATTGCGTCCCCTCGGTGGGGCTGGCGACCTGGATATCCTCATCCGCCCACCCCAGCGCGGCGGCCAGTGACTGGCGGGCAAGGGCGGGGAGGTTGTTCTGCGCACTCAGGTGCGCCGCCACCACGCGCTGCAGGCCGTCATGCTGCACCGCGCGCAGGATCTCTGCGGTTGCTGTGTTGGCCAGGTGTCCATACAGCCCCCCTACGCGGCGCTTCAGAAACGGTGGATAGCGGGATGCGGCCAGCATGTCGGGGTCGTGGTTGGCCTCGATCATGAGGGCGTGGCATCCCTGCAGCTGCTGCAGCACATGGGAGCTGGCATGGCCCAGATCGGTCAGGACACCCAGGTGTGCGGCGCCGTCGGAGCAGCGCAGCTGCAGAGGCTCGCGGGCATCGTGCGGCACGGTGAACGGGCGGGCTTCGAAGGCGCCCATGTCGATTGCTTCCATGTCGTGCGCTACCCGCATCAAGCCGTCCAGGTCTGGCGCGCCTATGGCCGCGTAGGTGCCTTGGCTCATCCACACGGGAATGCGAAAACGCAGCGCCAGGGTCTGGGCACAGCCGATGTGATCGGAGTGTTCGTGGGTGATAAAGAGGGCGTCTAGGTCTTCCACCTGCAACTGCGCTTGTGCCAGGCGGTCCTGCAATTGCCGGATGCCGAGCCCGCAATCGATCAAGAGGCGGCGCACCTGGCTGCCACTGCGGCCTTCGACCACCGTGGCATTGCCGGTGCTGCCGCTGCCCAGGTTCTTGAATCGGAGCATGGCGGGGCGAAAGAATGGGTTTGTGGCAGCCCAAAAAACCAGAGCCACCGTCCACCCGAAGGTGGAGGGGGCTCCAGAGGTGTGGGTGGCGGCCTTTCGGCCTGCGCCGCTTATTTCAGGTCGTCAGCAATCACGCGCACGATGCGCTCGGCATTGGCCGAGGTCTCGGGGGCGCCGGCTTCGTTGAGCACCGACACGGTGGTTGCTTCACCCTGGCTGCGCACCACGATACGGTACTTGAGCGGAGGAGTTGCGGACGTGGAACTGAACAGCTTGCTAAAGAAGCCTGGCTCTTTCTTCTCGGTGTCCGGCGCCACGTAGCGCACAAAGTACGTGCCTTCATTGCGGTTGCGGTCTTCCACCGTGAAGCCGGTGCGGTCCAGCGCCAGGCCCACACGGCGCCATGCGCGGTCAAAACCTTCGTCCAGCTGCACCACCGGCACATTGTTCACCGTGGCCATGCGGGCGGCCTGGGTGCGTGGTGCGGGGGCTGCGGCGACAGCCTTGGACTGCTCCTGGCTCACGCCCAGCTTGACCATCAGGCGGCGCAGGAATTCGGTTTCGAGTTCCGGGTCGGAGGGGCGAGGCTGCCAGACGGTGCTGTCCTTGGTGACGTTGCCATAGACCTCGACCATCCCGCGGTGGGTGATGTAGATCTCGGTGCCTCCATTGGCATTGCGTTCCAGCCGGGTGCGGAACTTGTCCCGTTCGCCGGTGGAGTACAGGGACTCCATCAGCTTGCCGATGGTGGAACGGATGAAATCCTGCGGCAGCTTGGCGCGGTTCTCAGCCCAGTCGGTCTCCATGATGCCGACATTGGCCTCTGACTGGGCCAGCGTGAAGCCACTTTCCAGCCAGAAGTCGCGCACGGGCTCCCACAGCTTGTCGGCAGGGCGGTTGACCACCAGCCAGCGCTGGTTGCCATCGCGCTCGATGCGCACGTCGCCCAGCTGCAGGGCCGCCGCGTTGGCGTTGCCCGACGGCTGCGCTGCCTGGCCGGCCTGCATGGCGGCGGCAGAGACCGAGCCACCCGGCATGGCGTAGCGCGAGTCGCGCGACAGCTGGGTGAGGTCCGGTGGGACTTCCAGCGACGAGCCCTTGGCGGCGCTCTTGTAGTCGATCTTGTCGCCTTCCAGAATGCTGGTGGAGCAGGCGGACAGGGCCATGGCGAGGGCCAGCAGGCTGAGGCGGGTGGTAGCAGCTTTCACGCGGAAATCCTTGGGAAGTGTCTCTGAGAGCGGGCGCAAAGCCCGAATTAGATCAGGCCGCTGGTGCGCAGTGCCGACTCGACCACAGCCTCATTGCTGCTGGCCAGGGGCGTCATGGGCAGGCGCATGGTGCCGCCACACAGGCCCATGCGGGCCATGGCCCACTTGACCGGGATGGGGTTGGCTTCGACGAACAGGTTCTTGTGCACGGGCATCAGCTTGAACTGGATTTCCATGGCCCGGCGCGCGTCGCCCGCCAGGGCGGCCACACACAGCTCGTGCATCAGGCGCGGGGCCACGTTGGCCGTCACGCTGATGTTGCCGTGGCCACCGCAGAGCATCAGGGCCACGGCGGTCGGGTCGTCGCCCGAGTACACGCCAAAGCCCTTGGGCACGTCGCGGATGAGCCACTGGGCGCGCTCAATGTTGCCGGTGGCTTCCTTGATGCCGATGATGCCGGGCACCTGGGCCAGGCGCAGCACGGTGTCGTGCTGCATATCGGCCACCGAGCGGCCGGGCACGTTGTACAGCACGATGGGCAGGTCGCCCGTGGCTTCGGCGATGGCCTTGAAGTGCTGGTACTGGCCTTCTTGGGTGGGCTTGTTGTAGTAGGGCACTACCTGCAGCTGGCTGTCGGCCCCCACGCCGCGCGCGAACTTGGCCAGTTCGATGGCCTCGGCGGTGGAGTTGGCGCCGCAGCCGGCCATGATGGGCACGCGCTTGGCGGCCTGTTCCACGGCCACGCGGATGATTTCGCAGTGTTCTTCCACGTTCACGGTGGGGGACTCGCCCGTGGTGCCCACCACGCCGATGCAATCGGTGCCTTCGGCGATGTGCCAGTCGATCAGTTTGCGCAAGGTGGGGTAGTCCACGCTACCGTCCTCATGCATGGGGGTGACGAGGGCGACGATGCTGCCGGTGAGTGGCACGGAAGAAGAAGTCATGTCCGCAGTGGTAAACGGTAAAAGGGCATTCTAACTAGCCCCGATGGGCAAAAGATGTCGTGAGGGTCCGCCCGCCTGCGGGAGTTCCCGTACGGCCGTGATGCGTTGCACGAAACGCGCAGGTTCGTCGATGAAGCCGTCTTCATAACCTACCACGCGCAATTCCTTGCACACGTGCAGCAGCTCGCCGGGCGTCAGCAGAAACTCAGGCCGGGCGGGGCGCCCCACGGTTTCGTTGCCCTGGGCAAAGGTTTCATAGACCAGCACCCCGCCCGGCGCCACGCTGGCCACGATGGTGGGCAGCAAGGGGCGCCACAGGTAGTTGGTGACGACCACGCCACCAAACTGGCGGCCTGCAAAAGGCCAGGGGCCGTTTTCGATGTCGGCTTGCACCAGCTCGCCCAGCCTTTCGCTGGCGGCCAGCGCCTCGGCCGACCGGTCCACGCCGACCACGGTGTGCCCCAGTTCGCGCAGATGCCGCAGGTGGCGCCCTGCGCCGCAGGCAACGTCCAGCACAGTGCTGTGGGGAGCGATCAGGTGGCTCCAGCGCCGCACCCATTCCGAGGGGGCCTCTGTACCGTGCGTACTGTGCATACCGTGCATGAGACTATAAAAATGATAGCTACCTGCGCATGATCCACTAGCGCTTGCGGCCAAAAACGCTTGAAAATGTTGCGGAGCAGGTCAAAAACACGCCCACATCTGGTCGGCCATCATCACCATGAATTCGGGCACGGTGTAAAAGCCAAACACCACCAGGCACAGCAGCACGGCCACGGCGCCGCCCAGCCAGCGCAGGGCGCGCGGCGTGGTTTTGCGGGGCGGGGTGGTGTGGCTCATGCAGGGAGGGGGGCCAAAAGGTCAGGCGGGTTGTGGGCTGCTGCGCGAGATCGGGCTTTCCTTGACCGGCAAGTTCACCAGCCCGGCAAAAATTCCCAGACCAATCGCGATGTACCAGACGATATCGTAGCTGCCGGTAGCGTCATACAGATAGCCCCCCAGCCAGACGCCCAGGAAGCTGCCGATCTGGTGGCTGAAGAACACAAAGCCGCCCAGCATCGACAAATGCTGCACGCCGAAGATCTGCGCGATGGTGGCATTGGTGGGCGGCACGGTGGACAGCCACAGCGCGCCCATCACCGCCGAGAACACGTACACCGACAGCGGCGACAGCGGCACCAGCAGGAAGATGCTGATTGCCACCGCACGGGCAAAGTAAATGAAGGCAAGGATGTGGCGCTTGGGCATGCGCTGGCCCAGCGTGCCCGCGATGTAGGTGCCAAATACGTTGAACAGCCCGATCAGCGCCAGCGCATAGCTGGCCACCTGGGGCGACAGGCCGTGGTCCTTGAGGTAGCTGGGCATGTGCACGCCAATGAACACCACCTGAAAGCCGCACACAAAGTAGCCCGCCATCAGCAGATTGAAGCTGGGGTAGCGAAAGGCCTCGCCCAGCGCCTGCGCAATGGTCTGGTCGCGCTTGACCGGGGTCGTGCCCTTGAAGCCCGGCTCCCGCAGGCCAAAGGCCAGCGGCACGATCAGCAGCACGGCCATCGACAACGCCAGCAGCGCTTGCTGCCAGCCCAGGCCCGCGATGAGCCAGCCTTCCACCGGCACCATCAGAAACTGCCCGAACGAGCCCGCTGCCGCCGCTACGCCCATGGCCCACGAGCGCTTTTCGGGCGCAATCTGCCGCCCCAGCACGCCGTAAATCACCGCATAGGTGGTGCCCGCCTGGGCCGCGCCAATCAGCACGCCCGCCGTCAGTGCAAATAACGTGGGCGTGGGCGACAGGGCCATGCCTGCCAGGCCCAAGGCATACAACACCGCACCACCCAGCAGGACGCGGAAGGCCCCAAACCGGTCGGCCGCCATGCCCGCAAAGATCCCGATCAGGCCCCAGGACAGGTTCTGGATGGCGATGGCCAGGGCGAACGACTGGCGCGTCCAGCCCATCTCCTGGGTGATGGGAAGCAGCCACAGCCCGAACCCGTGGCGGGTGCCCATGGACAGGGTCACGATGGCCGCGCCGCAGGCCAGCACCTGGAACATGGATAGTTTGGGAGGATTCATATGCATGCGCAGGAATGTAGCCAGATTGTGTGAAACGCGCTGATACACCCGCGACCAATACAGTTGCCGCCAGGGTCGCGCGAAGACTGTCTTTTTATCCAGCTCCAGGGCGGTGGCCGCACTACAATCCGCCGCTATGTCTGCCAAACCGTCTTCTGCTTCCGCCAGCGAATATTCCGAAGGTTCGATCCGCGTGCTCAAGGGCCTGGAGCCCGTCAAGCAGCGCCCGGGCATGTACACCCGCACCGACAACCCCCTGCACATCATCCAGGAGGTGCTGGACAACGCCGCCGACGAGGCGCTGGCCGGGTACGGCAAGAAGATCCGCGTCACCCTGCACGCCGACGGCTCTGTCAGTGTGGAAGACGACGGCCGGGGCATCCCCTTCGGCCTGCACCCCGAGGAAAACGCTCCAGTGATCGAGCTGGTCTTCACCCGCCTGCACGCGGGCGGCAAGTTCGACAAGGGCAAGGGCGGGGCTTACAGCTTCTCGGGCGGCCTGCATGGCGTGGGCGTGTCGGTCACCAACGCGCTGGCCACCCGGCTGGAGGCCACCAGCTACCGCGAGGGCAAGGTGGCGCGTCTGGTGTTTGCCGCTGGCGACGTGATCGAGCCCCTGGTGGCCCGGCCGCTGGAGGCGGGCGAGCGCAAGCAGGGCACCTCGGTGCGCGTGTGGCCCGACGCCAAATATTTCGAATCCAGCGCCCTGCCCATGGGCGAGCTGACCCACCTGCTGCGCAGCAAGGCCGTGCTCATGCCCGGCGTGACGGTGCAGCTGGTCAACGAGAAAACCCGCGACACGCAAACGTGGCAGTACAAAGGCGGCCTGCGCGACTACCTGATGCAGACGCTGAACGGCGATCCGGTGATCCCGCTGTTCGAGGGCGAGGGTTTTGCCGACCGCAACAACGAAAGTTTTGCCGAAGGCGAGGGCGCCGCCTGGGCCGTGGCCTTCACCGAAGACGGTCAGCCCATGCGCGAGAGCTACGTCAACCTGATTCCCACCAGCGCGGGCGGCACGCACGAAAGCGGCCTGCGCGACGGCCTGTTCAACGCCGTCAAGAGCTTCATCGAACTGCACAGTCTGTTGCCCAAGGGCGTGAAGCTGCTGCCCGAGGACGTGTTTGCGCGCGCCAGCTATGTGCTCTCGGCCAAAGTGCTGGACCCGCAGTTCCAGGGCCAGATCAAGGAGCGCCTGAATTCGCGCGACGCGGTGCGCCTGGTCAGCGGTTTTGTGCGTCCGGCGCTGGAGCTGTGGCTCAACCAGCACGTCGAATACGGCAAGAAGCTCGCTGAGCTGGCCATCAAGGCCGCGCAGACGCGCCAGAAGGCGGGCCAGAAGGTTGAAAAGCGCAAGGGCTCGGGCGTGGCTGTGCTGCCCGGCAAGCTCACCGACTGCGAAAGCCGCGACACGGCGCACAACGAAGTGTTCCTGGTCGAGGGCGACTCGGCTGGTGGCAGCGCCAAGATGGGCCGCGACAAGGAAAGCCAAGCCATCCTGCCGCTGCGCGGCAAGGTGCTCAACACCTGGGAGGTGGAGCGCGACCGCCTGTTTGCCAACAACGAAATCCACGACATCTCGGTAGCCATTGGCGTGGACCCGCACGGCCCCAACGACACCCCCGACCTGAGCGGCCTGCGCTATGGCAAGGTCTGCATCCTGTCCGATGCCGACGTGGACGGCTCGCACATCCAGGTGCTGCTGCTCACGCTGTTCTTCCGCCATTTCCCCAAGCTCATCGAGGCTGGCCACATCTACGTGGCGCGCCCGCCGCTGTTCCGTGTGGACGTGCCCGCGCGTGGCAAGAAGCCTGCGGCCAAGATGTACGCGCTGGACGAAGGCGAGTTGGCCGCCATTCTGGACAAGGCCGAAAAGGACGGCGTGCCGCGCGAGAAGTGCCAGATCAGCCGCTTCAAGGGCCTGGGCGAGATGAACGCCGAGCAGCTGTGGGAAACCACGCTCAACCCCGACACCCGCCGCCTGCTGCCCGTGCAGCTGGGCGACATGGACTTTGCCGCCACCGAGGGGCTCATCACCAAGCTCATGGGCAAGGGCGAAGCCGCCGCGCGCCGCGAACTGATGGAGCTGCATGGCGATGCGGTCGAGGTCGATATCTGAAGAGCAGCGTCATACGCGCCCGAGCCGCCTGCCATGACCTCATTTCGCCAAATCGGCCGCTTGCGCTGGTATGTGTTGGGTTGTTTGCTCTGCTTTTTGCAGCAAACGGCCCGTGCAGACCTGTGGGCGCATGTGGACGAGCGTGGCGTGACGCACTTTGCGGCGGAGCAGGTCGATGCGCGCTACCAGCTGTTTTTTCGCGGCAACGACTTTGACTCAACGCGGGACACACCGGCCAATGCTTCGCCCATGCCCTACGCGCTGCCCGCAGCGGGCGCGCGCCTGCTGGCGTTTTTCGACATTGCGCCGGACTACAAGCGCGTCAAGCACCACCTGCGCGCTGCGTCCACCCAGCATGGCGTGGACTATGAGCTGCTGCAGGCCGTGATCGCCACCGAGTCCGGCTTTGACGCCGCCGCCGTATCGCCCAAGGGCGCCGTGGGCCTGATGCAGGTGATGCCCGCCACGGCCAGCCGCTTTGGCGTGAGTGCGGACAAGAAGCGCACGGTGGAGCAAAAACTGGCCGACCCCGCTGTGAACGTGCCCACCGGCACCCGCTACCTGCGCTACCTGCTGGACCTGTTCCCCGGCCGCATGGACCTGGCCGTGGCCGCCTACAACGCGGGCGAAGGCGCCGTGCAAAAGGCGGGCAACCAGGTCCCGGCCTTCAAGGAAACCCAAAACTACGTGCGCACCGTGCTGGGTCTGTACGCCCAGCTCAAGCCGCCAGCGCCCGTGCTGACACAGCGCGCCCTGCCGGGCCGTGTGCGCATGGAGCTATCGGGCGGCGCGCAGAACCGGGGCAACCTGCCGCCCACCCAGGTGGCACAGACCCGCAGCGCGCCGCAGACCGCGTTTGAACCCTTACCGACGATTCCGAACGAATGAGCGACCAACCCACTCTTGATTTCACCACCGCAGGCGATGACGGGGGCGACTCCCTGGGCCTGGCGGGCTACGCCCAGCGCGCCTACCTGGAATACGCGCTGTCGGTCGTCAAGGGCCGTGCGCTGCCCGATGTGTGCGACGGCCTCAAGCCCGTGCAGCGGCGCATCTTGTATTCGATGGACCGCATGGGCCTGGGCTACAGTGGCCCCACGCGCAACACGGCGGCCAAGCCCGTCAAGAGTGCCCGCGTTGTGGGCGATGTGCTGGGCCGGTTCCACCCCCACGGTGACCAGTCGGCCTACGACGCGCTGGTGCGCATGGCGCAGGACTTTGCGCAGCGCTACCCCCTCATCGACGGCCAGGGCAACTTCGGCAGCCGCGACGGTGACGGCGCTGCGGCCATGCGGTACACGGAAGCCCGCCTGTCGCGCATCACCAGTCTGCTGCTCGACGAAATCGACGAAGGCACGGTCGATTTCATGCCCAACTACGACGGCAGCACCGAAGAACCCCGCCAGCTGCCCGCCCGCCTGCCGTTCGCGCTGCTCAATGGCGCCAGCGGCATTGCTGTGGGTCTGGCCACCGAGATCCCCAGCCACAACCTGCGCGAGATTGCCGATGCGTGTGTGGCGCTCATCAAGACCCCATCGCTGAGCCAGGACGAGCTGCTGGCCATCGTGCCCGGCCCGGACTACCCCGGTGGCGGCCAGATCATCAGCAGCCCCGGCGACATTGCCGACGCCTACCGCACGGGCCGTGGCAGCCTCAAGGTGCGCGCACGCTGGAAGATCGAGGACATGGCGCGCGGCCAGTGGCAACTGGTGGTCAACGAACTGCCGCCCGGCGTGAGTACCCAGCGCGTGCTGGAAGAGATTGAAGAAATCACCAACCCCAAGGTCAAGGCCGGCAAGAAGGCGCTGACGCAGGAGCAGACGCAATTGAAGGCCAGCATGCTGGCCGTTCTGGACGTGGTGCGTGACGAGTCGAGCAAGGACGCCCCTGTGCGCCTGGTGTTCGAGCCCAAGACGGGCAAGACACCGCAGCAGGAGCTGATCACCGCGCTGCTGGCCCACACCAGTCTGGAGACCTCGGCGCCCATCAACCTCACCATGGTGGGGCTCGACGGCAAGCCCGTGCAGAAGTCGCTGCGCCAGATGCTGGAAGAGTGGATTGCCTTCCGCCAGACCACGATCACCCGCCGCAGCCAGCACCGGCTGAACAAGGTGCTGGACCGCATCCACATCCTCGAAGGGCGGCAGCTGGTGCTGCTCAACATCGACGAGGTGATTGCCATCATCCGCCAGGCCGAAGACCCCAAGGCCGCGCTGATTGCACGCTTTAACCTCAGCGACCGGCAGGCCGAGGACATCCTCGAAATCCGCCTGCGTCAGCTCGCGCGGCTGGAAGCCATCAAGATCGAGCAGGAGCTGAAAGAACTGCGCGAAAGCCAGGGCAAGCTCGAAGACATCCTGAACCACCCCGGCTCGCTGCGCCGCACCATGGTCAAGGAGATCGAGGCCGACGCCAAGACCTTTGCCGACGCGCGCCGCACGCTGATCCAGGCCGAGAAAAAGGCCGTGGCCGAAGTGAAGGTGGTGGACGAGCCCGTCACGGTGGTCGTCTCGCAAAAAGGCTGGGTGCGCGCCCGCACCGGGCACGGCCACGAGGCCGCCAGCTTTGCCTTCAAAGCGGGCGACGGGCTGTATGGCACGTTTGAATGCCGCACGGTCGATACCCTGCTGGCCTTTGGCAGCAACGGCCGCGTGTACTCGGTGGCCGTGTCGCTGCTGCCGGGCGCGCGGGGTGACGGCCAGCCGGTGACCACGCTGATTGAGCTGGAAGCGGGCACGCAGTTGCTGCACTACTTTGCGGGGCCCGCCAACGCCACGCTGCTGTTGTCCAACTCGGGCGGCTACGGCTTTCTGGCAGCGGTGGAGAACATGGTGTCTCGCCAGAAGGGCGGCAAGGCCTTCATCACGCTGGGCGAGGGCGAGACGGTGTGTGTGCCCTCGCACGCCGCAGGCAGCACGGGCAGCAAGCCGGTGGTGCCCGCCACGCATGTGGCTTGCGCCTCCACGGGCGGGCGCATCCTTACGTTCGAGATCACCGAGCTGAAAACCATGGCCAACGGCGGCCGTGGCCTGATGCTGATCGACCTGGAAGACAAGGACCAGCTCGCAGGCGCGGCCGCCTATACGCGCAGCATCCGCCTCGATGGCATTGGCCGGGGCGGCAAGCAGCGCGACGAAACGCTGGAGATCCGTAGCCTGAACAACGCCCGCGCCGCACGCGGCCGCAAGGGCAAGGCAGCTGACCTGGGCTTCAAGCCCCAGGCGGTGACGCGGGTCGAGTAACAGCGGCTCGCACAAGGCTTCTGGCTTTTTTGCCGCATCGCCTGCGGTGCAGCTCTCGGCCGGAGCCGTGTCGCTGCGTTTTTTAGCCACTCCAAGCGGGTGAAGTGGGGTGCACGGAAAGGGCTCAACGCAGCCTACGCCTATGGCTGCGCCTCCAGTGGCGCTTGGGGATGACCCTCATGCGGCCGCTCCTGGTTTGTGCAATTGTCGGAAAGCGAGCAACATCTCGTGACAAACACACTCCAGGAGACCTCCATGCCCAAACAACTGAGGATGGCCCACAAGCTGTGGCTGGCTGTGATTCTGATCGTGGTCATGCTGGTTGCCGTGGTGGGGTTTGCGGCCTACCGCTCGGCCAAAGTGCAAGCCCAGGCCGATGCCGTGAGCAAGGAGATGGAGGCGCGGGTGCAGGCCGCCCTGCGGTGGTCGGGGTTGACCGAAACCAATGCCGCGCGCACGCAGGCGCTGATCGTGAGCAACGACCCTGCGGTGGAGGCCGAGTTCAAGGACGTCATTGCGGCCACCTCGGCCCAGATCAGCGAGGTGCAGAAGTCGCTCGAATCCATGGCTCTGTCCGACGCCGACAAGGCCCAGATGAACAAGATCGCGGCCGCCCGCAAGGCCATGATCGACCTGCGTGGCGAGGCCCGCAAGCTCAAGGGCGACGGCCAGCAAGACCAGGCCGTGACGTTGATCAATCAGAAGTACAACCCTTCGGTGGTGGCCTACCTCACGGCACTGCGCGAGTTCGTGGCCCAGCAGCAGAAGAACGCCGCAGATACGCAGGCAGCCATGGCGGCCGAGCGCATGCTCACCGTCAAGATCGCGGCGGTGGCCGTGGCCCTCCTTCTGCTCGCCATCATCGTGGGGGCGTATTACCTGATCGGCAGCATCCAGCGGCCGCTGGCGCAGGCCCATGGCCTGGCCGAGCGCATTGCGGGTGGCGACCTGAGCCAGCAGGAGTCCGTCACGCGCGGTGACGAGTTTGGCGACCTGTTGCGTTCGCTCTATGCCATGAGCAACGCCCTGGGGCGCATGGTGCACCAGGTGCGCCAGAGTACGGACAGCATCGCCATCGCCAGCGCCGAGATCGCGACCGGCAACCAGGATCTGTCAGCCCGCACCGAGCAGACCTCCAGCAACCTGCAGGAAACTGCCGCCGCGATGGAGGAGTTCACCAGCACCATCCAGCAAAGTGCGGGCAGCGCCCAGCAAGCCAGCAGCCTGGCTGCAGGTGCCACCGGCGTGGCCCGCCGGGGCGGCGAGGTGGTGACCCAGGTGGTGGCCACCATGGAGGACATCAACCACAGCAGCAAGAAGATCGCGGACATCATCGGTGTCATCGACGGCATTGCGTTCCAGACCAACATCCTGGCGCTGAACGCCGCCGTGGAGGCTGCGCGGGCTGGCGAGCAGGGCCGTGGCTTTGCCGTGGTGGCCAGCGAGGTGCGCAGCCTCGCGCAGCGCAGCGCCGAGGCGGCCAAGGAGATCAAGCAGCTCATCAGCGCGTCGGTCGAGAAGGTGGAGACCGGCTCGCGCCTGGTGTCTGACGCGGGCATGACCATGACCGACATCGTGCAGTCGGTGCAGCGCGTGACCGACATGATCGGCGAGATCACCGCCGCATCGTCCGAGCAGAGCGCGGGGGTGTCGCAGGTCAACAAGGCGATCAGCAACCTGGACCAGATGACCCAGCAGAACGCCGCGCTGGTGGAAGAAAGCGCTGCGGCAGCGCAGAGCCTGCGCGAGCAGGCCGACCATCTGGCGCGCGAGGTATCCATGTTCAAGGTCAACGCCGCCAGCTATGGCCCGGCCCAGGTCGCCATCGGCGCGGCGCGTGGTGCAGCCAAGGTCACCGGCAGCCTGTCCCCAGCCCGCGCAACTCCAGCGCCCGCCGCTGGCGGTACTACCGCTTCAGCGGCCCGCATCGGCACCACCAACACTTCTGCTGCGCTGGCCAAGGCACCTGCTCACTCATCGGCCGCCAAGACGGGGAGCCAGAAAAACGCGAAGCAGGGCGCTGCGGCGGGAGCCGAGGAGGACTGGGAATCCTTCTGACGGGTGTTGGGATCGCACCGGTTTCGAGTCAGCGCGCACGGCTCCTTTTTCGCAACCCGGTGGCGGAGCTGGCGGACCGCAGTGACCCGTCCTGAATAGCGTTGACACCCAGGACGGTTAAAAACTCCAGCCGGACTATCCGGCCAATGACGCCCGATGCACTGCATCGGGCGTTTGCATTTTCAGCGACAGATGCGGTCGCTCGCAGTTATAGATGTCGACTGACTGCTCGACCATGCGTCTGGCCTGCCCCAGATCGGCGGGGCGCTGCAGCAAGAACTCACTCTTCAAGATGCCATTGACCCGCTCGGCCAGCGCGTTCTGGTAGCAGTCGTAGCCGTCCGTCATCGAGCAGATCACGCCGTGGCGCTTGTGCAGGGCCTGGTAGTACGTCGCGCAGTACTGGATACCCCTGTCGGAGTGGTGCACCAACTGTCGGCTGCTCTGTCGCCCCGAGAGCGCCATCTTCATGGCCTGCGCCACCTCTTCGGTCTGCAGGCTCTCATGCACGTGCCAGCCGACGATCTTCCTGGAATACGCATCCGTGACCAGGCTCAGATAGACGAACTTGCCGTGTGTGGGCAAGTAGGTGATGTCAGCCACCCAGACCTGCTCGCTGCCGCTGGCGTGGATCTGTTGCGGCCCTACCTTGAGAAGGTTCGGATGGTGCCTGAAGCGGTGGTGACTGTCTGTTGTCTTGTGATACGCCCGCCGGGGTGCCACCAGCAGCCTGGCATTGCGCAGGACGTCGAACATTGCATCGCGGCCCAAGTCGATGCCTCGGCGCTGTAGCGGCTCCTGCAATAAGTGGTGCAGCTTGCGCGTGCCTATGCGTGGTTGGCGCATGCGCTGCTCGCGCACCAACTCCACCACCGTCTGCGCATTCGCCAAGCGATCGGCCTCGCGGCGCCTACCCTGGTAATACGCCTGACGGCTGTGGCCCATATGCTGGCAAGCCCTCTTCACGCTCAACCCTGCGATGAGGTTTTGCGCGAGGACTTGCCCAAAGGCTTTTTTACGATGCGCACCCCATAGTCCTTGCGCAGCACGTCGATGACGGCTTCGAATAGCCTGGCCTTCTCCTGCGCCTGTGCGAGCTGCACCTGCAGCGCCTTGATCTGCTGCTCGGGCGTGAGAGCAACAGTGTTCTTCTTGTCTATCGGCATGGCTGCAGATGATGCCGCAGGACTCCAGCCCAGGCGACCGTGCTTGCGCAGCCAGACCAGAACCGTCGAGCGACCCTGGATGCCGTAGTGCTGCTGCGCCTGTTTGTACGTGAGCTCGCCTTTTTCCACCTGCTCCACCACCGCCAACTTAAAGGCCAGTGTGTAGTCGCGCTGCGTGCGTTTGACACTTGATTCCATGACACATACCCTTTTTGAAAGGTCCTCGTGTCAACGCCAGGCAGGACGGGTCACAGGCAACAAAAAAGCCCTTGGCAGCGATGCCAAGGGCTTTTTGCTGGAGGTCTGAAGGTCAGGCCAGTTCAGCGATCAGTTCGATCTCTACGCACGCGCCCATGGGGATCTGGGCCACGCCAAAGGCGCTGCGGGCATGCACGCCCTTTTCGCCAAACACCTGGCCCAGCAGTTCGCTGGCGCCGTTGGTCACCAGGTGCTGCTCGGTGAAATCGCCGGTGGAGTTCACCAGGCTCATCACCTTGACGATGCGCTTGACCCGGTTCAGGTCGCCACCGCAGGCGGCTTGCAGCGTGCCCATCAGGTCGATGGCGACGGCACGTGCGGCCTGCTTGCCTTCTTCGGTGCCGATGTCGCGCCCGAACTGTGCGGCCCAGGGCTTGCCGTCCTTGCGGGCGATGTGGCCGCTCAGAAACACCAGGTTGCCGGTCTGCACATAGGGCACGTAGGCGGCGGCGGGCACCGACACCGGGGGCAGGGTGATGTTGAGTTCTTTCAGCTTGTCGTAAACGCTCATGGTGGTCCTCGTTAGGAAGTGCGGGTGGATAGACGAGGGCAGCCTGGTGCGCAGGCCGCCGAGCGCGGTAAGTGTTACACAGCACCTCGCCCCCGCGCCGATGGGGCAGCCCCTGGCGGCGCATTAGCATCAGTGCATGTCCACCATAAGCGCCCCTAATGCCGCGCCGCTGTCCGCCACAGGCCAGGGGGTGGAGGGGCCGTTGCCCCCGCGTCCGTGGCTGCTGCCCGCTGTATTGCTGGGCATGGTGGCCGGGGCGGCGCTGCAACTGCAGCAGCCCGCGCTGTGGTCTGCGGCGGCCTACGGGTGGTTGTTGACGGCTGGCCTGCTGCTGGGCGGTGGTGCGGTGGCTGCCGCGCGGCGGAACCCCGGGCTGCGCCGGGCTCGCAGTGTGATCGCCATGGCGCCCTGGCTGATGTTGCTGGCGGGGGCGCTGGCGATGGCGGGCAGCACCGGCCTGCGGGCTGTGGCCTACCAAGCCCAGGCGTTGCCTGCGGCCCTGGAGGGCAAGGACCTGCGCATCACCGGCGTGGTGGCCGCCATGCCGCAGGTCAACGAGGCAGGAACCCGCTGGCGCATGGCGGTGGAGTCCGCAACGCTGCAGGGCATACCCGTGGCCATGCCGCCGCAGATCGACGTGGCTTGGTATGGCGGCGCCTTTGGCGGTGGGGGCGAGGTGCTGGACCTGCAACGCCAGCCTGCGCCTGTGCGGGCGGGCGAGCGGTGGCAGATCACCGTGCGCCTGAAGGCGCCCCACGGCCTGCGCAACCCGCACGGCTTTGACTACGAGCAGTGGATGTGGGAGCAGGGCGTGCAGGCCACTGGCTATGTGCGCGCGGGCCCCAAGGACGAGCCACCGGTGCGTGTAGCCGCCACCTGGCAGGTCCCGGTGGAGCAGCTGCGCCAGCGCGTGCGGGACGCCATCCTGGAGCGCCTGGTGTTTGGGCGTGATGGGGCGGATAGTGAATCCGCTGACACCAGCCGCGCGCGCACTGCAGGCGTGGTGGCGGCGCTGGTCACGGGCGACCAGCGCGCCATCGACCGTGCGGACTGGGATGTGTTCCGCGCCACCGGGGTGGCCCACCTCATGAGCATTTCGGGCCTGCACATCACGCTGTTTGCCTGGCTGGCCGCGTTGGTGGTGAGGGCACTGTGGCGGCGCTCGCCCCGGCTGAGCCTGGCGGTGCCAGCGCAGTCTGCCGCGCTGGTGTCGGGTGTGCTGCTGGCCACGGCCTACGCGCTGTTCAGCGGCTGGGGCGTGCCCGCGCAGCGTACCGTGACCATGCTGGCCATCGTGGGGCTGCTGCAGCTGAGCGGGCGCCGCTGGCCCTGGCCCCAGGTGTGGCTGCTGGCCTGCGGGTCCGTGGTGTTGCTGGACCCATGGGCGTTGGCGCAGGCAGGCTTCTGGCTGAGCTTTGTCGCGGTGGGCGTGCTGTTTGCTACTAATCCGATAGCTGCTGAGGCAAGCGATACTAGCGCTACAGGCCGTTTTTATGCCTTGGTGCGTGAACAATGGGTCGTGACACTGGCATTGACGCCCCTGGGCTTGTTGCTGTTTGGCCAGGTGTCGCTGGTGGGTTTTGTGGCCAACCTGGTGGCCATCCCCTGGGTCACGCTGGTGGTCACGCCGCTGGCGCTGGGTGGCGTGCTGTGGGCGCCGTTGTGGAGCGCGGCAGCCCTCAGCCTGCAGCCGTTCACCGCATGGCTGCAGTGGCTGGCGCAGTGGCCCTGGGCTGCCGTGTTTTTGCCGGCAGCGCCGCTGTGGGCGGGCGTGGCGGCGGTGGCCGGGGGGGCGCTGTTGGCCATGCGCCTGCCCTGGCGCCTGCGTTTGCTGGCGCTGCCTTTGCTGTTGCCGGTGCTGTGGTGGCAGCCCGTGCGGCCCGCAGCGGGGCAGTTTGAGCTGCTGGCCGCCGACATTGGCCAGGGCAATGCCGTGCTGGTGCGCACGGCCACGCACACCCTGCTGTACGACGCCGGGCCGCGCTTCAGCCGCGAGAGCGATGCGGGCCACCGCGTGCTGGTGCCGCTGCTGCGGGCGCTGGGAGAGCGGGTGGATGTGCTCATGCTCAGCCACCGCGATGCCGACCACACGGGCGGCGCAGCGGCCGTGCTGGCCCAGCAGCCCCGCGCCGAACTCACCGGCTCCATCGAGGCCGAACACGCCCTGCAGCGCTTGCGCCCCAGCCGCCCCTGTCTGGCGGGCCAGCGCTGGGCATGGGATGGCGTGGTGTTTGAGGTACTGCATCCCCTGCCTGGCGACGACGCACCGGGGGCGGCCAAGCCACCGCGCCCCAATGCGCTCAGCTGCGTGCTGCGCATTTCCGCCGCAGGCACCGAGGGCGCGTCGGCCTTGCTGGTGGGCGACATCGAGGCACCGCAGGAGCAGGCCCTGCTGGCGCGTGGCGCACCGGTGCGGGCCGATGTGCTGCTGGTGCCACACCATGGCAGCAAGACCTCGTCGTCGTCGGCTTTTCTGGAGGCCGTGCAGCCGCGCACCGCTTTGGTGCAGGCTGGGTATCGCAACCGCTTTGGCCATCCGGCGCCAGATGTGCTGCAGCGCTACCGCGCGCGCCAGATTGCGGTGGTGGAGTCGTCGCGCTGCGGGGCGGCTCGGTGGTCCTCGTCACAGCCTCGGCAGGTGGCTTGCGAACGCGACACCGGCGGGCGCTACTGGCAGCACCGCATGGTGCCACGGGACGGCTGAATCGGGGCGCATGGCGCAGCGCCGCCAGGGGTGTTGTGCGGGGGGGCGGGCTCACAACTTGCTATCCTGACTGCAGGAGGCCCGTTCATGCAGAAATTTGACGAGATGTACGCCATGCTGCCGTTTGATGGCAGCGACGTGCGGGAACACTACAAGCGCTACGCGCAATGGTTGAGCAAACAGCCCCCTGACGTGATGCAGGCCCGCAGGGCCGAGGCCGAGATGATCTTTCGGCGTGTGGGCATCACCTTTGCCGTGTACGGCGCCAAGGACGAGGGCGGTGCAGGCAACGAGCGGTTGATTCCGTTTGACCTGATCCCCCGCATCATCCCCGCCCACGAGTGGGCCAGCATGCAGCAGGGGCTGGTGCAGCGCGTCACGGCGCTCAACCGCTTCATCCATGACGTGTACCACGGCCAGGACATCATCCGCGCCGGCATCGTGCCCGCCGACCTCATCCTGAACAACGCGCAGTACCGCCCCGAGATGGCCGGCGTGCATGTGCCGCAAGACATCTACGCGCACATCGCCGGCATCGACATCGTGCGCGCCCCCGATGCCCAGGGCAACGGCGAGTACTACGTGCTCGAAGACAACCTGCGCGTGCCCAGCGGCGTGAGCTACATGCTCGAAAACCGCAAGATGATGATGCGGCTGTTCCCTGAGCTGTTCAGCCTGCACAAGGTGGCGCCCGTGGCGCATTACCCCGACATGCTGCTCGAAACCCTGCGCGCCAGCGCCCCGGCCACGGCCGACGAGCCCACGGTGGTGGTGCTCACGCCCGGCATGCACAACAGCGCGTACTTCGAGCACGCCTTCCTGGCCCAGCAGATGGGTGTGGAACTGGTCGAAGGGCAGGACCTGGTCGTCAAGGACAAGTTCGTGTACATGCGCACCACACGCGGCCTGCAGCGGGTGGACGTGATCTACCGCCGCGTGGACGACGACTTCCTCGATCCGCAGGTGTTCCGTCCCAATTCCACCCTGGGCTGCTATGGCCTCATGGAGGCCTACCGCGCGGGCAATGTGGGCATCTGCAACGCAGTGGGCACGGGCGTGGCCGACGATAAATCCGTGTACCCCTACGTGCCGGACATGATCCGCTTCTACCTGGGCGAAGAGCCCATCCTGAAAAACGTGCCCACCTGGATGTGCCGCAAGCCGGACGACCTGCAGCATGTGCTCGCCAACCTCAAGGACCTGGTAGTGAAGGAAGTGCATGGCGCAGGTGGCTACGGCATGCTCATCGGCCCAGCCGCCACGCAGGCCGAGATCGAAGACTTCCGCCGCGCGCTGATTGCCAACCCCTCGGGCTACATCGCGCAGCCCACGCTCAGCCTCTCCAGCTGCCCCACGTATGTGGAAAGCGGCATTGCCCCGCGCCACATCGACCTGCGCCCCTTCGTGCTCAGCGGCCGCGAGGTGCAGATGGTGGCAGGCGGGCTCACACGCGTCGCGCTGCAGGAGGGATCGCTGGTGGTGAACTCGTCGCAGGGCGGGGGCACCAAGGACACCTGGGTACTGGGCGAAGGCCGCAGCACCACGCCCCTGACACAGTCCCAAACTTTGGGCGGCATGACCCAAACGCAAGGAGGGTTCTGAGATGCTGAGCCGCACCGCCGACCATTTGTTCTGGATGTCGCGCTATACGGAGAGAGCAGAAAACGCCGCCGAATGCGGGGTTTCACTACAACACAGCCAGCGTGCGCAGCACGCGCGGGGTTCTCTGCCCGGGGAGGAAAAATGCTAAGTCGCACTGCCGATCATCTGTTCTGGATGTCCCGATATACAGAGCGGGCAGAGAACACCGCGCGCATGCTCAACGTGAGCTATGAAATGTCCCTGCTGCCGCAGTCCGCCGACGCAGCGCAGGCGGGCTGGGAAGGCCTGCTGTCCATCAGCGAACTGATCCCGGCCTACACCGCCAAGCACGGCGAAGTCACGCCCGCCCATGTGCTCGAATTCATGGTGCGCGATGGCAACAACCCGTCGTCCATCCTGTCGTGCCTGCGCGCTGCGCGCGAGAACGCGCGGGCCGTGCGCGGGGCGCTCACCACCGAGGTGTGGGAGACGCAGAACCAGACCTGGCTGGAGTTGCACCGGCAGCTGGAAGGCGGCGCCTTCGAGCGCGACCCGGGCCAGTTCTTTGAGTGGGTGAAGTACCGCTCGCACCTGTCGCGCGGTGTGGTGCTGGGCACCATGCTGCAGGACGAGGCGTTTCACTTTTTGCGCATGGGCACCTTCCTGGAGCGGGCGGACAACACGGCGCGCCTGCTCGATGTGAAGTTCCACGCTGTGAAGAACGACTTCTTCGGCCGCCCCAGCGACCGCAACCAGGAAAGCGACTTCTACCACTGGAGCGCCATCCTGCGCAGCGTGTCGGCGTTCGAGGTGTACCGCAAGGTCTACCGCGACGTGATCACGCCCGGCCGCGTGGCCGACCTGTTGATCCTTAGCCGCGACATGCCGCGATCGTTGCACGCGTGCCTGCGCGAGGTGGTGGACAACCTGGCTGTGCTGGCCAACGGTCAGTCTGCCGAGACCAGCCGCAGGGCAGGGCGCCTGCTGGCCGACCTGCAGTACGGCCGCATCGACGAGATCCTGGCGACGGGCCTGCACGCGTTCCTCACGCAGTTCCTGGACCGGGTGAACGACCTGGGCGGCGGGATCAGCCGCGATTTTCTGGTGACCTCGGGCGACTGAGAGTCGCCTGTAAAGAGGTGTGGCGCGGGGAGTGGATCACTCCTGCGCGTTGCGACGCTGGTCCCGCAGCATGAAGAGGTAGAGGCTTTCGACCTTCTCGCGCGCCCAGGGGGTCTTGCGCAGGAACTTGAGGCTGGAGCCCACGCTCGGGTCGATTTGGAAGCAACGGATGGGAATCTGCCGCCCCAGCTCATCCCAGCCGAAGTAGTCGGCCAGGCCCACGACCATGGCTTCGAGCGTCACGCCGTGCAGGGGGTTGCGCGGCTGCGCGGGCTTGTTGGCCGGTGGGGCGGGTGGTGGGGTCTCTGGAGTGCTCATGGCTCCAAGCATACAGACTGGGAACGTGTCCACGATCTGCAGGCCGTCCCCGCCATGTGCCGCAGGCGTGAACCCCACCAGCGCCACTGCGGAGCGGGCTGTGCCAAGCCACTGTTCACGCCACCCTCAGGGGACGATGTGAAGCGGCTCAGAGGCATCAGGCTTTGCGTTGCAGATGGGCCTCGCGCTGGAACAGCTCGGCCGCCCAGTCCACAAACGCGCGCACCTTGGCGCTCAGGTGGCGGTTGGGGGGGTACACCACGTACACGGGCAGCAGGGGCTGAGTCCATTCGGGCAGCAGTTGCACCAGGGCTCCGCTGTCCAGGTAGCGCTGGGCTTGCCAGCTGGTGATCTGGCCAATGCCCAGGCCCGCCACGATGGAGGTGACGTAGGCGTTGGCCTCGTTCACGCTCAACTGGTAGGGGCCGGTGATGTCGATGGACTCATCCCCCCGGCGAAACTCCAGCGGGTAGTGCCGCCCGCTTTGGGGCGAGAAGTAGATCACACTGGCGTGTTTCTCCTCGATCTCCAGCGGGTGCGTGGGGGTGCCCTTGCGCTCCAGGTAGGCAGGTGCCGCGGCGGTGATGAACTCCAGGTTGCCAATGCGGCGTGCCACCAGCGACTGGTCGCTCAGCTCGCCCCCCCGGATCACGCAGTCCACGTTGTCGCCGATCAGGTCCACCGTGCGGTCGCTCACGCCCAGGTCCACCTGGATGTCCGGGTAGCGGGCATGGAACTCCGCCAGGTGCGGAATGATGAGCAACTGCGCCACCGACGTGCCCACGTCGATGCGCAGCCGCCCGCGCGGGTTGGCGCGCGCGTTGGTCATGCTGGCCTCAATGTCGTCCAGGTCGGTCAGTAGCCGCACGGTGCGGTCGTAATAGGCCGCGCCGTCGGGCGTCACCGTCACGCGGCGTGTGGTGCGATTGAGCAGCTTCACGCGCAGCCGCTCCTCCAGCGCCTGCACATGCTTGGTCACCGTGGCTTTGGGCAGGTTCAGCGAATCTGCTGCCCGGGTAAACGTGCCGGCCTCCACCACCCGCACGAATATGCGCATGGCCTGAATTTGGTCCATGGCTTCTCCTTGAGTCTTCAGCACCCAGATTGGGTGCTGAGGAATTCTCACACGGGCACCTCGGTTTGATTGTTGAGCTTTTGGAAACAGTGCGGTGGTGTTTGACCTGTTTATCAGAAAAGCCCAAGCCACTACATTTCATCCATCGTCAACCGATCCTCCACCTCATCACCTAACTACTGGGTACCTGCCATGCAGCCCGACCACCCGTCCTCGTCCTCTTTGCCCACGCAGCCCGCTGCGGCGCCCGCCAAGGCGTCTGGTGCGGCTTCGTCCGTCTGCACCGATTCCACCATTGAGGTGGCCCAGGGGCAGGACGTGGCCGTGCGCATGTATGGCCGCAAGAAGACCGGCCACACGTCGCCGGTGGTCGTGCACTTCCATGGTGGGGCCTTCATGTCGGGCGACCTGGACAACGGCTGCACGGTGGCCTCGCTGCTGGAGAGCGCCGGGGCGGTGGTGGTGTCGGTCGCTTATCCGCTCACGCCGTGTCCGCAGCCGGTGGACACGGGTTACGGGGTGCTCAAGTGGGTGCACAAGCACCGCACCAAGCTTGGCGGGCAGGGCGCTGCCGTGTACCTGGCGGGCGAAGAAGCCGGGGGCAACCTGGCGGCGGCCGTGGCGCTGATGGCACGCGACCAGTCGCACCCTCCGCTGGCCGGGCAGATTCTGCTGTCGCCCATGCTGGACCCCTGCGTGGGCACCGCGTCGCTGCGCGAGGCCACGGGCGATTCCACGGGCTGCAAGTGGACCGAAGGCTGGCGCAACTTTCTGCGCTGCCCGCGCGATGCCGAGCACCCCTATGCCGTGCCGGCCGGTGCACAGCGCCTGGCGGGGCTGCCACCCACGCTGATCCTGGTGGGCGACACCGACCCCATGCACGACGAGGCGCTGGCCTATGCGGCCCGGCTGGAGGCCGCCGGCCTGCCGGTCACCCGCCATGTGTTCTCCAAGAACCCGCAATGGCCCGATGCCCTGCTGCAGACTGGCCCGCACGAATGTCCGTGTGCGGCGGGGGCGCAAGAGCAGTTCCGGCAGTTCTTTGCCGCCACGCGAAGTCCGGTGCCGTCCTGACGACGGCCCTGACACCTTCTCACACCCCTGACTGCTGCTGACCTCCACCCCCGTGGAGGCAGAGAAACGCGGGCTCTGCGCGAGCCCCATTCCCTTTTTGCACCTTGATTTCCGGCCTGGCGTGCCGGAGGGGAAGCGCTTGCCTGGCGTTGCCCGCTCCGCATGTCCTAAGAACCTGTTGAAAGTCTTTTTGGAGATTGCATTGGAATGCAATCGGGATGAGTGGATGCCTCGGATGCGCCGCATGGGCTCATGCCCATGCAAGCAACCGGGGCGTCCAATCGCCCGATTTCACTCCAACCCTGCGGGCAAGCATCTTGCCGGGCGGTCTGCGGCGTTGCGGCGCTTGCCAATAGCGCGGGCTATTGGCGGTGCACCGCGCCTTGCATTCCATCCCGGCAAGGTACTTGTGCAACTCCAAAAAGACTTTCAACAGGTTCTAGGCCCACGTTAGCCATTCAAACAACACGGAGGAAAGAACACACCATGCATGCATTCCTGATCACACCGGCCGGCGGCGACTGTCACAGCGCACCCGGCTGCACCGTCTTTTGACGATGCCCCGCAGGCCGCCCTGGTGTTTGTCGCCGGGGTATTGACCTTTCCACCGTGTCATTGCCGAGACTGCATTCCGCCCCCCTTGCATTGACCCCTGCCGAGCGCAGCCCACAGGCGCCAGCGCACGGCAGACAAGTTTCACAGCGTGCTTCACAAGGGCACACCTACTGATCGAAAGTGACCATGAACTTCCCATCCTTCTCCAAGTTCTCCCAGCGCCGCCCCCTGGGTCTGGCCACCGTTGCCACGGCCGTGACGGCCACCGTGGCGGCTGCCGTGCTGGTGTTCCAGGCACCCGTGGCTCAGGCAGATAGCGCCCCCCCCGCACCCCCTGCCATGCCGGTGTCGGTGGCTGCCGTGCTGCAAAAAGACATCGCCCTGTGGGACGAGTTCTCCGGCCGGTTGGAAGCCGTGCAGCGCGTGGACGTACGCCCCCGCGTCTCGGGTGCTGTGCAGGCCGTGCACTTCCGCGAAGGCTCGCTGGTCAAGCAGGGCGACCTGCTGGTGACCGTGGACCCGGCCCCCTACGCCGCCGAGGTGGACCGCGCTGAAGCCCAGGTGGTGGCCGCGCAGGCCCGCGTGTCGTACACCCGCAGCGAGCTGGAGCGTGCCACGCGCCTGCTCGACGAAAAAGCCATTGCCCAGCGCGAGCACGACGAGCGCCTGAACGCCCAGCGCGAGGCCGATGCCAACCTGCGTGCGGCCCAGGCTGCGCTGCAGACCGCCAAGCTGAACCTCTCGTACACCCAGGTGCGCGCCCCCGTGGCGGGCCGTGTGGGCCGCATCGAAGTCACCGTGGGCAACCTGGTGGCGGCCGGTGCGGGCGCGCCCGTGCTGACCACGCTGGTGTCGGTGAGCCCCATCTATGCGAGCTTTGACACCGACGAGCAGATCGTTGTGAAGGCGCTGGCAGACCTGCAAAGCGGCTCCAAGGGCCACAGCGCCCGCCAGCTCATCGAGCGCATCCCCGTGCAGATGGGCACGGGCACCAGTGGCGGCACGCCCTACGCCGGTCGCCTGCAGCTCATCGACAACCAGGTCGATGCCAAGAGCGGTACCGTGCGCGTGCGCGCCGTGTTCGACAACGAAGATGGCTCGCTGATCCCCGGCCAGTTTGCCCGCATCCGCATGGGCCAGGCCCGCAACACGCAGGCGCTGCTGATCAACGAGCGTGCCGTGGGCACCGACCAGAACAAGAAGTTCGTGATGGTGGTGGGCGAGGGCAACAAGGCCGAGTACCGCGAGGTCACCCTGGGCGCGCCGATTGACGGCCTGCGCGTGGTCACCTCGGGCCTCAAGGCGGGCGAGAACATCGTCGTCAACGGCCTGCAACGCGTGCGCCCCGGTGCCGTGGTCGCACCCCAGCCTGTGCCCATGACCGCCAAGGCCGAGATTGCGGGTGATCGCAAGGAAGCCAAGAACAACAGCAAGTCGCCCGCCGCCTGAGCGTGCGAACCAGCGACGCAAGGAATTTGCATCCATGAATCTGTCCCGCTTTTTCATCGACCGCCCCATCTTCGCCGGGGTGCTGTCGGTGCTCATCTTCCTCGGGGGGCTGATTGCATTGCGCGGTCTGCCCATCTCCGAATACCCTGAAGTCGCGCCCCCCTCCGTGGTGGTGCGCGCACAGTATCCGGGCGCCAACCCCAAGGTGATCGCCGAGACCTTGGCCACGCCGCTGGAGGAGTCCATCAACGGTGTGGAAGGCATGCTCTACATGGGCAGCCAGGCCACCACCGACGGCGTGATGACGCTCACGGTGACGTTTGCCCTGGGCACCGACCCCGACAAGGCCCAGCAGCTGGTGCAGAACCGCGTCTCGCAGGCCGAGCCGCGCCTGCCCGAGGAAGTGCGCCGCCTGGGCGTGACGACCGTGAAGAGCGCGCCGGACTTGACCATGGTGGTCCACCTGGTCTCGCCCAACAACCGCTACGACATCGACTACCTGCGCAACTACGCGGTGCTCAATGTGAAGGACCGCCTTGCGCGTATCCAGGGCGTGGGCCAAGTGCAGATCTTCGGCGGCGGCGACTATTCCATGCGTGTGTGGCTGGACCCGCAGAAGGTCGCGCAGCGCGGCCTCTCGGCCAGCGATGTGGTCACGGCCATCCGTGGCCAGAACGTGCAGGCTGCCGCCGGTGTGGTGGGCGCATCGCCCGGCCTGCCCGGCGTGGACCTGCAGCTGTCCATCAACGCGCAGGGCCGCCTGCAGACCGAAGAAGAGTTCGGCGACATCATCGTGAAGACCGGTGCTGATGGCGCCGTGACGCGCCTGCGCGACATTGCCCGACTGGAGCTGGGTGCGGCCGACTACTCGCTGCGCTCGCTGCTCAACAATGACCCGGCCGTGGGCATGGGCGTGTTCCAGGCCCCGGGCTCCAACGCGCTCGACATCTCGGCCAACGTGCGCAAGACCATGGACGAGATCCAGAAGAACATGCCCGAAGGCGTGGAGTACCGCATTGCGTACGACCCCACGCAGTTCGTGCGCGCTTCCATCCAGTCCGTGATCCACACGCTGCTCGAAGCCATCGCGCTGGTGGTGCTGGTGGTGATTTTGTTCCTGCAGACTTGGCGTGCGTCCATCATCCCGCTGCTGGCCGTGCCGGTGTCGGTGGTGGGTACGTTTGCCGTGCTGCACCTGCTGGGCTTTTCGATCAATGCGCTTTCGCTGTTCGGCCTGGTGCTCGCCATCGGCATCGTGGTGGACGACGCCATCGTGGTGGTCGAGAACGTGGAGCGCAACATCGAGGCGGGCCTGACCCCGCGCGAGGCCACCTACCGCGCCATGCGCGAAGTCTCCGGCCCCATCATCGCCATCGCATTGGTGCTGGTGGCGGTGTTCGTGCCGCTGGCCTTCATCAGCGGCCTGACGGGCCAGTTCTACCGCCAGTTTGCGGTGACGATTGCGATCTCCACGGTGATCTCGGCCATCAACTCGCTGACGTTGTCGCCCGCGCTGAGCGCCTTGCTGCTTAAGGGCCACGACGAGCCCAAGGACGCACTCACGCGCGGCATGGACAAGGTGTTTGGCGGCTTGTTCCGTGGCTTCAACCGCATGTTCCATCGCGGCTCTGAAGCGTATAGCGGCGGTGTCAAGCGCGTCATCGGTCGCAAGGCGCTGATGTTCGTGATTTACCTCGCGCTGGTGGGTGCCACCATGGGCCTGTTCAAGATCGTGCCTGGCGGCTTCGTGCCCGCGCAGGACAAGCAGTACCTCATCGGCTTCGCGCAACTGCCCGACGGCGCCACGCTGGACCGCACCGAGAACGTGATTCGCCGCATGGGCGAGATCATGAAGGAGAACCCGAACGTCGAGGACGCGATTGCCTTCCCGGGCCTCTCGATCAACGGCTTCACCAACAGCTCCAACTCCGGCATCGTGTTCGCCACGCTCAAGCCCTTTGCCGAGCGCACCCGCGCCGACCAGAGCGGCGGCGCCGTGGCAGGCCAGCTGAACCACGCCTTTGGCAGCATCCAGGACGCGTTCATTGCCATGTTCCCGCCACCCCCAGTGGCGGGTCTGGGCACCACGGGCGGCTTCAAGCTGCAGATAGAAGACCGTGCGTCGCTGGGTTACGAAGCCATGGACAACGCCGTGAAGGCCTTCATGGGCAAGGCCTACCAGACGCCGGAACTCGCTGGCCTGTTCACCAGCTGGCAGGTCAACGTGCCGCAGCTGTACGCCAACATCGACCGCACCAAGGCGCGCCAGCTGGGCGTGCCGGTGACGGACATCTTCGACACGCTGCAGATCTACCTGGGCAGCCTGTACGCCAACGACTTCAACCAGTTTGGCCGCACCTACAGTGTGCGCGTGCAGGCCGATGCGGCCTACCGGGCGCGGGCCGAAGACGTGGGCCTGCTCAAGGTGCGCTCCAGCACCGGCGAGATGGTGCCGCTGTCGGCGCTGATGAAGATGGAGCCGAGCTTTGGCCCGGAGCGCGCCATGCGCTACAACGGCTACTTGGCTGCTGACGTGAACGGCGGCCCCGCGCCCGGCTATTCATCGGGCCAGGCCCAGGCCGCCATCGAGCGCATCGCCAAAGAGACGCTGCCCCAGGGCATCACGTTTGAATGGACCGAGCTGACCTACCAGGAAATCCTGGCGGGCAACTCTGCCGTGCTGGTGTTCCCGCTGGCCATCCTGCTGGTGTTCCTGGTGCTGGCCGCGCAGTACGAAAGCCTCACGCTGCCCATCGCCATCATCCTGATCGTGCCCATGGGCATCCTGGCCGCGATGACGGGCGTGTGGCTCACCAAGGGCGACAACAACGTGTTCACGCAGATCGGGCTCATCGTGCTGGTGGGGCTGTCGGCCAAGAACGCCATCCTGATCGTGGAGTTCGCGCGTGAGCTGGAGTTTGCCGGGCGTACCCCCGTGCAGGCCGCCATCGAGGCCAGCCGCCTGCGGCTGCGCCCCATCCTGATGACCTCGCTGGCGTTTGTGATGGGTGTGCTGCCCCTCGTGCTGTCCACCGGTGCGGGCGCCGAAATGCGCAGCGCCATGGGTGTGGCGGTGTTCGCCGGGATGATCGGGGTGACGGCCTTTGGCCTGTTCCTCACGCCCGTGTTCTATGTGCTACTGCGCAAGCTGGCGGGCAACCGCCCGCTGGTGGAGCATGGCGCGCATGTGGCGCCCATCTCGCACGCCCCAGGCACCGGTGGCACGGCCCACCCCGTGCTGGCCGCACCGCGCAAAGAGCACGAGTGATGCTTCTGACCACGGTGACAACAAACATCTTTGTAGCCCTCGCCACGTGCTCCGCGCTGCCAATTGCAGCGGGCGCAGCGGCCGGGGCAGGAGAACAACCATGACCGATTTGCTTTTGACAAAAAACTCCACCGATGGAGCACTCGCAGTGCGCAAGCGCAGCCTGCTGGCACCCCTGGCCGCCGCCCTGGTGCTGGCCGGTTGCATGACCCAGCCCGTGGCCCCCGCGCCGCATGCGGGTGTGCCCGTGCCTACCAATTTCACGGCAGGTGGCGATGCACTGCCCACCGCCCCCTGGACCGTGGCCGCCCCCGCCGAGGCGCAGCCGCGCGGCGAGTGGTGGCTGGGCTTTCAAGATCCGGTGCTGGCCGACCTGGTGCAGCGTGCGGGCACGGCCAACACCAGCATCCAGCAGGCGGCAGCACGGCTGGCCGAGGCGCGTACGCTGCTGCGCTCTGCCGACGCCGCGCGCTCGGTGCAAGTGGGCGCATCGGCGGGTGTGACGCGCCAGGCGGGCGCTGCCACCACGGGCAGCGCTGCCCCTGCCACGCTGGGTACGGCGGGGCTCAACGCCTCGTACGAGCTGGACCTGTTTGGCCGCCTTTCGCAGACCAGCGACGCCGCGCGCCTGGACGCCCATGCGCGCGAAGCCCTGTTGCAAAGCACGCGCCTGATGGTGCAGGCCGACGTGGCGCAAACGTACCTGCAACTGCGCGCCGTGCAGGCCGAGCAGGTGCTGGTGCAAGAGAGCCTGGCCGCGTACCAGGACACCCTGCGCCTCACGCAGCGCCGCCTGCAGGCCGGCGATGTGGCCGAGCTGGACGTGGCCCGTGTGCAGACCGAGGTGGCGGCCACCGAGTCTGATGCCCTGGCCTTGCAGCGCCAGCAGGCCCTGCTCACCAACGCGCTGGCCGTTCTGGCGGGCGAGGTGGCCAGCGGCTTTGTGCTGCCGCCCGCGACGGGCGATGCCGCGTTGCCGGTGATCCCGCCCGGCGTGCCCGGCACGGTGCTGGCGCGCCGCCCCGATGTGTCGGCCGCACAAGCCGCTGTGCTGGCCGCGCAAGCCCGTGTGGGTGTGGCGCAGAAGGCGTGGTTCCCGGCCGTCACGCTCACCGGCAATGCGGGTCATGCGTCGCCCGAGTTGGGGGACCTGTTCAAGTGGTCGGCCCGAGCCTGGGGTGTGAGTGCGCTGCTGTCGCTGCCGATCTTTGACGGCGGCCAGCGCGATGCGCAGATCGTAGGCGCCAAGGCGCGCCTGGAGGCTGCGCTGGCGGACCACCGGGGGCAGGTGCTCAATGCGTTCCGTGATGTAGAGGATCAGCTGACCTCGCTGCGTTTGCTCTCCGGCCAGGCCGAGGCGCAAGGGCGGGCGGTGACGGCTGCGCGGCGGGCGACGCAGTTGTCGGATGTGCGGTATCGCAATGGGCTGGTGAGCCAGCTGGAGTTGCTGGACGCGCGGCGCAGCGAGTTGCGCAATCGGCGGCAGGAGTTGCAGGTGCGGACGGCGCAGTATGTGGCGACGGTGGGGTTGATTCGGGCGCTTGGGGGAGGGTGGGGGGATCAGCCGGCGGTGAAGATGGCTGCGGTGTCGCAGTAGCTTTTTTCGCGGATTTGGCTGCTTGCGCTAGTGGGATATGCGCTGGTAGCTATTGATTTTGTAGTGTTGGTTTTTGTGCGCTGATTGAACCGCATGCCTCGGTTGAGGGCGGAGGCCGGGAGTCGCCCGGCGTGCGAGTAACTTTCTCTTGCTTCGCCAAAAGAAAGTCACCAAAGAAAAGGCGACCCCCAGTCTGCGACCCCTGCGCTTCGCTACGGGGCAAACCTGCGTCGTGTCGGTTGCGGGGTGCGCCGTGGAACTCGCTTTGCGCCTGCGGCGCGCCGCTCGGACAGCCACGGCGAGTCAGTTCACGAGGCATGGGCGCTTCGACGCCCATGCTCACCCCGCAACCGCCCCGCCGCAGGCGCAGCCAGCAGGGGTGGGAGCAGAACATCCAAACAGCCGGACATCCATTCGGGCCATCGCTGCGCTCGGCTCAAGTTGCGCAGCGCGTGGCGCTTGCGCCGGCGAGATGGGGCCGAGCGAAGCAAAGGCCCGTGTGGATGTTCTGTCCCCTTTGCCCCTCTGGATGCGCCGAGGAGCGCAGGGTTTGGCGGATCAGGGCTCGCGTGTGTCTGAGCGACGCGCAGCGGCGCGAGTTGAGCGAGACCCCGCCAAACCCGAGCACCGCAGGTTGCCCCGGAGCGAAGCGCAGGGGACGCAGCCAGTGGGGTCGCCCTTTCTTTGGTTCCTTTCTTTCGGCGACGCGAAAGAAAGGGACTCGCATGCCGGGCGACTCCCGGCCTCCGCCCTCCATCAAAGCATGCCGTTAACCGGGCACACAGTTCTTTGCATGGATGGTGGGCACTTCAAAAAGCATAGCTACCAGCGCATATCCCACTAGCGCTTGCGGCCAAAAAGGCTCAAAAACCCCCGCTCACCCCTTCAACCACCCCCTCAACCTCCCCACCCCTTCCTCCAACCTCCCCACATCCCGACTCGCAAAACACCACCGCAACCACCCCGACGCCTCCCCCCCAAACGCACTTCCCGGCGCCAACCCCAACCCCGCCTCCCGCACCAGCCGCTTGGCCAGCGTCAGGCAATCGTCATGCCCGTCGATGCGGAAAAACGCATACATCCCCCCACGCGGCGTGGCCACCGACACCCCCGGCACATCGGCCAGCAGCGGCACCAGCGTGTCCCGGCAGGTCTTCAGATGCGCCACCAGCGCAGGTGTCACCTCATCCGTGCGCTGCAGCGCCACCGTCGCCCCGCGCTGCACAAACACCGGTGCGCACGAAGTGTTGAACTCGATCAACTTGCCGACGGCATGCGTCAGCGACGGCGGCAGCACCAGCCACCCAAGGCGCCAGCCGGTCATCAAAAAACTCTTGGAAAAGCTGTGGGTCACGATCAGCCGGTCCTCGGGCTCGGCCACGTCCAGAAAGCTGGGCGCGGCGCCGTTGGCCGTGTCGCCTGCGTAGTACAGGCGCTCGTACACCTCGTCCGCCAAGATCCACGTGCCCGTGCGGCGGCAGTGGGCCAGGATGGTGGCTTGTTCCTCGCGCGTCAGCGTCCAGCCCGTGGGGTTGTTGGGAGCGTTGACCACCAGCAGGCGCGTGCTGGGCGTGATGGCACCGAGCAGTGCATCCATGTCCAGCCGCCACGCGCCCTGTGCGTCGGCCACCAGGGGCACGGTGCGCACCTGTGCGCCCAGAATGCGCGGCTGCGCCACCAGGTTGGGCCACACGGGCGTGACCAGCACCACTTCGTCGCCCGCGTCCACCAGGGCCTGCACGGCCACCATCAGGCCGTTCACGCCGCCCGATGTGACGGCGATGCGGTCAAACCACGCATCGGTGTGCTGCTGCGGGTGCAGGCCGTGCATGTAGCCCGCAATCGCGTGGCGCAGTTCGGGCAGGCCCAGGTTATGGGCATAAAAGGTTTCACCGTGCTGCAGCGACGCAATGGCCGCCTCGCGGATGAAATCGGGCGTCACTTCGTCGCTCTCGCCAAACCAGAACTTCAGCACGTCGCTGCGCCCCAGGCCTTCGTTGGCCACTTCGCGGATGCGCGACTCTTCGAGGCTTTGGACTACTTCTCGCATGCAATCTCCTTGAAATACACAGCCATCATCGCAGGCGTATAGTCGTTTTTTTGATTTTTTCACCACCTTGGCTGACCAACCAACGCTCATGACCTATCCCAACACCCAGCTCTTCATCGCAGGCCAGTGGCAAGACGCCGCCGAAGGCAAGACCCTTGCCGTGTTCAACCCCGCCACGGGCAAGGAAATCGGCCGCGTGGCCCATGCCACCAAGGTCGATCTGGACCGTGCGCTGGACGCCGCACAAAAGGGCTTTGAAGCCTGGCGTGACATGCCTGCCGCCGAGCGCGCCAAGACCATGCGCCGCGCAGCGGCCCTGATGCGCGAGCGCGCCGAGGCCATTGCCGCCATCATGGTGCAAGAGCAAGGCAAGCCCCTGGCCGAGGCCAAGGTCGAGACCATGGCGTCCGCCGACATCATCGAATGGTTTGCCGACGAGTCGCTGCGTGTGTACGGCCGCATCGTGCCCTCGCGCAATCTCAAGGCCACGCAGATGGTGCTGAAGGACCCGGTGGGACCCGTGGCGGCCTTCACGCCGTGGAACTTCCCCATCAACCAGGTGGTGCGCAAGCTGGCCGCTGCGCTGGGTGCCGGTTGCTCCATCTTGGTCAAGGCACCTGAAGAAACCCCCGCCAGCCCGGCCGAGCTGATCCGTGCGTTTGCCGATGCGGGCGTGCCCGCAGGCACCGTGGGCCTGGTCTATGGCGACCCGGCGGAAATCTCCAGCTACCTGATCCCGCACCCCATCATCCGCAAGGTCACGTTCACCGGCTCCACGCCCGTGGGCAAGCAGCTGGCCGCGCTGGCGGGCAAGCACATGAAGCGCGTGACGATGGAGCTGGGCGGCCACGCCCCGGTGATCGTGGCCGAAGACGCCGACCTCGAACTCGCTATCAAGATCGGCAGCGGTGCCAAGTTCCGCAATGCGGGCCAGGTCTGCATCTCGCCCACGCGCTACCTGGTGCACGAAAGCATCCGCGCCGACTTTGCCTCCGCGTTTGCCAAGTACGCCCAGGGCCTGAAGGTCGGCGACGGTCTCACGGCTGGCACGCAGATGGGCCCGCTGGCCAATCCGCGCCGCATCACCGCCATGGCCGACTTGCTGGCCGATGCGGTGCAGCAGGGCGCCAAGGTGCTGACCGGTGGCGAGCGCATTGGCACCGAAGGCAACTTCTTCCAGCCCACCGTGCTGAACGACGTGCCCCTGTCGGCCCGCATCGTGAACGAAGAGCCCTTTGGCCCCGTGGCCGCGATTCGCGGGTTTGAGAAGATTGAAGACGCCATAGCCGAAGCCAACCGCTTGCCGTTTGGCCTGGCGGGTTATGCGTTCACCTCGTCGCTGAAGAACGCGCACCTGCTGGCCCAGCGCCTGGAAGTGGGCATGCTCTGGATCAACCAGGCCGCCGCCCCTGCCGCCGAGCTGCCCTTTGGCGGCCTGAAGGATTCGGGCTACGGCTCCGAGGGTGGCCCCGAGGCCATCGAGGCGCACCTGAACACGCGCCTGGTGTCGATCATGAACGTGTAACCATCGCGCTCGTTGCTCCTTGGACACAGGCCTCCGGTGCCATGGGCATCGGGGGCCTTTTTGCTTTTGGAAGATTGCACGGGGCGGCACAATGGCGGGGCGTTGAAGACCTGCGGGCACCAAAGGTGGCAGCTACCCACCGTCCCCCATTTCAGGAGTGCCCTGCCCATGCTGCCCCGGCCATGCCTAGCCCTCATCGTTGCGCTGGCCTGCGTGCCCCTTGCCTGGGCGGGCGAGGAGAAGGAGAGCTCCAGCCAGCGTCCCGGGCTGTTCTTTGCCTGGCTGTCGCCTGACGATGGCCCGGTGTGGGCACACTTTGAGAACCCAGCGCACCTGCAGCAACTGGTGCGGC
Source organism: Acidovorax sp. KKS102 (assembly GCF_000302535.1). NCBI lineage: Bacteria > Pseudomonadati > Pseudomonadota > Betaproteobacteria > Burkholderiales > Comamonadaceae > Acidovorax > Acidovorax sp. KKS102. The sequence goes on from NC_018708.1 coordinate 1,768,336, forward strand.
ACTGCAATGCCGGTACGCCGGTATTTGCGATGCAATCAGGCACCCGATTCCAGTGCAAGGCAGAACTGCCGCCGAAGTCTGCCGGGCAGGAAGAACCCTACGCCGCAGCCCTGACCGTGCAGGGGCCCAGGCCCCGGACAGACAACCCGCAGTACCGGCTCTTCGCCCTCACGCCGCCGCGCACGCCCCAGTGGCTGGTTGCCAAACCCGACGCCGAGCAGCTTGTCGCACTGCAGTCGTTCGTGCAGTCGGACGACCGCCGGTTTGGCGCGCTGCGCCGCCAGCTCCAATGGGGTGCTGCACGCACGATTCAGCAGCCCCAGGGCGCACGCACCACCGTGGTGGTGCCTGGCAGGGTGGTGCGCGACCCGGACGCTTTTTACGGAGCCCAGCGGCACCATGTTTTTGTGCGTGGCAGTAGCGGCTATGCCTACATGGGCGAGGTGCCCGGCAAGCCCGACAGCTACGTGGACATCGACGGCAACGACCTGCCGGGCCTTGTGGTGTCTGAGGGGTGTGACGGCTGGTGCGTATCGCTGTGGGGCCTGACGGGCGGGCTGCGGCAGGTAGCGAGGTTCGGCGGGCACTGAGTTCGCACCCGCACAGTACGGGTTCTCAGCGCTGTTTCACCGGGTCGTACACGCAGCGAAAGCCGATGTACACCGCATAGAAGTCCGCAGGCTTCCAGGCCTCGACATCCGCGCGCATTTGCGAGGCGGGATACCACCAGGATCCGCCCATCGTGCGCCGCTCGTCGCCACGCGCATCGGCCGCCCATTCCCACACATTGGCGCCCATGTCGTGCAGGCCGTTCACTCCGGCCACAGTGGCGTTGACGGGCGCGGCGCGGGGCCAGGGGTCGGGGTCGCTGGTGTTGGCGCCCTGCGGGCTGTGGCCCGTGGTCCAGGGGTAGGTGGTGCCACGCACCCAGGGCGTGGGTGGTTGGCTGCGCAGCTCGGTAAAGCCGGCGGTGCGCCACTCGGCGGCGGTGGGCAGGCGGCCGCCGGCCCATTGGCAGTACGCCTGGGCCTCGGTGTGGGTGAGGTGCACGGCGGGCAACTGGTCGGTGTCGGGCGGTGAGCCGTCGGGGCGCTGCCAGGTCCAGCCCGCGCGGCGCTGCCAGCCGCCCACGTATTCAAAACCGCCGCCTTCGCGCTCGGCACGGGTGGTGGTGCCGGTGGCCCGCGCGTAGCGCGCAAACTGGGCGATGGTGACTTCGGTCTTGTCGATGCGCAGGCCGTGCAGGTCGTCCAGCACCACGGGCGCTGGGGTCTGGGCAGATGCGGCCAGGGCCCAGAACGCCAGGGTGGCGATGACTGCGTGGCGCGGTGTTGGCATGGTCCTGTGCTCCCCGTTTCACAGCCAGGCAGCCATTGCCGGGCCTGTGTGGCGCAGAGTATCGGCCGCTGCAAAAGCCTGTGGGCGGGGCTGGGTTTGCAGTGGCTGAACGGCCCTGTGGGGGGCGCCGGGTTGGGTGGTCGGCGCCGCGTCCGCCCAAGGGCTGTGTGCCTTTTCCAACCGGTAGCAGGCATAAAAAACCCCGCACTCCCAAAAAAAGGAGTGCGGGGTAATTGGCTGTGTGTCTGCCCTCCCACCAGTCAGGGCAGCAGCGTGTGGGGCGCTATCAGAAGTTGTGGCGCACGCCCACGGCGAAGGAGCTGAAGTCGTTACCCGGAGCCGACACGCCGTAGGTGGCTGCCTGGCTGTTGTTGATGCGGGTGTAGTACGTGTAGATCTTGGTGCGCTTGCTCAGGTTGTAGTTGTAGCCCAGTGTGTACTGGGTGGCGGCGCTGTTGGACACGTTGGAGTAGTTGCCAGCACGGCCCACGTTCACGTGGAACTCGGACACACCCATGATGTAGGCGGCCGACAGGCGCAGGTTGGTGCGGTTGCCGCCGTTGGCGATGAACACGTTCTTGTCGCGTTGCACGTAGGCGCCCATCACGAAAGGACCGGTGGAGTACGAAGCGCGCACTGCGAACTGGTTCTGGTCGCCCAGCTTGGAGTAACCAGCGCCCAGGCCCAACTTGCCGATTTCGTAGTTGGCAGCCAGGTCTAGGCTGTTCTTGCCGCCGGTGCCGCTGGGCTGCTCGTGCTGGGCCCAGCCGGCTTCGAACGTTGCGCCGCCCAGGCTGGGGGTGCGGTAAGCGATCTTGTTCACGTCACGGGCGGGGTAGGCGTACAGGGCGTCAGCCGACGAGCCGGTGTCGTGGTTGTGGTTGCTGATGAAGTCGGCCGTGGCGTAGTACGACTCGGACGTGAAGTTGCCCAGGCGTACCATGCCGAAGCCGCCGGACAGGTTCACTTCGCTCTGGCGGGCAAAAATACCGCGCGAGTCGGAAGCGCCGGAGCTGGAGTCAAAGCCGCTTTCCAGTTGGAAGCCAGCCATAAGGCCGCCGCCCAGGTCTTCCTGGCCCTTGAAGCCGAAGCGGGAGGAGTTGTTGAACAGACCGGTCTTGGAGACATCGCCGTCTTTTTGGTGTTCGAAGGTCGTGTTGACCCGGCCGTACAGGGTGACGCTGCTCTGTGCAAAGGCAGCAGACGTACCCACCAGGGCCAGCGCGGCGAGGGCGCAGCGGTTCAATGTTTTCATTCGCGAGGTTCCTTAAATCAAATTTTGTTTGACGACAAATAATCACCGGCCAAAAACGCACAGGGGTGATGCCTTCGGGCCGCCGCTACAAGCAAGTTTGATGCCTGTGGTGATGTGATCGTTGCACTTTGCAACGGAGGGGGATGCTACTGGCCGCCGTGATTGGCCGCCAGCGGGGTAAACACCTTTTTGTCATCCAAATGTCGTTGCGGCGCAACATGGTTCTGGTATGGCGCGCCAGAACCCAACTTCGGGTGGAGCCCGGAGCCCCTTTGAGTCCCTTGGAGCCCCTTGGAAGGTCGCGAATGTGGTGCAAGCCCCGCGCGGGCTGGCACCGGCGTGGCGCTGCGTACAGGCCACTGCCGCCGTGCGAGCCCTGCACGGCAGCTTGTGGCGTGGCGGCAATCCCTTGACTATCCCTTGTGGGATCGCCAACCGGCGCCTAGAACCGGGACTTAGAACCGGTACGTCGAGGTCAGCGTGTAGGTGCGCGCCTGTCCGTAAAAGCAGTCCCCGCGTGCCAGGCACTGGGTGATATGCACCTTGTCGGTCAGGTTCACCACGTTGAAGGCCACGCGCCAGTCGCCAGCGTCGTAGGCCACCATGGCATCGGCCAGGGTGGCCGCCGGGGTGGTGATGGCGCTGGTGCCCGTCCACTGCGAGCCGGTGTAGCGCACGCCCGCGCCCACCACCCAGCCGCCACGCCCCTGCGCTGCAAAGCGGTGGCTCAGCCAGGCCGATGCAGTGTGCCGGGGCACGCCGGCCACGGCCTGGCCCTGGTCTCCTGCGTTGCTGCGGCTGATCTGGGCGTCGGTGAAGGCGTAGGCCAGCGTAAAGTCCCACTGGCGCGCCAGGCTGGCCTGCACTTCGGCCTCGAAGCCGTTGACCTTCACTTCGCCGATCTGCAGGCTGTTGAGCGGGTTGCTGGGGTCGGTGGTCTTGCGGTTCTTTTCGCGCAGGGTGTACACAGCGGCAAACGCGCTGATGCCCTGGCCCGGCGGCTGCCACTTCACACCCGCCTCCCACTGTTCACCGCGCTGCGGCTTGTAAGGGGTGCCGTACGCGTCAAGCCCGCCCAGGGGCTGGAACGATTCGGAATAGCCCACATACGGCGCCCAGCCGCCGTCCATCTGGTACGTCACGCCCGCACGTTTGGTCCAGGCTTTGTCGTCCACGGCAGCGGCAGGGCGGCCTTCGGTATCGGTCTGCGCACTGTCGTGGCGCAGGCCCAGCGTGGCCGTCCAGCGGCCCCATTGGATCTGGTCTTGCGCGTAGAACCCCAGCTGCTTTTGCACCACGCTGGGCTGGCGCACCAGCTGCGCCGCAGTGGGTGGCGTGAAGTTGCCGTACACCGGGTTGTACACATCGATGGACGACGCCACCGCGCGCCATGCCTGCTGGCCGGTGTGGTTGCGCTGCACGTCCAGGCCTGCGAGCACTGTGTGCGCGGTACTGCCCGCCTGCAGCTTGCCTTCGAGCTGCGTGTCGATGAGCAGCATGCGGCCGGTGTTGAGGTTCCACACCGCGTCGCGTACCAGCGTGCGGTTGTCGCTGTTGAACACCGGGCGCGCAGGGCGGCCCGTGGCAGCGTTGGTGGTGAAGCTGGTGTAGATGGTGCGGTAGTCCACCTCGCTCACGGTGCGGCGCAGGTTCTGGCGCACGGTCCAGTCGCTGTTCAGGCGGTGGCTGAACAGGTAGCCCCAGGAGTTGTTGCGGGTGTCGTACGCATCCCAGCCCGGCTCGCTGATGAAGGTGTTGCGCGGAATCTGGCCGTACTGGCTGGGCAGCTGCGTGCCTTGCCACGGGAAGAAGCCGATGAGCGAGCCGCTTTGGTCCTTCTGGTGCAGCGCCTGCAGCGTGAGCGACGTGTCGGCATTGGGTTTCCAGGTGAGCGATGGCGCAAACACCACGCGGTTGTCGTCCACATGGTCCACCTGCGTGCCGCTGTCGCGGCCCACGGCCACCAGGCGATAGAGCCACTGGCCGTCCTGGTCGAGCGCGCCCGTCAGGTCGGCGGCGATCTGCTTGCGTGCGTTGTTGCCCAGCTGCACCTGCACCTCGCGCAGGGTGTCGGCCTGCGGGCGCTTGCAAAGAGCGTGACTACGACCTGTCCGGGGGCGCGCAAATGCCTTGCCGGGATGGGATGCAAGGCGCGGTGCGCAGTGGATAGCTCGGCTATCCACAAGCGCCGCAACGCCGCAGACCGCCCGGCAAGGCACTTGCCCGAAGGGTTGGAGTGAAATCGGGCGATTGGACGCCCCGGCCGCTTGCATGGGCATGAGCCCATGCGGCGCACCCGAAGCATCCACTCATCCCGATTGCACTCCAACGCGACCCCAGACAGGTCGTAGTCACGCTCTCGGGTTGAGCACGCCGCCCACGCTGCCCTGGCCGTACAGCACGGAGGTGGGGCCACGCAGAAACTCCACGCGCTCCAGCGTGTAGGGGTCTGGCCGGCTGGTGTTGTAGGTGCCATAGGTGCGCAGCAGGCCGTCCTGGTATTGCGACACGGTGCCGCCGCGCGCGGCGAAGCTGTCCACGCGGCTGTCAAAGTAGTTGGACACAGCGCCTGCGGTGTACGCCGTCACCTGCCGCAGCGTCTGCACGCCCTGCGCCTCCATCTGGTCGCGGGTGACCACGCTGATGGCTTGCGGGGTTTCGATGAGTGGCGTGTCGGTCTTGGTGGCGCTGAGCGCACGCTGGGCCACAAAGCCGGTGACGGGGGCCGTCGGGTTCTCTTGCTCCGCGCCCGAAGACACGGTGACGGGGGCCAGTGTGACCTCGGCAGTGGGCGATGGGACGGTGGTGGTCTGCGCCTGGGCAGCGGCACTGCACAGCACCAACAGGGCGGCCTGTGCGACGGCGGTGCGCGGCGCGCGGCATGCGCGCGAACGGGATGGGAAAGGAAGCATGATTTGCTATTGATTTGATAGCTGCTTGGGCATGTTCGACTAGCGCAAGCGGCCGGTTTTGCTTGAATTGCTTGAAATGGGCGCTGATCAGCGACCAGCGGGTGCGGGCGTGGCCGCTGGCGGCAACGACGGCGAGGGCATGCCCTCGGCCAGCACAAAGCTCAGCGTCGTCACGTAGCTGGCCTCGCCGTACGGCGCGCCGTGCGCCTCGCCCGGCGTCTTGTCGCTGTGCTTCACCTCGGCCACGTACTGGCCCTTCCAGGGGGTGACGAAGGTCACCGTGCCGTCTTCACCCGCCTCGGCCTCGCGCGTCCAGCCCGAGGGTGCAGCCAGCTGCACCTTGGCCTTGGGCAAGGGGGCGCCCTGGTAGACCACCTTCAGCTCACCCGGCTTGCCGGTGGGCACCAGGTCCAGCGCTGCGGTGGGGGCCACGGGCTTGGCCAGGCTGGCCACCCAGCGGGCGGCGGGCTGCCAGTACATCGCGGGCAGGTTGCGCTTGCTGCGGTCGATCACGGGGTAGGTAGGCGTTGCAAACAGCGTGTCTGGGCTGCCGGTGGTGGCGTAGACGAAGGCATCCTTGCCCAGTTGGCCGTCCACGCGCTGCGCCGGGGCGCCGGTGCGTTGTTGTTCCAGCAGGGGCACGCCCTTGAACTGGTCGAGCCGGCCAGGCGATGTCTCGCGCAGGTTGTCGTTGAACTCGCCAAAGTGCAGGCGCGCCTGGCCCCCGGCGTTCTCCAGCCACACCTGGTGGGCGTGGGCAGGGGCCAGGTCACATACGCCGGCAATGGCCAGCATGGCAGCCAGCCAAGGGCGTGGGGAGGTGGGAAAGCAAGACATGGACATGGGTATTTCCTCTCTTTGGTTTGGGATTCCGGAGCGCTGCTCCAAACGCAGCGCGCAGCCCGCTGCACCACCGCAAGGGTGGGTGCAGTGAAGCTCACTTTTTGATAGCTGCCTGCGCTTGATGGATGAGCGCTGGGTGGCTTTTTGATCTGAACGTTGCAGCGCTCGGCTCACACCGGGCGACAGCGCAGACGGGGGGCATGAGAGCCGCTTCAGCGGCCGTCATGAGGTCGTCACGCCGTCGTCATGCCGTCGTCATGCCGGCCGCCAGAAACTGCTCACCACTCCACGCCTGAGCGCTGGCTCTGCGCTTGGGGCGTCGGCCCTGGTGCGCGCGGCCGGCCGTACCAGCACATCACCGCGACGGGGATGCCCAGCCCCACCCACGACCACCAGTCGCCCCAGGTGTCGGACACCAGCGCCGTGATCAAGCCGGTGGTGGTGAGCACACCCATCACGATGGGCCCGCCCCACAGGGCCCAGAAAGGGCGGTGCTTTTTCATGTGGCCCCCTCGGTGGAGCGCGCAGCACCCGATGTGGGCAAAGCGCTGCCTGCAAAACCGCCCGTGGCGCTGCCTGCGGTGGGTGTTGCGGGGCTTGCCGCCTGCACGCCCTTGCGCAGCCATAGATACAGCCCGCTGCCCAGCACCACGATGGTGGCAATGTCGAGCAGCGCCCACAGGATCTTCATCGGCATGCCGCCGTAGTCGCCAAAGTGCAGCGGCTGCGACACCAGCAGCGCCGTCAGGTACCAAGGCAGCTGGGGCGATGCGGTGACCTGCGCCGTGCGTGCATCCACCAGCACCGGCTGGAGCAGCTTGGAGGTCAGCGGCTCGTTGCCGCGCAGGAAAAACGTGTTGTGGTGCGGGCTGGAGAACGCCGTGCCCGGGAACGCAATGAACGACAGCTTGGTGCCCGGCGCCTGGGCCTGCGCCGCCTCCAGCGCCTGCTGCAGCGGCCCGCGCTCGGCGGCGGGCACGATGGGCTGTCCCTCATAGGGCTTGAGCAGCACCGAGAGCTGGTCGTGCTGCCAGTACTTGATAAGTAGGTCGGCCCACGTATTGATCATGCCCGTGCCGCCCACGACAAACGCCCACACCAGCGTGACGATGCCCAGCAGGTTGTGCAGGTCGAGCCACTTCACCCGCGTGGACCGATCGCGCCGCACCTCGCCAAACGCCAGCTTGCGCATGAACGGCGCATACAGCACCACGCCCGTGACGATGGCCACCAGCAGCAACAAGCCCATGAAGCCCAGAAACAGCTTGCCCGGCAGCCCCGCGAACAGGTCCACATGCAGCTTGAACATCACGTACATGAAGCCTTCGTCAAACCGGGGCTGCGCCAGCACCTGCGCCGTGCGCGCGTCCACCGCCACGGATCGGAAGTCATCGGTGGGCGCCGGGGTGGGCGTGAGCGTGACGAACCACACGTTGTCATCGTCCTCGGCGTGTGATGCGAACTGCACCACCCGGTCCGGGTGCAGCGCTTTTGCCGTGGCCAGCACCTGGTCCAGGCTGGCGCGCGGCGTGTTGGCGGGCATGGCGGGCGCCTCGACCTCGGTGCCTAGCAGGTGGCCAATTTCGTGGTGAAAGATCAGCGGCAGGCCGGTGATGCACAGCAGCAGCATGAAGACGGTGCACACCAGGCTGGACCACTTGTGGGTCCAGCTCCAGCGGCGCAGGGCGGTGGGGCTCAGCATGGCGTGGGCGTGGGCGTGGGCGTGGGGTGGTAAGGGCCGTCGGGCAGTCGCACCACCGCCAACGTCACCCACGGCACGGGGCGCGCTGTCGCTACAGAAAGGGCGAACAAGTGATTCATCAAGCCAGACAACCCGGAAACATCGGAAGACGGTGGGTGCTGGCTGCAGCCGGGAGGCCCGTGAAAAGGCTCGCGGCAAGGGCTATGGCTGGCGGAAATCCAATTTTACATTGCAAATGGGAATTGTTTGTATTCGTGATGGTGTGTGTGGGGATAAGGATGTTGCGAAATCGCTGCGGCCTGCGGTCGATCGGACACTGTGAAGAAGGGGAGGCTTTGCGCGCAGGGGGCTGTGGGCACGGGGCGGGGTGGGCGCCTGCAGGCTATAGTGCCGTCGCCCCAGCGTGCTGGTTTTGCAGACATTCACACCCGCGTTTGCGACCCTTGCATGGGCTTTATCCCCCGGCTGCAAGCCGCTTGCAGGAGAGTTCCGTGTCCACGATATTCGGCGCCGTTCAGGCCGTTGCGCACGCATCTGCGAGAGGCATGGGGGCTTTGTACCGGACGGCCTTGCCATGGCTCGCTGTGGTGGCGATTTTGTGTACGGGCAACGTGCGCGCCGCAGACGAAAGCACCTCTGCGGAGCAAAAGGCACGGCTTGCAATACCCCCCGAGTTTCGGCATCCCGATTTTGTCTGGACCACTGCAGAAGGCGACTTGAACGGCGATGGCATTCCTGACCTGGCCCTGTTGCTGACAAAGCACAAGGGAGAAGGCCAGCGAGAGGAGCGGTTGCTTGTCCTGACCGGGAGGGCGGATGGCAGCTATCAGGTGCTCTCAACGTCCGGCGAGTTCTGCCACCCCTGCAAGTTCTACAACCTGGAAATCAAGAGCAATTCATTGTTCGTTCAGGCGGTCTACTACGCAGACGCCGCCCGGTTCTCGGGCTTCACGCTGCAGTTCCGCTACAACGCCAAGATCAAAGACCTGGAACACATCGGCGAGCAGCAGGACGATGAAGACTATTCCAGCAATGCCTCCCACCGCGTGAGCCTCAACTACCTGACCAACGCCACCATTGATTCGCGGCGTGCTGGCAAGAAGTACAAGGAGGCCCGAGGCCGGATCGTTGGTGGTCCGGGTGTGCTTCCTTTGAATGGGTTCGTCTGCGAAGGCTATGGCATGACGGGGTCATCGGTCTACCTGGATGAAAGCTTCAAGGTGCACAAGATGGGCGTGACACCTCCGTGATGCCCAGCGGGTTCGCCGCAAGAGCCCGCAGTGGGGGTTGATGACAGCCACGCCCTGTTCCAGCACGCGGTTGCGGCCGATGGAGCGCCGGTTTTGGGCATCCGGCGGAAGAGGCCACATTCCTTTGAAACTGGGGCCCTTGGCTCACTTCCGCCGTTCACTTGGGCCTCAGAACCGCGTCCGCAACGTCACCTGCACCGCACGCGGCGAGCCGGGCAGGATCAGGTTGTCGTTGCTCCCGTGGGCCGACACGTAGTACTTGCGGTTGGCCAGGTTCTTGATGTTCACGTCCACATCCCACTGGCCCAGCGTGTACTGCAGGGCGGCGTCCACCGTGGTGTAGCCGGGCAGGGTGACCAGGTTGGTCAGCGAGGTGAAGCGCGCGCCCACGTAGTTCACGCCGCCGCCCACGCGCAGGCCGTGGCCCAGGTCCTTCATGGCCCAGAGGAAGGCGGAGTTGCGAGGCGTGAGCGCGGGCACCTTGCCCTGGGCCGCGATGGCAGCGGTGGGCAACTGGGTGGAGGTGGTGGTGGCCAGTGATTTCGTCATGCGGCCGTCCAGCCAGGCGTAGCTTGCGCTCATGTCCCAGCGGCCGGGCAGGCGGCCGTTGGCGGTCAGTTCCAGCCCGTTGGTGCGCTGGGTGCCCACGTTGATCTGGCGCGAGGGGTTGGTCGGGTCGGTGTTCTTGATGTTGGTGCGCTCCAGGTTGAAGAGCGCGCCGGTCACGTTCATGCGGCCATCGAGCAGGTCGAGCTTCACGCCGATTTCCTTGTTCTCGGTGATCTCGGGCTCGGCGCCGGTGGTGTTGGCGGCGAGCGCAAAGGTCTCGGCCGAGGGCTGGAACGACTTGCTGTACGACACGTAGTACGACACGGTATCGCTGGGCTGCCACACCAGGCCTGCGCGGGGGCTGAACTTTTTGTCGGTGCGCGAGAGCGTGGCGAGCTTGCGGTCGAACGTGGTCTCTTGCCCGAACACGTCGTAGCGAGCGCCCACCAGCGCCTTCCATTGGGGGGCGAGCGTGATCTGGTTTTGCCAGTACAGCGCGGCCGTGTCCTGCGTGGTGTGGCTGGGGATGGCGCTGTCGGCGTTGTAGCTGGCTGCCGGGATGGCCGGGGCGGGGCGGTTGCCGGGGTTGAGGAGGGGCACGCGGTCCGCGCCGCCCGATACGGACTCGGCGCGCTTCTTCTGCTGGCCCAGTTCCACGCCCATCAGCCACTCTTGCTTCAAGCCGCCCAGCTGGTTGCGCCAGGTCAGGTCGGTCTGGTTGAAAAAGCCTTTTTCGTCGCGCAGGATGAACGAGCGCGTGCGGCCCACGGTCATGTCCACGGGGTTGGTGGTGCCGCCGGGCAGGGTGTTGTAGCGGTCCAGCGTGTAGTCGTACAGGCGCGTGACGTTGCGCACCGACCAGTCGTCGTTGAAACGGTGGTTGAGTGTGGCCGCGAACGACTGCATGGTGCTGGTGGTGGTGTCGTCCTGCGCCGCGTTGCTGGAGCCGTAGTAGGTGCTGGCGGGCACGTTGACTGGGCGACCATTCAGCGCGGGGATACCGAAGTCCGTGAGACGCTTGTCGCGTGCGTTGGTGTACTGCAGCAGCAGGTCGGTCTGCGCGGCGAGCTTGAGCGCGAGCGAGGGCGCGAAGTTGTGGCGCTTGACGAACTGCTGGTCGCGGTAGCTGCCCGAGTCTTCCACGGCGGCATTGATGCGTAAGGCTGCGGTGTCGCTGATGCCCACGTTCACGTCGGCCGTGGCGCGGCGGTAATCAAAGCTACCCAGACCGAGCGACGCCTCGCCCGAGGTCTCGCCAAACTTGGGCTTCTTGGTCACGCGGTTGATGAGCCCGCCCGACGATCCGCGCCCGTACAACACGGCGGCCGGGCCCTTGAGCACTTCGATGCGTTCTATGTCGGCCAGATCGCGGAAGTACAGCGCGTCGTCGCGCACGCCGTCCACAAACTGGTCGGCAATCGCGGTAAAGCCCCGGATCACCACCTGGTCGCGCTGCCCGTCGCCGTGGCTCATGGCCACGCCGGGCACGTTGCGCAGCGCGTCTTCCATCGAGCGCGCGCCCTGGTCGCGCAGCAGCTGCTCGGGCACCACGTTCACGGCCTGGGGTACGTCGCGCAGCGGCGCGCTGCCTTTGGTGGCCGAGGTGCTGGCGGCGGGCGAATAGCCGTCATCGTCGCTGGTGGACTGCACGGTGACCTCGCCCAGCGTCTGGGTGGGGGCGGCAGGCGCTGGGGTTTGTGCCAGCGCGGTGCCGCAGAAGGCGGCAAGAACGGCTGCAGCCAGCGGGTGCAGGGCATAGGAGCGGCCGAGAGAACGGCGGAAGGAGCGGTGCAAAGGTGCGTGCATAGGTTGTCCTTGGTGTGTGCGCAACGCGGTGGAAAACGGCTCCGCAGGCACCGGGCCTGGCGTGGGCCTTTGGGGCCGTGGCTGGGAGGGGTGCGGAGAGCGGGAGAAAAGGAAGCTGAGGAGGGCGGTGGATCAGAAGGAGCGACGAGCCCGCAGGGCCGCTGCATCCCTCGCCTTTACCACCCCCAGGCCCAGGCGCCGAGGCCGGCCACCAGGGCCATCCCTGCCAGCAGCGGTGTGCGCCGGGGCTGCCAGGTCACGGCGGCCGTCACGGCCACAGCGGCCACCGACAGGGCCACCGTCCATGTGGTCACGCCCAGCGAGGCAGGCACACCATCGGCGGGGTGTGCGGCCAGCCACAGCGACAGCAACAGCAGCAGCCATCCGGCGCGGCGCAGCTGTTGCAGGCGGCGGGCCGCACCTTCGCGGTCTGTGGCGTCTTCGTGGTGGCGGTCCATGCCCAGCGCAATGGCCGACCAGGCCGCAAAACACAGCAGAAAAGCGGACATGGTGCTCAGGCCCCCGACGTTGAAACAGACACATCGGGCGCAGCGGGCAAAGCTGCCGCTGGGGCCGCGCGGGGCGCCTTGGCCGCTGTGGTGGTGCCCCGGGGCAAACGGCCCGGGCGCAGGCGCCACGACAGCCAGCCCAGCAGCAGCCCGGTGGCCAGGAAGGCCAGGTCCATGCTGGCCCACACCCACTCGCCTGCAGGCAGCGTGATGCCGAGGTGGGTGTGGGTGGTCAGCGCATTGATGACCGGCAGCAGCGCCCACGCCAGCCCCGCAGCGCCCAGCGGCACCGACCAGCCCATGCGGCTGGGCCGCACCACGGCGCAGGCCAGCGCCCACAGCAAGGTCAGGCCCCAGGCGCTGAAGAACCAGGCCAACTCCACATCGGCCCGGCCCTCCAAGTTCAGCGGGACCAGGCGGTTGGAGGCGATGTACACGCCGCAGGCCAGCGGCAGCCCCGCCAGCGTGGCGATGTTGATGGCCGCCACCAAGCGCTCGCCAAAAGGCGCCTTTGTGACGGCGTCTGTGTTGGCTGCTGCCCCTTTGCGGTTGGCTTGTGTCTGCGACTTGGCGCTGCGCTTGACCGACCACAGCACCATGCCGGTGGCAATCATCAGGCTGCCCAGCACACCAAAACCAAACAGCGCCCAGCGCAGGCCCACATCGGCAAACCGCGCCATGTGCAGGCCGTACAGCACGCCGTAGGTCTTGACGGCAGGGCCGGTGGCATCGGCCTGGTCCAGCCACTGGCCGGTGGGGGCATCAAACAGCAGGCGCGGCGGGCGGTATTGCAGGCGGTCGCCCTCGTGGCGGGTGACTTCGACCACGGCGCGGCCCTTGGCATCGCGGCGTGCCTGCACGCTGCCAATGCGCCCGCCGTCCCAGCGGGTGCGGGCCTCGGCCAGGATGGGCGGCAGGGCGATGGCGGGCAGGGGCTCCACCTTGTCGCCGGGGCCGCGCCGGGGGCGGCTTTCGGCCTTCTCGCCCTGCAGGTCGGCAAAGTACGCGTTGGAGTCCACGCCTTTCTCCCCCTGGTAGGCCGTTGCAATGCCCGCAGGCATGTACAGCGTGTGGAAGATCATCAGCCCGCTGAAGGTGATCATCAGGTAGAACGGCAGCACCAGCACGCCGGTGACGTTGTGCGCGTCCAGCCAGGCACGCTGCCCGCCCTTGGTGGGGCGGAAGGTAAAGAAGTCCTTGAAGATGCGGCGGTGCGTGATCACCCCCGAGATCAGCGCCACAAACATCAGCATGGTGGCCACGCCCACCACCCAGCGGCCCTGCAAGGTCCAGCGGCCCTTTTGCGCGGTGCGCAACTCGAAGTGAAAGCGGTAGAAGAAGTCGCCCCCCATGGTCTGGCGGGTGTCGATGGCCTCGCCGGTCTGCGGGTGCATGCGCAGCGTTTCGAAGCGGCCATTGCCCGTGTCGCGCCACAGGATGTTGACGGCGGGGTCGCGGTCGTCGGGCAGGTGCATGATCCACTGCGTGACGTTGGGCACCTTGCGCACCAGCGCGTCCAGGGCCCTCTGCGCCGTTTGCGCAACCTGCGGTTCGGTGGCATCCACCGGCTGCAGGCCATGCATCTCGGGGCGCATCCACAGGTTGAACTCGTTCTTGAAGAACGACAGCGTGCCGGTGAGGAAGATCGCAAACAGCAGCCAGCCCAGGATGAGCCCCGCCCAGGTGTGCAGCCACGACATGGCCTGGCGAAAGCCCTCGCGGTCGTTGGGCGCCTTGGGTGGTTTGGCTTTGCGGGCTTGTTCAGAAGCGGTGCTTGCAGATGCCCGATCGACTGGCTGGCATGCAGGGGCCGTGATGCGGGTCATGCGGCGGCCCTCATCCATTGAGGTGCCGTGGCGCATGCGCCCAGCACCATTGCGGGCAGCAGCGTGCCACCCCACGCGCCCCAGGCGGTGCGTGCATAAAAGGCCCAGCCTGCGGCGATGGCATACACCACCCACGACAACATGGTGGCCGTGAGCACGGCTTCCACCCGTGGCATGCACTGCGCCAGCAGCAGCGACAGCGCCGCAGTGAAACCGGCGGCCAGCGCATAGCCGCCCCCTATTGCGGCCACGGCACGCGAGGTGATGGCCAGCCGGTAGCGTCCATCGACGCGAGGGGTCTTCATGGCTGCGAGACCATCGGCGCAGTGACTGGGCGATCAGGGGGGGACAGCGCCTCCGAAGGGCAGAGGCGGGCAAGGCTGCGCAGCATGGGCAAGGGCTCCAGTCGTTGGATGGGTGAACAAACCAAACGCTGGCTGTTGCCGGTGATGCGGGTCACCGGCTGGCTGGCTTCCAGGTGAAGTCATCGCCCTGCGGGAGCAGGTACTTGCCTGCTCATGCGCACTGCAACGCGAGTCAGTGCGCAGGACGCGGTAGGGGATGATCGGCTGCCATTTTAATGTGGTTGCAAATCATTCGCATTAACTGATGAAGAAACTGCGAGGTTTGATGTGCAGTTGCAACAGAGTGTGCGCAGTTCACGCCTGCACAGGCGAAAAAAAACGGGCCGAAGCCCGTGGGGAGGTCAGAGGGTGGCCCATGTCGGGGCACCCATCAGTCACTCATTGGCTCACTCGATCTCGCCCATCTGCGACTGCAGGTAATTTTGCAGGCCCACTTTGCCGATCAGGTCGATCTGGGTTTCGAGGAAGTCGATGTGCTCTTCAGTGTCGTCCAGGATCTTTTGCAAGAGGTCGCGCGATACATAGTCACGCACGCTTTCGCAGTGGGCAATGCCCTCCTTGATGGTGGCTTGGGCGCCCTGCTCGGCGCGCAGGTCGCAGGCCAGGATCTCCGGCACGTCTTCGCCCACTTGGATCTTGGCCAGGTCCTGCAGGTTGGGCAGGCCGTCCAGCGTGAAGATGCGGTCCATCAGCCAGTCGGCATGTTTCATCTCGCCGATGGATTCCGAATACTCCTTCTTGGCCAACTTATCGAAGCCCCAGTGCTTGAGCATGCGGTAGTGCAGGAAGTACTGGTTGATGGCCGTGAGTTCGTTCTTGAGCTGGGCCTGCAGATGGCCAATGACCTGTGCGTCACCTTTCATGGGGACTCCTTGTAATGTGTGAATTCGGCGCTGATTGTCGTGACCCGCATCAAGCAGCGCAAGGCAAGCCCCTGCTGCAGCGTGCGGGCTGCGTGTGATGCTGAGAGGCGTTCGCGTTCACAGGCTGTGTTCCCCGTGGCCCACCAGGGTTGTCATGGGAAGGCCACAGTGGGCGTTGTATAGTAATTGGCAATTGATTCAATGCAATCAATTAATTGGATTGATGGCTTGGAAATGCCTAAACTTCAGTCCTGTTCAGTCAACCAACCACTAAGGAAACAGCAATGTCCCTGATCAATACGCAAGTTCAGCCCTTCAAGACCACCGCTTTCGTCAACCGTGGCGGCAAGGGTGAATTCATCGAAGTGACCGAGCAGTCCCTCAAGGGCAAGTGGTCCGTGCTGATCTTCATGCCCGCAGCGTTCACCTTCAACTGCCCCACCGAAATCGAAGACGCTGCCGACAACTACGCTGAGTTCCAGAAGGCCGGTGCCGAGGTCTACATCGTGACGACCGACACCCACTTCTCGCACAAGGTGTGGCACGAAACTTCCGACGCCGTCGGCAAGGCCAAGTTCCCTCTGGTCGGCGACCCAACGCACCAGCTGACCAACGCCTTCGGCGTGCACATCCCTGAAGAAGGCCTGGCACTGCGTGGCACGTTCGTGATCAACCCCGATGGCGTGATCAAAACCCTGGAAATCCACTCCAACGAAATCGCCCGCGACGTGTCGGAAACCCTGCGCAAGCTGAAGGCTGCCCAGTTCACCGCCGCCAACCCTGGCCAGGTCTGCCCAGCCAAGTGGAAGGAAGGCGCCAAGACCCTGACGCCTTCGCTGGACCTGGTCGGCAAGATCTAATCCACGGCTCCCCCAAAGCCGGACAGCGTCATGGCGCCAATGCGCCATGCCGTCCGGCTTTTTTACGCCCGGACGTTGACCAGCAGGCTTGAACTGCAGCCCGTTTGGCATCAACCTCCCAGACACCACAACTCGAATTTCAAAGGACACCACCATGCTCGACGAACAACTCAAGACCCAACTCGCCGCCTACCTGGAGCGTGTGCAGCAGCCGTTTGAGCTGGTGGCTTCCCTGGACGACAGCGAGACGGCGCGCGACATGCGCGAGCTGCTGACGACCATCCAGTCCCTGCGCAGCGACAAGATCACCCTGCGCACCGACGGCAACGATGCGCGCAAGCCATCCTTCAGCCTGCAGCGCGTGGGCGCCACCAACAGCCTGCGCTTTGCCGGCCTGCCGCTGGGCCATGAGTTCACTTCGCTGGTGCTGGCCCTGCTTTGGACGGGTGGTCACCCGCCCAAGGTCGAGCAGGACGTAATTGATTCCATCAAGGCCCTGGATGGCGACTTCAACTTCGAGGTCTACATGAGCCTGACCTGCCACAACTGCCCGGACGTGGTGCAGGCACTGTCGCTCATGGCCGTCGTCAACCCGAAGATCAAGACCACCGTCATCGAAGGCGGCGCCTTCCAGCAGGAAGTGACCGAGCGCGTAATCATGGCCGTGCCCATGGTGTTCCTCAATGGCCAGGTGTTCGGCTCCGGCCGCATGACCATTGAAGAAATCGTCGCCAAGCTCGACACCGGTTCTGCCGCCCGCGAAGCGGCCAAGCTGAGCGCCAAGGACCCGTACGACGTGCTCATCGTCGGTGGTGGCCCCGCAGGTGCCGCAGCCGCCGTGTACGCCGCCCGCAAGGGCATCCGCACCGGTGTGGCGGCCGAGCGCTTTGGCGGCCAGGTGAATGACACGCTGGCCATCGAGAACTACATCTCGGTGCTCGAAACCGACGGCCCCAAGTTCGCCGCCGCGCTCGAAGCCCACACCCGTGCCTATGGCGTGGACATCATGAACCTGCAGCGCGCCGACAAGCTTATTCCTGCTGCGCAGCCCGGCGGCTTGATTGAAGTGCAGCTGGCCAACGGCGGCTCGCTCAAGGCCAAGACGGTGATCCTGTCCACCGGCGCCCGCTGGCGCAACGTGAACGTGCCCGGCGAAGCCGAGTACAAAAACAAGGGCGTGGCCTACTGCCCGCACTGCGACGGCCCGCTGTTCAAGGGCAAGCGCGTGTCGGTCATCGGCGGCGGCAACAGCGGTGTCGAAGCCGCGATTGACCTCGCTGGCGTCGTGGCCCACGTCACGCTCATCGAATTTGCGGACCAGCTCAAGGCCGACGCCGTGCTGGTCAACAAGCTCAAGAGCCTGCCCAACGTGACCATTCACACCAACGCGCAGACCACCGAAATCACCGGCGCTGATGGAAAGGTCAATGGCCTCAAGTACAAGGACCGCGCAACCAACGTGGAGCACACAGTAGCGCTGGAGGGCGTGTTCGTGCAGATCGGCCTGGTGCCCAATACCGAATGGCTCAAGGGCACGGTGGAGCTGTCGCGCTTTGGCGAAATCATTGTTGATTCGCACGGTCGCACCAACATCCCCGGCGTGTTTGCGGCGGGCGATTGCACCACCGTGCCTTTCAAGCAGATCGTGATTGCAGCGGGCGATGGCTCGAAGGCAGCGCTGAGCGCCTTTGACCACCTGATTCGCATGCCCGTGGTGGCGACCGGTGCGCCTAGCGGCGCTGCAGTAGCCGATCGAGTGGCTGTCCCTGTGTAAATTTGGACCAAAACGGCTTCAGGCGATTGAATTACATGCCCCTGAAGCTATTATTTTAATAGCAAAAAGCGGTGCCTTGGCATCGCTTTTTAGTTTTGTGGCGCGGGCAGTGGCTGGCTAGGGTCAATAAACCAGCCGCTCCGGCCTCACCTCCTGCAGGATGGTCGTCGCAATCTCTTCAATCGATTTGGTAGTGGTGGACAGCCACCGGATGCCCGCGCGGCGCATCATGGCTTCGGCCTCGGCCACCTCGGCGCGGCAGTTTTCGATGCTGGCGTATTTGGAGTTGGGACGGCGCTCGGCGCGGATCTCGGCCAGGCGGTCGGGGCTGATGGTCAGGCCGAAGATCTTGCTGCGAAACGGCACCAGGGCTGGTGGCAGCTGGCGGCGCTCGAAGTCTTCGGGGATCAGCGGGTAGTTGGCCGCTTTCAGGCCGCACTGCATGGCCAGGTACAGGCTGGTGGGGGTTTTGCCGCTGCGGCTCACGCCTACCAGGATCACGTCGGCACCGGCCAGGTCGCGGTTGCTCTGGCCATCGTCGTGGGCCAGGCTGAAGTTGATGGCCTCGATGCGGTCGGTGTATTCCTTGCTGCGGCTCACGTCGCTGAAGCGGCCCACGCGGTGGTGCGACTTGATGCCCAGCTCTTGCTCCAGCGGGTGCACAAAGGTGCCAAACATGTCCAGCAGCATGCCTTTGCAGCCGTCCTGGATCACTTTAAGCACCTCCATGTTGACCAGGGTGGTGAAGACGATGGGCTTTTTGCCCTCGACCTCGCCGGTGTGGTTGATTTGCCGCACCGCCTGGTGGGCCTTGTCCACGGTGTCGATGAAGGGCAGGCGCACATGGCGCGGCTTCATCTCGAACTGGGCCAGGATGGCGTTGCCGAAGGTTTCGGCGGTGATGCCGGTGCCGTCAGAGACAAAAAATACGGTGCGCGAGTGCATGGAGCCCCTTTTTTTGGATGCGGCTTGCGCTAGCGGGGTGGACACCACCAAAAGGTGGCAATGACCCGTTTTGCGTCAGTCGCGTGAAAGCGTCAGCCCGTTGCCAGAAGCTCGGGCCTACAATTGTCACAATTATCCAATTCTCACCATGCACCGCGTCGGCCCACAACCACAACGACAAAGCCTCAGGCCGTGCATGGCCGCCTGCCAGGAGCCATCCAGGGCCCGGCACGCAGACCCGGTTTCAACTTCTGGAGCTTTCCCATGTCTGCACTTTTCAGCCCGACCGCCCTGGTCGTACCGTTTGAAAACCTGAGAATGACCGATGTCGAGGTCGTTGGCGGTAAAAACGCCAGCCTCGGCGAGATGATCTCCCAACTGCCGCAAGGCGTGCGCGTGCCCACCGGGTTCGCCACCACCGCCCACGCGTTCCGTGAATTCCTGGCCTACGACGGCCTGGCCGACCGCATCAGCGCCAAGCTCAAGAGCCTGGACACCGAAGACGTGCGCGCCCTCGCGCAGGTCGGCGCCGAAATCCGTGCCATGGTCGAGGCACAGCCCTTCCCGGCCGACCTGCAAAAGGCCATTGCCGACGAATTTGCCAAGCTGAGCGCGGGCAACCCCGCTGCCTCGTTTGCCGTGCGCTCGTCCGCCACGGCCGAGGACTTGCCCGACGCATCGTTTGCCGGCCAGCAGGAAACCTTCCTGAACGTGGTGGGCATCGACGAAGTCATGCACAAGATGAAGGAAGTGTTCGCGTCGCTGTACAACGACCGTGCCATCTCCTACCGCGTGCACAAGGGTTTCGAGCACGACGTAGTCGCCCTGTCGGCGGGTGTGCAGCGCATGGTGCGCTCCGACCTCGGCGCTGCCGGTGTGATGTTCACCATCGACACCGAATCCGGCTTTGAAGACGTGGTGTTCATCACCAGCAGCTACGGTCTGGGCGAGACGGTGGTGCAGGGCGCCGTGAACCCCGACGAGTTCTACGTGCACAAGCCCATGCTCCAAGCGGGCAAGAAGGCGCTGATCCGCCGCAACCTGGGCAGCAAGCTGATCCAGATGGTGTTCTCCACGCCCGAGGAAAAGGCCGCCAGCGGCAAGCTGGTCAAGACCATTGATGTGCCCACCGAGCAGCGCAACCGCTACTCGCTGACCGATGCCGATGTGGAGCAACTGGCCCGCTACGCGCTGGTGATTGAGCAGCACTACGGCCGCCCCATGGACATCGAGTGGGGCAAGGATGGCACCGACGGCCAACTCTACATCCTGCAGGCCCGTCCCGAGACGGTGAAGAGCCAGGCCAAGGGCCAGGCCGAGCTGCGCTACAAGCTCAAGGGCCACGGCACCGTGCTGGCCGAGGGCCGCGCGATTGGCCAGAAGATCGGCACCGGCCCCGTGCGCCTGGTGCACAACATTTCCGAGATGGACAAGGTCCAGCCCGGCGACGTGCTGGTGACCGACATGACCGACCCCAACTGGGAACCCGTGATGAAGCGCGCCAGCGCCATCGTCACCAACCGAGGCGGCCGCACCTGCCACGCCGCCATCATTGCGCGCGAGCTGGGCATCCCGGCCGTGGTGGGCTGTGGTGACGCGACCGAGCGCCTGAAAGACGGCACGCTGGTCACCGTGAGCTGCTCCGAGGGCGACACGGGCAAGATCTACGACGGCCTGCTCGAAACCGAAGTCACCGAAGTGCAGCGCGGCGAGATGCCCCCCATCAAGACCAAGATCATGATGAATGTGGGCAACCCCCAGCTGGCGTTTGACTTTGCCCAGCTGCCCAACTCTGGCGTGGGCCTGGCCCGCCTGGAGTTCATCATCAACAACAACATTGGCGTGCACCCCAAGGCGATCCTGGACTACCCCCAGATCGACGCCGATCTGAAGAAGGCCGTGGAATCCGTGGCCCGTGGCCATGCATCGCCCCGCGCGTTCTATGTGGACAAGGTCGCTGAAGGCGTGGCCACCATCGCTGCCGCCTTCTGGCCCAAGCCCGTCATCGTGCGCCTGTCGGACTTCAAGTCCAACGAATACCGCAAGCTCATTGGCGGCAGCCGCTACGAGCCCGAGGAAGAAAACCCGATGCTGGGCTTCCGTGGCGCCGCCCGCTACATCAGCGAAGACTTCGGCGAAGCCTTTGCGATGGAATGCGAAGCGCTCAAGCGCGTGCGCAACGATATGGGCCTGACCAACGTGCAGGTGATGGTGCCGTTTGTGCGCACGCTGGGCCAGGCCGAGCGCGTGACCAAGCTGCTCGCATCGCATGGCCTGCAGCGCGGCAAGGACGACCTCAAGGTCATCATGATGTGCGAGGTGCCCAGCAACGCCATCCTGGCCGAGCGCTTCCTGGAGTTCTTCGACGGCTTCTCCATCGGCTCCAACGACCTGACCCAGCTCACGCTGGGCCTGGACCGCGACTCGGGCCTGGAGCTGCTGGCACAGGACTTCGACGAACGCGACCCGGCTGTCGAGGCACTGATCCATCAGGCGATCAAGGCCTGCCTGGCCCAGGGCAAGTACATCGGCATCTGCGGCCAGGGCCCCAGCGACCACCCTGACTTTGCGCAGTGGCTGGCCAAGGAAGGCATCTCGTCGATCTCGCTCAACCCCGACAGCGTGATTGCCACCTGGCAGCAACTGGCAGGCTGACGCACCGACCGGGCTGCCCTGTGCACCATGTGCCCACTGCACCACCCGCCATCGCGTCCGTGATGCCGCGCCCGTGATGCCGTTACAGCAGCCCGCCAACCGCCCCGCCGACGCCGAGATGGCGGGGCCGTTTCCCCCCGATTTGCACGACGTGCGCCACCTGTGGCTCAAGGCAGGTTTGCTCCTGCTCTGGGCACTGGTGTCGTTTGGCGCCACCTACTTCGCCCGCGACCTGCAGGTGCTGGTGGTGGGGGGCTGGCCCCTGGGCTACTGGATTGCGGCGCAGGGTGCGGTGCTGGTGTTCATCGCCATCGTGGTCGCCTACGGCTGGGCCATGAACCACTTTGAGCGTCAGGACCGGCAGCAGCGCGAGGCGCTGGAGCGTTCCGCCCCTGCCGCAGAAGACCGCGCCCATGGCTGAGCGCAAGCCAGGCAGCGCTGAGGCGGACCGCGCCTATTTGTGGCGGTTGCACCGCATCCTGGCGCTGTACGTAGCGGGGGTGCTGGGTTTTCTGGCCCTGATGACCTGGGCCGAACACCAGGGGCTGTCGCGCCACTGGATCGGCCCGATTTTTCTGTTCCTCACCGTGATGGTGTACGCCGGCATCGGCGTGTACGGCCGCACGACCGACCCCGAGGACTACTACGTGGCGGGGCGGCGCATTCCGCCCATGTACAACGGCATGGCCACGGCGGCCGACTGGATGAGTGCGGCGTCCTTCATCAGCCTGTCGGGCGCGCTGTACCTGCAGGGCTTTTCAGGCACGCCAGGGCAGGCAGGGGGCCTCGCCTATCTGCTGGGGTGGACAGGGGGCTTCTGCCTGGTTGCCATGCTGATTGCCCCGCACCTGCGGGCCATGGGGCTGTACACCATTCCCGATTTTTTCCATGTGCGTTTTGGCGGGCGCTGGCCGCGCGTCATTGCTGCGCTGGCTGCCGTCTTGTGCTCGTTCACTTACGTGGTGGCGCAGATCTACGGCGTGGGGCTGATTGCGTCGCGCCTCACCGGCGTGCAGTTCGAAATCGGCATCATGCTGGGCCTGGGCGGAGTGCTGCTGTGCTCGTTCCTGGGCGGCATGCGGGCCATCACCTGGACGCAGGTGGCGCAGTACGTGGTGCTGCTGCTGGCGTTCATGATCCCGGTGTCGTGGCTGGCGTACAAGCAACTGGGCAACCCGCTGGCGCCGCTGGTGTATGGCGCGCAGATCAGCAAGATTGCCGACCTGGAGGCGCAGCTGCTCGACTCTCCGGCCGAGCACCAGGTGGTGCAGGCCTACCTGCAGCGCGCCAAAGACTTCGAGGCGCGATTGCAGGATGTGGAGGCGGCCCTGGAGCGAGAGCGCGAAAAGGGCCGTGAGCGCATCCGGGCGCTGCGTGCGCAGAACGCGGACGTGGGCCTCATCGTCTCCGCCAGCCGCGAGCTGGCCGCGCTGCCGCGCGATGCGGCTTCGGCCCGCGAGCGCTGGACCCGTGAGATGCGCGAGAACTACGAGCGCGCGCGCCCCCTGGGCGGGCTGCCGCCCCACAGCCAAGCCTATGCGGGCGACCCCCATGGCACGCCGGAGGAGCAACGCGACTACGAGCTCACGCGCCGCAACTTCCTCGCGCTGATGTTCTGCCTGATGGTGGGCACCGCGGGGCTGCCCCACCTGCTGACCAGGTATTACACGTCGCCCACGGTGTCGGCGGCGCGCGCGTCAGTGGGCTGGTCGCTGTTTTTCATTGCGCTGTTGTACCTCAGCGCGCCCGCGCTGGCGGTGTTGGTGAAGTTCGAGGTCATGCAGAACCTGGTGGGCAGCAGTTTCGAGGCCCTGCCCACCTGGATGGCCCAATGGGCGCGGGTGGACAGCTCGCTGCTGTCGGTGGAAGACGTGAACGGCGATGGCCTGATCCAGTTTGGCGAGATCCGCCTCGGGGCCGACCTCATCATGCTGGCTACGCCCGAATTGGGCGGGTTGCCCTATGTGGTCTCGGGCCTGGTGGCGGCAGGGGGGCTGGCAGCGGCGCTGTCCACGGCCGACGGCTTGCTGCTCACCATCAGCAACGCGCTGGTGCGCGACCTGTATTTTCAGGACACGCGCCGCCAGGCGTCGCCTGAGCAGCGCGTGATCTTGACCAAGTTCACGCTGCTGGCCGTGGCCTTGTCGGCTGCGTTTGTAGCAGCGCTCAAGCCGTCCGAAATTTTGCCCATGGTGTCGGCCTCGTTCTCGCTGGCGGCATCGGCCTTTGTGCCGGTGATGGTGCTGGGCATCTTCTGGCGGGGCACCACGCGGCAAGGCGCGGTGGCCGGCATGCTGGGCGGACTGGCCATCACGGTGTACTACATGCTGTCGCATGTGCCGGCCATGCAGGTGCTGCCGCGTTGGCTGCTGGCCGACGGGTTGTGGTTCGGCATCCAGCCCATCTCGGCGGGGGTGTTTGGGGTGCCGTGTGGCCTGCTTGTGACCCTGGTGGTCAGCTGGATCACCCGGCCTGCGCCGCCGCTGCCCCGCATCCGCTCGGAGATGTGAGGGTGGGCACTGCGCGGGGGTTATGTGTAAACCCCGATTTGCAGAGGTGCCAAAACATGGGATTCTGGTTTGTGGGTGATAGCCTTGCGGCCTTCCCCATCCTTGCTCATAACTAGGAGACTCATGGTTCTCGTCAAAACCCCCGCAGGCCAGGAAGCACTCAAGGACCGCCACGGCAGCCTGAGTTCACGCCAGCGCTCGGCCTTCATTCTCTTTGACGGCAAGCGCACCACGGGGGAGATTTTGGCGGCCACGGCGGCCATGGGCATCACGCAGGACGACGTGCAGGCCATGATCGCCCAGGGGTTGCTGGCACCGGTGGGTGGGCAGATGCCTGCGGCAGCAGCCAACCCGGTGGCCGGCCCCGCCGCCGCTGCGTTGGCAGAGGCTCCCGCCACCGATCTGGGCACGGTGGCGTCGCCGGTTGAAGGCTCGGGACGCTCTCCCATGGAGCGCTACAAGGCGGCCTATCCCATCGCCACCGAGCTGACGGCGGGCCTGGGTCTGCGCGGTTTTCGCTTGAATCTGGCGGTAGAAGGTGCTGGCAGCTTTGAAGACCTGGCCGCCCTGGCCCCCAAGATCCGCGAGGCGGTGGGTGATGCCAAGTTCGAGCGGCTGGACAAGGCGCTGTTTGATTGATGCTCTGGGATTTTGGCGCGCTCTGGCTGGATAGGAGCGTGGGGACTCAAACTCTGCAGACCGTTCGCTAGATAAGCGAGCATGAAAAAAGCGGCCCGAGGGCCGCTTTGGTTTTGGCGATGCAGACCGGAAGGGGGCTGAGATCAGCGGCCCACCTTGAGCAGTTCCACGTCGAACTTGAGCGTGGCGTTCGGGGGGATCACGCCGCCTGCTCCACGGGCGCCGTAGCCCAGGGCGGCGGGGATGATCAGCGTGCGCTGGCCGCCGATCTTCATGCCTTGCACGCCTTCGTCCCAGCCCTTGATGACCATGCCGGCGCCCAGTGCAAATTCAAAGGGGTCGTTGCGGTCGCGGCTCGAGTCGAACTTGGCGCCTTGCTCGCCGTTGTTGTACAGCCAGCCGGTGTAGTGCACCCACACGTTCTGGCCCTTGGTGGCTTCGGCGCCTTCGCCCACGGTGGTGTCTTCGTATTGCAGGCCGGATGCGGTGGTGGTCAGTGCCATGGGAATTCCTTGGTTGCTATTAAAAATATAGCTTCAGACGCATGTTTTGATTGCGCTTGAAGCTATTTTGACCCCTATTTTAACGAAAGCCCCGCGCGGAGGTCCGGCGGGGCTTTTCCCTGCGGGGCAGGGGCGAGCAGGGGGAGGGGAGAGGGCTCAGGCCTTCTTGGCGCGGCCTGCGACCCAGCGGGTGGCAAAGGCCTGCACGTCCGACAGGCGCTTGAGCAGGTCAGCGCCCGAGGGGGTGACGGTGTAGCCGTCGCTGCCATGGTCCACAAAACCGGCTTCGCGCAGCTCTTTGATGCGGGTGTTGAGCGTGTTGGGGGTGATGCCACCCACGCTGTCCTGCAGCAGGCGGAACGTCTGGGGGTGGCCGTCCTTCAGGGCCCACAGCACGCGCAGCGCATAGCGGCATTCAAGTTTCTCGAAAAGCTGGTTGATGGAAGCATTTTCTTTGGAGCTCATGGACGCTTCTCCTCGCGCAAGTGTTGGATCTGGATTCAGTGCGGGTGGCCGTCAACCGGGCCCGCTGATGCGCTGAGACTATAGCGCGGAACCCATTTTGCTACAAGTTTAGTAGCTCAGAACGCACAGCACACATGCGCTAGTGGCGAAAAATACAATGTTGCGTATCAAACTGTTGCGACAGGGCCACGGTTTTCGGCCCCTGTCAGCTGCGCCCCAGCCCCGCCAGATGCGCGACCAGCAACTGGGCCGCGGGGGGCAGCCACTGGGCGCTGCGGTAGCAGATGGCAAAGCGCCGCTGGGCCCAGGGGTCGCTCAGCGGGACGATGCGCACCGGTGCCAGCTGGGCAAAAGGCTGGGCCACTTCGCGTGGCACCACGCTGATGGCGAGGTTGGCGCGCACCACCCGCAGGGCGGCGTCAAAGTTGGACACCAGCACGCGGTGGGCCAGCATTTTTCCCTCCACCGCAGCGGCACGCGCCAGCAGCACCTGCACTGCACTGAGCGCGGGCATGCTGACGAATTCATGCTCCAGCACGTCGGCAAACCGCACGCTCTGCAGCTGGGCCACGGGGTGCGACTCGTGCGCCACCACGGCCAGGTGGTCGCTGCGGTAGGCGCTGGTTTCCAGGCCCGACAGGTCGGCTGCGTCCCAGCAGATGCCGATGGACGCGCTGCCGTCGCGCACGCCTTGCACCACGTCCGGGCTCACGCGTTCTTCCAGGCTGATCTGGATATTGCGGTGTGCGGGGTCTTGCAAGAAGGCCGCCACGTCGTCGGCCAGCGACTCGGCCATGACCGAGGCCGTGACCAGCATGCGCACATGGCCGCGCGTGCCGGTGGCGTAGGCCGCCATGTCGCGCTCGATCTGCCCCACGCTGGCCAGCATGGTGCGGGCGTGCTCCAGCAGCGTCTCGCCCGCCGGGGTGGGCACCACGCCCCGGCGCTTGCGCAGCAGCAGCGGGGTGCCCACGGTGTCTTCCAGCTGCGCCAGCCGCTTGCTGATGGCCGAGCCCACGATGGACTCCTGCTCGGCCACGCGCGCGATGCTGCGCTGATCGCACACGGCGGCAAAGAGGCGCAGGGTCTGCAAGTCCAGGTCGCGCATGGCAAACCTCCATGGTTGTGATGTTCCGTTTGGGAAAGTTATGGCTTCCGAGATGTATTTTCTGATTCATTCGGGAATTTTTAGAATCTTGCCCAGACCCACCCGAAAGAGACATCCCGTGCACACCTCCCCGATCCCGTCCGACCCGCAGCCCCCGGTGGCCCGCGCCATCGTCCGCGAAGTGTGCCTGCGCGACGGCCTGCAAAGCATTGCCACGGTGGTGCCCACCGCGCACAAGATCGAATGGATCAACGCTGCCTTCGCCGCCGGCCAGCGCGAGATCGAGGTGGGCTCCTTCGTGCCCGCCCGCCTGCTGCCCCAGCTGGCCGACACGGCCGAAGTGCTGGCCCACGCCAAAACGTTGCCCGGCCTGGTGGCCTCGGTGCTGGTGCCCAACTTCAAGGGCGCCGAGCGCGCGCTGGAGTGCGGCGCCGACCTGATGGTGGTGCCCTTGTCTGCCAGCCACGCCCACAGCCTGGCCAACCTGCGCAAGACCCCCGACGAGGTGGTTGCCGAGGTGGCCCGCATCCGTGCGCTGCGCGACAGCAGCGGCCGCCGCACATTGATCGAAGGTGGCGTGGGCACGGCCTTTGGTTGCACCCTGCAGGGCGAGGTGGCTGAGAGCGAAGTGCTGCGCCTGATGGTGGCCTTGCTGGATGCGGGGGCCGACCGCGTGAGCCTGGCTGACACCGTGGGTTTTGCCGACCCGGCCTCGGTCGCCCGGCTGTTTGAAAAGGCCCGCGCCCTGGTGGGCGACCGCCTGGCCTGCGCGCACTTCCACGACACGCGCGGCATGGGCCTGGCCAATGTGTATGCCGCCTGGCAGGCAGGCATCACCCGCTTCGACGCCTGCCTGGCGGGCATTGGCGGCTGCCCGCACGCGCCGGGCGCCAGCGGCAATGTCACCACCGAAGACCTGGTGTTCATGCTGGAGCGCATGGGCGTTGCCACGGGCATTGACGTGACCGCGCTGCTCACGTTGCGCCAGCGCGTGGCCGGATGGTTGGCGGGCGAGACACTGCACGGCACGCTGTGGCAGGCGGGGCTGCCGCAGAATGCCGCACCCGCCGCGCTGCGCGAAGCCGCAACGGCCTGAACCCTTTTTCGGAACGCCCTGAACATGAACGACCACACACCCGCTACCTCTACATCCCCCCGCTTGCCGCTGGAAGGCCTGCGCGTGGTGGAGTTCACCCACATGGTCATGGGCCCCACCTGCGGCATGGTGCTGGCCGACCTGGGGGCCGAGGTCATCAAGGTCGAGCCCGTGGACGGCGACCGCACGCGCCACCTGCTGGGCGCAGGCGCCGGTTTCTTCCCCATGTTCAACCGCAACAAGAAGAGCATTGCGCTCGACCTGCGCAGCCCCGAGGGCCTGGCGGTGGCGCGCAAGCTGGCCGCATCGGCCGACGTGGTGGCGCAGAACTTCAAGCCCGGCGTGATGACGAAATACGGCCTGGACTACGCCGCGCTGAGCCCGGTCAACCCGCGCCTCATCTACGTCAACCACACGGGCTTTTTGCCGGGCCCGTACGAGCACCGCACAGCGCTCGACGAGGTGGTGCAGATGATGGGCGGCCTGGCCTACATGACCGGCCGCCCCGGCGACCCGCTGCGCGCAGGCAGCAGCGTGAACGACATCATGGGCGGCATGTTTGGCGCGATTGGCGCGATGGCGGCGCTGATGCAGCGTGGCATCACCGGGCGCGGGCAGGAGGTGGACTCGGCCCTGTTCGAGAACAACGTGTTCCTGGTCGGCCAGCACATGATGCAGTACGCCGTCACCGGCAAACCGGCCGCGCCCATGCCCGACCGCATCTCGTCCTGGGCCGTGTACGACGTGTTCAGCGTGAAAGACGGCGGGCAGATCTTTTTGGCCGCCGTGAGCGATGCGCAGTGGCAGACCTTCTGCGACGCCATGGGCTATGCCGACCTGAAGGCCGACACCGGCCTGGCCACCAACAACGACCGCGTGCGCGCCCGCCCCACGCTGATGCCGGTGCTGCGCGAGCGGCTGGCACAGCACACGGCTGACGAACTGGCGGCCATCTTTGAGCGCCACGGACTGCCGTTTGCGCCCATCCGCCGGCCCGAAGAACTGTTTGACGACCCGCACCTGCAGGCCACCGGTGGCCTCGCCGACATCACGCTGCCCGATGGCGAGCGCGCCGGGCAGACCGCGCAGATCACGCTGATGCCGCTGCGCATGGACGGCCAGCGTCTGGATGTGCGCTGCGACCCGCCGCGCCTGGGCCAGCACACGGCCGAGCTGCTGCAGGGCCTGGGCTACACCGCCGATGAAGTGGCCGCACTGCAGGCCAGCGGGGCCATTGCCTGATTTTTCCTTGACGACCGGGGCTCATCACGCGGCGCAGACCGCAGGCCCCGGATTCCAACCCCACTACCGGAGACAACCGTGCCCCAGCCCACCCCTGCTTTTGACATGCACCGCATCGCGCCTGCCCCGCACGGCCTGCCCACGCGTCGCCAGGCCCTGGCCACCGGCGCCGCCGCGCTGGCGGCTGCGGCCTGGGGCCTGCCGCGCGTGGCCCGTGCCCAGGGCGACGGCAAACCGTTGCGCGTGATCCTGCCGCTGTCGGCGGGCTCGGGGGCCGACGGCGCCATCCGCGCCATCAGCACCAGCCTGGCCAAGGCACTGGGCCAGCCCATCGTCATCGAGAACCTGCCGGGCGCGGGTGGCATCACCGGCACCACGCAGATCGTGCGCGCGCCCAAGGACGGCTCGGTGATCGGCGTGGTGTCCAACAACCACGTGGTCAACCCCAGCGTGTACAAGAACATCCCGTTCGACTCGCTGGCCGACATCACACCCATCACCATCCTGGGCGCCACGCCGTTTGTGCTGGTCGCGCACCCTGCGGTACCCGCCAAGACGGTGCAGGAGCTGATCGCACTGGCCAAGTCCAAACCGGGCGTGCTCAACTACGGCTCGTCGGGCAACGGCACCATCCTGCACCTGGGCGCGGCGATGTTTGTGGACCAGGCCAAGCTGGACATCAAGCACATTCCCTACCGCGGCATGGGCCCGCTGATGAACGACATCCTCGGCGGGCAGGTGCAGCTGGGCGTGGTGGCCGTGGCACCGGCGGCCGCGCACATCAAGGCGGGCGCATTGCGCGCCCTGGGTGTGACCACGGCTACCCGCGTGGCGGCACTGCCGGGCGTGCCCACCATCGCCGAGCAAGGGCTGCCGGGCTATGAGCTGGACGGGTGGATTGCCCCGGTGGCGCCTGCGGGCCTGCCCAAGGCGGAACTGGCGCGGCTGTACAACGGCTTCAAGGCCGCCATGGAGATGCCCGAGGCGCGCGACGCGCTGATTGCGCAGGGCTACGAGATCAAGCTCACGCCGCCCGAGCCGGCCGCCGCCTTCTTCCGCAGCGAAGCAGCGCGCATGGCGCAGGTGGTGAAGAACGCCAACGTGAAGATCGACTGACGCAGCGCAGGGACTGCCTGCGGTGTGTTTTTGCAGGGCGTCAGGCCGGTTTTGAGGGTTTTTTGGCGCATGCGCTAGTGCAATATGCCGGAGTAGCTATTGTATTGATAGCAATTGCATGGGCGTCGGGGCCCTGCGCCCCCGGGGCTGCGGCGCCTTCGCAGGGCAGTGTGAGGGGCAACAGCCTTGCGGCCCCGCATCAGGCGCGCGGCGCGGGCAGTGCAGGGTGGGCGTGGCGCAGGCGGAACACCTCCACGGCCTGCACCAGTTGCTGCGCCTGCCCGCTCAGGCTGCCTGCGGCGGCGGCGCTTTCTTCCACCAGGGCGGCGTTCTGCTGCGTGGCCTCGTCCATGCGCACGATGGCTTGCGTCACGCGCAGCATGTCGCTGGTCTGCGCGGCGCTGGCCTGGCTGATCTCTTCCATCAGCGCGCTCACGCCCTGGATGGACGACACCACCTCGGCCATGGTGGTGCCTGCATTGCGCGCCAGGTCCGAGCCGGCCTGCACACGCTCCACGCTGGTCTGGATGAGCTGCTTGATCTCGCGCGCGGCGCTGGCGCTGCGGGTGGCAAGGTTGCGCACCTCACTGGCCACCACGGCAAAGCCCCGGCCCTGTTCACCGGCGCGTGCGGCCTCGACGGCGGCATTGAGCGCGAGGATGTTGGTCTGGAACGCGATGCCGTCGATGACGCCAATGATGTCGGCAATGCGGCGCGAGCTGTCCTGGATGCCCTGCACCACCTCCACCATCTGCGTGACCACATCGCCCCCGCGCTGTGCCACGGTGGCGCCGTTGCGCGCCAGTTCGTTCGCGCGCTGGGCGTTGGAGGCGTTTTGCTGCACGGTGGACTGCAGCTGCTGCATGGACGAGGTGGTCTCGTCCAGCGACGAGGCCTGTTCTTCGGTGCGATGGCTCAGGTCGGCGTTGCCCTGGGCGATTTCAGCGCTGGCGCTGGCCACGCCTTCGGCATTGCTGCGCACGCCGGAGACCACGTTTTCCAGGTTGTCCTGCATGGCGCGCAGGGCCTCCAGCAGGCGCGCGGGCTCATCCTTGCCCTCGACCTCGATGCGGGTGGTCAGGTCGCCCGCCGCCACCTTGTGCGCCACCGACACCGCCACACCCAACGGGCGCACCACCGACCGCGTCAGCAGCCAGCCCGCACAGGCGCCCAGCGCCGTGACCAGTGCAAGGGCGACCAGACTGCTGAACAGTGCGCGCCGGGCGTCTTGCGCTGCTTCCTGGGCGATGGCCGCACTGCTCGCGGCCACCTGCTGGCTCAGCTCGGTGAGCAGCTTGGCGGGGCCCTGGTCGATGTCGGCCACATCCGCATCGCCGGCCGACGGCACAAAGCCGAGCGACTGGAACACCTCAAAGCCCTTGCGGTAGCCCTGCGCCATCTGCGCGTGGGCCTGGGTGAACTTTTGCAGCGCGGCCTTTTCCTGCGCGTCGGTCAGCTGGGGCTCCAGCGCCTTGGCGGCATCGGCCACCCGCTTTTCACTGGCCTGGAAGGCGTTCCAGTGCAGCTCGCGCTTGCGCGAGTCTTCGCCCCGCAGCAGGGTGTTCTTCCACTCCAGCACCTGGGTCTTGAACTCGCTTTCCATGCGGCTCACGGCGCGCTCCTGCGCCACGCGCTGTTGCACCGTGGTGTCGTAGGTGCCCAGCGTTCGGTACAGGGCGGCGATGCCGAACAGCGCGGCCCCCAGCAACAGGGCCAGCACCAGGCCCAGGGCCGTCGCCATGCGTGCGCCGATGGAGTAGTGGGACATTTTCATCAGAGGCTCCAAAGGTTCTGCAGCGGACCCGGAGGGCCTGGCGGTGAGATCAGGCCTTCAGCTTGAGCAAATAGACCATCACGCGGGCGGTGGTGAGGTCCAGTTCCATGAACTCTGCCAAATCCTTGCCGGTGAGCCAAGAGGGTTCCCACCGGTTCTGCTTGAGCGTGCGCAGCCAGGATTCGTGGTGGGTGGCGGCCTCGACAGCGGCCAGCATCTCTGCCGCGCGCGCGGCGGGCACGCCCTTGCCGGTGAACACGCCCCGCCAGTTCGCCATCACGGCGTCCAGCCCATGTTCGCGGAACGATGGCAGACCAAAGACGCTGCGGCGCGACGACACGCCCACCGCGCGCAGCTTGCCGCTGGCAATCGCATCGTTGAACTCGCTGTAGCCCGACAGGCCCAGCGCCGCGTTGCCCGACAGCACGGCCTCGACCACCTCGGCACCGCCGGCGAAGGGCTTGTAGACCAGTCCTTCGGGGTTGGCCTTGGCGGCGCGGGCCAGCACGCCTGCGTAGATGTGGTCCACGCCACCGGCCGAACCACCGGCAATTGGCACCGCCTTGAGGTCGGCACGCAGCGCATCGGCGAGGTCCTTGGTGGTCTTGATGGGCGAGTTGGCTGCGACGGCGGCCACCAGGTAGTCGCTGGTGAGTCGCGCCAGGGGCTGAATCTGTGTCATGTCCACCGCAGGCTTTTGCAGCGCTACGGCGCCCACCATCACCATGCCGCCCATCAGCAGCGTGTTGGGGTCGTTGCTGTACTTTTCGGCGTACTTGGCCAGGCCAATGGTCCCGCCCTTGCCGCCGATGTTTTCGTACTCCACCTGGTCCGCAGCGCCGGCAGCGACCATGGCGGCGCCCAGGGCGCGGCCTGTCTGGTCCCAGCCGCCACCGGCATTGGCCGGAATCACGATGCGCACGGTGCCCGCCAGCTTGGCTGCCTTGGCGGCCGCGGGGGCAGGGCGGGCTGCCCCGGCAGCGCTCTGCGCCCAGGCGGAAGGGCCAAGCGTGCTCCAGGCCAGGGCGGTAGCGACAGATTGGGCGATGGCCCGGCGGCGGTCGATGGCTGCAGACATGGAAAGTCCTTTGACAAGTGAGGAGGCAGGAAAGGCGTCGGGAATCAGATATTCAGGCCACTGCAGGAGCGCCCTGAGTGTGTCGTTTGCGCGTTGCCACGCCGAGGCAACGCCGTCAGCCGGTGGGGCATGCGCAGGGAAGGGATCTGCACACCACCACCTGGGCTGCGCGCAATGGTCGCCAGCCAAGCTGTCAGTCTGCTGTCGCTGGCATCAGGGTAAACGCGGGGTTTGGGGCGCCATCCACAGCGGTCGAGCGGATCTGTGCACTATGAAAAACGCCCTGCGCCGCAGGTGCGGGGCAGGGCGTTGGAGCCAGCAAAGGCTGGGTTGCGAGGCTTACGGCGCTTACAGCGAGTCGATGAAGCTGCGCAGCTTGTCGGACCGGCTGGGGTGCTTGAGCTTGCGCAGCGCCTTGGCTTCTATTTGGCGAATGCGCTCGCGGGTCACGTCGAACTGCTTGCCCACTTCTTCCAGGGTGTGGTCGCTGGTCATTTCAATACCGAAGCGCATGCGCAGCACCTTGGCTTCGCGCGGCGTGAGGCCGTCCAGGATGTCCTTGACCACATCGCGCAGGCCCGCCTGCATGGCGGCTTCGATAGGCGCGGTGTTGGCACCGTCCTCGATGAAGTCGCCCAGGTGGCTGTCGTCGTCGTCCCCGATTGGCGTTTCCATGGAGATCGGCTCCTTGGCGATCTTCATGATCTTGCGGATCTTGTCCTCGGGGATTTCCATCTTGGCCGCCAGGATGGACGCATCGGGCTCGAAGCCAAACTCTTGCAAGTGCTGGCGGCTGATGCGGTTCATCTTGTTGATCGTCTCGATCATGTGCACCGGAATACGGATGGTGCGCGCCTGGTCGGCGATCGAGCGAGTGATGGCCTGGCGAATCCACCAGGTAGCGTAGGTCGAGAACTTGTAGCCCCGGCGGTATTCGAACTTGTCCACCGCCTTCATCAGGCCGATGTTGCCTTCCTGGATCAAGTCAAGGAACTGCAGGCCACGGTTGGTGTACTTCTTGGCAATCGAGATCACGAGGCGCAGGTTGGCCTCGATCATTTCCTTCTTGGCATCGCGCGAGGTGGCTTCACCTTCGTTCATGCGCTTGTTGATGCCTTTGAGCTCGGCCAGCGGCACCACGACGCGCGACTGCAGGTCGATCAGCTTTTGCTGCAGGTCCTGGATGGGCGGAATGTTGCGCGCCATCACGGCCGACCAGGGCTTGCCAGCGGCGGCCTGCTTCTCGACCCACTGCAGGTTCAGCAGGTTGGGCGGGAAGTCCTTGATGAAGGTCTCCTGAGGCATGCCGCACTTGTCCACGATGATGCGGCGCAGCTCGCGTTCCTTCTTGCGCACATCGTCCACCTGGCCGCGCACCATGTCGCACAGCTTCTCGATGGTCTTGGCGGTAAAGCGGATGGTCATCAGCTCGGCCGACAAGGCCTGCTGGGCCTTGATGTAGGCAGGCGTGCCATAGCCTTCCTTGTCGTACACCTTGTGCACTTTTTCAAACAGCTCGCGCAGCTTGTCAAAGCGCTCCAGCGCCTGCTTCTTGAGTTCTTCGAGCTTCTTGGTCAGCGCCTTGGAGCCGCCCTTGCCGTCGTCATCGTCGGCCTCGTCGAATTCGTCGAAGTCTTCTTCGGCCACATAGTCGTCGGCCTCGTTGGGGTTGGAGAAGCCGTCCACGATGGTCGAGATGACGACCTTGCCTTCGCGGATTTCCTCGCCCATGTTGAGGATCTCGGCGATGGTGGCGGGCGATGCGCTGATCGCCTCCATCATGGCCATCAGGCCGCCTTCGATGCGCTTGGCGATTTCGATTTCGCCTTCGCGGGTCAGTAGCTCCACGGTGCCCATTTCGCGCATGTACATGCGCACGGGGTCGGTGGTGCGGCCGAATTCCGAGTCCACGGTGGACAGCGCGGCTTCAGCGGCTTCTTCAGCTTCTTCTTCTGTAGCACCTGCGGGAGCGTTGTCCGTGATGATCAGCGCTTCGGCGTCAGGCGTCTGCTCGTACACCGCCACGCCCAGGTCGTTCAGGGTGGTGATGACGGCTTCGAGGGTTTCGGCATCGACCAGCTTGTCGGGCAAGTGGTCGTTGATTTCCACGTGCGTGAGGTAGCCGCGGGTCTTGCCCAGCTTGATCAGGGCCTTGAGGCGCTGGCGGCGCTTTTGCATGTCTTCTTCGGACAGGACGGTTTCGTCCAGGCCGAATTCCTTCATCAAGGCGCGTTCCTTCGCCTTGCTGATCTTCATGCGCAGAGGCTTGACCTTCTCGACCGTGGCGGCGGCCTCAGGGGTCTCTTCGATCTCGCCTTCGAGGTCGGCTTCGATGTCCGACAGGTCGGTGTCGTCCACGCTCTCATCGCCGCCGGCGGCTGCCTTGGGCTTGCGGCCGCGCTTGGCGGGCGCTTTGGCTTCGGCGGCACCAGCGGCCTTGGCAGGGCGGCCAGGCTTTTTCTTGGGCGCTTCTTCGTCGTCCGCAGCTGCGGCGACGGCCTTGGCGCGGGCAGGTTTTTTCTTCAGCAACTCATCGGCAGCTTTGATCAGCTCGGCGGTACTTTTCACGGGCACAGTTTTCACTTTCTTGGCGACCGGGGCGGGTGCAGCGGCAGCGGCCTTTTTGGGGGCCGCCTTGGCCGGCGCTTTGGCCGCGGTTTTGGAGACAGCCTTTGCGGCAGTGCCTGAGGCAGACTTGGGCGACTTCGCGGACTTTTGAGCGGGCATGGAGCAACCTCAGAATCAAAAACGGACACAAAGAAAACGCAAGCGCCTCAGATCCCGGCGCGGGTGGCAACGCAAAGCAACAGGGGCTTTGCGCTTGAGGGGGAGCCCTCAGCGGCAAGATGTCTGGGCGATCATTTGGTGTGCAGTCCTTGCGATAAGTGGGCCCATCAGCGCATAGGTGCGCGTTTGTCACGGTGGCCCGGCTCGGAGGTGCTGCTGTCGCTCTTGCCAATAACTAACCTTATATTATACCGCCCGCACCCGATTCAAGTGGTTTTTGGCGCTATTTGCTCCAGCTCCTTGCGCTTTTCGGCCAGCGCCCGGTAGCGCTCCAGGGCTGATGGGTCTTGTGCCACCTGCAGCACCAGCACTTTTTGCTGCTCCTTGATGTCTTCGATCTGCATGCGGGTGAGCAGGTCGCGCAGCTCCAGCCGCAATTCGTGCAGCTCGCCCTCGGTCTGCGCGTGCGAGCCGGTCATCACCTTCACGGCCAGCTCTTCGCACTCGTGGTCGCGCAGACTCTCGCGCAGTACGGCCCAGGCCAAGGGGCCGTGTTCATGAAACTGCGCCTCCAGCCACGCGAACAGCGGCCCATGGGCCCCCGGCTGCGCCGCCAGGATGGTGTGGTCGTCGTGCGTCAGCTCTTCCAGAAACGCCATGTGCGACAGCAGCAGCCGCGCGGCATGGTCGGCGCGGCTCATGGCCGGCGTGCGGGGCAGGCGGGGTTGGGGCGGCCAGGGGGCGTCCTTGTCGCGCTTTTTCCAGCCGCCGCCGCTTTTCCAGTCGCCCCCTTTGCGAAATGGGGGTTTGCTACCGCCATAGCCGCTTGGGCCACTGTGACCGTTTTGGCCTCCGTAGCCGCCCTGGTGGCTGTAGCTGCCGTATCCGGGGTCATAGGCCGGGCCCGCCGATTCGGTGTGGGGCTGCCAGCCATCGGCGTCGGGCGGGGCGTCCCAGCTGGGGGCGTCATCGGCGGTGGGGCGGGGCTGTTGGCGCTGCGGGGGCGCGTGGTGGGCGGCGCGCAGGCCGTCGCGGGCGGCGGCCTGGCCCCACAGGTCCGACAGGTCGCGGGCATTGAGCTGGGTCAGTTCGGCCAGCTCGCCCAGCAGCTGGCGCTTGAGCACGCCATCGGGCAGCGCCGTCCACAGTGGGCGTGCGTTACTCGCCATATGGGCGCGGCCCTCGGCGGTGGCCAGGTCGCATCCTTCGCTGGCCGCTTCCACCAGAAACCGGCTCAGCGGCGTCGCTTGCTCGACATGGCGCGCGAACGCATCCGTACCGTGCTCGCGGATGAAACTGTCCGGGTCGTGCTCGGCGGGGAGGAACAGAAACTTGATGCTGCGCGTGTCGGTCGCATGGGGCAGGGCGCCGTCCAGCGCCTTGCGGGCCGCACGCCGTCCGGCGCTGTCGCCGTCAAAGCTGAAAACCACCGCGTCCGTAAACCGCAGCAGCTTTTGCACATGCTCGGGCGTACATGCCGTGCCCAGCGTGGCCACCGCGTTCGGAAAGCCCAGCTGCGCCAGCGCCACCACGTCCATGTAGCCCTCGGTGACGAGCGCGTACCCGGCCTCGCGGATGGGCGTGCGGGCCTCGAACAGGCCATACAGCTCGCGCCCCTTGTGGAACACCGGGGTTTCGGGGGAGTTGAGGTACTTGGGCTTGTCGTCGCCCAGCACCCGGCCGCCAAAGCCGATGTATTCACCTTTGACGTTGCGGATGGGGAACATCACCCGGTCGCGGAACCGGTCGTAGCGCTTGCCGCCATCTTCGTCGTTGACGATGACCAGGCCGCTTTCTTCCAGCAGCGGGTCGTCGTAGCTCGGGAACACGCTGGCCAGGCTGCGCCAGCCCTCGGGTGCGTAGCCCAGTCCGTAGCGCTTGGCCACCGCGCCCGAGACGCCCCGGCCCTTGAAGTAGCCAATGGCGCGCTGCGATTCGCGCAGATGGCGGCGGTAGGCGTCAGCAGCTTTCTCCAGCACCTCGTTCAACGTGGCCTGCTTCTGGCGCGCCGCGGCGGCACGTTCCTTTTCTTGCGGGGAGATGTCATCGTCGGGCACCTGCAGGCCCACGCTCTGGGCCAGGTCCTGCACCGCCTCGACAAACCCCATGCCCGCGTGATCCATCAGAAAGCTGATGGCATTGCCGTTCTTGCCACAGCCAAAGCAGTGATAGAACTGTTTGGCGGGGCTGACGCTGAAAGAAGGCGACTTTTCCCCGTGAAACGGGCACAGTCCCATGAAGTTGGCGCCGCCTTTTTTCAGCTGGACGTAGCGCCCCACGATGTCCACCACGTCCACACGGGTGAGCAGTTCCTGAATGAAAGACTGAGGGATCGTCACGCGCCCTATTGTCCGCGTAAACTCTTTGTAACCAGTTATTGCTGGAAAGGCTTTTGGCATGGGGTTCGCGGCACGGGGGCGGGCGTGGTGGGGCAGGGCGCTGCACAGGTGGTGCGCCAGCCTGCCCGTGTGCCTGCTGGCCCTGGCGGGGCTCGCGCTGCTGCTGCCGGGGGCTGCGCGGGCCGAGGCGGTGCTGCGGGTGCTGGCCTGGCCGGGGTATGCCGACCCGGACTTTGTGGCGGTGTTTGAGAAGCGCCATGGGGTCAAGGTCGAGATCACCACCGTGGCGTCGGACGATGTCCTGCGCGCCAAGATGGAGAGCGCCGAGGGGCCGGGGTTTGACCTGGTGGCTGCCAACACGGCAGAAATTGCGCGACTGATCCTGCATGACAAGCTGGCACCGTTGCCGCTGGGCAACATCCGCAACACTGCGGGGCAGCTGCCCCGGTTTCGCCAGCTGCACACCATCTCGGGCATTGGCTGGCGGGGCGAGGTTTACGCCATGCCCTTCACCTATTCCGAGATGGGGCTGGTGTACGACCGCCAGCAGTTCAGCACGCCCCCGCAGTCGATCGCCGTGCTGTGGGACCCGCGCTGGCAGGGCAAGGTGCTGGCGTTTGACGGCAGCAGCCACGGTTTTTCGCTCGCGGCCATGCGCCGGGGCCTGCCGCCGTTTCGCATCGAGCCCGACCGCTTCAGCCCCTTGGCCAAGGACCTGGTCGCACTGCGTCGCAACGTGCGGTCGTTCTACAGCCTGCCGGAGGAGTCGGTGGAGCTGTTTCGCAAGCACAAGGTGGCGGTGATGCATGCCAACTACGGCCAGCAGCAGCTCAAGCAGCTGCGCGATGCAGGGCTGGATGTGGGCTATGTGGTGCCCAAGGAGGGCGCGCTGGCCTGGCTGGACTGCTGGGCCATCACCCGCCGCTCCACCCAGGTCGCGCTGGCTGCCGAGTGGATCAACTACATGCTCGACCCGGCCGTGAGCCGCGAATTCACGCGGCGCCAGGGCCTGGCCAACACCCTGGACGAACCGCCGGCGCTGGCGGGCGATGTGCCCGGGGGGACCATGGGACCCATCGTGTGGCTGGAGCCGGTGGAAGACGAGGCCCTGCGCGCCCGTCTGTGGCAGCGCATCGTGTCGGGCGACCGACCCAACCGGTTCTGATCGGTGCTGACCCATGGCCCGTATGAAATGGAGCATCGCGCTGAGGCTAGGAGCCCTGCTGGCCTCGTTCAGCGTGTTTGCGGCCATTCTGGCGGGCTACTACACCTTTGATTCGAGCCGCGAACGCCTGCAGGGTCGGGCCGAGCGCTCGCTGCTGGCCACCACGCAGGTGCTGGCGCGTCACATGCAAACTGGCTTCAGTACGGTGGCGCGCGACACGGCCTTTCTGGCCGACGCCGCAGCCGTCGAACAAGACCAGGGGCGGCTGGCCGACCTGTTCAAGGCCAACCTGCAGGCCCATCCCGCGTATTTGCAGATCCGCTACATCAGCGCCGGCGACTATGGGCTGGAGCTGGTGCGCATCGACCGCCAGGGCGACAAGCTGGTGCGCGTGCCTGATGACCAGCTGCAGGAGAAGTCGCACTTTCCGTTTGTGTTCGAGGCCCTCAGCCTGCCCGATGGCGAGGTGTATGTGTCCGAGTTCGGCATCAACCACGAAGACGCCGCGCAGGAGGCGGCCGTGCCCGTGTTCAACATGGCGTCGCCCGTGGTGCAGGGGGGGCAGCTGCGGGGCGTGGTGGTGGTGCGGGTGGCGGCGGCGCCGTTCCTGCATAACTTCAACGCCGCGCTGCCCACCCCCTACGGGTTTTATCTGAGCAACCGCTGGGGTGACTTTCTGGTGCACCCGGACGCCACGCAGACCTTCGGCTTTGACCGGGGCCAGCGCATCCTGATCCAGGAGTCGTTCCCGCAGGTGGCCGCGCTGGTTGATGGCCGTGCCGAAGAGGCGGTACTCAGCCAGTCCGGCACCGACGACGAGGAGGCGCGTGTCTTTGCCTTTGTGCGCATGCCCTTTGGCAACGCGGACGAGGGGCGTTTCATGGTCGTGGGGCTCTCGCAGCCGCTGGCGGTTGTGCAGGGCGAGGTGCTGGACCTGGGCCGCAGCATCCTCAAGATCCTGCTGGTGCTCAGCGTGGTGGGTGTGGCCCTGGCGGCCGGGGTGTCGCTCCTGGTGACCCAGCCGCTGCAGGCCATGGTGAAGGCGGCGCAGGCATTTTCACGCGGGGAGGCCCACGGCGCGCTGCCGGTGCACCGGGGCGACGAGGTGGGCGAGCTGGCCCGCAGCTTCCAGGACATGGAGCAGCAGATCAGCCGCCAGCTGGCCGAGCTGAACCTGAGCCGTGACGCCATGGCCCACCTGGCGCACCACGACGCACTCACCGGCCTGCCCAACCGCCGCATGTTCGAGCAGCGCCTGGCCCAGGTGCTGGAGCTGTCGCGCCGCAGCGGCCGCAGCTGTGCCCTGTTGTTCGTGGACCTGGATGAGTTCAAAGCCATCAACGACACGCGCGGGCATGCTGTGGGCGACCTGGTGCTGCAGGCGGTGGCTCGCACCATCGTCGGCGCCGTGCGGCAGGTGGACACCGTGGCCCGGCTCGCCGGGGACGAGTTCACGGTGCTGTGCGAAAACGTGGATTCCGAAGAGGCCGCGCTGCAGATCGTGACCAAGCTGCAGCACGCGTTCGAGCCACCGCTGGACATCGACGGCGAGCCCCTGGCCGTGCGCGCCAGCATCGGCCTGAGCCTGTTCCCCCGCGACGCGCAGG
Source organism: Acidovorax sp. KKS102 (assembly GCF_000302535.1). Lineage (NCBI taxonomy): Bacteria > Pseudomonadati > Pseudomonadota > Betaproteobacteria > Burkholderiales > Comamonadaceae > Acidovorax > Acidovorax sp. KKS102. The sequence continues at coordinate 1,809,157 of NC_018708.1, forward strand.
ATGCGCGCACACTCATGGCAAGCGCCGACGCGGCCATGTACCGCATCAAGCAAGGCCACAAGCGCAAGTTGTGAGACTGCGCGCTGCGGCCCACCTTGTCCACGCGCCGGCCCGTGTTGCTTTCGTGTCAGCCTGCGGCGCTAGGCTGTGTGTCGTTCACCTTCTTGCACTGACCCATGACCTCCATCTTTGACCAGCACCTGCCCCGCAACGAAGCCAACTTTGCCGCCCTGTCGCCCCTGTCGTTCATCGAACGCACGGCCGAGGTCTACCCCGACCGCCTGGCCATCGTGCACGGTGACTTGCGCCAGACCTGGGCCCAGACCTACGCGCGTTGCCGCCAGCTGGCCAGCGCGCTGACGAACGCGGGCATCGGCAAGAACGACACCGTGGCCGTGATGCTGCCCAACACGCCCCCAATGGTGGAGGCGCACTTTGGCGTGCCCATGGCGGGCGCCGTGCTCAACACCCTCAACACCCGGCTCGACCCCGAGGCCATCGCCTTCATGCTGGACCACGGCGAGGCCAAGGCCGTGATCGTGGACCCGGAATTCAGCGGCACCATGGCCAAGGCGCTGGCCCTGCGCACCGCCAACACGCCCATCCGCGTAGTCGAGGTGCAGGACGCCCTCTACGGCCCCGCCGTGCAGAGCCTGGGCGGGACCGACTACGAAGCCTTTGTGGCCAGCGGCGACGCGGCCTTTGTCTGGAGCCTGCCCGCCGACGAGTGGGATGCGATTGCGCTCAACTACACATCCGGCACCACCGGCAACCCCAAGGGCGTGGTCTACCACCACCGGGGCGCCGCCACCAACGCCATCAGCAACGTGCTGGAGTGGGACATGCCCAAGCACGCGGTGTACCTGTGGACGCTGCCCATGTTCCACTGCAACGGCTGGTGCTTTCCCTGGACCATTGCGGCCCGCGCCGGCGTCAACGTGTGCCTGCGCCGCGTGGACGCGCAGGCCATCTTCGACGCCATTCGCACGCACGGCGTCACGCATTACTGCGGTGCGCCCATCGTGCACGGGCTGCTGGTCAACGCGCCCGAGGCCATGAAGGCGGGCGTTCCTGCAGGCGTCAAGGCCATGGTGGCGGGCGCCGCGCCACCGGCCTCGATGATCGAAGGCATGGAAAAAATGGGGTTCGATTTGACCCATGTGTACGGCCTGACCGAGGTGTACGGCCCCGCTACCGTGTGTGCCAAGCACGAGGCCTGGGATGCGCTCGACATTGGTGAGCGCGCCCGCCTCAACGCCCGCCAGGGCGTGCGCTACCACCTGGAGCGCGACGTGCGCGTGCTGGACCCTGAGACGATGCAACCCGTGCCGCAGGACGGCGAAACCATGGGCGAGATCATGTTCAAGGGCAACATCGCCATGAAGGGCTACCTCAAGAACCCCAAGGCCACCGACGAGGCCTTTGCGGGCGGCTGGTTCCACAGCGGCGACCTGGCGGTGCAGTACCCCGACGGCTACATCAAGATCAAGGACCGCAGCAAGGACATCATCATCTCGGGCGGTGAGAACATCTCGTCCATCGAGGTGGAAGACGTGCTCTACCGCCACCCCGACGTGTTGGCCGCCGCCGTGGTGGCCAAGCCCGACCCCAAGTGGGGCGAGACGCCTTGCGCGTTTGTGGAGCTGAAGGCCGGCGCGCAGACAACGCCCGAAGACATCGTGGCGCACTGCAAGAAGCACCTGGCGGGCTTCAAGGTGCCGCGCGCCGTGGTGTTTGGCGAGCTGCCCAAGACCAGCACTGGCAAGATCCAGAAGTTCGAGCTGCGCAAGCAGGCCGGGTCGGCGGCGGCCATCAACGTCTGAGAGGCGCGAGGCTCCTTTCAGGAAGAGACCGCGTGCAGTGGGTTATCAAAATGCTATTTAATTGATAGCTGGTAGCGCATATTCCACTAGCGCATCCACCGCTTTTGGTTTGAAAACATGGGTCAGGGGCTCCTGGGCGCACCGGCGGCGCTGCCAGGGCTGCGTGTCAGCGCCCTTCGTCTACCGCCTCGCGCCAGTCCCGCGCTGACATCCCCAGCTTTTGCGCAAACACGCGCGACAGCGCCGAGGGGTTGGCATAGCCCAGTTCGTGGGCGATGGACTTGAGCGATCGGCCCGTACGCAGGTGCGCCTGCGCCAGCGTCAGCCGCCAGTGCGCCAGGTAGTCGGCGGGGGTGTCCCCCAACACGGCCTTGAAGCGGGCGGCAAACGCGCTGCGCGACATGCCTGCCTGCTGGGCCATCTGCGCCAGGCTCCACGGCTCGCCGGGTGCCTCGTGCAGGGCCGTGAGGGTGCGCGATAGTTGCGGGTCGGCCAGGCCCGTCAGCAGGCCGGGCGGCATCTGCGCCTGCTGCGGGTGGTCCAGCAGCCAGCGCAGCAACTGCAGCAGCACCACTTCAAACAAGCGGTCAGCCAGCACGCGGTGGCCGCAGCGCAGGTGGTCGGTTTCGGCAAACAGCAAGTCCAGCGACTGCTGCAGCCCGTCCACCGCGCCCAGCGGCAGCACCACCAGCGGGGGCAGGGCGCGGGCCAGCGGGTGGCTGGCACCGCCGTCAAAGTCCAGCGCGGCGCAGGTGAAGTCCGAGCCCTCGGTGGGCGCGTTGTGAAAGAAGTGCTCCAGCGGTCGGGCATAGAACAGCAGGCTGGGCTCGCACACCTGAAGCCGCTCGGGCGGGCCCGCCTGGGGCTGGTGCGTGACCACCATCTCGCCCCGGCGCAGCACATGCAAAAAGCCCCGGCCCGGCGCCGCCGCAAAGTGCGTCACGCCACACAGCGGCCCGTTGTGGAACAGGTGCGCCCGCACCCGAAACCGCTCCAGCAGCGGCGACAACCGGTCGAGCTGGGTGGAGGCCTGCGCGGGTGTGGTGGCGGGTGTTGGCATGGTTTTGGATGATTTGGTATGAATTGTGGATTTTATGTGCCAAATGGTGCGCGATGGCGCCGGACACTGCAGGGGTGCCGAGAACAGGCACAAGTTCTCAATCACCTTCATGACCTTCAAGGAACACACCATGTCCGCTACTTCTTCCTCCGTCGCCCGCGTCCCCCTCGTTGACCGCACCGCCGCCACCGGCACTGTGCGCGCCGTGCTCGACCAGGTCCACGGAGCCTTTGGCGCCACGCCCAACATGTTCCGCGCCGTGGCCAATTCGCCCGCCGCGCTGCAAAGCATGTGGGGCGCGTTTGGTGCGCTGGGCGGCGGCGTGATCGGCGCTGCCCTAGGCGAGCAGATCGCCGTGGCCGTGGCCAACCGCAATGCCTGCGACTACTGCCTGGCCGCCCACACGGCCCTCGGCCGCAAGGCGGGCGTGAGTGGCGAGGCCCTGGCCGCCGCGCAAGCGGGCGAGTCAGCCGACCCGCGCACGGCCGCCGTGCTGCGCTTTGTGCTGCAGCTGGTCAACGAACGTGGCCAGGTCGATGCGGCCGATGTGCAGGCCCTGCGCGACCAGGGCGTGAACGACGAGCAGATCGTCGAGATCGTGGCTCACGTGGCGCTCAACCTGTTCACCAACTATGTGAATGTGGCACTGGGCGTGCCGGTGGATTTCCCCGGCGTCAAGCTGCGCCCGGCGCGTTAAAGGGCGTAGCGGCGCGTGTCTGGCCCGCAGGCCGGATGCGCGCCGCTTCTGGTGCCGCTGCTCGCTCGGTCCTGCGGCGGCGCAATCGCAGTCAGTTATTCGCGACGATGATGCGTGCGTTTTCCGCACGCATCACCGGCGGCAAAGTCGTTTGTCAGCCCGGCAGGCCTGCTGCACCATGGCCGCTCCCTTGCCACCCCACCCGAAGGAAGCCGCCCCCGTGAACCCCGCCCACGACGAGCACGCCATCGACACCCTGCCACGCCTGGAGGCCCTGCTGGGCCCGCTGAGCGATGCCTCCGTCCACAAAGAGCTGCCGTATGTGCACCCCGCCTACCGCGCCATGATCGCGGCGTCGCCCTTTGCCGTGCTGGCCACCACGGGCCCTGGCGGGCTGGACGCCTCGCCGCGCGGGGACCCGGCCGGCTTTGTGCAACTGCTGGACGACAAGACCCTGCTGCTGCCCGAGCGCCGTGGCAATAACCGCGCCGACAGCCTGCGCAACATCGTGGCCGACCCGCGCGTGGCTCTGCTGTTCCTCATCCCTGGCGTGGGCGAGACGCTGCGCGTCAACGGCCACGCGCGCATCAGCGTCGCGCCCGACCTGCTGGCGCGGTTTGTAGTCAACGGCCAGCCCCCCAAATGCGTGATCGTGGTCGATGTGCACGCGGTGTACTTCCAGTGCGCCCGCGCCATCCAGCGCTCGCGCCTGTGGGATGCCGTGCCGCCCGGCACCCCACGCCCCGTGCCCACTCCGGGCGCCATCCTGGCGTCCATCACGCAAGGCGCGTTTGACGGTGTGACCTACGACCGCGAACTGCCAGCGCGCCAGCAGGCCACGCTGTATTGAATGGGCGCTGCGACTCCCCGCCGCAGCGCTGCTCCCGTCGCCAGCGCACACAATGGCGGCTGGGTGCGCAGGGCTTGCGCTTCATGGACTCACCGGCCGAACACGCAGATGTGTTGAGGCTCTGTGGTGCGTGCAGCGAGCCCCCCGCGCACGTTCACACCCAGTGAGGGGGAGACATGGATTCCGTGCTGTTGATCGTGGCCCTGGGCGCAGTGGCCGCCGGGTTTGTGCAGGGCCTGTCGGGCTTTGGTTTTGGCATGGTGGCCATGTCGTTCTGGGCCTGGACGCTGGAGCCCCGCCTGGCCGCGCTGCTGGCCGTGTGCGGCGCGCTCACCGGCCAGCTGGTGGCGGCGGCCACGGTGCGCCGGGGTTTTGACCGGGTGCGCCTGCTGCCTTTTGTGCTGGGCGGCCTGGTGGGCATCCCCATCGGGGTGGCCGTGTTGCCCCGTCTGGACATGGACGCGTTCAAGGTCATTCTGGGCACGCTGCTGGTGCTGTGGTGCCCGGCGATGCTGATGGCCAAGCAGTTGCCCCGCATCACGCGCGGCGGGCGCGTGGCCGATGCGCTGGTGGGCATGGCGGGCGGCGTGATGGGCGGGCTGGGCGGCTTCACCGGCGTGCTGCCCACGCTGTGGTGCACCCTGCGCGGGCTGGACAAGGACGTGCAGCGCGCCATCATCCAGAACTTCAACCTGGCCATGCTGCTGGTCACCTTTATCACCTACCTGGCCACCGGCCTGGTCACCCGCGAGGCGCTGCCGCTGCTGGCCATCGTGGTACCCGCCATGCTGGTGCCCGTGCTGCTGGGAGCGCGGCTGTACCACGGTATCAGCGACGCGCGGTTCCGGCAGATCGTGCTGGGCATGTTGACCCTGTCTGGCGTGGCGATGCTGGTAGCCAGCCTGCCCAGGGTGCTGGGTTCGTGAGGCTGAGGCGGATGCCATGTCAGAGTGCCGTCCATGCCCGATGCGGGGGAGGCGTTGTGTGCCAAAGGCAGTTCCGGAGTGCCGGGGCCGTCGGGGCCGCACACACGCGTGCGCTGGTGGGAGCGGGGAGTGGGCAGCGGTCTGTGGCTTGTGAATGGCCAGGCTTGTATTTACGAAATGATTGGTCTAATATCAATCCATGGACACGCATCCCCTTCCTGCGCGGCGCCGGGGCCGGCCGCCCCGCCAGCGCGGGGCTACGGCTGACGCGCGCGAGCTGCTCTTGCGGGCGGGTCTGGAGGTGTTGACGGAAAAGGGTTTCACGGCCACCGGTCTGGATGAAATCCTGCGGCAAGCCCAGGTGCCCAAGGGCTCGTTCTATCACTACTTCGCGAGCAAGGAGGCCTTCGGGCTGGCCTTGATCGACGGCTACGGCGAGTTCTTTGCCCGCAAGCTGGATCGCCACCTGCGCAACCCGGCACTGTCGCCGCTGCAGCGACTGCATGCCTTTGTGCAGGACGCCCAATCGGGCATGGCGCGCTTTGCCTACCGGCGTGGATGCCTCATTGGCAACCTGGGGCAGGAGATGGCTGCACTGCCCGAGAGCTTTCGCACACGGCTGATCGCGACCTTCGAGGACTGGCAGCGTCGCGTAGCCGAGTGCCTGGTCGAGGCCCAGGCGTCGGGCCAACTGGCCATGGATGTGGATACCCAGCGGGTGGCGGCCTTTTTCTGGATCGGCTGGGAGGGCGCGGTGTTGCGTGCCAAGCTGGAGCAGGGCCCCGCACCCCTGGAGACCTTCGCTGCCTTGTTCTTCGCCGGCTTGCAGCCCCGTTAGATTGTCAAAACCATTCATCAGTCATCCACTTCCATGCACAGGAGACCCCTTAGATGTTCAAAGCCATCTTGATCGAGAAAGACGACGCGGGCTACCGCGCAGCCATGCGCGACGTGGACGATGCCCAACTGCCTGCGGGGGATGTGACCGTGCGGGTGAGCCATTCCACCCTCAACTACAAGGACGCGCTGGCCATCACGGGCAAAGGGCCGGTGGTGCGCAAGTTTCCGATGGTGCCGGGCATCGACCTGGCAGGGGTGGTGGAGCACAGTGCGCATCCCGCATATCAGCCGGGCGATGCCGTGCTGCTCAATGGCTGGGGGGTGGGCGAGGTGCACTGGGGTGGTCTGGCGCAGAAGGCCCGGTTGAACGGCGACTGGTTGATTCCCCTGCCCGGAGCCTTCACGCCGCAGCAGGCCATGGCCATTGGCACCGCAGGCTACACCGCAATGCTGTGCGTGCTGGCGCTGGAAAAGCAGGGTGTGCGGCCTGCCGACGGCGAGATCCTGGTGACTGGCGCGGCCGGGGGCGTGGGCAGCGTGGCCGTGGCCCTGCTGGCCCGGCTGGGTTATACCGTGGTGGCCGTCACCGGGCGGCCGCATGACGCCGAGTACCTGCGCCGTTTGGGCGCTGCCGAGGTGCTGGACCGTGCGCAGTTTGCCGCCCCCGGCAAGCCGCTGGGCAAGGAGCGCTGGGCGGGGGCCGTGGATGTGGTTGGCAGCCATGTGCTGGCCAACGTCTGCGCCACCACCAGATACCGGGGTGTGGTGACAGCCTGCGGTCTGGCCGCGGGCATGGACCTGCCCGCCACCGTGGCGCCCTTCATCCTGCGCGGCGTCACCCTGGTGGGCATCGACAGCGTGATGTGCCCGCGTGCAGACCGCCTGCAGGCCTGGCAGCGGCTGGCCACGGATCTCGATCTGGCCCGGCTCGGCGACATCGGCCGCACCGTGGGGCTGGCCGAGGCCCTCCCGCTGGCCCAGCAGTTGCTGGACGGCCAGGTGCGAGGCCGCATCGTGGTGGATGTCAACCAGTAGCCGCGCACAGCGCCCGGGCCCCGATGCACAGAGCATTCCAGGACACCTACGCCGACAAATACAGCCATTGCTATGGCTGCGGCAAGCTCAATCCGCACGGGCACCAGCTCAAAAGCCACTGGGATGGCGATGGCACGGTGGCCCGCTACACCCCCCGGCCCGAGCACAGCGGCGGGGTGCCCGGCCATGTGTATGGGGGCCTGATTGCGTCGTTGCTGGATTGCCATGGCACCGCATCGGCGGCCGCCTTTGCCCACCGTGCCGAGGCCCGTTCCCCGGGCGGCGGCGAGAGCCCGGTGCGCTACGTGACAGCGTCGTTGCGGGTGGACTTCCGGCGCCCCACACCCATGGCACCGAACTGCTCATCACCGGGCGATTGCGTAACCTGGAGGGCCGCAAGGTGTGGGTCGATCTGGCGCTCAGCGCACAGGGCGAAATCTGCGCCGAGGGTGAGATGCTGGCGCTGCGCCTGCCGGGTTGAGCGCCCCCGCGCTTTTCGGCCATCCGCGATGGACATCACGGGGGGCCAAGCCCCGGTGCGGGGCTGAAGCACGCGGTCAGGTCAGTCGCCCATCACAATGCCCTCGCGCCGCGGGTCCGCGCCGCCCATCCACAGCTTCTTGCCATGCGCCTGCCCTCGCGTGATCGCCTGCAGGCCGCTGGTCATGTTCATTTCGCGCACCTCGGCGCCGCGTGCGCGCAGGGCTTCCACCGTGGCGGGTGGGAAGCGCTTTTCTTCGAGCAGCGTGGGGCCGTTCATCGAGCCGAAGTTGGGCAGGTTGATGGCCTGCTGGGGCATTAGGCCCCAGTTGAGCACGCCATACAGCGTCTTGGCCGTGTAGTGGATGATGGCTGCGCCGCCAGGGCTGCCGCCGCTCATCAGCAGCTCGCCCGAGGCCTTGTCGAACACCAGCGTGGGCGACATGGACGAGCGCGGGCGCTTGCCAGGTTGCACACGGTTTGCAATGGGCTGGCCTTGCGCGTCGGTGGGGGCAAAGCTGAAGTCAGTCAGCTCGTTGTTCAGCAGGAAGCCCCTCACCATTTGCCGTGCGCCGAACTGGTCTTCGATGGTCGTGGTCATGGCCACCGCGTTGCCAAAGGCATCGACGATGCTGATGTGGCTGGTGCCGTATTCGGGCTGGTCGGGCATGGGGGCGTAGCTGGTCTTCACGGCGGCCGGGTTGCCGGGCTGGGCAACCTTCATGCTCTGGGTGCCGATGAGCTTGGCGCGCTCGGCCAGGTAGGCGGGCGCGAGCAGGTTGGTCCAGCTGCCGGCGGGGGGCTGCACAAAGTCGGGGTCGGCCACGTACTGGGCGCGGTCGGCAAAGGCCAGGCGGGCGGCTTCGGTGTAGAGGTGCAGCCAGTCTGCGCTGGGCAGGCCGTCCTGCAGCGGCTTGGCGGCGGCGTCGGTGTTCTTCAGGATGCCCAGGATCTGCCCGATGGCGATGGCCCCGGAGCTGGGGGGCGGAAAGCCGCACACGCGGTAGTCCTTGCTGGCCACCTGGTAGTCGTGGCACAGCGCCTCGCGCTTCTTGGGCTGGTAGCCGGCCAGGTCGGCCAGGCTGAGCTTGCCGGGGTTGGTGGGGTGCTTTTGCACCTTGTCCACGATGGCCTGGGCGATCTCGCCTTCGTGCAGGGCTTTGCTGCCTTCGGCGGCGATGCGGCGCAGCACGGTGGCCAGCTCGGGGTTGCGCAGGTTCACGCCCACATCGCGCGCGTCGCCATCGGCCTTGTAGAAGTAGGCGGCGGCCACGGGGTCCTTCTTGAGGTGGGCGTCGGCTTTGACGAGGGTGTTCAGCCGCGCGCTGACCTTGAAGCCGCCTTCGGCCAGCGTGATGGCGGGCTGGAACAGCGTGGCCCAGGGCAGCTTGCCGTGCTGCTTGTGCGCCATCTCCAGCATGCGCACGGTGCCTGGCACACCCACCGAGCGGCCGCCCACCACGCCGTCGTAGAACGGCACGGGTTTGCCGTCGGCGCCCAGGAAGAGTTTTTCATCGGCGGCAGCGGGCGCGGTCTCGCGGCCATCGTAGGCCTCCACCACCTTGCCGTTGCTGTGCAGCAGGAAGGCACCGCCACCGATGCCGCTGGACTGGGGCTCCACCAGCGTCAGCACCATCTGCACGGCAATGGCTGCATCGACGGCGGAGCCGCCGGCCTTGAGGATCTGGTAGCCCGCGTCGGTGGCCAGCGGGTTGGCAGCGGCCACGGCGAACTTCTCGGTGGCCCAGCCCGGTTTTTCGGTGTAGCCGGACGAGCCCTCGGGCTGGGCGGGCACGGTGTAGGCGAACTGGGAGGGAGCGCTGACGCAGCCCGCCAGGGCCACCAGGGTGGCGAGGGCCGCAGGGGCCAGCAGGTTGCGGCTGAACGGGCGGCGCAGGGGCGACGTGGCAGGCAGGGCAGTGGGGGACATGCGGGTCTCCTGTGGGGGCAAGCAGCGAAGCGGCCATGGTAAGGGGCCTTGCTGCAGCCTGCGAGGGCGTGCCAGGGGCTGCTGGAGGGGTTTGCGCAGCGATTGAAGGTGTTTTGTGGCGGTAGCGCTAGTGCAATATGCCTGAGCAGCTATCAAAAAGATAGTTGTTACCGACCGCCAGCGGCTGTTCTCCGGCCCTCTCTGAGCCCTGGTGCGGCGTAGTGACAAGGGGCCCCCGGGCCTGGAGGCTTGCGCCACGCCCTCTCAGGCCGCCTGGGGCCCCGCGCGGCCGTCTTCCACCACAAACCGTGCGAGCGTGGATGCGCCGCTGTCCGCGCGCAACGGGTCGTCCACCACGCGTAGCGTGGTGGTCCAGCGCGCGGGGGTGATGTCGGCCAGGCCATAGCCACGCTGCTCGCAGCGTGCCAGCAGCACATGCGGGTTGTGGCGGACGATGGCGTCCACCTTGGCCTGCGTGGTGCCCGATCGCGAACTGATGGAAGTGCCGCAGAACTCGCTGGCCAACACGGCCGAGTCGGCGCGCGCGGCGTTGGCATGCACGCGGCAGACGTAGTTCTGGTGGATGTCGCCGCCCAGCAGCACCGTATTGCGCGGCGTGTGCCGGGCCACCGATTGCAGCAGGCGCTGGCGTGCGGCGGGGTAACCGTCCCACGCGTCGGTGGGCACCGTGCCAGAGGGGTAGTGGCGTGGTGAGAACAGGGTCTGCTGTGCAATCACGCTCCAGCGCGTGGCCTGTGCGCTCGCCGTATCGGCGGCCAGGCCTGCGTCCAGCCAGCGCTCTTGCAAGCTGCCCAACAGGCTGCGCTGCGGCTGGGCCAGCTCGGCGCAGTCGGCGGGGCGCACAGCGGGTGCGCTGCTGGCCTCAGGGGGGCGGCAGGCTTGCCAGCTGCGGTACTGGCGGCTGTCGAGCAGGTGGATGTGTGCCAGCCGGCCCCAGCGCAGGCGGCGGTAGATTTGCAGAGCGTCCCAGCCCGTGGTGGACGCGGGGCGCTGAAGGCTGGCCGCGCGCAGCGGCATGTTTTCGTAGAACGCCTGCCACGCCGCGCTGCGCTGGGCCAGAAAGGCGGCGCTGCCCGCAGCCTCGCCGCGGCCTGCATCGGCGGCGTAGTCGTTTTGCACCTCATGATCGTCCCAGGTCACGGCCCAGGGGCAGGTGGCATGGGCCAGCTGCAGGGCGGGGTCGCTTTTGTGCAGGGCGTAGCGGTCGCGGTAGTCGGCCAGCGTGGTGGCATGGCGCAGGCTGTGGGTGCGCGCCAGATCAGTGGTGTTTTTGGGTGTGGCGTATTCGTAGATGTAGTCGCCCAGGAACAGCACCAGGTCTGGCTGGTCGGCCGCCAGATGGCGCCAGGCCGCGTAGTGCCCATGCTCCCAGCGCTGGCACGAGGCGAACGCCACCCGCAGCGCCCCGGGCAGGTCGCCCGCCGCAGGCGCGGTGCGCGTGCGGCCTGTGGCGCTCACCGCGTCGCCCAGCATGAAGCGGTAGTGGTACCAGCGCGCGGGTTGCAGGCCTTGCAACTCCACATGTACGCTGTGGCCGAGCGCGGGCAGCGCGGGGGACTCGCCCTTTTGCACGATCTGGGCAAAGCCTGCGTCGTGTGCCACCTCCCACCGCACGGTGTGTGTGGTCAACATCTGCGCCGGATCGGTCAGTGCGAGCCGCGTCCACAGCACCACGCCTTCAGGCGCCGGGTCGCCGCTGGCGATGCCCAGGGCAAAGGGGTTGGTTTGCAGCGCGGGCGGGGTGCTCCAGGCCCAGCGGGGGAGGGCGGCGACGGAGGCAGTCAGCGCTGCGTTGCGCAGGAACTGCCGTCTTTGCTCGGATGTCAATTCAGCTGCCCTTTGCGTCGGGCGCCGTGCTCAGAAACAGACGCAACCCAGACCAGTGGCCGCCGCGCAAGGGCCGCCCGGCCGCGCTGGCGGCGTCCCCCTCTGGGGGAGGGCGCCGAAGGCGACACAGGGGGGAGGTAGTCAAGCCGCCATCACCCGGTTCTTGCCCGAGCGCTTGGCGAGATACATCGCCTGGTCGGCCCGCACGATGGCGTCGGTGGCGCTCTCGCTGTCACTCAACTGGGCCACGCCCGCGCTGAAGGTGATGAGCACCTTCTCCGTGCCTTGCAAGAAAAAGCGCGTGGTCAGCTCGCGTTGCAAGCGGGTCATGGCCGCCACACCGGCTTCGACCGTGGTGTCTGGCAGAACGATCACGAACTCTTCGCCGCCATAGCGGGCCAACAGGTCCTGCGGCCGCATGACTTCGCGCGTGACCTGCGCCAGGTGCACCAGGGCAGCGTCGCCCCCGGCATGGCCCAGCCGGTCGTTGATGGTCTTGAAGTTGTCCACGTCCAGCAGCGCCAGGCACAGCGACGAGCCCAGGCGGCGGGCGCGGGCGATCTCGCGTTCCACCGCCTCGTCCAGGCCCTTGCGGTTGAGGCTGCCGGTCAGCGGGTCGTGGCGCGCCTGGGCGCTGGCGCGGTCCAGTTCTTCCTGCAGTTTGGCGACCTCGGCGCGCTTGGCCTCGGTGCGCTCGCGCAGGTCTTGCAGTTCGTCGTGCGTCACGCGGCTGTCCAGCGCCATGGCGCGGGTGGCGCTCATCACTTCCTGCAGCACCGGGGCGATCTCCTGCAGGGTGCTGGCCTTGCCGATCAGGTCGGCGCAACGCTCCATGGTGCCCTGGTAGCTGGTGCTGGATGCGGTGATGCGCGCCAGCCGCTCGATGAAGGTGGCCAGCATTTCCTTCATCTGCTCTTGCGCCTCCAGCGACCGGGCCTTGGCTTCGGTCTGCTTGAAGATCACGTCCTTGAGCCGGCGCTGCATATCGTCCAGCCGCCGCAGCGTCAGCGGCGGGGTCGAGGCACTCATCAGCGCCTCGGCCTGGCCCTGCAGCCAGCGGTCGTCCACACTGAGCACGGCGATGTTCTCGAAGATCATGTGCAGCAGCTCCAGCAGGCTCGCGCGGATGGAGGCTTGTTCTTCGGTGGCGAACGACAGGCGGTAGCTGAAGTTGCCCAGCATGAGCTGAGCGGTGGTCACCAGTGGGGCGGGCTCGCGCAGAAAGGTGATGAGCTGCTGCGCCATGTCGATGACGCGGGGGTCGTCGTCGCCCAGCGCGGGCAGGGTGTTGTCGATGAGGCGGGCCAGGGCCTCGGCAAACTCGGTGGGCAGTTCGCCCAGTGCGGTGGGCGCATCAGCCACCTCGATGGGTTTGGACGCCGTGGCCGGGTGCAGACCCAGGTTGGCGTAACCCACCATCACGCTTTGCAGCGACGTCCAGTCCTTGGTGATGATGGCGCGTTCGAACTGGCCCAGCAGGCGTTTTTGCGCGGGGGTCTGGCCGGGCAGCACCCGCTGGATGCTGCTCAGCGGTCCCTCGGGGAACGGCTGCGGGCTGCGGATGCCCGCTATTTCATCGTAGATCGCGAGGTAGTTGTCTGGCGTGGGGGCCAGTCGGCGAGCGGCCAGTTGTTTGAGCGTCTCGCGCGCGATCTCGGAAGGTGGTCGGTCGGCCATGGAGGGGCACCAGTGTCAGAGGGGCTGGAATGCGCAAGTGTGACACAGGCAAGGCCTGGAAGGGGCTGGCATACCCCGCCACACGGGTATGCCAGCCGGGACCGTGGCGGCGGCCTTGCGACGTGGCCTGCCGTACGTTCCGAGGGGGGCAGCCAGCCGTCAGTTCACCATGACCAGCTTGCCCATCACGCCGCGTGAGCCCATGTGCGCGTAGGCGGCGGGCAGTTCAGCCATGGGCATGGTGCGGTCGATCACGGGCTTGATCTTGCCCTGGGCGTACCACTGGGCCAGCTCGCCCATCATGGCGGCGTTGGCCTTGGGTTCGCGCTTGGAAAACTCGCCCCAGAACACGCCCACGATGGAGGCCCCCTTGAGCAGCGCCAGGTTGAACGGCAGGGCCGGGATGGGGCCGGACGCAAAACCGACCACCAGGTAGCGACCGCGCCAGGCGATGGATCGGAAGGCGGGCTCGGCAAAGTCGCCGCCCACCGGGTCATAGATCACATCGGGGCCCTTGCCGTCCGTGAGGGTCTTGATGGCCTCGCGCAGGTTGTCCTTGCTGTAGTTGATCGTGGCGTCGGCTCCGATGGAAGTGCACAGCGCGCATTTTTCGTCGCTGGAGGCCGCAGCGATCACGCGTGCGCCCATGGCCTTGGCGATCTGGATGGCCGCCGTGCCCACGCCGCCGGCAGCGCCCAGCACCAGCACGGTCTCGCCCGCCTTGAGTTGCGCGCGGTCCACCAGTGCGTGGTGCGACGTGGCGTAGATCATGATGAATGCGGCCGCATCGACATGCGAAAAACCGTCTGGCAGCGGCATGCACAGGGCGGCGGGGGCGACGGTGTGGGTGCCAAAGCCGCCCGTGCCCGACAGGCAGGCCACGTTCTGGCCAACCTTGAGGTGCGTGACGCCTTCGCCAACAGCGGCCACCACGCCCGCGTATTCCGAGCCGGGCACAAAAGGCAGCGGCGGCTTCATCTGGTACTTGTTCTGCACGATGAGCAGGTCGGGGAAGTTCAGGCTGGCGGCCTTGATTTCGATGAGCACCTCGCCCGCCTTGGGGGTGGGTGTTGGCAGCTCCGTCCAGGTGAGCGCTTCGACGCCGGTGGGGTTGGTGCAAAGCCAGGCATGCATGGGGAAGTCTCCTGTCGGTCGGTCTTGTCAATGATGGCCCGCATGATAGGTGGCGCGCCGGTGTGCAGGATGTCCCACGAGCGACGGGGCCCGGGGTGCCGTCGGCGCAATGTGGTCAACGTGCGTCCGTCGGCGATGCAGCAGTCCGGCCACCTACAATCCGTTGCAACCGCTACCCAGACCATGAAGATCCTGATATCCAATGACGACGGCTTCCAGGCCCCCGGCATCGTGGCGCTGCATGATGCGCTCAAGACCCTCGACGGGGTCGAGGTGGAGGTCGTTGCGCCAGAGCACAACAACAGTGCCAAATCCAACGCGCTGACGCTGCATTCCCCGCTGTACGTGCACAAGGCAGCCAACGGCTTTCGCTACGTGAATGGCACCCCGGCAGATTGCGTGCACATTGCGCTGACCGGCCTGCTGGGCTACCGGCCCGATCTGGTGGTGTCGGGCATCAACAACGGCGCCAACATGGGCGACGACACCATCTATTCCGGCACGGTGGGGGCGGCCATGGAGGGATATCTCTTCGGCATTCCGGCCATTGCGTTCTCGCAGGTGGACAAGGGCTGGGCCGAGCTGGAGGCCGCAGCGGCCAAGGCGCGTGAGCTGGTGGCGCAGATGCGTGCGCAGCAACTGGTCAACGAAACACCCTGGCTGCTCAACGTGAACATCCCCAACATGCCGCTGGAGGCCTTGCGCCCGGCCAAGTTGTGCCGGCTGGGGCGCCGCCATGCGGCGGAACGGGTCATCGTGCAGGAAAGCCCCCGGGGCGAAGCCATGTACTGGATCGGCGGTGCCGGTGCCGCCAAGGACGATGCCGAAGGCACGGACTTTCATGCCACGGCGCAGGGCCATGTGTCCATCACGCCCCTCAAGGTGGACCTGACCGATCACGACAACCTCGGCTACTGGGCGCAGACCGCTGCCCGGTTGGCGACAGGGGCGGCTGCCGCCCCTGGGGCGTGATGCAGCGCCGCCCGGGGTTCCCGGCCAAGCTGCCGGTGCCGGGCAACGCCGCTGCGGGCAAGCCGGTGGTGGCGCCCCCGTCCGTGGCCCTGCGCAAACCGGCCGTCGCCCCGGCGCCCGCCGGGGTAGGGCTGGACTCGTCGGCTGTCCGTGCCCGCATGGTGCAAAAACTGGCGGCGGGCGGCATCACGTTGCCCCCCGTGCTGCAGGCCATGGGCGCTGTAGAGCGTCACCGGTTTGTGGACAGTGCACTGGTCAACCAGGCCTATGAGGACACCAGCCTGCCGATAGGCTTGGGCCAGACCATCTCCAAGCCCAGCGTGGTGGCGCGCATGTGCGAGCTGCTGCTGGGGGCCGAGAGTGCACGCCATGGCGGGCTGGGCCGTGTGCTGGAGATTGGCACGGGCTGCGGCTACCAGGCGGCCGTGCTGAGCCTGCTGGCCCGCGAGGTGTACACGCTGGAGCGCCTGCGCGGCCTGCACGACAAGGCGCGCGACAACCTGCGGCCGTTCCGCCTGGCCAACGTGCACCTGCTGTTTGGCGACGGCATGCTTGGCTATGCCAAAGGTGCTCCGTACGCGGCCATCATCGCGGCGGCCGGCGGCGATGCCGTGCCCATGGCGTGGTGCGACCAGCTGGCCGTGGGGGGCCGTCTGGTAGCGCCCATGGCGCTGTCGGGTGGGCAGCAGATGTTGCTGGTGATCGACAGAACCCCGCACGGATTGAAACAAAACGTGCTCGAGCCCGTGCATTTTGTCCCCCTAAAATCGGGGATTGAGTAAAGGGAATTGCTTATGTTCGTATCGCGTGGTCTTGTGGTGGGTTTTACCGTGGCAATGGCGGGTCTGGTGCTCTCCGGCTGTGGCACCCGCATGAACAAGGCTCCTGTGGAAGATCGGGGCACCTCTTCGTCAACTTCCGCGCCCGCCCCCGCAACCCAACCCGGCGTGGTGGTCACCCCCATCAAGCCGCTGCCAGGCGCAGAAAACGCTGGCAAGCCTGGCTACTACACGGTCAAGCCTGGGGATACCCTGATTCGCATTGGCCTGGAGTCCGGGCAAAGCTGGAAAGACATCGCCCGCTGGAACAATCTGGAGAATGCCAACCTGATCGAAGTCGGTCAGGTGCTGCGTGTACTGCCACCTTCTGCAGCCCCGGCGGCTGTGGCGGCTTCTGAAAATGGCGTGGTGACACGCCCGGTCACGTCTTCTTCCGTCGCTCCTGCCAGCACGCCGGCTGCGGCGCCTGCATCAGCTGCCAGCGGCGCCAAGCCCGCAGCCCCCGCTGCATCGGGCACGGTGGTGGCGGTCGCACCCGCTACACCAGCACCTGCAGCAGCGCCTGCGGGTGAGGACGAGCTGGCATTCATCTGGCCTGCGTCGGGTTCGCTGATTGCCGGCTTTGACGAAGCGCGCAACAAGGGCTTTGACATTGCCGGCAAGGCGGGTGACCCGGTGCTGGCGGCGGCGGATGGCCGTGTGGTGTATGCAGGTGCAGGCCTGCGCGGCTACGGCAATCTGATCATCCTGAAGCACAACAACACCTTCCTGACCGCCTACGCGCACAACCAAACACTGCTGGTCAAGGAAGACCAGGCGGTGCGCAAGGGGCAAAAAATCGCTGAGATGGGCAACACCGACGCCGACCGCGTCAAGCTGCACTTTGAAATCCGTCGGCAGGGCAAGCCGGTCGATCCCACGCGCTATCTGCCCTCCCGTTGAGCCCGATGGCGGATCAGTCGCCGGGCGGTCGTCCGGACGCTCCCGAGACGACTGGGCAGGAGGGCGACTCCCTCCTGCTGGCCGATGAGTCGGAAGCCCTGACCGACGCGGACAGTGAGCTGCGTGCCTTGCAGATGGGCCCCGGCCAGCACGCTGAGCGGCTGGACCGCGCGCTGGTGGAACTGGTTCCCGAGTTCTCCCGCAGCTATCTGCAGCAACTGCTGGCCCAGGGGCTGGTCAGCCTGAATGGCAGGCCTGCTCTCAAAGCCGCCGCACGGGTCAAGGCCGGCGACCAGGTGCTGCTGGAAATGCGGCCCACGCTCCAGAGCCAGGCCTTCCGGCCCGAGCCCATGGCGATTGATGTGGTGTACGAAGACGAGCACCTGCTGGTGGTGAACAAGCCCGCAGGTTTGGTCGTGCATCCTGCGCCCGGCAACTGGAGCGGTACCCTGCTCAACGGGCTGCTGGCCCGTGACGAAAAAGCCTTGCGGGTCCCTCGTGCGGGCATCGTGCACCGTCTGGACAAGGACACCAGTGGCCTCATGGTGGTGGCCCGGGACCGCGCGTGCATGGACGCCCTGGTGGCGTTGATTGCCGAGCGCAAGGTCAAACGCCAGTACGTGGCCATGGCACATGGAGCCTGGACGGGAGCCCCAACCCGCTCGGTAGACGCACCCATCGGGCGAGACCCTCGCAATCGTCTGCGCATGGCGGTGGTGGACTTGGCGGTGCACCCGGGCAAAACCGCTCGGACGGATTTCCTGTGTCTTGAAGGCGGTGAGCGAGGGTGCTGGGTGCAATGCACCTTGCACACCGGACGCACGCACCAGATCCGTGTGCACATGGCGTCTTTGCGTCATCCCTTGGTGGGCGATGCCTTGTATGGCGGTGCGCCCGTCGGAGCCTTGCAACGCCAGGCCTTGCACGCCTACCGTTTGGCTTTCGCGCATCCGGTGACGGGGGAGCCTCTGGAGTTCCGTGCCCCCGTACCCGACGATATGCGCCAGGCGCTGTCAGAATGGGGTCTCGGCTACAATGCGCCGTGAATGGCCGTGACGGCCCCAGCCCGCAGCCGGAATCCCGCCGGGCTCTACCAACGCACCAGCGCCATTGCGCGGTGCACCAATGATTGCCCCTGCTGTTGATGTGACACCCGTTGCAACGCGTGGCACTTTTCCAGGAATCGCTGAACCATGAACACGGTGGATGCCAAAAGGGTCCTCGAAACTGCGTTGATCTGCGCGCAGCAGCCCGTGCCTGTGCGCGAGTTGCGGGTGCTGTTCAATGACGCGCTGGGGTCCGACACCCTCAAGGTGCTGTTGCAGGAACTGCAGCTTGATTGGGCGCAGCGTGGGGTGGAGCTGGTACAGGTGGCGACGGGATGGCGCTTCCAGAGCCGTCCTGAAATGCGTGAATACCTGGACCGTCTGCATCCCGAAAAACCGCCCCGCTACACCCGGGCCACCATGGAAACCCTGGCCATCATTGCCTACCGGCAACCGGTCACGCGCGGGGATATCGAGGACATTCGGGGTGTGACGGTCAACAGCCTGATCATCAAACAATTGGAAGATCGGGGTTGGGTGGAGGTCATTGGCCACCGCGAAACGGTGGGGCGCCCGGCGTTGTTCGCCACGACCCGCCAGTTTCTAGACGATATGGGCCTGCAGTCTCTGGACCAACTTCCGGTGCTCGATGACCCGACAGGCAATGCGAATGTGCTGGAAGCCATGGCAGCCGCCGCCCAGGGAGTCATTGAGGGTGAGCCTGATCTGCTGGAGGTTATGCCGCACGAAGTCTGTGGGCAAGAGCCGGTGGAGTCTGGGACTGATACGGGTGGTAAATGGCCTGTGGATGATTTTTTTCAGAATGTGGAGACTGATCTCCGCGACGACCATGTTGATACCCCGGGTGGTATCCAGGGAAATACTTGATGAACGACTCGACCTCCGAAAATCCGGCCGAAGTGCCTGGGTTGAATGCCGCTGATACGGTACCTGCTGCCAAAAAGCCGGCTGCCAAGCGGGCTCCCCGCAAAAAGGCGGTGGCTGCCCCTGCTGAGGTGGCGGCGCCTGAGGCCGCGACTGCTGCGCAGGTGGGTGCACCAGACCCTGTGGTCGCAGCCCCCGCGCCTGAGGCTGCAGCGGTTGAGGCGCCGGCAGTCGCTCCGGAGTCGCCCGCTGCGGATGTGGGAGCGGTCGTGGGTGACGGCAGTTCGGAGCAACGGGAGCGCGGTCCTCGGGGAGCGCGCCGCGAGCGGCCCCCTCGCTCTGAAGGTGCGGGGCGCGACAAACGCAAGGCCGCGCCCGAAGTGGAGGGCTACCAGTTTGAAGACGTGGTGTCCGGTCGTTTCGACGAAGAGGACGCGTCTGCAGATGCAGTACCGCCAAAGCGCGTGCTGCTGCCGCAGGTTGAAACCCCCAAATTGCACAAGGTGTTGGCCCAGGCGGGTCTGGGTTCGCGCCTTGAAATGGAACAGCTGATTCTGGAAGGGCGGATTTCGGTCAATAACGAGCCCGCTCACATTGGTCAGCGCATCCAGTTTGGTGATCAGGTCAAGGTCAACGGCAAGCCGATCCGTTATCGCATTGACCCACCCCCAGCGCGTGTGATTGCGTATCACAAGCCGGTGGGCGAAGTCGTGACCCATGACGATCCTCAAAACCGACCTACCGTGTTCCGTAAGCTGCCTCGGCTGATGCAGGGCAAGTGGCAGTCGGTCGGGCGTCTGGATCTGAACACCGAGGGCCTTTTGCTGTTTACCAGCTCGGGCGAGTTGGCCAACAAGCTGATGCACCCCCGCTTCGGGCTGGAGCGTGAGTACGCCGTTCGGGTGCTGGGTGCTTTGAGCAATGAGGAGAAGCAAAAGCTGCTGGACGGTGTGCGCCTGGATGACGGCATGGCATCTTTCGGTTCCATCGAAGACGGCGGTGGCGAAGGGTCCAACTGCTGGTACCGGGTCACCATCTCCGAAGGCCGCAACCGTGAAGTGCGTCGCATGCTGGAATCGGTGGGTCATGCGGTCAGCCGCCTGATCCGCATTCGCTATGGAGCCATGGTGCTTCCGCGCGGTCTCAAGCGTGGAGCCTGGCTGGAGCTCGACGAGAGTGATATCCGCGCCTTGGTGCAGGCCGCGGGCGCTGGTCGACCCGAGTCGGTGGAGGGGCGTCCGGAAGGTGCGGCTGGTGGTGCGCGCAATGGCAGGTCGCGCAACCGTGGTCGTGGCGGCCCACGGGGCGATGGTTCGCGCCGCGACATTCCCCAATCGGCAGCCCCTAGCGGCCCCCGTGGTCAGAAGCCGCGCCGTGATGGTGGTCCAGGTCCGGCCCGTGGCAACAATGCGGCAGGCGGAGATCGCCAGCGGGGAGGCGCAGCCCAGCCCGATCCGATGAAGACCTCGGTGGGTTACATCGGTATGGACAGCCTTTCACGACACCGCCAGGACAAACGCCGTCCGGGCGGTGGTGGCCCTCGGCGTGGCGGAGGCGGGCGCTGAGCGTCACTCTCGTCACACTCCCCGGTTAGAATCGAGGGCTTTGTCCGGTGGACAAACGAATCACAGCAACAAAGGAAATCAACATGGCAATCGAACGCACCCTCTCCATCATCAAGCCTGACGCAGTCGCCAAGAACGTCATCGGCCAGATCTACGCCCGTTTTGAAGCCGCCGGCCTCAAGATCGTGGCGGCCCGCATGGCCCACCTGTCGCGCCTGGAAGCCGAACAGTTCTACGCAGTGCACAAAGAGCGTCCTTTCTTCAAGGACCTGGTGGACTTCATGATCTCCGGCCCCGTGATGATCCAGGCCCTGGAAGGCGAGAACGCCATCCTGAAGAACCGTGAACTCATGGGCGCAACGGACCCCAAGAAGGCTGAAGCCGGCACCATTCGCGCAGACTTCGCAGACAGCATCGATGCCAACGCAGTGCACGGCTCCGACGCCGCTGAAACCGCACAAGCCGAAGTGGCATTCTTCTTCCCCGGCCTGAACATCTACTCGCGCTGAGATGTCGACGCTCCCCATGTACGCACCCGCCTCGGTGGGAATTCCGTGCCATGGGGGTAGCTGTGCCTGGTCTACGGTGGGTTCGGCACCATGAGTACGAATCTGCTGGAATTCGATCTGGACGGCTTGGCCGCGTTTTGTGAGCGGCTGGGGGAAAAGCGCTTTCGCGCCACCCAGCTGTTCCGCTGGATTCACCAGCGCGGGGCCAGTGATTTTGACGCCATGAGTGACCTGGCCAAGGCCTTGCGCGACAAGCTCAAAGGCTGTGCGCGGGTCGAGGCGCTTCCTGTTATCTCTGAGCACGTGTCTTCCGATGGCACGGTCAAGTGGCTGTTTGATGTCGGTGATGGCAACGCGGTGGAAGCCGTGTTCATCCCCGAGGATGATCGCGGGACGCTCTGTGTGTCATCCCAGGCTGGCTGCGCCGTCGGTTGCCGTTTCTGCTCGACGGGTCATCAGGGTTTCAGTCGCAATCTGACGACGGGCGAGATCGTTGCCCAGCTGTGGTTTGCAGAGCATTCGCTGCGCAAGCGCCTGCAGACCGACGAGCGTGTGATCTCCAACGTGGTCATGATGGGGATGGGAGAGCCGCTACAGAACTATTCGGCACTGGTCCCTGCGCTCAAGGTCATGCTGGATGACCACGGCTACGGGCTGTCGCGCCGCCGTGTGACGGTGTCCACGTCAGGCGTGGTGCCCATGATGGACCGTCTTTCGCAAGACTGCCCTGTGGCGCTGGCTGTTTCACTGCATGCGCCCAACGACCCTTTGCGGGACAACCTGGTGCCGCTCAATCGCAAGTATCCGATCAGCGAGTTGCTGGATGCCTGCAATCGCTACTTGCAGCATGCGCCCCGTGATTTCATCACCTTCGAATACTGCATGCTCGATGGCGTCAACGACCAGGTGGAGCACGCGCGCCAACTGATCGAGTTGGTCAAGCGCACTGGCATTCGCTGCAAGTTCAATCTGATTCCTTTTAATCCGTTTCCTGCATCAGGGCTGTTGCGGTCTCCGCACAATCAGGTGCAAGCCTTTGCAAAGATGCTGAGTGACGCGGGCATCATCACCACCGTGCGCAAGACGCGAGGGGATGACATCGACGCGGCATGCGGCCAATTGGCGGGGGACGTCAAAGATCGCACCCGTGCCGCAGAGCGCATGGCAAAGCAGCGCACAATCGTGCTCAAACCGGTGACTTGATCAGGCTAGTTGGCAAACTTCAAGGAGGCTCTACATGGCGGGAATGGTTGGACGCTGGCGGCAGATTGGCCGCTTGACACTCACGGCATGCAGTGCGGTGGTTTGCATCTGGGCGCTTCAGGGGTGTGCAACCAACACCTCGCCTGCAGTCAGCGACGCCGACGCCGGCTTGGTAACACCGTCCGATGAGCCAGAGTCGCGGCGCCGCGCGCGCATTCGGCTGGAGTTGGCTTCCAACTATTTCGAACTGGGGCAGACGGTGGTGGCTCTGGATGAGGTCAAGCAGTCTCTGTCCGCCGACCCTTCCTACGCGGATGCCTTCAACCTGCGTGGTCTGATTTACATGCGGTTGAATGACTATTCGCAGGCGGAAGACAGTTTTCGCCGCGCCTTATCGCTGCGCGCAAACGACGCCAACGTTCTGCACAACTATGGCTGGCTGATGTGTCAGCAGCAAAAGTATGCGGAGGCTGACCCATATTTTGCGCGCGCCATAGCCAACCCCGCTTATGCAGCGCGTGGCAAAACCTGGATGGCGCGTGGACTGTGCCAGTCGGGAGCAGGACAGTTCCCTGAAGCGGAACAGTCTTTTCTGAAGGCCTATGAATTCGATGCGGCGAACCCGGTGGTCGGGTACCACCTGGCTGCGCTTTTGTTGCGTCGCAATGAGCTTTCGCGCGCGCAGTTTTATATCCGACGGCTCAACAACAGTGATTTTGCGAACTCCGAATCCTTGTGGTTGGGCATCAAGGTGGAGCGGGCTTTGGGCGACGCCGTGGCAATGAGGCAATTGGCGGCCCAGTTGCGCAAGCGTTTCCCGGATTCCCGGGAGTTGAGTGCATACGAACGCGGGGCTTTCAATGAGTGAGGTGGTAGAGAGTGGAATGACGGCGGGCGGTTTGCTCAAGGAAGCTCGGCAGGCAGCCGGCATGCACATCGCCGCCCTTGCAGTTGTGCTGAAGGTGCCTGTGAGTAAGCTTGAGGCTTTGGAAGCAAACGACTATACGTTTTTGCCTGATAGAGTGTTTGTGCGTGCGCTCGCCTCTAGTGTGTGTCGTACTCTCAGGGTCGATCCTGCACCTATTTTGGCTTTGTTACCTCAAAGTCAAAGCCCACATTTGTCACTAGACAGCGCCGGCATCAATGCGCCCTTAAAAGGAAAAGGAGATGCTGGTAAATTGCCTGCTGTGCCCTTCATAGGCGCAAGGTCAGGTTCGAGATCTGTTGTGATTTGGATTATCCCTCTGCTGTTGCTGGCTGCTCTGGTCTTGTTCTTTGCCCCTCGGCACTCTGCGTCAGTTGTTTCTGGTGATGCGGTGTCTGAAGATTTGTCAGCCAGCGCTTCGGAGTCTGCGGTAGCAGATGTACCCTCGATAATGGATCATTCCGTCGAGGTATCCTCCTCTGCATTGTCTGTCGCTCCCTTGGCGGCCTCAGCTTCTCCTGCCGCGTTCTCCGGATCTTCTGCTGTTTCATTGCCATTGCCTGCTTCTGTGGCCAGTGGCGTGGCGACGAGCAACGCAACCGCCGCTGATGGCGCGGCAGGTGCCTCCGCCGGGCCGCTGGTATTGCGTGCGCGCAGCGCGTCGTGGGTGCAGGTCCGCGATGCCAACGGAGTGCTGGCGCTGCAACGCAACTTGGCGGCTGGAGAGACGGTGTCGGTGTCAGGGCCCACGCCTTTGGCGGTGATCGTGGGACGCGCAGATGCCACCGAAGTGACTGTGCGTGGAAAGCCGTTTGATCTGACGGCTGTTGCCCGCGAAAACGTAGCGCGTTTTGAGGTGAAGTAGTGCAAGACTCCCCACTTGATTTTGGGCCCGTAGCAATTGCTTTGCCCTTGCCACGGCGCTCGCGTCAGGCCAAGGTTGTCTGGGGTTCACGTGTGGTAACGGTGGGCGGGGACGCCCCCGTGCGCGTGCAGTCAATGACCAACACCGATACCGTCGATGCCATCGGAACGGCGATTCAGGTCAAAGAACTCGCCCAGGCGGGCTCGGAGTTTGTCCGCATCACGGTCAATACCCCCGAGGCGGCTGCGGCGGTGCCCTACATCCGCGAACAGCTGGACCGTATGGGTGAAAGTGTTCCGTTGGTTGGTGATTTCCACTACAACGGCCACCGCTTGCTCACCGAGTTTCCCGACTGTGCCCAGGCCTTGTCAAAGTATCGGGTCAATCCTGGCAATGTGGGCAAGGGTGACAAACGCGACAAGCAGTTTGGCCAGATGATTGAAGCGGCCATGCGCTGGAACAAGGCCGTGCGCATTGGTGTCAACTGGGGCAGTCTCGACCAGGAACTGTTGGCCGAGCTGATGGATACGAACAGCCGTCGCAGTACCCCCTGGGAGGCTCGTCAGGTCATGTACGAGGCCCTCATCACATCGGCCATTGAATCTGCGCGTCGTGCGGAGTCCATGGGGATGGACGGCAACCAGATTATCTTGTCGTGCAAAGTCAGCGGAGTGCAGGATCTGATTTCGGTGTACCGCGAGTTGGCGCGCCGTTGCGACTACGCTTTGCACCTGGGCCTGACCGAAGCGGGTATGGGTACCAAGGGAACGGTCGCTTCGGCGGCCGCTTTGTCCGTGCTGCTGCAAGAGGGCATTGGCGACACGATTCGTGTGTCGTTGACACCCCAGCCTGGCGAGGCGCGTACCCAGGAAGTGGTCGTGGCATCCGAAATCTTGCAGGCCTTGGGTATGCGGGTTTTTGTGCCCAGCGTCACCGCTTGTCCTGGATGTGGCCGTACCACCAGCACCACTTTTCAGGACTTGGCCAAGCAGATTGATGATTTCCTGCGGGCACAAATGCCCGTGTGGCGTGTGCGATATCCGGGCGTGGAGACTTTACGGGTGGCGGTCATGGGTTGCATCGTCAACGGCCCGGGTGAAAGCAAGCACGCGGACATCGGTATCAGCCTTCCAGGCACGGGAGAGGCGCCAGCCGCCCCGGTCTTTATCGACGGGGAAAAGGCAATGACCCTGCGCGGCGACGACATTGCCAATGAGTTTCATCGTATCGTCGAGCAGTACATCGAAAAGCGTTTTGGCGCTGGAGTCGCTGCTGTTTGAATGATGGCGCTGCCATGGCCTGTCCTGGAATGTATTCAGGGGCAGGGCCAAAGTAGTTTTTGTCAATTTCTGCAAGACATAGAAAAGAAGCGCTGTGAGCAACGAAAAAAACACCCTCTCGCCCAAGCCGGAGAAGCTGGTGGCGGTGAAGGGCATGAACGACATCCTGCCGCCAGAGTCCGCCCGTTGGGAATGGTTGGAGGCCAAGGTGCGCGATCTGATGGCGCGCTATGCCTACCGCAATATTCGGACTCCGATTGTCGAGCCTACGCCGCTGTTCGTGCGGGGACTGGGCGAGGTCACCGATATTGTGGAGAAGGAGATGTACTCGTTTGAGGATCGCCTCAACGGAGAGCAACTCACCCTTCGCCCCGAAGCGACGGCCGGTGTGGTGCGCGCCGTCGCGGAGCACTCCATGCTGTACGACGGTGGCAAGCGGCTGTATTACATGGGCCCCATGTTTCGTCATGAGCGCCCCCAACGAGGACGCTACCGCCAGTTTCACCAGATCGGCGCCGAGGCACTGGGTTTTCCCGGCGCCGAGGTTGACGCAGAACTGATTCTGCTGGCCAGTGCACTGTGGCGCGATCTGGGCCTGCAGAATGTGCGCCTCGAACTCAACAGCTTGGGGCAGCCGGACGAGCGCAAGGCTCACCGGGCAGCATTGATTGCGTATCTGGAAAAGCACATCGATCTTCTGGACGAAGAAGCACGCCGACGGCTGCACAGCAATCCGCTGCGCATCCTGGATACCAAGAATCCAGCAATGCAGTCAGTGGTGGAGGCCGCCCCCCGGTTGATTGACTTCCTGGGCGAAGAGTCTTTGGCCCACTTCAATGCGGTTAAGGCCATTCTCGACGCCAATGGCGTGGCCTGGACGGTGAACCCCCGCCTGGTCCGCGGCATGGACTATTACAACCTCACCGTGTTTGAGTTTGTGACTGATCAGTTGGGCTCGCAGGGCACGATCTGCGGTGGAGGTCGCTACGACTATTTGATCGAACAGATCGGCGGCAAGGCCGCACCCGCAGTGGGTTGGGCGCTAGGGGTGGAGCGCGTTCTGGAGTTGCTCAAGGAGCAGCAAAGTGCACCCCCCTCTTTGGCGCCTGATGTTTATGCCATTGTTCCCTCGACGGCCGTGTTGCCCCGGGCGGTGACCACCGCCGAGCAATTGCGTCGACACGGTATTCGCGTCCAAATGCATGCGGCGCCTTCATTGGATGGCATGGGCAGTATGAAGTCGCAGTTCAAGAAGGCTGATGCCAGTGGCGCCGCGTACGCCCTGGTGTTTGGTGATGATGAGCTGTCTCGTGGCATGGTGACCGTCAAAGCCTTGCGAGATGGCGCAGGCGAGCAGACAGAGCGCCCGCTGGAATCAGTTGCCCAATGGGCGGCCACCCTACAATCCACCCGCTAAACCAATCACATTCCATGGCAAATCATCTCGACCTTGAAGAACAAGAGCAGTTAGACCAGCTCAAACATTTTTGGAATACCTGGGGCACTTTGATCAGCTCTGTGGTCATCGTCGTTGCGGGCGGAGCGGCAGCATGGAACGGTTACCAGTACTGGCAAACCCGTCAGGCCACGCAGGCCGCCGCTTTGTTTGATGCGGTGGATGTGGCAGCACGGTCTGCAGACAATGCCCGCATGGAGCAGGCTTTTGCTGATTTGAAGGCCAAATATGCAGGGACTGTGCAGGCTGGACAAGCGGGTCTGACGCTTGCCAAGGCCATGCAGGGGGCTGGCAACGCCGATGGTGCCAAAGAAGCGCTCGCCTGGGTCGCAGAACAATCTTCAGACGAAGGCCTCAAGGCGTTGGCCAAACTGCGGCTGGCAGGTGTGCTGATGGATCAGAAGAATTACGACGCAGCGCTCAAGCAACTGTCTGGCAGCTTTCCACCCGAGTTCTCGTCCGTTGTGGCAGATCGCAAAGGTGATGTGCTGGCACTCCAGGAAAAGCGCCCGGAAGCGATTGCCGAATACACCAAGGCCTACAAAGGGTTCGAAGACAGTGTGGAGTACCGCCGCCTCGTGGAAATCAAACTCAACGCGCTGGGGGTCACGCTGCAAGGTGTGACTGTGGCCGCTGCGGCAACCGCAACCCCTGCAGAGTCCAAATAACCATGACATCGCCTATCAACACAAGGTCTGGGCACCTGTTTTTTGTGCGGGGGCTGTTGGCGGCATTGGTGGCCACCACGTTGACTGGTTGCTCTTTGTGGAGCGCCGACAAGGCAAAGCCGGTGCCTGCGGACCTTGGCGCCAATGTGGCTGTCCTGGGGGTGAGGCAGGCGTGGACGGCGCGCGTCGGTAGCGTGGCGGGCTTGCCTCTTGAGCCCCATGTTGCTGGAAATGTCGTGACGGTGGCGTCCGCTGATGGCGCTGTGGCGGCCTTGGACGCGCGCACGGGGGGAGACATCTGGCGGGTGGCGCTGGCCGAGCCCTTGTCGGCAGCTGTGGGCAGCGACGGCAAATTTGCGGCGGTGGTATCGCGCAACAACGCACTCATCGTGATGGATGGTGGCCGTGAGCGTTGGCGTGAGACGCTTGCCGCACAGGTCTTCACTCCCCCCTTGGTCGCAGGCGGTCGGGTGTTTGTGCTGTCGGCAGATCGATCAGTGTCTGCCTTCGATCTTGCCACGGGCCGTCGTCTCTGGGCGCAGCAGCGCCCAGGAGAACCGTTGATACTGCGTCAAGCTGGCGTATTGCTTGCGGTGGGTGACACCCTGGTGGTGGGCTTGTCGGGCCGCTTGGTCGGATTCAATCCTGACAACGGCAGTGTGAGGTGGGAAGCGCCCATCGCCAGCCCGCGTGGCACGAACGATGTCGAGCGCTTGGTGGAATTGGTGGGGCGCACCAGCCGTGTGGGTGAAACCGTGTGCGCTCGGTCTTTCCAAGCCGCTGTCGGCTGTGTGAACACGGCCCGGGGGGCGACGCTCTGGACGCAGCCCGCCAGCGGGTCCGAAGGCATTCATGGCGATGCGGACACCATTTTTGGTTCGGAAAGCAATGGGACGCTTGTCGCTTGGCGCCGTGCGGATGGCTCGCGCCTGTGGAGTATCGACCGACTCAAGTACCGCAAACTCACGGCACCGCTGCTTTTGGGGCGCTCGGTTGTCGTCGGTGACGATGCCGGCTTGGTGCATCTGCTGTCTCGCACCGATGGCTCCCCCCTGAACCGACTGGCAACAGATGGTTCAGCCATCGCGGCTGCCCCGGTGGTGGCTGCAGATACGCTGGTGGTGGTTACCCGCAACGGCGGTATATACGGATTCCGTCCAGATTGATCGGTCTTATTCAATGAAGCCAGTAATCGCCCTCGTGGGGCGTCCGAATGTCGGTAAGTCCACGCTTTTCAATCGTCTGACCAAGTCGCGAGACGCCATCGTCGCCGACTTTGCGGGACTTACGCGTGACCGACACTACGGGAACGGCAAGCAAGGAAAACACGAGTACATCGTCATCGATACGGGGGGCTTTGAGCCCGATGCCTCCAGCGGCATCTACCGCGAGATGGCCAAGCAAACCCAGCAGGCGGTCGCCGAGGCGGACGTGGTGATTTTTGTGGTGGATGCCCGTGCGGGTGTCTCGGCGCAAGATCATGATATTGCCAATTACTTGCGTCGCTTGGGCAAGCCCTGCGTACTTGTCGCGAACAAAGCGGAGGGCATGCTCCAGGGCGTCCAACTGGCGGAGTTTTACGAGCTGGGGCTGGGCGAGGTGTATCCCGTGTCCGCGGCCCACGGGCAAGGCATACGCAGTTTGGTGGACATTGCACTGGAGCTGCTCAATCTGCCCGAGCCAGACGATTCGGATGCAACGTTGGACAAGGGCGTGATCAAGCTCGCCGTGGCGGGACGTCCCAATGTGGGCAAGTCCACCCTCATCAACACATGGCTTGGTGAAGAGCGACTGGTGGCATTTGACATGCCAGGTACGACCCGCGATGCCATCACTGTGCCCTTTGAGCGCAACGGTCAGCGCTTTGAACTGGTGGATACCGCAGGATTGCGCCGCAAGGGTAAGGTGTTTGAGGCCATCGAGAAATTCTCTGTGGTGAAAACGCTCCAGGCCATCGAGTCTGCCCACGTGGTGCTGCTGCTGCTCGACGCCACCCAGGGTGTGACAGACCAGGACGCCCATATCGCGGGTTACATCCTGGAGAGCGGTCGTGCCGTGGTTCTCGCGGTGAATAAATGGGATGCCGTGGATGACTACCAGCGGCAGCTCCTGGAACGTTCCATTGAGACGCGACTCGCGTTTCTGAAGTTTGCTTCGCTGCACTTCATTTCCGCGAAGAAGCGTCAGGGGTTGGGCCCTCTTTGGACGTCGATTGCCCAGGCCCACCGGGCTGCCACTTGCAAAATGTCCACGCCGGTGCTCACCCGCCTGCTGCTGGAGGCCGTTCAGTTCCAGAGCCCCAAGCGGGCCGGGATGTTCCGGCCCAAAATGCGATATGCGCACCAGGGGGGCATGAACCCGCCTGTGATCGTGATCCATGGCAACTCCCTCGAGCACGTAACGGATGCCTACAAGCGATTCCTGGAAGGGCGCTTCCGCAAGGCGTTCGATCTTGTAGGGACTCCTCTGCGCATTGAGATGAAAACCTCTCACAACCCATTTGTGGACAAAGACGAGGCCTGATTGCAAAGGCTCCTTAGTCGAGGGGCCATGCATGCTGAAGCTGGGGTATGCGTCTGGCTGTGGTAAGGTGATGGTTTACAACAACACTTGAACACGGAGAATATCGTGAGCAATAAAGGCCAGCTTTTGCAAGACCCCTTCCTCAACGCATTGCGTCGGGAGCATGTTCCAGTGTCCATTTATTTGGTTAACGGGATCAAGCTGCAGGGGCAAATCGAGTCTTTCGATCAGTACGTGGTGTTGCTGCGCAATACAGTGACGCAAATGGTCTACAAGCACGCGATTTCTACGATCGTCCCAGGTCGAGCCGTCAATTTTTCTACTTCAGAAACCCCTGATGCCGACAGCAGCAACTCTTGAGTTGTTGCCAAGTGGCGGAACTCGCTTGTTGAGCGAGGCAAAGCGAAAAGAGGGTGGTTGGCTTTGAGTTCGGCTTCCGCATCCTCGTCCACCATGACTCCGGTGTTGCTGGTGGGGGTGGACTTCGGCCTCCCCCATTTCGATGCTGAGTTGGAAGAACTGGGGCTGCTCGCCCAAACCGCTGGCATGCAGCCAGTCGCGCGCATCACGTGCAAGCGCAAAGCACCAGATGCCGCGCTGTTCATTGGCAGTGGCAAAGCGGATGAAATTCGCACTTTGGCACACATGCATGGAGCGGTGGAGGTGCTGTTTGACCAGTCTCTCAGCCCAGCGCAGCAGCGGAACCTGGAGCGCCATATTGAGCTGCCAGTGAATGACCGCACTCTGCTCATTCTGGAAATCTTTGCGCAACGGGCGCGCAGCCATGAGGGCAAGCTTCAGGTGGAGCTTGCCAAGCTGCAGTACGTGAGTACGCGCCTGGTGCGCCGCTGGTCTCACCTGGAGCGTCAAACCGGCGGTATCGGTGCCCGTGGCGGCCCTGGTGAAAAGCAGATCGAACTGGATCGGCGCATGATTGGCGATGCGATCAAGCGCACCAGAGAGCGCTTAGTCAAGGTCAAACGCCAGCGGTCTACACAGCGGCGCCAACGTGAAAGACGCGACACCTTTAATATTTCTCTCGTTGGCTATACCAACGCGGGCAAATCAACCCTTTTCAATGCTTTGGTGAAGGCCAGGGCGTACGCAGCGGATCAACTTTTCGCCACGCTGGACACCACGACGCGGCAGTTGTACCTCGCAGATGCGGCACGCTCCGTTTCGTTGTCCGACACGGTGGGCTTCATTCGGGATCTTCCCCACGGGCTGGTCGATGCGTTCCAGGCCACGCTGCAGGAGGCGGTCGACGCCGATTTGCTGCTTCACGTGGTGGACGCTTCCAATTCGGATTTTCCGGAGCAGATGGCGCAGGTGGAGCGGGTGTTGCAGGAAATTGGTGCCTCGGACATCCCTCAGATACTGGTCTTCAACAAGCTTGATGCTTTGCCTGAAGAACGACGTCCGCCTGTGTTGGTGGACCAATACGAAGTGGGAGGGCAGTTGTTGCCTCGACTGTTTGTCAGTGCTCGATCTGGCGAGGGGCTGGATGAGCTGCGCCGTGCCTTGGCGGCCAGGTTGATGGCTGCGCAGGAGGTTCTGGATATGACCCCAGCAGACACCCTTGAATTACCGGATGCTTTGTCCTGATTGGGCACAATGCACCATCGGATGATGCCATCAGAGAACCAGAGATTTTGCGCATGAATTTTCATAATCGCACCCTACGTTGGGCTTCATTGCCAGGCCGTATTCGGGGCATGTTCAATCTGAACGATCCACGTTGGGGTCGCGGTGATGACAAGTCCGAAGACGGCGGTGTGCGTCCTGAGGATCGGCCTGCAGCGCCACCTGGCGGCCCAAGGGGCGGCGAGCAACGGCCGGGCAACGGCCAGCAGCCACCGGATCTTGATGAGCTCTGGCGTGATCTCAATCGCAAGCTTGGTAGCCTGTTTGGCGGGAAAAACGGCTCGGGTCGCGGTCCCGGTGGAGGGGCTGGTGGCGGCTTTCAGCCAGATATGAAAAGCGCAGGTGTCGGTGTCGGTCTGATTGCCGGTATCGCGTTTGTGATCTGGATGGGCACCGGCTTCTTTATCGTGCAGGAAGGTCAGCAGGCCGTCATTACCCAGTTCGGAAAGTACAAGAGCACCGTGGGCGCGGGTTTCAATTGGCGCCTGCCTTATCCGATTGAGCGCCATGAACTTGTTTTTGTGACGCAGATCCGCTCTGCCGATGTGGGACGTGACACGGTCATCAAAAGCACCGGCTTGAGAGAGTCCGCGATGCTGACTGAAGACGAGAACATCGTCGAGATCAAGTTTGCCGTTCAGTATCGTTTGAGCGATGCCCGGGCTTGGTTGTTTGAAAGCAAGAACCCTTCGGACGCCGTGGTCCAGGCCGCTGAAACGGCTGTTCGTGAGGTGGTGGGCAAGATGCGCATGGACACGGCGCTGGCGGAGGAGCGTGACCAGATAGCGCCGCGCGTTCGCACCCTCATGCAGACGATCCTGGACCGGTACAAGGTCGGTGTCGAGGTGGTCGGCATCAATTTGCAGCAGGGCGGGGTGCGGCCGCCTGAGCAGGTCCAGTCATCATTTGATGATGTACTCAAAGCAGGGCAGGAGCGCGAGCGCGCCAAGAACGAAGCCCAGGCTTATGCGAACGACGTGATCCCGCGTGCTGTGGGCTCTGCGTCACGTCTGAATGAAGAGGCGGCGGCTTACAAGGCAAGGATTGTTGCGCAGGCGCAGGGCGACGCACAGCGGTTCGCGTCGATTCTGGCGGAGTACCAGAAGGCGCCTCAGGTAACCCGGGATCGCATGTATCTGGAAACGATGCAGCAGATTTATGGCAACGTGACCAAGGTGCTGGTCGAGTCGCGTCAAGGTTCCAATCTGCTGTACTTGCCCCTGGACAAGATCATGCAAGGGGTTGCGAGCGGCTCGGGGGCGCTGGATGCGCCTGCCGCGACCAGTCCGTCTCCGGCGGTGTCGTCCCCGGCGACACCCGCCCCCACCTTTTCGAATGATTCTCGGGCGCGCGATACCAGCCGTACCCGGGAACGTGAATCCCGCTAGGAGCAGTTCGTGAACAGAGTCGGTTTTATTGCATCTACTCTTCTGGTGGTGCTTGCTCTCATGAGCTCCATGCTTTTCGTGGTGGATCAGCGTCAGTTTGGCGTGTTGTATGCGCTGGGCCAGATCAAGGAAGTGATCACGGAGCCAGGCCTCAACTTCAAGCTGCCTCCACCGTTCCAAAACGTCACCTACATCGACAAGCGTCTTTTGACCTTGGACAGTACGGACACGGAGCCCATGCTGACGGCCGAAAAGCAGCGCGTGGTGATC
This sequence comes from Acidovorax sp. KKS102, assembly GCF_000302535.1. Taxonomy (NCBI): domain Bacteria; kingdom Pseudomonadati; phylum Pseudomonadota; class Betaproteobacteria; order Burkholderiales; family Comamonadaceae; genus Acidovorax; species Acidovorax sp. KKS102. Next base: position 1,842,377 of record NC_018708.1, read on the forward strand.
GACTGGTATGTGCGTTGGCGTATTTCCGAGCCCACCGAGTACATCCGCAACGTGGGACTGGATGAGACGGCAGGTGCCATGCAACTGAATCGTGTCGTGCGCAATGCTTTTCAGGAAGAAATCAACAAGCGTACCGTGAAGGAATTGCTCTCACTCAAGCGCGAAGCTTTGATGGCCGATGTCAAGCGCGAGGTTCTGGAGACTGTTCGTGGCTCTAAACCCTGGGGGGTGGATGTGGTGGACGTTCGCATCACCCGTGTGGACTATGTGGAAGCTATCACCGAGTCGGTATACCGGCGGATGGAGGCAGAACGTAAGCGTGTTGCCAATGAGCTGCGTTCCACAGGGGCGGCCGAGGGCGAAAAGATACGGGCCGACGCGGATCGCCAGCGAGAGATCACGATTGCCAACGCGTATCGGGATGCTCAGAAACTGAAGGGTGAGGGCGATGCCGAAGCTGCTCGCATCTATGCAGAAGCCTTTGGGAAGGATCCCCAATTCGCTCAGTTCTATCGCAGCCTGGAAGCCTACAAAGGCAGCTTCAACAAGAAAAGTGACGTGATGCTGCTGGACCCGTCGTCTTCAGATTTCTTCAAAGTCTTTCGTGGATCGGTCCCTGCATCGGCGCCTGCGGCGCCTCGCAAGTAAAAAAGCGCAATTGCCGTGAAAGGCGAATGATGTGGGACAGTCTTTGGACGGCCTTTGCCTTGGTGCTGGTGATTGAGGGCTTTCTGCCTTTTCTGTCCCCCCAGGTCTGGAAACGCACGGTGGCCCAGATCGCGCAATTGCAAGATGGTCAGATACGTTTTTTTGCGTTGTTGGCCTTGGGCGCGGGCGTTCTGATGCTTTGTTTCTAACGGCTGTCCCACTGTGTGGGCGGGAGATTCTTTGGGGAGTCTCGTCGCGTCCCGGTAGAATCGCGGTTTTAACAGCCTCCCCTTTTCTCCATGTCTGCTTGGGTCCTTCCGGATCACATTGCCGATGTCTTGCCGTCTGAAGCTCGGCACATCGAAGAATTGCGTCGCGGGCTGCTCGATACAGCCCGTTGTTATGGTTACGAGCTGGTCATGCCCCCGCTGTTGGAGCATCTGGAGTCTCTCCTCACCGGTACTGGGGAAGCGCTGGATTTGCAGACCTTCAAGCTGGTCGACCAGCTGTCTGGTCGCTCCATGGGCTTACGGGCCGATACGACACCCCAGGTGGCTCGTATCGACGCACATTTGCTCAATCGCAAAGGAGTGACGCGTCTCTGCTATTGCGGTCCCGTGTTGCATACGCGTCCTGATCGCCCCCATGCCACCCGGGAGCCTCTTCAGTTTGGTGCTGAGATCTATGGGCATGCAGGGGTAGAGGCGGACCTCGAAGCGCTTCAGTTGGCCAGGGAGTGTCTGCGAGTTGCCAATGTACGCAACACCACGGTAGACCTTGCGGATGTGCGTATCGTCCGCAACCTGTTGGCTGGAGTGAGCGTCAGCCCGCAATTGCTCAGCGGAATTCACGCTGCCTTGGCTGCCAAAGATGCGGGTGAGTTGTCGGTTCTGACGCGTGGCTTTCCGGACGAATCTCGACAGGGCTTTCTCGCCCTGGTTCGTTTGTACGGTGATTCTGCTGTCTTAATTGAGGCAGAAAAAGCACTCAAGCGTATTAATGGTCTGCCTGAGGTGCTATCAAATTTGAAGTGGCTAGCCTCCCGCCTTGAAGGAGCGACCGTTACCTTTGACTTGGCTGATTTGCGTGGGTATGCCTATTACAGCGGTGCGCGCTTTGCTATCTATGCCCCGGGTGCCAGTGATGCCTTGGTGCGCGGTGGTCGATACGACGAGGTCGGTGCAGTCTTTGGCCGGAATCGCCCTGCGGCCGGATTCAGTCTGGATATCAAGCAGGTGGTTGGTGTGGTGCCGCCCCGTGCCTTGAAGGCTGCAATTCGTGCCCCTTGGGGTGAGGCTGCGGATGTGAGTGCTGCGATCGCAGAGCTTCGGTCAGCCGGGGAAACGGTCGTGTGTGTTTTGCCTGGGCATGAGAGTGAGGTGGATGAGTTCCACTGTGATCGTGAACTGGTTCAGGTTGCTGGCCGTTGGGTCGTGCAGGCTGTTTGAGCAATTGTCATTTGAATTGGGTTTGAGATGAAAGCAACCAAAGGTCGCAACGTAGTGGTGGTCGGTACCCAGTGGGGCGACGAAGGCAAAGGCAAGTTGGTCGATTGGCTGACGGAAAGCGCTCAAGGCGTAGTGCGCTTCCAGGGGGGACACAACGCTGGCCACACATTGGTGATCAATGGCGTCAAGACGGCTCTGCATTTGATTCCAAGCGGCATCATGCGCCCAGGGGTCAAGTGCTACATCGGCAACGGCGTGGTTCTGTCCGCAGCAAAGTTGTTTGAAGAAATTGAAGGCTTGGAGAAAGCCGGTGTCGAGGTGCGTTCGCGCTTGCGGATCAGTGAGGCGTGCCCGCTGATTCTGCCCTTCCACGCTGCCATCGATGTGGCGCGCGAGGCTGCCAGGGAGCAGGGCGGGACAGAGAAGATCGGTACCACGGGTCGTGGCATCGGCCCGGCATATGAAGACAAGATCGCCCGTCGTGCACTGCGCGTACAGGATTTGAAGTACCCAGAGCGGTTTGCGGCCAAGTTGCGTGAATTGCTGGATCTGCACAACCACGTGCTGACCACGTACCTAGGGTCCGCAAAGTTCGTGTTTGGCGATGCGCTCAAGCCCTACATTCAGGGTGGCGAGGTGCAGTTTGATGTCGTTTATGCCGAGGCCATGCGCCATGCAGAACTGCTCAAGCCCATGATGGCTGATGTTTCGCGCGAATTGAATGAGGCTAACCGGGCTGGCGCCAATCTGCTATTCGAGGGTGCCCAAGGCACGCTGCTCGATGTGGACCATGGCACATATCCATATGTCACTTCCAGCAATTGCGTGGCGGGCAATGCAGCTGCTGGTTCTGGTGTGGGGCCTGGCATGCTGCATTACATCCTTGGCATCACCAAGGCGTATTGCACGCGGGTGGGCGGCGGTCCCTTCCCTACCGAGTTGGATTGGGAAGTTCCTGGTACTCCTGGTTATCACATGAGCACGGTTGGTGCGGAGAAGGGTGTGACAACAGGACGCAGTCGCCGCTGCGGCTGGTTTGATGCCGCGTTGCTGAAGCGCAGCGCCCAGGTCAATGGCCTCACTGGTCTGTGTATCACCAAGCTGGACGTGCTGGACGGATTGACCGAGTTGTTGCTGTGCACAGGTTATGAACTCGATGGAGAGCGCATTGATCTGCTTCCCATGGGCGCCGAAGACATCGCTCGATGCACGCCCATCTATGAAACGTTGCCAGGCTGGAGCGATTCCACGGTTGGGGTGACCGACTACGACAAGTTGCCCGCAAGCGCGCGCCGCTACCTCGAGCGTATCGAAGAAGTGACAGGCGTTCCGATCGACATGATCTCAACCAGTCCTGATCGCGACCATACGATCATGATGCGTCACCCTTATGTCGCCGTGTGATCGACAGACTTGTCTTGCTGCTATCAATTAATTGCCCACTATCGAGGAGTCACCCATGTTGACCGAAGACGGAAAACATCTCTATGTCAGCTATGACGAGTACCACAGCCTCATCGAAAAACTCGCGCTGAAGGTGCACCAGTCGGGTTGGGAATTCGACACGATTCTGTGCCTTGCTCGTGGTGGGCTGCGACCAGGTGACATTTTGAGCCGGATCTTTGACAAGCCACTGGCCATCATGTCAACGAGTTCCTATCGCGCAGAGGCTGGCACGGTGCAAGGGCATCTGGATATTGCACGTTTCATCACAACGCCCAAGGGTGAAATTGCAGGACGGGTGCTTCTGGTGGATGACTTGGCCGACTCTGGGCACACTCTGCATGCGGTGATCAACATGCTCAAGACCCCAACTACGCGCCCATCACAGAGCTGCGCAGCGCGGTGATCTGGACCAAGGGGCTGTCGACGTTTTCGCCGGACTATTCCGTCGAGTTCCTTCCGAGCAATCCCTGGATCCACCAGCCCTTCGAAGGTTACGACAGCCTGAATCCGGAGAAGCTCCTGGAAAAGTGGCGTGTTTGATTTTTTCTTGCAAGCTAACCGAACCGTGCTATAATTGAGGGCTTCGCTACTGAGACCTGATTGCAAAAGCGGTCAGGTTCTGAGAGCGGTTTGTGATGGTGCTTGGGCGCTGCTGCAGATGGCTCGGAAGGTGGCGAAGAAAGTTTGGTTTTGTGTTCTGGGTGGGTTAAAAACCGGTATAGAATACAAGGCTTCGCTCGGTGGAGGTGGTTGCTGCAGGTTGCAGGAGTTGCCAAGACGGGGTGAAGAAAAACAAAAAGTTTTGACAGTTCTTCAAAAACTGTGCTATAATTCAAGGCTTCGCTGATCGCAGCGAGGTTTGCAAAATGAAGAAGATTTTGGTCTGATTTGTTTTGCGGGGTCTTTAAAAATATACAGCCGATAAGCGTGGGCGTTTGATGGCGAGTGCCAAGTTCTTTGGAACTAGTGCTTAGCACTACAAACGCTCATGAGAGAGAAGTGAAGTTCACTTCAATTCTTAATTATGAGTTGCTCGAAAGAGCGAAAAAATCAAGATCGAACTGTAGAGTTTGATCCTGGCTCAGATTGAACGCTGGCGGCATGCCTTACACATGCAAGTCGAACGGTAACAGGTCTTCGGATGCTGACGAGTGGCGAACGGGTGAGTAATACATCGGAACGTGCCCGAGAGTGGGGGATAACGAAGCGAAAGCTTTGCTAATACCGCATACGATCTCAGGATGAAAGCAGGGGACCGCAAGGCCTTGCGCTCACGGAGCGGCCGATGGCAGATTAGGTAGTTGGTGGGATAAAAGCTTACCAAGCCGACGATCTGTAGCTGGTCTGAGAGGACGACCAGCCACACTGGGACTGAGACACGGCCCAGACTCCTACGGGAGGCAGCAGTGGGGAATTTTGGACAATGGGCGCAAGCCTGATCCAGCCATGCCGCGTGCAGGATGAAGGCCTTCGGGTTGTAAACTGCTTTTGTACGGAACGAAAAGACTCTGGTTAATACCTGGGGTCCATGACGGTACCGTAAGAATAAGCACCGGCTAACTACGTGCCAGCAGCCGCGGTAATACGTAGGGTGCGAGCGTTAATCGGAATTACTGGGCGTAAAGCGTGCGCAGGCGGTTATGTAAGACAGATGTGAAATCCCCGGGCTCAACCTGGGAACTGCATTTGTGACTGCATAGCTAGAGTACGGCAGAGGGGGATGGAATTCCGCGTGTAGCAGTGAAATGCGTAGATATGCGGAGGAACACCGATGGCGAAGGCAATCCCCTGGGCCTGTACTGACGCTCATGCACGAAAGCGTGGGGAGCAAACAGGATTAGATACCCTGGTAGTCCACGCCCTAAACGATGTCAACTGGTTGTTGGGTCTTCACTGACTCAGTAACGAAGCTAACGCGTGAAGTTGACCGCCTGGGGAGTACGGCCGCAAGGTTGAAACTCAAAGGAATTGACGGGGACCCGCACAAGCGGTGGATGATGTGGTTTAATTCGATGCAACGCGAAAAACCTTACCCACCTTTGACATGTACGGAATCCTTTAGAGATAGAGGAGTGCTCGAAAGAGAGCCGTAACACAGGTGCTGCATGGCTGTCGTCAGCTCGTGTCGTGAGATGTTGGGTTAAGTCCCGCAACGAGCGCAACCCTTGTCATTAGTTGCTACATTCAGTTGGGCACTCTAATGAGACTGCCGGTGACAAACCGGAGGAAGGTGGGGATGACGTCAAGTCCTCATGGCCCTTATAGGTGGGGCTACACACGTCATACAATGGCTGGTACAGAGGGTTGCCAACCCGCGAGGGGGAGCCAATCCCATAAAGCCAGTCGTAGTCCGGATCGCAGTCTGCAACTCGACTGCGTGAAGTCGGAATCGCTAGTAATCGCGGATCAGAATGTCGCGGTGAATACGTTCCCGGGTCTTGTACACACCGCCCGTCACACCATGGGAGCGGGTTCTGCCAGAAGTAGTTAGCCTAACCGTAAGGAGGGCGATTACCACGGCAGGGTTCGTGACTGGGGTGAAGTCGTAACAAGGTAGCCGTATCGGAAGGTGCGGCTGGATCACCTCCTTTCTGGAAAACTGCATTCAATATTGAACGCCCACACTTATCGGTTGTTGGAACAAGCCGCAGACCTGCGAAGGGATTCGCAAGAATGTGGAATGGGTCTGTAGCTCAGCTGGTTAGAGCACCGTCTTGATAAGGCGGGGGTCGTTGGTTCGAGCCCAACTAGACCCACCAAATTCCGATGACTGGATACGGTAAGAGGACACTGGGGGATTAGCTCAGCTGGGAGAGCACCTGCTTTGCAAGCAGGGGGTCGTCGGTTCGATCCCGTCATCCTCCACCAACCACACTTCGGGACTTCAACACCAAAGCTGCTTTGCAAAAGGCTGCTTTGTTGTTGATCAATATCGATTGATCAATCGGCTGTTCTTTAAAAATTCATAGAGTCGAAATCAGAGTTGCTAGGGGAAACTGCACATTCGTAAAGGTTTAGTGCAGACCGTGCCCCTGGTGACAAATTTTTGATTGCGTCAAAACGAATGTTCAATGAGCAAACGTGATTACGAAAGTGATTGCGAAGTAATTTGAACTCAGTAATGACGAATGTTTCTTGATAGTGATATCGAGGAATTATTCACATTACGGCATAACGCGTCAGGTGAAAGACCTGACAAGTCCTTGAAGATGATGGCGATATCTTGAAAGAGATGTCAAAGTTATAGGGTCAAGTGACTAAGAGCATGTGGTGGATGCCTTGGCGATTACAGGCGACGAAAGACGTGATAGCCTGCGATAAGCTTCGGGGAGCTGGCAAATAAGCTTTGATCCGGAGATTTCTGAATGGGGAAACCCACCTCGCAAGAGGTATCGCATACTGAATACATAGGTATGCGAGGCGAACCGGGTGAACTGAAACATCTCAGTAGCTCGAGGAAAAGACATCAACCGAGATTCCGAAAGTAGTGGCGAGCGAAATCGGAAGAGCCTTCTAGTGATAGCACGACTGTTAGCAAAACGGGATGGAAAGCCCGGCCATAGCAGGTGATAGCCCTGTATGCGAAAACAGACGTGTGGTACTAAGTTAGAGAAAAGTAGGGCGGGACACGAGAAATCCTGTCTGAATATGGGGGGACCATCCTCCAAGGCTAAATACTCGTAATCGACCGATAGTGAACCAGTACCGTGAGGGAAAGGCGAAAAGAACCCCGGGAGGGGAGTGAAATAGATCCTGAAACCGCATGCTTACAAAAAGTAGGAGCCCGCAAGGGTGACTGCGTACCTTTTGTATAATGGGTCAGCGACTTACATTCAGTGGCAAGGTTAACCGAATAGGGAAGCCGTAGAGAAATCGAGTCCGAATAGGGCGAATCAGTCGCTGGGTGTAGACCCGAAACCAAGTGATCTATCCATGGCCAGGATGAAGGTGCCGTAACAGGTACTGGAGGTCCGAACCCACTAGTGTTGCAAAACTAGGGGATGAGCTGTGGATAGGGGTGAAAGGCTAAACAAACTTGGAAATAGCTGGTTCTCTCCGAAAACTATTTAGGTAGTGCCTCAAGTATTACCTGCGGGGGTAGAGCACTGTTTAGGCTAGGGGGTCATGGCGACTTACCAAACCTATGCAAACTCCGAATACCGCAGAGTACAGCTTGGGAGACAGAGCACCGGGTGCTAACGTCCGGACTCAAGAGGGAAACAACCCAGACCGCCAGCTAAGGTCCCTAAAATTGGCTAAGTGGGAAACGAAGTGGGAAGGCTAAAACAGTCAGGATGTTGGCTTAGAAGCAGCCATCATTTAAAGAAAGCGTAATAGCTCACTGATCGAGTCGTCCTGCGCGGAAGATGTAACGGGGCTAAGCCAGTTACCGAAGCTGCGGATTTGCAATTTATTGCAAGTGGTAGGAGAGCGTTCTGTAGGCCTGTGAAGGTGTCTGGTAACGGATGCTGGAGGTATCAGAAGTGCGAATGCTGACATGAGTAGCGTTAAAGGGGGTGAAAAGCCCCCTCGCCGTAAGCGCAAGGTTTTCTACGCAACGTTCATCGGCGTAGAGTGAGTCGGCCCCTAAGGCGAGGCAGAGATGCGTAGCTGATGGGAAACAGGTCAATATTCCTGTACCGATCAATAGTGCGATGTGGGGACGGAGAAGGTTAGCTCAGCCAACTGTTGGATATGTTGGTTCAAGCCTGTAGTCGTGCCTGGTAGGCAAATCCGCCGGGCTTAGATGAGGGGTGATAACGAGTCTGCTTGCAGACGAAGTGAGTGATACCCTGCTTCCAGGAAAAGCCACTAAGCTTCAGCTATTGACGACCGTACCGCAAACCGACACTGGTGCGCGAGATGAGTATTCTAAGGCGCTTGAGAGAACTCAGGAGAAGGAACTCGGCAAATTGATACCGTAACTTCGGGAGAAGGTATGCCCCAAGTAGGTGAACTCGTACAGAGGGAGCCCAACGGGGTTGCAAAAAATCGGTGGCTGCGACTGTTTAATAAAAACACAGCACTCTGCAAACACGAAAGTGGACGTATAGGGTGTGACGCCTGCCCGGTGCTGGAAGATTAAATGATGGGGTGCAAGCTCTTGATTGAAGTCCCAGTAAACGGCGGCCGTAACTATAACGGTCCTAAGGTAGCGAAATTCCTTGTCGGGTAAGTTCCGACCTGCACGAATGGCGTAACGATGGCCACACTGTCTCCTCCTGAGACTCAGCGAAGTTGAAATGTTTGTGATGATGCAATCTCCCCGCGGAAAGACGGAAAGACCCCATGAACCTTTACTGTAGCTTTGTATTGGACTTTGAACAGATCTGTGTAGGATAGGTGGGAGGCTTTGAAGTGAGGACGCTAGTTCTCATGGAGCCAACGTTGAAATACCACCCTGGTGTGTTTGAGGTTCTAACCTAGGTCCATTATCTGGATCGGGGACAGTGCATGGTAGGCAGTTTGACTGGGGCGGTCTCCTCCCAAAGCGTAACGGAGGAGTTCGAAGGTACGCTAGTTACGGTCGGACATCGTGACGATAGTGCAATGGCATAAGCGTGCTTAACTGCGAGACTGACAAGTCGAGCAGATGCGAAAGCAGGACATAGTGATCCGGTGGTTCTGTATGGAAGGGCCATCGCTCAACGGATAAAAGGTACTCTGGGGATAACAGGCTGATACCGCCCAAGAGTTCATATCGACGGCGGTGTTTGGCACCTCGATGTCGGCTCATCTCATCCTGGGGCTGTAGCCGGTCCCAAGGGTATGGCTGTTCGCCATTTAAAGAGGTACGTGAGCTGGGTTTAAAACGTCGTGAGACAGTTTGGTCCCTATCTTCCGTGGGCGCTGCAGATTTGAGGAAGCCTGCTCCTAGTACGAGAGGACCGGAGTGGACACACCTCTGGTGTATCGGTTGTCACGCCAGTGGCATTGCCGAGTAGCTAAGTGTGGAAGAGATAACCGCTGAAAGCATCTAAGCGGGAAACTCGTTTCAAGATGAGATCTGCCGGGGCCTTGAGCCCCCTAAAGAGTCGTTCAAGACCAGGACGTTGATAGGCTGGGTGTGGAAGCGCAGTAATGCGTTAAGCTAACCAGTACTAATTGCTCGTGCGGCTTGACCCTATAACTTTGATAGCCAACACGCACACCACAATGGTTGTGTGAAAAGCTCAAAGTCTGTTATGCCAAGTTAGACGCAGTCAAAAGACACAAAATCTGATTCCAGACTCTATGAATTCGTTGTGTTGCCCCAAAGGCAGCACGACAACAAGTTATGCCTGATGACCATAGCAAGTTGGTCCCACTCCTTCCCATCCCGAACAGGACAGTGAAACGACTTTGCGCCGATGATAGTGCGGGTTCCCGTGTGAAAGTAGGTCATCGTCAGGCTCTTACAGCCCAGAAAACCCCAGTCTCATAAAGACTGGGGTTTTTTGCTTTGTAGGTACCAACAATGCGTCAACAGCAATAGACGCTACTCAGCACGCATCTTCTGCAACTATTGGCCATGCAACTGCAAGACATTCTCTATTCCCAGGGCTTTGGTACGCGACGTGTCTGCGCGGGGCTGATTCAGCAGGGATGGGTTTCGGTGTGTGATGCGTCGTTGCCCAATTCGGACTACGTGCTTTGCACTGAGGCAACGGCCGATTTCGAGCCCGAAGGGCTGCTGCTTCGCGTGCAAGGGGTGGACTGGCCTTTCCACGCCAAAGCTTACGTACTGCTGCATAAGCCCGCCGGTACGGAGTGCTCTCAAAAGCCTTCTACCTATCCCAGCATCTACACGCTATTGCCTCCGCCGTTGCGCCAGCGGCCCACAAAGAGTGCTGTGCAAGGCGTGCAGGCGGTGGGGCGTCTTGATCAGGACACCACCGGCATGCTGCTGCTGAGCGATGACGGGCAGTTCATCCACCGCTTGAGTTCGCCCAAGAAGCATGTGCCGAAGGTCTATCAAGTCACGACCAAACACCCTGTGGATGAGGCGCAGGTATCGAAACTGTTGGCAGGAGTTGTTCTGGACGACGACCCCAAGCCAGTGCGTGCAGCACATTGCACCATGGTGGACACCCATCGCTTGGATATGACACTGACTGAGGGTAAGTACCACCAAGTCAAACGGATGATTGCTGCTGTTGGCAACAGGGTGGAAGGACTGCACCGCTCTCGCATTGGGGGCATGGACTTGCCGGCTGATTTGGCGCCAGGGCAATGGCGATGGCTCAGTGCGTCTGATCTTGAGCTTCTGAACAGCAACGCTTGAGTCGTTCTTCAGAGGTAATCGTTGTTGTTTGGCGCCAAGCCTGCGGCCGATGCATGGTGCTCCCTATCCTTGAAGGTCCGGCCATCCAAGCGAATTCGGGCCTCGTGGTGTAGTGCGACGGCATCTCTCAGCGCGCCCGGCATCCTTGCTCGTTCCAGTGTCGACATGACTTTGGTCAAAGAGTGCACGATCACCCTGATGTTACGTGTTGTCGCTCAAGACCTCGGCAGGCGCGGCGCTACACTCCAAGGCTGTGTTGAAAGTGGTTTTGTGAAGATTCTCTCGATTGCACGCGCCTGCGTTATCGCCCTCGGTGGGTTGTGGTACTCCGTTGCCAGTGTCGCATCGGGCGCGCCGCCTCTTTTTGTGCTCAATTCGCTGGAGGCCAACGTCAGCGTCATCGACCCGGTGACCTGGGCCGAGACAGCCCGAATTCCCACGGGCAAAGAGCCGCACCATCTGTATCTGACGCCCGATGAAAAATCGATCATCGTGGCCAACGCGCTCGGCGATACCCTGACTTTTGTAGACCCCCGTACCGCCGAGGTGCAGCGTACGGTGCGCGGCATTGTGGACCCCTACCACCTGCGCTTCAGCCCGGACATGAAATGGTTCATCACGGCCGCCAACCGCCTGAACCATGTGGATTTTTACCGCTGGGACGGCAAGGACTTGACGCTGGTGCAGCGTGTGGCCACCTCCCGCACGCCAAGCCATCTGTGGATCGATAGCCGCAGCACCACCGTCTACTCGACCATGCAGGACAGTGACGAGCTGGTGGCGATTGATATTGCCACCCAGACCATCAAATGGCGCGTCAAAACAGGACCCATGCCTGCGGATGTGTATGGCAGCCCCGATGGCAAGCACCTGTTTGTGGGCCTCACGGGCGGTGACAGCGTGGAGGTGTTCGATATCTCCGGGCGTGAAGCGGTCAGCGTCAAGCGGATCAAGACAGGCAACGGTGCACACGCTTTTCGTGCCGCTGGCGACGGGCGCCACCTGTATGTGAGCAATCGCGTGGCCAACTCGATCAGCAAGATCGACATGAACACCCAGCAGGTCGTCGAGTCGTACCCTGTGCCAGGCGGACCTGATTGCATGGATGTTTCGGCGGACGGACGCTACATCTACGTCAGTTCGCGTTGGGCACGGAAACTGTCCGTGGTGGACACCCAGGCCAAGAAGGTGGTGCGCCAGGTCAACGTGGGCAAATCCCCCCACGGCGTGTGGACCTTGCAGCACGCGCCGCGTTGAGCGCTGCATAGCCGGTCAGAGGTATGTTTCTCAGCGCTCTTCGTGCACCACACGGCAGGCGTCGCAATGCTATTGTATTGATAGCTGCTTGGGCATGTTTCACTAGCGCTACTGCGCAAAGTGATTGCAAAAAGCCCCTCTACCTGACTTTTGACACCGGTCACATGGAGGTGGCGCCTCTGGTGGCGGAGGTCCTCAAACGCCAGCAGGTGCACGTGACCTTCTTTGCCGCGAATGAGCGCACGAAGGAGGGCGATGGAAGTCTGGGAGACCATTGGGCTCCGTGGTGGCGTGCGCGCGCTGCGGAGGGACATGAGTTTGCCTCCCATACCTGGAACCACACCTACTGGCGCGCCGATGCTGGCAACGCGCAACACCCGGCGTTTCGTGTTCGCCCCTCGGCGGGACTGCGTGAGGGGCAGAGCTTTGTGATGTCGGCGGCTGAATACTGCGAAGAAATCACCCACGCAGCGGATCGCCTGAAGGCCATAACTGGGAAGACGCCTTTGCCCCTGTTCCGCGCGCCGGGCGGCAAGACCTCTGCGCAATTGATTGCCAGCGCAAAGGCCTGTGGCTACGCGCATGTGGGTTGGTCGCCCGCTGGCTTTTTGGGCGATGAGCTGCCCAGCGAGACGGCCAGCAATGCTGTGCTGCTGAACAAGGCGCTGCGCGATGTGCGCAGCGGCGACATCCTGCTGGCCCACCTGGGTATCTGGTCGCGCAAGGACGCCTGGGCGCCCGCCGTGCTGGAGCCTTTGATTGAAGGGCTCAAGCAGCGAGGGTTTTGCTTTCGCACCCTGCGGGACCATCCGGACTATGCAGCCGCAATGGCTCAGGTTCGCTAGAGGGCTGTGGGGGCCGGTGCGACCATGGATGCAGTGGCGCAGGGCGCAGGTGCCGGATAGGTGCATGAATAAACGAGTGCCAGGGAGCGCAACACGATGGGATGGCTAGGCGGCGTATTTGACAGCGTGCAGCAATGGCTTTTTGAGAGCGTGCTGCAGCCGCTGATGTTCACCACAGGGTTGGCCAGCCTGCTGGAGAACGGCTATGAGGCTTCTGGATGGCTGCTGGTGGGCTTGCTGCAACTGGTGGTCATCGTGGCCGTGATTGGTCCGATGCAGCGCTGGTGGCCGGTGGAACCGATCAATGACCGCGCCACCATCCGCACCGACATCCTCTACACCCTGATCCACCGGCTGGGGCTGTTTCGTCTGGCGCTGTTCTTCACAGTAGACCCGCTCGCGGATTCGTTGTTTGGTGCGCTGCGTGTGGCAGGTGTCAGCACCTTCCAGCTCGACGGCATCTGGCCGGGTGTGACGGACATCTCCTGGGTCAGTTTGCTGCTGTACCTGGTGGTGTTCGATTTTGTGGACTACTGGATCCATCGGGGGCAGCATCACTTCGAGTGGTGGTGGCGACTGCATTCGCTGCACCATGCGCAGCAGCAGATGACGATGTGGAGCGACAACCGCAACCACCTGCTCGACGACCTGCTGCGCGACGTGATTCTGGTGACGGTGGCGCAGCTGATTGGTGTCGCGCCGGGGCAGTTCATTGCCATCGTGGCCATCACCCAGCTCAGCGAGAGCTTTCAGCACGCCAATGTGCGGCTGTGGTTCGGTCAGGTGGGAGAGCGGCTCTGGATCAGCCCCCGGTTTCACCGCCGGCACCACAGCATTGGCATTGGCCACGAGACGGTCAAACCCTCGACCGAGGCGACATCGGGCCAACCCGCAACCCCACCGCGCGTGGTACTCGGCGGGCACAACTTCGGGGTTCTGCTGCCCTGGTGGGACATGCTGATGGGCACGGCCAATTTCGAAAAGCGGTTTGACCCGACTGGCGTGCGCGACCAGGTGGAGCCGGGCCTCGATGGCCGCGTGCGCGACTACGGCAGGGGATTCTGGTCCCAGCAATGGCGGGGCGTACTGAGGTTGCTGGGCAAGGCCTGAGCGGCCCGGCGGGCGCTGCCTGTATGCTTGCCGCCATGGGATTACTGCTTGATTCTTTCTGGCGCGCCGCCGCCTACTGCCTGCGTCCGCGTGTGATCGCGTTGTCGCTCCTGCCCCTGGTCTTGATGGCCTTGTTGGCGATGGGCCTGGGCTACTTTTACTGGGACGGGGCAGTGCAGGCAATGCGCACCTTGCTCGACGCCTCCTCGTTGCTGGCCAGCGTCTGGGGCTGGCTCCAGGGCTGGGGTCTGGGGGATGTGACGGCCGTCATGGCGCCGCTGATGGTGGTGCTGGCTGTGGCCCCTGTGCTGGTGGTGGTGTCGCTGCTGGCCGTGGCGGTGCTGATGACGCCTGCCCTGGTGGCCTTGGTGGCAGCCCGGCGTTTTCCGGACCTGGAGCGCAAAAAAGGCGGGTCTTTCATCGCGAGTGTGGCTTGGTCCTTGGGCTCCACGGTGCTGGCGCTTGTGGCGCTGGTGGTGTCGGTTCCGCTGTGGCTGGTTCCGCCGCTGGTCCTCGTTCTGCCACCCTTGATCTGGGGGTGGCTGACCTACCGGGTGATGGTGTTTGACGCGCTGGCGGACCACGCCAGCAAGGAGGAGCGCCAGGAGATCTTCCGGCGCCATCGCAGCAGCCTGCTGGGTATTGGCATCGTCACGGGTTACCTGGGGGCGGCGCCCAGCATCGTATGGGCATCGGGTGTGGTGTTTGCCGCCGCGTTTTTTGTGCTGGTGCCACTGGCGATCTGGATCTACACCCTGGTGTTCGCATTTTCCTCGCTGTGGTTCACGCACTATGGCCTGGCCGCCTTGCAACGCTTGCGGGCCGAACGGGGGACGAATATGCCCATGGCCGAGCCCGCCCCTTCGTCGGCCTCGTCTGCATTGACCCCACGCCCTGCGGATACGCCGGCGCTGGGAACTGCGGCCCCTCCTGCGGCCGCGCTACCACCCCCTGCCATTTCGCCCTCTGGAGACAACGCACCATGACACCTACCTTCGGCCTCATCATCGTGGGCGACGAGATCCTGTCAGGCAAACGTGCCGACAAGCACATGCCCAAGGTGATCGAACTGTTGTCGGCACGCGGCCTGTCTCTGGCCTATGCCGACTATGTGGGCGACAACCCGGACCGGATCACGGCCACCTTGCAGCGGGCGTTCGCGTCGGCTGATGTGGTGTTCTCGTGTGGCGGCATTGGTGCAACCCCTGACGACCACACGCGGCAGTGCGCCGGACGAGCCCTGGGCCAGGATCTGGCCCTGCACCCGGAGGCCGAGGCGCTGATCCGCGAACGCATGCAGGATGTGGCGCGCGAGCAGGGCGTGCCCTACGAGCCTGACCGGTCCGACAACGTGCACCGCCTCAACATGGGCATGTTCCCGGTGGGCGCGCGCATCATTCCCAATCCCTACAACAAGATCCCCGGCTTCAGCTGCGACGGGCCTGGCGGTGGATCCGTGCACTTCGTTCCAGGGTTTCCTGTAATGGCCTGGCCCATGATCGAGTGGGTGCTGGAGCACCATTACGCAGCCCATTTCAACCGCGCGCCGCAGACCGAGCAGTCGGTGGTGGTCTTTGGCGCGATGGAGGCCTCGTTGACGCCCCTCATGGAGCAGATTGAAAAATCGCACCCTGACGTGCGGGTGTTCAGTTTGCCCAGCGTAGATCATCCACAATACGGGCGGCATATCGAACTGGGTGTCAAAGGGCCAGCGTCTTCCGTGCCCGCAGCATGGCAGGCACTAAAAACAGGGTTGCACGAATTTGGTGCGAATTGTGGCCCTGAATTGGTGCGCAACCTCTGAGGTCCAGATTGGATAGATGAATTGCACCGTATTGGTGCTTTTGGGCGTGTGCCACGCCGACCTGCCGCTAGTAGCGCTCCTTCATAGTGCGGTGCTGCACTCGGCTGGCACGCAAACTGCTTTTGTTTCAGCAAACTCTTTTTTCAACAAGCGCTTTATCCAGGAGAACCTGATGGCCAAGACCGTTGCAGACGTGATGAAGATGGTGAAGGAGAACGAAGTCAAGTTCGTTGACTTCCGTTTTACCGATACCCGTGGCAAACAACAGCACACCACGGTGCCCGTCTCTCACTTCGACGAAGACAAGTTCACTTCGGGCCACGCCTTTGACGGCTCGTCGATTGCCGGTTGGAAGGGCATCGAAGCCTCCGACATGCAGCTGATCCCCGACCCGAGCACGGCCAACATCGATCCTTTCTTCGAAGAAACGACGCTGATCCTGACCTGCGACGTGATCGAGCCCGCCGACGGCAAGGCCTATGACCGTGACCCACGCTCCATCGCCAAGCGCGCTGAAGCCTACCTGAAGGCCTCCGGCCTGGGCGACACCGCCTATTTCGGTCCCGAGCCAGAGTTCTTCATCTTCGACGGCGTGCGCTGGAGCACTGAGCCCAACAACACCTTCTACGAAATCGAAGAGTACGAAGCTCCTTGGAACACCGGCGCCAAGCTAGAAGGCGGCAACCGTGGCCACCGTCCCACCGTCAAGGGCGGCTACTTCCCAGTGCCTCCCGTTGACAGCACGCAAGACATGCGCGCCGAGATGTCCCTGATCCTCGAATCCCTGGGCATCCCGGTCGAAGTGTTCCACCACGAAGTGGCGGGCGCTGGCCAGAACGAAATCGGCACCAAGTTCAGCACGCTGGTCGAGCGCGCCGACTGGACCATCCTGCAAAAGTACGTGATCCACAACGTGGCCAACGCCTACGGCAAGACCGCCACGTTCATGCCCAAGCCTTACCACGGCGACAATGGCTCCGGCATGCACGTGCACCAGTCCGTGTGGAAGGACGGCAAGAACCTGTTCGCTGGCGACGGCTATGCCGGTCTGTCGGACTTTGCGCTGTACTACATCGGCGGCATCATCAAGCACGCCCGTGCCCTGAACGCCATCACCAACCCCGGCACCAACAGCTACAAGCGCCTGGTGCCTCACTTCGAAGCCCCGGTGAAGCTGGCCTACTCGGCCAAGAACCGTTCTGCCTCGATCCGCATTCCTTATGTGGCCAACCCCAAGGGCCGTCGCGTGGAAGCCCGCTTCCCCGATCCACTGATGAACCCCTACCTGGGCTTCGCTGCACTGCTGATGGCCGGTCTGGACGGCGTGGAAAACAAGATCCATCCGGGCGAAGCCGCCACGAAGGACCTGTACCACCTGCCTCCAGAAGAAGACAAGCTGGTGCCCACCGTGTGCCACAGCCTGGACCAAGCCCTGGAGCACCTGGACAAGGACCGCGCGTTCCTGACCAAGGGTGGCGTGTTCACCGACAGCATGATCGACGCCTACATCGATCTGAAGATGAACGAAGTGACCCGCTTCCGCATGGCCGTGCACCCTGTCGAGTACGACATGTACTACTCGCTGTAATCGTCTGCTTGCAGACCATGGCTCAAAAAGGCGGCGCAAGCCGCCTTTTTTCATGGGCGGGCGAAGCGGGCGGACGCGCTGAGTACACGCGGTGGAACCAAGGCGTCAGGTGTTGCATCCGTATACACAGCCCTGCAAGGGTCTGTCTTTGTTGGATTGGAGATGTGGGGTGATTGGGGGATACTCCCCCGACCCCTGCATGTCCGTGCGAGGAAACCGAATGAAAAAAACGCTCATCACCCTGCTTCTCATCGCCGCCGCCGTTCCCGCAGTCCAGGCGCAAGACCGCATCTACCGTTGCGGCAACGAATACACCAACAACGCGCAGCAGGCCAAGGAGCGTGGCTGCAAGCTGGTCGAAGGGGGCAATGTCACCGTGGTTCAAGGCACCCGCCCGGCGTCTGCCGCAGCCCCAGCCGCCGGCGGTGGTGGCGCGGCAGCCCCATCGTCCGCGACCTCGCCCGCCAACGCTCCGCGCGTCAGCAACAACGAGCAAAAGTCCCGCGACTCGGATGCCCGCGCCATTCTGGAGTCCGAGCTGCGCAAGGCGGAAACGCGCCATGCCGAGCTGCTCAAGGAATACAACAACGGCGCGCCCGAGCGCAATGCGCTGGATCTGCGCAACCCCCAGCGCTACACCGAGCGCACGGCCGAACTCAAGGCGAGCCTCGCCCGCAGCGAGAGCGACATTGCAGGGATCAAGCGCGAGATTGCCCGCCTGCCCGCGCCCGCAGCGCCCACTAACTGACAACGGCGACAGCGCGTGAGTGCCCCTTCTTTTCCCGACCTGCCCGGCACTGACACCGGGCGTTTTCATTCCCTGGACCTGATGTCCACCCTGGTGGCCGTGCTGCGTGCGGATGATGGTGCCGTGCAGTTTGCCAACGCCGCCCTGGAAAACACACTGGGCCTCTCGCGCCGCACCCTGGAAGGGGCGGACTTTTCCACCTTCTTCACCGACCCCGCCTTGCTGCAGACTGCCCTGGCGGGCGCCCGGGGCAAAGACTTTGCCGCGCTGCGCTACGAGGCCAGCCTGAAACGCCTGCACCAGGACCCGGTACCTGTGCATGTCAATGTGGCCGATGCCGAGCAGGTGGGCGAAATCCTGGTAGAGCTGTGGCCGCTGGAGCAGCAGGCCCGCCAAGACCGCGAAGAGCGCCTGCGCGATCAGGCCCAGGCCAACAAGGAGCTGATCCGCAACTTGGCCCATGAGATCAAGAACCCGCTGGGCGGCATTCGGGGCGCGGCGCAACTGCTGGAGATGGAGCTCGACAACCGCGAACTCACCGAATACACCCAGGTCATCATCCACGAGGCCGACCGCCTGCAAAGCCTGGTGGACCGGTTGCTAGCCCCCCACCGCCACCCGCATCTGGTGGGCGACGTGAACATCCACGAGGTGTGCGAGCGGGTGCGCTCGCTCGTGCTGGTCGAATACCCGCAGGGCCTCAAGGTACAGCGCGACTACGACACCTCCATTCCTGAGTTTCGCGGGGACCGTGCGCAGCTCATTCAGGCGGTGCTGAACATCGTGCAAAACGCGGCCCAGGCGTTGTCAGAGCGTATCGCCAAGGGCGATGCCGTGATCACGCTGCGCACACGTGTGGCCCGCCAGGTCACGTTCGGTCGGCAACGCTATCGGCTGGCACTGGAATTGCATGTCATCGACAACGGACCGGGCGTACCCGATGCCATCAAGGAGCGGATTTTTTACCCCTTGGTGTCGGGTCGGGACGGCGGATCAGGGCTGGGGCTGACGTTGGCGCAAACCTTCGTGCAGCGACACCACGGGTTGATCGAATGCGACAGCGTACCGGGTCGCACCGACTTCCGAATCCTGATCCCCTTGCCTTGACAGCGCACGACGGTCCCTGACACGCAACCACAGGGAAGGTAAGAAAAACATATGAAGCCGATCTGGATAGTAGATGACGACCCCTCGATCCGCTTCGTCCTGGAAAAGGCGCTGGCCCGTGAGAACCTGCCCACGCGCAGCTTCACGCATCCGCGCGAAGTGCTGGACGCACTGGCCGATGTCACTGCGGGCGACCCCGCCCGCCAGGGCCCCCAGGTTCTGGTGAGCGACATCCGCATGCCCGGAGGCTCGGGCCTGCAACTGCTGGAGAAGGTGCGCGAGCTGCAGCCCGGCCTGCCCGTCATCATCATGACGGCGTACTCTGACCTCGACAGCGCGGTGTCGGCCTTTCAGCGCGGCGCGTTCGAATACCTGCCCAAGCCCTTTGACCTGCCCAAGGCGGTGGAGCTGATCCGTCGCGCGGTCGAAGAAAGCCAGCGCGAAGAAGTCACCGAAGAGCGCCAGACTGCAACCCCCGAAATGCTGGGCCAGGCGCCCGCCATGCAGGACGTGTTCCGCGCCATCGGGCGGCTGTCGCAAAGCCAGGTCACGGTGCTCATCACCGGCGAATCCGGCTCGGGCAAGGAGCTCGTGGCGCGCGCGCTGCACAAGCATTCGCCCGTAGCCGATGGCCCCTTTGTGGCCATTAACACCGCCGCCATTCCCAAGGACCTGCTGGAGAGCGAACTCTTCGGCCACGAGCGCGGCGCCTTCACCGGTGCGCAGACGCAGCGGCGCGGCCGCTTCGAGCAGGCCGAGGGCGGCACGCTGTTCCTCGATGAAATCGGCGACATGCCGTTTGATTTGCAGACGCGTCTTCTGCGCGTGCTGTCTGACGGCCAGTTCTACCGGGTGGGCGGCCACGCGGCCGTCAAGGCCCATGTGCGCGTGATTGCCGCCACGCACCAGAACCTGGAGCAGCGCGTCAAGGAAGGTGGCTTCCGCGAAGACTTGTTCCACCGCCTCAACGTGATCCGTCTGCGCCTGCCGGCCCTGCGCGAGCGGCACGAGGACGTGCCCATGCTCACGCGCCACTTCCTGCAGCAAAGCGCGCGGCAGCTGGGCGTGGAGCCCAAGCGCATTGCCGACTCGGCGCTGGCGCGGCTGGAGCAGTTTGCCTTCCCGGGTAACGTGCGCCAGCTGGAGAACATCTGCCACTGGCTGACCGTGATGGCACCCGCTCAGGTGATCTCGCTGCAAGACCTGCCGCCCGAGGTGCTGGAGGCCCCGGTGTATCAGCCGCCTGTGCGCGCTACGGCGGGTGCCGAGCCTGTGGCAGCGACGGTGACATCCATGCCGGTGGCCCCGCTGGCGCCTGTTGCCCCGGTGGCGCAGCCGGCGCCCGAGCTGGTGGGGGGGCTGCACCCCGCAGCGCCCGTGTCGACTCCCGTGCCCGCGTCTGCACCTGTAGCCGCTGCGTCCTGGTCGGCCGACGCTGTGGCAGCCCCTGTGGCTGCCGCCCACAGTTGGGAGCAGGCACTCGAAACAGAAGCGCAAAAACTGCTCGCAGGCGGCCAGCCCGAGGTGTGGGACGCGCTCACGCGGCGCTTTGAGTCGCGCCTGATCCGCACGGCCCTGGTGGCCACCCACGGCCGTCGCATGGAGGCCGCGCAGCGCCTGGGCATTGGGCGCAACACCATCACCCGCAAGATCCAGGAGTTGGGGCTGGACGCACCGGATGAAGTATGAAAATGGCCGCAGGTGCTTGTTTATCATGCCTCTGCAGCTATTGAAATCATAGCAATTCAAGGTGCTACTACCTCGCCGGTGGCATCGCTGTAACACGGCCCTGATGCGCGTTGCCCATCGCACCGCATGGCGGGCCACGTCCTACATGTAGGCCCTCCCTGGGCCGACCTGGCACTTCGGAGGTGGCTTCAACAATGAAGTCACTGTCAACCAACCGGAGATGTTCCTATGTCGGATTTCAACGATGCCAACCGTGACCCTTTGACCAATGAGCCGGGCGCTCACCCTGTCGGAACGGGCGTGGGTGCAGCCCTGGGTGGCGCTGCTGCCGGCGCTGCTGCTGGTGCTTTCGGCGGCCCGGTCGGCGCTGCCATTGGTGGCGTAGCTGGGGCTGTGGCCGGCGGCCTGGCTGGCAAGGCGGCTGCCGAGGCCGTCAACCCCACCGAAGAAGACGCTTACTGGCGCGAAACCTACCACCGCGAGCCCTACTACGTGGGCGGCCGCACGTACGACCAATACCGTCCCGCCTATGAGCTGGGCTGGTCGTCTGTGGGCCGCTACGAGGGCGACTTTGACGCCATCGAGCCGCGCCTGGCGGACGACTGGCGCGCACGCCATGGCAGCGACGGCCTGGCCTGGACCGATGTGCGCCCCGCCACCCGTGCGGCGTGGGAGCGCGCCGCCAACCGCACTGCGCTCGCCACCGACCGCCCAATGGACGTGATCGACGCCGAGGATGTGGTCGATGTACTCAATGACCTGCTGGAGTCTGCACGCGATGGCGAGTACGGCTTCCATGCCTGCGCGGAGCATGCCGAGTCGGGCCAGCTCAAGGGCATCTTCCAGCGCCACTCGCGTGAATGCGCCGCTGCCGCTGTCGAGCTGGAGCATGAGATTCGCCGCCTGAATGGCGACCCTGCACAGGGCGGCACGGTGGCAGGTGCGCTGCACCGGGGCTGGGTGTCGGTGAAGACTGCACTCTCCACCCGCGACGACAAGGCCGTGCTGGAAGAATGCGAGCGTGGCGAGCACGCTGCGGTAGCCCGCTACCGCAAGGCGTTGAAGGCGACGCTGCCTGCCGATGTGCGCGCGCTGGTGGAGCGCCAGGCACAAGGCGCCCAGCGCAACCACGACGAGGTGCGTGCGCTGCGCGACGGGTTCTCGCCACGGCCCTGATCTCAGGGGCCAAGGGCGTCCCTGGGGGAAGCCACGCCTGAGATGGCGCCTGTGCTGCACCTGAGGGTTGCCCCCAGAAAAAAGGCTGCCAGAGGAATACTCTGACAGCCTTTTTGCGTTGCTTGCGGGCAGCCTGAGGACTGCAGCCGAGCGGTCGTATTACGTATCAGGCGCTCATCGTGACCACCACCGGCGCGTGGTCGCTGGGCTGCGGGTTCTTGCGCGGGGCGCGGTCCACCACGCAGGCCGTTACTGTGGGCTTGAGCGCTTCGCTCACCAGGATGTGATCGATGCGCAGGCCCCGGTTTTTCTGGAAGCCCAGCATGCGGTAGTCCCACCACGAATAGCTTTTTTCGGGCTGCTCGAACATGCGGAAGGCATCGGTCAGTCCCAACGCCAGTAGCGCCTGGAAGTGGTTGCGCTCTTCGGTCGTGTGGTGGATGGTCTCGCGCAGGCCTTCGGGGTCGTACGAGTCGCGGTCTTCAGGCGCCACATTGAAGTCGCCCACCAGCACCAGGCGGGGGTGGGCCGCCATCTCGGCGCGCACCATGTCCTGCAGGGCCTGCAGCCAGCGCATCTTGTAGGCAAACTTTTCCGAGCCCGGCTCCTGGCCGTTGACGAAGTAGCCGTTGAGCAGGCGCAGCGGGCCTGTGGGCGTGTCCAGCGTGGCCGCGATGACGCGGGCCTGCTCGTCTCCAAAGTCAGGGATGTTGCGCACCACGTCGCGCAACGGGTGGCGGCTCAGGATGGCCACGCCGTTGTAGGTCTTCTGGCCGAAGGCGACGGCTTCGTAGCCCGCCTCTTTCAGCGCGTCGTGCGGAAACTTGTCGTCGGTGAGCTTGAGCTCCTGCAGGCACAGGGCATCGACCGGGTTGGCGGCCAGCCAGGCCAGCACCTGGGGCAGGCGCACCGACAGGGAGTTCACGTTCCAGGTGGCAATTTGCATTGGTTGAAAAATCTCTTTTAGATCAATGGGTTGTCGGCTTGATGGTGCTGATTTTTTGGCTGGCTACCCACCTAGCTACCCGAATTTTGTGCCCTTGGGTAGCCGTGTTGGAAGGGCCTAGCCGGCATTGTCGCCGCACCGAGACTCCAAGTAGTCGTGGATGCTTTTCGCGGTGATCCGGCTGGCACGCTTGCCGACTTTCACCAGCTTCAAATGCTTGTCCTTGACCAGCCGGTAGATGGTTGCGCGTGAGACATCGAGCTTTGCAGCGGCGTGGTTGATTTGATAGGCGAGGGGGTGTTGTGCGGTGTTCATGTTGTTCTGGCTCCTGGCAATTCGCCGGTAGCGGGTAAGGCGAAGTACGCGGCGCCCGCATCGGTGGGGCGGTGGTCGATCCCTTGGAGCAGGCCCTTGCGGTGCAGGGCTTGCAGGGTGCGGGGGTCTTTGGAGGGCGTCTGCCCCACCGTTGCGCGCCACAGCGCGTTGCGCTGGGCGGGCGAGAGGGAGGGGCGTTTGGTCATGGCGACAGACCCATTTCCCGCAGGTGGCGGTCGGCGGATGCATTGATGGCCGTGGCCACCGCCGCGCGTGCCTCGCGCTCCAGCTGGGGCAGGAAGTCGGCACGCTTGGCTGCCAGAAGGCGCAGGCCGGCGAGGATGTCCGGGTGCAGCTCAAGGTGGTCAAGCGCCGGGTCGAGAATCTGATTCTTGTCCCAGCAGATGACGTAGCACATGCCACCGAGCACGCGGCCATGAAAGTTCGGCGCCGTGCGCAGCAGCTTCGCCAGATGGTTGTAGAGCACCTGCAGATGCTTCGGGTTGTCGCTGTCGAAACTCTCATCTTTGTCGTTGAGGAACTTGCCCAAATCCTGCGGCGCGCCGTGGATCGGCCAGGGCCCTCCCCAGCGTTCGTCAATGGTGTCCAGCAGGCACAGCAATTCGCCGCCTGCGTCGATGTCACGGGTTGAAGGTTTTGCCATCTTCATGGTTTCTTTCCTCCCTGCCGCTTCCGCAGCCAGGTGAAGTGCGGCGGATCTCCCGCCTGTTGATACTGGGTCCACAGAGCTGCGCCATCTGGGCACCGCTCCCTTGAACCAGGGGCAGTGCCGGCGGCGCGGCAGGTGGGGCAGTTGGAGTGGTGTGCCTGGTAGGCCGCATCGGCGGCGTGCCAGTCTGGGGCGGTGCTCATGCCGTGCAGCGCGGCGCGTGCACGATGGGGATGCTTCGGCCAATGCTGGGCCGTGCCAATTCGGGGTTGTTGCGCATCCACTCCTGAACGAACCACAGTTGCCCGCAGCCGCCGCCAATGTCGTCCTGCCCCGCAGGGTCAAAACAGCGTGTGGGGTAGCCGTATGCGTTCAGCTTCTCCATGAAGTCCGTAGCCAACTGGCGTTGCCGGATGTTCGCGGCCGCCACTGACTCGTCGCGCTCACACACCACGCTGATGGTGGCCTGCCAGAACATCGGATTGAAAATCTGATAGATGCGCTCGGCATCTTCATGGGATGTATTGCGGTCGTGAGCGCAGTAGTTGAAAAATGGCTCTCTTCCTGTGGCTCGAAACCAGAGTTCGCCCTCTTTCGCAATTTGCGCGAGAGTCAACTTTGCCTTGAACGGGATCAGTGCATTGCGTGCCTCGTCAGTGCTCTCATGCACACTGAACTGCAGGCCCACCGTTGGCACTTCGACAGACAGGTCGCGCACCCGCTCGTAGTCCACATCTGGCGCAGAGGTGCTAATGAGCAACGCGAAGCGCGGGTAGAGCGCATGCAGCTTACGGATTGCGTCCGACAGGCCGCCGAAGTTCAGCAGCGGTTCCCCCATGCTCATGAACATGATCTGGCAGCGCTGCACAGCCTCGGGGTCAATGCCGCGATCTGCAAACAGGTGCTGGACCTGAGCCACGATTTCATCGCCGGTCAAGCTGCGCACAAACGCATCCCCGGCGCCGCAGAAGCGACAGCCCACAGGGCACCCGCTTTGAGTGCTGCAGCAGATCACCGTGCGATCCTCATAGGTTGGGTATTTGTAAAGGACGGCTTCTGCCACGGCGTTGCCGAAGTCGAACACGTACTTGCTCACGTTTTCATCGCTGGAATCAATTCGTTTGACTTGCATGTCGGTTCTCCAAATAAGAAACCCCGCATGAGCGGGGCTGTTGATGGGGTGGGGTGCCTGTCAGGCGGTGGGTGGCGGTGATTCCTTGAGGGCGCGGATGGCGTCTAGCCGTTCGTCACTCAGCGCCATGCTGGCCTCCGGTGATGCCGCCTTCCCGCAGCGCCTGCGCATCCACCCCGGCCCATGCCTCGGCGCCGCGCTCTGTGAGCTGGGTGAGGTCTGGCATGGGTTGCGGATCCCGTACTGGCGCAGGCTGTGGGGCGGTGTCACCAAACACAAGCGGGCGGACCAGCTTCAGACGTGGATTGTTCACTTGCCATCCGTTCTCCACCTGCCAGCAGTCCACAAATCCAGTGCGCCCGGTTTCGTCGTGCTGCCACATCCACGCCACCGGCTCTCCCGCAGGCTGCGCGCCACGCTCCAGCGCTTCAATTGCGGGGGCCAGCAGCCCTTCGGCAATCCGCTTTGAACTGGCTGTGTCACGCACGCCTCCGTTGACCATGTTCTGGTACAAGTGGCGCAGGCTTGCAAGCACGCTCGGGCTCGGTGTTTTGGTGTCGGTCATTGGGTAGCCCTCTGCAAAATTTCGCGCTCCAGTATTTCGACATGCCGCGTCACGTCGTCCCAAAGGTGATCTGGCAATGACTTGCCCACGGTGAGCATTGCGCTTTCCATAGCGGACAGCAGGCGCATCATTGAGAGCAGTTCTTTTGTGGTCATTTGGTGTCTCCTTGGTGGGTGGCGCGATCCTTGGGCTGCGCGTGCTTCTGGTGCCATTCCAAGGCGCCGTCTTCGGTGCCGAAGTAGACGTGGTACGCCACGCCTGGGATCACGGCGCCAGCGAACACGGCACAAAGGAAGGTGGCTCCGATGATTGCGAGCGCGCTCATGGCTTGACCTCCCGCTGGGCGGCCAAGTAGTCAAACTTGAACTCCAGCAAAGATTTCAGGTGTGGCGCTGGCCGCGCATCGGAGGAAAGTTCAATGGTCATCACGTCATCGCCGCCGTGTATTTCCTCGACCATGGATGCAAGCTCGCGCCACCGCTCCGCATCCACCGCATCTGCTGTTGCTGGCTGTGGTGCGGCACGGGCTGCGCGGTCTGCGTCCACAGCCTGCTGCATTAGCTCCATGGCATGCCCTCGGCTGGTCTGCAGCGCGCCTGCAATGATGTCTGCAGGTTCTGGCGCTGGCTGGCTGTCTGCCTGGGGCGTGGCGGCTGGTGCTGCCCGGCCCTCAGCAAGCCCGGCTTCATACTGGCGCTGCGCGTAGGTGCGGATGTGCCCCATGATCTTCACGCCATCCTCGCCCAGCGGGCCAGTCAGGTCACGCAGTGCGTTCCAGGCGAGCGACGCGGCGGTGGGCGTGGCGGCTGGTGCTGGCTGTGCCGTGGGGGACTCTGCACCATCTGCCAGCAGCACCTGCAGGCCAAGCACGCTAGCGATGTGCACCTCCAGCGTTGCGCCCTTGGACTTCGACCATCCGGGCAGCAGATAGATCGCACCGCAGGTGGCAATGCGGCTGATGTCCCAACGCAGATAGTCGGCCCATCCTGCGCCTTCGACGTGCCCGTGCTCTGCGGGGTTCTCGACATGCCAGCCCTCGGAGCGCAGGCGCGCAGCGGTGGCGTTGAACAGCGGGAAGTTGTATTCGGGCAGGCCAGTCATCGGCCCCGCCACGTAGACGCGGCGCTCACGGTCGGTGCGCAGGTGCACGATGCGCTGCACGGCTTCGGCTGGGGCGCTGTCTGCCTGGGGCGTGGGGGAGGGCTGGGGTGCTGCAGCTTGCGCTAAGGCCCAATCGCGCAGCGTGCGCAGATCGTCGGTCACCTCACCTTCTTCGTCGCTGAAATGGGCTGTGTCGCGCAGGCTTGAGATAACGCACATCAATGCATGAATGCCCGGCGGCTCCTGGCCCGCGCCTGCCGCAGCCGATGGGGCGGGCTGCTTGCAAAGTGCGCGTTGGTCGGAACTACCGCAAGTGCCAGTGAATGGGTCATCTGAACCGCAGATCACGCATGGCCCCGCAGCCGATGGGGCGGGCTGCTGTGCCTCTACCAGGGCGGCAAGGCGATTCCAGCCGTTGGTGAATGCCGCTTCATAGATGCGCGATTCAGTCTGCGTCAGGTACACGACGCGGCTGTAGGCATCCAGGCTGGCATTGCGCTCGCCTACCATGATCGCGCGCTGATGCTCGTAGCTAGGCGCTTCTGGCGCTTGTTGGTTTGTCATGATGGGTCTTTCAAAACGGGATTTCATCGATTTCACCGCTTGCAACCTGCTTGCGGTATCGGTAGTCGCTGAGGCGATAGCGCAGCGGTCGCAGTAGTGGGTCGTCGCGGTATCCGGCCAGCG
This sequence comes from Acidovorax sp. KKS102, assembly GCF_000302535.1. Lineage (NCBI taxonomy): Bacteria > Pseudomonadati > Pseudomonadota > Betaproteobacteria > Burkholderiales > Comamonadaceae > Acidovorax > Acidovorax sp. KKS102. The sequence continues at coordinate 1,869,923 of NC_018708.1, forward strand.
AATCCATTTGCGCTTTGGCCTGCCAGTACGCCAGCAGCAAAGGCGTCTCGCGCCGGTCGTAGTAGCCCTGCCATGCGTCCTGCCCGCGAGCCATCTTCCAAAGGCGCTTTGTCCATCGGATTGGCTTGCCCATATCACTCCCCCTTTCTGCTATCCGCAGATGAGGTGGGCGGGGCGGCGGCGAGCGCTACGTCAATCGCCCTACCAACTTTGTAGAGGCAGGAATCGCACAGGTCGAGTTTGCGAGTGGCGTCGGCGCAGGCATGGCCGTGCATGTCCAGCGCGTGGGCGTTCAGCGTCAGCTTGCCCTCTTGGCGAGAGTTCTGCGCATCAATCGTGACGCCGCAGCCATCGCAGGTTTTGATGATCTGCGCGGGAATGGTCTTGGTGCTCATGGTTTCTCCAGCGGGCCAAGAGGCCACGGGTCAACGATTTCTGTGATTTCGGTCATGGCGTCGTGGGCAGTGGGCCCATCTGGGGGCAGGTATCGCTGCACCACTGACAGCACCTTGCGCAGTGCTTGCTCGGCCACCATTCCCTCTGGGGGAGAGGGGTGGAGGTACAGCGGACCGACTAGAAGCCATGTGGCACACGCATCTACCACCATGTCAGGCATCACAACCCGCGTGCGGCCTGTTTCGCTGTGCTGCCAAAGATGCGCCACTGGCTCACTCCCCGCACTTGCCACGCCATCCCGCAGCCCCTGCGCATCAACACCAGCCCATGCCTTCGCCCCGCGCTCTGTCAGTGCTGACAGGTCGGGCATTTCTTGCGGCTTGCCCATCAGCGGCCCACTCACTCCACCTGCGCCGATGGATTCGGCCCAGCACTCCAGCGCAGCAGCTGCGCCCATGTGTTCGTCGTAGGCGGCCTTGGCTTCGGGCTCTCCGGTCCAGTCGTTGGGCGTTGTGCGCAATGTGTGGCCCTGCTGCAGCTCTTGCGCTGCTTCGCGCAACAGGCGTGCAGCGTGCGCGATAGGGTCTGTTTTATCGGTCATGGTTTTCCAATCAAATCAGGTCGCGGCGCTTTATAAATAAGCGCGAGTAGCTATCAATGCGATAGCGCTGCGGGTAAAAAAGAGCCCGCGTGGTGCGGGCTCTGTGTGGTGGGGTTGCGGCTGGCCTTTGTGTCCGTCAGTACCCGCGCCAGTCTGGTTTTTCGGGGATGAGCCCGTAGCGGATCGCGGCAGCTAGATCGCTGCTGGGGCGCTCGCGGTTCACCCCAGGCCCGCACTCGTATTCAGCGGCCAGAATTTCCAGCGCCAGACTCGCGGTGCGCTCGGTGCTTTCCATTCCAGCGATGTCTGCACGAGCGGATGCAATGCGCGCCTCAATCACATCCAGGTACACATTGCGCTCGGTCTTGGCCCTCACGCGGTTGCGTTGGGATTCCAGGCGGTTGATAGATCGGCGCAGCATGGTGGCCTTGACGGCAGCGCCAGTCCGGCCTGTTTGCAGCGCCTCGCGTACACCTTCCACGGGGTCATCCTTGTTGACGTCCACGGCTTCGGCGAACAGTTGGAGGATCAGCGCGCGGGCCGCTTCTTCCTCGGTGCTGGCCTGGCCATCTTCACCAGCGTCGTACCGCGCCCGCCGGGCTGGGTCAGTGAGCACGTCCTTGGCCTCGTTCAGTGCCTGCATGCGCTCATGGTTGCCGCCACGGTCAGGGTGAGCATGGCGCGCCGCGCGCCGGTAGGCCCGCTTGATGTCGTCTACGCTGGCATCAGGGGCCACGCCAAGCGTGGCGTAGTGGTCTGGGCGGCTCATGCCTGCAGCAGGCGCGCGGCCAGTCGGTCAAACGCCGGGGATGGTGTCTCGCCCAGCTTCTTCATGATCGTGGACAGCTCGCGCACGAGGATGGCCTGTGGGTCTTTGGGTTCGTGCCAGAGCGCGGGCTCCTGCACGTTCAGGGTGGTCATCACCAGCTTCATGTCCGTCTCGTTGACGGTCGCGCCTACATGCTTAGATGCGTCCTGCGCCAGCGCTTCCAGGCTGGCAAAGGTGACGATCTTTTGACCCTTGAGCCATTCGCAGGCGCGGTAGAAGGCCACGGGGTCGAGAGCGGGGACGGTGGGGGCGGTGGCTTTGAGCATGGCGAGGTAGTCTTTCTTGGGGGCGGTGGTTGCGGGATGGGTGGTCTCGTTGGGCGCGGAGTTTTCACGGGCGAAACGCTTCATGGCGCCCAGCTCGTTCAAGTCGCCGCGCGCGTCGCTGCGGCTGCCCATGCTGATACTGAAAACGCGCTCGGCGCCGTTCTCTGCCAGGCACAGCAGCGTGGCCCGGTTGGCTTTGCGCTCGTAGCGCAAGGGTGAAAGGCCGGCTTGCTCGGCCATGGTGTGGATGTCTCTCTGTCGTCGTTCCATGGGTTCTCCAGGCAATCAGGACAGAGCGCGGCGCGCCCTGTGCTCATGGCCCGGCCAGCCCGCTTGATGCGGGCGGGCGTTGGGGGTTAGTTGCTGGGGGTGCCGTTGAGGATCTGCAGCTTGGTTTCGTCAGCGATCTGCTTGCGCAGCTCTGCCACGGCGGCCTCGATGGTCTTGTGCGGGCGGATCAGCTCAATCCACATCGTCAGGCGGCCACCGTCCTGAATGCGGTAGCGCAGGCGCACGTTGATCTGCCACTTGGCGCCGTTCTCGAACACAGGGATGCCGATGATGAATTCCTCGGGCACCTTGAGCTGGCCCTTCTGCGCGGTGCCCTGCACGTCTTCCTCGTAGGTGAACTGGTGCGAGCCGTCCGACAAGCGGATGGCGCTGGCGAAGTTCACCTTCTTCTTGGCTTCCAGGGTGCGGCAGATTTCCAGCAGGGTTGCGCCGTCTGGGCTCACCACGTCCACCAGGTTGTTTTCGATGAACTGGGCCAGTTCCACCTGGGACTTGTGAATGCCGTCCATGCCGTTCCAGGCCTTCCACTCGGGGGACAGCGGCGCGTTGTACTGAGCACGGTGATCGCCCCAGCCGGGTTCGGTGCCGATGTGGTTGAACACGGCGGTGAAGGTGGGCGGGTCGATGGTGCTGAACAGGCGAGTGCTGCCTTCGGTCTTCTGGTCGTTTACCACTGCGATGAAGCTCTCGGCGTCTTTCAGGGTGGTAACACCCTTCTTGCGTGCGGGAGCTGCCAGGGTGTGCTCCAGCGTTTTCAACTCGTAGCCTTCGGGCAGGATCACGGCAGGGATGCCTGCGCCAAAGGCGTAGCCCTGCTGATGACATGCGGCCAGCTCGTCGCGGGCCTGGGTTTCGGTTTTTTCTTGTCCCATGGGTTTTCTCCTGGTTGGAACGGGTTGAGGGAAGGGGGATCAGTGGACGGCGCGCAGGGGTTGCGCGGCATCGGCGGCGGGCGCCGTGCGCAGCTCGGTTTGAGCGGCGGCTTCCTGGTCGGCGGTGCGCAGGCCGTCCAGCGTGGTTTGCCGGGGGTTCTCGCGCTGCAGGTTGTTGTCCGGCGTGGCGAACATGAGGGTCTTGCCGCGTGTGGGCTGCGGAACCTTGGCCTTCACGTCGGCCTCCAGCTCCACCTGGCCGGTGGTGCCGATGGGTTTGATCTTGATCTTGAGCGTCAGCTCGCCCGCTTTGCCGGTCTGCGTGCTGGCGTGCACGATGTCCTGCAGTGCGTCGGTGGCTTCCTGCTCCACGTTGCCGAAATCCACCTGCTTCAAGAAGTCGGTGAATGGCTTGCGCTTGGCCTGCAGCGTTGGGGATTTGAGTGTGGTACTCATGGGGTTGCTCCAAAAGAATGGCCCGCACGTGGCGGGCCGGTTGCGGGATCTGCGGGCGGCGGGCTACAGGGCCCCGCCTTCGGTGTCGTCGGGCGGCAGGTGCTGGACCTGGGGAGTCGCTTCAAACTTCTGGCACTCCAGGCCCCGGATGTGGCGGGCGAAGAAGATGCCTTTCGATTCGGCGGCCATGAGGGCTTGATGCAGCTCCTTGGTCACGCCGCTGTAGTGGTACACGGCAGCGCCATTGGTGAACTGCACCACCAGCACCTCTCGGTCTGGGTCGTGCCCAATGGCCTTGATCTGGTTGCTCTCGACCGCCACCAGGGGGATGGGCGGCGTTTGCTTCTCGGCGTTCGGCATCGCGCTCACTTGCCTGCCAGGGAGGCGAAGGTGTGCAGCGCAGCCAGCACCGTGTTCTCCACGTAACGGATGCCGGAGAGAGTGGCGGCAGCCTTGGGGAAGGCGTTCACCGGCTGTTCGCCCAGCTTGCGCACATTGATGATGAAGGCGGCGGCCAGCAGGCGGGTATGGCCTTCCAGGCTGTCAGGATCGAAGTCGGGCTTGGTCATGCCCACCAGCTCGGCAACCTCGGGTGGGATTTCGACAGCGGCGCTCACATGGACCTGCTCAGCCGTGTCTGTCGCACCATCGCCGCCCTGCTGCTTGTCAGCGTTGGATGGGTTGCAGGCATCGCAGGTGGGGTCATCGCACTTGGCCGAGAGCAGTTCCTTGAGGCCTGGGGGAACTTGGCCATCGAGTCCGGCGCCGCTCTTGGCGGCCATATCGGCAAGAAGCAGGGCAGCGAGCAGGCCGCTAAAGGGAAGGCGGATAGGGGTTTGGGACATAGGTTTTCTCCTTGAGGTGAACAAAAAAATGCCCGCTGTGTGCGGGCTGTGGGGTGGGTTGGTGGCGCTCAGTGCTTCTTGGCCTGGCTCGCCCGCTGATCGTCATAGCCAGTAAACAGCGGTTCCAACTGCTGGCGCAGGTTCACGCGCTCGTCCAGGACTGCTCCAGTACATGCCATTGCTGAGCCAGCGGCGTACAGCACGCCGTAGAGGGCGGTGAATGCGTCATGCGCCTGGGTGCATTCGTTCATCAGGTCGATCACCTTGTCCGCAAGGGCGTCTGCGCCGCCTGCTTTGATGTCCTTGGTGACGCGTTGCATGTCGGGCGTAGTGGCGTCGGTCGTTTCGCTCATGGATGCTCCTTGGGGAATGAAAAAGCCCGCATGTGGCGGGCTTTGTTGTGGTGTTTGGGGTGGCCGTTTCTCGGATTTGGCGCTCATGCTTTCGACCGATCACGCCTTGGCCTGTTCGCCAGCGCTGAGCTTCGCGGGACGCTGGCGGCAGACATCCGAGACTTGTTCCCCAGTGGCCTGGCTGGAGTGAAAGGTCTTGATCGGTCCCGTGATAGTTAGGCGGCAGCCTTGGCCTGCACGGCCTCGATGTGGCGCACCATAGCGGCCAGGATCAGAGGGAAATCGGCCTCGCGGTACACGCCGTGGGCTCCCACCTTGCCAGCGGGTTCAAAGCCCAGAATGCGCAAGCCCTCGGCGCTGGTGGTGATGGCGCCGCCCAAGCGCTCGTTGATCGTGCCCAGCTTGAGGACAGGAGTTGCAGCTTGCGCGACAGGTGCGGGGGCGGGGGCGTTGCGCGCAGCGGCCCAGCTGCTCACGCGCTGGCGGGCTGGTTCGAGCGCGTCCACAGGCTCGGCAGCAGGCTGCACCAACTGATCGGCTGTGGGCCCATCCCATGGCTCCACCTCGAAGACCGTGGAATTTGCGGCTTGCGCCGGAGCTTCTTCGGTTGGCTCCACCGCGGCGGGGGCGGGCGCGGGTGCCTGTGCGGCCAGCGCTGCGCGGGCGGCTTCCAGTTCTTTCTGCAGGCGCTCGTTTTCAATGCGGCGCTTCTCGCTCTCCACCATGGCCAGCAGGCGCTGCACGGTGGCCAAGCACGCGGCCTCGGCTTCCTGGGCGAATTCTTCCCATTCCTCGCCAAAGGTCATTTCGCCCAGCGTGGCAATGGCCTTTTCAATCACATCCACCGGCTGGCCCTCGGCCTGCTCCACGTAGGCCTTGAGCTGTTCGATGTTGGCGCGGTGGGCGCCAACACGCTCGGCCTCCTTGCGGTCGCGCTCGGCCTTCTCATCGGCCTTGCGCTTTTCCTCGGCCTTGATCTGGGCATCAATGGCGTCTTCGACCGGCTTCACGATGGCAACAAGGCGCTCCACTTCATCGCCCATCACCTTCTTGAGTTCGTTCACGTCCGCTTTCACGGCGGCCTCGGTGCGGGTGAGCATGCGCCGGCCATCGTCGCGCAACTCGGCGCGGGCAGCCTTGGCCTCGTTCATTCCCTTGGTGGTGGTCACGTCGTAGACCACATTGCGGTACTTTTCGGCCATGGCCAGCAGCCCGGCCTCGGTTTCCTTGAACTGCGCCAGCACGGTGTCCTTGATGGACATGGGCTTGGTGGCGACGTTGGCGGCCTGCTGTTGCGCCACTGCGGTGGTGGGGGTTGCGGTTTCAGTCATGAAAACTCCTCAGAAAAGGGTGGGCAGCCGTACGCGCGAGGCGGCTGTGCTGGAAATTTGTGGGGTTGGGGTGACAACCTTGGCCTGAACGTCGATCACGTCCATGCTGTGTGTGTCGTCAAACTCGCGGATCAGCTGCTCGTAGTACGCGCTGGCAGCCTCACAGCGATGGCGGATCAGCGATTCCTTTTGGAAGTCGCGTTCTATGACCCAGGTGGTCAGGCGGTGGTGCGGCGGGATGTGGTCAACCAGGTGCTGATCCATGGGCTCGTTGCGGATCAGGTCGTGCGGGGTGTTCACCATCACGTAGTTCACCTCCCACTCGTCCGCGTCCCAAAGCATCATGTAGCCGCGCATCTGCCAGTCGTAGAGCGGGTCGATGGCGTCCACGGTCCAGGCCGGGAAGGTCTTGAGGGACCAGGGCGCTTTGATGTCGTGCCCACGGCGCCGGGGTGCGTCGAACAGGTCGCACTCGCCGGTGATCCATTCATTGCGGCGGCGCTCGGTGTTCTTCGCCAGATTCAGGCCGCGCACCTTGTTCAGCAGCGCGATGGCGGTGTTCTCCACCGCAATGCCCTTGTCGGTTTCCTTGCTGGAAACCTCAAACTCCACGCTGTACAGTTCTTCCTTGACCAGCTGGCGGATGTAGGAGCGTGCCCCTATGGACAGGTCGCCCTCGGCCTTGGTGCGCGGGTCCGTCATCAAGTGCCCCAGGCTGGAGCACCGGAACAGGATTTCACGCATGGGCGGGCTGGGCTGGTTGCGCTGGTGGATCTGCGGGCAGGCTGTTGCCGTGCTGGGTGATGATGTGCATCAGGGACTGGTAGCCCGCAAAGTCGTTCGCAACCTTGAACGCATCCTTCGCCTCGCGCATCACCTGAGTGAGCACTGCGCGCGTCTTGGTGGTCTTGACCTTCTCCGTCCACTGCTCCAGCATGGATTTTTCGGGCTCCTGGCTGTTCCCGGCGCTGTTGCCGTCGTCGTCGTCCTCGCCAATGGCCACGTTGAAAATGTCCTTGAGCAAGTAGCGTTTGGCGTAGGTCTTGCCTGAGCCCACGGCGTGCGTCTTTGTCATCACGTCGCCGCCCTTGGCGCCCTTGCCATCAGCCGGTATGTCGCACCGGTAGGTGCGCGTGTGGCCAGCGATGTGCGACACGTAGCAGAGCACCCGGATATGACCATCTGGGGCCCCATCGGCCTGGTCAAAGCTCAAGGCAAACCCATGGCTTGTGTAGATTGGCCGGATGTGGCGGTCAAGCTGCGCATAGGAGGCATACAGGCTGCGGGTCTGCGGGTTGACTGCATCAGCAGACACGCGACCCATGCGGCTTTGGGCTGCCGCCATGGCCGCATTGAATTGCTGCTCTGCATCCCGCGCGGCGATGTGCTCGTGCATTCCTAGCAGTCGCTCCATCTTCTCTATGTTCACGCTGGGGTCGTGTGCGGCGGCAATGATCGCCTGCGTCAGCGCCGAAGAATCGGATCGGGCTGACTGAGCGGGCCCCTGCTGCATCGGGACTTGATGCGCTTCAACGGGCGCCAGTGTCAGCACGTCGGCTGTGTCTGTTGCGTTCATGTGAACCTCAAATAAACGGTTGATGCACCCAGGCCATGTAGAGGGCCAGGGCTGCGGATGTGGAAAGGAGCCAGGCGGCGAAGGCGAGGGCGGCTCTCATGGCAGCCTCCACTGCACCCAGGCGCCGCGCACATACACCGCGCTGTAGGCCAGCGACAGGGCCAGCAGGCCCCAGGCCGATGACTGCAACGCGAAGGTGATCCAGAACGGTTGCCCGCAGAGGCCCACCAGGGGCGCCCAACGCCGTGCACGCGCGTTGTGGCCCGTGGCCATGTAGAGCGCTGTCAGCCCAAAAAAAGCAAGTGCGAGTTGGATCATCTGGCGCGCCCCCATACATGCCGCGTGCACACAGGGCAGATGACGAACCAGAGCGCGCCGTCGCGCGGGTCTGGCGACCACTGCACCTCGGAGTGCTTGAATTCCAGCTCGCTCTTGCAGTGGCCGCAGGTTTCGCGGTGGATCTGGTCCTCCGGCGGCTGGCCTTGTTTGATGACCTTCATGTCAGCCTCCGAAATTCGACCACCCAAACCCAGGGGTTGGCGGCCCAGGCGCCGGCGCCGTTGATCTGGTCCCACAGTTGGGCGTACCAACTGCGCGGGAAGTCCGCATAGCCGAACTCGCGCGAGATTCGGTCGATGCTTGGATGGCTCGGTGGGGAGCCCTCGGCCATCGCATCCGCCTCGCTGATGTCCTGCAGGCGCTCCACGCGCACGTTGGTGACTTCCAGGGTGATGCGGCTGGCCCAGCGGGGCATGTGGATGCTGGGCTTCCACGATCCGTAGACGTACGGGTCAGGCGTTAGGTTGTCGGCCATGTATGCGACATCCTCGGGAGCCCGCTTTTCGGGCTGCGCGTTGTCTCGATACATATGCGCAAAAGACTCACGCACCCAAAGCCGGTCGCCGCGCTGTCCGTATGGGCATGGCAGCGGGTTACCACCCGCGCGCAGTGGGACTGCCGGGGCTGGCCTGTAGCCCCACACGCGATAGCCGCCGATGAACCAGTAGGGCTCCCCGTCGTGCGCGGTGTCGGGCTGTGGCTTCACCACTCGCCGGGTCTGCGTCTTGCTGCCATCCAGCAGCGCGCGGACCATGGGCCTGCTGAAAAGGATGGGGCGCTCTTTCATGGCTGCTCCTTGAAGCAAACCAGCACATCCCCCTGCCACTCAAACGGCTTGCCTTCGCAGGCACGGCGAGCGGCGAAGTCGCGGGAGTGGTGGGCCTGCTGCAGCTCGGTGGGTTCGGCCGCAGCGTCGGATTCGTGCGCGGCGACTGCGGCCATGCCAAGGCCGATCACCACGGCGATCAGGCTGATGACGTAGTTCATGGTGCGGCTCCTGCGGGCTCTGCATCTGGTTGGCGCAGGGCTTCGTCAATCACCTCGCGCAGTGCCAGCAGACCGGCGCGGCTGTTGATGGTCACGCTCTGTGCTGGTGTGTGCGCACCTTCGTCGGTGTCGGCCGATGAAGTGATGCACACCGATGGTTCCCACTTGCCATCGCTGCGACGGCGGTAGCTGGCCATGAGGCCGTAGTACCCGAGTGCGCGGGCGCCTATTTGAAAAGTTGGGGTTGCACTGTTGCTCATTACGTCACCTCTGCTTGTTCAATGGATTCCGGGTCCAGCTCCGCGCCAATGGCGGCAGCCTCTGCCCTGAGTGCAGCCGCACGGGCGGCCTCGTCGTTGCGGCGCTTGGCCTCTGCCTGGGCTGCAATGGATGCAGCCAGGGCATCGCGGCGGGCGGTGGTGAAGTGCGGGGCGGTCATGTGGTCGTTCATGGCTTGCCTTCAAAAACTAACTTCCGCATGTCCTGCAGATGGCGCTCTGTCGCCGCCAAACTTCCAGCGCTGCCGGTGCCTTCGGTGGGCCGCAGGCCGCAGTGCCACAGTTCATCCATGAGCATCTGTGCAGCCGTGAAGTCCAGCCGCATGAATGGGTCGTGAAGTTGCGTCTCGTCGGCCGCCTTCATCACCACCGGTTGCGCGACAGAGAGCACGCCTTCTGAACGCACGGCCATGTGCAGTTCAATGGAGGTATTCCACGGGGCCCGGGTGGCTTGAAAAATCATCGTGCTCACGACCACACCCCCATGTGCGCGTTGTGCTGCACCTGATCCACCAGGGCGCGGTGGTAGCGGCCGTCGCTGGCCTCGATGGCGGCCACCTCTGCCCAGGCCTGATTGCGCAGGCGCTGCAGCTCTTGCGGGGAAATCGGCGGCGGTGCGCCAGGGATGCGCAGCAGCGGCTGCACAGTGGGGTGTACGTTTTGCATTGCGCCTCCTGGGCGGAAAAAAGCCCGCTGGGTGCGGGCTGGGTGAATTCAGAACGGGATTCCGTCGTCTGGCTGGTATCGCTGCCAGTGGGGCCGCGTCAGCGGGTCGTCGTGCTGCGGGTGCTGGTCCCACAGCTCGCGCCAGCGCCGGACTAGGGCAGGCTCACCGTGGTACATGAACCCGTAGCCGTCATAGACACGGGCCTCGCGGTGCGCGCGGCGGTAGAGGGCGCGCGTCCAGCGGAACTTGCGGGCCATGTCAGGCTTCTACGACGTGCTCAATCGCCAGCAGGCTCTGTATCTGGCCTTCGATGCGGGTGGCTTCTGCCTGTGCGGTGGCAAGAACCTGCTCCTTCTGCTGGCGCAGCGTGGCCACAGCTTTCGTGGTGATTTCCTTCTGCGGCAGCAGCTCGATCTCAATGCGGGCCATGCCGACCAGGATGTAGCCATCTTTTGCCCAATGAGCGCGCAGTGCACCTTCCTTGGTCAGGTTGTCTTTGCTCACGATGCTGAACTCATCGGCAGCGGTCTTCTCCGGGTTGGCTGGGTCGAAGCGCGTGTATTTGCTGACCAGCGCGACGGCATCACCGGTGATTTTTGTCATTGCAGGCTCCAAAGAAAAAGCCCACGCGGTGGTGGGCTGGTGGGGAAGAAAAAAGCCCCGACAGGCGGGGCGAACCCCTGCGCAAGGCAGGAGGGGAGGGAATAAAAGCCCTGCCGAAGCAGGGAAGGGCACAGGATGGCGTCCTGCACCGGAGCTACTGGTGGGCTACTTGCCAGGGGGATCACGCACCGGTTCAAAGTTTGTGAAGTGGCTTTTGCCCGTATTGGTTTGATGGCCGAACACAGGCCCGCAGGGATACAAACCCGAGGCAGATACGCTGCCTGTTCACTGCCGTACTTCCGGCCCGCGCCACTCCAAGGCAACGGGCGCCTGCGCTGACCATCACATCACCCCGCTGCCAAATGTCCCGCGCAGAGCGTGAGCCTTTGCTTGGACAGCAGGGTGATGTGATGGCCCTCGTTGGAGGGCATCTTTGAATACCGTGTGGCGCATCAACCGGGACAAGGAGCACTCCCCCCGCATGCGCGACACGCAGACCTTTCCTGTTCCTGGGCGCTGTATGCACTGCGCTGGTCCACCTCACCACCGTCTAACGCCCGGTGTTCGCGCCCACTACCTGATTCACAGTCGCGCTTGCCTGCGCTGTGACGGCTTCCACCGTTGCCGGTGATCCGCGGGGATAGCTGATTTAAGGAACCCACCGGTGTGCGCCAATCCACCCACCTGAGCCGCTGCTTGTGTGCTGCGATGGGTGTAATTTAGCGATACGCAAAATGAATGTCAATAGCGAAACGCAAAATGAATTGCTAAACTGTGCCAACGCCCAATCCGGGCGGGCAACAAAAAACCGCCTCAAGGGCGGTTGGGAGTTGGATGTGAACGATGGTGCACCACTCAGGCTAAGGCCAGGAACAACCTTCGCTGTTTGTCATGGTGACGAAGATGACCTTGAGCCTGTGACGATCAGGCAGGTGAACAGCACGCACGTGCTACTGGAAAGCAGGGGCGACCTTAACGGTTGGAAGCCGCGTGGGTTGATTGAAGGGGCTATAGCTGAGGCCAGCGCGCAGCAATCTCCTCGCATGCCGCCGTGATTTCTATCATGCGCTTGGTTGTGCTGCGGGGCGCAGAAACTGTTGCAGATCTAAAAACATCCACGCATAGGCAGTGCGTGTGCGAGGGCGTGGTGCCATCGGGCCCGTAAATTTCGAGCCATTGTCGCAACAGCGTCGAGACGTACTCTGATCCAGATTTCGTGAGCGCAGAGTCGGGGTTTTTGATGAAGTGAAACTTAAGCGCGCCCGTGTATTTTTTCCCTCGCTTTTCAAAGCTGATCAAGAAGTCAGGTCGGATGCTGATGTCAACTCCAGCAATGGCCAACTTAGGTGCGTTCTGCTCGCCCTGCTGGTATTCCTCTCCATCCTTTGATGGTATGAGGTCGGACATTTCCAGTAGTTTTTCCAACGCATCAGCAGTGTTCCATCGGTCGTCAATTGCCCACTCAGTACCGCTTCTGTCATCGCGCAATTTGGCTATAGCGTCTTTCAGTTTCGCTTCATCCCGGCCATTTGTGAGGAACTGGTTAATGGGGTCTTGTGCGAGTCGATAGCGGGCGACGATTGGAGCATTCGGATACTTCTGATCCTGCAAAATTCGGCGGCGACGCGCTGGGTTTGCACTCACAAGAAGCTCTGCTAACTTGTTGACCGAGATTTTTGCCATGGCTTCCTCCAATCTCTAGCGCCGTTGCTTACGGCATTCCCTCACATCCACCAGCGTAGTAAGCGGTGGTCCCAATTCATTCAGACTGCTTCGGTTCCAGCTCAGACAGCGTTTCCTCTAGTGTCTTGATGAGCCGCCTGACGGTTTCTGGCGGCATCTCGACCCAAGCAGTTGTGACCGGCATGTCCCCTGCTGCCTTGGCTCTGTGGCGCAAGCCGATCAATGGCTTGCCGTCCACCAGGCGGGTGCGAACGTCGGAGTATTGGAGGCGGAGTGTTGTTGTCATGATTCAGCCTTTCAGGGCTCCATGCAGGGTCATCAGGCGCTGGGCGATGCCCTCTGGATCAATTCGCATGTTTGACATCGGAATCGTCCCTGCGCAGACGTGCTCGTACCAGATGTGAAACCCTGAGAGGTCAGGCATCTGCGCTTGGCTGCACTGCCTGATCGCGGCAGCAATACCATTGGCGCCAAACTCGTCCAGTTCCTCCCGGCCTTCTAGAACCCGGGCGCGATAGTTGCCAGGCTCAATCTTGTCGATCTTCAGTGTCAGAATCACCGATTCTCCCTCTTCATTTTTCTGCATTCGCGCACATCAACCAGCGTCTTGAACCGGTGGTCCTCCCTAGCGATCCACTGCATATTGCCGGGCCTATCGGCGCCCCCGGCACACAGAGGCGTTATGTGGTCAACGTGATATCCCGGGCAGGCCCCGCGCGTGCGGCCGGTGGCGGGGCAAGGATGCTCTGCGCGGAAGGCGCGCACCTGGGCGCGGTCGCGCTCAGCACTGGCATCGGCGTTCCATGCCAATGCCGTGAACAAGAGCAGGGCAGCTTGTAGCCTTGCTCTAGACGAAGTGTTCTGGGGCACGCGCGACAGCCCAGGAATAGAACTCAGGCGTCCAGCCATTGGCAGGTGTGAGTTGATGCTGCGGGAATTCCAATGGAAGGCGCCAATGGAGCCACTGGTCAATCGTTGCAATACCGTCTGGCGCGACGTACTTGTTGCCAAGCACGCGGCTTTCGATCACAGAAATTTGTGAATCTATGGTCCACCTCCTGAGGCCAATCCACTCTTTGAGGATGCGGGCGAGCACCGCTTCTGGCGAGGCTGCATTCCCTATACCGGTGAGGCCAAGCCCATACAGGATGCCCTGGCCAGATCCACTTGGAGCAATTTGCAACGGGGTACGTTGACGCTGCAAGATCTTGGTGAATGAATTGACCTGAGCATCAAGCGCGCCAGAAACCATTCTCAGGAGGGACATACCTGCTCCAGTTACTCAGTACTGCTCACTGCGCCACACCGTCAGCACCTTACCAAGCACCTCGAAATGAGGATTTTTTGGTGATATGTCGTAGGGTGGGTAGTCGGGGTTCTTGGAAATGATGCGAAGGGCAAACCCAGGGCCGTCGAACTCTGGAACACGCTGAATGATTTTGATGAACCCCTCATCGCCCACGCGGAAAAAGTAGACACCCTCGTGGTTGATGACCTTGACGCCAGTGTCCACTAGCAGTGGATCGCCGGGGTTGAACATGGGTCGCATGGATGGGCCGAATCCGGTGACGATGCATAGATTTCGCACCCCGGTGTGGTGCGGAACATTCAGGCGAAGCCACTCGTGACTGACTTTCCAGCTCCTGATGATGCCTGGTTGATCGTCCAGCAGTAAGCGCCCGGTGCTATCCATGCCGCCGCCAGATGCGAACTGGGTGATGACCAGATCAGGCGGCATGCCCGGTGACTCGCTTGGCGATTCATAGGGCGCTGGTGCCGCCGGTGGTGTCCCATCGTTTTCGGAGGTGTGATCGACATCGAGCCAGCCAGCGGGCTTTTTCGCTGATTCTTCGATTCGACGTGCCGTCTCTTTTCGCATGCCGCGTTGCTTGCCGGTTTTTGAGTCTTTGGCTCCGTCGCGCAGATTGATGAACTGGGAGGGGGACATCCCGCAGAGAGTGGCGGCCTCAGTTGTGCCTCCGGCCTCCTTTTCAATCAGGCGCATGTTGTCGCGTCGAATGGCGTCGATGTCTTTCATCTTGTGAATTTCATAGCAATACGCAAAGTCGGTCTATGCGCGTAACGGTGTTGACTCATTTTGCGAAACGCGAAACAATCGCGGTATGGAACTCGCAACATACTTCGCCGAAACCCGTGGAGCGCAAGCTGAGCTTGCTCGAACTCTGGGTGTGCCGCAGTCGCTGCCAAGCGCCTGGGCAGCTACTGACCCAGAAAAGCGGCGCCCCGTACCCGTTCGCTACTGCAACGCGATAGAGCGCGCAACCAGTGGAGCCGTGAGCCGCCGCGACCTGCGCCCCGACGACTGGCACCTGATCTGGCCCGAACTGGGCACCCCGACCGAAACCAAGGAGGCCGCATAAATGCCCGCCCCCTTGAATCGCAAAGAGCAGGCCATTGCGGACCAGATTCGCGCGCTCCTGGCCCAGCTCCCCCCCGATGGTGTCACCCGCGTTCTCGCGGATGTGGAGGAACACCTCTACGCCGAGGATGACCAGGGCCCGGCATTCAGCCGTGGCATTGCAGGCCCCCTGGGCAAGCTGGAACACCCCCTCAAGACGAAGGTGGACGAGCACACCCATGCGCTGTTCCTGCGCCAGTGCGCCATGCAGAACACGGATGCCTCGAACGAGCTGCGCAACTGCGTGTACGCCATCGTTCACGGTAAGAGCTACGACCAAATGGTGATTGAGAAACTGAGCCATGCCGTGCAGCGTACCGAGGCGCTGACAAAGCTCATAGGGTCTTTTGGGGCCCCCGAATCGGAGGTGCGCTGATGAGCCTCTGGAACCCCGCCAAGCCGTTGAACCAACCGCCTGGCTTTCGCCGCGTAGGTCACACCAACACCCATTCCGCTCTGGCAGACACGCCAGAGCATCACGCCGCCCGCGCGCTGCAGGCTGCCCAGCATGGGCGCGAGCTGGCCGTGAGCCGCCAGGGCGGCCGCCGCGCCGTCGTGCGGGAGTAGGCGCAGATGAGCCTTTTGTTCAGCAAAGACGAAATCCTGCTGGTGAACCGCAAGCTCGCGGCCCTCATCGGCCTCAATGAAGCCATCGTTCTGCAGCAGATCCACTACTGGATCAAAAAGAAGGGCGGCGGGGTTGAGCACGCCGGTAGTCGCTGGGTTTTCAACTCCCTTGACCGCTGGCATGAACAGTTCCCCTTTTGGTCGCCTGACACCATCAAGCGCACCTTGGCCGCACTCAAAAACAAGGGTCTGGTGAAGGTCGAAAAACTGTCGGAAGTCGGCCGCGACCGGACCAACTACTACACCATCGACTACGCGCAAATTGCACTGATGGAAGCGGGCAATTTGCACCAATGCATCGGTGCAAATTGCACCAATGGATCAGGGCAATCTGCACCGATGGATCAGGGCAAGTTGCACCAATCGATCAGTGCAAATTGCACCGATGACTGTATAGATACAAAGACTACAACAAAGACTACAACAAAGAATATTACGGCCAAGGCTGACGCCATGGCCGAGCCGATGCGGGTGACGGACAAGAAGGGTGTCGTCCACGAAATCCCCGCCGATCTGCGCTACCCCGGCAGCAAGACCAAAACCCACGACGCATGGTGCGCCTACGCCATCGCGTACCGCACTCGCCACGGGGCATGGCCCGTCTGGAATGCCACCGTCGCCGGGCAGGTGTCCCAGTTCATCGACCGCGTGGGCGCCGAGCGTGCCCCCCGGGTGGCCTACCACTACGTTGCCAAGGTGCAGGAGCCTTTCGTGGTGAAGCAGATGCACCCCGTGAAGCTGCTGCTGTCGGACGCGGAGAAGTGGGCAACCCAGTGCCAGACCGGTGCAGCTGGGGCACCCGCAACGCCTGACGCGCCCACCGAGACATTCGCCCAGCGCGCTGCCCGCCAGCGCATGGAAGAGGCCGCGCCCGGGGTAGCCCGCAAGGCCCCCGGCGCTGAGAGCGGCTTTGAGGCGGCACAGCGCTTCATGGCCGGTGGGCCCGTCATCGACGTTCCGGCGCGCGAGGCCGCGCCGCGCATTGAAGGAGCAGCAGCATGACCAACCCCGATTTCATGGTCGTCATCGACGCGATTTTCGACAAGCTGGCCGTGCGCTACGGCCACGAGTGGCTGCGCCAGTGGGATGGCGTGGACATGGCATTCGTCAAGGCGGACTGGGCCGAGGAACTGAGCGGCTACGCCAACAACCTGGAACCCTTGCGCTACGCGCTGCGCCACCTGCCCGAGCGCTGCCCCAATGTGGGCCAGCTCAAGAAGATCGCCAACCTCTGCCCCCCGCCCGTGTTCAAAGCGCTGCCAGTGCCGAAGGCTGATGAGGCGGTGGTGTCTGCGCAGGTGGCAAAGCAGCTGGAACTCAAGCAGGCGCTGGCGCCGAAGGCCGACGAGAAGGGCTGGGCCCGCGCATTGGTCACTCGCAGCGAAGCGGGCGAGAAGATCCCGCCCTACAGCCTGCAGTGCGCACGCCAGGCCTTGGGCCTGGAAGGACGCCAGTCATGGCAGTGACGAAGACGTTCCGCCGCGACCGCGTGCTGGCCAAGATTCAGCAGGGCCCCATTCGCTATGCCGATCTGGCGGGCTCCCACTCCTATGCGATCCGCAAGCGCCTGCGCCCCCTGATCGACCGCCTGGTGTCCGAAGGCTTGATCCGCGAAACCTACATCGACCGCTTCCCCTACTACGTGGCGGCCGATTGGGAGCTGACCGATGAGCAGCGCCTGGAAATCATGAAGGGGCGTTGCAAGCCTGTGCACGGATGCATGGTGTGGACCGGCTACGTGGACCCGAAGCGCGGCCCCATAGTGCGTTTTGGTGACGAGTCGCCCACCCCGGCGCGTCGTGCGGTATGGCAGATCAAGCGCGGCCCTCTGGGCTATCAGCAAACCGTGCGCATGCAGGCCGATTGCGAGCCCGACTGCATCGAATACACGCACATGAAGCTGGGGCGCCGCGAAGACCCAGCCAAGGGCAAGAACATTTCGGTGCTGCACCGCCAGCGGATTGCTCAGGCGCACCAGGTCACGCGCGGCAAGCTGGATTGGGAAAAGGTGCGCGTGATCCGCGCGAGCACCGAGTCCGATGCGGTGATGGCCGAGCAGTTCGGTGTCAGCAAGGCCACCATCGGCCAAGTGCGCCGAGGTGAAACCTGGAAGGAGTTTGGCGGGCTCTTCACTTCGCTGCTGCCGGGGAGGGCTTTCGCATGAGCCTGATCTTGGGTATGGACCCGGGCGCCAGCACAGGCGTTGCGCATTTCCTCGATGGCCAGCTCGTTCGCCTGGACACCATCACGCCGGTGGAGATCGAGCGCACCATCCGCGAGGTGATGCCAGCGCGGGTGATCTTTGAGGACTCCCGCCTGGAGACGCGCGCCTGGAATGCGCGGACCAAGGGTGCCTACGGTGCCGCCCTGGCCACCGCTCGCAGCCTGGGCCAGGTCGATGCATGGTGCCGCCTCATCACCGAGGTGTGCGCCGAGCTGGACATTCCTGCCCACGGCGTGAGCCCGACCGCCAAGGGCGCGAAGCGCGGCGCGGAGAACTTCGCCATCTACACCGGCTGGACCGAGCGCAACAACCAGCACGAGCGTGACGCCGCCATGGTGGCGTGGCCATACCGGGGTGCGCGATGACGCTGCGCTGCGCTTTCTGTAACCGCCCCATGCTGGCCGCCGCTGTGTTTGTCGGCGCCAATCCCATCGGGCCCACCTGCGCACGCAAGGCGGGACTGCTGGAGCTGGCGCGCAAGAAGGCGGGCGTGCTGCGCCTGGCCCGACCATGCACCAGCCCACGCCGCCCGGACCCCCAGACGATGGATCTGTTCGCGGAGGTGGAGCGTGTCTGAGCCGGTGGACCCACAACGCGCCGTCGATTTCCTGATCGAGCACTCGCGCCAGTACGCCCAGGCCAAGGCCGACCGCGTGCATCTGGAGCACTTCCGCAAGAGCAAGAAGGCGCTGCTGATGAACGCCTGCCAGGAGAAAGCCGTGGCTGCCCGCGAGCAGTACGCCTACAGCCACCCCGAATACATCGCGCTGCTGGAAGGCCTGCGCGAGGCCGTGCGCGTGGAGGAGGCGCTGCGCTGGCGCCTCACCGCCGCCCAGCTGCGCGTGGAGGTGTGGCGCAGCGAGAACGCCAACAACCGCCGCTTGGAAGGAGCCACCCGGTGAAGCCTGCAACCCCATTCCAAAAGATGCGCGAACGCCGCATTGCGCGCGAGCAGCTGGCCCGTGAAGTGGCAATGGCCGAAGTCACGGCCGATCTGCGTGGGTGTGAAGTCAACTGGAGAGCCGCGCTTTTAGGTCTTGAGCCGCCCCACCGGTCAGCGAGCAACTACCAAGAGTGCTTGGAAGTGTTCGCCACTGCGCAGAAGAAAGTCAAACCGCAGCCCGTATGGAGGCGGATGTGAAGCGATCCACCCCACTCAAGCGCACCGGCTTCAAAGCGCGGCCGCACGTCCCTAAAACAGATGCAAATCGGGAGCTAGCGCTTATGCATCGTGCGCAAGCAGCTATGAATTCTGTAGTGCCGCGCGCCGCCGTGATGGGCGGCAGCTGCACCGGCGCCAGCGTGCCCAAGGATGCGCCGCTGCGCAGCGAGAAGTTCCGCCGCGCAGTTGCCAGCCTGCCGTGCGCTCACTGCCACATCGCAGGCTACAGCCAACACGCCCACGAGAACGAAGGCAAGGGCAAGGGCGTGAAGCTGGACGACCGGCGCGCCATGCCGTTGTGCTGTGCACGCCCAGGCATCGAGGGCTGCCACGCCGCTTTCGACCAATACCGCCTGGTTCCGGGTGGGCGCCAAGCCCACATCGAGCTGGGCCGCGCCATGGCCGCGCAAACGCGCCGCCAGCTCAACGAATTGGGCCTTTGGCCCGCAGGAATCCCGCAGTACCCCAACGACCGTCAAGGATCGCAATGAAGACCATAAAGATGACGCCGCAGCAGTGGCATGCCGTTCTTCCAAATCCACGGCAGCGCGATACCGAGGGCCGTGCCTCTCGTGCGCTCCACTTGCGCATACCGCAGCCGACCCACAGTACCGTGTTTGCAGCCGAATTGCCCGGTGGTGATCTTGTAAAGCTGGACGGGCACACGCGCGGCCACATGTGGGCCAATGGCATGGCCAGCCCTGCGCCGAGCGCCGTTGATGTGCATGTGATACCCGTCAAATCCATGTCCGAGGCCAAGGAGTTTTACAGCCACTACGACAGCGCAACGACTGTCGAAAAGGCCAGAGACAAGGTTTTCGGCGCCTATCGGGAGTGCTGCATTTCCCCGACAAGCGGACTCATCAAGTCTGGTCCCATCACATCCGCGCTCAAGAAGCTGGGTTCTGGCGACGTGTATTCACTGGTCAAACAGTGGAAGCATGAGCTTGAGGCGATTGACTCGCTTGGAATCCCCGCCAAGAAGTTCTCTGCTGGAATGCTTTTGGGAGCCCTGATTTTTGTGCGGGTGCGCGGTGATCGGGGGCTGGAGTTTGTTTCCATGGTTGCTGCCGATGCTGGCACGCGCACGGCCGAGGGCAGTGATGGTGTGGACGCGATATGTCGTCATGCCTACGGTCCGGGCGCAAAGGGCGGCGAGCTGGTTATCCGCGATACCGCAGGGCGCTTCATTTCTGCAGGAGAGGCCTGGATCGCTGGCCGTCGCTACAAGCAGACCGTGAAAGCCACCGACATCAAGGACTACTTGGCCCGAGCCAAGCGCTAACAAAGAAGAGGCCGCATGACCGAAACCACCCAGCAACCGCCCACCACTGCAGAGCCCGTGTCCACCGAGCCGCCAAAGGCCATCCCGAGCACAGCGCGGGTGTACGGCGCTGTACGCGATCTGCGAAGTTTGGGCCAGATCGCCACGCGCGAGACGGTTGCCGAATTGACCAGCTTGAAGATGTCGGTGGTCGATGACCGCCTGCGTGCCCTGGTGGACGACGGCAAGCTCAAGCGTTTGCTGCGTGGCGTGTACGAGCTGGTGGAGGAATACCCGTCAACCCGCAACATCAGCAAGACGATCCTGGAGGGCGGGTACGTGATGATTGAAATCACGGGCCGCAAGGATGTGCCCGATGTCGTGCTGCACCTGACGCCCGACGAAGACCGCGCGCTGGCCGCTCTGTCCGTGGGCGCTGCGGGCCAAGCAATCCTCATCAACAGCACAAACCAGCACCTCTATCTGGCCACTGAGCTGGCGGCGAAGGTGGAGGCGCAGGGCCGCGAGCTGAAATCCATGCGCGACCTGCTGCAAGGGAAGCTGGATTCGCGCCAACGGGATCTGTTGGGCTTCACTGGCCCGGAGGACGCCGTATTTCGTGAAGGGAGCAAGGCATGAACACACTGATGACCCTCGCCAGCAAGCCGCTGACGATGAGCAGCCGCGAGATCGCCGTCCTGGTGGGCAAGGAGCATTTCCACGTCATGCGGGACATCCGCACCCTGCGCACTCAGCTGGGCGAACTGTTCGGCGGGTCCATCCAAACCTGGAGACACCCCCAGAACGGGCAGACCTACGACGAGTTCGCCCTGGACAAGGACACCTGCCTCACCCTGCTGCTGGGCTACGACCCCGTAGCGCGGTTGAAGGTGGTCAAGCGCTGGCAGGAGCTGGAGGCGGGCGCCGTGCCCAAGAGTTTCGCCCAGGCCCTGCGCCTGGCTGCCGAGCAGCAGGAGCAGATCGAAATGCAGCAGGCCGCCCTGGCCGCCGCCCGCCCGAAGGTGGTCTACGCCGACGCCATGCTGAACGCTGATGGCACGGTCCTGGTGCGCGACGCGGCAAAGACCATCGGCGTGCCCGTGCGCAAGCTGGAGAAGGCGCTACGCCAGAAGGGCGTGATCCTGCCCGACAACTCCCCGGCCGCGCGCTACGTCACGCAGGGCTATTTCAAGGAGTCGCTGCACACCTTCGACACGAACACCCGGGGCCGCCAGCTTAGCCGCGTGGCGCGCGTGACCGGACGGGGCCTGGAGTTCCTGCGCCGTTTTGTGGAGCGCCACGCAGACTTGTTCGGGCAGAGCCGACGCCCAGCATAGGGTTAGGCCAATCGCCCATGCCCCGGAAGACTCCCGGGCATGGCCAAACCCCCAGCGGGCAAGAAGTCCGCGCCCCCCAGTAAGAAGACCCCCACCAAGCCTGCAGCCCCCAAGAAGGCCGCAGGCTCAGTCGCACCTGCGCGCAAAGCAGCACCAGCCAAGAAGGCGCCCGCAGCAAGCACCAAGCCTGCCAAGCCCGTAAAGGCCGCAGCACCACCCAAAGCCAAGGCGCCAGCCAAACCCCCGGCCAAGGCGGAATCGCCCCCCACAACCCCAGCACCCACCGACTCGGTACTGACCGACAAGCAGCAGCGCTTTGTCGATGAGTACATGGTGGACATGAACGCTACCCAGGCCGCCGTTCGGGCCGGATACAGCCCGCACACGGCTAATGAACAGGGCTCGCAGCTGTTAGCGAAACTTAGTATCCAGCGGGCTTTGAACGCCGCCCGCAAGGCGCAGCAAGAGCGCACCCAGATCACCGCCGATGGCGTCCTGCGCGAGGCGTGGAACATCGTCACGGCCGACACCCGCGAGCTGGTGGAGCTGAAAACCGGCTGCTGCCGCTGCTGCTATGGCGAGGGCCACAAGTGGCAGCGCACCGTGGGCGAAATGAACCGCGACCGCGAGAAGTGGGTGGAGAAGGGCAACAACCCCGCCGAGTTCGATGAGCAAGGCGGCATTGGCTTCAACCCACTGCGCGCCCCACATGCCGAGTGCCCCGAGTGCGGCGGCGACGGCCATGCGCGCGTGGTGCTCAAGGACACCCGCTACCTGAGCGAGAAGGCCATTGCGCTGTACGCAGGAGCCAAGCAGACCCAGTTCGGTATCGAGGTGAAGCTGCAGGACAAGTCGTCCTATGCCGAGCGCCTGTTCCGCCACCTGGGCCTCTACGAGAAGGACAACGAGCAAAAGACCGATCCGCTCGCCACCCTGCTGCAGCGCATTGCATCGGGCAACGGCAATGGGTTCAAGCCCGTGGTCGATGACCCAGAGCGCCCGGCCGCCAGCATGCCCATGCAGCCGGACGACCCCGACGACGGGAACTGACATGGCGAAAGCTCCCCAGGTTCAGCACGAGGAAGAGGACGAGAACGTATGGGTTGCGGGCCCAGGCGATGAGTCGTCTGGCCTGGACACCAAGATCTGGCCGCATGAGCCGCGCGACCTCAAGCGTGTGCGCGTGCTGCCATCGGTGCGCATGCCCACCGACGCGGAGGAACTGGAGCGCTGCCTTGCCGACCCGGAGTGGCGCCTGTTCAGCGGCGCCCTGTACCAGATCATCATCAAGGGCGAGAACGACGAAGAGTCGTTCGTCAAGCCGTTCATACCCAACCGTGCGCAGCGCCGTTTCATCAAGCGCCTGTGGCACCGCAACATCATCTTGAAGGCCCGCCAACTGGGCTTCACGACCCTGATTGCCATCCTGTGGCTGGATCACGCCCTGTTCAACGGGAATCAGCGCTGCGGGATGATCGCCCAGGACCGGGAGACGGCTGAATCCATCTTCCGGGACAAGGTGATCTTTGCCTACGACCACCTGCCCGAGGAAATCCGCGAGCGCTTCCCACTGGCCCGCGCGAGCACGAAGGAGATCCGATTCGCGCACAACAACTCCAGCATGCGCGTGGCCACCAGCGTGCGGGGCGGCACGATCCACCGGCTGCACGTGTCCGAGTTCGGGAAGATTTGCGCCAAGTTCCCGCACAAGGCCAAGGAGGTGATGACGGGCTCCATCCCTGCGGTGCCGTTGTCCGGCATCCTGGTGATCGAGTCCACCGCCGAAGGGGCGAACGGTGAGTTCTACGAGCTGTGCACGCGGGCCGAGGCGCTGCACCACGCCCACCAGAGGCTCACGGAGCGGGACTACCGATTCCACTTCTATGCCTGGTGGCAGGAGCCCAGCTACCGCATGGACGCGAGCGCGGTGGTGGTGTCGGACGCCCTGCACAAATACTTCGATGACATCGAGGTGGAGGCCGGTACCACCCTGGACATGGAGCAGCGGGCCTGGTACGCGGCGACCCAGGCCGCCGACTTCCCGGGGCGCGAAGAGCGCATGTGGCAGGAGTACCCATCCACCCCGCGCGAGGCCTTCCAGCAGTCCACCGAGGGCCACTACCTCACCAAGGCCATCACCGAGCTGACCAAGCGCGGCGGCATCACCGCCGTGCCGATGCTGGATCTGCCCGTTTACACGTTCTGGGACATCGGCAACAGCGACGGGTGCGCCATCTGGTTTGCCCAGCAGCTGCGCGGCGAAGACCGCTTCATCAACTACTACGAAGAGCACGACGAAGACCTGCGGCACTACGTGCGGCATCTGCAGGGCCTGGGCTACGTGTTCGGCAAGCACTTCCTGCCCCACGACGCGGACCACAAGCGCCTGGGCGACACCAACCGCAGCACCAAGCAGCAGCTGCAGCAGCTCATGCCGGGTCACAAGTTCGTGATCGTGCCCCGGGTTACGCAGCTCATCACCGGCGTGAACACGCTGCGCAAGCACATGCGCGGGGCCTGGTTCGACAAGGACGCCTGTGCCTTCGGCATGGAGCGCCTGCGCGGCTACCGCAAGAAATACAGCATGGCCCTGGCCAAGTTCCTGGACGAGCCAGACAAGAGCAACGGCTGCACCGAGGGCGCGGACGCGCTGCGCCAGTGGGCCCAGGCCAAGGAGTCGGGCCTGTACCAGCCATCCGACGACGGATACGGCACCGACGACGAATTTGTTATGCCGCCAGCACCCGACTGGCGCACATGAGGCGAAGACCATGAACGCTACCCAACGCACCCCCACCCTCGAAGAGCTGCAGGACGGCCGCGACGAGCCCATCACCCGGGATGAGTTCGCCTCCATCGTGCGCGAGAGCCTGGCACAGCCGCCATGGCGCGCCCAGGCCGACAAGGAGGCGGACTACGCCGATGGCAACCAGCTGAGCACTGATCTGCTGCGCAGGCTGAAGGACATGGGCATCCCACCAGCCAAGGAGAACATCATTGGCCCGGCCATCCGCGCTGTGTGTGGCTTTGAGGCCAAGACGCGCACCGACTGGCGCGTGACGCCGGATGGCGACCCAGGCGGCCAGGACGTGGCCGATGCGCTCAACTTCAAGCTGAATCAGGCCGAGCGCCATTCCAAGGCAGACCGTGCGCTGTCGGCAGCGTTTAAGCCTGCCAGCGCCGTGGGCATCGGCTGGGTGGAGGTCGCGCGCGCCAGCAACTCGCTGGAGTTCCCCTACAAGTGCCGCTACATCCACCGCAATGAGATCTGGTGGGACATGAAGGCCATCGAGCCCGACCTGTCGGACGCTCGCTGGCTCTATCGCCGCCGCTGGATCAGCCGCACACGGGCCGCGCGGATGTTCCCGAACCACGCCATCCTCATCATGAATGGCGCGGACAAGTGGATCGCGGAGTTCAGCATCCAAGAGCTGGAGGGCGGCCAGTCCACCGGCCTGCAAGCAGCCGCCGAGGCACACCGGGCATGGACCACGGTAGAGGACGCCTACTACAACGAGGAAAACAAGACCGTCTGCATCACGGAGCTGTGGTACCGCCGCTGGGTGACGACCGTGATGCTCAAGATGAAGGATGGGCGCGCGGTGAAGTACGACCCGGCCAACCAGCTGCACCAAGCCGCCCTGTCGCTGGGCCGTGGCAAGCTGGTGGAGGAACTGCTGCCCGTGGTGCGCCGCAGCTACTGGATGGGCCCGCATTGCCTGTTCGATGGCCCGAGCCCATACCCACATCCGCACTTCCCCTATGCGCGCGTGGTGGCCGCCCAGGAAGACCTGACCGGCATTCCCTTCGGGCTGGTGCGCGACATGCTTTTCCCGCAGGACAACCTCAACAGCACGATCTCCAAGCTGCGCTGGGGCATGTCGGCGGTGGAGACGATTCGCACCAAGGGCGCAGTGGCCATGCCGGATGCGCAGTTCCGGCAGATGGCATCCCGGGTAGATGCAGACTTTGTGCTGGACGCCGACCACATGGCGCAACAGGGGGCAAAGTTCGAGCGCAAGCGCGACTTCCAGCTCAACGCGCAGCACTTCCAGCTCATGCAGGACTCGCGCGCGGCGGCGGCTGGCGTGTCGGGTGTGACCCCTTCGTTCCAGGGCCAGCAGGGCACGGCCACCAGCGGCGTGCAGGAGCAGACCCAAGTGGAGCAGTCCCAGGTATCGCTGGCCGACCTGATGGACAACTTCAAGGATGCCCGCGCCCTGGTGGGCGAAATGCTGATGGCCCTCATCATCGAGGACATCGGCAAGGAGGAAACCGTGGTGGTGATCGAGGGCGACGTGCTCAACCCGCCACGCACGGTGGTGCTGAACAGCCCTGAGGTGGACCCGCACACCGGCATCGTGCTGCTGTCGAACGACGTGCAGCGCACGCGCCTCAAGGTGGCGCTGGAGGATGTGCCCAGCTCCAGCAGCTTCCGCGCCCAGCAGCTCAACGCTCTGTCGGAATCGGTCAAGGCCGCTACGCCGGAGATCCAGCAGGTAGTGATGCCGTTCATGATCGACCTCATGGACATGCCCCGCAAGAAGGAGGTGGTGGAGGCCATCCGCAAGGCCCAGGGCCAGGCCGATCCCGAGGCCATCCGCGCCCAGGTCAAGCAGGAGCTGATGCACGACCTCAAGGAGCGCGAGCTGGCGTTGCGTGAGCGCGAAGTGGCTGCGCGCGAAGCACTCATGCAGGCGCAGAAGGTGCAGACCGGCGTGCAATCTGCGTTCTCTGCTATGCAAGCAGGAGCGCAGGTGGCCATGAACCCAGCCATTGCGCCCGTCGCTGACGAGGTGATGAAAGGCGCGGGCTACCAGCGGCCGAACCCTGGCGGCGATGACCCGAACTTTCCCACCGCTGGCGGTCTGCCGGTGGCGCCCGGCCCGGTACCAACCGGCGGCGCGGGTGGTGCGACGGCGGAGCCAGGCGTGGCCGATGTCCGGCAGAACACCAGCCCGGAATTCCCACCCGTGCCACAAGAGGCAGGGCAGGGCATGCAGGGCATCGAGACACCCGCTGTGGCCGACAACCTGCCAGCGTGAGGCAACCGGCATAGGGCGCAGCGATCCGGCGCCGTGGCTTGACCATGAGGCCCTACCCGCAACGGTCAGGGTTTCGCCGCAGCCACGGCACCA
Organism: Acidovorax sp. KKS102; assembly: GCF_000302535.1. Classification (NCBI taxonomy): domain Bacteria; kingdom Pseudomonadati; phylum Pseudomonadota; class Betaproteobacteria; order Burkholderiales; family Comamonadaceae; genus Acidovorax; species Acidovorax sp. KKS102. Next base: position 1,896,467 of record NC_018708.1, read on the forward strand.
TCACTGGAGTACCAGCCATGTCACGCACTTCCCGCCTCTTCGCCATCGCCGCCATTGCCTGCGCTGCTGCCGCTGGCGCCTTCGCTTCGGCCGCCGTTGCCTCGCGCGACTATGTGGTGGCCGCCGTTCATCGCGCCTGGGACTTCGTGCTCGATGGCTTCCGCGTGAGTGTGGAGGTGCAGCGGATCAGCCCCAGCCAGGACAAGCCGCGCGTGCGGCTGGTGGCGGCCAAGGCCTTCATCATGCGCATGGCCAAACGCGAGCGCCCTAATGTGACCCCGCTGTGGCGCATGTGCCCGTCCACCTAAGCGCATGCCGCGATCCCCAGAAAGCCGCCCACCGAGGCGGCTTTTTTGTGCCCGCCCAGCATAGGGCAGAGGGTTTTCGCCACACCCGTGAATACTCGTTTCCAAGCCCCCCGCTGTGAAGCGCCGGGCGAAACCGCACCGCTGTGAAGCGGCGCATATCCCGCAGCAGGAGAGCGGAAAGCCGGGGCGATGGCCCTGGCCAACCCTCGACCGCATGCCCAGTCAGGCCCAGCCGGATAGCTGGGATGGAGCACGCAGCAAATGGCACTCACACCTGCCGAACTTCTCGAAAAGGCCCTCAACGGCGAGTCGTTGGATGACGACCACGCTGACGAAGCCACAAAGACCACCACCACCCAGGAAGAGCCCACGGACAACAACACCGACGACGCAGCGGATGCTGCCAAGGCCGGTGCAGATGAACAGGGCAAGACCACGGGCGGCGCTGGCACCACCGAAGACGACGAGCCCAAGGGCGCGCCGATTGCCAGCAAGTCTGGCGCTTACACGATTCCCTACGAGAAGCTGGAGCAGGCGCGCGACCGCGCCAAAACTCTGGAGGGTGAAAACGAGTCCCTGCGCGCGCAGCTGGCAGAGCTGAACGCCAAGCAGCAGGCGAACCTGGAACAGGCCGAGGACAAAGCCCAAGCCCGCGCGGATGCCGGGAAGGCGCAGACCCAGGCCGACCAGAACCTTGAAGCCGCGAAGAAGGCCATGGGCCAGGGTGTGGACGCATCCCTGTTCGGTGACTTCTCGGAAGAAGGTATCGCCAAGGGCATCGCCGCCCTGATGGAGCGCACTCGTGAGGAGCTGCGCGCCGAGCTGCGCGAAGAAGCCGCCCGCGAGTTGAAGCCCCTCAAGGACCGCGAGGCCCAGGAGGTCAAGGACAGCCACTACGGCGCGATCTTCGAAAAGCATCCCGATGCCAACGAAATCGTGCAGTCGTCGCAGTTCGCCGCCTGGCACGCCAGCCTGCCGGGCTTCCAGCGTGCAGCTGTCGATGCCGTGCTCAACCCGGAAACGGGCGGCACTGCTGCGGAAGTGATTGAAGTTTTTGACACGTTCAAGGCGCAGACCGGCAAGGCCGCAGCGCCTGCCGCTCAGGACAAGGGCAAGGCACCGGAGGTGCAACGCCGCGTCCCTCACTCGCTGTCGGAGATCGCGGGAGAGCAGCACCAGGACATCGCACAGCAGGTGATGGCTTCGGCTGGCACCGACCCCAACGCGCTCATCGAGCGCATGCAAGACATGTCGCCCGAGCAGATCGAGCGCGTGATGAACGCCGTTTAGTTTTTTGAAACCGGGCCGCTCGTGATGAGCCGCCCCCGTCCCATTGAAGGAGGTCACTATGACCATGAACAGCCACGTACCGGCCGGTTCCGATAAGGCGATGTTTGTTCAGGCTGCGGGCATGTTTGCCCTGGCCGAAAACCGCGCCTCTCGTCTGGGCCAAATGTCCGGTCCCCTGCCCAAGGGCGAGGGGAAGGTAGCGGAAATGATCCGCAAGCAGTCCAGCTCCGATTTCCCCATCGTGAAGTGCATGGACTTGTCGCGCGGCACCGGCGACGAGGTGGAATTCCACTTTGTGCAGCCGACCAAGATGCGTCCCACCATGGGCTCGCGCATGGTCGAGGGCAAGGGTAAGGGCCTGGCATACGACAAGGCCCGCATCCGCGTGGATCAGGCGCGTATCCCCGTCAAGCTGGGCGACACCATGACGAACATCCGTTCGGCCGTGGACTTCACCCGATTGGCACGCCCTGTGGCCCAGTCGCACGCCAATGCGTACATCGACCAGTCGATCCTGACCCACTTGGGCGGTGCTCGCGGCTTTCACGACAACATCGAGTGGCGCGTCCCCACCGAGGACGATCCCGAGTTTGCCGAAATGCTGGTGAACCCGGTGAAGGCCCCCACCAAGAACCGTCACTACCTGGCTGACGGCACCAACGGTGTGAAGGCTTTCAGCGTGAACACCGGCGATGTTGCTCTGGCAACCACGGACGACCTGAACATGAGCGTGGTGGATGCCGTTCGCACGCTCATCGAGTCGCTGCCCCTGCCTCCCCCCGCCGTGAAGATCCCCGGCGACATGGCCTCCGAAGACGAGCCGCTGCGCGCACTGCTGCTGTCGCCCGCCCAGTACCACGCCTTTGCGCAGGATGACAACTTCCGCAAGTTCCAGGTGGCGGCCATGAACCGCGCCGCGAACGCGAAGCGTCACCCCCTGTTCCTGGGCGAGGCAGCACTGTGGAACGGCATTCTGCTGCTCAAGCAGCCCAAGCCGATCCGCTTTTACGCAGGTAACACCATCCGCTACAGCGCCAGCAACACGACCGAGAACGAAAGCACCTGCCTGGTGCCTGCATCGTTCACCAACACCCATGCGGTGGATCGTGCGATCTTGCTGGGCGGCCAGTCGCTGATGCAAGCCTTCGCGGCCTCTGGCATGTCGGGCATGCCGTTCTTCTGGAACGAAGAAACCTTCGACCACAAGGACAAGCGCGAGCTGATGATCGGTGTGATCCAGGGCCTGCAAAAGGTTCGTTTCCCTGTGGATCAGGGCGATGGCACCAAGCACTGGACCGACATCGGCGCCATGGCCATCGACACGGTGGTGAAGCTCATCCCCGGCGAACGCTGATAGGCCACGCGGGGCGCCACGTGCGCCTCGCCTCCATCCCCCTCAATTCAAGAACGGAGGCCAACCATGGCAACCATCAAAGTCAAGAGCGTCGGCAACGGCGTGCACCTGGGCAACACGCCGTGGGGCAATCTCACTGCGCTGCGCTACGTCGTCAAGACCAACGCCACGGGCGCGGTCATCAACTCCGACTCCACTGCGGCCATCGCTGTCAACGACATCGTGAACCTGGGGCACCTGCCTTCTGGTTTCCGCTTCATTGACAGCCAGGTCACGGTGGTGACCGGCATGAAGGCTACCGCCACCGGCGATCTGGGCTTTGCCTACAAGGACGGCGTGGACGACACCGCTGTACCGCAGGACGCGGACTACTTCGGTGCTGGCCTGGCTATCGCCACCGCAGCCCGTCTGCGCAACGCCACCACGAACCCCAGCATCGTGCTGCCCAAGGACGCCAACCTGCTGCTGACCGTCAAGACGGTGGGCAACGACAAGGCCTCGGAGATCGAGGTGGTGATCTACGGCATTGCCGAAGGCGTGAAGTAAGGAACGGCGGGCCGGGTAACCGGCCTGCCTCCTTTTCTGGAGGCTCCCATGAAATTTGAGTTGATCCGCTACGAGGGCACGGCCCCGTACACCGACCGTACCCCCATGCGCAACGCCTGGGAGCCCGGCGAAGAAAAGCTTGTGTCCGAAGCGGACGCCAAGGCGCTGATGCGCTACTTGGAGTTCAAGCGCGTTCCTGCCGAAGCCAAGAAGGCCGCAAAGGCGAGCAAAGAGCCCGCAGCCAAGGGCGACGATGGCAAGGACGACAACGCTGCGGCACTGGCCCTGGCCAAGCAGGCGGCCACCGAGCAGCAGCTGCGCGAGAAAAAGGCCGCAGAACAGACAGAGGCAACTCTTCTGGAAGTGTCGCAAATGACCAAGGCCGCATTGACGGAATTTGCGAAGGCGAACTACGGCGTGGTGCTGGATACCAAGAACAAAGTCGATGACCTGCGTAACCAGGTCACGGCGCTGGTGCATGGCGGGCTCAACTAATGACCCTCGGCGATCTGATCCGGCGCTTTCGCGTGCTTGCCGATGACAAGGTGGTGCCGTACTTCTGGTCCAACGCGGACATTGTGGACTGGCTCAACGATGCCCAAGCGCAGGCTTGTGTGCGTGGCCGTCTGCTGCCGGAGGATGCCAACCCCGACATCTGCGAGGTGGCTGTCACGGCAGGGACCCACACCTACCAGCTGCACCCCACGGTTTACGAGCTGGTGCACACCGGCTTTCGCCCAGCAGCTCCTGGTGGTCGGCCTGGCAAGTTCTTGCTCAAGTCGCGCGAATGGCTGAACGCCAACTACCCCAACTGGCGTGATGCTGACGACTGGCATCACATGGACGGCGGCACGCGCTACCTGGTGCAGAACGACACCACGGTGCGCATCGTCCCTACGCCGGCGGAAGACGGCACATTGACCATTGAGGCCTACCGGCTCCCGCTTGAAGAGCTGTCTGCCGACGACGTCTCCGCTTCACCAGAAATCCACGCCGCGCACCACGAACACCTGCTGCTGTGGGCGCTGCACAAGGCGTTTTCGGTTCCAGACGCGGAGCTGATTGACCCAGTACGGGCGCAGAAAGCCGAAGAGGGATTCACGGCCTATTTTGGGCCGCTCCCTGATAGCGACATGCGCCGCATCACGCGCGAGGACATTGCGCACCGCAACGAGGCGATCTTGGCCTAAGTCCCCTCCAGTCGAGCGTTCTAGAAATTAAGGAGCCAACCATGGCCAACGCCCACTACGCCAAAGGCAAAGAGAAACTTCTCTCCAGCGCCGTCAACTACATGACAGACACCATCAAGGTGGCACTGGTTAAGAACAACTACGCGCAAGACCTTGCGAACGACGAGTTCTTCGGTCCGCATCTGAGCGCCCATGTGATCGGCACGCCGCAGACGCTGACGGGCAAGAGCATCACGAACGGCGTGTTCGACGCAGCTGACGTGACCTTCCTGACGGTCGCGGCCGGCGACACCCTCGAAGGCGTGGTGATCTACAAAGACACCGGGGTTGCAGGGACATCTCCGCTGCTGCACTACATCGACACCATCACCGGCTTCCCGCTGGCGACGAACGGTGGCGACATCACGGTGCAGTGGGACAACGGCGCATACCGCATTTTCAGCCTGTGATGAGCAGCCATGCCCGCTCCAGCACAAGCGACTTACAGCGTGGCCGCCCTGGTACCGGTACACACCACCTTCCGTGACCTGATCGATTCCGGGGCGCTCGCCGGAAGCATCAAGATCCGCAGCGCGGCCGACGTGCTGCTGGCACAGATCCCGCTGACGAAGCCCTGCGGGACGGTCAATGGCGCGACGGGGCAGCTCACGATCATGGCCTCGGGTCGCGACGATAGCGCCGATGCGTCCGGTACTGCGGCCTATGGGGAATTCTGTGACAGCGACGGCACTGTGTACCTGAGCCTTCCGACGCAGGCGGGTAGCTCTGCAGTCACCGGCAAGCTGGTGATGAACGTGCTCGCCGTCGTGGCAGGCACCCCTGTCGAAGTCGTGTCCGCGACGATCGGCTAGAAAGAACGGAGAGTCACTATGACAGTACGCTCATGGCTGGCTTCCTGCGCTGCGGTCAGCCAGAGCGGGACCTCCATCGACAGATACGATCCTGCAGCTACATCCCACCCGCTATGGATAGAGCGCTTTTCTGAGTTCAGTACCACCGGGGCGTTTACCTCCGGGACGACCAATGCGCCTTCTGTCACCAAGACGCTGAGCCGCTTCATTCCCGGGGAGCCGTGGCGCGTCGGGGCCCGAAATACCACGTACACCGGCGATTACGCGCGTGTGGACATTGAGTTTCTTGCAGGCGCCAGTGTCGTGCTGGCGGTTTCGTTCCGCAGCCCCGCGAACTTCCAGAACGTCGTGCATGTCGGCAACACGCTGGGCACGATGACCGCAAAGGCATCGACTGGGTCCTACCCGTCCGTGGACGGCATACTCATTGCCAGCGCAGACGGTGTGCGCTACACGCCGAACCCGGGCAGCGCCTCGTCCAACACGAATGCGTTCTTCCACGCCAAGGACCTGTCGTCCGTGACGGCGGTGCGCTTCGGCGTTCAGGCGACCACTGGGTACACAGCGGCCCTGACCGTCGCGGCTTTCGGTTACGTCCAGCTCATGGGCCGCCTGAAGGGCACCGTCGTGGACTCGGCTGGCAACCCCGCCGCGAGGACTGTCATCGCTATCGAAGAGGCAACGGCAAACCCTGCGAACAGTATCGTCAAGACCATCACCAGCGACGCGGTGACTGGCGCGTACTCCATGCCTACAGACTACGGCGGTGCGCACAGCGTCATCGCCTACCCCGCTTCCGGCGAGAGCCTGCAGGCCATCATCCTCAACGGGGTGACGCCAGTATGAGCTACACGCCGCCGTCCGGGAGCGCTGCGAACTTTTCGTGGGTAGGCGCCAGCGCATACACCGCGCCGTCCGGGGGCGACGCCAACCTGGTGTGGCCCCTGGTGATCGCCTCGATCCTCACGGAGGCCGCTGCAGCGACACCGCTCGGTAGCCCAGCTGCGTTTGTGCTGGTTCACACCACCGCCGCCGCGAGCGGGTTCGAAACCACGACGTTCGGCACCCCCACTGGGCGTGTGCGCCTCAGCGCGACGGGTATCTACAGCACGAGCCACGGCACCCCATCCAGCCCGGTGCCCCAGGTCGCCACCGCATCGGGGTTCGGCGCCGAGAAGATTGGCGTGCCGACCAGATATGTGCCGCCTGTCGCCGGCGCCCACCAGTACGTGGCTGCAGCGCCGTTTCTATCGGGGGCCTACGGCCTCGCGTCCGTGGCAGCCAGTGTCGCTGCGCAGGCCCAGGGATACGCACCGGGGCAGTTCGGTGTACCAGTCGCCCGGGCCCGTATGGGCGCGCAGTCTATTGGGCCGACGCTGTATTTCGGCGCCCCCTCACTGATGTTGTCGCAGCGCGCAGTGAGCCTACCGAACACCGTGTTCGGCACCCCGGTGGTGGCGCGAGTGCAGCTGGCGGCGGGCATCCACGCCCCGACAAAGTGGGGCCGCCCCACCACCGAGCGCAGCGACACCTACCGGGCCCGCAGCCTGATCGGCGCCGCGCGCTTCGGCCGCGCGGCGGCCTACAAGATCAACGCCTACCAGGCGGCTCATCTGCTTGGCCCCGGTGGCTTCGGCACACCGGCTTGCGCGCAGCGGTACCGCGCGACGGGCCTGCATGCTTCCGCCCGCTTCGGCAAGCCCCTACTGTCCAGGAGCAGCGCATGCTGACGTTCGAGAAGTTCTCCGGCATCAACAACGTGCTCGCATCCCACCGGCTCGGTGGCAGTGAGCTGGCTGCGGCCACGAACGTTGACGCCGGCCTATCTGGCGACCTCATCCGCCGCGTAGGCTACGACGAGGCGCTGGACACCTGCCACAAGAATCTGCACCAGGCGGATGGGTTCATGCTGGCCACGGTCGATGGCGGGGACTTGATCGCCATGGACGCGGCCGGCGGCTCGCGCACCACCCTGTACCCGTCGCTCGGCCCCAGTCGAGTCTGGTACTGCAACTTGCCGGATGGCCGCACCACGTTCAGCAACGGCCTCATCAACGGAATCGCGAGCGGCTCCGCGGCCACGGCCTGGGGCGTACCGATTCCGGCCGATCTTGGCGCACTGACACCTTTGTCCGGGGACCTGTTCCCCGGCGACTATCAATACCAGCTCACCTACGTCCGCCTGAGCGATGGCCTTGAGGGTGGGCCGATCTACTCCAACCCCACGCCCGTGCCGGACGGTGGCATCCTGCTGACGGGCCTGCCCGTGCTGGAAGGCCACAAGATCAATGTCTACCTGACCAGCGCAAACGGCGACCAGGCATACCTGGCCGGCAGCGCCTTCAACGATTCTTTCGCCTACCTGGGCAAGAACGAGGCCCTGGTGCTGCCGTGCCGAACCGACTTCCTGCAGCCGATGCCGGTGGGCACGGTCACGGCATTTTGGCGCGGCCGGGTGCTGACCGCCGTGGGCCCTGTGCTTTACGCCTCCAAGACCAACAGTTGGGAGCTGTGCGACATGCGCCGGGACTTCAAGCAGTTCTCGGGCGACCTCACGCTGATCCAGCCCGTTGACGGCGGCATCTTCGTGGGCACCACGAAAGAACTGGCGTTTCTGGCCGGGACCGAGTTCGACAAGCTGGCCTACACCCGCGTGCTGGATGGCCCCGTGGTGCTGGGCTCTGGCGTTGCCGTTCGCGGCGAGTTGGTGCAGCGCGGGCAGGGCGCAGGGCAGGGCGCGGCCATGGTCTGCATCGCCGGGCGCGGCATCGTTGCGGGGTTCAGCGACGGCGGTATCTCCCGCATGACCGAGGGCCGCTACGCCACCGACGTGACTGAGGTGGCCGCCACGTTCCGCATGGTCGGCGGCGCCCCACAGTACCTGGCGGTCCCGCAATGAACCTGCGCAACCACAACTGGACCGACCTGCAGGGTGACCCGATCACAGGGCGCGCGCCACCGCGCTTGGTGGTGATGAATGACGTGCGCCCGACGCCAGGGCAGATGGGCATGGTTGCGCACCATTACCAGCTCATGACGTACGCACTGAAGGTGTCCATCATCCCGTATATGGTGCAGGAGCGGACGCTGACAGACGGCACGCGCATCCGTATGGTGTCGAACTATGGCCAGGACACCGTGTTCGTGTGGCCTGCTGGGGGCGGCGATGTGGGTGTCGAGCTTGCGCATGGATTTTGTGTTGAGGGCAGCTGGATCTCCCCGCAGATCATCGGGAAGGAGAAGACCGTCTACAACGTCGCCCAGGCAAGAAACGGGATCGTTGGCGGTGCGCACTACGCAGAGGACATGAAGCCTGACCGCCTGGGCGACACCGGGATCAACGTCTACCCGCTAGTTGCCACAGGTGAGGCTGGCAAGCCCGCCGGGCTCTGGGACTTCAAGCACCACCCGGGGCTGTCTGGCGCGATCAAGCCGGTTGCGTTGAAGTATGGCGGCAAACCTCTGTGGCAGTGCATTCACCCGGCGCACTTTTCAGACGGCAAGACCATCCGCAACGCCAAGAACACGGCGCTGGTCACAACCGCGCTCAGTACGACCGCGACCGGCGACAACCCGACTGAGGTGACAGTGTTCCCGCTGACCATGGACAACCGTGGCAACGCCGGCCTATTTCAAGTCCTGAAGAAGGAGAGCGTTGGCCTGGGCAGCACATTCTTCTCGGTGGCGCGGCAGGCAGTCACGCGCACGGGCAAGGAGAGTTACTCGCTAGGCGGCGCCGCCACGACAGAGTTCTGGCACCCGCTGCCTGTTGCCGCCGACGATGCGGTCGCCAATTTCACGAACTTGGTGGACGATATCGACGCGAACCTGTCCGCGATCAGTATTACTCGGGACGATGTGCCTTTTACCAGCGACACCCGCACTTTCGGGACTTATCAACTCACCTTGACTGGCGGGTTCGGGTGGGAGGAGTACCCACCCGGCAACGTGCAGTCCGTGGGGGCCCGGCAAAACATGACGGAGAAAGTAGTCCCTCTGAACATACTGTCTGTGGGCGCCGGCGGCGATGCGTCGAGGACTATCACGACCCCGCACAAAAGCGCCCCGCAGCAAATCCCCATCATCGCAGTCTCCAACTGCGACGGCACTGAAGAGGTTCAGTACACCCACGACATTTGCTACCCCGTAAGCGGGAGGCTCATTTTCGGGAACCAGACCTACGGGTACGGGCTGCGTCCGTGGGGGGCCAGCAGTATTTTTCCGCAGTACAACGCGGCAGGCTACGGCGTCACCTCAGAGGAGCTGGCCCGCCGTGAGTGTCACCACATAGTGGATGTGTCCAACTCTGCGGAGTTTGATTTCGGGTGGGCCAAACTACGGTCTTTTGAAGGTACCACCGTCGGCGGGATGGTGGGGTTCAAGCAGTCCCAGCGCCTGTACAAAGAATTTAGCTCGTACTATTTTGCGTACAGCCTTTTTGACAGCCCCAACATCCCAGGCGAACTACCCGCACAGCAACAGCTTCCGTCAGGCGGCTCCCTTGGGGATATATACACCACCGCCGACATCTACTCGTCGACGATCGACAGCTCTGACCAGAACCCCCGCTGGGCAGGCATCAGAGATCAGTACGTCGCGGACAACGCCAAGCCCGCAGAAGAAACGGAGCGGGGCCGGGAAAACACGCTGGACTATGACTACACCAGCCGCTTCGTTATTGACTACGACCACAAGAGTCGCTTCATCGCCGCCATCAAGGTGCGGGTCACATGCTCTGGCGCACGGTGGACTGAGCCAGTGGGCTCGACCATCCCTGGCAAGGTTGCTCTCTCCACCCCGGGCGACTACACATACACCATCAGCTTTGAGGCCAACTGGAACGGCAACGTCATCAACAAGCAGCTGCTGTTCGGGGAATGCACACGGGAGCCCTTTGAGGCCTTCAAGACGCTGTACCCGAACGTGTACCTCTGGCCAAGCATCGCCATGTACGACCCCATCAACGCCATCACGGTCTACACGGCACCGCAGGTAAACCCGACCGTGGCCTCGTTCAAGCAGTTGCAGAACATCGGGACCACGCAGGACACCAACCCGCACTTTGCGGCGCAGGACGTAGAGACGCTCGGCGGTTTTGCTGGGATCTCCAGCAGCAAGAACATTGAGTTTTCCCGCATGGAGAACGGTCGGGAGTATCCGCACCACAAGACGACCACCGGGCTCCGCTATTCCCGGACGTTCAAGATCAGCGAACTATCCGGGGCGACCTGGCTGCTGGACATGGTGCAGGCCGGTGTCAGCCTGACGGGCGCCAACGATGGCTCCTACGAGTGGATGCCGGCGTTCCGGGACGACCTCATCAACAAGGTGTTCACCGTCGAGATCCTGGATGGCGAGTTCGTCGATTGGTCTGCAGACCTCCAGGGCGCGCTGGACACCACGGTGAGGCCTCCAGTCCGCAAAACGCGCCCAATCAACGCACTGCTTCGGAACATCAAGATCAACCGGGTATGACCATGAACACCATCACATTCAACACCCTCACGGGCGCTGTCACCGAGTACACCGGGTTCGGGTTCCAGTCCATCACACCGACGCACGCCGGTTCGGCCGCCGGCCTGTTCACGCTGGGTGGCGACACCGATGCGGGTCAGCCTATCGTGGCCCAGGTCACCACCGGCAAGCAGTTGTGGGGCGGATCACTCAAAAAGACCGCACTGATGGTGTACTTCTCGCTCAAGGGTGAGGGCACCAGCACCCTGACTGTGACCGGCGAGGAAGACAGCTACAGCTACCAGTTCCCTGTGCGCGCCACCGGCGAGTCGCGCTGCAAGCCGGGGCAGGGCATCCGTGAGAACTACCTCGCCTTCGGGTACAGCAACACCGATGGCGCACCTTTCCAACTCGACCGCATTGAGGTGCTGGTCGCCGAATCCAAGACCCGGAGGGTTTAACCATGGCATCCGCAGCAGAACTCGTCAACCAGTCGTTCGCTCTCGCGCAGGATTACGCGCAGAACGCGCAGCAGCAGCTCGATGGCTTCGCCTCCGCGCTTTCATCCAGCGTCTACGCGCCGCCGACCATCAGCGTGACGTGGAACAGCCTGGCGGCGCCATCGTTGCCGGGCCTGCCCGCGGTACCGGAGATGCCGACCATCGCATTCGTCGCCCCGACAGCGCCGGGTGAGTGGGCGCTGGCCGAGCCCGTCATCGACATCGCGGACTTCACCGAAGCGTCGCCGACGTTGAACTTGCCGACCGCCCCAGCGCTGTCGTACGGCGCGGCCCCAGTCATCCCGGACGTGAACGATGTGACCGTGCCAGATGCCCCGACCCTCCCCGTCGTGGATGCGCCCACGTACCTGTCGTTGAGCACGCCCACGTTCGGCGGGGTGGACCTGCACCAGGAATACCTGGACAAGCTGACTGACATCCCGACGCTGGAGCTGGTGGCGCCGACCCCGTACAGCTACATTGCCGGCCCGCAGTACGCATCCGATCTGCTGAACACCCTGAAGTCGGTGCTGACCGCGCGCATGGCGGGGGGCACCGGGCTGCCAGCTGCTGTCGAGCAGGCCATCTGGGACCGTGCCCGCAGCCGCGAAACCCAGGTGGCTCTTGGCAACGAGGCCGAGATCATGCGCGCCAGCGAGGCCATGGGCTTTCAGCTGCCCAGCGGCGTGCTGGCGGCGCAGCTGCGTGAGGCCCAGCAGAACTACTACGACAAGCTCAGCGGGCTGTCGCGCGACGTGGCCATCAAGCAAGCCGAGCTGGAACAGGAAAACCTGAAACAGACCATCGCCTCGGGCATGCAGCTGGAGGGCCAGCTCATCGACTACAGCTTCAAGCTGGAGCAGTTGACGTTCGAGACGGCGAAGGTGACGGCCGACAACGCCGTTCAGGTCTACAACGCACAGGTCGAGCAATTCAAGGCCCTGCTGTCTGCGTACAACACCTACGCGACCGCCTACAAGACCATCATGGACGCCGAGCTGTCCAAGGTCGAGGTCTACAAGGCAGAGCTGCAGGCCGAGCAGACCAAGGCTGATGTGAACCAGGCGTTGGTGCAGCAGTACAAGGCCCAGATCGAAGCGGGGTTGTCCCAGGTGGAGATCTACAAGGCCCAGGTCGGCGCGGCCAACACCCTCATCCAGTTGGAGCAGGCCCGGATTGGCGCAGCCGGAGAACAGATCAAAGCCTACGTCGCCCAGGTCAACGCGGAGACATCCAAGGTGGAGGCCTACAAGGCAGGCGTGCAGGCCGAAGCGACCAAGGTGGAGGTCTACCGCGTCAAAGCCCAGGCGTTCAGTGCCCGCACAGGCGCGCAGGCGGAAAAGGCCCGCGCTGAAATCAGCCGCTACAGCGCGCTTGCGCAGGCCAAGGAGGCGCAATGGCGCGGGTATGCCGCACAGGTCGAAGCCGAGCGTAGCCGCATCGCGGCGCTGGGCACGCAGTCCACCGCGCTGCTGGAAGGGTACAAGGCGGGGGCCGCAGCGGTCGAGTCGTCTGCGCAGATGCACACGAAGGTCTGGGAGTCGCAGATCCGCCAGTACGAGGCGAGCCAGAACATCGTAGTGCAGACTGCGAAGATCAACGGCGACTGGGCAATCCAGGCCAACAACGCCCGGATGGAAGCCGCCAAAGCGGGAACCCAGGTTTACGCGCAGCTCACCTCGTCGGCGTACGGGATGATGCACACCAGCGCTGGCATCAGTGGCAGCGCGTCCATGTCTGTCGGATACAGCTACGGCGGCGACGTATCTGGCACTGTGTCGCCACGGGAGTCCCTCTAGGGTAGACGGCGGCAGCAGCCGCCCCCCCCAACATGGTTTGGCGGTATTGGCGCCATGTATAGGGTTTCTTCTGCGGGCATCTTCTGCGAAGAATCACGGCATTGAATCTACGGAGGCTCCACATGCGAGGCTTTCAACCACAAAAATTTGCGGATGGTGGCCTGGTGCAAGGCCTCAAGCGTGTCTTCGGTATGGACGAGGAACGCAATGCGCGTGTGGCCGCGTACCGCGCGCAGGCTGCGCAAGAGAAACCTGCCGAGACACCAGCGCCAGCCCCCGCACCTGCGGTGAGCGACTACGCTGGAATGGGCGCGATGAAGCGCCGCGAGAAGGCTGCTGGCCTGGCTGATGGCGGCACGGTCAAGCCGCGTGGGTTCAAGGCAGGTGGCCTGATCCGCGGGCCTGGGACGGGCACCAGCGATTCGATCAAAACCGAAAAGCGCCCCGGCACCTTCATCATGCCCGCCGACAGCACCCAGGCCATTGGCCCGGAGGCGCTGGAGGAAATGGGTGAAATGGACGACGGCGACATGGAAGAGCAGGGCGAAAAAATGCCCGTGCGCCTGAGTGCCGGTGAGTTCGAGCTGCCGCCCGAGCAGGTTCAGGCGCTGGGTGAGGCTGTGCTGACAGTAATGCGTGATGCCACTCATAAGCCGGTGCGCGGCTTCGCCCCCCAGGCAGAGACGGAGGAGCCGCGCCAGTTCTTTGCCGACGGCGGCGTTGTGGACGATGAGCAAAAGAAGCGGTTGGCCAACCAGACCTCCATGTACGTGCAGGGCGCTCAGGCTGCCGCAGCAAATCGGCCTCCGGCGCCAACCGCACCGCCACCGGCAGCGCCGCCGCCCGAGCCGCAAGCAGCCTTCGGCGTGTTCCCGCAGATGGGGCGCAATACCGCTGGCGGTCGCCCGGCACCTGCGCCTGTCGTGCCCCCTCCTGCGACCGAGGTGGAGGGCTGGCGCACGAAGGCAGTAATGGATGGCGCGGCCCAAGACGCACAGGCTTCATGGGACCGTGGCGGTGTCGATGGAGTCGCTGGCGCGGCCGGCGCAGTGGCGCGCGGTGCTATCACCGCCATCCCAACGGCCGTTGGCGAATTCGCATACAACACCGTTGCCCCGCTGGGTGGAGTAGCGAGAGGCTTCTGGAATGGCATCACCGGTGGGGATTCGGCACCGGAGGCGCCTGCGACTACCCAGGCGTCGCCGAGCCCAGCTGCACCCCGTGCACCTGACGCCCAAGGCGGCCAGGCCCCCGCATCCGGTACCCAGGCAGCGCCGCCAGTACAGGCTACCGCTGCGCCCATTTCCGGCGCAGCTGAGGTGGCCGCTTCCACGGGGGGCAACACCGGCCAGGTGATGCCAGGTGTATTCCGCTCAGGCAACAGCTATTCCGATTCCGCACAAGGGGTCGTGAACGGTGCCGCGCCACGTGGCATGCCCTCTGCCCAGAACGTTGCCGCGGCTGATGCGCTTTACGCCCGTCAGCAGCAGGACACGGTGCCGCGCGTTGCCGGGTTTCAACCTACAGGCATCACTGCGCCTGTCATCCGCAACTCCACCAATGACTGGGCCGCACGCAACAACCTGCGCAATCAGGCAGTCAGCGCCAGCAGCATTACGAATCGGCCGGGCTGGAGCGGAGGCGGGCGCGGTTTTGTACCGCCTGATGTGCTCTCGTACCAGGAAGCGCTCAGAGCCGACCAGGCGCTGCAGCAAGCCCAGCCCGGACTCGATCAGACTGCAATGCGCGAGAACGGAGGTCTCCAGCGCGAAGCCGTGCAGCAGGCCGGCGGGCTGCAACGTGAGCAGGTGCAGCAGGCTGGAGCGAACACCCGCGCCAACGCGAGCAATGCTGTTGACCAGCGCCGCGTGGGGCTGGAAGAGCAGGTGCGTGGTTTCGACATCCGCGAGGGGCAGCGGAAGGAGCAGCTATTCGCGCGCTACAACGCGGCGAAAACAGCCGAGGAAAAGGCCGCAGTCGCCCAGCAGATCCGTGACCTGTCTGGAAAGCAGCCGGAGTCGCCTTGGAAGGTACAGGTGACGCCGACGACGAAGAACGCTGATGGGTCCACTACCGATGGCAGCGTCTATCGGTACAACACCCAGACGGGCGTGGTCGAGCGGGTGGATGCAGCCGCCACAGCACCATTGCCGTTGCCTGCAAAGGATCAGCTCAAGGCAGGCCAGGTGTACCAGACGCCCCGAGGACCGGCACGCTGGGACGGAAAACAGTTTCAAACTGCATAAGTCAGCTGGAAAATCGCCACGCAACCGCCCATTGAGGGCTTTGTGCTATCAATTTAGTTGCAATTCCAGACTGTTCCAGCTCTGTGACACGGCCTGCCGGTGGGGCTTGTCATGAAGTCAGGACCAGCCTTGTGATACACGCCACCATGGTTGTCGTAGCAAAAGGCTTTATCGCAGTGGGTGAGGATAGGCTGCAAGGTGGTTTGTGCGGCGCGCCGCCGTGCATCGTCCTTATGTTCTGCTTCAGGCTTTGTGTTCCAACGTCCCTGCTTGTTGGTGATCGAATTGGCGGAGGTCGCGGCGTTCTCTCGCTCCTTTCGTGCCTGCCAGCTTTCTTGCCCTTGCTGCGTGGCAATGGCGGGAGGCACCATTTGCCCCTGTCGGGCATTCCATTCGCGCTCCTGTTCCGCAGCATTGCGCTGCTGCTTGCGCATTTCAGCGTCATAGGCCTCTTGGCGCTCACGAAGTATTTCTTCTCTGGAGCGCTGGCGCTCAATTTGGCCGCCTTGCTGCCCCTGCGCGCACGGTCGGTCTGAGTAAATGATCTTGCCGGCCTGATCCTGGCACCGATGAACCTGCGCATGAGCTGTGCTGGCGAAAAGAGCAGCGGCGGCAGACAGGATTGCAATGGCGTGTCGAATGTTCAAGGTGACTCCCTCCGCACATCACTCTATCAGCAGTCCCAGCACAAGCGTTGGTGGTGCCGACGCGGCTGGTGAAGGGTGGCGCGCCCCGTATAGGGTTCGGCGCTTTCAGCTCTGCACGCGAGCATGCGTGCATGAGCGATACCTTCTCCTACGAAGACGCCGCAAAGCCGGCACCCTCCACTAAGTCCGAATCGGCTAAGCCGTTCAGCTACGAAGAGGCGACGGGGCAGACCCCATCGCGTGGCTTCAAGGGCTGGGCGCAGGATGTTGCAGGCACAGCAATCAACAGTGCCATCAGCGTGCCCGAGGCCGTCGTGGGCCTGGCCGACATCCCCACGGGCGGTGCCGTAGGCAAGTTCTTGGAGAACGAGGGCGGCTCCGTAGGCTTCCGGCCCAAGCAGGCCAAAGAGTTTGTCAATGAAACGATCAAGTCTGATGCTTCGCGCGAAGCCCACCGGAAGTTCAATGAGGCCGATGGCATCGTGGATAAGACGGTTGCTGCCATCCAAAACCCGAGCCTGATCCTTGAGGGTGTAGGTGAGTCTCTGGGCGCCATGGGTGCCGGTGGTGTTGCCTCGCGCGGTCTGATGGCCGCCACGAAACTCGGACAGATGGGCGCCAAGGGCGCTGCGCTGGCTGGCGCTGCTGGTGAGGGCATCACCATGGCGGGCTCTGCGGCCGAGCAGATCCGCCAAGAAACCCCGGATGGTTCGCTCACGCCTACTCAATCGGGCCTTGCTCTTGCGACCGGCCTTGTGGGTGGTGCCATCGGCGCATTCAGCGGGCGTGTCGCCAACAAACTGGGTATCGGTGACGCCGAAACCATGCTCGCCCAGGGCACAAAGGGTATGGCCAAGACAGAAGCGGACGGCGCAGCACGTGCAGCCGCGAACCCGCTGGTGCAGCAGCTGGCGGCCAAGAGCATCCCGCGCCAGGTGATCTCGGGGGCAATCTCCGAAGGCTTCCTCGAAGAACTGCCGCAGTCCGTGGCCGAGCAGATTTTCCAGAACGTGGCCCTGGGCAAGGACTGGCTGACGGATGTGGATTCAGCCGTGGTCATGGGCGTGCTGTCTGGTGGCGCTATGGGCGGCGCAGCCGCTGGCTACCACGGCATCAGGCAGCCGAAGGGCGGTGCTGGTGATGCGCCAACCGCCCAACCTGGCGCGGTACCCGCCGATGGCGGTGCGCAGCCGGGTGCCGCCCCCACCAACCCGGGCATGGAACGCATCCAGCAGGCATTCGCTGCCCAACTGGCGGCGCTGCAGCAGCAGGAGCAGGGCGATCCGCCCGTGCCCCAGACCGCGCCACCCGATGGCGCCGCCGCGCTGGCGCAGCAGCAGGCCCAGGCCGAAGCCCAGCGCCAGGCTGCCATTGATGCCTCGCGCGCTGTGCAGAGCCCTGACGACGAGATTTACCAGTCCACGGGCATGCAGTCCAGTCAGAACGTGACGCGCGATGAAAATGCCGCGCCATCCATAGCGGACATGCTGGACACCGACGCCGTATACCGAGCCTGGAGCAATCTGCGGGATGGATCTGACCGCTCAACCATGCGTGGTCAGATGGACTATGTGGAGCGCACCTACGGCGGAAAGGTGAGCCCTGAAAACCGCGCATCCGCAGAGAAGGAACTTGCGCAGCAGTTCAAGTGGTTCCGCGCTGCCACGCCGGAGCAGCGTGCGGCCACGATGGACCGCCTGAGTGCACCCGATCCTGTCAAGCCTTCCGTCGCCATGGGCCTGAACCCTGCCGCAGGCCCGCTGTCTGCTGGTGCTGCACTGGCTGTCGATACCGGCGTATCTGACCAGGTGCAGCAGGCTGCCGCGCTGGCCCAGGCCGCCGAAGTGGCGCAAAAGCAGGGCAAGAAACCTGCCCAAAGCAATCAAAAACAAGAGCGGCAAGCGCTTACGCAGCAAGGTGTGAACCAAGAAACCGGCGAAATTTCGCAGGGCTTGCCCATGGAGAGCTGGAGCGATGCCCAGTTGTCCAACACCTTCCGTGGCGCTCAGTCGCGCGAGGTCCGCATGCAACTGGCCCAGGAACTGGGCCGACGCCGCGCACTGCGTGAGCAGCAGGAGCTGCAGGCCGAGCTGGATGCCGAACAGCGCGCCAGCGTGCCCGGTGCCGAGCGCGCCGATGCCGCTTTTGCCTCCCTGACGGAAGACGCCGGCCCCGTACCGGCCGATCTGACCATTCCCGCAACCACAGAAGGAAACCGCAATGGCCCTCAAGCCGCCCAAGCCCAGCAAGGTAGCGCGCAACCGTCGCAAGTCGGAGCAGCGCCAGCAGTCGCACGTGGAGCACCAGATGCTCAAGGACGCTCAGGCGCGGATGGCGCGCAGCAAGCAGCCGCTGCAGGCCTGATCGATGGCGCCCCGACTGCGAACCCTGGAATGCAAGCAGCGGCAGCGCCAGGCGCGCAAGTTGCGCCGCAAGCAGAAGGCTCTGCACAGCGCGTAGCCAGCACTGGCGATGCATGGACGCGTATGCCCACTGCCGAACGCCAGGCCCTGGCCCAGCGGGCGGACCTCAAGCCCATCGTGCGCAAGAACGTCCACCGCGCGGCCTGGGCCGATCTGAACCGCGATGTTCAGCGCAAGCTGGCCGAGGCGATGGAGCCCAGCGCGAAGAATGATGCAACCTACACCAAGGCTCTGGAGTTGGTGCGCAGCGCAGGCGTAGTGAAGCGTCCGGCTATTCAGGATGCCCTGGGTATTGGTTTCGATGAAGTCAATGCGCTGATGGAGCGCATGGAGCGCGAGGGCGTTGTGACTGCCGCCAAGGCGAATGGCGAACGTGCTTTGCTTTCCGTCGGCACATCGCCCACGGGCGAGGCTGCGCCAGTCGCAGCACCATCCGTATCCCGTCAGGATGCGGAGCAAGAGCAGGCCGGTACCAGCGCCGAATCTGCACCAGCAGCTATCAATTCAGAAGCGGACAAGGACGGAAACACTATCGTCGGCCGCCGCTCTGACGGCGTGATGATTCGCCAGGACAAGAACGGCGTGCGCTGGTATGCCCAGGGCGGCGTGCGCATCGAGGAAACCGTGTCCATGCGCCCCACGCGCCAGGGCATGCAGGTAACGCGCGGCGAGCTGAAACCCGAGTTCATGACGGCGGCAGAGAGCGAGGCGGCCAAGTCTGCTGCCAGCCCGGCACCAGCTGCAGAAAACGCCATCAATGTTTCTGATGAA
Source organism: Acidovorax sp. KKS102 (assembly GCF_000302535.1). NCBI lineage: Bacteria > Pseudomonadati > Pseudomonadota > Betaproteobacteria > Burkholderiales > Comamonadaceae > Acidovorax > Acidovorax sp. KKS102. The sequence continues at coordinate 1,915,846 of NC_018708.1, forward strand.
AATCAGACCGGTACCAGCACCAAAGAAGCGCCGGTAGCTACGAATTCAGTAGCAAAAAAGGCACCTCCTGCTGCCAAGAAGCCCAGCGCTGATCAGGTGCGCGCGCAGGCCGATCTGATGAACGCCCTGGCCGATCTGGGCGACATCCTGGGCAAGAACACCCGCATGAACATCATGCCCGAGCAGGAGCAAAAGCTGCTGCCAGTGCTCACGCGCGTGCTGGATGCCGCTTTCCGCCTGGGGTATCACAAGTTCAAGGATTCGGCCAAGTTCGCCCTGGACCAGATCCGCGCCAACCTGGGCGACGATGCGGCTGACGCCCTGACGCTGGATCACCTGCAGGGCGCCTACATCGCCATGGCGGGGGGCAAGACGGGAGCGGATACCAAGCGCGCGGTCATCGACGTGGAGAGCAAGGCAGAAATTGAGGCGCACGAGGCCTCTGTTGCTGCAGAAGAGGACGAGGCCGATAATGCACAGCAGGAGAACCCCAGCGATGAGCGCACAACTGTACGAAGCGAAAGCCCGCAAGCACTGGACGCAGTGGCTGCCCAAGAAGGTGGCCGCGCTGAAAGCGAGCGGGGAGCTGGAGCAGGCGCTGCAAACAGCGGGCAAACAGGCGCAGCAGGAAGTGCTGTCGCTGATGGAGCAGGGTTTTCGCCAGCACGAGGCGGAGGAAGTGGCGTTGAGCCAGTACGTGCTCCTAAAACCAGAGCCCGAGGCCGAGCTGGAGCCGTGGGAGCGCAAGGAGCTGGCGCAACTGGAGAGCCAGTACCGCAAGCAGATGGGCGCGTAGCCGTCCCTGGGGGCGAGGCCAGCGCCCCGAACATTCCTGCCGCCGACTTCCAGATCACCGACGAGGTGGGCCTGGGCAAGGGCGGTGAGGTTCAAAAGTTCACCGACAACCTGGCCGCAATCCGCACCCTCAAGGCTATCGAGGCTGCCAACCGCCGCGCAACCCCGGAAGAACAGGCAATGCTGGCCCGCTATGTGGGCTGGGGTGGCCTGGCCAATGCATTCCCCGACCCCGGTACCGGCCAGTTCAAGGACAAGTGGCGTGCGCGTGGTGAGGAACTGCGCGATCTGCTGACCAAGGAGGAATACACCGCCGCGCGCCGCTCGACGCGAAACGCGCACTACACCTCCCAGACCGTGGTGTCGGCGATGTGGGATATGGTGCGCCGCCTGGGCTACCGTGGCGGATTGGTGCTGGAATCCTCGATGGGCTCCGGCAACTTCCTGGGCCTGGCCCCCAAGGACATGCCCAATCGGTTCGTGGGTGTCGAATACGACAGCCTGACCGCGCGCATCGGCCAAGCCCTGTACCCGCAGGCGACGGTGCTGCATTCCGGTTTCCAGAAGGTACCGGTGGCCGACAACGCTTTCATGCTGAACATCGGCAACCCGCCGTTCGGCAGCGAGTCCCTGCGCTTCCAGTTCAAGCCCGAGCTGCAGGGCGTGTCGATTCACAACCAGTTTTTCCGCGCTGGCATGGATGCGCTGCGCCCCGGCGGCATTCAGGCCATGGTGGTGTCGCGCTTCCTCATGGACGCGCAGGACAAGAGCAGCCGCTTGGCACTGGCCGCGCAGGCGCGCTTGGTGGCCGCGATCCGCTTGCCTGACACCGCATTCAAGGAGAACGCGCGCACGGAGGTGGTCACTGACATCCTGATCTTCCAGAAGATGGATGCGGGCGACCAGGCCGCGATGCAGGCCGCCATCACGGAATACAACAAGCTCAAGGCCAACAAGAAGGGGGCGGACGCAGCCGCCGCCGCGCTGGTGCCCTCCTGGGTGGAAACGGTCAAGGTGCCCGACCCGCTGGGCGGCGAGGCCATGAACGTCAACGCCTATTTCGCAGAGAACCCGGCGAATGTGCTGGGCGTCATGGAGCGCTCCGGTTCCATGCAGCATGGCGCAGACATCACAGTGCGCTTGGACAATCCTGCAGAACTGGGCGAGCTGCTGCGCGCCGCTGTGCAGCGCCTGCCAGAAGGCATCCAGAACTTCCAGCAGGATGTGCTGGACGCTACCGCCGCGCGCCACAAGTCCATGAGCGACGCTCTGCGCATCGCCGTGGCCAACGAAGAGGCCGGGCACATCAAGGCCAGCCCGGACGGCAAGCTGCAGCGCGTGATCGAGCGCGAGACGCCGGAAGGCGATTTCGAGTTTGCCTACCAGGAGATTGACGAAAACAGCCCCTGGCATGAATCCCTGAGCCAGAACGCAGAGGGCCAGTGGTACAGCATGGAGCCCGTGCTGGACGAGCAAGGCAAGAACGTCAAGGCCATGAACGCCAATGGCGAGGCCACGCGCAAGAACCTGTACGAGCGAAAGGTCTACGCCAAGCCCGAGGACGTGCCCGAGAAGCTGCGCCTGGGCAAGCTGGGCATGAAGCGCCTCAGTGGGCTGGTGGGCCTGCGCGACCTGCTCAAGCGCCAGCTGGTGCTGGAAACGGCCGACGCCGTGCCCGCCATGATGGAGGGCAACCGCAAGAGCCTGGCCGCTGCCTACGAGGCATTCGTCAAGGCCAATGGCCCGGTGGGGCGTGCCACCAACATGAGACTGGCGATGACCATGCCGGACGGCGGCCTGATCGCCGCCCTGGAGGTGGACTACCAGCCCGAGCGCACCGCAGAGCAGGCTGCGCGCTCCGGGCTGGAGGCGCAGAAAGAGAAGGCCACGCCGGCACCGATCCTGCGTGAGCGCGTGGTGCCCAAGTATGAGCCCGCGACCAAGGCCGCCAGCCCATCGGACGCCCTGGCCATCACCCTGGCCGAGTCCGGCCGCGTGGACATGGACCGCATCGCCAGCCTCCTGGATATTAGCCCGGAGCAGGCTGGAGAGGCCTTGCAACAGGGCACTGACCCGTTGGTGTTCAAAGACCCTGAAACCGGCCTGTGGGAGACGGCCGACGCCTACCTGTCGGGCATGGTCAAGCGCAAGCTGAACGCTGCGCGCGCCGCTGGCATGACCAAAAACGCTCAGGCACTGGAGAAGGTCATTCCCGCCGACTGGACCGCAGAGAACGTGGCTGTGACCATGGGCGCCACCTGGGTGCCGCCTGAAATCTATGCAGATTTTGTGCGCCATCTGGTGGGCGGCAAGGCGCGGGTGAGCTTTTCGGCTCTGACCAACAGTTTCAGTGTCAGCGTGGACGGCGCCGAGCGCACCAGCATGTCCAACTGGAGCAGCGAGGGTGCGCCAGCCGACTACATCATCACCCGCATCCTGAACAGCAAAGCTGTGACCGTCACCGCCCGCGATGCGGACGGCAACACCTTCATCGACAAGGAGCGCACCGCCCTGGCTGGGCTCAAGGCCCGCGAGATTGAGGCCGAGTTTGGCGACTGGGTTTTCAAGAATGGCGAGCGCCGCCAGCGTCTGGTGGATGTGTTCAACGAGAAGTTCAACACGCGCGTGGTGCGCCAGTTCAATGGGCAGCACCTGCAACTGCCCGGCAAGGTGCCCGACGCCATCCTCAAGATGCGCCGACACCAGATGAATGCCATCTGGCGCGGTATCTACGAGCGCTTCATGCTGGTGGACCACGCCGTGGGCGCGGGCAAGACCTTCACCGCCATCGCGCGTGCGATGGAGCGCCGCCGCATGGGGCTTTCGCGCAAGCCCATGGTGGCTGTCCCCAATCACCTGGTGGAGCAGTGGGCCGCCGATGTGTACCGTCTGTACCCTGGCGCCAAGGTGCTGGCCGCCGGCAAGAAGGATTTCGAGGCCAAGCGCCGCCGCCGCCTGTTCGGCAAGATCGCCACGGGCGACTGGGACATCGTGATCGTGCCCCATTCGTCCTTCGGGTTCATCGGCATTGCCCCGGAAACGGAGTCTCGCTACCTGGAGCTGGAAATGGCCCAGGCGCAGGCCGCCATCGAGGACGCCTGGGAGCAGGCCAAGGAGGACGGCACCGACAACGGGCGCCGCAAGCCCTTCAACGTGAAGGAGGCCGAGCGCCTGGCCGAGAAAATTCAGGCTCGCATGGATCGCCTGGCGGAGGGAGTGCGCGACCGCCTGCTGACCTTTGAGCAGCTGGGCGTGGATGACCTGACCGTGGACGAAGCCCATGAGTTCAAGAACCTGTACTACTCGTCCAACCTGACGGGTGTGCGCGGCATGGGCGACAAGACCGGTTCGCGCAAGGCCAACGACCTCTACAACAAGGTGCGGGTGCTGCGCGAGCAGCCCACCGGTAGCGTCACTTTCCTGACTGGCACACCGATCAGCAATAGCGCCGTGGAAATGTTCACGATGCTGCGCTACCTGGCGGCCGACGCGCTGGACGAAATGGGCCTGTCCCACTTCGACGCCTTCCGCGCGCAGTTCGTGGAGGCCACGCCTGCGTTTGAGCCCACCGAATCCGGCCGCCTCAAGCAGGTCACTCGCCTGGGCCGCACGTGGTCGAACATGCGCTCGCTGATGGACCTGTACTACCAGGTCACGGACGCCGTGAGCCTGGACGACATCAAGCGCTTCTACGCCGAGGACAACCCCGGCCGCGAATTCCCTGTGCCCAAGGTGGCCGGTGGGAAGGACCGCAACCTGGTGGCCATCAAGCCCACGCCAGCACAAGAACAGGGCCTCAAGGAGGTGATGGACGGATTCGACGGCCTGGACGGCATCGAAGACCCCTACGAGCGCAACGCAGAGCGCCTGCGCCTGATGGACCGGGCGCGCAAGCTGTCTCTGGACATCCGTGCAGTGGACCCGCGCAGCACCAGCGCCGAGGAAGGCGGCAAGCTGCAGGTGGTGAGCGAGAACATCAAGCGCATCTACGACAAGTGGGATGCCGACAAGGGCACGCAGCTCGTATTCCTGGACCGCTCTGTTCCCAAGGCCAAGGGTGACGACGCGATCATCAAGGCCTACGATGACCTGATCGCCAAGCGTGATGCCGCACTGCGCGACGACAACCAAGAGGCGTTTGACGAGGCGCAAGAAGCCCTCGACCGCTACGATCCCCAGGAGATTGCCGAGCTGCGTATGGCGCAAACCTCCCCATGGAGCGCCTACCAGCAGATCAAGGACAACCTGATCGCCGCTGGCATCCCCGCCAACGAAATCCGGTTCGTTCAGGAGGCCAACAACGACGAGCAGAAGGCCGCACTGTTTGACGCCGTGAACGGCGGCAAGGTGCGCGTAATGATCGGTTCGACCCCGCGCATGGGCGCCGGTACCAACGTGCAACAGCGCATCGTGGCACTGCATCACGTTGATGTGACCTGGAAGCCCAGCGACATCGAGCAGCGGGAGGGCCGTGCCATCCGCCAGGGCAACCTGCTCCTGGAGAAGTACGGCGATAGCTTCGAGGTGGAAATCCTGGCCTACGCCACCGAGCGCACGGTGGACGCCAAGATGTGGGACTTGAACGCGACCAAGCTGCGCACCATCAACGGTATCCGCAAATACGACGGCGCGTTTTCCATGGAGTTCGATGACGAGGAAGCCGTGGGCATGGCCGAAATGGCTGCCCTGGCCTCCGGCAACCCCCTGTTGCTGGAGCGCGTCAAGACGGAATCGGAAATCACCACGCTGGAGCTGCAGGAGCGCGCTTTCCGCCGCAGGATGTTCGGCATCGAGGACGCGGTGGACAGCGCAGAGCGTGCTATCGAGCGCAACCCCGGCCGCATTGCCGACGAGCGCGCCAAGAAGGTAAAGGCGAATGCGGCCATGGAGGCGGCCGACGCGCGCAAGGCCGCGCGCCGCGTGACCATCGAGGGCAAGGAATACGACAACCTGCGCGACGCTATGACCGCCGTGAACGAGGCCATCGAGCAGCAGCAGGGCGGCAAGCCCACGGCGCGCTACTCGATTTCCGTGGACGGCGCGCGCCTGACCAACAAGGACGGCATCGACACTGCGATTGGCGCTGCCCTGGGCGATGCATCCCTGTTCGATGTGACCATCGACGGGCGCCTGATCGCCCAACACACCGTTGCCGCACGTGAACTGGCCGCCAAGTTCAACGAGCTGACCAAGGGCATCCAAGCTGGCGACTCGCGCACCGCCACTGTGGGCGACATGCTGGGCTATGACCTGGTGCTGGACGCCCAGGCCCGCGAAACCGGCAAGGGCGGCGCCCAGATCGACGCCTCGGTGTCGCTGGTGGACGCGGACGGTACCACCGTGACCAGCCGTGGATTGAATTCATTCGCAGTCAATCAGTCCGTGGTGCCCGCCAATGTTCGCAATCTGGTGACTGATCTGTTCGATGACATTGGCCGCCTGGCCAACAGCAGCACCGACTACCTGGAGCGCCAGCTTGCGCGGGCGAAGGCAGATCTGCCGGCACTGCGCGAGCAGCTGAACCAGACGTTCCCCAAGGCGGCCGAGCTGGTTGCCAAGCGTGAGCGCCTGCGGGAGCTGGTGGGCATGCTGGAGGGCAAGCCGCAGAGCGCCGTTCAAACGACCCCTGAAGAAGCCGAGGCGGGTGACGGATCTCCGGGGGGCGACGTGGCGGCATTCCGACGCGACGGTGCCGAAAGCTCAGAGCGGGCGACCGAGTTCGACGTGGATTCGTTCCTCAAGGCCATGGGGCGCCCAGCGGCCTACTCCGAGGCCGCGCAGCGGCAGGCCATAGACTCCGTTTCAGCCACGGTGGATGCCATCCGCACTGCCTGGGGCCCGAACGCGCCAGAGGTGGTGGTGGCCTTCGACATGCAGGATGAGCGCATCCCAGAGGCCGCCCGCAAGGCCGACCTGCGCCAGCGCAGCGGCGGCGCACGCGGAGCGCCCGAGGGCTTCTACTACCGTGGCAAGGCCTATCTGGTGGCCTCTCGCCTGAACACGCCAAATGATGCGGCGCGCGTGCTGTACCACGAGGTGCTGGGACACCACGGTCTGCGCGGTAAGTTCGGCCGCGATCTGGACCAGGTGCTGAACCAGATCGCCACCATGCGCAAAGCCGAGGTGGCCGCCAAGATGCAGGAGTACGGCCTGCGGGGCGTGAACAGCCTGAGCGTGCGCGAGGCGGCCGAGGAAGTTCTGGCGGAAATGGCCGAGAAGAACCCCCAGCTGCCGTTTGTGCAGCGGGCGATTTCAGCCATCCGCAACTTCCTGCGCACCCATGTGCCGGGCTTCCAGAGCCTGCGCCTGACGGACAGCGACATCATTCAGGCGTACATCATGCCGGCACGCGGATGGGTGGAGCGCGGTGGCCCCGGTGGTCCTGGTGGTGGTGTCAGTTTCAGCCGAGACGCGGGCCGAATGGAGGCGGACGCGCTCCGGCTGCTGGCCGCCGCAGCTCGCTCTTCCGGCAACGAGAACACCACGCTTGTCCTGGGGCCGGTGACAGACGATGCCTTGGCCATGCTGCAGCGCGAGGGCGTTCCTGTGGAGTCAGGCTATCGGCACACTGCCGACATGTATGCGGTGCGCCACGCCCTAAGTCGTCACGGCGATGCGCAAGTGGAGGCGAAGCAGGGCCAGCTGCCACTGAGTGATGCGGACATCGCGGCCATTCCAGAGGCCATTGCAGCGCCGGATGCTTGGATTCTTGGGGCCAAGACGCCGCGCGGGCAAGACATCGTGGGCAACCTAAAGCGATTGCCTGATGGAACGGTGCTGTATTTGGAGGAAGTGCGCTCGGGGCGCAAGGCGCTGGCGATGACCAGCATGAGAAAGTACCCCGGTACGACGGATTTTGAAACGATCAGGAATCGAATCGTGCCGTCCTACGCCCAGAGCGATACCGGGGATTTGCGTATTGTCTATCCAGCCGGCGCTGCCGGTCAAGGAGAGGTCCTGTTCAGCCGCTCCAGCATGGCGGACTTGAAGGACAGTGCGCTGCAGCAGATCCACCAGACCCTGTCCCACCCCGGAAAGGTGTCGTTGTGGGATAAGACAGTGGGCACCATGCGCAACCTGGCAGAGCGCTCGCCGGTGTTCAAGCCGGTGTACGAGGCTGCGCAGCGCTTCATTGATGACGTTTCCATGCTGGGCAACGATGCGGCCGACCGCGCGCCGCGCTTGCTGCCCCGGGTTGAAACGCTGGCCGACCTCAAGAAGAAGCCCATCACCGCCGCCGACAACCAGGCTGTGGCCAAGCCCCTGTTCGAGGGCACGCTGCTGTGGGCGCGCGATGTGGACGGCAAGCCAGTGACCACCGAGGCGCTGAACGCGAAGTACCGCAACACCACGCCCGACGAAAAAGCGCAGATCCTGCTGCGCACCGGCAAGATTCAGGAGCAGATGCTCAAGGTATGGCGCGGCCTGCCGGTGGATCAGTACAACACCATCATCAACAACAAATTTGATAGCACCATCCTCAAGCCGGGTGTTGTCTGGACGGCGAAAGAGCTGAAAGACTTGTTCGACCTGAGCGCCCAGCAGGTGAGCCTGTACCAGGAGGCGCGGGCCGCGATTGACCGATCGATCGACATGACCGCCCGCGCCGACATGCTGCGCGCGCTGGGTGCCGGATACGCTGGCCTGCGTGAGGCAGTGCTGGCGCAGGCCAGCGTGGAAGACGCGATGGTGCTCATCACGGACACGCTGCAGGCCGAGGCGCGCGAGCAGCCTGACCAGGCCGACCGCATCCTGAGCCTGAACAACGCCGTGGTGAAGAGCTACGAGCGCGCCCAGGCGCTGATGGAGGCCGGCTACGCGCCGCTGTCGCGCTTTGGCCGCTACACCGTGGACGTGGTGGGCAAGGACGGAACGCGCGAGTATTTCGGCATGTTTGAGTCGATGTACGAGTCCAACAAGATGAAGGCCGCCATGGAGAAGGAATTCCCAGGCGCGACCGTCACCCAGGGCACCATGAGCGATGAGGCATTCAAGCTGTTCCAGGGCATCACCCCGGAAAGCCTGGAGCACTTCGGTGAAATGTTGGGCTTGAGCGGCGATGGCAGCGATCCGAAGGACAAGGCATTTCAGGCATACCTGCAGCTGGCCAAAAACAACCACAGCGCGCTCAAGCGCCTGATCCACCGCAAGGGCATCAGTGGCTACAGCGAGGACGTGGGCCGCGTGCTCGCCAGCTTCGTGTACTCCAATGCGCGCCTGGCGGCCGGCGGTCTGAACGCAGGCACGCTGGAAACGGCCATCGAGGGCATCCCCAAGGAGCAGGGCGAGCTGCGCGACGTGGCGATGGGCCTGCGCAGCTACATCCAAGACCCGCAGGAGGAAGGCCAGGCCGTGCGCGGCATGCTCTTCGCGCAGTACCTGGGCGGCTCCGTGGCTTCGGCCATGGTCAACATGACCCAGCCTTTCCAGATCACCATGCCCTGGCTGTCCCAGTTCGGTGGCATGCGTAGCGCCGCATCGCACCTGGCTGCCGCAGTGCGCGACATGACCCGCCGCAGCAGCTACGAGCCAGACCTGGCCAAGGCGCTGCAAACGGCAGAGGCCGAGGGCATCGTTTCGCCCCAGGAAATTCACCAGCTCATGGCCCAGGCGCGGGGCGCGGGCTCGCTGCGCACGGGCGATGGCACCAAGCTGGGCGACGCACGCGCCGCGGCGGCCAACAACTGGGAGCGGGTGAAGGTGGCATGGGGCCAGCCATTTGCACTGGCAGAGCAGTTCAACCGCCGCAGCACCTTCATCGCCGCCTATCGCATCGCCAAGGAGCAGGGCATGGCCGACCCGGCGAAGTTTGCCGAGCGTGCAGTGCAGGAAACGCAGTTTGTGTACTCCAAGGCGAACAAGCCGAAGTGGGCGCGCGGTGCCATCGGCGGCACGCTATTCACCTTCAAGACCTATTCGGTCAGCTACCTGGAGCTGATGCACCGCATGTGGAGCCAGGGCGGCCCCGAGGGCAAGCGCGCCGTGGGCTGGGCCGTGGCCATGCTGCTGCTGATGGGTGGTGCTGGCGGCCTGCCGTTCATGGAGGATGCCGAGGATCTGATCGACGGCGCCGGCCAGCTCATGGGCTACAACATCAGCACCAAGCACTGGCGCAAGCAGGCGCTGCGCGACGTGGTGGGCAAGGAGCTGGCCGACTTCATGGAGCAGGGTGTGTCCGGCTTGCCCGGTGCGCCCATCGACGTGTCCGGCCGCCTGGGCATGGGCAACCTAATCCCCGGCACCGGCCTGCTGCTGGCCAAGCAGAACCGGGAGCGGGACCTGCTGGAGGTGGCTGGGCCCGCGGGCGACCTGGTGGCGCGCGGCTTCACTGGCGCGCGCAAGCTGCTGACCGGCGACGTGGTCGGCGCGGCGCTGGAGGTGTCGCCAACGGCGGCGCGCAATTGGGCCAAGGGCATCGACATGGGTACCAGCGGTATCTACAAGGATGCCAAGGGCTACAAGGTCATCGACACCACGCTGGAAGAGGCCATTGCGAAGTTCGCGGGCTTCCAACCCAAGAGCGTGGCCGAGGTGCAGGAGGCCAACTCCTTCATGCAGCGCTCCAAGAGCTTCTACATCCAGACCAGCAACGACATCAAGGCGCAGTGGGCACAGGCGGTGTTTGAGAAGGACGACGCCGCGCTGCAGCGAGTGCGCGACCGACTGGCCGCCTGGAACCGCAACAACCCGGACCAGCCTATCGTGGTGAAGATCCCGGACGTGATGAAGCGCGTGCGCGAAATGGGCAAGGACCGTACCCAGCGGATTGCCGACACCGCGCCCAAGGCCCTGCGGGATCAGATGCGGAGCATGGCCAAAGAGAACGGGTAGCCCGGTATAGGGTTGGGGGAAATGAGCGCGAGCCGGAAAACTCCGGGCTCATGAAAACAGAAACCATCGACGCTCTTGCCACGGCTGGCGGTCGCACCTCCGGCGGCGGCGCTGTCGTTGGCTTTCTTGGCTGGCTCGCCTCATCCCAGGCAATCGGTCTGTTCGGCGTGTGTATTGCGCTGCTGGGCGCCCTGGTGAGCTGGTACTACAAGCGCGAAGCAAACCGCCGCCTGGCCGCCGAGCACGCATTGCGCCAGCAGGAGCGCCAGATGCGCATTGACATCATGCGCAACACCGGGCGCGTGGTTTCAGGCAATACCGACTTGGGCGAGCTGGGAGCCGACGAGTGAGCCGCGTTCCCGCCCAGCTGCGCACCAGCCTGGCCGCCCTGGTCATGCTGATGGGCGCCGGTGGTGGGGCCTACTACGTGGACGAGGCCGCCACACGCGAGGCCAACGCCAACGCCTACATCCAGGCCGTGGCCGCTGATCCCGAGGTATCGGACGGCATCCGCATTGCCATGGTGATGGCCAGCTACTACGAATCCAGCAATCGCCACATCGGCACGCCCTACGTGGACAAACTGGGCAAGGGCCAGCCGCTCACCGTCTGCAATGGCCTGACCGGGCCCGAGGTGGTGGCGGGTCGCATCTACACCCCCGCCGACTGCTACCGGCTGGAGAAGCGCCAGTACATCGGCTACGAGGTCGAAGCCAAGCGCCTGCTCACGCACTGGGCCAGTTACGACCCGTTCCAGCAAGCCACCTTCCTCGACTTCCTGCACAACAAGGGCGAGGGCCATTTCATCGGCAGCACCATGCGACGCAAGGCCAATGCCGGGGACTGGGAAGGCGCCTGCCGCGAAAACCCGCGCTGGAACAAAGGCACGGTCAAAGGCGTTTCCACCGTGCTGCCGGGCCTGCAGCTGCGCGGCGACTCCAACGAGGAAATCTGCACATCCTGGCGCCTTGGGGTTAAAAAATGATCTGCTTTGTACGCATTTCATTCTTTTTGCTCATTTTGTGTATCACGGGTTGCGCTGTGCTCCGCAACAGTAAGTAATGCGAGGCTATGCCGTGAACTTCACCCTCATCACCCATCTGATCGCCGCGGCGGTGGCCGCTGCAGCAGCCTGGTTCTACCAGGGCGCGCAGATGGATGCGGCCGTGGCCAAGCTCAACGCCACCCATGCAGCGCAGGAGTCGGAGCGCCACCGCGTTGCGCTGGATGACGCCCGCGCCACTTTCCGCAAGGGCGAGATCCACGCCCGCAACCAACAGGAGATTGCCGATGCCCACGCTGCCCAAGAAAAGCGCCGTCTTGCTCGCCTTGCTGCTGCCGCTGCTGACGGTGAGCGGCTGCGCAAACAAGTCGCTGAATACGCCGCCACCTGTGGTGGGGGAGAAACCGACAGCCCAGCCGTTGTCCTCCAGCGTTGCCGGGATCGCGCCGCCACCCTCGGGGTTCTATACGGAGAAGCTGACAGCCAGGCGGAAGCGTTCGCAGGAGCTGCTGAACAGCACGCCGATGAAGTCCGCACCCTGATGCGCGTGATCCAGAACGACCGCACCCTGCTGCCACCGGCTGGTGGCCTGGGACTCAAAGCGCCGAACCGGCCGGATGCCGGAACCACACCCTGAGTACCACCATGCCCTCTACCACCATCAAATACTTCGCCTTCGCCCACCTGCCGCCCAAGCTGCAGGCCGTGAGCAAGCCCCTCGGTGAGCTGGCTGAAAAGCTGGAAGACCTGTTACCGGACGGCCCCGAAAAGAGCGCAGGCATGCGCAAGCTGCTGGAGGCCAAGGACTGCTTCGTGCGCTGCGCTATCGACCTGCCTGAGCCTGTCGCCAGCACCGTGCCTCCCCATCAGCAGCGCGTCATCGACGAGAAGGCCGCCCGCGACGGCGAAATCACCCGCCTCAATGCCTTCATCGGCGGCAATCCCGTGTTCACCACCTTGCCTGCCGAAGAACAGGCCCGCCTGCGCCGCCAGCTCGATGTGATGCGCGAGCTGTCCGTGATCCTGGGCGAGCGCATCGCGGCTTTCTGACCACCACCCCCCCCAAGAGCACACCATGACCCAATTCCGCAAGAAGCCTGTCGTCATCACGGCAATCACCTTTGACCAGCTCGTGACCCACGGCACAGAGCGATGCAAGGCCGAAGGCCGTGAGTCGAACATCGTGAATGGCATGCCCTGGTCGTTCAGCTACGCGGGCCACCCGATCACCCACGAGAACGACGATTGCTACCTGATCCCCACACTGGAAGGCACCATGAAGATGGGCCGCGATGACATGCTCATCACGGGCGTGAAGGGGGAGATCTACCCGTGCAAGCGGGACATTTTCGAGGCCACCTACGACTTGGCCCCTGCCGATCTGGAGCAGGAGATCCAGGCCAAGGCCGACAAGGGCCCGCGTGTGACGCCCGCAGCGCTGCAAGCCGAAATCGTCAGCGCCCACTACTTCACTGCATATCAAGGCGCCGTCATGGCTACGAGCGGCCCGGTGCCCGGCGAACTTGGCCTTCTGACCTTCTGCGTCCTGGTCCTGCGCAATGGCTTCACCGTCATCGGCCACAGTGCCTGCGCCAGCCCGGAGAACTACAACAAGGAAATCGGGGAGCGCATAGCCCGCGAGAACGCAGAGCGCGAAATCTGGCCCCTGCTGGGCTTCCGTCTGCGCGACGAGCTAGCCCGCCCGGTGCTGACCGATGCAGATGCCGCTGCGGATCTGGCCGGCACCCCACGCCCCACCTGATTACGGCTGCATGGCCCGCAGCAATCCGCCAATGAAAAAGCCCCGCCGCAGTGATGCAAGCGGGGCTTTGTGTTTATGCAGTGGGCATCTTGTCGTAGTCAGCCAGCGGCATTTCCGTCCCGTCATGTGCCACCAGCACGCCCGCTGTCGTGGCTGACACCTCCACAGGGCGGTCATTGAACTTGCCCACCTCGGGGGCGTACCCAGGTATGGAGACACCCCCATACAGCTGCGTCAGCCGCAGGTCGTCGGCCTGTTTCTGGGTCAGAATCAGCTTCTGCGGTTTCTTATCTGGGTGCTTGATCCAGTGCGTGCGGAAGGCGTTCGACACCCTGCGGTGGAGTTCTGCCATTCCGGGGTGGTGTGGGGGTAGGTCAACGATGTTTTGGGCGGCCATGGATGTTGATTGTCCACGGTCCAGAGGGGGTGCCCCAGCTCATGCCACCCTGCGCAACCGGACCACGTTCGCCTCACCATCGCGGCCGGGTGGGGCGCTGTTCTCGCACCCCACCAGGTAGTCGGCCCAGAGTTTCAGGGCCCTGCGGCGCTCCGGTATTTCCTCCCGCACGTCATAGACCCCCTCCATGCCCTTGAGTGTGTGGTTCAGGGCGATCTCGGAGATTTCGCGCGACACCCCCATGTTCATGAGGTGGCCCTTGGCCGTGCTGCGCGTGTCGTGGGGGGTGAATTTACGGATGTCCATGTCGCCGCGCTCAAACGCGCGCCGCAGTGCCGCCCAAAGGGTTGTGCGCCCGATAGGTACATCGCCCAGCTCTTTGGAGCGGTCAGCGCGGCGAGTGGGCAGCACGTACATGGAGTCGCCAGAAAGGGCGATCAGCTCGTGGAACCAGTCAACGACGACCGGGGCGAGGGGCACCAGGAAGCCGGCGCGGGTTTTGACGGACTCTGCTGGCACCCACCAGGTGCCAGCCTCCAGATCCAGGTGTTCCTTCTTGGCCTTCACCAGCTCCACCCCGCGCACGCAGGTGGCCAGCAGGATGCGGAAGGCCAGGGCGTTCTCGCGGCCGATGAAGTCGATGCCCGGCAGCAGGGATTGCAGCTCCTTGTTCTCCAGCATGACGCGCTGGCGTGTCTTGGGGCGAGGACCCTTGAGCGCGGACAGCTTGATGCCGGTGCACGGATTGGCCGCAATGAGAGTCAGCCCGCAGGCGTGGTCGAGAACCTTGGAGATAGAGGTGAGCAGCCGCTTTGTCATCAGCCACGTTCGGCCGCTCTCTTTGAGGACTTTCACGACATCAATGCTTGTCACCTTGTCCACCTGCCAGGAACCCAGGCGCGGAAGGATCACCTGGTCGATGTCGGCATTGCGGTAGTAGATGGTGTCCTCTGCGAACACATCCGGGCGGAGCACCTTCTCTCGATAGTCGGCAACCAGCTCGCGCATGGTCCATGCTGCTGCGGTGCGCGACTTGCGCTCCTGCTTTTCGGCCGCCGGGTCCGCGCCACCGTCGATGGATGCGCGCAGCGCGCGGGCTTTCTCCCGTGCCGCCGCGAGTGTCACGTCCGGGTAGCTGCCGATGGTCAGCTCGCGCCGCCGCCCGCCCTGCACGCGATACCGGAGCACCCAGGTTGCGGTGCCGCCTTTGGAGAGGGTGAATGTCAGCCCATCGCCATCCGACTTGGCGACCGCCTCACCTTTTGAGATCCAGCGCTTGATCTGTATGTCGGTGAGCGTGTGACTGATTTTGGGCATCGGCAGTCCTTTTTTTGGGTAGCTAGGAGTGTAGCTACCCACCTAGCTACCCGGAGTTGATGCGCCAATGAGAATCAGTGTGCGACAGTGTGAATCAAAAAACCCAATGAAAACAACGGCTTGCGATACTGGCTGAGACGTTGTGATCCACT
Organism: Acidovorax sp. KKS102; assembly: GCF_000302535.1. NCBI lineage: Bacteria > Pseudomonadati > Pseudomonadota > Betaproteobacteria > Burkholderiales > Comamonadaceae > Acidovorax > Acidovorax sp. KKS102. Next base: position 1,931,103 of record NC_018708.1, read on the forward strand.
CTGAAACACTAATTGAAATTCCAGGTGGCAATTTGCATGGTTTTTGGCCGGTAGCGCTAGTGGATCAAGCGCTGGCAGCTATCAAAATGTGAGTAGAAGAGTGATGGGGCTGCGCCGTCAGCTGCGGCGCACACGGGTCACAAAGCTGAACGACAGTCCGTTGGTGCTGACATGGTGCTCGCGGGCGGTTTCTACCCATTCTGCGCCCAGCACGGGGGCATAGGCATCGCCGTCAAAGTCTTGCGCAATCTCCGTCACCTCCACGCAGTCCGCCAGGGGCAGGGCCTCGGCATAGATCTGCGCGCCACCGATGATCCACACGGTCTTGCCCGTGTCGCAAAGCGCCAGGGCTTCCGCCAGGCTGCCAGCGCGGTGGGCACCCTCGGCCTGCCAGTCGCCCTGGCGCGTCACCACGATGTTGGTGCGGCCGGGCAGTGGGCGAAAGCGCGGGGGCAGCGAGTCCCAGGTCTTGCGGCCCATGACCACCGGGCAGCCCTGCGTGAGCTGCTTGAAGTGCGCCATGTCCTCGGGGATGTGCCAAGGCAGGCGGTTGTCCTTGCCGATGACGCCGTTGGCCGCGCGGGCGTAAATGAGGTGCAGGGGCATGGGGCTCGCTCGGTGCTTGAGTGGGGAGGGGATCAGATGTGCAGGAACGCCAGCGCGCCCACGCCCAGGCCCACGGCGGCCACGCCGTACATGCCGTATTCCAGCCACTTCTTCTTGGTCAGCAGCGCAATGGCAGCCAGGGCAATCGCTACCTGCAGCGCGGTGGTGGCCTGGGCCCAGCGGTGGTGCTGGTGCATTTGGGCTTCGCTTTGCTGGTCGAACGCGTGGGCGTCGGCCTCCAGCTTCTCGGCCACAGTCTTGATCTCGTTCTTTTCTTTTTCGTAGCGGTCGATCTTGCCCTGGTACTTGGCCTTTTCGGTCTCGGCGGGGGTCAGGTCACGCGCCAGCTCGGCCAGGCTTTGTTTGGTGCTTTTGGACTGAAAGTAATTCCACTGGTTGGAGGCCTCGGTCTTCTTGATGGCCGCGTCGTTCTTCATCAGGCCGGCATTGGCCTGCGTGGCGCCGCCCATGTAGGCAAAGATGGCGCCTACCGTGGCCACGATGGCCGTGAACATGGCGATCTTGTTGGTGGACGAGCTGCCGCCGTGGTCAGCGCCGTGGTGTGCAGCATCGTGGCCGTGGGTGGCATGTTCGACCGCGTGGTCATGGGGGCCGTGTACGTGGAATCCGCCGGAAGACATGGATAGAAACTCGTTGTATTGGTTATGGGGGAAGGCAGGGCAGGTGCAGCTGGCGCACCGGGGCGGTGATCAGACCGCCACTGGCGCCTTGATGGCCGGGTGGCACTGGTAGTCCAGCACCTCAAAGTCTTCGTACTCGTAGTCGAAGATGCTGTCCGGCTTGCGCTTGATGTTCAGCACGGGGTAGGGGTAGGGCGTGCGTGCCAGCTGCGTCTGCACCTGTTCGTGGTGGTTGCTGTAGATGTGGCAGTCGCCGCCCGTCCAGATGAAGTCGCCCACGTCCAGGTCGCATTGCTGGGCCACCATGTGGGTCAGCAGCGCGTAGCTGGCGATGTTGAAGGGCACGCCCAGAAAGATGTCGGCACTGCGCTGGTACAGCTGGCAGCTCAGCGTGCCACGCCCGCCTGACGCTTGCGCCGGGGCCACGTAGAACTGGAAGAACGCGTGGCAGGGCATCAGCGCCATCTTGTGCAGTTCGGCCACGTTCCAGGCGCTGACGATGATGCGGCGCGAGTCGGGATTGGTTTTCAATGTCTTGATGACGTCGCTGATCTGGTCGATGTGCCCGCCGTCTGGTGTGGGCCAGCTGCGCCACTGCACGCCATACACGGGGCCCAGGTCGCCGTCCTCGCGTGCCCATTCGTCCCAGATGGTCACGCCGCGCTCTTTCAGCCAGTTGTTGTTGCTGGAGCCGGTCAGGAACCACAACAGCTCCTGGATGATGGACTTGAGGTGCACCTTCTTGGTCGTGACCAGCGGAAAACCTTCCTTCAGGTCAAACCGCATCTGGTGGCCGAAAACGCTCTTGGTGCCGGTGCCCGTGCGGTCCGACTTGTCCACGCCGTGCGTGAACACATGGCGCATGAAGTCTTCGTATTGGGAGCGCACAGGGCGGGTGGGCAAGGCAGGGGCTGCCGGGGCGGCAGAAGGCTGGGTCATGGGATGGATCACTCAGGGTAGGGCGCCGCCATCAAGGGGTGGCCGTTGCCGACGGCGGATTTTATGCGGAGCGGGACAATGCGGGACTCGCCTTCCATCCACTGCAGTTCCCATGACGACTTCCGACACCCCCGTCACCATCCGCCCCCTCCAGGCTGCCGACTGGCCCGCCGTGTGGCCCATCCTGCGCACCACCTTCCAGGCGGGGGACACGTATGCCTTCGCCCCTGACAGCACCGAGGCCGAGATTCACAAAGCCTGGGTAGAGCTGCCCGCAGCAACCTTTGTCGCCCTCGGTGCGGGCAGGGAGATTCTGGGCACCTACTTCATCAAGCCGAATCAGCCTGGGCAGGGCGCCCATGTGTGCAACTGCGGCTATGTGGTGGCGCCGGTTGCGCAGGGGCAGGGTGTGGCGTCGTTGATGTGCGAGCACTCGCAGCAGCAGGCTGTGGCCATGGGCTTTCGGGCCATGCAGTTCAACCTGGTGGTGGCCAGCAATGTGCGCGCCGTGCGGCTGTGGCAGCACCTGGGCTTTGCGATCGTGGGCACGCTGCCCGGGGCCTTCAGGCACCACACGCTGGGCTATGTCGATGCCCATGTGATGTTCAAGACGCTGGTGGCCTGAGCCGGTTGTCCATGCACCCATGCAAAAAGGGCTCCCAAGTGGGAGCCCTTTCTGAGTCCGGGAGGCTGGGTCCGCTAGCGTGCGAGGCCACCAACCGGAAAGGTCTGCGTTCTTACATCGCGCTGATTTCGCCCGATGGGATCTTGCCGGTGCGCACGGCTTCAGCAGCCTGGGCACGCACGGCAGCGCGGTCAGCCGTGGACTTGTAAGTCACCACACGCGAACCAGCGGGTTCGATGGAGCGGGTCTGTGCCACGGTAGCGGCTTCGGCTTGCACTTCAGCGCGAGTGCGGTTGGTTTGGAATTGGGTGGCAAATTGCGAAGCATCGGCTTCGTCAGCCTGGGCACCAAAAGAAGCGAAAGCAGCGATAGCGGCGATGGAGAGGAAACGTGCGGTGTTGTTCATGATGAAAATCCTTGAAAGTTAAAAAGCGTCTCAAAAAAGCCGGGTCAAAAACCATTCCTGAACCGGGTTCGGTGAGTCGCCTTGCGGGTTCGGCTCATCGATGGGTTGAACTGTACGCCGATGGTGTTCAGGGAAAAACTACGCAGTTGCAAACTGACTGTTCCAGTTTTGGAAACAGTGGGCGCGCACGAAGTGCGCCTCTGTGCGGAATTTGCTCTGGGCGACTCAGCGCTAAGGCAGGCATCCCGGGCCCGCAATACACATACCCAATTGATGGATCTAGGTATAAATCCTGAGATTCTGGCGAAATTTAGTATGTGTATGGCTTTTCAAAGTATCAACTGAGCATCAGAGCATCGGTATCGTTCAGTCCATCAATGCCGCGATCCGACTGGCGTTGAATGGCAGATCCATACCAACTACGCAGGAGACGTTCCGATGCCCCGTTCCACCCGTCCACACACCCGCCTGGCCCTGGCCGTTGCTGCCCTGGCGGCATCGCTGTGCGGCGCCGCTGCGCACGCGCAGACCGAACTCGTGATTGCCACCGTGAACAACGGCCACATGATCGAGATGCAAAAGCTCAGCAAGAATTTCGAGCAGGCCAACCCCGACATCAAACTCAAGTGGGTGACGCTGGAAGAGGGCGTGCTGCGTCAGCGCGTGACGACCGACATCGCCACCAAGGGCGGGCAGTTCGACGTGATGACGATTGGCATGTACGAGGCGCCCATCTGGGGCAAGAAGGGCTGGCTGCAGGAGCTGAAAACCGACGCCGCCTATGACGTGGATGACCTGCTGCCCGCCATGCGCAATGGCCTGTCCATCGACGGCAAGCTGTTTGCCGCGCCGTTCTATGGCGAAAGCTCGATGCTGATGTACCGCAAGGACCTGGCCGACAAGGCCGGTGTGCAGGTGCCCGAGCGCCCCACCTGGCCACAGATCAAAGACCTGGCTGCCAAGATCCACGATCCCAAGAACGGCGTGTATGGCATCTGCCTGCGCGGCAAGCCGGGCTGGGGCGACAACATGGCCTTTTTGACCACGCTGGTCAACACCTTTGGCGGCCAGTGGTTTGACATGCAGTGGAAGCCGCAGCTCGAATCCAAGCCCTGGAAGGATGCGATCACCTTCTACGTAGACCTGCTCAAGAACTACGGCCCGCCCGGCTCGTCGGCCAACAGCTTCAACGAGATCCTGGCGCTGACCAACTCCGGCAAGTGCGGCATGTGGGTGGATGCGACCATCGCCGCGTCGTTCGTGGCCGACCCCAAGCAGTCCAAGGTGGCCGACCAGATGGCCTTTGCCCAGGCGCCCACCATGAACACGCCCAAGGGCGCCAACTGGCTGTGGTCGTGGAATCTGGCGATCCCCGCAGGGTCCAAGAAGGTGGAAGCCGCGCAGAAGTTCATCACCTGGTCCACCAGCAAGGACTACATCCAGCTGGTGGCCAAGACCAACGGCTGGGCCAACGTGCCCACCGGCACGCGCAAGAGCACCTACGCGTCGCCCGAGTTCCAGAAGGCCGCCCGCTTCGCTGCTGCAGAGAAGACCGCGATCGACTCGGCCAACCCCACCGACTCGACCTTGCCCAAGAGCCCGTATGTGGGTGTGCAGTTCGCTGCGATTCCTGAGTTCCAGGCCATCGGCATTGCGGTGGGGCAGCAGATGAGTGCAGCCCTGGCAGGCAAGACAACGGTGGACGCCGCGCTCAAGGCCAGTCAGGTGACGGCGGACCGTGAGATGAAAAAAGCCGGCTACTACAAATAGGCATTCATGCGGCTACTGCGCGGGCCGATCCGGGGCCGGTGTTCCTCGCCGTACGGGAGTACGGCTGCGGTACAGCGCCCCCGCCTCGGCCCGCTCGCGACGCCGACTGAACGCCTATTTCGGCTGGACTTTTTTTTCTGAGGCCTCCATGAATCGCCGCCTGCTCCCCCGCCTGCTGCTCACGCCTGCCATGGCCACGCTCTTCCTGTGGATGATCGTGCCGCTGGTGATGACGATCTACTTCTCGCTCATCCGCTACAACCTGATGCAGCCGGACCAGACCGGTTTTGCCGGGCTGGAGAACTTTGAGTATTTCGTCACCGACCCTTCGTTTGGCGCGGCAGTGGTCAACACGCTGCTGCTGCTGGGCAGCGTGATCCTCATCACGGTGGTGGCTGGCATTGCGATTGCGCTGCTGATTAACGAGCCGTTTGCGGGCCGGGGGATTGTGCGGGTGCTGCTGATCTCGCCGTTCTTCGTCATGCCCACGGTGAACGCGCTGATGTGGAAGAACATGATGATGAACCCCATCTACGGCGTGCTCGCGCAGGTGTGGATGTTCTTCGGTGCGCAGCCGGTCGATTGGCTCACCGACTACCCGCTGTTCTCCGTCATCGTGATGGTGTCATGGCAATGGCTGCCCTTTGCCACGCTGATCTTCATGACCTCGCTGCAGAGCATGAACCACGAACAGCTCGAAGCCTCGCGCATGGACGGCGCCAACTACCTGCAGCAGCTGCGCTACCTGTACGTGCCGCACCTCGCGCGCTCGGTGGCCGTGGTGGTGATGATCGAACTCATCTTCCTGCTCAGCATCTTTGCCGAGATCTACACCACCACGGGTGGGGGGCCGGGCGATGCCAGCACCAACGTCACCTTCCTGATCTTCAAGCAGGCGCTGCTCAACTTTGATGCGGGCGTGGCCTCGGCTGGTGCGCTGTTTGCGGTGGTGCTGGCCAACATTGCGGCCGTATTCCTCATCCGCATGGTCGGCAAGAACCTCGACAAGTAAGGCTCGCATTTTTATGACCGTACGACGCCGTTCCCAATTTCCGCTCGGCCTGTTGGCCCTGCGTACCGCTGCGGCCTGGGCTGTGGCCCTGCTGCTGGTGTTTCCGCTGGCCTGGCTGTTTCTCACCGCGTTCAAGACCGAGCTGCAGGCCATTGCCGTGCCGCCACTGTTCGTCTTCACGCCCACACTGGAGAACTTCCACGAAGTGCAAGAGCGCAGCGACTACCTGCTCTACGCCAAGAACTCGGTCATCACCAGCGTGCTGTCCACCGTGCTGGGGCTCATGCTGGCCGCGCCTGCGGCGTATGCCATGGCCTTCTTCAAGGGCAAGTACACCAAGGACATCCTGATGTGGATGCTCTCCACCAAGATGATGCCCGCCGTGGGCGCGCTGGTGCCCATCTACGTGCTGGCGCAGAAGAGCCAACTGCTCGATACGCAGCTCGCGCTGATCATCGTGTTCGCGCTGTCCAACCTGCCCATCATGGTCTGGATGCTGTACTCGCACTTCAAGGACATCCCGCGTGAGATTTTGGAAGCCGCACGCATGGACGGGGCCACGCTGTGGCAAGAGGTGCGCCTGGTGCTGCTGCCGCTGGGCATGGGCGGGCTCGCGTCCACCGGCCTCTTGTGCCTGGTGCTGTCATGGAACGAGGCCTTCTGGAGCCTGAACCTGAGCGCCGCCAAGGCGGGCACGCTGGCCACGCTGATCGCGTCGTACTCCAGCCCCGAGGGTCTGTTTTGGGCCAAGTTGTCTGCGGCTTCGCTGATGGCCATTGCGCCCATCGTGGTGTTTGGCTGGTTCAGCCAGAAGCAGCTCGTCCAAGGTCTTACGTTCGGCGCGGTCAAGTAAAGCGCAGCGTTCATCTCCCCCGTTTTCAAGCATTCAGGAACCCGATTCCATGGCCTACCTTCAACTGCGCGGCATCGAGAAATTCTTTGGCGAACACCGCGCCATCAAGGGCATCGACCTCTCCATCCAGAAGGGCGAGTTCATCGTCTTTGTCGGCCCCTCGGGCTGCGGCAAGTCCACGCTGCTGCGGTTAATTGCAGGGCTGGAGCACATCGACGGTGGCACGCTGATGCTGGACGGCCGCGACATCACCGACCAGCCGTCGAGCAAGCGCGACCTGGCCATGGTGTTCCAAAGCTATGCGCTGTACCCGCACATGAGCGTGTACGAGAACATGAGCTTCGCGCTCAAGCTGGCCAAGGTGGACAAACAGGTGATCGATGAGAAGGTGCAGAACGCCGCGCGCATCCTCAACCTCACGCAGTACCTGCAGCGCACGCCCAAGGAGCTGTCGGGCGGCCAGCGCCAGCGTGTAGCCATCGGCCGCGCCATCGTGCGCGCGCCCAAAGTCTTCCTGTTCGACGAGCCACTGTCCAACCTCGACGCAGCGCTGCGCGGCCAGACGCGCGTGGAGATCGCCAAGCTGCACCGCGACCTGGGCGCCACCACCATCTATGTGACCCACGACCAGGTCGAGGCCATGACGCTGGCCGACCGTGTGGTGGTGTTGCGCGACGGCATTATCGAGCAGGTGGGCACGCCCCTAGAGCTGTACGACCGGCCCGCCAACCAGTTCGTGGCCCAGTTCATCGGCACGCCGCAGATGAACGTGGTGCCCCTGCCGCAGCTGCCACCGCCCGTGCAGCAGCAGGCGCCGGAAGGCGCGATGGGCGGCGCCATTGGCCTGCGCCCGGAGAACATCACGGTGCGCAACACCGGCGCAACGCCGGTGCCGGGCCAGGTGGACCTGGTGGAAGCGCTGGGCGCCGAAACCCTGATCTACGTGAGCACCCCCGGCGGAGCGCAGTTTGTGGCCCGCCAGAACGACCGCACAGGCCTGCGCGCGGGCGATGCGGTGAGCCTGGACATCGATGCCTCACAAGCCCACTGGTTCGACCCCCAAGGCCGCGTGGTGGCCCGGCAGGCTGCATGATGGTCATGAGCCTGCAATACCCACTCCAAGGCAAGGTGGCGGCCATCACTGGCGCGGCTTCTGGCATCGGTTTTGCCAGCGCCCAGGCCATGGCCAATGCGGGCGCACGCGTGGTGCTGATCGACCGCGACGAGGCCGCGCTGGCCAAGGCCTGCGCGGCCATTGGCGAACGCGCTTCGCCGCTGGTGCTCGATCTGCTGGATGCCCGGCAGTGCGCCAGCCTGCTGCAGCGCGCGTTGGCCATTGCAGGACCGCTGGACATCTTTCATGCCAACGCGGGGCTGTATGTGGGCGGCGATCTCGTCGATGCCGACCCTGACGCCATCGACCGCATGCTGCAGCTCAATGTCAATGTGGTGATGAAGAACGTGCACAACGTGCTGCCCCACATGATCGAGCGCGGCACGGGCGACATCATCGTGACCAGCTCGCTGGCCGCGCATTTCCCCACGCCGTGGGAGCCCGTCTATGCGTCGTCCAAGTGGGCGGTCAACTGCTTTGTGCAGACCGTGCGCCGCCAGGTGTTCAAGCACGGCATCCGCGTGGGCTCCATCTCGCCCGGGCCTGTCATCACCTCGCTGCTGGCCGACTGGCCCGCAGAAAAGCTCGCCGAGGCCAAGGCCAGCGGCAGCCTGATCGAGGCCTCTGAAGTGGCCGAGGTGGTGCTGTTCATGCTCACCCGCCCACGCGGCATGACCATCCGCGACGTCGTGATGATGCCCACGAATTTTGATCTTTAGAAACCCGCTGTCACGCACCATGAATTTCATCCTGCATCTGGGCCTGGGCTCCTTTCACCGTGCCCACCAGGCCGTCTACGTTCACCAGCTGCGCCAGCAAGGTGACACGGGGTGGGCCATCGCGGGCGGCAACCTGCGCCCCGACATGGCCGACACCATCGCTGCCCTGCAGGCGCAGGGTGGCCGCTACACGCTGGAGACGGTCACGCCCCAGGGCGATAGCAGCTACACCGTCATCGAGTCCATTCAGCGCGTGATTCCTTACCAGGACGATCTGGCCCCGCTGATTGCCATGGGTGCCGACCCCGCCACACGCATCATCAGCTTCACGGTGACCGAGGCAGGCTACTACCTCGACGCGAAAAACCAGCTCGACTGGCCCACCTTTGCCGACCTGCGCGCCGACCTCGCGGCAGTCAAGGCAGGCCAAGCGGGCCACACCATTTACGGCGGCCTGGTCAGCATCCTGCGCGCGCGCATGGCTGCGGGTGCGGGCCCCGTGACGCTGATGAACTGCGACAACCTGCGCCACAACGGCGAGCGGTCGCGTGGCGGCCTGTTGCAGTTCATCGACGCCCTGGGCGACGCGCCGTTGAAAGGCTGGGTGGAGCAGAACACCACCAGCCCCAACGCCATGGTGGACCGCATCACGCCGCGCCCCACACCCGATGTGGCCGAGCGCGTGCGCGCCGCCACCGGCTGGGACGACAAGGCCGCGCTCATGGGCGAGAGCTTCATCCAGTGGGTCATCGAAGACGACTTCATCGCCGGCCGTCCTGCGTGGGAGACGGTGGGCGTGGAGATGGTGCAATCAGTGCAGGCTCACGAAGAGGCCAAGATCCGCCTGCTCAACGCCACCCACAGCTGCATTGCCTGGGCGGGCACGCTGGCGGGCTACCAGTACATCCACGAAGGCACGCACGATGCCTCCATCCGCCAGATGGCCTACGACTACGTGACCGATGATGCGATCCCCGTGTTGCTGCCGTGCCCTATCGACCTCGCGCGCTACCGCGACGTGGTGCTGGACCGCTTTGGCAACCCCGCCATTGCCGACACCAACCAGCGCGTGGCGATGGACGCGTTCTCCAAGATCCCCGGCATGATTGCGCCCACCATCCGCGACAAGCTGGCGCGCAGTGCGTCGTTTGACAGCGTCGCCATGCTGCCCGCACTGTTCCTGGCCTACCTGCAGCGCTGGCATGCGGGGCAGATCCCCTACACCTACCAAGACCAGGCCATGGACCCGGCCGTGGCACACGCCATCTGCGAGGCCGCGGACCCTGTTGCTGCCTTCGCGGCCGACACGACCCTGTGGGGCGAGATGGCCCACCGCCCCGAGCTGGTGGACACCCTGCGCAAAGCCTATGCCCGCGTGCTGGCCTTTGTGGCGCAGCGGACAGGCGCCTGATGCTGGTGTAACTTCGGCCCACCCACTGCCATGACCGTGAAAACGCCCATCGCCCCGCGCCAGACCAAGCCCGAGCTGGAGCACGACTATGTGCGCTCGCCCGCGCTGGGCTACGAGCCGCCCGAGACGGCCGGCTTCATCCGCTGTCTGTCGCACGGTTTTCCCACGCCGCTGGCGCGTTGGCACTACCACGACGAGTACGAGCTGCACCTGATCACCGCCACCTCGGGCAAGGTGTTTGTGGGCGACTGGATCGGGCAGTTCCAGCCCGGCCAGCTGGTGCTGACCGGCCCGCGCCTGCCGCACAACTGGATCAGCATGGACCTGCCCGAAGGCGGTGTGCCGCTGCGCGACCTGGTGATCCAGTTCTCGCACGCGCCGCTGGTCGCCAGCAGCGAAAGCATCCCTGAGCTGCGCGAGGTGCTGCCGCTGCTGGAGCGCGCACGCCACGGCATCGAGTTCTTCGGCATGGAGGCGCAGGCGCAGGAGCACTGGCACCGCATCAAGGCGCGCCAGGGCCTGGCACGGTTTGGCGCGTTCTGCGAGTTCTTGAGCGACTTGGCGCGCTGCACCGACTTTCGCCTGCTGTCGAGCACGCAGCTGCAAAGCGAGGACGACGACACCCAGCTGGACCAGATCAACGCCATCGTGAGCCGCATCACCGACCATCTGGCAGAGCCGCTGTCGGCCGCCGACCTGGCGCAGGAGCTGGGCATGACGGAGAGCCGTTTTTCTCGCTTCTTCCGCCGGGCCACGGGCAACACCTTCACCGACTTTGTGAACCTGGTGCGCGTGAACCGCGCGTGCCAGCTGCTGATGGAGACCGAGCGCTACATCACGCACATTGCGTATGACGTGGGGTTCAACAACATGGCCAACTTCAACCGCCGCTTTCTGGACATCAAGGGCATGACGCCCAGCGAGTACCGCAAGCAGGGCGCCGGAAGGTTTGGCAAGACCTCCTGAGTCCAGCAGGTATAGCCTTATGGATGAGGCGTCCCTGCTTGTGGACTCCCGGCCTGCAGCCCGTCAGACGCACTGCGCAGGGCTTGCGCTTTCACTGTGAATCACTGACATCGGTCCATCTCCCATGTACCTCGGAATCGATTTGGGCACCTCGGGTGTCAAGCTCCTGCTGCTGGACGACGCGCAAGCCGTGGTCGCCACGGCCGATGCGGCCGTGCCCCAGCACCGCCCCCAGCCCACCTGGAGCGAACAGCACCCGTCCGACTGGTGGGCGGCGGTGGAAGCCGCCGTGGCGCAGCTGCGTGCCCAGGTGCCCGTTGCGTGGGCGCAGGTGCGGGGCATCGGCCTCTCGGGCCACATGCATGGCGCCGTGGTGCTGGGCGCGCAGGGCCAGGTGCTGCGCCCAGCCATCCTGTGGAACGATGGCCGCGCCAGCGCCGAATGTGCGCAGCTGGAAGGCTCCGTGCCCACCTCACGCCAGATCACCGGCAACCTCGCCATGCCCGGCTTCACTGCGCCCAAGTTGCTCTGGCTGCGCACCCACGAGCCCGCCGTGTTTGACCAGATCCGCACTGTGCTGCTACCCAAGGACTGGCTGCGCCTGCAGCTCACCGGTGATGCAATGAGCGACATGTCCGACGCATCGGGCACGCTGTGGCTGGACGTGCAGGCCCGCGCTTGGAGCCCGGCCATGCTGCAGGCCTGCGGGCTCGATACATCGCACATGCCCGCGCTGGCCGAGGGCAGTGCGCCCACGGGCGCGCTGCGCAGCGATGTGGCACGCCGCTGGGGGCTGGGTGGCAATATCGTCGTGGCTGCTGGCGCGGGCGACAACGCCGCCAGTGCCGTGGGCGTGGGCGCCCGCACTGCAGGGCAGGGTTTTGTGTCGCTGGGCACCTCGGGTGTGGTCTTTCGCGTGACGGACGCTTTTGCGCCCGCCACCGAGCGTGCTGTGCACGCCTTTGCCCACGCGCTGCCGCAGCGCTGGCACCACATGGCGGTCATGCTCAGCGCGGCCAGTGCGTTTGGCTGGGTCACGCGGCTCACAGGGCGCAGCGACGAGGCGCAACTGTCGGACGCGGTGGGCGCCCTCAGCACCGCCCGCCAGGCACAGGCGCCGCTGTTTTTGCCGTACCTGAGCGGCGAGCGCACGCCGCACAACAACGCGGCTGCCACCGGCGTTTTCATGGGCCTGCGCGCCGAGCACGAAGCTGCCGACCTGGCCTATGCGGTGATGGAAGGTGTGGGCTTTGGTTTGCTGGATGGCCTCAATGCGATGCGTGCCGCTGGGGCCAGGCAGGGCAGTGCATCGGGTGATGTTGGCGCAGCCCTGGCCCTGGTCGGTGGCGGTGCCCGCAGCAACCCCTGGGCGCAGTTGCTGGCCAGTGCGCTGGGCACTCCACTGCAGCGCCCGCAGGGGGCACATGCTGCAGCGGCGCTCGGCGCCGCGCGCCTGGCGGCGATGGCCTGCGGTGGTGATGAAGCCCACTGGTGCCAACCCCTGCCCGCAGACGCCACCTTCGTGCCGCAGCCTGCGCAACAAGCCCTGCTGACCGAGCGCTATGCCCGCTTTGTGGCGCTGTACCCGGCGCTGCAATCGCAGTTCTGATCTGCTGCCTAACAAGCCACCATGACTTCTGCACCCAACACCTCTACCGCTACGACGCCTATCCACGCTGCCATCGCCGGCGAGGCCCTCATCGACCTCATCCGCCGCGCTGATGGCAGCTACCTGCCATGCCTGGGCGGCGCGCTCTACAACCTGTGTCGTGCGCTGGCCCGGCAGGGTGTGGGCACGCAGTACCTCAACCCTTTGTCGCGCGACCGCTTTGGCCGTGAGCTGGCGGCGCAGTTGGTGGCCGACGGCGTGGTGCTGGCCCAGCCAGAGCCTGTGCAGCAAGTCACCTCACTGGCCGTGGTCAACCTCGATGCACACGGCCATCCCGATTACGCCTTCTACCGCGAAGGCGTGGCAGACCGTGCCGTGTCCGCCGCAGGCCTGGGCGACAGCTGCGCCGCCTTGCCCGCACTGCAGCTGGTCTGCACCGGCGCGCTGGCACTCGACGCGCGCGACACGGACATCTATCTGCCGTGGCTGGCCGCCCAGCGCGCCGCAGGCCGCTGTGTGGTGGCCGATGCCAACCTGCGCCCCTCGGTCATGCCCGACCTGCCAGCCTACCGCTCCGCGGTGCACGCCGCACTGGCCCACGCCCACATCATCAAGGCCAGCGACGAAGACCTGGAGCATCTGGCCGTGCCGGGTGCGGATGCCTTGGCCCGCGCACAGCACCTGCTCGCCGCCAACCCGCAGGCCCACCTGCTCGCGCTGACCCTGGGCGCGGAAGGCGCCTGGCTGCTGCACCGCAACGGCGCGCAGTGTTTTGCCAAAGAGGCCCATCCGCTGCAGGTGGTGGACACCGTGGGCGCAGGCGACAGCTTTCTGGCCGGGTTGCTGGCGCATTTGCTGCGGCAGTCGCAGGCCGCCGGGCTTGCGAGTTTTGCGCAGTTTGTGGACGGGCTGACGGCCGACGCCTGCCAGCAGGCGCTGCGCCATGCGCTGGCCAGCGCCAGCCTGTGTGTGATGGAGCAGGGCTGCGTGCCGCCGGGCTGGGCGGCTGCACGCGCATGGAGCGAGCAGCATCCCGCCGCCCAAGACCCGCACTGACATGGGGCTTGTGTTCGCCCCCCTGGGAGCGGCATGTCTATGATCAAACATCGTCAATTCGCCGGGGATGCCCATGACTGATCTTGTGGTTGCGGTGTTGTGGTCGGCAGTGGATGTGCTGCTGATAGCCACCGGCGCACTGCTGGTGCGTGCGCTCAGCCTGGGGCGCTGGCGCACGGAAGATGCGCGCAACAGGGAAGCCCGCATGTTTGCTCCCGCCGGGGCATTGTCGTTTCGGCGCGATGGTCAACGCGTGGTGACTGCGACCGGGGTGTACATCGCGGGATCCGCGTTTTATGCCGTGCTGGCGGTGTTGCTGGTTGGTCTGTCGCGGGCCGCATCGGCATGACGCCCGCCGACGCTGCCGCCGAAACCCTTTGCATCATGCCTGTGGGGGCAGACGCAGCCGAGGCCGCGTGCACGGTCACCCGCCAGTCCATCACCCAGTGCTGCGTGCTCGACCATGCCAACGACGCCGCCATTCTGACAGCCTGGCTGGCCAACAAGACGCCCGAGAACCTGGCCGTGTGGATGGCTGCGCCGGGTGCTGCGGCATGGGGCGCATACCGGGGCGACACGATGGTGGGCTTTGCGCTGCGGGCGCAGGCCACGCTGGCGCTGTGCTACGTGGTGCCGGAGGCATTGCATCGGGGGGTAGGGCGTGCGTTGCTGCAGCACGTTGAGGCCTACGCCCGCGATGTGGGGCTCGCCACGCTGGACCTGGAGAGCACGCGCACGGCAGAGCCTTTTTACCGTCGCCACGGCTACGTGCCGCATGGCGTGGCGCAAACGTGGGGCGGGCTGCAGGCGCAGCCCATGCGCAAGGTGTTGTGACGTCACCTTGTCTGCGGCGGCGTCAACCCTCGGGTCACGGGCGAGTTAGCGAGTTTTATAGCAAAAAGAGCCTCTGGCGCTCAATCTGTATGCGCTAGTAGCTCTCAATTTAATAGCAATTGGTACCCTCACCCCCGACGCTCCTCACACATCAGTACGCACCCGGTGGCCCTGGTTGTCGTTCATTTCCAGAATCCACCACTGAGCCCCTGTGTTCTTGTCGATGAAGCGCATGTGCGAGGCGATATTGGCGAGCGTCGGGCTGTCAAGGCGGAGCAGGCGCTGCACATAGTCCACCACGTCGTTGGCCACCTGGGTGAATTCAAAACCGTCGTGGTCAAACTCGAACACCCGCCCGGCGCACTCGCCATCGGTCGCCATCAGGATGTAGTTACCCGAATGCGGCGTTTCGCCAATCACCAGGCAGTGCGCAATCCAGTCGGGCAGGATCTCTTCGCGTTCTTCGTCACTCAGGTGCTCCGTCCAGCCCTCAAACGCCTCTTGCAGTGTGGGCCATTCAGCGGGCGGGGCGATGTAGCGGGCGGCATCGCCGGTGTTGGCGTCGTGGTACAGCAAAACGCCGCCCATCGTGGCGTAGAACGCTGGTAACTGGCCCACGTCGGGCAGTGGCGCAGCCAGCGCTGCTGGCGGCTGCATGTGGTGCTGGAAGTTCACCGTTTTGGTTTCTTGCGGCTTGTTGATGCGCTCGCAGAGGAAGGTACCGGTGTGTTCGGCAATGGCGCGGTGCAGGTCGGGCAGGGTCATCGCAGGTCCTTGGGGCGGCGGTCAGAGTTCTTGGGCATACACGATGAAGCCATGGTGCTTGGCCAGCTTGTCGTACAGCTGGCGCCCGGCGGTGTTGCTTTCATGGGTTTGCCAGTACACGCGCGACGACTTTGCGGCGCGCGCTGAGTCGTACACCGCTTCGATCAGCGCCCGCCCCACACCACGGCCGCGCGCGGCTTCGCGGGTGAACAGGTCGCTGAGGTAGCACACGGGCTCGATGCGCGTCATGCTGCGGTGAAACACGTAGTGCGTGAGGCCCAGCAGCTCGCCGCCGGCATCGTCCTGCGCCACCAGGCAGAACATGGGCTCTGCCGCGTCATGAAACCTCTGCCAGGTGGCTTGCGTGATGTGCTCCGGCAGCGCGGTGGCGCCAAAGCGGCCATAGAACGCGTTGTAGCCGTCCCAGAGCGGGCGCCATGCGGCGTAGTCCTCGGTTTGAGCCGGGCGCACGGTCACAGCAGTGGTCATGGGTCAGCTTTCTGTGGGTTTACTGCAGTACGCGCTTCGGGTTCATGATGCACTGCGGGTCCAGCGCCTGCTTGATGGCGCGCATCATGCCAAGCGCCACGGGCGACTGGTACTTGGCGAGCTTGTCGGCCTTGAGTTCGCCAATGCCATGCTCGGCCGAGAACGAGCCGCCAAACTCGGCCACGGCCTCGTACACCAGGTGGTTCACATGCGCCTCGTGCTCGCGCAGGAAGGCCTTGGGGTCGCCTTCTGCCGGTGCCTGCACGTTGTAGTGCAGGTTGCCGTCGCCCAGGTGGCCGAAGTTGACCAGGCGCACGCCGGGGATCTCGCGCTGCAGCACCGCGTCGGTGTGGGCCACAAAGGCGGGGATGCGCGAGATCTGCACCGAGATGTCGTGCTTGATGTTCAGGCCCTCTTCGGCCTGGGCGAGGGGAATGCTCTCGCGGATGTGCCACAGCTGGTGCGCCTGTGTGAGGTTCTCGGCCACCACGGCGTCGGTCACGCAGCCCATTTCAAACGCGGTCTCCAGCAGCGACTCGAATCGAGCGCGGGCGTGCTCTTCGGATTCGCTGTCGGAGTTTTCGAGCAGCACACACCACGGCGCGTTGTCGTCGCCCAAGAAGGGCACACGCAGCTGCGGCATGTGTTTGCCCACCAGGCTCAGCGCAAACTGGCCCATCACCTCAAAGCCCGTGAGGCCCGCGCCCAGCTGCTTGTGTGCCAGACCCAGCAAAGCCACAGCGTGTTCCATCGATGGCACAGCCGCCCACGCGGTGAGGTTGGCGGCGGGCTGGGGGTAGAGCTTCATCGTCGCGGCGGTGATGATGCCCAGCGTGCCCTCGCTGCCGATGAAAAGGTCACGCAGGTCGTAGCCGGTGTTGTCCTTGCGCAGGCCCTTGAGGCCGTCCCACACCTCGCCCAGCGGCGTGACGACTTCGAGGCCCAGGCACAGGTCGCGCGCATTGCCGTAGCGCACCACCTGTGTGCCGCCCGCATTGGTGCCCAGGTTGCCGCCGATGGTGCAGCTGCCTTCGGCCGCGAGGCTCAGGGGGAAGAGCACGCCAGCCTTCTCCGCCTCGTCCTGCAGGTTCTGCAGGATGCAGCCCGCTTCCACGGTCATGGTCAGGTTGTCGGTGTCCACGCTGCGCACCGCGTTCATGCGCGTGAGGCTCAGCACGATCTGCGTGCCGCTGTCGTCGGGTGTTGAGCCCACAGCCAGGCCGGTGTTGCCGCCCTGCGGAACGATGGCGGTGCCCGCTGCCGCGCAGGCCTTGACCACGGCGGCCACTTCTTGCGTGTTGGCGGGGCGCACCACGGCCAGGGCCTTGCCGCGCACGCGGCGGCGCCAGTCCTGTTCCCAGGCGGTCAGGTCGCCTTCGTGGAGCACATGGGCGGGGCCGACGATGGTGCGCAGGGTGTCGAGCAGGGTGGTCATGGGTGAAACGACGGGTTCAGTGGGTGGATCGGGTAGCGGAGGACTGCGCCAGGGGCATCAGGGGGCGGGTGCCGCCGAGCTGGCTTCTGCCGCCGCCGCGGCGGCCTTGGCGTTGCGCTGGCGCACGCGCACATGCAGGGTGCAGGCGGTGAACAGCACGAGGCACAAGGCCACTTCGCCCCAGGCCAGCCACTGCGATGGCGGCTGGTCGCCCCAGCCGCGCACCACGCCTTCGGTGAAATACAGCCAGATCACCAGGCTGACCCATCGGTAGGTGTACATGCGGTTCTTCAGGATGCCCGCCAGCGGGATGCACAGCGGCAGCGCCTTGATGGCCAGCCACGAGCCGCCAGGCCTGACCGGGGCCAGCACCAGTTCCCAGGCGAGGCACAGAACAATCAGGGCGAGCAGGCTGCCGGTGGCAAGCCAGCGCGTGGCGGCAACACCGCTGTCGGACGGTGGGAGAGAGTTGGCGGGGGAGGCAGTCATTGGGGTGGCATCATATCGGCCATGCCCTTGACCTTACAGACAGCCGCACTGCGCGTAGAGGCGCTGATGACCGAGCTGTCGCACTTCCCCTGGAAGACCACGGCCCAGACGCTGCGTGAGCGCTTCCGCGAGGACCACCTGGGCCTCACGGCCAGCAGCCTGACCTTCACCACCATCCTGGCGCTGGTGCCGTTTTTCACCGTGGCGCTGGCGGTGTTCACTGCGTTCCCCATCTTCGGCAAGCTGCAGGATGCGCTGCAGGGCTGGCTGGTCAGCAGCCTGGTGCCCGACAGCATCTCGCGGCAGGTGCTGGGCTACCTCACGCAGTTTGCGGCCAAGGCAAGCAGCCTGGGGGTGGCGGGGTTCAGCATCCTGCTGGCCACGGCGCTGGCGTTGATCCTGACCATCGACCGCACGCTCAACGACATCTGGCGCGTGCAGCGTCTGCGTCCGCTGGGGCAGCGGGTGCTGATCTACTGGGCGGCCATTACGCTGGGCCCGCTGCTGATGGGGGCGAGCCTGGCGCTTACCTCGTATGTGATGTCGGCCTCGGGCGGGCTGGTCAAGCGCCTGCCGGATGGCGTGCAGTTGCTGTTCGACTCGATCCAGTTTGTGGTGCTGGCGGGCGGCATGGCGTCGCTGTACCACTATGTGCCCAACACGCCGGTGAAATGGCGGCACGCCTGGACGGGCGGCTTTTTTGTGGCGGTGTGCATCGAGTTGGCCAAGAAGGTGCTGGCGGTGTACCTGGGCAAGGTGCCCACCTACTCGGTGGTGTACGGCGCGTTTGCCACGCTGCCCATCTTGCTGGTCTGGATCTATGTGGCCTGGGTCATCGTGCTGCTGGGTGCTGTGGTGACCGCGTACCTGCCCAGCCTGCTGGCGGGGGTGGCGCGGCGCGGCACGGTGGCGGGCTGGACGTTTCAGCTGGCGGTGGAGGTGCTGCAGGCGCTGCACCGTGCGCGCCAGCAGCCTGCCAAAGGCCTGCGCCCCAGCCAGCTGGCCCAGCTGTTGCGGGTGGATGGATTGCAACTGCAGCCGGTGCTGGAAGCCCTGACCGCGCTGGACTGGGTGGGGCAGGTGAGCGATGCCGCCGTGAGTGCGGCCGACGTGCCCGAGTCCCGCTATGTGTTGCTGGCCGACCCTGAAAGCACCTTGCTGGCGCCCTTGGTGCAGCGCTTGCTGCTGCAGCGGGTGGACAGCCTGGGGCCGCTGTGGGCCAACGCGAAGCTGGAAACCTTGCGCATGGCGGATGTGCTGCAGGCGCGTTGAGCGGAGCGGGTGGGCGCCTTCAAACAGCAGTCGGTTGCTATATAAGTAATAGCTGGTCAGGCATGCTGCACTAGCGCTTCCGGCCTCTGGGGCTTCAAATCAGCTCACAGGGGCACTTTACCCGTCCAGATGTCCTTGTACATGACCCAGTCGCCCATGAAGCTGTAGAACGGGCGCTTGAAGCTGGCGGGCTTGTTCTTCTCAAAACCGAAGTGCCCCACCCACGCAAAGCCGTAGCCGCAGAGCAGGCCGTACAGCAGGTACTGGGGCTTGCCCGTGGCCACCAGCATGGCCAGGCAGACCAGGGTGAGCGTGGAGCCCACAAAATGCAGGCGGCGGCACGTGCGGTTGCTGTGCTCGCTCAGGTAGAACGGGTAGAAGGCCGCAAAGCTTTTGAAGGCCCGAGGGTCTGTGGCGGGCGCGGGTTGCGAGGGGGCAGTCTGGGTGGTCATGGCGTTGTCTCCGGGCGGCGTTGGGGCTCTGCCCGCGTTATACGCCGCAGTTCTGGCGCGCACCAGCGGGGCAGTGCGGGTGGGCTGTCGCCAACGGGTCTGCCACCTTGAACCGGCCATTGAAACCCCGGCGGACTGTCAGCGCGCCGGGGTTTGGTGGGTCACCTGGCCAGGAAGTCCCGGATGGCGGCCAGTGTTTCTTCCGGCGCCTCGGTCATCTGGTTGTGGCCCACGGGCAGGTAGGAGATCTGCACCTGCTTGCCCGCCGCCTGGGCGGCCTTGACGAGGCCCTGTGCGGCTTTGGGGGCTGTCATCTGGTCCTGGCTGCCCAGCGCAAACAGCACGGGGCAGGTGAGGGCTGCCATTGCCGCTTCGCCGCCCGCGTAGCTGTCGCAGGCCACAAAACCCCGGTGGAACACATTGACCTGCGGGTTGCTACGCAGCACCTTGCGCCCCAGCGCCATGCCCGCGCCAAACACCCAGGTGCCAGGCCCCAGGGCCGACGGGGGCGCTGACAGCGTGCTGCGCGAGAACACATTGACCATGCGCATCGCCTTCTCCGGGTCAGTCTGCGAGGCCTCGATGAGTGCGGGCGACACCTTCATCGGGAATGCCGTGCCCACCAGCACCAGATGGCTGATGCGGTCCTTGAGCCGCGCGGCGGCTTCCATGGCAATGAGCGAACCCCAGCTATGGCCCACCAGTGCCGCGCGCTGCACGCCCGCGGCATCCAGCAGCGCGCCGATGAAGTCCGCGCCTTGCTCCACCGTGGCAGGCGCATCGCCGCCGCTGCGGCAGTGGCCGGGCAGGTCGATGGCCAGCACGTTCCAGCCGTGGTTGGCCATGTAGCGGCTTTGCAGGGCCCACACGCTGTGGTCGTTGAGGACACCGTGGATGAACACCACGGTAGGCTTGGCGGCATCGAATGCCTTGCCGCCGGTGTATGCGTAGATGGCGGCACCGTTGACGTTGATATGCATGGTCAGGCCCCCGCTTTCTCGGCCGCTTTTAGCGCGCGCTTGAGGTCGTCGATGAGGTCGTCGGCATCTTCCAGACCGATGGACAGGCGGATCGTGCCCTGGCTGATGCCAGCGCCCGCCAGCGCATCGTCGCTCATGCGGAAGTGTGTGGTGCTGGCGGGGTGGATCACCAGGCTGCGGCAGTCGCCCACATTGGCCAAGTGGCTGAAGACTTTGAGGGTTTCGATGAACTTCTTGCCCTGCTCGCGGTTGCCCTTGAGGTCAAAGCTGAACACCGAGCCCGCGCCGCGTGGCAGCAGCTTTTGCGCTAGTGCATGGCTGGGGTGCGAGTCGAGCAAGGGGTGGCCTACGCGCGATACAAAGGGCTGCGCGGCCAGAAAATCCACCACCTTCTCGGTGTTGCGCATGTGCTGCGCCATGCGCAGCGGCAGGGTCTCGATGCCTTGCAGAATGAGCCAGGCGGTGTGCGGGCTCATGCAGGCGCCAAAGTCGCGCAGGCCCTCGCGGCGGGCACGCAGCAAAAATGCGCCCACGCTGCTCTCTTCGGTGAACACCATGTTGTGGAAGCCATCGTAGGGCTGGGTCAGCTCGGCGAACTTGCCGGCAGACTTTGGACCGTTCCAGTCAAAGCTGCCGCCGTCCACCACGATGCCGCCCACGACGGTGCCATGGCCAGAGAGGAACTTGGTGGCCGAGTGGTAGACCAGGTCCGCGCCATGTTCAAACGGCTTGATGAGCCAGGGCGAGGTGAGGGTGGAGTCCACCAGCAGCGGCACGCCCGCCTCGTGCGCGATGGACGACACGGTGGGGATGTCCAGCACATCCAGGCCGGGGTTGCCCACGGTCTCGCCAAAGAACAGCTTGGTGTTGGGGCGCACCGCAGCGCGCCAGCCGTCGATGTCGCCGGGCTTGACGAAGGTGGTCTCAATGCCGAAGCGCGACAGCGTGTAGTGCAGCAGATTCTGCGATCCGCCATACAGCGCCGTGCTCGCCACGATGTGGCTGCCCGCGCCCATCAGCGTGGCAATCGCCAGGTGCAGTGCGGCCTGGCCGCTGGCGGTGGCAATGGCGCCCACGCCACCTTCCAGGGCAGCCACGCGCTGCTCCAGCACCGCGTTGGTCGGGTTGCTGATGCGGCTGTACACATGGCCGCCGCGCTCCAGGTTGAAGAGGGACGCTGCGTGGTCGCTCGACTCGAAGACGAACGAGGTGGTCAGGTGGATCGGCACGGCGCGCGCGCCGGTGGCGGGGTCGGGGCTGGCGCCTGCGTGCAGCGCCAGCGTGTCAAAGCCGGGGTCGGAGTAACCGGGCATCTGTGTGTCTCCCATGTTGTCAATGCAGGCGGGCATTGTGGGCTATATTTGCTGACAAACAGCCTGCAGCACCTGGGCAGCCCCAGCCGGTGTGCTGGTCGCTGCGGGCCCACACTACTCTTTCCGATTCTTCCCGATCCCCCGGAGACTCCGCACCATGAAAGTCAGCGACATCCTTCGCGTCAAAGGCAACACCCTGTACACCGCATCGCCGGACGAGCCGCTGGCGGGTGCCGTGAGCCTGATGGCCGAGCGCGACATCGGCTCGCTGGTGGTGATGGAGCATGGCGATCTGGTGGGCATGCTCACCTTCCGCGAAGTGATCCAGGCGCTGGTCAAGAACGGCGGCAGCGTGGGCACGATGCTGGTGCGCACGGCCATGGACGATGCACCCCTGACCTGTACGCTCGAAACCGACATGGATGAAGTGCGCCGCATGATGCTGGACCGCCACGCGCGCTACATGCCCGTGATGGACCGCCGCATGCTGATGGGCGTGATCAGCTTCTATGACGTGGCCAAGGCTGTGGTGGACAGCCAGAACTTTGAGAACAAGATGCTCAAGGCCTACATCCGCGACTGGCCGGAAGAAGAACCCCGCACCTGAGTTTCTGAGGTCATGGCCAGGGCCTGATGCTCAAGGCCCAGTCCCTGACGGGGCAACACCGATGTACCCCGAGCCACTTCAGCGATAGGGGCGCGGCGCCTGGGCGCAGAGCCAGGCTTCGATCTCGTCGGGTGGTAATGGCTTGCCGAACAGGTAACCCTGCATCACCGGGCAGCCGTGCGCTTGCAGCCACTGCTGCTGGCCGGTGGTCTCCACCCCCTCGGCCACCACCACCATGCCCAGGCTGTGGGCAATGCTCAGCACCGACACCGTGAGGGCGCGCGCCGTGGCGCTGGTGGTGAGGTCCTGAACAAAAGCCATGTCGAGCTTGAGTTCGCTGATGGGCAGGCGGTGCAGGTAGCTCAGGCTGGAATAGCCGGTGCCAAAGTCATCGAGCGACAGCTTGAAGCCCTGGTGGTGCAGGGCCTCGATGTTCTGCAGCGTGACGGGACGCGCATCCATCATCACGCTCTCTGTGATCTCCAGCAGCACATCGCTGGCGCGCAGGCCGTGGCGCTGCAGTGCCTCGCTGATCTCCTGCGCAAACTCCGGCCGGTGAAAGCTGCGGCCCGAGAGGTTGACGGCGACACAAGGCACATCGTGGCCCGCAGCGCGCCAGGCCGCCAGCTGGCGGCATGCTTCGTCCAGCAGCCACAAGGTCAGCTCATGGATCAGCCCGGCGTCCTCCGCCACAGGGATGAACTGCGATGGCGGCACCATGCCCCACTGCGGGTGGTTCCAGCGCGCCAACGCCTCCACCCCGTGCAACGTGCCGGGAGAACTGCTGAGCACCTGCGGCTGGTAGTGCAGCATGAGGCTGCGGTCTGACAGCGCCTGTTGCAGCGCGCGCTCCAGCGAGGCGCGCTCCTGGGCTCGGCGGTTCATCTCGGCGCTGAACAACTGCAGGCTGTGGCGGTGGTCGCTTTTGGCCTGGTGCATGGCCTGGTCGGCATGGCGCAGCAGGGTGTCGATGGTGTCCCCATCGTTCGGAAACATCGCAATGCCGAGGCTCGCGTGCGGCACATGGGTCTGCCCAAAAATGTCCAGCGGCTGGGCGATGTCGTGCAGCACGCGGTGGGCACTTTGCACGGCCTGTTCGGTGGTGCATTCGGAGAGCAGCAGCACAAATTCGTCGCCCGACAGGCGGGCGATCAGGTCGCGGGCGCGCAGGCCTTGCGCGAGGCGCTGGGCCACCTCGCTCAGCAGCGCATCGCCGGCGGCATGCCCCTGGGTGTCGTTGACCTGTTTGAACCGGTCGAGGTCCAGGAACAGCAGGGCGCCTGTGTGGTTGCCCCGGCGCAGGTCACCCAACGCGCGCTCTGCGCTGGTGCGAAACAGGGCGCGGTTGGGCAAGCCCGTGAGTACATCAAAAAACGCCAGCTGGTGGATGCGCTGGTGCGTGCTGTCGCGCTCAATGGCCAACGCGCACAGGTGCAGGCACACTTCGACCAGGCGCTGGTGCAACGCGTCGGGCGCGCGTGGCTCGCGGAAGTAGAACGCAAAGGTGCCAATCGGCTGGCCCCGGTGGTCCCGGATCGGGCTGGACCAGCAGGCGCGCATTCCGCTCGGGGCAAACAGTTCCCGGTAGTCGTCCCACAGCGGGTCTGTGGTCATGTCGGTGACCACTACGGGCTCGTTGCGGAACGCTGCGGTGCCACATGACCCTGCGGTAGGGCCAATGGCCAGCCCGTCCAGCGCACGGCTGATGCTGGCGGGCAGGCTGGGGGCTGCCAGTGGGTGCAGTCGGCCTTGGGCATCCACCGCCAGGATGGTGGCGGTGACCTCGGGCGCAATGCGCTCCACCTCGCGGCAGACCAGGGCCATCAGCTCGTGCAGGGGCAACTCGTTGACCATGCCCTCCAGCACATGCGTCTGCAGCACCTCGTGCATTTTGGTGAGCGTGATGTCGGTCAGGATCGAGATGCTGCCCCCCGGTCCGCCCGAGCT
Organism: Acidovorax sp. KKS102; assembly: GCF_000302535.1. Taxonomy (NCBI): domain Bacteria; kingdom Pseudomonadati; phylum Pseudomonadota; class Betaproteobacteria; order Burkholderiales; family Comamonadaceae; genus Acidovorax; species Acidovorax sp. KKS102. Next base: position 1,955,413 of record NC_018708.1, read on the forward strand.
TTCGTCGGACGCATTGATGACCAGCGACACCCAGCGGGGTTGCCCCGCCTTGCTGTACAGCAGGGTGTCTCCATGAAAGCTGCCTTGCGCCAGCACATTGCCCCGGATGCTTTCGAGCAGGTCCGGATCGGAGTGGGGGCCCAGCAAGACCTCGCTCAACAGCTTGCCCAGCACCTCAGCGGGCTGGTAGCCAAACAGGCGTGTAAACCCTTCGTTGACATACACCACGCGCTTGGAACTGTTGGTCATCACCACGGCGTTGTCGCTGGCATCCAGCGCCCGGCGAAGAGGCGCATCTGCCAGGGTGGCAGTCAAAAGGGTGCGGGACGGCGATGTTGGACCCGGAGAGGGGGGCGCGAGGGCGGGCATGTAGATCCCAGAAATCGATGGTTACATGCTAACAAGCGCTCAGGGGCCTGCCAAGCGAGATATGTCCTGCCCGTGCCTCGGCGCCACGCCCCCGATATTCGGCCCCTGCGTACCTTGGCGCAGCGGAATATGCCTGTGGTGCGTGGTGGTGCGCCGCAGCAAACCGGTGTTGCTGCTCGGGGCTCCCCGGGAGCTCTGGGATAATCCGGCCCCATGAGCGGCAACACCATCGGTACCCTATTCGCAGTCACCAACTTTGGTGAATCCCACGGCCCGGCCATTGGCTGCGTGATTGACGGCTGCCCGCCCGGCATGCCCCTCACCGAGGCCGATATCCAGGCTGACCTGGACCGGCGCCGCCCTGGCACCAGCCGCCACGTCACGCAGCGCAACGAGCCCGATGCGGTGGAAATCCTCTCCGGCGTGTACGAGGGCAAGACCACCGGCACCCCCATTGCCCTGCTGATCCGCAACACCGATCAGCGCAGCAAGGACTACAGCAACATCGCCGAGAGCTTCCGCCCGGGCCATGCTGATTACACCTACTGGCACAAGTACGGCATCCGCGACCCGCGCGGCGGCGGCCGGTCTTCCGCCCGCCTGACGGCGCCCACGGTGGCCGCGGGTGCCGTGGCCAAGAAGTGGCTGGCGCAGCAATATGGCGCCGAGTTCCGCGCCTGCATGACCCAGCTGGGCGAACTGCCCATCCCGTTCGAGAGCTGGGACCATGTGCGCAACAACCCCTTCTTCGCCCCCGTGGCCGACGTGCAGCAGTACGAGGATTACATGGACGCCCTGCGCAAGGCCGGTGACTCTTGCGGCGCGCGTATCCGGGTGCAGGCCACGGGCGTGCCGGTGGGCCTGGGCGAGCCGCTGTACGACAAGCTCGACGCCGACATTGCCCATTCCATGATGGGCCTGAACGCCGTGAAGGGTGTGGAAATTGGCGCAGGCTTTGCCAGCGTGGCCCACCGGGGCACCATGCATGGCGACTCGATGACGCCGCAGGGCTTCCGCACCAACAACGCCGGCGGTGTGCTGGGCGGTATCAGCACCGGGCAGGACCTGGAGGTGAGCATCGCCATCAAGCCCACCAGCTCCATCATCAGCCCGCGCGAGTCCATCGATATCCATGGCAAGAGCACCGAAGTGATCACCAAGGGCCGCCACGACCCCTGCGTGGGCATCCGCGCCGCGCCGATTGCCGAAGCGCTTCTGGCGCTGGTGGTGATGGAGCACGCACTGCGCCACCGCGCCCAGTGTGGCGACGTGGTACCGCCCGTGCCGCCCATCCAGGCCTCGTTTCTGTAACACCAACTCCCACCGTCCCAGGGGCGGTGCGTCTGTATGAGCAACCGCTTGTTCCGGGCCTTCCGTTGCCGGGCGTTGGCCGCCTTGGTTGTACCGCTGTGGCTGGCTGGCTGTGGTGGCATGACACCCATTTCGCCCACCGCCCCTGCGGCGGGCAGCGCGCCGGCCCACATCGACATCACCCTCATCGGCTTCAACGACCTCCACGGCAACCTGGAGCCGCCCCACATGGCGCACCGGGTGCAAGGGCCGGAAGGCCCGGTGCTGGCGCCTGCCGGGGGCATGGCCTACTTTGCCAGCGCCATGGCCGCCCTCAAGGCCCAGTCGCCGCACCATGCGGTCGTGTCTGCGGGTGACATGGTGGGCGCCTCGCCGCTGGTGTCGTCGCTGTTCCTGGACGAACCCACCATCGAGGCGGTCAACCGCATGCAGATCGACTTCAATGCGGTCGGCAACCACGAATTTGACCGGGGCTGGCGCGAGCTGCTGCGGCTGCAGAACGGCGGCTGCGAAAAATTCACCTCGCGCGAGCCCTGTCGCATCAGCAAACCGTTCGAGGGCGCAAAGTTTGGCCTGCTGGCCGCCAACACGCTGCGCGAGGACGGGCGCACCCTCCTGCCCGCCACGGGGCTCAAGCGGTTCACCGAAGGCGGTGTCACCGTCACCATGGGGTTTATTGGCCTCACGCTGCAGGCCACACCCACCATGGTCAGCCCGTCGGGCGTGGCCGGGCTGCGGTTTGAGGACGAAGCTGTCACCGCCAACGCGCTGATTCCCCAGCTCAAGGCCCAGGGCGCCGATGTGATCGTGGTGGCCATCCATGAAGGTGGCGGCACCACGGCGGGCGTGCAGGAGACCAGCTGTGCGGGCCTGTCTGGAGACATCGTGCCCATCCTGGAGCGCCTGGACCCGGCCGTGGATGTGGTGGTCTCGGGCCACACGCACCAAGCCTATGTGTGCGACTACAGCCGCGTGAACCCGGCCAAACCCTTCTTGCTGACCAGCGCAGGCCAGTACGGCACGCTGCTCACCGACATTCAGCTGCGCGTGGACACGCAGACCCGCCGCTTGGTCCGTAAAACGGCGCGCAATGTGGTGGTGCAAGGCGAGGCCTTCACGGGCGCCCAGGGGCCTGTGCCGCTGACCACTGCCGTGCCGACGTTTCCTGCGGACCCTGGCGTGCAGAAGATCATCGATACCTACTGCGCCGCCGCCATTCCGCTGGCCCAGCGCCCGGTGGGCCAGGCCCAGGGGGCGATGCGCCGCCAGCCCAATGCGGCTTTGGAGAGCGTCTTGGGCAATCTGGTGGCAGACGCACAGCTGCTGGCCACGCGGGCGCCCGAAGATGGTGGCGCGCAGTTGTCGTTCATGAACCCGGGCGGCCTGCGTGCGGACCTGGTGCCGGATGAACAAGGGCTGGTGCGTTACGGCCAGCTGTATGCCGTGCAACCTTTTGGCAACCAGCTGGTGATCAAGACCTTCACGGGTGCGCAGATCCGCGCCGTGCTGGAGCAGCAGTTCGCCAGCGGCGGCAATACGGTGCAGCGGCCCCGGGTGCTGTCGGTGTCCAGCGGCTTCAGCTACCGCTACGACCTGAGCCAGCCCGCCGGGGGGCGCATCAGCCACATGGTGCTGAATGGTGCGCCGGTGACCGATACGCAGTCAGTGCGCGTGGTCATGAGCAGTTTTCTGGACAGCGGTGGTGACAACTTCACGGTGCTGACGCAGGGCCAGGACCGGCGCGTGGGCGAACTGGACCTGGATGCGCTGGAGGCCTACTTCCGGCTGCAGAGTCCGGTGGCACCGCCTGCTACCCACCGCATCACCCGTGTTGCGCCCGCTGCGCGCTGAGCCGTGTCCACCGGGCACCATCGCCCGGAGGGGCCTAGTGTGGTGTTGCACTATCTGGCACTTAAAAACCGCGTCTTTTCGGCCAGGGCTGCGTTGCAAATCCTCGCGATACCTTCGGGTATCGCTGCGGTTTGCGCCTTGCCCTGACCAAAAATCCATCGGTTTTCAATGTGCCATTCAGCGCGCAACACCACACTAGTCGGCTGTGCGGCGCAGCGCACCCAGCCAATGCAGCGGGTTGAAGCCGGTGACCAGCCCGGTCGCCACCAGCACCAGCGCGCCACCCCAGAGCATGCCCGGCCCCAGGGCCTCACCCAGAAAGATATGGCCCCAGGCCACACCAAACAGCGGGATCATGAAAGCGGAGCTCATGGCGGCGACCGGGGACACCTGTGTCAACACCCGCAGGTTGAGCCAATAGGCCAGCCCCGAGGTCACCACGCCCATCACGGCCACAGCGGCCAGTGCCCCGGGGGTGAAGTGTGCGGCGGGCAGGGTCCATGCGGCGCCCGGTAGCAACAGCACCAGCGCTGCGGCGTGGATGCCTGCTGCGATCGACAGCGGTGACATACGCTGTGTCGCACGCTTCATCCAAGTGGTGGAGATGCCGTAGCAAGCCGAAGCCGTCACGCAGGCTGCAGCAGCAGTCAGCAGCGCGGGCGTGGGCTCCACGGGCCCTAGCTGCACGATCAGCGCCACCCCGGCAAAGCCGCAGAGGCAGCCGGCCCATTTGCGTGCGCTCAGCGTGTCTTCCTTCATCCACGCGGCAGCGATCACCCCAAACGGGACGGCCATGGTGTTGAGCAGCGAGCTGTAGCCCGCTGGCAGGTGCAGGGCTGCCCAGGCGTACAGCAGAAAAGGCGCTGCCACCGTCAGCGTGCCCAGCCCCAGCAGCTCTCGCCAGCGACGCCAGGGCCAGGGCTCGCCTGCCCAGCGCATGATGCCCATCAGTGTGAGCGTGGCCAGACCAATGCGCAGCGCGGCCATCACATTGGGGCCCAGCACCGGACTGGCAACGCGAATGAAAAGAAAGGAAGCGCCCCACAGGGCAGACAGCAGCACCAGCTGCAGGAAATGGCGGGTTTTCACCGCGTGCATTGTCAGGCACCTTCGTGGTGCTTGCTGGCGTGTGGCAGAGCCGTTTTGATGCAAAAATCGCCTGAAGCGCTAGTGCATCATGCCGTGATAGCTATGAAATTAATAGCTGCTGCAAAGTAGCTTGTGCGACATGCTCTAGGGCCGGTGCCGAAGCCGGGGATTTGCAAAATGTGTCGGTAGCTACAGGCTGCATCGGGCAGACCCAGTAGCCGCGTGGGGCTCAGGACGGGAAACGGCGGGCGTTGCCGTAAGGTCTGGCCCAACGAGCGCGCGCTACTTGCGCACTTCATCGACCATGGCACGGAAGTCGTCGATGTCTTCAAAGCTGCGGTACACGCTGGCAAAGCGGATGTAGGCCACCTTGTCGAGCTTCTTGAGTTCGCGCATCACCAGCTCGCCGATGCGGCTGGAGATCACCTCGCGCTGGCCCAGGTTGAGCAGCTTTTCTTCGATGCGTTCGATGGCGCTGTCGATCTGGTCGGTGCTCACGGGCCGCTTGCGCAATGCCAGGTTGAACGAGCCCAGCAGCTTGCTGCGGTCGTATTCAATGCGCCGGCCGTCCTTCTTGACGATGGCCGGGAAGTTCACTTCCGGCCGCTCGTAGGTGGTGAAGCGCTTGTCGCACGCGCCGCACTGGCGGCGGCGGCGGATGAAGACTCCATCCTCAGACACCCGCGTTTCAACGACTTGCGTTTCGAGGTGGCTGCAGAAGGGGCACTTCATGGGCGCAGAGAACCGGCTTGCTTAGCGGTAGACCGGGAAACGTGCAGTCAGGGCGTTGACCTTGGCGCGCACGGCGGCGATGTTGGCTTCGTCGCGAGGGTTGTCCAGCACGTCGGCGATCAGGTTGGCCGTGATGCGGGCTTCTTCTTCCTTGAAGCCGCGCGTGGTCATGGCGGGGGTACCAATGCGCACGCCGCTGGTCACCATCGGCTTTTCAGGGTCGTTGGGGATCGCGTTCTTGTTGATGGTCATGTGGGCGGCGCCCAACACGGCCTCGGCTTCCTTGCCGGTGATGCCCTTGGCGCGCAGGTCCACCAGCATCACGTGGCTTTGGGTGCCGCCGGACACGATGCGCAGGCCGCGTGCGGTCAGCGTCTCGGCGACCACCTTGGCGTTCTTGGCCACTTGCTCCTGGTAGGCCTTGAACTCGGGCTGCATCGCTTCCTTGAAGGCCACGGCCTTGGCTGCGATCACGTGCATCAGCGGGCCGCCTTGCAGGCCGGGGAAGATGGCGCTGTTGATGGCTTTCTCGTGTTCTGCCTTCATCAGGATGATGCCGCCACGGGGGCCGCGCAGGCTCTTGTGAGTGGTCGATGTCACCACGTCGGCGTGGGGCACGGGGTTGGGGTACACGCCCGCAGCGATCAGGCCGGCGTAGTGGGCCATGTCCACCATGAAGATCGCGCCGATTTCCTTGGCGACCTTGGCAAAGCGTGCAAAGTCGATGTGCAGGCTGTAAGCAGAGGCTCCGGCCACGATCAGCTTGGGCTTGTGTTCGCGGGCCTTGGCTTCCATCGCGTCGTAATCGATCTCTTCCTTGGCATTCAGGCCGTACGAGACCACATTGAACCATTTGCCCGACATGTTCAGCGGCATGCCGTGGGTCAGGTGACCGCCTTCGGCCAGGCTCATGCCCATGATGGTGTCACCGGGCTTGAGGAAGGCCAGGAACACGGCCTCGTTGGCCGAGGCGCCGCAGTGGGGCTGCACGTTGGCAGCATCGGCACCGAAGATCTTTTTCACGCGGTCGATGGCCAGCTGCTCAGCCACGTCCACATGCTCGCAGCCACCGTAATAGCGCTTGCCGGGGTAGCCTTCGGCGTATTTGTTGGTGAGCTGGGTGCCCTGCGCCCACATCACGGCGGGGGATGCGTAGTTCTCGCTGGCGATCAGCTCGATGTGGTGTTCTTGCCGAGCGTTTTCGGCCTGGATGGCGGCAAACAGCTCGGGGTCGGTTTGTTCGACAAGAATTTTGCGGTCGTACATGATTGGCAGTCCTATGAACTTGTGTCCCTTGAAACAAGGGCTGCCCAGGCGAACGGCTGAACGCACGGGGCAGGGCCCCTGCGGCACGCTTCCCAGTGGTTCACAAGAAGTAGGTTCTTGCTGGTTTCCACGTCAGCGGCTGCATCCATTGGCTGAATGCAGCGCCTATCGCCAGTCGCGTACCCCGTTAGTGTAGCCGACACGGCACTGCTGCTACACCGTCGAAACTGCCGGAGGCCAAGGTTGTTACCCGGGCGCCGGGAGCCTGCCTGTTACAGGCCCGGTGTCAGCAACGCCACCTTGTCGCTTACCGCAGCTGGTGTTGGGGTGCGAGGTGCTGCTGCAGGGATGCTCTGCACAGGAGCCTGGGTAGACAGGGAGGGAGGGGGGTTGAAGGGCACTGCGCGACCACCGGCCACCTGGCGCAGGCGGAAATGTTCCGCCATCACCTTGGCGGCGTAGCCACCGTCGTCGGCCATGTTGCCTGCGCCCACATAAAAGCGCAGGCCACCTTCGAGCGATCCTGCGCGAGCGATGCACTCTTGCAGCACCTTCACGCCGACCCGCAGGTTGCTCACCGGGTCAAAGGCGGCAAAGTGGCCGCCAAAGTTCTGGTACTTGTCGGTGTGCACGCGGGTCATCACCTGCATCAGCCCTTGGGCGCCCACAGCGCTTTCGGCAAACGGGTTGAAGCTGGACTCGATGGCCATGATGGCCAGGATCAGCGTGGGGTCGATCTTGGCGCGGGTGCCAATCTCGTAGGCTTCGGCGACCAGGGCGCTGAGGGGCTCTGGCGCCACACGGTACTTCTTGCTGAGCCAGAAGGCCACGGCAGCCTGCTCCTTGGGCAGGTCCTTGGGGTTCACTGCCGTAGCGCGCTCGCTGGCTTCGGGCTCGATGGGCATGCCCAGCATTTCTACCTGGCGGGCTTGCAGCCAGTTCATCAGTTGCTCTTCACCTGCCTGGCGCAGATCGGGCCGTGCTGTGAGTGCAATGACGACGAAGGCAACGGCCAGGCCGATGAGGGCAAAGCTGTTGTGGGTGATTTCAAGAAAACCTTCGGTCACGTCGGCCGCGAAAGTTCGCACGCCGGAGACTATTTTTCCTGACGCTGTCATAGCTCTTCCTTTCTGAGGCGGGCCAGCGGAGCGGAGCAGTCACGGTGGACGGTGCTTTGCTGGCAGATCGCCTGGATTGGTACGCCATCAAGTCCGGGCTGCACGTCTGTGGAGTGCTTGGCGCCCTGGATTGACTTAGCCGGGTTCGGCAGCGATTGGGGTTTGTACTAGCCCCGTTTTTGGGGCTGGCGGATTCTAGAAGCTCACTAAATGCATAGTCAATACTAACAATTCAATATTTAAGACATAAAAATTATGAAAAATCTGTAAAAAATCACAGTTTTTCTGAGCCAAGTGCTGTTTTTCGTTGGGAGCGGCCGTGCAGCGGCTGACATCCGCATGTCAAATTCAATCGGACTTTTCGCCGCCATTGAGAATCCGATTTGAGTTGGCGAAGCGAGTTTGATAAGGTGGAGGCGCCTGTAGATTTCAGGCATCGCCAGACGAAGCGAAGTCTCCCTCCGAGGGCATTCAGTGCCAAGGTGCAGCAGATGCCGCTTCCATGGCAACCCCTGGAGGCAATCCCTTGCCTCCGCGCCATGCGGACCTTTCTCTCCGCATCGCGACCGATGGCAAAGACCGTTGTGTCAGCCGTCAAGCCCGGCGGGCAGGCCCTTCAGGCACTGCTCGTCGGGCTTTCTTATTGGTGTGTCGCCTTGTGGGTGGGCGGCACAGTCTTATATATAGATAATGGGGGCTGTTCCCTAGAGCGGCGACCCTTCGCCCGGATTGCCGGGCGACATCCTCGCCGGGCCTTGCTCCAGATCACCCTGCAGGTGTTGAGTAGGCGAGCCGCTACGGCCTCTGGCCCAATCCGGTGAAAATAGCCCTTTCGTTGTCCTGGCGCGCGCTTGGCGCGGTCGTTCGGGCACGGCCCTGGGCTCTGCGCCTGGGATGCCTTCGTAATCCATTGGATCCATGTTTCCATTTTTTTCCCGCAGCAAAATGTCCGACGCATCTGAAGTGAATCCGGCCCCGGCCAAAACCCATGAGCCGCATCCGCTCGATGCGCTGACTGGTGGCGCTTTCTCTGCCGCCACCTCGGGCGAGCGCGCCTCCCGCATCCGCGACTGGCTGGCCACGCAGCCATCGCCTGAGCAACTGCAAGAGGTGTTCAAGGAGCTGAGCGGACGTGACAAGGGCGCGGCCCGTGCAGTGCGCGAACGCCTGGACGAAATCCGCCGTGCCAAGGGGCAGGAAGCCATCGCGGCAGAGTGGGCTGAAAAAGCCCAGGCCCTGCTGGCGGCCCCCAAGCTCAATATTGCAGATGCTCTGGCCTGGCAGCGGGATGCCGCCAAGGCTGGTGCCCCATTGTCGCGCGAGCCGTTGTCCCTGCTCAAGGTACAGCTGGCCGACCGTGTGAAGGTCATCGAAGACCTGCAGCACCGGGTCCAGGTGCAGCGCGAGGCGGCTGTGTTGCTGGCACAGCGCATCGAAGTGCTCTCGACCAAGCCCTGGCGCGATGCGCAGGCTGCGCTCGAACTGCTGCGCGCCGATGTCGCGCGCTGGCAGGAGCAGGCCCAGGAGCTGACGGGTGATGCCAGCTGGGCGAGTGTGGAAGCCAGGTTCCCGCCGTTGCTCGATGCCTCGCGCACCCAGCTGCTGGTGGTGTGGGAGGCGTTCCAGCCTGCCGTGGCGCAAGCGGCCGCTGCCGCAGAAGATGCTGCTGCACCCCTGCCACCTGTGCCGGTGTGGGCGGACGAGCTGCGCGCTGCACGTGGCTTGCCCACTGCCGCTTCTGAGGCGGCCGCCGCCTCTGCTGCAGCCAGCAAGCCCGCGCGGGCTGCCAAGCCCAAGGTGGCTCCAGAGGTGATTGAGAAAGCCCACCAACTGGTGCGCGATGCCTTGGCGACGCTGGAGAAAGAAACGGCCGAGGGCCACGGCAAAGCCAGTGCTGGCGCTGCCGCTGCACTGCGCGCCGTGCTCAAGGTGCATGGCAAACACATCGATAACGCCCTGGAGCAGCAGGTGCACACGGCGCTGGTGGCTGCTGGTGAGCTGGAAGGCTGGCAACGCTGGAGTGCCGACCAGGTGCGTGAAGAGCTGGTGGCCAAGGCCGAAGCGCTGCTCAACCGCCCCGAAGGCCAGGCCTTGGGTGGCCGCAAGATGCAGGAGACCTTGCGCAGTCTGCGTGAGCAATGGAAGCAGGCGGACCAAGGCGGTGCGCCCAACCACGCGCTGTGGAAGAAATTTGACGAGGCCTGCAACGCAGCGCACAAGGTGGTCGAGGCCTGGCTGGACAAGATCCGCGCTGAAGCTGCTGAGCACAAGGCCCAGCGCCTCGCGCTGATCGAAGAGGTCAAGGCCTGGGCGCAGGAGCATGCTGCGTCGGGCGACTGGAAGGCCATCAACCGCGCGCTGTACCAGTTTGGCGACCGCTGGCGCGAAGGTGGCCATGTGGGTGAAAAAATCTTTGCCGAACTTCAGCCCCTGTGGAAGCAGGCGATCGCTCTGGCCGCAGCGCCGCTGGAGGCGGCGCAGAAAGAAAGCCTGGCACGTCGCCACGCAATGATCGAAGAGGCCACTGCATTGGGCGCTGCCCCTTCGCTGCGCATCGATGCCGTCAAGGCGCTGCAGCAGCGCTGGCAGGCTGAGGCACAGACGGTGCCGTTGGACCGCAAGCACGAGCGGAAGCTTTGGGACGCTTTCCGCAAGCCCATTGACGAGGCGTTCAACCGCAAGTCGGCCGACCGCGAGCGCGCTGTCACTGAACTGAGTGCGCGGGACCGCGTGGTGCTGGACGCGTCCAAGGCCCTGGAGGCTGCCAACGCCACCGGTGATGCGCAGCAGATTCGCGCCGCCATGCAGGCGCTGGAAGCCGCGTTGCGCGGCCAGGCCCAGGCGGCGGAAGCCGTTGCCACGGCCAACAAGGACGCTCAGTCGCAGGCTGAAGCGCAGTCGGTTGCGGCGCCAGCCGCGGCTGAAGGGGGGGGGGAGGCGGTGGAGGGTGGCGATGCAGCGGCTGCGGCCCCCGCAACACCTGCTGCTCCCAAGCCTGCCGCGCGGCCCGTGGTGGCGGTGCGCGGGGATGACCGCCCCGGCATGAAGAAGGATGCTCCGGCGGCTCCTGGCCGAGGTGCTCGACCCGGTGATCGTCGCGATGGCCGTCCGGGCGACCGTGACGGTGCCCGCGGCCCGCGTACGGATGGCCGTATGGGGGATCGCGGTGACCGGGGAGGCCGCTTTGGTGATCGCCCTGCGTTTGAGGACCGTGGCCCGCGCCTGGGTGACACGGCATTCCGTGCCCAGCGCGAGGCGATGGAGCATGCGCAGCTGGCGCTGAAGAAACTGGCGGCCCAGGCCCACGGCGAAGCGCTGACCCAGTTGCTGACCGCCTGGGAAAAGCGCGATGCAGCGCTGGTGCCCGGTGCGCAAGAACTGGGCTCGGGTGTGACGGCATCGGTGCGCAGTGCCTGGACCCAGGCGTTGTCTGCGGCGCCCAAGGGCGATGCCGCGGAAGCCATGTTGCGGTTGGAGATGGCGGCAGAGGCGCCAACGCCGGCGGAGCACATTGCTGCACGGCGCATGCTGCAGCTGCAACTGCTGACACGCCGTAATGATCCCGCACCAGCCCAGACCTGGGGGCAGGATGTGGCGCGCGTGTTGGCAGGCCCCAGCGATGCGGCCAGCGCACGCCGTCTGCAGAACGTCCTCAAGACGCTGTTGCGCAAATAAACGAAACGCAGGGAGTGTGCGCACTGCGGTGCGCATGCCGCCACGGCATCCGACAGAAAAACGAGATCGCGCGCGGTCTCGTTTTTTCTTTTGGGTGTGCGTGGGCCTGGTGACCCGTCCTGAATAGCGTTGACACCCAGGACGGTTAAAAACTCCAGCCGGACTATCCGGCCAATGACGCCCGATGCACTGCATCGGGCGTTTGCATTTTCAGCGACAGATGCGGTCGCTCGCAGTTATAGATGTCGACTGACTGCTCGACCATGCGTCTGGCCTGCCCCAGATCGGCGGGGCGCTGCAGCAAGAACTCACTCTTCAAGATGCCATTGACCCGCTCGGCCAGCGCGTTCTGGTAGCAGTCGTAGCCGTCCGTCATCGAGCAGATCACGCCGTGGCGCTTGTGCAGGGCCTGGTAGTACGTCGCGCAGTACTGGATACCCCTGTCGGAGTGGTGCACCAACTGTCGGCTGCTCTGTCGCCCCGAGAGCGCCATCTTCATGGCCTGCGCCACCTCTTCGGTCTGCAGGCTCTCATGCACGTGCCAGCCGACGATCTTCCTGGAATACGCATCCGTGACCAGGCTCAGATAGACGAACTTGCCGTGTGTGGGCAAGTAGGTGATGTCAGCCACCCAGACCTGCTCGCTGCCGCTGGCGTGGATCTGTTGCGGCCCTACCTTGAGAAGGTTCGGATGGTGCCTGAAGCGGTGGTGACTGTCTGTTGTCTTGTGATACGCCCGCCGGGGTGCCACCAGCAGCCTGGCATTGCGCAGGACGTCGAACATTGCATCGCGGCCCAAGTCGATGCCTCGGCGCTGTAGCGGCTCCTGCAATAAGTGGTGCAGCTTGCGCGTGCCTATGCGTGGTTGGCGCATGCGCTGCTCGCGCACCAACTCCACCACCGTCTGCGCATTCGCCAAGCGATCGGCCTCGCGGCGCCTACCCTGGTAATACGCCTGACGGCTGTGGCCCATATGCTGGCAAGCCCTCTTCACGCTCAACCCTGCGATGAGGTTTTGCGCGAGGACTTGCCCAAAGGCTTTTTTACGATGCGCACCCCATAGTCCTTGCGCAGCACGTCGATGACGGCTTCGAATAGCCTGGCCTTCTCCTGCGCCTGTGCGAGCTGCACCTGCAGCGCCTTGATCTGCTGCTCGGGCGTGAGAGCAACAGTGTTCTTCTTGTCTATCGGCATGGCTGCAGATGATGCCGCAGGACTCCAGCCCAGGCGACCGTGCTTGCGCAGCCAGACCAGAACCGTCGAGCGACCCTGGATGCCGTAGTGCTGCTGCGCCTGTTTGTACGTGAGCTCGCCTTTTTCCACCTGCTCCACCACCGCCAACTTAAAGGCCAGTGTGTAGTCGCGCTGCGTGCGTTTGACACTTGATTCCATGACACATACCCTTTTTGAAAGGTCCTCGTGTCAACGCCAGGCAGGACGGGTCTGGAAAACAAAAAAGCCGTTGCGAATGCAACGGCTTTTTATGTGTTTGGTGCCCAGGAGAGGACTCGAACCTCCACGATGTTACTCGCTAGTACCTGAAACTAGTGCGTCTACCAATTCCGCCACCTGGGCTTTCAGATCAGCTTCGAATTATAGGATGTTTTTTGGGGCATTCGGAGAACTTGCTCATTTTTTTGAAAATTTTGTGCGAAGGTCCAGGCGCGGGGGCTGGCTTGTCGCGGTCACCACAACCTCCCGCATGGCCCGACCGCCGCGCCGGGTCTGGCCCGGCAGGGCTGGGTGTTTTTGCGTGTGCATGACGCGCCGGAAAATAAAAAAGCCGCTGTATGTGCAGCGGCTTCGATATTTTGAAAACCTTGGCTGGTTCTCGTTAAACTTGGTGCCCAGGAGAGGACTCGAACCTCCACGATGTTACTCGCTAGTACCTGAAACTAGTGCGTCTACCAATTCCGCCACCTGGGCATTTCAGGAAAGACTAAGATTGTATAACAAAAAATCCACCTCCGGCACGCAGCCCGCTCCACATTTGTCGCAAGAGATCGAAGGCAGCGTGCAAGGGCACCGTGATGGACACGGTTTCGTCATCCGCGACGATGGCGAAGGCGATATCTATATTCCCCCGAATGAAATGCGCGCCGTCCTGCACAAGGACCGCGTGCGTGTGCGCATCGTGCGCCAGGACCGCCGTGGCCGGCCCGAAGGCCGCGTTGTGGAAATCATCGAGCGCCCGCCACAGCCCATCATCGGCCGCCTGCTGCAGGAAAGCGGTGTCTGGCTGGTGGCGCCGGAGGACAAGCGCTACGGCCAGGATGTGCTGATCCCCAAGGGGGCCACCGGCGCCGCCAAGCCGGGACAGGTCGTGGTGGTCGAGCTGACCGAGCCGCCCGCGCTGTTTGGCCAGCCTGTGGGCCGCATCACCGAGGTGCTGGGTGAAGTCGACGACCCGGGCATGGAGATCGAGATTGCCGTGCGCAAGTACGGCGTGCCACACGAATTCTCAGAGGAATGCCTGGCCCAGGCCAAAGCCCTGCCCGACAAGGTGCGTGCGCAGGACAAGAAACGCCGCGTAGACCTGACCGACGTGCCCCTGGTCACCATCGACGGCGAAGACGCGCGCGACTTCGACGATGCCGTGTACTGCGAGCCCGCCAAGGTCGGCCGCAGCAAGGGCTGGCGCCTGCTGGTGGCCATTGCCGACGTGAGCCACTACGTGGAGACCGGCAGCGCCATCGACATCGACGCCTACGACCGCGCTACCAGCGTCTACTTCCCGCGCCGCGTGATTCCCATGCTGCCCGAGAAGCTGTCCAACGGCCTGTGTTCGCTCAACCCCGAGGTGGAGCGCCTGTGCATGGTCTGCGACATGCTGGTCACGGCTAAAGGCGAGGTGCACGCCTACCAGTTCTACCCGGCTGTGATGTTCAGCCACGCGCGCTTTACGTATACCGAGGTGGCAGCCATCCTGGCCAACACGCGCGGACCCGAAGCCAGCAAGCGCAAGGACCGGGTCAAGGACCTGCTCAACCTGCACGATGTGTACCGCGCGTTGCTGGTGGCACGCCAAGCGCGCGGCGCGGTGGACTTCGAAACCACCGAGACACAGATCGTCTGTGACGAAAACGGCCGCATCGAGAAGATCGTTCCCCGCACCCGTAACGATGCGCACAAGCTTATCGAAGAAGCCATGCTGGCCGCCAACGTGTGCAGCGCTGACTTCATCGCGCAGGGCGGCCAGCCTGGCCTGTTCCGCGTGCACGAAGGCCCAACGCCCGAGAAGCAGGAGATCCTGCGCAACTACCTCAAGGCCATGGCTGTGGGCATGACGATTGGCGACGACCCCAAGCCGGGTGACTTCCAGGCGATTGCCGAGGCGACCAAGGAGCGGCCCGACGCGCAGCAGATCCACACCATGCTGCTGCGCTCCATGCAGCAGGCCATCTACACGCCCATCAACAGCGGCCACTTCGGGCTGGCCTTTGATGCCTACACCCACTTCACCAGCCCCATTCGTCGCTACCCCGACCTGCTGGTGCACCGGGTCATCAAGGCCATCCTGAACAAAACGCAGTACAAGCTACCTGCACTGCCCACACCGGGCGAGGCCCATGCCAAGCTGGCCAAGCGCCTGGCAGCACGTGTGGCCGCACCTGGCACCAAGCCGCGCAAGGACGTCAAGCCGCCCAGCCGCGAAACCCAGGCCTGGGAAGCTGCTGGCCTGCACTGCAGTGCCAACGAGCGCCGCGCCGATGAGGCCAGCCGCGACGTGGAAGCCTGGCTCAAGTGCAAGTACATGCGCGAGCACCTGGGTGAAGAATACAGCGGCGTGGTGAGCGCCGCGACCAGCTTCGGCATCTTCGTGACGCTGGATGCGATGTATGTCGAAGGCCTGGTGCACATCACCGAGTTGGGCGGCGAATACTTCAAGTTCGATGAAGCACGCCAGGAGCTGCGTGGCGAACGCACGGGCATCCGTTATGCCATTGGTGCCCGCGTGCGGGTGCAGGTGAGCCGTGTGGACCTGGATGGCCGCAAGATCGACTTCCGCCTGGTACGCGAAGGCGAAGAGCTGCTGGGCCGTGCGCTCAAGGACAAGGGTGTTGGCGCTGATGGTGCAGGCGGCGGGGCCCGCAAGGCCGGTGGCCGTGCGGGTGGCCGCAAGGCCGACAAGGGCGCTGCGATGTCGGCCACCGAAAAGGCAGGCCTGACCCGCGAGCGCGCGGCGCGTTCGCCCATGCAGTCGCTGAAGGCGTCGGTCAAGAAGGCGGTGGCGGGCAAGTCCAGCAAGGGCAAGGCGCGCAAGCCACGCCGCGGCTGACGGCCCTGTGCTGGTGGGCCTGAGGGCTTCCAGTTCAGCTTGCAAATTGCTACTTAATTGATAGCCGCTAGCGCATATTTAACATGCGCTAGCGGCTATTTTTATTGGTGAGCTGGCTTCGTTTTGATCCAGAAAGCGCGCATACCTGTGCGCCGTGTCGGCGGGCGCTTCCATCATGGGCAGATGGCCGATGCCGGGCAGGGCCTCCAGTTGCGCTTGGGGCAATAGCTTTTGCAAAGGCTGAAGGCCCGAACGGTCAAACACGCGGTCTTTATCGCCCCACAACACGAGCACGCGGTGCTGCTGCAAGTCGCCCAGCCGTTGCTCCAGCAGATAGCGGTCTTTGAGCTGCGCATCCCACAGGCGGGCGTTGGACGGGGCATTGCGCAGTGCTGCCTGCTCCGTGGCGTGCAGGATGGGGTACGGCAGGAACGGGCGTTTTTCAAACACTAGGTCCATCATGGCGCGGAAGGCTGCGGCGTCGTGGGCCACCAGCGGGCGTTGCCCGGCGTCGATAAGGCGGTCCATGGTGCTGGGCTGTGGTGAGCGGATGCCATGGGGCGCGCCGATGAAAGCCACGCTGGCCACGCGCTCGGGGTGCTGCAGCGCAAACAGCGCGGCAATGGTGCCGCCCATGGAGTTGCCCGCGAGGTGGGCCTTCTCAATGCCCAGCGCGTCCAGCAGCGCGCCCAGGCGTTGGATGTGCGCGGCGTAGTCGTAAGGTTGGTCGTTCAGCCGCGTGCTTTCGCCAAAACCGGGGAAGTCTGGGGCAATCACCCGGTACTGCCCAGTGAGGGGGCGCGCAAAATCCACCCAATGGTCCTTCTCCGCAAAAATGCCGTGCAGCAGCACCAGGGGCGTGGCGCTCGGGTTGCCGGGCGCCGGTTGGGATGGCGCACCGCTGTCCAGGTAGTGAATGGCGTGCAGCGCAGCAGTGGTGGTTTTCTCTTCCATGCCCGAGAGGCTGCGGTTGAGGTGGAGCAGGGGCTCCTTCAGCAGCGACGGTGCGCCGTAGTAGAGGCCTACGCAGCACAGGGCCAGAGCGGCGGCAATAGAAAAGAAGGCAATGCGTTTCAAGAACCAGTCTCCAAAAGAACGATGGGATGCGTGGCGCTGCGAGGGTGCGCTGGGGCCGGGCAAGGCTACCGACAACCGTGCCGCAAGACTTGTAGGTTTGGGCTATGCCGCAGCGCACGAACACCCTGACGCTGGGCATTGACCGCGCGCTGTACGTGGGCGAGATCCCGGCTACGGGTTGGCACTGCCATGCATCGCCCGTGCTGCTGATGGGGCTCTCGGGCCGGTTTGCGTTGCACTGGGGTGCGGGGCGGATGGAGACCTGCCACAGCGCGCTGGTGGATGCCGGGGTGGAGCATCTGTTCGACCCCTGCGGTGAAGTGGTGGCGCTGGTGTACCTGGAGCCCGACTCGCCGGAGGCGCGCAGCCTGCGCAGTGTGTTCCGGCAGCAGGGTGGCGTGCTGCTGGATGTGGCAACGCCGGTGGGTGCGCGTGCGGCCATCGAGGGCCATCTGCGCGCCTTTGATCTACCGGCCCTGCTTCAGCACCATCTGCTGCAGGCGGCGCCTCCGCTGGACCCGCGCGTGGCCCATAGCCTGAATGCCCTGCGCCGCCCGCAGCAGGAGCAGGGGCGTCTGGCGCGTTCGGGGCTAGCGTCCGGGGTGCAGCTGTCGGCCTCGCGCTTCAACCATTTGTTCCGCGCCGAAATGGGCGTGAGCCTGCGCAGCTACCGCGTGTGGTCGCAAGTGCGCCTGGCCATGGCCGGGCTGGCAGTCAGCCCGCGCCTGACGGATGCGGCGCTGCACGGCGACTTTGCGGACTCGGCGCATTTCAGCCGCATGTTCCGCCAGACCTTTGGCATGATGCCGTCGAGCGTGCTCAAGCCGCTGAAGCAGGTCACGCTGTTGGATTGACCCCTGTCACCCGCCCACGCGCCGGGCCAGTGCGCTGGCGGTAAGGGCCAGGCCCGCAGGCCACGCATCTGCGGCCTGTCCGTGCTGGTACACCGCTTCGCTCGCTGCACGCCATGCGCTGGCGCCAGCGGCCAGGTGCGCGCCCACCATGCCCGCCAGCACATCGCCCGTGCCCGCCGTGGCCAGCCGCGCATTGCCCGTGGGGTTGATGGCCGGGACGCGGTCGGGGGCGGCAATCACGGTACCCGAACCCTTGAGCACAGCCACGCAGTTGAACTGGTCTGCAAGTTGTTGCGCGGCATCCAGTCGGTCGGCCTGGACCTCGGCCGTGGTCAGGCCCAGCAGGCGCGCGGCCTCCAGCGGGTGGGGGGTGATGACCGTGGGCTGCCCATGCTGCCCACGTGCCACCACCAGCGCATGCAATGCGGCCTGGGTGGCGATGGTGTTGAGTGCATCGGCATCCAGCACCAGGCGCGCTGCGCGGGGGATGACTTCGGGCAGCACGTGTGCGATGGCCTGGCCGCCGCCACAGCCGCAGACCACGGTGAGCTGCTCCAGCGCCAGCGCGTCAAAGCGGCGCAGCATCAGTTCAGGCTGCTGCGGGTCCAGTTGCAGATGCCCGTCGTCCAGCAGCGCCACCAGCACCCGGCCCGCACCGCTGTGCAGGGCAGCCGATGCGGCCAGCAAGGCGGCGCCCGCCATGCCCATGCCGCGTGCTGCCAAACCTTCGCCACCCACCACGGCGACATCGCCATAGCTGCCCTTGTGGCTGGCATGGGCGCGGGGAGCAGGGAGGGCGGGGCCAGAGAGCCAGGCGTTGGGCGGCTCATGCCCGGGTTCTACGCCCAGATCATCCAGCCAGACTTGGCCTGCTGCGTCCCGCCCGGCAGCGGTGAACAGGCCGGGCTTGAGGGTGAGCAGGCTCAGCGTGTGGCGTGGCGGGGGCGTGCGCTGGCGGAGGAGGTAGTGCGGGTGGGGTGCGGTATCGGGCGTGAGGCCTGCAGCAAACTGGCCGGTGTCTGCGTCCAGCCCGCTGGGCAGGTCCACGGCCAGCACGGGCGCCGGACTGTGGTTCAGGGCTTGCAGACAGGCCTGGAGTCGGGCATCGGGTGCGCGCGCAGCGCTGCCGGGTGAAGACGAGACGCCAATGCCCAGCAGTGCATCGATGCACAAGTCGTTGGCATCCAGGTCGTCGGGTGCTGTGTCTGCCCAGGCCACGCCTGCATCCCGCGCGCGCTGCCACGATGCCTTGGCGTCGGCCGGGGCCGTATCGGGCTGGCCCAGCCAGGTCACGACCACTTTGCGGCCACTGCGTTGCAGGTGCATCGCGGCCTCCAGCCCGTCACCACCGTTGTTGCCGGGGCCGCAGGCAATCCAAACGGTGCGTGCGTGCGGAGCCAATGCCTGGGCCAGTTGCGCCACGGCCAGGCCGGCGCGTTGCATGAGGGTATGTGGGGGCAGGGTGGCCGCCGCCGCTTTCTCCAGGCGGCGTGTGGCGGCTGTGTTGAACAGGGGATGAGGCTGGTGGGGGGCGATGCGGTGCATGGGGCGAGGGCAGGGGCGCTGCAAACGGCAGGCGCCTGCCATTGTGCGCCGCCGCTTCCCGCTTTGAAAATATCCCAGGTGGGGTCAGAACCGCCGCATGCCCAGCCCGTCCAGCGGCACCTCGGGTTCGCGCTGCGCGATCAGGTCGGCCAGTGCCCGCGCACTGCCGCAGGCCAGGGCCCAGCCCCCTGCGCCGTGGCCGGTGTTGAGCCACAGGCCCGGCACGCCGCTGGCGCCCACCACCGGGGCACCGTCGGGCAGCATGGTTCGCGCGCCGCGCCAGATCTGCAGGTTGGATGACAGCTGGGCGCCACCGGGGAACCAGTCGTTCAGCGTGCGGTACAGACGCTGCAACGTGGGGGTGTGGTGCTCGGCCTCGGCCCCCGCCAGTTCGGCGCCGCCGGCAATGCGCACGCGCTGGCCCAGGCGGGTGATGGAGATTTGCTGGCCCGCATCGACCACGCTGGCGCGCGGGGCGTGGGTGGATTCGCGCAGCGGGGCGCTCACGGAGTAGCCATAGACGGCTGCCATGGGCAGGCCCAGGCCCAGTGCGGGCAGCAGCGTGGCCGATGCCATGCCCGCGCACAGCACCACGGCATCAAAGCGGCGCAGGTCTGTTTCGCCCTGCAGCACCACGCCGGTGGGGCTGGTGCCGACGCGGTCCACCCGGGTGTTGAACACAAACTGCACACTCGCCCCCTGGATGCCCTGGCGCAGCAGCTGCGCGAACAGCCGGCAGTTGCCTGCGCGCGCATCGGGCAGGTGGATGGCGCCCGCCAGCGGCGCCTCGGGCGAGAGGCCGGGCTCGATCTGGCGTGCTGCATCGGCGTCGATCTCGCGCAGGGCCACGCCGTTGTCGCGCAGCACTTGCAGCGCGGGTTGCAGGCGGGCGCTGTCTTCCTCCGTGCGCAGCAGCACCAGGCGGCCGTCGCTGGCTTCAAAGTCCAGCTCGTGCTGGCTGGCAATGGCCTGCAGGCGTGCCTGGCTGTATTGCGCCAAGCGCTCGACAGCAGCGGCCGGGGCGCTGTTGCTGCGCGCCGTGCTGCGCCAACGCCGCAGCCAGGACCAGTTGGCACGGGTCAGGCCGCCTGCCACGCGCAGGGTGGCCTGTGCGCCCATCAGCCGCAGTGGCTGGCCGAAGCCCGGCAGCGCCCAGGGGCTGAGCAGGTGGGGCGCCAGGAGCCCGGCAGTGGCAAAGCTGGCCTCCTCGGCGGCCGCACTGCGCTGTTCAAACACCGTGACTTCGTGGCCGTCGCTGGCCAGTTCGTACGCGGTGGTGACGCCGACAATGCCGGCGCCCACGATGGCAATCTTCATGAATTTGGGTGTTTTTGGCTTCAAGCGCAAGTGGATCATGCGCTGGTAGCTATTATTTTTGTAGTGTTTGCTCGATCTGCAGGCTGATGTTGAGCACCGTGTCATCCCGGAGTGCCCCGTGCCAGACCATCAGCCCGACCGGGAGTTCCCCTTGCACATGGCAGGGCAGGGACAGCGCGCAGCCGTCCAGCAGGTTGACCACGCTGGTGTTGCGCAGCAGCAGGTTGTTCACGCGGAAGAACTCGGCATCGCGGGCTGCGTCCTGGGCCTTGTCCACACCATCTGCGGGGGCGACATCGGCCAGCAGTGGCGCCACGATGGGCACGGTGGGGGAGAGCAGGGCGTCGTAGGGCTCCATGTCGGCGAGCATGCGCGCAATCCATTGCTGGCGCGCCTGCAGCAGGTCGATGTATTCCCAGGCCATCAGCGTGGCGCCTTTTTCGATGCGCATGCGCACCCGGGGGTCGTAGCGGTCGCCTGCGCGCTGCAGCAGCGCGCGGTGCCACGCGTAGGCCTCGGGGGCGGCAAAGCCGTAGGCGGGCTGCTCCAGCACGGCGGGCAGGGCGATGGTGTCGATCTGGGCGCCCGCCTGGCGCAAGGCTTCCACACTGCGCTCAAAGGCGCGGGCCACGGTGGTGTCCAGCCCGTCGAGGAGGAGGGTGGATGGGACGGCCAGCCGGTATTGCGACAGCGGCGCCAGGCTGCGCGTCACGCGCCGGGCGGCCAGCACCTCGTGCGCCACGATGGCGTCGCGCACGGTGCGCGTGATGGCGCAGGCGGTGTCCAGGGTGGTGGACAGCGGCACGGCGCCTGCGGTCGGCACCAGCCGGGCCGTGTTCTTGAAACCCACAATGCCATTGAGGGCGGCGGGAATGCGGATGGACCCTCCGGTGTCCGACCCCAGCCCGATGAACGCCGCGCCGGTGGCCACCGACACCCCAGCGCCGGACGAAGACCCGCCGGGCACCCGGGGCGCGCCGGGCAGGGCGCCAAACCGGTTATCCCAGGCAGCGGGCGTGCCGTAGTGGGGGTTGACGCCTACGCCGGAGAAGGCGAATTCCACCATGTTGGTGCGGCCGATCAGGCTGGCGCCCGCTGCGCGCAGTCGGGCTACAGCCGGGCAGTCCTCGGCGGCTGCAGGAGCGTCTGCGAGCGCGGTAGAACCCGCCGGAGTCGGTTGCCCGGCGATGTCAAACAAGTCCTTCACCGACACGGCCAGTCCGGCAAGAGGCAACTGGGCCACACCCGGCTGCACCGCCGTGGTGCGTGCTTCGTCAAACAGCGTGCGGACAAAGCTGTGGGTGTTGGATGCAGCCTGGGCGGCGTCGATGCAGCGCTCCAGCTCGGCGGGCGCGGTGGTGGCGCCGTCCCGCAGTTGCTCACGGGTGGCGATCAGGTCAGGGAGCATGGGTGTGCTAGAATCTTTGGGTTTTGCTGGGAGCAGTAGCGCAGTGGTGCAAAGTTTGCACAACCCGCGTGGCCGCTGCGGCAAGACCAATCGCAAAGCAGCCCTGTCAAGGTGTTGCGGTGTTCGTGAGGATCACGGCACTGCAAATATTGGGGCTGATTTTAGACCTAACCTTTGGAGTATTTTTATGTCCGTTACCATGCGCGAAATGCTGGAAGCCGGTGTCCACTTCGGTCACCAAACCCGCTTCTGGAACCCCAAGATGGCCCCCTACATCTTCGGCCATCGCAACAAGATTCACATCATCAACCTGGAAAAGTCGCTGCCACTGTTCCAGGAAGCCCAAAAGTTCGCCAAGCAACTGGCTGCCAACCGCGGCACGATCCTGATGGTCGGCACGAAGCGCCAAGCCCGTGAAATCCTGGCCACCGAAGCGCAACGCGCTGGCGTGCCTTTCGTGGACCAGCGCTGGCTGGGCGGCATGCTGACGAACTTCAAGACCGTGAAGACTTCGATCAAGCGCCTGAAGGACATGAAGGCCCAGCAAGAAGCTGGCCTCGAAAACCTGAGCAAGAAGGAGCAACTGACGTTCTCCCGCGAAATCGAAAAGCTCGAAAAGGACATCGGCGGCATCCAGGATATGGCTGCTCTGCCCGACGCCATCTTCATCATCGACGTGGGCTTCCACAAGATCGCCGTGGCTGAAGCCAAGAAGCTGGGCATTCCGCTGATCGGTGTGGTGGATACCAACCACTCGCCCGAAGGCATTGACTACGTGATCCCCGGCAACGACGACTCGGCCAAGGCCGTGACGCTGTATGCCCGTGGCATCGCTGACGCGATCATCGAAGGCCGCGCCAACGCCGTGAACGAAGTCGTGAAGGCCGCCGCTGGCGAGAGCACCGACGAATTCGTGGAAGTGCAAGAAGCCGCTGCCTGATAGCCCGGCTGCGCGATCCGTCGCGAACAAAAGCGGGGCCCCTGGTGAGCCCCCTTTTTTTTAGCCCGAATCTGAACTGACTGAACTGAACACTGAAGGAATAAAGATGGCTGCAATTACCGCAAGCATGGTGGCTGAACTGCGTGGCAAGACCGATGCCCCCATGATGGAATGCAAGAAGGCACTGACCGAAGCCGACGGCGACATGGCCAAGGCGGAAGAGCTGCTGCGCGTCAAGCTGGGCACCAAGGCTGGCAAGGCCGCATCGCGCGTCACGGCGGAAGGCGTGGTCGCCAGCTACATCGACGGCACGACCGGTGCTCTGGTCGAAGTCAACAGCGAAACCGACTTCGTCTCCAAGAACGACAGCTTCATCGCCATGGCCAACGCCGCTGCCAAGCTGGTGGCACTGCACAACCCCGCCACGGTGGAAGCCCTGGGTGCGCTGCCCTACGAGCAAGACAGCTTCGGCCCCACGCTGGAAGATGTGCGTAAGGGCCTGATCGGCAAGATCGGCGAGAACATGTCGTTCCGCCGCTTCAAGCGCTTCAGCGGCTCCAACCTGGCTGCCTACCTGCACGGCTCGCGCATTGGTGTGGTCGTCGAGTTCGACGGCGACGCCACTGCCGCCAAGGACGTCGCCATGCACGTGGCCGCCATGAAGCCCGTGGCCCTGACCAGCGCCGACGTGCCCGCCGACCTGATCGCCAAAGAGCGCTCGGTGGCTGAAGGCAAGGCCGACGAAGCCAACAAGGAACTCGTGGCAGCTGGCAAGCCCGCACAAAGCGCCGAAATCACGGCCAAGCGCATCGACGGCGCTGTGCAGAAGTACCTCAAGGAAGTCTCGCTGGCCGACCAGGTCTTCGTGAAGGCGGCCGACGGCAAGCAAACCGTGGCCCAGATGCTCAAGGCCGCCAACACCAACGTGAAGGGCTTCACCCTGTACGTGGTGGGCGAAGGCATTGAGAAGAAGGTCGACGACTTCGCTGCTGAAGTGGCTGCCCAGGTGGCTGCCGCCAAGGCCGCTGCCTGATCGTTCCCTGCAGTAACCACCCCACCCAAGCCTCGCACCACTTACCGGAGAGATTTCCCATGTCCCACGCCGCACCAGCCCACAAGCGCATTCTGCTCAAGCTGTCTGGTGAGGCGCTGATGGGGGATGACTCCTTCGGTATCAACCGCGCCACCATCGTGCGCATGGTCGAGGAGATCGCCGAAGTGACCCGCCTGGGTGTCCAGGTGGCCGTGGTGATCGGTGGGGGCAATATCTTCCGTGGCGTCGCCGGGGGCTCGGTCGGTATGGACCGTGCCACTGCCGACTACATGGGCATGCTGGCCACCGTGATGAACGCCCTGGCCCTGGCCGATGCCATGGACAAGCAGGGCCTGGTGGCCCGCGTGATGTCCGCCATCGCCATCGAGCAGGTGGTTGAGCCCTATGTGCGCCCCAAGGCCTTGCAATACCTCGAAGAGGGCAAGGTCGTTGTGTTTGCCGCAGGCACGGGCAATCCCTTTTTCACCACGGACACCGCCGCAGCGTTGCGCGGTGCGGAGATCGGGGCCGAGCTGGTGCTCAAGGCCACCAAGGTGGACGGCGTTTATACTGCCGACCCCCAGAAGGACCCCACCGCCACGCGCTACACCAAGCTGAGTTTTGACGAGGCCATGTCCCGCAACCTGGGCATCATGGATGCGACCGCTTTTGCCTTGTGCCGCGACCAGAAGCTGCCGGTGAAGGTGTTCTCGATCATCAAGCATGGCGCCCTGAAGCGCGTGGTGATGGGCGAGGACGAGGGTACGCTGGTTTACGCTTGATCACGATGGATGGACCCGCACCGGATGCGGGTCGGCCCCAGGAGAAAACATGACGATTGCCGACATCAAGAAAACCGCTGAAACCAAGATGGACCAGTCCATCACAGCGTTCAAGAACAACCTGCAGAAGATCCGCACGGGCCGTGCCAACCCCGCACTGCTCGATACGGTGCAAGTGGAGTACTACGGCTCCATGGTGCCTCTGAGCCAGGTGGCCAACGTGGCGCTGATCGACTCGCGCACTATCAGCGTGCAGCCCTGGGAAAAGGGCATGGGCGCCAAGATTGAAAAGGCCATTCGCGAAAGCGACCTGGGTTTGAACCCGGCTTCCATGGGCGACCTG
The DNA here is from genome assembly GCF_000302535.1 of Acidovorax sp. KKS102. Classification (NCBI taxonomy): domain Bacteria; kingdom Pseudomonadati; phylum Pseudomonadota; class Betaproteobacteria; order Burkholderiales; family Comamonadaceae; genus Acidovorax; species Acidovorax sp. KKS102. Next base: position 1,980,402 of record NC_018708.1, read on the forward strand.
ATCCGCGTGCCCATGCCCCCGATGAGCGAAGAGCGCCGCAAGGAAATGACCAAGCTCGCTCGCAACGAGGGCGAGAGCGCCAAGATCGCCGTGCGCAACCTGCGCCGCGATGCCAACGAGTCCGTCAAGAAGCTGGTCAAGGACAAGCTCGCGTCCGAAGATGACCAGAAGCGCGCCGAAACCGACGTGCAAAAGTTCACCGACAAGCACATCGCCGAGATCGATGCGCTGGTGGCGGCCAAAGAGCAGGAAATCATGGCGGTTTGAGCCCCCAGGGCTTGAACATTTCCATGTCTGCATCTCCGGTGGTTCCGCACCACATTGCCATCGTCATGGATGGCAACGGCCGATGGGCCACGCGCCGCTTTTTGCCGCGCCTGGCGGGCCATAAACAAGGGGTTGACTCACTGCGCCGCTGCGCACGCGCTTGCGTGCAGCGCGGCGTGCGTGTGCTCACCGTTTTTGCCTTCTCTTCTGAAAATTGGAATCGCCCTGCCGACGAGGTCTCCGGCCTCATGGAACTGCTGGCGATGGCCTTGGCGCGCGAGGTGCCGCAGCTCAAGAAGGACGGTGTGCGCCTTCATTTTGTGGGCGAGCGGGACAGCCTTTCGCCCAAGGTACGAGACGGTCTGGGTCAGGCCGAAGCGGCCACGGCGAACAACACGCGCCTGGTGCTCAACGTCTGCTTCAACTACGGAGGCCGTTGGGACATCGCCCAGGCGGCTGCGTCGCTGGCTGCGCGGGGTGAGCCCATCACGGAGGCCAGTCTGCACAGCGCGATGGGCCTCGCCCATGTGCCAGATCCCGATCTGGTGATCCGCACCGGGGGAGAGATGCGGATCAGCAACTTTTTGCTCTGGCAGTCGGCATACTCCGAGTTTTTCTTCAGCGACCGGTTGTGGCCCGATTTCGATGAGTCCGCCTTGGACGAAGCCATTGACGCCTTCAGCCGCCGCGAGCGCCGTTTTGGCAAAACCTCTGAACAGATTCTGTCCGCGCATCCTGATCCGATGCCGGGTTGAGAACCTGAACAGGTTCTGAAAGCCCCCATGCTTCAACAGCGCGTCATCACCGCCTTGGTTCTGCTGGTCATTTTGCTGCCGGCGCTTTTCTACGCCAACACCGTCCCGTTCACGCTGGTGGTGCTGGTTTTGATGGCTGCCGGTGCCTGGGAATGGGGGCGTCTGAGCGGTTTTGGCCAGGCGGGCTCCGTGGCCGTGGGTGTGGCCTGTGTGGCCTTGTGTGCTGGGTCGTGGGCGTTGGGCTGGGTGGATCGTCCGTTGACAGCCCTCTGGGTGGTGGGCGGCGGGCTGTGGGTTCTGGCGGCTGCCTGGCTGCTCAAGGCCGGAGTGCCCGGCTGGCCCCGCATACCAGCCGGTGTGCGTCTGGTGGCTGGCGTGCTCGCCTTGTGGCTCGCGTGGCTGGCCGTGGTGCAGGCCCGCAATGTGGGCATCAACTTTTTGCTGTCGGTGCTGCTGCTGGTGTGGGTGGCGGACATCTTTGCCTACTTTGCGGGGCGCGCATTCGGGTTGCGGTTTACCAAGGGCAAGCTGGCGCCCTCGATCAGCCCCGGCAAGAGCTGGGAAGGTGTATGGGGCGGCCTGGCAGGGGTGATGGTGATGGCCTTCGTCTGGGTATTGGCGGATGCCCACTGGCAGGCGTCGGTGCCCAGTTTTTACAGCCGCATGGCGCAGCAGGGCTGGTGGTTGCTGGTGATTGCGGCGTTGTTCATGGTGGCCATGAGCGTGTCGGGTGACCTGGTGGAGTCGCTCATCAAGCGCAGCGCAGGAGTCAAGGACAGCAGTGGCCTGTTGCCAGGGCACGGCGGCGTGCTCGACCGCGTGGATGCCTTGTTGCCCACACTGCCCCTGGCCATGATGCTCACGAGCCTGACAACCCTATGAAGAAACAACGACTCACCGTTCTCGGTTCCACCGGCTCCATCGGGACCAGCACGCTGGATGTGGTGGCCTGCCACCCCGAGCGCTTCGAGGTGTTTGCCCTGAGTGCGGCGACGCAAGTGGATCTTTTGCTGGCGCAGTGCGCGCAGTTTCGCCCGCGTTATGCGGTGATGGCCAGCGCTCCGCATGCGGCTGTCTTGGCTGAAAAATTGCAGGCAAATGGCCTTCCAACGCAAGTCATTCAAGCGCAAGATGCTCTTGAAATGATAGCGTCGCACGATGATGTGGATGCCGTGATGGCTGCCATCGTGGGGGCGGCCGGTCTTGCGCCCTGTCTGGCTGCGGCCCGTGCGGGCAAGCGATTGCTGCTGGCGAACAAGGAGGCCCTGGTGGTGGGCGGCGGGTTGTTCATGCAGACCGTGCGCGACGGTGGCGCCACGTTGCTGCCCATTGACAGCGAACACTCGGCCATCTTTCAGTGCCTGCCAGAAGACCCTGCCACCTGGTCTGACCGCGTGGACAGCATCCTGCTAACGGCTTCGGGCGGCCCGTTCCGCCAGCGGGACCCGTCCACGCTGTCACAGATCACCCCTGACCAGGCCTGTGCGCACCCCAACTTCTCGATGGGACGCAAGATTTCCGTGGATTCGGCCACGATGATGAACAAGGCGCTGGAGGTTATCGAGGCCCGCTGGCTGTTTGACCTGCACCCAGACCAGATCAAGGTGGTCATCCACCCGCAGCAGATCATCCACTCCATGGTGCAGTTCAAGGATGCCTCCATCCTGGCGCAGTTGGGTACCCCTGACATGCGCGTGCCGATTGCCTGCGGCCTGTCCTGGCCCGAGCGCATCACCAGCGGGGCCAGCAAGCTGGATTTCTCGACCCTGAGCGCCCTCGCGTTTGAAGACGCGGACGCCGTTCGCTTCCCAGGTCTGCACCTGTCCTGGCAGGCATTGAAGGCGGCCGAGGGGACCACTGCCGTGCTGAATGCGGCGAACGAGGTGGCTGTGGGCGCCTTTTTGTCCGGACGGCTGCGTTTTGACCATATTCACTCGGTCAACCTTGCAACTTTGGACGCCGTTTCGCCCTCCAAGCCCGATTCGCTGGCTGCATTGCTGGATCTGGATACCCAGGCCCGCCATGCGGCAGAACATGTGGCGGGCCGTCTGGCTGCCTGATTGCCGTCCCGTTCAGGAACTATCCATCCATGCTGCTCACCATCGCTGCCTTCATTGTGGCCCTCGGTCTGTTGATTGCGGTGCACGAATATGGGCACTACCGCGTGGCGGTGGCCTGTGGGGTCAAGGTGCTGCGGTTCTCGGTGGGCTTTGGCAAGCCGTTGCTGCGCTGGCAGCCGCAGGGGTCTTCTACGGAGTTCGTGATCGGTGCGTTTCCCCTGGGGGGCTATGTGCGCATGCTGGACGAGCGTGAAGCGCCTGTCGCCGCAGAGGAGCGACACCTGGCCTTCAATACCCAGCCCCTGCGGTCGCGTGCAGCCATCGTTGCCGCCGGGCCCATCGCCAATTTGTTGCTGGCAGTGCTGCTGTACTCGGTGGTGAACTGGAACGGGGTGGAAGAACCCCGGGCCATTCTGGCGAGCCCGGTCGCAGGCTCGGTGGCGCAAAGTGCCGGTTTGCGGGGCGGTGAACTGGTAGAGCGCGCCGCATTGGGGGCAGAAGACCTGGAGCCGGTGCGTTCGTTTGAAGACCTGCGGTGGCTGCTGACCCGTGGTGCACTCGAGGGGCTCAATGTTCGCCTTGATGTGCAATCTGCCCAGGGTGCAGGCCACCGTGAGGTGGTTCTCGACATGTCCCGCATCGACAGCCGTGAGGCTGACGCCCAGCTGTTCCGCAAGGTCGGCATCCTGGGTCCCTGGACCCGCCCCGTGCTGGGCGAGGTCATGGCGCAAAGCGCTGCCGAGCGCTCCGGCCTGCGCGCCGGCGATCTGGTGCTCAAGGTGGGCCAGACCGATGTTGTGGACGGCCAGCAGCTGCGTGAGCTGATCCGGCAGTCGGTGCGTGGCAATGAGCCGGTGGCGCAGCCCTGGCGCGTGGAGCGCGGCGGTCAGGTGATCACGCTGGACGTGTTGCCTGATGCCGTGATCGAACCTGGCAACACGGTGGGGCGCATTGGTGCCTATGTAGGGGCTGCGCCGGAGTTCGTGACGGTGGACTACGGCTTGGTCGATGGCCTGTGGGGCGGCGTGGTGAAGACCTGGGACGTGTCGTTGCTCACCTTGCGCATGATGGGGCGCATGGTGATCGGCGAGGCGTCGCTCAAGAACCTGAGTGGGCCCTTGACCATCGCCGACTATGCAGGCCGCTCGGCCAGCATGGGGCTGACGCAATACCTCATTTTTCTGGCCCTGATCAGCGTGAGCCTGGGGGTGCTGAACCTGCTGCCGCTGCCTGTCTTGGACGGTGGGCACCTGATGTATTATCTTTGGGAGGGTGTCACGGGCAGGGGCGTGTCGGACGCATGGATGGAGCGGCTGCAGCGTGGAGGCGTTGCAGTCCTGCTGGTCATGATGTCCATAGCCCTGTTCAACGATATCACCCGGCTCTTTGGCTAACACTTTTGCCGCGCTTGCCCTGCAACTGCGGCTCCCGCTTCATTCATGAAAAAACACATCAATCGCCTGGGCGTGCGTACTGCATCGGCCGTTGCAGCCATGATTTTTGTCGCCAATGCGGCATGGGCTCTGGAGCCATTCAAGGTGCAGGACATTCGCGTGGAAGGCTTGCAGCGTGTGGAGCCCGGCACCGTGTTTGCATCCATGCCCCTGCGGGTCGGTGACGACTACAACGACGAAAAAGGCGCTGCCGCAATCCGTGCGTTGTTCGGTCTGGGACTCTTCAAGGATGTGCGCCTGGAGGCCAGCGGCAATGTGCTGGTGGTGGTGGTTGAAGAGCGCCCCACCGTCGCTGATGTGGACTTTGCCGGTGCCCGCGAATTCGACAAAGATGCTCTCAAAAAGGCCATGCGTGAAGTGGGCCTGACGGAAGGCCGCCCGTATGACAAGGCGCTGACCGACCGCGCTGAACAAGAGCTCAAGCGCCAGTACATCAACAAGAGCCTGTATGGCGCCGAGGTGGTGACCACGGTGACGCCCATCGAGCGCAACCGGGTGAACCTGACCTTCACGATCACGGAAGGTGAGCCTGCACGCATCAAGGAAGTGCGCATTGTGGGCAACAAGGCGTTCAGCGAATCCACGCTCAAGGGCCTGTTCGACCAGGACACGGGGGGCTGGCTGAGCTGGTACACCAAGTCTGATCGCTACTCGCGCACCAAGCTCAATGCCGACCTTGAAACCCTGCGCTCCTATTACCTGCAGCGAGGCTACCTGGAGTTCCGTGTGGACTCGACGCAGGTCGCCATCTCTCCGGACAAGCAGGACATCTCCATCACCGTCAATGTGACGGAAGGCGAGCGGTATGTGGTGTCGGGCGTCAAACTCGAAGGCAACTACCTGGACCGTGAGGACGAATTCAAGTCGCTGGTGACCATCCGCCCCGGCGAGCCCTACAACGCGGACCAGGTGACCGAAACCACCAAGGCCTTCTCCGAGTATTTCGCTCGGTTTGGTTTTGCATTTGCCCGCGTGGAGGCTGTGCCCGAAATCGACCGCGAGAACAATCGCGTCAATTTTGTGCTGCAAGCCGAACCGGCACGCCGCGCTTATGTGCGCCGTATCAACGTCAGTGGCAACAACCGCACGCGTGACGAAGTCATTCGCCGTGAGTTCCGCCAATACGAGGCCTCCTGGTACGACGGCGACAAGATCCGCCTGTCTCGCGACCGCGTGGACCGTCTGGGCTTCTTCACGGAAGTGAACGTGGAAACGCAGGAAGTGCCTGGCTCTCCCGACCAGGTCGATCTGGTGATCAACGTGGCTGAAAAGCCCACAGGTTCGCTGCAACTGGGTGTGGGCTTCTCCAGCGCCGAAAAGGCGTCGCTCTCGTTTGGTATCAAGCAGGAAAACATCTTTGGCTCGGGCAACTACCTGGGCATCGACGTCAACACCAGCAAGTACCGGCGCACTCTGGTCTTCAGCACCACCAACCCGTACTTCACGCCAGAAGGCATCTCGCGCACGCTCGATGTGTACTACCGCACTGACAAGCCTTACGAAGACCAAGGCGGCAACTACCAGCTGGTTACCACTGGGACCTCGGTGCGTTTTGGCGTGCCTTTCAGCGAGACCGACACGGTGTTCTTTGGCGGCGGGCTGGAGCAGACCCGCATCAAGCCCGGCACGAACATTCCGGCCACCTACCTGTTCTATGCCGACAAGTTTGGCTACAGCAGCACGTCGATTCCATTGACCGTGGGCTGGTCCCGCGACGATCGGGACAGCGCTCTGGCGCCCAACTCCGGCCGCTACCAGCGCCTCAATTCCGAATGGTCTGTGGCGGGCGATGCACGCTATGTGCGGGCCAACTACCAGTACCAACAGTACATCCCGCTCAACAAGCGCTTCACCATTGCCTTCAATGGCGAGGCCGGTTACGGCAAGGGCTTGAACGGCCGCCCATTCCCGGTGTTCAAGAACTTCTACTCCGGCGGTCTGGGCTCGGTGCGTGGTTTCGACCAGGGTACCCTCGGCCCGCGTGATGTGACCGGTGCTTCCTTGGGCGGCCCCAAGAAGATCACACTGAACACCGAGCTGATTGCTCCGTTCCCGGGTGCTGGCAATGACCGGACCCTGCGTGTGTTCACGTTCCTGGACGTGGGCAATGTGTACGGCGAAAACGACAAAGTTACCTTCAGTGACATGCGTGCATCCGTGGGCTTGGGTCTGAGCTGGATTTCGCCACTTGGCCCCTTGCGTTTGGCGTTTGCGCAGCCGGTGCGCAAGTTCGCCGGCGATAGAATCCAGAAACTGCAATTCCAGATTGGAACGTCTTTCTAATGAAATCCTTTTCTCGCCATCTCTCCGTGGCCTTGCTGCTGGGCGCCGTCGCCATCGCAGCCCCTGCACAAGCGCAAGAGTTCAAAGCCGGTTTCGTCAACACCGATCGCATCTTCCGGGAAGCCACCACAGCCAAGGCTGCGCAGGCCAAGCTGGAGCAGGAGTTCTCCCGCCGCGAGAAAGAACTGGTGGACATGGGCAATACCCTGAAGACCGCCAGCGACAAGTTTGAACGTGAAGCGCCCACCATGGCCGAGAGCCAGCGTACCGCGCGCCAACGCCAACTGGTGGATCAGGACCGCGACTTCCAGCGCAAGCGCCGTGAATTCCAGGAAGACCTGAGCGCCCGCAAGAACGAAGAGCTGTCGCAAGTGCTGGAGCGCGCCAACAAGGTGGTCAAGCAGGTGGCTGAGGCCGAGAAGTACGACGTGATCCTGCAAGAGGCCGTCTATATCAATCCCAAGCACGACATCACCGACAAGGTGATCAAGGCCCTGAATGCCGCTGCTGCAACCAAGTAAGCCGCTGCGCAGGACAGGTGGCGCGTGAGCAGCTTGCTTCTCGGGCACATCGTTGATGCGCTCGGTGGTTCGCTGGAAGGGGGAGCGCGGGAAACCGCCATCGCCCGCATCGCGCCACTGGAGGTTGCAGGCCCGGGAGACCTCAGTTTTCTGAGCAACCCGCGCTACCAACAGCAACTGGCCGCCTCCCGGGCGGCCTGTGTCATTGTGGCGCCTGCCATGCGTGATGCCGCACTGGCGCGCGGCGCATGCATCGTGGCCGACAACCCGTATGTGTACTTTGCCCGCGCCACCCAGTTGTGGCGCCAGTGCAATGCGCCCGCGCGGCCATCGGGTGTTCACCCCAGTGCAGTGGTCGATCCCACGGCGCAGGTGCACCCCTCGGCCACCATCGGCCCGCTGTGCGTGGTCGAGCGCGGTGCAAGCATCGGTGCGGACACTGTGCTCAAGTCCCGCGTCACCGTGGGCGAGGACTGCCATGTCGGTGCGCGTTGCATCGTCCATGCGGGCGTGGTCATCGGGGCCGATGGTTTTGGTTTTGCGCCGGAGAGCGGGCGATGGGTCAAGATCGAGCAACTCGGTGCCGTGCGCATCGGAGACGATGTCGAGATCGGGGCCAACACCTGCATTGACCGGGGTGCGCTGCAAGACACGGTGATCGAAGACGGCGTGAAGCTCGACAACCTGATCCAGATCGGCCACAACGTGCGCATCGGCAAGCACTCGGCCATGGCCGGGTGCGCGGGTGTCGCGGGCAGTGCCACCATCGGGGCGCATTGCACCGTGGGCGGCGGCGCCATTGTGTTGGGGCACCTGGAACTGGCCGACAACGTGCACATCTCGGCCGCGACGGTGGTCACCCGCTCTCTCACCCGGCCTGGCCAGTACACCGGCATGTTCCCCATCGACGACAATGCGCGCTGGGAAAAAAACGCTGCCACACTCAAACAATTGCACAGCCTGCGCGAGCGCATCAAGGCGCTGGAGCTGGCCCTCAAGGCAGCATGAACGGAAGAACAACTCGATGATGGATATTCACGCAATTCTCAAACAACTGCCCCACCGCTACCCGTTTTTGCTGGTGGACAAGGTGATCGAGTTGGAGAGCAACACCCGCATCAAGGCCATCAAGAACGTCACGTTCAACGAGCCCTATTTCATGGGGCATTTCCCCGGCCGTCCGGTGATGCCGGGTGTGTTGATCCTGGAGGCATTGGCCCAGGCCGCCGGTTTGCTGGCCTTTGACGCAATGGGCAAGGTGCCCGATGAGAACAACATCTACTACTTTGTCGGTATCGATGGCGCGCGTTTCAAGCGCCCCGTGGAGCCGGGCGACCAGCTGGTCCTGACCATCACCATCGACCGCGTGCGCGGCGGCATCTGGAAGTTCAAGGGCGTGGCCAGCGTGGGCGAAGAGGTGGCTTGCGAGGCCGAACTCATGTGCACCATGCGCGCTGTGGGTTGACCGGTTCAGACCTGTTGGATCGTGAGCAATATCCACCCCACAGCCCTGGTTGCGGACGGTGCCCGCCTGGACCCTACGGTCACGGTGGGGCCATACACGGTCATTGGCGAACACGTGACCATTGGTGCGGGCACCACGGTCGGCGCGCACTGTGTGATCGATGGGCACACCACGATTGGTGCTGACAACCGCATCTTCCAGTTCAATTCCATCGGCGCCATCCCGCAGGACAAGAAGTACGCGGGCGAGCCGACCGAACTGGTCATCGGCGACCGCAACACCATCCGCGAGTTCTGCACACTGAACCTGGGCGTGCCCCAGGCTGGTGGCATCACCACCGTGGGCCATGACAACTGGATCATGGCGTACACCCACATCGCCCACGATTGCCATGTGGGCAACCACACTACGCTGGCGAACAACACCACGCTGGCAGGGCATGTGCACCTGGGCGATTGGGTGACGGTGGGCGGGCTCACCGGCATTCACCAGTTCGTCAAGATTGGTGCCCATGCGATGGTGGGCTTTGCCAGCGCCGTGTCGCAGGACGTGCCACCTTTCATGCTGGTGGATGGCAACCCCTTGGCCGTGCGCGGCTACAACGTGGTGGGGCTGCGCCGGCGTGGCTTTTCGGCCGAGCGCATTGCGGCGGTCAAGCAGATGCACAAGCTGATCTATCGCCAGGGCCTCACGCTGGAGGCCGCGCGCGCAGCCATTGCAGAGCTGGCGCAGTCCGCGCCGCAGGCCAGCGACGACGCGGCGATGATGGAGCAGTTCCTGGCCGACGCCACGCGCGGCATTGCGCGCTGAGGGCTGGGCGATGGCAGATTCCCCCCGCGTCGCGATGGTGGCGGGCGAGACGTCGGGCGACTTGCTGGCGGGCTTGCTGATCGACGGCATGCAGGCGCATTGGCCGGGGCTCCAATCCAGCGGCATTGGCGGGCCGCAGATGGCGCGCCGTGGCTTTGCTGCCTGGTGGCCCAGTGACAAACTGGCGGTACACGGCTACAGCATGGAGGTGCTGCGCCGGTTGCGGGAGTTGCTGCGCATCCGCAAGCAGCTGCGCGAACGCCTGCTCAAAGACCGCCCCGATGTATTCATCGGCGTGGATGCGCCGGATTTCAACCTGGGCCTGGAGGCCGATTTGCGCGCTGCGGGCATCAAGACCGTGCATTTCGTGTGTCCGTCCATCTGGGCCTGGCGTGCAGACCGCGTCGAAAAGATCCGCCGCAGCGCGGACCATGTGCTCTGCATCTTCCCGTTCGAGCCAGAGTTGCTCGCGCAGCACGGCATAGCCGCCACCTACGTGGGCCACCCTCTGGCGGGCGTGATTCCCATGGTGCCGGACCGTACGGCCGCGCGCGCTCAGCTGGGCCTGAGGGATGAAGACGAAGTTCTGGCCATCCTGCCGGGGAGCCGCTCTTCCGAGATCCAGTACATCGCGCGGCCCTTCTTTGAGGCTGCAGCGCTGGTGCTTAAAGCGCGACCAGCTATTAAATTGATAGTGCCTGCGGTGCCTGCACTGCGTGACCGCATCGAGCAGGTGGCGCGCGCCTGTGGTCTGGGTGATGCCCTGCGGATCACCACAGGCCAGTCGCACACGGTGCTCGCGGCCTGTGACGCCACCTTGATCGCCAGCGGCACCGCGACGCTGGAGGCCGCGCTCTTCAAGCGGCCCATGGTCATCGGTTACCACATGCACCCCCTGAGCTGGTGGCTCATGCGCCGCAAGCAACTGCAGCCCTGGGTGGGCCTGCCCAACATCTTGTGCCGCGAGTTTGTGGTGCCCGAGCTGATCCAGGACGCCGCGACGCCCCAGGCCCTCTGCGCAGCCACCTTGGACTGGCTGGATGCAAAGCGCCAAGATCCCCCCAAAATTGCGACCCTGGAGCAGCGCTTTACGGCGCTGCACGAGAGCCTGCTGCGCAACACTCCTCAACTGGCTGCCGATGCGATCCAGAAAATCCTCGCTCCCGCTGCCTGAGCAGGCCTGCCTGCCCTGGCATCCGCCCGGCCTCGTGGCTGGCGTGGACGAGGCCGGCCGTGGTCCCCTGGCCGGGCCCGTGGTGGCAGCGGCTGTGATCCTGGACGACCTGCACCCGATTGCAGGCTTGGCCGACTCCAAGAAGCTCACGGCCGCGCGGCGTGAAAAGCTTTACGACGAGATCCGCGCCAAGGCCCTGTGCTGCAGCATTGCCGAGGCCAGTGTCGAAGAGATCGACCAGCTCAACATCCTGCAGGCCACGCTGCTGGCCATGCGCCGTGCCGTCATGGGGCTGCGGCTCAAACCGGCGATGGTGCTGGTGGATGGCAACCGGCTGCCCGTGCTGGATGTTCCGGCGGAGGCCATCGTCAAGGGCGATGCGCTGGTGCCGGCCATCTCGGCAGCCTCCATCCTTGCCAAGGTGCACCGCGACCGCTGGTGCGCGCAGGTGCATGATGAGTTTCCCCAGTACGGCTTTGCCGGCCACAAGGGATACGGCACGGCCGTGCACATGGCGGCCTTGCGCGAGCACGGTGCCTGCATTCACCACCGGCGCTCGTTTGCGCCTGTGGCCCAGAACCTGCGCGCCGGATCCTGACCGGGCGCTGAAAATTTGCCATGACCTCCTCGTCCGTCACCGCCATCCATTCCCGCGATAACGCTTTCGTCAAGGATTTGCGCCGTTTGGCCCAGGACACGACGGCGTACCGCAAGCAGGGCCGTGTCTGGCTCGAAGGAGACCATCTGTGCCGCGCCGCGCTGGCGCGGGGGCTGCGGGCATCGGTGGCGGTGTTTTCTGAGTCTTTTTGGACGCAGGCGCAGGTGGAATATGCCCGGGCAGCTACAAAATTCATAGTTCTTGCGGATGCACTGTTTGCAGACGTGAGCGGGCTGGAGTCGCCCGCCGCGATGGGCTTCATCCTGGACCTGCCCGCACCGGCATCACTCCGGCCCGATGCCGCCACCGTGGTGCTGGACAGGGTGCAGGACGCGGGCAATGTGGGCTCCATCCTGCGCAGCGCCTCGGCGTTCGGGTTTCGCCAGGTGGCCGCCATCAAGGGCAGTGCCGCGCTGTGGTCGCCCAAGGTCTTGCGGGCTGGCATGGGGGCGCATTTCGCACTTGACCTGATCGAGGGGCTGGCGCTGGACGACCTCGCCGCCCTCCAGGTGCCGCTGCTGGTCACCAGCTCGCACGCGGGTGAATTCTTGCACCGCGCTGCCTTGCCCTGGCCCTGCGCCTGGGTGATGGGCCACGAAGGGCAGGGCGTCAGCCCGGCCCTGGAAGATAGGGCTTCTTTGCGCATCCGCATTGCCCAGCCCGGTGGCGAGGAGTCGCTCAATGTGGCGGCGGCTGCGGCCATTTGCCTGCACGCGAGCGGAGCAGGGCGCTGACGCTGTCTGCGCCCGCATCGGTGCTGTGGGCGTCCAAGGCGAGCTTGGGGCTCGCAGGTCATAGACCCTGGTATCGGGGTTATGCAAGGCGTGCATTGCGGAGGTGTCAGCGACGGAGGGTATAATCGGGAGCTTTTCTCGCAACAGCGTCGCCCGACCGCACCCAAAGCAACAACCCATCTGAGAGCAGCCATTGGCACCATCGCGCTTCGAGTGTGCGAGTGGTCTGCAGGCGCCGGGCGACCGTAACCATCCGGAGAACCCAGTGCTTTTGTCTCTCAAGGGAAACTTCCCGCCCGCCATCCTGGCGCTCGCAGACGGCACGGTCTTTATCGGTAACTCGATCGGTGCCACCGGCACCACGGTCGGTGAAGTGGTGTTCAACACCGCCGTCACCGGCTACCAGGAAATCCTCACCGACCCCAGCTACTGCCAGCAGATCGTCACCCTGACGTATCCGCACATCGGCAATTACGGCGTCAATGCGGAAGACATCGAAGCCGACAAGGTCCATGCAGCAGGTCTGATCATCAAAGACCTGCCCCTTCTGGCCAGCAACTTCCGATCCACCGAAACGCTTTCGCAGTACCTCGTGCGCGAAAAGACGGTGGCCATTGCCAACATCGACACCCGCAAGCTCACCCGCCTGCTGCGTGACAAGGGTGCGCAGAACGGCGCCATCCTGGGCCTCGCAGCCGGTGAGGCTGTGACGCAGGCGCGCATCGACGAAGTCCTGGCCGCGGCCAAGGCTGCGCCCAGCATGAAGGGCCTGGACCTGGCCCAAGTGGTGACCACCCCTGCGACCTACACCTGGGACCAGACCGAGTGGAAGCTGGGCGACGGCTATGGCACACAGGCTGCGCCGCGCTTCCATGTGGTGGCGTACGACTTTGGCGTCAAGAAAAACATCCTGCGCATGCTGGCCGAGCGTGGCTGCAAGCTCACCGTGGTGCCCGCCAAGACGCCTGCGGCGGACGTGCTGGCCATGAAGCCGGACGGCGTGTTCCTGTCCAACGGCCCTGGCGACCCAGAGCCCTGCGACTACGCCATCGAAGCCACCCGCCAGATCGTCGAAGCGGGCGTGCCCACCTTCGGCATCTGCCTGGGCCACCAGATCATGGCCTTGGCCAGTGGCGCCAAGACATTCAAGATGGACAACAGCCACCACGGCGCCAACCACCCGGTGAAAGACCTGGACAACGGCCGCGTGAGCATCACCAGCCAGAACCACGGGTTTGCCGTGGACATGGCCTCGCTGCCCGCCACACTGCGCCCCACGCACATCAGCCTGTTCGACGGCACGCTGCAAGGCCTTGAGCGCACCGACAAGCCTGCGTTCTGCTTCCAGGGCCACCCCGAGGCATCGCCCGGCCCGCACGACATCGCCTACCTGTTTGACCGCTTCACCGCGCTGATGGAGAAGAAATAATGCCAAAGCGCACAGACCTCAAATCGATCCTCATCATCGGCGCCGGCCCGATCATCATCGGCCAGGCCTGCGAGTTCGACTACTCCGGCGTGCAGGCCTGCAAGGCCCTGCGCGAAGAGGGCTACAAGGTCATCCTGATCAACAGCAACCCCGCGACGATCATGACCGACCCGGCCACCGCCGACGTCACCTACATCGAGCCCATCACCTGGCAGACGGTCGAGAAGATCATCGCCAAGGAGCGCCCTGACGCCATCCTGCCCACCATGGGCGGCCAGACGGCGCTGAACTGCGCGCTGGACCTTTGGCGCAACGGCGTGCTCGACAAGTACAAGGTTGAGTTGATTGGCGCCACGCCCGAAGCCATTGACAAGGCCGAAGACCGCCTGAAGTTCAAGGACGCCATGACCAAGATCGGTCTGGGCTCCGCGCGCTCGGGCATTGCCCACAGCATGGACGAAGCCTGGGCTGTGCAAAAGAGCGTGGGCTTCCCTACTGTGATCCGACCCAGCTTCACGCTGGGCGGCACGGGCGGTGGCATTGCCTACAACCCCGAAGAGTTCGAAACCATCTGCAAGCGCGGCCTGGAAGCCTCGCCCACCAACGAGCTGCTGATCGAAGAATCGCTGCTCGGCTGGAAGGAATACGAGATGGAAGTGGTCCGCGACAAGGCGGACAACTGCATCATCATCTGCTCCATCGAGAACCTGGACCCCATGGGCGTGCACACGGGCGACTCGATCACCGTGGCCCCGGCCCAGACGCTGACCGACAAGGAATACCAGATCATGCGCAACGCCTCTTTGGCGGTGCTGCGCGAGATCGGCGTGGACACGGGTGGCTCCAACGTGCAGTTCTCGGTGAATCCGAAGGACGGCCGCATGATCGTCATCGAGATGAACCCGCGCGTGTCGCGTTCGTCGGCGCTGGCTTCCAAGGCCACGGGCTTCCCCATCGCCAAGGTCGCGGCCAAGCTGGCCGTGGGCTACACGCTCGATGAGCTGAAGAATGAAATCACGGGCGGCGCCACGCCTGCCTCGTTCGAGCCTTCTATCGACTACGTGGTCACCAAGATCCCGCGTTTCGCGTTCGAAAAATTCCCCACGGCCGACAGCCGCCTGACCACGCAGATGAAGTCGGTGGGTGAGGTCATGGCCATGGGCCGCACCTTCCAGGAATCCTTCCAGAAAGCCCTGCGTGGCCTGGAAGTGGGTGTGGACGGCATGAACGAAAAAACCCAGGACCGCGAGACGCTGGAGAAGGAACTGGGCGAGCCAGGTCCCGAGCGCATCTGGTACGTGGGCGACGCGTTTGCCATGGGCCTGTCGGTGGACGAGGTGTATGACCTCACCAAGATCGACAAGTGGTTCCTGGTGCAGATCGAAGAGATCGTGAAGATCGAGCTGGAGCTGGACAAGATCGCTGCAGAAAAGGGCGACGCTGCATTGGCATCGCTGGATGCTGACACGCTGCGCACCCTCAAGAAGAAGGGCTTCTCCGACCGCCGACTGGCCAAGCTGCTCAAGACCACCGAGAAATCGGTGCGCGAAGCACGCCGCGCCCTCAACGTGCGCCCGGTCTACAAGCGCGTGGACACCTGCGCTGCAGAGTTTGCGACCAACACGGCCTACATGTACTCGACCTACGAGGAAGAGTGCGAAGCCGCGCCCACTGACAAGAAAAAGATCATGGTGCTGGGCGGTGGCCCGAACCGCATCGGCCAGGGCATCGAGTTCGACTATTGCTGCGTGCATGCCGCACTCGCCATGCGCGAGGATGGCTACGAAACCATCATGGTCAACTGCAACCCTGAAACGGTTTCGACCGACTATGACACGTCGGACCGCCTGTACTTTGAGCCGCTCACGCTCGAAGACGTGCTCGAAATCGTGGACAAGGAAAAGCCACACGGCGTGATCGTGCAGTACGGCGGCCAGACGCCTTTGAAGCTTGCACTGGGCCTGGAAGCCGAAGGCGTGCCGATCATCGGCACCAGCCCCGACATGATCGACGCAGCAGAAGACCGCGAGCGCTTCCAGAAACTGCTGGGCGATCTGGGCCTGCGCCAGCCGCCCAATGCCACCGCACGCACCGAAGCCGAGGCCCTGGAAAAGGCTGCTACGCTGGGTTACCCCCTGGTGGTGCGCCCCAGCTATGTGCTGGGCGGTCGTGCGATGGAAATCGTGCACGAACAACGCGACCTGGAGCGTTACATGCGCGAGGCCGTGAAGGTGAGCAACGACTCGCCCGTGCTGCTAGACCGCTTCCTGAACGACGCCATCGAGTGCGATGTGGACTGCTTGCGCGACCCCGAGGGCAAGACCTTCATCGGTGGTGTGATGGAACATATCGAGCAAGCCGGTGTGCACTCGGGTGACTCGGCCTGCTCGCTGCCTCCGTACTACCTCAAGCAAGCCACGGTGGACGAGCTCAAGCGCCAGTCGGCTGCCATGGCTGAAGGCCTGAACGTGGTGGGCCTGATGAACGTGCAGTTTGCCATTCAGGAAGTGGATGGCAAGGACGTGATCTACGTGCTGGAAGTGAACCCCCGCGCCTCGCGCACGGTGCCGTTTGTCTCCAAGGCCACCGGCATCCAGCTGGCCAAGGTCGCGGCACGCTGCATGGCGGGCCAGACGCTGGCTTCGCAGGGCATCACCAAGGAAGTCACACCGCCGTACTTCAGCGTGAAGGAAGCGGTGTTCCCGTTCGTCAAGTTCCCCGGCGTGGACACCATCCTCGGCCCCGAGATGAAGTCCACCGGCGAAGTGATGGGCGTGGGCAAGACCTTTGGCGAAGCCTTCGTGAAGAGCCAGCTGGGCGCGGGCACTAAGCTGCCGACGTCGGGCAAGGTGTTCCTTACCGTGAAGAACAACGACAAGCCCCGTGCAGTGGACATTGCCCGCCAGCTGGTGGCGCTGGGCTTCGACCTGGTTGCTACCAAGGGCACGGCTGCAGCCATTGCCGAAGCGGGTGTCCCGGTGGTGGTGGTCAACAAGGTCACCGAAGGCCGCCCGCACATCGTGGACATGATCAAGAACAACGAGATTGTCATGGTCATCAACACGGTGGAAGAACGCCGTAACGCGATTGCCGATTCGCGTGCGATTCGTACCTCGTCGCTGCTGGCCCGCGTGACCACGTTCACCACCATCTTTGGTGCGGAGGCGGCCGTGGAAGGCATGAAGTACCTGGACAAGCTCGACGTGTATTCCGTGCAGGAACTGCACGCCCAGCTGGCGGCCTGACCGGGTTTTTGCGGTGGCTTTGGCCGCCGCAAACACGGCATAATCGCCACTGAACCAACACCGCCGCGCGGCAACGTGCGGCGGTTTCCTTTTGTAGATGTGCCACGTGCACCCCCCAATGTTTTGTGGGGAGCAGCGTGGCGAAAGATCGGTGGAAGTGCCTTGCACTTTCACCGTTTTGACTTGTGGAGACTCAATCGCATGGCCACCATTCCCATTACCAAGCGCGGCGCTGAAATGCTCAAGGAAGAGCTGCACCGCCTCAAGACCGTGGAGCGTCCTGCGGTGATCGCTGCCATTGCCGAAGCACGCGCCCAGGGTGACCTGAGCGAAAACGCCGACTACGACGCAGCCAAGGACCGCCAGGGCTTTATCGAAGGCCGCATTCAGGAGATCGAGGGCAAGCTCTCGGTAGCCCAGGTCATTGACCCCAGTGCGGTCGACGGTGGCGGCAAGGTGGTGTTTGGTGCCACGGTCGAACTGGAGGACGAAGAGTCGGGTGACATGGTGAAGTACCAGATCGTGGGCGAAGACGAGGCTGACCTCAAGCGAGGCTTGATCAATATTTCCAGCCCCATCGCGCGTGCGCTAATTGGCAAGGAAGAGGGTGACACCGCCGAAGTGCAGGCCCCTGGCGGCATTCGTCGCTACGAAGTGGTGGCGGTCAGCTACCAGTGAGCGTGCACGGCATGTCCCACCGCTTTCCTGCCCTGGTCGCTGCACTGTGGTGGGGCAGTTTGACCACCATCGGGTTTCTGGTCGTGCCCATGCTGTTTGCCCATCTGCCTTCGCCCACGATGGCGGGCAACATGGCGGCCAAGCTGTTTGCGGCGCAGACCTGGGTGGCGGTGGTGTGTTGTGTGATGCTGCTGCTTGTGTCCAGGCCTCGGCATGGGGTGGCCCAATATCCTTGGGCACGCGCTGCCATGCTGTTCGTTCTCGGCGGCCTGCTGCTGGCGTTGCTCAACCAGTTTGGCGTTGCGCCCCGCATTGTGGCCCGGCAGGACTTGCGTCTGTGGCACAGCGTGGGGACGATGATGTACGCAGCGCAATGGGGCTGCGCCTTGGCCGTGTTGTGGCAAACGCTGCGGACGGGAGCGCACGCGGCAGTGGAAGAGCGGTCCGTCAGCGATTGACGGTCAAGCAAGCGACTCGCTGACAGATCTACCGCGGCGTAGATTTTTTTGAGAACAAGCCGGCCCGCCGCCGCGCCTATTCGTGCCAGTGTTCCGCCACCCAGGTGGCTGGGCGGATGTAGCGAAACCGCCGGTTGCGCCGGCCCGCCAGGGCATCCGGAGGGTTGCATTCCCCATGAAAAATCACGATGCGTGCACCTTCCGGCACAAACGGCGCGCGCCAGTAGTTGGTAGGCCAGGGCGGTATCCCGTGGTACTTGAAACTGGGACACCACGCGGCGGGCCAGTATTGCAGCTTGCCCTGCTTGTGCAAGAAGTCTGACAGGTAGGCCTGCTCGTTGCGGAACTGTGCCCGGATTTCAGCGAAGTGCTCGCGAAAATACGCCAGCACATCCGGGTGTGCGCCCAGCTCGAAGCGGTATACCGACGAGTTGCCGGTGATGCGCCACGGACGCTTGTAGTCGTGAATGATCAGAAATTCGCCAGGCTGGGTGAAGAAATCATCCAGGCTGCCGGTGATGACCACATCCACATCCAAAAACAGGGCGGTGCCGCGCAACCCATGCAAATCTGCGCTGAAGGTTGCCAGCTTGGTCCAGCCCCGCTCGGGAATGCCGGGCGGCAGATCCAGTGCGGGAATGGGCAGGCATTGCACTTCGCTGCGGATGCCGGTGCTGTCATCGGTGAGGCAGACAAAACGGAAATCGCCGCTCAGATGCCGACGCACCATGGCATACAGCCGGTTGACGTATTCGGGGCCGTATTTCGTGCCCCATTTCATGCAGAGGATGTGGCGCGTGGGCGCCTTGCTGGCAGGTGCTGCAACGGTTGCAGGTAATGCCGAGCCTGCATCGTGGCTCATCAGTCGGCCTGACGCTTCTTGATGGATTTTTGCTTGGGCTTGGCCCGCTTGATCTGGCCACCCGAGGTGAGGCGCTGGTTACCGAGCACGCGCAACTGCTTGATCTCGGGACGCTGACCGCCCCGCTTGCTGTACTTGAGCACCTTGACGTCGCGGGGGCCGGGCATCCGGTCTTCATCGACAGCGCGCTCCTTGACAGGCTGAGGCCGCCACAGCACCAGCAGCTTGCCGATGTGCTGGATGGGTGCAGCGTTGAGTTCAGCGGTCAGCTCCTGGTACATCAGCTCGCGCGCGGTGCGGTCATCGTTGAAAACACGCACCTTGATCAGGCCATGAGCATTGAGGGCGGCGTCAATTTCCTTCTTGACGGCGGGGGTGAGGCCATCGCCGCCAATCAGGACCACGGGGTCCAGGTGGTGGGCAGCGGCGCGTTGTTCCCGGCGCTCGGCAGGAGTCAGTTGAATTTGGGGCATCCCCGTATTATGTCTGCGGCCCGGCTGGACGTGATTCCGGCTGACATGCGCAGCGCTGGGGGGCAGGTCAGCCACTGCAGTGATTGTCGAGAGACAATACCGCCATATGAAAGTCAAAACCCAGAGCAAAAAGGTGAACAAGGCGTGGCTCAACGACCACGTGAACGACACCTATGTCAAATTGGCACAGAAGGAGGGTTACCGCGCCCGTGCCGCCTACAAGCTCAAGGAGATTGACGAGCAACTGGGCCTTATCAAGCCGGGATATACGGTCGTCGATCTGGGCTCTACCCCGGGGGCATGGAGCCAGTATCTGCGCCGGCGCCTGTCACCCTCGGGTGCTGCAGCGGGGCAGCTCAACGGGGCGATCATTGCGTTGGACATCTTGCCCATGGAGCCGATTGAAGGTGTCACCTACCTGAACGGCGACTTTCGGGAGCCCGAAGTGTTGGAGCGCCTGGAGCAGGCGCTCGACGGCCGTGTGGTGGATGTGGTGGTGTCGGACATGGCGCCCAACCTGTCGGGCATCGAGTCTGCCGATGCGGCGCGGATTGCGCACCTGGTGGAGTTGGCTGTGGATTTCGCTTGCAACCATTTGAAACCGGAGGGCGCCCTGGTGGTCAAGCTGTTCCATGGCAGTGGATACAGCGATCTGGTCACCTTGTTCAAGCAGACTTTCAAGGTCGTCAAGCCCCTGAAACCCAAGGCTTCGCGCGACAAGTCCTCCGAAACGTTCCTGGTGGGGATGGGGCTTAAAAAGTAGCCTGTTCAGGCTTGCCTCAGGTCAAGAATCCGTGAATTTTGGCGCCAAAGCCCGTGCTGATTCCATGGGCGTGAGGGGGAATAGGGCTGGCCCCGTGGCTTGAAAGACCTAAAATGGGCCGCACATGCGTGCCATGACGGCAGTGTGTCCGTTTTCTGTTCCCCGCAACTGGAGCCCCGCTTGAACAATCAGTGGTTTTCAAAAATTGCCGTATGGCTGGTCATCGCCATGGTGCTGTTCACGGTGTTCAAACAGTTTGACACCCGCAGCGGCGCCAGTGCAGGCCACGTCGGGTATTCCGAGTTTCTGGACGAAGTTCGCAACAACCGCATCAAAAGCGCCACCATTCCTGAAGGGCTGAGCGGCGGCGAGATTGTGGCGGTTACGACCGATGACCGCAAAATCCGCACGAATGCCTCGGTGTTGGACCGTGGTCTGGTGGGCGACCTGCTGAACCACAACGTCAAGTTCGACGTGAAGCCTCGTGAGGAAGGTTCCCTGCTCATGACCTTGCTGGTCAGCTGGGGCCCCATGCTGCTGCTGATTGGCGTATGGGTGTACTTCATGCGCCAGATGCAGGGCGGCGGCAAGGGCGGCGCCTTCAGCTTCGGCAAGAGCAAGGCGCGCATGCTGGACGAGAACAACAACCAGGTCACGTTCGCGGACGTGGCCGGCTGTGACGAGGCCAAGGAAGAAGTCAAGGAAGTCGTGGACTTCCTGAAGGACCCGCAGAAGTTCCAGAAGCTGGGTGGCCGTATTCCCCGTGGCCTGCTGCTGGTCGGCCCTCCCGGTACTGGTAAGACTTTGCTGGCCAAGTCCATTGCGGGCGAAGCCAAGGTGCCGTTCTTCAGCATCTCGGGCTCGGATTTTGTGGAAATGTTCGTTGGCGTGGGTGCGGCCCGCGTGCGCGACATGTTCGACAACGCCAAGAAGAACGCCCCCTGCATCATCTTCATCGATGAAATCGACGCCGTGGGCCGCCAGCGCGGTGCTGGACTGGGCGGCGGCAATGATGAGCGCGAGCAGACCCTGAACCAGATGCTGGTCGAGATGGACGGCTTTGAGACCAACCTGGGTGTGATCGTGGTGGCTGCCACCAACCGTCCAGACATCCTGGACGCAGCCCTGCTGCGCCCTGGTCGTTTTGACCGCCAGGTGTATGTGACGCTGCCCGACATCCGCGGCCGCGAGCAGATTCTGAATGTGCACATGCGCAAGATCCCGATCGGCCAGGACGTAGCCCCTGCGATCATCGCCCGTGGCACGCCCGGCATGAGCGGCGCCGACCTGGCTAACCTGTGCAACGAAGCTGCCCTGATGGCTGCGCGCCGCAATGCGCGCACCGTCGAGATGCAGGACTTTGAGAAGGCCAAGGACAAGATCCTCATGGGCCCCGAGCGCAAGAGCATGGTCATGCCCGAGGAAGAGCGCCGCAACACGGCTTACCACGAAGCTGGCCACGCCCTGATCGGCAAGCTGCTGCCCAAGTGCGACCCGGTGCACAAGGTCACCATCATCCCACGTGGCCGTGCTTTGGGCGTGACGATGAGCCTGCCCGCGCAGGACCGTTACAGCTACGACCGCGAATACATGCTCAACCAGATCAGCATGCTGTTCGGTGGCCGTATCGCTGAGGAAGTGTTCATGAACCAGATGACCACCGGCGCCAGCAACGACTTCGAGCGCGCCACGCACATCGCTCGTGACATGGTCACCCGCTACGGCATGACGGATGCATTGGGCCCCATGGTCTACGCCGAGAACGAAGGCGAAGTGTTCCTAGGCCGTTCAGTGACCAAGACCACCACCATGAGTGAGCAGACCATGGAAAAGGTGGACATGGAGGTGCGTCGCATCATCGATGACCAGTACAACCTGGCACGCCGTCTGATCGAAGAAAACAGCGACAAAATGCACGCCATGGCCAAGGCCTTGCTCGAATGGGAAACCATCGATACCGAGCAGCTGGATGACATCATGGCAGGCAAGGAGCCCCGTCCTCCCAAGGACTGGACACCGCGCACTCCGCCCTCGGGGGGTGACAACTCCAGCGGCGGTACTCCTGCAGTAGCCACGGACACCGCACCGACAGCAGCCTGACCAAGCTCTCGGTACAGCCGTTCAGACGGGGCCTTGTGCCCCGTTTTTCGTGGTGTTTCATTTTTCACTGCGAATTTGTTGGCTTGGCCTCTCTTTCGCAAATTTGCACGGGTTCGATCGACACATGATCTGGCAAACCTCTCGCTTCGCCATTGATCTGGCCCGTCCCCAGGTCATGGGTATCGTCAACGTGACGCCCGACTCTTTCTCTGATGGGGGGCGCCATGGCTCCACGGCTGCTGCGCTGCGGCATTGCGAGCAGCTGCTGAAGGAGGGGGCTGATATCCTGGATATCGGTGGCGAGTCCACCCGGCCGGGCAGCCCCGCGGTACCCCTGGACGAGGAGCTGTCTCGTGTGGTGCCTCTGGTGCGTGAGGCGGTCACCTTGGGTGTGCCGATCTCGGTGGATACCTACAAGCCCGAGGTCATGCGCGCGGTGCTGGACTTGGGGGCCGACATCATCAACGACATTTGGGCTCTGCGGCAGCCAGGCGCTGCGGCGGCGGTGGCTGCGCACCCGCAGTGCGGCGTGTGCCTGATGCACATGCACCGCGACCCGCAGACCATGCAGCAGGCGCCCATGGACGGGGATGTGGTGCCCCAGGTGCTATCATTTTTGCAGCTGCAGGCGCATAATCTACTAGCGCTTGGGGTCGAAAAGACTCGTATTCTGCTGGATGCGGGCATTGGCTTTGGCAAAACGGTGGAACAAAACTTTGCCTTGCTGGCGCGGCATTCCGAACTGCTGGCTGCTGGCTATCCGCTGCTGGCAGGGTGGTCACGCAAGTCGTCGCTGGGCGCGGTGACCGGGCTGGAGGTGGATCAGCGCATGGTGCCCAGCGTGGCCGCCGCCATGCTGGCGGTCGAGCGGGGCGCTTCGGTAGTGCGTGTGCACGATGTGCGCGATACCGTGGCGGCACTGGCCGTGTGGTCTGCGATGCAGCGATCTGGCTGAGGGGCCAGCGATTTGAGAGCAGGTTGTGGGACGCCAAGTCCTCGCCTGTGAGGACAACATACAGAGATCCGTACGAGGAGACGCCAGAACATGACACGCCAATACTTTGGAACCGACGGCATCCGTGGCACCGTCGGACAGCCGCCCATTACGCCGGATTTTGTGCTGCGCCTGGCCCATGCTGTGGGCCATGTGTTGCGCCGCACGGAAGAGCGCCCTACGGTGCTCATTGGCAAGGACACGCGCATCTCGGGCTACATGCTTGAAAGCGCGCTGGAGTCTGGCTTCAACTCGGCAGGGGTGGATGTGGTGCTGCTGGGGCCGCTGCCTACGCCTGGCGTGGCATATCTGACTCGTGCCCAGCGCGCCAGTCTGGGTGTGGTCATCAGCGCCAGCCACAACGCCTATCCCGACAACGGCATCAAGTTCTTCAGTGCGCAAGGCACCAAGCTGTCGGACGCCTGGGAGCTGGCGGTAGAGGCCGCGTTGGCCGAGCCACCGGTCTGGGTGGACTCTGCTAGCCTGGGCAAGGCGCGACGCCTAGATGATGCCGCCGGGCGCTACATCGAGTTCTGCAAAAGCACCTTTCCCCAGGACCTGACGCTCAAGGGCCTGAAGATCGTGGTGGATGCTGCCCACGGTGCCGCTTACCAAGTGGCGCCCAAGGTCTTCCACGAGCTGGGTGCAGAAGTGCTGTCGATTGGCTGCGCGCCCGACGGCCTCAACATCAACCACGAAGTGGGCGCCACACATCCCGACGCCTTGGTCCGCGCCGTGCGCGCGAACCGTGCCGACTATGGCGTTGCGTTGGATGGCGACGCTGACCGGCTGCAGATCGTGGACGCCACCGGGCGGCTGTACAACGGCGACGAGTTGCTGTACCTGATGGCCGCAGATCGCATGGGCCGTGACGAGCATGTGCCGGGCGTGGTGGGCACGCTGATGACCAACATGGCCGTGGAGGTGGCATTGCAAGCCAAAGGCGTGAAATTTGTGCGCGCCAAGGTCGGTGACCGGTACGTATTGGAAGAACTGGCGCGCCACCACTGGGTGCTGGGCGGGGAGGGCTCAGGCCACTTGTTGGCCCTGGACCGGCACACCACCGGCGACGGTTTGGTGAGTGCGCTACAGGTGCTGCAGGCCTGTGTGCGCAGCGGTCGCACGCTGGCGCAGCTGCTGGCAGACATCACCCTGTACCCGCAGGTGTTGCTCAATGTTCGCCTGGCGCCCGGGCAGGACTGGAAGGCCAACCGCCTGCTGGCTGAGACCACGCAGGCGGTGGAGCAGCAACTGGGCTCCTCGGGCCGCGTCTTGATCCGTGCCAGTGGCACCGAGCCCTTGCTGCGTGTGATGGTGGAAGCGCGCGACGCGCAAGTGGCCAGCTCCTGTGCGCAGCGGCTGGCAGATGCCGCTCGTGCGGGCTGAGTATCTGGTCTTTCAGCGGAGCGCGGCAGCGTCTGTCGCACCCCGAGTGGTCTTGAGTCGGCTTAGTGTGCGGCAGTGTGCTGCCGCATGAAGCGCTCCAGCTGCTCTGCGGGCAGCGGCGTACTGAAGTGGTAGCCCTGCGCCTCGTCACAACCCTGTTCGTGCAGAAAGGCCAGCTGGCTTTCGGTTTCCACTCCCTCCGCCGTGGTGCGCATTCCTAGCGCCTGCGCCATGCGGATGATGGCGCTGACGATGGCGCGGTCGTTGCTGTCGTTGCCCAGGTCGCGAACAAAGGATTGATCGATCTTCAGCTTGAAGATCTGGAACCGTTTGAGCTGGCTGAGTGACGAGTAGCCCGTGCCGAAGTCGTCCATTGACATCCGCACCCCACGCGCATGCAGCTGGTCCATGGTGGCCACGGCCGCATGGGGGTCGTCCACGGCCACACCTTCCGTGAGTTCCAGTTCCAGCGAATCGGGGGGGAGGTCAAACTCCGCGAGCACCCGGCTCACCAGTTCAGGCAGCTGTGGCTGGCGAAACTGGATCGCCGACAGGTTCACAGCCATCGTGAGTTCCGGAAACCCGCAGCTGCGCCATGCCTTGAGCTGGGCCAGTGCCGTGCGCAGCACCCACTC
Organism: Acidovorax sp. KKS102; assembly: GCF_000302535.1. NCBI lineage: Bacteria > Pseudomonadati > Pseudomonadota > Betaproteobacteria > Burkholderiales > Comamonadaceae > Acidovorax > Acidovorax sp. KKS102. The sequence continues at coordinate 2,005,606 of NC_018708.1, forward strand.
GCCAATCTGCAGAATCTGTCCGCTGTCTTCAGCAATCGGGATGAACTCTCCAGGAGAGATGGGACCAAGCTGGGGATGTTGCCACCGCAACAGGGCTTCCACACTGCGCACGGTTCCCGTGGCCAAGTTCATCTGCGGCTGGTAGTGCAGGTGGAACTGCTCCCGTTCCAGGGCGCGGCGCAATGCGTTTTCGAGCTGCAAGGCGCGCACCGACTGAGCCTGCATCTCGGGGGTGAAGAAGCGGAAGGTATTGCGCCCATCCAGCTTGGCGCGGTACATGGCCACGTCGGCCGACTGGGTCAGCGTGTCGAAGTCGTGTCCGTCTTGCGGAAACAGCGCAATGCCCATGGACGGGGCCATCGTGAGCTCGTGGTGGTCGATCTGGTATGGCTGGCGTGATGCCTCCTGCAACTTGCTGGCGACCCGGGCTGCGCCCCGGGCATCCGCACCCGGCAGAAGCAGGATGAATTCATCCCCTCCCAGGCGCGACACCGTGTCCTTGTCACGCACCACCGCACGCAGGCGCTTGGCAATTTCGACCAGCAGCACATCGCCCACCCGGTGGCCCAGAGAGTCGTTCACATGCTTGAAGTGATCCAGGTCCAGGAAGATGACGGCCAGGGGTGTCTGGTTGTCTTGTGCCAGCCGAATGGCCTGCTGCGCGCGTTCTGCCAGCAGGGCCCGGTTGGGCAGACCTGTCAGCGCATCGTAGTGGGCCAGCCAGTAAATGCGCTCCTGGTCGGCCTTGCGGTCATTGATTTCGCGGTGCAGGTTGGCCACGGTTTCGCGCAGCTCGCGCGTGCGGTCTTGCACCTGTCGCTCCAGCTCCTCATGGGCCTGGGCCAGCATCGCCTGCGCGCGTTTGCGGTCGGTGATGTCCATGGTGATCCAGATGGTGCCCTGGGCTGGGTCCGCCGGATCGATGCATTTGCTGCGCACTTCGCAGATCACCGGGGTGCCGTCCTTGCGGCACAGCTCCACTTCGCCCTCGTACGACTGCCCGGCCACCAGCGTGGGGTAGCAGCGGTCACCCACTTCTTGCCAGGCAGCATCGCTGGCATACCAGCGGCGGGACGAACAGCCCATGAGTTCGCCCGGCTCAAAGCCCAGCATCTGCTCAAAATGGTGGTTGCAGCGGGTCAAGTGCCGGTCGCGCAAAAACACGATGCCCACCATTGCACTGTCAAACAGCAACTGCTTTTCGCGCACAGCGGCATTCAGCGCGGCCTGGGCACGCTTTTGCTCGTCGATATCGTCCACGATCCAGATCGAACCTTCGCCGGTGTCGTGCGGATTGATCAGGCGCCCTGTCAGGCTGCCCCAGAACAGCGTGCCATCCTGGCGACGCAACTGGCGTTCAATCCGGAAGGACTGCCCCTGGGCCAGTGCAGGATAGGCGGTGCGCCCAAGGTCTCGGAACGCATCCCGGTCCGGGTAAAAGGCTTCAGTGTTGAGCCCTACGAGGTGGGCTGGGCTGGCGTAGCCAAAAATTTCGGCATACCGCTGGTTGCAGCGCACCACACTGCGCTGGCGAAGGAACACGATGCCCACGCCCGCGCTATCCAGCAGGATCTGTTGTTCACGCAGGGTGCGTTGCAGTGGGGTGTCGGTAGGCACTCCGGCGCGCTGCGAGGGCGGAGTGCTGAACAGCGAATACATAAGACCAGTACAGGCGGCAGGGCCAGACGGCCTCAAAAATTGTGCCAAAGTGTAGCAGTGGCAGCTTACAAGCCGTTTGAGGGTATGCCTCAGGTACTGCGTTGCAGGTTCTGCCGTACGGCTGGCGCCGGCGCAGTTGTCTGTAGGCCTGGCCCGAGAAGGGGCTGAGACACGTCACCCAGTTTCTTTGGACAGGTTCCTAGCGTCCCAGGTGTTCCCGCAGGTACGCCTCAAACGCATCGGCCGCCAGGGGGCGACTGAACAGGTAACCCTGCCCCTCATCGCAGCCCTGCGAGCGCAGAAACTCCAGCTGGCCATCCGTCTCCACCCCTTCGGCAGTCGTCTGCATGCCCAAGGCCTGCGCCATGCGGATGATGGCGCTGACGATGGCCCGGTCGTTGGCGTCATCGTCGAGGTCGCGCACAAACGACTGGTCGATCTTGAGCTTGTAGATCTGAAAGCGTTTGAGATAGCTCAGCGACGAATATCCGGTGCCAAAGTCATCCATCGACAGCCGAACACCCCGGTCATGCAATTGGTCCATCATGGCCAGTGCAGCCGCGGGGTCGTCTACCGCAGCCCCCTCGGTCAGCTCCAGCTCCAGCCGGCGTGCAGGCAGTCCAGCTTGTTGCAGGCAGCGCGTCACCATCTCGGGCAACTGGGGGTGGCGGAACTGCACCGCCGACAGGTTGACTGATACGGCCCGCAAGGGCAGCTGCAGGTCCAGCCAGCGCTTCGCATCGTGCACGGCGGTGTTCAGCACCCACTCGCCAATCGCCACGATCATGCCGCTGCTCTCTGCGACGGGGATGAACTCCGCCGGAGACACCATGCCCAGTTCGGGATGTTTCCAGCGCAGCAGCGCTTCGGCCCCGACGACCTGACGCGTGGCGAGTGACACCTGGGGTTGGTAGTGCAACTCGAACTGGTTGCGTTCCAACGCGCGGCGCAGCGCGTTTTCGATCTGCAAGGCTCGGGCGGTGCGCGCCTCCAGATCGGCAGTGAAAAAGCCAAAGCGGTTGCGCCCGCTTTGCTTGGCACGGTACATGGCGGCATCGGCACGCTGGTACAGGGTGTCGAACGAGTCTCCGTCCGCCGGATACATGGCAATGCCCACGGACAGGGTGGTGGTGAGTTCGTAAGGCTCGACCTGAAAAGGCTGGGCCACCGCAATCAGCAGGCGCTGTGCTAAGTCGGCCGCCTGCATCGCGGAGGCGGCGGGTAACAGCAGCAGAAACTCATCGCCCCCCAGGCGCGACACAGTGTCCTGCGTGCCCAGCAGCGACTCCAGCCGCCGCGCCACGGCCACCAGCAGGATGTCGCCGATGCGATGTCCCAGCGAGTCGTTGACGTTCTTGAAATGGTCAAGGTCCAGGAACAGCATGGCCAGCGTACCGCCCCGCGCTTGCTCTTGTTCAATGTGGCGCTGGGCGCGTTCGGCCAGGAGCGCACGATTGGGCAGATCGGTGAGGGGGTCGAAATGCGCGAGCCGCTGTATGCGGTCCTGCGCCTCGCGCTGGAGCGTGATGTCACGGAACAGCGTGATGGAGTGGGCGGTGCTGCCGTTGCCGTCGTGCACACGGCTCACAGACAGCCACTGGGGGTAGGTCGATCCGTCCTTGCGCCGGCCCCAGGCTTCGCCTTCCCAGTGTCCGTCTTTGGAGAGTTGGGTGTACACGAGGTCGGCATCGAAGTCCCGGGTGGACTCTGCCACCGTCAGCAGGCGCATTGACTGCCCTACTGCCTCTGCTTCGGAGTAGCCGGTGATGCGGCTGAATGCCCGGTTGATGCGCACGATGGTTTGGGCTGCATCGGCAATCACGATGGCCTCGCCGCTCTGGTCAAACACCTGGGCTGTCAGCTGCAACTGTTCCTGGGACCGCTTGCGTTCGGAGATGTCGCGGGACAGCACAATGAACCGGGGTTTTCCTCCGGCGGATCCTGCCTTGCGGGCTGCAGAAAGCTCGAACCAGGTGGGCCCCAGGCCGGGCAGGTCCAACATGATCTGGCGCCCGGTGGACCACCCCTGGGACTGTGCTTCGTTGAGCACGTCCATCACGGTCAGTGCAGCCAGCGCAGGCAGCACGTCTGTGACATTGCGGCCGATCAATTGATCCGCAGGGCCCATGAGCAACTCGGCGCGCGGGCTGTGTACGCTGCAATAGCGGCCGTCTTGATCGATTTCAAACAGCGGATCGGGAATCGCGTCGATGGTGGCACGCAACTGTTGCTGTGTGGCCTGGATCTCGGACGTGCGCTGGGCCACCTGCGTCGCCAGACCGCGTTCATGCGCCTTCAGTTCGACCAGCAAGCGTGCGAGGTAGCCCATCAGCAATGCAAACAGCAAGCCCAACGCACAGCGCAGGGCCAGCACGCCGGGCGCACCCCACCCTTGGGCAGGGGACAGGCTGAGCGTCCACTGGCCATTGGGCAGGGTGAGTGAGCGACCCACAGCGTCTTCAGCGGATGGAGGGTCAGACGCCGCGATGGTCTGCTCTTGATGGTTGTCCGGGCGAACACGCCACAGTCGATAGTGGAAGCCCCGCTCGGTGAGCTGCGGCAGGCGCGCAGTCGCCAGCACCTCTGGAAGGCGGATGGTGACGTACGTGAACCCCCAGAAGTTGCGGCGCCCCAGGTCATCTTCCAGATACACCGGTTGGCGCCCCACAACGCCCAGGCCGCCCTGCACCAACTCCATGGGGCCTGCCAGCGTCAGCAGACCGGATTCGCGGGCGCGGGCGGCTTCCACCCCTTGGCGGGGGTCGTTGAGCTGATCAAAACCAATTGAATTTTCGTTGCCCGCGCGGGGAACGACTTGCTGCACCACCCCACCTGGGGACAGGCCCATGGCCGCGATGCCCGGGTAGAACGGCAGCATCTGCGTCCCGATTTCTTCGAACTGCGGAACGTTGCCATGGCCCTGCCTCACCAGGGCCACCAGGGTGTTGTTGGCCGACAAGGCCAACTCGATGGCGCGCTGCAGGGCCTGTACATGGTCGCCCGCCACATCTGCCGCCTGGGTGCGCTGCTGTGCGCGTTCCTGCCGCTCCAGGGTCCAGACCAGTGCTCCAGCGCAGGCCGCTGCCAGCAAAAAAACAGCGGCAAAGGCGGCAAGGGGGCTGCGGGTGGAGGGCGGGGCGGCTGAAGACACGACAAGGTTCCTCAATCCATTATGCAGGCCCTCGGTGGGCGGGAGGGCCCCAGGGGCGAGGGAAGAACATGTCACGACGCTGACATGCGGTGGACACGGGCATGTCACGCGCGGCTTTCACACTCCCGGCCAGGGAAGCGGATTCCCGCCTCGGTTGGAGATGCCAGCTGAGCCCGTTTTAACCGAAGGAGACGTTGTCCATGAACGACCTGCCCACTCTGATGCAGTTGTCCACATCGCCTGAGGCGGCCGGCACCGGCATTGTTCAACGCCCTGCCGTTGTCCCGGGCTCGGCGCAGGTTGCCCCGGCGCGTGGCGCCATTGAGGTGACCTGGGCCAGGCATCTGGATGAAGTCCGCGAGGCGCAGCGCCTGCGCTTTGAGGTGTTTGCGGCAGAGATGGGCGCTCGATTGACGACCCCCGTTCCTGGCCACGACGTGGACCTCTTCGACGACTACTGCGAGCACCTTCTGGTGCGCGACGCCCAGAGCCTGCAAGTCATTGGGACTTACCGGGTGCTGACGCCTGCGCAGGCCAAGCGGGTGGGCGGAACCTACAGCGATACCGAATTTGACTTGACGCGCCTGCGCACCTTGCGCCCCCGGATGGTGGAACTGGGCCGTAGCTGCGTGCACCCCGATCACCGCCACGGCGGCGTGATCATGGCGTTGTGGAGTGCACTCGCAGACTTTATGGTGCGCAACGAACTCGACACGATGATCGGCTGTGCCAGCATTCCCATGCTTCACAACGGCGTGGTCAGCGGTGATGCGGCCGCCAGCATCTGGCAGCAAGTGCGCAAGACCCATCTGGCGCCCATCGAATACCACGTGCTGCCGCGCCTCCCGCTGCCCGTGGAGCATCTGGACGGCTCGATTGCCGTAGACCCACCAGCCCTGATCAAAGGCTATCTGCGACTGGGCGCCCGTGTGCTGGGCGCGCCGGCCTGGGATCCGGACTTCAATACCGCCGACCTGCCCATGCTGATGCGGCTGGCCGACCTGCATCCCCGCTACCGCAAGCATTTTCTGGGGGCTTGACCGGTGCGTGCCGCGTTCGACGCTCTGGGCCCTTGGTTGAACGAGTCTCCGGTGGCTCAGGATGCCGAGCCTGACGCATCTGCAGCACTCGCGGGTCAGCGGCGGTTTCGCGCGGTGTTCATCTCGGATTTGCACCTTGGCACTCCAGGGTGCCAGGCTGACGCGCTGCTGGATTTTCTGAAACACCATCCCAGCGACCATCTGTACTTGGTGGGGGACATCGTGGACGGTTGGCAGTTACGCCGCCGCTGGTTTTGGCCCCAGGCCCACAACGACGTGGTGCAAAAGTTGCTGCGCCGCGCGCGCAAAGGGTGCCGTGTGGTGTTTGTTCCTGGCAACCACGACGAGTTTGCCAGGGCGTTTGTGGGGCATTCCTTCGGGGGCATCGAGGTGGTGTCCGATGCGGTGCACACCACTGCCGACGGGCGCAGCCTTTGGGTCACCCACGGCGATCACTTTGACGGCGTGATCCGGTGCGCCAAATGGCTCGCCTACGTGGGTGACAACCTGTATGAATTCACGCTCAAGCTCAATCGCCATCTGAACACCTGGCGAGCCCGCATGGGGCTGCCGTACTGGTCGCTGTCTGCCTACCTCAAGGGCAAGGTGAAAAAAGCGCTCAACTATGTCACCGACTTCGAGGTGGCAGTGGCCGCAGAGGCCCGCCGCCGTGGGCACGACGGAGTGGTTTGCGGACATATCCACCGCGCGGAGATGCGCGAGATCAACGGGACCTTGTATTGCAACGATGGCGACTGGGTGGAGAGCCACACAGCGCTGGTCGAACACCTGGATGGCCGACTGGAGCTGTTGTACTGGCCCGCCACTCCTGCGACCCATGTGTCCCACCAGATCGAACAGGTGCCCGCATGAGGATCGCGTTGCTGACCGATGCATGGCTGCCCCAGGTCAATGGCGTGGTGACCACGCTGGTGGAGTTGGTTCGCGAGCTGGAAGATGCCGGGCATGATGTTCACGTGCTCCACCCCGGACAGTTTGCAACCCGCCCGTGTCCCGGTTACGCGGGCATTGACCTGGCTGTGCGGCCCTACAAGGTGCTTGCCCAGAAGCTGGATGCCTTGCAGCCGGATGCCATTCATCTGGCGACCGAGGGGCCTCTGGGCTGGGCGGGCCGTCGCTATTGCCTCAAGCGTGGCCTGGCTTTCACCACCGCCTTTCACACGCGCTTTCCTGAGATCCTGCAGGCCGCCCTGCGCATACCGCTGCGTTGGGGGTATGCGCTTTTCAGGCATTTTCATCGTCCCTCGTCCGGGGTGATGGTGCCCACACAGGGGGTCTTGCAGATGCTGCAGCAGCGGGGCTTCAGCCACCTGCGCTTGTGGACGCATGGTGTGGATACCCAGGCGTTCCGATTCCATGGCGAGGTCTGTCAGAGCCCCCTCACGGGCGTGCTTGCCCATCCGGTGGCGCTGTATGTGGGCCGTATCTCGTATGAAAAGAACATTGACGCCTTTTTGCAGTTGGATATGCCAGGCACCAAGGTCGTGTGTGGTGTGGGCCCGCTCGAAGCACGGCTGAAAGCCAAGTACCCGCAAGTGCGGTGGCTTGGCATCCTGGACCGAGATTCGCTGGCACAGGTCTACGCCTCGGCCGATGTCTTTGTGTTTCCAAGCCGCTCCGAAACCTTTGGGCTGGTCATGCTGGAAGCCATGGCTTGTGGCACGCCGGTGGCCGCCTTTCCCGAAGATGGGCCGCGGGAGGTGTTGGGAGCTGGGGAGGGCGGGGCGCCTCTGGGCGGCGTGTTGCATGACAGCCTTTTGGCGGCCACGCAGCAAGCGTTGTCTATACCGAGGTCCGAGGCACGAACCCGGGCACTGGAATTCACTTGGGCACATGCAGCCCGGCTGTTTCAACAGTATTTGGTGCCTGCCCGCTCCAGCTCACGGGGAGCTCCTGTGTCTGTCACAAAGTCTGTCACGCAGTTGTCATCTGGGCGTTAAATACTGCAGCGATTCCGCAATTGCTGCACCCCGCGTATCCATGCCGCCCCTGCCTACCGCCGATTCCATCCCTTTGCAGCGCGAGCACCCCGATGCCGCCGGAAACTCCTTGCACTCCGTGTCACATGACAGCGATCCTGGGGTGGCAGAGCCTGTCACAGGCGGTGCTCCCCATATGTTTCTGGACCGTGACCACAGCATTCTCGCGTTCAATGAACGCGTGTTCGACTGGGCGGTCCGTACGGATGTTCCGCTGCTGGAGCGGCTGCGCTATCTGTGCATCGTCTCGTCCAACCTCGACGAATTCTTTGAGGTGCGTGCGGCAGCGCACATCACGGCGGCGAAGAAAGGCGAGACCAAGGGCATCTACACCGCAGCGTCTTTTGAGGCGCTGTCCGCCCAGGTTCATGACTTGGTGGAGCGTCAATATGCGCTGTACAACGAAGTGCTGGTCCCTGCGTTTGCGCAGCATGGCATCCATATCGTGGCGCATGGCGACCGTTCCGCAGAGCAGAGGCGCTGGGTTCATGAATATTTTGTTCGCGAGGTCCGTCCCCTGTTGATCCCGGTGGGGCTCGATCCGGCCCACCCGTTTCCGCAGGTGGCCAATAAATCGTTGAACTTCATTGTGCGTCTCAAGGGACATGATGCCTTTGGCCGCGAGAATGAAATCGCCATCGTCAAGGTGCCGCGTGCCTTGCCCCGTCTGATCCGCATGCCGAAGAAGGTGGCGCCCGACGGGATGTTGTTCGTCAGCTTGTCCAGCATCGTGCGTGCGCATCTGGAGGATCTGTTCCCTGGCCGAGAGGTGACGGAGTTCTCGCAGTTCCGGGTGACGCGCCATTCCGATTTGGCACTGGACGAGGAGGATGTGCGGAATCTGCGCACCGCCTTGCGGCAAGGCCTTCAGCAACGCCATTACGGACAGGCGGTGCGCCTGGAGGTCTCGGCGGGCTGTTCTCGCTTTCTGTCTGACTTCCTGCTGCAGCAGTTCGATCTGCCTAACGCGGCCTTGTATCGTGTGCATGGTCCCGTGAATCTGGTGCGCCTGAATCAGCTGGTGGATTTGGTGAACGATCCCGCGTTGCTCTTTCCACCATGGAGTTCCGCTTGGCCGCGTCAGCTCCAGCCAGGGGTGTCGATCATGGGGCAGCTGCGCGAGCGCGACGTGTTGATCCATCAGCCCTTCGAGAGCTTTGATGGGTTGCTTGCCTTTTTGCGGGAGGCCGTGAACGACCCGCAGGTGCTGGTCATCAAGCAGACCATCTACCGCACTGGTTCCGACTCGGAGCTCATGGACCTGCTCAGCGAGGCAGTGCGCCGGGGCAAAGAGGTGATGGCCGTGGTGGAGCTGAAGGCCCGTTTTGACGAAGAGGCCAACATCAACTGGGCCGAGGCACTGGAGTCAATCGGGGCGCAGGTGGTCTATGGCGTGGTGGGCCTCAAGACCCACGCCAAGATGCTGCTCGTCACGCGACGCGAGGGGCGGCAGTTGCGCCGTTATGGACACCTGTCCACCGGCAACTACAACGTGCGCACAGCCAAGCTGTATACCGACCTGAGCTACCTCACGGCCGACGAAGAAACCACTGCCGACATGGATGGTGTGTTCAATCACCTCGCGAGCCAGAACCGACCTCCCAAGCTGCGCAAGCTCATGCTGGCGCCGTTCCATCTGCACCGCCGCATGATCGAAAAAATCGAGAGGGTGGGTCTGGCGGCAAGCCGTGGCGAAGAAGCGCGGATCGTGGCCAAGATGAACGCCCTGACAGATGAGGGGCTCATGCGTGCGTTGATCCTCGCCGGGCAGCGCGGTGCGCGCATCGATCTGATTGTGCGAGGGGCCTGCATGCTGGCGCCCCAGGTGCCGGGAGTGACTGACAACATCCGCGTGCGCTCGGTGATTGGGCGGTTTCTGGAGCACACCCGTGTTTTCTACTTCTGTGCGGGTGATGAAGAAGACCTGTACCTGTCGAGCGCCGACTGGATGAACCGCAACATGATGCGTCGCGTGGAGCTGGCGTGGCCCGTCACGGACGCCAAACTGCGTCAGCAGATCATTGACGAATGTTTGGTGGCGTACCTGTGTGATGACCGGGATGCCTGGACATTGAATGCAGCCGGCACTTACGACCGCGCAGCACATCCTGTAGACGGCCATGGCGCACAGAACGCCTTGATGGCGCGCTACGGGCCGCGTCCAGCCCTTGGCCGCAAGGAGCCAGGGGCCGCATGATGGACTTGATTCTCTGGCGTCACGCCGAGGCGGAAGAGGCTCAGGACGGCGGGGATGACCTGGCCCGCCCGCTCACGCCCCGGGGCGAGAAGCAGGCAGTGCGGATGGCCGCTTGGTTGGATCGGCAGTTGCCGGAGGGGCTGAGGGTGGTGGCGAGTCCCGCGCGGCGAACTGAGCAGACGGCCCATGTCCTGGGACGCAAATTCAAGATGCGCGCTGAGCTGTTGCCTGGAGGAACGCCCCAGGATTTGCTGGAGCTGGTGCAGTGGCCTCGCGCCAAAGGGGCGGTGCTGGTGGTGGGCCACCAGCCCATGCTAGGCCAGACCATTGCCCACTTGCTGCAACTCCAGGCCCCCGAATGCCCCGTGCGCAAGGGCTCTGTGTGGTGGTTGCGCCAGCGCCAGCGCTGGGATCACAGCCAGACCGTCCTGATAGCGGTGCAGTCTCCAGAATTTCTGTAACTTGCCCGGCGATGTCGAGTGCGAAGGCGCTCGCTCTGGACACGCCGTGTCTCTTGGGGCAGATTTACTTGCGGCCTGCTTTGCCGCTGGCCTTGGTCGCTGGCTTGGCTGGGGTGGTTGGCGCGGGTTCGGCTGCATCGGCCTTGGGGCGCCCGGTCTTGATCGACGGCACAGCTTCCAAGGCGCTGCGCAACGCGCTGTCTGACAGACCCGCCAGCACCTTAAGCCCTGCGCGCAGCAGCTCGCTCTTCTTGACAGGATGGGCCAGTGCTGTGGCGCGGTCTTTCAGGGTGTCGAGTACCGTGTACTCGTCTTTGGGGATGGTGAAGCTGTCACGGACCAGCTTGGGCTTTTTGCCCTTGGGCTCGGTGGCCTTGGTGGGTTTCACTGCGGCAGCTGCCTTGGCAGGCTTGGTCGCGGTGGCTGGCTTGGAGGCTGGCGCCTTTTCTGCTGCGGCCTTTTTGGCGGGCTTTGCAGCCTTGGATGCCTTTGGAGCCTTTGGTGCCGTGGTTGGCTTGGCAGCTTTGACTGGCTCAGCGGCGGGGGTGATGATGGGGCTGGGGGTTGTGGTGGCAGTGGTCATGGCAGAAGATTGATAAACGGTATAAACAGTTTATACCGTTTGTTGTTTCCCCTCAAGGCATGTCCACAGCCAGTTCCCATGGGGTTTTTTGCCAGGCTTGAACTTCTTCGCGCAGAAGGTGGGCCGACTGGGGGTATGCGATGGCCCATCCCGGGCGCGCGCTGATCTGAAATCGCTGTCCGTCCGCCTGCAATGACAGCCCTTTGGTATCAGGCTCCCGGCGTGCGTGGCACAGGGCTACGGCCAAGCGCAAGCACAGCAGTTGCAGCACAAAAATCGGATCGTCCAGTTCTACCCCCAGCTTGCGCACCTTCCCCCGCTGCCCCTGCACCAGAACTCCCAGACGGTGCAGTTCGGGCACCGCAAACCCAGCGGCATCCGTGTTGTCCAGAATGTAGGCGCCGTGACGGTGGTAGTCGCTGTGCGAAATGCGGCAGCCAATCTCGTGCAGGCGGGCGGCCCAGTCCAGCTTGCGGCTGGCGCGTTCGCTACCGGGCGGGGCAGCCTGGTCAAACAATGCGCAGGCAGTGCGTGCAACCCGGTCTGCATGCTCCATGTCCACGCCAAACCGCTGCATCAACCCTTGGACGGTCGTGGTGCGCAGGTCGGTGCCGGGTTGTTCGCGATCCAGGAGGTCATACAAAGCCCCTTGGCGCAGGGCCCCTTGTGCAACCTGCATTTCGTGGATGTCCAGCAGATCAAACACGGCACGCAGCACGCTGACGCCACCCCCGATGACTGCTCGGCGCTCCTCCTTGAGTCCGTCCAAGCGGAGACGGTCGGCACTTTGGGCGCGGAGCAAACGCTCTCGCAGCCAGTTCAGTCCATCGCGGGTGATCAGACCCTGCGAACCTCCAGCGGCGGACAGGATGTCACCCACGGCACCTGCTGTGCCCGACGACCCATAGGCGATGTCCCATGCATCGGGGCGAAAGGTCGCGAGCGCCTCGTCCAGCACCGCCTTGGCCGCAATCTCTGCCGCCAGAAAGGCCTGAGAGGAGAACTCTCCGTTGGAAAAATAGCGTTGTGACCAAGCTACGCTGCCCACCCGGAAAGAGGCCACCGCGTGGGGCGTGAACTGCTCGCCAAGGATGAGTTCGGTGGACCGTCCTCCGATGTCCACGACCAAGCGGCGCTCGTCGGACTGGGGCAACAGCCGGGCAACGCCCTGGTAGATCAATCGGGCCTCTTCGGGCCCGGACACCACATCAATCGGATATCCCAGCACCTCACTGCCGCGTGACAGGAACTCCTCGCGGTTGCGCGCTTCGCGCAGCGTCTGTGTGGCCACAGCGCGCACCTGGGCGCGGGGAAAACCTGCCAAGCGCTCCCCGAAACGAGCCAGACAAGCCCAACCCCGCTCCATCGCGTCGCGGGTCAGGTTGCGGTCTTCGTCCAGCCCATTGCCCTGTCGCACCGTTTCCTTCAGGTATTCCACCCGCTGGATGTGTCCGAACTCATAGCGCCCGATTTCCAGGCGAAAACTGTTGGAGCCGAGGTCGACCGCGGCGAGGCGTGTGCCGTTCTGCATGTGTGTTGGGTGGGAGCTGCGTGCGGCATCGTACCGCGATGCGCGTGCCCCGATCCGGGGCGTGGGCCGCTAATGCCTGGGCAGGCACGGATCGGGCTATGGAGGGAGTGTGATGGGGTTGTGTGACACATCCATGACGTCGGGTACACGGCGTCATGGCGGTTGTCGCAATGTTCCGGGGGTGGTCTTTTGTGTCACCGAATTGTCACGATAGGTCTCTAGAGTTCGCTGTGTTCCTGTTAACCCCTGCCGAAAGGTACCTCATGAAACGCGTATTTCTCAAAACCGTCGCAGTAGCACTGGCCGCCCTGGCAGTGGGCAACGCCTTTGCGGCAGACATCACCGGCGCTGGCGCCACGTTCCCTTTCCCGATGTATGCCAAGTGGGCGGAAGCCTACAAGAAGGAAACCGGCGTGGGCCTGAACTATCAGTCCATCGGTTCCTCGGGCGGTATTCGCCAGATCCGCGCCAAGACCGTGGCTTTTGGCGCGACCGATGCCCCACTGTCGGGCGCTGAGCTGGAAAAAGACGGCATGGTGCAGTTTCCTGCCATCATCGGCGGCACCGTGCCTGTGGTGAACCTGGACGGCTTCAAGCCCGGCGAACTGCGCGTGACCGGCCCCGTGCTGGCCGAAATGTACCTGGGCAAGATTACCAAGTGGAATGATGCCAAGCTGGCAGCTCTGAACCCCGGCAAGACACTGCCCGACCAAAACATCACCATCGTGCACCGCGCCGATGGCTCTGGCACCACTTTCAACTGGACCGACTATCTGAGCTCCGTCAGCAAGGAGTGGGCTGATACGGTGGGCAAGGGTGCTGCGGTGAAGTGGCCTGCTCAGTCTTCCGTGGGCGGCAAGGGCAATGAAGGCGTTGCGGCGAACGTGACCCGTGTGAAGGGTGCGCTGGGCTACGTGGAGTACGCCTACGTCAAGAAGAACAACATGACATTCCTGCAGTTGCAGAACGCCGATGGCAAGTATGTGTCGCCTGACGATGCCACCTTTGCTGCGGCAGCCGCCAGCGCTGACTGGTTCAGCGTGCCTGGCATGGGGATTTCGATGGTGAACGCCAAGGGGGCCAACAGCTGGCCCGTGAGCACGGCGTCCTTCATCCTCATGTACGCCGATCCTGCAGACAAGGCCCAGTCGGCCGAAGTTCTGAAGTTCTTTGACTGGGCCTTCAAGAACGGCAAGACCATGGCAGCAGACCTGGACTATGTGCCACTGCCTGACACCCTGACGGCACAGATCCGCTCCAAGGTCTGGTCGCAAATCAAGAAGTAAAGCGGTTTGCCCCAGAATAGTGCCCATCGGCCGGCAGGTCTGGCCGGTGGGCGCTGGTTTGTGGGGTCTCCAGAAGCCAGATGGGAGTCAACATGAGCGTGGGAACCACCATGAGTTCGCAACCCGTGTCCGTCAAGACGACGGACGCCCCCACACCGTCCATGGTGTCGATTGCCAAGCGGCAGCGGCTGCAGGATATCGTTTTCCATCGGCTGACCCAGAGCCTGTCGCTGCTGGTGCTGGTGGCGCTGCTGGGCATCATCGTCTCGCTGTTCATTTACGCGTGGCCAGCTTTCCACAAGTTTGGCATCCAGTTCATCTGGCGCGCTGAGTGGGACATCATCAATGAAGAATTTGGTGCGGCGATCGCCATCGTCGGCACCCTCGCCAGTGCGGGGATTGCACTGCTGATCGCCGTGCCGCTGGCATTTGGCATTGCACTCTTCCTGACAGAAACCTGCCCCGTGTGGCTGCGCCGCCCGCTCGGTACGGCGGTGGAGTTGCTGGCGGCCGTGCCGTCCATCATATACGGCATGTTTGGTCTGTTTGTGTTTGCGCCATTGTTCGCAGACCATTTCCAGGTACCGGTGCAAAAGCTGCTCGGGTCCATGCCGCTGATCGGCTTCCTGTTTGGCGGCAGTACCAACGGCTTTGGCATCCTGGCTGCGGGCATCGTGCTGGCCTTCATGGTGCTGCCCTTTGTGGCGGCCGTGATGCGCGATGTGTTCGAGATTGTTCCCCCCATCCTGCGCGAGTCCGCCTACGGCCTGGGCTGCACGACCTGGGAGGTGGTGCGCCGGGTGGTGTTGCCCTACACGCAAAAGGGCGTGATTGGCGGTGTGATGCTGGGTCTGGGCCGGGCCTTGGGTGAGACGATGGCCGTCACTTTCGTGATTGGCAACGCCAACCGCATGCCCACCTCGCTGTTCTCGCCCGGCACGTCCATCGCATCCACGCTGGCCAATGAGTTCGGCGAAGCGGCGGACTTCCACTTGTCCACACTGTTCGCCCTGGGCTTCCTGCTGTTCGTGATCACGTTTGTGGTGCTGTCGGCCGCCAAGATCATGCTGCTGCGCGCCGAGAAGGCCAAGGGCCTGTAAGCCCTGCAGCCCGCTCCCGACCCTCTTCAGAGACAAGCTCCATGGAATTCAATCAACAACTCTACGCAAAGCGCCGTCGCTCCAACGCCATTGGCCTGACCCTGTCACTGGGCGCCATGGCACTGGGCCTGTTCGTGCTGCTCTGGATTCTGAGCGTGCTGCTGTCCAACGGCTTTGCTGCCTTGGACTGGAACATGTTCACGCAGTCCACCCCAGCCCCTGGCTCCGACGGCGGTGGCTTGGCCAACGCCATCGTGGGCAGCCTGCTGATGGTGGGCTTCACCGTGCTGGTGTCAACGCCCATCGGCGTGTTGGCCGGCGTGTACCTGGCCGAGTACGGCGACCAGAGCAAGACCGCCGAACTGACCCGCTTCGTGACGGACATCATGCTGTCTGCCCCCTCCATCGTGCTGGGCCTGTTCGTGTATGCCATCGCGGTGGCTACCGTGGGCAACTTTTCGGGCTGGGCGGGCAGCCTGGCGCTCTCGCTCATCGCCGTGCCAGTGGTGGTGCGCACCACCGAGAACATGTTGCGCCTGGTACCCGGCAGCCTGCGCGAAGCCGCCTTCGCCTTGGGCGCGCCGCGCTGGAAGGTCTCCACCATGGTCACCCTGCGCGCCGCCCGCAGCGGCGTGATGACCGGTCTGCTGCTGGCCGTGGCCCGCATCAGCGGCGAGACGGCGCCCCTGCTGTTCACCGCGCTGAACAACCAGTTCTTCAGCACCAACATGAATGCGCCCATGGCCAACCTGCCAGTCGTGATCTTCCAGTTTGCGCTGAGCCCTTACGAAAACTGGGTTCGCCTGGCCTGGGGTGGTGCGCTGCTCATCACGCTGTCGGTGCTGATCCTCAACGTCGTGGCGCGGGTGTTCCTGCGCGAAAAGAACCGCGTCTGATAGCGGTTGCTCATCCTGCCAACGCCATCGACAAGACTGCCTCCATTTTCAGGAATTGACAATGAACGCCACTGCTACCGCCACCGCCAGCAAGAACGCGCTGGAGCTGCGTAACCTGAGCTTTTTCTACGGCAAGTTCCAGGGCCTGCGCAACGTGAGCCTGGACATCGCCGAGCACAAGGTCACTGCCTTCATTGGCCCCTCGGGCTGCGGCAAGTCCACGCTGCTGCGCACGCTCAACCGCATGTACAGCCTGTACCCCGGCCAGCGCGCCGAGGGTTCCATCAGCTTCTACGGCCAGGACATCCTGGACCCCAAGCAGGACATCAACCTGCTGCGCGCCCGCATCGGCATGGTGTTCCAGAAGCCCACGCCGTTTCCCATGTCCATCTACGACAACATCGCGTTCGGTGTGAAGCTGTACGAGACGCTGAGCAAGAGCGAGATGGACGACCGCGTGGAATGGGCGCTGTCCAAGGCCGCACTGTGGACCGAGGTGAAGGACAAGCTGCACCAGAGCGGTCTGTCGCTCTCCGGGGGCCAGCAGCAGCGCCTGTGCATTGCACGCAGCGTGGCGGTGAAGCCTTCGGTGCTGTTGCTGGACGAGCCCACCTCGGCGCTGGACCCGCTGTCCACCGCCAAGATCGAAGAGCTGATCGACGAACTCAAGCACGACTACACCATTGCCATCGTGACCCACAACATGCAGCAGGCCGCCCGCTGCAGCGACTACACCGCCTACATGTACCTGGGCGAGATGATCGAGTTCGGCGCCACCGAGCAGATCTTCTTCAAACCCGAGCGCAAAGAAACCGAAGACTACATCACCGGCCGTTTCGGCTAAGGAGACAGCAGATGCCCGATAAACATCTTTCGTCCCAGTTCGACAGCGAACTCAACAGCGTCTCTGCCCGCGTCATGGAAATGGGCGGCCTGGTGGAGTCCCAGATTCGCCAGGCGGTGTACGCGCTGTCGCAATTCAGCCTGGAAGCCGTGGAGACGGTGGCCTCGATGGAGACCCGCATCAACGCGATGGAGGTCGAGATCGACCAGGAGCTGTCCTCCATCATCGCCCGCCGCCAGCCCACCGCGCGCGACCTGCGCCTGCTGCTGGCCTTCTCCAAGGCCACAGCCAATCTGGAGCGCATGGGCGACGAGGCCAACAAGATGGCACGCATGGTGCGCTCCATCATCGAAGGCGGTGCGCCGCGTTCGTTGCCATCGAGCGACCTGCGTGTGGCGGCCGAGCTGGCCTCGGGCCAGCTGCGCAAGACGCTGGATGCATTTGCGCGGCTGGACGTGAAGGCGGCGGTGGCCATCCTCAAGGAGGATGACCTCATCGACAAAGAGTTCGACGGCTTCGTGCGCAAGCTCATCACCTACATGATGGAAGACCCCCGCACCATCTCCCCCAGCCTGGATCTGCTGTTCCTCGCCAAGGCCATCGAGCGCATTGGCGACCATTCCAAGAACGTGGCCGAACTCATCATCTATCTGGTCAAGGGCAAGGACGTGCGTCACACGGCCCTCGACGAGATCGAGTCGGCAGTGCTGTAAGTACGGGGCGCTGATTCACCATGAGAAAGCTTCCCCGTGTCCTCATCGTGGAGGACGAACCCGCGATTGCCGAGCTGATTGCGGTCAACCTGCGACACAACGGTTTCCAGCCCTTCTGGGCGGAAGACGGCGACAGCGCGCAGCGCGAGCTGGATGCCGTGCTACCCGACGTGATCCTGCTCGACTGGATGTTGCCCGGGCAGAGTGGTCTGTCGCTGGCGCGCAAGTGGCGTGCCGACAGCCGCACCAAGCCCATCCCTATCCTCATGCTCACTGCGCGTGGTGATGAGCCTGACAAGGTGGCCGGGCTCGACGCGGGTGCCGACGACTACATCACCAAGCCCTTCTCCACGCAAGAGCTGCTGGCCCGCATCCGTGCGGTGCTGCGCCGCCGCGCACCCGAGCAGGTGAGCGACAGCGTGAGCATTGGCGAGCTGGTGCTGGACGCCGCGACCTACCGGGTCACCTTCCAGGGCCAGCCCCTGAAGGTGGGGCCCACCGAGTTCAAGCTGCTGCATTTCCTGATGAAGCATGCCGAGCGTGTGCACAGCCGCTCACAGCTGCTCGACAAGGTGTGGGGCGACCATGTCTTCATCGAGGAGCGCACGGTGGACGTGCATGTCAAGCGCCTGCGCGAGGCCCTGGGTGCAGCGTCCGTGATGGTGGAGACGGTGCGCGGCGCGGGCTACCGGCTCACTGCGCAACCTCAGGTGCCGCTGTCGGCCTGATGGGGCCAGCGGCCTGCCGCCTGTGAGTGATGCGACGCGCTTAGTGACTGCAGTGCAGCGGGCTACCGCGGCCTGCATGCATCGGCAGTGGCGATGGATGGATGTGATGGATCAATGGGCGAGCATGTCGCGCCCCTGGTGTTTCTGAGAAGGCTTTGCAATCCGCATGCTGTGGCGTATTTCGTTTTTCCTGCTGTGGCAGTTGGCGGGTGGTGGCTTGGGTTGGTGGCAGGGTGGGCCCTGGGGCGCCGCGCTGGGGGCCGCCATTGCTGCCTGGGCGTGGTTCGTCTGGGACCTGCTACGGGGCGTGCGGGTGCTGCGCTGGTTGCGCACCGGCGACCTGGCATCGGTGCCGTCCATGCGCGGCATCTGGGGCGAGGCAGCAGACCGTGCGCGGCGGCTGCTGCGCAAGCAGGAGGCGCAGATTCGGGACAGCCAGGACCGGTTGCAGGAGATTCTGGCCGCCCTGCAGGCCTCCCCCAACGGCGTGGTGTTGCTGGATGCGCAGGGCCGCATCGAATGGTGCAACCAGATGGCGGCCAACCAGTTTGGCTTTGACGCGCAGCGCGACGTCATGCAGTCCATCGGCAACTTGCTGCGCAACCCTGAATTCACGGCTTACTTCGCCGCCAAGGACTTCACCAGCGACGTGGTGCTGGAAGGGCGGTTGAGCACGCCGTCGCGGCCGGTGCGCATCTCGGTGCACCTGCACCCTTACGGCGACGGCCGCACGCTGCTGCTGTCGCGTGATGTGACGGCGCTGGAGCAGGCCGATGCGATGCGGCGCGACTTTGTGGCCAATGTGTCGCACGAAATCCGCACACCGCTCACAGTGCTGACCGGTTTTGTCGAAACCTTGCAGACCCTGCCGCTGAGCGCCGACGAGCGCTCGCGCTACCTGGGCATGATGGCGCAGCAGGCACAGCGCATGCAAAGTGTGGTGCAGGACCTGCTCACGCTGTCGCGTCTGGAGGGCAGCCCGCTGCCCGGCATGGCCGAATGGACACCGGTGCAGTCACTGATGCAGCGCTGCGAGGAGGAGGGGCGCGCCCTGTCGGCACTGCTCACGCAGAACCAGCAACGCCCGCATGCGATGCGCTTTCCGGCGGCCGACCTGCTGCGGGCCGAAGGCGAGATTGCAGGTGTGCCTGCCGAACTGCAAAGCGCCTTGTCCAACCTCGTCAACAACGCGGTGCGCTACACGCCCGGCGGTGGTTCCATCGAGGTGCAGTGGCTGCGCAAGGAGGACGGCAGTGCCGTGTTCTCCGTGCACGACACCGGTCCCGGCATTGCGCCCGAGCACATCCCGCGTCTGACGGAGCGCTTTTACCGGGTGGACCGCAGCCGTTCGCGCGAGACCGGGGGTACAGGCCTGGGCTTAGCCATCGTCAAGCATGTGCTTCAGCGCCACGGCGCCACGCTGGACATCGCGAGCACGCTGGGCAAGGGCTCGGTGTTTTCGGTCACCTTCCCGGCCAACCGCTTGCGGGGTTTTGCCCTGCCGGGCTGATGGCTCGCCAGAGCATGGCGACGAACAGCAGTGCGGTGACTGCAAGTGCCGCCGCGCTGGCCGCCCAGAAGGGCGTGGGCGAAGCCACACCCGACCAGGGCCCGCCGCCCCCATAAGCCAGCCAGTAGCCGCCCGCCAGGCCCGCGCCCCATAGCAGCGCGCAATACACCACCAGTGGCGCCAGTGTGATGCGGTAGCAGCGCAGCACAAACACGCACAGCGTCTGCACCGCATCGGCAGCGTGGTACGCCGCCACCCAGACCAGCACCGCGCCGGACACGGCTGCCACGTTGGCGTTGTCGGTGTAAATCTGGCTGATCGAGTATCTTGCTATTAATAAGATAGCTGCCAGGGCAATACCCACTAGCGCAGCCAGCGAAAAACCCATCAAAACCACCTGGCGGGCCCGCTGCGGCTGCTGTGCGCCCAGCCAGTAGCTCACCCGCGCACTGGTGGCGATGGACAGGGACAGCGGCACCATGTAAAGCACGGCGGCCATGTTGGCGGCGATCTGGTGAGCGGCCGCCGACGTGGTGCCCTGGCGCGCGATGAACAAGGCCATCAGGGTGAAGGAAGTCACCTCCACCATCACGGCCAGGCCTGCCGGAATGCCGAGCCTGGCAAAGCCTGCAATGGTGGGCCAGTGGGGGAGCTCCATACGGCGCCACAGGCCCAGGGGGGTATAGATGTCCTGCGAGCGCAGCAGCCACACGGCCAAGGCCAGCATGCTGCAGTTGACGACCAGCGTGGCCCAGGCGCAGCCCACCACCCCCTGCGCGGGCAGGCCCCAGCCGCCAAAGGTGAACCACACCGACAGCGGCAGCTTGATGAACAGCGAGCCCACCTGCAGCCACGTGACCAAGCGCGGATGGCCCAGGGCCTGGTTGAGGGTGCTGTAGATGCGGAACAGCAGGGCGGGCGGGAGTGCCAGTGCGAGCACGGCCAGATAGTTTTCAACCTGGGGGCGGAGCGCAGGCGGCACCTCCGTCCAGCGCAGCAGCGGGCCCGGCGACAGCAGCACCGCCATGCCCAGCACAGCCGCCGCTGCGCACAGGTACAGGGCTTGCCGCAGCGATCGGCCCACGGCTTCGGGTTGTTGCGCCCCGCGCTGTTCGGCCCACACGGGGAGCAGGGCCTGCAGCACGCCCATCAGGGCAACGTACACACTGATGAAAATGGCCGACCCGACGGACAGCGCGGCCAGCGACGATTCGCTGTAGCGCCCCGCCACAATGGTGTCCGTCACCCCGAAGGCCATGACCGCCAGTTGACCCGCCAGCACGGTCACGGCGTGCCGGGTGATGGTGGACAGCTCCGACATCAGCGAGCTGGGGCCACGCGGCGGAACAGCAGCAGGTTTTCGTTCTTGTCGGTGGGGCGGGGCAGGGTGGCCCGGGGCTCCCACAGTTCAGCGCGGACCATGCGTTCGGACGCGGGCCAGGAGGCGCTGTCCACCAGCAGCCACTGGCATTCATCCTGCAGGCCCGCGCGCTGCAGCGACAGCTGTCCATGGAACTGCAGCGCCGCCACCTGGGCGCGGTTCAGTCCCACGGTCTGAATGCAGCCGGGCTCCGGCCCCAGGGCGGTGATCACACTGCGCACCTGCGGACCGTAGCTGCGCGCGTAGTCCAGCAGGGGCAGCCACAGGGTCATCAGCAAAAGCCAGCCCAGGGCGGCACCGCCAGCGGGCAGCACCAGGCTCTTCCAGATGGGGGCCCGGTTGCGGGATGCGCGCCACCACGCCAGACCGCACCAGCCCACCGTGGCCGCCACGGCCACCAGCAAAGCCAGCACCGAAAACTGGGGCACAAACCCGGGTGCCAGTTTGGCCACGTTGGCGGCGGGCTTGGCAGGCACCCCGGTCTGCATGGCGATCCAGATCACCCAGATCGCGAGGGCCGAGGCAGTGAAGAACAGCAGCGTGAACCAGTCAATCAAAGCCCCCACACTGCGGCGCAGCGTGGGCAGTGCAAAAGCTGCCAGCGCAGCCAGGGCGGGGAGGCCCAGCAGCAAGGCCCGGTCCGCCGGCTGGGTAGTGATGGTGGCGCCGATGGACACCAGGGTGAACCAAAGGGGCACCAGCAGGTGCCGTTGGCCCGGGCGGCTGAAGATCTGCTGGCGCCAGCGCCACAAAGTCCACAGGGCCAGTGGCCAGGCCGGCCAGCCAAACCACAGCAGAAGGCGCGCCAGGCTCAGCCAGTCTTTGCCGCCGCCATCGAACCCCACAACCCGCCAGCGCCACAGGTCCAGGCCCTGGGCCAGTACAGCCGCTACCAGGGTGGAAGCTGCCAACACGGCAGCCCAGCGCCAGCGGCGGTCGGTGTTGCTTGCAGGCGCAAACAACACCAGCGCCGCGCCGCCCACGCCTAGCAAGGCCGTGAGGGCGGGGGCTCCTGACAGCGTGAGCCCGGCCATACCCAGCACCAATGCCACGGCTGGCGCCACGGTGCGGTGCGGCATGGCGGCCACCGCAAAAAACAGCAAAGCGGTGCAGCCCAGCTGCGCCAGATAGCTTGTCACCTCATGCGACAGCTGCGCCAGGCCCAGGCAGGCGATCAGCGCCAGCAAGGCGCCATCGGCAATAGCACGCGCATAGTCCAGTGGGGAAGCCTCGCCGCCAAAAGCAAACGCAACCGGTTGGGCACCCGGGCTGCGGGCCAGGTAGTACACGCCATACCAGGTGGCCATCAGGGTGATGACCAGGAGCGCGATGAACGGCATGCGGGCCGCCATCTCCGGTGACAGCCACCCAGGCGCCATCTGCACGGCCCAGGCGCCCAGCCAGTAGGGCAGCAGACCTTCGGTCTCTGGGGGCATGCCACCGAGCAGCGGACTGAGCCAGGGAGTGCGTCCCTGGGCCAACTCCAGCATGTAGCCAAAGGCGGTGACGTCTGCGTTTTTCCACGGATCGCGGCCCACGAAGCCGGGCACTACGTAGGCAATGCAAAGCAGCAGCAGCGCCCAGCGGGGCAGCGGGCTGACGGCGTTCTGGGTAACGATGGCGGGGGTGGGTAGAGTCACGCGGCAGTGGGCGGCTGGGCAAAGGAGCCACCGAGAATAAAGGCAAAACCCATGAAAAAAGGCAGCCCGGTTGCCCGGGCTGCCTTTTTGGCGGGATCGCAGGGGCGAATTACTTCGCTGCGGTCTTGCCGAAACGGTTGCGGAAGCGTTCCACGCGGCCACCCATGTTGTCCACCGACTTTTGCGTGCCGGTGTAGAAGGGGTGCGATTCAGAAGAAGTATCCAGCTTGAACAGCGGGTATTCCTTGCCTTCGTGGGTTTCGGTTTCCTTGGTGTTCACGCACGAGCGGGTCACGAACTTGAAACCGTTGGACAGGTCCACGAACAGAACTTCGCGGTAGTTGGGGTGAATGCCTTCTTTCATGATCTTCCTTTGAGTCAACTGCGGGAGCCGCACCGGCCAGTCCAATGTACTTTCCGCAAGAAAAAGTCCTCTATTATTGCACAGGCTGAGAATCAGCCCCCGCGACGCATCATGTCGAAGAAGTCCACATTGGTCTTGGTGGCCTTCATGTTCTTGATCATGAGCTCCATCGACTCGATCTCGTCCATGTTGTACATGAACTGGCGCAGGATGCGGGTCTTCTGCAGGATTTCCGGGGGCAGCAGCAGCTCTTCGCGGCGCGTGCCGCTCTTGTTGAGTTCAATGGCGGGGAACACGCGCTTTTCGTACAGGCGGCGGTTCAAGTGGATTTCGCAGTTGCCCGTGCCCTTGAATTCTTCAAAGATCACTTCGTCCATGCGGCTGCCGGTATCGACCAGCGCGGTGGCGATGATGGTGAGCGAGCCGCCTTCTTCCACCTTGCGGGCTGCGCCGAAGAAGCGCTTGGGGCGCTGCAGCGCTGCTGCGTCCACACCGCCCGACAGCACTTTGCCGCTGGAGGGCACCACGTTGTTGTAGGCGCGGGCCAAGCGGGTGATCGAGTCCAGCAGGATCACCACGTCCTTCTTCAGCTCCACCAGGCGCTTGGCGCGCTCGATCACCATTTCGGCCACATGCACGTGGCGGGCGGCGGGCTCGTCGAAGGTCGATGCAATGATGTCGCCCTTCACCGTGCGCTGCATTTCCGTCACTTCTTCAGGGCGCTCGTCCACCAGCAGCACCATCAGGTGCACGTCGGGGTTGTTGGCCGTGATGGCGTGGGCGATGTGCTGCATCATCACCGTCTTGCCGCTCTTCGGCGGCGCCACGATCAATGCGCGCTGGCCGCGGCCGATGGGCGCGATGATGTCGATGATGCGGCCTGTGATGTTCTCGTCGCCCTTGATGTCGCGTTCCAGGCGCATCTGCTCTTTGGGGAACAGTGGCGTCAGGTTTTCGAACATCACCTTGTGCTTGTTCTGCTCGGGTGGGCCGCCGTTGACCTTGTCCAGCTTGGTCAGGGCAAAGTAGCGCTCGCCGTCCTTGGGCGTGCGCACTTCACCTTCGATCATGTCGCCGGTGTGCAGGTTGAAACGGCGCACCTGGCTGGGGCTGATGTAGATGTCGTCCGTGCTGGCGGTGAAGCTGGTGTCGGGGCTGCGCAAAAAGCCGAATCCGTCGGGCAGGATTTCCAGCACCCCGTCAGCAAATACCTGCTCGCCTGCCTTGGCGCGCTTCTTGATGATCGCAAACATCAATTCCTGTTTGCGCATCCGGCCTGTGTTTTCGATTTCGAGTTCTTCGGCCTGCTTCAGGACTTCAGACACGTGCAGTGCCTTGAGTTCGTTTAAGTGCATGGATTGACTCCTTGGCGGAGCTGGTATGAATCTTGGGGGAGGTGGGCTGATGCCGAATGGGCTGCTGTTTGCAGGTCCGGCTCGCCAGGGATCTTGGTCCGGCTGCCAATGCATGCAGCCCGGTGATCTGTAGGAATTATGACAGGAAAAAATGCGGGGGCTTCAGAGGCGCAACGCCTTGCTTTGCACGGCTGTCCGCTGGTTGTTCACCCGCAGGTCTATCGCTCAACGAAAAAAGCCCCAGCGGCGGTGTTGCCGAGGGGCTTTGGAGAGGAGGTCAGGCCAGTTGCTGGTCGATGAAGGCGGTCAATTGGGCCTTGCTCATCGCGCCGACCTTGGTGGCGGCCAGCTGGCCGTCCTTGAACAGCATCAGGGTGGGAATGCCGCGAATGCCGAACTTGGCAGGGATCTCGCGGTTCTCGTCCACGTTCATCTTCGCGATCTGCAATTTGCCCTGGTAAGTGCCTGCGACTTCGTCGAGGATAGGGGCAATCATCTTGCAGGGGCCGCACCACTCGGCCCAGTAGTCCACCAGCACGGGGGTGCCTGTTTTCAGCACGTCGGCTTCAAAGCTGGCGTCAGAGACATGTTTGATGAGTTCGCTGGCCATGGCGGATTCCTTGTTTTTGATCAGGTTGGGACCGGTGTACGGATAAAGTCTGAGCATTGTGACAGAAACCAATCCCCCATTCACCGGTATGGCCGGGGCCTGCGACGCTATGACTGTCATAGCGAAAAGCGATGATGGCGCAGGCTGGAGCTTGCACCTGTGGCAACGCACTCTGGCCCAGGTGGCGGCCCATGCCAGTGCCCGGGGCGCTCATCTGGCCCGCACCGTGGTGCTGGTGCCCTATGCCCAGCTCATGCCCTGGGGGCAACGCCTGTGGGGGCAGCAATTCCCGCAGGGCTTTGCTCCGCGTTTCGAGACGACCCGCAACTGGGCGCGCCAGCTGCAGGGTTTTGAGCCGTCGGCCGATGATTTTGCGGGCGACGCTGCGCGCGATACCCTCACGGCCCGCGCCCTGCTGGACCGGGTTGGGCAGGGCGCCCTGCGTGAAATGCTGGCCACGCCACTGCAAGAAGCCGCCGCCCAGCTGGCACCTGCCGTGGCAGCCGTGCCCCCCGCGCAAAGGGCGGCCTGGGGCGATGAGGCCCGCAAACTCCTGACCACTGCGGATGAAGGCAGTAGCCTGCACTACGAAGCCCTGGTAGCGCGTCTGGCGCTGGAATGGGTGCTGGCCTCACGGCACGCCACCGATGTGTTGTTTGAGCCCGGTGTGCGTGAGGTCGTGGATGCGCTGGTGGTGCTGGAGGGCTTTCAGTCCGACGTTTTGCCCCAGGCACTGTTGGCCCATTGGGGCGAACGGGGCGCTTGCATCAAGCTGCCATCGCTGCTGGAAGACGCTTTGGCGCCACCCCAGCGTGCCTTGCACGCTGCCACCGACGCCGAAGACGAAGCCCACCGCGCAGCCGCCTGTGTCCTCAGCCACATCCGCGATGGCCGGGTGCCTGTTGCGCTGGCGGCCACCGACCGCGCGCTCATTCGCCGTGTGCTGGCCCATCTGGACAGCAGCGGTGTGCTGGTGCGCGATGAAAGCGGATGGATTCTGTCCACCACCCGTGCGGCGTCTCGCGTCATGGCCGCGCTGCAGGCCGCCGCGTGGAATGCCTCGTCCAACGACGTGCTGGACTGGATCAAGCACACCCCCGCGCTGACGCCGGGCGAGATCAACCGACTGGAGCAGTGGCTGCGCAAAGGCGTGCTGCAGCACTGGAGCGCAGCCTCCGCCCAAGACCTCCTGAGCGCGCAGCCCCACCTGGCCCACACCGTGGCCACGGTGGAGACCTGGCGCGACACCCTGCGTGCTGCGCGCCCCCTGGCGCAGTGGCTGCCCGCTCTGCGCGCCGTGCTGGAGCAAGCGGGGCAATGGCAGGGCCTGCAGGCCGACCCTGCAGGCATGCGCGTGCTGGCGGCGCTGCGCCTTCAAGACGGTCAGCAGGCGGAGCTGCAAAGCTGGGGCGCCAGCGCGGGCCGCCGCATGACGCTGGCGGAGTTCACCCGGTGGGTGAAGGACGTGCTGGAGGCCGGGCGCTACGTGGCCTCGCAGGCCGCTGATGCGCCCGTGGTGGTATTGCCGCTGCCTCAGCTGCTGGGCCGTCCCTTCGCGGCCGCTGTGCTCCCCGGTTGCGATGAAAAGCGGCTGCAGGCCGCTCCGGAGCCCACCGGAGACTGGTCCCAGGCCCAGCGCGAGGCCTGGGGTTTGCCCACACGCCAGTCGCTGGAGGCTGCCCAGCGGGCCGCCTGGGCCTATGCCCTGCGCGTGCCCGTGGTGGATGTGCTGTGGCGCACGGGTGACGAAGGCGGTGAGCCCCTGCTGGCCAGTGCGCTGGTGTTGGCACTGCAATTGGATGGCGCAGCCTCATCCGGCGCCGATCACCGCACTGCACGTGACGTGGTGGCAACGCCCACGCTGCGCCCTCAGCCCGTGGGCCAGGCCCTGCCCGTGGCCAAGCTCTCGTCCACCGCCTATTCCGACCTGCGCCACTGCCCCTACCGCTTCTTTGCCCAGCGCCAGCTCGGCCTGCGTGACGCTGATGAGCTGGACGCCGAGGTGGACAAGCGCGACTTTGGCAACTGGCTGCATGCGGTGCTGCAGCGCTTTCACGAAGACCTGCGCGACCAACCCACCGACGACGCGCGTGCCCGCAGCGCCCGCATGGACGCCGCCGCCGAGGCCGTCACCCGCGAGCAGCGCCTGCAAGACGGCGACTTTTTGCCCTTTGCCGCAGGCTGGACGCAACTGCGCGATGGCTACCTGCACTGGCTGGCCGGGCACGAGCAGCAGGGGGCAATGTTCCGAGAGGCCGAGGTCAAGGCCCGCCAGCCGTTGGGCGACCTGGAGCTGATCGGCACCATCGACCGCATCGACGGCGTCTCCAGCACCGGTGAGCCCACGGTGTTGGTGATTGACTACAAGACCGAAAGCGACAGCGTCACCCGCCAGCGCATCAAGAGCGGCGCGGAGGACACGCAATTGCCTTTCTACGCCGCGCTGCTGCACCACGACACGCTGCGAGCCGCCTACGTCAACGTGGGCGAGCGCGGCGAGACGCAATTGCACGAGCAGAGCGAGGTGGTGCACCTGCGCGATGTGCTGGTCGAAGGCATCCAGCACGACATGGCCCGCATCGCGGCCGGAGCGCCGCTGCCCGCGCTGGGCGAGGGCTCGGTGTGCGAGTTCTGCGCCGTGCGCGGCCTGTGCCGCAAAGACTATTGGGCAGATGCCGAACAGGCACTGCCCGCGCCAGAGACGCCATGACCGAGACCACTCCATCGCCCACCCAGGCCGCCTACGAACACAACGGCCGCCCCGTCTCGCGCGAGGCCTTCTACGCCATTGCCTGCGACCCTGCCCGCAGCGTGGCGGTGGAGGCCTGCGCAGGCGCGGGCAAGACCTGGATGCTGGTCTCGCGCATGCTGCGCGCGCTGCTGGACGGCTGCGCGCCGCACGAGATCCTGGCCATCACCTTCACCAAAAAGGCGGCGGGAGAAATGCGCCAGCGCCTGCAGGAGTGGCTGGAGCAGTTCAGCCACAAGCCGCTCGATGAACTCACCGCCGAGCTGATTGCACGCGGAATCAGCCCCCAGGGCTCACTGGATAAGCGGGAGGCGCTACAAAATTTATACCGCCAGCTGCTGGAGGCAGGCCGCCCGGTGCAGATACGCACCTTCCACAGCTGGTTTGCCGCGCTGCTGGGCACGGCCCCGCTGGCGCTGCTGCAGCAGCAAGGTTTGCCTGCGCATTTTGAATTGCTGGAAGATGACGCCGAGGCCGTGCGCGAAGTCTGGCCACCGTTCCTGCAGACCGTGGCCGATAGCGCCAGCCTGCGCGCTGACTACGAAGCCGTGGTGGCCCGCCACGGCCGCTCGCAAACCCACAAGGCCCTGGCAGCGGCACTGGCCAAGCGGGTGGAGTTTGACCTGGCCGACGCGGCAGGTGTGGTGGATGCCTCGGTGCCACCGTTCCAGCAGGCGTACCCCGAACTGGCCGCGTTGGTCGAGCCCGCTGAGGCCCTGCAGACCGAGGCCGCCCTGCAACGCTGGCGCAGCCGTGCCAGCGCCTTGGGGGCCGAGTCCAACAAGACCCCACAAAAAGCGGCCGACGCCATCATCGATGCGCTGGCCTCCACCGACCTGAACCAGCGCCTGGACATGCTGCGCAAAGCCATGTTCGTGGCCAAGGAAGACCGCCTGTCGAAAAACCTGGAGAAGTTCCCCGCCGCGCAAGAGGCCGAGCCCGAATTGCAGCGCCTGCTGGTGGCCCGCCGCCAGCACGAGGCCTGGCAGCACCAGCAGCGCATGGCCCGGCTGGCGCGCTGCCTCATCGCGCAGTTTGCTGCCGTCAAGCAGCAGCACGGCTGGGTGGACATGAACGATGTGGAGCGCACGGCCTTGGTCATGCTGGCCGACCCCATCCTCTCCGGCTGGGTGCAAGAGCGGCTCGATGCCCGCATTCGCCACCTGCTGGTCGATGAGTTTCAGGACACCAATCCGCTGCAGTGGCAGGCGCTGCACGCGTGGCTGGCGGGCTATGCGGGCTCGGGCGGTGGGTCTGCCGCGCCCAGCGTGTTCATCGTGGGTGACCCCAAGCAGAGCATCTACCGTTTTCGCCGCGCCGAGCCGCAGGTCTTTATCGCCGCACAGGCATTTGTGCGCGATGGGCTGGGCGGCGACCTGCTCAGCTGCGACCACACGCGTCGCAACGCGCAGGGCGTGATTGCCGCCGTCAACGCTGTCATGGGCCAGGCCCAGGCGCAGCATGAGACCAGCGGTTTCCGCGACCACACCACCGAATCGAAACACCCAGGCCAGTTGCTGCGCCTGCCTGCCATCACCGATGCGGATGACGACGGCCAAGGCGCAAGCCGCGACCCGCTGGCTTGGCGCGACAGCCTCACCGAACCCCGCCACGAGGCCGAAGAAACCCAGCGCATGCGCGAATGCGCGCAGGCCGCAGCCTGGGTGGCCGCACAGATTGCCAGCGGCACCCCGCCCAAAGAGGTGCTGGTGATGGCCCGCAAGCGCGACCGCCTGGCCAGCATGCAAGACGCCCTGCGTGCCTTGCACCTGCCC
Source organism: Acidovorax sp. KKS102 (assembly GCF_000302535.1). Classification (NCBI taxonomy): domain Bacteria; kingdom Pseudomonadati; phylum Pseudomonadota; class Betaproteobacteria; order Burkholderiales; family Comamonadaceae; genus Acidovorax; species Acidovorax sp. KKS102. The sequence continues at coordinate 2,035,179 of NC_018708.1, forward strand.
TGCGTGCAGCCTGAAAAGTCCGACCTGTTCGACGCGCCCGAGGTGCAGGACATGGTGGCGTTGCTGGATGCGCTGGTCTCGCCCACGCACGATCTGTCGCTGGCCTGCGCGCTCAAGTCGCCCTTGTTTGACCTGGGCGACGATGCGCTGGTGGCCCTGGCCCTGCTGCGTCGCCAGCCCGAGCATGCGGGCTGCAGCTGGTTCGATTTGCTATTGAAAAGTGAGCTGCTTGCGCCCGATTTACAAGAGCTAGGGCCTGTTTTGGTTCAATACCAGGGCTGGGTGCAGCGCCTGCCGCCGCACGATGCGCTGCACGCCATCTACGAGCACGGCGACGTGCTGGCCCGCTTTGCCGCCGCCGCGCCCGTCACCCAGCGCCAGGCCGTGCAGGCCAACCTGCGTGCGTTGCTGGCCGCTGCGCTGCAGCACGACGGGGGCCGCTACCTCACGCCCTATGCGTTTGTGCGGGCCATGAAGAAGGGCGGCGTTCGCGCCCCCGGCCGGGCCGATGCGCAGGCCATCCGCCTGCTGACGGTGCACGGTGCCAAGGGGCTGGAGGCCGACTGCGTGCTGCTGCTGGACACCGACACCCGCCCGCAGAAGGCCGAAACCATGGGCGTGCTGGTGGACTGGCCCGGCGAGCAGCCCGCGCCCTCGGCCTTCATCTTTTTGGCCAGCGAATCCAACCCGCCGCCCAGCGCTGAGGCCACGCTGGCCGCCGAGCAGCAGGCCCGCAGCCGCGAGGAGCTGAACATGCTCTACGTGGCCATGACGCGCGCCAAGCACTGCCTGGCGCTGTCGTCGGTGCAACCCGGCAACTCGGCCCCCGGCAGCTGGTGGAACCGGCTGGCCCCACTGGTCACGGAAGTCGATCTGCAAGCCCAGGCCCCGGCGGCGCATGGCGCAGAAGCCGCCGCTTCCTCTGCACCCGAGACTTTCACCATTCCCAGCCTGCCCGCGCTGCCCGAGGCGCTGCAAACCGCCCGCGTGCACACCGCCGCCGGGCTGGAGGGCGAGGTCCCTGTGGCCATGCCGGGCGATGCGGAATCGACCCCGCTGTCGCGTCAGGGCGATGCCATGCACCAGTTGCTGGAGCAGGCAGGCGTGGCCGGTGCCCCGCTGGCCGAGTTGCGCGCTCGCGGCTGGCCCGCCGCACGCCTGGCCCGCCTGACTGCGGACCACGACATCACCCCCGCCGCCGCCGAGCAGGCTGCTCGCATGGCGCAGGCCATTCTGGCGGGCGAGGGTGCCTGGGCGTGGGATCCGGCGCTGATCCAGACCGCCATCAACGAAGCCCCGCTGCACTACCAGGGCCAGAGCCTGCGCATCGACCGGCTGGTGCAGCGCCGCGCCCTGCAGGCCGATGACGCCCTGGCGGGCTGGTGGGTGCTGGACTACAAAAGCGCCACGCAGCCCCAGCGCCAGCAGGCCTTGGTGGCGCAGTTGGAGCGCTACCGCGAAGCCGTTGGGGCTCTGATGCCGGGCGAGGCAGTGCACGCTGCCTTCCTGACCGGCGATGGGCGTTTGGTGACGGTGGGCGATGCGCCGAATGTCGCGGGGGTATCGGTCGCAACGCCCTCTGCGGTGGGGCATACTTCGGCCCCCGTTGCGCCCGTGGCCCCCGCTGCACCGGTCGCCCCGGCAAAACCCGCGCGCGTCCGCACTGCGCCCGGGCCCGAGGATTCACCGCAAGGCTCCTTGTTCTGAGCCGTTTTTCAACCCTCCGGCAGCGCAACGTTCTTCATTTTCAGCAAGGTCCTTCCGTGTCCCACCCCATTTCTCCTTCCGATACACCCACCCTGTCTGCGGAGACCTTGCAGTGTGATGTGGCCGTCATCGGCGGTGGCCCGGCGGGCCTGATGGCCGCCGAGGTGCTGGCCCAGGCGGGTGTGTCCGTGCATGTGTTTGATGCCATGCCTTCGGTGGGCCGCAAGTTTTTGCTGGCGGGCAAGGGCGGGCTCAACCTCACACACTCCGAACCGCACGAGCCCTTTGTGGGACGTTATGCGGAGCGCGAGCAGCAGATCGAGCCGCTGGTCCGCGCCTTTGGCGGCCCCGAGCTGCGCGCCTGGGCGCAGGGGCTGGGGGTGGAAACCTTTGTGGGCACATCGGGCCGCGTGTTCCCTACCGACATGAAGGCCGCGCCGCTGCTGCGCGCCTGGCTGCAGCGCCTGCGCGGGCAGGGGGTGCTGTTCCACATGCGCCACCGCTGGCTGGGCTGGACCGACGAGGGCGCGCTGCGTTTGGCCGCTCCGGCCGGCGAGGTGCGTGTAACCGCCAAGGCCGTGGTACTGGCGTTGGGCGGCGGCAGCTGGGCGCGCTTGGGGTCGGATGGTGCCTGGGTGCCGCTGCTGGCCCAGCGCGGGGTGGCGGTGGCGCCGCTGCGCCCGTCCAACTGCGGTTTTGACGTGCTGCGCGCTGATGCCCCGGTGGGCGAAACGCGCCGCGCCTTTCTGCAAGAGCTGCTGGGCCGCACGCCCGCGCCCACGGTGGGCTGGACGCCGCATTTTTCCGAGAGGTTTGTGGGCCAGCCCTTCAAGACCGTGGCGCTGAGCTTCACCGACAGCCAGGGCCGCAGCTTCAGCCGCCGGGGCGAATTCGTGGTCACAGCCACGGGGGTGGAAGGCAGCCTGGTCTATGCCGCATCGCACCTGTTGCGCGACGAGGTGCAAGCCCACGGCCATGCCACCTTCCACCTGGACCTGTTGCCCGACCACAGCCCTGAGCGCGTGCTGGTGGAAGTGCGCCACCCGCGCGGCTCGCGTTCGCTGTCCAGCCACCTCAAGAGCCGTTTGGGCCTGGACGGCATCAAGGCGGGCATCCTGTACGAGCACCTGGGCAAGGACGGCATGAATGACCCTGTGGCACTGGCCCACGCGATCAAGGCCCTGCCCATCACCGTGGTTGCTGCGCGCCCGCTGGACGAGGCCATCAGCACGGCGGGTGGTGTGGCGTTTGAGGCGCTGGACGCGCACCTGATGACTACGGCGTTGCCGGGCGTGTTCTGCGCTGGCGAAATGCTGGACTGGGAGGCGCCTACCGGCGGCTATCTGCTCACCGCCAGCATGGCCAGTGGCCGCGTGGCGGGCCAGGGGGCGCTGCAGTGGCTGGGCCGTCCTGCAGGCAAGTGAACAGAATCGAGAGGGCTCTGCCTTCGTCGGCCTTTGAGTAAGCCCTGCGAACCGGCTGCGGGGCGGGAGCTTTGAAGGAAAGAGAGCGTTTGCGCGACCGCGCAAAAAAGAAGAAGTTGACGAGCCTTACCCCCGGCACTGACTCCACGGTTAGGGCTGCTTGGTTCCCCACCTGACCCGGTTGGCCGCTTCACCATGCGAGGAGGCCCGTCACCGCTGATTGTACGTCGGATGAAGGCCCTGATTTTTCAGTGGCTGTTTTGTTTGCCCTGGCGGTGCCAGGGGCGCCTGGCCCAACCCGTAGAATCGCCCGCATGTCCTACCTCGTGCTCGCCCGCAAGTACCGCCCTCGCAATTTCACCGAGATGGTGGGGCAGGAGCATGTGGTCCAGGCCCTATCGAATGCGCTGACCCAGCAGCGCCTGCACCACGCCTACCTGTTCACTGGTACGCGCGGTGTGGGCAAGACCACGGTGTCCCGCATTTTGGCCAAGTCGCTCAACTGCCAGGGGCCGGATGGCAACGGTGGCATTACCGCCACGCCCTGCGGCGTATGCCAGGCTTGCACCGACATCGACAGCGGCCGCTTTGTGGACTACACCGAGCTGGACGCGGCCTCCAACCGGGGCGTGGACGAGGTGCAAAGCCTGCTGGAGCAGGCGGTCTATAAGCCGGTGCAGGGCCGCTTCAAAGTCTTCATGATCGACGAAGTGCACATGCTCACTAACACGGCGTTCAACGCCATGCTCAAGACGCTGGAAGAGCCGCCCGAATACCTCAAGTTTGTGCTCGCCACGACCGACCCGCAGAAGGTGCCGGTCACGGTGCTGAGCCGCTGCCTGCAGTTCAACCTGCGCCCCATGGCGCCCGAGACAGTGTTGGAGCACCTGACCCGCGTGCTGGCCAACGAGAACGTGCCCGCCGAGCCGCAAGCGCTTCGGCTGCTGTCGCGTGCCGCGCGGGGCTCCATGCGCGATGCATTGTCGCTGACCGACCAGGCCATCGCGTTTGGCAGCGGCCAGCTGCAAGAAGCGGGTGTGCGCCAGATGCTGGGCGCGGTGGACCGCTCCTACGTGTTCCGCTTGATTGATGCGCTGGCCCAGGGGGATGGCAAGACCGTGGTCGAAACCTCGGATGCGCTGCGCATGAACGGCCTGTCGGCCGCCTCCACGCTCGAAGAAATGAGTGCCGTGCTGCAGCGCATGGCTGTGTTCCAGGCCGTGCCGCAGATGGCCGGTGCGGTGGATGCCGACGACCCCGAGGCCGCCGAAACCGCGCGCCTGTCAACGCTGATGCCCGCCGACGAAACACAATTGCTCTACAGCCTGTGCCTGCATGGGCGCGGCGAGCTAGGCCTGGCGCCCGACGAGTACGCGGCGCTCACCATGGTGCTGCTGCGCCTGCTGGCTTTCAAGCCGACCGGCGGTGCAGGTGGCGCTGGCGAATCGGCTGAAAAAAAAACTCTGACGCGGGCTGAAACGACAGCCTCCAGCCCTGTTTTGGCAGGTGCCGTGGGTGCATCGGCCGCCCTGGCTGCTCCGATCGCTGCGGCTCCGCAGGCCTCGTCGGTAGCACCTGCGCCCAAAGTCCCTGCGCCCGCTCCGATGGCCACGCCAGCGTCTGCTGCGGTGGCGCGCCCTGTCCCCGCTCCAGCGGATGACCCTGCGGCTGCATCGGTGCACGATTCCGAGCCACCCCCATGGCCTGGGTCTGACGAGCCCGATGCGGTGGCCGCGGCGCCAGCTTCCACCGCAACTGCACTGCCCGTGCGTACGCCCGAGAGGCTGGGGAAAAACCCCGGTGCAGTGCCATCCGTCAAAGCGCAAGGTGCTCCTGAATATGTAGCAATTCCGGTGCGCGAAGTGCCGGAACCGGGCGAGCGGCTGCAGCCGCTTCCGCTGTCTGCACCCACCCCCGTCTCTGCCCGCTACACGCCCACCGAAGAGGGCGATGTCTGGCACACCACCGTGCAGCAACTGATCGCAGCCGAAGCGATCACAGCGCTGGTGCGCGAGCTGGCGCTGCAATCGCAGCTGGTGGCGCGCGATGGGGGGCACTGGCTGCTGCGGGTGGAGCGCGAGTCCCTCAACCAGCCCACGGCGCGCGAGCGCCTGCGCGCTGCGCTGGAGGCGGCTGGCCACGCCACGCAGATCAGCGTCGAGGTGGGTGTGGTCATCGACAGCCCCGCCCGCCGCAATGCCGCCGCTGCGGCCGAGCGCCAGCGCCGCGCCGAGGAAATCGTGCACAACGACCCCTTCGTGCAATCGCTGATGCGGGACTATGGCGCGAGAATCGTGCCGGGCAGCATCAAGCCTGCATGACCGACCCTGAAGCCCTCACAAGCTCTGTTACCCATTCACTAGACTAGAAACCGAAAAGGAAACCACACCATGTTCAACAAAGGACAACTCGCCGGCCTGATGAAGCAAGCCCAGGCCATGCAGGACAACCTGAAAAAGGCCCAGGACGAACTGGCCTTCATCGAAGTGGAAGGCGAATCGGGCGCGGGCTTGGTGAAGGTGGTCATGACCTGCAAGCACGATGTCAAGCGCATCACCATCGACCCCAGCCTGCTGGCCGAAGACAAGGACATGCTGGAAGACCTGGTGGCGGCTGCGTTCAATGCGGCGGTGCGCAAGGCCGAGGAAACTTCCGCAGAGAAGATGGGCAAGCTCACAGCGGGCATGCCAGGCCTCCCCGGCGGCATGAAATTCCCTTTCTGAGGACTGGCTACTGCGCGCCCGCCATGCGTCGTTGGGCGGTGCTCGCAATCCTCACGTACAGGAAGTACGTTCCGGTTGCTGTGCTCCGTCCGCCTAGCCTGGCAGGCGCTCGCTACGCCCTTGAGGGCGGGGTGTGTAAGCCTTCGTGAGAGTTTGCTGAGTGCCCCAACCACCATTCGGGCTGAGCCTGTAGAGGCCTTGCCCCCGTCTTTCCTACCCGCGCATCCGTATCGCCTGTTAACCCATGTCCTCCACCAACTCCCTCGATGTTCTGATCCAGGCGCTGCGCCGGCTGCCGGGGGTGGGGGTGAAGTCTGCGCAGCGCATGGCGTTTCATCTGCTGCAGCACGACCGTGAAGGGGCGCTGGCGCTGTCACGTGCCCTGGGGGAGGCGGTGGGCACCGTGCACCACTGCGCGCGTTGCCATACGTTCACCGAGGCCGAGGTGTGCAGCACCTGCCTGGACCCCGAGCGCGATGCCACGCGGCTGTGTGTGGTCGAGACGCCAGCGGACCAGTCGGCGCTGGAGCGCACGGGCGCCTTCAAGGGGTTGTACTTTGTGCTGATGGGGCGGCTCAGTCCGCTGGATGGGGTGGGGCCGAAGGAGATAGGCCTGCACAAGCTCATGGACCGCGCCACGGACGGCACCGTGCAGGAGGTGATTCTGGCGACCAATTTCAATGCCGAGGGCGAGGCCACAGCCCATGTGATCAGCGAGGCGCTCAAAAGCCGGGGGCTCCATGTCACGCGGCTTGCGCGCGGCGTGCCAGTGGGCAGCGAACTGGAGTACGTGGACCTGGGCACGATTGCGCATGCGCTGGTGGATCGCCGGTGACCTGCATGTGCCCACCTGCCTGTGAGCCAGCCCGCTGGCTGGCAAGGGCCTGCGGCTAAAATACTCTCAATTTAATAGCTACCAGTGCCTGTATTTGCTGCGCTGGGGCCTCAAAAGCTTCAAAAATGAATACCACCCTGCACGTCGCACGGTTTACTGTGGCCTATTGGTGTGTGCTGTTTGCCGCACTGCTGCCGATTGCCTGCGCCTGGCTGGCCAAAAGCGGCAACTTGGGCAAGTCCCGCAAAGAGGGCGGTTTTGACAACCACGACCCGCGCGGCTGGCTCTCGCGGCAGTCCGACTGGCGTGGCCGCGCCAACGCAGCGCAGGCGAACAGCTTTGAAGCGCTGCCATTTTTCATCGGTGCGGTCATCATCGCCCACCTGCTGGGGGCAGGCCAGACGCTGCTGGACTTGCTGGCGCTGCTGTATGTGTTTCTGCGCATCTTCTACGTGATGATGTATGTGGCGGACATGCCAACGGCGCGCAGCGCGGTCTGGGCCGGTGGTTTTCTGGTCAATATCGCCATCCTTTTCATCGGATACCGTTGAGCGCGCCGGGGGCTTTTCGCTCCACCGGTGGTGCCCCGCAGTGGACGCCTGCACAGGGCGGTACGTAGTAACCCGCAGGGATTCACCCTGATGCGGTTTAGCCTGTGCTGCGGCACGATTGTTGCAATGCAGCATTGTCTTTTTGGCTGATTCCATGTCCTTGCCTCCACTCACCCGCCGCGCCTTTGGCGCCGTATCTGCCTTGTCGGCAGCTGCGGTGTGGGCGCCTGCCGTCGGGGTGCGTGCGCAGACCGATGGCGCGGCGCTGGGGCGGGTGACCGTGGCGGTCGGCGGCCAGGGCGTTCTGTACCACCTGCCGCTGGCGCTGGCCGATGCGTTGGGGTACTTCCGCTTGGAAGGCCTGGACGTGGTGGTGCGCGACTATTCGGCGGGAGCGCTGGCCTGGCAGGCGGTGCAGGACGGTGCGGCCGATGTCTGTTCCGGTGCGTTCGAGCATGTGTTGCGTGCGCAGGCGCGCGGTCATGCCTACCGTGCGCTGGTGGTGCAGGGTCGGGCGCCCCAGCTGGCGCTTGGTGTATCCCTGCGGTCGGTGCCGGCGTACAAGGATCTGGGCGACCTCGCAGGGCGCAAGGTGGGCGTGTCGTCGGTGGGCTCCTCCACCCACTTGGCCGCCAGCCTGATGCTGATGCGCGCAGGTGTGCCCTTGCGGGAGGTTTCGTTTGTGGGTGTGGGCTCGGGCACCAATGCCATGAACGCGCTGCGTTCCGGCCAGGTGCAGGCGCTGTGCCATGCCGATCCCATCATGACCCTGCTGGAGCAAAAGGCGGACACCCGCATCGTGGGGGACCTGCGCTCGCTCAAGGCCGCGCAGGACATGTTCAGCGGCACGATGCCCGCCAGTTGCCTGTATGCGCCCCAGGCGTTCATCCAGAAGCAGCCTGCCCAGGCCCAGGCCCTGGTCAATGGCGTTGTGCATGCGCTCAAATGGCTGCAGACGGCAGCGCCAGCCGATCTGGTGAAAACGGTACCACCTGCCTATCTGATGGGCGACCGGGGGCTGTACTTGGCGGCGTTCAGCCGCGTGCGTGAGACCTACTCCACCAATGGCCTGATGCCTGACGAAGGCCCTGCCACCGCATTGCGGGTGCTGTCGCGGGTGTTGCCCGAACTGGCCGAGGCCAAGATCGAACTGGCCCGTACCTTTACCAGCGACTTCGTGCGCAAGGCGCGCCAGAAGTACAGCGTCTGACGAATTGCGGTTGTGGGGGTTGAGGCTGAGTCCTCTGGCATCGACTACAGTGTCAGCCGCCTGCACAGATACCCGCCACTGCACCGCGATCACTCCGCGCCACCGGCATTGCGCAGGCCACGTATGCGGCGCTTGTGCTGTGCCATTCCCGAGCCATTTTTCAAGGACCCATCACCATGTCGCTGAGCCTCAGCATCGGCCCGCTCGTTTCCCTTATCGCAGGCATTCTCATCCTGGTCATGCCGCGCCTGCTCAGCACCATCGTGGCGCTCTACCTCATCATCATGGGCATTTTGGGGTTGCTGGGCATGCACACGCTCCGTTTCTGAGCACGGCCCCAGCCACTCAGCCCAGCGATGTCCTGCCAGCCTTGGCGGCCGGCAGGCGCAAGGGTCAGCGGCGCTTGACTTTGGAGGGCGTGCCTCCGCGTCGCGAGGGCGCGGGTGCCTGGCGTTTGGCCGCTGTGGCGACCGAGGCGCGGGCGCTGCTGCCGCTGCGCGCTTGGCCTTGGCGCACCGGCAGGTACACCACAACTTGCTGGCCTACCTTGAATGCGGCGTTCGCCCGCACGTCGTTCCAGTCGGCGACGCTGGCGGCTGCCAGCTTGTAGCGCCGCGCGATGCTGGCCACCGTGTCGCCCTTGCCAGCGCGCACCGTGGTGCGGCGGGTGACGATCTCGGGGGTGAGGCTCAGCTGGCCGTTGTCGGCCAAGTGGGACGACACGTCTTGCCGTGTGGTTGTGGAGCGCGGCACCATCAGGGCCGAGCCCGCCTTGATTAGCATGCGCGGCGGGATGTTGTTCATGCTGCGCAAGTCGGCTTCGCTCATGCCTGCACGCTGGGCCGCTTCGGCCACGCTCATGGTGGTGGGCACGGACCACACGGTCCAGCTGGCGTACTGGCCTTCGCGCTTGGCTTCGAGATTGCGCTGGAACACCTTGGCGTTGTCCCAGGGCAGCAAGATTTGTGGTGTGCCCGCCGCCAGGATCACAGGCCGCTTGAACGACGGGTTGAGCGCGCGGAAGTCTTCCTCCCGGATACCTGCCAGCGATGCCACCAGCGACACGTCGATGTCGTGCGTGATGTCCACGGTCTGGAAGTAGGGGTGGTTTTCGATCAGCGGCAACTCGGTGTTGAACGCCTCGGGGTTGGCCACGATGTTTTTCACCGCCTGCAGCTTGGGCACATACATGCGGGTCTCTGCCGGCATGTTCAGGTCGGTGTAGCTGGTGCCCAGCCCCAGCTTCTGGTTGCGGGCAATGGCGCGGCCCACGCTGCCTTCACCCCAGTTGTAGGCGGCCAGGGCCAGGTGCCAGTCGCCAAACATACCGTAGAGCTTTTGCAGGTAGTCCAGCGCTGCGCGGGTGGACGCCAGCACGTCGCGGCGGTCGTCGCGGAAGGCGTTCTGCTTGAGGTCGAAATAGTTGCCCGTGGCAGGCATGAACTGCCACATGCCTGCGGCCTTGGCGCTCGATACGGCCTGGGGATTGAACGCGCTTTCGATGTACGGCAGCAGTGCCAGCTCGGTGGGCATGCCCCGGCGTTCCAGCTCTTCAACGATGTGGAACAGGTATTTGCTGGACCGCTCCGTCATGCGCTGCATGTAGTCGGGGCGTGTGGCATACCACTGCTCGCGGTCCTGCACGAGCTCGTGCTGCAGGTCGGGCATGGCAAAGCCACGCCGTATGCGGTCCCACAGGTCGGCCGGGGCCGACAGCGACGCCACTTCGCCACTCGCGGCTTGCGCGGCAGTGATGGGTTTGAGCGGGCCGTTGGGGATGACAGGAGTGTGGGGGGCGGCAGGGGCCTTGGTGCTGGTGGTGCTGCCGCCGGCAGCGGCCTGGTCGGGCGCTGAACCCGTGGTGGCGCAACCTGTCAGCCACAAAAGGCCGGCCAGGCAGGCGATGTGCAAAATTTTCATCGGAACTCGTTTTTCCATTGACGCAGCGCGGCCAGCACCGCTACAGCGTCGTCAAGGGACACCTGCGCATCGTAGCCCTGGGCGGCTTGTGCCACCGGGCTCTGCCGCACGCGCAGAAAGGGGTTGATATCTCGCTCCAGTGCCATCTGCGAGGGCAGGGTGGGCTGGTTCTGGGCCCGCAAGGCCTCGCATTGGCTGCTGTAGTGGAGCAGGGCGGCATTGCCAGGTTCCACGGCACGTGCAAACTTCAGGTTCGACAGGGTGTACTCGTGGGTGCAGCACACCCGGGTGTTGCCGGGCAGCGCAGCCAGCCGGTCCAGCGAGTCCAGCATCTGCGCGGGCGTGCCTTCGAACAGCCGCCCGCAGCCGCCCGAGAACAGCGTATCGCCGCAGAACAGAAGGGGCGCGCCGTCCATGTCGGCGCAGTAGTAGGCGATGTGGCCGGCCGTATGCCCCGGCACATCGATGACCTGGAACTGCAGCCCCAGCGCGTCAACGGTGTTGCCCTGCGCCAGCCGCACCAGCGGCTCGGGCATGCGCTCCCGTGCAGGGCCATACACCTGTGCGCCAGTGGCGGCGCGCAGGGCATCGACTCCACCGACATGATCGGCATGGTGGTGCGTGACTAGAATGGCCTGCAATGTCAGGCCCCAGCGGTGCAAGGCCTGCTCCACCGGCGCGGCTTCTCCCGGGTCCACCACGATGGCCTGGCGGCCGTCGTGCAGCATCCAGATGTAGTTGTCGGTAAAGGCGGGCAGCGGTAGCAAGTTCATGAGCGATCAAATTATAGGTTTGCACCACTGGTTCGACTCCCCCCCCGGCCGCTATCTGCTCGCTTGGGAACAGGCGCGCTTTGACGAGGCGGTGGCCAATATTTTTGGCTACCACAGCCTGCAGCTCGGCATGCCGCTGCTGGACGGCCTGCGTGCCAACCGCATGCCACACCAATGGCTGGCCATGGGCCAGGAGGCGGTGGAAGGTTCCATCGCCTTTGTGGAGACTGGGGGTGTTGATGGCCCGCAGCAGCGTCGCGCGGTGGACTTGCTCACCGAGCCCGTGGCCCTGCCTTTCCCCGCCGCCAGCCTGGACCTGCTGGTGCTGCCCCACACGCTGGAGCTGAGCATCGACCCCCATGCCGCGTTGCGCGAGGTGGAGCGGGTGCTGGTGCCCGAGGGGCGCGTGGTCATCAGCGGCCTGAACCCCACCAGCCTGTGGGGCCTGCGGCAGCGGCGTGCGCGGCTGTACCAGCGCCTGGGGCGGGGCAACCTGTACCTGCCCGACGTCGGCGAGTTCATTGGTTATCGGCGCCTGCGCGATTGGCTGCGGCTTTTGAATTTCGAAGTCGAATCGGCCCGTTTTGGCTGTTATCGTCCAGCGGTGCGTACCGCGCACTGGCTGGAGCGTTTTGGCTGGATGGACCCTCTGGGTGAAAAGTGGTGGCCCATCCTGGGCGCCGCGTATTTCCTGGTGGCCGTCAAACGGGTGCATGGCATGCGTTTGCTGGAGCCCGCCTGGCGCACCCACCGCCAGCGTGCGGCGGGCACCGTGCCCATCGCCAACCGGGCGTCACAACGCGGGGTGAGTTCCTCGCGGGCCGCCCCGCCGGCAGCCCGGCACGAGCCTTGAGCCCATTCGTATCCGGTTGCCCGGCAGATCCATCCCCGGTGCTGCAACCATCCATCACATTGTCAGGAACAGAGTTTGAACCAGGTAGAGATTTACACCGATGGCGCCTGCAAGGGCAACCCCGGACCCGGCGGATGGGGCGTGTTGCTGCGCTCGGGCGCGACCGAAAAAGAGCTGTTTGGTGGCGAACTGGGCACCACCAACAACCGCATGGAGCTGATGGCGGTGATCGAAGCGCTCTCGGCCCTCAAGCGCCCCTGCGCCGTGACGCTGTATCTGGACAGCGAATACGTGCGCAAGGGCATCACCGAGTGGATCCATGGCTGGAAGGCCAAGGGCTGGCGCACCGCCTCCAAGCAGCCCGTCAAGAACGTGGAGCTGTGGCAGCGGCTGGATGCGCTGGTCAGCACCGGCGGTCACCGCATTGAGTGGCGCTGGGTGAAAGGGCACTCGGGCGACCCGGGCAACGAGCGCGCGGACGCGCTGGCCAACCGGGGCGTGGACCAGGCCCTGGGCCGCAGATAGCCTGAAAGTCGACTCAGCGTTTCGCACAAGCCTCTTCGGAGGCTTTTTTCATGGCCGTGCCGGGGACTGCCGCTTGCGGCCAATGCCCTGGGATATTGCAGCGCATGGCTCCGGCTGCATACACCCACTGTTACATTGTGTGACTGCGCTTCCCCACATCAACGATTGACTGACCCATGGCGTCCAAGAACAAGTACCTCGTTTTCGCTGTCATCGGCATCGCGGCTGCATCGGGCGCCGCCTGGTGGTTGCAGAAGCCTGCCCAGCCACCGCAGCGTGCCGAGGCCGGGGCGGGCGGTGCGGGCACGCCAGCGGGCGGTGGTGCCGCTGCCGGGGCTGGCCGCACCGTGGCCGTGGAGGCCGTGACCGTGCGAAAGATGGCGCTGCGCGACGATGCCGAAGCCGTGGGTAGCCTCAAGTCGCGCCAGAGCGTCATGCTGCGCCCCGAGGTGGGCGGGCGCATCACCCAGCTCAACTTTCACGATGGCCAGCGCGTGCGGCGTGGGCAGGTGCTGGTGCAGCTGGACGACCAGTTGCCCCGTGCGCAGATTCAACAAAGCCAGGCCGAGTTGTCGATTGCGCAGGCCAACCACAAGCGCAACCAGGAGCTGGTGGCCCAGGGTTTTATCAGCCAACGCTCTGTGGATGAGAGTGCTGCCAACCTGGAAGTGGCCCAGGCCAAGCTGGCGCTGGCCCAGGCCACCGCCCAGCGCCTCAAGATCGTGGCACCGTTCGATGGCATCGCGGGCATCAGGGGCGTCAACGTGGGCGACTACCTCAAGGACGGGGCCGACATCGTCAACATTGAAGACCTCGATGCGGTGTACGTGGACTTCCGTCTGCCCGAGCGGCTGCAGAGCAAGGTGCGCCCGGGCCAGACCGCGCAGGTCACTTTTGATGCACTGCCGGGCGTGCGCTACGCGGCCCTGGTGCAGGCCATCAGCCCGCAGATCGATGCGGATGGGCGGGCCATTGCGGTGCGAGGCTGCATCGACAACCGCCGGCTGCAATTGCGCCCCGGCATGTTCGCGCGGGTGACGACCGTGTTCTCCGAACGCAACGATGCGCGCGTGGTGCCCGAAGAAGCCATCGTGCCCGACGGCTCCAGCCCCTATGTGCTCAAGGTGGTGGAGGGAAAGGAGCCCGGCAGCAAGGTGACTCGTCGCACCCCGGTGCAGCTGGGCGTGCGCTCGCCCGGATGGGTGGAGATTCTGGACGGCCTGAGCGCTGGTGACCTGGTGGTCACGGCGGGCCAGCAGCGCATCCGCAAGGACGGCACCGAGGTGCGCGTGGTGGAACTGGGCAAGCAGGGCAACGGTGGCGCGGCGGCCGCAGCTGCGCGCCCGGCGTCGGGCGCTTCAGGTGCTGCGGGTGCTGCGGGTGGTGTGGGGGCTGCGGGTGGTGTGGGACCAAAGGCTGCAGCAGTGGCTGATGCGCCTGCGCCGAACACCTCTGCGGCGCCAGCATCTCCATCTCCCGTTACAGCCCCCTCGGTGCCGAGCGCGATGGCTGTACGCAGTGAGGCCCAACCCCTGCCAGGTCCCAACCCTTGTCAACTGGCTGGAAGCTCGACCCGATCAACGGCCCCGGGCCACCGTGCGCCTGTCTGACGGACTGCCTGTCGTCACCCTCTGATGCCTACGGACTGCCATGCAACTCGCTGAAATATCGATCCGCCGGCCGGTGTTTGCCACCGTGCTGTCGCTGCTAGTGCTGCTGATTGGTGCGGTGAGCTTCACGCGCCTGTCGGTGCGCGAATACCCCAAGATCGACGAACCCGTGGTCACCGTCAGCGTGCGCTACGCGGGCGCGTCGGCCGAGGTGATCGAATCGCAGGTCACCAAGCCGCTCGAAGACTCCATCGCCGGGATCGACGCGGTGGACGTGATCACCTCCATCAGCCGGGCCGAACAAAGCCAGATCAGCGTGCGCTTTCGGCTGGAGAAGGATGCCGACAACGCGGCGGCCGAAGTGCGTGACCGCACGGCCCGTGTGCGCAACCGCCTGCCCCTCGCGGTGGATGAGCCCGTGATTGCCAAGGTCGAGGCCGACGCCTCGCCCGTAATGTGGCTGGCCTTCAGCAGCGACACGCGCACCCCGCTGGAGGTCAACGACCTCATCAATCGCATCGTCAAGCCCCGCCTGCAGACCGTGACCGGTGTGGCTGATGTGCCCATTTACGGCGAGCGCAAATACGCCATGCGGGTGTGGCTGGACCCCGAACGCATGGCCGGTTACCGCCTGACCACGCAGGACGTGGAAGACGCCATCCGCCGCAACAATCTGGAGCTGCCCGCGGGCCGCATCGAGTCGCAGCAGCGCGAGTTCAGCGTGACGTCGCAGACCGACCTGAAAACCCCGGCGCAGTTTTCCGACATCGTGATCCGCACGGTCAACGGGTTCTCGGTGCGTGTGCGCGATGTGGCCCGGGTCGAAGAAGGCCCCGCCAGCGACCGCAGCCGCGTGCGGCTCAATGGCCGCGATGCCATCTCAGTGGGCGTGATCCGCCAGGCCACGGCCAACCCGCTGGAGCTGTCCAAGGGCGTGCGCGCCATGATCCCCCTGCTCAAGGCCGACCTGCCGCCAGACATCGGCATCGACATTGCCAACGACAACTCGCTGTTCATCGACCGCTCCATCAAGAGCGTGTACTCCACCATCATCGAGGCCGTTGTGCTGGTGGCCCTGGTGATCTTTGTGTTCTTGCGCACCTTCCGGGCGTCCATCATCCCCATCATCACCATCCCGGTCAGCCTGGTGGGCAGTTTTGCGCTGATGGCACTGGCGGGCTTTTCGATCAACACCCTCACGCTGCTGGCGCTGGTGCTGGCCATCGGCCTGGTGGTGGACGACGCCATCGTGATGCTGGAGAACATCTACCGCCACATCGAAGAGGGGCTTGACCCGTTCTCGGCCGCCATCAAGGGCGCCCGTGAAATCGGCTTTGCCATCGTGGCCATGACGCTCACGCTGGTGGCGGTGTATGCGCCACTCGCATTCACACCCGGCCGCACGGGGCGCCTGTTTGTGGAATTTGCGCTGGCGCTGGCCGGGGCCGTGGTGGTGTCGGGCTTTGTGGCCCTGACGCTCTCGCCCATGATGTGCTCGCTGCTGCTCAAGCACAACCCGAATCCCAATTGGTTCGACCGCTCCATGGAGCGTTGGCTCACGGCCCTGTCGGACGCGTATGGCCGTCTGCTGCGCTGGATCGTCACGGCCCGCTGGGGCGGTACCAGCTCGGTGCGCGGTGGTGTGCGGGGTGCGCTGTTCCAAGCCCGCTGGATCGTGCTGGGTGTCATGGCCCTGAGCGGTGCGGCGCTGGTGCTGGTGTTCCCCACCATGCGGCAGGAGCTGTCGCCGCTGGAAGACCGGGGCACCATTTTGGCCAGCGTGACCGCGCCCGACGGCGCCACGCTGGACTACACCAACCGGTATGCGCTGGAGCTGGAAAAGATCGGCAACACCTACCCCGAATTCGACCGCGTGTTTGCCAACATCGGCAACCCTACGGTGGCACAGGGCAGCGTCATCTACCGCACCGTGGACTGGGAAAAGCGCGACCGCACCACGCTGGCCCTGGCCAAGGAGCTGCAGCCCAAGGTGGCGGGCCTGCCCGGCGTGAATGCCTTTCTGATCACACCGCCGTCGCTGGGCCAGGGCTTTCGCTCGCGGCCCCTCACCTACGTGATCCAGACCTCGGACAGCTACGAGAACCTGAGCAAGGTGGTGGCTGCCTTCATGGCCGAGATTGCGCAGAACCCCGGCATCGTGTCCCCCGACGTGGACCTGCGCCTGAACAAGCCCGAGCTGCGCATCGAGGTCAACCGCGAACGCGCCGCCGACCTGGGCGTGAGTGTGGAAGTGGTGGCCAAGGCCATCGAGACCATGCTGGGCGGCCGCACCGTCACCCGCTACAAGCGCGATGCCGAGCAGTACGACGTGATCGTGCAGACCGAGGCCCGGGGCCGCACCACGCCCGAGAACATCGACACCATCTATGTGCGCGGCCGCAACGACGCGATGATCCCGCTGACCAGCCTGGTCAACGTGCGCGAAAGCGTGAGCCCGCGCGAGCTGAACCACTTTGGTCAGCGCCGCTCGGCCACCATCACGGCCAACCTGTCGTCCGACTACTCGCTGGGCCAGGCCATCACCTTCATGAACGAGACGGCGGCCAAGGTGCTCAAGCCCGGCTACACCACCGACCTGAACGACACCTCGCGGGAGTTCAAGAACTCGCAAGGCGCGCTGGGCGTGGTGTTTGTGCTGGCGCTGGTGTTCATCTTCCTGGTGCTTGCCGCGCAGTTCGAAAGCTTCATCGACCCGCTGGTCATCATGGTGTCGGTGCCGCTGTCGATGATCGGTGCGCTGCTGGCGCTCAAGTGGAGCGGCGGCTCGCTCAACGTGTATTCGCAGATCGGGCTGATCACCCTGGTGGGCCTGATCACCAAACACGGCATCCTGATCGTGGAGTTCACCAACCAGCTGCGCGAAGAGGGCATGGAAATGGTGGACGCGCTGGTCAAGGCCTCGGCCCAGCGACTGCGCCCCATCCTGATGACTACGGGGGCCATGGTGCTGGGGGCCATTCCGCTGGCACTGGCCACGGGTGCTGGCGCCGAAACGCGCACCCAGATCGGCTGGGTGATTGTGGGCGGCATGTCGCTGGGCACGCTGCTCACCATTTTTGTGGTGCCCACCATGTACACACTGTTCGCCCGCAAGGCGGTGCCGGGGGCCAACACAGCCGTGGCGGTGGACGCGCCGGCACACCCGCTGCACCCGCACGACTATGTGGCCAAGTAACTTTCAATAGGGGGCGGGCTGATAAGCCGTGCGGCTAAAGCCATCAAAGCAATACAACACAAGAAAGGGGCCCGTGGGGCCCTTTCTGCTTTTCAGTGCATGCGTGAACGATGTGTGGGTCGAGCTGGCGGCGCGGGGGGCTCAGGCCAGCACCGACTGCACCGCGTCCTGCAGTTCTTGCCCGCCCTGTGGGCGCACCAGGCGGGCCACTTCCTGGCCGTCTTTCAGAAACACCAGCGTGGGCCAGAGCTTCACACCGAACGTGCGGCCCAGGCGCTGGCCAGGGCCGTCTTCCACCTTGACGTGGGCAATGTCCGCGTGGTCCTTCAGGGCGGCTTCGATCAGCGGCTGGGCGCGCTGGCAGTGGCCGCACCAGGGCGTGCCGAACTCGACCACCGTGGCGCCGGGCAGGCGGTCCACATCGTCTCGGGATGGGGGTTGTGCAAGGTGTTGGGCGGCGTAGGGCATGGCGTGATGCGTGGTCTGTGAACAGGGCGAGAAGCTGGTTTCAGGTTACCTTGGCGGCCGATGCCATGCACCGGCTGGCGGCGCATTGCCGTGTCAGATCACGCCCTCAAACACCATCACGTCCACCGCATCGCCCACCGCGACGTTGCCCTGGCCGTGGTGCAGCACGATGAGCCCGTTGGCCTGCACCATGGAGCTGAGCACGCCCGAGCCCTGGTTGCCGGTGGTGCGTACCTGCAGCGTGCCGTCGGCGGCGGTGGTGACCAGGCCACGCTGGTATTCGGTGCGGCCGGGCTTCTTGCGCATGGGCTCGGTGCTGATGGCGCGCAGCATCGGGGGCGCAGCGCGGGTGCACCCCATCATGCGCAGCAGGGCGGGGCGCACAAAGGCCAGAAAGGTCACCATCACCGCCACGGGGTTGCCGGGCAGCCCGAACAGCACGGCCCCACCGGTGGGTATGTTGATATCATTTTGATAGCTGCCAGCGGTTGATGTACTAGCGCTTGAGGCCGAAATGGCTTGATTTTCTGCGTTGTTGATGCGCCCTACGGCCATGGGGCGGCCCGGGCGCATGGCGATGCGCCAGAAGGCCACGTCGCCCAGCTTTTTCATCATGGTGCGGGTGTGGTCGGCCTCGCCCACGCTCACGCCGCCGCTGGTGATGATGGCGTCGGCCTGTTGGGCTGCCTGGCGGAAGGCGGCTTCGAGCAGCGCGGGCTCGTCGCGCACCACGCCCAGATCGATCACCTCCACCCCCATGCGCGTGAGCAGGCCGAACACGGTGTAGCGGTTGCTGTCGTACACCGCGCCTTCGCGCGGAGCCTCGCCCAGGCTCAGGATCTCGTCGCCGGTGGAGAAGTACGCCACGCGCAGGCGGCGGACCACCGTGACGGTGGGCAGGCCCAGGCTGGCCACCAGGCCCAGGGCGGCAGGCGTCAGCAGCTCGCCACGGGCCAGGGCCACGCGGCCCTCCATGATGTCCTCGCCCTTGAATCGGCGGTTGTCGCCGGCGCGCAGCACATCGGCGGCGATGGTGATGTGCCCGTCAGCAGCGGCGGTGGTGAACTCTTGCGGCACCACGGTGTCCAGCCCGGCGGGCATGATGGCGCCGGTCATGATCTTCACGCATTCGCCCGCTGCCACGGTGCCCGCCCAGGCCTTGCCTGCCAGGGCGGTGCCCACCACGCGCAGGGTGAGCGGCTGCCCGGTCACCAGTTGCGCACCCGAAAATGCGTAGCCGTCCATGGCCGAGTTGTCGTGGGGCGGCACGCTGACGGGCGAGATCACGTCCTGCGCCAGCACGCGGCCTAGCGCGCTGAACAGCGGCAGCACTTCGGTGGCGGTGACGGGCTCGACCAGCCGGTCCAGAAACTGGTTCACATCGGCAGCGCTCAGGGCCTGCGGGTCGTAGCCTTGCAGCTCGGCGGCTATCTGGGCAATGGTTTTCATGGGGGGGATTGGCTTGAATTCAGTGGGAGAGCAGCCGCACCATGTGCAGCTTGTCGTAGCCCACGCCATCCACCACGATGGCGTTGGGCAGCAGGCCCCAGGCGCGGAACCCGGCCTGCTCGTACAAGCGCACCACGTGGTGGTTGGACGCGGTGACGGTAAGCACCAGCTGGGTCAGCCCCGGCACCTGGCTGGCGGCTCGCACGCAGGCCTCCACCAGCATCCGGCCAATGCCCCGGCGCTGTGCAGCGGGCGACACCATCATGCCCACCACCACGGCGCAATGGCGCTGTTTGGTGCGCTGTTCGCGCTCGCAACCCAGGCAGCCGAGCAACTGGCCCGCCGTGTCAAAGGCGCCCAGAAAGAACTGGCCGGACTCCAGCGCGCCAAACCGCGCCACGTACTCGGTGGCATCGCGGCCCACGGAGGATTCGTAGTCCGAGGTGAAAGCGTCCGGTGCCGTGCGCAGTGCCTCGTCGCGCAGGGTCTTGTACGCCATCGCATCGGCGGCGACCAGGGGGCGGATGTGTACCGTGCCAGCGTTCGCTGGTTCCACTCGGTCCACTGCGTCCACGGGAGGGCGATGGTTCATGGGGTCGGTGGGCAGCTCAGGCCTGGGGCGCACTGCTGCTTTCCAGCGCGTGCAGCTCGGCCAGCGTGTTGGCGTTGAAGAAGGCCTGGGGGTCGTCGCCCGGCTGGTCGAACGGCACAATGGCACAGCGGTGCTGGCCCGTCCACGCGTCGATCTTGCGGCCACCGGCCTGGGTGAAGGCGACCAGGCTTTCCAGCAGGTCCACGCGCAGCAGACAGAACACCGGCTGCGGGCGCACGGTGATGTGGCCCTTGCCGTCGTCTTCGGGCGCTGCGGCCATGGCAATGTCGGCACCCTCGGCGTCTGCCGCGGCCGCCAGGCGCTGGGCGAGGTCCAGCGGAAACAGCGGCGTGTCGCAGGGCACCGTCAGCAGCCAGGGCGTTTCGCAGCGCTCCAGCCCGGTCAGAAAGCCTGCCAGGGGCCCTGCGTAGTCGCTCAGCACGTCGGGCCACACTGGCGTGCCAAACGCTTCATACGCGGCCAGATTGCGGTTGGCGTTGACCATCACGTTGCCCGTCTGCATCTGCAGCCGCATCAGCGTGTGCAGGGCCAGTGGCAGGCCGCGAAAGTTCTGCAGGCCTTTGTCCACCCCGCCCATGCGGGAGCCTCGGCCCCCTGCGAGGACCAGGCCGGTGATGTCTTGGGTTTGAATCATGGATGCTCTTCAAAAGAATGCAGGCCGGAATTTCCCGCGGCCTTTGAGGCTGCGCTCTGCAGGTCAGGGCAGCCGAGCAAGGGCCGCCCCGCAGCGAGGGCTGCGTCCCCCTTCCCGCATCGCGCAGCGGTGCGAGAGAAGGGGGAAGCGACGCAGTCGCTCAGGGGGTTGTCCGAGGTCATCCGCCGATGTAGCTCATCTCAACGCGGCGCGCGCCCTGGCCGGTGTCGGCGGGCAGGCTGCTGCGCAGCTCCGAATAGCGGTCGTTGCGTTGCTGCCAGATGGGGGCGATGGCCGAGGCAATGTCAGCATCGCTTGCGCCGCCGCGCAGCAGGCTGCGCAGGTCGTAGCCCTGGCTGGCAAACAGGCACAGGTAGAGCTTGCCCTCGGTGGACAGGCGCGCGCGGTTGCAGTCGTGGCAGAAGGCCTGGGTCACGCTGCTGATCACGCCGACCTCGCCCAGTGCGGGATCGTGCTGGCCCTGCGCATCGGCATAGCCCCAGCGCTCGGCGGTTTCGCCGGGGCTGCTCGGGTCCAGCGGCACCAGCGGCAGTTCGGCGCGCAGGCGTTCGATGAGTTCGGCCGATGGCAGCACCTCGTCCATGCGCCAGCCGTTGGTGGCGCCCACGTCCATGTATTCGATGAAGCGCAGGGTGGTGCCTGTGCCGCGAAAGTGCCGCGCCATGGGCAAGATCTCGTGGTCGTTGGTGCCGCGCTTGACCACCATGTTGACCTTGATATGCGACAGGCCTGCTGTATGCGCGGCCTCGATGCCGGCCAGCACATCGGCCACCGGAAAGTCCACATCGTTCATGCGGCGAAAGATCGTGTCGTCCAGGCCGTCCAGGCTCACCGTCACGCGGTTCAGGCCCGCGTCCTTCAGGGCCTGGGCCTTGCGCGCGAGCAGTGATCCGTTGGTGGTGAGGGTGAGGTCGGGCGCTACGCCGTCCACGGTGCGCAGCTGGGCCAGTTGCGCCACCAGGTCTTCGAGGTTCTTGCGCAGCAGGGGTTCGCCGCCCGTCAGGCGGATCTTGCGCACGCCATGCGCCAGAAAGAGCCGCGCCAGCCGTGTGATTTCCTCAAAGCTCAGCAAAGCCCCGTGCGGCAGGTAGGGGTAGTCCTTGTCGAACACTTCCTTGGGCATGCAGTAGTTGCAGCGGAAGTTGCAGCGGTCCGTCACGCTGATGCGCAGATCGCGCAGCGGGCGGCCCCTGGCATCGGTGAGCAGCCCTGTGGGGTTGACCAGCTGCGCTGGCACTTTGGCCGCCAGCGAGGCCAGCCGCTCATCGACCAGCGGGATCACGCGTTCAGACATGGTTGGGCTCGTTCAGCAGGGCGGGAGGGCGCATGGCCCGCATTTTCTCACTCCAGCCAGCGCACGTTCTGCAGTATCTCGTCGAAGAAGCTGCGCAGCATCAAGGTGCTCATGCTGAAAGGGTCGAAATCCGGGGTGCTGGAGTATTTGAGGAACAGCTGCCGGTTGGCGTCCACCGAGCCCAGAAGCCCCATCGACCAGCTGGTGAAGCGGCGGTGCGGGATTTCGCCAAAGTCCAGCACAGCCGTGTCCTTGTGGCGCGTGTCTTTGAGCAGGCGGTGGTACAGCGCGTTGACGGCAGCGCGGTCGCCTTCGAGCTGCTGCAGGAAGATGCCGTTGTTCAGGCATAGCGCGCCGGTGATGCCCGCGCGGGCATTGTTGCGCTGCGAGGCGCTCAAGATGTCCTTGATGTCCGCAGGGCCGAGCACGCGGGAGGTGCGGCTGGCGTAGGTCAGTTGTATCAACATGTTCGTCTCCTGAGCGGCGCAGTGTGTCAGGTTTGGCGGGGAGGTGTGGGCCCTTCTGCGAATGACCTTGAAGGCGGATTTGTTGCGGCAGCGCAAACGATTGCGGCGGATGGCGGGGCGCTTTGATCTGGCGCAGGGCATGGGAATGCTGCATCGCAACAATGCAGGCATCCGATTTCAAAGGGTTCCCATGCCAGTTCGCGAGGTATTGAACAGCTTCTCCGCAGACGCCATGCCCTGCCAGCGCCGTGTGGCGGTTCAGTGGGTGGCGGCAGGCATCCTGCTGCCCACCTGGGCGAGTGGGGCCGTTGGGGCCCAGGCACAGATGGGGTTGTCCGGCGCCATCAACTATGCGGGTTGGTTCCGTGCGCTGTCGCAACGCATGGCCAAGGCCTATTGCCAGCAGTACCTGCAGGTGCTGCCCGGCGCGGCGGTGGATGTGATGGGGCTCGCCCGCAAGATGGCGCAGTCGGGCAGCAGCGAGCTGGCCCGGGGCATGCAGACCGGGCGCTGGCCCGCCGACGTGGGGCGCCAGCTGGAAGACGTGCAAAAGCAGTTTGCGCTGCTCAACCAGCTGACTGCAGCGCCGGCCACCCAGACCGCCCTGGTCGTTGCGGCCTCCGAGCAGGCCGACCGCACGCTGCTGGTGGCCCAGGCTGTGACCGAGTCCATCGAGAAGATGGCGCAGGCGCCCAGCGCCCGCCTGGTCAACCTGGCGGGCCGCCAGCGCATGCTGTCGCAGCGCCTGGCCAAAAACTACTTCTTGAGTGCTGCCAAGGTGGAGTCGAAGGTGGTGCACGCGCAGCTGGCGGCCGATGCGGCCGACTTCCGGCAGGCGCTGCAGACGCTCAAGTCAGCGCCAGTGTCCACGCCCGCCATCCGCAGCGAGCTGGAGCTGGCCGACTCGCAATGGCTGTTCTTCGACGCGGCCCTGCGCCGCCCGGCCGACGACGCCGGGCTCAACGCGGTGGCAACGACCAGTGAACGCCTGCTGGGTGTGATGGACAAGCTCACCGGCCTGTACGAGGCGGCCCTGCGCGAGGTGCTGGGCTGATCGGCTGCTCGCGGTTCGGCCCATCGGGTCACCGGCCGTTGCAGGCAACGGGCTGCGTGAAGTCCGCCAAGCTGCAATCGCGCCCCACCAGTACCAGCCGCGTATCCAGCGCGTCGAAGAATCCTGGCGGCGGTGGCATTTGCAACTGCTGCACACGCTTGGTTGCATCGATGCGCACGGCGGCCAGCTCATAGTCGCGCGCCAGGGCCATCCACAGGCCGTGGGCACCGGCAGATTGGCGTGCCCCCGTCATGAGGCAACGGCCCGAGTCCAGCCACCAGCGGTAGATGGCCGTGGCAATGCCCATGCGCCGGTAGCCGTGCGCCACCTTGGTGTGGGGTGCGCGCAGGTGGCGGTCGGTGCGGCGGTCCACCTCCACCAGCCGGTTGAACACGGTGTAAGCCACGATGCGGTTGCGCAGTGGATCGATCGCGTACACAAAATATTCGCCATCGGCCTCGCGCAGGCGAAACACCAGCCCGCGCAGGTGCAGGGTCAGCGGTTGCATCGCATCGCGTGTGCGATGGTTGGTGCGGATGCGGTCGTACAGCGCATCGAACTCGCGCTGGATGTCGCGGCCCGACAGGTCCACGTCGATGCGCAGCTCGGTCAGCCACTGGGCCCAGCGGCCCCGCAGGCCTGGGCTGGACTGCGCTTTGGTGGCCGTGGCATGGCCTGGCAGGTGCAGGCAGAAGGTGCTTGCCGTCATGGCGTGCTCCCCGGGCCGCCTGCCCAGCAGCCGCTCAGCAGGCGCGCGGGGTGTTCGCGGGCGCTGACCTGGGCGCTGTGGGGCCAGTCGGGCAAGGGCACATCCAGGCCCGCATACACGCCATAGGCTTCGCCCGCGGCAATCGTGTCGCCCGCCCACAGGCTCTCTCCCGCGCGGATGGTGCCACCGGCGTGGATATGCCCACCGGCCCGCACCCCCCAGCCCACCTGCAGGTGGCCCCTGCAGTCCACATCGCCCATCACCCACAGGCCCCGGGCCGCCTGCAGGGCCGCGCCGGCATGCAGGTGGCCGCCCACCTTGAGGCCGCCTTCGCAGCCCAGGTCGTCCGCCACGCGCAGATCCTGGGCCACCCGGCAGTGGCCGCCGATCTGGACGGCGGCGCCGCAGTCCAGCTCCCCGCCCACGCGCAGGCTGCCCGTGCATTGCAGCCGCTGAGCCACGGTCAGCGACCAGCCCGCGCGCACATCGCCCTGCAGCCGCGCGCTGCCCTCGCAGCGCACCGCGCCTGCCACGCGCAGGTCTTCGCCCACGCGCAGTGCACCACCCACCCGCAGGCCGCCCAGCACGCTCAGGCTGCGGCCCGTGCGCAGCACACCTTCTACGTCGGCATGGCCCCGGCAGCGCACGCTGCCGGCAAACACCAGCGCGTCGGCCTCCAGGTGGTCTACCTCCAGCACATCGTTGGTGGGGCCGAACTGGTCCAGCATCCAGCAAGCGTCTTCGACGCGGCCTTCGCGTACCAGGTCGTCCAGCAACGCCTGGTAGTTGCTGGCGCCCTCCTGGCGGCGCAGGTACCAGCGGTAGCCGTCGGCGCAGGGCTGCTTGGCACGGATGAATTGCCGGGTGATGTCGGCGGCGGCTGCGTGGGCCACGGCCTGATCGACAGCACCGTCGCGCGCGAGCGCAGGGGCTGCAAGTGGGTGCGCGGGCGCGCACGGGGCGAGCGAAATCTCGCCCGAAGGAAACGGGGGCATGGACACTCCTGACGTCCGCGCCCCGGCCGTGGCCAAGGCGCAAGCTGGCGCTGGGCGTGGGGCCCGGCGACAGGAGGTGCGCGAAAAGAATGCGGAGGGGAGGGGTTGTCGCCGGGCTCAGGAATCTGCAGCGAGGGTGCAGAGAGCGTGGTCACCGGCCTGGAGCGTGGCCTGCGAGCGCACGCCACGGCGCAACGGCGCGGTGGCGCTGGCAGCTGGGGTGTGGGGCTGGCTCGCGAACATCGGCGGCACTATAGGCAGCAGGGCCACCACCGTCAAATCAATCCGCACTGCCCCAGTGCGGATTGGGCCCCTCAAGAAGCGGCGTAGCGGCTGCTTCAGCGCATGCCGAGACGCCTGTTTGCGTGCTTACTTAAACGCAGCGCCCGCCATCGACCTCAATGCACACGCCGCTAATGAACGATGCCTCCTCGCTCGCCAGGTACAGCGCCGCATTGGCCACATCCAGCGCGGTGGAGAAGCGGCCCAGCGGAATGGTGGCCAGGAACTTGGCGCGGCGCGCATCGTCCACCGGGCCGCCTGCAAACTCGGCAGCCAGGCCCGTGTCGGGGTTGAACACGGGGTTGATGCAGTTCACGCGGATGTTGTCCGGGCCCAGCTCGGCCGCCATGGACTTGCTGGTGATGATCACGGCGCCCTTGGAGCCGTTGTACCAGGTCAGGCCCGGGCGGGGGCGCAGCCCGGCGGTGGAGGCGATGTTGATGATGCTGCCGCCGCCCGCCTGGCGCAGTGCGGGCACGGCGTGGATGGCGCTCAGGTAGATGCTCTTCATGTTGATGGCATAGACCTTGTCGAACTCTTCCTCGCTCACTTCGAGCATGGGGCGGTTGCGGTGCGTCCAGCCCGCGTTGTTCACCACCACGTCCAGGCGGCCGTACAGGCGCACGGCTTCGTCGACCATGGCCTTCACTTCGGCGGACTTCGTCACGTCGGCCTTGAAGAACGCTGCCGTGCCGCCCGCGGCCGTGATCTCGGCCACCACACGCTGGCCGCCCGCTTCGTTGATGTCATTGACGATGACCTTGCCGCCCTCGGCCGCCAGGCGTTTGGCAATGCCTTCGCCAATGCCATTGCCGGCGCCGGTGACGATGATGGATTTGTTCTGCACACGCATGGGTGTCTCCGATGGGTTGGGGTGATGTATCAAAATTGATAGCTACCAGCGCATATTCAAACAGCGCTAGCGCCCGATGGGGCTGAAATTTCAGTGGCCGAAACCGTATCGGCCGTAGAGGGAGCCGGGGCGGGTGCCTTGGGCTGCCGGCCATAGAACTGGGGGAAAAACTCTTTCACGCCTTGGCCGTTGAAGTCCCATCCCGTGCACTGGCCCAGGTGGCGCGGCGGCTCGTCCGGGTTGGCAGACGAAAACACCGCAGGAACCGACTGGAACGCTGCCGTGGCCAGGTTGAACAGCAGCTCGCGCAGGTGCGTGCAGCTTTCCACGCCGCCCAGGTGCTTCTGGATGGCCTGGCGCCAGCCGCGCGCCATGCTGCAGCCCACCATGCGCTGCAGCGCGGCCTGGGCCTCGGTGCAGCCCTTGAGCGGGTGCGAATCCATGGACACGTCCACCGCCTGCACCACCAGCTGGCGGTTCACGGTCACGCGCAGCCACATGTGGTGGATGGCCTCGCCTGCCAGGCGTTGCTTGGTGGGATCGCGAAAGGAGGTGGCGTCATAGGCCTTGCTGTCGTGCAGCTCGCCTTCGATGTCCCACAGGCCATCGTCGCGTTCAAAGCCCTGGTAGTTCACCCGGCGGACATGTTTCAGGGTGCGGGGGGCGGGGGGACTCAGGGGCATGGACAAAGAAAAATCGTCGTGCAGAAGCGGCCAAGGTTACTGGGGCCTCCCTGCGCTGTCGTGCGCAGGCGAGACACTAAGTGCGGTGTCGCACGCTATCAGGCACTGAAAACCGCGTCTTTTCGGCCAGGGTTGCGTTACAAATCCTCGCGATACCTGCTGGTATCGCTGTGGTTTGCGCCTTGCCCTGACCAAAAATCCATCAGTTTTCAATGTGCCTTCCAGCGTGCAACACCGCACTAGGCTTCTTCAACCGTACTTGATGGCCACCGTCTTCAAGGTGGTGAAGCCGTACAGCGCCTCAAAGCCCTTTTCGCGCCCGTAGCCGCTGGATTTGACGCCGCCAAAGGGCAGCTCCACACCGCCTGCAGCGCCGTAGTTGTTGATGAACACCTGCCCGCTGTGCACGCGCTTGGCCATGCGGAACTGGCGCGCGCCGTCGCGCGTCCAGATGCCCGCGACCAAGCCGAACTGCGTGGCGTTGGCCAGTTCCACGGCGTGGTCTTCGTCCTGGAAGGCCATGGCCGACAGCACGGGGCCGAAGACTTCTTCCTGCGCCAGGCGATGGCCCACGGGCACATCGCGCAGCAACGTGGGGGCCTGGTAGTAGCCGGTCTCGGGGGCTTCGTCCACCACCACGCCCTGGGCCACCATGGGGATGCCTGCCACTTGCGCGTCGGAGAGGAAGTCCCACACGCGCTGCTGCTGCGTCTGGCGGATCAGCGGGCCCACGTCCAGGTCCATGGCGGCGGGGCCGACGCGCAGCTTTTCAAACGTCTTGCACAGGCGCTCCAGCAGCGGTTCGTAGATCAGCGAGTCGATCAGCACGCGCGAGCCGGCCGAGCAGGTCTGCCCTGCGTTCTGCACGATGGCGTTGATGACCACGGGAATGGCAGCGTCCAGGTCAGCGTCGGCAAAGATGATCTGCGGGCTTTTGCCACCCAGCTCCAGCGTGACGGGGCAGTGGCGCTCGGCAGCCACTTGCTGGATCAGCGTGCCGATCTTGGGGCTGCCGGTGAAGCTGATGTGGTCGATGCCGGGGTGGCGCGCCAGTGCGTCGCCCACCTCATGGCCGTAGCCGGTGACGATGTTGAGCGCACCGGCGGGGAAGCCCACCTCGGCCGCCAGCTGCGCCACGCGGATCAGCGACAGGCACGCGTCTTCGGCGGGCTTGACCACGCACACATTGCCCGCCGCCAGGGCGCCGCCCACGCTGCGGCCAAAGATCTGCATGGGGTAGTTCCAGGGGATCACATGGCCGGTGACGCCGTGGGGCTCGCGCCAGGTCAGCACGCTGTAGCCGTCGGGATAGGGGATGGTCTCGCCGTGGAACTTGTCGCATGCACCGGCGTAGAACTCGAAGTAGCGCGCCAGCGCAATCGCGTCGGCGCGTGCCTGCTTGGTGGGCTTGCCGCAGTCGCGCTGCTCCAGCGCCGTCAGCTCGTCCGCATGTTCCAGGATCTTGGCCGAGAGCTTTTGCAGCAGGCGGCCGCGTTCCACCGGAGCCAGCTTCTGCCACACCGCGTTGTAGCACTGGCGGGCCGCGTCGATGTCGTCGGCGTTGCTGCGCTGGATCTCGTCGAAGGGCTGGCCGTCGGACGGGTCGATCACAGGGATCGTGCGGCCCGAGGACGAGGGCACCGAGGCGTTGGCGATGTAGTTGAGTTGCATGGCCGCCATTTTGCCCGGAAATGGAATGTGTGCTTAGTATTTGTGTAAAAACCGGCTCATGCGCTAGCGCATCATGCCTTGGATGCTATTGATTCGATAGTAATCAGGCGCAAACGCCCCGCAGGCCGGCCAGGTCCAAAATCTCCACCTCGCCGCGCTGCACGCGCACCAGCTGGCGCGACTCCAGGTCCTTGAGGATCTGGTTGGTGGTCTGGCGCGAGATCGCCAGCATCAACGACAGCTGCTCTTGCGAGATCTCGATCACCCGGCGCGACTGCCCTTCGGCCGTCCACTGGCCGTAGCCCTCGGCCATCATGACCAGGCGCCGTGCCAGGCGCTGCGGGGCGGGCAGCAGGGCCAGCTCTTCCATCGCCACGAAGGCCGAGCGCAACTTGTCGGTCATCAGCAAGGCCAGCGCGTGCCAGTGCTGCGGGTGGGCCTGCAGCCAGTGCTGCAGCCGCTCGTGTGGGATGTGCACCAGGGTCGTGGGTTCGGTGGCCTGCGCATCGTGCGTGCGGGCCGAGTTGTCAAACACCGAGATCTCGCCAAACCAGTGCGGCGGCTCCAGGCGGATCAGCAGCGCCGCCCGCGCCTCGTCGGCCCGCCCCCGGGTGCCCGAGATGCTGACCGCGCCGCGCACCACCGCATACAGGCCACAGGGCGCATCGCCGCGCCGGAACAGCACCTCGCCCGTCGGCAGATGGCGCAACTGCGCCATGGCAATCAGCGGCTGGGCAAAGTCGGGCGGCAGGTGGGCAAACCAGCGGCCAGACTGGAGGACAGGCAGGTAGGCGGAAGGGGTGGACATGGGATGCGATTGAACGGGGCAGGAGGGCGGCGGGGTTTTTGTCGTCTGCACGACAGACGGTGGCACAGCCCCAGAGCGAGTATTGATGCTGCGCAAAACACATGCTGGAGACACCCATGAAAACCCTGATCGACCACCTCTCCCAATACGCCGACTACCACCGCGACCCGCGCAACATCCACACCCATTTTGCGGGCGTGCCGATGATCATGTTCGCCGTCGTCATCCTGCTGTCGCGCCCGACCTGGATGGTGGGGGCGGTGCCAGTCAGCCCTGCGCTGCTGGCTGCGTTGGCGGCCAGCGTCTTCTACTTCCGGCTGGACATGCGTTTTGGCCTGGCCATGGCCGCGCTGCTGGCCGCCATGCTGGTGGGCGGGCAATGGGTGGCCGCACAGACCCTGCCCGTGTGGCTGGCCACGGGGATCGGCCTGTTTGCCGTAGGTTGGGTGATCCAGTTTGTGGGCCACTACTACGAAGGCCGCAAGCCCGCGTTTGTGGACGACCTGGTCGGCCTGATCGTGGGCCCGCTGTTTGTGGTGGCCGAGTGGGCGTTTGCGCTGGGCCTGCGCAAGGAAGTGCAGGCGGCGGTGGAAGAGCGCAGTGGCCCGGTGCGCCTGCGTACCGGGCAACAGGCTGCCGCCCATCCTCAGTAAGCGCTGCTTTTGCGCTCTGCTCGCGCTCTGCTCGTTCACTGCCGCGCATCGGGACTTGAAGGCCTCGCAAGAGCCAGCACAGCCCCTGCGCACACCGCCCCCAATGCCACCAGCGCACACAGGTACGGCAACGCAGCCGACAGCGGCGCGCCCAGCTGGTTGAGCCGCAACGACGCCTGCACGCCCGAGGTGCTGGGCAGCAGCCAGCGCAGCCACTGCAGCGGCTCGGGCAGCGCCTCCACCGGCCACGAGAAGCCCGCGACGAAAGCGATGGGCAGTGTGGTGAACAGCAGCACCTGCAGCGCGCGTTCGCGGCTGCCAAACCACAGCCCCAGCAAAGCGCCGAGGGCGGCGATGGCCGGGATGTAGCAGGCCAGCAGCGCCAGTGCCCCCAGCGGGTTGCCGCCGCGCGCATAGTCGTGCAGCACAAAGATCCAGCCAAAGTAGAACAGGCCGCTGGCCCAGCCCAGTGTGCACAGCGCCAGCAGGCGGCCCAGCCAGGTGGTGGCGCGGGCGCGGTGCTGGCCGCTTTCGACCCAGGTGCCGGTGAGCATCGCAGCGCCCATCAGCAGGGTTTGCTGCAGGATGAGCAGCGCCACGGCGGGCACCACAAAGCTGCCGTAGCCCTCGGTGGGGTTGAACAGCGCCACCATCTGCAGCTGCACCGGCGCGCGGCTGGCGCGGGCCTGTGGGGCGCTCTGGCCGCTGGCCTGCAGCTTGCGGATCTCGACCCCGGCCGATACCGTGCCGACCGCTTCTGCAAAGCCGTATTGCACCGCCTTGTTCAGCAGCGCGTAGGCGCCGTTGGCCTCGATGCTGACCACCGCGTTTTCGCCGCGCACCACGTTGCGCTTGAGCCCGGCTGGGATCACCGCATAGCCCTCGATCTCGCCGCGCCACAGGGACTCCTGCGCCTCGCGCTCGCTACCGGTGACCAGATGCACCTCGATGCGCGGGTCGGCGTCGGCAAAGCGGGTGATCTGGCGCGACAGGCTGGTGTGGTCCAAGTCCACGACGGCCACGGGGACTCGGGTCAGCACCTCGTCGGCATAGAACCAGGGATAGAAAAAGCCGTAGAGCACAGGCGCGCCCACCAACAGCAGCAGCACGCCCTTGTCGCGCACCACGGTGGCCAGGGCGTGCAGCCAGGCGCCCAGCAGGCCTTGCTGCGAGGGGGTTGCCACGGGCACGGGTTGTGTTGTCGTGTTCATCAGCGGCCTCCCCACGTGTCGGGGCGCTGGTGTGCCAGCGTGAGTGCAGTGGCGCCCAGCAGCCACAGCACGGCGGTGGCGAGGATCAGCGCCACGACGGTCGAGACGCTGATGGCCACGGGTGCGCCCATTTGCAGCTGCTCGATCTGCAGACGGATGTAGTGGGTGAACGGCATGGCCTCGGCCCAGGCGCGGGCGCTGCCGGGCATGCCCGCGAGTGGGAAGGCCACGCCGCTGAACGCAAACGCCGGTGCTGCAAAAAAGCCCGCACCCGACAGCGCAGTGCGCAGCGACCGCGTGATACCCGCCAGCGCAGCGCCAGCGGTGATCGACACGGCCATCAGCAGCGCAAGTGCCGCAGCCACCCACCACAGGTTGCCCGGCGGGTGCCAGCCCCGGCCCCAGGTGATGCCCACCAGTGCCAACAGGCCCACCAGCGTGAGAGACACCCAGGGCAGGGCCAGCTTGCCCGCCAGCGCGCCTGCCGTGCGCACCCAGCCCCCTGCGCCCAGCCATTCGCCCAGCGTGCGGTCACGCAGTTCGCGGCCCACCGTCCAGGCACCGGCCGTCATGGCCAGGATGTGCAGCAGGGCGGGGATGAGCGCCGCGCCCAGAAACTGCTCGTAGTTGCTGGACACATTGAACAGCGCCACCATCTGCGTGTGGATGGGCTCCATGCTCACGTGCACGGCTTGGGCGCTTTCGCCGCGCTTGTTGCGTGCGGCCATTTCGATACCCGCCGACAAGGTGCCCACGGCCGTGCGTACATCGCGCTGCAGCAGGCCCGAGTGGGTGGACATCTGCGCGTTGTGCAGCAGCGTGACCTGCGCGGCGCGGCCTTCCTTCACGGTGCGCGCAAAGTCGCGCGGGATGGAGACCACGGCGTACACGTCCACCGCCCGCAGCGCGCGTTCGGCCTCGGCCGCGTTGGTGAAGTGCTGGGTGATCTGTACGCCCGGCGTGGC
The DNA here is from genome assembly GCF_000302535.1 of Acidovorax sp. KKS102. Lineage (NCBI taxonomy): Bacteria > Pseudomonadati > Pseudomonadota > Betaproteobacteria > Burkholderiales > Comamonadaceae > Acidovorax > Acidovorax sp. KKS102. The sequence goes on from NC_018708.1 coordinate 2,067,336, forward strand.
GTCCAGCATGCGCACCAGCTGGCGCGACAGGCTGGAGTGGTCGTCGTCCACCACGCCCACCGCCAGGTGGCGCGGCAGGCCGGCCGAAAAGATCCACCACAAGAGCGCCACGCCCAGCAGCGGCACCCAGGTGACCATGGCCAGGTCCCACGGGTCGGCCGCCAGACGGCGGGCCTCGCGGCGGAAGCTGTTTGCTATTGAATTCATAGCTGTTTGCGCATATTGCACTAGCGCTACCGGCACTTTTTGGTGAAATCTCTGTGGATCAGGCGCATGTCACTGCACCAGCACCGTCATACCGGGGCGTGCGCCTTCGATGGGGGCCGCCGGGCGCGCGCGCACTTCAAACGTGCGGGCGTCAAAGCCCTGGCCCGCGCGCGTGGCGCGCCAGGTGGCAAAGTCGGGCAGCGCAGCCGTGTGATAGACCTTGAACTTCACGGTTTTGCCGCCCAGCGCGGGCAGGGTGGCGTCGAACTCATTGCCGATGGCAAAGCGCTGCAGGCGGTCTTCGCGCACGTTCAGCACCACCCACTGGTCCTTCAGGTCCACCACCGTGACCACGGCCACGCCCTGCGGCGACAGCTCGCCGGTGCGGGCCAGCACCTTGGCCACTTCGCCGGCCACGGGGCTCTTGAGCTCGGTCTCGGCCTGGGCGGCCTGCACCTCGGCGACCACGCCCGCCACTTGGCGCGCCTGGGCGCTGGCGGCGGACCGGTCTTCGCTGCGCGCACCAGCACGGGCCAGGTCGTACTGGGCCTTGGCGGCCAGCGCCTGGTCGCGCGAGGCCTTGAAGTTGGCCTCGGCCTCGTCGCGTTTTTGCGCCGCCACCAGGCCCTCGCGGGCCAGGCCATCGACGCGCTTGAAGGACGACTCGGCCAGGTCGGCAGCGGCCACGGCGCGTTGCCAGTTCAGGCGGGCCATCTCCACCTCTTGCGGGCGGGCACCGCTTTCAGCCTTGGCGGCCACGGCCTGGGCGGCCTCCTGGGCGGCGGTGGCCTGTGCCAGCTTGGCCTTGACCTCGGGGCTGTCCATGCGGATCAGGGGCGCGCCCACAGCGATCTGGTCGCCTTCCTTCACCAGGATCTGCGCGATGCGCGCAGTGACCTTGGGGGCGATGTCGGCCTCTTGCGCTTCGATCTGGCCCTGAAAGACCTCGGGCGCGGGCTGCGAGGCCTTCCACAGGCCAAAGCCCACAAAGCCTGCCACGGCCACAAAGGCCACTGCGCCGACGGCTGCTGTTTTCTTGCTCATGCTCTTCACTCCACTTTCAGCGCATCAGCGCGCGCCATGTATTTGCCAAAGTCTTCCGACAGGCCGCAGGCCTCCAGCAGGTCGGCCAGCGCCTTCACGTAGTCGTGGGCGGCCTGGGCGCGTTCGGTCTGGGCCTTGGCTTGGTTGACCTGCGCGTCGATCAGGTCCAGCGTGGTGCTGGTGCCCGCCTTCAGGCCCGAGATGCGCAGGCGCAGCACTTCGTCGGCCAGCTCCAGCCCTGGCTGCAGCGCAAAGTAGGCGCGGCGTGCCTGCTCCAGGGCCAGCCAGCGTTTTTCCACCAGCAGGGCAATGTCGTTCTGCGCCTGCGCACCGGTGCGCTCGGCCTGCTCGATCTGGCGGTTGGACGATTCGGCCAGCGCGTTGCGGTCGATGGAGTCCCACAGCGTCCAGCGCACTCCCACACCGGCCACCCAGTCGGCGTCGCGGCCGGTCTTGAGCTGGCGCTGACCAAACGCGAACACCTGGGGCTTGCGCAGTGCCTCCTGGGCGGCGTGCAGTTGCGTGGCTTGTTCTTTCTTGGCGGCCACCTTGTCCAAGCCTGGGTGGTGGGCCAAGGCGGTGTCGATGAAGTGGGGCAGGGGTTCGACCGGCTCGCTCAGCACAAACAGGGGGCTCGTGGGCGTGACAGGGTCGGACGCCTTCAGGGTGCGGGTCAGCGCCGTGGCGGCCAGCTCGGCATCGTCGCGGGCCTTGCGGGCATTGCGTCGGGCCTCTTCCAGTGCGGAGCGGGCCTGCAGGCGTTCGACGCGCGCGATCACGCCGGCGTCCAGCATCTTCTGCGCGGCAGCGTCGTGCTGTTCGATGGTGGCCAGGGCCGATTCGCGCAGCACGGCGGCGCGCTGCGCGAGCTGGGCGCCAAAGTAGCGCTGCACCAGCAAGGTGGTGGCCTCGTGGCTGGTTTTGGTGGCGTCCGCCTGGGCCTCTTGCGCCTGGGCATCCAGCAGGCCCCGGGCGGCATTGCTGGCGCCGCCCATGTAGATGGGCCAGATGGCGGAGACCGAGGCCGTGGTGTCGCTCTAGCTGCGGTTGAGCGTGTAGCTGGACGGCAGGTGGGGCAACTGGGCCAGCGAGCCCGCCAGCTGGGGTGGCAGCTGCGACAGCACGCCGGGCAGGGCGCGGTTCAGCGGGTTCAGGTCCACGTCCAGGTTGGCGTTGTAGGTGTAGGCGGCGCCGCTCAGGTTGACCACCGGGCCGCCCAGGCGCTGCATGGCGTCGCGGCGCAGCTGGGCGCTTTCGACGGCGTTGCGCGATGCGGCCAGCTGGTCGGAGCGCTGCTGCAGCTGCTGCAGAGCAGCATCAAATGCCAGAGGACCAGCGTGGGCCTGCAGGGGCAGCAGGGTCAAGGGAGCCAAGGCGGTCGATGCAAGCAGGCAGAGCAAAGCCGCGCCTGCCCGGCCTGTGTGCCGGGGCGTGGTGGGATGGGTCATGGTGTCAGGTCGTGGTTGTCAGCGCGCACCCACGGGGGTGTAGGCGTTGCTGTGCTCTGCCAGCCAGCGTGCCGACAGGTCGGTGCCGTGCTGGCTGGGGTGAAAGTCGGGGCGCAGGTATTCGCGCCAGGGGCGCCAGGTCTCACGCACCAGGCCGCCCTTGCCGAACAGCGTGCGTGCGGCGCTGGTCCAGGTGCTCCATTTCCACAGCGAGCCATCGCGGCGCAGGTTCAGTACCGTCTGGCGCAGCACATCGCCGAGGAAGACCACCGTGATGCGGCGGAACCAGGTGATGCGCCACTCGTGGTTGCCGCCCAGCGCCTGGTAGAGGTCGAAGGCGGTGTTCTTGTGCTCGGACTCTTCGGCGCAGTGCCATTGCCACATCGTCGCCAGGCGCGGCTCGGCTCCCTGCAGTACCTCGGGGTGGGCCAGCAGCCATTCGGCCAGCAGGGCTGTGAAGTGCTCGTTGGCAGCGGTCACGGCCAGCGGATGGCGCGGGTCGGCGCCTGCAAACAGCTTCATGCGCTCTTGCGCACGCGGGGCCCATTCGTTGGCGAGGCCCTGCTGGTCGAGGTGGCCGTTGAACAGCGCGTGGATGCGGCGGTGGGTGGCCTCTTGCCCGATAAAGCCGCGCACCTCGTCGGCAAACTGCGCTTGTTGGTTGGGGGGCAGGGCCTTGTGGCCGTCACGCACGGCGTCTATAAAGAACTGCTCGCCCACCGGAAAGCTCATCGACAGCGCATTGAACAGCGCCGAGCGAAACGCGTCGCCACCACACCAGTGGCGCGCAAGCGGCGTCTCCAGGTCGATCAGCAGGCGGCGGACAACGAGTTCGGTCATGAAGAAGGCTCCTGGCGCAAGGGGACCGCACGGTGGTACACAGGTTTGGTACTTTGCAGTACCGATTGGGTTTGTATGATGCAGATCAACTATGGTACTGTCAAGTACCTCATTGAATTTTCTGCATTGCGATCAGCCTCCATGCGTGAAGTCACGGCCCCAATTGCTACACCCGCCGCACCCGCTGCGGGCACCGAACACCGCGCCCGCCTGCTGGAAGGCATGGCGCGCGCCGTGGCCGCCAAGGGCTATGCCGACACCACCATTGCCGACATCGTGCGCGAAGCCAGCGTGTCGCGCCGTACCTTTTATGAAAATTTTGCCGACAAGGCCGAGTGCCTGACCGCACTGTATGAGGCGGCCAGCGGCAATGCAATCGCGGTGCTGCGCGCAGCCATTGACCCGCACAGCGATTGGGGGGCCCAGGTGGAGCAGGCCATGGCCGCCTACTTTGGTGTGCTGGCCCGCAACCCCGTGCTGCTGCGTACCTTGTTCATCGACATTCTGGGCCTGGGCCCCACGGGCCTGGCCGCGCGCCGCCGCGCCAACCAGCAACTGGCCGACCTGATGCTGGACGTGGTGAACAACCGCCCCGGCGAGCGCAAACGCAAGACCCCCCTGCAGCCCATGATGGCCATGGCCGTGGTGGGGGGCATCAACGAGATGGTGCTGCACTCCATCGAGCAGGACCGGGCCGGGCAGCTGCAGGAGCTGGTGGAACCCGCAGCAACGTTGTTGCGGGCGGCGATCTCGGCCGAGTTCTGATCGTTGTGTTGGAGACCGTACTGCGATCGGTGCAGCCAGCGCCTCACACCTCGTTGGCAATCTCGATCAGATTTTCGTCCGGGTCGTAGATATAGACCGAGCGCAGCCGGTGGCGTGCGCCCGTTGCGCCCACCGGGCCTTGCACGATGGCGACGCCTTCGGCCTGCAGGTGGGCGATGACGTCGTCGAGCGGCATCCGGGTGAGAAAGCACAGGTCGCCCGAGCCCGCCGTCGCGTGGCGCACATTGGGGTCCACCACCGTGCCCACTTCGTGCAGGTTGATCTTTTGCGCGCCGAAGTGCAGCGCGTACCGCTGGGGCTTGAACTCCCGCGCGGTCATGCCCAGCACACGCTCATAAAACGCAATGGTTTTGTCGATGCTGGCGATGGTGAGCACGACGTGGTCGAGTGAATCCAGGACGATGGGCATGATGTGGGGCAGAGTCAGGCGGGTGAAGGACGGAGCGCTGGTGCCTTGGGTCGCAGCCACCGTTTGTTGGCAGCAAACACCACCGTGAGCAGCAGCCCGGCCAGCAAGGCCATTAACCAGTGCAGGGGCGACAGCGGCACAAACCGGAAAGCATTGGCCAGCCACGGCACGGTAGTGATGGCCGCCAGCGCGGCCAGCGTGCCGCCTGCCACCCACAGGCTGACCGGGGTGAGGCCTGCCCACAGGCTGCGCCAGCTTGTCTGACTGCTGCGGCTGGGCAGGATGAGTGCGGCGTTGGCGGCCACCAGCACCACAAACGCGGCCGTGCTGGCGGTGGCGGCATGGGCGGGCTGGCCCAGCAGCCAGGCATACAGGCCCACCACGGCGGCCGTCACCACGCTGCCCTGCAGCACGCTCAGCAGGATGTGGCGGGCGGACAGCAGTGGCTCGTTGGCCGCGCGGGGCGGCTGCTGCATGAGGTCGGCCGCGCCTTCTTCGGCCTCGAACACGATGGAGCAGGCCGGGTCGATGACCAGTTCCAGAAACGCGATGTGCAGCGGCGCCAGCACCAGCGGCAGCCCGAACAGCACCGGCAGCAGCGCCAGCCCAATGATGGGCACATGCACCGCCAGCGTGTAGACCATGGCCTGGCGCAGGTTGGCAAAGGTCTGCCGCCCCCGGTGAATCGCCGGCACGATGGCGGCGAAGTCATCGTGCAGCAGCACCAGGGCCGCAGCCTCGCGCGCCACGTCGGTGCCGCGCTGTCCCATGGCGATGCCGATGTGTGCAGCCTTGAGGGCCGGGGCATCGTTCACGCCGTCACCGGTCATGGCCACCACCTCGCCTTGGGCCTTGAGGGCTTCGACCAGTGCCAGCTTCTGGTGCGGCTTGATGCGGGCAAACACGCTGACCTGCTGCACCTGGTTGGCCAGCTCCTGGGGCGACATCTGTGCCAGCTCGTCGCCGGTGATCACGCGGTCGTTGGCGATGCCCGCCTGGGCTGCAATGGCGCGCGCGGTGCGGGGGTGGTCACCGGTGATCATCACCACGCGAATGCCCGCCTGGCGGCACAGCGCAACGGCCTGGGGCACCTCGGGGCGCAGCGGGTCGGCCAGGGCCACCAGGCCCAGCCACTCAAAGTCAAAGTCGTGCTGGGCGTCGGGCCAGGTGTCTTGTGTGCGGTGCCGGGCCTTGGCCACGCCCAGCACCCGCAGGCCCCGGTCGGCCAGGCGTGCGGCCTGGGCGCTGACGGCGGCGCGCTCGGCGTCGGGCAGGTGGCAAAGGTCGGCCACGGCTTCGGGTGCGCCCTTGGTGGCTACCGTGTCGTGCGCCGAGGTGCCGTCGCGCCACAGGTGGCTCATGGCCAGCAGCTGGGGGGACAGCTCGTATTCGCGCGCCAGCGACCATGCGGGGTGCAGGTGCTCGGTGTCCACCAGGTGGTCCGCCGCCATGCGGTGAAAGGCCTGCTCCATGGGGTCGTGCGGCTCGATCTCGCTGGCCAGCACGGCGTATTCGAGCAGTTCGTGGAAGGCATCGGGCAGCGCGCTGCCATCCGCTGCGGCGGGCAGGTTCTGCACATCCAGCTCCTGCCCCGCAATGCAGAGCGCCGCCACTGCCATGCGGTTCTGCGTCAGGGTGCCGGTCTTGTCCACGCACAGCACGGTGGTTTGCCCCAGCGTCTCGATGGCGTTGAGCCGCCGCGTGAGCACCTGCTGCGCCGCCAGCCGCCGCGCGGCCAAGGCCAGGAAGATGATCATGATCACTGGCAGCTCTTGCGGCAGCACCCCCATGGCCAGCGTGATGCCCGCCAGCACGGCCTGCAGCCAGTCGCCCCGCAGCGCCCAGAACAGGGCCACCAGCAGCGCGCACAGCGACAGGCCGATGGCCACCAGCCTGCGCGTGAGCCGCGCCATTTCTTCGCGCAGCGGCGAAGCCTGCAGGGCAATGGTGTCGAGCGATTGGCCAATGCGGCCCAGCTCCGTGTGGCGGCCCACGGCGGTCACCTGCAGCAGGCCCTGGCCGCTGACCACCAGCGTGCCTGCAAACACCTTGTCCGCCGGTTGCTTTGCCACAGGCTCGGACTCGCCGGTCAGCATCGACTCGTTGGCGGCCAGCTCGTGGGCCTGCAGCAGCGTGCCGTCGGCGGGGATGCGGTCGCCCTCGGCAATCATCAGCAGGTCTTCGCGCACCACGTCGCGGCCTGCAATGCGCACCAGGGTGCCGCCGCGCAATGCCAGCGCGCGGGGGCTGGAGAGGTCGCGCAGGGCGTTCAGCGCGTTGTCGGTGCGGCGCTCCTGCAGCACCGTGATCGCCATGATGATCACCACAAAGCCCAGCAGGATCAGCGCCTCATGCGCATCGCCCATGGCGAGGTAGATGGCGCCTGCGCCCAGCAACAGCAGGAACATGGGCTCGGTGACCACGTCCCAGGCCATGTCGCGCAGCGTGCGGCGCTGGCTGATGCCCAGTTCGTTGGGGCCCTCGTCGCGCAGGCGCTGGGCGGCGAGGGCCGGGTCGAGCCCGGTGGGGGAGTCGGTCGGTGGCATGGGGTGTGTGAGGCTGAGTTGCACAGAGGGCGCAATGGTGTAACGGTTATACCGCGCACCGATGTCTGCAGCCCTGACGCAGCCCAGTGGGCCGCACCCGATACCTCTCCTTCACACCTCGCACATCACAAAGTCAGCCTTGCCAACATTGCATTCGGGGCAGCGCCAGTCGTCGGGCACGTCGGCCCAGCGGGTGCCGGGCGCGATCCCATGGTCGGGCAGGCCCGCAGCCTCGTCGTAGATCCAGCCGCAAACGGCACACATGTAGATTTTCATGGGATGGTTCCTTCGGTGTGGGGCGGTGCCTCAGTCGTCATCGTGGTGCCGCTGGCGTTCGGTGGATGTGCCGTTGGCCACCCATCCGCTGGGCGACTGCTGCCACTGCCAGGCGCCAAAGGCCAGGGTTGCGATCAGCAGCAGGGCGGCGAGCCAGGTGCGGTTCTTGGGGACCAGGTCGGGCCCCTTGCCCTCCACCCGGCCGGTGAGCATGGGCAGGGCCTGGTTCTTGCGGCGCAGCACGCTCAAGCCAGCAATCAGCGCGATATGGGCCAACACCACAAACAGAAGAGCGTTGCCGAAGAACTCATGCACTTCTTCCATCGCTTCGCCCATCCAGTTGCCACCCAGCGCAGCGCCCCAGTCGTTGTACGTGGCGTAGCCACTGAGGGTGAGGGGCACCACCAGCGCCAGCAGCAGCACGATGGCCAGCGCCATCAGCAGGTTCTGGCTCTGGCGCCAGTTGATTTGCGTGACGGAAGAGGCCTGGGGCAGGGCGCGCAGCCATGCGGGTGCCCCCGCGAGCTTGCGCCACAGCAGGCCCAGGCCCGAGGTGCGCGGCCCGAAGATGCCGTACAGCAAGCGAAAGCCCAGCAGCCCCGCCATGGTGTAGCCCAGTGTGACGTGCAGCAGCCGCCAGTGCTCGCCGTCGGCCGTGGCGTAGGCCCCGGCAAAGCACAGTGCAAACAGCCAGTGGAACATGCGCGTGGGCGCATCGGTCACCCGGCGGCTGGGGGCCTTGGCGGGGGCGGGTGGCGCCGAGGCGTCGGCGGGATGGAGGGTGGGTGTGTTGGTCATCGTGTTTTCCTTGATCGGATACAGGTCAGATTCAATGCAGATCGAGAGCGGCGAACAGGGCTCAGCGAAGCGGTTCTGGCGAGGCGCTGTGTCGCAGGCAGTACGGTCAGTACGACAAGACACAGCAACGACGCCAGAAGAGTTCTGTTCACCGCTCTCAGTCGTTCCAGGCGCGGCGGGAACGGGCATCCAGCCCTACAGGCATGCGCAGGTTGTGTTCGTCAAACTGCCCCTGGTCTGCGCCTGTGTGGCAGGCCGCGCAGTTGGCGGCGCTTTTCACGCTGGCGAGCTTCCAGGTGGCGGGTTCGATCTTGCGGTGCTTGCGTTCAAACCAGGCCGAGCGGGTGATGCGGTCCTCGGGTGGCTCTTCGTTCACGCGCTTATAGGTGCCGGCGTGGGCCTGCAACCACTGGTTGAGCTGGCGCACGGTGGCCGCGTCCAGCGATGCGTCGGTGCCGTAGTGCTTGTCGAGGCCCGTCATCACGCGGTTCCACGACGCTGCGGGCAGCAGGCCGGGCGGGTAGGCCGTGTGGCAGGCGGCGCATTCCTGCGTGTAGGCGTTGGGCACGTTGCGGGGCGTGGCACGCCCGCTGTCCGCGTGGGCGCTGGAGAGGGACAGCAGGGTCAGCGCGCACGCAGCGGCGGCGAGGGCCGCAGGGCGTAATGGGGCTGGTTTTTTCATGACGTTCTCAGGTCTTGAGGGCGTTGAGGTAGGCCAGTACGTCGGCCTTTTCCACTGCCGTGCATTCACGGCTCAGCACGTCGTTGCAGTTGCGGCGGAACCACTTGTCCACCTTGGCGGTGTCGGTAAAGGCCTTGGGGTTGAAGGCTGGGGCCAGGGGCGCAATCGGCTTGCCGGTGCTGGCATGTTTGCCCTGCGCGGTGGGCGGTGTGCCGTGGCAGGATGCGCAAGACCACTCGCCGCCATGGCGCGTGGTGAAGAACACTTTGCCCTTGTCGGCGTTGCCCGGGCCGCCGGCCTGCGCGCTCCAGTGGGCAAGCTGTTGGGCGGCTGTGGTGTCGGCGGCGTGGCTCGTGCCAGCGGCCGCCAGTGCGCAGAGCGCGGCCAAGGTTAGTGTGCGAAGGGAAGTCATGCCAGGGTCCTCGTGGGTTTTGTCTTGTGCGGCCATTGTTGAAGTCCCTGCCTGAACGGCGCGTGAAAGGTCTGTTCATCGGCTGTTCAGATTTCGCGCGGGACAATGCGGCCATGTTTTTCTCTCTCCAACCTGGTTCTGCGCACAGCCCCGTGAAGCGGTGGCGCCTGGCGGCTTGTGTGTTGTGCGCTGCCGCACTGGCCATGCCACCCGCCGTGGCCAGCGGCAAGGACGACCATGACCGCGCCCGGCAGGCTGTGCAGGCGGGCCAGGTGCTGCCGCTGCCCACGGTGCTGGAGCGCTTGCAGCGCGAGGTGCCGGGGCAGGTGCTGGAAGTGGAGCTGGAGCAGGAGCGCGAGCGCTGGATTTACGAGATCAAGCTGCTGACGCCTGCCGGGCAGTTGACCAAGGTCAAGCTCGATGCGCGCACGGCCGAGGTGCTGCGTGTGCGGTCGCGAGAATCGCGCGAAGATCAGTCGAGAAGCCGGGACAATCGCTGACACCCTGCCGACCCCAACACCCCCATGCGCATCCTGCTGGTAGAAGACGACACCCTGCTGCGCGCCCAGCTGCGCACGGCACTGCAAGGCGCGGGCTACACCGTGGACGAGGCGGACAACGGCCGCGATGCGCAGTTCTTGGGCGAGACCGAGGCGGTGGATGCCGTGGTGCTGGACCTGGGCCTGCCGGTGGTGGACGGGCTCACAGTGCTCAAGCGCTGGCGGGCTGCGGGGCGCAACATGCCAGTGCTGATCCTCACCGCGCGCGACAACTGGCACGAAAAAGTCGCGGGCATCGACGCCGGTGCCGACGATTACCTGACCAAGCCCTTTCACCTCGAAGAACTGCTGGCGCGCCTGCGCGCACTCATCCGCCGCGCCAGCGGGCAGGCATCGGCCGTGCTGCAGTGCGGAGACTGGTCGCTGGACACCCGCAGCGGCCGCGTGACTTGCGCGGGCCAGCCGGTGACGCTGACAGCCCATGAATACAAGGTGCTCGACTACCTGATGCACCGTCCCGGCGTGCTGGTCTCCCGTGCGGAACTGACCGAACACATCTACGCGCAGGACTTTGACCGGGACTCGAACACCATCGAGGTGTTTGTGGGGCGCCTGCGCAAAAAGATGTTGCCCTCTGCAGGTTCGTCGGCGGACCCGGCGGCTTCGGCCCGCATTGAGACCGTGCGTGGTATGGGCTACCGCCTGGTGCCGCCATGAGCGTGCCTGGTGCGCCACCTGCGTCGCCTGTGCACTGGTCCCGGTCGTTGCGGGTGCGGCTGCTGGCCGTCACACTGGCGGGGGTGGCTGTGGCCATGGTGCTGGCTGGGCTGGTGCTGAGCGGGTTGTTCCGCGAGCATGTACAGCAGCAGTTTCAAGCCGCGCTGCAGCTGCAGCTGGACCAGATCACGGCGCGGTTGGAGTTTGATGCCCAGGGGCAGCCGGTGATGGCGGCCGAGGCGCTGTCGGACCCGCGCTGGCTCAAGCCTTACTCTGGCCTGTATTGGCAGGTGGACGCCATGGCGCCAGACGGGCGGGAGCGGGCAGGGGTGTTGCGCTCGCGCTCGTTGTGGGACACCAGCCTGGCGCTGCAGGTGGATGCGTTGGCCGATGGCGCCGTGCATGTGCACGAGATGGCAGGGCCGCAGGGCGCGCCTTTGCTGGTGCTGGAGCGCACGGTGCGCGCAGAGGGCGTGCATGCAGCGCGCTGGCGCTTGATGGTGGCCGCCGACCTGCAGGCCACGCAGGCGGCCACCGCCCGGTTCACGGGCGTGCTGGCGCTGTCGCTGGCGGTGCTGCTGGTGCTGCTGGCCGCCGCCGCCTGGGCGCAGGTGGCCTTAGGGCTCAAGCCCCTGCAGGCCCTGCAGCGTGCGGTGCAAGACGTGCAAGAGGCTCGGGCTTCGCAATTGCAGGGCCGCTTCCCTGCCGAAGTGCAGCCACTGGTCGACGACTTCAATGCCGTGCTGCGCCGCCATGGCGAGGTGGTGGAGCGCGCACGCACCCAGGCGGGCAACCTGGCCCATGCGCTCAAGACGCCCCTCACGGTGCTGGACAACGCGGCCAGTGTGCAACCGCCCACGGATGAACAGGAACTGGCGGCGCTGGTGCGCGAGCAGGTGGTGGTGGCACGCAGGCACATCGACTGGCACCTGGCGCGGTCGCGGGTGGCGGCGTCTGCGCACTTGCCCGGGCAGCGCACCGCGCTGCAGCCGGTGGTGGAGGGCCTGGTGCGCGTGATGAACAAGGTGCATGCGGACCGGGCGCTGGACATCAGCGTTGCGCCGCCTCCGGTGCCGTTGTTCTTCGCGGGCGAGGCGCAGGATCTGCAGGAAATGCTGGGCAACCTGCTGGACAACGCCTGCAAGTGGGCTCGCTCCGCAGTGCGCTTGCAGGCGCAGCTGCTGCCCGCCGGATCTGAACCTGCGCAGCCCCAACTGGTGGTTGCGGTGGAGGACGACGGCCCTGGCATTGATGCCGCGCAGCGTGCACAAGCACTGGAGCGCGGCGTGCGCCTGGACGAAACCGTGCCCGGAACGGGGCTGGGTCTGGCCATCGTGCAGGACCTGGCGGCGTTGTACGGCGGGCGGCTGGATCTGGAGCCTGCAGGCCTTGGCGGTTTGCGGGCGACGCTCACCCTGCCGGCTGCAAACGCACATTGAGCCGCAGCGACCCTCGCTGCGAAGTGCCCCAAAAAACTGCCAAAGTGGGATGCACAGAAAAAGCCCGCCAAAGCGGAAATGACCCGTCCTGAATAGCGTTGACACCCAGGACGGTTAAAAACTCCAGCCGGACTATCCGGCCAATGACGCCCGATGCACTGCATCGGGCGTTTGCATTTTCAGCGACAGATGCGGTCGCTCGCAGTTATAGATGTCGACTGACTGCTCGACCATGCGTCTGGCCTGCCCCAGATCGGCGGGGCGCTGCAGCAAGAACTCACTCTTCAAGATGCCATTGACCCGCTCGGCCAGCGCGTTCTGGTAGCAGTCGTAGCCGTCCGTCATCGAGCAGATCACGCCGTGGCGCTTGTGCAGGGCCTGGTAGTACGTCGCGCAGTACTGGATACCCCTGTCGGAGTGGTGCACCAACTGTCGGCTGCTCTGTCGCCCCGAGAGCGCCATCTTCATGGCCTGCGCCACCTCTTCGGTCTGCAGGCTCTCATGCACGTGCCAGCCGACGATCTTCCTGGAATACGCATCCGTGACCAGGCTCAGATAGACGAACTTGCCGTGTGTGGGCAAGTAGGTGATGTCAGCCACCCAGACCTGCTCGCTGCCGCTGGCGTGGATCTGTTGCGGCCCTACCTTGAGAAGGTTCGGATGGTGCCTGAAGCGGTGGTGACTGTCTGTTGTCTTGTGATACGCCCGCCGGGGTGCCACCAGCAGCCTGGCATTGCGCAGGACGTCGAACATTGCATCGCGGCCCAAGTCGATGCCTCGGCGCTGTAGCGGCTCCTGCAATAAGTGGTGCAGCTTGCGCGTGCCTATGCGTGGTTGGCGCATGCGCTGCTCGCGCACCAACTCCACCACCGTCTGCGCATTCGCCAAGCGATCGGCCTCGCGGCGCCTACCCTGGTAATACGCCTGACGGCTGTGGCCCATATGCTGGCAAGCCCTCTTCACGCTCAACCCTGCGATGAGGTTTTGCGCGAGGACTTGCCCAAAGGCTTTTTTACGATGCGCACCCCATAGTCCTTGCGCAGCACGTCGATGACGGCTTCGAATAGCCTGGCCTTCTCCTGCGCCTGTGCGAGCTGCACCTGCAGCGCCTTGATCTGCTGCTCGGGCGTGCGGTCCTTTGGTCTTGTCTAGCGGCATGATGCAGATGATGCCGCAGGACTCCAGCCCAGGCGACCGTGCTTGCGCAGCCAGACCAGAACCGTCGAGCGACCCTGGATGCCGTAGTGCTGCTGCGCCTGTTTGTACGTGAGCTCGCCTTTTTCCACCTGCTCCACCACCGCCAACTTAAAGGCCAGTGTGTAGTCGCGCTGCGTGCGTTTGACACTTGATTCCATGACACATACCCTTTTTGAAAGGTCCTCGTGTCAACGCCAGGCAGGACGGGTCAAATCCATGAAAAAAGCCCGCCAAAGCGGGCTAAGGCCCTGACAAATTCCCCTGAATTCTGCAAAGCCTTGGAGTAATGAAAACAGGTTATCACCGTCTGCGGTGTTTGACCACTCCTGTTGTGCAAGCGGCGTTCAGTGCCGGCTTTCCACGCTGTTTTGCATGGCGGTCTGGGCCACGGCGTTCAGGGCGTTGTCCACCACAGTCTGCTCGGCCAGAACCTGCAGGGCGCCTTGTTGCAGCAACCGGTCCAGCAGCCGCAGGGTCATCGATTGGGTGCGGCCCGAGGCGCTGGTGAACAGGAACAGGTTGCCGTGCGAGCCGATCCAGGAGAGCTGCGTGCGCTCCCACTGGCCCGCCACCTGCAGGTTGACCCATGTGCCCACGGTGATGGTGGACGCGGGCAGCTGCAGGGGCGCAGCGTTGCTGGGTGTTGCCTCGGGTGCAGAGTCTGCGCCTTCGCTCTCGGGGGATTGCGAGATATCGATGTAGCCGGACTCCCGCGCCTCGGAGGGTGCCACCCAGGGATCGTCGTCGTCGAGAGGGGCGGGTTGTGCTGGCTCTGCGGCGGGTGTCTCTGTCGGTGCTGCAGCGGCCGGTGCGGCAGTGGCGGGAGCCGCGACCCTGGGCCCGGGGGTAAAGGCCTGCTGGTGCAGCTGCATCAGCAACTCGAAGACAGCCTCTGTGCGGTCGGCAGGGTAGTCGATGGATGCCAGGCCCTCGCGCAATTTGGGCAGCAGTTTGGGCAGCAGGCGGGCGAGCTGGCCGGTGTTGGCGCGCGTCAGCTCGGGTTGCACGCTCCAGATCAGCGCATCCACCAGCTCCTGATAGCGGCCCGGGTCTGTGGTGCCGGGTTTGGCTGAGAGCCGGGCCTCGGCCATGACCTGGGCCCAGGGGCCCAGCAGAAAGCGGGAGATCGCATCGGGCACCTTGCCCATGCCGGGCAACAACCACAGCTCGCGGGATATCTGTGCGGCCAGCAGGTGGCGCTGCTCGGCGTGCTGCAGGGCTTCGATCGCGCGCTGGCGCTCCTGCTTGAGCGCCTGGTCTTTCTCTGCCCATTTGCCGTGCAGCTGCTGCAGCACCTGCTCAAAGTCGTCGGCACTGTCGATGGTGGCGGTGGCCAGCGGCCCCGCAATGTGCATGAGCGACCGCATGAAGCTCTGGAAACCCGGTGCTTCGGGGCTGTTGAAGGCCTGGCTGCGGTCGGTGATGTCTTGCAGCAGGCGACGTGCGGCGTGCTCCTTGTGGCTGAAGAAGCGCGGGTCGGACAGGGCCAGCTGCATCAGCGCCGGCTCCAGCGCGCGGATGAACTGTTGCACCGGCCACAGCAGCCGGGTGTCGCGCGCGATGTTGTCCACCATCAGCGCCACCACCTCCATGCTCAAGGCCTGGCCCAGGCCCTGCGCCTGCGCCCGCTGCGCGGCAGCAGGGCTGCCGTCTGCATCGTTGCCGGCTGGCGCGCGTGGCGTACCCAGGCGCTCCATCATCTGGCCGACCTGGTTCATCTCTTGCAGCGCCTCAAACGCCGCGGGCACCGTCATCGCGAAATCCGTGGCCGGTGGGTCGATCTGCGGCAAACCTTGTGACGGGTGTTCAAACTCCCGGTCAAACCGGGCTGCGAAAGATTCCTGGGGGTTGTCGCCGCTGGCGTGCATGTCCGCAGGGGCGGGTGCGTCATTGAACTCGCCCAGCAGCAGGCGGCGCAGGCGGTCCAGCGTCAGCAACGGGTCGCCCGCGCTGGTGGACGACACGTACAAGTCGTTGTCGGCTGCAAAACCGGGGGACGCCCCGGCGTCGGCCGGCGCCACATAGACCACTTCACCCGTGGCCTGCCGCATGGCATAGCCCACAGGCTTCACACCACTTTGCTTGAGCTGGTCGATTTGCGCCAGGTACAGGCTGCGCAGCTCGGCGCCCAATGCCTGTGCCATCAGCCCTACCCAGTCGTGGCGCACCTGGGGTGTGACCTGCATTTGCGACACCACGGACTGCAGAGCCTGCAAGAACACGTCGGGGCGCAGCGGGTTGTGCTCCGGCTGCACCCGGGACAGCCCCTGGGCCGCGCACACCAACGCGTCCAGGTCCGCCAGCGGACCTTCCACTGCAGCGATCAGTACCTGACGGGCACGTGCGCGCTCCACGCTGTCGTTGATCTGCGCCTCGTCCATCAGTTCGAGGTCGTCAAAGTGCACGGTGAACAGGGACCGTGTGGGCTTGTCGTCGCCCTGTGCCGTGTCCTGGTCCAGCGCCTTGCGCAGTGCGTCGGGATAGCGATCTGCCATCACCGATGCCAGCCGCACCAGTTGCTGCCGTGCCTCCTGCATCGCATGGTGCTCGCCGGGGGTGCGGGCACTGTCCAGGCGCGCTTGCAGAGACATGCGCGTGGTCTCGATCACGCGTTCCACCACAGGCCGGGCCTGGGTCAGCGCGATCTGGACGATGCGCTGCTGGGGGGCAACGAGGCTGCCGGTCGAGGCCGTGGCGGACGGGGTGGTGTGTGTCAAGGCCATCTTCAGTGGAACGCGATACCAGTGGCTGCTGCAGTGGATGCGATGTTACGCGTCAAAAAGGGGCCAGAGGCCCCTTTTTGACGATGGTGGGGCGGTTTTACCCGCCGTGGAACTTGACCACCAGCGGCACGATGAGCAGTGCCACGATGTTGATGATCTTGATCAGCGGGTTGATGGCCGGGCCGGCCGTGTCCTTGTAGGGGTCGCCCACGGTGTCACCGGTCACGGCGGCCTTGTGCGCCTCGGAGCCCTTGCCGCCGTGGTGGCCGTCTTCGATGTACTTCTTGGCGTTGTCCCAGGCGCCGCCGCCGGTGCACATGCTGATGGCCACAAACAGCCCGGTGACGATGGTCCCCATCAGCAGGCCGCCCAGCGCCTTCGGGCCCAGCAGCAGGCCCACGCCAATTGGAACCACCACGGGCAGCAGGCTGGGGATCACCATTTCCTTGATGGCGGCGGTGGTCAGCATGTCCACGGCCTTGCCGTACTCGGGCTTGCCCGTGCCGTCCATGATCCCCTTGATGGTGCTGAACTGGCGGCGTACCTCCACCACCACGGCGCCTGCGGCGCGGCCCACCGCTTCCATGGCCATGGCGCCGAACAGGTACGGAATCAGCCCGCCGATGAACAGGCCGACGATGACCATCGGGTCTGACAGGTCGAAGCTCACCGCCCGGCCATAGGTTTCCAGCTTGTGGGTGTAGTCGGCAAACAGCACCAGTGCGGCCAGGCCGGCGGAGCCGATGGCGTAGCCTTTGGTCACGGCCTTGGTGGTGTTGCCCACGGCGTCCAGCGGGTCGGTGATGTCGCGCACGCTGCTGGGCAGCTCGGCCATTTCGGCAATGCCGCCCGCGTTGTCGGTGATGGGGCCATACGCATCCAGCGCCACCACAATGCCCGCCATGCTCAGCATGGACGTAGCCGCCACCGCAATGCCATACAGGCCGGCCAGGCCGTAGGCCACGATGATGGCGGTGCACACAAACACCACGGGCCAGGCCGTGGAGCGCATCGACACGCCCAGGCCCGCAATGATGTTGGTGCCGTGGCCGGTGGTGGATGCCTGGGCGATGTGCCGCACGGGCGCGTATTGCGTACCGGTGTAAAACTCGGTGATCCAGACCAGTGCGGCCGTCAGCACCAGGCCGGTAGCGCAAGCGCCAAACAGCCGCAGCTGCGAGCCCGTGGCCGTGACGGCGTTGTCCGGCATGATCCACAGCGTGACGAAGTAGAAGGCAATGAGTGACAGCACGCCCGCAATCGCCAGCCCCTTGTACAGCGCGGGCATCACGTTCTTCATGCCGGGCGAGGCCTTCACAAAAAAGCAGCCGATGATGGACGCCACGATGGACACTGCGCCCAGCGCCAGCGGGTAGACCACGGCATTGACCTGGGCCGTGGCTACCATCAGGGCGCCCAGCACCATGGTGGCGATCAGCGTCACGGCATAGGTCTCGAACAGGTCGGCCGCCATGCCCGCGCAGTCGCCCACGTTGTCGCCCACGTTGTCGGCAATCACGGCCGGGTTGCGCGGGTCGTCCTCGGGGATGCCGGCCTCCACCTTGCCCACCAGGTCGGCGCCCACGTCGGCGCCCTTGGTGAAGATGCCGCCGCCCAGGCGCGCAAAGATCGAGATCAGCGACGAGCCGAATGCAAAGCCGATCAATGGGTTGAGCAAGGTGGCCAGGTGCGCCGTGGGCGTGTGGTTGCCGTTGCCCGCCAGGAACCAGTAAAAGCCCGTGACACCCAGCAGCCCCAAGCCCACCACCAGCATGCCGGTGATGGCGCCGCCGCGAAACGCCACATCCAGCGCCGGGCCGATGCCATGGGTGGCAGCCTGCGCAGTGCGCACGTTGGCGCGCACCGACACGTTCATGCCGATGAAACCGCAGGCGCCCGATAGCACGGCGCCCACCACAAAGCCCACGGCCGTGGTGCCGTCCAGAAACACGCCGATCAGCACGGCCAGCACCACGCCCACGAGGGCAATGGTCTTGTACTGGCGGGCGAGGTAGGCGGCGGCGCCCGCCTGGATGGCGGCGGCAATCTCCTGCATGCGGGCGTTGCCCGGGTCTTTGGAAAGAATCCAGCCCCGGGCCCAGATGCCGTAGGCCACCGCGATGAGCCCGCAAACGAGGGCCAGGATGAGAGGGGATGTCAGTGCTGAGCTTGCAGCCATTCAATTCTCCTTGGTGTGTTGCACGGAGGGGGACCAACGCATCGGTGGTTTCCCCGCTGCGTTGCTTCCTCGTGCTACCCATGCGTTTCGCGCAGGAGCCGATTGGCCAACAGACCCAATTTACAGGCAAACGCCGGTTTGCAAGCGGGCAGAAAGGGGCGTGCGCCTAAAATCAGGGTTAATCCCGACGCTTCGTTGCGCTGCATCAGTGCCGAAGGCCTCGCGGGTTATCGTCAACAAACCACTATCCAAAGACATGTCCCTCAACAACGTCCCCCCAGGCAAGAACGTTCCTGACAGCTTCAACGTCGTCATCGAAATCCCGATGAACGCCGACCCGATCAAGTACGAAGTGGACAAGGAATCGGGCGCCATTTTTGTGGACCGTTTCATGACCACCGCCATGCACTACCCCACCAACTACGGGTACGTGCCGCAGACGCTGTCGGGCGACGGCGACCCGGTGGATGTGCTGGTGATCACGCCTTACCCGCTGTTCCCCGGCGTGGTCGTGCCCTGCCGCCCCCTGGGCATCCTGATGATGGAAGACGAGGCTGGTGTGGATGGCAAGGTGATTGCCGTGCCCACCTCCAAGATCCTGCCCATGTACGACCACTGGAAGACCATCGATGACGTGAACGCCATGCGCCGCAACGCCATCGCCCACTTCTTCGAGCACTACAAGGACCTGGAAAAGGGCAAGTGGGTCAAGGTGCTGGGCTGGGAAGGCATCGACGCTGCCAAGAAGGAAATCACCGACGGCATCGACAACTACAAGAAGTCGCAAGCCTGATAGCCTTTGGGCGATTTCTGCCCGTAGCGCTGGTGTGATATGCGCCAGATGCTATCAAAATAAAAGCACGCCATCCCTCTCGGGTGGCGTGTTTTTTTGTGGGCGGCACCCTGCCAGGGTAGGGAAAAGCCGCGCCATGTGCGGCTGGGCGCGCTGATAGACTGCATTTTGTTACATAGCTGCGGCTGTTCCGGTGTTTCGAGGTACTTTGAGGTGATTCATGAAAATTTCTGATCTGCGCATTGGCGTCAAGCTAGCGGCGGGTTTCCTGGCGGTGGTGTTGCTGACCGCCTTGCTCGGCGCCATTGCGCTGGTGCAAATGTCCCGCATCCACGCCAACGCCGAGGAGATCGCCACCAACCTGCTGCCCAGCGTCACGCAAACGGGCGAGCTGCGCGTGCTGCTCAACCGCATGCGCCGCGCAGAGGCGGGCATGGTCGGCGCGCGCAGCGCGGCCGAGGTCAAGGCGTTTGCCGAGCAAGTCGCCGCGCGCCACAAGGACCTCAGCCGCGTCGAGGCGGTCTACGAGCCGCTCATCGACATGCCCAAGGAACGTGAGGTATTCAACGCCTACAAGACCCGCAAGGCGGCCTATGTGGCCCTGCAGGGCAAGCTGGCAGACATTGCAAAGGGCGTGGACTTCAGCACCGCCGAGACCATGGAGCTGACCGCTGACGCCTTGAGCATGCTGTATTCGGGCGAGTCGGAGTCAGCTTTTGTGGCCACTGCCGAGACGCTGGGCGAGCTGCAAAAGATCAATGCGGACGCCGCCTTGCAAGCCAACGAGGAAGCGAAGACGGTGTTCAATGTGGCGCGCGCCTGGGTGCTGGGCACGCTTGCGCTGTGTGTGGCATTGGCCGCCGTGCTGGGCGTGGCCATCACCCGCGCCGTGACCCGTCCGGCCCACCATGCGGTGCAGGCTGCCCGCGCCATTGCAGATGGCGACCTGGCGACCGAAGTGCCTTCGGGCGGCAAGGATGAAATGGGCCAGCTGCTCAACGCACTGGGCGACATGCGCGCCAACCTGGCGCGGGTGGTGTCCGGCGTGCGCAGCAATGCTGAAGGCGTGGCCTCAGCCAGCGCGCAGATAGCCTCCGGCAACAACGACCTGAGCGCGCGCACAGAGCAGCAGGCCAGCGCGCTGGAAGAAACAGCAGCCTCCATGGAAGAACTGGGCTCCACCGTGCGCCAGAACGCCGACAACGCACGCGCCGCCAACCAACTGGCCGTCAGCGCCAGCACCGTGGCCGTGCAAGGCGGAGACGTGGTGGCCGAAGTCGTCGAGACCATGAAAGGCATCAACGCCAGCAGCAACAAGATTGCAGACATCATCAGCGTCATCGACGGCATCGCCTTCCAGACCAACATCCTGGCGCTCAATGCAGCCGTCGAAGCCGCCCGCGCCGGCGAACAAGGCCGGGGCTTTGCCGTGGTGGCCGGAGAAGTACGCAACCTCGCAGGACGCAGCGCAGAAGCCGCCAAAGAAATCAAAGCCCTCATCACCGCCAGCGTGGAACGCGTGGAACAAGGCACCGCCTTGGTGGACAAAGCCGGAGCCACCATGACCGAAGTCGTCAGCGCCATCCGCCGCGTGACCGACATCATGGGAGAGATCAGCGCCGCCAGCAGCGAACAAAGCGCAGGAGTCGGCCAGGTGGGAGAAGCCGTCACCCAGATGGACCAGGCCACCCAGCAAAACGCCGCCCTGGTGGAAGAAATGGCCGCAGCTGCCAGCGCACTGAACGCCCAGGCCGGCGAACTGGTCAACGCCGTGGCCGTGTTCAAGCTCGACGCCAACAGCACATCAAGCCACAGCCCGGCGCGCACCAGCGCAGCCCCTGCTCGCGCCCCCATGGCAGCGCCCAGCTACAAAGCCCCGGCCCGCAGCAGCCTGGGCAGCAGCGCCAAGAGCAGCAGCAAACCCGCCGCCAGCCTGGCAGCGCCCAAGACTGGCAACGCAGCACCAGCGGCCCCAGCAGCCAGCGCCGCAGCCCCCAAACCGGCAGCGCCCAGCCCGGCACCGGCCAAGGCCGGGGGCAACGACGACGACTGGGAGAGCTTCTGACGAGGGCCAGACAGGCCCCTGGATGCAGAGTTCAGGTCAAAACGGCTGCAAGCGCAGGTGGAACATGCGCTGATAGCAATCAAAAAAGAAGCAAAAAGCACGCAGGGGGCATACCTTCTGCGTGCTTTTTTACGTGGCACTTGGGAATGCGCCGCCCCTTCAGGTCCGGCAGGGGGCCGGTCCGTAGCCCCGTCAGCGGTGCGGGTTGGGATACACCAGATGCAGCCCTGGCAACTGCGGACGCTGGAAGGGTTGCCACACCACGCCCGGGCCGTGCGGCTGGCCCAGGCGGTCTGCCACAGCCCACCAGGCGCTTGGGTTCAGGCCGATGCCAAAGTGGCTGGCCACCACTTCGATGTTCTCGGTGTGCGGGTTGTGGTCGGCGGGCGCCTGGATGCTGCCGCGCCAGGCCACCACGCCGTCGGTGCGTGAGTAGATGCTGGTGGTGGGCACTGGGGGCGCCTCGGGCAGGTTGTAGTTCTCGGTTTCGCGCTCGATGCTGCGGCCGCTGGCGAACTGGTAGATGCGCCATGCGTTGGTAGAGGTGTGGGGCCCGGCAAAGGGCGTGCCCAGGGTCACCACGCAGCGCACCAGGTCGGGCATTTCCTTGGCTAGCTCGCGGGCGTAG
Source organism: Acidovorax sp. KKS102 (assembly GCF_000302535.1). Taxonomy (NCBI): domain Bacteria; kingdom Pseudomonadati; phylum Pseudomonadota; class Betaproteobacteria; order Burkholderiales; family Comamonadaceae; genus Acidovorax; species Acidovorax sp. KKS102. Next base: position 2,089,025 of record NC_018708.1, read on the forward strand.
ATGCCGCCCAGGCTCCAGCCCACCAGGCTGACCTTGTTGCCGCTGGCATCCGCCGCTTGCTGCAACTGGGCCTTGGCGTTCTCCAGCACGCCTTCGCGGGGCCCCAGGTTCAGGCCCTGGCCCCAGCCCAGCGTGTTGTAGTTGCGCGATTCGAGGTAGCGGCGCAGGGGCAGGGTGGTGGTGTCACCCGCCGTGAGGCCCGGGAACACGATGACCGTGTGCCCATCCCCCAGCGGGGCGCGCTGCAGCACAGGCCAGGCAGGCAGCACGGCGCCAAACTCCCACGGAGCGCGCAGCTCCAGGGCCAGCAGCGGCAGGCTCGGCGGTGGCATGTGGTCGGGGGCGGCGGATTTGCGGTCGGAGAAGAGGGGCATCGATTCGTCGTTCCAAAACGGCGCGTGCCAGGCAAGGCACACGGTTGGTGCGACGGTAGCAGTTTTTGCGCACCAGGGCGGGGCGCGAAATGGAGCAAGCTCTCCAATTGCACCGTCGTTAGCGGCCTCAGTCCCCTTGCATTGGCGTGGGGGATTGTCAAAAAATGTCACGAAATGAAACCTATGACTGCTATGCTTTGAATGGCTTTTGCGCATTTCGCGTTCTGGCGCCCCTCGCAGCCCCCTCCGCCTGAAAGCCCCGTGCCATGACCGCTTTTGTCGACTCTGCCGTCCCTGCCAACGCCCACTCTGCAACGTTGGGGCCCGCGTCCAGCGCGGCGGCCGCCGTGCGTGAATTCCTGACCTTTCGCCTGGGCGCGGAAGAATATGGCATCGACATCCTGCGGGTGCAGGAAATCCGCTCGTACGAACGGCCCACGCGCTTGGCGCATTCGCCTGACTTCATCAAGGGAGTGATCGACCTGCGCGGCCGCATCGTCCCCATCCTGGACCTGCGCGTGAAGCTGCAGTGCCCCGAAGCCAGCTACAACGACTTCACCGTCGTCATCATTCTGGACATCGGCTCCACCGTGGTGGGGGCAGTGGTGGACGCGGTGGCCGATGTGGTCTCGCTCACCCCCGACCTCATCAAACCCACGCCCCAGTTCGAGCGGCAGGGCCATGTGGACCCCGCCTTTGTTACCGGCATTGCCAGCCTGGGCGAACGCATGCTGATCGTGATGGACATTGAGGCCCTGCTGAGCAGTGACGAAATAGGACTGGTGACAAAGGCTGCATAGAGCTAAGGTAGCCACAGGCAGAACACGCACAACGATCAACCCGAGGAGAAGAAGGATGAATCAGTTCAAGATTTCCACCCGGCTCGCGATAGCTTTTGGCGTCATGGTCCTCTTGCTGGTTGCTTTAGGGGCTGTGAGTTTGGTGCGATCTGCCAGCCAGCGTGCCGAACTGACCGACGTGGTGGGTGTGCGCATACCCATCACCAAGGCGCTGGGTACGTTGGCGGACGGTGTGAACGTGCAGGCGACCCAATTTCGCAATTTGGTGATTTTTTCGAACGCGGCAATTCTGAAGGCCTCCCAAGACCAGATCGGTGAAGCCAGATCGCGGGTGATTGAGGCCTACAAAGATCTGGACCGCCTGATCATCTCCGACAAGGGCAAAGAGGCCATGGCGCGCATGCAAGAGCGTCGGACGGAGTTTCTGAAGGTGGGTGACCAATACCTTGCACTGATCAACCAAGGGCAAAAAGACGAAGCCATCAAACTGCTGGAAGAACAGCTCCGCCCTGTACAACTTGCCTACCAGGCCAGTATCAAGGAACAGGTGGAACTGCAGGCACAGTTCACCGTCGCAGCAGGGCAGCGTGCAGAGTCGCAAGCAGGCGCCCTGCAGCGCGATGTGCTGATTGCGGCCGCACTCGCTATCGGCATCGCGATCTTTCTGGCCATCACCATCATCCGCTCCATCACCCGCCCCCTGGCGCAGGCGGTGGAGGCGGCCGACCGCGTGGCCGGTGGCGACCTGAGCGGCCAGATCGTCGTGCAGTCCAAGGACGAAACCGGCCACCTGCTCAGCGCCCTGCAACGCATGCAGCAAAGCCTGGTCAACACCGTCAGCACGGTGCGCCAGAATGCCGAAGGCGTGGCCTCAGCCAGCGCGCAGATAGCCTCCGGCAACAACGACCTGAGCGCGCGCACAGAGCAGCAGGCCAGCGCGCTGGAAGAAACAGCAGCCTCCATGGAAGAACTGGGCTCCACCGTGCGCCAGAACGCCGACAACGCACGCGCCGCCAACCAACTGGCCGTCAGCGCCAGCACCGTGGCCGTGCAAGGCGGAGACGTGGTGGCCGAAGTCGTCGAGACCATGAAAGGCATCAACGCCAGCAGCAACAAGATTGCAGACATCATCAGCGTCATCGACGGCATCGCCTTCCAGACCAACATCCTGGCGCTCAATGCAGCCGTCGAAGCCGCCCGCGCCGGCGAACAAGGCCGGGGCTTTGCCGTGGTGGCCGGAGAAGTACGCAACCTCGCAGGACGCAGCGCAGAAGCCGCCAAAGAAATCAAAGCCCTCATCACCGCCAGCGTGGAACGCGTGGAACAAGGCACCGCCTTGGTGGACAAAGCCGGAGCCACCATGACCGAAGTCGTCAGCGCCATCCGCCGCGTGACCGACATCATGGGAGAGATCAGCGCCGCCAGCAGCGAACAAAGCGCAGGAGTCGGCCAGGTGGGAGAAGCCGTCACCCAGATGGACCAGGCCACCCAGCAAAACGCCGCCCTGGTGGAAGAAATGGCCGCAGCTGCCAGCGCACTGAACGCCCAGGCCGGCGAACTGGTCAACGCCGTGGCCGTGTTCAAGCTCGACGCCAACAGCACATCAAGCCACAGCCCGGCGCGCACCAGCGCAGCCCCTGCTCGCGCCCCCATGGCAGCGCCCAGCTACAAAGCCCCGGCCCGCAGCAGCCTGGGCAGCAGCGCCAAGAGCAGCAGCAAACCCGCCGCCAGCCTGGCAGCGCCCAAGACTGGCAACGCAGCACCAGCGGCCCCAGCAGCCAGCGCCGCAGCCCCCAAACCGGCAGCGCCCAGCCCGGCACCGGCCAAGGCCGGGGGCAACGACGACGACTGGGAGAGCTTCTGACGAGGGCCAGACAGGCCCCTGGATGCAGAGTTCAGGTCAAAACGGCTGCAAGCGCAGGTGGAACATGCGCTGATAGCAATCAAAAAAGAAGCAAAAAGCACGCAGGGGGCATACCTTCTGCGTGCTTTGTTACTTGATGGATGTGCGAGTGGCATCAGCGGCTGGTGAAGTTGGCTGGTTGCCAACCGGGGCCGTCGTCCCAGCCCCAACGATGCGACTCGTACGCAAACGTAACGGAAAGCGCTATGCTGGGCCTGACCGCCACGGCGCGCGGTCTTTGCATGGGTGGGCATTTCTTTTTGCGCCGTTCTCCCCAGGAGTTCCGCAATGGACCGTGGTTTCAGCGCTGTGCGCACACGCTTGCGCACGCACCAGCCCCCGGCCGCTGACGCGGCCCGCCGGGCTTGGGTGCAAGGGGTTGCAATGCCCACTCTGGCACCACCAAGGCCGCCGCCCCGGGCCGCTCTGGCTGCTGTTGCCACTTGCTCTGTGCTCTTTTCCCACCGCTGGCGCGCAGCCAGCGGGGCTCAGCCGTGTGCATAGTTTCCCTCAGGAGTGTTGTCATGAACCAGTTCAAGATTTCCACCCGCCTGGCGGGTTTGCTTGCGGCCCTGTGTCTGCTGGTGCTGCTGGTGGGCGTGGCGGGGCTGTATGGCATGGGCAATTCCAATGCCGGGCTCAAGTCGGTCTACGACGACCGGGTGGTGCCACTCAAGCAGATCAAGGTGGTGGCGGACATGTATGCCGTCAACGTGGTGGACACAGCCCACAAGGTGCGCGACGGCGCGCTGACCCCTGCGCAAGGCCTGCAGTCCGTGGCCGACGCGCGCAAGGCCATCGATACCAACTGGAAGGCCTACCTCGCCACGCAGCTGGTGCCGGAGGAAACGCAACTGGTCGAGCGCTTCAAGCCGCTGCAGGCCAAGGCCGATGCGGCGACCGACGTGCTGGCGGGGCACTTCAAATCGGGCGATGTGGCGGCGCTGACCGCGTTTGCTGCCAAGGAGATGTACCCCGCCATCGACCCGTTGCAGGCGGTGCTGGGCCAGCTGATGCAGGTGCAGCTGGACCGTGCCAAGGCCGAGTACGACAGCGCGGCTGCCAGCTACCAGACCATTCGTGCGCTGGCAGTCACGGCGGTGGTGGCGGGCATCGCGCTGGCGGTGCTGATGGGCGGCGCCATGATCCGGCAGATTTCGCGCGCGCTGGGCGATGCGGTGCAGATCACCGACGCGGTGGCCCAGGGCGACCTGACCGTGGCGATCCACGCCCGGGGCAAGGACGAGATCGCCCATTTGCTCAGCGGCCTGACCACCATGCGTAACAACCTGGCGCATGTAGTGTCGGGCGTGCGCAGCAACGCCCAGGGGGTGGCGTCTGCCAGTGCCGAAATCGCCTCGGGCAACAACGACCTGTCGATCCGTACCGAGCAGCAGGCCAGTGCACTCCAGGAGACCGCTGCGTCGATGGAGGAGCTGAGTTCCACCGTCAAGCAGAACGCCGATAACGCGCGCCAGGCCAACCAGTTGGCGATGAGCGCATCCACCGTGGCGGGGCAGGGCGGTGATGTGGTGGCCGAGGTGGTGACCACCATGAAGGGCATCAACGACAGCAGCAAGAAGATCGCTGACATCATCTCGGTCATCGATGACATCGCCTTTCAGACCAACATCCTCGCGCTGAACGCGGCGGTGGAGGCCGCCCGCGCGGGCGAGCAGGGCCGGGGCTTTGCCGTGGTGGCGGGCGAGGTGCGCAACCTGGCCCAGCGCAGCGCCGAGGCGGCCAAGGAGATCAAGTCGCTCATCACAGCCAGCGTGGAGCGTGTGGAGCAGGGCTCGCAGCTGGTGGACAAGGCTGGCACCACCATGACCGAGGTGGTGGGCGCCATTCGCCGCGTGACGGACATCATGGGCGAGATCAGCGCCGCCAGCAGCGAGCAGAGCACCGGCGTGTCGCAGGTGGGTGAGGCCGTGACGCAGATGGACCAGGTCACCCAGCAGAACGCCGCTCTGGTGGAGGAAATGGCGGCGGCCGCCAGCAGTCTGAGCCATCAGGCGCAGGCCTTGGTGGGGGCGGTGGCCGTGTTCAAGCTCACAGCCGACCAGGCGCGTGCAGCGCAGCCGGGCGGCGGAGCCACCGGGGCGCAGCGCCCCGTGCCCGCTGCACCTGCAGGCAAGCCTGCATCGACAGGCGCGCCCGTCAGGGAGACTTCTACCCTGCGGTCCACGGCCACGCCCGCACCTGCTGGCAAAAAAGCGTCCGCTGCTGCAGCAGCGCCTTCCGCAGCCAAATCGGCCAGTGCGCCGCCCAAGTTGGCCCAGCCTGTTGCCGCAGGTGCGGAGGACGATTGGGAGAGCTTTTGATGTGGCGCAGGCAGAGGGGCCGGTTGTAAGGTTTTTGCCCCTTGTTGGGGCATAAACTTCCTCATCAAAGCGGGCCAACCAAAGCGCCCGCCATTCGAGGCACAGGGACCGCAGGCTGCGCATAGCTCGCCACGGGCGGTGCGTGCGTCTGATTGCGTTTCTTTCCGGGCAATGGGGCAGGGGTGTCCACCCTTGGCTGCCCCAGCGCGCCACACCACGGGCGCCTTTCCCTCTGCCGTCCCTGCCAATACGTCATAGTTGTAAATTGATAAAATCATTTTTATCAAAAACAATGATACAATTGACGCCAATCCAGACCTTGCCACCGTCCTGACCGGCCACCCGTGCATGAGCACCCCCCCCCAGGCGATATGGCCCAAACGGCTGGCAAAAACCTACAAGTCCCACGAAAGAGTCCATGAACAACCTCAAAATCGGAGCACGCCTGAGCCTGGCCTTTGGCCTCATCCTGTTGATCACCGCCGCCATTGCTGCCACCGGTGTCTGGCGACTGGCAGTACTCAAGGAGGCCAGCAGCCGCATTGCCACTGTCGAAATGGAACGCAACGCCCTGGCGCAGGAGTGGAAGGCGGCCATCGACCTGAACTGGGTGCGGGCGTCGGCGTCGCTCAAGGCCACGGATGCGGGCTACATCCAGTCGCTCACGGCAGACATGGCCACCACGTCCCAACGGGCCAGCGAGGCGCAAAAGAAGCTGGAGGCGCTGGTGGATGACCCCACCGAAAAGGCGCTGATGGAGCGTGTGGCGGTGACCCGCAAGGCCTATGTGGACGCGCGCGCCAAATTGCTGGAGCGCAAGAAGGCGGGCGAAGATGTGTTTGCGCTGGTGGACAGCGACCTCAAGCCGCTGGCCACTGCCTACCTGCAATCGCTGGCCGATGTGGCGGACAACACGCACAAGCAGCTCGATGAGTTCGAGGGCGCCATCATCCAGGCCGCAGGCACCAGCCAGTGGGTGCTGGCGCTGGGGGCGATGGTGTCGGTGGTGCTGGGCGCATTGTTTGCGCTGTGGACCACGCGGTCCATCGTGGGGCCGGTGCAGCGGGCTGTGCACGCGGCCGACGAAATCAGCCATGGCAACCTGTCGGTCCACATTCCTGATCTGGGTGAAAGCCGCAATGAGATGGCGCACCTGCTGCGGTCGCTGAACGAGATGCAGCAGAACCTGTCGCGCATCGTGGGGCATGTGCGCTCGGGCTCCGAGAACGTGGCCACGGCATCGTCCGAGATCGCCCAGGGCAACAACGACCTGAGCGCGCGCACCGAGCAGCAGGCCAGCGCACTGCAGGAAACGGCGGCATCCATGGAGCAGCTCAATTCGACCGTGCGCCAGAACGCCGACAACGCCCGGCAGGCCAACCAGCTCGCGCAAAGTGCGTCCACCGTGGCCGTGCAGGGTGGCGAGGTGGTGAGCCAGGTGGTGGACACCATGAAGGGCATCCACGACAGCAGCAGCAAGATCGCCGACATCATCGGCGTGATCGATGGCATCGCCTTCCAGACCAACATCCTCGCGCTGAACGCGGCCGTGGAAGCGGCGCGTGCCGGCGAGCAGGGCCGGGGCTTTGCGGTGGTGGCGTCCGAGGTGCGCAGCCTGGCGGGCCGCTCGGCCGACGCAGCCAAGCAGATCAAGGCCCTGATCAACGACAGCGTGGAGCGCGTGACTGCGGGCACCACACTGGTCGATCAGGCCGGTGCAACGATGACCGAGGTGGTGGGCGCCATCAAGCGGGTGACGGACCTGATGGGCGAGATCAGCGCCGCCAGCTCCGAACAAAGCCAGGGCGTGGCCCAGGTGGGCGAGGCCGTCACGCAGATGGACCAGGTCACCCAGCAGAACGCCGCGCTGGTGGAAGAAATGGCCGCAGCCGCCAGCAGCCTCAACACCCAGGCGCAGGACCTGGTGAGCACGGTGGCCTTCTTCAAACTGGGCGCCCAGGGGGCGGTGGCAACGCAGGCGGCCAGCGGCAGCACACAGCGTGCTTCCTTTGCTCCGGCGGGGCGCGTGGGGGGCACACCGGCCTATGCACCGTTGCCGTCCCAGCGCGCCCTTGGCGCTGCTCCTGCGGGCAACGCGGGCGCAGCGCTGGGCATCAACCTGGATACAGCCATCCAGGCCCATGCCAACTGGCGCGCCAAGCTGCGCACCGCCGTCACCCAGAAGGAGCGGCTGGATGCGGAGACCGTGGGCCGCGACGACTGCTGCGAACTGGGCCAATGGCTGCACGGCGCGGGCAGCTCGCAATACGGTGGCAAGCCGTCTTTTGTGAACCTGCTGGGCGCACACCGCCAGTTCCACGAAGAGGCGGGCAAGGTGGCGCGCATGATCAATCAGGGTGCCTATGACCACGCAGAAAAGCAGTTGGCCAACGACACCGCGTTCTCCCGCGCCTCGCAAAAGGTCGCCACGGCGGTGATCCAGCTGGCGAAGGAGCTCAAGGTGCGCCTGGCGGGCTCGTCCCAGGCGGCGGCGCCTCGGCCTGCGCAGCCTGTGGCACTGGCCAGTGCGCCGCGCCCCAAGGTCACAAGTGCTGCGGGGGACGATGATTGGGAATCGTTCTGAGCCGTCGAGCCGCGCCGCCCCTTGCACTACGCGGGCAAGGGGCGTGTGGCGAAGCCTTTGCACAGGTTCTTACGGCGCTTGCTTGAACGGCAGGCGCTGGTGCAGGGACTCCAGGTAGTTCTCCACCCCGGCCCCTTCTCGGTCCAGAAAACGCTGTACCGCCTCTGCAAACGCGGGGTGCGCCAGCCAGTGCGCGCTGGTGGCCTGCACGGGCAGCAGGGCGCGGGCCATCTTGTGTTCGCCCTGGGCGCCTCCCTCAAACCGCACGGCGCCGTGGGCGATGCACCACTGCAGCGGCTGGTAGTAGCAAGCCTCGAAATGCAGGCAGTCCACACGCTCCAGGGCCCCCCAGTAGCGGCCGTAGGCCACCAGTCCGGAGCTTGGTTCATAGCCTGATTCAGAGCCTGAATCAGAGTCATTTGGGCCTGTAGCGCAAGATTCATATGCGCCGATAGCTATCAAACTGCTAGCAATAGGCCGCCCATCCCGCTCTCCCACAAACAGTAGCCAGGCGTCGGGCATGTGCGCGGCCATGCGGGCAAAGAAGTCGCGGGTGAGGTAGGGCGGGTTGCCGTGCTCCAGGTAGGTGCGCTCGTAGCAGCGGTAGAAAAAGTCCCAGTCTGCAGTGCTGATGCCAGCCCCGCGCGACCAGCGGAAGGTCACCCCTGCATCGGCCACGCGGCGGCGCTCCTGGCGGATCTTTTTGCGCTTGTCCTGCGACAGGCTGGCCAGGAAGTGGTCAAAGTCCCGGTAGCGCGGGGGCTGCCCAGCCGTGGCCGCCTCCCCTTGCGCAGCAGCCAGCGTGGGTGGCTCGTTCTTCCAATGAAATTGCACGGTGTGCCGCAGCATCAGGTCTTGCTGCACGCTGGTCTGCACATCGTCATCGCTGGCAAACAGCACGTGCACAGATGACACGTTCTCTTGCTCGCACCACTGGCACACCGCCTGCACCAGCAGGGCCCGTGTGGCAGCATCGCGCGCCAGCAGGCGGCTGCCGGGCACAGGGGTGAAGGGCACGGCGATGACGGCCTTGGGGTAGTAGGGCACGCCATGCTGCTCATAGGCGCTGGCCCAGGCCCAGTCGAAGACGTATTCGCCATACGAATGGCTCTTGAGGTACAGCGGGCACGCGGCCACCAGGGTGTCGCCTTGCCACAGCGTCATGAAGCGGGGCGTCCATCCGGTGCGGGGCGTAGCGCTGCCGCTGCTTTCCAGCGCCGCCAGGTATTCATGCCGCATGAAGGGCGTGGGGTGGCTTTGCTGCGCCAGCAGGCGGTTCCAGGCCGCAGCATCCACGTCCAGCGCGGAGGGGAGCACGCGGGCGATAATGTCAGCTTCAGCCATGCAGGCCCCTGTGATGCTCCCTTGATGGCGGGCCTGCAACGGCGGTATCCAACCCGGCCGCAGGGGCCGATTCCAGTTCCATGACGCTCTCCATTTGCACTGCGCAGCTCAACTTTGTTGTGGGCGACATGCCCGGCAACGCCCAAAAGATCATTGCGGCAGCCCGCGAAGCCTATGCCCAGGGGGCCCGCCTGTTGCTGACGCCGGAGCTGGCCATTTGCGGCTATGCGGCCGAAGACCTGTTCCTGCGCCCCGCCTTCATTGCGGCCTGTGATGATGCCGTGAAAACCGTGGCCCGCGAGACTGCGGGGTTGAAAGGCCTCGCCATCGTGCTGGGTCACCCGCAGGCCATGGCCCCTGGCGCGCAGGCCTTCAGCGTGTGCTTCAACGCCGCCAGCGTGGTGCGCGACGGCAAGATCGAGCAGACCTACGCCAAGCGCGAGCTGCCCAACTACCAGGTGTTTGACGAGCGGCGTTACTTCGTGCCGGGCAGCAAGCCCTGCGTGTTCGAGGTGGAGGGCGTGAAGGTGGGCGTGCTGGTGTGCGAAGACGCCTGGTTTGCCACCCCCGCGCGCGACACGGCAGCCGCCGGGGCGCAACTGCTGGCGGTCATTAATGCGTCGCCTTTCCACCTGGGCAAGGGCTCGGAGCGCGAGGCCACGATGCGCGCCCGTGTGGTCGAGACGGGCCTGCCGTTGGTCTACGCCCATCTGGTGGGCGGGCAGGATGAGGTGGTGTTTGAAGGCCGGTCGTTTGCGCTGGCGGCCGATGGCTCGGTGGCGGCGCGGGCGCCTGCTTTTGTGGAAAAACTGGTCTATGCGCTAGTGGAACCTGCCCAAGGTGCTATCAAAATTACAGCAGAGGTGGCTCCCGAGCGCACGCTGGAGGCCGATCTGTGGGATGCCCTGGTGCTGGGCGTGCGCGACTACGTGGGCAAGAACGGCTTCCCGGGCGCGTTGCTGGGGCTGTCGGGTGGCATCGACTCGGCGCTGGTGCTAGCGATTGCGGTAGACGCGCTCGGTGCCGACAAGGTCCGCACGGTGATGATGCCGTCGCCCTACACCGCCGACATCAGCTGGATCGACGCGCGCGACATGGCAACGCGCATGGGCGTGCGCTACGACGAGATCTCGATCAAGCCGCAGTTCGAGGCGTTCAAGGCTGCGCTGGCCACCGAGTTTGCTGGCTTGCCTGAAGACACCACCGAAGAAAACCTGCAGGCGCGCATCCGGGGCACGCTGCTGATGGCGCTGTCCAACAAGTTCGGTGCCATCGTGCTGACCACGGGCAACAAGAGCGAAATGTCCACCGGCTACTGCACCCTGTACGGCGACATGGCCGGCGGCTTTGCGGTGATCAAGGACGTGGCCAAGACCCGGGTGTTCGACCTGGCCCGCTGGCGCAATGCCAACGATCCTTATGGCACGGGTGCCACCCCCATTCCCGAGCGCATCATCACCCGCCCGCCCAGCGCTGAACTGCGGCCCGACCAGAAAGACCAGGACAGCCTGCCGCCGTACGAGGTGCTGGACGCCATCGTGGCCCGCTATATGGAGAACGATGAGCCCATCGAATCCATCATTGCCAGCGGCTTTGCGCGCGCCGATGTGGAGCGCGTGACACGGCTCATCAAGCTCAACGAGTACAAACGCCGCCAGGCTCCCGTAGGGATTCGCGTCACGCGCCGCAGCTTCGGCAAGGACTGGCGTTACCCTATCACCAGCAAATTCAGGGCGTGATGCGTTCGCGCCGTGCCCTCCCCCTTTTTTTACATCCTCCAGGAGACCCGCCATGAAAATGATCACCGCCGTCATCAAGCCCTTCAAGCTCGAAGAAGTCCGCGAAGCCCTGGCCGAATGCGGCGTGACCGGCCTCACGGTCACCGAAGTGAAGGGTTTTGGCCGCCAGAAGGGCCACACCGAGCTGTACCGTGGCGCGGAATACGTGGTGGACTTTCTGCCCAAGGTGAAAGTCGAGGTCGTCGTGAAGTCCGAGGATGTGGACCGCTGCGTGGACGCCATCGTGAACGTGGCGCGCACCGGCAAGATCGGTGACGGCAAGATTTTTGTGACCGCTGTGGAGCGCACGGTGCGTATCCGCACGGGCGATCTGGATGACGCGGCGGTCTGAGGTGGTCACCCTCTGAGCCGCTTGGCGCGTTCCGCCTTCTCATAGGGCTGCGCCACCGGGGAAGAGGGCATCGCCGGTACAGCCGTGCCGCCCATGAGCTGCGTTTGCTGGCGTCGGGCGCGCCAGCACAAGCCAGCGCCTGTCGGGCAGTCAGATCACTGAGCGCAGCGGGATCTGGCGGGCATTGGTGCCGGCCTGTTCCACCAGGGATTGCAGCAGCTCGCTGGCGTCACTGCCAGAGTGCAGCAGGCCCATCTGCCACTCGCCCATGAAGCCACTGGCCACGCTGGTCTGCAGAAAACCCAGCAGGCCGTCGTAGTAGCCCGCCACGTTCAGCAGGCCCAGCGGCTTGTCGTGGTAGCCCAGCTGGCGCCAGGTCCACACCTCAAACAGTTCTTCAAACGTGCCAATGCCCCCGGGCAGGGCGAGAAAGGCATCGCTGCGCTCGGCCATCATGGCCTTGCGCTCGTGCATGGTCTGCACGATGTGCAACTCGTCGCACTGTCGGTTGGCCAGTTCCTTGTCCACCAGCGCCTGCGGGATCACACCCACCACCCGGCCACCCGCCAGCCGCGTGGCTTCGGCCACGGTGCCCATCAGGCCGCTGCGACCGCCGCCGTATACCAGTTGCCCGTGGTGCGCACCAATCCACTGGCCCACCGCTTGCGCAACCTGGGTATAGGCCGGGTTGTCACCGGGGCGCGAGCCGCAGTACACGCACACAGAAAAAGCGGGTTCAGCCATGGAAAAACCTCTGAAATAACGCGGCGGCCCAGATGCCGATGCACAGCAGCAAAGCCAGCAAAACTGCCGCACTGCCCATGTCCTTGGCACGCTTGGACAGGTCATGCCACTCGGGCCCGATGCGGTCGATGGCGGTTTCGATGCCAGTGTTGAGCAGTTCCACAATCATCACGATGACCACGGAGCCCGCCAGCAGGGCCACTTCGACCCAGCTGCGGCCCAGCCAGAGCGACAGGGGCAGCAGCACCATGGCGCCGATGGCCTCCTGGCGGAAGGCTTTCTCGTTCCAGCCGGCCCGCAGCCCTTCCAGGGAATAGCCTGCCGCATGCCAGATGCGGTTGAGGCCCGTGCGGGCCTTCTGGGGGTTGGCAGGGGCCGCCGATGGGGGGGGAGAGGGTTGCATGCGCTTATTTTTTGGGGATTTCGTAGTGCACCAGACGCGTGCCGGCCAATGCGTCGTGCCAGAACTGCCGAGTGGGGTGGAAGCGGCTGAGCAGCGCCCAGACGGCCACCCAGCCCAGCACGATCACCGCAGACTCACCGCCCGACAGGGAGAACGGTGCAATCGCCGCCAAAGGAGGCAAAAACCACAGCCAGCTCAAGACATAGCGCAGCAAGGCACGCGGCTGGCTGATGGGTTGACCGGCGGTGCCGACCACGCGGATGTGCCAGGTTTTCTGCGCCAGGGTCTGCCCTTTGGCCCAGAACCAGGTGAAATAAATGCCGAACACCACGAACAGAAAGGCCTGCAGCGCATGCCGGTTGTCCATCGCGTTCCGGGTCTGGCTCAATGTGCCGAACAGGTAGCCCGCAATGAAGACCACACCGAACATGAGCATGCCTTCATACAGCCAGCAAGCCATGCGCCGCCACAGATTGGGCGTGGGGGCGCCAGCGAGGGTGGTGCCGAAGGAGGCGGGGGCCGCCGTTTGCGGCGTGAGGGGAGGGGGAGAAACGGACATTCCAGGTCAGGCCCGTCGGGCCAGGGGCAGGTTGCAAACCTACTGAGGATACAGGCCGGAGGTGTCAGGGGTCACCGGGGGAGGCGTTGGCGAGCTGGAGCCTTCCGCGCCGCTGCTACCCAGAGGGGGGAGCGCAGCAGGCACCGCGCTGGGGATCGCCACGGGGGCCGTTTCCACCCCGGCTGTGGAGGCCGCTGGCGCTGGGGATGCCGGGGCAGCAACGGTTGCTGGCGCAGGTACGGGCGCTGCAACGCGGGGCGAATGGTCTACGACCGGTGGAATCTTGGGCGCGTTCGGCCGATCCGGGCTGGCCTGGGTGGCCGCTGGCACCTGCACCAGCTTCTTGGGAGACACCGGGCGCAGGGCGGGAGCGGCACCATGCGGGTTGGGGGCTGCCTTGGAGGCCAGGGCCTTGCGTTCTTCGTCCGACAGTGCCTGGTAGGCCTCCCACTGGGCCCGCTTGTCATCGCCGGCCAGGCGTTTGGTGACGGCGTAGTTCAGGCGCGCCTGGTTGCGTTGCTGGGCGCTCAGGCTCGCCCAGTCGGTGATGCGGTCATGGAACTTGCGCTGTTCCTCTTCCGAAAGGTTGGGGTAATTGGTGGCCAGATCGAGCCAGCGGCGTTTTTGGGCTTCGCTGATCAGTGCCCACCGTTCTGCCAGCGGATACAGCGCCAGCTTTTGTGCCGTGTTGAGCGTGCCCCAGCCCGGTCCCGATTCGGTGGCGGGGGGCATGTTGACGGCAGACAAGTCCGCACGGGCATTGTTGGGGCGGGCCACGGCAGCCTCGGCGCCCGCCTGCAGCACGGTGCTCGGAGCCATGCGCATCTGCACCCATGCCTGCCAGCCACCCGCGGTGAGGGCGCCCAGAAGCGCCAATGCCAGCACAAAGGCTGGCAGCGTGGAGGGGGCTTCGGTGGGGCTTGGGTGCATGCAGTCCAGAGTCAGGCAGTCAGTTCGACTGCGCGGAAGTCTTGAGGAATTGTACGAAGCCTGGGTCCGAGTAGGCGGCAGGTGGCAGGTCGTCGGTCAGCAACGCGGCATCGACTTCGGCCACGTCATTGGCGGCGCGTTCGTCCTGGGCAATGTTGATGACCACCAGGCCCACCACCAAGGCCAGCAGCGGAACAGCCGAAACCAGGGCATTCCACCAGCCGCCGCCTTCGCCGCCACGCCCCAGGGTGGCGGTGCTGCCTGCGTTGACCACTACGGCAGCCGGCGCCGTACGGCGCACCGGCACGGTGACCTTGCGTTTGGCCAGGGCCTGCATGCGCGAGGCACGCAGTCGCTCAGAAATGTCGTAGGGCAGCGCCTCGGTCCCGCTGGACAGTCGGGCCGTGACGCGCAGCGCGAAGCGCTCTGCGGCTGCTTCAGCTTGGGTCGATGGTGTCTGTGCAGTGTTCTTCATGGCTCGATTCCTTTGGCCTTCAGTGCCTTGCTGAGGGTTTGTATGGCGCGAAAGCAGTGGGTTTTGACACTGCCTTCAGAGCAGCCCATGGCGGCGGCTGTCTCTGCGACGTCCATTTCCTCCCAGTAACGCATCAGGAACGCTTCCCGTTGACGTGGCGGCAATTCGGCAATTTCTTCCTCAATGCCCTGGAATATCTGGGCGCGGCGGGTCAGGTCTTCCGCGCTTTCGGCCTTGTCCCCGTCCTCTGTCCCTGAATACGCTTCGAGTAGATCAAAATCCGTGCCATCTTCGCCTGGGCCCTCGAAGTCGCTCATGCTCGAAAACAGTGCATTGCGCGTCTTCTGGCGCCGGAACCAGTCCAGGGTGCAGTTGGAAAGAATCCGCTGGAACAGCATGGGCAATTCGCTTGCCGGCTTGTCGCCGTAGTGCTCTGCCAGCTTGAGCATGCTGTCTTGCACAATGTCCAGCGCCGCTTCCTCGTTGCGAACGTGGTAGACCGAGCGCTTGAATGCGCGCTTTTCTACGCTTTTGAGGAAATCGGAGAGTTCTTGTTCGGTTGCCAAGACGGGTCAGCCCGGGAGGAGATCGACGCAAAAGTCTGCAGTTTTGCAACCGCATGGCGCCTTAAAGCCCCTGATTATCGCACCCGCCGGAGTTTTTTTCGGCGGCGCTGCATTTTGTGTGTGTTGCAGTGCGATAATTGGCGTTGCAATTCAAAAGGCAAACGGGTCACGGTCCGGCGCGGCAATCATCCCGCCCATGTCCTTGGCCTCAAGTCCCAAGCTGGCTTCACAAGAGCGCGTGCGAGGGGCACCCAAGGTTTTTCGTCAGAGAAATTCACAAAGGTTGATCGATCATGGAAATCTCCAAAGCTGAAATCTCTTCAGCAGCCGCTGCTTCGCAGGGCAACGCATCCCCCGCTTCCACATCTCAGGACCTCATGGGTGCCGAGATCCTCATCAAGTCGCTTCAGGCTGAGAACGTCCAGTACATCTGGGGCTATCCCGGTGGTGCGGTCCTGTACATCTATGACGCGCTGTACAAGCAAGACTCCATCCAGCACGTGCTGGTGCGCCACGAACAGGCGGCCGTGCATGCTGCGGACGGCTATGCCCGAGCCACAGGCGAGGTGGGCGTAGCGCTGGTGACCTCGGGCCCCGGTCTGACCAATGCCGTGACCGGCATCGCCACCGCATACATGGACTCGATCCCCATGGTGATCATCTCTGGCCAGGTGCCCACGCCCGCGATCGGGCTGGACGCCTTCCAGGAGTGCGACACGGTCGGCATCACCCGTCCCATCGTCAAGCACAACTTCCTCGTCAAGGACCCGCGCGATCTGGCCGCGACGATGAAAAAGGCCTTCCACATCGCACGCACCGGCCGCCCCGGCCCTGTGGTGGTGGACGTGCCCAAGGACGTGTCGTTCAAGAAAGTGCCATACACCGGCTACCCCCAGACGGTGGAAATGCGCTCGTACAACCCCGTGCGCAAAGGCCACGGTGGGCAGATCCGCAAGGCGCTGCAGCTGCTGCTGGCGGCCAAGCGCCCCTATATCTACACCGGCGGCGGCGTGTTGCTGGGCAATGCCACCAACGAGCTGCGAACGTTGGTGGACATGCTGGGCTACCCCGTCACCAACACGCTGATGGGCTTGGGCGCCTACCCTGCCAGCGACCGCAAGTTCCTGGGCATGCTGGGCATGCACGGCACCATCGAAGCCAACAACGCC
This sequence comes from Acidovorax sp. KKS102, assembly GCF_000302535.1. Classification (NCBI taxonomy): domain Bacteria; kingdom Pseudomonadati; phylum Pseudomonadota; class Betaproteobacteria; order Burkholderiales; family Comamonadaceae; genus Acidovorax; species Acidovorax sp. KKS102. The sequence continues at coordinate 2,105,330 of NC_018708.1, forward strand.
ATGCAGAACTGCGACGTGCTGCTGGCTGTGGGTGCCCGGTTTGACGACCGCGTGATCGGCAATCCCAAGCACTTTGCACAGAACGACCGCAAGATCATCCACGTTGATATCGATCCATCGAGCATCTCCAAGCGTGTGAAGGTGGACATTCCGATCGTCGGCGACGTGAAGGATGTGCTCACCGAGCTGATCTCCATGATCCGCGAGAGCAGCACCCGCCCCGATGCTGGTGCCCTGGCAGCCTGGTGGGACACCATCGAAGGCTGGCGCAAGCGTGAGTGCCTGAAGTACAGCATGGGCAGCGGCGACGTGATCAAGCCCCAGTACGTGGTCGAAACGCTGTGGAACATGACCAAGGATGGTGATACCTACATCACATCCGACGTGGGTCAGCACCAGATGTGGGCGGCGCAGTACTACCGTTTTGACGAGCCGCGCCGCTGGATCAATTCCGGTGGCCTGGGCACCATGGGCGTGGGCATTCCGTACGCCATGGGCATCAAGCTGGCCAAGCCGCAGTCCGAAGTGTTCTGTATCACCGGCGAAGGCTCGGTGCAGATGAACATCCAGGAACTGTCCACCTGCCTGCAGTACAACACGCCGATCAAGATCTGCTCGTTGAACAACCGCTACCTGGGCATGGTGCGCCAGTGGCAGGAGATCGAGTACTCCGGACGCTACAGCCACAGCTACATGGATGCGTTGCCCAACTTCGTGAAGCTGGCCGAGGCCTATGGCCACGTGGGCATGCTGATCGAGCGTCCTCAAGACGTGGAGCCCGCGCTGCGCGAAGCCCGCAAGCTCAAGGACCGCACGGTGTTCATGGACTTCCGTACCGACCCCACCGAGAACGTGTTCCCGATGGTGCAGGCCGGCAAGGGCATCACCGAAATGCTGCTGGGGTCGGAAGACCTTTAATTCAGCATCAAATCGGCCTCTGGCGCTTGTCCATAAAGCGCTTTCAGCTATCAAATAGATAGCATTCATTTTTTGACGAATCTATTGCCTGCCAAGCCTGTGCATTACCGTGCACGGGGGAGGGCAGCGAAAAGAGGAATCTCTTCACCATGAAACACATCATTGCTGTCTTGCTGGAAAACGAGCCTGGTGCTCTTTCCCGCGTCGTGGGCCTGTTCTCGGCCCGTGGCTACAACATCGAGTCGCTCACCGTGGCGCCCACCGAGGATGCATCGCTGTCGCGCATGACCATCCAGACCACAGGCTCCGACGATGTGATCGAACAGATCACCAAGCACCTGAACCGCCTCATTGAGGTCGTCAAGGTGGTCGATCTCACCGAAGGCGCCTACACCGAGCGCGAGCTCATGATGGTGAAGGTACGCGCGGTGGGCAAGGAGCGCGAGGAGATGAAGCGCATGGCCGACATCTTCCGTGGCCGCATCATCGACGTGACCGAGAAGAGCTACACCATCGAGCTGACGGGCGACCAGTCCAAGAACGACGCCTTCCTGCAGGCCATTGACCGCACCGCCATCCTCGAAACTGTCCGCACAGGCGCCAGCGGCATCGGCCGTGGCGAGCGCATTCTGCGCGTGTAAGACAATTCACCCCGTTTTTTCCCCATTTCAACCCCCAACAACGCATTTCAACCGGAGCGACCCATGAAAGTTTTCTACGACAAAGACACCGACCTGAGCCTGATCAAGGGCAAGACCGTGGCCATCATCGGCTACGGCTCGCAGGGCCATGCCCACGCACAAAACCTGAACGACAGCGGCGTGAAGGTTGTGGTCGGCCTGCGCAAGGGCGGTGCATCGTGGGACAAGGTTGGCAAGGCTGGCCTGACGGTGATGGAAGTCAACGACGCCGTGAAGGCCGCTGACGTGGTCATGATCCTGCTGCCCGATGAAGACATCGCAGCCGTGTACAAGAACAACGTCGAACCCAACATCAAGCAAGGCGCTTCGTTGGCGTTTGCTCACGGCTTCAACGTGCACTACAACCAGGTCGTGCCCCGCGCTGACCTGGACGTGTGGATGGTGGCCCCCAAGGCCCCTGGCCACACCGTGCGCAACACCTACACCCAAGGCGGCGGCGTGCCCCACCTGGTCGCTGTGCATCAAGACAAGTCCGGCAAGGCCCGTGACCTGGCCCTGAGCTACGCAGCTGCCAACGGCGGCGGCAAGGCTGGCATCATCGAGACCAACTTCAAGGAAGAAACCGAGACCGATCTGTTCGGCGAACAGGCCGTGCTGTGTGGCGGTGCCGTCGAGTTGATCAAGATGGGTTACGAAACCCTGGTCGAAGCTGGCTACGCTCCTGAAATGGCCTACTTCGAGTGCCTGCACGAGCTCAAGCTCATCGTGGACCTGATCTACGAAGGCGGCATTGCCAACATGAACTACTCGATCTCGAACAACGCCGAGTACGGCGAGTACGTGACCGGCCCTGAAGTGATCAACGAGCAGTCGCGCGCCGCCATGCGCAATGCCCTGAAGCGCATCCAGAACGGCGACTACGCCAAGATGTTCATCCAGGAAGGCCGCCTGAACTACCCATCGATGACGGCCCGCCGCCGCAACACGGCCGACCACAGCATCGAAAAGGTGGGCAGCCAGCTGCGCGCCATGATGCCCTGGATCGCCAAGAACAAGCTGGTCGACCAGACCCGCAACTGATACTTCCGAGCGAAGCATCCCAAGGCCACTTCGGTGGCCTTTTTCGTTGCCAGGCGGCCCATGCGCAGGCGCTACACTGCGGCCTTCGCCTTTTGCGCGCAGGGCGACTTGTGTTCCTGCGACAATTCGCTTAATACTATAAATTTTATAGCTGCTTGCGTAATGTGCGTGGGCGCTGGAGGTCTGTTTGATGCATGACGGCAATGAGTCCACCGAGAACCCCGGTGTGATGGTGCGCAAAAGGCGCAAAGGCATCTACATCCTTCCCAACCTGTTCACGCTGGCGGCGCTGTTTGGCGGCTTTTATTCCATCGTTATGGCGATGAATGGCCGTTTCGATCAAGCGGCAGTGGGCGTCTTCTGCGCCATGGTGCTCGACAGCCTTGACGGCCGCGTGGCCCGCATGACTAACACCCAGAGTGCGTTTGGCGAGCAGATGGATTCGCTGTCGGACATGGTGTCTTTTGGCGCTGCGCCGGCACTTATTGCCTATGAGTGGTCGCTTCAGGGCCTGGGCCGCTGGGGCTGGATTGCCGCTTTTGTGTACTGTGCATGTGCAGCGCTTCGCTTGGCTCGCTTCAACGTGAACACTGGCGTGGTGGACAAGCGCTACTTTCAGGGGTTGCCTTCGCCGGCGGCCGCGGCTCTGGTGGCGGGGTTCATCTGGTTGATGACCGAGCTGGGCGTGCGTCCAGGCGAAGACCATTGGCTGACCTGGAGTCAGGTGACATGGATCATGTTTGCCTTCACGCTGTATGCGGGACTCACCATGGTGACCAATGTGCCGTTCTACAGCTTCAAGGACGTGCAAATGAAAAAGAGCGTGCCCTTTGCAGCCATCGTGCTCATAGCGCTAGGCATTGCCGTCATCAACATCCATCCCCCCGTCGTGCTGTTTGGCGTGTTTGTTTTTTATGGGCTGTCTGGTTACGCCGTGTATGCCTGGCGCAAGGCCAAGGGCCAGCACAGCAGCGTGATCAGCACCTCGACCGATGAGCCCGACGAGCGCGGGTTGCACAAGTGACCATCGCCTCCGCTGCCGCGCAGTTGTGCTACATTGCGTTGCATGAACAAGTTTGCACTGGCTCTACTGCTACCTCCCCACGGGCGGAGACAGTAGGCGCACGCGCACACTTTTTCCACAAAGGCCCGTATGCACCCGCAACGGGCCTTTTGTTTTGGGCGCCAGATTTTTGACGTTGCGGGTCCCCACCCACCGATACCAGGAGAACAACATGGCTGACAAACTGATCATTTTCGATACCACCTTGCGCGATGGCGAGCAGTCCCCCGGCGCCTCGATGACCAAAGACGAAAAGCTGCGCATTGCGCGCCAGCTGGAGCGTCTGAAGGTGGACGTGATCGAGGCTGGTTTTGCCGCCAGCTCCAATGGTGATTTCGAGGCAGTGCAGGCCATTGCCAATGCGATCAAGGACTCGACCATCTGCTCGCTCTCGCGTGCCAACGACCGCGACATCTCGCGGGCGGCCGAAGCGCTCAAGGGTGCCAACAGCGCGCGCATCCACACGTTCATTGCCACCAGCGCACTCCATATGGAGAAGAAGCTGCGCATGACGCCGGAGCAGGTGCTGGAGCAGGCCAAACAATCCGTGCGCTTTGCCCGCAACCTTGTTGCCGATATCGAGTTCAGCCCCGAAGACGGCTACCGCAGCGACCCAGACTTCCTCTGCCGCGTGCTCGAAGCGGTGATCGCCGAAGGCGCCACCACCATCAACGTGCCCGACACCGTGGGCTACGCGGTGCCCGAGCTGTACGGCAGCTTCATCAAGACGCTGCGCGAACGAATTCCCAACAGCGACAAGGCGATCTGGTCCGTGCACTGCCACAACGACTTGGGCATGGCCGTGGCGAATTCGCTGGCCGGCGTGAAGATCGGTGGCGCGCGCCAGGTGGAGTGCACGATCAACGGCCTGGGTGAGCGCGCTGGTAACTGCTCGCTCGAAGAGATCGTGATGGCCGTGAAGACCCGCAAGGATTATTTCGGGTTGGATCTGGGCATCGACACCCAGCACATCGTGGCCGCCAGCCGGATGGTGAGCCAGACTACGGGCTTTGTGGTGCAGCCCAACAAGGCTGTGGTGGGCGCCAATGCGTTTGCGCATGCCAGTGGCATCCACCAGGACGGCGTGCTCAAGGCCCGCGACACCTACGAAATCATGCGCGCCGAGGACGTGGGTTGGAGTGCCAACAAGATCGTGCTGGGCAAGCTCAGCGGCCGCAACGCGTTCAAGCAGCGCCTGCAGGAGCTGGGCGTGCAGCTCGACAGCGAAACCGAAATCAATGTGGCTTTTGCCAAGTTCAAGGAACTGGCCGACCGCAAGAGCGAGATTTTTGACGAGGACATCCTCGCGCTGGTCAGCGACGAGAGCGTGACGGCTGAGAAGGAGCAATACGGCTTTGTCTCGTTGTTCCAGCAAAGCGAAACCGGCGAGCAGCCGCGTGCGCGCATCGTGTTCACGGTGGATGGGCAAGAGGTGCGCGGCGAGGCGGAGGGTAACGGCCCGGTTGATGCCTCGCTCAAGGCCATCGAATCGCACGTGAAGAGCGGTGCCGAGATGGTGCTGTATTCCGTCAACGCGATCAGTGGCTCCACCGAGAGCCAGGGCGAGGTCACTGTGCGGTTGCAGAACAGCGGGCGTGTCGTGAACGGGGTGGGCGCCGATCCGGACATTGTCGTGGCATCGGCGAAGGCTTATCTCAGTGCTTTGAACAAGTTACAAAGTAAAGCAGATCGCGTGGCCGCACAAGGCTGAATGATCTCTTTATAATTCACTCACTTTCTCGGAAAGTCGCGCAAGGTATTGATCTTGCGCGACTTTTTTTGATTCTGTACACTGCCCCATAATTCTTACCGTTTGGAGCACTTTGATGCACCATCGCCGCAACGCTGCAGTGAATCGATTTTTCCAGTGGGTGGGTTTCGCGCTCGTGAGCGCTGCCCTCATTTCGCCTGCCGCACACGCGGCAGATGTCAAAAAACAAGGGACCAAAAAGCAGCAGGTCAGTGCAGCCAGCGCCAAGCGTACTGTCGCACAGCGCAAGGTGGCCGCCAGCGTAAAGCCCACCCGTGTGGCTGCCCGCACAGCCAAAGCTCCCACCAAGGTGGCGTATGTGCCTGCCAAGCCTTCTTTTGGTCAGATGGCTGGTTTGCACGAAGTCAATGACCCGCTGGATCTCAAGTCCAGCGTGGCTTTGGTGGTAGATCAGGACACGCATGAGGTCTTGCTGCGCAAGAACGATCAGGCGGTGCTTCCGATTGCGTCGCTGACCAAGCTCATGACGGGCATGTTGATCTCCCAGGCCAAGTTGCCCATGGATGAGCCTGTCACGATCACCCAGGATGATGTGGATACCGAAAAGGGGAGCCGGTCGCGTCTGACAGTGGGCACGACGCTCACGCGTGGCGAAATGCTGCACCTGGCGCTGATGTCCAGCGAGAACCGCGCAGCCCACGCGCTGGGCCGCACCTACCCGGGTGGCCTGGACGTTTTTGTGGCCCTGATGAACGCCAAGGCCAAGTCGCTGGGAATGAACGACACCCACTACGTCGAGCCCACCGGCCTGTCCAGCCGCAACCAGTCCAGTGCCCGCGACCTTGCGACGCTGGTGGGCGTGGCGCACGGAGACCCCTTGCTGCGCGAACTGTCAACATCGCCCGGCTTTGAGGTGGCCGTGGGGCACAAGACGCTCCAGTACAACAACACCAACGGACTTGTGAAGAACCCCACCTGGGATATCGGCCTGCAAAAGACCGGCTATATCTCCGAGGCGGGCCGTTGCTTGGTGATGCAGGCCCAAGTGGCGGGGCGCAAGTTGATCATGGTGTTCCTTGACTCTGCGGGCAAGTTCAGTCGACTGGGCGATGCTGAGCGGGTTCGTCGTTGGGTGGAGTCAAACCCAGCGCTGGCAGCTCCTTTGCAGGCAGCACGTAGCACCAACGGCTGATCTGCTGAATTCAATAAATGCGCCTGACAGGCTTAGTCTGTCAGGCGTTTTTATTTTGCGTTTGCGAGTCCTTGGCAGGTAAGCGCTTATGCAGGCCGCTGAAGGCCGGGGCTGTGTGCGCCTTGTTGGTGCGAGGGCGTGTAGTCGTGACTGCCAGACGGCACCGGCTATTGGGCCTGTTGCATCAATGCATTCCCGATGCCTCGCTAAGAGCGGCGTTGCCTAGCCCTCCTTGGGGCGTCAGCGCAATTCGGTACGTTGACTGGTGAGGGGATTGTGACCGGCTTCGACACTCGGTGGCGTATAGCCCAAGGCCAGTGAAATCTCATTCGCTGTAGCCTGCAGTTTGGGCAGCCAGCCTTCATCCAGACGATCCGCAGGGGCCGAAATGGAGAGGCCTGCGACCAGTTTGCCCTGGTCGTCATACACGCCCGCGGCCATGCAGCGCACGCCCAACTCCAGCTCTTCGTTGTCGCGAGCAATACCGTACTGGCGGGCCTTGGCCAGTTCTCGCTCCAGCAACGGCAGCTGCGTGATGCTGTTGCGAGTGTGGCCTGCCAGACCGGTACGGGTGGCATAGGCGCGGACGCGCTGGGGGTCATCCAGCGCAAGGAAGAGCTTGCCTGTCGAGGTCAGGTGCAGAGGCGCTCTGCCGCCAATGGCGCGCACCACCTGCATGCCTGATCGTTCGCTGTAGGCACGCTCTACATACACGATCTCATCGCCCTGGCGCATGCTCAGGTTCACGGGCTGCTGGATCAGTTTGTGCAGCGCGCGCATGGGGGTGAGCGCCGCGTCACGAACGCTCAGGCGTGCCTTCACCAGGTTGCCCAGCTCCAGCAGTCGCATGCCCAATCGGTAGCTGCCTGATTCGGGGCGGTCAACAAAACGGCCGATGGTCAGGTCGTTGAGGATGCGGTGGGTGGTGGAGGGATGCAGCCCGGTTTTTTCGCTGATCTCCTTGAGGGAAATCGCCTCTTCCCGTGAGGCCAGAACATCGATCAGTGTGAACATGCGCTCAAGCACCTGAACGCTGGGTTTGGGGGAGATGCTGGGATCGGTTTTTTTCATGAGCGGCAATGGTGCAAAGGCCGCTGCATTTTATCTTGTGAAATGTGAACGCGTGTTCAGGGGCTCGCTTGCGCGGCGCCTGTGACCCGGCGCCAAGCCCCGTCGGTGCGGATTTCATGGGGCAGGAAGCGTGCCTTGTAGCTCATCTTGGGGCTGGTTTCAATCCAGTAACCCAGGTACACATGGGGCAGACCCAGTGAATGGGCTTGTGCGATTTGCCACATGACGTTGTAGGTGCCGTAGCTGCAATGGGGTTCAGGCTCGTAGAACGTGTACACGGCAGACAGGCCGTCATCGAGCACATCGAGGATAGAGACCATTTTGAGCGCGCCGGGTTCGCCGGAGGCGTCGGTCTCGCGAAACTCCACCAGCCTCGAGTTCACCCTGCTTTGCAGCAGAAATTGCGTGTACTGGTCGATGCTGTCATGGTCCATGCCGCCGCCCGCGTGGCGACCGTTCTGGTAGCGGAGGTACAGCTGGTAGTGCTCGGGCACAAAACACAGCCGCAACACCCGGGCCTGGAGTTGGCCGTGGCGCACAGCAGCGCGCCGTTGGCTGCGGTCGGGCTTGAACTCGTTAACAAGAACCCGCAGCGGGGTACAGGCTTGGCAGCCATCGCAATAGGGGCGATACGTGAACATGCCGCTGCGGCGAAACCCCTTGGCGACCAGATCGGAGTAAAGATCGCTCTGGATCAGGTGGCTGGGGGTGGCGACCTGAGACCGTGCCTGCCGGTCCGGCAGGTAACTGCAGGGGTAGGGCGCTGTCGCGTAAAACTGCAGGGTTTGCAGCGGAAGGTCGTTGAGTTGCGTCATGCCAGATCGGTCTTGGGTGGCAGCAGCTCGTCCCAGTATACGGGCTCAAATTGCCAGGGGGTGGGGGGCTGCTGTCGCGCGCTGTCCACATGGCGCAGGAAATCGGCCCGGGGTATCTCCCGCCCGCCCAGGGATGCCAGGTGCTGCGTGTTTTGCTGGCAGTCAATCAGGGTGATGCCATGACGGCGGCACAGGCAGACCAGGGCGGACAGGGCGATCTTGGAGGCGTCGGTTTCATGTGCAAACATGGATTCTCCGAACACCGCGCGACCCAGCGCCACGCAGTACAGGCCTCCGACGAGTCGCCCATCGACCCAGGTTTCCACGCTGTGGGCATGGCCTGCCAGATGCAGTTCCGTATAGGCGCCGACCATCTCCGGAACGATCCAGGTGCCAGCCTGGCCTTCGCGTTCCTTGGTGGAGCAGGCGGTGATGACGTCCCGGAATGCGCTGTCGATGCGGATTTCGCAGTGCGCCTGTCTGCGAAATGCCTGCAGCTTTTTGCGCAGCGAGCGGCGCAACCTGAACTCAGCCACCGGCAGCACCATGCGAGGATCAGGTGCCCACCACAGGATGGGCTGCCCGGGGCCGTACCAGGGAAACGTGCCTTGTGCATATGCAGCGCACAGGCTGGCCACATCCAGCGCGCCGCCTGCTGCCAGCAGGCCCGGCGCGGGATCGCCTTCCCCCCACGCAAGGGTCGGTGCGGGAAAGGGGGCGTGGGGTTCGAGCCAGGGCAGTTGCGGGGGCATGTTGGGGTGCGCAAAGCCACCATTGTCTGGCATGCAGCGTTTGCCACGCTGCGGCGGGGATGGCGAAAAAAAAGCCCCGCACTTCAGAAGTGCAGGGCTTTTTGATTGGCTCCCCATCCTGGGCTCACTACGAACCGTGAGATTGACCCTTGTGCGGCCCGCGCGGTTCACAGTGGGAAAACAAGATGTTGTATTGACGCTGGCTGCGTGAGGTGGGATGGTCACTACGCCCCAGCCATTGGGGAACTCCTGGGATTTATCCCCTTCGGGCCGACTCCAAAAGTTGGCCCCTTTTTTATGCGCTTCGCTGCGCAATTTGCGTTAAAGTCGCAGTGCCTGAGGGAACTTAGGCCGGGTTTGGAAGCCCGAATGGAGCGGCGCGAGCCGCTACCCCTGTAGGTGTTGCGGCTTTTTTTGCGTCTGTGCCACGTTTTCGGCGGCTCGGGCGTGGGGAGCCGTAAGGCTCGCCGGTGCTCCATCGGTCTTCCAACCCGCGTTCGGGCTGCCACCCCTGTTTGGAAGCGGGGGAGGCGGTACTTCAAACCGCGAATGGAGCACAGACATGAATACTCAAACCAATCCCACCGCAAGCGGTGTTGATCTGGGGGCGTTGCACGAAGATTTCCGCGAGGCCGCACTGGAGGCCAGGAGCAGCTACCGGGCGGTCTGCCTGCTGGTGCGGCTGCTGAACGGGGAAACCGATGCATCGTTTTCAGTGACGGACCGGGAGGGGATGGCCGTTCTGCTGGAGTCGATCCAGGGACGGCTTGAACTGTCGATTCAGGGACTGGGCATCACTGCCCAGGCGCTTGGAATGCCTGATGCGTGGGAGTTGATGCACTGAGGGAGGGGCTATGGCAGGTGGAACGGACCCGTGGGCCAGCGCAATGGCCGAGGTGGAGGATGCCCAGCAGCGCGATGCTGGCCTGTGGGCAAAGTGCTTTGCCGAGGCAGATGGTGAAGAATCCCGCGCAAAGGCTGCGTACATCAAGACGCGCGTTGACCAACTGGTGCCGAAACCGGCCACTGGCTACTGCCCCAACTGCAATTACGAGCTGCTGCTCAAGGCTGACGCATGCCCCAATTGCAAAGCCATTTTTGATCACGATTCTTCTTGGGCGCCCACTGAAAAGCCTCAAGCGGCTGCTCAGCCGAGGAAGATCTCTACAACTCAGGGCGAGAGCGGTAGCGGTATGCCTGCGGAGGCAAAGTCGGCGCCCGCAGGATTCAAGTGGTGGTTGTGGGTGCCCATCGCCCTGGTTGTGGCCTTTTTCTTGTTTCCACACATTGCGTACTCTCCGGCACAGCGGGCCGCCATATCTGCGCGTGCGGACTGTGAGCGGGTGTTCCCACTGGAGCGAGGTGGGAAGTGTGAGTCGGTGTACAACGACGTATTGCGTAGGCACTCTGGCAACTGAGGTGCGCTCTGAAATAGGTAGCTGACAGCGCTTGTTGTACGGGCGCTTTGCGCCGGTTTACCCCCTTTTTCTGCACCTGACTTGGGCGGCAATATGCCAGCATGCCCAAGGACTGGACTGCGCAGATTTCCCACGTCAACTTTCGCTGCGGTGAGTGCCGCAAGGCGTTTGAGGGTGCGCCTGATCTTGTCGAAGACGACGCGGACCAGGCGCACCACCCTTACCGGTACTTTGCCCACTGCCCGCACTGCGGTGCGCGCCACCAGCCGCAGGCGAGCTGGGAACGGGCGCTGCTGAAAGCGCACCAGCACTCCACCGGACCGAAGACCCCCGAGGGCGTGGCGGCTGTCACGGCCAATCTGGAGGGGCACCCGACACCGCATGAGGCCCTGCGCACCCGCTTCAACGCAATGAAGCACGGGGCCACGGCGCGCACGGCCACCTACTTTCCGGCCAAGGCGGGCGGGTATGCGTTCTGCGCGCGGTGCGACGTGGACCGGGACTGGTGCTCGAAGCAGCCGGCCTGCGTGAAGCAGACCGAGATTTTCATGCTGCACCACGCGGCCTTTGAGCAGCGCGACCCGAGGGTGTTGACCTCGATCCACGCGGACATGCATGCGGCCTTGATGGCGACGCTGCAGATGTGCATTCAGGAGGTGCTGGGGCTGGGCGTGCTGATCAAGGCGCCCAAGGTGGAGCTGGACCGCGAGGGCAACCCGGTGACCTTGACCTACACGGCCGAGGATGGCACCAAGAAGTACATCTACAACTACACCAGCAACCCGGCGTTCAAGCCGCTGACCGAGCTGATTTCGCGCCTGGGCCTGTCGATGAGCGACCTGGGCATGACGGTGCGGGCCAACGATGACGACGACGAGAAGGGCATGGGCCTGCTCAAGCTCGATGAGAAGGACAAGGAAACGCTGTCGGCCTTTGGCCAGCGCATGCTGCAGGCGACCGAGAGCGCGCGCGGCCTGATCGAGCAGGCGCAGCGCGCCACCAAAGCTGACCCGGTGCTGGTGGAGCACCAGGCCCGAGGGGGTGACAAGTGAGCCGGGTATCCGCCGCCCAGCGGGCCAAGAGCAGCATCGTCGCGGAGCGCGAAATCATGCGCTTTGCGGTGCCAGACTCGGCCACCGGCATCCGCCCGCATGCGCTGTGGCACAAGTATGTGCACAACGTGGAGCTGGACCCGGTGCAGATCCTGAAGATGCAGGAGATGGACCAGCACCCGAACACGGTGGACTTCAGCTGCCGCCGCACGGGCAAGACGGCGGTGAAGGAGATGTACCACCTGGAGATGCTCGCGACCACGCCCCATCAGGAGCTGGGCATCGTGGCGCCGCGCATGCAGCAGAGCCAGAACAATCTGAACTACCTGATTGACGGCATTCGGCGCAGCGAGTTGCTGACAGCCTATGTGGCGCACAAGCAGGGGCGGCCCCAGCTCAAGGACACGTCTTTTCAGTTCGTGAACGGATCGAAGGGCAGTGCCTACGGGATCATGAGCCAGATCGACGGCGACTCGATCACGATGGCCAGTCTGGAGGAAACCGACGACATGCCGCAGGACCGGCTGATGTCGCGCTTTCTGCCCATGCTGGGCGCGGCGCGGCGGCTGGGGGTGGACCGGCGCAACGTGGAGTTCAAGCCCAGCATTCGCATCAGCGGCGTCTACAAGGGCGCGGACGTACTGCAACGCCTGATTGACACCGGGGAATACCACACGCTGCCCACGGTGGACGTGCACCTGGGCGTGGCGCTGGGCATGGTGGACCCGGAGTGGGCCAAGAGCATGCAGATTCAGCTGCCCTCGGAGGAGTACATCCGGCAGTTTCTGTGCCGCAACATCCGGGCGCGCAACTGGATTTGGGAGGAGCACATCCGCCGCGCCAGTGCGCTGGGCCTGGAGGCCGGGCTGGAGCGGGCGTGCCCGGTACCGGGTGCCCGGTACAAGCGGCGGGGCCTGGTGACGCTGGGCTATGACCACACCGGCCATGGCGAGAACCCCGAGGCCTCAAAAAGCGCGCTGGTGATCTGCGAGCAGCTGGGCAACTGGGTGACGTTCCCGTATGTGCGCGTGTGGCCGCCCGGCGTGAGCGACACGACCTTGGCCAAGGACCTGGTGGCGATCTGGGACTACTTCCGCCCGGACTACGCCATTGGCGATGCCTACGGCGTGGGCATGCTGACCGGGGTGAACGACATGCTCTTTTCCAAGGGGCTGACCCATGTGAACCGGGAGCTGGTGGCCGATGGCCAGAGCAACGCGTCGGCCTGGGGCCAGTGGGCGTTTGCGCCCATGCGGTTCGAGGGGATGACCAAGCACATCATGGCCAGCGCGCTGCGCGAGGTGTTCCACCAGAACCGGGCCGCGTTCCCCTATGTGGATGTGGCCGATGAACGCGAGCCCGAGGAGTGGACCACGTTCGTGCGGCAGATGGGGAACATGAAGGCCACGCCCACCCAGTCGAGCTACAGCAGCTTTTCGATGGTGGACACAAAGATCGGTGATGACCTGTTTGATGCCGCGTGCGCGGCCATCTATGCGCTGCTGACCCGTGGCCTGGCCGATGCACCAGCCGTGATTCAGGCGCGCAAGCAGACGCGCGACCAGCTGATGGGCCTGCCTGCCCCACTGCTGCACCGCGCAGCAGCAGCCGTGCGTGCATTTGGCCAGCGGTGGGCGGCTGGGGCCGGTGGCGTGCTGGTACCGGCGTGAAAGGAAAACCAACATGCTGATCAAGAAACTATCCGGCCTGCCCGCTGCTGCCACCGCCAAGGTGACCACTATGTGGCGCGGGTTCTTCCCGGCGGCCAACAACCTGCGCGGGGAGACTGGCGACCGCCTGGCCAGCGACGACGCGATGCGCCGCATGTACCGCACCATGTGGCTGGACACCGACCGGCGCGCCATGGTGCAGACCATCCGCGAGATGGACCGCAAGGATGGCCGGGTGAAGGAGATTCACCGGCGCCTGGCGCGGGACTGCATACGGGGCGGGCTGGTGCTGCAGGTGAACGAGAAGGGCAGCAGCGAAACCCTCAAGCGCGAGTGGCGCGCGCTGCAAGGGCGCCTGCAGCTGGAGATGGCGGACAAGCTCAAGAGCGATGCGCGCGGGCTGGTGATGGAAGGCAACCTGCCGCTGCAGCTGGTGCTGAACGAGCGCCAGGATGTGGTGGCCGCCATCCGCATGCCCAGCGACACCATCCAGCCGATCACCGACATGGGCGGGCGGTTCAAGAACCCGGCCGCCGCGTGGGAGCAGCGCGACGTGATGACCGGCGCCACGCTGGCGACCTGGGCCGCCTGGCAGATGACGGTGGCGCGGCTGGACCCGGACAACTTTGATGACCTGGGCAGCATGGGCCGGCCGTTTCTGGATGCCTGCGCCCACGTGTGGCGCAAGCTGACGATGACCGAGGAGGACCTGGTGCTGCGCCGCCGGATGCGTGCGCCACTGCGCATGGCCCACGTGCTGGAAGGCGCCGATGACGACGCCCTGGCGAAGTACCGCCAGCAGGTGGAAGGGGAGCAGGGCTCCATCACCACCGACTACTACCTGAACCGCAAGGGCAGCGTGTCTGCCGTGCAGGGTGACACCACGCTGGGCGATATCGGCGATGTGGTGCACCTGCTGGACACGTTCTATGCCGGGAGCCCTGCGCCCAAGGGTCTGTTTGGCTACACCGATGGCATGGCGCGCGACATTCTTGAAGACCTCAAGCGCACCTACTACGACGAGGTGGACGGGCTGCAGGACAGCATGGCTGCGTGCTACGCGGTGGCGTTCCGCATCCACCTGCTTTTCAAAGGGATTGACCCCGGGGTGGACGAATTCACGCTGCGATTTGCCCAGCGCCGCACCGAGACGCCGAACCAGGTGGCGGACCTGGCCCTGAAGTACATGGCGCTGGGACTGCCCGATGACATGGTGTTTGCGGACATGGGGCTGGACCCGGACTACGTGCGCGCCAAGCGCACCGAGCAGGCGCAGCGCAACGACCCGTATCCGCCAGCGGCGCAAGGCGCTGGCCGTGGCCAGGGCGGCATGCCGCGTGTGAGCGTGACGCCGGGCAATGCGCCGAAGGGGGAAAGCGCCACGGCGGTGAGCCAGGCAGGGGGCAATGGCGGCAAGGGCCGCTCTTAAATCAGGAGCAATGAACCATGAACAAGATGCACATTGGCGTGAAGCTCATCAACGCCGAGCCCATGACGCGGGCCGAATACAACACCTACCGAGGTTGGACGCTTCCCGCCGACGAGAACGGCGCCGATGAGGGCTTTCTTGTCGAGTATCTGGACGGTGGCAAGGCCAACATGCCAGACCGTGCGGGGTACGTGAGCTGGTCCCCATCCGACGTGTTCAAGGCAGCCTATCGGCCTTGCCTGAGCATGACATTCGGGCTGGCCATTGAGGCGATGAAGATGGGTAAGCGTGTGGCCCGCGCGGGGTGGAATGGCAAGGGAATGTGGCTGGGGCTGGTCCAAGGCTATGAGTACAACCCAGACGACGGACGCGCCACGGTGTACGCCCTCGGATGCCAGAAGCTGCCATGGATCGGCATGAAAACCGCCGATGGTTGCTTTGTGCCCTGGCTGGCCAGCCAGACCGACATGCTCGCCGAAGACTGGGCTGTGGTGGACTGACGTGCGCCAGGCCGCAGCCATCCGCCGCGCGAGCCGTCAGGCCCGCTATGCCATGCAGGAACTCGACCGCCGCGGCGTCGAGGATCTGCTGGTGCTGTATGGGCGTGCGGCCGAGGAGGTGCGAGGGCGCATCGCGGCGGCGGTGGACGCGCAGGAGGAGGTGCCCGCGCACCGGCTGCGTGAGCTGCTGGCGCAGATCGAGGCGGTGATCGACGGCCTGGCCGAGCGGCGCACTGCCATGGTGAGCCAGGCCATCGACCGCGCGGCCGAGCTGGGCGTGCGGCCCTACACCGCGCAGGGTGTGGGGGCTGTGGGTGGCCAGCAGGCGGTGCTGGAGAGCAGCGCGGCCATGCGCGTGCACCAGGCTGCGGTGCGGTTTGTGCGGGACTTCACGCTGGCAGACGGGCTCACGCTGTCGGACCGGCTGTGGCGCCTGGACCGGGGCGCCAAGGAGGCGTTGACCCGCGCCATTGGCCAGGCCGTGGTGATGGGGCAGAGCGCGGGCCGTGCGGCCCAGGACTTCATGCTCCAAGGGGACAAGGTGCCCGGTGACCTGGTGGCGCGCATTGCCGCAGGCAAGGCGGGGGCGCTGGCCCGGGTGGCGGACACGCTGACCGACCGCAACACGGGCGCATTCGCCCAGGTGGAGCGGGTGTTCCGCACCGAGATCAACCGCGCGCATGGCGAGGCCTACATGGCAGCGGGGGAGGGCACGCCGGGCTTTGCGGGCTGGCGGTTTCTGCTGAGCCCGGCGCACCCGGCGCCCGACATTTGCGACCTGCTGGCCGCGCAGAACCTGCATGGGCTGGGCCAGGGCGTGTACCCGGACCGCGAGCGCTGCCCGTGGCCCGCGCACCCCAACACGCTGAGCTTTGTGGTGATGGTGTTCGAGGATGAGGTTAGCGACGCCGACCGCGCTGGCCGCGAAACCGCCCTGCAGGCGCTGCAGCGGCTGGCGCCGGAGATCCGCGAGGGAGCGCTGGGCAAGACGAAGGCGACGTACTTTGACCAGGGCCTGCTGCGCACCGGGATGATCCGCGCACCGCTGCGTGCGGTGTCTGCCCGTTTGGAGCGGCAGGGCTTGATAGACAAGCGCGAGCAGCTATGAATTTTGATGAACTCTTGGAGCAGTACAAGGCCAACCCGCGCCGGGAGAGTGCTGCCCTGGTGCTGAACGATGGCGCGCTGCTGAAGTATTGCGTGGTGTTCAAGCAGGTGAAGCCACGCCGCCTGGCGGACTGGCCCGAGGAGGCGACCTGGAAGGCGCTGTGGGACTGCGTGCTGGTGGACGTGGATGCGATTGCCACGCTGGCCGATGACGTGCCTGCGGTGGCGATGCGCAATATCGAGCGCATTAAGGGGTTGCGGCTTGTTTACCCCGATGGAACGATTCAACCCATGGTTGAAAAGATTATTGCGAAGCGAATTACTGATGCGTTGTCGTAGCCCTTCGGCTGCGGCGCATAACGGCCTGTAGGTCGGGAAAGGAGGTGATATTTATGGCAACACGTCTGGTACGTGGCAAGGCTGCAGCCAAGAAGGGCGGCAAGTCTGCAAGCGGCAAGAAGGCCGCGCGTGGCGGTGGTGGTCGTGCCGTTTCGCGGCGCGCTGCGACGGCATCCCGCGCCCGTGCTTCGGGCTCCTAAATAGTTCCCGGAGGATAATTAGAATACCCGTGCATTTTGCATGGGTATTCTTTTATCAATATCAAAAAATGATGTTATAGTTAATCCCGTCGAGTTAATCGATTCCCGCACCTCGGGGGTTTGCAGAGGTCATTACTGGAGATTGAATATGCGTTTAAGCATGCTGCGCACGATTGAAGCCGTGCGCCCCTTTATTCCCAAAATGCAGATGCTGACCATGGCCGCAGGCCTGCGCGGCGAAGAGCGTGCGTTCTTTCGTCAGGCATTCCGCGACCTGGAGGCCACCATTGCCGCCATGCCGGTGACCTATGAGCAGAGCGAGCTGGGCGACCAGGCCGTGGTGCACCTGCATTACTTCATGGGTGGTGCGGACTGGTGGATCACCGAGAAGGACAAGGACGGGGGCACCCCGCAGGCTTTCGGGCTGGTGGATATGGGGCACGGGCCTGAGCTGGGCTATATCAGCATCGATGAGCTGGTGAGCGTGCGGGGAATGAATGTGGATCTGCACTGGAAGCCCATCACCCTGGCCGAACTGAAGGCGAAGCGGTACGCCCACAAGCCCACGCCCCAGCCTGAGCGCCAACGGTACAGCGTGGAAATGGTGCTGGAACCTGAACTGATCGCGGCGACGAAGCCCGCGAACGGCGTGTATCACTGACAGTGCCAGTGCATGCCCACCCGGTGGGCATGCGCGGGAACTGTCCCGATGGACGCATGGGCCCTACAGGGGGGGCATGCGGGGCATAAGCTGGCTTGACCGCCAGCCATCGCCGGGTGTCTTTGAGGTTCTGCGGCCCGCCAACAAACTTTGAGAACGTCAAGAGCCTGTGAACGGGGCATGCCGCCCCAGCCCGCGCCTCGGGGATATGCAGAGGCCTATGGAGAGCGAACGATGATCAACCTGAAATCCCTTGAAAAACTGGCCCGGCCGTCCAACGTGCCGGCCGCAGCCCGCTGCATCGTGTTTGACGGCCAGACGGCCGTTGCGGTGGCGAATGCGCTGGAGACCGCCCCCTGGTGGGCGGGGGTCCCCTATGCGCAGGCTGGGGTGTCCCGCCCGGTGGCTGTGCCCATGGAGGCCATGAAGTCGCACCAGCTGCGAAGCCGCCACCTGCTGGTGGACGATGCGGGCCTGCACAACGGCGCTGGCCTGCGCACCGAATGGGCTGCTGACCATGCTTGCGCGGGGGCCGCTGCCCTGCTGCCTGGCATGCCTGCCGGTGAGCCGGTGGCGCAGTGCGAGATAGATCTGGATGTGCTGGACCGCGTGGCGATCGCGGCGGCTGTGCAGGACATTCGCTACTACCTCAAGGGCGTGTTGCTGGACTTTGATGCGGGGGCGCTGGTGGGCACGGATGGTGCGCGGCTGCACTGCCATCGCGGCGGTGTGCCCGTGGTGGAGGGCGCTGGCCAGGTCACGGTGCCAGTGGACGCGGTGAAGTGGCTACTGCACAGCGTGGACGAAGTGGCGCAGGTGACGGTGTGGCGCATGGCCAATGGCCGCGCCCAGGTGCTGCTGCGCACCAGCGATGCCTTTGTGTTCGCTCACGGGCTGGAGGGGCGCTACCCCGAGTGGCAGCGGGTGGTGCCCGCGCTGGGCACCTGCGGCGCACGGTTCCGGGTCGATCCGTCGGCACTGGCTGGCGCGGTGGAGTCCATGGGCAAGCTGCACCGGCTGGAGAGCGGTGGCAAGCGGGGTGTCGTGTCGCTGGATGTGGTGGCTGGGCGCGTGCATGCTGGTGGTGGCGACAGCTTCCACGCGGTGGATGTGACTGCCGACACGGGGCATGGAGAGGCGTTCCCGCTCTACGTCACAGCCGATTACCTGCAGGACGCTGCCGACTGCGTGGGAGTGGGGGCACGGTGGGCCATGCCGAAGCCCGGGAAAGTGGGGCCCGCAGGGCCTTTGCTGGTGGTCGATGGCAGTTTTGCCGCCGTGGTGATGCCGCACCGCCAGCCCCAGGAGGCCGATAAGCCCGCAGCCCAGGCCGCCCCGGAGGAGGCCCCCGCAGCCCAGGCCGCCCCGGAGGAGGCCCCCGCAGCCCAGGCCGCCCCGGAGGAGGCCCCCGCAGCCCAGGCCGCCCCGGAGGAGGCCCCCCAGCCCGAGCCGTGCCCCGCTGCTGTGGATGCTGTGGCCGCCCAGCTGGTGGCCCGGACTGTGGCCGGGGCTGTGAGCCCGAAAAAGGCCCGCCGGGGCCGTGCAAGCCGCAAGGCTGAGCCCGTGGAGGCTTGAAGCTGCAGGGGGCACCGGGTGCCCCCTGCAGTATCATGAATTGATATGGCAAACCGGAAATTTGACAATGCGCTGCGCCTGCTGGCCGCGCTGGACCGCCTGCCCCAGTCGGGGCCGCAGCTCACGGCTGTGTTGGGCGTGAGCCTGCCCACGGTGGCCCGCATGGTGGCCGAGCTGCGCGAGATGGGTTGTCAGATTGACGCGGTGCGCGAAGGGCATTCGGACTGGAGCTACCACCTGCGGGACTGGGGTGTGTTCGACCCTGCGCGGGTGCGTAGCTACTTCAACGGTAAGGGGGAATCGTGACGGCAAACCCAGTGTGCGATGTGGTACGAGCAGCCACCAACCACGACAAGGCCCTGCTGTCGTTCTCCTGCGGGAAAGACAGTTGGGCGGCCTGGCTGAGCGCGCGGGACCACTTCGACTTCACGCCGTATTACCTGTACCTGGTGCCAGGGCTGGAGTTTGTGGAGGAGTACCTGCAGTACGCCGAGAAGGTGCTGGGCAAGCGTATCGTGCGCCTGCCGCACCCATCTTTCTATCGGTGGATGAACCAGGCCATCTTTCAGGTGCCGGAGCGGCTGCGCATCATTGAGGCGGTGGGCTGGCCGGACTACGACTATGACGACATGCGGGGGGCTGTGATCGAGGATTGCGGCTTGCCGGATGACGTGTGGACCGCCACGGGTGTGCGGGCGGCGGACAGCCCGATGCGGCGCGCGTCCCTCATCAAGAACCAGGGGGTGAACGCCAAGCGGCGGTACTTCTACCCCTGCTGGGACTGGAAGAAGGACAAGCTGCTGGAGGAGCTGGTGCGCGCGGGCATCAAGCTGCCCATTGACTACAAGGTGTTCGGGCGGTCGTTTGACGGCCTGGACTTGCGCTTTCTGGTGAAGATCAGAGAGCACTTTCCACGGGACTATCGGACCATTCTGGACTGGTTCCCGCTGGTGGACATGGAGATTGCACGTTATGAGTTCGCCCAAAGAACCGGCACCGCTCGACTCGCTGGACAGCGGCAGCGGGCTTGATGCGCTGGAGGCCCTGGAAGGCCTCGATGGCCTGGATGACGGCGGCGACTTGGACGCGCTGGCCGGGCTGGACGGCACCCAAGAAGTGGATGACCCCATCGGGGACATCGACTACGAGAACCTGAGCAACGAAGAGGCCACGAACCAGGAGATCAGCGCCACGCTGGCCGCGTTCAAGGCGCGGGCCCAGGCAGAGCAGGACCGGTTTGCGCTGGTGACCGACAGCGAGTATTGGGTGGCCGCGTGCTTTCAGACGCGGGAACAGAAGGACGCCTTTCTGGCGGGGCTCAAGCTGCTGCAGCACGGGGACAAGTACCTCGACGGGCGGCTGCTGGCCCAGCGCATGGGCATTGAGCTGCCGCCGGCGGCAGTGCCCTACAACACCAGTGCGAAGGTGGATGCGAAGTTTGCGGCGTTGGTGAAGGATCTGTGATGGCGATGGACTTGGCCAACCCCTACGGCGACGGTAACCACCACCGCATGAGCTGGCGGCGGGCGTGGGATGTGAGTGTGGACGGGCTGACAGCCACGCACAGGGGCACCGGTTTTGTAGTGGCCTTTGAGCCCAGCACGGAAGGCGGGTACACCGCACGCATCGGCTGTGACTTGCCACCCTTTGGGCCTGACAGCGACCTGGCCATGGCGCAGATGTTTGGGCTACGCCAGCTGCTCAAAGACGGCTGGGAGATTTTTCACACGGTGGCGCGAAAGAGCAGGACATAGGCATGACCGAGAACAACCCTTATGCGCAGCTGCGAGCGCTGATCGAGGCATTGAAGGATCAGGGCTATGTGGCCGACCTGTACCCGGAGCGGGGGCCTTACACCTGGGGATGGTCGAATGAGCGCCTGGGTCTGCGTTCCACCACATTAGGGTACGAGCGTGTCACCAGTGAAATGCTGGCGTGGAGGCAGTGCGTGGAACACTGCTTAAAGTCGGGAACATTGCCGGATTCGCTGCTTCCTAAAACGTAGCGCGCCCACGTTATTGCGCGTGGCTTTCACGCCGTTTTACCCCCTTTTTCTGCACCGATGAATCTTTGAAGATGCCTATCGCGGACAACTCCGCGAAGAGGCATCATGAAGCGTTCCATCATTGCACTTGCAGCCCTGGCCGTGTCGGCCGCAGCGGCTTGCAATGCCCCGGCTGCGGGGCGCCACATTCGCCTGGGTCGTGAGACGGGCGCCCCGGACCGGGTGCGTTTCCTGTCGCAGAGCATCCAGCTCTCGGACGGTGCAAAGACCTCGTGGATCACGCTGACCCGTGTCGGGCAGTTCAACGATCCACGGTACGGCGACTTCGAGATCACCCACGCCATGCTGGCGCAGATGGTGGCCAACTTCGACAACCGCGTGCTGGGCCAGGACGTGTTTATCGACGTGGCGCACAAGCCTGATGACGGCTCTGCGGCCAAGGTGCTGCGCCTCTCCGTGGAGGACGGGCGCCTGCGCGCACTGGTGGAGTGGACGCCCTACGGCGTGCAGGCCATCAAGGAGCGCGGGTTTACCTACCTGAGCGCGGAGTACCACGAAGCGTGGGCCGACAACGAAAAGAAGCAGCAGCACGGCTGCGTGCTGCTGGGTGCGGGCCTGACCAACCGGCCCGTGATCAGCCGCCTGGACGGCATTGACCCAAAGCAGCTTTCCC
The DNA here is from genome assembly GCF_000302535.1 of Acidovorax sp. KKS102. Taxonomy (NCBI): domain Bacteria; kingdom Pseudomonadati; phylum Pseudomonadota; class Betaproteobacteria; order Burkholderiales; family Comamonadaceae; genus Acidovorax; species Acidovorax sp. KKS102. The sequence goes on from NC_018708.1 coordinate 2,127,202, forward strand.
AAGACGACAACGACCACGACGCCCCGGCGCGCGTGGCGATCTCCCCCCAACTTCTCAAAGAACTGCAGGAGCAGGAAATGAACTATCTCGACCAACTGAAGGCGAAGTACAAGGCCATGGGCCTGTCGGACGATGTGGCCACGAAGCTGCTGGCCGAGGCCAAGAAGCAGTTCGATGCCGTGGCATCTGACGCGGTGAAGAGCCTGGCCCTTGTGGACACCTGGGCTGTCGCTGGCCAAGGTGTGGTGGACCAGCTTAAGGCGCTGGGCACGGGCAACCCCCAGCAGGGCCACCCGCAGAACGTGACGATCACGCTGGCGACGCCTGCCGTGGACGTGAACGAGGCGGTGAAGCTGGCGCTCAAGGCCTCCGACGATGCGAAGGCATTGGCGCAGACCACGCTGGCCACGAAGGTCAAGCTGCTGTCGGACACCATCAAGGCCGGGCACCCTGAGCTGGACGATGACGGCCTGAAGGCGCTGGTGGACAAGGCCGCGCCGATGGTGACGGCCGAATCGACCGACGAGCAGGTGAAGGGCCTGGCGCAGATGCAGGTGGACCATGTGAAGCAGCTGAGCGCGCAGGCCAAGCTGCAGGGCCTGGGCTATGCGGTGCACATCCAGGGTAACCCGCAGATCACGGTGGACAGCAGCAACACCATCAAGGCGCTGCAGCAGACCATTGACAAGCGCCTGGGCTATGAAGGCATGGCCGAGTCGCGCCGCTTTGAGAAGACCGGCGGCAAGCTGCTGGCTGCGAACAAGGAATTTGCCGAGAAGGCGCTGGCCCAGTTCGACGCGGCCAACGGTGAACGCCTGCACGCTGAGCACAAGATGCTGGCTGGCGGTACCGGCTCGATCAGCGATGTGAAGGTGCCTGTGGTGGCTGAGCGCACGGTGCTGCGCGAGGCGCTTTACAACCTGACCAGCCTGGGCTTTGTGAACGTGGGAACGGCACCGTTTGCCAACGTGATGACCATTCCATACAGCTACCGCGACACCTCTGCGGCTGGTGTGGGCGCGCTGCGCCGCTATGAGGGCCAGGGCATCCGCCGTGCCGGTGTGATCCAGACGCAGGAAGAGGCCCGCCCCATCCCGCAGAAGCTGGCCTACCTGATCAGCAGCGAACTGCGTTTGCTGATGAGCGCATCTCCCATCGACTTCGACCCGATGGCGGAGAACATCCGCAACATCGTGCGGATCGTGGGCGAGGACACCGAGGCGATCAACTTCAATGAGCTGGTTTTCAGCGCTGACGAAGTGGGTGCAGTGGCGTTCAATGACACCTTGACGGCGCAGTGCAACGGCACCAACAGCGTGTTCGTAACCTCTGCCTTCCCGGTGGTGCGCCCGCGCCAGGCTTACGACCTGCAGGGCAATGCCGTGGGCTCGCCCACCAACCCGCTGGTGGTGACCTATGACGGCGCAGCGCGTGCGCAGTACGCATTGCCTGCGGATGGCTCCGCACTGCCAGCAGGCATCTACTACATCATGGACTGGAACCTGGGCGAGCTGCGCCTGGTGAACCAGGACGGAGTGCTGCAGGTGCCCGCCAACGGCAAGGTGCTGACCGTGCAGGGCTACCGCAGCACGAACCGCGCGGTGTTCAACACCGACGCGGTGGGCGGTGAGAACATCCGCGACCGCTACGACCGCCTGCTGATCGAGATTGGCAACCGCAAGGTGGTGATCGAGAACGACCGCTACTACAGCGCGAACTTTGCCCTGATGAGCGGGGCGCTGGACAACGCGCTGACGCAGGCTGAGAGCTTCCGCGCCAACAGCTCGCGGGTGGCGACGGGTCTGGCCGCTGATGGCAGTTTGGGCTTCACCAAGGGCATCCCGACGTTCAACCCCACGGCGCCAGGCCTGGTGATGGGGGACAACCGGATCATCGTGGGCGAACGGGGCAACACCCGGTTCCGCATGGTGAAGGCGTTCTCGATGAACGAGCCGCAGCCCGCGCGCAATGCGGCTGGTCTGTTCACGGACCAGCAAGAAGGGTACGGCACGCAGTTCATCGTGAGCCACACCCCCACGCAGCTGAAGAACAGCCTGACCTCGATCATCGTCTACAGCGCCACCGGGCGCGTGGCGCGGGCAGCCTAACTCCATAACCCTCCCGAGAAGACGCTGAGAAGTCCCCCGGCTGCGGCCGGGGGCCAGCAGAACCCGGTACCGGAGAACACCCATGCCCACCAAGCACATCGAGAACACCACCGACGCCCCGATCTACGTGGGCGGCAAGATGATCCAGCCCGGCACGGGGCGCGATATCGACGTGGCGCTGCTGCCGCCTGAGTTTCAGGACCAGACCGCCGCCGCCGCGCCCGCTGAGCCGACGCTGGCTGACCTGATTGAGGCGCTGCGCGCCAAGTCGGTGAAAGACATCCTTACCGAAGTGCCCGGCCTCACGCAGGAGGCATTGGGCCTGCTGCTGGAAGCCGAACGGGCGCAGGCCAAGCCGCGCACCAGCCTGATCGCTGGCATTGATGCTGAGATGCTGGGCCGCGCGGATGCCAAGCTGAAGGCCGAGGAGGAGGCGCTGTACCTGAACCAGCTGCTGGACTTGACGCCTGACCAGCTGGCCGCGATCAACGAGAAGATCAGCGCCCTGACGCCCGAGCAGCTGCGCAGCCTGACGGCTGAGCAGCGTGCACGCATGAAGCCCGAGCTGCTGGCCGCTCTGTCGGCCGAGCAACTGGCGGCCCTTGAGCCCACGGGCGAGTAAGGCGGGGCGCTTGCATGTCCATGCTGCTGTCCGCGCTGGTGGCCGACCTCAAGGCGTCGCTGAGCGATGCTGCCGCGCAGTTTCGCGCGGCGGATGACGGCGACTTCAAGCGCTTGCTGGGCGTGGCCCTGGCCGACATGCAGGCCAAGCGGCCCATCACCAAGCCGGGAGAGGTGGGGCTGTTTGCCCTCCAGGCCCGGTATGCGGTGCAAGCGCAGGACTTTGCGGCCCTCAAGACCCACATGTGGGCGGACCCTGCGAACACGCCCAAGCCGTGGGAGCCGAGTTACCCCGGCCTGGTGCCCCGCGTAGCTGCGGCCTGGGATGGTGTGGCCTGGTGGCTGGAGTTTTCGCCAGCGCCCACGATGCTGCAAATCACCGTGTGGGGTGACACGTTCCGGTTCTGGTATTTCGCCCGGCACCTGCTGAGCGAGACGCCGGACGCAACCACCATCAACCCTGCCGACCGTGGCCTGCTGCTGCTGCGTGCCCAAGCCGAGGCCATGCGCGAGCTGGCCATGCGCAATGTGGTGAAGCCCCAGCAGATGCGGGATGGCTACACCAGCATGCCGCGCAACGGCACACCTGCCGCGCTGTTCGAGTCGCTGTTGGCCGAGTTCAAGGGGGTGCGTTGACCATGGCCACCACGAACATCCGCGAAGTCACGATTGCCATGCGGGCAGAGGGGGAGGGCTTGCTCAGCTCGCTGGCCGACGAGCTGGCGCGCCTGGCGCAAGAGGCGGTCAACTTCATGCGCCGCGCCGCGCCCAAGTGGCGCAGCACGCTGACCAACTCGATCCGGGCCGACCGGGTTTCTGGCTATGAGTGGGACATTGGCCCGGGTGTGGCCTATGGGCCTGCGGTGGAAGAGGGGCGCGGCCCCGGCAAGGGCTTGCCGCGCTGGAACGACCCGGCTGCTGCCGACATCGTGGCATGGCTGACCACCAAGGTATTTGCAGGGCGCCGCCGTGCGCGCCGCACCAGCATGAACGCCGTGCGCGAGAACCTGGAGCTGCGCGACCGCTACCAAGGGCTGGCCTGGCACGTGCGGCACAAGGGCATCAAGGCCCACCCGTTTGCTGCGCCCACGCTGGCCATGATGGAACGGACCTTCCCCGCCCGGCTTGAGCTGGCGGCCCGCCGCTACCTGGCCAGCGCGCAGCCCCCCGGAGGTGCCGCGTGATGGGCCTGAACACGTTTGACCAGGCGCTGGCGGGGATTGAGGCCAGCATGCAGGCGGCCATGCCGCACCGCGTGGTGCAGCGCAGCCTGGTGATTGACCCGATGAACCACGACCCCGCCGACCTGGCCAAGGGCGTGATCTGCCTGGTTTCGGGTGGCGGTGGGCAGTTTGCCAACTACCGGGGGCGCGAGGGGCAGCTGGGCCACGCCAAGCTGGGTGTGGTGGCGTTTGTGAAGGTGCCCGAGGACTCCGACCCTGTGGCCGTGGAGACGGCTGAGCTGGCGGTGCTGGCGGATGTGCTGGCCTGGGTGAAGAACCCCGGCATGCCGCGCCCGTTTGACAGCGCCTTGCCCAAGGAGTTTCGGCAAAGCGGGCAGATGGATCACCCCTGGGGGTGGATCGTGATCGAGCTGGACGTGCGGCCCTGACAACTTTGAGAGGAAAAGCTATGGCAACCCAACCCAAGAAAACCGATGCCGTCGTAACGACTGGCGAAGAGCGCAAGCCTATGCCCGTACCAGAGGGCGGATGGCCCGCTGATGAGTTCACCGGCCAGGCGGGCAGCTTTGAGCGCGACCCGTTCACCGGCAAGCGCCGCCGGGTGGAAGAACCCACCCAACCGGCCAAGCCCCAGGCCCCACGCAATGCGGCCTGACTTGGCCACCAGCTGACCCCTTCAACTCCAAGGAACGATCATGAGCATGAACATGAGCAACATGGTGCTGCTTGCTATGAAGCAGACCGCCAAGGGCACGCCAGCCGCACCTGTGCCTGGTACGAACGCCATCTTGTGCCGGGGGCTCACGCCCCAGCCCATCAAAGGCAAGTTTGTAGAGCGCAACTTGGTGCGAGGCTCCAAAGGCAACCAGGGCGCGCTGTTTACCAGCGAGCACCGGGTGTTTGACTTTGAGGTGGAGCTGGCGGGCTCTGGCGCCGCGGGCACCGCGCCCAAGTTTGCGCCACTGCTGCTGGGCTGCGACATGAGCCAAACCCTCACGCCCGCGACCAGCGCTGTGTATCAGCCCCATGGTGATGAGGGCGACTACATCACGCTGTTTGTCTACATGGACGGCGTGCTCTTCAAGATGACCGACGCCAAGGGATCGGTGAGCTTTTCGCTGAATGCGGAAGAGATCCCGGTGATGAAGTTCAACTACATCGGCAAGTATCACCCGGTGGAGGATGCACTGTTCCCGACGGGCATTGCGTTCACGGGCTTCCAGCAGCCGCTCACGGTGGGCGACAGCAACACTGTGACTTTCACGATTGAAGGGCTGGACCTGGTAACCAAGTCTTTCAGCATTGACCTGGCCAACCAGGTGAGCTGGCGCAATTGGATCAACCAGGCCGGTGTGCGCAGCCCCGACCGCAAGCCCACGGCCAGTGCCATGTTTGAGATGACCGATGTGGCCACCAAGGACTGGGCCGGTGATGTGGTGGCCGGCACGTTGATGCCGCTGCAAATCGTGCACGGCGTCACGCCCGGAAACATCGTGACCATCGAGGCGCCCAAGCTGCAGTTCAACCAGGAGCCGTCGCTGAACGACGACGACAAGACGGCCATGCTGAGCGCCAACTTTGCCGTGATGCCTGACGCGGGCAATGACGAGCTGGTGTTGACGTTCACCTGATAGGGGCGCCTGCGCCTGATTCTGTACCCCCACCCATTTTTTTAACCATCGAGAGATCACCATGGCAGTCAAGTTCAAGAAGAGCGATGTTTTCAAGGTCGAAGTGACGTTTGCGGAGCCCAACGATGCGGGCGGCTTTGACGACAGCACGTTTGTTGCGCACTTCAAGCGCGTGTCTCACTCCGAGTTCAAGGTGTTGCGCGCCAAAGAAGACATTGAGGTGGCGCGCTCGCAGCTGGTGGGCTGGGACATGGTGGACGAAGAAACAAAGCAGGCGGTGCCCTATTCGGACGCTGCGCGCGACGGTTTGCTTGAGATGTCGGCGGCACCGTACGCCATTGCACTGGCCTTCTTTCGGGCCAGCCGCGGAGAGAAGGCAAAAAACTTGTAGAGGCCGCGCGCGCCTGGGCGGGCGTGGGCGTGGCCCGCACGCGGTCTGCCGTGGTGGTGGACAGCGCGCTGGAGGCGGGCATGCGCCGTATGGGCGCCACCGATGCCGATGTGGCGCGCATCCGCCTGGAGCGTGGCACCGCCCTGGCGCACGACCCCAACGTGTGCGAGGTGTGGCCTGAAAACTGGGAGGTGCTGCAGTTCTTTTTGCGGGCGCAGACGCAGTGGCTGTATGCCGGTGGTGGCATGGGCCCAGCGTTTCGGGTGGCTATGAACTACCCCGGCGTGGAGTCTGTGGCTCGCATCCACGGTGTGCCGTTTGAACAGTTGCAGGCCTGGGACGAGGATTTGCGCGTGATCGAGCTGGCCGTGTTGCAGGCCGATAGCGAGTTGGCGGCCAAGCGCCGCAACAAATAGGGGCTGTGATGAGCGTGAGCGGGAAACTGGTGCTGGCGATCAAGATGCTGCTGGAGTCCCAGCAGTACAAGGCCGAGCTGAACCAGGCAGTTTCTGACACGCAGGCCGCTGCAGCCAAGGTGGAGGGCACCACCAAGGGCATCCACGAAGCGGTGCAGTCTGCCGTGCAGGGCCAGTCGGCCGTGGTGCGGGGTGCTGCTGGTGCCCTGGTGTCCATGGGTGCAGTGGCGGGCACTGCCGTGGTGGCGGCTGCGGCCGTGGGCCTGGCCTACCACGAGGCGGGCAAGGAAACGAAGGCCTATGAGAAGGCCATCATCAGCACCGGCAACGCCGCAGGGGTGACGGCTGGCCAGCTGGCCGACATGGCACGCGGCATTGACAGCGTGGCGGGTACACAGGCCACCGCAGCGGCAGCGCTGGCCACCATGACGGCAACCGGCCAGGTGGCGCGCGAGAACCTGCAGAAGGTGAGCCTTGCGGCTGTGGAGATGGAGCGGGCCACGGGCCAATCCATCACCGATACAGCCAAGATTTTTGAGAGCCTGGGCGATGCCCCCGTGAAGGCCAGTGCGCGCCTGAACGAGTCGATGAACTACCTCACGGCGGGTACTTATGCCCAGATCAAGGCCGCAGATGAGTTAGGGGACAAGGAAACCGCAGCATCGATTGCACAGAATGCTGCCGCTGATGCCCTGCGGGAGCGGGCTGCGAGGATGGAGCAGCACCTGGGAACGCTGGAGCGCGCGTGGCGTGGGGTGCGCGACTTTGCCAAGGAGGCATGGGATGCCATGCTCAACGTGGGAAGGGAGCAGACCAGCGGGGAGAAGCTGGAGACGGTGCGCAAGCGCATCGCTGATCTTGAGAACAAGATCGCAGCCAGTGGAGGGTTTGGGGAAACTGCTGGTGGCGCCGCCACAGGCAGGCCCAATGGCACGGCCCGGATGCAGGCGGAGCTGCAAGGGTTGCAAGCTCAGGCGGCTGCTCTGGCTGGCGCGGCCTATCAGGCCAGCGAATCTGCCAATGCTGAGCGTGAACGTGCGGCAGCGGTCAAGGCCTCGATTGCTCTGTCAGACGAGGCCGGTAAGCGTGATTCCGAGCTTGAGAAGACCCGCAAGGCGGTGGCGCAGGCTACCCAGCAGTACACCACGGCGATCAAGAACGAGGGGCTGACCCAGCAAGAGCGCGCGCAGATTGAGGCCAACTATCTGAAGGTTGTCTCTGACCTGACCAAGGTCAAGGAGAAGAGCGCAGCTGCGAGAAAAGTAGGGCAGACGGAGGAAGAGCGCGAAGCGGCCACCATTGCGAACCTTGCCGGGTTGACTGGCGACTACCAGCAAAAGCTGAAGGAGCTGCAAAGCGCCAGGGCCAAGGGCAATATCTCCGAGGAGTACTACCTGGAGCTGGTGGAGGCGTTGATTGCCAAGCAGCCCATGGCCAAGCAGCTGATGGACGCGCAGACCAAGGCTACGACCGCTGCCGATAAGGCCACCCTGGAGCTGGCCAAGGCACGGGACAAGGCGCTGGTGGCACAGGGCAAGGAGCTGGAGAAGGCCCAGGCCGCACTGGTGCTGCAGGATGAGCAGAACGCGCGCTTAGGCTTGTCGAAGGAAGCCGTTGCCGAGCTGGATGCCGCCAAGCTGGAGATGCTGGCCACGGATCTGGAAGTGCAGGCATCGAACGCGCTTTTCTTGAACCAGGACGGAGCGTTGTACGAAGTCCTGATCAAGCAGGCCAATGCCTGGCGCGAGGTGGCCCGCGCCAAGCGTGAAGGGGGCGCTAAGCAAGCCGGGATCGACGCCGCCAAGGAAGCCGAGAAGGAGGCCAAGAAGGCGTCGGACGAGTGGGAGCGGGCGGGTGAGCGCATTGAACAGAGCCTGACCGATTCGCTGATGCGGGGCTTTGAGAGTGGCAAGACCGCTGCACAGAACCTGCGCGACACCGTGAAGAACATGTTCAAGACGCTGGTGCTGCGGCCTGCGTTCAGCCTGGCCATGTCGCCCGTTTCGGCGGGGGTGCAGTACCTTATGAACGGCGGTGCGCCGTCGTCGGGTGGCGGTGGCGGGCTGATGGGCGGCATCCAGACTGCCAGCAACCTCAACACCCTGTGGGGTGCTGGTAGCCAGGCGCTGTATGGCGCATCGGCAGGAGCGTCTGCCGCCTCGCTGGGGTATGCCAACCTGGTAGGAATGGCTGGGGGCGATGCCATTGGTGCGCTGGCCACGGCCAACGGCATGTGGGCAAGCGTGGCTACGGGGGCGCAGGCGGCTGCACAGTCGGCCATTGCGGCCAACCTTGCCGTTGAGGCTGGCACGGCGGCTGCGCTGCCTGCTGGCACGCTGGCAACTGCTACAGGCGGGGGGGCGACTGCAGGCGGCGGGATCATGGGCGCGCTCAACTCCATCCCCGGCTGGGGCTGGGCACTGGCGGGCGTGGCCCTGCTGGGCACCATGCTGAGCAAAAAGCAAACCCTGCACTCTGGTGCTGGCGCCATCTACAGCGCCGACCAGGGCCTGCAGGAGGGCGCGGGCATCTACAACCAGAGCACGTTCAAGATGGGCGACGTGCGGGAGTACAACAAGGACGGCCAGGCCCTGGCCAGCGGCATCGCTGCGGGCCTGGGCTCCACGCTGGACGGTATCGCCAAGGCCTTCGGCCAAAAGGCTGGCTTTGAAGTGGCCACCGCCTTTGCCGACGACACGAGCAAGGATGGCGCTTGGGGCGCACTGCGCATCAGCCAGGGCGGCAAGGACTTGCTGAACTGGCAGGACACCCGCACCAGCCGTTGGGCACCCAAGGAGTTTGCCGACGGCGCAGAGGGCCAGGCCCAGTATCTGGCCGCCATTGCGAACGACACCCGCAAGGTGCTGCTGGACATGGACCTGCCCGGCTGGGCAGACACCATGCTCAACCGGCTGGGCGAGCTGTCCAACATGGATCAGTTGTCTGCTGCCGTGGCGCAGATCGCCCAGGCACAAGCGGCGTTTGAGGCCTTCGGGCAGTACATGCCCACATTTGCGGGCCTTGCCGACTCGGCCATCAGCAAGCTGGTGGACGCATCTGGCGGCGTGCAGGCGCTCGCGGGCAACATGGCCACGTTTGTGGAGCTGTACACCAGCGACGCAGAAAAGCTCGCAGTGAGTACCGAGGCCGTGCGTGTAGCCCTGGCCAAGCTGGGCATGGACATGCCCGCCACCCGCGAAGAATATGCCGCGCAGGTAAAGGCCAACATCGCCTTGGGCGATGCCGGGGCAAAAACCGTGGCCGGGCTGCTGGCCGTAGCGGGCGCGTTTGCCAGTGCCACACAGGCGGCAGAAGAAGCCGCCCAGGCAGAGCGAGAGCGTGCATCGGCCCTGCGCGGCGCATTTGCGGCCCTGGCCGACAGCCTGGCCGACATGCGCGGCGGGGTGGCCGCTGCTGACGCCCGCGTGGCGGCGGTGCGCATGGACATTTGGGCTGGCTATGCCGACGCCCAGCAAAAGGTCATCGACCTGGAGATGCAGGCCGCAGACGCCACGCGCGGGTTTGCGCAGTCGCTGCGCGGCTTCGTGTCTGACCTGGCCACTGGCCCGAACGGTGGCATGGGGCTGGACGCCCGCTACCAAATGCTGCAGCAGCGGTTTGCCGAGACTGCAGCCCGTGCCGGTGCTGGCGACCAGGGCGCGCGCGATGCGCTCACCGGCGTTGCCAGCGCCTACCTGGACGTGGCGCGTGCCAATGCCCGCAGCGGTGTCGAATACGCCCGCGACGCCGCCCGCGTCACAGCGCAGCTCAACAAGCTGGCCAGCGCTGCAGAGGCAGACCCGTTGGTGCAAAAGTACGACGCCCAGACGCTCACGCTGCAGCAGCAGATTGCCGACGCGCAGATCGATGTCGTCAAGCACCTGGCGCTGATGGAAGTGGCTGGCGTCAGCACCGACCTGGGCATCCAGACGGTGGACAAGACGCTGCAGGCCCTGCGCGACGAGTACGTGGCGGCCACGCAAGAGCAGGCAGCGGCCAATTTGAAGTTGGACGTGGCCCTGGCCGCGCTCGATGCGCTGGGGTTGACGGAAGAGCTGGTCAAGGCCGTCGCCGCAAACCAGACCAACAGCCTGAGCGTGGCGCTGGGCATCAGCGACGAAGCCCTGAGCAGCATCACCGGCGCCCTGGGTCTCACGCCCGAGAACGTGGCCGACCTCGGCCAGCAGTTTGCTGTCGAGGTGGCCCTGCTGGTGGGTCAGGCTGCAACGGATCTGGCCGCCGCGCTGGACGGCGCACTGGCCTACGACCCGGCCCAGTTCGATGCGCTGCGCACTATCGTCGGTTACGACTCGGAATCGCCCGACTTTGCGGCCCTGCACACCATCCTGGGCTTTGACCTGCAGAGCGACAAGTTCCGCGCGCTGGGCACCGTGCTGGGCATGGCGCCAGAGGCATCCGCGCAGGTGGATGCGCTGCTGGGCGGCATTGGCTTTGCACCGGCTGCGGTGGGGCAGCTCGATCTGATTGCGGGCGGGCTGGGCATCTCTGATGCGCTGGTGGAGACCATCAAGCGCGTCGCTGCGGGCGTAGGCTTTACAGAAAGCGCAGCCGCCCAGGCGGCGCAGCTCACGGCGGGCCTGGCCTTTGCCGATGTGGCACGCGAGCAGATCGCGCTGATCGCTGCAGGCGTCTCGCTCACCGACGCCGCAGGCGCACAGGTGGACGGCCTCAACGCGGGCGTGGGCTGGTCGGCAGACGTGGCCGCGCAGGTGCAAGGCTTGTTGGGTGGAGTGTCTCTGGCAGCGGCGGCATCAGACCAGGTCAACGGCCTGCTGGCAGGCCTGACCCTGAGCGCGGGTGCATCGGCCCAGGTGGACGGCCTGCTGGCAGGCTTACAGCTGGCCGCTGCAGACCGCGTGACCGTGCAGCAGCTGCTGGGCGGCATTGGCTTTGATGCTGACACCGTTACTGCGCTACAGGACGGGCTGGGCCTGCGTGCGGGCCTGCTGCCCACGCTGGGCACGGCGCTGGGCTTGTCGGCCGAGGCGGCCAAGGCCATCGGCGTGCTGTCGGGCATGGGCACCATCGACCAGACCGTGAGCAACGCCTATGCGTCCATCGGGCGCGTGGGTATTGGCAGCGCCCCCAACCAGATAGACCAGCAGGGCTGGGACTTCTGGCGCGGGCAACTGGCCTCGGGTGCCTTGTCGCTGGCTGGGTTTGAGCAGGCGTTCTTGGAGTCTGCCGCTGCCACCGTGCGTGAGCAGCCGGGCAGTGCGCTGTCGGACTACGTCAGCCCTTACCTCAAAAAGCTGGGCCTGCCTGGCTTTGCGGTGGGCACCAGCGCTGTGCCGTTTGACATGGTGGCCCAGATCCACCAGGGCGAGGAAATCACACCGCGCCCCTATGTGGACGCGCAAGCCGCCGACCGCCGCGAGGCCAACCGGCTGTTGGCGCAGCTGGTGGAGAAGAGTCAACAAATCAAAGAAGAGCTGGCACTCATCAAAGGCACCAACCGGACCACCGCTGATGGCATCACCGGCATCGTCAACCAAGCAGTGACCTTGCTCATGGAGACCGCTAAAAAATGAGAGTCATCGTTCCCGTCAAACCAGCCGCGCGGCTGTTGACCAGCACTGTGGCCGAGCCCGACGCGGGCTGGCCCGCTTACAGCTCGATGGCCAACTATGTCGATGGCGCCCGCGTTACCAGCGGGGGCCAAACGTACCAGTCGCGCCAGATCAACAACCAGGGCAACCCCTTGCCCGTGGCGCCCGCCATTTCCACCGAGTGGTGGGACGTGGTGACAGAGACGCCCTACGTGCCCGGCACCACTTATGGGCTCGGCGCACGGGTGGTCAGCACTACATCCCACCGCATCTATGAGAGTCTGCAGTTGGGCAACACGGGTAATCCGCTGCCGGTGCCGCCCATCGACCGCACGGACTGGTGGCTGGAAGTGGGTGCTACCAACCGCCACGCCTGTCTGGATGAGCTGCGCAGCACGCAGACCATTGCCGCGTCGCCACTGGTGCTCCAGATCCGGCCGGGCCAGCGCATCAACTCCATCGGCGTCACGGGCATGGAGTCTGATGACCTGCGCATCCAGATGCACACAGGCGCGGGCGTGCTGGTCTACGACAAGGCCTTCGACCTGCGCCGCCGCGTGGTGCGCGATGCGTATGAGTACGCCTTCAAGCCGTTCAATTTGCAGCCATCGGTTGTGCAGTTTGACCTGCCGCCGTTCAGTGACGCGGTAATCACGCTCACCCTCACGCGGTCCACAGGGATCGTCAAGCTGGGGGCAGTGGACGTGGGCAACTATGTGTACATGGGCGAGCTCCAGGAGGGGGCGGAGAACGATGCGTTGAACTTCAGCGTGATCGAGCGCGACCCGTTTGCAAAAGCCACGCTGCGGCCGCGCCGCTCGCTGCCTATCACCACGCAGGTGTGCGAAATCCCCAAGCGCTTTGTGAACGACCTGCTTGACGCTCGTGAGCGGCTTAACGCAGTGGCTGCCGTGTGGTCCGGGCTGGACGATGCGGGGGCGGATGACTGGTTTGAGGCGTTCCTGATTCGCGGTATTTACAAGCGGTTCTCTATCAATACCGATCACAGCGCCACAGAAGCGCTGGTAACTCTCAACCTGGAAGAAACCTGATGACCATCCCATACTTCAGCGTGGTTCCGTCCTCGACCCGGCCCACTGTCTTCGCGCCAGAAATGGATCAGCTCCTTGCCGAGCTGAACCCATGGGTTGCCGCCGTCAATGCGTTTGGTTCAGCCTTCGCATTGGGTGTCACATCCACCAGCACCACCAGCCTGGCCTTCGGCACTGGCGCCAGGACCCTGACGGTTCAGCCTGGCAAGGGGTATGCGTCTGGCCAAGACCTCGTGATCTCCAACGCGGCCGCGCCGACCGAGCGAATGATCGGCACGGTGACGGCGTATGACTCGGCGACGGGCGCTCTGTCGATGTTGATCTACTCCAACACCGGCAGCGGCAGCAACTCGAACTGGGTGGTCACGCTGACCCTGGCCATCGACACCAGCCAGTTCGTGCTGCCCAACACTCCGCAGGCGTTTACCAACAAGACGATCAACCTGGCCAACAACACGCTGGTCGCCACGTCTGCACAGCTGGCGGCGGCGATCACAGACGAGACTGGCACTGGCGCGCTGCTGTTTGCCAACAGTCCGGCCATGACCGGCACGCCCACGGCCCCCACGGCAGCGCCGGGCACCAACACCACGCAGCTGGCCACCACGGCCTTCACGCAGGCCGCTATCGCTGCGCTGGTGGCATCGTCGCCTGCCGCCCTGGACACGCTCAACGAACTGGCCGCAGCGCTGGGCAACGATGCCAACTTTGCAACCACCGTCACCAACGCCCTGGCCCTGAAAGCAGCGCTGGCGAGCCCAGCGTTTACCGGCACGCCCACGGCGCCTACGGCACCCAGTGCCACCGACACCACACAGTTGGCCACCACCGCGTTTGTGCAGAGCCTGGCCGCAGGCCGTCGCCGCATGACGGCCCAGGGGGCGGTGGGGGCCAACAAGGTAGTGGTGCTTAACAGCAATGGCAGCGTCAGCACCGTGGGTTACGCCATGAACCCTGGCGCGCTCGGGCCCGAAGAGACGCCCACCATCAGCGGCAACTTTGTGCAGATCCTCAACGTGCCCGGCACGAACAAGGTGGTGCTGCTGACCACCACCCACCTGCATGTGGGCACCGTGGACGGCGGCACCGGCACGACCACCTGGGGCGCAGGCACCGCGCTGCCCACGGGCTCGCTCAATCGCATCTGCTGGCACCCGGTGGAGAACGTGGTGTGCATGACGTTCTACAACGCCTCGGCGGTGTACCTGCAGCTGGGCACGATCTCGGGCAGCACCATCAGCTTGGGCACGGCGCAAAGCCTGGGTACGGCGACATCGTCTACTGGCATCCGGTACGACCTTTGCCACAACGCCCACCAGAACAAGATCGTGGTGGTGTTCTGTGTGACTAGCACGGCGACGCAGGCCGTCGCCGTGCAGGTGGCCGGGGGGGTGATGACGGCTGGCTCGCCGCTGACCATCAGCGCAGGGTCTGGTACGTCCGCAAACCAGCACTTTGCCATTGCATCCATGCCCGGCGCGCCCGAGGTCGTGGTGGTGTACAACACATCGGCATCCAGCCGGGGCATCCGCGCGCTCACGGTCAACGCCACCGCGCTGACTGCCCGCACCGAGGTGACCACCGCGCTATCAGGTGCGCAGGGTACGGCCTGGATGGAATACTCCCCCGTGGCGGGCCGCTTTGTGCTGGTGGCGCTGACGCAGACTGGCACCACTTCCTGCCAGCTCATCACGCTGACCGGCACCACGGCATCTGCAGGCGCCTTGCTACCGCTGGCCACGGCGTGGAGCGGCGGCACGGTGGACACCGCCCAGCAGCCCTTTGCGTACGACATCGGCAAGGGCGAGCTGGTGTTCTTTGGGCTGGAGGCCACGACCAACTACGCCCGCACGGCATCGGCCACGGTGTCGGGGGCCGCGCTGGTGTTTGGCAGCACCACCTACATCAACACCAGCACCAGCAGCGTGCTGGCCCTGGGCTACAACAGCTCAGAGGACAAGGTGGTGTTTGCTTACGTTGACGCGGGCAACAGCAACGCCAAGACCACCCGCGTGTACGACACCGGCGACAGCGTGACCAACGCCAACAACTGGATCGGTATCACCGCCGCAGCGATTGCTGACGGGGCGCAGGGCCTTGTCATCACAAAGGGCGGCGTGGCATCGGGCCTGAGCGGCCTGACCACGGGGTACACGTACTACATCGACGACCTGGGCGATCTGCAGCAAACCGGCTCGCGCCGCGCGGGCGTGGCCTTGTCGGCCACCGAACTCTTTCTGACGGGGAACATGTAATGCAGGCCATCACCGAAAAATCGACAGGCCGGGTAGTGTTTGCGCTGCCCGACGACGCCGCTGTGCGCATCACCGACGCGGGCCTGGTGGGCTCCATCCGCGCACCCGGCGTGACGCCCGAGGCCTACGACCACCTGCAGGGCCTGCCGCCCAATGCCGACTACGTGCCGGGCCACTGGTGCGTGGTGGACGGCGCCTGGCAGGTGCTCGATGCCGAGGCCTGGGCGCAGTTTGTGGCAGAGCGGGAGGCGCAGGCCGCAGAGGCTGCAGCAAGCCAGGCCCGTGAAGCCTTCAAGCTGGCCCGCGCAGAGGCCGTGGCCCGCATCACTGTGACGACGCAGGCGGGCAACACCTTTGACGGCGATGAGACCAGTCAGTCGCGCATGGCGCGGGCCATCCTGGCGCTGCAGGCCACCGGCACGCCATCGGTCAACTGGGTGCTGGCCGACAACACCGTGATCGATGCCACCGCCGCAGAACTGGCCGAGGCCCTGGCGCTGGCGGGGGCGCGGCAAGCTGAGTTGTGGGTGGCCGAAGAGCAGGGGGGCGTACATGCCACCACCTGATGCATACAAAGGGCCAGAGCGCCGAGCTAGCGCGCCTTCTGAGGTGCGGCTGACTGATGAGACTGGCGCCTGGCTGGAGGCCAAGATGGCCGCAGCCGTGCGCGAGGGCATCAAGGGTGCGATGACCGAAGAGACTGCCGCCGCGTTTTGGGCTGCAGGCCTGACGGTGCTGCAAAAGCAGGCCACACAACACGCCGGCCGGTTTGTGCTGGGCGGGCTGTGGGGCCTGGCGCGAAAGGCCAGTCTGTTCCTGGCGCTGGGTGGCATTGTGTATGCCATTGGCGGCTGGGCAGCGCTGGCCACGTTGTTCAAAACACTGTTCACAAGTGGATCGCCATGAGTACCAAAGACCCTATAGCGCTGATCGCAGCGCTGCAAGATACGAACGTGCGGGCCTTTCTGCGCATGCTGCGCCACGGCGAGGGCACTGCGAGCGATGACGGCTACCGCGTGATGTTTGGCGGGGGGCACCTGGTGGGCCTGGACGGCCAGCCGGGCACCGCTGACGATTTTGCGGACCACCCGCGCACCCCAATCACCCGCAAGCTGGGCGGCACGCCCATCACCAGCACGGCGGCGGGGGCGTATCAGTTCCTGGCGCGCACCTGGGACGCCTTGGCGCAGCAGTACGGCTTTGCCGACTTCTCGCCGCAGAACCAGGACCTGGGCGCCGTGGCGCTCATCCTGGGCCGCAAGGCGCTGGACGATGTGATTGCCGGGCGCTTTGAAGACGCGGTGCGCAAGTGCAACCGCGAGTGGGCCAGCTTGCCCGGCAGTCCCTACGGCCAGCCCGTGGTGACCATGGCCCGCGCCCGGCAGGAGTACGAAGCCCACGGCGGCACGTATGCGCCTGCCGTGTCCGACACCATTTCCACGCTGGCCAGCTTCATCAACACCGAGGCACTGGCGGCCGACACGATTACCCCACAACCCAAGGAGCAACCCATGGCCCCGTTTGTCGCCGCAGTGCTGCCATCCCTCATCGACCTGGTGCCCAAGCTGGGCAAGCTGTTTTCTTCGGGCTCTGAGACAGCAGAGCGCAACGTGAAGGCCGCAGAAATCGTGGTTGCCGCAGCCAAGGAGGCGATTGGCGCGCGCAACGAGCAGGAGCTGCTGGAGACGATCAAGTCAGACCCGGCAGCAGCTGCGGCTGTGCGCGGTGCCATTGAGGCCCAGTGGTTCAAGCTGGAAGAGGTGGGCGGCGGCATTGCTGGCGCACGCGAGGCCAACGCGGTGTACATGCAGCCGGGGGCGCCAGGCTTTTGGCAGAACCCGGCGTTTTGGGTATCCGCCCTGCTGCTGCTGCCGCTGTACGGCCTTGTGGTGGACGTGCTGTTTATCCACCCCGACAACTACAGCGGCGAGCTGCGCGTGCAGATCGTGACGGCGCTGCTGGCCGTGATTGCCATGGTGGGTGCGTACTGGCTGGGAACCAGCTTCAGCAGCCAGCGCAAGACCGAGCTGCAGGCGGGCGGGGCGAAGCTGCCGGGGGTGTGAACTAAGAGGCGAACAGAGGGGCGATATCGGCCATTATTGGGCTTATATCGCCCCTCTGCTTTTGGCGGGTCTGTCGCATGATCTTTGGCAAACACAGTAGACAGACACAGGAGTAAGAGAGATGCCGCATCGCCTTTCCATTCACCCCAAAACCGCTGAGGCGTTGGCCAAGGTTGCCAACATGGCCCACGCGCTAACCCTGCAGCTGCAGGCTACCCGGCGTAAGGAGCACGGCGATTGGATGGATTCGCAGTTGAGCGCGGCACAGACCATGGCGCAGACCATGGGTGCACTGGTGGACTACACCCTTTTGATGCACGAGCAGCCACAGCAACGGGGCGACTTCCAGGATTGGTTGCTGGACCGCGAGGACTAAACGCCTTTCGCGCTATCTGAACAGGCTGAGCAGCGCCAGCTGCTTTTCGGGGGGCATGGCCCGGAACACATCGAGCATGGCTTTGTCGGTTCCAGTGAGGTCCGATGTTGGGCCGTTGTCGTTGGCGGTGTGCAGCACCGTGGGTGCGTTGGGGAGGGCATAGGCGTTGCCCTTGCGCTCTGACGGTGCTTGCGTTGTTTCCGCCTGAAGTGTTGATTTCAGCCGCAGATTGATTTCAGCGGTGACGGTGCGCCCGTTGACGAACGCGGCGCGCTCGATGGCCACGCGCACGTCTTCTGGCATCGCCAGCAAGAACCTTGGCGGGCGCTTCTTTTCGTCAGATGCCTCATTTGTTTGCAGCGTAGTCACGGTGCGAATTATCCGGGCATTGCCCCTGCCGTAATAAATATTTGCTCTTTTGGATGTCCATGGATATAGTCGGCTATCCCGATGTATATCAATGGATATCCAACAATGACCAAATCAGTTAAGTCAGTGAGCAAGAAGGTGCTTGTCACCGTGCCGGAGCCCTTGCTTCGGCGTCTGGATGCCAAGGCGAAGAACGAGAACCGCACCCGCTCTGCTGAGCTGTGTGTGCAGTTGGCCAAGAGCCTGGGCAAGCCCCGGGCGAGGGCACAGGCATGAGCTGGGCGCTGGGTGTTGGTGGTGGGCATGCCGTGATGGTGTGCCGTGGGGCCGCTTCTTTCAAGTGAGCAAGGCATGCCCCGCAAACCCATATTCCCCAAACACGAAGTGCCGGTGAGCCCGTTCGATGCGTTCCGGGCGGTGGCCACGGCCTATGGCGTAAAGGACCTGGCAGAGCGCCTGAGCATGAAGCCGGGCACTTTGTGGAACAAGGTGGATGCCGATGTGGAGAGCCATCACCAGCCGACGCTGCGCGATGTGATCTCCATCACCCGGGAGACGCAGGACATGCGGATTCTGGAGAGCCTGAACCGGCTGTTCGACCGGGCCACCATCGACCTGCGCCCCGGGCCTGTGAGCGATGAGGCTGTGCTGGAGCTGCTGCTGCGTGTAAGCAGTGAGAAAGGCCAGATGGCGCAGGCCCTGCGCAATGGCTATGCAGACGCCCGCTTTTGCCGGGCCGACTACCAGGCCGTGCGCGGTGAGGCGTTCGACCTGATCAATGCGGTGCTGGACTTTGTGCAGCGCCTGGAGGGGCTGGTCGATGAGTAGCACTGCCCCCCGCACCCCCCGCAAGAAATCGGCGCCCGCTGCGCGCGCCGTGGTTCACCGGCTGCCGGATGGCTTTGCCCCGAGTGCGGGCAATGCGCTGGCGGCGCTGTTCGGTGTGGAACTGATCGAGGCCCTTCAAAGGAGGCGTACCGATGGCATCCCGCATTGCTCCCCCCCCAGTTCAACAAACCCTGCCGATGGAGCTGCCGCTGGCGGCGCCGGAGGCGCGCATGCGCGCGCTTTTCGAGGGGCAGTGGTCGCGCTGGCACCCCGCCAAGAGCTTTGACGAGGCGGTGAGTGACCCGACGACGCGGCGGCTGCTGATGTTGGCCGTGGCGCATGGCGACAGGCACCGCGTGGAGCGGGGGAGGGGCAGGCGATGAAACGAATTTTGGCTTTGGCCGGCACGACGCCCTGGGGCGTGGTGGGGGCCTTGGTGTGGGCTGGTTTGGTGTGCGCCAGTACCGCAGTGGATGAGGCAGAGCAGCACACGGCGACGACAGAAGAAATCTACATGGAGTTCCAAGATGCAAAAAAGGTATTTGACCGAGTTGGAGCAGTCACGGCTGCTGCATGGGGTATCAAAGGTGGCCGACCCGCTGGCGCAGCGCGATTACCACTGGATCGCGGCGCTGATCCTGACGGGCATGCGGGTGCAGGAGTTCAGCCGCTTGACGGTGCCCATGGTGCAGCAGGCCCTGGCCGGGGGCTGGCTGGTGAGCCCGAAGGAGCATTGCAAGGGCGGCAAGCGGGGCAATGAGTACATGGTGACTGCCCGGCTGCGCACCCACCTTGAGGCGCTGGTGAAGCTGAGCCATGAGCTGGGCGCCGGGTGCGTGGTGCCCGAGGCTGGCCAGCCGCTGGTGTGGGGCCGGGATGTGGCCGGGATTGCTGGGCCGCTGAGCGTGCGCAGCTATGAGGCGCGGCTGAAGCACTGGGCGGTGCATGCCCGGCTGGATGCGCGGATCAGCCCGCACTGGCTGCGCCACACGCGGGGCATGAACATCATGCGCCGCAGCCGGGGCAGCAACCCGCTGAAGGTGGCGCAGATTGCGCTGGGCCACCGCAGCCTGAAAAGCACCGGCATCTATCTGGACATGAGCCGGGAGGAGTACGAGCGCGAGCTGCAGCTGGTGGACGGCGGGCGGTTGCCGAAGAAGGTGGCGCGGCAGATGGCGCAGGGGGTGGCGGCATGAGCGACCTTCTGACCGAGCCCACCGAGACGACTGTGGTGGACCGAGCCGCGCTGTATGCGGCTCGGCGTGAAGCTGAGAACCGCCGGTTGCTGGCGCAGTTCGATGCCGAGGAACTGGATGCTGTGCGGGGGCTGTTCGAGACGGCGCGCAAGCACTGGGACACGGGCGGCGGCGGCACTGTGGCGCGGCTGCTGCTGGGCATCTACAACGGCACCCGCTTCCCTTTTGACCTGACGGACCTGCGCCGCCTGGATGGCCGGAACTTGGCGATGGCGCTGACGGTGCTGCGCATGGATGCGCACTACTGCCGAGCCGAGGTGCATGTGATCTTGTCGGCGCTGCTGGACGACATGACGGTGCAAAGCCGCATGGAGGTGTGGGCCTACGACATGGGCTTGAAGCACCGGGCGAAGAAGGCCGAGGCCGAAGAGATGCGCCGGAGGGTCTACCCATGAGCGCCGCCATCGACCGAGACGGCCACCACTGGGAGCAGCACGGCAAGTCTGTGGCCATTGCCCGCCCCGGTGTGCTGGAGGCCACTACGGCATGCACGCTGGCCGCGCATTCGATGCGCAACCCCCGCATCTTGCAGGGCCGGGTGCATGTGATGTTGGAGGCGGGCAAGGACCCGTTCACCCTGGCGGCGCGCATGACGGCGCTGGAGGCCCGCACGCTGGCCGCTTCGCTGGTGAAGGCTGCAGACCGGGTGGATGAGGTGCAGGCGCTGCTGGACCGGAGGGCAAAGCCATGACGTTCAAGGTGACGCACATTGCGCCGGACTTGCGCAAGCACCAGCAGCTGGTGGACGCGGCCACCACCGCCCAGGCGCAGGCCTGGATGGAGCAGCTGTATGGCGTGGCGCTGGTGATGAGCGCCATTCGGCAGGGGGCACGGCCATGAAGTGCCGGGCATGGTGGTGCTTGTGGAAGGCACTGGATGCGCTGCAGGCGCTGGGGATGCTGGCTATCTCTGGCCTGGCCTGGTTCACAGGGCGGGTGCAGCGGGGTGCCAATGCGGCCGAGATCGAGATGCTGCTGGCCCGTGCCGAGCGGGCCATTGCCGCCCAGCGCGAGCGGCGCGAACGACGTGCACGGCCCCGGCGTGGGGGAGGGCCACGGCCATGACGCAAGCCTTTATCTCGCTGGCCGCTGAGCGCATTGAGCCCGGCCCCCTTCGCTGGGTGGGTGGGGTGCTGCAGCAGGAAACGCGGCTGTACATGGGCGAGCAGTGCGTGTGTGTGCTGCTGGTTTCGTTCCCCCCTGGTTCGCCTGAGTGGCTGAAAGGCCAGCGCCTGCGTGCGCTGGATGGCGCTGGCCGGGTGCCTGCATGACGCCGCTGCGCACCAAGGTGCTGCGGCTGCTGTTGACCCGTGGCGGCTGGGTGCAGCGCGAAGCCCTCAACCCCCTGACCACTTGCCAGCCCGCCCTGGAGGACGTGCTGGCAGACCTGGTGATCGAGGGGCATGCGGAGTTCAGGCGGCATGTGGGCTACCGGCTACTGGGTGGGCCGCAGGTGCGTGAGGCCCGTGTGCAGCTGATGACCGACCCGACCCTGCTGCGCGCGGTGGCCGCTGCCGAGGTGCAGACGGATGCGGGGCAGCAGCTGGTGATGGGGGTGGCTGAGCGGCGCCCTGAGCTGGGCGGGGCCGTGGTGACCTACCAGATGGAGCTGCCGGTGTGTGGTTCGCCCAGCGAGCTGCTTGCCCAGGCGACTGCGCTGGCTGGGTTTTGCAAAACGGGCCTGCTGGCGGGCCTTGGAGGGCAGAAGCAATGAGCGAAGTGGACTACTGGAAGGCGCGCTGCAGGCGCTCCGAGGGCTTGCTGGTCAAGGCGCGCAAGGGCATTCGCTCGTCGCGCCAGCGGGCGGCTGTGCTGCGTGCGCTGGGTGAGCTGAAGTCGTGGGAGTGGATGGGCACCGACCGCCTGGCGGCGATTGCCAATGTGAACTGGTCCCACCTGTCCGAGATGGAGGAGCTTGGGCTGGTGGTGTCGCGCCCTGTGGAGGGCGCCAACAAACGTGAATGGCAGCTGGAGCACCTGGTGGTGCCTGCTGCTGAAAAGGAGTGATTTATGGGCATGAAGATTGAAGGTGATGTGCGTATCGTTTCTGACGGCTGCACTGCGAGCGAGATGGGCATTGAGGCCGCACGGCATCTGCTGGGCCTGGTGGTCGATGCGTTGCGCGATCAGAACGTACCCAAGGCAGCCATGCAGGACCTGCTGCTGGGGATGCTGGCTGGAACGGTGGGGCACTTTGGCCTAGACCTGAGCGTGGAGGAGATCCACGAGCAGCTGGACAACTGCAAGCGCATGGCCTCGGATGTGCTGGGCGGCAAGCGCGAGACGCATGTGCACCCCGCAGGAAAGGCGGTGCCCTGATGGCTGTGCTCAACGCTTTTCAGTCGGTGCGCCCCCGTGGCGTGGACATGCCCAGCGCAGTGCCGGTGGTGGCGAAGGCGGGGCAGGCCCCGGCCAAGCTGCCGGGCTCTCTGCCCCGTGTGCTGGACCGCAACGGCAAGGTGAATGCCTCGCTGGCGCCCCGGGCGTATGGCTCGATCTCCGTGGAAGGGCGGGTGGCCGGTGAGGCTAGCCAGCTCAAGCGGCAGGCGATTGTGAAAGGTGGCCTGTGATGGGTGCCCTTCTTCTTCCGTTCACGACGGCGCAGCGTGAGCGCCTTTTCAACAACCGCCCGCCGAACGTCGGCAAGGGGCTGGCCTTGGCGGATTGGCATCGTCTGGTGCAGTTCATCGAGGCAGCGCAGCAGCCTTGCCCCTCACCTGTCCAAGCATGGGCTGTGGTCGCCCCATGCGGCGACGGTGTGCTGTTCTCCAGCCTGCTTGATGCGCGCTGGACTCTGACGGGCGAAGGTGCGGGCGCCGATGGGGTCGGCCACCCCACCATCGGGGAGGCGTTTCGGGAGTGTTACGCCCCGGCGCTGACCCTGCACCGCGTCCAGATGACTGCCCAGAAAGGCGGTGTGGCATGAGCACCCCGACCAAGAAGCAACTGGCGTCGCGTCATATCCGACGCCTGCGCACGATGCGGGCGCAGCTGCTGGAGATGTCCCAGCAGTGGGAGGAGCTGGACCAGTTCTGCGTGAATGAGCTTGAGGACTTGGCCAACTCCGTTGAGACGGTATCGAAAGGGCTGCACGACGACGAAGGCGGTGCTCCATGACGAATGCCGAGGCAGCGGCTGCGCGTCCGCTGAACAACCCAGACGACGAGCCCACGGGCCACTTCACGGGCCGTTGTGGCCGGTGCGGCAGTGATGACCTGTGGGAAGACAACACGGCATACGGATGCAACCACTGCGGCGGCTTCTGGACCGGCATCGAACCTCAATTGATACCAAACGGACATTGACCATGACGCTACAAACTCAAGAGCAAGCAAACGCCTACTGGGCTGACAAGGACTACAAGAAGTGGGTGGTGGAGTTCAAGGCGGGTCCCCTGCGCAAGCCCAAGCGCTGGCAGGTGAACGTGGGTGCGCCCAACACCAACGGCGCACGCCGCGCTGGCCTGGCAGCAGCCGACTTGATGGGGCACACCTGGTGCCGCAGTGCCATGTCCACGGTGCGGCTGGCGACAGCGCAGGACCTGGGGTGCGTGGCGACGGACGCGAAGGGCGGTGCAGCATGAGGCCGACCCAGCACCCATCCAACAACGATGTGCTGCGCGCCCCGCCGGGCGTGTCGGCTGAGCAGTGCAAGCCATTGGCCATCACCCGCGTGATGTTCACCAGCGGTATGCCTGCTGTGTGGTCGTACTGGGAGCCCAGCCCGGAGGAGCGGGCGGCGATTGCTGCCGGTGCGCCGGTGCGCCTTTCTTGCTGGGGCATGACGCACCCGCCCGTGAGTATTGGTGTGGACGGCGTAGAGGAGCGCCCCTGGTGAGCGGGCGCATCTACATCGCCGGGCCCATGACGGGCCTGCCGGACCTGAACTTTCCCGCCTTCCACGCTGAGGCGCAGCGCTTGCGCGCGGCGGGGTGGCATGTGGAGAACCCGGCCGAGATCAACCCTGACCCTGCTGCGGGCTGGGAGGCGTGCATGCGCAAGGACATTGCGCGTCTGGTGCTGTGCGATGCGATCTGCCTGCTTCCTGGGTGGTCGCGGTCGCGGGGCGCAAGCATCGAGCACTTTGTGGCGGTGCACCTGGGGCTGGCGGTGATCTATCACGAGCCGCCCACGGCGCAAGCCCTGCAGTTTTCAAGAAGTATCTGAGTTCATCGCCCGCCAGTCGTGCGCGGGCAGCTATCAAAACAAGAGCATGACAACAACATCATCAGCGGGGGGCGGCAAGCGGCCGGACCTGGCCGCGAAGCTGAATGCGGAGATCGATTGCGAGGACCTGGCCGAGCGGCTGGGCCTGGTGCGGCCGGGGGGCTCGTCGGGCAATTTCCGCAGCCCACACCACCCGGACAAGGCGCCGAGCGTGTCGGTGTACCTGCCCGATGGCGGGGGGCTGAAGCGTTGGAAGGACTGGAGCACGGGCGAGGGTGGCGGGCCGGTGGACATGCTGATGTGGGCGTCGGGCCTGGACTTTCCGGACGCGGTGAAGGAGCTGGCCAGCATGTACGGCATTTCGGTACCGGCGCCGGCGGGCGTGGCGCCGCAGCAGCGGCGGGAGCCGACGCTGGCCGAGTGGATTGGCGAGAAGTGCATGGCGGCGGCCAAGGGCGACCAGAAGGAGCTGCTGCTGAACTACCTGTGCGGCAAGGAGCCTGGCCAGCGCCACCTTTCGCTCAAGGTGGTGGAGGAGGGCATCAAGCGCGGGACGATTGGCCTGAACACCTGGACGAAGCCGGGTGCGGAGCCTGGGGAGCAGGGGTATGGGGGGCTGGCGGCGGCGTTCTTGGTGCGCTCGAGGCTCGACCGCCAGGTGGTGGGGGTGGACATGCGCTACATCGACCCCGAGGCGAATGGCGGGCAGAAGACGCAGAGCCAGGGGGAGAAGGTGGGGGCGCCGTGGGTGCTGGACTGGAAGCGCCTGGCCAGCGCCAGCACGGTGGTGGTGGTGGAGAGCGCGATCAATGCGCTGAGCGTGGACAGCTGCGAGCTGCCGGGCACGGTGGGGCTGGCGGTGCGGGGCACGCAGACGATTGACGGCGGGGACTGGTCGTTTCTGCGGGGCAAGCAGGTGCTGCTGGGCTTTGACAATGACCACAAGCCGCTAGAGCAGGGCCCGAACAAGGGCTTTTGCCCGGGGCCGCTGGCAGCCTGGCGCATGCACGAGATTCTGACGGGGCTGGACATCAGCTGCCTGCTGCTGGATCAGGAGAAGTGGATGCACGGCGAGGAGCCGATCAACGACCTGAACGACTACCTGCAGCTGCGCGGGGTGGATGGGCTGAAGGCGGCGCTTAAGTTACTCGAGGAGGGGGCGATTCCCGGCTTGGCCACGAGGCATTACCGGGCGGGCAAGCCGCGGCTGTGGTTGCCGACGCATGACTTTCACGCCTACGGCAAGTATCGGGTGGAGCCGGATTTCACCCGGGCGATCAAGGCGGTGGAGCGGGACGATGAGGGGAACGAGAAGGTGTCCTATGCGGACATCAGTGGGTTCCGCATCGCGGCGGTGAGCCGGGTGCAGATTGCGTCGCCCACGTCCACCATGACGGGGGACGATGACAATGCGCCGCGCACGGTGTTTGCCCTGTCGGTGCAGGTGGCCCGCCATGGCCCGGTGCTGCAGCGCCGGGTGGTGGACGATGAGAAGCTGCACAACCAGGACGTGTGGAAGAAGCTGGGCCCGATCTATGCGCCCACGTCGTTCGCCCGGCTGGTGAACGTGTGGGAGCGGGCATCGAGCATTGGGGCGCGGGAGGCCATCAACTTCGTGGGGCTGGCCTGGCGTGATGGGCGGCCGGTGGTGAACGAGGGCCCGGACTGCTTTTTTACGGATGCCCGGCAGCAGTGCCCGTACAGCGACCTGGTGTTCCCGAGCGGGACGCTGGAGCAGGCGCGGGAGGTGCTGGTGCAGTTCCAGCGTACGTTCAAGGACAACGCGGCCATGATCCCGCTGGTGTGGGGCCTGGGGGCGCACCTGAAGGCCTTCCTGGGATTCTGGCCGCACTTTGTGATGCAGGCCGAGAAGGGCACGGGCAAGAGCACGTTGGTGAAGCGGCTGGAGCGCGCGATTGCGATGGTGATGAGCAGCCGCCAGAGCCTGCAGACGGAGTTTCGGCAGCTGACCAGCGTGAGCTACACCAGCCACCCGGTGGGCTGGGGGGAAATGTCGGCCAACAAGCAGGACATCATCAACAAGGCCATCCACAACCTGCAGGAGTGCTACCAGTACGAGCACACGCGGCGGGGGGCTGAGCTGATCGATTACCTGCTGTGCGCCCCGGTGTTGCTGGCGGGTGAGGATGTGCCGGTGCAGAGCCTGCAGGGCAAGGTGGTGCGCAGTGAGCTGACGCTGGCCAGGCGCGGGCCGGAGATGCCGCAGGACTTGCCGGTGTTCCCGGTGAAGCAGTGGCTGCAGTTCCTCACGAAGCAGGACAAGGCGCGGGTGCGCCGCCTGCATGAGGACATGGTGAAGCAGCTGACCGATAGCTGCGTGGCCACCACGGCCGACTCGGGCGCGCAGCGGATGGTGCACAACTATGCGGCCGTGGCGGCGGCCTGGCACCTGCTGTGCGAGTTTGCGGGCATCCCGTTGCACCAGGGCGGGTTTGTGGGCTCGGTGGTGGCCGAGATGAACGCCCACATCAAGGAGAGCGTGAGCGACCGCCAGCCGTGGGCCTGGATCACGGACAAGCTGCTGAGCGAGATTGCGCAGCGCAATTTCCGGTATCCGTTCGACTTCGACACCATCGATGACATCCCTGTGCTGTGCGTGCGGACGTCGCACGTGATGGCGCATATCAGCACCACGCCGACGCTGCGGGAGTTTTGGGATGGTCTGCCGGTGAAGAGCGACCGGATCTACAAGAAGGCGCTGCACGCGGCCGGGGTCCTGATGGAGGGCAGGGACGGCCAGCCGCTGTCGGTCGAGCGGACCATTGGCAATGCCCGGGTGTCGAACATGGTGGCCATGCCGCTGTCGGCGCTGGCCCAGTTCGGTCTGCATGCGGTGGTGCCCAAGAAGTACGACGCGGGTGCAGGGCCATCTGGGGACGATGGCGGACCGGTGGGGCCGTTCGATGCGTGAGGCTGGCCAACCCCCCTTTCTCCAAGGCCATGCGCGCCGCCAGGCGCTCCCGTTCATCGGCGTAGCCGCATGCTGGGATTGGTGCGCGGGGCGCATCGCTCGCCCCTTCGGCCCCCCGCACCCCCCAGCCAAGAAGGCGCCGCCGACTCAGGGGAAACCCCGAGAGGGCCGGGGGGCAGGCCATAGATTTTTGCAATGCCGGGGGGCGGTGGCACGCGCAAAAACCTGTGGATCAGCCCCTGTTTTGACCCGAAACCCGCGTGGCTGTAAGGCTGCGGCCCGATTCGGACCTGTGGAAGTTCCACGGGTCGGGGCGTTTTTTCCACAAGTCGGGTCATTTTTTCCACATTTGCCGTTTTGCGGTTTTGGGCCTCTTTCTCTCTCTCTTTCTCTTTTTTTAGAAGAGAGAGAGAGGATGAGAGAGCGGCGGGCAAGCAAACGGGCATCCACAGGTCTGATTTTTTGTAACGCAATGTATCCACAGGTTGGCGCGTGCATCCACAGGTTTTCTGTGGATGGCTGGTGGGCTGGAATCGTTGACTGGCGCGGGTTTGCGCGTGGTTGGGGGGCTGGTCCACGGTCCACAGGTGGAAATGCCTGTGTGCCCCCCTTTGTCTTGGCTTTGGGAGGTGTGCATGGCGCGCATGGGATGGACTGACGATCTGGTGATTGATGCGTGGGTGGAATTTATGCGGGTGAATCAGAACCGCAGCCCGCGTACCCGGGAGGCCTACCGCTTGGCTATGACCAGGCTGCAGGAGTTCGCCCGGGAAACGGCCGGCCGCGTGTCGATCCTGGAGCTGGACGGTGAGCAGCTGGAAGTGTTCACGGGGATCTGGCTGCACAAGCGGGGTGTGGTGGCGCGCAGCCGCAAGCCGTACATATCGGCGGTGCGTGGGTTCTATCAGTGGTGTGTGGAGCGCGGGCACATCGACAAGAACGCTGCGCTGGCGCTGGGCCACCCCCGCACCGGCAAGCCGCTGCCCAATGTGATCAGCCTGGCCAACGCCGAGCGCCTGATGAATGCACCGGACCTGGGCACCTTCAAGGGCATCCGGGATTCGGCCATCCTGCATTTGCTGGTGGGCGCTGGCCTGCGGGTGTCGGGGCTGTGCCGCCTCAATGAGGGGGATCTGTATCGGGACACGGTGAATGGGCGCTCCCGCATGTTCCTTCGGGTGATTGAGAAGGGCGAGAAGGAACGTGTGTTGCCCTTGCCGCGCGAGGCCGAGGCCATCCTGCTGGTGTACCTGGGCCACGAGGAGCTGGCCGAGATCGACCGCGACACGGTGGACCGGCGCGGCCGTGCGGACAAGGTGTTGTTCGTGTCCACACGCAACAGCACAGTGTCTGAGCACGCATACCGAGGGGAGGAGCGCAGGCTGAGTCGCCAGTCGGTGCATGACCTGGTGCAGGCCTATGGCACGCCGCTGGGCATACCGGCCAAGCATCTGCACCCCCATGCCATGCGCCATCTGTACGGCACCGAGCTGACCGAGGGTGACGTGCCCACGCTGTCGGTGCAAGACCTGATGGGCCACGCTGATCCGAAGTCATCGGCCGTCTACACCGCGCTGAGCGTGCGAAAGAAGACCGGCCTTGTCGATGCGCACAGCCCGCTGGCCAAGATGCGCACGCCTGTGAGCGAAATGCTCAAGCGCCTGCCCGGCTGACCCCAAACCCGCCCCGTAATTTCTCCACGGTATTTAGGACCGCATCCATATGCCCGTTCGCACCGCATGTATACACAAACGCTGTTCTGTCACCCTCGCGGTCTGCGGGAACCGGCATCGCTGCGCGGTCTCGCGCTCCGCTGCAACTTCGCCCAATAACGGGCTAACTCGCGCGGGGCTGTCGCTGCGGGGTCTGTCGAACTGCGCAGTGGACGGGGGCGCGCTCCCTCTGGAGCGGGAGGGCTGCGATGCGTGAAAGGCGCAGTGCAGCGCATGCAGGCGCGCAGCTTGACTGGGTTGACCTGGCACGCGAGGAGGGGGTGGGGGCCCGGCAGGGGCACGACCAGCCCACGGCGGGGGGGGGAGGGTACCTGGATGAATGCACCCCGTCCCAACTTTGGGAAGAGGCCCGTTTGCGCGAATTGGCCGAGATGGGCCTACCCCAGGTGTGGCTCGATGTGGCGCGCGAGATTGGCTATGACCCGTTCATGCGCATGTGGCGGGTGCTCGATTCGGCGGTGGAGCTGCGCAGCGACAGCGAAAGCATGATCGAGGTGCAGCTCCGCAGGTTTTCGAGCTTTCAGCGCTACCAGCGCAACCGCTTTATTGAGGCCCTGGTGAACATGGGCCTGAGCACCACAGAGATACAGAACCGCGTCAAGCGTGAACTGGGTGAGGAACTGAGCGTTCGTCACCTGGTTCGTCTTGCGGCGCGTGGTCGGGGAAGAATCCAAGCATGAAGCGCGCCATCATCTATGCCCGAGTGAGCAGCAAGCGCCAGGCCGACGACGGCCTGCCCGTTGAAAGCCAGATTGATCACTGCCGATCCAAGGCGGCGGCGCTGGGCGCCACGGTCGTGAAGGTGTTTACCGATGGGGGTATATCGGGCACCACCGACCGCCGCCCGTCTTTTCAGGACGCCCTGAACTTCTGCGCCGTCGCGGATATCGACTACTTCATCACCTGGTCATCCAGCCGGTTCGCCCGCAACCACCTCGACGCTGGGCACTACAAGGCGGTGCTGCAGCGGTACAACACGCGGCTGATTTACTCCAGCACAGAGGTGGACATTGGCACGGATGACGGCTGGTTTATCGATGCCATTGGCTCGGTGATCGATGAGCGCTACTCGCGCCAGGTCGCCAGTGACACCCGCCGCTCGATGCTCAAGGCTGCCAAGGATGGCTACTTTTTGGGGGGGCGCGTGCCGTTTGGCTATGTCGTCGTCTCCGATGGCAAGCGGAAACGGCTGGGGCAGCACCCCACAGAAGCCAACACGGTGCGGCAGATTTTCACGATGGCGCTGCAGGGCTGCGGGACCAAAACGATTGCCCTGCACCTGAATGGCACGGGGTTGACTTTGCGCGGGCAGTCGTTCAGCAAGAACACGTTGACCTACATCCTCAAGAACGAGGTGTATGCGGGCTGGACCATCTTCAACCGTACCAACAAGCGCACGCCGAACCCGCCAGAGGACTGGATCAAGGTGAAGAGCCACAGTGCGCTGGTGAGTGAAGAGGACTTTGAAAGGGTGCAAAAGGTGTTGGAAAAACGCAAACCTGCCAATGTGGGCGGCCAGCCGCGCAGCAACTTTGCCTTCACCGGCCTGCTGAAGTGCGGGCTGTGCGATGCCAGCCTGCAGACCTGCAGCGGTACGGGCCGCAGCAAGGTCTACCACTACTACGGGTGCCGCAATAGCCTGGTGGGCAAGCACCGCTGCGGCTTTGGCAAGGTGCGGGCAGAACTGTTTGACGAGTGGATGCTGGCCGAGCTGCTGGACCAGGTGATGACACCTGAGCGCATGGCCGACGTGGTGGCCCAGGCCTACCAGACGCGCGAGACGTGGGCGAAAGACCGCTCAGACCGGCGCAAAACAATCGTGGCCGAGCTTCGTGTGGCTGAAAAAGCGCGGTCGAACTTGTTCTCTGTCCTGGAGCTGCA
The DNA here is from genome assembly GCF_000302535.1 of Acidovorax sp. KKS102. Lineage (NCBI taxonomy): Bacteria > Pseudomonadati > Pseudomonadota > Betaproteobacteria > Burkholderiales > Comamonadaceae > Acidovorax > Acidovorax sp. KKS102. The sequence continues at coordinate 2,158,033 of NC_018708.1, forward strand.
CGGCCAGGACGCACCGAACCTGGGCGATATCACCCAGCGGCTCCGGGAATGGAACGACCGCATACGCAGCCTGGAGGCCAGTCTGGTTGATCTTGAGAACGAGAGGATGAGTGCGAACGAGCAGCCCGAGGTAGACCCGGCCGAAGCGGCCGAGGTACTGCGGGATATCGTCCTAAATTGCGAAGACCCCAAAAAACTGCGCGAGTTTGTGGGGTCGTTCGTCCGGGAAATCACTGTGACCGACAGCGAGGTGGTGGTGGACTACCACCCTGAGTGCCTGGTAAGGCACAACCACCGCGCAAAGATTCACAGTGCCGAAAAATGGCTCCTCGACCTGGGCTCGAACCAGGGACCTACGGATTAACAGTCCGGCGCTCTACCGACTGAGCTATCGAGGAATGATCGGTATCTATCGACTAACTAATTGAAAGGCCCTGCTTTACTCATGCAGGGCCTGCAAATTCTTGGCTCCTCGACCTGGGCTCGAACCAGGGACCTACGGATTAACAGTCCGGCGCTCTACCGACTGAGCTATCGAGGAACAAGACTTAGATTATATACACAAAATTGGGTCTCAATCAAAAAACTGCCAGGTCCATTCACAAGCCAGTGCTGCGGCGCGGAGTCGTACTGCACGTTATCCTGACCGGCACGCCGCCATGCGAGCGGCTTGTGCTGCATCCAACTCCCTCACGACATGACCATCCACACCATCCTGAAAATGGGCGACCCCCGCCTGCTGCGCGTGGCCCAGCCAGTGACCGCATTCGACACCGATGAGTTGCACCAGCTGGTGCGCGACATGTTCGAGACCATGGCCTCGGTGAACGGAGCCGGGCTGGCCGCACCGCAGATCGGGGTGGATCTGCAACTGGTCATTTTTGGCTCGAACGACCGCAACCCGCGTTATCCGAACCGGCCGCTGGTGCCACCCACCGTCCTGCTCAACCCGGTGATCACGCCTCTGGGGGCAGAAGAGGAAGAAGACTGGGAAGGGTGCCTCTCCGTGCCGGGTTTGCGTGGCAAGGTGCCCCGCTGGTCACGCATCCGCTACACAGGCTTTGACCTGTATGGCGATCCCATTGACCGCACGGTAGACGGCTTTCATGCGCGCGTTGTGCAGCATGAGTGTGATCACCTGATCGGAAAGCTGTACCCCATGCGGGTGCGTGATTTCACGCAGTTCGGGTTCACCGAGGTGCTGTTCCCGGAGATCAGCGCCAACGAGGACGACTGAGCCTGACCTACACCCTTGGCCCACGCCCGCCGGGTCAGGATGACAGTTCCTGCAGCAGTTCGGTCTCGATCTGGATCTGGCGCGCGTTGTTCTGCAGCTCGGGGCCCTGGATGAGGAAGGTGTCTTCCACCCGTTCGCCCAGGGTGCTGACCTTGGCCAGTTGCACGCTCAGGTGGTGCTGCGCCAGGATGCGGGCCACCAGATACAGCAGGCCCGCACGGTCGCTGGCAGAAATGGCCAGCAGCCAACGCTGCGCTTTTTCATCGGGCCGCAGGGTCACGCGGGGTGCGACCGGGAAGCTCTTGACCCGGCGCGATACCCGTTTGCGGGTGGGCTCGGGCAGCGGGCCGCCTTCCTCGATCACGCGCATCAGGTCGCTCTCGACCATGTGGGTCAGCTCGCGGTAGTGCCCGGGCTGTTCGGATGCAGAAGAGGCCACCACCTGGAAGGTATCGAGCGCATAGCCGTTGTTGGCGGTGTGCACCCGCGCATCCAGGATGCTGAAGCCCACGCGGTCAAAGTAGCCGCAGATGCGGGCAAACAGGTCGGCCTGGTCGGCCGCGTAGACCATCACCTGCAGCCCATCACCCGCCAGCGACTGGCGGGCGCGCACGACCGGTTTGGCGGTGCCCACGTGGCGCGAAAGATGACGCGTGTGCCAGGCAATGTCGGCCGCGTCATGGCGCATGAAGTAACTCACGTCGAGCGTGGCCCACAGCGCCTTGTGCGCTTCAAAGGGCAGGGCGTTGAGCGCTAGCAGCACCAGCGCCTCGCGCTTGCGGGCCTCGATCTCGGCGGCTGCATCGGGTGCACGGCCACCCAGGGTGCGCAGTGTCGCGCGGTACAGGTCTTCCAGCAGCTTGCCCTTCCAGGCGTTCCAGACCTTGGGGCTGGTGCCGCGGATGTCCGCCACGGTGAGCAGGTACATGGCTGTGAGGTTGCGCTCGTTGCCCACACGGTGCGCAAAGGCGCCGATCACATCGGGGTCGCTCAAGTCCTGCTTTTGCGCCACGGTGCTCATGGTCAGGTGTTCGCGCACCAGAAACTCGATGAGCCGGGCATCTTCGCGGTCTACGCCGTGCTGGCGGCAAAAGCGCCGTACCTCCTCTGCGCCAATTTGCGAGTGGTCGCCGCCGCGCCCCTTGCCAATGTCGTGGAACAGGGCCGCCACGTAAAGAATCCATGGCTTGTCCCACCCTCCCGCCAGCTGCGAGCAGAACGGGTATTCGTGCGCATGCTCGGCCATGAAGAACCGTCGCACGTTGCGCAGCACCATCAGGATGTGCTGATCCACCGTATAGACGTGGAACAGGTCATGCTGCATCTGCCCCACGATGCGGCGAAACGGCCACAGGTAGCGCCCCAGCACCGAGGTCTGGTTCATCAGCCGCATGGCATGGGTGATGCCCGAGGGCTGCTGCAGGATGCGCATGAAGGCATCACGGTTGACCGGGTCGCGCCGGAAGGCGCTGTCCATCACGCCGCGGGCGTTGTACAGCGCGCGCAGGGTGCGCGCCGACAGGTCTTTGAGCCCCACGGTGGTCTGGTAGAGCAGAAAGGTCTCCAGGATCGCATGCGGGTCGCGGGTGTACAGGTCGTCACTCGCCACTTCGATGAGGCCCGCCTTCTCGAAGAAGCGCTCGTTGATCGGACGTGGCTCGTGGGTCGATGGGTTCAGGCGCTCTTCGATGTTGAGCAGCAGGATCTGGCTGAGCTGCGACACGGCCTTGGCCGCCCAATAGTAGCGGCGCATCAGGCTTTCGCTGGCGCGCATGGGCAGGCGAGAGCCGTCGGGTGCCTGCGAACGGTAGCCGAACGACTCGGCCACCGCGGTCTGCAAGTCGAACACCAGCCGGTCTTCGTGCCGCACGGCCGCTGCATGCAGGCGGGCTCGGATCAGGCAGAGCAGCGCCTCATTGCGCTCGATCTGGCGCACTTCGAAGGCCGTGGCCATGCCGCTGGCGGCCAGCTCCTTCCAGTTGCTGCCCAGACCGGCCGCCTGGGACACCCACAGGATCATCTGCAGGTCGCGCAGACCGCCGGGCGACTCCTTGCAGTTAGGCTCCAGGGAGTAAGGCGTGTTCTCGTACTTGGTGTGGCGCTGGCGCATCTCAAGCGTCTTGGCGACCAGAAACGCCTGGGGGTTCATCTGCGCGCGGTACTGGCGTTGGAACTCTGCAAACAGCGCGGCATTGCCGCACACCAGCCGCGATTCGAGCAGCGAGGTCTGTACGGTGACATCGCCCGCGCTCTCGGCCAGGCACTCGGCCACCGTGCGCACACTCGACCCGATCTCCAGGCCCGTGTCCCAGCAGCTGCCAATGAAGCCTTCGAGCTTGGTGCGCAAGGCGCTGCCGGCCTCGGGCGCCGTGCCGTCGGGCAGCAGCAGCAGGACATCGACATCGGAGTAGGGGAACAGCTGGTCGCGCCCGAAGCCGCCGACCGCCACCAGGGCCATGTCATCGGGCAGTTGGGCGCGTTGCCACAGGGTTTGCAGCAGGTTGCCCGCCAGCGACGACAGCTTGCGCAGCAGCACCCGGATGCCGCGCGTTGATGCGCCGGTGGATTGCATGGCAGCCAGCAGCGCGGCCTTGTCGCTGCGGTAGGCGTCGCGCAGGGCATGGAGTTCAGTCATGGTCGGTAAGTATCGTGGGAGGCCATGAAAAAGCCATGCAAGAGTTGTGCAAGCGGCAGCCAAAGGCGCGGGACCCGGTGGCCCCGCCGTCGCCTCAGGTCTTGGTGGCTGTCACAAAGGACGGCAGGGGCGGCGATCCAGCCGACAGCGTCATCACCTCGTACCCCGTAGGCGTGACCAGCACCGTGTGCTCCCATTGCGCCGACAGGCTGTGGTCCTTGGTCACGATGGTCCAGCCGTCGTTGCCAAAGTCCTTCACCTCGCGGCGACCGGCGTTGATCATGGGCTCGATGGTGAAGACCATGCCGGGCACCAGCTCTTCGAGCGTACCGGGCTTGCCGTAGTGCAGCACCTGGGGCTCTTCATGGAATTTTTTGCCGATGCCATGGCCGCAAAACTCGCGCACCACCGAGAAGCCGTGCCCTTCGGCAAACTTCTGGATCGCATGGCCGATATCTCCCAGGCGTGCGCCAGGCTTGACCTGCACGATGCCATGCCACATGGCTTCGAACGTCAGCGCTGACAGGCGCTTGGCGGCGATCGAGCATTCCCCGATCAGGAACATGCGGCTGTTGTCGCCATACCAGCCGTCCTTGGTGATCACGGTCACGTCCACATTGACGATGTCGCCCTTCTTGAGCGGCTTGTCGTTGGGGATGCCGTGGCACACCACATGGTTGACCGAGGTGCACAGCGACGCCGGGTAGGGCGGGTAGCCCGGTGGCTGGTAGCCCACGGTGGCCGAGATGGTGCCCTGCTGGGCCATGCATTCGGCGCCCAGGCGGTCGATCTCTTTGGTGGTGATGCCGGGCTTGATGTGCGGCGTGATGTAGTCCAGCACTTCGGAGGCCAGGCGGCAGGCCACGCGCATGCCCTCGATGTCCTCGGCGCTTTTGATGGTGATGCTCATGCCGCAATTATCCCATCGGCCCCCCGGCCGCGCAGGCGGCCTGGGCTTGCCCGGTAAAATGGAGGGCTCCGGTGCTGGTTGCACGCTGGCACCCGGAGCCACCCTCTACCCCTGACACCCCCCAACAGGCCGCTACCGTGACCTTGCACATGACCACGCTGGCGGGCGGCAACGCCCTCAGCACCTTCCGCGCCCAGCAACTTCAACCCGCCCTGGAGGCGATCCACCCCAAGATCAGCGGCATTGCAGCGCGTTTCGTGCATCTTGTCGCCACCGATGCGGCCCCCACGCCCGCCGAACAAGAACGTCTGGCCGCGCTGCTGACCTACGGCGACCCCTACGCAGGCCCCGAAGATGGCGCCGTCCTCATCGTCACGCCCCGCCTGGGTACCCTGTCGCCCTGGGCCTCCAAGGCCACCGACATTGCGCGCAACTGCGGCATCGCCATCCGCCGTGTTGAGCGCATCACCGAATACCGCATCAGCCTGAAATCGGGCCTGCTGGGCAAGACGCCCGATCTGACGGCCGAGCAACTGGGCCAGATCGCCGCGCTGCTGCACGACCGCATGACCGAATCCGTGGTGGCCGACCGCAGCGCCGCCGCAGCCCTGTTCACCGAGCTGCAGCCTGCCCCCATGGAGCATGTGGATGTGTTGGCCGGTGGTCGCGCTGCACTCGAAGCGGCCAACACCCGCTTCGGCCTGGCGCTGGCCGACGATGAAATCGACTACCTCGTGACCGCCTTCACCGGCCTGAAGCGCAACCCCACCGACGTGGAGTTGATGATGTTCGCGCAGGCCAACAGCGAGCACTGCCGCCACAAGATCTTCAACGCCCAGTTCACCATCGACGGCGTGGCGCAGGACAAGAGCCTGTTCGGCATGATCCGCAACACGCACCAGCTGGCGCCCCAGCACACGGTGATTGCGTATTCGGACAACGCCTCGGTCATGGAAGGCCATCAGGTCGAGCGTTTTGTAGCAAAAATGGCCGCAAGCGCTAGTGAATCAAGCGCTAATAGCTATCAAAAAAGTAGCGTCACCCAGCATGTGCTGATGAAGGTGGAAACGCACAACCACCCCACGGCCATCTCGCCCTTCCCGGGAGCATCGACCGGCGCGGGCGGAGAGATCCGTGACGAAGGCGCCACCGGCCGGGGCTCCAAGCCCAAGGCGGGCCTCACGGGTTTCACCGTGTCCAAGCTCTGGGGCAGCACCGTGGGCAAGCCTGAGCACATTGCCAGCCCGCTGCAGATCATGGTCGAAGGGCCCCTGGGCGGCGCCGCGTTCAACAACGAGTTCGGCCGCCCCAACCTGAATGGCTACTTCCGCGAATACGAGCAAAACGTGGGCGGCGTGCAGCGCGGCTACCACAAGCCCATCATGATCGCGGGCGGCGTGGGCGTGATCGACGCCGAGCTGACGAAGAAGATCGAGTTCCCCGCCGGCTCGCTGCTCATCCAGCTGGGCGGCCCCGGCATGCGCATCGGCATGGGCGGCAGTGCTGCCAGCTCCATGGCCACCGGCACCAATGCGGCCGAGCTGGACTTTGACTCGGTGCAGCGCGGCAACCCCGAGATCGAGCGCCGAGCGCAGGAGGTCATCAACCACTGCTGGGCGCAGGGCGCGGCCAACCCCATCCTGGCCATCCATGACGTGGGCGCAGGCGGTTTGTCCAACGCCTTCCCCGAGCTGACCAACGACGCAGGCCGTGGCGCCCGCTTTGACCTGCGCGCCGTGCAGCTTGAAGAGTCGGGCATGAGCCCGAAGGAAATCTGGAGCAATGAGTCGCAAGAGCGCTACGTGCTCGCGATTGCACCCGAGTCGCTGCCCCTTTTCCAGGCATTCTGCGAACGCGAACGCTGCCCCTTTGCCGTGATCGGCACGGCCACCGAAGAGCGCCAGCTGGTACTGCATGACCCCGCTGCCACGGCCGACGACCAGAAGCTGCCCGTGGACATGCCCATGAACGTGCTGCTGGGCAAGCCGCCCAAGATGCACCGCGACGTGAAGACCGTGGTGCGCGAATTCGCTCCGATGGACTTGACCGGCGTGCCGCTGCAAAAGGCCGTGATCGACGTGCTGGCCCACCCCACGGTGGCGTCCAAGCGTTTCCTCATCACCATCGGCGACCGCACCGTGGGCGGCCTCAGCCACCGCGACCAGATGGTCGGCCCCTGGCAGGTGCCCGTGGCCGATTGCGCCGTGACGCTGGCCGATTACAAAGGCTTTGCAGGTGAAGCGATGAGCATGGGCGAGCGCACGCCGCTGGCCGCCATCAACGCGCCCGCATCGGGCCGCATGGCCGTGGCCGAGGCCATCACCAACCTGCTGGCCGCGCCCATCGAGCTGCCCCGCGTGAAGCTCTCGGCCAACTGGATGGCCGCTTGCGGCGAGCCCGGCGAAGACGCCGCGCTGTACGAAACCGTGAAGGCCGTGGGCATGGAGCTGTGCCCCGCTTTAGGCGTCTCCATCCCCGTGGGCAAGGACAGCCTGTCCATGCGCACCCAATGGTCGGACGGCAGCGACAAGAAGAAGGTCACGTCGCCCGTCAGCCTGATCGTGAGCGCATTCGCTTCACTGTCCGACGTGCGCGGCACGCTCACACCCCAGCTCGACGCCACCGAGGCCGACACGACCCTGGTGCTGATCGACCTGGGCAAGGGCCAGAACCGCATGGGCGGCAGCATTCTGGGCCAGACGCTGGACCAGAGCGGCGATGTGGTGCCTGATGTGGACGACCCCAAAGACCTGGTCAACCTCGTCAACGCGGTGAACGCACTGCGCGCCAAGGGCCAAATCCTGGCCTACCACGACCGCAGCGACGGTGGCCTGCTGGCCGCAGTGGCAGAAATGGCGTTTGCAGGCCATGTGGGTGTGTCGCTCAATGTGGACCTGCTGGTGATCGAAGGCGACGGTATCAGCGACAGCCGCGCCGAAGTGGGCGATGCCAAGAACTGGTCGGGCCAGGTCAGCGCGCGCCGCGAAGAACTCACGCTCAAAGCCCTGTTCAACGAAGAACTGGGCGTGGTGCTGCAGGTCAAGACCAGCGAGCGCAATGAGGTGATGCAGACCCTGCGCGAGCACGGCCTGTCCAAGTTCAGCCACTTCATCGGCAAGACCCGCCCCGCCTCGTCGTCCATCGATGCGGGCAAGGGCGAGCTGCAGGTGTGGCGCGATGCCAAGGCCGTTTTCAGTGCCTCGCTGGCCGACCTGCACCAGGTGTGGGACGCCGTGAGCTGGAAGATCTGCCAGCAGCGCGACAACCCCGCCAATGCCGATGCGGAGCACGCCGCAGCGGGCGAGCCCACCGACCCCGGCATGCACGTGCACCTCACGTTCGACACGGCCGACAACGTGGCCGCGCCGTACCTGAACCTCGCCAAGCCCAAGGTCGCCATCCTGCGTGAACAGGGGGTGAACTCACACATCGAAATGGCCTACGCCTTCACCGAGGCGGGATTTGAGGCCTACGACGTGCACATGACCGACTTGCAGACCGGCCGCGTCAAGCTCGAAGACTTCAAGGGCGTGGTCGCCTGCGGTGGCTTCAGCTACGGCGACACGCTGGGCGCGGGCATCGGCTGGGCGCGTTCGATCACCTTCAATCCGGTGCTGGCTGCGCAGTTCCAGGGCTTTTTTGGCCGCACGGACACGTTCGGCCTGGGCGTGTGCAACGGCTGCCAGATGTTTGCCGAGCTGGCCGACATCATCCCCGACGCGCAAGACTGGCCGCGCTTTACCACCAACCAGAGCGAGCGCTTCGAGGCCCGCCTGTCGCTGGTGGAAGTGCTCGAATCCCCCAGCCTGTTCTTGCAAGGCATGGCGGGCAGCCGTCTGCCGATCGCCGTGGCGCATGGTGAGGGCTATGCCAACTTCAAGTACCGTGGCAATGCCGACAAGGCCATCGCCGCCATGCGCTACGTGGACAACCACGGTCGCGCGACGGAGCAGTACCCGTTCAACCCCAACGGCAGTGCGGGCGGCCTGACGGCCGTGACCACGGCTGACGGCCGCTTCACGGCCATGATGCCGCACCCCGAGCGCGTGTTCCGCAACGTGCAGATGAGCTGGACCAGCGAGGACAAGGCCCAGTACAGCGGCTGGATGCGCATCTGGCGCAACGCGCGCAAGTGGGTGGGGTGATGGGTTGAGGCACCCTGCGCTGCAGGGTGCTCATGCTTGATATCAGTAGCCGCTGAACACCGCAGGTTCAGCGGCTACAGTTTTCTTCAGGTGGGGTTCATGCCCTGTCGTCCATCTGAAGAAACACGCGCCCTCTGTCGATGCGCACGGGGTAACACTTCAATGGCTCGGTGACCGGTGCGCAGGTGGGGCTGCCATTGCGGACATCGAACTTCCCCTGGTGCAGGGGGCACTCGATTTCATGGCCGTCCAGAAAGCCATCGCACAGGCGCGCGTGCCCGTGGGTGCAGATGTTGTCGGTCGCAAACACACTGCCATCCACCTTGTACAGCGCAATGTTGTGCTCACCCACCTGCAACCCGATGACATCGTCGTCGGGTACTTCGGCTTCGCTGGCTGCGTCGATCCAGGAGGTTTCGTTCATGGTGGTTCAGATGGGGTAGATGATGGAGTTGGGGATCATTTCGCTGTCGTACACACAAATGCGCGTCGCGAACTTGAGCCCTGCCGGGGTGCGTTCGATCACGTCGATGTACCTTCCCACGTTGAACACCGTGGATTCGCGCGAGAGCTTGGTGCGGAACACCGCGTAGTTCGCCTGGGCCTCGAAACGGTTCTCGGTCGCGGCAAGGACCACGGGCGCGCTGACCACATGGCGCTGGTAGTAGGGGTCGTGGAACAGCGTTTCGCGGATGCCGTAGACGCGGTCCTTGAGCATCCCTTTGCTTTCGAACAGCAGTGTTGCGAGGGGGAATCCGCGTTCGTGGTTCTCGCGGGGCACCAGCTTGTACGTGCAGTCCTCCGTGAAGAATTCGGGCCACAGGTCCCAGTCACCAGAGTCCACTGCCAGCGCGTACTCGGAATACAGGCGCGAGATGGCCAGGTAATCATCAAAAGCAATGTGGGGCGCAGTGCTCATGGTCAGCCCTCCATCACTTCACGCCAATACGCGTACATGCCGCGGATGAGTGTTTCGGTCACCATGTGATCGGTGTTCTCCACCGTCTTTCCCCCCAACTCGGCCAGGGCGCGGTGGTAGGGCTTGCTTTCAAAACCTTCTTGCGAAAACTCGATCACCTCCCCGTCGTCGGCAGACACAAACCCCGCCGGGCCGAACAGGTTGGCCTGCCGCAGACGGCGCTGTGTCATCTCCGCGCTGTCGTCCTCAAACCCGAAGTGCGTCCATACGAAATCGAAGGCCCCGTGCCCGTCCGGCTGGATGTGCCGCGTGGAGACGCTGTTGACCTGCTGCTGAAAGATGACGCTGGGGAACACCGTCATCATGACCGCTGTGGGCCCGCCCCACCAGGGCTCGGGCACGATGTCCAGAAACCGCGCGTCGTGGAGCTGCATGCTCTCCTTGAAGCTGGACACCTGGGTGACCTGTTCGGCCTTTCCCGCTTGGCCCCGGGTGGAGATCATGGCGGCATGCCGGTGGCGTGCATCCATCTTCAGCTCGCTCTTGTTGTCTGCCCGCCAGAGGCCAAACGTCACAAACCAGGTGTGCAGCAAGCCGGGGTGGTAGGGGTCCTTGATGTTCTCCTGCATGAGCTTCCAGTTGCCCGGAATGCGCTGGCGGTTGTAGCCCAGTATCGTCAGGCGCCGGCCGTTGAAGAGCCGGTCAAAGTACGACAGGATGTCCGGCCCCAGAAAGTTTTCGAGCGATTCCACATCGTGGTCAAAACTGGCAAACACCACGCCGCCCCGGGTGGCCACCTTGAGTTTGTTGAGGCCATGGTCCGCCGTCTGGAAATCTGCTGGCATGCCCCCGTTGATTTTGCCGTCCTGCTTGACGCCACGGCGAAAGGGCACCCCTTGCAGATCGCCTTGTAGCGTGTAGCTCCACTGGTGGTAGGGGCAGACAAAGTCCTTCTTGTTGCCATGGCGCTCGCGGCAGAACTGCATGCCGCGGTGGGCGCACACGTTCTCGACCACCTGGATGCCGCTCGCGTCGCGGACCATGATGACCGAGCGTTCTCCCACTACCGTGCGCTTGAAGTCGCCCACGTTCGGCACCTCGGCCTCCAGCCCGACATAGTTCCAGTGCTGCCGGTAGAAGAAGCGCTCCAGCTCCTTCTTGTGCAGGTCTTCACCGGTGTAGGCCATGAACGGTATTCGGCTGCTGCCTTCGGTTTCCCATCGCATCTGGCTGGGAAAGACTTCCTTGGCGGGTGTGCTCATTGCTGTCTCCTGGGTTGTTTTGTGGGGCTCACGTGCCACTGGCATAAAACGCATCCGCGTACACCTGCTCTGGCAACACGCCCATTTGCCTTACCAGCAAGGCAGTGGCCTCGACCATCGGCGGCGCGCCGCAGAGGTAGGCGCGAAAGCCTTCCAGGCTGCGCCAGTCCCGGGCAATGGCGTCGGTCACCAAGCCGGTGCGATGCCCTTGTGCCGGGCCGGACGCGACCACGACGTGCACCTGAAGCTGTGGGTGCTGGCGCTGTAGCGCTTGCAGCCATTCCACGCCATAGACATCGCGCTCGGACCGCACGCCGAAGTACAGGTGGATGGGGTTGCCCATGCCGGCGGCAACCACGCCGCGAACGATGGACAAAATCGGCGCCAGCCCTGTGCCGCCTGCTACGCACAGCATGGGCCCTGTGTGTTGGCGGCGCAGGTAGGCAGAGCCCATCGGACCGCTCACGCGCACCGTATCGCCCACGCGAAGCTCGTTCGCCACATAGCCGGTGACACGGCCTTGCGGGACCAGTCGAACGTGGAACTCCAGCATGTCGTCCTGGGGTGTGCCCGCCATGGAATAGGGCCGCACATGCGCTGGCGTGAACTGCAGCTGCGCATACTGGCCGGGCGAAAAATCGAGTGCTTTAGCGGGCTGGAGAACCAGCCGCTTGATGTCGTGGGTGGGATCTTCTATGGCCACCACCGTGGCCTTGATGATGCGTGCCGTGTGCACGACCACTTCGTCGGGTTCGGGGATCTCTACCGTGCAGGGCTCCGTCACGAAGGTCTGGCAGGCCAGGACGTAGGAGTCTTGTGCCGTCAGCGGTTGCTGGACCTCGCGCCCTGAGTCGAGCACCTGTCCTGCCACGATCTTGCAGCGGCAGGTGCCGCACCGCCCGGCCATGCAGCTGTGTGAAATCGGCACATCGTTGTTGCGCAACGCGTCGAGCAGATTGGCGCCAGGAGCGACGTTGAGCGTGCGCTGCAAGGGGCGTACGTGGATTTCCATCGTCCGTTGTCTCGGGTGTTGTCTCTGATGTTTTTGTGGGTCGATTCCCCGGGAAGGGGTCGATGGAGGCGATGATCAGATCGGCGAGAAAATCAGTCAACGCGATGATGTGAATGTTGAATATCATCCAAATCAATAGTTACGGATGCAATCGATGGAGCTGAAGGACATTGATCTGAATCTTCTGGTGGTCTTCAACCAGCTCCTGGCCGAACGCAAGGTTTCCAAGGTGGCGGAAAACCTGGGCCTTGGCCAGCCTGCGGTGAGCAATGCGCTGGCGCGGCTGCGCAAGCTGTTTGACGACGAGCTGTTCACCCGCACGGCCAGCGGCATGCAGCCCACGCCGTTTGCAGAACAACTGGCGGAATCGGTGGGGTATGCGCTGGGCATGATTCATGGAGCCGTGAACGCCAGAAACACGTTCGACCCGCGCACCAGCAAACGCAGCTTCACCGTCGGCATGACGGACATTGGCGAGATCTACTTTCTGCCGCAACTGATGCAGCGCATCGAAGAAGTCGCGCCCTCGGTCACCATCAGCACCGTGCGCAATACGGCCACCAACCTGAAGGACGCCATGGAGTCGGGCCAGGTGGACCTGGCCGTGGGCCTGCTGCCGCAGCTGAAGGCGGGCTTTTTTCAGCGCCGTCTGTTCGAGCAGAACTACGTCTGCATGTTTCGCAAAGGCCATCGGCTGGATCAGAAAAAGATCCGCCTGCAGGACTTCTTCGGTGCGGACCATGTGGCCATCGTCTCTGCGGGCACCGGCCATGGGCAGGTGGACGAGATACTGGACAACCACTCGCCGCAGCGGCAGGTGAAACTCAAAGTGCCTCACTTCGTTGCCGTGGGCCACATCTTGCAGTCCACCGATCTGGTGGCCACGGTGCCGGAGCGGCTGGCCGAGCGCATGGCCGTCCCCTTTGAACTGCGGTACCTGGCGCACCCGGTCAAGCTGCCCAAAATCGCCATCAACATGTTCTGGCACGCCAAGTTCCACAAGGACCCGGCGAACCAGTGGCTGCGCTCGCTGGTTTTTGACCTCCATGCGGACGCTTCCAAAGGCGCCAAGGGTTAGCACCATCCTTCTCGCGTTGGGTGAGGTGCGGCAGAGCGGGCACGTCGCCTGCGCTTTCCTGCTCTCCTACGCACACCTGGCGCCGCTGCTGGCGCTTGGGGTGTCTGTGCGTTGCTATAGTGCGGCGCACACCGGCGGCATGTTGGCCGCTTTTTTACGACCCATCCCAAGGACTCTTCATGGCCACTGGCAGCCTGCTTGCTTTGCTCGACGACATCGCCACCATCCTCGACGACGTGGCCTTGATGACCAAGGTGGCGGCCAAGAAGAGCGCTGCCATGGCCGACGATGTGTCGGTGATGACCAAGGTGGCCGCGCAGAAGACGGCGGGCGTGCTGGGGGATGATCTGGCACTCAATGCCCAGCAGGTGACCGGCGTGCGCGCCGAGCGCGAGATTCCGGTGGTGTGGGCGGTGGCCAAGGGCTCGCTCATCAACAAGGTCATCCTGGTGCCTGCCGCGTTGCTGATCAGCGCCTTTGCGCCCTGGGCCGTGACGCCGCTGCTGATGGTGGGGGGCGCCTTTCTGTGCTTTGAAGGCTTTGAAAAGGTGGCGCACAAGCTGCTGCACGCGCAGCACGAGGACGAGGCCGAACGCGAGAGCCATGCCAAGGCCAATGCCAACCCAGCGGTGGATCTGGTGGCGTTTGAAAAGGACAAGATCAAGGGCGCCGTGCGCACCGACTTCATCCTGTCGGCCGAAATCATCGCGATCACGCTGGGCACCGTGGCCTCCGCGCCCTTTGTGCAGCAGTTGACCGTGCTGTCGGGCATCGCGGTCATCATGACCATCGGTGTGTATGGGCTGGTGGCGGGCATCGTCAAGCTGGACGACCTGGGCCTGTGGCTCAGCAATAAGGCCAGCAGCGCGGCGCGTGCCTTGGGCGCGGGCATCTTGCGCGCGGCGCCCTGGCTGATGAAGGGGCTGTCGATTGCAGGCACCGCTGCCATGTTCCTGGTGGGCGGCGGCATTCTGGTGCACGGAGTGCCGGTGCTGCACCACGCGGTCGAGGCTACAGGTACGGCGGCCGCGCAGTGGCCGTTGGGCGGGCTGTGGGCGGTGCTGGTGCCCAACCTGCTGAACGCCGTGGTGGGCATCGTGGCGGGTGGCCTGGTGCTGGCCGGGGTGACGCTGGTGCAGCGCCTGCGGGGCAAGTCCACAGCCTGATAGTGGGTATTCCTTGATCTAGGTCTAAGGGTTACTACCGATGGCTTGAGGTAAGGCAAGGCCGGGTGGGGGCCGCAGCGGTTCAATGCATGCACGGGGGTCGTCCCCGTCCAACCGATGCGAAATACCATGAAAAAGAACCTGCTGGCTGTCGCCGTTCTCTGTGCCCTCTCTTCTGGCGCTGCCCTGGCGCAACAGGCTGAAGGCCCCTGGATGGTCCGTGCACGCGCGGTGCACCTGGACAGCGCCAACAAGGACAGCACGCCGCTGGGCCTGTCGGTCAACAACAAGACCATCCCTGAAGTGGATGTGACCTACTTCTTCAACAAGAACATCGCGGCCGAGCTGATCCTCACGGTGCCGCAAAAGCACACGCTCAGCGCTGGTGGCGCCGCTATCGGCACCCTCAAGCACCTGCCTCCCACACTGCTGGCGCAGTACCACTTTGACGCCCCTGGCTTCAAGCCCTATGTGGGCGCGGGCCTGAACTACACGCGCTTCTCCAGCGTGAACCTGCCCGCAGGCGTGAGCATTGACCGCAACAGCTTCGGCCCCGCGCTGCAAGTGGGCGTGGACATTCCGCTGGCCAAGAACCTGTACCTCAACTTCGACGTGAAAAAGGTTTTCATCAAGACCGACGTGAGCGCAGGCGGTGCCAAGCTGGGCACCTTCAAGGTAGACCCCGTTCTGGTGGGCGTGGGTCTGGGCTGGCGCTTCTAAGGGCACAGGGCCCAGGCGGGCCCTGCGTTCCTGACGATAAAGTTCTCCAAGGGTCTGAAGGGCTGGCGCGTGCGCCAGCCCTTTTTTTTGGCAGGTGCGGAAATGGCCTACACACGGCTGTCAGCGAGGCAACGCACAATGGGGAGAGGGGCAGGGGAGCGCGTGGGGTGTGCCGCAAGGCGGGCATCCCAGGCGCCTCTGCTTTTGACCCACCGGCGGCGCTGCCGCACCAACGTCTTGACGACCCATGCTCCTGCCTCGCTATTCCGACATCACGCACGGGCTTACTCAGCGGCCCGCACGCATCTCCCCCAAGTACTTTTACGACCAGCACGGCTCCCAGCTGTTTGAGGCCATCACGCGCCTGCCGGAGTACTACCCCACGCGCACCGAGATGGCGCTGATGCAGGCGCATGCGGACAGCATTGCCCATGCCATTGGCCCGGGGCGCACCCTGATCGAGCTGGGCGCAGGCAACTGCCAGAAGGCCCGCACCCTGTGCCGCCTGGTGCAGCCGGCCTGTTTTGTGGGCGTGGACATTTCGGCGGATTTTCTGGAGCAGGCGGTGCAGGGGCTGCGCGATGAGTTTCCGGCGCTGGATGCCCGCGCGCTGGCGGGTGACATGACGCTGGGTGTGTCACTGCCCGACGACATTCCCCGCACCGGGCGCCTGGTGTTCTACCCGGGCTCGTCCATCGGCAACTTCGACCCGCCGCACGCGCTGGATCTGCTGGCCCACATGCGCGAACTGGTGGACGATGATGGTGGTCTGCTGATCGGCATCGATTTGCCCAAGGACGTGGCGGTGCTCGAAGCCGCCTACGACGATGCCGCAGGGGTCACTGCCGAGTTCAACCGCAATGTGCTGCGGCATGTGAACCGCCTGATCGGCAGCGACTTTGACGTAGCGCAGTGGCAGCATCGCGCGTTCTTCAACACCGAGGCGTCGCGCATCGAGATGCACCTGGAGGCGGCCTCTGACACCGAGGTATGCTGGCCCGGCGGCGGTCGCAGGTTCGACCGGGGTGAGCGCATCCACACCGAGAACAGCTACAAGTACCCGCTGCCCGTGTTCACCGACATGCTCGCGCGCGCCGGCTTTGAGCAGGCCCAGGCGTGGACGGACGAGCGGGGCTGGTTTGCAGTGGTCCACGCCCGTCCTTGACCGGTGGTATTCATGACCGTGACATCCCCCGCATTCGACACGCTGCTGGCGCGCTACACCGCCGTGCGCGGCCGCTCGCTGGCCCTGGCGGCCCCGCTGTCGCCCGAGGACTGCGCCGCGCAGTCCATGCCTGATGCCAGCCCCACCAAATGGCACCTGGCCCACACCACCTGGTTCTTTGAGACCTTTATGCTTGAGGCCCACGAGCCCGGTTTCCAGCCGTTTGCACCGGCGTTCCGTGTGCTGTTCAACTCCTACTACAACGGTGTGGGCGCCAAGCACCCGCGCCCGCAGCGCGGGCTGCTCACGCGGCCATCGCTGGACGAGGTGCTCGCCTACCGGGCCAACGTGGACGCCCGCATGGCGCGCCTGTGGCCCACCGTGGCGCACGACGACGCGCTGCGCGGCCTGATCGAGCTGGGCCTGCAGCATGAGCAGCAGCACCAGGAGCTGATACTCACCGACATCCTGCACCTGCTGTCCTGCAACCCCTTGTTTCCCGCCTATGCCAAGGCGTCTGACGCTGTGGCGCTGGAGCCCGCCGGGGCGCTGGCGTGGCACTCGTTTGACGCGGGGCTGACCGACATCGGCCACGCAGGCAGCGGCTTTGCCTTTGACAACGAGGGCCCGCGCCATCGGGTGTATCTGCACCCGTATGCACTGGCCTCGCGGCTGTTAACGCAGGCCGAGTACCTGGCGTTTGTGGAAGCGGGCGGCTACCGCAACCCGCTGCTCTGGCTGGCCGAAGGCTGGGACTGGCGGGCGGCGCAGGGCCTGGAGCAGCCGCTGTACTGGCATCGCATCGACGGCGCCTGGCACCACTTTACGCTGGCGGGGCTGCAGCCGCTGCAGGGCGAGCAGCCAGTGGTACATCTGTCGTACTACGAGGCCGATGCCTACGCGCGCTGGGTGGGCGCGCGCCTGCCCACCGAAGCCGAATGGGAGCATGCGGCCGCGCAGGGTACCGCAGGCACGGCGCAATGGCACGGCGCTGCGTGGCAGTGGACGCAGTCCAGCTACGCGCCATACCCGGGCTTTCGGGTGGCGGACGGCGCCGTGGGTGAGTACAACGGCAAGTTCATGGTCAACCAGTACGTGCTGCGGGGTTCGTCCAGCGCCACGCCGCCAGGGCACGAGCGGCTGACCTACCGCAACTTCTTTCCGGCCACGGCGCGCTGGCAGTTCACGGGCATTCGGCTGGCACGCGACCTCGGGTGAAGACGGCCAGCGCCCGGCGCTGACCGCCATCGACCTGTCGCGCTGGGGCGGGCATGACGATGTCGCCATGCGCTGTGAACCTGTTTGCTATTAAATATGTAGCTGTCAGCGCATATTCCACTAGCGCTTGGACGCAAAAAGCGGCTCTTCTAGCGAATGCTAGTGATGCACTCGATAAATGTTGTACTTCGAAATCGTCGTTTACAGACGTGCGGCGATTTCCATCACTACTATTCGCTAGAAGAGCCCAAAAAGCCTCAAAACTACGCTGAAGGGTGCCTGGCCATGCGCTTGGGAGGCGCATGGCCCTTTGCACATCAGACCTTGTCGAGTGCCTGCGCCAAGTCGGCCTGCAGGTCATCGATGTGCTCGATGCCGACCGACAGGCGCACCATGCCTTCGCTCACACCGGCCTTGGCCAGTTCTTCGGGGTTGAGCTGGCGGTGGGTGGTGGATGCTGGGTGCGTGGCCAGCGACTTCGCATCGCCAATGTTGACGAGGCGTGTGAAGAGTTGCAAAGCATCCAGGAAGCGCGCACCGGCCGCGCGCGGGTCTGCGTCGCTGTTCTTCACACTGAAGCTCAGGATGCCCGAGGCCTTGCCGCCCGACTGGCGCTGCACCACCGCGTGGTCGGGGTGGTCGGGCAGGCCCGCGTAGCGCACCCATTCCACCTTGGGGTGGCTCTGCAGGTACTTGGCAATGGCCAGCGTGTTGTCGCAGATGCGGTCCATGCGCAGGGCCAGGGTCTCGATGCCCTGCAGGATCAGGAACGCGCTTTGCGGCGACAGTGCCGCGCCCGTGTTGCGCAGCGGCACCACGCGCGCACGGCCGATGAAGGCGGCGGGGCCCAGGGCTTCGGTGTAGACCACGCCGTGGTAGCTCACATCGGGCTCGTTCAGTCGCGGGAAGCGCGCCTTGTGCTGCGCCCACGGAAACTTGCCGCTGTCCACAATCGCGCCGCCCACGCTGTTGCCGTGGCCGCCCAGGTACTTGGTGAGCGAGTGCACCACGATGTCGGCGCCGTGCTCGATGGGGCGCAGCAGGTAGGGGCTGGGCACGGTGTTGTCCACGATCAGCGGCACGCCGTGGTCATGCGCCACCTTGGCGATGGCAGCGATGTCGGTCACGTTGCCCAGCGGGTTGCCGATGGACTCGATGAAGATGGCCTTGGTGCGCGCATCGATGTGATGCGCAAAACTGGCCGGGTCGCGCGGGTCGGCAAAGCGGGTGGTGATGCCTTGCTGCGGCAGCGTGTGGGCAAACAGGTTGTAGGTGCCGCCATACAGCGTGCTGGCTGACACGATGTTGTCGCCCGCCTCGGCAATGGTCTGGATGGCGTAGGTGATAGCTGCCATGCCCGAGGCCACGGCCAGCGCGGCGATGCCGCCTTCGAGCGCCGCGACGCGCTTTTCAAGCACGTCGGTCGTGGGGTTCATGATGCGGGTGTAGATGTTGCCCGGCACCTTCAGGTCGAACAGGTCGGCGCCGTGCTGGGCGCTGTCAAACGCATAGGCCACCGTCTGGTAGATGGGCACGGCCACGGCCTTGGTGGTGGGGTCGGGGCTGTAGCCAGCGTGAACGGCCAGGGTCTCGATTTTCATGCAGCTTGTCTCTTTCGTTGAAGGGAAGGGAGTGGGGCAACCGGCCTCTACCCGTGCTGGGCGGAGCCGTATGTGCCGATGGCGCGGGCCATTCTGGCACCGCTGGCCCACGGCGTCATCGAATCGTTGGCTATGTGCTTATGACGTTCTTGCGTGCCGGGAGTGCCCTCAGGTCGCAGGCTCGTCCAGTGCGCTGTCGCTGGACTCTGGCGTGGTGCGCCGCTGTGGCTGGCTGCGTCGCCAGGCCTTCTCGATCTCGACCACCACCAGCACCACCAGCGCGGCGCCGATGCACAGCGCCAGCTCGCCCAGGCTCAGCGGCTCGGTGCGGAAGATGGGGTTGAGCCAGGGCACATAGATGGTCGCCAACTGCAGCGCAAAGGTCAGCAGCACGGCGCCCAGCAGCGGGCGGTTGCTCCACAGGCCCAGACGCCAGATGGGCTCGGACTCGGACCGGATGGCGATCACATGCGCCATCTGCGCCAGCGTGAGCACGGTGAACACCATGGTCTGCCAGTGCGCATGGCCGGTGTGCAGCGCCCAGGCCTGCACGGCCAGACACAGCCCGCCAATGAGCAGGCCCACGCCCAGGATGTGCTGCCACATGCCGTGGGCAAACAGGCTCTCGCGCGGCGCGCGGGGCGGGCGCTGCATGATGCCGCGCTCGGCCGGCTCGGCCGCCAGTGCCAGGCCCGGCAGGCCGTCAGTGACCAGGTTGACCCACAGGATGTGGATGGGCAGCAGCGGAATGGGCAACAGCAACAGTGGCGCAAGAAAGATGGTCCAGATCTCGCCCGAGTTGCCCGTCATGGCGTAGCGCACGAACTTGCGGATGTTGTCGTAGATGCGGCGGCCCTCGCGCACCGCCGCGACGATGGTGGCGAAGTTGTCGTCCAGCAGCACCAGGCTGGATGCCTCGCGTGCCACGTCGGTGCCGCCCTGTCCCATGGCCACGCCGATGTCGGCGCGTTTGAGCGCCGGGGCGTCGTTCACGCCATCGCCCGTCATGGCCACAAAATGGCCCTGGCCCTGCAGGGCCTCGACGATGCGGATCTTCTGCGCCGGGTCCACGCGGGCATAGACCTGCACCTGCTCTACCTTGGCCAGCAGCGCGGCATCGTCCAATGTGGCCAGGTCGGCGCCGGTCAGCACCGGAGCATCGGCACTGCGCACGATACCCAGCCGGTGCGCAATGGCGCGCGCGGTGGCGGGGTGGTCGCCCGTGATCATCACTGGCGTGATGCCCGCGCTGATGCAGTCGCGCACTGCGGCCTGGGCCTCGGGGCGGGGTGGGTCGATGAGGGCGATCAGGCCCAGCAGCTCCAGCTGGTTTTCCACCGCGTCGATGTCGTTGGTGTCGGGCAGGCGGGCGTGGCTGCGGCGGGCCAGGGCCAGTACGCGCAGGCCCTGGGCTGCGAGCTGCTGGGCAGTGCCGAGGACCTTGGCGGTGTCGAGTGCGGCTGCGCCTTCGGGCGTCCAGTGGGCGGTGCAGCGGGGCAGCACGGATTCGGGCGCGCCTTTGGTGTAGGCCACAAAGCCTTGCGCCGCACGGTGGAAGGTGGTCATGCGCTTGCGGTCGGAGTCAAAGGGCTGCTCCTGCACGCGGGGGCTGGCGGCGTCAAGCAGGGCCTTATCCAGCCCGCCCGCGTGGGCGGCCAGCACCAGCGCGGTTTCAGTGGGGTCGCCCAGCCACTGGGTGCCTGACTGACCATCTTCGGCCTTTGCCTGTAGCGTGGCGTCGTTGCACAGCGCGGCAGCGCGCAGGGCCTCGGCGTGGGCGGTGCCGGGCAGGGGGTCGCCAGGCACCCAGCGTACGCCGTGGGCCAGCAGCAGCTCGGCATGCATGCGGTTTTGGGTCAGGGTGCCGGTCTTGTCCGAGCAGATGGTGGTGACCGAGCCCAGCGTCTCCACCGACGGCAGGCGCCGCACCAGCGCGTGCACGGCCACCATGCGGCGCGCGCCCAGGGCCAGCAGCACGGTCACCACGGCGGGCAGGGCCTCGGGGATGGCGGCCACGGCCAGGCTGATGGCGGTGAGCGCCATCAGCAACGGGGCCTCGCCACGCAGCACGCCCACCACAAAGATCACCGCGCAGATGCCCAGCACCGCCATCGCGAGGCGCTTGCCAAAGGCCGCCAGGCGCAGTTGCAGCGGCGTGCTGCGGTCGCCGGTGTCAAGCAGCTTGGCGACCTTGCCCAGCTCGGTGTGCATGCCGGTGGCCACCACCAGCCCGCGTGCGCGGCCATGGGTGGCCGTGGTGCCCTTGAAGGCCATGTTGGTGCGGTCGCCCAGCGCGCCCACGTCTTCGGCCGCCAGGGCTTCGGTCTGTTTGGCCACGGTGACGGACTCGCCCGTGAGGGCCGATTCATCCACCTGCAGCTGCGCAATCTCGATGAGCCGCAGGTCGGCCGGGATCTGGTTGCCCGCCTCCAGCAGCACGATGTCGCCGGGCACCAGCTCAGTGGCGGGTAGGACCTGTACCATGCCGCCGCGCAGCACGGTGGCGTGCGCCGCCGCCAGTTGCCGCAATGCAGCCATGGCCTGGTCGGCGCGCCAGGCCTGCACAAAGCCGATGACGGCGTTGAGCACCACGATGACAAGGATCACCAGCGTGTCGGTGACCTCACCCACCAGCCCTGAGATGACCGCTGCGCCCAGCAGCACCAGCACCATGAAGTCTTTGAATTGGTCGGCCAGCAGACGCCACCAGGGGCGGTCTTGCGATGCGGCCAATTCGTTGGCGCCATGGGTGGTGCTGCGGCGCTGCGCTTCGTCGGCGTGCAGGCCCGCGTCAGGGTCGACGCCATGGGCCTGGGCGACGGCCTCGGTGGGGTGCAGGTGCGGCGCGGTGGTTGGGGACATGCGGCGATCGGTGAAACGGGCCGCATGCCCACGCAAGGACTTCTTTGCGTTGCCTTAGTGCGCGACTTGCGGCCGGGCTTTGTAGAACTGGAGCGGGGCTTCTGGCACCTGGTTCAGCACCTGGCGCTTGATCTTGCCCACCACGTGCATTTCACAGGGCTTGCAGTCAAAGCGCAAGGTTAGCTTCTCCTTGCCATTGATCAACATCAAGGGTTCGGCCTTGATGGTGCCCTGCACGCCCGTCACGCCCTTGGCCTGCTTGGGGCACAGGCTCATGGAAAAGCGCACGCAGTGCTTGGTGATCATGAGGCTGACTTCGCCTTCTTCTTCATGCGCCTCGTAGGCCGCAGCGATCACCTTCACGCCGTGGCGCACGTAGAAGTCATGGGCCTTGTGGTTGAACACATTGCCCAGGAAGGAGAGCGTGTCCTCGGGGTAGGGCACAGGGGGCTCCACCGGTGTCGCACGCGGCAGGCGGGCAAAGTTGCTGGCGCGGTTGGCCTCCAGGTCGGCCACGGCATCGCGGCGCAGCGCGTTGAGCACCGAGGCGGGCACAAACCACGGCTGCGACAACTGCAGTGCAATGTCGTGCACCGCAAACACCGTCGCGCCAAAGCGGCCCAGTTGCTCGCGCAGGCTGGCTTCGGCCTTGGTGGCATCGGTGGCGGGCTGGTGGGGCTGCTGCACGTCGGCACTGCCCACGTTGCCGTCTTCGTCGGTCAGCATCAGGCTGAAGCCTGTGGGCGTTTCGCTCAGGTGCGCCCACAGGCCGATGCGGCGGTCGCTGGACTTTTTCTCCAGCGTGCGCACCCAGTCCATGTCGCGGTTGCGGTTGACCTCGGTGCCCTTGCGCAGATCCTTGAAGCCTTCCATCGGGTCCTTGGGGTACACGCGCCACTGGCCCACGCTGCGGGCCGACACCGGCTCGGCCACGTTGATGGCCATGCCCACCAGCTCCTTGTGCAGGTCGTAGTAGCACAGGCCATCGCCGTTGTGCAGCACGGTGGCGGGGTCGCTCACTTCCAGCTCCACAAAGTCGGGGCCCACCTTGGTCACCCAGCCGATGGCCTGGCCGGGGTTCTTGGGGGTGTCGAAGGCGCCGATGTCTTCCTTGCGCCCGGTGACAAAGTAGTCGGTGAACTCGCGGTTGAAGTTCTGGAGCGGGTCGGGTTTGAATGTGAAAGTGGTGCGCCCGCTGGACGAGCGCGACAGCGGCCGGCCCTGCGCCTCGCGCTCTTCGATGATCTCGTCCAGCAGCGTGCGGTAGTGGGCGGTGATGTTCTTCACATAGCCCATGTCCTTGTAGCGCCCTTCGATCTTGAAGCTGCGCACGCCTGCGTCGATGAGAGCACGCAGGTTGTCGGACTGGTTGTTGTCCTTCATGCTCAGCACATGCTTGTCGTGCGCGATGAAGCGGCCTTGCGCATCCGTCACCTGGTAGGGCAGGCGGCAGGCCTGGCTGCAGTCGCCCCGGTTGGCGCTGCGGCCCGTTTGCGCATGGCTGATGTTGCACTGGCCGCTGTAGGCCACACACAGCGCTCCGTGGATGAAGAATTCAATGTTGGCGCGGCCGGGGGCATCCACCGGGCCCAGCGCCTTGTGCACGGCGGCAATCTGCTGCACCGTGAGCTCGCGCGCCAGCACGATTTGCGACAGGCCTGCGTCTTGCAGAAAACGCGCCTTTTCAGGCGTGCGGATGTCGGTTTGGGTGCTGGCGTGCAGCTGGATGGGGGGCAGGTCGATTTCGAGCAGGCCCATGTCCTGGATGATCAATGCGTCCGCGCCAGCCTCGTACACCTGCCAGGCCATCTGGCGCGCAGCCTCCAGCTCATCGTCGCGCAGGATGGTGTTGAGCGTGATGAAAATGCGGCTGTTGAAGCGGTGGGCGTGCTTCACCAGGCGCTCAATGTCCCGGATGTCATTGCCCGCGCTGGCCCGCGCGCCAAAGGCCGGGCCGCCGATGTAGACGGCATCGGCGCCGTGGTTGATGGCTTCAATGCCAATGTCTGCGTCGCGCGCAGGCGATAGCAGTTCGAGCTGGTGGGGCAGGAGGGACATGGGGCGTGATTATCCCAGCCTGGCTTGCCGGGCGGTGCGCGCCGGACGCATTAGCCCGGTTAATGCTGGAGCAAATTACTAAGTTTGCTTAGTAATTTTCCAGAAATGAGGGTTCGGGTGGCTACGATGCAGGGTTTGTTGTGTACAAGTTCGGTGCACAACAGACTGCTTTGACCGACCCAGGAGACTTTGTACTGTGCTGCGCCCCGTTTTCGCTTCTTCGCCCCTGTTCCGTATTTCTGCCCTGACCGCCCTTGCGCTGGCGGCCAACCTGGCCTCCGCCCAGGACGTGCAAACCGTCAAGATCGCCCACGCAGGCCCGGTGTCGGGCGGCATTGCCCACATCGGCAAGGACACGGAAAACGGCGTGCGCTTGGCCATTGACGACCTGAACGCCCAAAACCTCGTCATCGGTGGCAAGAAGATCAAGTTTGAAATCGCGGCCGAAGACGACGCGGGCGACCCGCGCCAGGCCACCGCCGTGGCGCAAAAGCTCTGCGACCAGAAGGTGGCGGGCGTGGTGGGCCACCTGCAGTCGGGCACGTCCATCCCCGCATCGGCCATCTACGCCAAGTGCGACCTGCCGCACATCACGGCCTCGGCCTCCAACCCCGACCTGACGAAGCCCGGCCACAAGACCACCTTCCGCCTGATCGCCAACGACAACGCGCTGGGCGCTGCGCTGGCGCTGTTTGGCGCGGACCACCTCAAGCTCAAGAACGTGGCCATCATCGACGACCGCACGGCCTACGGCCAGGGCGTGGCCTCGGTCTTCAAGGCCACGGCACAGCAGAAGGGCCTGAAGGTGGTGGCCGAGGAGTTCACCAACGACAAGGCCACCGACTTCATGGCCATCCTCACCGCCATCAAGAACAAGAAGCCCGACGCGATCTTCTACGGCGGCCTGGACGCGCAGGCCGGCCCCATGCTGCGCCAGATGGAGCAGCTGGGCCTGGGCAACGTGAAGTTCTTTGGCGGCGATGCCCTGTGCACCGAGAAGCTGCCCGAACTGTCGGGCAAGACGCCGGCGCTGAAAAACGTGACCTGCGCCACGGGCGGTGCGTCGGTGGACAAGATGCAGGGCGGTTCGGACTGGAAGAAGCGCTACGACGCCAAGTTCCCCGGCCAGTTCCAGATCTACAGCCCCTACGCCTATGACGCTGCCATGGTGCTGGCCGACGCGATGAAGCGCGCCAACTCGGTGGACCCCAAGGTGTTCACGCCTTTCCTGGCCAAGACCGAGTACAAGGGCGTGACAGCCAACATTGCCTTCACCGCCAAGGGCGAGCTGACCACCCCCGCCGTGACCTTGTACACATTCAAGGACGGCAGCCGCGTGGCGTTGAACTGAGGCCGTTCGCCTCGGTGGCTTGACCACTCTTGCCCCAACGGCCGCCTTGTGCGGCCGTTTTTGCATTCGGCGTTCATGCGGCGTTTGGCTTTACAGTCAGGCCCCATTGCAAGAACCCGCGGGCCGCCGGCGCCCGCCAAGGAGCCCAGGTATGCGCGCACTGTTTGGATTGGTTGGACTGGTGGTGGTGCTGGCCATCGTGGGCCTGCTGGCCAAGAAGCAACTCGCGGCCACGCGTGCCCCCGTGCCTGCGCTACAGACCGCTACGGGTGCGGCGGCCCCTGCTTCGGCACCCACCGGCACGGTGCGTGAGCAGAGCCAGCAGATGCAGCAGCAGGTCAAGCAGCAGGTAGAAGGCCTGATGCAACAGGCACACCCCATGCCCGAAGACGAGAAAAAATGAGCCAGATCGGCTTCAAGCGCTGATACTTCATGCCTTGGATGCTATTGAAAATATAGTGATGAAAACCGCCGACGATGCGCACTGGATGCGACTGGCCCTGGCCGAGGCGCAAGCCGCAGCCAGCGCGGGCGAGGTGCCCGTGGGCGCCATCGTGGTCAAGGACGGCCAGGTCATCGCCACTGGCCGCAATGCCCCGGTGCAAGGCCACGACCCGACGGCCCATGCCGAGATCGTCGCCCTGCGTGCGGCAGCCCAGCGCTTGGGCAACTACCGGCTCGACGGCTGCAGCCTGTATGTGACGCTGGAGCCCTGCGCCATGTGCAGTGGCGCCATGCTGCACGCGCGGCTGGCGCGGGTGGTGTATGGCGCGGTGGAACCCAAGACCGGGGCGGCAGGCTCAGTGCTCAACCTGTTTGGGCATGCCGAGATCAACCACCAGACCGAGGTGCAGGGCGGGGTACTGGCCGAAGAATGTGGTGGCCTGCTGAGCCACTTTTTTGCGCAGCGCCGCCGCCAGCAACGCGCCGAGGCATTGGCCCGCCACCCCCTGCGTGACGATGCCTTGCGCACACCCGAGGAGGCTTTTGCGAACCTGCCCGGCTACCCCTGGGCTCCCCACTACCTCAGCGACCTGCCCAGTCTGGCGGGCTTGCGTCTGCACTACCTGGATGAAGGCCCGCGCGATGCCCGCCGCACCTGGCTGTGCCTGCATGGCAACCCGGCCTGGAGCTACCTCTATCGCCGCATGCTGCCGGCCTTTCTGGCTGCGGGCGACCGCGCGGTGGCACCCGACCTGATCGGCTTTGGCAAAAGCGACAAGCCCAAGAAGGAGGGGGCGCACCAGTTCGAATGGCACCGCCAGGTGCTGCTGGAGCTGGTCGAGCGGCTGGACCTGCGCAATGTCGTGCTGGTGGTGCAGGACTGGGGCGGCATCCTGGGCCTCACGCTGCCCATGGCGATGCCCGAGCGGTTTGGCGGCCTGCTGGTGATGAACACGCTGTTGGCCACGGGCGACACGCCATTGCCGCAGGGCTTTGTGGACTGGCGCGCGATGTGCCGCGACAAGCCGTTGTACGGGGTGGGGCGCCTGTTGGTACGCGGCAATCCGCACCTCAGCCCTGCTGAGTGCGCGGCCTACGATGCACCTTTCCCCGACAAGGGTTACCGTGCCGCGCTGCGGGCGTTTCCCGAACGTGTCCCCGCCGCGTTGGACGACGCCGGCGCGGCGCTATCGCGTACAGCCCGCGACTTCTGGCACCACCAGTGGCAAGGCCGCAGCCTGATGGTGGTGGGTGCGCAAGACCCGGTGCTGGGGTTGCCCACCATGCGGGCGCTGCAACGCCACATCCGTGGATGCCCCGAACCGGTGTTGCTGCCCCATGCGGGCCACTTTGTTCAGGAGCATGGCGAGGCCATTGCCGCGCGGGCTGTGGAATACTTCAGCCACTGATGTGCCCGCTGGCGCCGCCTGACTGCATGGGGCGCCGGGCATTCCCCCTGTTTACGGAGCAGGCCCCATCGGGGCCTGAGCGCTTTGCACGACCACCATCACGACCACTCCCAGTGCGACCACGACCACGGTCCCAAGCACATCTACATTTATTCGCCCTCCAGCGCCGTGCGCGACAAGGCGGCCTTCAAGCGAGGCATTGCGCGGCTCAAGGCCCAGGGCCATGAGGTGGAGGTGGATGTGGACGCGCTGGCCACGCACACGCGTTTTGCGGGTGACGACGCCACCCGGCTGGCTGCTATCCACCGTGCAGCGGCCAGCGGCGCCGATGTGGCGCTGATCTCGCGCGGGGGCTATGGCCTCACGCGCATCCTGCCGGGCATCCGCTACAAGGCGGTTGCCAAGGCCATCGAAAAGGGCACGCACTTTGTGGGCGTGAGCGACTTTACCGCCTTCCAGACCGCCGTGTTGGCCCAAACCGGGGCCACCACCTGGGCGGGGCCCTCACTGGGGGCCGATTTTGGGGTGGAGGGCGAGCCCGACGACATCATGGAAGCCTGCTTTGAAGACCTGCTGACCGGTCACGGCGAGGGCACTGGCTGGCGCATGCACAAGGAAAAGCCCCATGCCACCACTGGCAAGCCGGCTGTGCCCAACGTCTATGTGAAAAGCGCCACCCTGTGGGGCGGCAACCTCGCAGTGCTGGCATCGCTGGTGGGTACGCCGTATTTCCCGCAGGTCAAGGGCGGAGTGCTGTTTGTAGAAGATGTGCACGAGCATCCCTACCGCATTGAACGCATGCTGACCCAGCTGCTGCATGCCGGTGTGCTGGCCCAGCAAAAGGCCGTGGTGCTGGGGCAGTTCACCAATTTCAAGCTGGCGCCGCACGACAAGGGCTATAAGCTGCAGTCGGTGGTGGACTGGCTGCGCACCCAGATCAAGGCTCCCGTGCTGACCAACCTGCCGTTCGGGCATGTCGAGACCAAGGTATTGCTGCCCGTGGGCGCCACGGTGTCGTTGTCGGTGGAAGAGCGGGACGCGCTGATCTATTGGGGGCACCAGCACTGAGGGGGGGAGGGCCTCCGCTGGGGCGGCCCTGACCCGGGCGCCAAAGGTAAACGGGCCCAGGCGCTCAGGGCCGCAATCTCAGAATTTCACAGGTGCGCACGGGGTGCGTGCGGCATTTGCGGCACCCGCAGCGACAGGGGCAACTGTCCCTGGAACATCGGCGTGATCCGGTCCAGCACCGTTTGAGCAGTGGTCTCGCCGCGCAACAGGGTGAGCGTGTCGAGCAAATCGCTGCGCAGGTACCACAGCGCTTCAATATCGCCCGCATAGCGCAGGCGCATGTTCATGCGCGCCACTTCGCACCCGGTCAGCCCCATCAGGCTGTGCAGCATGGCACGCCGCACTTCTTCCAGACCCTGGTCGCGCACCCACGCCGTCGAAGACGGCTTGTCACGGCCGAGCAGGTCGTGCAGGTTGTTGCGGAGATTGGGCTTGTTCCAGCGCATGTGCGGAGGGAAGTGCGGTTTTTGTAACAGGGTCGATCAAAGTAAGCGGGACTCAGGATTGACGCAAGGGTGGCGCTCCTGTTTTTGCATAAAGACAACACGATGTCCCGGTTTGTTGCGAACTTTTACGCATTCCGCACGAATGTTCGCGGGGTCCAAGTGTGGCTGGGGCGCCCGAGCCGTTGTGCAGCCTAAGGCGATGGTGGGAGCGCAGGAAGGTGGCCGCTCCGGCACCCTCATGGAGCGCCTCCGAACCGATGGCCGGGCCATGACGGCAGGCCTCTCTGGCCTGCAAAGACCTTGGCAAAGGATTGTTGACGCTTTGTTAGGTGCGTCTTCGTTGAGCTTGCACTAAACTGATTCACATGATGTTACTAATCGGCCATCGTTCATGAGTGTGTTGTCGACGGTGGTCTTCGCAGACATCTCGGGCAGCACCTCGTTGTATGAAACGCTGGGCAACGAGCGCGCCACCGAGGCGGTGACTCAGGTCACGCAGTGGATCAGTGACACCATCGAGGCGCATGCGGGCCGCGTGGTCAAGAAGCTGGGCGACGGGGTTTTGTGTGTGTTTGGTGATGCGGCCAGTGCCGTGACTGCCACCACTCACATGCTGCGCCAGCACCAGGCACGTCTGGACCGGTGGCCGCAGCCGCTGCGCATGGACATCCGCGTGGGAGTGGCCAGTGGCGAGGTGGTCGATGTGGATGGCGACTGTTACGGTGATGCCGTCAATGTGGCCTCTCGCCTGTGCGAGCGCGCGGGCCCCGCCGAAATCTGGGCCACCGAGACGACTGTGCTGCTGGCGGGGGCCGCTGCCGATGTGTGGTACCGCAAGCTGGGCCTGATGGAAATTCGCGGCAAGGCCGAGCTGCAGATGCTCTACCAGGTGGAGTGGCGCGAGAACGAAGAGCCTGACTCGCTCACCATGCAGGCGGCGCTGGTCAGCAGCTTTGCCCCGGCCGATTCCATCCTGGGGCAGATCCAGTTTTCCTGGCATGGCGTGGACATGTCGTTCACCTCGTCGGACGCGCCCGTGCATGTGGGGCGTGCCACCCATGCCCAGCTGTGCATCAACGACCCCCGCGTCTCACGACTGCATGCGCGCATCGACTGGCGCAACAGCGGCTTTGTGCTGACCGACATGAGCAGCTTTGGCACCTGGGTGCGGTTTGACGGCAGCGACTCGCCCGTGCGGCTGCGCCGCGATGCCTGCATCCTGCATGGCACGGGGCAGATTGCGCTGGGGGTTCCTTTCACCGAGTCCAGTGCCCCGGTCATGAACTTTCAGGTGTCCGGCACCAGCGTTCATCTGGGCTGAGGCCTTGGGCCGGGGCCGCTGGCTGTTGCTGTGCGGCGGGCTTCTGGTCAGCGTGCAGCCCTTCTCACTTCCCAACCAATACAAACAACCCAGAACAATCAGGAGACACGAGACATGACGTGGATGAAGCGAACGGCCGTCGGGCTGGTGGTGGCGGCCTTGCTGGCTGGCACGGGGGCTGCCGTGTATGTGCAGCGCAGCTTTGCGACGCTGGATGGCAAGCTGGTGGTCAAGGGCCTGCGCCAGGCCGTGCAGGTGCAGCGCGATGGCGCCGATGTGACCCACATCCGCGCGCAGAGCCCGCAGGATGCCTGGTTTGCCATGGGCTACGTGCACGCGCAGGAGCGCACTTGGCAGCTGGAGTTCAACCGCCGCGTGATGCATGGCGAGCTGTCCGAGGTGTTCGGGCCCGCCACGCTGGAGACCGACAAGCTCATGCGCACGTTGGACATCATGGGCACGGCCAAGCGGCAGTACGCAGGCCTGCCTTTGTATGCCCGGGAGGCCCTGCAGGCATACAGCCAGGGCATCCATGCCTTTCACCAGAACCGCCCCCAGACGCTGCCGCCGGAGTTCCACATCCTGGGTGTTCAGCCCGGTGGGGCCACAGGCGCGGTGTGGGAGCCCGAGGACAGCGTGGGCTGGGCGTTGATGATGGCGCTGGACCTGGGCGGCAACTGGGGCAACGAGTTTGCGCGCCTGTCCGTTGCCAAAACGCTGGACACCGAGCGCCTGTGGCAGCTGATGCCGCCGTACCCGGGCGAGCGCCCCGCAGCCTCGGCCGACCTGGCCGCGTTGTACCGGCAACTGGGGGTGTACCGCGCCACCGATGCCAACGCTTCTGCTGCACCGTCCGCAGCTACAGCGTTGGCCGATCGGGAGGCTGCATCTGCCGCGCTGGGCGACGGGCCCCTGTCCCGCCAGATCAGTGCCGGCATGCTGGCCTGGGCCGACGAGCTGACTCGCAATGCGGGCACCAACGAGGGCAAGGGCAGCAACAACTGGGTGCTGGCAGGCACCCGCACCGTGAGTGGCAAACCGCTGCTGGCCAACGACCCGCACCTGGGCCTGTCGGCACCCGCCATCTGGTACTTTGCAGGCCTGCAGGCGCCCGCAGGCCAGGCGTCTGACGGCACCCCCATGGGCGCCATCGACGCGGTGGGCGCCACCTTGCCCGGCATGCCTTTTGTGGTGCTGGGCCGCACGGACAAAGTGGCCTGGGGCTTCACCAACACGGGCCCGGACGTGCAGGACCTGTACCTGGAGCAGATCAACCCCGCCGACGCCTCGCAGTACCGCACGCCCGAGGGCTGGGCGCCCTTCACGGTGCGTGACGAAACCATCCGTGTGAAAGGGCAGGCCGATGTCGCCCTGAAGGTGCGCAGCACGCGGCACGGCCCCGTGTTGAGCGATGCGCAGAAGTCGCATGCCGATGTGCTGGACCTTGGCAAATACGTGCTGGCGCTGCGCTGGAGCGCGCTTGATGCCGACAACCAGACGGTGCTGGCGGGCCTGCAGACCAACCAGGCGAAATCGGTGGACGCGTTGTTCGCGGCCCTGTCGCACTACCACTCGCCGATGCAGAACGTGGTGGCGGCTGATGACCAGGGCAACATCCGCTTCAAGGCCGCAGGCCGCGCGCCCGTGCGAGACCCTGCCAACGACATCCGGGGCGTGGCGCCTTCGCCGGGCTGGGACGCCCGGTACGACTGGAAGGGCTGGCTGCCGTATGACCAGACGCCGGAGGACAACGGCGCCCGGGGCTGGATAGCCACCGCCAACCAGCGGGTGACGGCGCCCGACTATCCCCACTACCTGACCCAAGACTGGGCCTTGCCTTACCGCTACGAACGCATTGCGCAGCTGATCGAGGCGACCGACAAGCACGACGCCGCAAGCATGCAGGCCATTCACCGCGATGTGACCTCACTGGCCACGCGCAAGCTGCTGCCCTACCTGCAGCAGTCCAAGTCATCGCACCCGCTGGCGGCGGCTGCGCAAGAGCAGCTCCAAGGCTTTGACGGCGTGATGGATGCGGGCAAGGCAGCGCCCCTGGTGTTTGCCGCGTGGACCGACGAGCTGGCGCGTGGCCTGATCGTGCCGCGCATCGGCGAGGCGCGGTTCACCGCCACCTATGGCAAACGCGACTACCGGGCCGCGCTGGAGGGCATTCTGGAGCGCAACGACTCCTGGTGGTGCCAGCCTTCCTCGTGCGCAGAGCAGTCGGCCGCAGCCCTGGGCCGTGCGCTCGATCGGCTGCAGGCCGCCTACGGCGCCGATCCCGCGCAATGGCGCTGGGGCGCGGCGCACCCGGCACTCAGCGTGCACCGGCCGTTCGGCAATGTGCCTGCGCTGGCCCGCTTTTTTGACGTGAGCGAACCATCGCATGGCGATTCCTACACGGTCAATGTGGGGCAATACAACGCGGGCGAAGCCAAGGGCCCGTTTGTGAACCGCCATGCCGCATCGCTGCGCGCTGTGTACGACTTGGCCGACCTGGAGCAGTCGCGCTTCATTTATCAGACCGGGCAAAGCGGTCTGGTGTTTTCGCCACGTTACCGCGACATGAGCAGTACCTGGGCGCAGACGGGCTACCGCGCGCTGCAACGCCAGCCTGCACGCTGGGCCCACGAGCTGACGCTGGCTCCCGCACCGACGGCACAGTAACCACGCTGGAGACCACCATGGGTTTTGTTCCGCTGATCGAAGTGACCCGGGGTAATCTTGCCGAATGCCAGCACTGGGGCGCCGTGGCGGTGGCCGACCGCAACGGCCGCGTGCTGGCGCAGGCGGGCGACCCTTACACGGTCACGTTCACTCGCTCCACCATCAAGGCATTTCAGGCCCTGCCATTCATGCAGTCTGGCGGCGCCCAGGCGCTGGGCTGGGGCGCGGATGAACTGGCGCTGCTGTGCGCCAGCCACAACGGCGAGGCCATGCATGTCGAGCAGGTCGAGCGCATGCTGGGCAGTGTGGGGCAGAACTACCGCGCCCTGCGCTGCGGCTGCCACCGGCCGCTGTTTGCCGAGCTGGGGCTGGGTTCGCTGCCAGACGGCTTTGTGCCGGACGAACGCCACAACAACTGCAGCGGCAAACACGCAGGTTTTGTCGCCCATTGCGTGCAGCAGGGCTGGCCACTCGACAACCATCTGGACCCTGCGCACCCGTTGCAGCGGGCGATTCGTAACCTCGTGGCGCAGGCCGTGGGGCTGGCGCCCGAGCAACTGGCCATGGGCATCGACGGATGCTCCGCCCCCAACTACGCCATGCCGCTCGCGCACCTGGCGCGGGGCTATGCGCGCCTGGCGGGTGGGGCGCCCGACACGGATCTGGACCAGAGTCTGACCGCGCTGGCCGACGCCATGGTGCAACGCCCGGAGCTGGGCTCTGGCACCGGGCGGCATGATCTGGATTTCATGCGGGCAGGGCGGGGCGATTGGGTCTCGAAGACCGGAGCCGACGGGGTGCAGGTGGTGGGCAGCCGCAGCCGTGGCGAGGCCTTTGCCCTCAAGATCATGGACGGCAACATGGTGGCGCAGGTGGCGGCGGCCGTGGAGGTGATGGACCAGTTGGGATGGCTGGATGCAGCCCAGCAGGAGGCCCTGGCGCCTCGCAGAAACGCCGTCATTCGCAATGGCAAGGGGTTGGTGGTGGGCGGCCGGCGGCCGGTCTTTCGCTTGCAACGCGCAGCGGCTTGAGTCCGGGCGACGTCTGGGTGGCTACCGCCGGAAGTGCCGGTTCCTGGTCCCACGGCGTGTTGGGCAGAGAATTTGATTGAAATCGGCCGGTAGCGCACTATTCATATGCGCTGGCTGCTTCAAAAAATGTAGCAAAAGGCTCGATGTCCGGCAGCACGTAGATCACCCCCGGTGCCCGCCCGAACCAAGGTGCGATGAACTGGTCGTAGAACGCGGCAGGTGCGTTAACGCAGCCGTAGCTTATGCGTTTGTCCCGCGCGCCGGGGCTTGCAAGACGCTGCAGGCGGCGCTCTGTGGCGCTCACGCTGCGCACCCGGTGCAGTGAGACGGCAGCGTCGTAGTCGATCCACACAATGTCTTCACCCTGCAGGTTGCGGCCGGGCTCGGTCACAAAGCGGCCTGCAGGGGTGGTGCGTTCGTGCGGGCGGATGTGGGCCAGGGGCTTGGCCCCGATGCCCGGGGCTGAGCGGTCACCCGCAGCGGCCCCCAGCAGCACGGGTGCGCTGCCCAGCCATTGGGCCTGTGCGGAAAACACGTGGATGCGCGCGGCAGGCTTGTCGATCACGGCAAATGGCAAGCCCTGGTGATCGGCCGTTGCAGTGGACCAGCGCACCAGTTGGCGCACCCGGGCCGATGCGTCGTCTGGCAGCGCCAGGGCAGTCCCCGGTGCGGCTAGCGCACCAGACAGGGTGATCAGGGCACGTCTGCGGTCCATGGAGAAGAGTGGTGTGTGGGCTGTTTACTTCGCAGCCATTGACCGCCCCCCAGGCAGTGGTCGCGCCTGCCGCTCCCCACGGCTTATTACGGTCAGGGTGAACAAGCTCACAGAAGGTGTCGGTCCAGTTTGCTGCAGCGGCCAATGCCCCCAATAATGCCTGCATCCGTGACTCCCGCGAAGCCTGGGGCTTCGAATCGCCATGTTTGACCGTCTTCGCAAAGCACTGCATCTGCCCGGCGGCCCGAATGCCGCGCGGCCCGTGTCCAACCAGGAGGTGGTGCGTTGGGCGGCCACCCAGCGCCTGGCGGTGGTGCCGCAGGCGGTGGACGGACATTTTGACCTGGGGGGCGATCTGAACGGCCACCCGTGGCGGCTGGAATGTGGCAACCCCACGCGCGACTACGTGCGCGGCCTGGAGTTGCGGGGGCGCGCCGACCTGGGGGTGGACCCGGACGCGGCGGTGATGGTGCTCAACCGCCCCTTGCAGGAGTCGCTGGAGGGCAATGCCTACAACGCCATCACCGACACCCTGCAAACCACAGTCAATGCCAGCCTGCCCGAGGAAATGCGCTGGCTGGCCATGTTTGAAGAGGTGACTTGGCCGGGGCTGCCGGCTTCGTTTCGCCAGCACTTTGCGGTGGTGGCCGAGCGCATGGAGACCGCGCAGCGCTGGATCCATGCGCCGGTGGTGTCCCAGTTGCTCAATATCGTGGAAGGCGAGGGTGGGGCGGTACGGGCGCAGCCGCCGCTGCTGTTGATGCTGGTGCGCGGCAAGGTGTACCTGCGCATGGAGCACACGCAGCGCAGCCTGACGGAGATCGCCCAGGCCACGCAATTGCTGCTGGCGGCTGCCCAGGGGGCATTGAACAACCTGCCGCCGCCTGCGGCCGCAGGCGGGCCGACGGAAGACGCTGAAGACCCGCAGTAGGGCTTCTGCGGGTCCCGTGTCCTGTGCCGTGGAGCGTCAGCTACCGCGTGTGACCGGCACGGCGGCGTCGCGGCCGTAGGTGCCGTACTTGCCCAGTTCCCACTTGGCAATCGCGTTGCGGTGCACTTCGTCCGGGCCGTCGGCAAAGCGCAGGGTGCGCGCACCGGCGTAGGCATAGGCGAGCGGGAAGTCGTCAGACATGCCGCCACCGCCGTGCACCTGCATGGCCCAGTCGATGACCTGGCAGGCCATGCTGGGGGCCACCACCTTGATCATTGCGATTTCTGTCTTGGCGACCTTGTTGCCGGCCACGTCCATCAGCCAGGCAGCCTTCAGGGTGAGCAGGCGGGCCATGTCGATCTTGCAGCGGGCCTCGGCAATGCGCTCTTGCGTCACCGTCTGCTGCGCCACGGTCTTGCCGAAGGCCACGCGCGAGGACGCGCGCTTGCACATCAGCTCCAAAGCACGCTCGGCCAGGCCGATCAGGCGCATGCAGTGGTGGATGCGTCCGGGGCCCAGGCGGCCTTGGGCGATCTCGAAGCCACGGCCTTCGCCCAGCAGGATGTTGGAGACGGGCACACGCACGTTCTCGAACGTCATCTCTACGTGGCCGTGCGGCGCATCGTCGTAGCCCAGCACGTTCAACGGGCGGATGATCTTGATGCCGGGGGTGTCAGCGGGCACCAGCACCATGCTCTGCTGCGAGTGGCGTGGTGCGTCGGGATCAGTCTTGCCCATGGTGATGAACACGGCGCAGCGCGGGTCGGCAGCGCCGGAGATCCACCACTTGCGGCCGTTGATCACGTACTCGTCGCCCTGGCGCTCGATGCGCGTTTCGATGTTGGTGGCGTCGCTCGATGCCACATCGGGCTCGGTCATGGCGAAGGCCGAGCGGATCTTGCCTTCGAGCAGTGGCTTGAGCCAGCGGGCCTTGTTGGCTTCGTCACCGTAGCGGGCAATGGTTTCCATGTTGCCGGTGTCGGGGGCGGAGCAGTTGAACACCTCGCTGGCCCATGGCACGCGGCCCATGATTTCAGCCAGCGGTGCGTATTCCTGGTTGGTGAGACCCGCACCCGAATAGCCCGAGGCTGCAGCGCTGTCGACGGGCAGGAACAGGTTCCACAACCCGGCGGCCTGGGCCTTGGGCTTGAGGTTTTCGATGGTGTTCAGCGCGCTCCAGCGCTTGCCAGCGGCGGTGTTGGCGGCCAGCTCATCCTTGTAGGCGGACTCGTTCGGATAGATGTGGTCATCCATGAACTGGAGCAGCTTGGCCTGCAGTTCCTTGGTTTTGGGCGAGTAGTCAAAGTCCATGGGTTTCTTCTCCGTTGGTAATCGTGGGGCGGCGCTGAGGTTGCGTCGTGTGTTCAGCCGCGTTGGGCAAACGACCAGGCCAGCTGGGCCATGGGCCGTGCGGTGTCGCCAGAGGCCTTGGCCTGGGCGCTGGAGGCTGTGCCGGCCTCTACCCGCTTGGCAATGCCCTGCAGAATCGCGGCGATGCGGAACATGTTGTAGGCGAGGTAGAAGTTCCAGTCCGCGCGCAAGGCTTCGGGCGTGGCGATGCCGGTGCGCTCGCAGTAGCGGCGGATGTAGGTGTCTTCGTCGGGAATGCCCAGGGCGCCTAGGTCCAGCCCCGCAATGCCACGCCCGAGCGATGCGGGAATGTGCCAGCTCATGCAGTGGTAGCTGAAGTCCGCCAGAGGGTGGCCCAGCGTGGACAGTTCCCAGTCCAGCACGGCAATCACGCGGGGCTCGGTGGGGTGGAACATCAGGTTGTCCAAACGAAAGTCGCCGTGCACGATGGATACGTGGCCCTCATCCCGCGCGCTGGCGGGCATGTTGGCGGGCAACCATTCCATCAGGCGGTCCATCTCTTCGATGGGCTGCGTGATGGAGGCTACGTACTGCTTGCTCCAACGGCCGATCTGGCGGTCAAAGTAGTTGCCAGGCTTGCCGTAGTTGGCCAGGCCACGGTCCGCAAACTTGACGGTGTGCAGCGCTGCGATCACCCGGTTCATCTCGTTGTAGATGTCACCGCGTTCAGCAGGCGTCATGCCCGGCAGGGATTGGTCCCACAGCACGCGGCCCTGCATGCACTCCATCACGTAGAAGGCACGCCCGATCACCGACTCGTCCTCGCACAGCACAAACATGCGCGGCACGGGTACGTCGGTGCCGTACAGGCCGCTCATCACCGCAAACTCGCGCTCGATGGCATGGGCCGACGGCAGCAGCTTGGCCACGGGCCCGGGCTTGGCGCGCATGACATAGCTGGTGCTGGGCGTGATGAGCTTGTAGGTGGGGTTGGACTGCCCGCCCTTGAACATCTCCACTGTCAGCGGGCCAGCAAAGCCCTCCATGTTCTTGGAGAGCCATGCGGTCAGCGCTTCGATGTCAAAAGCATGCTGATCGGAAACAGGGCGGGTGCCGACGAAATGGTCAAAGTTGCTCATGGAGGCGGATGAAAGGTCGTGCAGTCAGTGATGGGGTTGGTGGCTCAGTTGTCGGCTTCTGCGATGCGCATGAGGGCTTCGCGGTCACGCACCACCAGGCCGCCCGGCTCGATGCGGATCGCGTCTTCGCGTTCCATGGCCTTGAGCTCCTGGTTCACGCGTTGGCGTGACGCGCCCAGCAGTTGGGCCAGTTCTTCCTGCGCCAGTTGCAGGCTGATGCGCATCTCGCTGCCGTCCGACAGGCTGGGTACCCCATAGCTGCGCACCAGGTGCACCAGCTGTTTGGCCAGGCGTGAGCGCAGGGGCAACGTGTTGAGGTCTTCCACCAGACCGAACAGCTGGCGAATGCGACGCGCATGCAGGCGCAGCATGGCCTCGTACAGCTCGGTGTGTACGGCCAGGATCTTGCGGAAGTCGGCCTTGGCAACGCACAGGATCGTGGTGTCGCCATGCGCGTAGGCGTCGTGCGTGCGCCGGTCCCCGTCGAAGATCGCCACGTCGCCAAACCAGATGCCCGGCTCCACATACGTCAGCGTGATCTGCTTGCCAGAGATGGAGGTGGAGCTCACCCGCACCGCACCCCGTGCGCAAGCAATCCACTCCTCGGGTGGATCCCCGCGTGCGGCAATCAGGCCGCCGTCCTTGAAGCGTTTGACGTAAGCACATCGGAGGATGTCGTGGCGTAGCGAAGGTGAGAGTGATGAAAACCAGCGACCGGAGTTGATCGCTTCACGTTCTTCGATAGTAAGAATCGGGTCGTCCATGGCCTGTCTTTTGGGTGACTAGAAACAGGCCCATTGTCGCGTCAGGGACCTGTGCAATGCGTCAGGGTTGTCACCTGCGTGTCTGCGCGTAAGCGCGCGTTGGCGAGTCAATGCGAGATCACAAACACGTTATGGGGCAATAAAAAACCCCCGGTGCTGGGTGGCAGCGTGCCGGGGGTTGATGTGCCTGTGACGGTGGATATGCCGAGGCGTTTGAGGCGCAGCGCTACTCGTAGCGGGGCACGCGCTTTTCCAGGAACGCAGAGATGCCTGCGCCGCCATTGGCGTGGTGCAGGTTCTTCACGAAGTGGTCGCGCTCCTGGCCCAGGTGGTGCGTGAGCTGGGCCTGCGGGGCTTCGTTCAGCAGTTCCTTGATGCTGGCCAGCGCATTCGGAGCACGGGCGTTGAGCTGCTCGGCCAGCGCGAGGGCTGTATCGAGTGCGCTGCCTGCTTCGGCAACGCGGTTGACCAGGCCCATTGCATGCAGGCGCTCTGCGCCGATGCGGTCGCCACACATGAGGATTTCGCTGGCCAGCTGGCGCGGCAGCGCCTGGGCCAGGCTCCAGCTGGCGCCGCCATCGGGCGACAGGGCCACATTGCTGTAAGCCATCACAAACACGGCATTGCGCGCCGCCACGATGAAGTCGCAGGCCAACGCCAGCGAAAACCCGGCCCCGGCCGCAGCACCTTCCACGGCCGCAATTACCGGCTTGGGATAGGTGCGGATGGTCTCGATCCAGTTGTGCAGGCCTTCGATGCTCTGCGCCTGCACCTCGGGCGGCTGTTGCCGGTTGGCCAGCAGCCGCTGCAGGTTGCCGCCCGAGCAGAACATGCCGTCCGACCCGGTGATGACCACGCTGCGGATGTCGGGGCTGCTTTCGGCCACACCTAGCGCTTCCACGCCGGCGGCGTACATCACCGGGTCGATGGCGTTGCGCCGCTCGGGGTTGCGGAGGGTCAGGATCAGGGTCTGCCCCTGGCTGGTGCTCTGGAGTTCTGCGGGCATGGCGGTCTTGGGTGAGGTGGCCGTGGTGCTGGGCGATCAGGCTTCTTCGACATGGCTCAGGCTCAGGCCGATGGCCCCGCGCCGGCGCAGCCAGGGGCTGGGGCGGTAGCGCGTGTCACCGTACACGGTCTGCATGTTGAACAGCACCTCCAGGATGTTGGTGGGGCCCCAGCGGTCGCCCATGGCCAGCGGGCCCAGCGGGTAGCCCAGGCCCAGGGTCACGGCGGTCTCCAGGTCCTTGGGGGTGCAGATGCCTTGCTGGCAGATGTCGCTGGCGATGTTGACGATGGTGGCCACCACGCGCTGCGTGACAAAACCGCCGCTGTCACGGATCACGCTGACGGCTTTGCCATCGCGCGCCAACAGCGCATGCGCCGCGTTGCGGATGTCGACGCGCGTGGCGGGGTTGGTGGCCAGCACGCGGCGCTTGGTGGCGGCGTCATCGATCAGCATGTCGATGCCGATGGTGCGGGCCGGGTCCAGTCGCTCCACCACCGCCACGGTGGTCACGTCAAAGCCCAGCGGGGCCACCAGCGTGATGGCCTGGGGGGAGGGCGATTGACCGGTTTCGATGGTGGCACCCAGGTCCTTGAGCAATTGGTACAGCTCGGCCCGGCGCGCAGCGCGCGGGGACACCCACACCGGGGGAATGTCGTCGACGACGGGGACGGGTGCCTCGGCGGGCACCTGGGCCACACCCTCCACGTAGCGGTAGAAGCCTTCGCCCACCTTCTTGCCTACCACGCCCCCTGCCAGGCGCTGGGCCGTGATCACGCTGGGGCGGAAACGGGGTTCGTCGTAATACTGGCGGTAGATCGATTCCATGACCGGATGCGACACGTCCAGCGCCGTCAGGTCCATCAACTCGAAGGGCCCGAGCTTGAAGCCGACCTGGTCGCGCAGGATGCGGTCGATGGTGGCGAAGTCGGCCACACCTTCGCCCACGATGCGCAGGGCCTCCGTGCCAAAGCCGCGCCCGGCGTGGTTCACGATAAAGCCCGGGGTGTCTTGTGCCTGCACCGGGGTGTGGCCCATGGCCTTGGCATAGGCGGCCAGCGCCGTGCAGATGGAAGGATCGGTCTTGAGGCCCGCAATGACCTCCACCACCTTCATCAGCGGAACGGGGTTGAAGAAGTGGAACCCCGCTAGGCGTTCCGGGCGCTTGAGGGATGCGCCAATCGCCGTCACGGACAGGGAGGATGTGTTGGTCGCCAGCACCGCATCGGCGCGCACCACCCCCTCCAGTTCAACGAAGAGGGCCTGTTTGGCATCCAGCCGCTCCACGATGGCCTCCACCACCAGGTCGCAGGCCGCCAGGTCCGCCACCGTTGTGACGGGGTGCAGCCGTGCAGTCAGCGCGGTGGCTTGGTCAGCCTCGATCCGGCCCTTGGCGACCAGCTTGTTCCATTGTTCCTGCAAGGCGGCCCGGGCGGCGTCGGCGGCCCCGGGGTTGGCGTCCAGCAGAAAAACCTGGCTGCCAGCCTGGGCAGCAATTTGTGCGATGCCCCGGCCCATGGCGCCGGTGCCCACGATGGCGATGTTGGGAAACTGAATTTTCATAGCGGCATTATGGCTCTGGCCTTATCTGGGACTTATGTGCAAGAATCCTTCGGACCGAAAAACAGAATTGATTGTGAAAATCCGTAACACCATTTTTGGACCGGGATTGTGGGCGCTTGCAGCCGGTGCTTCGGCGCTGTCCCTGGGCAATGGTAGTGGTACGGTGGTGTTGGGCTCCCCGGTCGATCTCTCGTTCGAGTTGCAGCCCGACCCTGGCACCGATGTCGCGTCGTCCTGCGTCACGGCCAAGCTGGTGGCAGGCGACAACGCCATCAGCGACAGCAAGGTGCGCGTGATCCCATTGCCCGAGGTGCGTGGGCGTCCGTCGGGCGTTCGCGTGTTGGCCTCGGTATCGCTGGATGAGCCTGTGCTGACCGTCACCCTGTCTGCAGGTTGCAATGGCAAGACCACGCGCAGCTACACCTTCCTTTCGGACCTGCCGACCACCGTGACCCGATCTGCCTCCGCGTCGCCGGTGGATGTGACGCGGCTTCCCTCCGCCGCCACCCGCACAGGCGCGGAGTCACAGAATTCTCCTGCCGTGGGTGGTGGCAGTTCCGCCGCATCTTCAGCAGCAACCAGCATGGCCCAGGCCACCCGGCCCAGCGACAAGGCGGCGGCACCGGCAAGGGCTGTGCGTCCGCAGTCTGCGGACCGCAGCGCGCCAGGGGCTGCAACCGCCCCACGGCCTTCAGCGCGCGTAGGCGCGGCGGCTCCCGGCAAATCAGCGGTAGGGGCTGCACCGGCCGCGCGTTCCCGTCTGGTGGTGGAGCCACTGGACACCTGGCTGGACAGCCCGGTGGCACTGCGCTCCACCGGGCAACTGCCCACCGCGCCGTCCGAGGAGATGTCGGCCCTGCGGGCCCAGGCCGCTGCTTTGTGGAAGTCGCTGAACACCGCGCCCGAAGATCTGCAAAAGGACAGCGAACGGCTCAAGGCCCTGGAAACAGACGCAGCCGCGCTGCGTGCACAGGCCGCCAAGGACCGCGCCACGGCCGGTCAGTTGCAGCAGCAGCTGGAGCTGATGGAGCAGGAGCGGTTCCCTGCAACGGTGGTGTATGCCCTGGGAGGCCTCTTGGCCCTGGCACTGTTGGGTGTGGCATGGATGTGGTCGCGGATGCGCAGTGCGTCGGACAAGGCGGTGCGGTCGTGGCGCGATTCGGTGGCCCTGGGCGCGCGCGCTGAGGCCACATCGGCCCATAACGAGGCGCTGGGTCTGACGCCCCATCCTGGCGATACCTGGCTGCCGTCAGAAACCCAGCCTCACGCCGTCGTAGTCGGCCTTGAGTCCGGTGCAAGCCCCTTGGGTAAAGCCGCCCCGGTGGCGGTGGAGCCACGCTTTGTGGCAACCAGCCCTGCGGCCAGTGCGCCCGCCCAGTTGCAGGCCAAGGCTGCTGCCCCATCCCCAGCGCCCTCCGTGGCAGCCCACATCGTCAACCCTGAAGAGCTGTTTGACATTCAGCAGCAGGCCGAATTCTTTGTCTCGGTGGGCGAGCACCAACAGGCC
Source organism: Acidovorax sp. KKS102 (assembly GCF_000302535.1). NCBI lineage: Bacteria > Pseudomonadati > Pseudomonadota > Betaproteobacteria > Burkholderiales > Comamonadaceae > Acidovorax > Acidovorax sp. KKS102. The sequence goes on from NC_018708.1 coordinate 2,200,691, forward strand.
ATCGAGGTGCTGAAGCACCACATTGCCGAGCACCGCGAGACCTCGCCGCTGGCTTACCTGGAGCTATTGAGGCTGTACCACACCCTCAGCCGTGTGGACGAGTTTGCGCAGTTGCGTACCCAGTTCATGCAGTTCTTCAACGCACAGGTGCCGGAGTTTGCGGGCTTTCACCGCACAGGCCGCATGCTGTACCACTACACCGACGCGCTGGCCGAGATCGAGGCCGAGTGGACAACGCCTGCGGTTCTGGGCTTGCTGGAGAAATTCCTGTTCCGTCGTTCGGGCGCCGAAGCGGTGGAGCCGTTTGATCTGGCAGCCTATGATGATCTGCTGCTGCTTTTGGCGGTGGCGCAAACCACGCCTGCCAGTGCACGGGGTGCGCCGCCGCCCCGCAAGCGGACGACTCCGCTGGCACCTCCCCGGTCCGAAACGCTGGTCGCTCCAGCAGGTCCTGCCCCCGCTGCGGCGGCGCTGCACGACGACTTGCCGCTCGATTCGCTGGCCGCCAGTCTGGAGTTCGAATTTGCGATGAAGGCCCAGCAGGAGCCGGCACCTGCGCCCGCTCCGGTTGCGCCCTCCAGGCCCTCAGCGTCTGTGGGCGAGGACTCGCGGGGCATTCCACTGGATCTGGATCTGTCGGACCCTCCCCACCTCACGCTGAGCGATCTGCCCCCGGTGCCCGTGACGGCGCCGCCACCCGCAGGCCAGCCGGTTGGCTTTGGCATGGAGAACGATCTCATGGAGCTCCGCCTTGAGCTGGAGCAGATGAAAAAGCCTGACCGCAAGTAACCAGTCGCTGGCCTATCGACCGCCCCAGCCACGGCCACGCGGTGCGGTAGCTGCCCCAGAAGACCCGCGATAGCCGCTCCGGCCGCTATCGCTGCCCGACCATCACCGCATCAGAGCCATCAGCGCCGCAGCCGACGCTTCAGGGTCCGGTGCATTGACCAAAGCCCGGACCACCGCCACGGAACCCACGCCAGTGGCCAGCACCGTGGGGAACTGCTCGGCGCTGATCCCGCCAATCGCCACTTGCGGGTAGTGCCGCATCAGCCGCGCATACACCCCCAGCCTGCCCACACCCTGAGGTGCGGTGGCCATTTTTTTGAGGGTCGTAGGGAACACGGCACCCATCGCGATATAGCTGGGCCCCACGGCGTCGGCACGCACCATTTCGGCATACCCATGGGTGCTCACGCCCAAGCGCAGGCCGGAGCGGTGGAGCGTCTGCAACTCGTCGGCAGTGAGTGCGTCCAGGTCTTCCTGGCCCAGATGGATGCCGTAGGCGCCTGCATCGATCGCATCCCGCCAGTGGTCGTTGATGAACAACAGCGCGCCCGTGCCTTGCACGGCCTCGACGGCGGCCTGGACTTCGGCCCGGATGGCGCGGTCGTCTTCCGATTTGAAGCGCAACTGCACCGTGGGCACCCCGGCGCGTGCCATGCGGCCCACCCACTGGGCGTCAGGCAGCACGGCATACAGGCCCAGGCGGTCGGGGCACGCGGCAAACTGCTGGGCGCGCGGAAGGCGCTGCAGGCCAAAGTCCTGGGGTTCGTCGGGCCACTGCTCGGGCTGTGCGCTGCCGGTGCGCAGCGCGCGCGCCTGCCAGGCGCGGGCCAGGCATTCGGCGTCGTGGGCAATGAAACCCAGCTGGCTGCAAGCCTGCAGCGCGGCCAGGTACACAGGGTCCTGCGACGTGGGTGTGGGCACGGGCTCAGGCGCAAACCCTGCAAAGGTGGCCGCGTGGTGGCTCAGGATGGCGTTCGCCAGGGCAGTGGTGTCATGCATGGGCGTGGTGCCAGAAAGGGGTGCCCAGCACGGGGGTGCTGGGCTGGGCGGCATCTTGGGCGGCCATGGCACCGGCCAAGCGGGCTGCGCGCCCGGCGCTCACGGCATCGGCAAACGCACCGGCCATGGCCACCGGGTCTTGGGCCAGGGCCACGGCGGTGTTCAGCAGCACGCCGTCGTAGCCCCATTCCATGACTTGGCAGGCGTGCGAAGGCAGGCCCAGCCCGGCATCGACCAGCATGGGCACATTCAGGCGCTCGCGCAGTGTCTGCAGCGCGTAGGGGTTGACCGGGCCGCGCCCGGTGCCGATGGGGGCGGCCCAGGGCATTACGGCCTGGCAGCCCACGTCCACCAGGCGCTGACACAGCACCAGGTCTTCGGTGCAGTAGGGCAGCACCTGAAAGCCTTCTTTGATGAGATGCTCGGCCACGCCCACCAGGTTCAGCGTGTCGGGCTGCAGGGTGTAGTCGTCGCCGATCAGCTCCAGCTTGATCCACGGGGTGTTGAATACCTCGCGCGCCATCTGTGCGGTGGTGATGGCCTCTTGCGCGCTGTGGCAGCCGGCGGTGTTGGGCAGCACGGGCACGTTGAGTTTGCGCAGCAGCTCCCAGAAGCTGCTGCCGCTCTCGGCCGGGTTGCTACCCTGGCGGCGGAGCGAGGCGGTGACCATGGCGGGCCGGGCGCGCAGCACGGCGGCTTCGAGCACGGCGGGCGAGGGGTAGCGCGAGGTGCCCAGCAGCAGGCGGCTAGCGAACGTCTGGCCGTACAGCACCAGCGGGTCTTGGGGCGTCGGAGTGGTCATTGGATTACTATGGTTTTGATAGCTGTTGGCGCATGTTTTGTATGCGCTAGCAGCCATTTTGATTGAGTTTTTACTACCTCAGCCGCCAGTGACCGGCGAGATGATCTCCACGCGGTCGCCAGGCTGCAGGGCATGGGCGGCGTAGCGGGTGTTGGGCACAAAGGTGGTGTTCACGGCCACGGCAAACGGGGGGCGCGCTTCGATGGCGGCCACGGCATCGGCCACGGTGGCGCCTTCGGGCAGTTCGTGCGGGACTTGGTTGATCGAGATGTTCATGCAAATGCGGGGGCGGCAACGCCGGTCGGTGCGGGGGCGGTGGGCTCCAGTTCCAGCCGGAGGTCAAAACGTTTGGACAGGGTCGATTGTCCCGTGTTCAGCACCTCCAGGGTCACGTCCAGCATGGCGGGCGAGATCATGAAGCCGTGGCGGTACAGGCCGTTGATCTCCAGCACGCCCGGGCGGGTCTGGCGGATGGCGGGCAGGTTGTCGGGCAGCGTGGGGCGGCACTGCGTGGCCAGCTCCAGAATCCGCCCTTCGCCGAAGCCGGGGTGCACGGCGTAGGCGGCGCTCAGCAGCTCCAGGGTAGAGCGCACGCTCGCCGGAGAGCGGTCGTCGGACTCGATCTCGGTCGCGCCGATGACGAACAAGTGGTCTTCCTTGGGTGCGATGTAAATGGGGTAGCGGGGGTGCACCAGCCGGGTGGGGCGCTGCAGCGTCACGTCGGGCGCGTGGATGCGCGCCACTTCACCGCGCACGCCCCGCAGCGCGCTCCACTGGCCCTTGGCGCCCAGGCCCCGGCAGTCCAGCACCCGGTCGGGCTGGCCGTGGGCGCCGGGCGTGAAGGCGTCGGGCGACTGGGGCGTGTGCCAGTGCGCCCGCACTCCGAGGCGCTCCATTTCCACCAACAGGGCGGCCAGCAACTGGCGGTTGTCCAGCTGGCCCTCGCCGGGCAGGTACAGGCCCTGGTTGAAGCGGTGCGCAAGGGCGGGCTCCACCTGTTCCAGGGCGCCGCTGTCGAGCTTTTGCAGGGGGGGCAGCTCGGGCAGGCTGCGCTGGTTGTTTTCAAGCTGGCGGGTGAAGCGCTGGGCTTCGGCCACGTCTTGGCGGTGCCACACGATCAGCGTGCCGGCCTGCTGAAAAAACACGGGTTCTGACAGGGCTGCCAGCAGCTCGGGCCAGCGGGTCAGCGCGTGATGGCCCATGCGGACCACGCCGGGTTCGGTGATCGCGGACTCTGCCAACGGGGCCAGCATGGCCGCAGCCACCGTGGCGGCCGAGTTCTCGGCGGCGGGGCCGCCCGCGTCATAGATATCCACGCGGTGCCCCTGGCGCGCCAGCTCCACGGCCAGCAGACGGCCCATCAGGCCTGCGCCCAGGATGGCAAAGGAAGAAGGTTGAAGTGACATAGATCCGTCAGTGTGTCCGTGGTGTGGCAAGCGGCCATGGACAAAACGGGGTCACCGTTGATGGAAACTCCCCACGCCAGCATGACCTGGATCGGGTAGCGGGGCTCCTGCTGCGGTCGCAGTGCACAGGGTTCTGTACAGGCCCCAGGGTATTTCTCAGTCGCACGCCCAAGAACAGCATCTTGATGGCAGGACACCCCTGTTTCGTCCGGAAAATGAATTACAGCACATCCCCCATGTGCCCCGTTTTGACGTGGCGCATAGGCCATAATTTTTGCCATGATTTCACCGACGACCTCCTTGCCCTCGACGGGCCACCGCTACGCACGCGTGCTGTCCATCGCAGGGTCCGACAGCGGCGGGGGCGCAGGCATCCAGGCCGACCTCAAGACCTTCAGTGCGCTGGGCTGCTACGGCATGACGGCCATCACCGCCATCACGGCCCAGAACACCTGCGGGGTGACGGGCATCCACGGCATTCCGCCCGAGATGCTCAAGGCCCAGATCGATGCGGTGGTGCAGGACATTGGCGTGGACGCCGTCAAGATCGGCATGCTGCACTCGCCCGACGTGGTGCATGTGGTGGCAGACGCCATTCGGACCTACCAGCTGCCGCACGTGGTGCTGGACCCGGTGATGGTGGCCACCAGTGGCGACCGGCTGATTGCGCAGGAGACGGTGGCCGTGCTGGTCCGAGAGCTGTTTCCGCTGGCCGAGGTGGTCACGCCCAACCTGGACGAGGCCGGATGGTTGCTGGGGCGTCGCATCGAAGGCGTGGAGGCGCTGGAGCTGGCCGCGCAAGACCTGCTGCGGCTGGGCGCCCGCGCGGCATTGCTCAAAGGCGGGCACTTGCCGGGCGACTGGGTGGTGGATGTGCTGGCCGTACAGGGTGGAGAACACGAATCAGGACACGGCCACCGGTTGCAGTCACAACGCATTGCCACCCACAACGGGCATGGCACGGGCTGTACCCTGTCGTCTGCGATTGCAGCCCACCTGGCGCTGGGCCTACCGCTGGAGCAGGCCGTGGAGCGGGCACGGGCTTATATCCTGGGGGCCATTGCTGCCGGAGCGAATGTGACCACCGGCCGGGGCCACGGCCCCCTCAACCACGGCTACGCGCCGGTGGCACAGCGGGTGTTTCAGGCGCTTTAGAGCGGTTTTTTAAGTGTTTTGAGGCGCAAGCGCTAGTCAATCATGTGCCGATTGCTCCTCTTTTGATAGTGCTTTGGCGGCGACTCAGCGTGCCTTGGGCCGTGTCGCCCAGGCCAGCACAAAGCTGAACGCCAGCGCGGGCAGCGCAGAGCCCGCATCAGGCAGCACCCTGGGCGCCAGGTGGTACACCGCGATGCCGGCCAGCCAAATGGCTACGGGCGCTGCATTCACCTTGCGCGCCGCCGCCAGCAGGGCGGGCGCATCGGTGCCAAAGGCCAGACGCCCGAGGATCACGCCAAACAGCGGCACGAACACCGAGCTGAGCAGCAGCAGAAACGGTTCCAGGCTGTGCATGGGCAGCACCAGCGCCAGCCCGGTGCACAGCGCGGCCACCAGCAGGCCCCAGGCGCGCACACCCCAGCGCGGCAGCAGGCTATGGGCCGACACGGCGCCTGAATACGCGTCGCCATAGGCGTTGTCCACCTCGTCGATCAGGATCAGCGACAGCGCAATCAGCCCGCCCTGGGCCAGCAGCAGCGCCTGCACCAGGTCTTGGCTGGGCAAGGTCAATGCCACCAGCACACCCAGGCTGTAGCACCAGATGTTGGCCAGCGCATAGCCCAGCCACGTGCCGCGCAGTGCGGAGCCACCGTTCTTGCCATGGCGGGCGTAGTCGGCCACCAGTGGCAGCCACGAGATGGGCATCGCAAGCACCAGGTCCAGCGCGGGCAGCACGCCCATGCCGCCGTCGCCCTTGCGCGTCCACAGCGCCTCAAAGCCTTGCGTTTGCGCCAGCGACAGGAACTGCCACGACAGCCACAGCAGCGACAACACCACCAGCGGCAGCGCGATGCGCGCAATCAGCTTGCGCACCAGCTGCACCATCGATCCGCTGATCAGCAGCATCACCACGCCGCCCCACAGCAGCGTGGCCAGCACGGGCCAGTGGGCGCCCGCCATGGCGCCCGACTGCTGGCCAATCGCCACGGTGGCGTCACGCATCACCACCAGCTCGAACGTGCCCCAGCCCACCAGCTGCACGATGTTCAGGATGATGGGCAGGCTGGCAAAGGTGCGGCCATACACCGCGTGCATCAGCCCGGCACTGGCCAGGCCGCTGTCGCAGCCCAGCTTGGCCACCCAGCCCAGCAGGCCCGCGCCCACGATGGAACCGGCCACGATGGCGATCAGGGCCTCTTTGGTACCCAGCGCGGGCATCAGGTACGCCCCGACCTGCATGACGAGCAGGCCAACACCCAGGCTGAACCAGAGCGAGGCGTGGTCATGCCACTGGAAGACGCGGCGGTCGGGGGAGACGGGGGCCAGCGCTTCGTTGGTGGCGTGCGTGGCAGGCGATGAGGACATGGAATGGCTCCGTAAGCAGATACAGAGCAGGGGCGGCCCGCCGGTGCGCCCGGATGTGTTCAGGGCCGTGCTTTGGCGGACTTGCTTCCCTGCGCGAGGATGATCTCAATCAGGTTCAAAGGGACTCTCTCAGTCGAAGCGGGCGGGCCCACATCGACACCCCTAGCGGTAGCGCTTGCTAAAGCAGCGCGCTGCGGATTGTAGTGGTGTGCGGCCGTCGCGCGCCCAGTCAGGCAGCGGTGGCCGGGGCCACACCCAGCAACTGGTGCAGGCGCGGGCTGGTGGTGGTGTATTGCAGGGCCACCTTGTCGCCCTTGAGCGCCTCGGCCGCGCCAAAGGCAGCCAGCGTGGCCTCGTGGAAGCCGCACAGAATCAACTTGCGCTTGCCGGGGTAGGTGTTGATGTCGCCCACGGCGTAGATCCCGGGCACGCTGGTGCGGAAGGCCTCGGTGTCCACCACCAGCTGTTTGCGGTCCATGGCGATGCCCCAGTCGGCGATGGGGCCGAGGCGGGGGGAGATGCCAAGCACGGGAACCAGCAGGTCGAGTGCCAGGGCACGGGTGCTGCCGTCGGGGTCCACCAGCTGCAGTGCGGTGAGGCGGTCGCCTGCGGTGTCAATGCCGGTGATCTGCGCGGCCTCGACGTGGATGCGGCCTGCGTCGCGCAATTGCTGCAGGCGTTGCAGTAAGGCGTCAGGCGCCTGGAAAACGTCGCGGCGGTGCAGCAGGCTCACGCGGGCGGCTTGACCTTGTTCGGCCAGTTCCACCGCGCGGGCCACCGCGGGCTCGTCGCCGCCGTGCACGACCACGTGGCGACCGGTCACATCCACTGTCGCGGGCAGGCTCTGGTAGTGGACCTGGGTACCGACGAACCGCTCGATGCCGTCCACCTTGAGGGTGCGCGGCACAAAAGCGCCCACGCCGGCGGCAATGAACACGCTGCGGGCCAGCAGTTGTGCGCCTTGCGAGGTTTCGACCAGCAGGCGCCCGTCCGCTTGTACGGTGAGGGCGGACACCAGCGTGTTCAGGTGCCACTGGGTCTTGAACGGCGCGGTCTGCTGAAGCAGCAGACCAGCCAGCTCGCGCCCGGTGCACACCGGGATGCCCGGGATGTCGTAGATGGGTTTGTCGCCGTACAGCTCGACGCACTGGCCCCCTGCATGGGGCAGGGCGTCGATCAAGTGGGCGGTGATGCCTTGCAGGCCCAGCTGGAAGACCTGGAACAGGCCTACGGGACCTGCGCCGATGACAACGGCGTCGGTCTCGACCACGGTGGGCGCTTGCAAAGTCTCGGTCACCAGTGGCGCGCGCGGCGGGTTACTTGATCAGTTCGTTGACCTTGCCCGGCTTGCCGTTCCACTCGTCAGCGTCGGGCAGTGCAGGCTTGCGCTTGGTGATGCTCTTCCAGCCGTCGGCAAAGGCCAGGTCGGCGTTGAGCTTGATGAAGGCGATCTGGTCGGCCGGCAGGTCTTCTTCGGCAAAGATGGCGTTGGCCGGGCACTCGGGGATGCAGACGGCGCAGTCGATGCATTCGTCAGGGTCGATGACGAGCATGTTCGGGCCTTCGCGGAAGCAGTCCACGGGGCACACGTCCACACAATCGGTGTACTTGCACTTGATGCAGTTTTCGGAAACGACGTGGGTCATGACAGGAGTTGTGTGGGTCGGTGAAAACCCTCGATTTTAAAAGCTTTCACCGACCTTTGGTTGCAGGGTCCCTCACCCCGATGGGGTGACTGGGGCTTGGGGCGCTGATCTGGATCAGTTGACGAGCACGGCGCCAGCGGTTTTGTGGCTGGCGGTGTCCACCAGAATCAGCGAGCCCAGCACGCGGGCCTGGCTGAATGCTGCGGCGGGAATCGCCTCCTGCAGCAGCAGGTCTACATGGCCGATGGCATTGGGATCGAGCTGTGTGGCGGCTTCTTCGGCCAGCGTGTTGATGTTGAGCTTGTGCACCACGGCCTTGACCTTGGCCTTGACCCAGCGGTGGCCATGCAGCGCCCAGTACACGCGGCCTGCGACCAGGGGCTCGTCGTCCATCCAGGCGACCGTAGTGTGCAGCTCGCGGCTGGCGGGCCAGGCCGGGGTGGCGGCGGGTGTGTCGCCAAAGTCGTCGTCGGCAGCCGGCGTTGCAGCAGCCGGGGGCGCGGCCAGGATCCAGTCGCCGCGCGATACGTCCACCTCGCGGTCCAGGATGATGCCGGCGCTGGTGCCTGCGGGCACGTCCTTGGGGCGGCGGGCGTGGTCCAGCACCTGGGCCACGGTGGCCAGCTGGCCGCTGGGGAAGATCTGTACGGCGGTGCCGGGCGCAAAGCGGCCTGCGGCCACGCGGCCCCAGAACACGCGGCGGCCCTGGCTGGTGTCCGACGAGGACGAGAACTTCTCGACCCACTGCACGGGGAAGGCCGGTGCCAGCGCTGTGTCGGCTGGGGTGTTGGGCAACTCTTCCAGCACTTGCAGCAGCGTGGGGCCGGTGTAGCCGCACCAGCCGGCATGGGCATCGACCACGTTCCAGCCCTTGAGGGCGGACACTGGCACCGTGGCACGCACGGTAATGCCGGCGGCCTTCGCAAAGGCATCCAGGGCGCCTTGGATGTGCTTCCAGGCCAGCGCGGGGTCTTCTACCGCGTCGAGCTTGTTCACGGCAAACACCAGCGAATGCACGCGCAGCAGGTGCACCAGCAGGCTGTGGCGGCGGGTCTGCGGCAGCAGGGCCAGGCCGGGGTTCTTCCAGTCAAGCTTGGTGGCATCGACCAGCACCACGGCGGCGTCGGCGCTGGATGCGGCCGTCACCATGTTGCGGGTGTACTGCTCGTGGCCGGGCGCGTCGCCGATGATGAACTTGCGCTCTTCGGTGGCGAAGTAGCGGTAGGCCACGTCGATGGTGATACCTTGCTCGCGCTCCGCGCTGAGGCCGTCGGTCAACAGGGCCAGGTCGGTCTCGCCCTGGCGCTGTACGCCGGCCAGGTGGTCTTGCAGCACGGCCTTGCTGTCCACCAGCAGGCGGCCAATCAGCGTGCTCTTGCCGTCATCGACGGAACCACAAGTGATGAACTTGAGGGCGGAGATATGGTCGTTTTGGCTGGTAGCGCTAGTGTTATTTGCGCTGGCAGCTATTGAATTGATAGCGGTCATCAGAAATACCCGTCCTTCTTGCGCTTCTCCATCGAAGCATCCGATGTCTTGTCGTCCATGCGCGTGGCGCCGCGCTCGCTCACGTCGGCGGCCAGGGTCTCGATGACGATCTCGGCCGGGGTGGCGGCGGTGCTCTCCACCGGTGCGGTGCAGGTGATATCGCCCACGGTGCGAAAGCGCACGTCGCGCGTTTCCACCACGTCGCCATCGCGCGCGGGGGTCAGCTCGGTCACGGGCATCAGCAGGCCCTTCTTGTCCACCACCTGGCGCTTGTGCGTGTAGTAGATGCTGGGCAGGCCGATCTGCTCGCGGTCGATGTACTGCCACACATCCAGCTCGGTCCAGTTGCTGATGGGGAACACGCGGAAGTGCTCCCCGGGCTGCAGGCGGGTGTTGAACAGCGTCCACAGCTCGGGGCGCTGGGCCTTGGGCTGCCATTGGCCGAAGCTGTCGCGGTGGCTGAAGATGCGTTCCTTGGCGCGGGCCTTTTCTTCATCGCGGCGGGCGCCGCCGATGAGGGCGTCAAAGCGGAACTCTTCGATCGCTTCGAGCAGCGTGACGGACTGGTGCACGTTGCGGCTCTCGCCCGGGTGGGCCAGGCGCACGGTGCCGCGCGCCATCGAATCCTCCACGCTGCGCACGATGAGTTCGGCGCCCAGCTCCTTCGCGCGGAAGTCGCGGAAGTCGGTCACTTCGGGGAAGTTGTGGCCCGTGTCGATCATCAAGAGCGGGTAGGGAATGCGGCCCGCACCAAACGCCTTTTCAGCGCACTTGAGCATGACCAGCGAATCCTTGCCGCCCGAGAACAGCAGGGCGGGGCGCTCGAAGGCGGCGGCGACTTCGCGCAGGATGAAGATGGTTTCTTCTTCCAGGGCGTCGAGGTGCGAGTTATTGAGGTGGTAGCTCATGTTGTTGGTCTTTTTCTCAAGCAGCGCTGAGTCGGTGCGGGCGTTCATGGAGGTGTCCGGTTTCAGTGGGCCAGATGCAGGCCGCACTCGCGGTTGTCTTCGCCCTTGGTCGGGTCCACGTAGTCGAAGTTGTTGGGCAGGCCGTGCTTCACGCAGTATTCGTGCAGGTCCTTGGACGACCAGTGCAGCAGCGGCGCCACCTTGATGAGGCCGTCGGGGTTGATGCTCACCGGGTCCATCTGCGCGCGCACGGCGGTGTCGGTGGCGCGCAGGGCGGTGAACCAGACCTTGGGCGCGGTCTCGCGCAGGGCGCGGGCAAAGGGCTCGAGCTTCACTTCTTCGGTGAAGGCCGCATGGCGCGGGTCGCCCAGCGCGGGCGTGGGGCCATCGACGGCCTCGCGGTGGGCGCGCGAGCGCAGGGGCAGGTAGATCTTCAGGTTCAGGCCCAGCTGCTTGGTCACCTCGTCGGCAAAGCGGTAGGTGGCTTCGGTGTTGTAGCCGTTGTCCATCCACACCACGGGCACGTCGGGGTTCACCTGCGTGACCAGGTGCAGGATCACCGCTTCGAACGGGCGGAAGTTGGTGGTGACGATGGTGGGCTGGCTCAGGCCCAGGGCCCAGGCCACCAAGCCCTGCGCGTCGCGGCCCAGGTCGGCGTTGATGCGGGCGAGGTCGATGGTGGTGTTGTTCATGGCGTGGGGGTCTCTCGCATTCATGATCAGGCGGCCTCGCGGAAGTGGGGCAGGGGGTGCGTCACGTCGCCCTGGTAGAAGGCTTTGAAACGGTCGAACTGGCGCTGGGCGTCGGCCATGTCCACGCCTTCGCGCAGCACGGCCACGTCAAAGCCGCAGCGGGCCATCTGTACCAGCTGGTCGATCAGCACGTCGCCCGTGGCGCGCAGCTCGCCCGCAAACTTCAGGCGGCCGCGCAGCAGGCGGGCCTGGCTGAAGGCCCGGCCGTCGGTGAACTTGGGGAATTGCAGGTCGATGCGGTCCACGCCCGCCAGGTCCAGCTCGAAGGGGTTGGCGTCGTTGGGCAGTTCAATCACTTTTTGGCCTGCGGGGCTTGGCTGGTGCTCGTGAGCAGCTATTATTTTCATAGTATTCAGCTTTCAGGCGGCTTCGGTTTCGGCGGGGTGGCGCGCGGCGTTGGCAGCGGCCTTGAAGGGGTCGAGGCCGACACGGCGCACCGTGTCGATGAAGTTTTCGTAGCGTGGCCCCTCGGCGTCGCTGGCCAGCAACTGGCGTTCGGCGCGGTAGGTGGCCAGCAGGGCTTCGATGACGCCGGGCACTTCAGCGGCGCTGAACGAGGGGCCGATGATCTTGCCCGGCGTGGCGGGGCCCGAGAGGTCGGAACCATCGGCCCCGCCCAGCGTGATCTGGTACCACTCCTTGCCGTCTTTATCCACGCCCAGGATGCCGATGTGGCCGCTGTGGTGGTGGCCGCAGCTGTTGATGCAGCCGCTGATGTGCAGGTCGATCTCGCCCAGGTCCCACAGCTCGTCCAGGTCCTGGTAGCGCTCGGTGATGGCTTCGGCAATCGGCAGGCTGCGCGCGTTGGCCAGCGAGCAGAAGTCGCCGCCGGGGCAGGCGATCATGTCCGTCAGCAGGCCGATGTTGGGCTTGGCCAGGCCCAGCGCCTTGGCGGCCTGGTACAGCGCGGGCAGCTGGTCGCGGCGCACCCAGGGCAGGAGCAGGTTTTGCTCGTGCGTCACGCGCATTTCACCCGCGGAGAAACGGTCGGCCAGGTCGGCGGCGGCTTCCATCTGCTCGGCCGTGGCGTCGCCAGGGGCGTAGCCCAGGCGCTTGAACGACAGCATCACGGCGCGCAACTGCGGGTGGCGGTGGGGCAGCACGTTGCGCGTGAGCCAGCGGCCGAAGTCCTTGTCTTCTTCGGCCGCGGTGCGCAGCAGGGCCAGGGTTTCGGCCTCGGCATCGGCGGGAGAGAGGTCCAGCGCGGGTTCGTGGAAGTTGGCGGCCACGCGGTCGTACTCGGCCTGCGTGATGGTGTGGGGGCCGCCTTCCACTTCCACGATCTGGCGGAACTCCTCTTCCACCTGGTCCACATACGCCTGGCCTTCGGCCTTCACCAGAATCTTGATGCGCGCCTTCCAGCTGTTGTCGCGGCGGCCGTAGCGGTTGTACACGCGGATCACGGCCTCCAGGTAGTTCATGAGCTGGTTCCAGGGCAGGAACTCGCGCAGCACCGGGCTAATGGTGGGCGTGCGGCCCATGCCGCCGCCCACGCGCACCTTGAAGCCCAGTTCGCCAGCGTCGTTCTTGACCAGCTGCAGGCCCACGTCGTACCAGCCCAGCGCAGCGCGGTCTTCGCGCGCGCCGTTGATGGACACCTTGAACTTGCGCGGCAGGAAGGCGAATTCAGGGTGCAGCGTGCTCCACTGGCGCAGGATTTCGGTGAAGGGGCGCGGGTCGGCGATCTCGTCGGCGGCGATGCCGGCCAGCGCATCGCTGTTGATGTTGCGGATGCAGTTGCCGCTGGTCTGGATGCCGTGCAGGTTCACGGTGGCCAGCAGGTCCATCACATCGGCCGCCTTGGACAGCGGAATCCAGTTGTACTGCACGTTGGTGCGCGTAGTGAAGTGGCCGTAGCCGTACTTCAGCTTGGTGCCGATGCGCCGGCCGTCGGCCAGCGGGATCTCGCCCAGCTTCTCCTGCGTGGCCTGGGCCTCGGCCAGCAGGGCGGGCTCGGGCTGGTCGTATTCGCGGGCCACGCGGGCCAGCACGCGAAGCTGGGCGCTGGAGAGCTCGCCATACGGCACGGCCACGCGCAGCATGGGCGCGTAGCGCTGCACGTACCAGCCGTTTTGCAGGCGCAGGGGGCGGAACTGCTCTTCGGTCAGCTTGCCGGCTTGCCAGCGTTCGAGCTGGTCGCGGAACTGCTCGGCCCGCAGGCGGATGAATTGGCGGTCAAAGTCGGTGTATTGGTACATCGTGGAGCACTCAGATCAGAATCAGTTTGAAGCCCGCCCAGGCGAGCAGCAGGGAGAGGGCCGAGCGGATGAGGCGCTCAGGGGTGCGGGTGACCAGGCGCGAGCCCAGCCAGATGCCCGGCAGCGAGCCAGCCAGCAATTGTGCAAGCAAAGGCCAGTCCACCGAGCCCAGAGAGGCATGGCCGAGGCCCGCCACCAGGGTCAGCGGAACGGCGTAGGCAATGTCGGCGCCGATGATGCGCGGCAGCGGCAGCAGGGGGTACACCAGCAGCAGCACCGTGACGCCGATGGCGCCCGCGCCCACGGAGGTGAAGGTGACCAGCGTGCCGATCACCGCGCCCAGCAGCACGGGCAGGCTCCAGTGGCGGGGGCGGGTGGCGTCGCCGGTGTGGGCCTTGCGGGCGGCGTTTTGTGCGGCCTGGCGCTGGGCAGAGAAAACAATGGCCTTGTAGAGCGTGGCGGCGGCCGTGAGCAGCAGGGCAAAACCCAGCGTGGTGGTCATGATGCGCTGGGCGGTGGCGCTGGCCGGGCCCAGGGTGTGCAGCGCCCACAGCGCCAGCAGGGCGGCTGGAATGCTGCCTGCGCACAGCTGGCCCACCACTTTCCAGGGCACCAGACGCTGGCGGGCCAGGCTGACGGTGCCGCCCATCTTGGTGAAGGCCGCAAACAGCAAATCGGTGCCCACGGCCATGTGGGGCTTGATGCCGAAGAAGAAGATCAGGATCGGCGTCATGAGCGAGCCGCCGCCCACACCAGTCAGGCCCACGATGAGCCCAACGGCAAAGCCCGCAAAAACAAACGCCAATTCATGCATGGCGGCGAATGTAGAGGGGCTTCTTATGGATGCAAACTATTGTTTTGCTCTGCCAATATGTCGATTTGTTTATAAGTAAGGATTGGCGCGGGCTGGCAGGGGGGATGCTTGAGCCGCCTGCCGTGCTGGATCTATTGCAGCCGCTCGGTGCCCAGCGCCTTGGCCAGCCGCGCATCCAGCGGCAGCGGCTCGCCCTGCAGCCGGGCTGCGAGCAGTTCGCCGCACAGCAGCGCCAGCGTCAGCCCGCGCGCGCCCATGGCCGTGCTGGCCCACAGGCCGGGCAGCTGGGCTGCATCCACCGGGCCCACGATGGGCAGGCGGTCGGGCGCTGTGCAGCGCACGGCGGCCCAGGTGCGCAGGGCGGGGGGCTCCCCTGCGGCGGGCTGTAGAGCCGGGGCGTTCAGTGCCTGGGCGAACAAGGGTTCCAGCTGGGGGGCGATGCCGGGCAGCAGGCCCTGCAGCTTGGCCCAGTTGGTGGCGTGGGCTGCGTGGATGTCGGCATCGGTGGGCGGCAGGGCCTGCACATCGCGCTCAAAGGTGGAGCCCATCACCCAGCCTTGGTCGTCATCGGCTTGATCGCCCAGCGGGAAGCGGGGCACCAGGTTGCCGTTCCCGTTGGCCGGGAACGGAATCCATGGCAGCAGCGGCTTTGCTGGGTCGGCATGTTTGCCCCACGACACCTGCCCGCGCACCGGCTGCAGGGGCCAGCGGTGGTTCAGCAGAGCCAGGCTGCCTGCGCCCGCTGCAATGACCACGGTGGGTGCCTCGGCCAGCACCTGGCCCTGGGCATCGAGTGCCTGCCAGGTGGTAGTGGCGGGGCCGTGCGCAGTGGAGGGTGCTTCCACACGCCGCAACTGGGCCACTGCGCAATTCCCCCGCCATTGAATGCCGGGTTGGCCCAGCAAGGCCCTGGCCAGGCGCGCCGGGCGCACCCAGCCCGCCTGGTGGTGCCAGCAGGCCGTCGCGTCAGGCGGCAACTGGGCAGCGGTCAGGGCCGCAGATGGCGCAGGCTCGCTCCAGGCGGCGCCTGGCCCTTGGGGCCAATCGGGCGACAGGCCGGGGCTGCCGTCGGTGCGGTGCTCCAGCACGCCGCAATGCGCCCAGTCCACCCCCTCGTTCAGCAGCCAGCGGGCCTGCTCCAAGGTGGTGCGGATGCCGCTGCGCGACAAGCGCGACAGCACGCTGTCGTCGGGCGACACATGGGGGGCAAACACCCCGGCGGGCAGGGCCGATGCGCCCGCAGCGGGCTCGGGGGCCTGGTCCAGCACCGTGACCTGCCAGCCGCGCCGGGCCAGGCTGGCTGCGGTGGCCGCCCCCGCAATGCCGCCGCCGATCACGATGCAGGGGCCGGGCGTGGAGGGTTCCGGCGCGGCACCCGCCTGGCGCGAGGTGCGCGGTTCCCAGCGCGGATTGAAGGTGGCATGCAGGTTGTCGCGCTTGGGTGGCACGCCGGGCACGCGGGTCACTTCAAAGCCACATTGCGTCAGCGCATCACGCACAGCGCGGGCGATGGTCCAGGTGGCCAGGCGGGTGCCGCGCCGGCAACAGCGCGCCACGGCCTTCAGGGTGTGCAGGTCCCAGCTTTCGGGGTTGCGCTGGGGGCTGAAGCCGTCGAGGTAGATGGAGTCCACCGTCAGGTTCTGCTGGCGCAGCATGGCCTGGGTGTCGCCCACGTACAGGGTGAGCAGCACGCGGCCTTCGTCAAAACGCAGCCGGTGCACGCCTGGCAGCAGGCCCCACCATTGCTGGTGCAGTGCTTCGGCCAGCGGCGCCAGCTCGGGGTGGACCGAGGTGGCGCGCAGCAGGTCGGCTGCGCTCACGGGCCAGGCCTCGGTCGATACGAAGTGCAGCAGCGTGGGGCGCTGCGGGTCGGCCCGCCAGGCCGCCCAGGTCACCAGGAAGTTCAGGCCAAAGCCAAAACCGGTCTCCAGAATGCGCCATTGCGACTGCCCGGCCCAGGCCTCGGGCAGGCCGCAGCCGTGCAAAAACACACGGCGGGCTTGGTCCAGGCCACCGTTTTCACTGTGGTAGCGGTCGCCGAAGCGGGGGCTGTAGGGGGTGCCGTCTGGCAGCCACTCGACGGGTTCAGTCATGGGGTGGGGACTGGAGGTTTGCGGCGCTTGCATCGCCCTTGACCTGCGTCACTGGCGCGGCCCAGGCCAGGGCAGCCAAGCAAGGGCCGCCCCGCAGCGAGGGCTGCGTCTCCCTGCCCGTAGCGTGCAACGCTACGAGAGCGGGGGGAAGCGGCGTAGCCGCTCAGGGGGGGTATTTTATTTAAGCGCTGGGCGGGACGTAGCCCGCCGCAGCGTCTGCGCCGCTGCCAAAGAAGTGATTTTGGCGAAACCACTTTTTGCAGCGCTGCACTTCGCGTCGCTCCGTTACGCGCTGGGCGGGACGTAGCCCGCCGCGGCGTCTGCGCCGCTGCCAAAAAAGTGGTTTTCCATCTGGCGTGCCAAATACTGGCGGGCACGGGCATCGGCCAGGTTCAGCCGGTTTTCATTGACCAGCATCGTCTGGTGCTTGAGCCAGCCCGCCCAGGCTTCCTTGCTCACGCTTTCCCAGATTCGTTTGCCCAGTTCGCCGGGGTAGGGCGGAAAGTCGAGGCCTTCGGCTTCCTTGCCGAGCTTGATGCATTGAACGGTGCGTGCCATGGGAATTCCTTGTAGTGGGGGCGAGCGAAAAAAGGCTTCGCTCAGATGATTTGGATATTAAGAACTGAAATCTCAGTAGTTCCAGTTTTGAAGAGGGCCTTCCAGAATGCGTTCCATCGGTGTTTTGCACCGCAACACATTCATAAAAGAGGCCCTTCCATGAACTTTCGCCGCGACTTTATCAAGTTTCCCTTCGCCGCCGCCCTGGTGGGCAGTTTGGCCCTGACGGCATTGCCGTCGTTTGCGCAGTCGGTGACGCTGCTCAATGTGTCGTACGACCCGACGCGCGAGCTGTATGTGGACTTCAACCAGGCCTTTGCCAAGCACTGGAAGGCCAAGACCGGCCAGGACGTGATCATCAAACAAAGCCACGGCGGCTCGGGCAAGCAGGCCCGCTCCATCATCGACGGGCTGGACGCCGACGTGGCCACGCTGGCCCTGGCGGGCGACACCGATGCGCTGCACACCAACGGCGGCTGGATCCCCAAAGACTGGCAAAAGCGCCTGCCGCACAACAGCTCGCCCTACACCTCCACCATCGTGCTGGTGGTGCGCCAAGGCAATCCCAAGGGCATCAAGGATTGGGACGACCTGGTGCGCCCCGATGTGAAGGTGATCACGCCCAACCCCAAGACCTCCGGCGGCGCGCGCTGGAACTACCTGGCCGCGTGGGAATTTGCCAAGCGCAAATACGGTGGTGACGCCAAGGCCAAGGACTTCGTCGCCAAGCTGTATGGCAACGTGCCCGTGCTGGACACCGGCGCGCGCGGCTCCACCATCACGTTTGCGCAGCGCAACCAGGGCGATGTGCTGATCGCCTGGGAGAACGAGGCCTACCTGCTCGAGAAAGAGTTCGGCACCAAGTTCGACGTGATCGCCCCCTCGATCTCCATCCTGGCCGAGCCTGCTGTCTCGGTGGTGGACAAGAACGTGGACAAGAAGGGCACCCGTGCCGTGGCCGAGGCCTACCTGCAGTACCTGTACACCGAAGAGGGCCAGGACATTGCGGGCAAACATTTCTACCGCCCCGCCGTGTCTGAAAAGGCCAAGGCCAAGTACGCCAAGCAGTTCCCCAAGCTGAACCTGTTCACCATCAACGATGCGTTCGGTGGCTGGGACAAGGCGGCCAAGGAACACTTTGCGGACAACGCCAGTTTTGACCAGATCTACACCCGCAAGTAGGTAAGCCAGCCAGTCCACCCGCCTTTCGTGTGCGGGGGGATGGCGCCCTGTCTCTGTTCAACAAGCCAGGCCCCAGCGGGCGGGGCGGGGCGTTGCTCGCCCTTTTTGAATGAAAACAGGCCCAAGCGCTAGTCAAACATGCGCTGACAGCTATCAAAACCATAGTATTCAAGGAATCCACACCATGTCAGCCTTGCTCATCGCCGGCAGCCCCTCGGAGCGCTCCCGCTCCGCCGCCTTGCTCGACGCCGTGGCCCAGCGCCTCTCGGTGCGCGGTGCGCTGGTGGACCGCATCCACATCCGTGACCTCTCGCCCCAGGCGCTGCTGCTGGCCGACTTTGGGCACCCCACGGTGGTCAGCGCCATCGACCAGGTGGCCGATGCCAGTGTGCTGGTGGTGGCCACGCCCGTCTACAAGGCGGCCTACAGCGGCGTGCTCAAGGTTTTTCTGGACCTGCTGCCGCAAACCGCCCTCAAGGGCAAGACCGTGCTGCCGTTGGCCACGGGTGGCAGCCCGCACCACATGCTGGCGCTGGACTACGCGCTGCGCCCCGTGCTGCAGTCGCTGGGCGCCAAAAGCATCCTGCCCGGCATCTACGCCACCGACTCGCAGGTCACGCTGACGCCCGAGGGCACCTACCACGTGCAGGCTGACATTGCCGCCCGACTGGACGACGCGGTGAACGTGCTGGTGACCGAAACCCTGCGCCCATCACCCGCCCAGGCCACGCGGTTTGCGCCGGTCAACTTCGCTGACGTGCGATGTAGCGTCTGACGCTGGCCCGGCACTGCGGCAGGCCCGCAGTGCCAGCGCCACCTTCCTTCCCCCTTCATTTATTTCCATTTTTGATTTTTGCTGCGCCGGGTGCGCGGGCAGGGCGGTGTGCCGCCTGCTGTCAGCCCGCCCGGTGATCCCCTCGCCCGATTTGCTGCTGGAACCTGCACCATGAACGAACTGAACCGCTTCTCCCTGCAACGCCGCCACCTGCTGGCCGCCAGTGCTGCCACTGCCGCTGCTGCGGCGCTCCCCGCCACCTCTTGGGCTCAGGCCTCGGGCGCGCCCCGCGTGCTGCGCGTGGGCCACCAAAAGGGCTGGCTCTCCATCCTGAAGGGCCGCGGCACGCTCGAAAAACGTCTCGCCCCGCTGGGCGTCAAGGTCACCTGGACCGAATTCAACGCCGGCCCCGTGCAGCTCGAAGCGCTCAACGTCGGCTCCATCGACTTTGGCGACGTGGGCGAAGCCCCACCCATCTTTGCCCAGGCCGCTGGCGCGCCGCTGGTGTACGCCGGTGCCACGGTGCCGCGCCCCGCACTGGAGGCGGTGATCGTGCCCAAGGACTCGCCCATCCGCAGCGTGGCCGATTTGAAGGGCAAGCGCGTGGCCTACAACAAGGGCTCCAACGTGCAGTACTTCCTGGTCAAGCTGCTGGAGAAAAACGGCCTGAAGTACGGCGACGTGCAATCCGTCTTCCTGGCCCCGGCCGATGCGCGGGCCGCGTTTGAAAAGGGTGCGGTCGATGCCTGGATCATCTGGGACCCGTTCCTGGCCGCTGCGCAAAAGACGCTCGACGCCCGCCTGCTGGCCGACGCCACGGGCGTGGTCAACAACCGCGCTTACTACTTCACTTCGCGCGACTTTGCGACCCGGAACACCGATGTGCTGCGCATCGCGATCGAAGAGGTCAACGCCATCGACACCTGGGCGTCCAAGAACAAGGAAGCCGCCGCCGCCGAGCTGTCGGCCGTGCTGGGCCTCGACAAATCCATCACCGAGCTGTACCTGAACCGCGCCCGTTTCGGCACGGCCCCGGTCACGCGCGAAATCCTGGCCGAGCAGCAGGCGATTGCAGACACCTTCTTCGACCTGAAGCTCATCCCCAAAAAGCTCAACCTGCTGCACGCCGCGCCGGTCGATCTGCTGTAACCCCACGACCAAGACCGTCAACACGTTCCAAGGAGTTGCCCATGCCTGCCCCCATGCCTTTCCCGTTGCACGCCCAACTGCGGCGCGTGCTGTGCGTCACGGCCGCCGCCTGGGGGCTGAGCCTGCAGCAGCGACGCGGGGCCCTGCGCGCGCCCCAGTTCGGCTTTGCCATCTCTTACTGATCCCGTACGGACCTCGCTGAGATCCCGCTTTGAGAAGACCTGTGCCATGCAAATTTTCTGGTTCATTCCCACCCACGGCGACAGCCGCTACCTTGGCACCGCCAAAGGCGCACGCCAGCTCAGCCATGACTACCTCCAACAGGTGGCGGTGGCCGCCGACAGCCTGGGCTACGAGGGCGTTTTGATCCCCACCGGGCGCTCTTGCGAAGACCCCTGGGTGGTTGCATCCAGCCTGATCGCCGTGACCAAGAGGCTCAAATTTTTGGTGGCCGTGCGCCCCGGCCTGCACCAGCCCGCGCTGGCTGCGCGCATGGCGGCTACGTTCGACCGGCTCTCGGGCGGGCGATTGCTTATCAACCTGGTGACCGGTGGCGACCAGACCGAGCTGGAGGGCGACGGCGTGTTTCTGGACCACGCCACGCGCTACGAGCAGTCCGCCGAGTTCATCCGCATCTGGCGCGAGATCCTCGCGCGCAGCCACAGCGGTGAATCGTTCGACTATGACGGCCAGCACCTCAGCGTGAAGGGCGCCAAGCTGCTGTTTCCGCCCCTGCAGCAGCCGCACCCGCCGGTGTACTTTGGGGGCTCGTCCGACGCCGCCCACGACCTGGCGGCCGAGCAGGTCGAGACCTACCTGACCTGGGGCGAGCCGCCTGCCGAAGTGGCCAAGAAGGTGGCCGACGTGCGCGCCCGTGCTGCAAAACATGGTCGCACCGTGAAGTTCGGCATCCGCCTGCACGTCATCGTGCGCGAGACCGAAGACCAGGCCTGGCAGGCCGCCGAAGAACTCATCAGCCATGTGGACGACGTGACCGTGGCACGTGCGCAGGCCGTGTTTGCGCGCATGGATTCCGAAGGCCAGCGCCGCATGGCCCAGCTGCATGCTGCTGGTGTGAAGCGCACGCGGGCCGACCTGGAGATCAGCCCCAACCTCTGGGCTGGTGTGGGTCTGGTGCGGGGCGGTGCAGGCACGGCGCTGGTGGGCGACCCGCAGACCGTGGCCACGCGCATCGAGGAATACGCCGCGCTGGGGCTCGACACCTTTGTGCTGTCCGGCTACCCACACCTGGAAGAGGCCTACCGCTTTGCCGAGCTGGTGTTCCCGCTGCTGCCCGTGGGTGTGCGCGAGAAACTTGCGGGCGGCAACCCGCTGGGCCCGTTTGGCGAAACCGTGGCCAATGACTTTGTGCCGCGCGCATCGCAAAGCTGAGCGCAGCGCTGCCCAGGAGACCGCCCATGTCCATCCAGTCCATCAACCATGTGCAGCTGCCGTTCCCGGCCGGTGCCGAGGCGCCCATCCGGCGCTTTTACAGCAGCCTGCTGGGCCTGCCCGAGGTGCGACTGAACGCCAGCAAGGCCCTGCGTTTTGTGGCCGGCACGCAGCGCATCGACCTGGTGCCTACCGAGCACTGGCAGCCCGCACCCGCCGTGTCGCACCTGGCCTTTGAGGTGCAGGACCTGCCCGCACTGCGCCACCGCCTGCTGCAGGCCGAACTGCCGCTGGTGGAAAACCGTGCGCTGCCTGGCTACCTGCGCTTTTACGTCAAGGACCCCGCTGGCAACCAGCTGGAGTTCTTGGAGCCCGACAACGATCCCCAGGAAATATCGCCATGACACAGGCCCAGACAACCGCAGTCCCCGTGCGCGAGCTGCAGGTCTCGCCACCCATTGCGGACACCATCGACCATCCGCTCGACGGCCCCCTTCTGCCCGCACCTGTGGCCCGATTTTTTGCCAGCGTGGCGCGGCGCCTGCTGCCATGGGCCGTGCCGGTGGGCCTCATCGTGCTGTGGCAGATCGCCTCGTCGCAAGGCTGGCTCTCCACCCGCGTGCTGCCCGCGCCGCTGGAGGTGGTGAAGGCCGCCTGGACCTTGACCCTGTCGGGCGAACTGTGGACGCACGTCAAGGTCAGCGCCGGCCGTGCGCTGGCCGGGCTGGCGATTGGCGGCGGCCTGGGGCTGCTGCTGGGCCTGCTGACCGGCTCGGTCAAGCTGTTCGAGACGCTGCTCGACTCCACCATCCAGATGGTGCGCAACATTCCCGCACTGGCGCTCATTCCGCTGGTGATCCTGTGGTTTGGCATCGATGAATCGGCCAAGCTGTTCCTCATCAGCGTGTCGGTGTTCTTCCCGATCTACCTCAACACCTTCCACGGCATCCGCAATGTGGACCCGGGCCTGATCGAGATGGGCCGCACCTACGGCCTGGGGCGCTGGCAGCTGTACCAGCAAATCATCCTGCCCGGCGCGCTCTCCAGCATCCTGGTGGGCCTGCGCTTCTCGCTGGGCCTGATGTGGGTGATCCTGATCGTGGCCGAAACCATCTCGGCGCAGGCGGGCATCGGCTACCTCACGATGAATGCACGCGAGTTTCTGCAGACCGACATCGTGCTCGTGGGCATCTTGCTCTACGCGCTGCTGGGCAAGCTGGCCGATGTGTTTGCCAAGGGGCTCGAACGTTACTGGCTGCGCTGGCATCCCGGTTACCAGGCTTGATGCTTCACGCTTGAATACTCACATTTTTATAGCTGCTGGCGCAATAGCCACTAGCGCAGGAGACTTTTTTGACCACAAGTTCATCTTTGCAACCCCAGGGCGTGCGCCTGGAAGTGTGCGGCGTGGACAAACGCTACGGCGCGCGCAATGTGCTCCAGAAGGCCGACCTGGTCATCGAACCCGGCCAGTTCGTCGCCATCGTGGGCCGCAGCGGCTGCGGCAAGAGCACGTTGCTGCGCCTGGTGGCGGGCCTGGAGTCCGTCTCGGGCGGCGCGATCCGCATCGATGGCAAAGACATCGACGGCCTGAGCAGTGACACCCGCATCATGTTCCAGGACTCGCGCCTGCTGCCCTGGAAGCGCGTGGCCGACAACGTGGCCCTGGGCCTACCGCCCGAGCGGCGCGGCGCTGCGGCTGATGTGCTGGCACGCGTGGGGCTGGGCGACCGTTTGACCGAGTGGCCGGCACGCCTGTCGGGCGGCCAACGTCAGCGCGTGGCCCTGGCACGTGCCCTGGTGCACAACCCGCGTCTGCTGCTGCTCGACGAGCCGCTGGGCGCACTGGATGCGCTGACGCGCATCGAGATGCACCGCCTGATCGAAGGCCTGTGGCGCACCAGCGGCTTTACCGCGCTGCTGGTGACCCACGACGTGCAGGAGGCCGTGGCCCTGGCCGACCGCGTGATCCTGATCGAGGACGGTCAGATTGCGCTGGACCAGCGCATCGATCTGCCACGCCCCCGCTCGCACGGCGACGCCGCGTTTGCCGCCATCGAAAAACGCATCTTGGACCGCGTGCTGCAAAAGCCCGATGGCGCCCCGGCGCACGAAGCCCCTTGGCCGGGTGTACCTGCGCACGGGTTGCGCTGGGCCGTGTGAGCTTTCACCTCTTTCCTCTTCACCCCTTTTCTTTTTCTTTCAACGGACTTTTTAGGAGAATCCCATGTCCATTCAAGCCATCAACGTTCGCAACCAGTTCAAGGGCAAAGTGCGCGAGATCATTCGCGGCGACGTCGTCTCCGAGGTCGATGTCGAAACCCCCTGGGGCATCGTGACCTCCGTCATCACCACCCGCTCGGTGGACGACCTGGGCCTGGTCGTGGGCTCCGATGTGGTCGCATTGGTCAAGTCCACAGAGGTGTCGATCGCCAAGCTGTGAGTCGGGAGCAGGGCGCTGGGCCGACGGCGCAACGCCGTGCGGCTCTGCGCAGCCCTCACCCTGTGACGCAGGCCTGCGTGTCGCGTTGGCAGGCAGCGCGACTTGCCTTGACCGAGTCTTGACCAGCCGCTATCTGGCAAGAACCCTGGGGCTATTGCCCCCAAAGCCGCCCGGGTTGCCTACACTCGGGCCCATGACGACCCTTCTGGTTTGCCCCTTTGCCGCCCTGGCTGCGCTGCCCCGCGCAGCGGCCTGCGCGCGAGCGGTGGCCAAGAAGAACGCGCGTCGTCAGCTGACGCCAGCACATTCCTGAGCCCGGCGGCACCCTCTCTCCTCATCCCCTTGTAGCGCAACCATCCACCGCCGGGCACCAGCCAAGCGCGGTAGCGGCCGTCTTGTCCCCACGGGGCACCGCCGCATTCGATGGAGTGCTTTGTATGCATGCAGTTGTGACCCCTGGCGAGCGCACGCTCACCGACCTGGACTATTCGCGCCTGACCAAGCTGGTCGGCAACCGGTCAGCGCCCTTGCTGGATGACCTGCTGGCCAACGCCGACATCACCAGCCCGCGCACCGTGCGTGCGGATGTGGTCACCATGAACTCGCGCGTCGAGCTGGTGGACCCGCACACCCACCGGCGCCAGGTGCTGACCCTGTGCTACCCGCAGGACGCCGAGCCTGCGGCGGGCTTTATCTCGGTGCTGTCGCCGGTGGGTATCAGCCTGCTGGGCCTGCGGGTTGGAGATATGGCCAAGTGGCAAACGCCGCACGGCGAAGAGTGCGCAGCCACCATCGAGAACATCCAGTACCAGCCCGAAGCCACGGGCGACTACCTCACCTAGTCGCCTCCGCATTCCGGCCCGCTGCGGGCCGTATCACCAGATCACTTCCCACCAGACCGGCGCCAATGGCATTGGCAGCCGTTGGAGGAGTGCGCGTTGTTCACCACAGAAGGACGTACCACCATGATCCCTCGCTCCATCCTTGTCGTCACCGATTTTTCTGAACTGGGAGGGCACGCGCTGGCACGCGCGGCGTTGCTGGGCGCAGAGCATCGGGCTGCGTTGCAGCTGGTGTATGTCGCCCAGCCCGGTGAGGTGCCTCCCCCTGATGTGGCGGTGCGCCTGTCGCAGCATGCGCTGCAGCTGCGGCAGCGCCACCAGATCGCTGTGCAGGCCGTATCGCGCGTGGATTGCACGGTGGCAGACATTGCCCGCGCGGCAGCCGCGCACGACCTGGTGGTGTGGGGCACTGCACCGCAGCGGGGGCTGCGGGCCTTGTGGGGCGCGCACCCCGCCCTGCAGCTGCTGCGTGCTTGCCAGCGCCCCGTGGTCGTGGTGCGCAACGCGGCGGACCAGTCCTATCACAGCCTGTTGGTGGCGGTGGACTTTTCGCAGGCATCGCACCGATTGGTCGAGCTAGGCCTGGCACTGCACCCCCGCGCACGTGTGGAACTGTTCCATGCCATCAGCACCGCCAATGAGGGCAAGCTGCGGTATGCCGAGGTGTCGGAGCGCGCCATCCAGATCTACCGCGAGCAGTGCAGGCGCCATGCGCAAGACCGCATGTTCACGCTGACCGACTCGTACGACGCGCGGCGCAATCGGTTGTCATCGTCCATCGGCCGGGGCGATCCGGCGCGACAGGTGCTGGTGGCACAGCAAAGCGCTGGGGCCGACCTGATTGTGGTGGGCAGGCATCCCGCGTCCCCGTGGGTGGACTGGTTCTTCGAGAGCGTGGCGCAACGCATCTTGCGCGAAGCGCGCACGGACGTGCTGGTGGCACCGCACGGCTTTCAGACCGCCTCCCGGGGCACTGCTGTCAAGCGCCTTGCCACCGACCTGCCCGTGCGCCGCGTCAAGGCGGGTGCGCCACGCCCGCCAAGCCATCCCAACCCCGCTGCGCTGTGGAGCGGGGCATGACGCGGCGGGCCTCCGGTGTCAGGCTGCCTTGGCCAGCGGTGTGGCATAGCGGCTGGCAGGCCGCGCCAGGCCCAGGTTCTCCCGCAGCGTGTTGCCTTCGTATGCGGTGCGGAACAGGCCACGGCGTTGCAGCTCCGGCACCACCAGGTCCACAAACTCGTTGAGCGACTGGGGCAGCACGGGCGGCATCACGTTGAAGCCATCGGCCGCGCCGTTCTCAAACCATTCCTGCATGCGGTCTGCAATGGTCTGCGGCGTGCCCACCACCACCCAGTGGCCGCGCGCGCCGGCCAGGTATTCGTACAACTGGCGCACGGTGTAGTTCTCGCGGCGGACCAGCTGCAGCACCACATGCGCGCGGCTGTTGATGCCCTTGGGTGGCTCGGGGATGTAGGGCGGTGGTGCGTCCAGGTTCCACTGCGTGAGGTCTTCGCCGGGCCAGAAAGGGGCCAGCGTGGCCAGGCCCACGCTGGGGTGGATCAGTGCTTGCAGCTCGGCCCATTGGGCCTGGGCTTCTTCCTCGGTGCGGCCGATGACCGGAGAGATACCAGGCAGCACTAGCAGCTCGTCGGGCCGGCGGCCCTACTTGGCCATGCGGCCTTTCACGTCCTTGTAGAACGCCTGGGCCTCGGCCAGGCTGGTCCAGGCGGTGAAGATGGCCTCGGCCGTGGCGGCGGCCAGCTCCTTGCCGTCTTCGGAAGAGCCTGCCTGCACGATCACCGGGTGGCCCTGGGGCGAGCGCTCGATGTTGAGCGGGCCCTGCACCTTGAGGTGCTTGCCGATGTGGTTGAGCGTGTGCAGCTTGTCGGGGTCAAAGTACACGCCGCTGGCCTTGTCGCGGCTGAAGGCGTCGTCGTCAAAGCTGTCCCACAGGCCCTTGACCACATCCACAAACTCGTGGGCGCGCTCGTACCGCAACGCTGGGTCGGGGTGGGCATCCAGACCAAAGTTGCCGTGCACGTTCTCTGCACTGGTGGTCACCACGTTCCAGGCCGCGCGGCCCTTGCTGATGTGGTCGAGCGAGGCGAACTTGCGTGCCAGCAGGTACGGGTCTTCGTAGGTGGTGGATGCCGTGGCCACAAAGCCGATGTGCTTGGTGACGGCCGAGAGCGCCGCCCACAGCGTGACGGGCTCGAAGTGCGAGAGCCGCCCCTGGCGGCTGAAGGACTCGCGGTCGCCCTTGTGCCACACCCCCGGGCTGTCGGCCACAAACACCTGGTCGAACAGGCCGCGCTCTGCGGTCTGTGCCAGTTCGATGTAGTGGTCGATATTGACGCCCGCATCGGCCTGAGAACCGGGGTGGCGCCACGCGGCAATGTGGTGGCCCGTGGCCATGATGAAGGCGCCGAGGCGCAGTTTTCTTGGGGTTTGTGGTTCGGTCATGTGGGTGTTCAAAACGTTGTGAGATTTGCCCGCGGCCTGCGGCACCGGCGCGGACCAGGCCAGTGCATCCGTGGAACCGGCTTCGCCGGGCCACCGGGTGCGTCCCCCTTCGGGGATGTCCTGCATCACTCCCTGCGGTCGGTGATAGCGCGGCCTCGGGCCATCCGCTGCGTTGCTTTTTTTGCCAATAGCTCGGCTATTGGCTGCAAAAAGACGCCTTGCGGACTGTCCCGATCCGCACTACCACCGACTCGCGAGGGTGATGCAGGACATCCCTGGGAAGGCGCCGAAGGCGACTCAGGGGGCTACTCAGTGATAGTGATGCGATGCAGCTTGCGGTGCTGCGGGAAGAAGTCGCCCACCGCGTAGTGCTGGGTGGAGCGGTTGTCCCACACGGCCAGCGTGCCTGGCGCCCAGCGCAGGCGGGCCTGGAACTCAGGCACCTGGGGCAGCGCAAACAGCTGGGTCAGCAGGGCATCGCTCTCCACGCGCGACAGGCCCTTGATGTGGCTGGTGAAGGTGGAGTTCACATACAGCACCTTCTTGCCTGTGACCGGGTGCACACGCACCACCGGGTGCTCCACCGGCGGGTACTTGGCGCGCGCGGCCTTCAGCTCGTCACCGCTTGCGTCCTTGCGCAGCAGGTACTCCGTCCAGCCGCTGATCTCCCAGGTGTGCACGGCCGTCAGCGTCTCCAGGTAGGCCTGGAAGGCGGGCGGCAGGCTGGCGTAGGCGGCGGTGAGGCTGGCCCACAGTGTGTCGCCACCGCTGGCCGGAATCACCTGCGCATACAGGCTGGTGCCCAGGGGCGGCTGCTCGCGCCAGGTGATGTCGGCGTGCCAGTTGCTCGATGCCTTGGGGCGCTCGGCGGTGCTTTCCACGATCTCGATCTCGGGGTGGTTCTCCAGCCGAGGGAAGAACGCCTTGACCTCGGCCACGTTGCCAAAGGTGCGGGTGAAGTCCACCTGCTGCTGCGGCGTGATGTGCTGGTCGCGGAAGAACAGCACCTCGTGCACGGCCAGGGCCTGGCGCAGCTCGGCCTGCGTGGTGGCATCCAGCGGCTGGCGCAGGTCCAGGTCGTGGATGACGGCGCCGATGGTGGGGGTGTAGGGCTCCACCGCAAAGCGGGTGAAGGTGGGGTGCAAGTCGTTGATCTTGGACATGGTGCTGCTTTCTGAAACGAGGGTGGTGGAAAGAGAACGGCCATGCCATTGGGACACTGCAAGCGCTGCACACCAACGAAGCTGTTCGCATATCGATAGTTGGAAAAACAGGCGCTGCAGTCAGGCGAGCGGGTAGGGCGCTTGCGCATTTGGATATCTGTTTTTGGTCGTTGGCCGCATTGCCGGGCGTGCCTAGAGTGGGGCTCGACAGGTGCAGGGCGTGGCCCGCGCACCGTCCCAACGCAACCCCTACGAAAGAGCGACACCCATGACAAAAACACCCTGGAATGCAACCCGCCGCAAGGCCTTGACCGCAGCAGGCGCTGCCTTGGCGCTGGGCCTGTGGGCGTGCAGCGCCGCGGCGCAGACGGCGGAACCGCTGAAGGTGATTCGCATTGGCGTAGCCACCGGCGGCGTGGGCAGCGACCCCGTGCGCCACGGCGGCACGTCGGCCGCGCTGGCCTACACCGATGGCGCGCTGGAAGAAGAGTTCAAGAAAGACGGCGTGAAGGTGCAGTGGACTTTCTTCAAGGGCGCAGGCCCCGCCGTGAACGAGGCGCTGGTCAATAAACAACTGGACTTTGCATGGCAGGGCGATTTGCCGTCCATCGTGCACCGGGCCAGCGATGTAAAGACCAAGATCATCCTAGGCAGCGGCGTGCGTACCGGCCTGTACTTGGCAGTGCCGCCGGATTCCAACATCCGGCGCATCGAAGACCTCAAAGGCCGCAAGGTGGCGGTGTTCAAGGGCACCAACCTGCACCTGGCCGCCGTGCGTGCGCTGGCCGACAAGGGCCTGAGCGAACGTGACGTGAAGCTGGTCAACCTGGACCTGCCCAGTGCCGAGGCCGCTTTGGTGAGCAAAGACATTGACGCCGCTTTTGGCTACGTGGGTTTTTTCAAGCTGCGTGACCAGGGCCTGGCCAAGGTGGTGTGGTCTGCGGCGGAAGATTCGTACAAGTACACCCGCCAGACAGCGCTGCTGGTGACCGACGACTTCGCCGCCCGCCACCCCAAGGCCGTGGAGCGTGTGGTCAAGGCCGTGGTGCAGTACGCGCACAAATACTCCGACGAAAACCGCCGTGCCGAACTGTTTGCGCAGTGGGGCAAGGCCGAGTACCCCGAGAAGGTGTGGCGTGAAGACTTCATCGGCCAGCCGCTGCGTGTGCGCCTGTCGCCGCTGCTCGACCCATTTTTGGTAGCGCGCTACAAGGACGCGGCCGACGAGGCATTCAAGCTCAAGCTGATCCGCAAGAAGCCCGAGATCGACAGCTGGTTTGACCGCCGCTACCTGAACGCTGCGCTCAAGGAACTGAAGCTGGCGGCCTACTGGCCCGTGTATGGCGCCAACGGGGACTTGGCAACCGCGCCCTAGTAGTGAGCTCTGCGCCAGAAGGATTGAATCCTAGGTAGGGGGACCGGGCCGGTGAAAACCGCCCTTTGCAACCCGCCGGCACCCAGTGCCCGGCGGGTTTTTTTGTGCCCGCGTCTGGCCCCGCTCATAACGTCTGCACCGCTGCTCATGCCGCAAACATCTTTGTCATTGCATATGAGTATTAACCATTTATTTTTATAACAAACGTCTTTTACATTTCTTTTGGTTGTTATTGAGGTTGCCCGTCCAGCCCTGGGCGGTAGCACTTCTTCCACCCGAAAGGACATGCAAAAGATGGCGATACCCGCACTGAACGCGGCCGGGCCTGCCAGCCCCACGCACCCGTTAGAGCCGCTGCCGGACACGCCCGCGCGGCGCGTTGCAGCGGCAAGAACCAAGGCGTCCTGGTCCTGGGCAGGTCGCTCACTCTGGGCCTGGCCTTTTCCGCTGGCCGTGCTGGCACTGTGGCAGTTGTCCGCCGTGTGGGGCTGGGTTCCCGAGCAGGTGCTGCCTCCGCCCGCTGCCGTGTTCAAGGTGTTTGGTGAGCTGCTGGCCAGCGGCGAGCTGTGGGACCACCTGCGCATCAGCATGGTCCGCGTGTTTGCGGGCTTTGGCATTGGCCTGTCGCTGGGCCTGCTGCTGGGCGGTGCCATGGGCCTGTCACCCACCTTCCGCGACTACGTGTTTCCGCTGTTCAAGGCGTTCAGCCAGGTGCCGGTGATCGGCTGGCTTCCGCTGTTGATCCTGGTGGTGGGCATCGATGAGGCATTGAAGTTTCTGCTGATCGCCAAGGCCGCGCTGGTGCCCGTGGCCATCAACACCTGCCAGGGCATCCAGAACGTGCCCAACCGGCTGGTGGAGGTGGCGCGTGTGTATGGCTTTACCCGCTGGCAAATGCTGCGCAAGGTGGTGTTTCCGGCGGCCACGGCGCCCATCTGGAACGGCGTGCGCTATGGGCTCACCCATGCCTGGCTGGCTCTGGTGGTGGTGGAGCTGCTGGCGTCGTCGGAGGGCATTGGCTTCCTCATCGTCTATGGCCGCCAGCTCTTTCAACTGGACGTGGTGCTGGCCGCCGTGCTGGCCGTGGGCATTGTGGGTTTTGTGATCGACAAGCTGCTGGCCGTGTCCGAGGCCTGGCTGCTGCGCTGGCGCAAGCCGGGTCTGTGAAAGGGGTACGCGAATGTCTTCTGTGAACGTGCAACGCAACCTGTTCCACAAAGTGCCCCCACGCCTGCGGGGCTGGGTGCTGCCTGTGCTGATCCTGGCCGTGTGGTGGGCGGTGGTGGCCTCGGGTGCGTCCGATTCGCCCTTGCTGGTATCGCCGCTGGCCGTGTGGCAGCGCGGCGTGGGCCAGGTGGTCAGCGGCGAGCTGTGGGTGGCCTTGTCGGCCACCCTGTGGCGCATGGCCTGGGGCTTTGGTATTGGCGCCAGCGTCGGGCTGGCGGTGGGGGCGCTGCTGGGCTGGTCGCGCTGGTCCGAGCGGCTGGTGGGGCCCACCTTCCACACGCTCAAGCAGATCTCGCTGTTTGCGTGGATTCCGATGCTGTCGATGTGGTTTGGCCTGGGCGATGCCGCCAAGGTGGCCTTCATTGCCATGGCGGCGTTTTTCCCCGTGGTGCTCAACACGCTGGAGGGCCTGCGCAGCGTGCCGCGCGAATACCTGGAGGTGGCCCGCGTGTACGAGGTCAGCGTGTGGCAAACGCTGCGCCGCGTGGTGGCACCTGCGGCCGCGCCCTCGCTGTTCACCGGCATCCAGCTCTCGCTGATCTACAGCTGGCTGGCCACGCTGGGCGCGGAATACCTGCTGGCCTCGGGCAAGGGCATTGGCAACACGCTCATCGACGGACGCGAGCACTTCTGGATGGACCTGGTGCTGTTTGGCGTGGTGGTGGTGGGCCTGGTGGGCTTTGCGCTGAACGCGCTGCTGGCCGCGCTGGAAAAGCGCCTGCTGGCTTGGCGCGACCGCACTGTCGCCAGTTACTGATGCCGCTAACGCATCGCATACGCATACGAACACAAGGAAATCAACATGGCACACGCCGGCACCCTGGCCATTCGCGGCCTGAACAAGCAGTACGAGGTCAAGGGCGAAGCCCTGCCGGTACTGCAGGATATCAACCTCACCATCGAGCCCGGCGAGTTCGTGAGCATCGTGGGGTCGAGTGGCTGCGGCAAGTCCACGCTGCTGCGCCTAGTCATCGGGCTGGAGGGCGACTACCAGGGCGAGATCCTGCTCAATGGCCAGCGCATTGTGGGCACCAGCCTCAAGCGGGGCATCGTGTTCCAGGAGCACCGCTTATTTCCCTGGCTCACGGTCGAGAAAAACGTGGCGCTAGGCCTGCTCAATTCCAGCCTGACCGAGGGCCAGCAGCGCGCCACCGTGCGCGAGCACATCGAACTGGTGGGGCTGCAGGGCTTTGAGACAGCCTACCCGCACCAGCTCTCGGGCGGCATGTCGCAGCGCGTGGCCATTGCGCGGGCGCTGGTCAACCGGCCCGACATCCTGCTGCTGGACGAGCCCTTTGGCGCACTCGACGCGATGACCCGCGCCCACCTGCAGCAGGAGCTACGCCGCATCTGGCAGCAAGAGGGCATCACCATGATTTTGGTGACCCACGACGTGGAAGAGGCCGTGTACCTGGGCGACCGCGTGGTGGTGATGGAGCCGCGCCCCGGCCGCATCCGCCGCACTGTGCCCGTGGGGCTGCCCCATCCGCGCGAGCGCACCTCGCACGCGTTCACCGCCATCAAGGACAGCGTGCTGCGCGAGTTTGCGGGCCACCCGGCGGCCGACCTGGCCGAGCCGCCGCTCAAGCGCGGCGAGCAGCTGGCGCCTGCCGCGCAGTGGCAGTTTGCCGTTTGATTTTTTGTTCTCCCTTTTCTGATTCCCGAGATTCCCATGACACCAAAGAACTCCTCTGTTTTCTCCGCACGCCGCTCGCTGCTGGTGGCTGGCGCTACCGCCTTGGCCGCCCCTCTGGTGCTGCGCGCCCAGTCGCCTGCCAAGGTCATCCGCATCGGCTCGCCCGACCTGGGCACCGCCGGCAAGCCTTCGCCCGGCGGCAGCGTGTTTGCGGTGCTGCAGGCCAACAAGTGGCTGGAAGATGAATTTGCCAAGGACGGCATCAAGATCGAGTGGAACTTCTTTCGCGGCGCAGGTCCGGCGGTGCACGAGGCGCTGTCGGCCAAGCAGCTCGACATCGTCTCGCTGGGCGACCTGGCCGCTGTGATTGGCCGCGCGCGCGGCCTGCCCACCCGCTTCATCGCGGCCACGGGCCGGGGCAGTAACAGCTACCTGGCCACCGCGCCGGGCGTGCACATCAAGACGGTGGCCGACCTCAAGGGCAAGAAGGTCACGGTGCTCAAGGGCACCGCCTACCAGCGCACGTTCGACAACCTGCTGGCCACAGCGGGCCTGACCGAAAAGGACGTGAAGCTCATCAACATGGACTGGCCCACGTCCAAGGCTGCCGTAGTGGCCGGGCAGATCGATGCCACGTTTGGCGGCTCGGATCTGTTCCTGCTCAAGGCGCAGGGCGCGCAGATCGCGCTGAGCACCAAGGGCCGGGGGCCGGACTACACCATCAACTCGGGCATCCTGGCCACCGAGGATTTCGCCGCGCAAAACCCGCAGCTCACCCAGCGCCTGGTGACCCAACTGGTGCGGGCCGCCCACTGGTCTTCGCAAGAGGGCAACCGCGAGGCGCTCATCAAGCTGTACGCCGACAACAGCGGCAACCCGGAGTTGTCGTTCCGCGAAGAACTGGCGGGCGACAACCTCAATGCGCGCTACTCGCCGCTGCTCGATGAAGGCTTCATCGCGGGCTACCAGGGCGTGCTGGATGACGGCGTCAAGCTGGGGCTGATCCGCCAGACCTTTGATGTGAAGGCCTGGTTCCAGCCTGCGTTTGTGCAGCAAGCCGTCAAGGACCTCAAGCTCGAAAAGCAGTGGCGCGAGACCGACGCCGCAGGCAAGGCCAAGGGGGCGGCATGAGCATCATCACCAATGTGGCCGCCTCCGCTTCCACCCAGGCGCCCAACATCGTCTTTATCCTGGCCGACGACCTGGGCTGGGCCGACCTGAGCGTGTACGGCCAGGCCGACTTCACCACGCCGCACCTCGATGCGCTGGCGGGCGAGGGCGTGCGCTTCACGCAGGCCTATGCCAACTCGGCCGTGTGCTCGGCCACGCGCTTTGCACTGATCACCGGGCGCTACCAGTACCGCCTGCGTGGCGGGCTGGAGGAACCCCTGGTGCGCAAGGCCCATGTGCACGGCCTGCCGCCGGAGCATCCCACGCTGCCATCGCTGCTGCGCGACGCGGGCTATGACACGGCGCTGATCGGCAAGTGGCACCTGGGCAGCCTGCCCACATTCGGCCCGCTCAAGAGTGGCTACGACCGCTTCTTTGGCAACTACGGTGGCGCCATCGACTACTTCACGCACAAGCCCGGCGTGGGTGATGCCGTGGCGCGCGATTTGTACGAAGGCGAGGTGCCGGTGGAGCGCGTGGGCTATTACACGCAGCTGCTGGCCGACGAGGCCACGCGCTGGATCGGCGAGCGCAGCGCGGCCAAGCCGTTCTTTTTGTCGCTGCACTTCACCGCGCCGCACTGGCCCTGGGTGGGGCCGGAGGACGAAGAAATATCGCTGGGCCTGAAGGACCTGTTTCACTACGACGGCGGAAACCTGGCCACCTATGCGCGCATGGTGCGCTCGCTCGACAAGGCCGTGGGTCAAGTACTGGAGGCCCTCAAGGCACAAGGCCTGGCCGACAACACCATCGTGGTGTTCACCAGCGACAACGGCGGCGAGCGCTTTTCCAAGACCTGGCCCTTCACCGGCCAGAAGACCGAGCTGCTGGAAGGCGGCATCCGCGTGCCCACACTGCTGCGCTGGCCTGCGCGCATCGCACCGCAGGTGAGCGACCAGGTCACCGCCACCATGGACTGGCTGCCCACCCTGCTGGCCGCTGCGGGCGTGGCGCCCCATGCCGACTACCCGCCCGACGGCGAGAACATCCTGCCCGTGCTGCTGTTCGACGCGCCCGCGCACCCGCGCACGCTGTTCTGGCGCTACAAGTCGCAGCGCCAGAGGGCGGTGCGCGAGGGCCGCTTCAAGTACCTGCGCATCAACGACAACGAGTTTTTGTTCGACGTGGAAGCCGACACGCTGGAGCGCGCGAACCTGCGCGACAAACACCCCGAAGTTTTCGAACGATTGCGCACGGCGTGGGAGCAGTGGAACGCGCAGTTCCTGCCCATCACCGACGAGGTCATCACCCACGGCCTGTCGCCCGACATCCAGGCCGACCGCTATGTGCCCGACCTGAGCCAGCGTGGCATGTGAGGCCTCTGTTTGGCAGAAAACCAAAGAAAATTGACTGATGCGCTAGTGGAATATGCGCTTGATGCTATCAAAAACATAGTATCTGCAAGCCCTCTGCCCGATGGGCCCTATGGCTTCGTGCCAAAGGGATCGTCACCAGTACGGGCCTTGGCAGGAGGCCGTCACAGGGACATTGTGGGACCAGCTTTTCATTCATGAACTTTCAGCAATTGCGCTCCGTGCGCGAAACCGTGCGGCGGGGCTTCAACCTGACCGAAGTGGCCCACATCCTGCACACCTCTCAACCCGGAGTGAGTCGCCAGATCCGCGAACTGGAGGAAGAGCTGGGCGTGGAGATTTTTGTGCGAGCGGGCAAGCGCCTCACGGGCCTGACACCGCCTGGCGAGGTACTGCTGCCCACGGTGGAGCGCCTGCTGCTGGAGGCCGACAACCTCAGGCGCGCCGGCCAGGACTTCAGCGACAGCGCGCAGGGGCGTCTGTCGGTCGCGGCCACACACTCGCAGGCGCGGTATGCGCTGCCCCAGGTGGTGCGCGACTTTCGGGCCTTGTTCCCGCAGGTGTCGCTGCACCTGCACCAGGGCTCGCCCCGCCAGGTGGCGGAGATGCTGCTGTCTGGCGAAGCCGACATCGGCGTGGCCACCGAGGCCCTGGCTGGCTATGACGCCCTGGTCACCCTGCCGTGCTACCGCTGGACGCACAGCATCGTGGTGCCTCCGGGCCATCGCCTGCTGGACCTGCCTAGCCCGGTGACGCTGGAGCAACTGGCACAGTACCCCATCATCACTTACGAGCTGGGCTACACCGGCCGCGCGCACATCGACGAGGCCTTTGCGCGCGAAGGCATTGCGCCCGACATCGTGCTCACCGCCATGGACGCCGACGTGATCAAGACCTATGTGGAGCTGGACATGGGCGTGGGCATCGTCGCGTCCATCGCGGTCGATGAAGAGCGCGACCGCCACCTGCGGCTCATCGACGCGGGCCATCTGTTCGAGGTCAATCTCACCCGCCTGGGCCTGCGGCGTGGCGCCTGGCTGCGCGGGTATGCCTACCAGTTCATTGAAAGCTTTGTACCCACGCTCACCCGCGATGTGGTGCAAAAGGCCGTGGCGCAGGGCGCTGAGCCCGGGAGCCTTCTGGGGGAGTGATGGCTGGGTGATGGGTGCCGCACCTGCTGGTGAGCGGCAGGGCGGCCCGCTTCCGCGTATTGCACAGGCCTTCCGCTCCATGGAGCGGCAGTGACATTTCAGGTGGGTTGCTCCGTGCCGCCAGAGTGTTCAGCACCCGCCATGCGGTCGCGGCGGCGCTGCCGTCGAGGCGTGGCCTGGCGGCGCCAGGCACGCAGCAGATGGCGTGCCGCACTGGCCAGGGCTTCGTCCAGCGCGCAGCGCCAGTTCCTGGCCACAGACGACACCACCACCGGGCCTGCGCCGTCGGTGTGCAGGGCAATCTGGCAGCGTTTGTCTGCACCGCCCCGGGGGCCATTGATGTCATCCAGTTTGATGTCTGCACGGGGCACCAGGGCATTCAGCCGCCGGAAGGCAAATCGCACGCGGCGCTCCACCGTCTCACGCAGTTGCGCCGCTTCGGGGTGATGGGTTCTGACAAGAATCTGCATGGGCAATCTCCTGGGTTGAAGGTGACACCGTAGCCCGCAGGGGCGCAGCCAGCCAGCAGGCTTTTTCTGCGTGATGCGCTTGAAAATCCTGTGCATTCGGTGCGCCCGACCCCTGGCGCGAAGCTTCGTATTTTTGGATGCCAGGCCCAGAGAAAACCTGCTTTTTGATGGCGATGCCGGGCCGCAGATTCAGGGCTCCTGTTCACTTGCTACCGACCGCTACAAGGAGCTATCCATGAATCTCTGGTCTGCCATCCCTTCGCTCATTGCTTCTCTGCGTCAACGTCTCGCGCGCTGGCTTTTCCGTGATGCCGTTGGGCCGGCGCCCGCGCTGCGGCGCGTTCCGGTGCCGCTACGGGTCCAGACGCAGTACCGGGACGGCTGGCAGCCGCGTTCACGCTATCGCCGCTAGGCGGACGGGCAGGGCGGCCTCGGCTGCTCCTGCAGCTTGCTCCCACGCGATACAAGCAGGGCTGCTTTGGTACTGCCGCCTACCGCGCAGACGCCTCCACCATCTGCCGCACCAGGGGGTGATGCTGACCTCTGCGCGACCAGATGGCGTGCACCTCCTCAAAAAGCGCAGGGCAATCGCCCAGCAGGCGCAGGCCTCGCACCAGCCCCACGTCTTGCGCCCCCAAGCGGCTGACCGGAAACACCCCCAGCCCCCGCGCTGCAAAGACGGCCAGCAAGGCGCTGTCCTCAAACTCGCCCACCACGCGCGGCTGCAGACCCAGGTCTTGAAACCACGCATCCAGCGTGGCCCGCAACGGCGCGTGGTGTGTGGGCAGCAGCACTGGCAAATCTTGGAGGGACTGGGGAAAGCGATCGCGCGCTGCCTTCTTGACCAGCGATGCTGGTCCGTACCACTGCAGCGGCGAGCGCGCGATGCGTTCGCTGGTCAGGCGTTGCTGCGGGATGCGCGGCGCTGCCTGCCCGGCCAGCACCACGTCCAACTGGTGCAGGGCCAGCTCGGACAGCAGTTCGTCCGACTCTCCTTCGTGGCACACCAGCCGCAGATGGGGCGTTGCCAGCACCGGCTCCAGCAGCGCATGGGCTGCCAGTTTGGAGATGCCGTCTGACAGCCCCACCGACAACCGCGCCACGCGGGCCGTGGCGGCCTCGCGCACTTCTTCTTCAATGTACTGGCCCAGTTGAAAAATCTCTTCGGCCCGGATGAACGCGGCCTGCCCGGCTTCGGTCAGCGCCACACCGCGCCCCGAGGGCTTGAGAAGCTGGTGGCCCAGCGACTTCTCCAGGTCCCGCACCTGTGCGCTGATGGTCTGCACGGCCATCTCCAGCCGGTCTGCAGCCCGGGCAAAGCCGCCTTCCTTGGCAACCATCCAGAAGTAGTACAGGTGGCGGTAGTTCAGCATGCACGGCCTCAGGTTCGAGAAAACCGAATGCTAGGTGCGGCCCGGGCTGGTGTCTATGTCATGCCGGTTTGCCCATACTGACCGCTTGCCCATTGCGCAACTCAAGGAGGTTTTGCATGTTCTACGCAATCAACTGGTTTCTCTCATTGGCCTTGCTGGCCCTGTGGTCGCTGGCGTGCTGGGCCCTGCATGCAGTCATCGTGTGGGTAGTGTCCAGCGCGGGCGCCCTGGCAGGGGGCAGCGCGGTGGCGGACGTGATCTTGATGCCC
Source organism: Acidovorax sp. KKS102 (assembly GCF_000302535.1). Lineage (NCBI taxonomy): Bacteria > Pseudomonadati > Pseudomonadota > Betaproteobacteria > Burkholderiales > Comamonadaceae > Acidovorax > Acidovorax sp. KKS102. The sequence goes on from NC_018708.1 coordinate 2,239,057, forward strand.
GCCTGGCTCAAGGCCTGGATGCCCCCGGAACTGATGGGCCAGTGGGAGGCCCTGGTCTCCTCCGCAGGTCCCATCGTGCAGGCCGTGCTGGAGGCGGTGCCTGCTCTCGCAGGCGCGGTAACCTTCCTGGCCTGGGCGCTGTGGGGGCTGGGTGCCGTGGTGCTGGTGGCACTGGCGGCCGGCATTCACATCCTCATCGCACTGGCCCAACGTCGTGGCGGTGGCCCCGGCACCCCGCAGCCCGTGTTGGCCCGCTGAGTGGGGGCACCCGGGCACTCGGGGAGAGCGTCAGGGCAGCGACTTCACGCCTTCAAACGCCGCGTTTAGCGCGGCCTCTGCGGTCAGCAGGCGCTGCCGGGCTTCGGCTGACCAGGCGCGGTCCTTGGCCAGCGTGTCCTTGGCGGCGGCCACCATGCGCGCGACCTCCTGGGGCTGGGGGCCGCCTGTGCCGGTGCGCGTCAGCACCATCTCGGCGGGGGACAGGGCGCGGCGGAATTCCTTTTCCGTCAGCGGCAGGCGCTGGTCCTTGATGTCGTACTTTTTGCCCGCTTCGCGGTAGATGCGGACGGCCTCGGCGTACGGAAAGTCCTTGGGCCGAATGTTGCGTTCCTTGGCGTACACGACCACGTCCGACGCAAAGTGATGGCCCACCCGGAACGGAATGGCATGGGTGCGCTGCAGGGTTTCGGCCAACTCCATCGACGTGGTCCATTCGGATTCCAGTTCGTCCAGTGCACGGGCCGGGTCGATGCGCAGCGAGTCCAGCACATCTGCCAGTTGCTGCAGCATTTCCACGCCATGGACAAAGGTTTTGGCGCTGCCGGGGCTCCAGGTGTTCTTGTAGTCGATCATGCCGGGCGTGACGTTATGGGCCCGCCACAGCGATGCCTGGGCCGACGCCACCACATCGCTGGCTTTGGCGCGGGTGTTCTGGATGATGCCGGGGTTGGCCTTTTGCGGCATGGCGCTGCTGGTGTAGGTCTTGCCGCTGGCCAGCAGCAGCCACGGCCGCGTCTGGTGGTACTGGGTGTGTACATCCTGCATCAACGCGCCCACGCGGATGGCAGTGGAACTGGCGATGGAAGTGGCCTCGATAGGGATGTCATACGTGCTGATCTGCCCCGCATCCAGCGAGTTGACGATGAGCCCGTCAAACCCCAGCAGCTGTGCGAGGCGCTCGCGGTTGATGCTCCAGCTGGAGTTGGCCAGCACGGCCGTGCCCATGGGGCTGAGGTTGATGCGCGCGTAGGCCTCGCGGATGCGTGCAGAGTCGCGCGCAAACGAATCGGCAAACGCCATCAGGTAGTGCCCATAGCTGATGGGCATGGCCTGCACGCCGTTGGTGTAGGCAGGCACATAGGTGGCGGTGTGTGCCTGCGCTATGGTGATGAGCCGTGCGCGCACCTGGTCCAGCGCATCGGCAAAGTCCAGCATCTCCAGGCGCAACTGAGCGGCGTTTCGTTCCACAGCAGGCTCCGCAAGGCCAATGCTTCTTTTTCAAGTGAATTCATTTTTTGAATAAACCATGCCGGATTTGACGCCTTCCGTCCTGTTCAACCGCATCCTGGGGCGGGTGCGCCTCAAGCACCTGCAACTGGCCATTGCGATTGCCGACCTGCAAAGCCTGCACCGGGCGGCTTCCTCCATCGGCCTGAGCCAGCCCGCCGCCACCCATGCGCTGGTCGAACTGGAAAGCTCTCTGGGCGGGCCTCTGTTCGAGCGGCACTCCAAAGGCATGCGGCTGACCCGCCTGGGGGAGGCGGTGCTACCGCTGTTGCGCGCATCACTGGTCCCTCTGCAGGCGGCAGCGGGCAATGCCGCGCTGATGCAGCAGGGCGCTGCGTCCGCACTGATCCGCATCGGCAGCATCGCGGCGGGCATTAACGGCCTGCTCACGGTGGCCATCCCGACCTACGTCGCCGCGCATCCCGATGCGGCCATCGATGTGCACGAGGTCACGATCGACAATTTGCTGGAGAGCATTCAGGAAGGCACGCTGGACCTGGCCATCTGCCGGGAGCCGACCCCGCTGCCGCAAGGGTTTGGGTTTCGTGCGGCGCTGCAGGACGGGTTTGTGGTGGTGTGCCGCCCCCAGCACCCTCTGACCCGGCAGGCCACCGTCACGGCCGCAGAGCTGCTGGCGCAGCGTTGGTTGGCCCCACCCCTGACCGGGCTGGGCCCCCAGCAGGTGGAGAGCCTCTTTGATGAACTGGGTGGCGTGCCCGAGCTGTGCCGCGTGTCGAGCCGATCCACAGAGATCATGCACGCCATGCTGGCCGACAGCGACATGCTGGCTTGTGCGCCCGCCAGCCTGGTGCGGCCGCTGGTTCAGCGTGAGGAGCTGGCGGTGTTGCCGTGGAACTCGCAGGCGGTGGGACCCCTGGGCGTCCTCGTTAAGGCGGAGGTGCTGGCGCACCAGACCCACCCGAGTCAAAGCTTCATCACGCATGTGCTGACCGTTGGGGGCGGGCTGCGTCACTAACGACAGTCAGCCAAACGCTGCGGCGGCGCGACCAGCGCTGTGTCAGCCGCCCTGGTCGCCGGCATCGCTCTGGGCAGGGCTCAGCGCTTGCATCAGCATCTCCACCAGAGCGCGCAGCCGAGGCACCCTGCGCAGGTCCCGGTGGTAGCCCAGCCACACGTCGCGCCCTGGTGGTGCAGGGGCACTGTCCAGCTTTTGCAGGCCGGGGTGTGAATCCCCCAAGGGGCAGGGCAGTACGGCCAGGCCCGCTCCGGATGCGCAGGCCACGGCCTGCACGTGCCGGTTGTTGCTGCGAAAAGCGATGCGCGCCGATGGAAAGGCCTCGCGCAGCCAGGCCGCGTCCGGCATCTCGCTGAAGCCCAGGTCCATGGTGATGAGGCGAACGTCCGCGCCGTCTGTGGGCATGTCCGCACCACGCTGCATGTACAGCGCGTAGGGCACATGCATCAGCCTGCGCTGTATGACATCGGGCTCGTCAAAGGGAACGATGCGTGCCACCAGATCCGCCTCGCGGCGCGCCAGGCTGAAGAGGCGTGCATCGGTCAGGAGTTCGATGCTGACGCGGGGGTGGTGGTGGGTGAACGCTGCGCACAGCGGCGCCAGCACATGCAGGCCAAACCAGTCAGAGGTCGATACCCGCAGCGCGCCTTCCAGCTGCTGGTCTGTGCCATCCAGCTGGCGGGAGAACGACAGCGCTTGCGCCTCCATGCCCTCGGCGTGGCGCAGCACGGCGGCGCCTTCGTCGGTCAAGACGAAGCCCTCGGAGGTCCGCTGGAAGAGGGTGTGGCCCAAAGAATGCTCCAGCGCCTTCAGCCTGCGGCCCATGGTGGGCTGGCTTTGTTGGAGGGCGCGGCCTGCGGCACCCAGCGTGCCGTGCCGGGCAATGGCCAAGAACACCTGTACGTCATCCCAGTTCATCGGCTGCATCATACAAAAGTGAATGGAAAGGTTTCAATCTTGTGACTTTTCATTCAAAAGAGAAAGGTGAAAACTGGCGGCACTGTTCAACCCCACGAAGGAAAACGCCATGTCCATCCCTACCGCCCCCACCATGCAGGCCCTGGTGCTCGCCGCCCCCAACGGCGCATTGACCCCTACCTGGCTGCCCCGGCCGCAGGCCGCTGCGGGCCAGGTGCTTGTCCGCATCCACGCCAGCGGCGTGAACCCGCTGGACACCAAGATCCGCGCCGGCGCCGCCGAGCACGCCCAGCAACCACTGCCCGCCGTTTTGGGCATGGACCTTGCCGGGGTGGTGGAGGAGGTGGGGCAGGGCGTCTCTCGCTTCAAGGTGGGGGATGCGGTGTATGGCTTTACCGGCGGCATCGGCGGGCTGCAAGGCAGCCTGGCGCAATACGCTGCGGTGGATGCCCGGCTGCTGGCCCACAAGCCGGGCCGGCTGACCATGCGCCAGGCAGCGGCCTTGCCGCTGGTCTTCATCACCGCCTGGGAGGGCCTGGTGGACCGCGCCAACGTGCGCAGCGGGCACAAGGTGCTGGTGCACGGCGGCGCCGGTGGCGTGGGCCATGTGGCTGTGCAGCTGGCCCGCGCCAGGGGGGCCGAGGTGTTTGCCACGGGCACGGCGGCGCAGGCCGGTTACATCCGGTCTCTGGGCGCGACGCCCATCGACCATGAAACGACCTCGGTCGAGGCCTATGTCAACGCGTTCACCGACGGCCAAGGCTTTGATATTGTTTACGACACCGTGGGTGGGCCGGTGCTGGATGCGTCGTTTGTGGCCGTCCGCCGCTACTCGGGCCATGTGGTGACGTCGCTGGGCTGGGGCACCCACAAGCTGGCGCCGCTGTCGTTCCGGGGCGCGACGTTCTCGGGCGTTTTCACGCTGCTTCCCATCCTCACCGGGGAGTTTCGCGAACACCATGGCGAGATCATGGAGCAGGCCACCACCCTTGCGGAAGCGGGGCAGCTGGCGCCGTTGCTCGACCCGACCAGCTTCACGCTGGATACGGCCGAAGCGGCACACGCCCTGGTCGCCGAGGGCCGCGCCTGTGGCAAGGTGGTGGTGAGCGTGCAGCCATGAGCAAGCCAGGCCAACCCTTTGCAGAAAGTGCCAGCGCGCCAGTCAGCAGGGACGACGCCGCAGCGATGCGGCGTGGCGCGATGGACCCCACGCACGAACACCTGCGGCGCGTGGCCGATGCGTTGATCGCCGCCACCAATGCGTTTGCGGTGGAGCAGGTGCTCGGCCTCTTTGCGCACGATGCCGCGATCGACGACCCCTCCACGGGCCAACATTTTGATGGCCATCCCGGAATACGCCGCTATGTCGAACAGTACTTCGTTGGCTACCAGACGGTGACCCGGTTCCTGTCGATGCAACGCCTGGGGCCGCAGCGCGCGAGGGTGCGGGTGGACTTCACGGGGGATTTTGGTCATGAGATCGGCAACCTGGACATCACCGTGGATGCGCTGGGCTTGATCGCCCGGCTGGATGCCGACCTGGAATGAGCGGTGTGAATGGCTTGGTGGGGCGACCACCCTCAGGCCTGGCGTACGACGCCAGGCTGCACCGGGCTGCACCGGGTGGCATGAGGCGGCGTAGGACTGTCTTGAAGCGGAATATGAGAGGCGGTTTCAACAACGAAGTGCACGTTGCCAAAAGGTAGGCCCAGACAAGTAAGTGAAGATGACTTGTGTGACCTGCCAGTCAACCCAAGTGCACCATGAACTACACCCATCTGAGCCAAAGCGAACGTTACCAAATCCAATGCCTGCGCGACGTGGGGCTGTCGATCACACAGACAGCCCTGCGCCTGGGGCGCCACCGCAGCACCATTGCCCGCGAGATCCGGCGCAACAGCGACGCCAGCACAGCCTACCAAGCCCACAACGCCCATCAACAGGCTCTCTCGCGCCAAAGCGGCCAGACCAACGCTCAGCGCTTTGACGGTGCCCAGTGGGAGCTGGTGCTGTCGTATCTGCAGCTGGACCTGTCGCCTCAGCAGGCAGCCGCCCGCCTGGGGCTGGAAAGGCGCCTGCGCATCAGCCACACCTGCATCTACAACCGGCTGCGCCGCATGGGACAAGCTGCACCGCGCCTGCGTTGCGGCCATTGCCGGCGCAAGGCACACAGGGTGCGGGGCAACTGCGCGATCGCGTGGGTATCGCACAGCGCCCCGCCATCGTGGACAAGCGAGCGCGCCTGGGGGATTGGGAGGGCGACACCATCGTCTCGGGTGCGGGTGGGCTGGCAGGGCTGGTGACCCTGACCGAGCGGCGCTCGCGCTACACACTGGCGCAGCGTGTGCAGCGGCGCCAGGCCGAGCCGGTGGGCCAGGCCATCATCGAAATGCTCAGGCCCCATCCCAAGCGCCGCCACACCCTGACGCTGGACAACGGCAAGGAGTTCGCCGAGCACAGGTGGGTGCACAGACGCCTGAAGACGAAGGTGTACTTTGCTGACCCGCACAGCCCCTGGCAGCGAGGACTCAACGAGAACCACAATGGGCTGCTACGCCACTACTTCCCCAAGGGCAGCGATCTGGGCAAGGCCAGCGAGCAAGAGGTGCTCCAAGCCGTGTACCGGCTCAACCACCGACCCCGCAGATGCTTGGGCTGGAAGACTCCGCATGAGGTGTTCCACGGCTACAAAGTGACCCCACTTACACTGGGGACTGGTGCACTTCGTTGTTGAAACCGCCAGAGAAAACAGCCTCAGGCGCTAGTGAATCATGCCTTGGAGGCTATCGAAAAGAGAGCATTTTGATCCGGCTCAGCGAGGCAGGCAGCCCGCAAACCCCCTGGGCCCTGCTGCTGAGACATCCGCCAGCGTCACGGCCTCCAGCCGGTCGTTCTGCCCCGGTATCTTCGTCAGCCGCTGGCCGTTTTGCCAGCGCCATTGGGTGCCGTCAAAGCTGTAGATGAAGGTGTGCGTGCGGTTGGACAGCAGGTGTGCGGGGGTGAGGGTGATGGCCTGGGCAGCGGCTTGCGTCGCTGCGTGTGCCTGGGCCTCGTTGTCCTTGATGACGAGCTTGCCCACATAAGGCGTCACGGTGGATTCGGTGCGTGTGACTTCGGGCTGGACCAGGGCGGGGCTGTATCCGGTCAGGGTCCAGTCGCCCGCTGCGCCGGGCAGCACATGGGGTTGCCGTGCGGCCAGGAACTGGGTGCACGCGGTGGTGATGGCATCGAAGCTGGTGGTGGCGGGGCCGGTGGCTTCGGGCTTGTTGCAGCCTGCGAGGCCCGCCGCCACAGCGGCAGCGGCTGCCAGCTGGAGGAGGGCGCAGGGGCGGATTGGGGGCTGGGTCATCGGGCGTGAGGCGGTGGTTCGTTGCGCAGTTTGGCCGCACGGCCAGACTGTTGCGGGACTGGCTGCATTGTGGGCGGCTGGCTGCGGCGGGTCTTGACGGATATCAAGGCACACAGGCTTTTACGGCGGCGTGCCGCGCAGGGCTAGCGCGCCTTCATCACCCCGGTACCAGCGCAGCAGGGCGCCAGCTGGGGGCGACGCTGTGCCATCCAGCGCTGCCAGCACGGCGGCGTTGAGTTCGTGGGCGCTGGCGGGCAGGGGCTGGTCGCGGTAGGCCAGGGCGGTGCCCGCCATCAGCGCCTCGGCATCCACCAGCAGGCGCAGGTTCTGCGGGATGGTGGGCGACTGCTCTGCACAGTGCGCAGCCGACAAGGAGTGCGCCTTGCGGCAGGCAGCGGGGCGCACGCTGTAAATGGTGCACCGGTCATGGACGAGAAAGCTGCAGGGCTGGCGCGTGGTGCCCACGCTTGCCGCCGCCACATGCTGTTGCAGACGCCGCAGGGTTGTCGCTTGGTCTGCGCTGGGCAGCGTCTGCAGGTGCTGGGCAATGTGCAGCACCTCGGGGTCGGTCGCCTCCACGCGCAGGTGACAGCAGTGCGCGCAGCCCGCTTGGCATGCTGGCTGGGGGCCGTTGGTGCGGGCCTGTTCGGCCACGGTGTCCAGGTCCTGGTGCAGTTGCGCAATGAAATCGACTGCAGCCTGGGCTGCGGATTCGGTGGCGTCGGGGGCCTGGCCGGTGGCGATGGCGCCGGTGCCATGGGCTGCTGTACCTTGCACGGCATTTGTCTGTGCTGCCCGCAGGGCCCGCCCGGCCGCGCTGCGCACGCGGGCGATGGACTGCAGGAAGGCCGCTCGCTCGGCCTCGGTCAGTGCTGAGTCGGGCGGGCTCGTCATGGGGATGTGGGGGGCGCGCTGGAGGGGGCCAACGCGCTGGGCGCCAGCGGCAGCCACACGCTGGCCGCCAGGCCTGACCCGTCGGCTGCATCGCTGGCTGGGGTCAGCTCCAGCCGGCCGTCCATCAACTGTACATACCGCGCCACGATGGCCAGGCCCAGCCCCGCGCCCTGGCCCAGGCGCTGGCCCTGGTCGCCCTGAGCCCAGCGCTGTTGCAGCTGCTGCGCCAGCGCGGCGTCCACGCCAGGGCCGTTGTCGGTCACGCGCAGCACGCCAAAGCCTGGCTCGGTGTGCAGCGCCACGGTGATGTGGGGCGGCGTGCCGCGCCCGTAGCGCAGTGCGTTGTCCAGCAGGTTGTTCAGGATGCCTTCCACCAGCGCGATGTTGCCCCGCACCACCACGGCCTGGTCCAGGCCCTCAGCGCCCAGGTCCACCCCCAGCGCATCGGCGCGGGGCAGGTATCGCAGCAGCACGTCGCGCACCAGGGTGTGCAAGGCCAAGGGCTGCAGCGTTAGCGCAATGCCGCCCTCGGCCGCACGGGCCAGGGCGAGCAACTGGTCCACGGTGCGGCTGGCGCGCTGTTCGGCCTGGGCGATGCCTTCGATTTCGCTGCGCCAGACGGCCGGGTCGTTGTGCGCCAGCGCGTGGGCGGCCTGGGCGCGGATGCCAGCGAGCGGGGTGCGCAGCTCATGCGCCACATTGCCCGCAAACTCGCGCTGCGCATGCAGGCTTTGCTGCACGCGTGCCAGCAAGCCGTCCAGGGCCACGCCCAGGCGTTGCACGTCGCTGGTGCTGGCCTGCTGCGTCAGCGCCGGAGGCAGGGGTTGCAGGTCGGCGGCGTCGCGCTGGTCCATGGCGTCTTGCAGCGCCCCCAGTGGGTGCAGGTCGCGCTCTATGCCGCGCAGCAGCCATGACCCCAGCACCACCAGCAGCCACAGCTGGGCAAGGCCCGAGTACACCAGCAGCCTGCGCAGCAGCTGCGTGCGCTCTGCCGTGGTCTGCGCGATGACGACGGTGAACGACGGCGGCCCCGCAATCTGCAAGGTGGCGCGCCGCATCTCGCGCCCGTCTTGCGAGAGGTGAGAAAACGCGTGGCTGCTGCCCGCCGCCACCACGCCCGGCGCCAGGTGCGAGTCGCCAGCGATGAAACTGCCGTCGGCGGCATACACCGCAAACCACACGGTTTCGCTCTGGTCAAAACGCAGCAGGCCCACCTCGCGCGGGGTGAGGTCGAGCTGCAGAAGGGTGCCTGGTGGGTCAGCCGCCTGGCCGCCGCGCACATGGGCCGCCAGCGCGTGGGCGTCGTCCAGCAAGGCGCGGTCAAACGCCTCGGCCACAAAGTGGTTGCCCACGCCCAGCACCACGGTGCTGCCCAGCCCCCAGATCAGCACCAGCGATAGCAGCACGCGCCGGCCTATGCGCTGGCGCAGGTCGGGCGGCTGCGGGTGCAGCGGTGCGGTGCCGGGTTCAGGGCTGGCCAACGTCATCCTCTAGCACGTAGCCCAGTCCGCGCAGCGTGCGGATGGCCGCACCGCTGCCTGCAATCTTGCGCCGCAGGCGCGAGAACGAGGCCTCCAGCGCGTTTTCGCCCACCACTTCGCCGCCGTCCGACAGGCGCGAGGACAGGTCGCCCTTGCTCAGCACACGGCCGGGTGGGGTCATCAACTCCCACAGCAGGTCAAACTCGCGCGCGGGCAGCTCCAGCGGCTGCCCGGCCACGCTGACGCGGCGCGCCTGGCGGTCCAGCACCAGTTGGCCCACGGTGACGATGTCGGCGGTGCCACTCGCGCGTCGCAGCAGAGCGCGCAGGCGGGCTTCCACCTCTTTGAGTTCGTAGGGCTTGCCCAGGTAGTCGTCGGCGCCAGCGTCCAGCCCGGCGATGCGCTCCTCGGTGCTGTCGCGGGCGCTGAGCACCAGCACCGGGGTGCGGTCGCCGCGCGCACGGGCGGCGCGCAGGGCTGTCAGGCCGCTGCCCAGGCCGCTGCGTGCGTGGGCGGCATGCGGCAGGTTCAGGTCCAGCAGCACGGCGTCGAAAGCCTGTACGGCCCACCAGTGCTGGGCTTCTTCGACGGTATGGGCCAGCTCGACGCGGTGGCCAGCGTTTTCGAGGCCTTGGGCCATGGTGCGGCTGAGCACCGGGTCGTCTTCCACCAGGAGGAGGCGCATGGAGGTCGGGGTTCTACGTGAAATTACGCATGGCCAAGATCAGCCTGCGATCAGGTTCGATGGGGATAGTCTGCCCGTCAGCATACCCCAGCCCTGCGCGCCATTTGCACCGCCGGATGGGGTCGTCAAGCCTATCAGGAGACAACCTTTTCATGATCAACCGCAATCTACTCAGAGGCTTCGCCCTCATGGCTCTGGCGCTGGGCTTCGGCCTGCCGTCCCTGAGCTATTCGCTGGGGACGCTCGGCCGCGCCGGGCCGGGCATGTTCCCGTTCATCGTCAGCTGCATGCTGTTTGTGATCGGGGTCATCACCGTGGTGCGCGCGCGCCTGGTGGCGCCCGTGCCCATGGACTTTCAGGTGCGCAACATCGCCATCATCCTGGGTAGCCTGTGCGGCTTTGCGGCACTGTCGCACTTTGTGAACATGATCGCCGGCATCGTGTTTCTGGTGTTCTGCTCGGGCTTTGCGGGTACGTCGTACTCGTGGAAGCGCAACCTGAAGATCGCTGCGGTGCTGGTCGCCATCGCGTTTGCATTCCAAAAGCTGCTGGGCGTGAGCCTGCCGCTGTACTGAGGTCACCGCCATGGAAGTTTTGAACAACCTTGCGTTTGGCTTCAGCCACGCACTGACGCTGCAGAACCTGATGTTCTGCGCCCTGGGCTGCACCGTGGGTACCCTCGTGGGCCTGCTGCCGGGCCTGGGCCCGCTGGCCACCATCAGCCTGCTGCTGCCGCTGACCTATTCCATCGACACCACCGGTGCACTCATCATGCTGGCCGGCATTTACTACGGTGCCCAATACGGCGACAGCGTGAGCGCCATTACCATGAAGATCCCGCATGCCAGCAGTATCGTGGCGTGTATCGACGGGTATGCGATGACGCTGAAAGGGAAAACGGGGCTGGCACTGTTCACCGCCGGGTTCTCCAGCTTCATCGGGGGCACGGTAGCCATCGTGGTGCTGGCTTTCCTGGCGCCCAGCCTGGGCGAGGTGGCCTTCTTGTTTGGCCCTGCCGACTACTGCGCGCTGATGCTGGTGGGCTTTGTGTGCGTGAGCTTTGTGACCACGGGCAGCCTGCTCAATGGCCTGGCCATGTGCATGGTGGGTGTGCTGCTGGGCTCCATCGGTACCGACGTGAACAGCGGCCTGGCCCGCTTCACCTGGGATGCTCCGTTCCTGGCCGACGGCGTGGGCATTGTGAGCATTGCGCTGGGCTGCTTCGGCATTGCCGAAATCGCCAAGAACCTTGACTCGCGCGAAGAGCGCTCGCCCTTCAACGGCAAGATCAAGCTCATGCCCACCTGGCCTGAGTTCAAGCGCATCATCCCCAGCGCGCTGCGTGGCAGCGTGGTGGGCTCCATCCTGGGGATCCTGCCCGGTGGCGGCCCCGTGATTGCCCAGTTTGCTGCCTATGCGCTGGACAAGAAGGTCAGCAAGTACCGCGATGAAATCGGCACCGGCTGCATCGAAGGCGTGGCTGGCCAGGCTGCGGCGGACGAAGCGGCTGCACGCACCAGCTTCATCCCGCTGATGAGCATCGGTATCCCCGAGAACGCCGTGATGGCGCTGATGATGGCCGCGTTCATCATCAAGGGCATCCAGCCCGGCCCCAACATGATTGCCGGCCATCCCGAACTCTTCTGGGGCCTGGTGGCCAGCATGTGGATCGGCAACTGCTTCCTGCTGGTGCTGAATGTACCGCTGGTGCGCTACTGGCTGTCGGTGTTCAAGATTCCGTACAACGTGCTGTTCCCGGCCATCCTGTTCTTCTGCTGCATCGGCACCTACAGCATCAACAACAATCTGGACGACGTGTTCATCACTGTGGCGTTTGGTGCGCTGGGCTACCTGTTCATGCGGCTGGAGATGGACCCCTCACCGCTGATGCTGGGCTTCATCCTGGGCCCCATGCTCGAAGAGAACTTCCGCCGCTCCATGCTGCTGTCGCGCGGTAGCTTTGAAGTGTTCATCAACCGCCCCATCAGCGGCACGCTGATCAGCCTGATCGCTGCGTTCATTCTGTGGCAGACGGTGTCGTTCTTCCGCCAGCGTGGCAAGGCCAAGGAACTGGCGGTGGCGGAGCCCGTTGCCTCCTGACGATTGACTCTCTGTGTGCCGCCATGGCGGCCTTTGCAAGGCCGGTCCCCAATGGGTGACCGGCCTTTTTTTGTCTCAAAGGCTGAGAGTTTTTTGCCAGTGCCCGAAAGGTGCGCCATAACACCGCTGATCGAGACGCAAAGCACAGCCATAGCTCGGGCTATGGCGCGCATTTGTAACGACGAGCAGCGGTGTTATGGCGTGCAAGGCGGGCATAGGCAAAAGACTCTCAGCCTCCCAGGCTTTCAGTCCACCCGCCACCATGTGGGCAGCAGCGCACGCACCTGGGCCTGCGCAAACCGGTCGTCCATCAGGTGCACCACGCCTTCATCGCTCGGTGTGCGGATCACCCGGCCCGCGGCCTGCACTACCTTTTGCAGGCCGGGGTACAGATAGGTGTAGTCGTAGCCCGCACCAAACAGCGCCTGCATGCGTTCGCGGATCTGCTCGTTGACGGGGTTGACCTGCGGCAGGCCCAGCGTGGCCAGAAAGGCACCAATCAACCGCTTGCCCGGCAGGTCGATGCCCTCGGCAAACGCGCCGCCCAGCACGGCAAAGGCAATGCCCTGGCTGCTGTCGGTAAAGCGCGCCAGAAACTCGCGCTGCTCGCCCTCCAGCATGCGGCGCGACTGGCACCAGTACGGCACATCGGGGTGCTGCTGCGCAAACAGCGTGGCCGCCTGCTGCAGATAGTCATAGCTGCTGAAAAACGCCAGGTAGTTGCCGGGCCGCGCACGGAACTGCTGCGCCATCAGCGCCGCAATCGGTGCCAGCGATGCAGCGCGGTGCGGGTAGCGCGTGGAGATGTGGCGCGCCACTTGCACCTGCAGCTGGTGCGCGGCAAAGGGTGACTCCACATCCACCCACACATGATCGTCGGGCAGGCCCAGCAGGTCGGCATAGTAGCGCGCGGGCTGCAGCGTGGCCGAGAACAAGGTGCTGGTGTGTGCCGCAACGAGGCGCGGTTGCAGAAAGGGTGCGGGTACCACGTTGCGGATGCAGACCACGGAATCGCTGGGCTTGAAGGTACGGTGGTGGGTGGCAGAAGCCTGGGTGACGTCCACCATCGAATGCGCATCCAGCAGGTCGGCCATGCGCTGCAGGTGCAGGGCGTCGAAGTAGAACGTTTGCAGCGCGCCATCGGGCTCGGTGGGGTGGTCTGTGAAGTGCTCTGTGAGTGTTGTGGTGCACTGCTGCAGCGCGGCCAGCAGCTTGTCGGGGAAGGCTTCGAGCACCGTGTACGGGGCCGGGTGTGCCTTGTCCAGCGCCACCCAGGCGCGGCGCACCTTGTCCAACGCCTTCTTCACCGGCGGGTGCTGCGCAGCCGTGGGGCTGCTGCGGGCCTGGGCCAGGGCGGCGGGGTGCAGCTCGGCGGTGAACATCTTGCGGCCGCGCTCCACCAGGTTGTGGGCTTCGTCCACCAGCAGCGCCGTGCGCCACTGGTTGGCCTGGACCAGGCCGTGCAGCACGCCACCCATATCAAAGTAGTAGTTGTAGTCGCCCACCACCACATCGGCCCAGCGGGCCAGCTCCTGGCTCAGGTAGTAGGGGCAGACCTCGTGCTGCAGGGCAACCTCACGCACTCGGGTTTGTAGCAAAGCGGGGACGTTTTTCCCTTCCATGGTGGTGGCCACCGCCGCTGCGCGTGCGGCGGGCAGCCGGTCGTAGAAGCCCCGGGCCAGTGGGCACGATTCGCCGTGGCAGGCCTTGTCCGGGTGTTCACACGCCTTGTCGCGTGCTACCAGCTCCAGCACGCGCAGTGGCAGCGCCGGTGCGCTGTCAGACAGGCGCGCCAGCGCATCCAGCGCCATCTGCCGGCCTGAGGTTTTGGCGGCCAGAAAGAACACCTTGTCGATGTGCTGCGCAGGTGCAGCCTTGAGCAGTGGGAACAGCGTGCCCATGGTCTTGCCAATGCCTGTGGGCGCTTGGGCCAGCAGGCAGCGGCCCGCGACTGCCGTCTTGTACACGGCCTCGGCCAGCGGGCGTTGGCCGGTGCGAAAGTCGCCAAACGGAAATGCCAAGGTGGTCAGCGCCGCATCGCGTGCCGCGCGGTGGGCCATCTGCTGTTCGGCCCAGGCAATGAAGCGCTGGCACTGGGCCTCGAAGTGCTGGCGCAGGTCAGCCGCGCTGCAGCGCTCGGTGAACACCGTCTCTTGTTGCGTGCCCACGTCCAGGTACACCAGCGCTACATCGATGTGTGCCAGCTGCTCTTGCTCACACAGCAGCCAGCCATACACCTTGGCCTGCGCCCAGTGCAGGTGGCGGTGGGATGCGGGTTGCCGGTTCAGCCGCCCCTTGAAGGTTTTGACTTCGTCGATGCGCTGCTGCGCGGGGTCGTAGCCATCGGCCCGGCCGCGCACGCGCAGGCTCTGGTAGCTGCCGCTGAGTGCCACTTCGGCGCGATAGCCTGTACCCCGGCGCGCTGCTGCCACGGCATGGCCTGCCATACCTTCCAGCGCGGTGGGCGCAGGCGTGAAGCGCAGGTCCAGGTCACCCTGCTTGGCGGTGAACTCGCACAGCTCGCGCACCGCCACGGTATAGGTCATGGCGGGGTGGTCGGGGTGTTTGTCGCGGGCGGGGCTGGCTCGCCCAAATGGGCCTGAGCCATGTCGTCATCGCTGCGCAGCGGCGTGGCCTTGCAAAGTGCCATCCACACCGCAAAGGGCAGCGTGCAGCTGTTGTGCCGCGCGGGGCGCAGCAGCTCAAAGCGCCCGTTCTCCACGCTGCCGTGCAATACCCAGATGCCGAAGTGCTCAGGGATCTCATCAGGCTCGGCAATGCCCGCCGGGAAGACGTAGTAACACTCCTCGCACAGCCACTGGTAGGCCTGCCGCTTGGCGCCGTGCCGCAGGTCCGACAGCAGGTCGGCCCGGCTCGCCTTCACCTCATGCACCATGGGCTGCAGGTAGGCTGGCACGGAGGTGTTGCGCACCGAAAAAAGATCGGGTCGTGCCATGCGCCACACGTTGGCGGCGGCGCGGGCAGCGGGGGCGTGGTCATCCTCGGCCCATAGTGGTGCCATGGCGGGCGCGGTATTGGCGGGTGCATCGGCCGTGGCCGCAGGCGGCACCCCATCCCCCATCGGCACGCTGTCGATCACCGCGCGCAGTGACAGTTCGGTCCATACGATGCGCCCCGAAGCCAGCAACTGCGCTGCAAACTTCTGCCCCAGCCGGTCGTGCAGGCTCAGCGCCCGCACGCCGCGCTGGCGGGCTTGCGCCAGCGTGCGGATGCCTTCGTCGGTGAGGCGCAGGGTTTCGCAACCATCGGCCGCAATGTGCAGACTGATGAGGCCCGCAGCCAGCAGGTCAATCTCCAGCCCATCCTTGCACGGCCACCCCGCCGAGCGCCAGATCTGCATCAGGCGCGTGCGGTGAAAGCGGGTGATCGGGGCGGAGCGTGGGGAGTCCGAAGTGGGGGAGGGCAGCACCGTCATGGCGGAGTGGGTGGGCTGGCGTAACACTGATTTTAATCACAGTGTCTGGCGGACTGCTTTTTGGATGTAGGAGGGAGTGTGGTGAAGAAGTTTGGGTCGAATTTGCCTCTTCCGCCCTATAGATAAGCGCTAGCAGCTATTGAAATGTGAGCGTTCTCGCCATGACATTTTGAGGGGAAGAAATGAGTCCTCCGGGGGTATGAAGATGCACTTGCCCCGCATGTTGCGAACAATCGGAAGTTATTGTTATGAGGCCGTCTATGCAGCAGGTAAATCGGAAGAGGCGGCGAGAGGCTGCAACGCAGCGTTATGCACAGCACGCAGTTATGGACAGTTGGCCAGTCTGAACGCGCCAGAGGCTGTGATCGCCCTGGTAGATCGCAAGGAGGCGGTGCCGTTGAACTGGACATAAGTTCGCAGTCGGCGCATGAATGGTGATCTCACAACTGGAGATCACCATGGACTTGATTCTTTCGATGCACCCGATGGCCAGGGCATGGCTGCTCGATGGCCCGCTGTCTTCATACGTCGGGGCGTTCCAGGCATTGCTGGAGCGCGGCCGGTACGCCGAAGGCAGCTCGGAGACTGCCCTTCGTGCCTGGTCGCACTTTGCCCACTGGATGGCGAAGTGCCAGGTATCTGCCGAACAGATCGACGAAGCCCTCGTCGAGCAGTTTCTGGATTCGCATCTGCCGCGCTGCGACTGCCATCCCGCGGCTCTGCGTACACGCAGCGGCTTGAGCGCCAGTCTCGGACACCTGCTCGCCTTGTTGCGGGAACAGCATGTCATCGTGGAACTGCCAGGCCCCAGCGGTCCCATTGCAGAAGAACTGAACCGTTACAACGTCCACATGCGCGACGCCCGCGGCCTGGCGATAGGCACGCGCGAGGATCGGCTGGTACTCGTAGGTCGTCTGCTGCAATGCAAGTTCGCGGGCAAGGCCATCGCCATCGGCGAGTTGCAGCCGGAAGACGTTCGCGGCTTCATCGCAACCGAGCTCACGCGGGTCAGCAGCGGGTCGCATTCCAGCGCGGTCACTGCTGCGCTGCGGGCCTACTTCCGATACCGCGGGACCTGCGGTGACGCAGTGAACAGCCTGCTCGGCGCTATCTCGTCGCCGGTGCGATGGAGCCAAGCATCGTTGCCGCGCGCGCTGACGACCGAGGAGGTCCAGCGCCTCGAAGCGCATTGCGCCGAGGCCAAGCGGGCTCCGCTGCGCCTGCTGGCCATGGTGCGCCTGGCCTTGGATCTCGGACTGCGCGTGGGCGAGATCGCCAAGCTGGAGATCGGCGACTTCGATTGGCGTGCCGGAACGGTGACCTTGAAGCGAACAAAGTCCCAGCGCCAGGATGTCCTACCGCTGCCGGTGCTCACCGGGCAGGCTCTGGCGGAGTACATGAGACACGAGCGGCCCGCAACCACGCTGCCATCGCTGTTCGTCCGTCGGTTGGCGCCACACGACAAGCCCATCGGCGTCGATGCAGTGAGCCAGGCAATCGGGCGTGCCCTGCGAGGTGCCGGCATCTCACGCGGTTGCCATTCGTTGCGTCACACGCTGGCCTGTCGCCTGGTCAACAGCGGCAGTTCGATCAAGGAGGTCGCCGATGTGCTTCGGCATCGATCGCTGGACACCTCGTTGATCTACGCCAAGCTCGACTTGCAACTGCTTGCCGAGGTCGCTCTGCCTTGGCCTGGGAGTGCATCATGAGCGCCGCAGCATCGGCGAACATCGACCTCACCGCCAAGGTGGAGCAATACCTGACTGAACGCCTGCGCCTCGGGTTCAAGCCGTGCTCCTCTGATCTCGCTGTGCGCAGCTTCACTCGCTTCATGGTCGGAGAGGGACGCGACATCGCGTTGACGGTAGACGTGATGGTCCAGTGGGCGCACCAGGTACAGCCTCGGTATCTCGTGGGCGGCCGGGCCAATGTCGACACGGCAGCGCGCCGACTGGCAACGCTGCGCCCCTTCATGCGCTGGCTCCAGCAGTTCGATCCGACTGTCGAAGTTCCTGACGATTCCAGCTTCGGTCCGATCCCGCGCCGCGTGGCGCCTCACATCTACAGCGAAGCCGAGATCGCGGCATTGATCGTCGCTGCCCGCCGACTCGGCCCCTCGGATGGCCTTCGTGCCACCACCTATGCAACGCTGTTCGGTCTGATCGCATCGGCCGGGCTTCGGGTCTCTGAAGCGATCAACCTGGCCGACTCGGATGCAGATCTGGACGGCGGCATCCTGACCATACAGCAGACCAAGTTTGGCAAGTCCCGCATGGTGCCGCTGCACCCCAGCGTGATCGGTCCGATGGCAGCCTACCGGGCCTTGCGCCGCCAGTACGTGCCTGCGAAGCCGCAGATGACATTCTTCGTGGGCTCGCGTGGCGTGCACCGGGGTGAACCGCTGGGAGATCGGCAGGTGCATCGAGTGTTCTGTCAGCTGCGCGAGCAATTGGGTTGGATCGATCGCGGCGGCCATGGCCGACCGCGGGTGCATGACCTGCGCCATAGCTTCGCCGTGAGACGGATGATCCTGTGGCACCAGCAGGGAGCGAACCTTGACCAACGAATGCTGGCCCTGTCCACGTACATGGGCCACATCAATATCTCCAGCACGTACTGGTACCTGAGCGGCGTGCCGGAGTTGATGGCGTTGGCCGGCGCTCGATTCGAACGCTTCGCCGACGTCGCGGAGAACGACGATGAGTAGTTCTGAACACCGCAAGCCCGCTCCGCCGAGCTTCGCGACGCTGGTCCAGTCCTTCTTCGCCGAGCACCTGACGCAGCAGCGCGCGTTGAGCCCGCAGACCGTTGCGGCCTATCGGGACGCGTTCGTGCTGTTCCTGGACTTCGCCCAGGCGCAACTGCACAAGACGCCCACGACGCTGTCGCTCGCCGACCTGACGCCCGCGCTGATCCTGGACTTCCTCGATCATCTCGAACGCGATCGGCACAACACCGTTCGCAGCCGCAATGCGCGACTGGCCGCGCTGCGCTCGTTCCTGAAGTTCGCGGCCCGGCGAGACGTGACGGCACTTCAGGTCGTCGAGCAGGCGCTCGGCGTGCCGATGAAGCGCTTCGAGCGGCCGATGTTCGAGTTCCTGACACGCGAGGAGATGCTGGCCGTGATCGGCGCGCCAGGAGCGGATTGGATGGGCCAGCGAGACAAGCTGCTGCTGGCCCTGCTGTACAACACCGGTGCCCGCGTGTCGGAGGCAATCGGCGTAAAAGTGGGCGACGTCGTGCTGGCACCCGCCGCCTGCGTGCATCTGCATGGCAAGGGACGCAAGCAGCGGTCGGTGCCGCTCTGGCGATCGACGGTCAAGGTGATCCGCGCCTGGCTGAAGTTCAACCCGGACCTGACTCCCACGTCGGCGCTGCTGCCCAACCGTGGCGGACAGGCGATGACGCGGTCCAACGTGACGCAGCGCCTGGCATTGGCCGTCAAGAAAGCCGCGCTCACGACGCCGAGCCTGGCCGGGAGAACGATCTCTCCACACTGCCTGCGTCACTCGACCGCTATGCACCTTCTGCAGTCGGGCGTGGAAATCAGCGTGATCGCTCTGTGGCTCGGACACGAGAGTCCGGCGACAACGCATCAGTACATAGAGGCCGATCTCGCCATGAAGGAAAAGGCACTGGCCAGGCTTCAGGATCCCAATGTGGTCCCACAGCGGTTCCGGGCAGAAGACGATCTGTTGAAGTTCCTCAAGACCTTGTGATTACGTGAAGTTCAAAGACGCGACCGCAGCCCTCTTGCGAGGGCGGCGACGCCGCGCTGCCGGACCAACTGTGCATAACTGCGTGCTGTGCATAACGCTGCTTATGGAGAGCTCTCCATAAGCAGCGGAGCTGACTTTCGAACCTCCCTGGCGAACGACCCGTCTCGGCGGCACACCCGTCATTTAGGGTCGGCCTATCGCTACGTCGTAGTCCCAGCGTTGCTACGCAATTGCTTCGGCAACATCTTGTTCAGCTCCTCGTCGGTGAAGAAAAGCTCCTCCGCATTCTTGAGCGCCTCTTGCGCATCGCTGTATGCCTTGCTGTTGGTTCTCGGCGCGGCCTTGTAGATGTCTTCCAACTCGGCGTTCAGGCGGTCGCGTTGCTGGCGAACTTCCTCGACCGGTCGCCCGTCTTGCAGGTCGACCAGCAGGCTGAGGAGAGCCTCGCGTGCGCCCCACAGCTTTGCACCGACCTCGGTGTGCAGCTGCGCCTGCTCGCCCAGGGATGCCTCTTTGAAGTACAGGGCGCAGCCGGCCAAGATGGCCGACAGGACCGCACCGACCGCCGTCGCGGCCTCGCTCTTGCCAAAGAGTGCTACCAGCAGGCTGGTGGTCGTCGCTGCCGACAGCACGATTTCGATGAGCTTGATGCGCTTGTACTTGGTGACATAGCCGTCTGCCATCTTCTGATGGGTCTTGTGCGTGTACGCGGCACGGCCATACATCTCGCGCAGCTGCCCCTCCAGGGCGGTGGACGGATTAGCTGGGGAAGTCGGTGCCATAGATGCCCCTGTAGAGTTGTTTTGCGCTGTAGTCATAGTTGTTCTGCTGGTAGTCGATGGCTTCTTTCGTACGCAGTTCGGCCTGGCGGGCCTTGTACTGGAAGCCGCTGCCATACACCCAAGAGCCGCTGCCCGGCGCCGTCCAATACGTCTTGCCGGCATCCTGGCCCGCCAGGAAGGCGAAGAAGTCCCTGGTCATCCAGTCGTAGTAGACGTAGGACTTGTCCTTGTACGCCCAGCCATTGATGAACTGGTAGGCCAAGGTGTCGATGAGCATCCCGCTCATAGAAACGTTGTTCTGGTCGCGCCACGCACGAGCCATACGCGCCAGCTCCACCAGGTTGCCGTTGCACTCGGTATTCCGCGTGCTGAAGGCCGTCATTTCCTGCTTCGGCTTGCAGGCGCGCCAAGAGCCGCCGTTGTTGGTGTCGGCGAATGTGTAGCCACCTTCTGTGTTCAGGAACGCCGGCAGGACCTCGAACTTCACGCCATCATCAAACCGAAGAACAACGACCTGCCCATCCCCACCGATTTCGGTGACCGAGTAGGTCTTCTGGATTGACGCGCGCACATGGGCCAGCAGGGCCGACTGCCCGTTGCCGGCGTGACCGTTGAACCGGGCGTACAGCTCGTTGGGCAGCTCGTACAGCAAGTCGACGTCGCTCACGCTCGGGATGGCCGTCGAACGCCCGTAAGAGCCCACGTAGAAGCGGTAGCTCGTCTTCGAGTCGAGGCCGCGCAGGTCAGCGTTCAGCTGGCCAACGATGCGGCCTGTGCGGTAGCCAATAGAACCACGCTTCTCCGTGCCGATGCGGATGTTCCCGCAAAAAGTTTGGAACCAATCACCTACTCCCATTGAGCCTCCCTAGGCTGCGTGTTGATACTGACCGCTCAAGTTTTAACGCCAGACAGGTCTTCCAGCAGACCACGTGCTTGGTCGTACCCCGGCAGGTCGGCGCGCAGGCTGCGAACCAGCTCATCGACGTGCTCAGCAACCTGGGCACGGATGGTGTTCTCGGACGGGCTACCGACCGGCCGAAGGCGCATGAATGGAATGCCGGCGGCTGCGAACAGGCGGTCCTTCTTGTTGTCATTCCGTTGCTGGCGCTCGGTGTCGTGCCAGACCGAATCGACCTCGATGGCCAACATCGGCAGGTACTTCGTCGAAGACACAACGACGATGTCGACGCTCGCCCGAAGGTAGTAGCCGAAGTCGTCTTCGCTCACCAGCTCCTTCATCCGGTCGAAGCTCATGACGCTCTGCAGCGAGCAGTTTGGGAACACGAGGTGGTTGGGGCACAGCTGCACCAGCACCTGGTAGATGGTGAATTCGCGCTGGCTGTTGAACACCTGCTTGACTGCGCTCGTTCCCTGGGAGCGAACAATCCTGCCAATGACCGCGTGCTGAGACTCGCGTTCAAGCAGCGGTGCGATGTGCGGGTTGATGCGGAAGGTCTTGTCCGTGACCAAGAGCATCCCAAGCTCGACCAGCTTGTCGTAATGTCGACCGGCCCAGGTCAGGTCCATGCCGGCGTACTCGGCCACCTCGGCCAGGCCGTTGTAGCTCTTGATGCTGGCGAACACGCTGAGCAGCTTGCGCGCAGGTGCGGTCAGCGACGGCCAACGACTCACCGCCGTCCGCTCGAACTGGTCGCGCTTGTTCAGCGTGGCAAGGCGCGCCTTCGCATCCGTCAAGAGCTGCTGCACCACATCGCTACGACTCGACGTCGGCATCTCCTCTTGAAGCTTGTCGACGAACTGCTGCACTTGGCCCAGGTCCTCGGACCGCGCCCAAAGCAACTTGGCGTTCTTCACGCTGACGTCGGGCAAGTTCTCGGCAGTGTCGAGGTCGATGAGGTAGTAGTGCAATGCATCGTCAGGGTCGCCCGCGACCTGCTCGAGGTAGCCCAGGCGGAACGAATGCTTCTTCTCAAGAAGGTCATCACCGAAGTCGCGGGCCAGCGGCAGCAGTTGGGCCCGTACCTTGTCGCCAAGTTTGGACAGCGCGTCGAAGATGTCCCCTACGACCTCGAGCCACATGCGCCGGGTCTTCTCGGCCATCTGCTCACGCACCGCCGACAGCTGCTCGAGTGCATCGAGTACCGGCCAGGCCTCGGGCTCATCAAGGTCCTCGCCGCTGAGGTCGCCTGAGTAGTAGTTCTGCGGCATTGGCACGCCAGCACTTGTCGCTCGATGCATGGCGTCGAGCAGCAGGCGCATCCGACCGGCCACACCTTGGATGACGTAGGCCGCCGCGAGCTGGAAGGACAGGCTCTGCTCGCATAGCCAGCCAAGGCCCGGCATGTCCTGGTCGCCGTTGTCTTCGTCCTCCAACGGGGAGTACTGGGTGCTGGCGGTGAAAATCCGATAGAGGCTCTCGAGCTCGGCTCGCCGTGTGAAGTCCTCGGACGAATGTTCGTACAACCGCAACAGCAGGTCACCGACCGACGTCATGTGCAGCCCTGACATTCCAACGTAGATTTCCCGCACCCCGTCGGACAGCGTCATCGTCAGCTGCTCCCCGAACCAATGCGCGTCAGCGTCGGCGAACCGCATCAAGGCGCGCACCGCGAGCGACAAATGCTCGTCCACGTCGGCGGGCACGGCCGACAGGGCACAAAGCACACGGCGAAGCCCTTCACAGGCATCGCAGGCGAACGGCTCTGAGAAGCGCTGCAACAGGTCGGCGAAGCCCTCTCCGGGGGTGTGCCCGAGCATCCACATGAAGGCCCAGGCGCGCGGTGTCAACTGCAGTTGCGCACGGCCCGACGATTCGTCCTTGGGCAAGGCGATGAGGGTGCCCTCGCTCGGGCATGGAAGCCGGAGAAGCGCGTCACCAACTCGCCCGTAGTCCCACGGGTCCGCCATCATCAGGTCGAGGTCCAGCTTCAGCACGGTGACGAGTGCACGGCCCTCTTCATCGAGGGCTTCGCCCTGCTCTGCCGCCGCATAAGCTTCGCTGAGCGCCAAGGTGAGGTCTGGAAGGGCCGCCAGCGTCTCCTGGTCAGCGGCCGACATCTCCTCGCCCCGTCGCCCCTCCTGGGCCCTCAACAGCATCAACGCGCGCCCGCGAAGCTTCCGCAGCCAATCGACATTCGTCAGCTCCATACAGGCACGCGACAGGCGCCGGAACGCTTGTGCGCAATCGTCAATCGACCAGCCCAGCGTGTCGAGGTACAGGTCGAACTCGAGCTGCAGCGTATGCAGCGCCTCGATGCGGCCGGCCAGTTCCTTGAGCGCGCCCTCGTACTCCTCGCGTACCTCCGTTGCCAGCTCGTAGGGGGACCGAATGCTGGGCGGATAGAGGCCAAGAATCTTTGCCCGCAACAGCCACACCTCGGCGGATTTCCGGTCGTCCTTGTGGATGGCCGTCAGCGGCACGCGACCCAACGCAAGGATTTCGGCCCATGCCTTGTTGTCAATGTGCGCTCGAGCCGATGCCTGCATGTCCGCCAAGCGGAACTGCGGCTTCGGGCGGGGCATCCGGTTCAACGGCTACTGCGTTGACCGCTGCCGCGACAGCGGTTGTTGCCTGTGGCTTCTTCTTGGACTTCTTGCTCATGCGCCCTCCTCGATGCGGTCGATGTCCAGGTAGATGGCGTGCCCAAAGGCGAACGACCACACGCCAGGCAGCTTTTCGATGACTCCTTCAGTGGAAACCAGGTGCGGCATCACGCCGACATACATCTCCAGCCCAAGCTCCGCAAGCTTCAGCCGCAGCTCCTCGCCGTCGCCTGCATAGCAGAGGTACGGCAGCGGGTCATCACGGTCGACGAACTGACCGATCTGCTGCATCTTCTGGATGCGGATGGAGGCGCTGAAGTCTTCGATGGCATCGCGAATGCCCTCGACCTGGTCGGGGGTTAGGTCTCGCGGCGTCCGGTAGCGCACGAAGTCCACGCGCGGCATCAGCGCGCGGATAAGGGTGTCATCGACGGCCTTGGCCAGCTTCGCCCGCGGCGGTGAGGCAAATAGCTTGTTGGGGTCCTTCAGCTTCAGGTGCTCGGCCAACGTCATGACGAAGCCGACTTTCACCTCGGGAACCTTTTCCTGCTCGATGCCCGTCTCGGCGCAGAACGAGTCCCAGTCGTGGCCAGCGTCGTTCAGCGCATGGAAGACTCGATGCAGATCGACGCGGTAGGTGTCATCCGGGCCGCTCAGGTACTTTAGTTGCTTCGTGACGTGGTGGTGCATCACCTTTCCGCCGAGGATGCGCCTCGCCAAGCGGTAGCGACGAAGAAGCTTCTCGGACTCGGCCTCGGTGAGCATCGAGTGAGTCTGCCCAGGTACATAGTCGTCGGGGTGCAGGGTCGTCATCTGCCACACGTAGCGGCCCTTGCCGACACACCAGGCGGCCTCCTCCAGGGAAATTTCCGGCGGCTGGCCCTTCGCCTCATCCTTTACGGCCAGCTCGAGCTGGGACCAGCACGTCATCTCGTCGCCGCGGGCGATTTCGAACCCGTCGCCTGGCACCAGCTCGTTGTCCTCGCGAAGGAGCACCAGCTCGGAGTTGCAGGTGTCGTCGGGCGTGACGGACTGCGGGATGGCCGGCAGCCTCGCCAACACATCGGGTCCGTGTCGACCGCAAATCTGGAGCGTGGCCACCCCGTCCAGGATGGCCTTGTCGGTTTCCTCCAACCGCCTGCGGACCATCTCGAACGCCGCCGGCGCCTCGGTCAGCCAGTCCTGCGTGTCGCCCAGCGGAGTGATGGACAGTGCCGGCACCATGTTAGTCTCGCCAGCGATGCTGTCCTTCTTCGGCTCCGGCACGCAGACCAGGATGAAGTCGCTGCCGAACCGAACCTCGAACACCTTGGTGGGCTTGACCTGATGCCAAGCCTCGAGCCACTCTGCGAGCCGCGGCGCGAGCTCGTGCCAGCTGGAGAACTCCTCCTCCGGCGCCTTTACCACCATAGTGAGCTTGAGCTTCGGGGTGAGCGGCTCCCGATTGAGGGCGTGCCAGCTGGACCGGCCGAGGATGCGGGACGCGGCGTCCAGCGCTGCCGTGTGCTTGAGAGCGACGCCCGTGTCGCTCAGAGCTTTGCGCAGGCGCTTGGCCAGGAGCTTGGGGTCTTCATCGGGTTGGGGCTGGAGGCCTTCGACGACCTTGAGCGCGGCCTCGGAAGTGAAGCGGGGCACCTTGAGATGGACGTAGGTCCACAGGGCTGCGGCCGTAGCCTGCAGGTCTTGAGGGGAGGCGGGATGCGCCGTCGGCGCAGCAGTGGTTGCCATGGATGAACTCCTAGAGAGCATCGAGGGACGGCACGCGTTGTCCGGCTCTCCAAGTGGAGGTCATCGAGCCGGGGAAAGGGAACTCTCGCAATCCAACTGGCTTTGCCGTGCCGGACAGGGTCCGGTGCGTGCACTGACGGGCGCCAACTTGCCCACGATTCGGCTTGAACCGCAGGTAGATCGTAAGAAGGAGCGGCTACCGGTGTCAACTACTAATGGAGCACCTTCGTCAGGTCTCACTTACGCCTGACATTCAGCTTTGCGAACTCGAGTGACTGCACCCAGCCTAAAGCCGCCCATTGCCACCGAATCCACTGACGAAGATCCCAATCCCCTCACCACTCCGCAAAACTTCCATCCCGGTGCCGCCACACCGGATTCCTCCACCGGTGTCCCTCCTGCGCCCGCTCGCGCACATAGTCCTCATTCACCTCAATCCCCAACCCCGGCCCGGTGGGGATGGCGACCATGCCATCCTGGTACGCAAACACCCCGGGGTTGGACACATAGTCCATCAGGTCGTTGGCCTGGTTGTAGTGGATGCCCAGGCTCTGCTCCTGGATGAAGGCGTTGTAGCAAACCGCATCCAGCTGCAGGTTGGCCGCCAGTGCAATCGGGCCCAGCGGGCAGTGCAGGGCCAGGGCCACGTCGTAGGCCTCGGCCATGCTGGCGATCTTGCGGGTTTCGGTGATGCCGCCTGCGTGCGAGGGGTCGGGCTGGATGATGTCGGCGTAGCAGCCCTGCAGCACGCGCTTGAAGTCCCAGCGCGAGTACAGGCGCTCGCCCAGGGCGATGGGGGTGGACGAGATGCGCGCGATTTCCTTGAGCGCTTCTTCGTGTTCGCTCAGCACGGGCTCTTCGATGAACATGAGCTTGTAGGGCTCCAGCTCCTTGACCAGCACCTTGGCCATGGGCCGGTGCACGCGGCCGTGGAAGTCCACGCCAATGCCCACGTTGGGGCCCACGGCCTCGCGCACGGCGGCCACGTTTTGCAGGCAGCGCTCCACCTTGTCGTAGCTGTCCACGTACTGCACCTCTTCGGTGCCGTTCATCTTCACGGCCGTGAAGCCGCGTGCCACGGCGGCTTGCGCGGCGGCGGCGGTCTCGCTGGGGCGGTCGCCGCCTATCCAGCTGTACACCTTGATGTGGCTGCGCACATTGCCGCCCAGTAGCTCGGACACGGGCACGCCCAACGCCTTGCCCTTGATGTCCCACAGGGCCTGGTCGATCCCGGCCAGTGCGCTCATGTGCACGCCGCCGCCCCGGTAGAAGCCGCCCCGGTACAGCACGGTCCAGTGGTCTTCGATGTGGCGCGGGTCTTTGCCAATGAGGTAGTCGGCCAGTTCATCGACGGCAGCGGCCACGGTGTGCGCGCGGCCTTCCAGCACAGGCTCGCCCCAGCCGGTGATGCCTTCGTCGGTTTCGATTTTGAGGAAGCACCAGCGCGGCGGGACGATGAACGTGGTGAGTCGGGTGATCTTCATGGGAGCTGGACAGTCGGTTCAGAAATGCTGGGTTGTCTGGAGCGAGTAGGGGGCGGTTCAGGCCGTGGCGGGCGCGGTTCCAAAGGATGCCCGCCACGCCCGCGCAAACGCTGCAGCCTTGTGCGCGACTTCGGGAGCCTGGTCGCCGGGCCGGTACAGGGCCGAGCCCAGGCCAAAGCCGCTGGCGCCTGCTGCCGCATAGGGGGCAATGCTCTCGGGCACGATGCCGCCCACGGGCACCAGCGCCATGGGCGGCGTGATGACGGCGCGCCAGGCCTTGAGCACATGGGGCGGCAGCGCCTCGGCCGGGAACAGCTTGAGCATGTTGGCGCCCGCTGCCAGCGCGGCATAGGCCTCGGTCAGCGTCGCCACGCCGGGCGCGCAGGCCATGCCAGCGGCGCGTGCGGCGCGGATCACGTCGGGGTCGCTGTGGGGCATGACGATGATCTGCCCGCCCGCTGCGGCCACATCGGCCACGGCCTCGATGGAGAGCACGGTGCCTGCACCCACGAGGCAGTCGGCGGGCAGTGCATCGCGCAGCGCGCGGATGCTGGCCAGCGGCTCGGGCGAGTTGAGCGGCACTTCGATGATGCGAAACCCCGCGTCGTACAGAGCGTGGCCGATGGCCACCACCTCGTGCGGCTGCACGCCGCGCAGGATGGCGATGAGTCCGCAGCGCTGCAGGATGTGGAACAGGGCTTTGTCGATGGGGTTCATGCAGCCAGACTCCCGGCGGTGAAGGGGTGTGAGGATGAGGGGGCTGGCGCAACGACCAGCCCTGCCGCCAGCGCGATCTGCCACAGCCCGATGACCGTGGCTTGCGTGGCGATGGTGGGGGCGGCAAAGCCGTAGGTCTGCAGCGCGATGGCGTAGCGGCGGCACAGGTCGGGCTCGCCGCAAAGCACCAGCGTTTGGGGTGTGGCCTGCGTCTGATCCTGCACACGGGCCAAGCTGGCGATCTCGTGCCCGATCAGCAGGCCCGAGAGGTAGTCCGCTTGGGCGGTGGGCGCCAGTGTTCCGGTCAGGCCCAGCGTGCGTGTGCTGAAAATGTGCGAGAGCAAGCCCAGTGCGGCGTCACTTCCGCGCGCCACCTCCAGCCCGCGCACAAAGGCTTCGTCGTCGGGCGTGGCAGCGGCCTGCATGGTTTTGCCCAAGATGGTGTGACCGCGCAGGGCAGCAAACACCTCGCCGGTCATGAAGGTGTGGAACTGTTCGATGCGGCCCCGGCGTGCCAGCACCCATTTGCTGTGGGTGCCGGGCAGGCCGATGAGCACGGGCGCATCCGCAGGCAGCGCAAGGCCCGCCAGCACGCCCAGCACCTGTGTTTCTTCGCCGCGCATCACGTTGGGCAGCGCGCCCTGCTGCAACAGGCCCGGCACGATGTGCAGTGGCGGGCCGTCGCGCCGCTCCACCAGCGTCAGGCCCCGCGCCAGTGCATCGAGCGAGGTGGGCGTCGGCAGGTACTTGGCCTCGCGCCAGCCCTGGGCGCTGCCCACCATGCCGCAGGCCAGCAGAGGCAGGCCGGGTGTGGCGGCCAGCCAGTCGCCGCAGGTGTCTTGCAGTGCGCGTTCAAACGCGGCGCCGGGCTCGCCGTCTGCCACGCTCGCGGTGGTGGGGGGCAGGTTCATGATGCCCCAGGGGCGGTGCCGCGTCTCCAGCACCTCGCTATGCGCGCCCATGCGGAAGGCGCGCAATGCGCTGGTGCCCCAGTCCAGGGCGATCAGGCCCGCCTCGGCGGGCACCAGAAAACGTGCAGGCACCATGCGTGTCCTGCTTAACGTGCCCAGCGCAGCACCAGCGGGTCAAGCCGCCGCGCGATGTCGATCAGGCCGCGCCGCACCTCGGGGTGCATGGCCGGGAAGGGGTGGCGGCCTGCCTCGCAGGCGATCACGCCGCCTTCCTTCATCAGTGCCTTGGCTGTGAGGATGCCGCCCTGGCGGTTCTCGTGGTTGATGAGCGGCAACCAGCGCTGGTAGAGCGCAAACGCCTGGTCCATTTCACCCTGGCGGTGCGCCTCGATGATGGGGCGAATGCCGTCAGGGAACGCGCCACCCGTCATCGCGCCTGTGGCGCCCGCATCCAGGTCGGCCAGCAGGGTGATGGCCTCTTCGCCGTCCCACGGGCCTTCGATGGCATCGCCGCCCAGGCGGATCAGCTCGCGCAGCTTGCTGGCGGCACCGGGCACTTCGATCTTGAAGTAGGCCAGGTTTTCAATCTCTTGCGCCATGCGGACCAGGAAGGGGGCCGAAAGCACGGTGCCGCTGGCGGGCGCGTCCTGCACCATGATCGGAATGCGGATCGCATCCGACACACGGGCATAGAACTCGTAGATCTGCGCCTCGGGCACGCGGAAGGTGGCACCGTGGTAAGGCGGCATGACCATCACCATGGCCGCGCCCATGTCCTGCGCGGCGCGGCTGCGCTCGGCACACACGCGCGTGCCGTAGTGTGTTGTGGTGACGATGACCGGCACACGGCCCGCCACATGCTCCAGCGATGTGCGGGTGAGGACTTCGCGCTCCGCGTCGGACAGCGAGAACTGCTCGGAGAAGTTGGCCAGGATGCAGACGCCATCCACGCCGGCGTCGATCATGAAGTCGAGGCAGCGCTTCTGGCTGTCGAGGTCGAGTGTGCCGTCCTCATGGAACGTGGTGGGCACGACGGGGAAGATGCCTCGGTAGCGAGGGTTCTGGAGGGAATGGGTGGCTGGCATGGCGAGGGAAGGATCGAAATTTGAGTGAAATAGGGCTCTGGCGCTTATCTAGCAAGCGCTATTAGCTATGAAAGTCGTAGCATTTCAACCAGCGGCTTAACCACCGGTATCAGTGAGAGTGGCGAGGAACGGCAGCGCCCCGGCAGCCGACGAGGAAGTCAAAGTCGCAGCCATCGTCGGCCTGCAGTACGTGGTCCACGTACAGGCGCTGGTAGCCGCCGCGCCCACCGTTGTCGGTGCCCGCCAACGCGGCCAGGCGTGCTGCCAGTTCCTCATCGCTGATGTCCAGGTGCAAGCGGCCGTTCTCACAGTCCAGCTCGATGAAGTCGCCATCGCGCACCGCAGCCAAGGGGCCGAGTGCAGCGGCCTCGGGCGCCACATGCAGCACCACCGTGCCGTAGGCGGTGCCGCTCATGCGCGCGTCGGAGATGCGCACCATGTCCTTCACGCCCTGGCGCAGCAGCTTGGGCGGCAGGCCCATGTTGCCCACCTCGGCCATGCCGGGGTAGCCCTTGGGGCCGCAGTTCTTGAGCACCATCACGCAGCTCGCGTCGATGTCCAGGTTCTCATCCACGATGCGCTCTTTGTAGTGCTCCAGGTTCTCGAACACCACGGCGCGGCCCCGGTGCTTGAGCAGCTCGGGCGATGCGGCCGAGGGCTTAAGCACCGCGCCACGCGGCGCGAGGTTGCCGCGCAGGATGCAGATGCCGCCGTCGGCAATCAACGGGTTGTTGATGGGGCGGATCACCTCGTCGTTGTATTGCGGGGCTTCGCGCACGTTGTCCCACAGGCTCTTGCCGTTGACGGTGAGCGCGTTGGGGTGGGGCAGCAGGCTGTTCTCGCCCAGGCGGCGCAGCACGGCGGGCAGGCCGCCCGCGTAGTAGAACTCTTCCATCAGGAAGCGGCCCGAGGGCTGCAGGTCCACCAGCGTGGGCGTGCCACGGCCGATGCGGGTCCAGTCCTCCAGGTCCAGCTGCACGCCGATGCGGCCCGCGATGGCCTTCAAATGGATGACGGCATTGGTCGAGCCGCCGATGGCCGCGTTGGTGCGGATGGCGTTCTCGAACGCTTCGCGGGTCAGGATCTTGGAGAGCGTGAGCCCTTCGTGCGCCATCTCCACAATGCGCTTGCCGGACATGTGGGCCAGCACATAGCGGCGCGAGTCCACGGCCGGTATGGCTGCGTTGTGCGGCAGCGATGTGCCCAGCGACTCGGCCATGCAGGCCATGGTGCTGGCCGTGCCCATGGTGTTGCAGGTGCCGGCGGAGCGGGACATGCCGGCCTCGGCCGCGAAGAACTGGTGCTCGTTGATCTCGCCCGCCTTCAGCGATTCATGCAGGCGCCACACGGCCGTGCCCGAGCCGATGTCCTTGCCGTCGAGCTTGCCGTTGAGCATGGGCCCGCCCGTGACCACGATGGCAGGCACATCGCAGCTGGCCGCGCCCATCAGCAGCGCGGGCGTGGTCTTGTCGCAGCCCACCAGCAGCACCACGGCGTCGATGGGGTTGCCCCGAATGGCCTCTTCCACATCCATGCTGGCCAGGTTGCGGGTGAGCATGGCCGTGGGGCGCAGATTGGATTCGCCGTTGGAGAACACCGGGAATTCGACGGGGAAGCCGCCTGCCTCGTAAATGCCGCGTTTCACATGCTCGGCAATCTTGCGAAAGTGAGCATTGCACGGGGTCAGCTCGGACCAGGTGTTGCAGATGCCGATCACGGGGCGGCCGTCGAACGCGTGGTCGGGGATGCCCTGGTTCTTCATCCAGCTGCGGTACATGAAGCCGTTTTTGTCGGCGGTGCCGAACCATTCGGCGGAGCGAAGTTTGCGCTTGGGGGTGGTCATGGTGGGGTGCGAGAGAAAGGGGAGAAATGAAGGTTCAACGGGCCTTGCCCGAGCGGCGCGAAAGCAGCCGCTGCAGCAGACAGAAAGCGAACAGCAGCACACCAACGACGATGCGCGTCCACCAGGAGCTGAGCGTGCCGTCGAAGGAAATCAGGGTCTGGATGATTCCGAGCATGAGCACGCCAAACAGCGTGCCCGCCACATAGCCCACGCCACCCGTGAGCAGCGTGCCGCCAATGACCACGGCGGCAATCGCGTCCAGCTCCATGCCC
This sequence comes from Acidovorax sp. KKS102, assembly GCF_000302535.1. Taxonomy (NCBI): domain Bacteria; kingdom Pseudomonadati; phylum Pseudomonadota; class Betaproteobacteria; order Burkholderiales; family Comamonadaceae; genus Acidovorax; species Acidovorax sp. KKS102. The sequence goes on from NC_018708.1 coordinate 2,270,447, forward strand.
ACGGCATGCAGGCCATAGCCCGACAGCATGTAGAACGTGAACACCACGCCCGCCAGCGCCGAGCAAAAGCCCGACAGCGTGTACACGCCAATGAGCGTGCGGCGCACCGGCAGGCCCATGAGCACGGCCGAGTGCTCGCTACCGCCCACGGCATACACACTGCGGCCAAAGGGCGTGCAGTGCGCCACAAACAGCGCCACCAGCAGCACCGCGATGGCAATGAGCGCGCCCAGCGAGAGCGATGCGCCTTCCCACAGCGGCAGGCGCCACTGGGCCAGCTCCGAATAGCCCTCGTGAGTGATGCTGATCGAGTCGATGCTGATCAGGTAGCACAGCCCGCGCGCCAGGAACATGCCGGCCAGCGTGACGATGAAGGGCTGCAGCCGAAAGCGCTCGATGAGGAAACCCATGAACGCGCCAAACGCCGTGCCCATCAGCAGCACCAGCGGGATGGCGGCTAGTGGGTTCCAGCCCCGGTGTTCCACCAGCGCGGCCAGCACCATGGTGGTGAGCGCCACCACCGAGCCCACCGACAGGTCGATGCCGCCCGACAGGATCACGAACGTCATGCCCACCGCCACGATGATGAGGAAGGCGTTGTCGATCAGCAGGTTGAGGAACACCTGGGCCGAGAAAAACCCGGTGTACAGCACCGAGCCCAGCGTGGCCATGGCCACGAACAGCGAGATGGTGGCGGCCAGCGGCAGGTACTTGGGGTTGAACCGCGCGCGCTCGGCCGTGGCCTGTGGGGCAGGGTGCTTCACGGTGCCGAAGCCTGCGGTCTTGGGTACGGCGCTCATTGCAAAGCTCCCGCGCCGGGGCGACGTGCCAGGGCGCCCACTTGCGCCCGGAACTCGGGCGACTGCAGCAGCATCACGATGAAGACCACCACGGCTTTCACCACCAGGTTGATCTCGGGCGGCACGCCCAGCGAGTAGATGGCGTATGTCAGCGTCTGGATGATGAGCGCACCGATCACGCTGCCCACCAGGCTGAACCGGCCACCGGTGAGGGCGGTGCCGCCCAGCGTGACGGCCAGGATGGCGTCCAGCTCCAGCAGCTGCCCGGCGTTGTTGCCGTCGGCACTCTTCACGTTGGAGCTGATGAGCAGCCCCGCAATGCCCGCGCACACGCCGCAGAACACATAGGCCGCCACGATGAGTCGCCCCGCCTGAACGCCCGCCACGCGCGCTGCCGTGGGGTTGATACCCACCGCCTGGATGAACAGGCCCAGCGCCGTGCGCGTGATGGCCAGGTACAGCACGGCAAAGACCACAGCCACCACAAATAGCGAGAACGGCAGCCCCGCCAGGTACCCGCCGCCCATGAAGAAGTAGGGCGTGTAGTAGATGGTGATGATCTGCCCGTCGGTGATAAGCTGGGCAATGCCCCGGCCTGCCACCATGAGGATCAGCGTGGCAATGATGGGCTGCATGCCCACCTTGGCCACCAGCACGCCGTTCCACAGCCCGCACAGCAGTGCGATGCCGATGGCACCCAGGATGGCGACTGGGAGTGGGAACCGGCTCTCGGTGCCCGACACCGAACCGCCGATGAGCCAAGCAGCCACAGCAGCAGCTATGGCGACCACGGCGCCCACCGAGATGTCGATGCCGCGCGTGGCAATCACCAGCGTCATGCCCAGCGATACCAGCACCAGCGGTGCAGCGCGGTTCAGGATATCGATGAGGCTGCCGTACAGGTGGCCGTCGCGCCATTCAATGTGCAGGAAGCTGCTGTTGAAAACGGTGTTCACGATCAGCAGCAGCGCCAGCGTGATCAGCGGCCAGGCCAAGCGGTGGCGCAAAAGCGACGCCAAAAGGGAAGGGGAGCGTTCAGACATGTTCTGCAGCAATCAGGTCGTAGACGGCGTCCTCGCTGCTGCCCGCAGGCAGCTCACCCACCTTGTGGCGGTCGCGGAGCACCACGATGCGGTGCGCCACGCGCACCACCTCGCTCATTTCGGAAGAGATAAACAGCACGGCCATGCCCGCCTGCGCCAGGCGCAGGATTTGGTCCATGATTTCCTGCTTGGCGGCCACGTCGATGCCGCGCGTGGGTTCGTCCAGGATGAGCAGGCGCGGCTCGATGGCCATCCACCGCGCGAGGATCGCCTTTTGCTGGTTGCCGCCCGAGAGCAGGCCGATGGGCTTGTCTACGGTTTCGGTCTTGATGCCCAGCAGCTTCACGTAGCGTTCGGCCAGCGCCGTCTGCTCGGCGCGCGAGAGGAATTGGCCCACGCCCATGCGCGCCTGCAGCGCCAGCGCAATGTTCTCGCGCACCGACAGCTCGGCCACGATGCCGTCGGTCTTGCGCTCTTCGGGGCACAGGGCGAGGCCATGGCGGATGGCGTCCATGGGGTTGGCAAACTTCACCACCTGCCCGTCGATGCGCAGCGCGCCCCGGTCGGGCTGCTCCAGGCCAAACAGCAGGCGCGCCAGCTCGGTGCGGCCAGAGCCCAGCAGCCCCGCTAGGCCCACCACCTCGCCAGCGCGGATCTGCAGGTCCAGCGGCTGCAGTTGCGTGTCCTGCCCCAGGCCCTCGGCTTGCAGCAGGTTGGCTTGGCGGCTGTCCACGGCGGGTGCTGGTGCGGGTCGCTCCGATGCAGCGGCCAGGTCGCGGCCCAGCATGGCAGCAATCAACGCCTGAGGGCCCAGGTCCTTGGCCAGCCACTCACCCACCCAGCTGCCGTTGCGCAGCACGGTGATGCGGTCGGACACGGCATACACCTGATTCAGGAAATGCGTCACAAAGACGATGGACAGCCCCTCGCTGCGCAGGCGCCGCAGCACCTCGAAGAGCTTTTGCACCTCGTCGTCGTCCAGGCTGGAGGTGGGCTCATCCAGGATCAGCACACGCGATTCGATGCTGAGCGCCCGCGCAATCGCCACCAGCTGTTGCACTGCCACGGGGTAGTCCGACAGCAGGCGCGTCACGTCGATCTGCAGCCCGATGCGCGCCACCAGATCGCGGGCGCGCTGGTGCAGCGTGGCCCAGTCGATGCGAAAACCCTGCGCAATCCCGCAGCGCGGGTAGCGGCCCGCAAAGATGTTCTCGGCCACCGAGAGGTTGGGGCAAAGGTTGACCTCCTGGTACACCGTGCTGATGCCCAGGCGCTGCGCGGCCAGGGGCGAGTCGGGCCACACACTGACCTGCCCCCACGCTCCGCCGCTGCGCGGGTCGCTGCCCCCCGAGGGGGCGTCGCCTTGCTTGGGGCGGCCCGGCGCTGCGGCGTTCCCGCCCAGCCGCATCTGCCCGTCGCTGGCCTCCAGCACGCCTGTCAGCACCTTGATCAGTGTGGACTTGCCCGCACCGTTTTGCCCCATCAGCGCATGGATCTCGCCGGGGTAGAGGTTGAGCTGCACGTCGCGCAGCACGGGTATGCCCGCAAACTGCTTGTGGATGCCCGAAAGCTGCAGCACAGGCGCGGCAGCGGGGGCGTGAGCGGTGGACGGGTCCATGGGGGTCATCACGCTTTGTTCTTGTTGTAAACGTCCACGAGCACGGCGGCCAGCAGCACGACGCCCTTGATGACCTGCTGGTAGTCGATGCCGATGCCCAGGATGGACATGCCGTTGTTCATCACGCCCATCACAAAGGCGCCGATGACCGCGCCCATCACCTTCCCCACGCCGCCCGATGCAGAGGCGCCGCCGATGAAGCAGGCCGCAATCACGTCCAGCTCAAAGCCCAGCCCCGCCTTGGGCGTGGCGGTGTTGAGCCGCGCCGCAAACACCAGCCCGGCCAGGGCCGCCAGCACGCCCATGTTGATGAAGGCATACAGCGTGAGCCGCTCGGTCTTGATGCCCGAGAGCTTGGCCGCCTTCTCGTTGCCGCCCATGGCATAGATGCGGCGGCCGACGGTGGTGCGGCTGGTGACAAAGTCGAACAGCACGATCAGCAGCGCCATCACGATGAGCACATTGGGCAGGCCCTTGTACGAAGCGAGCAGGTAGCTGAAGTACACCAGCAACCCGCCAAACACCACCGTGCGTGCGACGAACAGGCCAGCGGGCTCCGTCTGCACGCTATGGCGCAGGCGGTTGGCGCGCTGGCGCAGGCCGCCCACGGCCAGGGCCGCAGCCACGGCAGCGCCCAGCAGCAGCGAGGTCATGCGCAGACCCTCCACGCTGAACAGGTCGGGGATAAAGCCCGAGCTGAGCATCTGGAACGCCGAAGGGAACGGCCCCACCGACTGACCCGCCAGCAGCGCCAGCGCCAGGCCCTTGAAGATCAGCATGCCCGCCAGCGTGACGATGAACGACGGAATGCGCGAGAACGCCACAAAGCTGCCTTGAATGGCGCCAATGAGTCCGCCGCACAGCAGGCACACCAGCGTGGCGGGCACAAAGTGCCAGTTGTATTCGACCATCAGCACCGCAGCCAGTGCGCCGATGAAGCCACACACCGAGCCCACCGACAGGTCGATGTGCCCGGCCACGATGACCAGCAGCATGCCCAGCGCCATGATGACGATGTAGCTGTTCTGCAGCACCAGATTGGTGAGGTTCAAGGGCTGCATCAGCGTGCCCTCGGTCATGTACTGGAAGAAGCCCATGATGGCCACCAGCGTGATCAACATGCCGTATTCGCGCAGGTTGTGCTGCAGGTGCTGCAACAGCGATTTGTCGTGCCGCGCCGCTGCTGTCGGGCTGCCGTCGGCCAGCGTGCTGGCGGGGGGATGGGTGGTCTGGATCATATCAACTGGCTTTCACAATCGCTCGCATGATCTTTTCTTGCGAGGCATCTGAAGTTGGCATCTCGGCCACAAAGCGGCCTTCGTTCATCACATAGATGCGGTCCGTGATGCCCAGCAGCTCGGGCATTTCGGAGGAGATCACGATCACGCATTTGCCCTCGGCCGCCAGCTGGGCGATGAGGGTGTAGATCTCGTACTTGGCGCCCACGTCGATGCCGCGCGTGGGCTCGTCGAGGATGAGCACTTCGGGGCTGGTGAACAGCCATTTGCTCAGCACCACTTTTTGCTGGTTGCCGCCCGAGAGGTTCAGCGTCTTCTGGTCCACGCCCGAGCAGCGGATGCGCAGCTTCTCGCGGTAGTCCTGTGCCACGCGGTGTTCCTGACCGCTGTCGATCACGCTGGCGAACGACACGCCCGGCAGGTTGGCCAGCGAGGTGTTGAACTGGATGTCTTCGTTCAGCACCAGGCCATTGCCCTTGCGGTCTTCGGTCACATAGGCCAGGCCGTGGCGTACGGCCTTTTCCACCGTGCTCACGTCGATGGGCTGGCCGTGCAGCCGCACTTCGCCGCTAATGCGCTGGCCCCACGAGCGGCCGAAGATGCTCATGGCCAGCTCGGTGCGGCCTGCGCCCATCAGGCCCGCAATGCCCACAATCTCGCCGCGCCGCACATTCAGGTCGATCCCCTTGAGGTGCTCGCGGTCGCTGCGCTGCGGGTGGTGGGCGCGCCAGTTGCGCACCTCAAAAACAATGTCACCCACTTGCGGCTGGCGCTGGGGGTAGCGGTCGCTCATCTCGCGGCCCACCATGGCCTGGATCACGCGGTCTTCGCTCACCGGGCCCTCGCGGCAGTCCAGCATCTGCACGGTGCTGCCATCGCGCAGCACGGTGATGGCATCGGCCACGCGCGAGATTTCGTTGAGCTTGTGCGAGATCAGGATGCAGGTAATGCCCTGGGCTTTCAGTTCCAGCAGCAGGTCCAGCAGCGCCTGGCTGTCGTTCTCGTTGAGGCTGGCGGTGGGCTCGTCCAGGATCAGCAGGCGCACCTTGCGCGACAAAGCCTTGGCAATCTCCACCAGCTGCTGCTTGCCCACACCCAACTGGCCCACGGGTGTGTCGGGCGATTCGCGCAGGCCCACCTTGTGCAGCAGCGCCTGGGCGCGGCTGTGGGCGGCCATCCAGTCAATGACGCCGTGCCGTGCGGTTTCGTTGCCGAGAAAGATGTTTTCTGCAATCGACAGCAGCGGCACCAGCGCCAGCTCCTGGTGAATGATGATGATGCCCAGGTGCTCGCTGTCGCGGATGCCCGCAAACTCGCGCTCTTGCCCGTCGAACAGGATCTGGCCGCTGTAGCTGCCATGGGGATACACACCCGACAGCACCTTCATCAGCGTGGATTTGCCCGCCCCGTTTTCGCCGACGATGGCATGGATCTCCCCGGCCTGCACCTGCAGGTTGACCTGGTTCAGCGCCACCACGCCGGGGAAGGTTTTGCGGATGTTCCGCATTTCAAGAAGCATGGTCTCTCAGTCTGTTGGTGGGGCCTCTGGCCCCATCCCGGTTGCAGGCCGCCTGCGCTGCCCCGGTGGCATGCGCAGGCTGCGGCTTTAGATGCAGAAGCCGCTCGCGCTCACTTGATCTGAGACTCTTTGTAGTAGCCGCTTCCTACCAACACCGCGTTCCAGTTGGAAGAATCCACCGCCACCGGCTTGAGCAGGTACGAGGGCACCACCTTCACGCCGTTGTTGTAGGTCTTGGTGTCGTTGATCTCGGGCTGCTTGCCCGTCAGTACGGCGTCCACCATGTTGGCTGCCACCTTGGCCAGCTCGCGGGTGTCCTTGAACACAGTGGAAGACTGCTCGCCCTTGAGGATGGACTTGATGGAAGGCACCTCAGCGTCCTGGCCGCTGACCACGGGGCAGGGCTGCTGGGCGGTGCAGTAGCCCACGCCCTTGAGGGAGGACAGTATGCCTATGGAGATGCCGTCATAGGGCGACAGCACCGCATGCACCTTGTCCTTGCCGTAGTAGGCCGACAGCAGGTTGTCCATGCGCGCCTGGGCCACCGATCCGTCCCAGCGCAGCGTGCCCACCTTGTTCATGCCGGTCTGCTTGCTGCGCACTACCAGCTTGCCGCTGTCGATGTATGGTTGCAGCACGCTCATGGCGCCGTCGTAGAAGAAGAAGGCGTTGTTGTCGTCGGGCGATCCGCCGAACAGCTCGATGTTGAACGGGCCCTTGCCTTGCTTGAGGCCCAGCTTGTCCACGATGGAGGTGGCCTGCAGCACGCCGACCTGGAAGTTGTCGAACGTGGCGTAGTAGTCCACGTTCTTCGATCCCTTGATGAGGCGGTCGTAGGCAATGACCTTTACGCCCTTGTCGGCCGCGTTTTGCAGCGCTTTGGACAGCGTGGTGCCGTCGATCGACGCAATCACCAGCACCTTGGCGCCCTTGGTGATCATGTTCTCGATCTGCGCGAGCTGGTTGGGGATGTCGTCTTCGGCGTACTGCAGGTCGGTCTTGTAGCCCCGGTCCTTGAGCACCTTGACCATGTTGTCGCCATCGGCAATCCAGCGCGCCGAGGACTTGGTGGGCATCGAGATGCCGATGGTGCCCTTGTCCTGGGCCGATGCCACGGACGTGGCGCCAATGGCAGCCAGTGCCACGGTGGCCAGCACGGCCTTGAAAATTGCACGCTTCATTTGAGTCTGTCTCCTGGTGTGAATTTGTTTTTTTGTTAGACGCCTGAAGTCCTCTACAGGCCGCCGCAACTGGCTCGATCTAAGGCCAGTGCCACCGCCCAAGGGCCGCCATGCAGCGAAGGCTGCGTTTCACTTGCGGGCGCCGGTGGCGTCCCCCTTCCCGCATCGCGCAGCGATGCGAGAGAAAGGGGGAAGGCGCGCAGCGCCTCAGGGGGTTAATACTTCCGGTTCGGCATTTCCTTGGCCGCAACTTCCATCGGGAAGATGCCTTCCTCGGTCACGATGCGCTTGGGCACCGCTTTGCCAGCCTTGATGTCTTTGACTGCGGCCATGAGTTGCGGGCCCAGCAGGGGGCTGCACTCCACACTCACGTTGAGCTTGCCGGCGATCATGGCTTCGAAGGCGCCCTTCACAGCGTCGATGGAGATGATCACGATGTCCTTGGCGGGCTTCATGCCGGCCTCTTCGATGGCCTGGATGGCGCCAATCGCCATGTCGTCGTTGTGTGCGTACAGCACGTTGATCTTCTTGCCCTCGGCCTTCAGGAAGGCTTCCATCACTTCCTTGCCCTTGGCACGGGTGAAGTCGCCGGTCTGGCTGCGGATGATCTTGAACTTGGGGTCGGCCTTGATGACTTCTTCAAAGCCCTTCTTTCGGTCGATGGCAGGGGCCGAGCCCACGGTGCCTTGCAGCTCGACGATGTTGACCTCGCCCTTCTGGTCCTTCATCTTCTCCACCAGCCAGCGGCCGGCCTTGCGGCCTTCTTCCACAAAGTCCGAGCCCATGAAGGTCACGTACAGCGATGTGTCCTTGGTATTCACCGCGCGGTCGGTCAGCACCACGGGGATCTTGGCGGCCTTGGCTTCGCGCAGCACGGGCTCCCAGCCCGACTCCACCACGGGTGAGAACGCAATCACATCCACCTTCTGTGCGATGAACGAGCGGATGGCCTTGATCTGGTTCTCCTGCTTCTGCTGCGCGTCCGAGAACTTCAACTCGATGCCGGCCTCCTTGGCGGCCGACTTGATGGACTCGGTGTTGGCGGTGCGCCATTCGCTCTCGGCCCCCACCTGGCTGAAGCCCAGCACCAGGGGCTTTTGCGCCCAGGCGGCGCCGGGCAGCAAGGCGGCCACGGGCACGCTGGCCAAGGCGGCAGCAACGGTGCGGCGGTTCATTTTCATCATCTTGTCTCCTGTCTGTAATGGTTGGTTGACGACGGTTGCGGGATGGAAAAGCAGCGATGCGATAAAGGATGGTTCAGAAGGTGGGAAGGGATCCAGCGTGCCAGAGCAGGTTGCCAAAACGCTTCCGCTCTAGGCGCAAAGCGCAGTCATAGCTCGGGCTATGGCGAGCATTTGCAACGACGAGCGGGAGTGTTCTGGCGACATGAGCGGGCATGTTGGGTTCCTTCCCACCTTCTTAGGCCAGCATGTAGCCCGTCTTGACGGTGGTGTAGAACTCGGCCGCGTAGCGCCCCTGTTCGCGGGCGCCGTAGCTCGATTCCTTGCGGCCCCCAAAAGGCACGTGGAAGTCCACCCCCGCCGTGGGCAGGTTCACCATGGTCATGCCCACGGCGGCGTGGCGCTTGAAGTGCATGGCGCGCTTGAGCGACGTGGTGCAGATGCCCGCGCACAGGCCAAATGGCGTGTCATTGGCCAGAGCCAGTGCGTGGTCGTAGTCGTCGGCCCGCAGCACACAGGCCACGGGGCCAAAAATTTCCTCGCGCGCCACGCGGTGCTCGGGGCGGGCCAGGAAGAGGGCGGGATTCATGTAATGGCCTGGGGTGGGGCGCTCCAGGCGCTCGCCACCCCAGACATGCTCCGCTCCCTCATTGCGCGCAATGTCGATGTAGCTCAGGTTCTGCGCCAGCTGGTTGTCGTCCACCACCGGGCCCATCTCGGTGCCGCGCTCCAGCGCGTGGCCCACCTTCAGGCTGGCCAGCCGGTTGCGCAGGCGCGCCACAAAGGCGTCGTGCACCTCGGCTTCGACGATGAGGCGGCTCGATGCCGTGCAGCGCTGGCCGGTAGAGAAGTAAGAGCCCTGCAGCGCGCAGTCGACCGCCTGGTCCAGGTCGGCGTCGGCCAGCACGATGAGCGGGTTCTTGCCGCCCATCTCCAGCTGCACCTTGGCGCGCCGTGCAGAGGCCGCGCGAAGGATGCGGTCGCCCGTGGCCACCGACCCGGTAAAGCTCAGCGCGTTGACCAGCGGGTGGTCCACCAGCGTCTGGCCCACCTCGCGGCCGCTGCCCATGATGAGGTTGAACGCACCGGCGGGCAGGCCGCTGCGGCTGATGATTTCGGCCAGCGCCCAGCCACAGGCGGGCACCAGCTCGGCGGGCTTGAACACCACGGTGTTGCCGTAGGCCAGGGCAGGGGCGATCTTCCAGGCCGGGATGGCGAACGGGAAGTTCCACGGCGCGATGATGCCCACCACGCCCACGGGCTCACGGGTCACGTCCACCTGCACGCCCTGGCGCACCGAGGCCAGCAGCTCGCCCTGAATGCGCAGCGCCTCGCCCGCAAAAAACTTGAAGATCTGCCCGCTGCGTGCCACCTCGGCGATGCCTTCGGGCAGCGTCTTGCCTTCTTCACGCGCCAGCAGTGCGCCCAGCTCGTCCTTGCGGGCCAGCAGCTCGCTGCCAATCATGTCCAGCACGTCGGCGCGGCGTTGGGGTGTGCTCTGGCTCCAGGTGGGCAGGGCATCGGCCGCAGCGCGCACGGCCAGCTCGGTCTGGTTGCGGTCGGCGCGGGCGTATTCGGCCACCACCTCGCGGGTGTCCGACGGGTTGGTGCTGATGCCGGTGGTGGTGCCGATTTCCCACCGGCCATTGATCAGGTGCCGGGGGCTGAGCTGGAGGTCGCCGAGCTTCATGGAGAGGGGCCTTTGTTGCAGTTGCGGCGAAGTCTAGGTAAGGTTTTGATATCAATCCAATCGTTTTTTAGACAAAATACATATCGTTCTTTGCATTCTGGAAAACCCCTCCCTTTTCTCGTCCTCTTTCTCTTCCTTCCGTCCATCCATTCATGAGCACCTACAACCACTGGTTCATCCGCGCCCGCCTCAAGACGCGCCAACTGCTGCTGCTGGTGGCCCTGGCCGAGGAGGGCAACATTCACCGCGCCGCCCAGGTGCTCAGCATGACCCAGCCCGCCGCGTCCAAGCTGCTCAAGGATCTGGAGGACGTGCTGGAGGTGTCGCTGTTCGACCGCCTGCCGCGCGGCATGCGCCCCACCTGGTATGGCGAAACCATGATTCGCCACGCGCGCATGGCCCTGGCCAACCTGAACCAGGCGCACGACGAGATCGGTGCGCTCAAGCGCGGGCACTACGGCCAGGTGGGCATCGGCGCCATCACCTCACCGGGCCTGAGCCTGTTGCCCGCCGCCGTGGCGCAGGTCAAGCAGGAGCACCCCAGCCTGCGTATTTCGCTCGACATCGAAACCAGCCCGGTGCTGCTGGAGCGCTTGGAGCAGGGCAAGCTCGACATCGTGGTGGGCCGCCTGTATGAGGAGCACGACAAGGAGAACCTGCGCTATGAGTCGCTGACGGAGGAGCTGGTCTGCGCCATGACCCGCCCGGGCCACCCGCTGTCGAGCATGAGCGGGTTGACGCTGCGCGATGTGGTCTCGGCCAGCTGGATCGTGCCGCCTGCGGGCAGCGTGCTGCGGCACCGGTTTGACCTGATGTTCCAGCAGGACGGGCTGGCGCCGCCGCTGCACACGGTGGAGACATCGGCCTTGTTGTTCATCACGCGCATGCTGCAGCAGAGCGACATGATTGCGGTGGTGGCGGAGGATGTGGCGCGCTATTACGCAGCGCATGGGATCGTGACGGTGTTGCCGCTGGCGATGCCGTGCCATATGGATGCGTTCGGAATCATCACGCGGGCAGACCGGCTGTTGTCGCCGGCGGCGAAGGTGATGATGAAGGCGTTGAAGCAGACGAGTCTGGTGCAGTATGGGCGGAGGTTGGAGGTGGGGGATTGACGGTTTTGGTTGATATTGGCTGGGTACGCTAGTGGGATATGTGCTGGTAGCTATTGATTTTGTAGTGTTTGTTTTCGTGTGCTGAATGTGCCGCATGCCTTTGCTGAGGGCGGAGACCGGGAGTCGCCCCGGCGGGCGAGGTACTTTTCTTTGCTTCGCCAAAGAAAAGTACCCAAAAGAAAGGCGACCCCCAGTCTGCGACCCCTTCGCTGTGCGAAGGGGCAAACCTGCGGCGTGTCGGTTGCGGGGTGCGCCGTGGAACTCGCTTTGCGCTGCGCGCGCCGCTCGGACATCCACGGCGAGTCAGTTCACGAGGCATGGGCGCTGCGACGCCCATGCTCACCCCACAACCGCCACGCCGCAGGCGCAGCCAGCAGGGGTGGGGGGCCAAACATCCAAACAGCCGGACATCCATTCGGGCCATCGCTGCGCTCGGCCCAGTTTGCGCAGCGCGTGGCGCTTGCGCCCGCGAGACGGGGCCGAGCGCAGCGCAGCGAAGCAATGGCCCGTGTGGATGTCCCTCGGGTTCCCTTCTGGATGCGCCTGGGGCGCGCAGGGCGCGGGGTGGCGCGTGTGCCGAAGGACACACGCACTTCGTGCACTGACTTGCCGCAGTTGTTTGAACGGAGCGCGTAGCGCGCAGTGAGTTCTGCGGCGCACCCCCTGTCCGAGCATCGCAGGTTGTCCGTAGCGCAGCGAAGGGACGCGCGCAGTAGGGTCGCCCTTTCTTTGGTGACTTTCTTTCGGCGACGCGAAAGAAAGTTACTCGCACGCCGGGCGACTCCCGGCCTCCGCCCTTAACCCGAGTACGCCGCCAGACCAGCACCCACACTCACAAACTACAAAAAAAATAGCTACCAGCGCTTAACGGATAAGCGCCAGAGCTCAAAAAAACTTCAAAAAATCAAACCCACCCCGCATCTACCTTGAACTCCTGCGCCGTACACATCGCCGCATCATCCGACGCCAAAAACAACACCATCCGCGCAATGTCGTGCGGCCGCAGCTTGTCTGGCAGGCACTGGTTGCGCGCTAGTTCCTTCTCCCCCTCGGCGTCCAGCCACAGCTTGATCTGCCGCTCCGTCATCACCCAGCCCGGCGACACCGTGTTGATGCGGATGCGGTCCTGCCCCAGCGTCTTGGCCAGCCCGCGCGTGAGGCCGTTCACCGACGACTTGGCAATGGCATAGCAAGGGTAGCCCGTGCCCTTGCCCTGCCAGCCGGTGGAGCCCAGGTTGATGACAGAGCCCGCGCCCAGCCTGCGCATGCCGGGCACCACGGCCTGGATGGCGAAGAAGGCGGGGCGCTCGTTGATGGCCATGCGCTCGTCGTAGTACTCGGGGGTTACGGACTCCAGCGTGTGCCGGTCATCGCTGGCCACGTTGTTCACCAGCACCGCAAAGTCGCTGCCCAGCTCGGCCGCCGCTTCGGCCACACAGGCTTGCAGGGCGCTCACATCGCGCACATCGCACACACGCCACCAGGGGCGGGGCAGGCCTGCGTCGGCAATGTGCTGGGCCAGGGCTTCGCTCGCGTTGCGCGCCACGTCCACAAACGCCACGCGGGCACCTTGTTCGGCAAACGCCGCCACGATGGCCGCGCCAATGCCGCTGCCGCCGCCCGTCACAAACACGGCGCGGCCTTGCAGGCTGGGGAATTTCGCCAGGCCCTGGGGGGCGCCGGTGGCGTCGGTCGACGAAGAGGAGGGGGTAAAAAGCTGTGTCATATCAATATTGCAATCAATCAATGGCAAAGAAATTCATTTCAAGCATCAATTGGCGTTGATAAGATGCCGCTCGTCAAGTGCCTGGTGGCAGGCCGATGCAAAAAACGACCGGAGACAACCAACGTGCGCCCTTCGCTGGATACCCCCATCCCACCGTCCAGCGGCGCGTCCGCCTCTGCTCCAACAACAACCGGCGCCGTGCGCTGCGTGGTCGCACTGGGCAACGCACTGGGTGAGGGGGTGCTGTGGTCGGTGCGTGAGCAGGCGGTGTACTGGGTGGACATCCTGCAGCGCGAGCTGCACCGCTGGGACCCGGCCACCAGCGCCCACCAGCGTTGGACGTTTGACGAAGAGATTTCTGCCATTGCCGAGCGCACCAACGCCCCCGGCTTCATCGTCACCCTGCGCCGGGGCTTTGCACTGTTCGACCCCGCTGCCGACATCGCCCCGCGCTACCTGCACCAGCCCGAGCCAGAGCGCACAGGCAACCGATTCAACGACGGCAAGTGCGACGCCCAGGGGCGCTTTTGGGGCGGCAGCATGGACTTTGCGTGCGAGGCCCCCACGGGCGCGCTCTACACCTATACCGTCAGCGGCGACTGCGTGCGGCACGACGATGGTTTTGCCGTGACCAACGGCCCCACGTGGGCCACCACCGCGCAGGGCCCGGCCATGTTTTTCAACGACACGGTGCAGGGCACCACCTACCGCTACCGCTGCGACCCAGCCACCGGCACCGTAAGCGACAAAACGCTGTGGAAGCGCTGGCCCGCCGCCGACGGCGTGCCCGACGGCATGACCACCGACGCGCAGGGACGCCTGTGGGTGGCGCATTGGGGCGGTGGCTGCGTCACCTGCCACGACGCCGACACGGCCGAAGAGCTGGCCCGCATCCCGCTGCCCGTGAGCCAGGTCACCAACTGCGCCTTTGGCGGTGCGGACCTGCGCACGCTGTACATCACCTCGGCACGCACGGGCCTCACGCCCGAACAGCTCGCGGCCGAGCCGCTGGCGGGTGCACTGTTTGCCGTTGACATCTCCACGCCTGGCGTGCCCGCACACCTGTTTGGCGGCTGACGCTGGCGCCATGCGCAGCGGCGGGGCCTTAGCTCCGCCACCTCCTTTTTTCTCCATCCCGCAGAAAGCACACCGCCCATGACCGAGGCCTCTTCATCCCACCCCATCGTCTGGCTGCACCACGCGGGGCAGCACCTGGGCCTGGTGCCCACCCTCGGCGGCAGCGTGGCGGCCTGGCAGATCGACGACCCGCAAGTGGCGGGCGCGCGCATCGATCTGTGGCGCCCATGGGATGGCGCCACGCCCGACCTGTACCAGCTCGCATCCTTTGCCATGGTGCCCTGGTCCAACCGCATCAGCGGCGGCGGGTTTGAGCATGCGGGGCAGTTCCACCCCATGCGTCCCAACCGCGTGGGCGAGCCGTACCCCATCCACGGCGACGGGTGGCTGCAGCCCTGGCAGCTGACCCGGCCCGCGCCCGACACGCTGCAGATGCAACTGCGCTCCGAGCGCTTTGACGGCAACCCCTACGAGTACGAGTGCGTGCAGACCTTCCGGCTGGCGGAGGGCGGCCTGGACCAGTCGGTGCAGGTGCGGCACCTGGGCGCGCAGCCGCTGCCCTACGGCCTGGGCTTGCACCCCTGGTTTCCGCGCACGCCTGGCACGCGCATCACGGCGCCGGTGCAGGGTGTGTGGCTGTGTGGCGATGACCCTTTGCCCACGGAGAACACGCAGCAGTTTCCACCTGGCTGGGACCTGAACTGCGGCGCGCCCGCCAACGGCGGCCTCATCGACAACGCCTACACCGGCTGGGGCGGCACGGCGCAGATCGACTGGCCCGAGCGTGGCCTGCGCCTCACAGCCCGCATGCCCGATTTTGAAAAAGACGGCGGCACGGCCCAGCACTACTGCCTGGTCTACCGCCCGCCGCAGGGCCCGGCGTTCTGCTTTGAGCCCATCACCCAGCCCATCGATGCCTTTCACCAGCCTGGGCAGCCCGGCCTGCGCACCCTGGCGCAGGGGGAGGTGCTGGTGATGAATGTGCAGTGGCGCTACCAGTCGCTGACTGATTGAGGGCGGGCCTTAGAACAGTTTCTTACAGCAGCGCCGCGTGGCACGCCACGCACAGCTTGTTGCCATCCGGGTCCCGAAAATACGCGCCGTAGTAATGGGCGTGGTACTCGGGCCGCAGGCCCGGGCGGCCCTCGCACACGGCGCCCAGGCTCAGCGCTAGGGCGTGCGCAGCATCCACCTGGTCGCGTGTGGCGGCCGCAAAGGCCACCATGGTGCCGTTGCCGGGTTGCGGCACCTCGCCATTGAAGGGGCGGGCAATCACAAACAGCGGGCGGGGGCCGGGGGTGGATTCCCAACCTGCCCAGGGCCGGCTGGGTTCGCAAAAGCGCTCCTTCACGCCCAGCGTGCTCAGCAAGGGCCGGTAAAACGCCAGCGCGCGCTCAAAGTCTGAAATGCCCACAAACACGTGCGACAGCATGATGGGGTGATCCTTCCGTTGGTCTGAATGCTGGGGCCTATGCGGCCGACCCGGTACGCCCCGGTGCCCGGCCCTTGCGGGCCTTGCTGCTGCCCAGCGCATTGAGCTCTACCGCCGCACGGATGAGCGCGCGGAACGCATCGGCAGGCAGCGTGTCGCCATCGTGGATATCAATGGCGCGGCGTGCGTTGCCGTCCAGGCTGGCATTGAACAGGCGCGCCGGGTCGGGCAGGGCGGCGCCTTTGAGAAACGTGAGCTTTACCGCTGTCTTTTGGAGCCTGTTGACGGCCTCGCAGGGGGCGCGCAGCGGTCTTTGCGGGATGGGGTGCAAGGCGCGGTGCGCAGCCAATAGCTCGGCTATTGGCAAGCGCCGCAACGCCGCAGACCACCCGCAAAGACCACTGCCCGAAGGGTTGGAGCGAAATCGGGCGATTGGACGCCCCGGCTGCTTGCATGGGCATGAGCCCATGCGGCGCATCCGAAGCATCCATTCATCCCGATTGCGCTCCAACGCGATCCCCTGCGAGGCCGTCAACAGGCTCCAGCTCTCGCCCGTGCACAAGATTCCGCCCAGCGACCACACCGGCGTGCCGCGCCACTTCCACTCTTCCACCACACCGGGCGCGGCTTCGTGGATCAGCTGGCGCACCTGCGCCAGCACCTGCCCACGCCAGTCGCCCAGGTCGGCAATGCGCTGGTCGATCAGTGCCGATGCGGCAGGCCCGGTGGTTGCCGTGTCTGGGGCGGTGGTGTTGGGCGCACGGCCCATGGCAGTGGGTGGGGATTTTTGGGCAGCAGCCACGGGGTGGTCCTTGGTGGAGTGGGTGCAAAAGGCGAGGGGTGAGGCCCCGCCATTGTTGCTACTCCGCACACCTTGGCAACCCCGGTACAACGGGTTGTTGCCTTCTGGCCTGCCTCTGTTCATTCAGGCAAGCGCGTCGGTGGCTGCAGGACCTGCGCCCCCTTTGCGCCCCTCCGCGCGCCCTTGCGCGGCATTGCTCCGCGCCTCCGCACGATTCGTTTCAGCCGTGCGCCACGGCCTACCCCGCCACCCGCGCCAGCACTTCGCGGGCCTGCTCCGCAGTCACTGCCGGGCCGCCAGCCCGCCCCGTCCAGGCCACAAACTGGTCGGGTCGCACCAGCACCAGCGGTGCGCCATAGCGTGCGGGCTCGGTTCCTTCGCCTCCGTCACCACAGTCCACCAGCCGCAGCGGAAGGCCCAGGCCCGCCGCTGCCTCGCGAAAGGCTTGCACCGAGGTCGCATGCGCTCCATCGCCACCCACCACCAGCAGCGAAAAGCCTGCGCCCAGCTCCTCAAACACGTTGCGCCCGCTGGGCAGCGTGGCGGGTGCCAGGTGGTGGCCCGGCCGCGCCGTGAACTGGTGCGAGCCCTTGGCGCTGGTGGTGCGGCCCTCGCTGCACCACACTATGGCCGAGCCCTCGTAGTGCGGCTCAAACGCATGCACCTCGCCCACGGCGCCTTGGGCGCGCGCTTGCCACGCGGCCTCAAACGCGGCCTGGTCGCGCGCCGGGTCATAGGCGTCCAGGAACTCCTTGTCGGTCTCGATGGACCGCGCAATGAAGTCGTTGATGGTGGACGCAAACACCGGGCGCCGCTCGGCGTCGTACGAGTCCAGCAGGCGCTCGCCGCCCCAGCCCTGCAGCACGGCGGCCAGCTTCCAGCCCAGGTTGCGCGCGTCTTCCAGGCCCGAGTTCACGCCGTAGCCGCCGTAGGGCGGGTGGCTGTGCGCGGCATCGCCCGCGATGAAGACGCGGCCCTTGCGGTAGCTGTCGGCCAGCATGAAGCGCAGGTCCCAAAAGCCGATGTGCTCAAACTCCACCTCAAACTCCGCGCCCACCGCCTCGTGCAGGTAGGCCGCAAAGTCAAAGTTGTCTTTGGTGGTGCCTGGCGGCACTGGTGCATGAAAGAACCAGGTGCTGCCCAGGTCCACCCGGCCCAGAAACTTCCAGTAGCCCTTCAGCTCGGGCTGCAGCACGTTGTAGTAAGACTTGCCGGGGTAGCGCTCCAGCAGCTGGTGCAGGCCTTTGGACTTGAAGACCAGCAGCACCATCATGCGGTCGTGGTCGGTGCGGGTGTGGGTGATGCCCGCCTGCTCGCGTACCACCGACCGGGCGCCGTCCGACCCCACCACATAGGCGCCACGCAGCACGCGCTGTGCCTTGCCGTCGCCACGCTGCTGGATGGTGACGGAAACGCCCGCATCGTCCTGTGCCACGGTGCTGGTCTCCCAGCCGTAGAGGGTCTGCACCGACGGCAGCTGTGCCACGCGCTGGCGCAGCACGGCCTCGGTGGCGTACTGCGGCAGCCGCTCGTTGGCCGTGAAGTAGTAGGGCTTGACCAGGTCGCGCTGCAGCCAGTCGTAGCTGTAGGGCCCCAGCAGCGTGCCGTGTGCGGTCAGGCCGCCAATGCCGTATTCGACCGGAATAGTGCGCGCTGCGCGCAGCTGCTTTTCGGCACCCCAGAAGTGAAAGTGCTCCATGGTGCGCTGCGTCAGGTTCTGCCCCTTGGGGATGGGCTGGGGCTGCACATAGCGCTCCACCACGATCACGCTCACGCCGCGCTGGCCCAGCTCAATGGCCAGGCCCATGCCGACCGGGCCGCCGCCCACGATGATCACTTCGGCGTCTTGCTGCGGCGCCACGGTTGCTTGCTGGTTCATGTTGTTGGTGTTGTTCGGTACGGGTCGGTTCGACACTGGCCGCGATGCAGTGTTGTGCAGTGCGGCGCGCTACTGGCCACCGCTGGGTGCGGGTGGTCGTGGTTACTCGGCGGTGATGCCCTGGGCCTTGATCAGGTCGGCCCAGCGCTTGGCGTCAGCGGTCACCAGCTTCTGGAACGCGTCTGGCGAGCTGTGGGCGGGCGTCATGCCCTGGGTCTCGAACGACTTGGCCACGGCAGGCGATGCCAGCACGTCGCGCAGCTCGGTGTTGAGCCGGTCCACCATGGCGCGGGGTGTGCCTGCGGGGGCAAACACGCCGTACCACATGTCCACGTTCAGGTCGCCCAGCTTCAGCGTGCCGAGTGACGGCACCTCGGGCAGCAGCGGGTGGGGCGTGTCCGAGCTGATGGCCAGCGCCTTCAGCTTGCCCGCCTTCACATGCTGCAAGGCCACGTGGATGGGCAAGAACATGGCGTCGATCTGCCCGCCCAGCAGGTCCGTCACGGCGGGGGCGGTGCCCCGGTAGCTGATGTGGGTGAGCGAAATCTTGGCCCGGTTCTTCAGCAGCTCCATCGCCAGGTGGTGCGGCGTGCCCGCACCCGGCGAGCCGTAGTTGAGCGAGCCGGGCTTGGCCCGGGCGCGGTCCATCAGGTCCTTGAGCGATTCGATCTTCGACCCGGCCGACGCCACCAGCAGCAGCTGCCCCCAGCTCGTCTGGCTCACAGGCACCAGGTCCGTCAGCGGATTAAAGCCCTGCTTGGGGTACAGCGCCATGTTCATCACCAGTGTGTTCACGCTGACCAGCAGCGTGGTGCCGTCGGGCGTTGCGCGCACCACCTCTTGCGTGCCGATGATGCCGGACGCCCCCGCCTTGTTCTCCACAAAAAACGGGCGCTTGAGCCGGTCAGACAGCGGCTGTGCAATCTGCCGCGCAATCAGGTCGATGCCCGTGCCGGGCGTGAACGGCACCACCAGCCGCACCGGTGCATCGGCACCCGTCTGCGCCCAGGCCCGGGGCGTGGCGGCTGCCGCCGTGGCGGCCAGCGCGCCCAGCACCAGGCTGCGGCGTTGGGGGGAGGGCGGGTGCGCGTTGGCACGCAGGGTGGGCAGCTGGGGCATGGGGCTTGTCTCTCTAGTCGTTAGAAGGGCGTTACAGGACAATTACAACGACACTCTTGACATTGATCAAACGGAAAATTCTGATGAATTCTTCATCAAAGCTGATGAATGTCAGCACCCGCCAGCTCCACGCTTTTCTGGAGGTCACGCGCCTGCAGAGCTTTGCCAAGGCGGCCGAGCAGGTGCACCTGTCGCCCTCGGGCATGAGCATGCTGGTCAAGGAGCTGGAGGACCAGGTGGGCGCCCGCCTGTTTGACCGCACCACGCGGTCGATCACGCTGACCGACGCCGGGCGCCGCCTGCAGCCCGTGGCCGAGCGCGTGGTGGGCGAGCTGCGCGCCCTGGGCGCCGTGCTGGACGGCAACGAGGCCGCCGTGCGCTCGCGCCTGCTGGTGGCGGCCACCCCCATGATCTCGGCCAGCCTGCTGCCCGAGGTGATTCGCGGCTTTGCGCAAAGCCACCCCGGCGTGCAGGTGCAGCTCAGCGACGTTGAGGTAGGCACCGTGCGCCAGCGTGTGCTCGACGGCGAGGCCGACATCGGCTTTGGCTTCTTCGTCAAACCCGCCGTGGGGCTGTCGCGCCAGCCCTTGTGCAAGTTCCGCCTCATGCGCATCAGCCCGCCCGATGCGGCGCACACCAGCGGCCAGTTGTCCGACAGCCAGCCCTGGAGCCGCCTCAAAGACGTGCCCCTGGTCAGCCTGCCGTCGGGCAACCCCATCCAGGTGGTCATCGAAAAGCAGCTCTCCCGCCTGGGCTTGGCCCACCAGGAGCGCCCTCGCATGAACCTCATCGGCACCCTCATCGGCATGGTGCGCGCAGGCCGTGGCAGCGCCATCGTGCCCTCGTTTGCGCTGGAAGAATGCCTGCGCCAGGGCCTGGGCGTCGCCATGCTGCGCGAGCCCGTGGTGCACCTGGACCTGTACCTGGCCTACCGCCGGGGCACGCAGCAAAAGCCGGCGGCGATGGCGTTTGCCGACGCGTTGCGGGAGGCGGCGGTGCGGTTGCCGGCGTAGGCGGGCGATCCCGATGCGTTCATTCAGCCTGTTTTATCTATTCTTTTATCTATTCAATTTTTAATTCAAACGGCGTATCCTTAGGGCATGCCCTCCGCCGCCCAGACCTACGCCAACGCCATCCGCCCCCTGCTACGCCCCGGCCCCGCCAAGGCGCAGGCGCTGGCTCAGGCGCTGCAGGTCAGCCAGCCCACCGTCTCGCGGGCGCTTAGCGCGCTGGGTGACGAGGTGGTGCCTTTTGGCGCGGCAAGATCTATTCAATACACACTCCGCGATCCCCAGCGCGCCGATCTGGAGGCCGCCGTGTACCGCGTCACCCCCCAGGGCGCGCTCGAAACCCTGGGCACCCTCGTCCCGGTATGCCCGCAGGGCTTTGTGATGGTAGAAGCGGGCGGGGCCCGGCTGCACAGCGACGGCCTGCCTTGGTGGCTTTTTGACATGCGCCCGCAGGGCTACCTGGGGCGCGCCTACTGCCAGCGGCACGGCCAGCGCCTGGGCCTGCCCGAGCGGCTGGGCGACTGGAGCGACACCCATGCGCTGCGCGCCATCCTGGACCAGGGCGACGACATGCCCGGCAACCTGCTCATCGGCCCCACCGCGCGCGACCAGTTCGTCAACGCGCCCGACCCGGTGCCCATTGCAGCGGCGCAAAAGCTGCACACCTACGCCCAGCTGGCCGACCTGGCCGCACGCGGCGAAGTGGCGGGCTCGTCTGCCGCCGGGGAACAACCCAAGTTCACCGCCTACGCAGAGCAGGCCGACGGCACCGCCGCGCATGTGATGGTCAAGTTCACCGCAGAACTCGACACCCCCGTCAGCGCCCGCTGGCGCGACCTGCTGCTGGGCGAACACATCGCCCTGCAGGTGCTGCGGGACCATGGTGTTCCTGCCGCGCAATCCATGACCTGGATGCACGGCACCCAACGGTTTCTGGAAGTGCAGCGGTTTGACCGGTTGGGTGCGCGCGGGCGAAGGGCGCTGCATTCCTTCGCCGCGCTGGACGCCGAGTTTGTCGGCAGCGGCGGCAACTGGCCGGTGATCGCCAGGGCGTTGTGGAAGTCCGGGGTCATCACCCCCCAGGCCTTCGACACGGCCTGCCTGCTGTGGGCGTTTGGCACCCTGATCGGCAATACCGACATGCACAGCGGCAATCTCTCGTGTTTGTCAGAGGGGCGCAGGCCTTATGAGCTGGCGCCTGCGTATGACATGACGCCCATGGCGTTTGCACCCACGGCGGGGGGAGGTTTGCCGAACCGGACGCTGGAACTGACGGTGGGGGAGCAGGTCAGCGCGACGGCTTGGAAAGAGGCGCTGGCAATGGCGCAGGTGTTTGCTCGCCGGGTGGAAGATGCGGAAGGATTCAGCGCGGGTTTTGACATGTGCAAGGCCGAGTTGGTGCGCCATGTGAGGGTGACTGAGGAGCGTGTTGGGCGGCTAGCTGTTTAGGTGGAATACCGGCGGGTTACCCAGCAAAGGCGGGCGGCGATGGCGTGTGGGGAGCCTAGATCAGTTGGGGTAAGAGCGCGCCTTGGGAGCTGATTCAATCCCAAATATGCCGATAGTGCTTTTTCTATATGCGGTATCAGCTATGAAATTGAGAGCGAATGTTGTGGTGCTCTTTTTTTCTTTGAATTTCGAAATGGATGCGAGAGGATTGACCGCTATCGAGCCGTCGTAGTCGTTTAGAAAATTGGCCGGAGCGGCGGCAATTCAGCAAAAGCGCTCACTATCTGCGGCGGCATGCAGGTCCTATCGATGAAGACCAAGGGAGGATGATCACATGAGCCACAGGCTTGATTTGCTTGATAACGCGATGGACAGCCTGGAAGAGGCGCTTAAGAAGTTCCAAGAAGGGGACAACGGTGACCGTAAGGCATACAAGTTCTGCGTGTTACATATGGCGCACTTTATTGAGCTGATCTTCAAGCACCACATCACCGAAAAGCACCCATTACTGATTTACGCCAACCCTTTCGCGGCAAAGATTGACCCGGCGACTGCTAAGACCATCGGCTTGTGGGAAGCAGTCAACTTCATCAATAACGAAGAGAAGGACGCCGTTGCTGGAGATTTCAGGAAGGATTTGGAGTGGCTTAAGAAGCTACGGAATGACATCGAACACCACAAATTCGAGATGGACGTGCCTACCGCGCGGATTGCCATCGGCCGTCTTTTCCGCTCCGTTCTGGAGTTCCTTGACTACTACGGGGTCGTGGACGTTGAGAAGCGAATACCGGAAGAGACTAAAGCCATCTTCTCAGTTCTCTCCGACGAATACCAGTTCAAGCTGCACGACGCCCTTAAGAACGCTGACGAGGTTGAGAAAGCGAACCCTATGGACCCAAAGGATCCTGACGCGGATCCTGTTCGTATGCATTGCGACCATTGCGGCAACTACACGATGGTGGTCAATCAAGAATCTGGAACGGGCTATCGCTGCACGTTCTGCGAGAACGAGGATGGAGATGACTTGCCTGCCGACTGCTCAATTTGCGGCGCGCGCGTGACTTTCGGTGACTTAGAAACTTGGAACGAAGAACACGGTTTGGAGTACCGGTGCTATTACTGCTCAGGGCGCTATGCCACTGACCGGGATCGAGACTGAGGCCAGCGACAAGATATGGTTGAGCCGCCCCATGGTGGAGGCTACCTTGTAATGATATGCGTTCACTGTCCGCTCTCAGAATGAAGCTGAAGTGACCGATCAATCGGATTTTGCTACCGGCTACGTCTGGCCGGTTACTGCCACCCGCTACAAACCTCACCCCACCGCCCGCATCCCCACCAACCCCGGCATCGCCCCCCGCATCGCCTCCAAAAACAAGCGCAGCCGCGCCGGATAAAACCGCGCATACGGGTACACCAAGTACACCGGCAGCGGCGCCGCGTGCCAGTTGGGCACCAGGTGCAGCAGCTTCCCCTGCCTCACATCGTTGTCCACGATCCACGCCGATGAAATGCACGCCCCCAGCCCGGCCAGGGCGGCGCTGCGCAGGGCGTACAGGCTGTCGGTGGCTAAACGCGGGGTGATGCCGAAGGTGTGGGCTTCGCCGCCGGGCTCTTGCGTCAGCGTGACCTCGCGGCGGTAGAAGGTGCTCAGGGCCAGCCAGGGCAGGGGCTGCAGGTCCTGCGCGTGCTGGGGCGTGGGGCGCCCGGCCATGAGGGCGGGGGCGGCCAGCACGATTCGGGGCACTTCGGCCAGACGCACCGCCACCACGCTGGGGTCGTCCACGGCGCCGACCTGGATGGCGCAGTCGATGCCTTCGGCGATGAAGTTGGGGCGGCGGTCATGCAGCATCCATTCCACGTCCACCTCGGGGTAGCGGCGCAGATAGGCCATCAGCGGGGCGATGAACTGGTCTTGTCCAAAGGCGTGCGGCGCCAGCACGCGCAGGGTGCCGCGCGGGGTGTCGGCCGTGCCGCGCAGGTCGTCCTCCATGGCGCGCCAGTCTTCCAGCAGGGCCTTGGCGTGGGCAAAGCAGCGGTCACCGTCTTCCGTCAGCTTCATCACATGGGTGGAGCGCTGCAGCAGCTTGACGCCCAGGCTGCGCTCCAGCGCCTGCAGGCGGCGGCTCACGGTGGGCTGGCTGGTGCCCAGTTGCTGGGCGGCGGCAGACAGGCTGCCAGCCTCGACGATGCGGACAAAGGTCTGCATCAGCTCGATGCGGTCGGCGCCGGGTTGCAAGGCTGGCAGGGTGTTGGTCATACGCCAAGCGTATAACGAATCTGCAATTCAGCCTACTACCCAGCGCGGCGGCGGGCTAGAACAATCGCACCATTCCTTTTTAACCCATGGTGTTGTGATGTCTTCCATTCAAAACGTGCATGCAAGCGGTGCAGCGGGGCTGGCCCCGGTGGCGCCGCCTGTAGAAAGCGCCGTAAGTGCGCCGCTGCTGTTGCTGCTGGCGACCACGGCGGGGCTGAGCGTGGCGTCGCTGTACTACAGCCAGCCCATGCTGGGCGTGCTGGGGCCCGACATGCAGGCCGACAGCCGCGTGGTGGGGTTGGTGCCTACGCTCACGCAGCTGGGGTATGCGCTGGGCATCTTGCTGCTGGCGCCGCTGGGCGACCGGTTTGACCGGCGCCGCATCATCGTCATCAAGTCCATCGCGCTGATGCTGGCCCTGCTGCTGAGCGGCCTGGCGCCCGGCATGGGCGCGCTGCTGGCGGCCAGCCTGGCCGTGGGCCTGGCAGCCACGGTGGCGCAAGACGTGGTGCCCGCCGCCGCTACGCTGGCCCCGGCCGCGCAGCGTGGGCGCATGGTGGGCATCGTGATGACGGGGCTGCTGCTGGGCATTTTGCTGTCGCGCGTGGTCAGCGGCTTTGTGGCGCAGCAGTGGGGATGGCGCACGGTGTATGTGGCGGCGGCGGTGGCCATTGCGCTGCTGACGGTGGCGGTGTGGCGCGGGCTGCCGCGCTTTGCGCCCACCACGCAGATGGGCTATGGCGCGCTGATCGGCTCTATGGTGGCGCTGTGGCGCCAGCACGCGGCGCTGCGCCGTGCGGCCTGGGCGCAGGGGCTGCTGGCCGTGGGCTTCAGCGCGTTCTGGTCCACGCTGGCGGTGATGTTGCACAGCCAGTTCCACCTGGGCACGGCTGCGGCTGGCGCGTTTGGCCTGGCCGGGGCGGCGGGTGCACTGGCAGCCCCGCTGGCCGGGCGCCTGGCCGACAAGCGCGGGCCCGAGGTGGTGACGCGCTACGGCGCGGGGCTGGCGGCTGCTTCGTTTGCGGTGATGGCGCTGGCGCCCCTGCTGCCTGCGCAGGCCCAGCTGGGCTTGATTGTGGCCAGTGCCATCGGCTTTGACTTTGGCGTGCAGGCCACGCTGGTGGCGCACCAGACCATCGTGTACGGCATCGACCCTGCGGCGCGCAGCCGGCTCAATGCGCTGCTGTTCACCGGCATGTTCATCGGCATGTCGGCCGGGGCGGCGCTGGGCAGCCTGGCGCTGGCGCAGTGGGGCTGGCTGGGGGTGGTGGGCTTGGCCACGGCGGGCTCGCTGGCGGCGCTGGCGGTGCGCATGGGGCGGCGCCGGGGCTGATTTAGAACGAAATAGGGCGGTAGCGATAGTGAATCATGCGCTGGCAGCTATCAAAAAAAGAGCGACCTTGAGGTCGCTCTTTTTGTTGGGTGGCGGGTTTTGCCGTGCTGGTGCTCAGCCGCTCCTTGGCGTTGGGCCTGGATGGGCTCAGGCCTTTTTCACCTCAATGTGGTACAGCCCCCAGGGGCACAGGCCAAAGCGTTCCTTCACGGGCTTGTCCTTGAAGGCGGGCAGCACGTCGGCGTCGTACACGGCCCACTGGGGGCCCAGGCCGCCCAGGGCCATGGGCTGGCCGTCGATGTGGGTGGCGACGATCATGCGGTAGGCCTGCACGTCGGCCATGCTGATGTTGACGTTGTAGCCGTCCACCGCGCGCAGGCCCAGTTGCACGGGGCTGCCAGCGGCCACGCCGGCGGCAGCCAGCACGGTGGTGAGCAGGGGGCCCTTGAGCGTGTGGGGCTTGCTGTCGTATTCGAGCGTGGGCTTGATGGTGACGGCGGGCATGCGCGCCAGGGCGGCGGCGTCCAGCGCGAAGGCCTTGTCAAACTGGATGCCGTGTTTGCCCATCATCTGGTCGATGGTGGCATCGAGCGCGCCGCGGTTGGACTGGGTGATGGCGCCGCTGATGGTGAGCAGCGTGGGGCCGCTGGGGGCCTTGGCTCGCGTGGCGGCGTGGCTGTTGCCCGTGGCGGTCCACAGGCCTGCCAGGCCCATGCCGGCGGCGACGAAGTTGCGCTTGTTCATGCTCATGGGTGGGTGCTCCTTGGTGGAAATCAGGGACCGATGGTAAGTGCTGGAGCCGCGCTTGCCACGCAATAAGAGCGGCTAACAAAACTCTTCTGGCGTCGTTGCTGTGTCTTGTCGTACTGCTCGTACTGCCTGCGACACAGCGCCTAGCCAGAACCGCTTCGCTGAGTTTTGTAAGCCGCTCTGAATCGCAACAGGCTCGCAACAGGCGGTGTGCAGCGCGCCCAACCTTCAGCCTCCAGGGTGCTTGCCTTGTGGTGACAGCGGCCCGACGCCAGCCGCACCACAATCGGGTCATATGACCTCTTCTTCGACGATGCTGCGGGTGATCAGCCTGGCAGCCTTTTGCAGCATGGCTTCCATGCGTGTCTGCGACCCGATGCTGGTGTCTCTGGCACGCGAGTTTTCTGTCACCACGGGCGATGCGTCGGCCGTCATTGCGGCGTTTGCCGTGTCTTACGGCGTGCTGCAGTTGTTCTATGGCCCGCTGGGCGACCGGCTGGGCAAGGTGCGCGTGGTGATTGGCGCCACGTTTGCCTGCGCGCTGTTCAGTGGCGTGACGGCGCTGGCGCCCACGCTGCCGGTGCTGGTGGCGGCGCGTGCGGCCATGGGGGCGTCGGCGGCGGGCATCATCCCGCTGTCGATGGCGTGGATTGGTGACAACGTGCCGTACGAACTGCGGCAGGAGACCCTGGCGCAGCTGATGGTGGCCACGGTGTCGGGGATGATGGCCGGGCAGTGGTTTGGCGGCTTTGCGGTGGAGGCGCTGGGCTGGCGGGCGGCGTTTGTGGTGCTGTCGCTGCTGTTTTTGACGGCTGCCAGCCTGCTGTGGCGGCAGTCCCGCGCCATGGCTGCCGGCACGCCCGCGCCTGTGGCTGGCAGTGCGGTGCCACCCGCGTTTTCGCTGTCGGCGTACCTGGCCAACACGGCCGCGCTGCTGCGCATGCCCCGGGTGCGCTGGGTGTTGACCGTGGTGGCGGTGGAGGGTGCGCTGGCCTTTGGCACGCTGGCTTTTGTGCCCGCACGCATGGTGGACGGGTTTGGGCTGTCGGCCTCGGCCGCCGGTGGGGTGATGGTGCTGTATGGCGTGGGCGGGCTCATCTACAGCCTGTTGGCACGCCGCTGGCTGGCGCTGCTGGGCGAGCGGGGCCTGGCGCTGGTGGGTGCATCGCTGATCGCCGCCGGCCTGTTGCTGCTGGCCTGGGGGCCGGTGGCGGCCTGGGGTGTGCTGGGCTGCTTCTTTGCCGGGGTGGGGTTCTACATGCTGCACAACACGCTGCAGGTGCAGGCCACGCAGATGGCGCCCGAGGCGCGGGGCACGGCCGTCACGCTGTTTGCGTGTCTGCTGTTTTTGGGGCAGTCGCTGGGGGTGCTGCTGGTGGCGGCCAGTGTGGACCGGGGCTGGATTGCGCCCGTGTTCTCTGTGGCGGCGCTGGGAGTGCTGGTGCTGGGCGCGCTGGTGTCGCGCAAGGTGAATGGTCGGGTGGCGGTGCCCGCGGGAGCGTAGTCTGGAGTCGGCCGCACCGTGCAAATAACTTTGATGTCTTATTACTTTATTTTTTGATAGTTTGATTCTTTATGGCGCAATAGTACATTCCCTGATCTTTGTGTCTTTTGGGGCCGAACCCGCGCCGCCCGGCGTGTGGCGGCCCTTTGTGTTTCATGATCGAACTACGGGGTATCACCCAAACCTACCAGGGCTCACAAGGCCCGGTCGAGGCGCTCAAAGGCATCGACCTCACCATCCAGCCGGGCGAAGTGTTCGGCATCATCGGCAAGAGCGGCGCGGGCAAAAGCTCGCTGGTGCGGGTCATCAACCTGCTCAACCGGCCCACCACGGGCCAGGTCATCGTGGGCGGGCAGGACCTGACCCAGCTGAACGACGCACAACTGCGCGAGGCGCGCCGCGAGATCGGCATGGTCTTCCAGCACTTCAACCTGCTGTCGTCACGCACGGTGTTTGACAACGCCGCGCTGCCGCTGGAGCTGGCGGGCATGGACAAGGCCGCCATCCGCGAGCGTGTGAACCCGCTGCTGGAGCTGGTGGGGCTGGCCCATTTGGCCGACCGCTACCCGGCGCAGATCAGCGGCGGGCAGAAGCAGCGCGTGGGCATTGCGCGCGCGCTGGCCAGCCGCCCCAAGGTGCTGCTGAGCGACGAAGCCACCTCGGCGCTGGACCCGGAAACCACGCGCTCCATCCTCGACCTGCTGCGCCAGGTCAACCGCGAGCTGGGCCTGACGGTGGTGCTGATCACGCACCAGATGCAGGTTATCAAGCAGGTGGCCGACCGGGTGGCCGTGATCGAAGCCGGTCGCATCGTGGAGCAGGGCCGGGTGCTGGACGTGTTTACCCGCCCGCAGCAGGCCATCACCAAGAGCCTGATCGACGAAATCTTGCCGCAAGAGCTGCCCGCCAGCGTGCTGGACCATGTGCGCAAGCTCGCAGGCCAGCTGGGTGCCGGGCGAACGGGCCAGCTGCTGCGCCTGTCGTACGCCGGGGACAGCGCCTACCAGCCCATCCTGTCGCAGCTGATCCGCCAGTTTGGCGTGGACATGAGCATCCTGCACGGGCAGGTGGATGAGATCCAGGACGAGACCTTTGGCTCGCTGGCCGTGTACGCCAGTGGCGAGGCCGAGAGCGTGCGGGGCGCCGTGGCGCACCTGCGCGCGGGCGGGGTCGAGGTGGAAGAAGTGGCCGTGGCCGGTTAAGAGGGAGCACACATCATGTTCAACAACTTCACGCCAGCCATGCTGGATCTGTTTGCCTCGTCGCTGTGGGAGACGCTCATCATGGTCGGCATCTCCGGCCTGGTGGGGGGCTTGCTGGGGGTACCGCTGGGCGTGTTCCTGCGCCTGACCGATGACGGCGGGGTGCTGGAGAACGGCCCCGTCAACAAGCTGGTGGGCTGGCTGGTGAACGCCGTACGCTCCACGCCTTTCATCATCCTGCTGGTGGCCATCATCCCGTTCACGCGGTTCATCACCGGCTCGTCCATCGGCACCGCCGCCGCCGTGGTGCCGCTGACCATTGCCGCCGCCCCGTTTGTGGCCCGCCTGGTCGAGGCCGCGCTGCGCGAGGTGGACCACGGCCTGGTCGAAGCCGCCCAGGCCATGGGCGCCACCACCAGCCAGATCGTGTGGAAGGTGCTGCTGCCCGAGGCGCTGCCCGGCATTGTGGCGGGCCTGACCATCACGTTCGTGAGCCTGACCGGCTACTCGGCCATGGCCGGCGCCATTGGCGGCGGCGGCCTGGGTGACCTGGGCATCCGCTACGGCTACCAGCGCTTTCTGCCCGAGATCATGCTGGCCGTGGTGCTGGTGCTGATCTTCTTTGTGCAGGCCGTGCAAAGCCTGGGTGACTGGGCCGTGCGCAAGCTGAGTCACCGTTGATCGGTGGATAATTTGCTATTGAATCAATAGCAGCTTGCGCATGATTCACTGGCGCTTGCGGCCTGTTTGGCTTCAAACCCACGCGGGAAGGCGCCGCGTGGGCCGCTGCGCTGGTCCCGGGCCCCTCGCACCCTGTGGGAGAGGTGCAGAAGCCAACCTCAGCCCGGCACCCGGTAGTGGTAGCCGTAGGCCGTCTTGAACCCCATCGATTCATACAGCCGCAGCGCCGGCGTGTTCTGCGCCCGCACCTGCAGGTAGGCGCTGGTCGCCCCGGCCTCGGCGCCCCAGTGCAGCAGGGCCTGCACCAGCGCGCGTCCGCGCCCGCCGCCCCGGTGTTCGGGCGCCACGGCCAGGTCGTACAGGCCCACGGCTCCGCGCTCCAGCACCGCCAGGCCAAAGCCCACGGCATGGCCCTGGGCGTCGTGTTGCAGCGCATAACCCACCGGGTGGGCAATGGCGTCGAGGATGCTGCGGTGCAGGTTGCGGTGGTGCGGCGCCACGCCGTTGGCCGCCGCAAAACCTTCCAGCCACGCAGGCGATGGCGAGGTGCTGACCATCGTGGTGCCATCGGGCCGGGGCACCGCGCCCAGCGCCAGCGGCCGGTGCAGGACCAGCGAGGGGTCAAAGTGCTGGTAGCCCGCGTCCGCCAGCTCCTGGTCGGCCTCGGCCGGGGCCAGGGGGGAGATGCGGAACACGGCGGGCAAGCCATGCCGCGCATACAGCGCCGCCGCCGCCTCGCGTACACCGTCAAACGGCGCGCCGGGCACCAGCGCGTTGACCGAATTGGCACGCTTGGTGTACCCGCCCGACAGCCGGAACACCCAGCCCCGGTGAAATACCGTCTGGTGCGCGGGCCAGGCGTTGAAGGCGCGCTCTTCCAGCGCGCGGACGAGGGCAGCGGGTACGGTGTTGGCGATGGGGGCGGCGGTGTCGGTCATCGTGGGTTTATACCAACCCACCTTGGCCATTCACCTCGCCAGCCACCCTTTGCGACCACCCTTCGCAACCCCTCTTTGCCACTGGGTCAGTCGGTCGTGATCTTGTTGTCGGCCACCAGCTTGGCAAAACGTGCGGTGTCGGCCGCAATCTGCTCGGCCATCTGCGCGGGGGTGTTGCCGATGGGTTCGGCGCCAATGTCTTGCATGCGCTTTTGAAAGTCCGGCGACTGGATGACCTTGACCATTTCGGTATTCAGCCGCGCCACCACATCGGCGGGCGTGCGGGCGGGGGCCAGCACACCAAACCAGGTGCCGATGTCAAAGCCCGCAAAGCCGCTTTCTTGCAGCGTGGGCACGTCGGGCAGGGTGGACGAGCGCTTGGCCGTGGTCACCGCCAGGGCGCGCAGCTTGCCCGCCTTGATGTGCGGCAGCACGGGGGTGACGGTGTCGAACGACATCGACACCTGCCCGCCCAGCAGGTCGGTGGTGAGCGGGCCGCTGCCTTTGTAGGGCACATGCAGCAGGGGCTGGCCGATGGACGTGGCGAACTGCGTGCCGATCAGGTGCTGCGCCGTGCCCGCGCCGTTGGAGCCGTAGGAGAACTTGTTGGGCGTGGCCTTGATCAGCGCCACCAGCTCCTTCACGTCCTTGGCGGGCGTGGCCGCACTCACGGCCAGCACGTTGGGCACCAGCGCCACGGTGGTGATGGGTGCAAAACTCTTTTGAAAGTCGTAGTTGAGCTTTTTGTACACGCTCGTTGCAATGGTGTGGTGCACCGCGCCCATCAGCAGCGTGTAGCCGTCGGCAGGGGCCTTGGCCACGTAGTCGGCCCCGATGGTGGCGCCCGCGCCGCCCCGGTTTTCCACGATCACGGGCTGGCCCAGGGCCGTGCCCAGTTTTTCGCCCAGCGCACGGGCCAGCACATCGGTAGTGCCGCCGGCCGCAAAGGGCACAACGATGGTGACGGGCTTGGCCGGCCAGGCCTGCGCGCGCGCCGGTGCGCTGGGCAGGGCACAGGCAGCGGTAGCCAGGGCGACCAGTGCCAGCAGATGGTGGCGGCGTGTGGATGGCGCTGTGGGCGGCGTTGACGGTGGGTGGTGCGGGGTTGCAAGGCGTGTCATGGTTGTCTCCGTGGGGCTGTGGTTTTGGTGGTTCTTTGGGTTGCAGGGCTGCTGGGGACGCGGGCGCAGGGCGTCAGCCCGTGGCTGCGATCAGGATCGCGCGGAAGTCGTTGACGTTGGTGCCCGTGGGCCCAGTGATCACGGCATCGCCCAGCGCGCAAAAAAAGGTGTGGGCGTCGTGCGCGTCCAGCGCGGCGGTGGCGTGTTGGCACAGCACGGCAGCGCGCTCCAGCGTGTCGGGCGTGGCAATGGCGCCAGCCACGGGCTCCAGGCCGTCGATGCCGTCGGTGTCGCCAGCCAAGGCGTACACGCCGGGCAAGCCCTTGAGCGACAGGGCCATAGACAGCAGGCATTCCACATTGCGCCCGCCGCGCCCTGGGGTTGGCATGGGTTGCCGGGGGGCGGGTGCGCGCAGGGTGACGGTGCTTTCGCCGCCGCTCAGCAGCACGCGGTGCAGCGGCGACGGGGCCTTGGCGGCGTAGCGAGCGACACCGGCCAGCACCGTGCCCATGTCGCGGGCTTCGCCCTCCAGTGCGTCGCCGAGCAGCGTGGGCTCGATGCCCGCCTGGCGCGCCACCTGGGCGGCTGCCTGCAGGGCCAGGTCGGGCGTGGCAATGACGTGGGTGGTGATGGGGCCCAGCCGGGTGTCGCCGGGCTTGATGCTTTCGCTGGCGGCAGTGTCCAGTGCGGCCGTTACGGCGGGCGGCAGCGCAATGCGGTAGCGCTGCAAGATGGCCAGCGTCTGTGCGCGGGTGGTCGGGTCGGCCACAGTGGGGCCAGACGCCACGTCCAGCGGGTCGTCGCCAGGCACGTCCGACATCACCAGGTTGACCACGCGGGCGGGGCCGCACGCCAGCGCCAGCCGCCCGCCCTTGATGGCCGACAGGTGGCGCCGCACGCAGTTCATCTCGCTAATACTGGCGCCACTGCGCAGCAGGGCCTGGTTGAGGGCCTGCTTGTCGGGCAGCGTGATGCCTGGCAGAGGCAAGGGCAGCAGTGCCGAGCCTCCGCCCGACCACAGGCCGATCACCAGGTCGTCTGCCGTGAGACTTTCCACCGCTTTCAACATCTGTTGCGCGGCTGTCAGGCCCGCCGCATCGGGCACAGGGTGGGCGGCTTCCAGCACGCGGATGTGCTGACAGGCGGCAGCATGTCCATACCGCGTGACCACCACGCCCGATAGCGGCGTGGGCCAGTGGGCCTCCAGCACCTGCGCCATCTGGGCGGACGCCTTGCCCGCGCCGATCACCACCGTGCGGCCCCGGGGCGGAGCGGGCAGGTGCGGCGGCAGGCATACGGCGGGCTGGGCCGAGGCGATGGCAGCATCGAACATGCTGCGCAGCCAGTGGCGGGCCTGGGTGTCGATGTGTGGGGTCATCGGGTCGTGAGGCAGGGCGAAGTGCGTGGGGGCTACGCGACTCAGGCTGCCTTTTGCAGCGGTGCGCTGCCGATCAGCGCGCACACGGCGTCGGTCACCTGCGCCGTGGTGGCCGTGCCGCCCAAGTCGCGGGTGTGCAGGGCGGGGTTGGCGGTGACCTGTTCGATGGCCTGCATCACGGCGCGGGCGGCGTCGGCCTCGCCCAGGTGCTCCAGCAGCATCACCACCGACCAGAAGGTGCCGATGGGGTTGGCCAGGCCCTTGCCCATGATGTCGAATGCCGAGCCGTGGATGGGCTCGAACATGCTGGGGTAGCGGCGCTCGGGGTCGATGTTGCCGGTGGGCGCAATGCCCAGGCTGCCCGCCAGTGCGGCGGCCAGATCGCTGAGGATGTCGGCATGCAGGTTGGTGGCAACGATGGTGTCGAGCGTGGCGGGGCGGTTGACCATGCGGGCCGTGGCGGCGTCCACCAGCTCCTTGTCCCACTTCACGTCGGGGAACTCGGTGGCCACCTGCGCGGCGATCTCGTCCCACATCACCATCGCGTGGCGCTGGGCGTTGCTCTTGGTGATGACGGTGAGCAGCTTGCGGGGGCGCGACTGCGCCAGGCGGAAGGCAAAACGCAGGATGCGTTCCACCCCCACGCGGGTCATGATGGACACGTCGGTGGCCGCCTCGATCGGATGGCCTTGGTGCACACGGCCGCCCACGCCGGAGTATTCGCCCTCGGAGTTTTCGCGCACGATGACCCAGTCCAGGTCCTTGGGGGTGCAGCGCTTCAGGGGCGCGTCAATGCCCGGCAGGATGCGCGTGGGCCGCACGTTGGCGTACTGATCGAAGCCCTGGCAGATCTTGAGGCGCAGGCCCCACAGCGTGATGTGGTCGGGAATGTCCGGGTCGCCCGCCGAGCCGAACAAGATGGCGTCCTTGCCGCGCAAGACATCGAGCCCATCGGCCGGCATCATCACGCCGTGGGCGCGGTACCAGTCGCCGCCCCAGCCGAAGTTCTCGAACTGGAACTGCAGGCCCGTGTGGCGGGCGGCCAGGGCTTCGAGCACGCGTTGGCCGGCGGGAATCACTTCTTTGCCGATGCCGTCTCCGGGGATGGTGGCGATTTGGTAGGTTTTCATGAAGGTCTCTGATCTTGGTGCGTGAAAGCGTCGGGGAAGGCCTGTGGGGATGCCGGGCCGCGAAAAACGGGTGGAACAAAACAGTGAGAGCGACTGTAGGCATCCGCTCGTTGTAAAAACGGCGGCCAAGTGAATCCATCGTTAACCTGCAGTTGATAATGCCGCGATGAGCTCCACCATCCAGCCCGCAGAACTGGGTTTCTTTTCGGCACTGGCCGCCAGCCCCAGTCTGAGCGCCGCTGGGCGTGAAATGGGCGTCACCACCGCCGCCGTGAGCAAACACCTGGCGCAGATGGAAAAGCGCCTGGGTGTGGTGCTCATCAACCGCACTACACGCCGCATGGGCCTCACGCCCGAGGGGGAGTTGCTGCTGGAGCACGCGCGCCGCATCCTGCGCGAGATCGACGCGCTGGACGAACTCATCGTGCAGTCCAAGGCCAGCCCCAAGGGCCTGCTGCGCGTGAATGCCACGCTGGGTTTTGGCCGCATGCACATCGCCCCCGTGATCTCGGACTTTGTGCGCCAGTACCCCGAGGTGGATGTGCAACTGCAGCTATCGGTGCACCCGCCGCCGATCACCGACGACGCTTACGACGTGTGCGTGCGTTTTGGCGAGCCGCCCGATGGCCGCGTGGTTGCCCGCCGCATGGCCCCCAACCGGCGTGTGCTGTGCGCCGCACCCGCCTACCTGGCGCAGCACGGCAGGCCTCGTGTGCCGCGCGACCTGATGGAGCACCAGTGCATCGGCATCCGCCAGGGCGACGAGGCCTACGGCCTGTGGCGCCTGACCACCGGGCGTGGCAGCAAGGCGCACACCGAGTCGATCAAGATCACCGGCAACCTCACCACCAACGACGGCGAGATTGCCGTGTTGTGGGCGCTGCAGGGCCACGGCATCGTGATGCGCGCCGAGTGGGACGTGAACCGCCACCTTACCCAGGGCCTGCTGGAGCCCGTGCTACCGCAGTACCACACGCCTGCGGCCGACATCTATGCGGTGTATCCGCAGCGGCACCAGTTTTCGACGCGGGTGCAGGCTTTTGTGGGGTTCCTGGCCGAGGCGTTGGCCGCGTCAGGCACGCTGGCAGGTGTGGGCGTGGGTGGCCGCACGGACAAGCGGCGCGCCGTGCGTGTTTCTTGATCTGGTGGGTGGCGCAGGTGCTGCTGCCGGGTTAGGGTGTTGGCGAGGCGGGTTCTGATTCCTGTGGTCCCTCTGGTGCTCTTCAGTCTGCCGACTTTTCCCTTGCTTTGATCGTCCCTGTTTTTGTACATGAAAACCTTGTTGCCGCTCATCCCCCCGCTGTTGGTTGCCCTGTTGGCCGGGCCTGCGCAGGCCGCCGATTCGCAGGTGGCCGCCGATTGGTCCCTGTCCGCCGATGGCGCCTATGTGCTGGACCAGCGCGCCGGCCTGGCCTGGCCGCGCTGTGTGGAGGGCATGCAGTGGAACGGCAAGACCTGCACCGGCCAGCCCCTGCTGCTGGACCGGGCCGAGGCCACGGCCCTGGCCTCTGAGCGCTGGAAGGCCGAGGGCGTGGGCTGGCGCATTCCGCGCGCGGCCGAGTTGCAGCGGCTGGTGGACAAGTCGCTGTCGCCCCCGGGCCTCAACCCCATCCTGTTTCCGGCGGCGCCGGGCCAGTGGCACTGGTCGTCTACCGCCAACGTGAGTGCGCCCAGCGTCAACCAGTACACCTACGGCAACATCGCCCAGGGCCGCGCGGGCGATGGCGCACGGCAGGCCGCCATGATCAATGGCTGGGCGGTGAACCTGTCCACCGGCGAGGCGCGCGGCGATGCCGCGCGGGCCAGCAAGCTGCCGGTGCGGCTGGTGCGACCGATGCCGGTGGGGGCCGCCAAATAGGCGATCGCCCCGCTGCAGCCGCATCCGGCAGGACAGGGCGGGGCGGCAGGGCGCTTCAAGCGGCCTGTGGTTGTGCGTCGGCCGCTGCAAACACCTCGCGTGCCGCGGCCAGTCCGTTGAGCGCGGCCGGAAAGCCCGCGTACACCGCCATCTGCATCAGCACCTCCACGATCTCTTCGCGGGTGACACCCACGTTCAGCGCGGCCTGCAAATGCACCTTGAGTTGGGGTGTGGCGTTGCCCAGCGCGGTCAGTGCGGCAATCACCGCGATCTCGCGGCTGCGCAGGTCCAACCCAGGGCGCGAGTAGATGTCGCCAAACGGAAACTCGATGAGGTAGCGGGCAAAGTCGGGGGCAATGTCGGCCAGGCTGGCGACGACACGCTCACCCGCGTGGCCGTCGATTTCGCGCAGCTTGGCGAGGCCCTGGAGATAGCGGGGTTGGGTTTCGGGGGACATGGGAGCTTCCTTGGTGGGTGGACGACGGGGTGGGTCGAAGGGAAGCTTCCAGGCCCCGGTAGTGCGCGATCTTGGCTTGCAGGGCCTGTGCGGCTTGCTGCATGGCGGTGATCGTTGCCAGCACCTGCGCCAGGTGCTGTTCCAGCAACTGGCGCCGCTCGGGGGCGGTGGCGTTCCCTTCGCTGCGCAGCCGCGCAAAGGCCTGCATCTGCCCGATGGGCATCTGGGTCTCGCGCAGGCGCAGCAGGAATCCGATCCATTCCATGTCCGACGCCGCATAACGGCGCTGGCCGCCGGGTGCACGCGCCACTGGCGCAATCAGCCCGGCGCGCTCGTAGTAGCGCAGGGTGTGTGCGGTGAGGCCTGTGCGCTTGGCGACTTCGGCAATGGTGAGGAGGGATGCCATGGGAACGATTCTGAAAGTTGGAGCGCACTCTAAGTCAAGCGACACGTGCATGACTTTGGACTGAGTGTGTGAAAGCGTTTCTGGCCCGTAGCTGCGGCGCACTGCGTGCATCGTTCGCCCCAGTGAATGGGGGGCTGCGCATGGGTGGGCAGCCATTCACCGAGGGGACAGCGCGTTGGCGCAGCTTGGTCAAGAATGCAGGTTGGTAGTGGTGCAGCGCCGTTGAATACGGCACCCTTTCACCACACTGCGCGGTCCAGCGCGCAGGCCCTTTGTCCCATCTTCTACCTGCGAGTCCTCCATGAACCCCTCCATCCCTACCACCGCGCTGCAATTGCGCTCGCTTGTGCAAGCCGATGGCACCTTGCAGATCACCCTGGAGCCGACACCCGTGCCCACGCCAGGGCCTGACGAAGTGCTGATCCAGGTGCAGGCCACGCCCATCAACCCGTCGGACATCGGTCTGCTGCTGGGCCCAGCCGATTTGTCCACCGTGCAGGTCACGGGCACGGCCGAGCGGCCGGTGGCCACGGCGCGCATCCCGGAGCGCGCCATGCCAGGCATGGCGGCACGCCTGGGTCAGAGCATGCCGGTGGGCAACGAAGGCGCGGGCCTGGTGGTGGCTGCGGGTGCATCACCCGCCGCGCAGGCACTGCTGGGCCGCACGGTGGCGGTGATTGGTGGCGCCATGTATTCGCAATACCGCGCCATGCCGGCGGCGCAG
The DNA here is from genome assembly GCF_000302535.1 of Acidovorax sp. KKS102. Taxonomy (NCBI): domain Bacteria; kingdom Pseudomonadati; phylum Pseudomonadota; class Betaproteobacteria; order Burkholderiales; family Comamonadaceae; genus Acidovorax; species Acidovorax sp. KKS102. The sequence continues at coordinate 2,308,068 of NC_018708.1, forward strand.
TGCCTGCCGCTGCCCCCGGGCACCACGGCGGCCGAGGGGGCATCGTGCTTCGTCAACCCGCTGACGGCGCTGAGCATGGTGGAGACCATGAAGCGCGAAGGCCACACCGCGCTGGTGCACACCGCAGCAGCCAGCAACCTGGGCCAGATGCTGCTCAAGATTTGCCAGAAGGACGGCGTCGGCCTGGTCAATATCGTGCGCAAGCCCGAGCAGGCGGCGCTGCTGCGAGAACTGGGCGCCCAGTATGTGTGCGACAGCAGTGCGCCGAACTTCATGGCCGATCTGACCGACGCGCTGGCCGCCACGGGCGCCACCATTGCGTTTGATGCCACGGGCGGCGGCACGCTGGCCGGGCAGATCCTGCAGTGCATGGAGGCCGCCATCAACCGCAAGGCCAAGGAATACAGCCGTTACGGCTCGGCAGTGCACAAGCAGGTGTACCTGTACGGCCACCTGGACACGCGCCCGACCGAAGTGCACCGCACCTTTGGCATGGCCTGGGGCATGGGCGGGTGGCTGCTGTTTCCGTTTCTGCAGAAGATTGGCGACGAGGCGACACAGGCGCTGCGCCAGCGTGTGGCGGCCGAGCTGAAGACCACGTTCGCCAGCCACTACGCGCGCACCGTGTCGCTGGCGGGGGCGCTGAGCGCCGAGTCCATCGCGTTCTACGGCCCGCGCAATACCGGCGCCAAGGTGTTGATCGACCCGTCGCTGTAAGCGACGTTGCAGGGGCGCGCCTGGCGCCCCTGGGGGGCGCGGCTACACGGCAGGCACCAACAAAAAGGGCTCCCAAAAGGAGCCCTTTTTGCCTGCCCGCCCCTGCGGTTCAGTTAACACTCCCCATGGCAGCAGCACCCGCACCGCGCGAAGTGCCACCGCCATGGGAAGTCCCGCAACTGCTTCAATCCAACCTAAGCAGTTGGTCTGCCAAATTACATGGCGCTGAATTCGCCCGAAGGGATCTGGCCGGTGCGCACGGCTTCGGCAGCCTGTGCACGCACGGCAGCGCGGTCGGCGGTGGACTTGTAGGTCACCACACGCGAGCCTGCGGGTTCCATGTTGTGGGTCTTGGCTTCCACTACAGCTTCGGCTTGCACTTCAGCGCGGGTGCGGTTGGTGTCGAACTTCAGGGCAAATTGCGAGCCATCGGCTTCATCGGCATGGGCGCCAAAGGCGGCGAAAGCGGCAACAGCGGCGACGGAGAGGAAACGGGCGGTCTTGTTCATGATGAAAATCCTTAAAAGCTAAAAAAAGCGTCTCAAAAAAGCCGGGTCAAAAACCATTCCTGAACCGGGTTCGGTGAGTCGCCTTGCGGGTTCGGCTCATCGATGGGATGAACTGTACGCCGATGGTGTTCAGGGAAAAACCACTCAGTCGTAAACTAACTGTTCCAGTATTGAGAACAATCCGCCGCCCCGTCTCCGGGCTGCCAAACCGCCTGTGGCAAACTCGCGCGCTTCGCTTTTTTGTTTGACCGAGTTTCAGAGAGTCCGCCCCACCCATGCAGCAGATCGTTCGGCAGTTGGCCGCAGAAATCAAAGTCAGTGAACAACAGGTGCGTGCAGCGGTGGAGCTGCTGGACGGCGGTGCCACGGTGCCGTTCATCGCCCGCTACCGCAAGGAAGTGACGGGCGGGCTGGACGATATTCAGTTGCGCGAACTGGAGGCACGGCTGGCCTACCTGCGCGAGCTGGAAGACCGCCGCGTGGCCGTGCTCAAGGCCATCGACGAACAAGGCAAGCTGACCGACGCTCTGCGTGCCGCCATTGCCGCCGCGCCCACCAAGCAAGAGCTGGAAGACATCTACCTGCCGTTCAAGCAAAAGCGCCGCACCAAGGGCCAGATTGCGCGCGAGTTCGGCATCGAGCCGCTGGCCGACAAGCTGTTTGCCGACCCCACGCTGGACCCTGCCGTGGAGGCCGCCGCGTTCACCAAGCCGCCCGAAGTGCTGGACGACGGCAAGCCCGGCGCCGATTTCTCCACCGTGCCCGCCGTGCTCGACGGTGTGCGCGACATCCTCTCCGAGCGCTGGGCCGAAGACCCTGCCCTGGTGCAAAGCCTGCGCGAGTGGTTGTGGGCCGAGGGCCTGCTGCGCAGCAAGAAGGTGGACAGCAAGAACGAGAACGACCCCGAGGTCTCCAAGTTCCGCGACTACTTCGACTACGACGAGCCGATTGGCCGCGTGCCCTCGCACCGCGCGCTGGCGGTGTTCCGCGGGCGCGGGCTGGAGATTCTGGAAGCCAAGCTGGCGCTGCCGGTGGAGCCCGAACCTGGCAAGCCCAGCATCGCCGAAGGCAAGATCGCCCTGCACCTGGGCTGGAGTCACCAGGGCCGCAAGGCGGACGACCTGATCCGCAAATGCGTGGCCTGGACCTGGCGCGTGAAGCTCAGCCTCTCCACCGAGCGCGACCTGTTTGCCCGCCTGCGCGACGAGGCCGAGAAGGTGGCGATCAAGGTGTTTGCCGACAACCTGCGCGACCTGCTGTTGGCCGCACCGGCCGGCCCGCGCGTAGTGATGGGGCTGGACCCCGGCATCCGCACCGGCGTGAAGGTGGCCGTGGTGGACGCCACCGGCAAGCTGGTGGAGACCGCCACGGTGTACCCGCACGAGCCCAAGCGCGACTGGGATGGCTCGCTCTTCACACTGGCCAAGCTCGTGGAAAAACATGGCGTGAACCTGATTGCGATTGGCAACGGCACGGCCAGCCGCGAGACCGACAAACTGGCCGCCGATCTGATCAAGATGGCCGCCAAGGCCGACCGCGCCATCGAGAAGGTGGTGGTGAGCGAGGCGGGTGCCTCGGTGTATTCCGCCAGCGAATACGCATCGCAAGAGATGCCTGATGTGGACGTGAGCCTGCGCGGCGCCGCCTCCATCGCTCGCCGCCTGCAGGACCCACTGGCCGAGCTGGTCAAGATCGACCCCAAGAGCATCGGCGTGGGCCAGTACCAGCACGACGTGAACCAGAGCGAGCTGGCACGCACCCTGGGCACGGTGGTGGAAGACTGCGTGAACTCTGTGGGTGTGGACCTGAACACGGCTAGCGTGCCGCTGCTGTCGCGTGTGTCGGGCCTGTCGGGCAGCGTGGCCAAGGCCGTGGTGCGCTGGCGCGAGGCCAACGGCGCGTTCAAGAGCCGCAAGCAGCTGATGGAAGTGGCGGGCCTGGGCGCCAAGACCTTTGAGCAGAGCGCGGGCTTCTTGCGCATTCGCGGCGGTGACAACCCGCTGGACATGACGGGCGTGCACCCCGAGACCTACCCGGTGGTCGAGCAGATCATAGAAAAGACCGGCAAGCCGGTGGCCGAGTTGATGGGCCGCGCCGACATGCTCAAGACGCTCAAGCCCGAGTTGTTCGCCAACGAAAAGTTTGGCGTGATCACCGTCAAGGACATCCTGGCCGAGCTGGAAAAGCCCGGCCGCGACCCGCGCCCCGACTTCAAGGTGGCGCGCTTCAATGACGGCGTGGAAGACATCAAGGACCTGAAGGAAGGCATGATCCTGGAGGGCACGGTGAGCAACGTGGCCCAGTTCGGCGCCTTTGTGGACCTGGGCGTGCACCAGGACGGTCTGGTGCATGTGAGCCAGCTGGCGCACAAGTTTGTGAACGACGCCCGCGAGGTGGTCAAGACCGGCGACATCGTCAAGGTCAAGGTCATGGAAGTGGACGTGGAGCGCAAGCGCATCGGCCTGTCGATGAAGCTGGATGCCGCACCACCACGCCAGGGCGGTGACCGGGGCGCTCCCCGTGACAACCGCTTTGAGGGCGCAGCCCGTGGCTATGCACAGCCCCAGCGCCGTGGGCCCGAGCCTGTGCAGCAGTCGGCCATGGCGTCGGCATTTGCGAAGTTGCAACAGGCCAAAGGCCGCTGACGCAGCCCGCTGTGCCGCCGGTGGTTTTTTGGCCGTGCAGGGGCCCATAATCGCCAGCACCTGAACCAACCACCGGCGCCGTACCCCATGGAGTTGAACGCACTGCTGGCCCAACCTGTGGCACTGCCCAGCCTTCCGCGCGCCGTGGCGCTGCTGATGAGCGAGCTGGCCCACGCTGAGCCCAGCCTGCGGCGCCTGAACCAGCTGTTTGGCACCGACCCGGCCCTGGCCGCGCGCCTGCTGGAGCTGGCCAATTCCCCCACCTTCCAGCTGCCCGGGCAGATTGCGGGTATCCCCGAGGCGCTGGCGCTGCTGGGCACCGCACAGCTGCGCACACTGGTCACTTCGGCTCCGCTGGGCACTACGTCACGCTCGGTGCCCGGGGTGAACATGCAGCAGTTCTGGCGTTACAGCCTCAACACCGCCAAGCTCGCGCGCTCGCTGGCGGGCATCGTCCACCACAACCAGATCGCGGCGTATACCGCCGGTTTGCTGCATGCGCTGGGCGAGCTGGTGATCCACCTGGCCGACCCCGAGAAGGCCCAGTCGGTCAACACCCTGGTAGCGCCATTTGACCTGCGCCGCGACAAGATCGAGCAGCGCATCTTTGGCTACAGCTATGGCCAGGTCACCGCGGGCTGCGCGCGCCGCTGGCAACTGCCCGAGGTGGTGATTGATGCCCTGCAGCACCAGCATGCGCCGTTTGACAACAAGGTGTACGAACCCTTGGCAGGCGTGATCCACCTGGCCGCCTGGCGCGCCCGCGCCCGCGAGGCTGAGCTCAACGAGAAGGAGCTGGCAGTGTCCTTCCCCGGCGAAGTGGGGCTGGCCCTGGGGCTCGACATTGACATGGTGCTGCAGCAAGACCCCATCGACTGGACGGCCCGGCCGGAGGCGGCGGCGGACTTCATCGTCTAGCAGCCCGGTAGCGGGTCAGGCGGTTGCCATGGGGAGGGCGCTGCTGGGGCGGTCTACGGATTGACTGTGCTGCCCCAGCCGCTTTGCGACAATTGGCGCCATGAAAGCACTGCGCATCCACGCTGGCCCCCGCGCCCGCCAACACCTCGAACAACAGGGCCTGCAGCCCGCTGATGTGGGGGTGATCCCGGCGGCGGCCGGTGGCCCCAAGGGGCTGATCCTGGGGCCGATGGACCGGTTCATTTTTGGGGAATGGCTACCGCGCTCTGACCAGCCGGTGCACCTGGTGGGTGCCTCCATCGGCGCCTGGCGCATGGCAACAGCCTGCCTGCAGCAGTCGGTGGCGGCGTTTGAACGGCTGGAACACGACTACATCCACCAGGACTACGAGTTGCCACCCGGCAAAAAGCGTCCCACGGCTGCCCATGTGAGCGAGCGGTTCGGCCAGAACCTGGAGGCCTTCTATGGCGGGCGGGTGCAGGAGGTGCTGAGCCACCCGCGCTACCGCCTGCACATCGTCACATCCCGGGGCCGCCATGTGCTGGGGCGCGAACATGCGCTGGGTACGCCCCTGGGGTATCTGGGGGCGTTCGTGACCAACACCGTGCACCGCAAGGCGATGGGGGCCTGGCTGGAGCGGGTGGTGTTTTCCTCGTCAGGCGCCGCCTTGCCTTTTGCCACGACCGATTACCGCACCCGGCAGGTGGGGTTGAGCGCAGACAACTTCATGCAAGCGCTGCAGGCCAGCTGCTCGATCCCGTTTGTCTTGCAGGCCGTACACAACATCCCGGGTGCGCCCCGGGGCGCCTACTGGGACGGTGGCATCACCGACTACCACCTGCATCTTGCCTATGGGCTGCCGAACGGTGATGCTTCTGAATTGATAGCTGCTCAGGCAATGAGCACTAGCGCTTCCGGCGGAAAAGTCTTCAAAACCGCGTCCGAGCCGTTGCGTGCGGGTGCTGGCGGCATCGTGCTCTACCCCCACTTCCAACACCGCGTGGTGCCGGGCTGGCTGGACAAGGGGCTGAAGTGGCGCCACAAGGCCACGTCGGCGCTCGACAACATGGTGGTGCTGTCACCCGACCCGGACTGGGTGCGCCGATTGCCCAATGCCAAGCTGCCCGACCGCAACGACTTCACCCACTACGGCACGGACAGCCGTGCCCGGGCCCAGGCGTGGCTCGCGGCCACGCGCGCCAGCCAGCAGCTGGTGGATGAGTGGCGCGAGTGGCTGGAGCGGCCGGACATGGGCGCGGTGCAGCCGTTGTAGTGCGGCGGGGCCGCAGCGCCATCGTCGCCCGCTGGGACCGCTGCGTTGGCCGCAGGCTCTCAGAACCTGTTCAAAGTCTTTTTGGAGTTGCACAAGTACCCTGCCGGGATGGGATGCAAGGCGCGGTGCGCCGCCGATAGCCCGTGCTATCGGCAAGCGCCGCAACGCCGCAGGCCGCCCGGCAAGGCACTTGCCCGCAGGGTTGGAGTGAAATCGGGCGATTGGACGCCCCGGCTGCTTGCATGGGCATGAGCCCATGCGGCGCATCCGAAGCATCCATTCATCCCGATTGCACTCAAATGCAATCTCCAAAAAGACTTTGAACAGGTTCTTAGGTCGAGGCAGACCGGCGCGCTGCCTCTTGCACCGCCCGTGCAGCATGGCGTGCAGCGTGGTCGCGGGCCCAGGGCAGCACATCGACCGCAGGCATGGGCTTGGCAATGCCGTACCCCTGCGCGCGTTCGCAGCCCAGCTCCAGCAGCTTGACGCAGTGCTCAGCGGTTTCGACCCCTTCGGCCACCACATGGCGGTGGAACGCAGCCGCCAGCGCCACGATGGCTTTGACGAGGGTGAGGTCGTCGCCGTCCTCCAGAATGCCGCGCACAAACGATTGGTCGATCTTGATGGTCTCGGCGGGCAGGCGCTTGAGGTACGACAGCGACGAAAAGCCGGTGCCAAAGTCGTCCAGCGCAAAACGCACGCCCAGGGCCTGGCAGCTTTGCATCATGCGGCGCATGTACTGCATGTCTTCCAGCGCGGCGGATTCCAGGATCTCCAGCTCCAGTCGTGCGGGAGACACCTCGGGGCAGGTGTGCAGGATGTCCTTGAGCCGCTGCACAAAGTTGGGCCGGTGGAAGTGGGGCGCCGCGATGTTGACGCTGACTTCCCAGCCCATGCCGGCATCGCTCCATACCCGCATCTGCGCCAGGGCCTGGCGCAGCACCCATTCGCCCAGTTCGACCTGCAGGTCCGTGTCCTCCACCAGCTGCAGCACGTGCTGCGGGCCCAGCAGTCCTTCCTGCGGGTGTTGCCAGCGCAGCAGGGCTTCCAGCCCGATGATCTCGCCGGTGCGCAGGTTGACCTTGGGCTGGTAGTGCAGCACCAGCTCCCCCGCGTGCAGTGCGCGGGCCACCCGGGTCTGGCGGGTGTGCTGGGTCTGCACGGCGTGGTCGTGCTGTACATCGAACACGTGCAGCTGGTTGCGCCCGAAGCTCTTGGCCTGGCACATGGCCTGGTCGGCGTGGCGCAGGAGGGTGTCGGGGTTGGCGTCGTCTTGGGGAAACACGGCCACGCCAATGCTGACGGTGATGTTCACCAGGCGGTCGTCAATCGCATAGGGCGCGGCCAGTTGTTGCATCAGCACGGCCAGGCGCGCCTCGATGGCGGGCACATCGGGCTGTTCGCCCAGCAGCAGCACAAACTCGTCGCCGCCCATGCGGGCCACGGCTTCTTGGGGTGTGATGAAGGCGCCCAGGCGCCGGGCCACTTCCTTGAGCAGGCGGTCGCCCACGCGCTGGCCAAAGGTGTCGTTCACCGCCTGGAAGTGGTCCAGGTCCAGCATGCACACTGCCAGCAGCAGCTGATGGTTGCGAGCCACAAACAGGGCGTGCGTGAGCTTTTCGGCCAGCGCTGCGCGGTTGTACAGGCCGGTGAGCGCATCGTGGCGGGCGTGCCAGGAGATCTGATGGCGCAGGTTGCGTGTTTCGGTCACGTCGCGGAACACCAGCACGCAGCCTGTGGCGTGGCCGCTGCCCTCGCGGATGGCGGCGGCCGTGTACTCGATGGCGTAGCGCTCGCCCGAGCGGTGGATCAGTACCTCGTAGGTGGCCTGCTGCAGCCCGCCGGGCTGCGTGTCGCGTTCGGCGGCCGCGCTGGCGGTGCGGCTGGCGGGCTCTTCGTACAGGCGAAACACGTCGTCCAGCTGCCGGCCCAGCGCCTGGTCGGCGGTAAAGCCGGTCATGAGTTGCGCGGCCTCGTTGATGGTCTCGATGCGCCCACCCAGGTCGGTGGTGATGACGCCGTCGCCGATGGAGGCGAGGGTGACCTCGGCACGCTCCTTTTCGGCGCGCAGGGCCTCCTGGGCGCGTTTGCGTTCTGTCACGTCCACCAGCGTACCGATGGTGCCAGCCAGCTCGCCGTTGGTGCTGGTGAAGGGCGCTTCGTAGTAGGCCATGTCCAGCGGGGGCTGGTGGGGCGGGCGGATGCGGATTTCGTTGTCGTGCGCACTGGCGATGTGGGCCGACCGTTCCGGGGCCAGTTCGGCAGGCAGGCTGGCGCCTGCGGCGCCGTCAGCACCTGGCTGTGACTGGAACAGGCGCTGCCATGCGCGGTTGGCGTCCAGGTAGGTGCCGTCGGCATGGCGCACAAACACGGGCAGGGGCAGGGCATCGATCAACTGGCGGGTGAAGTGCAGTTGCTCGCTTTGCTGGCGCTGCGTTTCATGCAATGACAGCACCAGGGACTGCACCTTGCCCGCCATGTCGTTGAAGGTCTCGGCCATGGCGCGGGACTCCAGCGTGCCGGTGACCTCCATGCGAGTGCTCAGATAGCCCTGGCGAAACGCATCGGTGGCCTGGGCCAGGCGCTGCAGCATGCGGGCATTGGCGCGCAGCAATAGCGTCAGCAAAAAGAAGATGGTGAAGATGTTGAGTGCCGAGATGCGCGCCTGCACCAGCACCGTGGCCCACACCTGGTCTGTCAGGGGCTGCGGATGGGCCGTCACTGTCAGTCGGCCCAATGTGCCATCTGCCAGCGCCAGGCCAGACTGCTGCACCGGGGCAGAGAGGTCCAGCCAATCGGTAAACCATTTGGGAGCGACGGCGGGGTAGGGAAAGGCGGTGACCTCGATGGCGGGCTGGTCGGCGGCCTGCCACTTGATGGACGCCACCGCCGGCGCGGCCTGCGCCAGCCCCTCGGTCAGGATGCGGGTGACAGTGTCGGCATCGGGCGCGGGCTCGGCGGCCAGGCGCAGCTGCAATGGGTCGCTGGCGCGCCGCAGTTCGGTGGAGCCTTGCTGCAGGGCTTCGTCAGTTTCTGCAGCCAGCAGGTAGTGGTAGCGCACCCCCGTGACCAGCAGGATGATCGCCACGATGGACACATACAGCCGGGGGTAGGTGCCCCGCAGAAGCCAGGTGGTGAGATTTCCAGTGCGCATCGACGGTGGTCCTCCCCACAACCCCTGTGGTAATGAATGGTTAATTAATTGTTGACAGCGGCGAGTCTATCTTGTGAGAAGTTGTGAGCGCGGTTTTGCGCAGCACCACCGGCGGGGTGTTGCTGATGTGTGACGTTTTGTAAAACTGCGGAGCTACCGGCGCGCGCAAGGTGCTCCTGACAAGGGCACTGGCACGCGCTGGTTTCCCGCGCCCTGGGCTGCCGCGCTCGGGTGCGCGGCGTTTGCCCCAAGGGCGACGCGGCTGGGTTCAGAGCGACTGCGCCAGCATGTCCCGGTATTCCTCGGGCGTGGCGATACGCGGGTTGGTCTTGTGGCAGTGGTCGGCCATCGCACCCTTGATGATGTCGTCGAACATCGCCTCGTTCACGCCCATGGCGGCCAGGCCCGTGGGCAGGCCTAGGCGGGCGTTCATGTCGCGGATGGCTTCGGGGATGTCGCCCGCAGACTGGAGGCCCATGGCGTGGGCCATGCGCTCCAGGCGCTTTTCCTTCTGCACCGATTCGGCCTGCGCGTTGAAGCGCACCACGGCGGGCAAAAACATGGCATTGAGCGTGCCATGGTGCAGGCGCGGGTTTACGCCGCCCAGGCTGTGGCTGAGCGAGTGCACGGCGCCCAGGCCCTTCTGGAAGGCCATTGCGCCCTGCATGCTGGCGCTCATCATGTGCAGGCGTGCATCGCGGTCGCTGCCGTTTTTGGTGGCCTGTTCGATGTTCGCCCAGCCGCGTGTGAGGCCGTCCAGCGCAATGCCGTCGGCGGGTGGGTTGAACGCGGCGGACATGAAGGTCTCCATGCAGTGCGCAATTGCGTCCATGCCCGTGGCAGCCGTGAGCATGGGGGGCAGGCCGAGGGTGAGTTCCGGGTCGCAGATGGCGGTCTTGGGCACTAGGTTCCACGAGTGAAAGCCGAGCTTGCGGTGGTCGTCCACGATGATGATGGCGCCGCGCGCCACCTCGCTGCCCGTGCCGCTGGTGGTGGGCACAGCGATCAGCGGCGCGGCGCGGTCGGTGATGCGCGGCGAGCCGCCCTCGATGGTGGCGTAGTGGGTGAGGGGGCCTTCGTGCGTGGCGGCAATCGCGATGCCCTTGGCACAGTCGATGGCCGAGCCGCCACCCACGGCAATCAGGCCGTCGCAGCCCTGGGCCTTGTACATGTCCACGGCAGCGCGCACGGCGGCTTCGGTGGGGTTGGACGGGGTCTGGTCAAACACGGCCACCGCCATGCCGGGCAGCGCATCCAGCGCCTTTTGCAGCACGCCTGCGGCCTTCACGCCGGGGTCCGTCACGATCAACGGGCGGGTGATGCCCACGCGCTCGCATTCCTGCTTGAGCAGTTGGACAGCGCCGAATTCAAACTGGATCTGGGTGACGTAGTAGATGAAAGCCATGGTGCAACAGAATGTGTGAATGGGAGTGCCAGCGATTACGATAGCTCGCCAGCCTTTGAAAAAGTTCTGAGACCACTTTACAAGGAGGAGACACGTGTGAAAACGAAGCAAACCCTGATGGCGGCCCTGGTAGCCGTCGCATCTGTGACAAGCGCCCAGGCCCAGTGCCTGACCGACGCACAGGCCGCCGACCTGGTGGCCAACTATGTCGCCAAGACCCCCGCCGCCAACCCCGACAACCTGACGGACGCCGATGGCGCCTGCACACGAGGCAAGGTCAACGCCTTGCTGGCTCAGCGCATGGGCAAGGTGATTGGCTACAAGGCCGGCCTGACCAACCCCGCCGTGCAAAAGCGCTTCAACACCGACAAGCCCGTGTGGGGCAAGCTCTACGAGGGCATGGTGCTGCCCAGTGGCGCCACGGTGGATGCGGCCTTCGGTGCCCGCCCCCTGTACGAGGCCGACATGCTGGTGCGTGTGAAAAGCGCCGCCATCAACCAGGCCAAAACCCCCATGGACGTGCTGGACGCCGTGGACCAGATCATCCCCTTCATCGAGTTGCCCGACCTGATGGTGCAGGCGCCGCCCAAGCTCAACGGCGCAGGCGTGACGGCCATCAACGTGGGTGCGCGCCTGGGTGTGGCGGGTGCCCCGATTGCCGTGCCGGCGTACCGGGGCGAGCGCTTTGCCATGCTCAAGGCCCTGACCGACATGAACGTGTCGCTGACCGATGGCGCGGGCGCGCGCCTGGGTGGTGGCAAGGGCAGCGACATCCTGGACCACCCGCTGAATGCGGTGGTGTGGCTGGCCGGTGCGCTGGCGCAGGAGGGCCTGGCCATGCAGCCGGGCGACCTGATCAGCCTAGGCTCGTTCTCCGCATTGCTGCCGCCCAAGGCCGGCTTGTCGGTGACGGCCACCTATGACGGCCTGCCCGGCGCTGCACCCGTGAGACTGAGCTTCAAGTAACCCACCCCTCAGCGGCCCGCCGCCGCGCGGGCCGTTGTTTTTTTTGCCGAGACCCCGACCGTTGACCGACCTGCACATCCACCACACCCGCCTGACCCCGCAGATGCGCAGCGTGCTTGAACGCATGGCCCGCGCCGGGCACCCACCGCTGCACACGCGCACGCCGCAAGAGGCACGCATCGCCTACCAGGCAGGCGCCGACGTGCTGGAAGTCCCCAAAGCCGCGCTGGCGCAGGTGGAAGACCTGCAGATCCCCACCCGCGACGGTGCACAGCTGCCCGCACGGCTGTACGCGCCCAGTACGGACAAGGGCCTGCCCGTGCTGCTGTACACGCACGGCGGCGGCTTCACCATCGGCAACATTGCCACGCACGACATCCTGTGCCGCGAGCTGGCGCGTCTGGCCGGTTGTATGGTGGTCTCGCTGGACTACCGGCTGGCGCCGGAGCACCGCTTTCCCACGGCCAGCAACGATGCGTGGGATGCCTTGCAATGGCTCGCTGCCAACGCCGAGCGCCTGGGCGCTGACCCTCAACGCCTGGCCGTGGGTGGTGACAGCGCAGGCGGCACGCTGGCTGCCGTCAACGCCATCCTGGCGCGCGATGCAGGCCTGCCTCTGGCGCTGCAGCTGCTGATCTACCCCGGCTGCGCCGCGCACCAAGACACGCCTTCGCACGCCACCTTTGCGCGCGGCCTCGTGCTGGAGGAGCCTGCCATCAGCTGGTTCTTTGGCCACTACGTGACCACGCGCGAGGAGCGCGAAGACTGGCGTTTTGCCCCGCTGCTGGCGCCGGATGTGGAAGGCGTTGCGCCAGCCTGGATCGGCCTGGCCGAATGCGACCCGCTGGTGGACGAAGGCGTGGACTACGCCGACAAGCTGCGCCTGGCGGGTGTGCCGGTGGACCTGGACATCTATCGGGGCGTGACCCACGAATTCATCAAGATGGGCCGCGCCATCCCCGAGGCGCGCAAGGCCCATGCCGACGCGGCCCGTGCGCTGCGCCTGGCTTTTCACCTGGAGTAAACCAACCCATGCAACGCAGTGATTTCCGTTGTTTCCACCGCCTGCGCGTGCGCTGGGCCGAGGTGGACATGCAAAAGATCGTGTTCAACGCGCACTACCTCATGTATGTCGATACCGCCATGTCCGAGTACTGGCGCGCGCTGGCGCTGCCGTACGAGGCGAGCATGCTGGCGCTGGGCGGCGAGATGTATGTGAAGAAGGCCACGGTGGAGTACCACGCTTCGGCGCGGCTGGATGACACGCTGGATGTGGGCCTGAAGTGCGCGCGCATTGGCAATTCGTCGTGCCTGTTCACGGCGGGCATTTTCTGTGGCGACCGGCTGCTGATCTCGGCCGAACTGGTCTATGTGTTTGCCGACCCGGCCACGCAGACATCTCGCCCCGTGCCGCCCGCATTGCGCGCGATCTTTGAAGGCTTTGAAGCGGGCGCCGAGATGGCCGAGGTGCGCACGGGCGACTGGAACACTCTGGGTCGCGATGCCGGCCGCGTGCGCACCGATGTGTTTGTGCACGAGCAGGGCATCCCGGCCGAGGTCGAGGCCGATAGGCATGACATCTCGGCGCGCCACGCTGTGCTGTACAACCGGCTGGGCATGCCCGTCGCTGCGGGCCGCCTGCTGCAGCACGCGCCCGGCGTGGGCCGCATCGGCCGCATGGCGGTGGACCGGTCGGTCCGCGGCGCGCAGTGGGGTCGCCAATTGCTGGATGCGCTGGTGGACGCGGCGCGTGCCCGGGGCGATGCCGAAGTGCAATTGCACGCCCAGCGCAGCGCCGAGGGCTTTTACCGCCGGGCGGGGTTCGCGGTGGTGGGCGAGCCGTACGAAGAGGCGGGCATTGCGCACATTGCCATGGCCCGCAAGCTCTGATGGTTTGCTATTGAAAAGAGAGCTGCTCGGGCATGTTCGACTAGCGCATTCGCCCGATTTGGCTCAGATATCGTCCAACAGGGGGTAGGGCAGGGGCAACAACGACAGCGGCACGCCGCCTGCTGCACCCACCTGCAGGGCGCCCTCTTGGGCGGCGCTAATCTGCAGCGACACGATGGTGTCAAACCCGCCGCCCGGCGCAGCGGCCACCTGCACCACGGTGCCGCAGGGCTGTTCGAGGTCGCTGGTGCTGAACACCTCGGCGCCCACCGCCACCTCAGCCGCTGCGTGGGCGATGTAGGCGCGGCGCTTGAGCGTGCCCCGGAACTGGCTGCGCGCCACCACTTCCTGGCCGGGGTAGCAGCCTTTCTTGAAGTTCACGCCGCCCACCGATTCATAGTTGAGCATCTGGGGCACAAAGGCTTCGACCACTGGCGTGGTCAGCGTGGCGACGCCGCTGATGACTTCGCTCCAGAGCCACAGCGTGGCATCCAGCGCAGGGCCTGCGGGCGCGGGCTCCGTGGCGGCGGCCACCCACAGGGCGCGCGGGGTGCCGTCGGCGGGGTACAGGTGCACCAACGTTGCAGTGCCCAAATCGGCCTTGGACCAAGCTGGTTGTGCGCTACCAGCTACGGCATTGATAGCGTCTCCAGCGATGCCATACAGGGCAAAGTCACCGGTGGCATCCGTCAACTTGGCCTTGGCGCGCAGTACAAACATTGACAGGCGCTTGAGCGTGGCGGGCAGCAGGTCGCGGCTGCAGACCAGCAGCACCTCGGTGGCGCTGCGCTTGAAGCCGATGAAGCTGGCCTGCATGCGGCCCTTGGCCGACAAGAAGGCCGCAAGGCGGGCCTGGTCCATGCCCAGCAGGGCGAAATCCTGGGTGAGCTGGCCGTGCAGAAACTTGGCGGCGTCTTCGCCTTCCACGCGAATCACGCCGAGGTGGGACAGGTGGGCAATGCCATTCAAGGGGTAGGTCATCGCTGAATTATGATGCCCTGATTCATACATATTGGTAGCAGGGTTGTGCGACGTTTACTGGCTTTGATCGTGTTGGTGGGGATCGCACTGGGCGGCGCTGCGTATTGGTGGTTGCACCAGCCGCTGGACCTGGGCCCGGAGCCGCTGGAGCTGGCCATCGAGCCCGGCACCACGCCGCGCGGCGTGGCCCGCGATGTGGTGGCGGCTGGGGTCAAGACGGACGCGCGCCTGCTGTATGCCTGGTTCCGCGTCTCGGGGCAAGACCGTGCCATCAAGGCCGGCAACTACGAAGTCCCGCCCGGCACCACGCCCATCAGCCTGCTGCAAAAGCTGGCCCGGGGCGAAGAGGCCCTGCGCGCACTTACCTTGGTCGAAGGCTGGAACTGGCGCCAGGTGCGCCAGGCGTTGGCCAAGGAAGAGCAGCTCAAACACGATGCTGCCACCCTGACCGACGAAGCGCTGATGGCCCAGCTGGGCCGCCCCGGCGTAGCGCCCGAGGGGCGGTTCTTCCCGGACACCTATACCTACGCCAAAGGCTCCAGCGACATCGCCTTGCTGCGCCGGGCCATGCACGCCATGGACCGCCATCTGGAGGCAGCCTGGGCCCAGCGCGCGGCCGACACGCCGCTCAAGTCGGCGGACGAGGCGCTGACGCTGGCCAGCATCGTGGAAAAGGAAACCGGCAAGGCCAGCGACCGGGGCCAGATTGCGGGCGTGTTCGTCAACCGCCTGCGCGTGGGCATGCTGCTGCAGACCGACCCCACGGTGATCTATGGCCTGGGTGAGAAGTTTGATGGCAACCTGCGCAAGCGCGACCTGCAGACCGACACCCCCTGGAACACCTACACCCGCGCGGGCCTGCCGCCCACGCCCATCGCCATGCCTGGCAAGGCGGCGTTGCTGGCCGCTGTGCAGCCGCAGGCCACGCGCGCGCTGTACTTTGTGGCCAAGGGCGATGGCAGCAGCCACTTCAGCGCCTCGCTGGAGGAGCACAACCGCGCCGTCAACCGCTACCAGCGCGGACAGCAGTAAACCGTTTCTTGAACCAAGGCGCCCATGTCACGACCCGGTCTGTTCATCACCTTTGAAGGCATCGACGGTGCAGGCAAGTCCTCGCACATCGAGGGCCTGGCCGCGGCGTTCCGCACCCAGGGCCGCACGGTTACCGTGAGCCGAGAGCCGGGCGGCACACCGCTGGCCGAAAAGCTGCGCGAGATGGTCCTGAACGACCCCATGGATGCGCTCACCGAGTCGCTGCTGATCTTTGCTGCCCGCCGCGATCATCTGCGCAATGTGATCGAGCCCGCTCTGGCCCGGGGCGACGTGGTGCTTTGCGACCGGTTCACCGACGCCACCTTTGCCTACCAGGGCGCAGGGCGCGGCTTTGATCTCGGTGTGCTATCAACTTTGGAGCGCTTGGCGCAGACGGGACTAGCGCCTGAGGCCAATTTGATGCGTGAACCCGATTTGACGGTGTGGTTTGACCTGGCCCCCGAGGTGGCGGCCGAGCGCCTGGCCGGTGCGCGTGTGCCCGACCGCTTCGAGGCCCAGCCGGTCGAGTTCTTCCGCCGCGTGGCCCAGGGCTATGCCGACCGCGCCGCTGCAGCGCCCCAGCGTTTTGCGCGCCTGGATGCAGCGCAGGATCGCCATCGCGTGTGGCAGCAGCTCACCAGCGTGTTCGTGCGCAAGGGCTGGCTGGCCATCATGGTGGCCACGCAGGGAGGGCCGCAATGAGTGAAGCCACTGTGGCGCTGGCGCCCTGGATCGCCGTACAGCGCACCAGCCTGTTGGCCCAGCGCGGCCATGCGTGGCTGCTGCAGGGGCCGTCGGGTCTGGGGCAGTACGCCCTGGGGCTGGAAATGGTGCGCGCATGGCTGTGCGATGCACCCACAGAGCGGGGCGCCTGCGGCCAGTGCGGCAGCTGCCACGCCATCGATGTGCGCACCCATGCCGACCTGTGCGTGCTGATGCCCGAGGTGCAGATGATGGCGTTGGGCTGGCCCCTGTCGGAAAAGGCCCAGGCCGACATCGACGACAAAAAGCGCAAGCCCAGCCGCGAGATCCGTGTGGAAGCCATGCGCGATGCGGTGGAGTTTTCGCAGCGCACCTCGGCGCGTGGCAAAGGCAAGGCCGTGCTGGTCTACCCGGCCGAGCAGATGAACCATGTGACGGCCAACGCGCTGCTCAAGACGCTGGAAGAACCGCCTGGCGACGTGCGTTTTGTGCTGGCCAGCGAGGCTGCGCACCAGCTGCTGCCCACCATCCGCAGCCGTTGCCTGGGGCACACCATGGTCTGGCCGGCCGAGGCCGACAGCCTCGCGTGGTTGCAGGCCCAGGGCCTGGCCCGGGATGCGGCAGCGTCGTTTCTGCGCGCGGCAGGCGGGCGGCCCGAGGATGCCCTGGCCCTGGCCCAGTCGGGTCGCAGCCCGCAGGCCTGGTCCGCCTTGCCGCAGGCGGTGGCACGGGGCGATGTGACGGCGCTGGGCGACTGGGCTCCGGCCCAGGTGATCGACGCGCTGCAAAAGCTCTGCCACGACCTGCTGGCCGCCAGCGTGGGCGCCGCACCACGCTACTTTGCGCCCGCCGACCTGCCCAAGGCACCGCCGCTGGGCGCGCTCACGCGCTGGTCGCGCGCACTGTCCAAGGCCGCGCGCACGGCGGACCATCCGTTCAATGGCGGGCTCATGCTGGAGGCGCTTGTCGCCCAGGCGCGAAACACCCTACACTCCAGACACTAAGCCGCACCCCACCCATGAGCAGTCCATCCACCGCGCCCCGTCCCAGCGTCATGCAGCTGGCCATCAAGGAAAAGGCCGCGCTTTATGCCGCGTACATTCCCTTTTTTGCCGAAGGGGGCATCTTTGTGCCCACCCAGCGTGACTACAAGCTGGGCGACGATGTGTATGTGCTGCTGACCTTGCCAGACGACACCCAGCGCTACCCCGTGGCAGGCCGCGTGGCCTGGGTCACACCCGCTCGTGCCGCAGGCAACCGCACCCAGGGCGTGGGCATCCAGTTCCCCAAGGACGAAAAATCCCGCCAGCTCAAGGCCAAGATCGAGGAATTGCTGGGAACTGCGCTGGGCTCGGACCGTCCTACCCAGACGATCTGACCGCGCCGCCGCCGCCCCCTGCCGACCCGCGCTGGCTGGTCGGCTTTTTTGTTTTTCATCACATGTTCACCGATTCGCATTGCCACCTCAACTTCCCGGAACTGGTCAGCCAGCTGCCCGCCATCCGCCAGGCCATGGCCGAGGCGCAGGTCACCCGGGCCCTGTGCATCTGCACCACCATGGAAGAGTTCGAGGGCGTGCACGCCCTGGCCCTGGCCCATGACAACTTCTGGAGCACAGTGGGTGTGCACCCCGACAACGAGGGCGTGACGGAACCCAGCGTGCAGGACCTGCTGGACCGCGCCGCACTGCCCCGCGTGGTGGCGATTGGAGAGACCGGCTTGGACTACTACGGCATGGAAGACCGCAAGGGCGGGCGCAGCATTGCCGACCTGGAATGGCAACGCGACCGTTTCCGCACCCACATCCGCGCGGCGCGGGCCTGTGGCAAGCCGCTCATCATCCACACGCGCAGTGCGTCCGACGATACGCTGGCCATCCTGCGGGAAGAGGGCGAGGATGGCGCAAGCAACCAGGCGGGCGGCGTGTTCCACTGCTTTACCGAGTCCATGCAGGTGGCGCGCGCCGCGCTGGATCGGGGCTACTACATCTCGTTCTCGGGCATCGTCACCTTCAAGAGCGCGCAGGAGCTGCGCGACGTGGTGGCCTTTGTGCCGCTGGACCGCATGCTCATCGAGACCGACAGCCCCTACCTGGCCCCAGTGCCCTACCGTGGCAAGACCAACAACCCGTCGTATGTGCCCCATGTGGCCCGGCAGGTGGCCGAGACCAAGGGGCTGGCGCTGGAGGTGGTGGCGGAGGCCACCAGCCGCAATTTCGACCGCTTGTTCCCGGAGGTGATGGCATGAACCTGCAACGACGTTCTGCCCTGGCCGCTGTGGCGCTGGGCCTGGTGTCTGCCGGGGCCTGGGCGGGTGCCTATGAAGACTTTTTTGTGGCCATCCTGCGCGATGATGGGGATGCAATCACTGCGCTGCTGCGCCGCGGCTTTGACCCGAACACCCGTGACCCCAAGGGGCAGGTGGGGCTCACGATTGCCCTGCAAAATGGCGCAAACAAGGCCGTTGCTGCGTTGCTGGCATCCCGACGACTGAATGTAGAGGCCCGCAACGCCAAGGACGAAAGTCCGTTGATGATGGCTGCCATCAAGGGCAACGTAGAGGCCGTCAAGGCGCTCATCGCGCGCGATGCCGATGTCAACAAGACCGGTTGGACGCCGCTGCACTACGCCGCATCTGCAGGTTCGCCGCAGCACGCGGTGATCATTTCATTGCTGCTCGAAAACCACGCCTACATCGACGCAGCATCGCCCAACGGCACCACGCCGCTGATGATGGCGGCGCATTACGGATCTACCGAGGCCGTGCAGTTGCTGCTGGATGAAGGGGCCGACCCTACGCTCAAGAACCAGCTGGGCTTGACCGCCGCCGATTTCGCCTTGCGTGTGAGCCGTACCGAGTCTGCGGAGAGAATCGCCGCGGCCATTCGGAAGCGCCAGCCCAACCGGGGCAAGTGGTAGCCAAGTAGCCAAGGCAGGCGCCAGCAGCACATAGAGGGCTTGTGCAAAGCGGGCCCTGCGGACTGTTGAGAAATCAGCAAAGGCCAGCACCAGTCGTGCCGCGCCTGCTCATTCAGCGATGGTCCCTGAGCCCGCCGCGGCGCGTGTCTGCAGCCGCGCATACAGCCCACCCAGCGCCATCAACGCGCTGTGGGTGCCTTGCTCGGCGATGCGCCCGCGCTCCATCACTACCACGCGGTCGGCATGCTCGATGGTGGACAGCCGGTGTGCAATGACCAGGGTCGTGCGGCCCTGCATCAGGCGCTGTAGGGCCTCTTGCACCAGGCGTTCCGATTCGGTGTCCAGGGCAGACGTCGCCTCGTCCAGGATGAGGATGGGAGCGTCCTTGTACAAGGCCCGAGCAATGGCCAGCCGCTGACGCTGCCCGCCGGACAACTGCGTAGCGTTGTGCCCCACCACCGTGTGGATGCCCTGCGGCAGACCGGCCACGTGCTCGGCGAGGTTGGCGGCAGCGAGGCATTCCAGCACGCGGGTTTCGTTCACGGCCTGGCCCAGAGCCACGTTGGCGGCAATGGTGTCATTGAACATCACCACGTCCTGGCTCACCATCGCAAATTGCGACCGGAGGGACGCCAGGTCCCAGTCCTGCAAGGCATGCCCGTCGACGGCGGCGGTGCCTGCGGAAGGCAGGACAAAACGCGGCAGCAGGTTGACCAGTGTGGTCTTGCCAGCCCCGGAGGGGCCCACCAGCGCCACGATCTCGCCCGGGGCCACCTGCAGGCTGACCCCGTCCAAGGCGGGGGCGTGGTCGGTGCCAAACGACACGGTGACGTTGTTCAGGGTGAGCGCGCCTTGCACGCGGTCCTTGCGGTAGGTGCCGCCGGTTTCCGCGCCGGTGTCGCCCAGCAGCCCCAGGCCGCGCTCCAAGGCGGCGACACCCCGGGTCACGGGGCTGGCCACATCCGCCAGGCGCCGGATCGGCGCGATCAGCATCAGCATGGCCGTAATGAACGACACAAACCCGCCCACGGTCACATCCTTCACATCGACGGCACCCCGGCTCTGCCACAGCGCAATGCAGATCACCACCGACAGCGCGGCGGCGGCCAGTAACTGGGTCAGCGGCGTCATCGCCGCAGAGGCGATGGTGGACTTGATGGCCAGGCGGCGCAGGCTGCGGCTCAGGTCGGCAAAGCGTTGTGCCTGACCCCCCTGTGCGCCATGCAGGCGCACCATGCGGTGTGCCAGCACGTTTTCTTCGACCACATAGGCCAGCTCGTCGGTGGCCTGCTGGCTGCTCTTGGTGAGGTGGTACAGCCGCCGCGACAAGGTCTTCATGATCCAGGCGACCCCTGGAACAACAACGGCAACGATCAGTGTGAGCTGCCAATTGAGGTACAACAAATAGACCAGCAGCGCGACCAGCGTGAACCCGTCGCGCGACAGGCCGAGCAGGGCCTGCACCAGCAATGTCGCACCGGTCTGCACTTCATAGACCACCGTATTGGAGAGCGCGCTGGCCGACTGGCGCCCAAACAATCCCATCTCAGCGGCCAGAACACGATCAAACAGAGCCTGGCGCAGTGTCAGCATGCCTTCGTTGGCAATGCGTGCCAGCGCGTACTGGCCCACAAACTGGGCCACGCCACGTACGAAAAAGACCCCCAGAATCGCCAGGGGCACCATCCACAGTTGCAAGGTGCCCTGGGTAAAGCCCTTGTCCAGCAGGGGTTGCAACAGGGCGGGGATCAAGGGCTCCGTGATGGCGCCCACCAGTGTGGCAACAATGGCCAGGCTCCAGGCCATTCGCTGGTCGCCAAAGTACACCGACAGCCGCTTCAGGCGCGCCATCAAGGTTGTGGGGGGATTGGGTGCGGGGGCAGGCGTCGTGCCCGTGTCGGTGGCTTGCATGTCGGCCGGATTCTACGTTTGTGCCATGTGAAGCCTGTCCGGCACGGTGTGTCGCGCACAGTTTGTCACAGGGGGCTCGCCGCTGTGTGTAACATTCGGGTTTGCCCTTTCGGCACTTGTTCGGCCACTGCTGGATGCCAATGACCACAGATCGAATCTCCCAACACCCATCTCCCGCAGCCCCGCTGCTTCCCTTGCGCCGCCAGTTGCTGGCCGCACTCATCGCCTCTCCCTCCATTCCCGCGCTTGCTCAGTTCCGAGTGGAAGTCACCGGCGTCGGGCTGACCCAGTTGCCCATCGCCATCGCTCCATTTCGCGGTGAGGCGCAATCACCCCAAAAAATCGCAGCCATCGTCCAGGCAGACCTGGAGCGCAGCGGGCAGTTCCGCGCGATTGATGCAACGGGGGCAGCGCTGGATGAAACCGCGCGGCCAGATGTCGCGCTGTGGCGCCAGAAGAGTGCGGATTCGCTGGCCACTGGCAGCGTCACGCGATTGGCGGATGGGCGCTTTGATGTGCGCTTTCGCCTTTGGGATGTGGTCAAGGGGCAAGACCTGGGCGGGCAGAGTTTTGTCGTTACGCAGGGCGACCTGCGTCTGGTCTCGCACCGCATTGCCGACTTCATCTACGAAAAGCTCACCGGCGAGCGCGGTATCTTCTCGACGCGCATTGCCTATGTGACCAAGACCGGCCCCCGTTACAGCCTGTGGGTGGCAGATGCCGACGGCGAAAACGCCCAGTCCGCACTGTCGAGTCCCGAGCCCATCATCTCGCCCGCGTGGTCTCCGAATGGCGGCCAGCTGGCGTACGTGTCGTTCGAATCGCGCAAGCCGGTGGTGTATGTGCACGATGTGGCCACAGGTCGCAGACGCTTGATCGCGAACTTCCGTGGCTCCAACAGTGCACCAGCCTGGGCACCAGACGGCCGCACGCTGGCAGTGACATTGAGCCGCGACGGTGGTTCGCAGCTGTACACCATCGACGCGAATGGCGGCGAGCCGCGCCGACTGATGCAAAGCTCTGGCATCGATACCGAGCCCGTGTTCTCAGGCGACGGCCGCAGCATCTTCTTTGTGAGCGACCGGGGAGGTGCGCCGCAAATCTACAAGGTGGGCGCGTCAGGGGGCAATGCGGAGCGCGTGACCTTTACCGGCACCTACAACATCTCGCCCAGCGTGAGTCCCGATGGTCGCTGGCTGGCCTACATCTCCCGCGTGGGGGGGGCGTTCAAGCTGCACGTGATGGACCTGTCCACGGGCACCGTCAATGCAGTGACTGACACGACGGCCGACGAAAATCCCAGCTTTGCACCCAACAGCCGCCTCATTGTTTACGCCACCCAGCAGCAGGGCCGTGAGGCCCTCATGACCACCACGTTGGACGGCAAGATCAAGGCGCGTCTCGCCGGCCAGGCCGGCGACATCCGTGAGCCGGACTGGGGCCCGTTCCAAAAGCAATGAACTTATTTGCAATTTCAGTTATCAAGCCTTCAGGAGAAATTTGGATGATGAAACGTATTACCCTTGCCCTCACCGTTGCCGCTCTCATGGCGGGCTGCAGTTCTGGCGTGAAGCTGGACGATGTGCCTGTCGAGGACAAAAATGCGACCTCCACCATGGGTGGTGCCAACAACGGTGCCAATTCCGGCAACACGTCGCAAAGCGGTGTGGCTGGCGTGGACCTTGGCCAGTCCGGCCGTGACGGCGCAGGCCCCGTTGGCGTTGCGCGCGTCGTGTACTTCGACTACGACAGCTACGTGATCAAGCCCGAGTTCCAATCGATGATCGAAGCACACTCCCGCTTCATTAAGGCGGCTCCCAACCGCAAGGTCATGATCGAAGGTCATACCGATGACCGTGGCGGCCGCGAGTACAACCTGGCCCTGGGCCAGAAGCGTGCAGAAGCTGTGCGCCGTTCGCTGGGCTTGTTGGGCGTGCCTGACAGCCAGGTCGAGGCCGTGAGTTTCGGCAAGGAAAAGCCTGCAGCCCAAGGCACCACCGAAGACGCCCGCGCCCAGAACCGTCGCGCTGAACTGTCGTACCGTTGATGGCGCCCGCTGCACCGGTTTTTTCGCTGCGGGCGCTGGCAATGGCCGCGATGCTCGCCGCGTCGCTGTCTTCCGCCCATGCGGCGATCTTTGAAGACGGCGAGGCGCGGCGCGCCATCCTGGAGATGCGACAACGCGTGGATGGCCTGCAGTTGTCTCAGCAGCGCTCTGCCGAAGAGGTGCGCAAGCTCGGCGAAGAAAACGCTCAGCTGCGCCGCAGCCTGCTGGATTTGCAGACCCAGATCGAGACCTTGCGCGCCGAGCAGGCCAAGCTGAACGGCCAGAATGAGCAGCTTTTGCGCGATGTGGGTGAACTGCAGCGCCGCCAGAAGGACATTGCCCAAGGCGTGGACGAGCGGTTGCGGCAGTTCGAGCCCATCAAGGTCACGGTGGATGGCCGCGAGTTTCAGGCAGACCCGGCGGAAAAGCGGGACTTTGAAGCGGCCCTGGCTGTGTTTCGGTCCGGCAAGTTCCCTGACGCCAGTGCCGCTTTCGCAGCCTTCGTGCGGCAGTATCCGCGCAGCGGTTACGTGCCTTCTGCGCGTTTCTGGCTGGGCAATGCCCAGTACGCGACCCGCGAGTACAAGGAAGCCATCGGCAATTTCAAGCAGATGCTGGCCGAGGCCCCCACGCACGCACGTGCGCCCGAGGCCGCGCTGTCCATCGCCAATTGCCAGATTGAGCTCAAGGACACCCGCACCGCGCGCAAGACGCTGGAAGACCTTCTGCGAGCCTATCCGCAGTCTGAAGCGGCCGTTGCTGCCAAAGAGCGCCTCTCAAGGCTCAAATGACGGCGGTTGGTGTGGCCTTGGCCTCGCAACCTGCCGCAGACGAGGCGGCGGAGCACGCATTGGAGCGTCGCTTCGGCGGGCTTCAGCGGCTCTATGGCGTGCAGGGTGCAGCCAGAATCCGTGCCGCCCACGTTGCCGTTGTTGGTATTGGCGGTGTCGGATCCTGGGCTGCGGAGGCGCTTGCTCGCAGTGGCATCGCTCAAATCACCTTGATCGATTTGGACCATGTCGCTGAATCGAACATCAACCGCCAGATCCACGCATTGACCGACACCGTAGGGCAAGCCAAGGTTTTGGCCATGCGCGATCGCATCGCGCAAATCCACCCAGGATGCACCGTCCACTGCGTTGAGGAGTTTGTGGAGCCCGGAAATTGGCCGGATTTGTTGCAGACGCCTGTGGATGCACTGATTGATGCGTGTGACCAGATCAAGGCCAAAACGGCGTTGTCGGTGTGGGCGCGCGCCCATGGTGTGCTGCACATCACCGTGGGCGCAGCAGGCGGCAAGCGGTATGCGCACAAGGTGGATGTGGATGATCTTGCATTCACGACCCACGACCCGCTGCTGGCACAGATGCGCTACCAGCTGCGCAAGCACCACGGCGCGCCGCGTGAGGGCAAGAAGATCGGGGTCCCCTGTATTTTCAGCCGCGAGGCGGTAGCTCCGCCAGATGCCTCCTGCAACATCGATGGCGATGGATCTTTGAACTGCCATGGCTACGGATCGGTGGTTGCCGTGACTGCGACCTTCGGTCAATGCGCGGCCGGCTGGGTACTCGATAAACTTGCAACCGATTCCAAATCGGCAGGGAAAAAGACGCTATAATCCAAGGCTTTGCAGCAATCGATACGATGGTTGCAATCGGGCGGGACGTTAGCTCAGTTGGTAGAGCAGCGGACTTTTAATCCGTTGGTCACAAGTTCGAATCTTGTACGTCCTACCACCCGAATCCTTGTGGAATATGGAAAGCCTGCTATCAATACGGTAGCGGGCTTTTTTGTTTTGGGCCTAGAAATGGCTGGCAGCGAGTGTTCTGCTACCCAGAAAAGGTAGCACGCTACCCGCCGCTACCCGCTACCATCACGCCCCTATGGCCAGCATCCAGCCCCGAGGGGATAAATTCCAGCTCCGCATCAAGAACAAGGTTTTGCCCAAACCGCTGTTCTATACCTTCGACACCCTGGCAGAAGCCGAGGCATTCAAGGCCCAGGTGGACGGTCTGCTCAAGCAGGGCGTGGTGCCCCAGGTCCTGATGAATGCCGCAGAGGCGAAGCAGAAGCAGGAAAAGGCCACCCAGGATTCGCAGTTTCTTTCGGCGGTGGTGCAGGGCTATCTGAACCATGCGTCCGTGGCGCCCAATGAGGCGGAGCTTCTGGCGGTGATGCAGCGCGATGACCTGCGCGGCGTTGCGGTGGCGGATATGACGTACCAGTGGGTTGAGGGCTACGTCCGCAAGCTGAAAACGGGGAGGGGGGATGTGCGCGGGGCGTTCGGGCGCAAGGTTGGGAACCTGGCGCCGGGCTCGATCCGCAAGAGGGTGGGCGCGCTGGCCCGGGTGCTGGATTGGCATTGGCGGCGCACTGTGCCTGCCGGTGAGGCGATACCGCCGAATCCGCTGCGCCAGCTCCCCCGCGGCTACAGCGTTTACTCTGACCGCGACACGGCGGACGCCACACGGGCGGGGCTGGCGGCCAAGAAGGACATTACGCGCGAGCGAAGGCTGGCGCCAGGCGAGGAATCACTGGTCCTGCAGGCGCTTGATGGGGTGAAGCTGCCGGGCAAGCTGCGCGCCCTGGCACCTGATCCCGAAGCAAAAATGTTCCTGCGGCTGGTGCTCGATACCGGCCTGCGCATGAAAGAGGCATACACCCTGCGGGTGTCGCAGATCGACTGGGCCAGGGGCTTCATCAATGTGGAAGGGTCGAAGGGCCACCGTGGGGCCGCCAAGCCGCGCACGGTGCCCCTTAAATCCGGCATTGCCGCAGAACTGCGCGCCTGGTGCGAGGGGCGCGTGGGCCTGGTGTTCAGCTACTGGGATGGAAGCAAAGGCGACTTGAAGCGCACCACGAACCAGCTCACCTCGCGCTTCCGCAGCCTGTTTCGCCATGTTGGGCTACCCAACATGACAGAGCATGACCTTCGGCATGAAGCGTGCTGCCGCTGGTTCGAGCTGCGTGGCAAGGATGGCCGGTGGGTTTTCTCCGATGTGGAGATTTGCAAGATCATGGGGTGGAGCGACTACAGCATGGTGCTTCGGTATGCCTCGCTCCGGGGTGAGGATCTGTCTAGCCGACTGAGCGCAGTGTAGGCAGCTCAGGGACAGGATTACGCCGGCCGGGTTTGGCGCCCTTGTCCTTATTGGCGGCCACTGCCTTCGGCTTGCGCTTGGGCGACTCGCGGTGCAACTCACCGGTGATGGCCAGGGTGTTGATGGCCTTCATGAACGCCTCGCGCGGGAAACGCCATTCATGGCCCATGCGCAGGCCGGGCAACACCCGGTTGCGAGCATATTCCTCAATGGTGGAAGGCGCGCAGCCCATCATTTCGGCCGCTTCTTCGGTGGTGAAAATTTCCTTTTCCTTGGTGGTCATGGCTTCCTTCCTCGCTGGCGCTTGCGCAGCCAGGTGAAATGCGGCGGTTCTCCCGCCTGCTGATAGGTGGCCCACAGAGCAGCGCCATCCGGGCACCTCTCCCTTGATCCAGGGGCAGTGCCAGCGGCGCGGCAGGTGGGGCAGTTGGAGTGGTGGAGCTGGTATTGGCGATCCGCAACTTCCCAAGTGATAGTTACAGCGTGCATGGGCTGTGCAACTCGCGCTTTGCCTTCACATAGGCCTCGTAAGCGAGTTCTGGTGTCTTGTAGTAGCCAAGGTTTCTCGACTTGCCAGCACAGCAAATAGAGGCCCGATAGGTCCCGTTCTTTTTAACGAGCGACACGCCAAGGAGCCCTGTTGTACTTCTCTTCGACGGCCGTCGCATGTTCTGGACATTGAGTCCCGCCGGCAGGAGGCGAAGATTGGAGATTCGGTTATCCGTCCTGATTCCGTTGATGTGGTCAACCTCGGAGCCAGGGTGAAACCCGTAGTGGAAGAACCAAGCGAGCCTATGTGCATAACTTCTTTGCCCAAGGCAGCGAATCACGATGTATCCATTTCTGTGGACATATCCTGGGTCATCTTTGATTCGGCTACGTGGAGGAGCGCACCTCCAAGAAAATTTTCCGGTGGCTCCGTCGTACGAAAGGTATTCGCGAAGAAGCTCCCAAGGTGGATGCTTTGCTGCTGGCATAACTGCCTCCAGAAAAAAGAAAACCCCGCATGAGCGGGGCTGTTGATGGGGTGGGGGCTGTCAGGCAGCCGGTTCCTTGGCCTTGAATAGGCTGCTCAGAATCCGCTTGCTCTCGGCCTCGATCATCGGTTTGGCGATGGCGCGCATCTCGGTGGCATCGCGGCCAGACCACCACGCAACCATGCATTCCACGGTGTCGTAGTCTGCGGTGGTGATGTCGGTGAACGCATCCCAGTCCACGCGGCGGTCGAAGGCCGTGGCCACGAATGCGTCAGACTTCGCAAGCATGGCCTCGATGGTGCGGATGCCTCCATTCATGCCGCGCGAGCGCCGGTTTTCGAGTGCCCAGGCCATTAGGAATCGGCCTTCGGCGCTGTGCGTGTAGCTGTGCAGATCGCTGAGGGTCAGCAACTGCTCGGCAGCGTGCGTGAAGCAGCCGCCGCCGTTGCATCCCATGAATGTCATGTACGACGCACAGACGGAGGCCTCGCGCTGGCCAACGCCGGACCCCGTGCTCCAAAGGATCGTGTGCAGGCGGCCCGGGTCGGCGGCCATGTAGTCCTGCCAGAGCTTTAGGTAGATGCCCTCGCCGGGTGTGCCCGCTCGCGGTGGGCGGATGGGTGTGTGCAACAGCTCAAGCAGTTCTTCCTGATCGCCTCCCATCACGCACCTCCTTGCTTGCGGGCTGCGTCGCGGCACGCTTCGTCAGCGGTATCGCCTTGGCCCTGCGCCAGCACCTTGCGGTCCGGGTTGACCACGGGAGGCATGCACAGAGGTTTGTCGGTGATCCAGGCCATCCATCCGGTCGCGCGGTGGTAGCACAGCTCAAAGTAGGCCGACTCGTTCTGGTCAAGGATGGCGGCGTGCTCTGCAATCAGCGCTCGGATCGGGTCCGCGTCCTCCAGCACGCTGTCTGCCGAAATGGCGTCCACTATGCGTCGCGCTGCGAACCCTTCCCAGTGCTCACCCTCTGGAGGTTGTACGTCGCTACACAGGATGGCGTACACAGCCTGCACCTTGGGATCATCAAATGGCGCGACAGGCACGCTGTCTGCCGCCTGGGTGGCTTCCCCTACGATCTTTGTCAACTCTTCACGGAATTCAGAGCCGGTCAGTGTGTGCTGGTTGGATAGCAGGCGACGCAGCAGGTACAGCGTGTCGCTGCTCACTGGCCTGTTGCAGCTGGCCTCCTCTCTTGCCATCTCCCAGAAGGGTGCAAGCCAATGCCCTGTTGGCGGCGGATTGGCGCCCTGTGCTCCAAACGCCAGCGCACCGGTGATTGCCTCAGCCACTCGCGCGCGGATGCCTTGCGGGTCCGCGTCAATGGAGTAGGCTGGTGCCGTCACGCTGTCTGCCGCCTGGGCGGGTGGGGTGGTGTAGAGCTTGGTTCCGACTGGAACGCTGTCCAACCATTGCAATGATGCGTGGATGATTTTGTGAGGAAGCCATGCCGGTGACGCCTTCGGTGGGCGAATCGCCATCACTACTTCTGCAACCGCCCCACCCGCTGGTGTTGTCACGCTGTCTGCCGGCACGGGCTGCGCGGTCTGCGTCCACAGCCTGCTGCATTAGCTCCATGGCATGCCCTCGGCTGGTCTGCAGCGCGCCTGCAATGATGTCTGCAGGTTCTGGCGCTGGCTGGCTGTCTGCCTGGGGCACGGGCTGCGATGGGGCTGTCTGCCTTGCCTGTGGTCTTGACTGCCTTCACGCCGTTGGTGGGCACATCAGCAGGGCGCCAGATGTGGCCGCAGCCGTGGCACAGGTGGCTGCGGTGGGGCGGATTGTTCCATTGCGCGGCGCCTGGCTCAAATTCCACTGGCGGTTCCGAGGCGTCGATGTGCTGCATCCCGCATGCGGGGCAGTGCAGCACCATGTCGATGGCGCTGGCTGGCTGTCTGCCTGGGGCGTGGCGGCTGGTGCTGCCCGGCCCTCAGCAAGCCCGGCTTCATACTGGCGCTGCGCGTAGGTGCGGATGTGCCCCATGATCTTCACGCCATCCTCGCCCAGCGGGCCAGTCAGGTCACGCAGTGCGTTCCAGGCGAGCGACGCGGCGGTGGGCGTGGCGGCTGGTGCTGGCTGTGCCGTGGGGGACTCTGCACCATCTGCCAGCAGCACCTGCAGGCCAAGCACGCTAGCGATGTGCACCTCCAGCGTTGCGCCCTTGGACTTCGACCATCCGGGCAGCAGATAGATCGCACCGCAGGTGGCAATGCGGCTGATGTCCCAACGCAGATAGTCGGCCCATCCTGCGCCTTCGACGTGCCCGTGCTCTGCGGGGTTCTCGACATGCCAGCCCTCGGAGCGCAGGCGCGCAGCGGTGGCGTTGAACAGCGGGAAGTTGTATTCGGGCAGGCCAGTCATCGGCCCCGCCACGTAGACGCGGCGCTCACGGTCGGTGCGCAGGTGCACGATGCGCTGCACGGCTTCGGCTGGGGCGCTGTCTGCCTGGGGCGTGGGGGAGGGCTGGGGATGCTGGCCGATGCGCATACAGAGGGATAGGGTATTTCGCGCGATGCTTCGGGAATTGCTTCCAGTCGCTGTGGCTCCATGTGTGGCCCTTCTCGTTCATCCAAAAGACAGGCTCAACCTCACCCACCGCTGCCGCAGCCGATGGGGCGGGCTGTGCCATGTTCGATCCCGGCCCGTTTTTCGACACGTCACCTGCAACGTGTTCGATTTCTGCTGGATTTTGAACATGAGTGGTCGGCTGCTGTGCCCGCAGTGCGGCCAGCCGCTCGGCCTCGAACTGGCGGCCAGCGTTGAACTGCTGGTTGCCGTAGCCGATGATCTGGTCGGGGCTGTGATACTTCACTTTCCAGCCAGTCCACGGCGCCGTTTCTGCGGTGTCTGGCTCTGGTAGCTTTACGCGGTCCGCAGCCGATGGGGCGGCCTGCTGTGCCTCTACCAGGGCGGCAAGCCATGCATTCTCGTAGTGGAGGCGGCGGAGTTCGGCGGCGGCTTCCAATTCGGAGCACACCATGTTTTCTCCCCAGCGCTGCGCCAATTCATCAGCCAGTCGCAGCGCTTCTGGCGCCGATTGTTGGTTTGTCATGAGGGGTCTTTCTGCACATTGATCGCATACACCTGCACGGGATCGGGGCCAAAGTGCGGATGCGTGATGGTTTTGATCGTGTAGCCACGCCATGGGCGGATGAGGCGGCGGGAGTGGTCATCGCGCGCCGGGTAGCCCAGCGTCAGCACGATGCGGTCGTACAAGCCGAAGTGGGCCGCGAGCCGCTTTTGCCAGTACGGCGTGCACAGGCGGTATTCCTCGGTCTTGCTGCCGTCTCGGATGGCCTCGAAATACTCGCGCTTGAGCGGAAGCACAAGGTCAGCCATCACTCCCCCTTCCCGCTATCCGCAGGTGAGGTGGGGATGGGGCTGACTGGCATCCAGACTGTGTACGGCGGCGTGTAGCTAACTCCATGGCCGCCGATGACTTCCACATGCTCGGCGCGCTCATGCCACTGCTGCCAACAGCCATCTTCCAGCAGGTCGAAATCGTGGCGCTCCGGGTGTTCGGTGTCTTCATGATCCAGCCATCCGACTACCACCATCTGGCCCTCTGGCGCCGTGGCAATGTCCTGCCACCCTCCCACCATTCCCTCTGGGGGAGAGGGTTGGATATAGAGGATGCGCGTTTCCCAATCTTCTGCGGAAGTGATTTCCGGGCTTTGCAGGTACTCAAAGCGCTCGCGCGAAGAGTCTTGCCAGAACCCGTTTCGATAGCGCGCTTGGTACACCGGACCACTCCCCGCACTTGCCACGCCATCCCGCAGCCCCTGCGCATCTACTCCTGCCCATGCCTTCGCCCCGCGCTCTGTCAGTGCTGACAGGTCGGGCATGGCCTGCGGCTGGCCCATCAGCGGGCCATTCACACCGCCTGCGCCGATTGATTCAAGCTGGGCTTCCAGTTCTGCGATGCGAGTGTGTTGGACGCATAGCTCGGTGGCGGCTGCATCCATCAACTGGTCTTGCTCGGTGCAATAGCCGCCCGGCTCGTCTTCACTGGCTTGTGGGTATGTCTGCACTGCGGCGTGCAAAGCATCGGCAAGCCTCAGCGCCTCGGGTTGTGTGTTGTCTGTCATGTCTGTTGCTCCAATGCCCAGTCGATCGGTGGGTTCGCGGGGTTCGGTCATGCCCGCATCCCCAGCGCGCGCCGCACATCAGCAGTGCCCATGCCGTTCGCGCTGTGCAGCAGGTTGTCCAGCTCCAGCGAGCCAGCAGCCAGGCTGAACGTGTGCAGCTTGGGCATAAGCCTGTCGATGGCCTGCAGCCCTGCAATCACAGCGCCGCGCTGGCGGTCCAACTCTGCGGGCGTCTCTGCAATGTCGGCCAGGGCGTTTGCAGTGCCAGCCAGGATGCGGGCCTCCGGTGTTTCGCCCAATCCGTGCAGCCCGGCAGCGTGGCAGACGATATACACCAGCCGCCCGGCCATGTTGGCAACGCGGGCCGCGTCGGCGCCCATGTACGCCTGCAGTCCGGTGTCGGTGCGCAGGCTCTGAATGTCAGCCTCGATACGGCCTCGGTCACCGGGTTGATGACTTCGTGCCGGTTGCGGTCGAAGGCGCCTTGATGGGCGCGCTTGCGGGCGTAGGTGCTGGTCTTTCTCACTTCCGCCCCCTGTACTGCAGCTCCTTGCCCTCGTACCGCCCGCGCATGGTGCTGTTCAGATGGGGGATGGTCTGGTGGTCGGACAAGTCGATTCGTTCCTTTGCGCGCTGGGCCTCCCACTTGGTCTGTGGGACTGGGTTGGCCAGGGAGAACCCGGCGGGTTTTTGTGGCTTGGTCATGGTCAATGTCCGCAGGGGAGGGCGCCGCCCACTGGCGTGCCGTCCTCGTTGATGGGGTGGCGGGCGCCGCAGCCCAGGCAGGTGCGCGGCTCTGGTTTCTGGGCCTTTTCAGGCTCTTGCGCTTGTTGTGTCATGTTTGTTTGCTATCGAATTGATTGCGGAATGCGGCCACAGCCCGGCGCTGGATGGCCTGCACAACCACCTGCGCCTCTGGAGAGCGGAACCACTGGCGAACCTTGTTCAGACTCTTGATGGTTTCGGCCTCGATTGCTTCGCGGCCGGGTTTTCCTGCGGGCCAAGTGGCAAAGGCAACGGAGGCCTCCAGCGCGCGGCAACGCCATTCACGGCGCTTGCGCATCACGCGCAGGGTCTTGGGGTTCAGGCGTGGTTTTTGCGGGGGGGGGTGAGCGGTCATGGTGCTGCCTCCCCGCCCAGAGCCTTGATCAGGTCCGGGATCAGCTTCGCCAGCTCGCCCGTGGCAATCGCCACATCGGTATCGAACCCGCCTTCGTCCGATTTCTGGCCCTCGAAAACGGTGTCAAGGAACTGCAGCTTGCGCACCTGCAGGCCCTCGGTGAGCACGAACGAAACCCGGTCATCCCAGGTCATCGCCAGCTTGGTGGGCAGCTTGCCCGCGTCGATGTGGGCCTGAACCTCGGCAATGTCCAGCGGGTGGCGGCCGTACTTCACGACAGCCTTTTCCTCGCTGGCGCTCTTGAGCTCGCACTCGCGGTCCACGGTGAAGCCCTGGGGCGGCTCCTGTTCCTTGAGCCAGTGCGCCATGGCGGCCTGCGGGCTGGTCTGGGTGTCCAGCAGCGACACGGACAGGCCGTGCAGGGCCTCGACCAGCAGCGTGACCACCTCATCCGCGCGGCCCTGGCTGCCGGTGTCCAGCACCAGCAGGTGGGCTGCTGGGTCGATCCATACCCACATGCTGGCCTGCTTGGTGAAGGCCATGGGCAGCAGGTCCAGCTTGGCCTCGTCTTTCAGCTCCTTGCTTTCCTTTCTGCCGGGCTTGCGGCCGGTTTCCTTTTCGATGCGGTCGGCCTTCTCCTTGACCTTGCGCGCCAGCACGCTGGCGGGGATGGCCTTGGTTTCGGTCATCAGGCGGGCGATCCACTGGCCGCCGATGCTCTCGACCAGGGCGCCGTGGGCCTCGCCGCGCGGTGGAACCCAGCCGATGGATTTCTCTTGGGTGGCGCCGCATTCCATGAATGGTGCCTTGGCTAGGGCTTCCTCTGCGGCCTGCAGGTCTGGTGCCCAGCCTTGGGCGATGCGGTACACGATCAGGTTCTTGAACATGGGGACTCCATGAAAAAGCCCGCACTGGGCGGGCTTGGGGGTTGGGTTGCTGGGTGGGTCAGCTGATCGCCAGCCGCGTGCCGTGCACCAGCCGTGCGCCTGGCACTTCTCTGCCTTCCTTGATGGCGTCGGCAATCGCTTTCTTATCTGGTGCTGCTGGTGGCGCCTCGGGCACACGCATGTACTCGGCAGGCAGTAGCCCCGGCTCGTACACATCCACGCTGGGCGGTTTGGCCTGGATTGCCAGCCGGAAATGCGGGCATTCGATCTTCTGCACTTCTGCGGTTTCCATGCAGCCCTGCACGTACTCCAGCAGGTGTCTTGCGCGGTTCTCGATTGCTTTCCTTCGCTTTGCCATCTGCTCTTCGGCATCCTTGATCGCGGCGGCTGTGGCTTGCAGATCGCGGGCGAAAAACACCACGTTCTGCGCTTTCACTTCCAGTTCACCGCTCATGGCATCAAGGGTGTCGGTCACTACCTCGGGCGGCAGATCAAGGTCGGCCAGGCGGTGGGCGTCTTCACGGTAGGCCGCGGCTATCTCGTAGAGGCTAGTCATTTCTTCCCCATGAAAGAAGAAGGCCAGCGACTGCGGCAGTGCTGGCCTTGGGTTGTGGTTTCTGTGCTTCGCGTTTGGCAAGATACTTTGCATGCGCCCTTGCCCTGGCTGCTACGCCTTTGGGTGACCGGGCGTATGCGGCGTAATCCTTGACTGGCATATCACCAAGGGATGTCGTCATTCATGTCGTCAAAGCCAGACGATGCAGGATGCCCGGCAGGTGGCCCGCCAGCGCCATCGGCACTGCGAGGCGCTGTGGGCCGTGCGCCCTTCAATGGGCGATGGCGCAAACCTTCCACCATTTTTGCAAGCGCGACAGGCTGCGTTTTCTTATCGAGGATTTCGCTTGCGGTCAGCTCGGTTCCGGGCTGAAAAACGTTCTTCAAAACCATGCGTGTGCCGATGCTTCCATCCTGCTTTTCGTAGTCCTCGGTTTCCAGCAGCACGCCAATCGGCTTGTGCAGATCGGGGAACACGGTTCCGTCTTCGATCACTTCCTTCTTGGTGTCGTAGTCGTAGCGCGTTACCTTGCCAGGCGCTGGCTTGATGCCTCGCAGTTGCATACAGGTCATGATGGCCATCAGCGTGTCATAGCCCTGGTAGCGGTCGCCGTTTGCCCCAGTGGTGTAGATGGCCAGATTGGCTTTCTGGCCGGTGTTGGCCTTGAAGATGAAGGAAACGCCGCGCCCGCCTTTCTTGGTCACGATGTCCTGGGCTTGTGTGAATTCGCCAACATACTTGCCGATCTCTTTGATGGTTGCGCCTGCGGTGTCTGCGTGGCGTGCTGCTTGGGTGTCAAGTTGATACATGGTCGTTACTTTCGTGGTTGGAAAATCAGGCGGTTTCGGTGATGCCATAGAACTCGCAGATCGCGGCATCTACGGCGGCTAAGTCATTTGGGATGTGCTGGTCTGCAAACATGTCGATGGGCGACTTGCAGCAGTCCTGACCGTTCGTCTGCGTGGCAAACAGGTATTGGCCGTTGATGATCTCGGTGCGCAGGACGATGGTGAAATAGCCTTCTGGCACCAGCGTCTGATCAACCATCTTGCCGACGGTCTTCATGCGGACCTGTCCAAAGTCGTCAGTCTGCGTGTGCGCCAGGATGTAGACCCGGCGATGCTCTGGCCGCGCTCCCGCCGCTTGGAACACGTTGAATGCGTGCTTTCCAATGTCCGTGAACTTCTCATAGCCTTTCTCGCTGCTGCGGGTCATGAGTTCGTCCACCATCACGGCTTGGTAGTCGTCCACCACGATCACATCATGAGGTGCGGTGCGTAGGATCTTCTCGATCACCATTGGGTCGCTGGTCTGGATCACGTTACCCTCACCCTTGAGCGTGACGCGCGTTACCCAGCCCTTAGTGCGGAAAGGCAGGGGCTTCTTGATGCACTGGATCAGCAGCGTCCGCGCTGGGTCCAAGTTGCGCAGGCTGGTACTCTTGCCGCTGCCGCTGTTGCCCAAAATCAGTGTGGCGATGCTCATTTGATGTTCCTCGGTGTGATTGGTCGTACTCGATCTGCGCGCAGGCCACGGCCTCATCGCAAGACTCTTGAAGCATTGGGTGCATTACCTGCTCCTTGTCAAAAACCAAGCCGCCCGAAGCGCAACCCATCGAGAGTTGCCCAGGCGGTACTGGCGGTATCGTTCGCGGAGTTCTGCGAGGAACCTCATGGCGCCTCTCCCTTCCCCGCCTGCGCAATCGCATCGGCAAGATCGGCATGCACTGCAATCGCGTCGTCAATGTCTGATGTGCAGCCGGACAGCACCAGCCCTGCAATCACAGCGGGAACGATCAACCAGCCGCGACGGCAGAAGGCCCAAAGCAGGCGCTTGTAAAGCGGTGTGCGGTACACCTCGATTGCTATGGCCTGCTGGGCTGCTGTCTTGCCAAAGCCGGGGCAGGTGCGGGCAAATGTGCGGGTGTTGTCGTCAAGGTATGAGGGGGCGCGTGTCATGCTGCCTCCAGATCAATCAACCCCGAACCCTTGAGCTGCATCCCTCGCAGCAGAGCCTGTCCAGGCCGCAGAGGGAGGCCTTGTGTGCGCGCTACTTGAGCGGTTGCACTTGATGGCCCGTACTGCCCAACAATCGTGCGGCGGGCAACATCGATCACATACGTGTCGTCGTCATTGATCTCGCTGCGCGTCATCTTTTGAGGCACTGCCGGGTTGGTTGCAAAGATGCGCTGGAAGGTGTCGTGTACGTTTTGCATTGCGCCTCCTGGGCGGAAAAAAGCCCGCTGGGTGCGGGCTGGGTGAATTCAGAACGGGATTCCGTCGTCTGGCTGGTATCGCTGCCAGTGGGGCCGCGTCAGCGGGTCGTCGTGCTGCGGGTGCTGGTCCCACAGCTCGCGCCAGCGCCGGACTAGGGCAGGCTCACCGTGGTACATGAACCCGTAGCCGTCATAGACACGGGCCTCGCGGTGCGCGCGGCGGTAGAGGGCGCGCGTCCAGCGGAACTTGCGGGCCATGTCAGGCTTCTACGACGTGCTCAATCGCCAGCAGGCTCTGTATCTGGCCTTCGATGCGGGTGGCTTCTGCCTGTGCGGTGGCAAGAACCTGCTCCTTCTGCTGGCGCAGCGTGGCCACAGCTTTCGTGGTGATTTCCTTCTGCGGCAGCAGCTCGATCTCAATGCGGGCCATGCCGACCAGGATGTAGCCATCTTTTGCCCAATGAGCGCGCAGTGCACCTTCCTTGGTCAGGTTGTCTTTGCTCACGATGCTGAACTCATCGGCAGCGGTCTTCTCCGGGTTGGCTGGGTCGAAGCGCGTGTATTTGCTGACCAGCGCGACGGCATCACCGGTGATTTTTGTCATTGCAGGCTCCAAAGAAAAAGCCCACGCGGTGGTGGGCTGGTGGGGAAGAAAAAAGCCCCGACAGGCGGGGCGAACCCCTGCGCAAGGCAGGAGGGGAGGGAATAAAAGCCCTGCCGAAGCAGGGAAGGGCACAGGATGGCGTCCTATGCCGGAGCTACTGGTGGGCTACTTGCCAGGGGGAATTCACGCACCGGTTCAAAGTTTGTGAAGTGGCTTTTGCCCGTAAACCGCAGCGCACTCAACGAATGCGCTGCGGTTTTGCCCCTGTCGTCAAGGGCTTGCCGGATTGACCGCTCCGGTTGGCGTAGCGCTGCTTTTGGTTTCTTTTCTTGGCGGTACAGATCCCGCCTCACCCCCGTACTCAGCCCCAGGGTTTGGACTTCGCAGTGCAGTGGCAGCCGGTCGTTTCCTTCCTTCGCCCTATCTCGTTCGCGTTCCAACGGCGACACAGCAGCCGCCACATCACCAGATGGGATCACCTGGACAGCTCGAACCTTGCCGAGTTCTGCCAGCTGGGCATCAGTCACCTACGGCAACGGTGTATTTGCGGCTGTTGCCTATGGTGGCAGCACTGCTGCCACGATCTACCAAGCCTCCTACGACATCGGGACGCTGTTCTGGGTGCCGAACGTCACAGCCCCACAGGGTATGACTTACTACATCAAAGCGACTGCGTGAAGCATGTGCGCAATCTGGACTCAGGAGTAGCGAATGGACTTCAAACAGCAGGCCACCGACCAGGCCGTACAGCACACCACCACCTTTGTGGGCTCCAAGCTGGCTACAGGCATGACCTACGGTGGCGGGGCCACGGCGTTCATCGGTGGGCTGACGCTCAACGAGTTCGCCATCGTGTTCGGTATGGTGATCGGCCTGCTGGGCTTTGTGCTGCAGGTGTACCAGACGGTGCACAAGCGCCGGGTGTACGTGGCCGAGCGCAAGCTGATCGAGGAACGTGCCGAGCGCGAGCGCCAGGAGCACGCGGCCAAGATGGGGATGTATCAATGACGTTCACCCTGCCGCGCGCACCGCAGAAGCCGGTTGCCCTGCTGCGCAAGGGAGCGATCCCGACCGTGCTGCTGGCCGCACTGACCAGCCCGCTGGCTTTCTCGACGCTGGAGCGGGTGGAGGGCAACGTTCTGCAGGTGTACCGCGACAACCTGGCCGGTGGCCTGCCGACCTACTGCGCGGGCCGCACTGACTGGGCTGCCCCGGTGGGCGCCAAGCTGACCGACGACCAGTGCCGCGAGGTGAACAAGACCACGCTGCTGGAGTACGGCTATGCGGTGCTGGGCTGCGTGAACTGGGACTACCTCACGGCGAGCCGCCTTGTCGGTCTGACGATCTTCGCAATCAATGTGGGCAAGGACGGGGCGTGCAACAGCGCCGCCGTGCGCCAGATCAACGCGGGCAACGTGCTGGCCGGCTGCGACCTGATTGCGCGGCGCCCGGATGGAACGCCGAACTGGAGCTATGCGGACGGCCAGTACGTGCAGGGCCTGCAGAACCGCCGCCAGGCCGAACGCAAGCTGTGCCGGGAGGAGGCGTCGTGATCTACACCCATGTCGCAGCAGCCCTGCTCGCTGCACTTGCTGCTTGGTTCTTTCAGGACGCCCGCATGGACGCCGCCGTGGCCGAGGTCCGGCTGGAGCAGACGAACGAGCGCCTGGATGCTGTGAGCCAGGCCCGCGCCGACGAGCGCGCCATCAACAAGACGTACCAGGAGGCCATCAATGCTGCCCGAACCCGTGAAGCGCTTTTGCGCACTGAGCTTGACAGCCTGCGCGCTGCTTCTGACAGCCTGCGCGCACAACTGTCCGACGCGGCCCGCCGAATCGCTGACGCTCCCCCCGCCACCGTCGCTGAGTACGCCGTTACCGTCAGTGAACTACTCGCTGACTGCAGCCGAGAGCGAGCGTATTACGCAGGACAAGCTACGGGCCACGCGCTTGATGTCCGGGCGCACCGCGAAGCCTGGCCAGTGACAGGGAGCGCCACCCATGGCCGTCATCAAGATTGAGAACTTCGGCGGCGAGATGCCGTCCGTGTCTGCGCGGGCTCTGCCGGATGCTGCCGCGCAGGAGAACAGCAACCTGTTCGCGGGCACCGCTGAGTTCCGACCGCTCAAGAGCGATGTATCAGTGGGTACGTCGGTGGCGGCTACCAAGTCGCTGTTTCGCATCGACCCATCACAACCCTGGATCACCAGCACGCAGGCACGCAGCTATGTGCGTGGGCAGATCAACGGGGACGTGAACAAGCGCACCTACTACAGCATCGACAGCGGAACCGCGCAGCCTCCGCGCGCCATGGACATCACGGGTGCTGACCGCCAGCTGGGCGTGCCATTACCGGCCAAGCCCGTGGTGACGGTGACGGCGGTGGACGAAGTGACCTGGGAAGAAGCGGACACGTTCTGCTACGGAGAGGGTGCGCGCTCGATCCGCGCGGCCATCGCGGCGCACCGGATGCCTTCTGGGGCAAGCCAGCATTTTCAGGGGACGACGATTCTGGCGGGGCCATACGGTAACTATGGCCTGCTGTTCCCGTCGAATGCCGCCGTGCCGGCAGCGCTGCAGGCGCAACCTTGGTGTCTGGTGGCGGAGATCACGACGGCGCGGGCGACTGAGCTGGGGCTGGAGCCTTCGCCGCTAGGCGCGGTGGAGAGCGCAGGCAAGCTGTATATCCCGCTGCCCTGCATGGCCTACAAGTTCCAGCTCAATACCGCCACGGTGTCGCCTGCGCTGGCAGCGCTTCTGGGGCCGGATGGAACGACCCCGCTGCTGAACACCAACATGATCGAGACGATCACCAACGCGGCGGACGTGATCTTGTCGGTGGCCGACTATGCGCAGAGCGAGCGCAACGAGCTGGACGCCCTGGCGCGCGAGTTCGCGCAGGTGCTGGCCAGTGCCTCTACTGTACCCCCGGGCGGCACGGCGCCGGGAAGCCGCCCGACAGCTCCGACCAAGCCCACGGTGGGCCAGTATTCACTGGAGGGCTATGGTGCAGAAGGTGGAAACTATGTGCGCCATCCCGACTGGGTGGTCTATGACGCGGCGCTGGCAGCCTATGAACTAGCCATGCAGACCTACAGCGAGGCGGTCGTGGCGCAGGAAGCTGTCAAGGCGGGTGTGTCTGAGCGCCTGATTTCGATGCAGCAGCGAGGTGCATCCTTGATCCGGGCCATCGAGGCCAAGGGCCTGGACCGCTGGGAGCGGATCAGCCGGGAGAACTCCGAAATCCAGAGTCTGGTCACGACCATGGGCGGTGTGACGGCCCTGGTGCCATACGCCGTGCGCCGGGAGGTGGAAACCCGCTTTTACGTGGTGACGTTTGTGAGCGACTGGGGCGAGGAATCGGCGCCGTCTCCGGTGAGCGACTTGGTGGAGCTGGACCAGAACGACACGCTGGCACTGGGCCTGCCCGCCGTGGGCGCCGGGGGGAGTTACGCCAGCCGTGCCATCACCCACTGGCGCATCTACCGCAGCAATGTGGGGAGTGCTTCGGCCGCGTTTCAGTTCGAGGTAGAGCTACCCATTGCCACAACCTCCTATACCGGCAACGTGGCCGCCTCCGCGCTGGGAGAGGTGTTGCCCACTACCACCTGGCTGGAGCCGCCCGCTGACCTGCGCGGGTTGGTGGGGATGCCCAACGGGATCATGGCCGGGTTCACCGGCAACACGGTGGCGTTCTGCGAGCCCTACGTGCCGTATGCCTGGCCGGTGGAGTACCAGGTGACGACGGAGCACCCGATTGTCGGCATGGGTGTGTTCGGGCAGACGCTGTTCGTGGGGACCACTGGGAATCCGTATTTCATCAGCGGTGCAGATTCGGCCTCGATGTCGGCTGTGAAGATGGAGAGCAACCAGAGCTGCGCGTCGGCCCGCTCGATTGCTGCAGTGCAGGGCGGCGTGTTGTACGCATCGCCTGACGGTCTGTGCGTGGCCGACCCCACGGGCGTGAAGGTGGTGAGCCAGGGGCTGTTCACCCGCGAGGACTGGCAGGCGCTGACCCCCAGCTCAATGTTCGCCATGGAGCATGAGGGTGTGTACTACCTGTTCTACAACAACGGGACCAAGGGGTGCCTGGCCTTCGACCTGGCAACCAAGAAGCTGGGCCGTGTGGCCCTGCAGGCAGATGCCTCGTACACCGAGCTGGTGAGCGACACGCTGTTTGTCGCCAGTGGGACCAGCATTCTGGCGGTGTTCGGTGGAGAGACGCGGCGCACGGCGCGCTGGAAGTCCAAACGCATGACGATGCCCGCCCAGGCTTCCATGGCCTGGCTCAAGGTGTACGGGGACCAGACCCCGGCTGCCCCGGTGACGCTGCGCCTGTATGGCGACGGCACCCTGGTGCACACCGCCACAGTGACCAACATCAACCCACAACGTCTGCCCTCCGGCCGCTGGTTGGAGTTTGAGGTGGACGTGGAATCTCAGTCTCGCGTGACCCGCGTGGTTGTCGCGGGCAGCACCCAGGAGCTACAGGCCGTATGAGCGACAAAGCAAAACTTCCCGCCCTACCCCGGGTGAATCCCGCCGACCCTGCATTGGCCCGGTGGGTGGCGGCGGTGACTGAGCGGCTGGAGGTGCGTGAGGGATCGCGCGGTGATGCGGCCGAGCGCGTTCTGACGGTGCGCGACCTGGCAGGGGTGGATATTGCCAAGCTGGGCCGGGTACTGTCGGCCCGACCGACGTTTGGCTCGGGTGGCCTGGAAATCGACCTGGGTGGCGGCGTGACGGCTTCGGTGTCGGCCCAGCAGTTTGCCGCGGCGATCCAGCAGTCCAGCCTGTTCAAAGCGCTGTCCCAGCAGATTGATGACCCCACCCGCTTCAACAACCTGGCCCAGGAGGTTCGCGCAGCCCTGGCGCGCAGTGTGCTGGATGAAGCGACGCAACGCGGTGCCGACATCCGCCGCGTGGAGACTGTGGTGCAGGACCAGGCGCGGTCCCTGGCCATGGTGAGCGAAACACTCACGGCAGCGGTGGAAACGGCGCAGGCCGGCGTGCGCGAGGTGCAGGTGGCCAGCGTGACAGCCGACGAGGCGCGCGCAGAGCAGATCACCCAGCTGGAGGCGCGGCTGACGGTGGATGTGGCTTCGACCGATTTGCTGCCCAATCTGCCGGCGTCCCCGTATGCCACCCTGGCGGCGCTGGTGTCAGCGGTTCCAGTGGGCGACCCGCGCAAGTTTTACCGGGTGACGAACCCCGATGCAGATGCCGACCCGCTGACCAACGACGCAGAGCTGCTGTACCGCTGGAATGGCTCGACCTATGTGAACGCCGGAACGGGCAACAGCGCCAAGATCGAGGAGCGCATGAGCGCCGTGGCCAGTCGCGCGGACGGACTGGAGGCCCAGTACACCCTCAAGCTCAACGCGGGCGGGGCGGTGGCCGGGATTGGCCTGGCGGCGACCAGCAGTGCGGCGGGTGTGGGCTCGTCGGCACTGATTCTGCAGGCCGACAAGATCGCCTTTGTGGGCGCGAGCGAAACGGTGGGCACAGGCCCCGGGGAGATCGACCCGGCAAGCCCCGGTGCGGCACGCATTCCCTTCGGCGTGGACACTGTGACGGGCACGGTGTATATCAACGGCTCGCTCAAGGTGGGAGGCGCTACCGGGCCCACGCTCGATGAAATCACATCCGAGGCGGGCATCTACCTGTCGTACAGCAGCCAGATTTTCAAGTACGACGCAGCGGGCAGCCCCGTCAACACGACGGTGACGCTGACGGCCAACGTGACAGGATCGCTGACCGGCACCCTGGAGTGGGCGGCGCTGTCGGGGTATTCAGGCTCCATGCCTGCCGATGTGACGGTGACGGCTGCCGGGGCGGTGGGCACGGCCACCATCAATGTGGCCGACATGACGGGCGATACCGCTGCGTTCAGCATCACGCTGACGGATGGGGGCACAACGTACACCGACTTTGTGACGCTGGTGAAGCTGCGCGACGGTGCCGATGCGTACACGGCTCGGCTGACGAACGATTCTGCGGGCGTGGCCTGCAACAGCTCTGGCGCCCCTGTGTCGGGCGGGTTTGGCGCGGCCACGGGCACCATGGAGGTGTATCGAGGGGCGACCAAGCTGACCAGCGGGGTGACGTACTCCATTGCGGCCAACGGCCAGGGGGTGACGGCCAGCATCAACAGCAGCACGGGCGC
The DNA here is from genome assembly GCF_000302535.1 of Acidovorax sp. KKS102. Lineage (NCBI taxonomy): Bacteria > Pseudomonadati > Pseudomonadota > Betaproteobacteria > Burkholderiales > Comamonadaceae > Acidovorax > Acidovorax sp. KKS102. The sequence goes on from NC_018708.1 coordinate 2,350,849, forward strand.
ATACAGCGCCACGGCCAAAGGCTCCTGGCCCGATGCGACCAAGGTGGCGGTCATCACGCTGCAGGCGGCGGTGACGGGCGGGCCGACCCTGACCAAGGACTTTGTGCTGACCAAGGCGCTGCAGGGGGTGAGCGGGTTCTATGCCGACTATGTATTCATCCGGGCTGCATCGGCACCATCGGCGCCCAGCACGGCCAGCGAACCCACGGCACAGGGGTGGAGCGACGCACCACCTTCGGGGTCGAACCCGCTGTACATGAGCACGGCGCTGCGGGATGTGCTGACCAATGCGGTGAGCGGGTCATGGTCCACTCCGGTTCGGCTGGACGGCGCGGCCGGGGCCACCGGGGCAGCGGGACAGTATCTGGAGGCCCAGTACGCCAAGAACACCAGCGCCACCACGGCACCAACGACCGGCTACACCACGGCGCCACCCAGCCTGGGCTCGGGGGAATACCTGTGGATGCAGACGCGCGTGGTGGTGCCACCCGCTGCGGCACCTGCCTGGGGTACGGCGGTGCGAATCTCTGGTGAGCAGGGGGATACCGGTGCGGCTGGGCAGAATGTGGCCCAGGTGTTCGCCTACCGGCGCTCGGCCACGGCCCTGACCACGGCGCACAAGCCGGGGGGTACGTCGGACGGAAGCGGCGGGGCATCCAGCTACACGTTCTCGACCAAAACGCTGACACTGCCCACCGGCACAGGATGGGCGAGCACGCCACCGACTGGCACGGACCCACTGTATGTCACGGTGGCCACGGCCGCGAGTGCGACGGACACAGACAGCATCCCGGTTGCGGAGTGGTCCACCCCAGTGAAGCTGGCCGACAACGGCGCCAATGGGGCCAACGGGCTGAACACGGCCACGGTGTACCTCTACATGCGCACGGCCGGCGCAACGGCGCCGACGATCACCAACCCCGGTGCGGATGCCACCTGGACGTTTTCGACCAAGGCGCTGACGGGGACGCTGCCCACCTCTGGGGCTGGCACCTGGTCCACCACGATCCCGGCCAGCGGTGGGCAGTACCTGTGGGCGACCATGGCCACGGCCGCCAGCGTGACGGACACGGACGCCATCGCCTACACGGAGTGGGCGGCCGCGCGCCTGCTGTCCTACAACGGGTCGGACGGCACGAACGGGACCAATGGCACCAACGGGGCAGACGGAGCCAGCGCCAAGACGGCCATCCTGACTGCCGACAGCCTAGTGTTCAAGGCCAACAGCGCCAATGCGGTGCAGACGCCTGACGCAATCCGACTGGATGTGCTCAAGCAGAACACCACTGCCAACGTCACCTGGGCCACATCGCCTACGGTCACGCTTTACACGGCGGCCTCTGGTGGGAGCGTTGTCACGCAGAACTCTGCCGTGGCCACCAGCACGGCCTACTTGCGCAAGGCGGACTTCGGGGCGAACACCAAGGTAACGGTGACGACGGTGTGTGATGGCATCACGGATGCCGTGACCCTGGTGCGCACGGTCGATGGGGTGGATGCCCCGGTGGTGGCGATGAGCAACCCGTCGCATGCCTTGCCCAGCGACTCGGCCGGCACGGTGAGCAGCTACGCGGGATCAGGCACCACGCTGCAGGTGTTCGTGTCCGGCGTGGCCTGCACCATCACGGGCGTGACGCGAACAGCAACCGGTATCACTGCGGGTGGGGTGTCTGGTACGGGGACCACCACGGCGACCATTGCTGCGCACAGCGCCGCCACGGCCGACACGGCGCGCGTGGAGTACGCCATTGCCTACACCCGCCCCGATGGAACAGGGGCGACGGCCTATGACGCCCAGGCGATCTACAAGCAGAAAGCGGGCGCCACAGGTGGCGCAGGGAGTACCGGCGTGCGTGGAAACATCGTGACCAAGATTACCGGGGCCTGGAGCGCCACGACGGCGGCAGCGCAGATCGCCAGCATTGCCAGCGCAGCCGGTGCGGTGCCAACGACTCCCATCAAGGGGGACATCGTGAGCTACACGGGCGGCGCCAAGGAGTGCAGTGTGGCCGGGAACCCTGGCACCTGGGTGGATGTGACAGCCTACATCGACGGCTCCCTGGTGGTGACGGGCACGATTGCCGGGGCGCAGCTGGCGGCAGATGCCATCAACGGCAAGACGATCAGTGTGGAGAACACCGGGCACATCCGGGGCGGGCAGACGGACTACAACGCGGGCAAGGGCTTCTTCCTGGGCTACTCGGGCGGGCAACATAAGGTGAGCTTTGGCAAGCCAGCGCTGCCAACGAGTGGCGCTGCTGCATCCACCGACGCGATCACGCTGGCCAACCATGGCTATGTGGTGGGCGACTACACGATTTTCAGCAGCAACGGTGGGGCAACAGGCATCAATCCAAACGAACCCTATGTGGTGTGGGGTGTGCCCAATTCGTCCACGTTTTACGTTGGCTCCTACAACACCGACTTCTACAGCGGCGGGACCGGTGGAATCGTGGCCACCAACATCACGGTCAACGGGACGCCGGTCATCGCACCCACTGGGCTGCTCTGGGATGGCAATTCCTTCCTTTTCAACGGTGAGGTGCGCATTGGTCAGGGCCTGCTGACGACGGGGCCAGGTAGCAGCGCCCGCTGGGTGCTGGATCGCGGCGAGCTGCGCGGCATGACTGCCAATAACAAGCAGCTGATGACGTTGGGCATGACCACGGATGCACCGTACCTGCGCATGCGATCGGACAACGCGAGCGGTATCCCGCTGCAGGTGATGCGCAGTGTGGGCGGGGCTGTCCCTGTGGCCTGGGTGAAGGGTGCACAAGCGGGCGTGCCGGTGATGTCTGTGGTCAACGACAGCGGGACCGCCTTGGAGCTGACCGGCAACAGCGCCACCGAGGCCACCCTGGAGGTGACGAACTCGAATGCTTCCGGCGTGGCAGTGGAGGCCAATGGGCGCGTGGAGGCCAGCAAGACGATCCGTGCAACCGGGGTGTCGGCACCGACTTCCGGATCGGGTGTCGAAATGGCCTACAGCGCAGGGATCGGGTATCTGGTGTCGTACAACCGGGCTGGATCAGGCACCCCGCTACCGCTGCACATCCTGAGCAGCATGACGGTGCTGGGTGGGGTGACCGCAGTCCCTGCCACTGCCACTTCGGCCGGAACCCAGGGGCAGATTGCCTGGGATGCGAACTACGCCTACTTCTGCACGGCGGCCAATACCTGGAAGCGGGTGGCGCTGGCGGGGTGGTAAGGGCGCAGCAGTGCATTGAGGCGTTGGACTACGCCAAAACCAGCCCCGTCTGCAGGAAGTGGTCGGCAATCTTGGCATACTGCAGCATTGCCGCCCGATGGGGCGCGGTAGCCATATCGGCAACCGCGTGAGCATTAGGCTCGTCCAAGATGTAGATCAGTAAGTGTCCGCTGTATGGGTCGCTTACATACACAAGAGCCCTGTCGCTGGTCTTTCTTGAGCCTTTGCGGTGAGCATGCTTCCAGCGTCTGAGCTGCGCTACATCTGCTTGCGGTGCCAAATGAACATGGCGCAGCATGTTCGCAACTCCGTTTACCTTCGGAGCGCTATATGCACCATCTTTACCAAACCAAAAATGGCTGTACTCGCCAGAGGAACCAAGGGACTTCCAATGGTCAAATTCGGCGGCAAAGTTGCCTGCGTCCTCGCCCAAGCTCTCAAGTAAATCCCAGAGAGCTCTGGTAAGTTTGGTTGCCAAGCCTACACCGAATCAAACTTCGATGTGAGCAAATGCCTTGAGCGAAGCTTCCACCGTGAAAAGGTGGGCGTTCTTTGGGTCGGAAATAGCCTCAAAAGTTCGGCGAGTCTTTTCCGATAGCTTCGGGATAGGCACCAGTGACGGATTTACCTTCTTCGGCGACTTCGCGCTTTTGAACACGCGCACCTCTCCGCCAGGCGATGTCGTCTTGCCCGGGGAAAAATGGTGTTTGATAGCAGTTGTGCTCATTGAAGTATCCGTGCGTCAGGTATCACGGTGCTTGCATTCTCTCCTTTCTTTCCCATACCGTCAATAAGACCCCATACACCAATTGCTTTCGGAGTCAACGGCTAGCAGCTACTAACTTTGCACTGCGTTGACTCCGAGGAAACCGGAGGGACAGTAGCCGTTAGGGCCCGTGTCGGGCCGTTCGCTGGGAAGCTGTGTCCGTCACCTCTCAATTTGATTACGACCTGGACCGGGTGCTGCCGTTTGCGCAGTCCCTGATCCAGGGCCTTGCCCGCACCGATGGCATGCGCTGCATTGGGCTGCGCAAGCACGGGGAGTTGGTGGCCGCAGCCATCTATGAAGGCTTCAACGGGCAAAACATCTGGGTCCACCTGGCGGGTGTTCCCGGCAAGCGCTGGATGACCCGCGACTTTCTGCGGGCAGGTTTCGCATACCCATTTCGCGTGTGTGGCGTCCAGCGCCTGAGCGGATACGTCAACGCGAGCAACACCGAGGCCATGCGCTTGAACAAGCACTTCGGCTACCAAGAAGAGGCCCGGCTCAAGGGCGCGGCGCCAGACGGCGGCGATGTGGTGATTTTTGTCATGTGGCGGGAGAACTGCCGCTTTCTGGAGGACTGACCATGGGGTCCAAATCAAGTAACGCACCCTCGCCAGATCCGCGCCTGGTTGAGGCGCAGATCAAGAGCATGGGCGTGCAGGATGGCGCGATGCAGCGCCTCCTGCAGCAGTCGGATGAAACGTTGCCGCTGCAAAAAGAGCAGATGCAGTTCGGCCTGGACACAGCGCGCACAGCCTATGACCAGAGCCAGGAAGACCGCAAGTGGACGCTCGGCCGGCGTGGAGTGCTCACCACGATGCAGGACACGCTGGCGCAGGACGCCCAGACCTTCAACACGGAGGCCAAGCGCGAAGAGCTGGCGGGACAGGCAGGGGCCGATGTGGCGCAGTCGTTCGCTGCGGCGAAGGACCAGAGCGGGCGCGCCATGGCCCGCCAGGGCGTCAATCCAGCAGATGGGAAGATGGCCGCACTGGGCAACCAGATGAGCATGGCGCAGGCCCTGAGCACGGCGCAGGCCAAAACGGGTGCTCGTACCCAGGCGCGGCAGGAGGGCTACGCGCTGACGGACAGGGCAACGAACGCGCTGGCCGGATACCCAAGCATGGGCATGCAGGCCACCATGTCCGGGGCCGGTCTTGGGGCGTCAGGAACAACCATCGCCAACCAGGGGGCGGCCGGAATGAATGCAGGCATTACGGCTGCGGGGACGATGGCGGGCCAGTTTGGAAGCAACGCGACGAATATGTATGGCGCGCAGGCTTCTTTCAAAAATGGCCAGGATCAAATCGCTGCCAGCAGCAATCCAATGAGCACGATTTTGGGAGCGGCTGCGGGGATTGGAACTTCGTGGGCGCTCGGGAAAATGCCGGGTCCGCGTTAAAGCGGCTTGGTTACTCGAACGGTTCGGCCATTCTCTCCAGGGAAGTTTTCAAAGGCCGCATCAATGAGGGTTGGGAGCACTTGTCCCAGATCGCACGTTGACCCCGTGCTCACAGCCCGCAGTTCGTGGACTGGTGTTGGGCGCTCACCCTTTGCGCGGTCTGCCGCAGCGAAATCGTGAGCGCGGAAAAGCCGCATCGAAAACATGCGTGTGCATTGGGTTTGTGTGGATACCGAGCTGCCACCAGCTGCCTGAGCCGCATTGAATCCGCCCGCAAATGCAGAGTTGCCACCGATGTAGATGGGCGTAGAGACATTCGCGCGGACGCCGGATTGCTCAATGTCGTAGTGGAAAAACGCAACGAAGTCAGTATTGCCCGGTGCACCTTCCTTGAAGCCGTTTTTTGCAAAGCCGGCCTTCACTTTTCGCAGGTATTCGGCGTGCGCCAGGGACGATTTCTCCTCCGGGGATGTGTAGACGAAGACAGAACCGTATCCATCCGCCGTCTTCGGAGGAAGGGTGGTGTAGTTCCTCACGTCTGTCTCAAGGCTCGCACACCCCGCCACCACCACAGCGAAACCTAGCACCGAGACCTGAACCAGTTTATTCATGCGTACGCTCCTATTTGGCGGAGAAATTTAGCAGAGTAGTGCAGGCTATGCGATGACTTCGCCGGTCTGGATGAACTGGCCAACACCTGGCGGCGTGTTGCGCTCGTGGGGGGGGTGTATTGTCAGAGAAGACCTATTGCAGCACCAGCAATCGATGCCAAGAGAGGATGTTCAAGGAATTGTCTGAGCAATCCCTTTGCCTCCGCTTTTTGCTCTGGCGTCGCGTTGCTGGACTCAATCACCTTCACCAATTCCTGCACGCTGTGCTGAATGGATATTTGATTGTTGTTTCCGACAGTCACATAGGATGAGCCAGAGATGTTTACTGTCTGGTTGGTCATGAGATCTATCCTCAAATCTGGTGATATGCCAGTCTCTACTACGTCAACACCACGCGCCGATATGTTGCAGACCAACAGTAAGCGACCGCCCCTCAAAAGCTCGCTTATTTTTGCATTCACCAACCCATGCTGCAGCAGCTGATCACAGATGCGAATCAAGTCACTTTCCTGCAACGGAGGATTGAAGTCACCTCCTTTCGGGAGGTAATTGTGGTCACCTCGTTTTGAGTAGAGGTGTTGAAGAACCAGTCCGCGCAGTTGAATATCAGTCATGGCTCAGGCGTGTGCGGGCTCAAGGGTCAGCTTGAACCCCATGGCGTGGATGACTTTGAACAGGGTGTCCGAGCTGGGCGCACGTTCACCAGACAGGCTCTTGTAAAGGCTCTCCCGGGACAGCCCTGTATCGCGCGCGAGCTGGGTCATGCCCCTGGCCCTGGCAATATCTCCCAAAGCTGCGGCCAACTCAGCAGGGTCGCCTTCTTCCAGAACTTGGCGCAGGTACTCTGTTACCTCTTCCTCGGTGCCGAGGTAGTTGGCCATGTCAAACGGGCGGGTCTTGATCTTGCTCATTTTGCAACTCCAGAGCCATTGCTTTGGCTCGTTCAATGTCGCGATCTTGGGTGGCTTTGTCGCCACCACCAAGCATCAGGATGATCGCGGCCCCTTGCTTCACGTAGTACATGCGCCAGCCGGGGCCGAAGAACTCGCGCATTTCATAAACATCGCCGCCAACCGGCTTCACATCGCCCAGGTTGCCGCGCGACGCTTTCCCTAGACGCCGCTGCAACCGAATGCGAGTTGGCGTATCGCGCAGGCTCGCCATCCATTGGGCGAATTCCTCCGTTTCGATGACGCTGTACATGGTTTTATTGTAGCCGACAGGATACACAAGCACAAACTTGGCATAGGCGCTGCAGCCAGGAGGAAAGTAGACCTCGGCGTTGACTCCGAGGAAACCCAAGCGAGAGTAGCCACCAGGGCCCGTGTCGGGCCGCATCAACGCTACAGGGGCGGACGCTATGGGCGCTTTCGACAACGGTTTCAATTTCGGCATGCGCGCCTTCCATGATGCGCTGAACGCCAAACGCCAGGCGGTGCAGGACGAGCGCGACGCCGAGGAATTCGCCCGCAAAAAAGCCGGATGGGATCGGGCGGACAAGCTCCAGCGCGCGGAAGACGTCGCATTCTCCGAGGTCGAGGATCTGCAGCGCACCGGCCAGGCGGTCGGCAAAAACACCTCGGGGTTCAGCAACCCATCAGCGCAGATGCTGCACGGCCAGGGCGGGCAGGCGGCAGTAGATGAGGCGGCCAGCTATGCGAATGTGGAGAACCGACGCTTTGGGCTGCCCGCCACCCATACGACATCGGTCCCCTCGGAGGCTGGCGCATCGCCCGTTCCCACCGTCACGATGCGTCAGGCGACGGAACTGGACCGTGTTGGCGCCCTGGAGCGCTTGGCTGTGGCCCGCCGCGACGTTGGCGCCATGGAGCGACTATCCGGCCAGCGCAAGGCCGCGCAACTTGATCTCGACCGCAAGGCGGAAGTGGACCGGCTGGGGAAACTCAATGATGACGAGTTTCTGGGCGAGCTGAAAAAGTACGTCAACCCCAATGCGGATGTGCCCGCGATGCTGGGGTACGACCCAAAGTCCAAACGTTTCACCCTGGTGTCGGATGTACCTGGGGTGCCCACCCAGACGTTGAGCCGCGCAGAACTGATGCAGGGGGCCTTGGGCGCGTGGGAGATGGGCAAAGGTGACTATGCGGCAGGGCTGCAGATGTTGTTGAACACCGGCAAGGCCCAGCGTGATCTCTCCTCGGGAGACTTTGACCGCTCCTTGAAGGTGGCGAGCCTGAATCAAAAGGCGGACAACGACGCTGGACAGTTGCGGATGCAGCAGCAGCAACTTGGAATTTCTGCCGGGCATCTTGGCATCGCCCGAGAAGAAGCTGCCCGCAAGAAGCTGGTGTTCGAGCAGGAAAGCAAGCTACCGGACCCGGTGAAACGGTCTTACGCAGCGTTGGAGGTCCAGGCCAAAGCCATGGATTCGGCCATGTACAAGGCCATGGCCGATGGCAACTGGCAGCCCGGTTCGCCAGGCGCAGACAAGCTGTTGGCAGACCGGGCCGCCGTGTCCTTGCGCATGAACAAACTGCTGGACCCCTACATGCCCACGGCAAAACAGGGGGGCGCGGCGTCGGCCGCAGATCCGCTCGGTATTCGTGCCCCCGCCTCCCCGAGCGCCACGGGCAAGGCCGAGCCGAAGCCAGCACCTACGACCACCATGCAGCAGGCAGTTTCACCGCCCCCCGCGACAAGCTACAGCGGTGGGCGGCCCGCCACCTTGCAATCGTTTTTTGGCTCCAGCTCAAGTGGCGCAGATCGGCCAGCGCAAGAGCCGTTGGCGGAGCCAAAACAGGAGGCGCGCTCGCCGCAGTCCCTGGGCGATGACTTCGCATCACCGATGGCTCGGCATGCGCTGACTTTGCGCGTCCAAGAAGCGGCTGCTGGAGGTGCGCCGCTCACTGAGGTCGAGACGCTGCGCGCGCGGCAACTGAAACTGCTTTAAGAAGGCCACCCATGAATCTGCAAGAAGCCCGCAAGCGCATCCCGGAACTGGAGGGCCTGAGCGACGAGTCTGCCCTGGGCGTGATCCAGCAGGTCTACTACCCAGACATGGACCGGGCAACATTGGCCGGAGCGCTTGGGTACAAGATGCCCGAGCCGCCAGCGCCAGACCGCACCTGGGGCGCCGTGGCCAAGGATGTTGGGGTGTCCGCACTCAAGGGTGCGATTGCGGTTCCAGAGGCGTTTGTTGGCATGGCCGACCTTCTGAGCGGAGGCGTCGCCGGTAAGGCTCTGGAGGATGCTGGCTTTCGCCCCGGCGATGCCAAGGCAATCCTGAACGAGCAGTATTCGGACAAGCAAAAGCAGGCGTTCCAAGCTGTCAGCCAGGCAGACGGCTTCATGGGGAAGATGGGTGCTGCGCTGGCAAACCCGAGCGTCATTGGCCACACCCTGGTCGAGTCTGCACCGCTGATGGGGATGGGGGGCGTGATTGGCCGTGGTGTCACAGCGTTAGCGCCCAAAGTCTCTGGCGTGCTGGCTGGCGCAATTGGAGAGGGGGCTGTTGGGGCAGGCTCCAGCGCTGAGGGTATTCGTCAGGCTACGCCAGACGGAACGCTGTCCATGAATCAGTCCGCCCTGGCTGGGGCGTCGGGTGCGCTGACGGGCGCTTTCACGCTGCTGGGCGGCAAGGTGGCGCAGAAACTTGGCATTGCCGATGTGGACACCATGCTGGCCAGCGCCGCAGCAAACCCCGCTGTCCGCAAGGGTGTGGTGCGCAGCGCGCTGGAGGGTGCGGTGTCCGAGGGTGTGCTGGAAGAACTGCCGCAGTCCGTGCAGGAACAGGTGCTCCAGAACGCAGCGCTGGGCAAACCGCTGGACGAGGGGGTGGATCAGGCCGCTGTGATGGGCCTGCTGTCGGGCATGGCCATGGGTGGTGGCGCAAATGCTGTGAGCGGCTTTGCCAAACCGCCAGCCCAGCAAGCCGCCGACGCCATCCGCGCCGCCGAAACCGTGCCCGAATCTGGCCCCATGACCCGCTCGGTGAACGCCGGAACGGAGGCCAAGGCCCAGGCGGTGGAGGCTGGTGCCCCGCTGGTGGACGAGCAAGCGGCAGCAGAGCCGATGCCGGAGCCAGTGGATGACCCTGTGCGCGACCAGATCCTGGCACTGCCTGATGGCGCGCGGCAGGACGCATTGCGTGCATACGCCGTGGTCAACCGGGACGATGTGGCCAAGGGCGTGCAGCAGTACAACCGCAAGCTGCTGGACCGCTTGTTGAAAGAGAACGAGCCAGCGCCGGAGGCCGCGCCAGAGATTGGAGGTGTGGTCCACAACTTTGACCCGGCAAGCCCGCCAGTCAGCACCCTGTCACTGGCGCCCATCGGCGAGGTCAACTATGACAACGGCATTGATTTCCAGCCTGGCATCCAAGCAGAACTTGCAAGTCGCAGCGCTGAACTGGACAAGTTGACGCAGCGCGCACCACGCAAAAGCACTGCACCGGCTGACCTGAGCTTGCCCACCGACCCTGTGCAGAACTACCTGGACGGGCTGCGCTCGGTGAACACGCCAGCAGCCCGCGCCTACGTGCGCGACTTCGACATCGGCCGCATCACCCCGGCCGATGTGCAGCGCCGCATGCAGGCCGAGCAAGGAATGACGCCAGATCAGCGCATTGCCCGTGCAGCAGCCGAGGCGCCCGCGCAAGTTGACTCAGTGGCCGACCGATTGAGTAAGGCAGCGGCGCAGGGCCAGGGCGCCATCGCGCCCACCGACATCCTGAATCCATCCGGCCTGCCTTTCAAGACGCAAATGGCTGCAAAGCTGGCCGCCAAGAAAACGCCCGGGGCAGTGATCCCGGTCGATGGCGGCTTTGTCGTTCGCCCGCAGGAGCCAGTGAATGTCCAAGACGTACCGCAAGCATCCGAAGTACCTGAAACAGCCCCAGCTGTCATCCAGCCAAGCGAAGCGCCGCAAGCTGTGGGAGCACAGCCAGCAGGCCCAACCGCTGGAGTTCCCGCAGAGGGAGCAGGAGCGGTGGAAGCCGCTGGGGTAAACCGCTCCAAACTGCTGGAAAGCCTGGACCAAGTTGGATCGACGCGCGAGCAGGTGCTTGGTGTGCGCCTTGCTGATGCGCAATACCGCCTTGAGCAAGCAACAGCCTCGTCCTACATCAACCGAGCCGATCAAAAGGCTCGCATCAATGAAATCACGCAGGAGATTGCCGGTCTGAATGATGTGCGGGCCGACGCCATTGAGTTGGATGCGCGTGATCGCAATGAAGGCAGCACCCGATCAATGCTGCGGGGTGCTCGGCAGGAGCTTGATGCAGCAGTGCGCGCTGGCTCCATCACGCCAGAGGATGCCAAGACCATTGCATCGAGCGCCAAAAATGCTGGCAACGCTGCAGACGCAAGCGAGGCCATTTTTAATGCGGTGGACTCGTCTGTCACAGGTGCCGCACCGGAGGTATCTGGAGTAGCTGAAATTCCCCCTCTTGATCCGTTGGGCTGGAACGCAAAGAAGCTGGCCAGCACCTACGACATGGCGCAGATGGCCGGACATCAATGTGCCATACGGCGGTAGCCGCCAGAGCGGTATTTCTCCTTCCAACAGAACGCCGGCCATATTTTTGTTCACTGGCGACTCAGGTACACAGTACGGCTATCGCGATGCGTTTGATAGTGCTGGTGTCTTCTCGTATACCGGTGAGGGGCAGGTCGGGGATATGCAACTCACCAAGGGCAACCTCTCCATTGCCAACCATGCCCTGGATGGCCGCGCGCTGCATGTGTTCGAGTCTCTAGGGAAGGGAAAAGGTCAGAAATACGTCGGAGAGTTCACATATGTCAGCCACAGCATCCAGCGCGGCCCAGACCGAGAGGGGAGCGATCGGCAAATCATCGTGTTCCATTTAGTCCCAGTAGGTAGAGAAACCCATGACTTGCCACCCGAGGAGGTCGAAGAAATAACCTCAGCTATACCGACGCTAGATCTAGATGAAGCCCGCAAGCGAGCACTATCAGCGTTTGGCGCCAGTGAAGGGATCGGCGGCAAGGAGGCTAAAAAGAAGCTCTATATTCGCAGCCGAGCCGTTAGGGACTATGTGCTGCTCCGTTCGCGCGGCGAGTGCGAGTCCTGTCACGAACCTGCGCCGTTTAAGCGGATCGATGGCAGTCCTTACCTGGAGCCGCACCATACAACTCGTGTCTCTGACGGAGGTCTAGACCACCCCCGCTTCGTTGGTGCGATCTGCCCGACTTGCCATCGCGAAATTCACCACGGTCTCGACGGCAAGCGACGCAATGCCGAGCTGACTGAATACCTGGCCGAGATCGAACCGATCACCTGAAGCCAGACTGATGCGGATGAGACGATTAGGGTTAGTCCATTGGCCAGAATTGGTCAATCTGCGGACGCCGCTTGACCACAAGCCCCCACAGGTTCCCCGGCTCCCACCCCCCGTTCGTCGCAAGCGACGGGGGGTCGCCGGGCCTTCGGCCTGTGGGTTTTGTGGACAAGCTCAGTGATCTATCGCGCGTTCCGTTGAGAACACCGTTCAAACATCTGTGCTTCAGGTGCGTAGTGGCCAATGCCCAGCGCATGGGCCTCCGCCTTGATGCGGAGGTCAAAGAAATGGGTCATGCAATCTGCGAAGGTTTCCCGATCTGCGTAGGGCCTTCCATCTGGTGCAAGAAATCGCTCTCCCTTTGGTGCTTTGACGGTGTTGCAAGCCCAATAGAACGCAGCGATGGCATGCCTCGCGACGTCCTCGGGCCTGATCCAGTCCCAACAATCAGGGGCCTTGACTGGCGCGGCAAAGGTATGTTTTTGGTCACTCATAAAACGTAGCTCCAACGTAGCTGCAGACAGCAAAATTTGGCTACGCTTGGCACCCGGTGACATGGTGCGTGCGTCTGAAAGCCGTGGTTTAGGACTTGGAAAAAAGGCCGGGCAGCCTCTTTTAATCCGTTGGTCACAAGTTCGAATCTTGTACGTCCTACCACCCGATTCAAAAACGTACTTTCAAGTGCGTTTTACGCCAAAAGCCTCCCTTGGGAGGCTTTTGTTTTTGCTGCTCAGCTTATCTGAGGTCATTGGGGCGTGATGCCCCGGGATATTGGCGCGCTTGGCCTGGGCAAAGCGGGTATCACCGGGTGGGGGCGTCCGTTTCAGCCGAGGGTGCAAAGAGGTCCCAGCTGGCCATGAACAAGGCCGCAATCACGGGGCCGATCACAAACCCTGTCAGGCCGAACAAGGCCATGCCGCCCAGGGTGGAGATCAGCACGATGTAGTCGGGCATCTTGGTGTCCTTGCCCACCAGAACCGGGCGCAAGATGTTGTCCACGAGCCCGATCACAAAGACTCCGAACGCCGTCAACACCACCCCTTGCCACACGGCACCGGTTGCCAGAAAGTAAATGGCGACGGGCACCCAGATCAGCCCGGCACCCACTGCGGGCAACAGCGACAGGAAGGCCATCAGAACCCCCCACAGCACAGGGCCCTGGATGCCCAGGATCCAGAAAATCATGCCGCCCAGCGCGCCCTGAGAGGCAGCTACCACAATGTTGCCTTTGACCGTGGCTCGGATCACGGTGGTGAATTTGCCCACCAGTTGACGTTTGTGGGCCTCTTCCAGGGGGGTGGCCTGACCGATGCGCTTCGCCAGGCTGGCACCGTCGCGCAGCAGGAAAAACAGCAGATACAGCATGATGCCGAAGCTGACGATGAACTCCAGCGTGTTTTGGCCAATGCTCAGCGCCTGCGTCGCAACGAATTGACTGGCCTGCACTGCAAAGGATGAAAGCTTTTGTTGAAGCTCGCTCACGCTGGTCAGTTGCAGGCGATCGAGCAGGTTGACGGCCCAGGCGGGCAGGGCGGCGATGACCTGTTGCAGGTACAGTCCAAAATTGATCTGGCCGGAGCGTACGCGCTCATAGATGGCGGTGGCTTCTTGAATCAACGACACCGTGATGGCGGCCATGGGCAGGATCACCACCACCAGGCACAGGCCAAGCGTGCACAGCGCCGCCAGTGTGGGGTGCCTTGGCATTTTTCTAAGCAATTTGCGATGCAGTGGCGCAAAGAGGATGGCAAGAATGACACCCCAGAAAACGGCTCCGTGAAACTGCCACAGGATCGTGCCGAATGCGATGGTGACGACGGTGAGCAGCAGCAAAAAGGCTTTGTCCTGGAGGTGTTGATGCGGCATGGAGTTGGGTTTGAAATGGGATATCCGGAATGTACGCGAGGCGCCAGTCGAAGCGGATTTTTGGAGGATGCAGTGATGGCCGCATCCATTTTTTAGGGGTGGACTTTGGTTCAGTGGCACAATGGCGGCCGTACCAAGGCCCTTCCCCAGCCACAGTCGCATCCGCCAACCGGTTCAGCCGTGTCGCGGAAGGTTTCTCAACCAGCTAATGCTTTCCCAAGGAAAGCGGAGGTCAGCGGAATATGAGCGATACGACATCCGTCTATCAAGCCTACCAAGGCAACACTTACCTCTTCGGCGGCAATGCGCCCTATGTCGAAGAGATGTACGAGAACTATCTCGCCAACCCCGGTAGCGTGCCAGATACGTGGCGCGAGTACTTTGATGCGCTGCAGCACGTCCCGGCCGTGGATGGCAGCAACGCCAAAGACGTTCCGCACCTGCCCGTCATCAATGCCTTCGCAGAGCGCGCCAAGCAAGGCGGCACCAAGGTGGTGGTGGCGACCGGTGCCGACTCGGAGCTGGGTCGCAAGCGCACGGCCGTACAGCAACTGATCGCCGCCTATCGCAACGTGGGCCAACGTTGGGCCGATCTGGACCCGCTCAAGCGCACCGAGCGTCCCGCAATTCCCGAGCTGGAACCCTCTTTCTACGGTTTCAGCGATGCCGACCAGGAAACCGTGTTCAACACCAGCAACACGTTCTTCGGCAAAGAGTCGATGACCTTGCGCGAGTTGATCAACGCGCTGCGCGAGACCTATTGCGGCTCCATCGGTGCCGAATACATGTACGCCACCGACCAGAATCAGAAGCGCTGGTGGCAAGAGAAGCTGGAAACCATCCGCAGCAAGCCCAACTTTGGCGCGGACAAGAAGAAGCAGATCCTGGACCGCCTGACGGCCGCTGAAGGCCTCGAGCGTTTCCTGCACACCAAGTACGTAGGTCAAAAGCGTTTCTCGCTCGAAGGTGGCGAGAGCTTCATCGCTGCGATGGATGAACTCATCCAGTCTGCCGGCGCCAAGGGCGTGCAAGAAATCGTGATCGGTATGGCCCACCGTGGCCGTCTGAACGTGCTGGTCAACTCCCTGGGCAAGATGCCCAAGGACCTGTTCGCAGAGTTCGACCACACCGCTCCCGAAGACCTGCCCGCAGGTGACGTGAAGTACCACCAAGGCTTCAGTTCGGACGTGACCACCCCCGGCGGCCCGGTTCACCTGTCGCTGGCATTCAACCCTTCGCACCTCGAAATCGTGAACCCGGTGGTCGAAGGCTCTGTGCGCGCTCGCATGGATCGCCGTGCCGACCCCCATGGCAAGCAGGTTCTGCCTGTGCTGGTCCATGGCGACGCAGCTTTTGCGGGCCAAGGCGTCAACCAGGAAACGTTGGCGCTGGCCCAGACCCGTGGCTACTACACGGGCGGCACGGTGCACATCATCATCAACAACCAGATCGGTTTCACCACCTCCGATCCCCGCGACGCACGCTCCACGCTGTATTGCACCGACATCGTGAAGATGATCGAGTCGCCCGTGCTGCACGTGAACGGTGATGACCCAGAAGCCGTGGTTCTGGCCACCCAACTGGCGCTTGAATTCCGCATGGAATTCAAGAAAGACGTCGTGGTGGACATCATCTGCTTCCGCAAGCTGGGCCACAACGAGCAGGACACCCCGGCTCTGACGCAGCCCCTGATGTACAAGAAGATCGGCGCACACCCCGGCACCCGCAAGCTGTACGCCGACAAGCTTGCCACCCAAGGTCTGGGCGAGTCGCTGGGCGATGACATGGTCAAGGCCTACCGCGCCGCCATGGACGCGGGCAAGCACACGGTCGATCCGGTGCTGACCAACTTCAAGAGCAAGTACGCCGTGGACTGGAGCCCGTTCCTGGGCAAAAAGTGGACGGATGCTGGTGACACCGCCATCCCGCTGGCCGAGTGGAAGCGCCTGGCCGAGAAGATCACCACCATCCCCGATAGCGTCACGCCACACCAGCTCGTCAAGAAGGTGTACGACGACCGTGCCGCAATGGGCCGTGGCGATATGCCCGTGGATTGGGGCATGGGCGAGCACATGGCGTTTGCGTCGCTGGTGGCCAGCGGCTATCCGGTGCGCCTGTCTGGCGAGGATTGCGGCCGTGGCACGTTCACGCACCGCCACGCCGTGATCCATGATCAAAAGCGCGAGAAGTGGGACATCGGTACCTACGTGCCGCTGCAAAACGTGGCCGACAACCAGGCCCCGTTTGTTGTGATCGACTCCATCCTGTCCGAAGAGGCGGTGCTGGGCTTCGAATACGGCTATGCATCGAACGACCCCAACACCCTGGTGATCTGGGAAGCGCAGTTCGGCGACTTCGCTAACGGCGCGCAAGTGGTGATCGACCAGTTCATCGCCTCGGGCGAAGTGAAGTGGGGCCGTGTGAACGGCATCACCCTGATGCTGCCCCACGGCTACGAAGGCCAGGGCCCTGAGCACAGCTCGGCCCGCCTGGAGCGCTTCATGCAGCTGGCTGCCGACACCAACATGCAGATCGTGCAGCCCACCACGGCCAGCCAGATCTTCCACGTGTTGCGTCGCCAGATGGTGCGTGATCTGCGCAAGCCGCTGATCATCATGACGCCCAAGTCGCTGCTGCGCAACAAGGACGCCACCTCGCCGCTGTCCGAGTTCACCAAGGGTAGCTTCCAGACGGTGATCCCCGAGCAGGATGAAGCGATCGTGAAAAAGGCCGCCAAGGTCAAGCGCGTGATCGCATGCTCGGGCAAGGTGTACTACGACCTCGTGAAGAAGCGCGCCGAGAAGGAAGCCGACGATGTGGCGATCCTGCGTGTCGAGCAGCTGTACCCCTTCCCGCACAAGGCGTTCTCTGCCGAACTGAAGAAGTACCCGAACGCTACCGACGTGGTGTGGTGCCAGGACGAGCCACAGAACCAGGGAGCCTGGTTCTTCGTGCAGCACTACATCCACGAAAACATGCTCGAAGGCCAGAAGCTGGGCTACTCCGGCCGCGCTGCTTCGGCATCGCCAGCCGTGGGTTACTCGCACCTGCACCAGGAACAACAAAAGGCGCTGGTGGACGGCGCGTTTGCCAAGCTCAAGGGTTTTGTCCTGACCAAGTAAGGCCAGCTGCGACCCGACAACAGAACAAAACCCCATTCCGAAAGAATTGATATGGCTATCGTAGAAGTCAAAGTCCCCCAGCTGTCCGAATCCGTGGCCGAAGCCACCATGCTGACCTGGAAGAAAAAGGCCGGTGAAGCCGTGGCTGTGGACGAAATCCTGATCGAAATCGAAACCGACAAGGTTGTGCTCGAAGTGCCAGCGCCCGCCGCTGGCGTGCTGGCAGAAATCATCCAGGGCGACGGCGCCACCGTGGTGGCGGACCAGCTCATCGCCAAGATAGACACCGAAGGCAAGGCCGGTGCTGCAGCTCCTGCTCCGGCAGCCGCAGCTCCCGTGGCTGCGGCAGCACCTGCTGCCGCCCCCGCAGCTACTGGCAGCTCCAAGGGCGATGTGGCCATGCCTGCCGCCGCCAAGCTGTTGGCCGACAACAACCTGTCTGTCTCGGCTGTGGCCGGCTCGGGCAAGGATGGCCGCGTGACCAAGGGTGATGTGCTGGCCGCTGTGGCGGGCGGCGCCAAGGCTGCCGTGGCTGCGCCCAGCGTGATTCCCACTGGCGTGCCCACCAAGGCACTGCCCCAGGTGGCAGCGCCTGCCGGCAAGGAAGACCTGAGCGGCCGTCCCGAGCAGCGCGTGCCCATGAGCCGCCTGCGCGCCCGTGTGGCCGAGCGTCTGCTGCAGTCGCAGTCGACCAACGCCATCCTGACCACCTTCAACGAAGTGAACATGGCCCCCGTGATGGACCTGCGCAAGAAGTTCCAGGACAGCTTCACCAAGGAACACGGCACCAAGCTGGGCTTCATGTCCTTCTTCGTGAAGGCTGCTGTGCACGCCCTGAAGAAGTACCCCGTGCTGAATGCATCGGTGGACGGCAACGACATCGTCTACCACGGCTATTTCGACATCGGTATCGCCGTGGGTTCGCCACGCGGTTTGGTGGTGCCCATCCTCCGCAATGCAGACCAGATGAGCTTCGCCGACATCGAGAAGAAGATCGCCGAGTTCGGCAAGAAGGCTGCTGAAGGCAAGCTGGGCATTGAAGAAATGACCGGCGGTACGTTCTCCATCTCCAATGGCGGCACGTTCGGCTCCATGCTGTCCACACCCATCATCAACCCGCCCCAGTCGGCCATCCTGGGCGTACACGCCACCAAGGACCGCGCCGTGGTCGAAAACGGCCAGATCGTGATCCGCCCGATGAACTACCTGGCCATGTCCTATGACCACCGCATCATCGACGGCCGCGAAGCCGTGCTGGGCCTGGTGGCGATGAAGGACGCGCTGGAAGACCCATCGCGCCTGCTGTTCGACATCTGATCCCCTGACTGCATCGACCCACCCGCGTGGCCCGGCCTCTGGTCCTGCCCGCCGGTGGGTCTTTCTCCAACTGACTGAACGAGATTTCCCATGAGCAAACAATTTGATGTGATCGTCATCGGTGGCGGCCCCGGTGGCTACATTGCCGCCATCCGCGCCGCCCAGCTGGGCTTCAACGTCGCCTGTATCGACGAGTGGAAGAACGACAAGGGCGGCCCCGCACCCGGCGGCACCTGCACCAATGTGGGCTGCATCCCCTCCAAGGCGCTGCTGCAGTCGTCCGAGCACTTCGAGCATGCCAACAAGCACTTTGCCGAGCACGGCATCACGGCGACCGGCGTCAAGATGGACGTGGCCAAAATGATTGCCCGCAAGGACACCGTTGTGAAGCAGAACAACGACGGCATCCTGTACCTGTTCAAGAAGAACAAGGTCAGCTTCTTCCACGGCCGTGGCTCGTTCGCCAAGGCCGTCGAAGGTGGCTACGAGATCAAGGTGGCTGGGGCCGCTGAAGAGACCCTGACCGGCAAGCAGATCATCATCGCCACCGGCTCCAACGCCCGTGCGCTGCCCGGCACGCCGTTTGATGAAGAACTGGTGCTGTCCAACGATGGCGCGCTGCGCGTCGGTGCCGTGCCCAAGAAGCTGGGCCTGATCGGCTCGGGCGTGATCGGCCTGGAAATGGGCTCGGTGTGGCGTCGCCTGGGTGCTGAAGTCACCATCCTTGAAGGCCTGCCGACCTTCCTGGGTGCCGTGGACGAGCAGATCGCCAAGGAAGCCAAGAAGGCCTTCGATAAGCAGGGCCTGAAGATCGAGCTGGGCGTGAAGGTCGGCGAGATCAAGACCAGCAAGAAGGGCGTGAGCATTGCCTACACCAACGCCAAGGGCGAAGCCCAATCGCTGGATGTGGACAAGCTCATCGTCTCCATTGGCCGCGTGCCGAACACCATCGGCCTGAACACCGAAGCCGTGGGCCTCCAACTGGACGAGCGCGGTGCCATCGTGGTGGACGGCGATTGCAAGACCAACCTGCCGGGCGTCTGGGCGGTGGGCGACGTGGTGCGTGGCCCGATGCTGGCGCACAAGGCCGAGGAAGAAGGCGTTGCCGTGGCTGAGCGCATTGCAGGCCAGCACGGGCACGTCAACTTCAACACCATCCCTTGGGTCATCTACACCAGCCCCGAGATTGCATGGGTGGGCCGCACCGAGCAGCAGCTCAAGGCCGATGGCGTCAAGTACAAGGCTGGCAGCTTCCCGTTCCTCGCCAACGGCCGCGCACGCGCGCTGGGCGACACCACCGGCATGGTCAAGATGCTGGCGGACGCTGAGACCGATGAAATTCTGGGCGTGCACATCGTGGGCCCACAGGCCAGCGAACTGATCGCCGAGGCCGTGGTGGCCATGGAGTTCAAGGCCAGCAGCGAAGACATCGCGCGCATCTGCCACGCCCACCCCAGCCTGAGCGAAGCCACCAAAGAAGCAGCGCTGGCAGTGGACAAGCGCACTCTGAACTTCTGATTGAGGCTTCAATCAGCTGCAAGCGCATGATTTACATGCGCCTGTAGCTATTATTTTTGTAGTATCAGAGCATCCACAAAGTGACCGTCAAACAGGCTTACCTGGCCGAGCTGGCCGCCAAAGGCTACCAAAGCGATCCCGCCCAGCTGCGTGCAGTGGATGCCCTGCAGCGCTGTGCTGACGAGTGGGCTCAGTACAAGGCACGGCGCTCCAACGCGATCAAGAAGCTGATCAACCGCCCCGAGATTCCGCGTGGCGTCTACATGTACGGCGGCGTGGGGCGGGGCAAGAGCTTTTTGATGGAGTGCTTTTTTGACGCTGTGCCCCTGAAGCGCAAGGTGCGTTTGCACTTTCACGAATTCATGCGCGAAGTCCATCGCGAACTCGCAGCCCTTCAGGGCACCGTCAATCCGCTGGACGTGTTGGGCGAGCGCATCGCCAAACGCTACAAGCTCATCTGTTTTGATGAGTTCCATGTTGCGGATATCACGGACGCGATGATCCTGCACCGGTTGCTGGTGGCGTTGTTCGACAACGGCGTCGGCTTCGTGACCACTTCCAATTTCAAGCCGGACGACCTTTACCCCGGTGGGCTGCATCGCGACCGCATCCTGCCGGCGATTGACCTGCTCAATGAGCGGCTTGAAGTGGTCAACGTGGACAACGGCACCGACTATCGCCGCCGGACGCTGGAGCATGTGAAGCTGTATCACACGCCACTGGGCCCCGAGGCGGACGCCGAGATGAACCAGGCGTTTGACCAGCTCGCCGAAGTGCATGACGAAGACCCCGTGCTGCATATCGAAGCGCGCGAAATTCGAGCCCGGCGCAAGGCTGGCGGGGTGGTGTGGTTTGACTTCAAGACTCTCTGCGGCGGGCCCCGGTCGCAGAACGACTATCTGGAGATTGCGACGCAGTTCCACACCGTGCTGCTGTCCGATGTTCCGTACATGCCCGTGAGCATGGCATCGCCAGCGCGGCGGTTTACCTGGCTGGTGGACGTGCTGTACGACCGGCGCGTCAAGCTCATTCTGTCGGCGGCCGTGCCGCCTGAGCAGCTGTATACCGAGGGGCCACTGGCGCACGAGTTTCCACGCACGGTGTCGCGGCTCAACGAGATGCAATCCAAGGAATTTCTGGCGCTTGAGCGCCGCACGGTGGATACGGGGTTGACATGAGCAAGACCGGTGGGCGTTTGTGGGCTGCGTTGGTGGTGCTGGCTTGCTCAGTGGTGCCTGTGCTGGTTGCTCCGGCCCGTGCTGCCACGGAGGCGGGGGCAGACTCCGCATCTGCGTCGGCAGCAGCGCATCGAAAGACGGAGCGTGACCGTATCGCACGCGAACGCGAGGCGCTGACAGCCCGGCGCCATCAGGAAGAGGCGGTGTGCTACCAGCGCTTTGCGGTAGAGGACTGCTTGCGCGGCGTACGCGCCAAGGCGCGGGAGACCCACGACCGACTGCGCGCGCAGGAAATGGAACTCAACGACGCCGAGCGCAGGGAGAAAGCGGCAGAGCGCCTGCGGGCCATCGAGGACAAGCAAACGGCCGTCCCCCCTGCGGCCAAGCGTGCCGAGGCACAGGTTCGCAAGCCGGCGGCTGACCCGGACGCTGCCAAGGCGCAGCGCGACACAGAAGCGCACCAACGCGCGCAGCAACAAAACAGCCGCGCCCAGGCTCAGGCGACTGAGCAGGCCACACGTGCTGCCGCCAACGCGGATCGCGCGGCCCAGTCGCGTGCCAAACATGAACAGGCGCTCCAGGCTGCGGACGAGCGTCGCGCGCGGGTTGAAAAATCCAGAGCCGATGCCTTGGCCCAAGGCCGCAAACCTGCTGCGCCCTTGCCGGCGCCTGCCGCGTCTGCGCCGATGCGTTGAATTGGGAAAACCCGCAGGGGGACAGGCGATCAGAAGGGGCGGGAGATCCCAGGCACATCAGCCAATAGGGAGGCAGGGTGGGGCAGTCTCATCACTACCCGATGAAATCCCTGCACTACCCCTGCTCCCGGCTGGTGGAGCGGACGAGATCCTCAGGGCCGGCCCATGTCCAGGGGCGTCAGGCGCGCAATCTTTTTCTCTTCGGCCAACGCCTCGATCTTGACGACCACCAGCGACAGGTTATCGCCGCCTCCACGTGCGCGGGAGCGGGCTTTTTCAATCAGGAACTCTGTCGCCTCCCGGGGGGACAGTGAATCGACCACCGATGCCAGCTCAGTAGGAGAAAAGTAGTGCCACACCCCGTCACTACAGGCCAGCAAGACATCGCCCGGCTGAAGCTGCGGAATCACATGGGTCGTGATGGGCGGGTCACTTTCGGTGCCCAGGCAGCCCACCAGGATGTTGGAGTGGGGATGGTTGTTGGCCTCGGCTTCCGTCAGCTCACCCCGGTCGACCAGCGCTTGCACATAGGAGTGGTCGCTGGTGCGAAACGCCAGCCGGGAACCCTGAAAGTGATAGATGCGCGAGTCGCCCGCATGGACCCAGTGGCAGTCACCCCGGGGGTTGATGAGAAACGCCGCGATGGTGCTGTGGGGTTCTTGCTCTGCCGAGATGGCGGTCAGCCGAATGACGATGTGCGCCTCTTCGACCATGTTCTTGAGCATTGCCACCGGGTCGTCGGTGTCGGGCGAATAGCGCTCGAACAACTGGCGCGCCGTCATCATGACCTGGTCCGACGCCTTGCGCCCGCCGCTGCGGCCACCCATCCCGTCGGCGACCACACCCAGCACGCAGCCGTTGTGCCGTTCATGGGAGATCAGTGCCACCTGGTCTTGCTGGTATTCGCGGTCACCCTTGTGGATGCCGGTGGAGGCGATGAGGCGAAACGCTTTGGTCATGCTGCAGATTGTGGGGGAGCCTACGCGAACGCCTGTCGTGGAAAGCGGGCCAAGCGCGTATTATCCGCCCGCCTGTGGCATTTTTGCCATGCCCGTGGCCCTCTGCCTTGAAACCCAGTCTGCACTCCCCCCACCGCCAGTTGATCGAACTGCGCATGGAACACGCCGATCTCGATGCGCTCATCGACCGGTGTACGCCCGACGCGGCGCCCGACGAACTCACCTTGCGCCGTCTCAAAAAGCGCCGGCTGGTGCTGCGGGACGCCATGGAGCGGCTGGAGCGGCAACTCGCACCCCAAGAGCCTGCCTGATGTCGCTGGTGGCCATGGTGCCCGAGGTGTTTGCCCCCGGTGGTGTGTTGGCTCGGGCGGACGGGCATTTTCAACCGCGTGACGGCCAGACCCAGATGGCCGTTGCGGTGGCTCAGACCATTGCAGAAGGGGGCGCGCTGGTGGTGGAGGCGGGTACCGGTGTGGGCAAGACCTACGCCTATCTGGTGCCCGCCTTGCTGAGTGGTGAGCGGGTGCTGTTGTCTACAGCGACCAAGGCCCTGCAGGACCAGTTGTTCGCGCGCGACCTGCCTCGGCTGGCCCAGATCCTGGGGCAGCCCGTTCGCATGGCCCTGCTGAAGGGGCGCGCCAGTTATTTATGTCTGCATCGCATGCAGCAGGCACGCCTGGATGTCCAGGCCCAGGACCGTGGCGTTGCCCGCGTGCTGGCCAAGGTGGAGGACTGGTCGCGCCAGACCGTATCCGGGGATCTGGCCGAGCTGACCGGATTGGATGAGCGCTCGCCGGTGATTCCGCTGGTTACCTCGACGCGTGAGAACTGCCTGGGGTCCTCGTGTCCTCGCTTTCGGGAATGCCATGTCCACCGCGCGCGGCGCGAAGCGTTGGCTGCGGACATTGTGGTCATCAATCACCACCTGTTCTTTGCCGATGTGGCGGTGCGCGAGTCGGGCATGGCCGAGCTGCTACCGACGGTGCGTGTGGTCGTTTTCGATGAGGCCCACCAGATCAATGAGACCGGCGTTCAGTTTTTGGGGACGCAGATTTCCACGGGGCAATGGATGGACTTTGCCCGCGACCTGCTGATCGCCGGATTGCAGCATGCACGCGGCTTGGCGGACTGGGCGGGGCTGTCGCAGCTTCTGGAGTTGTCTGCGCGGGACCTTCGTCTGGTTGTAGGCAACGCGATTTTCCAGGGAGCGAATGGCGTTGCAGCAGGGGCCAGAGTGCGCTGGACGGAAGAGGCTCCCGAGGGTCTATCGGGCGCTGCGAGGCATGCCGCGTTGCGCGCATTGGGATCTGCATGTGCGCAGTCGCTGGAGGCGCTGGACACAGTGAGCGAAATATCGCCCGATCTGGAGCGTCTGTACGAACGTGGCAGTGCACTGTTGGCACGGCTGGCCAGGTTTTCTGGGCCTTGTCAGGCCGATGCGGTACGTTGGCTCGATGTGGGCAACCAGTTGCGCCTGATCGAGTCTCCGCTGGACATTGCAGATGCCATGCGCACCCGGATTCTGACGTTGCCCGCAGAAACCTCGGAGTGCGAAGCCTGGCCTGAAGAGCCGGCCGCAAATATGGGCAGGGCGTGGATTTTCACGTCTGCGACGCTGGGTGCCGATGAGGCCTTGACCTGGTTCACCGAACGAGCCGGACTGAAGGATGCACGCATCCTTCGCGTGGCCAGTCCGTTTGACTATGCCCGACAGGCGGCTTTGTATGTGCCGCGCCAGTTGCCATCGCCTGCGGATCCGTCCCACAGCCGCAGTGTGGCGGAGTGGGTTGCGCTGGCCGCCGAGCCGCTGGGCGGGCGTGCGCTGGTGCTGACCACCACGCTCAAGGCCTTGCGCACCATTGGCGATGCCCTCAAAGCACGTTGGCAGACCTCCGGCGCGTTGGAGGTGTTGGTGCAGGGGGAGTGGCCCAAGCGGCGCTTGATGGAGCGTTTTCGCGAAGGCGCGTCACACGGCCGACCGGGTTGTGTGCTGGTGGCCTCGGCTTCGTTCTGGGAAGGGTTTGATGTGCCGGGCGATGCTCTGCAACTGGTGGTCATCGACAAGCTGCCGTTCCCACCCCCGGGAGATCCGTTGGTGGAGGCGCGCACCCAGCACATCGAAAGGGCGGGTGGCAAAGCGTTTACATCGTACGCACTGCCGGAGGCTGCGGTTGCACTCAAGCAAGGGGCCGGGCGCTTGATCCGGCATGAAACCGACCGGGGTATTTTGGTGGTGGGCGATACACGCCTCGTGACGATGGGTTACGGCAAGCGCTTGCTGGCCGCATTGCCTCCGATGCGCAGGCTGGAATCGCCCGAAGAATTCGAGTCTGCGTTGATGGCGCTTACCAAACCTTCCACCACGGATCCGACTTGCCCTTGAAGCCGCCATTCAGATAGGCGCTTTGTGGGTAGGACTTGTCCATTACGCGTCGGGCGTCGTCGCGCAGCTGGGTCATTCCGAGCGCGTCGTAGGACTGGATCAGGATATACAGCGCTTCTTCAAGCGCTGGCACGCCCTGGTAGTCGGCCAGTGCCACTTGCGCGCGGCCAATGGCTGCCACATAGGCGCCACGCTGGAAGTAGTAGCGCGCCACATGCACTTCATACTGCGCCAGCGAATTGACGATGTAGGTCATGCGCTGGCGCGAGTCCTGCGCGTAGCGGGATTCAGGAAAGCGCGTGACCAGTTCGCTGAAAGCTTCAAAGGAGTCTTTGGCAGCCTTCTGGTCGCGCTCGGACAGGTCTTGGCGCGAGATGAACGAGAACAGGCCCAGGTTGTCGTTGAAGTTGACCAGGCCTTTCAGGTACAGCGCATAGTCCAGAGCCGGGCTTGCAGGGTGCAGCTTCATGAACCGGTCGAGCGTGGCGATGGCCTGCGCTTTTTCGCCCGCCTTGTAGTGGGCATAGGCCTTGTCGATCTGCGCCTGTTGGGCTAGAGGGGTCCCTGCAGCACGACCCTCCAGCTTTTCCAGCAGCGGAACGGCCTTGTCGTAGGCCCCGCTGTTCATCTCGTCCTGGGCTTCCGAGTGAATGCGATTGGGGCTCCAGCCCGCCGTTTTATCGACCGTGGTGCTGGAGCAGCCAGCCAGCAAACCAGCCAGCAGCAGGGCGGAAACAAGGGGCAGTGGGGCACGCAGCATCGCAAGCAGCTTTCAGCAAAGAAAAAAGAAGGTGCACCAAAAGGGGCTCAGGGGTTTTGCTGTGGGCGAGTGCACTGAACACACCCGACACACAAGCTGCCACCACCATTTCAGGCACGAAAAAGCATTGTACCGGCGGCGCCTGCCGCGCCAAGGCGCGGCGGGCGCCAGTGCTACCGTGAGCCGCCGAGGTTTCTACAATGCCTGCATGTTTGTTCATTTGCGCCTGCACACCGAGTTCTCCGTCGTTGACGGTACCAATCGCATCGACGAGGTGGCCAAAGCCGCTGCCAAAGACGGCCAGCCCGCTCTGGCTATCACCGATCTCAACAATCTTTTTGGCGCGATCAAGTTCTACAAGGAAGCGCGGGGCAAGGGTGTCAAGCCCATCCTGGGGGCGGAGATCTTTCTCGAAGGCGAGGCGGGTGCACCCCCGTCGCGTCTCATCGTTCTGGTTCAGAGTCGGCAGGGGTATCTGAACCTTTCGGAGCTGTTGGCCCGCGCCTGGACGCGCAACGTTGTGAAAAACCTGGCGTTGAGCACCTGGGCATGGCTGGAGGAGTTATCCGAGGGATTGATCGCTTTATCTGGCGCTCAGGCCGGTCCGGTTGGGCAGGCGCTTATGAAGGGGGATGAGTCGGGCGCTGCGGACATTGCGTTGCGTCTGGCGGGCATTTTCCCGCACCGGTTTTATGTGGAACTTCAACGCGCTGGCCGCACTGACGATGAAGCCCATGTGGTTGCTGCAGCCCAGCTCGCTGCACGACTGAGTCTGCCTGTCGTGGCAACCCACCCGATTCAGTTTGCTGGTCCTGACGATTACGAGGCGCACGAGGCCCGCATCTGCATCGCTGAAGGGGAAATCCTGGCCAACCCCCGCCGGGTGCGCAAGTTCACCCGCGACCAGTATTTCAAGACCTCTGCGGAGATGGAGGCCTTGTTTGCCGACCTGCCATCGGCCATTGCCAATACGGTCGAGATTGCGCAACGCTGCAATCTGACCCTGGTGTTGGGCAAACCGCAGTTACCGGACTTTCCGACGCCCAATGGCATGCCCATCGATGAGTATTTTCGCTACGCGTCGTTCGAAGGGTTGGAGGAGCGCCTGAAGCATCTCTTCCCTGACGAGGCCGAAAGAGACAAGCAGCGACCACGCTACGTGGAGCGACTGGAGTTCGAGCTGGGCACCATTCTCAAGATGGGGTTTCCCGGTTACTTCCTGATCGTGGGTGACTTCATTCAGTGGGCGAAGAACAATGGCTGCCCGGTGGGGCCGGGCCGTGGTTCGGGTGCCGGTTCGCTGGTCGCCTATGCGCTGAAGATCACCGACCTGGACCCGCTGCAATACAACCTGCTGTTCGAGCGCTTTCTGAACCCAGAGCGCGTGTCGATGCCTGACTTCGACATCGATTTCTGCCAGTCCAACCGCGATCGGGTGATTGACTATGTCAAGGACAAATACGGCAAGAACGCTGTGAGCCAGATCGCCACCTTCGGCACGATGGCGGCCAAGGCTGCGATCCGCGACGTGGGCCGGGTCATGGACATGAGCTACACATTCTGTGATGGCATCTCCAAGCTGGTGCCCGGCAAGCCCGGCATGTCCTACACCCTGGCCTATCCGCCTGAGGTGAAAAAGGAAGGCGACAAGAACAACTACGCGCTGGAGCTGGAGCCCATGCTTTACGAGCGCGTGCGCAAGGAAGAAGACGTCAAGACCGTCATCGAGATGGCGCAAAAGCTCGAGGGCATGACGCGCAACATCGGCATGCATGCCGGCGGCGTGTTGATCGCGCCTGGCAAACTCACCGATTTCTGCCCGCTGTACCAGCAGCCGGGCAGCGAGTCGGCCGTGAGCCAGTACGACAAGGACGACGTGGAAGCCATCGGACTGGTCAAGTTCGACTTTCTGGGGTTGGCAACGCTCACCATTCTGGAGATTGCGCGCGAGTTCATCATCAAACGCCACAAGGGCCAGGAGAACTTTGCGTTCGAGAACATTCCGCTCGACGACGGGCCGACGTACCGGCTGTTCTCCGAGGGCAAGACCGAAGCGGTGTTCCAGTTTGAAAGCCGCGGCATGCAGGGCATGTTGAAAGAGGCGCGCCCCAGCCGGCTGGAAGACCTGATCGCCCTGAACGCGTTGTACCGGCCAGGGCCCATGGACCTGATTCCCAGCTTCGTGAATCGGAAACATGGCAAGGAAGAGGTCATCTACCCCCACCCGCTGGTGGAGCCCGTGCTGGCCGAGACTTACGGGATCATGGTGTACCAGGAGCAGGTGATGCAAACCGCTCAGGTCCTGGGCGGATACAGCCTGGGCGGCGCCGACATGCTGCGCCGGGCCATGGGCAAGAAGAAGGCCGAGGAAATGGCCGAGCACCGCGCCATTTTCCGCAAGGGAGCTGCCGAGAAGGGCATTAGCCAGGAGAAGGCTGACGAGGTGTTCGACTTGATGGAGAAGTTTGCGGGCTACGGCTTCAACAAGTCGCACGCAGCTGCTTATTCCCTGCTGGCGTATCACACCGGCTGGCTCAAGGTGCACTACACCGCCGAGTTCTTCTGCGCCAACATGACGGTGGAAATGGATGACACCGACAAGCTCAAGGTGTTGTTTGAAGACGCGCAAAAGATGGGGCTGTCGTTTGAGCCGCCGGATGTGAATCGGGGCTTTTACCGGTTCGAACCCGTCACCGACAAGATCATCCGTTATGGCCTGGGGGCCGTGAAAGGCACGGGTCAACAGGCGATTGAAGCCATCGTCGCCGCCCGCGAAGGGCGTGGAGAGGGGCCACAGGGCTCGACGAAGGGGCCTTTCAAGAGTTTGTTTGATTTCTGTGTGCGGGTGGACAAGGCCCGCATGAACAAGCGCACGGTGGAAGCACTGATCAAGGCTGGCGCCTTTGACACCATCCATCTCAACCGGGCAGCCCTGGTCGCTTCGATTGACCGTGCGTTTGACTTCGCCGCCGCAATGCTTGCCAACGTGAACCAGGGGGGGTTGTTCGACATGATGGGCGACGACGCCCATGGCTCCAGCACGCAGGAACCAGACCTGGTGGATGCAACGCCCTGGGGCATCAAGGAGCGGCTCACGCTGGAAAAAACTGCCGTTGGGTTCTATCTGTCTGGCCACCTATTTGATGAAGTGGCGACGGAGGTGCGCCGTTTTGTGCGCACACAGATCGACGAGCTGCTGGATAGCCGTGAGCCCCAGGTCCTGGCCGGCATCATCAGCGACTTCCGGGTCATCAACGGGCAACGTGGCAAGCTGGGGCTCTTCAAACTGGACGACAAGTCTGCAGTGATCGAAGCGTCTGCGGATGAAGCGCTGCTCAATACCTACCGCAACCAGCTCAAGGAGGACGAGTTTGTGGTGATGATGGGAAGGTTGCAGCTGGACCACTTCAGCGGCGGCCTGCGCGTCAAGGTGCAGCAGGTGTGGGATTTGGCGGGCGCGCGTTGCCGGTTTGGCAAATATCTGCATGTGACCGTGGGTGACAAGGCGCCAGATGTGCCACGCCTGGTGCGCGAGTTTCCACCGGTGCGTGAAGAGGTCGCCGAGGGGGAACTGGTGCACGGGCTGCGCGTGCGCATGGGTGTGCGCTGCCAGTCGGACGACGCGGCCGCAGTGGCGGAGTTGCAACTGGGCGAAAACGCGCGTTTTTACCCCAGCGATGCGGCCCTTGCAGCGTGGACGGCCCAAGTAGGCGCTGGTGCAGCCAATGTAGTCTATGAGTGACGGATTGTTCTGCCAGAGTTTCGGTCAACGGCTGGCTTGAAAAATACCTGCCCCACAACCAGCTTCTCCTGCAGCAGCACCTTCTTCGGGTCGCTAGAATGATTTTCATGGCAACAAAACCACCTTCACCCCCCACCGCGCCGCCGGTGACTCGGCCTGCGCGGGATGACGGCGGTTCGGTCGTGCTCGAGAGGCGCACCCAAAAGACCCAGCCGCCCCAGATGTACCAGGTGGTCATGCTCAATGACGACTACACGCCCATGGAGTTCGTCATCGTGGTGCTGCAGGAGTTTTTCAGCAAGGACCGCGAAACGGCCACCCAGATCATGTTGAAGATCCACCTTGATGGCAAAGGCGTTTGCGGCGTTTATTCGCGCGATGTGGCTGCCACCAAGGTAGAGCAAGTGCTTGACGCCGCCCTCAAGGCGGGCCACCCACTGCAATGTGTCAGTGAGCCTGTTGAATAACAGGTCTTTTGTCCCGATCTACAGTTATCCCTTCCACGCAAGCACAAAGGAGTTCACATGATTGCCCAGGAACTGGAAGTCAGCTTGCACATGGCCTTTGTTGAGGCCCGTCAGCAGCGCCACGAGTTCATCACCGTGGAGCATCTGTTGCTTGCATTGCTCGATAACCCCAGCGCAGCGGAGGTGCTGCGCGCATGTTCGGCCAACATCGATGATCTGCGTTCATCGCTGTCGAACTTCATCAAAGACAATACGCCTCAGGTCGCCGGGACCGACGAGGTGGATACGCAACCCACGCTGGGCTTCCAGCGGGTCATCCAGCGCGCCATCATGCACGTGCAGTCCACGGGCAACGGCAAGAAAGAGGTGACCGGCGCCAATGTACTCGTGGCCATCTTCGGCGAGAAAGATTCGCACGCCGTGTACTACCTGCACCAGCAGGGCGTCACGCGCCTGGACGTGGTCAACTTCATTGCCCACGGCATCAAGAAGGGCGAGCCGCCAGAACCCGCCAAGGCCGAGAACCAGGCCGAGGGCGAAGAAGGCGGTGGTGGCGAGCGCAATGAAAAGGCCTCGCCGCTGGAACAGTTCACCCAGAACCTGAACCAAGCGGCCAAGGACGGCAAGATCGACCCGCTGATCGGCCGGAACTACGAGGTCGAGCGCACGATCCAGATTCTGTGCCGCCGCCGCAAGAACAACCCTCTGCTGGTGGGCGAAGCCGGTGTGGGCAAGACCGCGATTGCTGAGGGTCTGGCCTGGCGCATCACGCAGAACGACGTGCCTGAGATTCTGGCCGAGGCCACGGTGTACTCGCTCGACATGGGCGCGCTGCTTGCGGGCACCAAGTACCGTGGCGATTTTGAGCAGCGCCTGAAAGGCGTGCTCAAGTCGCTCAAGGACAAGCCCAACGCCATCCTGTTCATTGACGAGATTCACACCCTGATCGGTGCGGGCGCGGCCTCGGGCGGCACGCTGGATGCATCCAACCTGCTCAAGCCGGCGCTTTCCAGCGGCCAGCTCAAGTGCATCGGCGCGACCACCTTTACGGAATACCGTGGCATCTTCGAAAAGGATGCGGCCTTGTCCCGCCGCTTTCAGAAGGTGGATGTGGTCGAGCCCAGCGTGGCCGAGACCATCGACATCTTGAAGGGCCTCAAGAGCCGCTTTGAAGAGCACCACAGCGTGAAGTACGCTGCTGCAGCCCTGCAGGCTGCAGCCGAACTGAGTGCCAAGTACATCAACGACCGCCATTTGCCTGATAAAGCCATCGACGTGATCGATGAGGCCGGTGCCGCGCAGCGCATCCTGGTGCCCAGCAAGCGCAAGAAGACCATCGGGAAGGCCGAGATCGAAGAGATCGTGGCCAAGATCGCGCGCATTCCGCCCGCCAATGTCAGCAACGACGACCGTGGCAAGCTGCAGACTCTGGAGCGTGATCTCAAGAGCGTGGTGTTCGGTCAGGACAAGGCGCTTGAGGTGCTCGCCAGCGCTGTCAAGATGGCGCGTTCGGGTCTGGGCAAGGGCGACAAGCCCATCGGCTCGTTCCTGTTCAGCGGTCCCACGGGTGTCGGCAAGACCGAAGCGGCCAAACAGCTCGCCTACATCATGGGCATCGAGCTGATCCGCTTCGATATGTCCGAGTACATGGAGCGCCATGCTGTGAGCCGCCTGATTGGCGCGCCCCCGGGCTACGTGGGCTTTGACCAGGGGGGTCTGCTGACCGAAGCCATCACGAAGAAGCCACACGCGGTGCTTCTGCTCGATGAAATCGAGAAGGCGCACCCGGACATCTTTAATGTGCTGCTGCAGGTCATGGACCATGGCACGCTGACGGACAACAACGGCCGCAAGGCCGACTTCCGCAACGTGCTCATCATCATGACCACGAATGCCGGCGCCGAGACCATGAACAAGGCGACCATCGGCTTTACCAACCCGCGGCAGGCGGGCGACGAGATGGGCGATATCAAGCGCCTGTTCACGCCCGAGTTCCGCAACCGGCTGGATGCCATCGTCAACTTCAAGGCGCTCGACGAACAGATCATCCTGCGCGTGGTGGACAAGTTCCTGCTGCAGCTGGAAACGCAGCTGGCCGAAAAGAAGGTGGAAGTCACCTTCACCGACGCCTTGCGCAAGCATCTGGCGAAGAAAGGCTTCGACCCCCTGATGGGCGCGCGCCCAATGCAGCGACTGATTCAGGACACGATCCGCCGTGCCTTGGCCGACGAGCTGCTGTTTGGCCGCCTGACCGAGGGTGGGCGCCTGACTGTGGACATCGAGATGAAGAAGGACGACAAGGGGGTGGAAACACCCGAAGTTCTTCTGGACATCCAGCCTTTGCCCAAGAAGGAGCGCTCGGCGAAGTCTGAACCTGCAGAGCCGGAAGAGGCAACGACCGACTGACCTTGCGTTCCTCGCAAGTCCGCGAAAGCCCACGGCGTCAACCGTGGGCTTTTTCATTGGTGATGGCCGCTGGGGGTATACACCACCAGAGGCGATGTATAGGTGTTTTCTAGCGTGCTGGGGTGCGCGTGGCCGGAGCGCGAGCACGCCCCGCCTTGACCGGTTGTGTGGCCTGCGCAAGCAAGGGAGCACACTGCGCATCGTCGTCAGCGCCGGGGACTGTGACCGGTATCAGCGCCAACGCTGCAGGTGCGGCCACCGCAGCGGCAATGGCTGCACCTGCACGCAGCAGCAAGGGGCCCGGTTCTGCGCCCACGTCGGGCTTGCCCAACGTGCCACGTACATACAACGGAGTGCGCAAAGAAAAGAACTTCCACTCCAGGGATGCAGGTTTCACGCTCAGGTTCAGGCGTTCGTCCGCCATGTCGATGGTGCCGGTGACATCCACCACCGCTTCGTTGGTGCTCAGCTTGGCAGTGCGTACTGTGGCGACCCCTTCGCGCACTGCCAGGTCTGCCACTGCGCAACGGAGCTGCACCTCCTTGTCGTCGCCAAACAGTTTGCCAATCACAATGCTGCCGACGTTGAGCGCAGCGCGGTCCAGCAGTTCGCGGCTCAGGGTTCCCTCGCGCACATACAGGCGCGCCTCGCCGTTGCTTGTGCCGAGCCATTGCGCCACGGAGTTGCCCTGACCATTCAATGCGATGGCCCCATCCAACCGGCCCAGGCTTTTACGCGTCAATTCCACCTCGGGGAACAAGGCAGCGAGTCGCAGGTTTTGCACGCGGGTGTCCATGCGTACGGTGAGCGGTCGTTTGCGACTATCCAGCACCAGCTTTGATTCAATCTGGCCTTTGGCTACGCCAAAATGCAAAGGCTCCAGGCGCAGCACTGCATCGTCGAGCACCGCGTGCACGCTGAGGTCTTCCAGTGGCAGGCTGTCGGGGCGGATCACTCGTTGTCCCGAGAATTTCAGATCCATGTCCATGTTGCTCCAACGATCGGTGGCAAAGGCCGCGTTGGGCAATACCCTGCCATTCCGACCCGCTGGGGCCTTCGCCGTGGTGGCTTTCCCGAGCACTGGCCCCAGGTCTGCAAGCCGCAATTGGTTAGATGTGATGGCTCCCGACAGCTTGCCGCGCGGCGCCCCTGATACAAAGCGCAGATTGCCGTGGAGATCGCTCTGACCGACTGTTCCGGTGAAGTCACGGTAGTTCCACACGGCGCGGCCTGGCTGCAGGCTACCCTGCAGTCGGCCCTGGGTTTGAAACGCAGGTGTGTTGGGCAGAACCAGGCCCGTGAGTGGATACAGATCCGCCATGCTGGCGCCCTTGAGCATGACCTGAAAATCCATGCCTGACAGGGCGCCCGGGTTGGCCAAAATGCCCTGAACCGCTGTTTCCACACTGCCCGCCTTGGCTGTGAATTGCAGTAGGTAGTTCACTTCCTTGTCACGCAGTGTGAGGACGGAACCGGCCTTGCCGTGGCCTTCGATGCGCGCTTTGCCCAGCGTACCCGTCACATCGAATCGCACACCATAGCTTGTGGAACCAGAAGCAACGTCTGCGCTGGCCGCAGACGAGGCTGCTGCGTGTGGCGGCGCCATTGCCGTATCTTCTGGCAAGGTATCGACACGGGCGGTCAGATCAAGGTCCTGTGTGGCGTCGGAATACCCCAGTCGGCCTTTACGAACCACCAGCTGATGGACACTGAACGTCCAGCGAGTCTTCGTATCGGTGGGGTCTTTTTGGGGGAAGGTCCAGTTGTTGGTGCCATCGCGCAGCCGAGCCAGCGAGATATCCGGACCAGAGAGTTCCAGGGTATCAATCACCACTTCTCGTGCCAGCAACGGCCAGAGCTTGAGCGACGCGCGTGCCACCTCCGCGCTGGCCGTGGGGCGCGGTTCTGCGCTCTTCCCTGTGCGGGCGAACCCTGGCGGGTCTTGCAGAACCAGCTGCGTGCCCTGCACGGTGACGCCAGGTACCCAGCGGTGCCAGCCCTCTTCGAGGGGCTGCGGCCAGTGCCAGGAAGCGGACAGGTCGCCTTCCACCGCAAACTGTCGTCCGCTCGCTTCGCTGGCGGCTTGGTTCAGCCAGGGCTTGGCGCGGTTCCAGTCCCACTGGGTCAAAGTCACCGCGCCGATCAAAAGCAGCCCCATCACGCCCGCCGCCACACCCCAGGCTATGCGTACCCCGCGGCTGGCTTGCTTCCTTGGGGATACAGGTTGAGCGACGGGGTGGGGTGATGGGTTGGTATCGTGGTTGGTCGGAGGGCTCGTCATAGAACGGTCATGCTAGCCCGCAGAACGTGACTTTGGGCCCTTCGCACTGAGCTGCAGGCCTTTTGGCGCGCTTGTCCTACAGAGTGGGAACGCGTGGACGATCTTCTTGTCGTGCGGGGCTCCGGGGACACGTTGGCCGTTGCGTGGTCTGATGCTGTGTTCTTATGCACGTTGATCCCTCCTAGAATTCGCACGCCATGCACAACCCCCGTCATCCCCATGTACTCCCGGTGCGCGACGGGGTGAGCCCCAGCTGTGTGGTGCTGCCCACACGCGGGCAGGGCAGCATGCTGGATTTCCTGGTGCATCGACTGCCCGCAGTGTCCCGTGATGGCTGGTACGACCGCATGAAGGCGGGTGATGTGGTGGATGAGCACGGGCAGGCTGTTCAGCCCGAACGGCCCTTCGAGGGTGGTGTGCGTCTTTACTACTACCGTAGCCTCCCGGCGGAGCCCGCGTTGCCCTTCAGCGAAACCGTGCTGTACCAGGACGAGTATCTGGTAGTGGCGGACAAACCTCACTTCATGCCGGTTACGCCCTCGGGTCGTTATCTGCAAAACACCTTGCTGGTGCGGCTGAAGCGTCGACTGGGGCTACCCGAGTTGTCACCTCTGCATCGTATTGATCGCGATACAGCCGGGCTGGTGATGTTGTCGGTGCAGCAGCCCACCCGTGGTGTCTACCAGGCCTTGTTCCGTGACCGGCAGATCATCAAGCACTACGACGCGATTGCGCCCTGGCGCGCGGACGTAGTCTTTCCCCGCGACCATGCCAGCCGTCTGGAAGAAAGCCCGCAGTTCTTTCGCATGCACGAAGTGCCCGGCGAGCCCAACAGCCACACCCACATGCAGGTGCTGGAGGTGGCCGGTGATTGGGCACGCTACCGCCTGTCACCCATCACTGGCAAGCGGCACCAGTTGCGCGTGCACATGGCGGCCCTGGGACTGCCGCTGCGCAACGATCCGTTCTACCCCGTGGTCAACGACCCGCCCGAAGGTGACTATTCGCGGCCCTTGCAGTTGCTGGCAAGGTCACTGGAGTTTGTGGATCCGGTGACAGGGGTTCAGAGAGTCTTTGAAAGCCAGCAGGCTCTGGTCTTGCCCTGAGCTCATCGGCGGCCGGCTTGTGGCTCCAGGCCGCAGCTACCAAAGCGGACTTCGTTAACGAGACCGGGCTGAGCCCCGCGCAAGGGGTTTGTGACCGAAGGCAGAGCCCTCGGCCTGCCGCACCAAGTCGCTAGGCGGCGCAGCATGCCGACATTCGCCCATGAAAAAGCCTGCCAGACGTTGTTGCCTGGCAGGCTTGGAATGTCGGGAATATGGAGCGGGTGAAGGGAATCGAACCCTCGTATGAAGCTTGGGAAGCTGCCGTTCTACCATTGAACTACACCCGCAGCAGTCGGGATTATAGGCAGCATCTGCAAGCTCAAACTCCAGTGCCGGTTTGGCTATGGTCCGACCACATGAGAGCTCACTGGGCCGCAGTGGCGGCTGCGGAAAAGCGGAGGCTGTCCGATACACTGTAACCGCATGGATGGCCTTCAAAAATCTGTGGCCGCTTGGGTGCCAGCCTGGTTGCTGGTTTGGGCTACCAGTCTTGGTGGTTGCGCGTATTCGCCGCCAGCGCATTTCATCGTTGTCGGAAATGAAAAATCAGTGTCGATCAGTTGGGAAAACTCCACTCTGGGCTCGGATGGAGCGCTCAGGGCGGCAGAGAAGCACTGCGCCAAGTATGGCCTCGCGGCAGAACTCGCCAATCAGGTGGGTCGTTTCGAAGCGACTTACCGTTGCGTCCAGGCGGTGGAGTGACGCTGCTGAGCGTACCAGGTCGCAGTGGGGTATTTTTGTGCTCCCAATGCGCCCTGGTGTTTGATATTCATGTGCAAGCAGCTATCAAATTAATAGCTGTTTGTGCCAGCATTTATTTGCCGCTCTGGATGTCTCCCACACACAGGTACTTGATCTCCACATAGTCGTCCATGCCGTAGTGCGAGCCCTCGCGGCCCAGGCCTGACTGCTTGACGCCGCCAAAAGGCACGTGCTCGGTGGCCAGGATGCCCACGTTGGCGCCGACCATGCCGTATTCCAGCGCTTCGGTCACGCGGAAGATGCGGCCCACGTCGCGGCTGTAGAAGTAGCTGGCCAGGCCGAATTCGGTGTTGTTGGCTGCGTCGATGGCTTCCTGCTCGGTCTTGAACTTGAACACCGGGGCGAAGGGGCCGAAAGTTTCCTCGCGGGCGCAGAGCATGTCGGCCGTGGCGTTGGCGACCACCGTGGGTTCAAAGAACTGGCCCGAGCCCAAGGCGGTGAGCCGCTGGCCGCCCGCCACCACCTGGCCGCCCTTGGCCAGTGCATCGTCCACATGGCGCTGCACCTTGGTCAGTGCGGCTTCTTCGATCAGCGGGCCCTGGTTCACACCGGCCTCAAAGCCGTTGCCCACTTTGGCCGTCTTCACCTTGGCGGCGAACTTTGCCACGAACTCGTCGTACACGCCTTCCTGCACGTAAAAGCGGTTGGTGCACACACAGGTCTGGCCGGCGTTGCGGTACTTGCTGGCGAAGGCGCCTTCCACGGCGCTGTCCACATCGGCATCGTCGAACACGATGAAGGGCGCGTTGCCGCCCAGTTCCAGCGACATTTTCTTGACCGTGGGGGCCGACTGCGCCATCAGGATGCGGCCCACTTCGGTGCTGCCCGTGAAGCTGATGTGGCGCACCACGTCGCTCGCGCACAGGACCTTGCCGATGGCGATGGAGTTGTCGCTGTCTGCGGGCAGGATGTTGAACACCCCGGCCGGGATGCCCGCGCGGATGGCCAGCTCTGCGGCGGCCAGGGCGGTGAGCGGCGTCAGCTCGGCGGGCTTGATGACCACAGGGCAACCTGCAGCCAGTGCGGGCGCGACCTTGCGCGTGATCATGGCCAGCGGGAAGTTCCATGGGGTGATGGCCGCGCACACGCCGATGGGCTGCTTGAGCACCAGCAGGCGGCGGTTGTTGTCGAACTGGGGCAGGGTCTCGCCGTTGATGCGTTTGGCTTCTTCGGCAAACCACTCCACAAAACTGGCGCCGTAGGCGACCTCGCCCTTGGCCTCGGGCAGTGGCTTGCCCTGCTCGGCGGTCATGATGCGCCCCAAGTCGTCCTGGTTGGCCATCAGCAGATCGAACCACTTGCGCAGAATGATGCTGCGCTCCTTGGCGGTTTTGGTCTTCCAGGGGCCCCAGGCGGCATTGGCGGCGGCAATGGCGGCCTCTGCATCGGCCGGGCCCAGGTTGGCCACATCGGCCAGCTTGAGGCCTGTGGCCGGGTCGTTCACATCAAAGCGGCTGCTGCCTGCGATCCACTGGCCGTTGATGAGGCCGTCGGTCTTGAGCAGTGTGGGGTCGTTCAGCAGGGCGAGGGGGGAGGTCTTCATGTCCATGGGATTGCTTCCAGAAAGAGGGGCGTAACGAAGGAGAGACGAAAGAAAAGCCAGGCGCCAAAAAAGCCAGGCGCGTTTGCCCGCAGGGCCGGGGTCTAGCCAAAGGCTAGCACGCCCGGACGCATTGCGTTGGTCGCCAAGGTGGCAGCCACTGGCAGCATGTCGGTCATGCGCGCCGCCCCCGCAACCACTCCAGCGCCAGCAGCAGGCTGGTGGTGAACAGGATCAGCAGCGTGGCCACGGCGGCAATGGTGGGCGAGATGTTTTCGCGGATGCCGTTGAACATCTGGCGCGGCAAGGTGGACTGGTCGGCGCCCGCGAGGAACAGCGTGACGACGACCTCGTCGAACGAGGTGGCAAACGCGAACATAGCGCCCGAGATCACGCCCGGCGCGATCACCGGCAGCGTGATGCGGAAGAAGGTGTTCAGCGGCGTCTCGCCCAGGCTCAGCGAAGCGCGCACCAGGTTGTGGTTGAAGCCTGCCAGCGTGGCCAGCACGGTGGTCAGCACAAACGGGGCGCCCAGCGCGGCATGCACGACGATGAGGCCCAGGTAGCTATCGGCCAGCCCAAGCGGCGCAAAGTACAGGTAGGTGGCCACGCCCACCACGATGATGGGCACCACCATGGGCGCGATGAGGATGCCCATGAGCAGCCCCTTGAAGCGGAAGTCGGCCCGCGACAACCCCACCGCCGCCAGCGTGCCCAGCACGGTGGCAATGAGCGTGGCCGCAGGCGCCACGATGAAGCTGTTGCGCGTGGCGCGCGCCCACTCGGGTGATTCGAACAGGTTCTGGTACCACTTGAGCGACCAGCCGTGGATGGGGTAAGCGAGAAACGAACTCTCGGAAAACGACAGCGGCACCATCACCAGGATGGGCGCCAGCAAGAAGGCGAGCACGGCCACACACAGCGCGCGCACGGCCCACCAGCCGAGCTTGTCGGCCAGCGTGGCATAGAGGGGGAAGGAGGGAAGGCGGAACATGGTCAGCGGCTTTCTGCGTCAGAAGATGGGTCCACCTGGGGTCAGCCCAGGCTCAACTCGGCCTTGCCAAAGCGCCGGTACACGCCATACAGCACCAGCGTGGCCGCCAGCAGCAGGGCGCCCAGCGCGCAGGCCATGCCCCAGTTCACTTCCACATTGGTGTAGCGGGCGATGTAGTAGCTCAGCATCTGGTCGTCGGCCCCGCCCAGCAGCGCGGGCGTGACGTAGTAGCCGATGGCCAGGATGAAGACCAGCAGCGCGCCTGCGCCAATGCCGGGGTAGGTTTGCGGCACATACACCCGGAAGAACGCGGCCACAGGAGAGCTGCCCAGCGACACCGCCGCGCGCAGGTAAGTGGGCGGCACGCTTTTCATCACGCTGTACAGCGGCAGGATCATGAAGGGCAGCAGGATGTGCACCATGGCAATCACCACGCCCGTGCGGTTGAACAGCAGCGCCAGCGGCTGCTCGATCACACCCAGGCCCATCAGGCCGCGGTTGACCAGCCCTTCGGACTGCAGCAGCACGATCCATGCGGCCACGCGCACGAGGATGGAGGTCCAGAACGGCACCAGCACCAGAATCATCAGCACATTGGCCGGCCGGGCGGGCAGGGTGGCCAGCCACCAGGCCAGCGGGTAGCCCAGCAGCAGGCACACCAGTGTGACCACCAGACTGATGTGGAAGGTGCGCAGCAGAATGCCGCCAAACGCGCGCTGTTCCTCGGGCATGCGCTCGATGTGGCCCAGTGCGTCGCGCTGCAGGTCCACCGAGGCGAGCAGGTAGTCGGGCGTCCAGCGGGCGCCGTTTTTGGCGATGGCCTGCCACAGTGGGGCATCGGCCCAGCGCGGGTCTTTGTCCAGCAGCTGCGCGCGGATGGCCTCGGGTGTGCCCGCCACGGGCAGCGCGCGGTACGCGCCCATGATGAGCGAGCGCGCGCCGGGCACTTCGGTGTTGAGCCGCCGCGCCAGCGCCCCGGCGTCGGAGCTGTCGGGCAGGCGGGCCAGGTCTTGCACTAGCGCGGCGTAGGCGGGTGCGCCGGGGGCGTCCTTGCGGTCCCAGCCGTCCAGCGCGCGCATGGTGGCGGGCAGGGCGTTGGCGACTTCGGGGTTTTCCACCGCGCGCTGCAGCAGCGCGGCAATGGGCACCAGCAGCGTGAGCAGCAGGAACACCAGCAGTGGCAAGGTCAGCGCAAAGGCGCGCCATTTGCGGCGTGACTCGGCGCGCGCCAGGGCCTGGCGCAGCGCACCGGGGGGGCTGCCTTCGGGGGCAATGGCATGGGGATGGGCCAGGGTGGCTTGCATGCGGGTGTCCTGCTCTCAGCGTTTCACAAGGGCATCTTCAAAGGGGCAATACAGGAGGCTTACTGGGTGGCCCAGGCGGCAAAGCGCTTCTCCAGCGCCTCACCCTGGTCGGCCCAGAAGCCCACGTTGAATTGCAGCGCTTCCTTGGCGTTGGTGGCCGAGGTGGGCAGGTCGTCCAGCACCTTCTTGTCCAGCGACGCCAGCGCCTTGCTGTTGGCCGGGCCGTAGGCGATGTTCTGCGCGTAGGCCGCCTGTTGGGGCGTCTGCATGGTGAAGGCGATGAACTTCACGGCCGCATCCTTGTTGGGCGTGCCCTTGGGGATGGCCCAGTAGTCCAGGTCGTAGATGCCGCCGGGCCAGTAGATCTTGAGGTTGCGGCCTTCGCGGTTGGCCGCGTCGATCCGGCCGTTGAACACCGTGGTCAGCGCCACATCACCCGCCACCAGGAACTGGGGCGCTTGGGCACCGGCCTCCCACCACTGGATGTTGGGCTTCAGTTCGGTCAGCTTCTTGAAGGCGCGGTCGGCGCCGTCCTTGGTGGCCAGCACCTTGTACACATCGGCGGGCTTCACACCATCGGCCAACAGCGCAAATTCGAGGTTGTAGCGCGCGCCCTTGCGCATGCCGCGCTTTCCGGGGATCTTCTTGGTGTCCCAGAAATCGGCCCAGCTCGTGGGCGGGGTCTTGAGCTTGTCGCCGTTGTAGGCCATGACGGTGGACCACACAAAGATGCCCACGGCGCATTCGTGCACGGCGGCTGGCAGCAGATCGGCCTTGGGCACGATCTTGCTGTAGTCCAGCTTTTCGTACAGGCCTTCATCGCAGCCGCGCGCGGCGTCGGGCGATTCGACCTCCACCACGTCCCAGGTCACCTTCTTGGTCTCGACCATGGCTTTGACCTTGGCCTGCTCGCCGTTGTATTCGACGGCCACGATCTTGGTGCCCTGCTTTTCGTAGGGCTCATAGAACGCCTTTTTCTGCGCATTGGCATTGGCGCCGCCAAAGTTCACGACGGTGAGTTGCTGTTGCGCAAAGCTGGGCAGGGCCAGGCAGGCAGCCAGGGATGCGCAGGCGATGAGGCTCTTTTTCATGGTGCAGATTTCCTTGGGTAGTGGAGGGACGGGGACAGGGAATTGAGAGGGAAGAGGGAGGGCGGTGAGGGTGCAGCGGGGTTGTGCAACACCCTCACACGGCGTAGATGCGTGTGGCAGCGGGCGGGAACTCCAGCAACACCTGGTCGCCCGGCTGCGCGTGGCTGGTGCCCAGGGGCGACAAGGCCCGCTTGACCGTGGCCGGCTCCTGGCCGTGGCCCAGCTCGCAGACCAGGCGCAGGTGGTCGCCGTAGTAAATGGTGCGCGTCACAGTGGCCGGAATGGCGTTGGGCCGGGGATATTCGGACTGCGGGTGCAGCACGATGCGCTCGGGCCGCACGCAAGCTTGCACCCGCGCGCCCACCGGGGCCTGGTTCACGTTGATGCCGGGCAGCAGGAAGCCGCCGGGCATCTGGATGGCGGCGTCTGCCCCCGCGCCCTGCAGCGTGCCCGAGAGCACGGTGCTGTCGCCCACAAAACCCGCCACAAAGCGGTTGCTGGGGGTTTCGTACAGGCTCTCCACATCGGCCAGCTGCTGGATCACGCCTTCGTTGAACACGGCCACGCGG
This sequence comes from Acidovorax sp. KKS102, assembly GCF_000302535.1. NCBI lineage: Bacteria > Pseudomonadati > Pseudomonadota > Betaproteobacteria > Burkholderiales > Comamonadaceae > Acidovorax > Acidovorax sp. KKS102. Next base: position 2,393,155 of record NC_018708.1, read on the forward strand.
TCGCTCATGGTCAGTGCCTCGCCCTGGTCGTGCGTCACGTACACAAAGGTCACGCCCAGCTGGCGGTGCAGCTCTTTCAGCTCGATCTGCATGTGCTCGCGCAGCTGCTTGTCGAGCGCGCCCAGGGGCTCGTCCATCAGCACCAGCTGCGGGTTGAACACCAGCGCGCGCGCCAGGGCCACGCGCTGCTGCTGCCCGCCCGACAGGCGTGCGGGCAGGCGGTCGGCCATGCCGCCGAGGCGCACCATGTCCAGCGCCTTCTTCACGCGTTCGGCCTGCTCGGCCTTGGGCACCTTGCGCACCGTGAGAGGGTAGGCCACGTTCTCGCCCACCGTAAGGTGGGGGAACAGCGCGTAGTTCTGGAACACCATGCCAAAGTTGCGCTTGTGCGGCGGCGTGCGCGTGATCTGCTTGCCGTCCAGCAGGATGTCGCCCGCCGTGGGCGATTCGAACCCGGCCAGCATCATCAGCGTGGTGGTCTTGCCCGAGCCCGACGGGCCCAGCAGGCTCAGGAACTCGCCGCGCTGTATGTCCAGGTCCAGCGAGCGCACCACCAGTTGCTCGCCGTCGTAGGTCTTTTGCACGCCGGTAAAGCGCACCAGGGGTTCGGCAGGCTGGTTCATCGCGGGCGGTGCCGGGTAGGTGGAGTGAAGGGCCGGGCGCATGTCAGTGCGTGGCCGCAGCCACGGCCTCCAGGCTGTCGGCCAGGATGGCCAGGCCCTCGTGCAGCAGCTCGTCCGAGGCGGTCAGCGGCACCAGGATGCGGATCACGTTGCCATGGGTGCCACACGACAGCAGGATCAGCCCACGCCGCGCGGCCTCGGCCACGACCTGCTTGGTCAGGGCAGCGTCGGGGCGGCTCAGGTCGCCGTTTTCGAACAGCTCGATCGCCACCATGGCGCCCAGGCCGCGCACATCGCCAATGGCGGGCACCTTGGCTGCGATGTCTTTCAGGCCGCGCACCAGCAGTGCGCCCATGTCCTGGCTTCGGGCCAGCAGGCTTTCTTGCGCAAAGGCTTCGATCACGGCCAGCGCGGCGGCGCAGGCCACGGGGCTGCCTGCGTAGGTGCCACCCAGGCCACCGGGGGCGGGCGCATCCATTACATCGGCCCGGCCCACCACGCCCGCCAGCGGAAAGCCGCCCGCCAGCGACTTGGCCGTGGTGATCAGGTCGGGCGCCACGGGCCACTGCTCGCTGGCAAACCAGGTGCCGGTGCGGCCTGCGCCGGTCTGCACCTCGTCGCCAATCAGCAGGATGCCGTAGCGGTCGGCCAGCGCCTTCAGGCCGCTGATGAATTCGGGCGGGGCGACGTAGAAGCCGCCTTCGCCCTGCACGGGCTCGACGATGAAGGCCGCCACGCGCTCGGGCTCGATGTCGTTCTTGAAGATAAGCTCTACCGAATGCAGCGCCTGCTCCACGCTCACGCCGTGCAGCGCGTTGGGGAACAGGGCGTGGTAGGTCTCGCCAGGGAAGGGGCCAAACCCGATCTTGTAAGGCGCAACCTTGCCCGTGAGGCCCAGCGTGAGGTTGGTGCGGCCGTGGTAGCCGCCGGTGAAGGCGATTACGCCGGGGCGCTTGGTGTAGGCGCGGGCGATCTTAATGGCGTTTTCCACCGCCTCGGCGCCGGTGGTGAGCAGCAGGCTCTTTTTGGCGAACGCGCCGGGGGCCAGCGTGTTCAGGCGCTCGCACACTTCCACGTAGGGCTCGTATGCCACCACCTGAAAGCAGGTGTGGGTGTACAGGTCCAGCTGCGCCTTCACGGCGGCGATCACCCCAGCATGCAGGTGGCCGGTGTTGAGCACGGCGATGCCACCGGCGAAGTCGATGAAGCGGCGGCCCTCCACATCCCAGAGCTCGGCGTTGCGGGCCTTCTGGATGAAGAGGTCATGGGCCTGGCCCACGCCCCGGGCGACGGCGGCGTGGCGGCGGGTGAGAAGGGCGGCGTTGGTGAAGTGGCGGTCTTGCTGCATGGTGGTCGGCGTGGTGGTTGACGAGGAAATGAAGGAATGGAGCGGATTCTGGAAGTCGCGCCACACACCGTCCATGTACAGCGCAGCGCTGTTTGGCGCGCACTGTGCAGGTCTAAAATCCTGTACAGGCAATCCCTGATTTGGTGTGCGCCAAGCCGGTGCACAATTCGCCTCCTTTTTTCCCCTCCTGATGCTCACTCTCAGCCCGGACCTGCAGACACCGCTGGTCAGCCAGATCGTTGATGGGCTGCGGGGCCTGATCGTTGGGCAGGTGCTCAAACCCGGCAGCAAGCTCCCATCCATCCGCGCTTTTGCCGCTGCGCATGGCGTGAGCGTGTTCACCGTGGTCGAGGCCTACGACCGCTTGGTGGCGCAGGGCTGGCTGGTGTCGCGCGCCAACGCGGGCTTTTTTGTGAAGCGGCGGGGCGATGAAGGCGTGGCGCCCGGGGCTGGTGCGCCAGCGCGGCCGGTGCCCCGTTTTGATGCGCGCTGGTACCTCAAACAAATTTTTGAAAACCGCAACCTGCCGATGAAACCGGGCTGTGGCTGGCTGCCACACGACTGGCTGTTTGGCGATGCGGTCAAGCGCAGCATGCGCCAGCTGTCGTCTGATGGCCCGGAGCTGGACGGCTATGGCCTGCCGCACGGCCACATGGCGCTGCGCATGGTGGTGGCCGAGTCGCTGGCCGAGCACCACCTGGCGGTGGATGCCGACCAGGTGCTGCTGACCCAGGGCTCCAGCCAGGCGCTGGACCTGGTGGCGCGCCGCTTGGTCAAGCCCGGCGATGTGGTGCTGGTGGACGACCCCGGCTACCCCAACCTGCACTTCATGCTGCGCTTTGCGGGCGCGCAGGTGGTGGGCGTGCCGCGCACTCCCACGGGCTACGACCTGCCTGCGCTGGAGTCGCTGCTGGCCGCGCACCGGCCCACGGTGTTCTTCACCCAGCCGCGTCTGCAAAGCCCCACCTGCTCGATGGCGTCGGTCGCGCACCTGCACCGGCTGCTGCAACTGGCCGAGCAACATGGTTTTGTGCTGGTGGAGAACGACATCTACGCCGATATGGATTCGACCGTGCGTCCGTCGCTGGCCAGCCTGGACCAACTCAGCCGCGTGGTCTACATCGGCAGTTTTTCCAAGACTATCTCGCCCAACCTGCGCACAGGCTATGTGGCGGCGCGGCGCGACCTGCTGGATGAGCTGGTGCAGCTCAAGATGATTTCGGGGCTGACGTCATCGGAGATCACCGAGCGCATCACCTTCGGCGTGGTGACCGATGGCCGCTGGCGCAAGCACCTCAAATCATTGCGCGAGCGCCTGGCCGAGGCGCACCGTGCGGTGGGGCGGCGCTTGCTGAGCCTGGGCTTCGAGCTGTTCCATGAGCCCGAGGCAGGCATGTACCTGTGGGCGCGCCACCCCGACTTGCCTGACAGCGCCGAGCTGTCGAAGGAAGCCACGGGCGCGGGCATCATGCTCGGCCCCGGTCAGCTTTTTTTAGTGGAGCCGCGCCCCACGGGCTGGCTGCGCTTTAACGTGTCGTTCAGCCAGGACGAGCGGCTGTGGCGCTTCTTGGAACAGCGCATCCTGCTGGGGCAGCAGGTGGCGGAATAGGGCGGTTCCATGCACTGAGAGCCTGCGCGTAGTCCCCTACGGGATCGCAAACAGCCTCTCTGAATGCATTTTCAATGCCTTTTTGGCTCCATGCGCTAGTGTAACATGGCTTGTTTGCTATCAAATGTGTAGTGGGTGGGCGAGCTACACCACTTTCCTTGCCGAAGGGCCTGGAGCCTACCGGTCGATGATGCGCCGCGCAAACCGCTCCAGGTACTCCATCAGCTGCTCCGCTCCGGCCATGGCGTGCGCTTCGTCGCCGCTGGCAATGCCTTGGGCCAGCTGCATGTGGGCGCGCGCGCCTTCGGACACCTCGCCCTCATGCTGGTAGGCATACCAAAAGCGCCTGCACTGCACGATGAGCGGCTGCACGCATTTGACGGCCGAGTGGTTCTGGCTGGCCTGGTGCACCACCACGTCCAGCGCGTGGTCGGCCTGCATGTAGTCTTCCAAGTGGCCGCGTGCGGCGGCTTCCACCATCTTTTCGGCGCACTGCACGATGGCCTGGCGCTGCGGCGCTGTGGCGCGCCGCGCGGCGCATGACGCGATCAGGCGCTCCAGCACGCGGCGGGTCTGGATCACGTCCAGGTGGTCGGCCAGGTCGATGTGCGACACCAGCAGCCCGCGCCGCGGCTGCTGCGCAATCAGCCCGATGGAGACCATGCGCAGCAGGGCCTCGCGCACGGGGGTGCGGCCGAGGCCCGTGCTTTCCACAATTTCGGCCTCCACCACGGGGGAGCCGGGCTGCAGTTGCAGGGTGGAGATCATGGCCTCGATGGCGTCATATGCCACGTCGGCCGCACGCCGTTTGGGCGCGGGGTCTCGCTGGGTGGGGGCACTGCGGGTGGTCATGTGGAGCAGGGTGTGGGGAGCGGGGTTGCGGACCGCATCTTAGTGGCTTGCGGTAGCGGCCCCGCTGCCATCAAGCCAGGCTGGCGCCCGCCTTGCGCAGCTCGGCAATCTGCGGCGCCTTGGGCAGCCACAGCTTGTCGAACTCCTGGATGGTGCTGTCGGGGTTGAAGGCCGATGCCGTCTTGAACGCGATGGACGTGCCCTTGAACTTCTCGATCAGCCCGGCCTCGGTGGTCACGATGTCGTTGATCTGTGCATCGAGCGACTGCGCCACCAGCTTGCGGATGAGGTCCTTGTCCTTGGCGTCCAGGCCCTGCCAGATGCGGCCCGACACCAGTGGCGCAAACGGCATGAACAGCGCATTCATCTGCAGCAGCGTCTTGGCCACCTTGTCAAAGCGCTGGTTCCACGAGAACTCGATGTCGGCCTCCAGCCCGTCCACCTGGCCGTTGCTCATTGCATCAAACACCTGGGGCGTGGGGATGGGCGTGGGGGCTGCGCCCAGCATTTGATAAAAGTCGCGGTACACGGGCGTGGGGTTGATGCGCAGCTTCATGCCCTTGATGTCGGTGGGCAGGTTGATGTCTTTGGTGGAGAACACGGCGCGCATGCCGGTGATGCCCCAGCCCAGGCCGATGGTGCCGGTCTCGCGCGGCAGCACCTCCAGCAGCTTGGTGGCGGCCGGGTGCTTGACCAGCTTGGCCACGGCGGGCGTGGAGCGCACCAGATAGGGCGCGTTGATGGCCGCGATGCTCGACACCCGCGAGCCCAGCTCGGCCGCCTGGATCCAGCCCATATCGAGCGCGCCAGACTGCAGCTGCTGCATCATCGCGGCCTCGTTGCCCAACTGGCCCGAGTGGAAGACGGTGACGCTCAAACGGCCGTCGGTTTCCTTCTTCAGTGCCTCGCCAAACTGCAGCGCGGCGCGGTTCCACGAGTGGCCTGCGGGCGTGATCAGGCCCAGGCGGAATTCCTTGGCATCTGCCGCCCGCACCAGGGCCGGAAAGCCCAGCCCCGTGACGGCGGCTGCGGCCACGGCGTGGCGCTGGATGAAGTGGCGGCGGGAGACTGGGCGGGCAGGCTGGGTCGTCATGGTGAACTCCGTGTGAAAGAACGTTGGGAGGGGGACGGATCTGTCGAACGGCATGCCCCGCTACTTGAGCAGGCCGAGCGACAGGCTGGGGAACAGCGACAACATCACCAGCGCCAAGCAGCTGATGATGAAAAACGGCAGTGTCACGATGAACATCTTTCCGGGCTTGGCCCCGGTGACGGCCGAGGCGACAAAAAAGCTCAGGCCCACGGGTGGGGTCATCAGCCCCAGCACCAGGTTGACGACGATCACCACGCCAAAGTGGCGCGGGTCGATGTGGTAGACCTCGGTGGCAATCGGCAGCAGGATGGGCGCGGTCATGATGAGACCGGGGATGCCGTCGATCACCGTGCCGATGACCAGGAGGATGACGTTGGTGAGCAGCAGGAAGGTGACCGGGTCGTGCGCCACCGTCTGCACCCAGGCGGCCACCATCTGCGGCACCTTGCCGTAGATCAGCAGCCACGAGAACACGGCCGCCGCCGCCACCAGAAACAGCACGATGGCCGAGTAGATCGCCGAGCGCAGCAGGATGGCTGGCATGGCGCTGAAGCGGAATTCCTTGGTCACATAGCGTCCCACCAGGGCCGAGACCAGCGCGCCCACGGCGGCCGATTCGGTGGGGTTGGCCACGCCACTCAGGATGGAGCCGACGATGATGATGGGGATGAGCAGCGTGGGACTGGCCTGCGCCACGGTGCGCGCGCGCTGGGCCAGCGTGCGTTTTTCGCTGCGCGGGTAGTTGTAGACAAAGCCCATGAGCGCGATCACCACAAAGAACAGCAGCGTGAGCAGCACGCCGGGCAGGATGCCCGCAATCAGCATATCGCCCACGGCCACCTGGGCCAGCACGCTGTAGACCACAAACATCACCGAGGGCGGGATGATGGGGCCCAGCATGCCGCCATACACCGTGAGGCCTGCCGCAAAGGTCTTGTCGTAACCTTGCTTCTCCATCTCGGGCACCATGACCTGCGACATGATCGCCACCTGCGCGGTGGCCGAGCCGATGATGGACGACACCAGCATGTTCGCCAGGATGTTCACGTAGGCCAGGCCGCCCTTGACCGAGCCGATGAAAGCCATCGACAGGTCCACCAGCCGCCGCGTGATGCCGCCGCTGTTCATGATCTCGCCGATCAGGATGAACAGCGGGATGGCGATGAGGCCATAGCTGTCCACCCCGCCGAACATCTGCATGGGGAAGGACTGGAACAGCACCGGGCTGCCGATGCTGAGGATGTAGACAGCGCCCGACAGGCAAAGGCACACGCCAATGGGCACACCCACCATCAAGGCGGCGAGGAAGAACAGAGTGGTGATCATGGTCGGGGCTCGGTGGGTTTGCAGGGGTGGATGGCGCTCAGTTCACGGCGTCGGCGTTGACCACATCAAAGCCTGCGTGCTGCACACGCTCTGCGGCGCCCATGTCTTCCAGCAGGTTGGCCAGCGCATGCACGCTGAAGGTGGCCGAGAAGATCGGCAGGATGAGCTGCAGCACCCAGGTGGGCCAGTTCAGCGTCTGGGTGCGCTCGGTGTAGAGAAAGTTGAAGCTCTCGGCCGCAAACTCCTTGGCGTCAAAGCCGTAGCGTGCAATGCCGATGGGGTCCATCCACACCCAGCACATCAACAACATGGCCAGGCCAAACAGCAGCACGCCGAAGGTGGCCACCACTTTGAACGCCTGGGCACCCCGCGCGCCGAGGTGGTCGGTCAGCATGGTCACGGCAAAGTCCATGCGCAGCCGCGTCATGACCGACGCGCCTACAAAGGTCAGCCACACCACGGTGTAGACCGCCGCTTCGTCCACCCAGTAGATGGGCATCCCGGTGTAGCGCGTGACCACGTTGAGCAGGATGAGCAGCACCAGCAACGTCATCAGGCCCGTGAGCACCTGCCGCTCGGTGCGCAGGATGTGCGAGGACAGCGCCAGCACCCAGCGAACAGGTGCACGTGGCGTGGCAGCAGGTGGTGGGGCGGGGCTGTGGGTGGATGGCATGGTGCAGTGCTCGGGGTGCAAGGAGCGTGGGCAGGTGGCTTGGGGAGGTTGGATTTTTAATATCTGATAGATATATTTGCAAGCAAGATGAATGCCTGTTGCTTGTGGGGGGACGTCGCTGCAGAGCTGGAGAAAAGGCTTCGGGTCAGGCAGGCGTCGCTGCGCTGGGGCCTTCCGGCGCAGGCCCGCCGCAGGCGGCCAGGGTGCCGATGCGTGCAGGTGCCAGCAGGTGCCGGGGCGCGGTCGGTGTCCACCCAAACAGGTGCTGTGTGGCTGCACCGCAAATGCGCCCCTGGCAGGCGCCCATGCCGCAGCGGGTGTGCAGCTTGGCGTCGATCCAGCCCTGGCGTGGTGCCAGGTCGGCATAGGCCACGTCTTCGCAGCGGCACACCAGGGTGTCAGGCCGGGGCAGGGCCTTGAGCTGCTCGTTCAGCACAAACGAAGTCTGTAGTGCCTGGGCAAACCTTTCCCAGCGCGCAAGCTGCGAGCGCAGTGCCTGGGCCTGCTGCACGTGGCCTGCGGCTGTGTGGCCTGCAATGGCGCCCTGCACCAGGGCACGTTCGCTGCCGCCAACGCCCGTGTTTTCCCCGGCCGCCAAAACGCCGTGCACCGTGGTGCGCATCTGCGCGTCCACTGCCAGACCGAGGCCGCCGCTCAGCGGTCCGCCCAGCACGCAACCGAGTAGCTGGCCCAGCTGGGTGTTGGGTACCAGGCCAAAGCCGCAGGCCACGCGGTCGCAGGCGATGGTTTCTTCTGCGTGCGCGCCATTGCGCAGCCGCACAGACTGCACCTGGGTGGTGCCTTGTGCCTCCAGAACATGGGTGCTTGCGCGCAAGCCCGGGTGGATCAAGGTGAGCGCCTGCAGCGCCTTGGCCGGCCAGCGTGGCAGTTGCGCCGCAAAGCGCGCGAGTGCTGCCCAGGAGGCCTGCTCGGCAATGCGCACCACGGTGGCGCCCGCCTGCGTGGCCGTGGCGGCAGCCGCCAGCAGCAGCGGGCCGGTGCCAGCGATCACGATGCGCTGGCCGCGCACGTCCAGCCCCGCCTTGATGAGGGCCTGCAGCGCACCCGCACCCGTCACGCCGGGCAACGTCCAGCCGGGGAAGGGCAACAGCAGCTCGCGTGCGCCGGTACACAGGATGATGCGGTGGCTGTGCTGGGTCCAGCCCCGGTCAGCGTCTTCCAGCAGCAGGGCGGGGGCCTTGTCGGTGGGCTGGCGTGCGCCCAGGCCTACCACCCGGGTACCGGTCAGCACGCGGATGTTGGCGTGTTTGGCCAAGGCCGCACGGTGCTGCTGTGCCAGCGGCGGCAGGGCCACCTGCGGGCCGTCGCGCCAGATCTGGCCGCCGGGCTGGGGGTTATCGTCCACCACAGTGATGGCTGCGCTGCTGGGCGCAGCGGCAAGGGCCGCCGCCATGCCTGCCGGGCCCGCGCCGATGATGAGGATGTCGCAGCGTTCGTGCATGGGGGCGGGTGCGGGCATGGGGGTCAGGGGCATGGTGTGGCGATCCCGGGAGCCGTGCCCGCATCGGTGTCGATGGCCATGCCTTCGGCGCATACCGTCTGGCAGGCCAGGCGGATGCGGCCCTGGATGCGCACGCGGCATTCGTGGCACACGCCCATGCCACACAGCGGCGCGCGCGGCTCGCCAGCGACCGAGGTGCGGGTGGTGCCCGGCGGTTGTTGCGCTAGCGCGGCAGCCACGCTGATGCCCGCTGGCACCTGGCGGGGGATTCCGTTCACGACGATCTGCACGGTCTGGGTGTGGGAGGCGGAGCGCTTCATGCAACATCCCAGGAATCAAAACGCTGCGCGGCGTAGGGCATGGGGTCGATGGGCGGGGTGCTGCCGGTGATCTGCGCGGCCAGCAGCTGTGCGGTGGCGGGGGCCGTGGTCACACCCAGCCCCTCATGCCCCACGGCCAGCCACAGGTGGGGGTGAACAGGGAGGGGGCCGATGATGGGCAGGCTGTCGGGCGTCGCGGCGCGAAAACCCGTCCAGGTGCGGATCGCGTTCAGGTCCGCTAGGCCGGGCAGGTACGTCAGCGCCCGCTGCAGCATGCGTGCGAGCACGGTGTTGTTGACGGCCGGGTCGGTGGTGTCGAACTCGCGCGACGAGCCGATCAGCAACTGCCCGGTGGGCCGGGGCTGCACGTTGAAGGCCACCGAAGTGCCATCGCTGTGGTGGGCGCTGGTGATGTAGCCCAGCTCGACCAGCTGGTGGTGCACGGTGCCGGGGTAGCGGTCTGTGATGACGAGGTGGCCCTTTTTGGGGCGCAGCGGCAGGCCGGGGCACAGCTGCGGGGCCTGGATGCCGCTGGTCAGCACGATGGCGCCCGCGCTGCGCTGACTGCCGTCGCGCAGGGTGACGGTGTGGCCGTCGATCTGCGCGGCTTCGGCCTGTTCAAAAACCACGGATCCATGCGCTGCAGCCTGGGCCACCAGCCACTGGGCGGCACGCGGGGCATAAACCACGCTGTCGCCATTCACCTTCAGCGCGCCCGCCAGGCCGCGGCGCAGCGCAGGTTCTGCGCGGGCGAGGGCTACGGCATCCAGCATCTCGCAGGCCACGCCTTGGGCTTGCAAGGTGGCGCGCTTGGCGTGCGCAGCCAGCAGCTCTTCCTCGTTGGCAGCCAGCCAGAGCGTGCCGCAGGCGGTGAAGGCGCAGCCAGCATCCATCTGCGGTGCCAATGCGTGCCAGAGGTCGAGCGACGATTTGCTCAGCGCCAGCTCAGCCGGGTTGTCATCCATCACCACCAGATGGCCCATGCCTGCCGCCGTGGCACCGCCCAGGCGCGCATCAATGATCCGCACCGACAGCCCGGCCTGCACGAGCGAATGGGCACAGGCCGCGCCGACGATGCCAGCGCCGATCACAAGGACGTCGGTGGTTTGCATGGGGCCTGTGCTGTGGGAGAAGGCGGTTTACAGCCGGATGCCCCAGCCGAAGGGGTCCGTGTCGTCGATCAGCAGGGTCGCTTCGGCACTCATGTAGGCACGGCCACGCAAGGTGGGGATGAGCTTGCCACCGTCCTGCAGCGTGTAGCTTGCCTCGAACTGGCTGCCGATGATGCTGGCCTGGCGCCACACCTGACCCGGCTGGAGCTTGCCATCGGCGGCCAGGCAGGCAATTTTGGCGCTGGTACCGGTGCCGCAGGGCGAGCGGTCGTAGGCTTTGCCGGGGCACAGCACGTAGTTGCGGCTGTCCGCGGGATCATCGGTGCTGTCGTCGTCAGCAAATAGTTCGATGTGGTCGATCTCGCCACCGTTGTCGCCGCGAATGCCCTGGTCCTTCAGGGCCTGCTGCACGGCGCAGGTGTAGTGCATCAGTGCCTCCAGGTTGTCGCTCGCCACGCGCTGGCCGTGGTCCGAGATCAAAAAGAACCAGTTGCCACCCCAGGCCACATCGCCCACCACGCGGCCGTAGCCGGGCACATCCACCGCCAGCTGGTGGTGCAGGCGGTAGGCGGGCACATTGCGCACGCTCACCGATCCATCGGCGTGCAAGGTCGTGGTGACGGTGCCCACCGGCGTTTCGATGCGGTGATCGCCAGGCTGGATGCGGCCCATGTGGGCCAGCGATGCGATCAGGCCAATCGTGCCGTGGCCACACATGCCCAGGTAGCCGCTGTTGTTGAAGAAGATCACGCCCGCCGCGTTGGCGGGGTCTTGCGGTGCGCAGAGCAGCGCGCCCACCACCACGTCGCTACCGCGCGGCTCCAGCACGGTGGCGGCGCGCCAGGCATCGTGCTCGCGTGCCAGCCGCTCGCGCCGCTCGGCCATGGTGCCAGTGCCCAGGTCCGGAAATCCGCCAATGACAAGCCGGGTGGGCTCACCGCCGGTATGGGAGTCGATCACTTGGATGTGTTGCATGGTGCTGTGGTCGTGGTGGGGCAGTGGCTTAGTGTCTCAGGCCACAGACTGGTACTGGGTCGGGCGGGTTTCGAGCGCTTTGCGCACCACGCGCTCGACAAACGCCCGCTCTTCACCCACCAGCGGCAGGCGGGGGCGGCGCATGTGCTCGGTGCCCACACCCACCAGCACGTCGATGAGCTTGAGGTTCTGCACCAGCTTGTTCGATACATCGAGGTGCAGCATGGGCGTCATCCATTGGTACAGCGGCAGGGCTTCAGCAAATTTGCCCGCCTTCATCAGCTCGTACAGCGCCACCGTTTCGCGCGGGAAGGCGCAGCCCACGCCGGCCAGCAGGCCGTCGCAGCCCAGGGCCAGGCCTTCGTAGGCCAGGTCGTCCACGCCCAGGAAGAGCTGGTAGCGGTTGCCCACGGTGTTGCGCAGGTCGGTGATGCGGCGGATGTCGCCTGTGCTTTCCTTGATGGCGGCAATCCATTCGCAGTCGGCCAGCTCCAGCATGTGCTCGGGCGTCAGGTCCACGCGGTAGGCGACGGGGTTGTTGTAGACCATGAGCGGGCGCTGGGCGGCATGGGCCATGGCCCGGACGTTGGCCATGGCCTCGCGGGCGTCGGCCACGTAGATCACCGAGGGCATGACCATGTAGCCCGCCACACCCAGCCGATTGCCTCCGTCGATGTAGCGCAGGGCCTCGCGGGTGCTGGTCTCGGACACATTGGCCAGCACGGGCACGCGGCCGTCGGCTGCTTCCAGGGCAATTTTGGCGACCTGGAGCTTTTCTTCCAGCGTGAGGGTGCTGGCCTCGCCCAGCGAGCCGCAGGTGACCAGCCCGTGAATGCCGTTACGGATCTGGAAGTCGATGTGCCGTGCCGTGCCTTCGGCGTCGATGGACTCGTCGGCATGGAACTTGGTGGTGACGGCGGGGAAGATGCCTTGCCAGCGGGGTTGTGGGTTCACAGGGGGCTCCTTGGGTGCGTTGGGCGATGAAGTTATTAATATATTAACAAGATATCAAAAGCGCGCAAGCGAATTTTCGAGCGCGGGCCATTGGTCGCTGGGCGAATTGGAGGCGAGGGGCAGGCATGGAACCTGCAAATCCTGTGCCGCCCTTTGCTGTCGCACCGCTGCCACGGGCGCCAGGGCTGCAAACCTATAATGAAAGGTTGGTCCCCATAGGGGCAGCGACAGGCAGCGCACAGGCGCGGGTCCTGCGGTCTGCCTGCTCCGTGCAACCACTCCACAACACCATGAGCACTCCCACTTTTTCTGTCGCTGACATCCGCAAGTCCTTCCTGGACTTCTTCGTCTCCAAGGGCCACACCGTTGTGGCGTCCAGCCCCCTGGTGCCTGGCAACGACCCCACGCTGATGTTCACCAACTCGGGCATGGTGCAGTTCAAGGACGTGTTCCTGGGCACCGACAAGCGCCCTTACAACCGGGCGGTGTCCGTACAGGCCTGCCTGCGTGCCGGCGGCAAGCACAACGACCTGGAGAACGTGGGCTACACCGCGCGCCACCACACCTTCTTTGAAATGCTGGGCAACTGGTCGTTTGGCGACTACTTCAAGCGCGAGTCGCTCAAGTGGGCGTGGGAACTGCTCACCACCGTCTACAAGCTGCCGCCCGAGCGCCTGCTGGCCACGGTCTACCAAGAGGACGACGAGGCCTATGACATCTGGACCAAGGAAATCGGCCTGCCGCCCGAGCGTGTGATCCGCATCGGCGACAACAAGGGCGGTCGCTACAAGTCCGACAACTTCTGGATGATGGCCGACACCGGCCCGTGCGGCCCTTGCAGCGAAATCTTCTACGACCACGGCCCTGAGATCCCTGGCGGCCCTCCAGGCAGCCCCGACGAAGACGGCGACCGTTTCATCGAGATCTGGAACAACGTGTTCATGCAGTTCAACATGGACGAAACCGGTGCTGTCACCCCGCTGCCCGCTCCCTGTGTGGACACCGGCATGGGCCTGGAACGCCTCGCCGCCATCCTGCAGCACGTGCACAGCAACTACGAGATCGACCTGTTCGACCAGCTCATCCAGGCCGCAGGCCGCGAAACCGGCGTGACCGACCTCAACAACAAGAGCCTGCGCGTGATTGCCGACCACATCCGCGCGACCGCTTTCCTGGTGAGTGATGGCGTGATCCCCAGCAACGAAGGCCGTGGCTACGTGCAGCGCCGCATCGTGCGCCGCGCCATCCGCCACGGCTACAAGCTGGGCAAGAAGACGCCGTTCTTCCACAAGCTGGTGGCCGACCTGGTGCGCCTGATGGGCGATGCCTACCCATCGCTGCGCGAGCAGGAGCAGCGCATCACCGACGTGCTCAAGACCGAAGAAGAGCGTTTCTTTGAGACGCTGGCCAACGGCATGGAAATTCTGGACGCCGCGCTGGATGGCGGCGCCAAGGTGCTACCGGGCGACGTGGCCTTCAAGCTGCACGACACCTACGGCTTCCCGCTCGACCTGACCAACGACGTGTGCCGCGAGCGCGACGTGGAAGTGGACGAGGCTGGCTTCAAGACCGCCATGGAAAAGCAGAAGGCCCAGGCACGTGCTGCTGGCAAGTTCAAGATGGACAAGGCGCTGGAGTACACCGGTGCCGCCAACCAGTTCACCGGTTACGAGCACCTAGCTGAGACTGCAAAAATCGTAGCTATCTACGTAGACGGGACAAGCGCTGCAGCCCTGAAAGCGGGTCAAAACGGCGTGGTGGTGCTGGACACGACTCCGTTCTACGCCGAAAGCGGCGGCCAGGTGGGCGACGAGGGTGTGATCACCAGCGGCTCCGCCCGCTTTGCGGTGGGCGACACGCTCAAGATCAAGGCCGATGTGTACGGCCACCACGGCACCCTGGAAGAGGGCACGCTGAACGTGGGCGACACGGTACAGGCCCAGGTGAACACGGCCGTGCGCGCCGCCACCATGCGCAACCACTCGGTCACGCACATCATGCACAAGGCCCTGCGCGAAGTGCTGGGCAGCCACGTGCAGCAAAAGGGCAGCTTGGTCAATGCCGACCGCACCCGTTTCGACTTTGCCCACAACGCACCCGTGACCGCCGCCGAGATCCGTGAGATCGAGCGCCGCGTGAACGAAGAAATCCTGGCCAACACGGCCACCGACGCGCGCGTGATGGACATCGAATCGGCCCAGAAGACCGGCGCCATGATGCTGTTCAGCGAAAAGTACGGCGAAACCGTGCGCGTGCTCGACATCGGTACCAGCCGCGAACTGTGCGGCGGCACCCACGTGCAGCGCACGGGCGACATTGGCCTGTTCAAGGTGGTGGGCGAAGGCGGCGTGGCCGCAGGCGTGCGCCGTATCGAAGCGGTGACGGGCGCCAACGCGCTGGCCTATCTGCAGAACCTGGAAGACACCGTGAACCAGGCCGCCAGCACCCTCAAGGCGCCGGTGGCCGAGCTCAATGGCCGCATCAGCCAGGCGCTGGACAATGCGCGCGCTCTGGAGAAGGAAGTCGCTGCGCTCAAGGGCAAGCTGGCCTCTAGCCAGGGCGACGAGCTGGTGAACCAGGCGGTGGAAGTCAAGGGCCTGAAGGTGTTGGCTGCCGCGCTGCCCGGTGCCGACGCCAAGACCCTGCGCGACACCATGGACAAGCTCAAGGACAAGCTCAAGACCGCTGCCATCGTGCTGGCCGCTGTGGACGGCGACAAGGTGCAGATTGCTGCGGGCGTGACGGCCGACAGCGTGGGCAAGCTCAAGGCCGGTGAGCTGGTCAACTTTGTGGCCCAACAAGTGGGCGGCAAGGGCGGCGGCAAGCCCGACATGGCCATGGCTGGCGGCACCGACGCGGCCAAGCTGCCTGCAGCGCTGGCCTCGGTGACGGGCTGGGTCACGCAGCAACTGGGCTGATGTCCCGGGCCACCACAGCGGCACCGGCCGCTGTGGTGTGGCAGCCATGGCTGCCAAAAAGAGGGTGACGGAACGCGGGCTTTCACCCTAAAGTGCAGCGCATGGACACCCTGCGCGACAGCCTCCAAGACCCGCCGCCGTCCGCTGTGCTGCGCGGCAATGGTGCTGCTTTGGCGGGCCAAGGCGGCCACCTGCCATGGTGGCGCCGTATCACCATCCCCTTTGAGGTCCTGATCGCCACCGTGGTGGTCACCGCCATGCTGTTGCTGACAGCGTTGTTGGTGTACCAGGTCAGCACCAGCGCGCGCCAGGCCATCATTGCGGCGTCGGACGAGAGCGCGCAGCGCATCAGCCAGTTGATCGCCGAACGGGTACACCGCATCGTGGACCCGGCCGATGCCACCATCCGCCTGCTGGCGTTCGACCCGGTCGCCTCGGCGTCCACCCTGCCAGCACGGCTGCGGCGTCTGCCTGTGCTGGCGCGGCTGCTGGAGCAGAACCAGCTGCTGTCGGCAGTGTTCATCGGTTACCCGGACGGGCAGTTTCTGCTGGTGCGACCGGTGCGCAACGAGGCCTTGCGGGTGCGGCTGGATGCACCGCCCAAAACGGCGTACCTGGTGCAGTCCATGGCGCGGGAGCGCGGCTTGGCGGGCATGGTGGGGCGCTGGAGCTATTACGACGCGGACTTGCGGCTGATCGACTCCGCCGTCCGCCCGGAATACCGCTATGACCCCCGTACCCGTCCCTGGTATGCCGAGGCGCTGGAGCAGAACACCCAGATCCTCACATCGCCCTATGTGTTCTTCACCACGCAGGAAGTCGGCATCACCCTGAGCCAGCCCAGCGAGGACGGGCGTGCGGTGATTGGCCTGGACGTGGCCCTGACCGACCTGGGGCATGAAATCAGTGGCCTGCGCCTGATGCCCCGCACCGAGATTGCGGTGGTGGACAAAGACCGCCGCGTGCTGGCCTACCCCGACATGTCGCGCGTGCTGCTGCGCGATGGCAACACGCCCGGCCTTCGGCTGCGTGCGCTGGACGACCTGGGCGTGCCCAGCCTGCAAGCTCTGCAGGTGCTCGGCCTGAAAGATGGCGAGTCGCGCCGCCTGCAGGCCGATGGCGAGGAATGGCTGGGCCGCTCGCTGCCGCTGGCGTCGATGCGCTGGCAGGGGCTGCAGATTCTGATGGCGATTCCCACCAAGGAGCTGCTGGCCGACGTGAACAACAATTTGCGCCAGCAGGTGTGGCTGTCGGTGTCGCTCATCGGTCTGATGCTGCCGTTGGGCTGGCTCGCTGGCCGACGGGTGGGACGCAGCCTGTTCGGGCTGGCGTTGCAGGCCAGGGCGCTGGCGCGGTTTGATTTCCGGCGGCCCGAACGGCGGGTGTCGCCAGTGCGCGAGGTGCGCGACCTGGGGCAGGTGATGGACCGCATGTCCGACACCATCCAGGAGTTCCTGCACATCACCCACCACATCAGCGCCGAATCGCGCACTGACCTGATGCTGTCGAGTGTGCTGTACGAGCTGGTGCGCGCCACCAGTTGCACCGGCGGTGCGGTGTACCTGGTGGACCCGCAACGCACCGGCTTGCTGCGCGCGGCCCGCCATTGCGAGGACCCGGAGCAGCAGTCCCGCTACCCCGAGCACCTGGCCATGGTGCATTTCATCAACCACACCGAGCCCCAGCCTGGTGACCAGCACGAAGACGACGATGACACCGAGCCCGCCCGCGTACTGCGCGTGCAGCTGCGCACCCGCGACGGGCAGCCCCTGGGCCTGCTGGTGCTGCGCTACATCGCAGACCAGACGCAGGACGACGCGCATTTCCGGGCCTTCGTCGAAAAGCTGTCGGGCACGCTATCTGTAGCCATTGAGACCCGCAGCCTGATCGAAGGCCAAAAGAAGCTGCTGGACGCCGTCATCCGCCTGCTGGCCGACGCCATCGACGCCAAGAGCCCCTACACCGGCGGCCACTGCGAGCGGGTGCCCGAGCTGGCCGAAGCACTCATGGACCGCATGTGTGCAGCCAAAGACGGCCCGTTTGCCCAGGTCACCATGACCGACGCCGAGCGCTACGAGTTCCGCCTGGGGGCCTGGCTGCACGACTGCGGCAAGGTCACCAGCCCGGAGCACATCATCGACAAGGCCACCAAGCTGGAAACGCTCTACAACCGCATTCATGAGGTGCGCATGCGCTTTGAGGTGTTGTGGCGGGACGCAGAGCTGGACTACTGGAAGCAGCATGTGTCGGGCGTGGACCCGGTGCGCCTGCAGCGCGAGCTGCTGCAACGGCGCGAACAGTTGCAGGACGACTTTGCCTTTGTGGCCCGCTGCAACGTCGGGGGTGAATTCATGGCCGAGGCGGACATCGCCCGCCTCAAGGCCATTGGCCGCCAGATCTGGCAGCGGCATTTTGACGACCGCCTGGGCCTGTCGGCGGCCGAGATGCTGCGGCTTTCGACCGTGCCGGTGCGCCCCTTGCCCGCCAACGAGCCGTTGCTGGCCGACCGGCCGGAGCACATCGTGTCCTGGGGCACCCGCAAGCCGCCGGTGGAGGCGGGCAACCCCGCCAACCGCTGGGGCTTCGACATGGTGCTGCCGCCGTACGAGGCGCACCTGGGTGAGCTGCACAACCTGTCCATACAGCGGGGCACGCTCACCGCCGAAGACCGCTTCAAGATCAACGACCACATCGTGCAGACCATCATCATGCTCAGTGGTCTGCCGTTTCCGCCGCACCTGGCGCGCGTGCCGGCGATTGCCGGGTCCCACCACGAAAAGCTGGACGGCACTGGCTATCCACGGCGCCTGAAGGCGCCAGAGCTGACCTTGGCCGACCGTGTGATGACCCTGGCCGATATCTTTGAGGCGCTGACTGCGGCCGACCGGCCCTACAAGCCACCCAAGACGCTGTCCGAGTCGCTCAAGATCATGACCCACATGGTGCGCGAGCGGCACATCGATGCCGAGGTGTTCCGCTTCTTCCTGACCAGTGGTGTGTGGCGTGACTACGCAGAGCGCTTCCTGACGCCTGCGCAGCGCGATGAGGTGAATGTGGAGGCGATCCTTGCATCGCTGGGCTGACAGGGGGCACCGCACTGCGCACTGCACGGTGGCCGATGGAATCCGGCCTGGTCAGTACCCGCCTTTGGGTAGCGGTTCGTAGAAAGTGGTGGGGGGCTGCGGAGGGCGCAGCCCGCTCAGAACAATTCGACGTCGTCGTTGGCGACCTTGGTCGCCAGGTGCCCGCTGGCCACCAGATCGTCGTAGAAGCAGACCTGGTTGCGGCCATGTTCCTTGGCGTAGTACAGCGCCTGATCGGCCTGGCCCAGGATTTCGACGGGCGAACCGCGCGTGGTACTCACAAAACCCAGGCTCACCGTCACCTGGCCCACCTGCGGGAAGTGGTACTCCTGCACGGCCAGCCGGAAGCGGTTGAACACCTTGTGGGCAGTGCTCAGCGTGGTGGAGCGCAGCAGCACCACAAACTCTTCGCCGCCAAAGCGGAAGATGCGGTCGTGGCTGCGGAATGAGCTGCGCAGAATGTTGGCGATCAGGATCAGCACTTCGTCACCATACAGGTGGCCAAAGCGGTCGTTGACCTGCTTGAAGTGGTCGATATCCACCACCGCCAGCCATTGCTGCACGGGCTCGTTGTCGCTGGCCACGGCGGTTTCTTCGGCCGCAAAGGACTCGGTGACTGCACCAGACCGGCTGGCCAGCCCGCTCATGGTGTAGCGGGAGAACTGCTCGTCAAACGTCTTGCGGTTGAACAGGCCGGTGAGCGCATCGCGCTCGCTGTAGTCGAGCAGGCTCTGGTAGTTCTGGTACACCTGAAACACGCCCATGAGCACGTCAAGCTTGTGGGCCGAGAACGGGCGCGACTGGGTGATCTCCAGGCAGGTGCTGACCTTGTCGTGCATCCACACCGGCAGCCAGAGCACATGGCGGCCCCGGCGGGGTGAGGCCAGGGCGCGCTCGCCCCGGTTGTCCACGCAGTCCCGCAGGGCGGGGTACTGGTCCAGCGGCTCCCTGCGGGGGTCGGCTGCAGCTTCGGAGTCGGTGGACACCAGCTGGCCGTTATCCACCCAGGTGCGGGGGCGCACATGGGGCACGCCGCCCTCTGTGAACAGTTCCAGGGCCCGCACCTCGATGATGCTGCTGAGTTTCTGCAGCGTGGACAGCACCGACACCTCCAGCCGCAGGTGGTCGCGGTGGCCAGTCATCTCCACCAGGTTTTGCAGGATGGGTTTCATAGGCGGTGTGCTGCGGGCCGATCGGGGCATGTCGTTGGGTCAGTTACGGCGCACAAACACCACGTCCCACACCCCATGGCCCAGTCGCAGGCCTCGGTTTTCGAACTTGGTCAGCGGGCGGTAGTCGGGTTGCGGGGCAAAGCCGTCTGCGGTGTTTTGCAGCAGGGGCTCGGCGCTCAGCACCTGCAGCATCTGCTCTGCGTAGGGTTGCCAGTCGGTGGCGCAATGCAGGTAGCCGCCGGGCTTGAGGCGTGCAGCCAGCTTGGCCACCAGCGGGGGCTGGATCAGGCGGCGCTTGTTGTGCTTTTTCTTGTGCCAGGGGTCGGGGAAGAAGATGTGCACGCCATCCAGAACGCCGGGCGGCAGCATGTGGTCGATCACCTCCACGGCGTCGTGCTGCAGGATGCGGATGTTGGTCAGGTCCTGTTCGCCAATGCGCTTGAGCAGGGCGCCCACGCCGGGCTCATGCACCTCGCAGCACAGAAAGTTGTCGTCTGGCCGCACGCGGGCAATATGGGCCGTGGCCTCGCCCATGCCAAAACCGATCTCCAGCACCAGCGGCGCGCTGCGGCCAAAGGCGCCGGTGGCGTCCAGCGGCGCAGCGGTGTAGGGCAGCACAAAACGCGGGCCGAAGTCTTCAAAGGCCTTGGCCTGGCCCGTGGTGGTGCGGCCGGCGCGGCGCACAAAGCTCTTGATGGTTTTGGGGTGGGTCACACCGGCGGGGGCAGAGCCCTGTGCAGTGGGCGCTGTGGGGGCGGTGGAGGCTGCGGGCGCAGCACTGGCGGGGGCGGAGGCTGTGGTCAATTCGGTCACGGTGGGCCATTGTAGTTTCGTCGCCACGCCGCGACCCACTGTGCCAGTGCGTCGGGTATGCAAATGTTGTGCAGATTTGCCACAGCGGGCAAGCCCAGGGCCAGCGCGGCGTGCGACAAGGCCCGTAAGGGGTTGTCCAGGTCCAGCGCCTGGGCGCCGTTTTGTTTGGAGAGCTTTTCGCCGTTGTCACCGCACACCAGCGGGGTGTGCAGATAGCGCGGCGTGGGCAGCCCCAGCGCCTGCTGCAGCAGGATCTGGCGCGGGGTGTTGTCTGCCAGGTCCTCTCCCCGGACCACGTCGGTGATGCCCTGGTCGGCATCGTCCACCACCACGGCCAGCTGGTAAGCCCACAGCCCGTCTGCGCGGCGCAGCACGAAGTCGCCTACGGCGTTAGCCACCTGTTGCTGCTGGCGTCCCAGGCGGCGGTCGTGCCAATGCAGCAGGCCATCTGCTACTGAATATGTAGCGCTGCAGGCATGATCCACTGGCGCAATAGGCTGTTTTGGCTTGAAGTCTGTGACATTGAAGCGCCAGGAGCGCCCCGTGCGGCCGTGCAGCCCCTGCCGGCAGGTGCCGGGGTAGGGCAGTGCCGCATGCCGCTCGCGGGCATGGCCCTGCGCGGCATGGGCGTCTTCGACGTCCTTGCGTGAACAGGCGCAGGGATAGGCATCGCCCTGCGCCACCAGCTGGTCCAGGGCACGCTGGTACAGACTGCTGCGCGCTGACTGCCACTGGGGCGGGGCATCGGGGTGCAGGCCGCAGGTGGCCAGTTGCTGCAGGATGAAGGTGTCAGCCCCCGGCACGCAGCGGGGCTGGTCGACATCCTCGATGCGCACCAGCCACCGGCCGTTGTGCGCGCGTGCATCCAGCCAGCTGGCCAGCGCGGCCACCAGAGAGCCCGCGTGCAGCGGGCCCGTGGGGGAGGGGGCAAACCGCCCCACATAGCGCCCCACATTGCGCTCCTCTGGGCGTGCTGCGGGGCTGCCCCCGTTGTGCGGCGTTGCTCCTACGCCCCCCGTCATGCCACGGCAAGTGCCAGTTCCAGGCCCGACACAAAGGCATCTTCCAGCCGGTGCCCCAGGCACCAGTCTCCGCAGGCGCCCAGGCCGGCCTTGGCATCCCACAGGTGGCTCTTGCCCAGCGGGTGGGTGGTTTGCGCATAGCGCCAGCGGCGGGTGTCGGCATGCGCGGGCTCGGCCCGGATGCCGGTGACCTCGGCAAATGCCTTGAGCAGCTTGGCCTGCACGCGGGCTTCGTCGTCTTCGAGGTGTTCTGCCGACCAGGCGGGGCTGGCCTGCACCGTCCAGCGCTCCACCACGTTGCGGCCCGGCTTGGACGACTCGCGCGCCAGCCAGGCAATGCGGTGGTGGGTGCTGCGCGCGGCGTTCCATTGCGGGCCGAGCGTGGTGAGGCCGGGGCGTACGGCCTGGGGGTAGGCCAGCATCAGGGTCCAGCAGGGCGCGATGGCCACCTTGGACATGGCGTCGGCCAGCGAGGAGTCGAGCCCGGAGCCGGAAATCAAGGCCTGTGCGGGCACCGAGGGCTGGGCCAGCAGTACCGCGTCAAAGCCCGCATACACATGCTGCTCGCCGCCAGCGCCTTCGGTGCGCAGTTGCCACCCGGGTGCGTTCACGGCGTCGGGTTCGATGCGGGTGACGCGGGTGTGGGTGACCAGCTGGCCTGCCTGGGCCAAGGGTTCCGCCCAGGTGGTCACCAGCGACTGCATGCCCGGGGTGGCGACCCAGTGGGCTTCGCGGTGGGGCAGTCCCACGGCGGCCACCCGGCCTGCGGCGTCCAGCACCTGGACCGAATTGGCGCTCCAGCGCTTGCAGATGCCGGGCACGGTGTCGATGGCTCGGGCAAAGCGCGGGTCGCGCACGGTGAAATATTGGGCACCGGCATCAAAGTTGCCAAAGGGGCTGTCGATGGTGGCGGTGCGGCCGCCGGCCTGGTGGGACTTTTCGAACACTGTCACCCGGTGGCCGGCCTGGACCAGGGTGCGGGCACAGACAATGCCCGCCATGCCCGCGCCAATGATCGCGAAGTGGCGCTGCGGTTTGCCGGACGGGGTGATGGGGGCGGCCGGCGCTGCGGAGGCCGCAGGGGCAGGGGCGCTGGTGCGTCGGAGCCGTTTGGCGGGGAGAGGATCAGGTTTGCTCATGGGAGGCCTTTCGGTGACGGTCGGCAAAAGAAATGCGATGCAAAACCAACAGCAACCACTCTACACGCGGTGCCGGCCTGTGCGCACTTGATCAGGGTCACAAATGATGGTGGTTTTCCAGCAGAGCGCGGCGTGTGGCGGGGCTTTGCAGCTGGTTCAGCCACCACTGCAGCGCGCGGCCGGGGGCAGTGAAGCCAGGGCCGCCCCAGGCGTAGTGCACGCGCACGTTGCGCTCCGGCCGGGCCACGCGGCGCGCCACCAGGCGACCGGCCTCCAGGTAGGGGCGCACCATGGGTTCGGGCAGAAAACCGCCACCCAGGCCGCGCAACTGCACGCGCACCTTGGCCTGCATGGTGTCCACCGTCAGCACGTCCTGCCCGCCCAGGAGGCCCATGGTGGCACCACCGCGCGTGGCCGAGTCGGCCACGGCCACGGCGCGGTGCTCCAGCAGCGTGCCGTCGGAGATCGGCTCGGGCGCGGTGGCCAGCGGGTGGTGGGGCGCCACCACGTAGATGAAGAGAACATCGCCCAGCAGCCCTTGCTGCAGGCCGGCCACGTTGTTGCTGGCGACCGATACGCCAATGGCCAGATCGGCGCGGCCGGAGGTCAGCGCCTCCAGCGTGCCGGTCATGATGCCGTCGCGCAGCTTGAGGCGCGTGGGGGGCTTCATGGCGTAGAACGCGTCCACCAGCTCCAGCAGGGTGTGGGGCGAGATGATGCCGTCCACCGACAGCGTGAGCTGCGGCTCCCAGCCCGTGGCCACGCGGCGCACGCGGTGGGCCACGGCATCGATGTCCTGCAGCAGGCGCGCGCCTTCGCGCAGCAGCTCTACCCCGGCCTCGGTGGGGCGGGCCTGGCGGGCGCTGCGGTCGAACAGCAGCACGTCCAGTGCGTCTTCGATCTGGCGCACGCGGTAGGTGAGGGCGCTGGGCACCAGGCCCAGCTGCCGTGCGGCGGCGGCAAAGCTGCCGGCCTCGGCAATCACCTGCAGCATGGTCAGTGCATCGGGGGTGAGGACATCGCGGGCGTTTTGCATGGTGGCGCCATGTTAATTCAGATTATTTGAACATTGCCATCAATCCGCCTGTGCCCGCAGCGGGTGTGGCAGTCCTACATTCGAGTCTTGAAAGGAGCACTCACATGCTGACTGTTCGTAAATCGCAAGACCGGGGCCACGCCGACCATGGCTGGCTCAATTCCTTCCACAGCTTCTCGTTCGCCGGGTACTACGACCCTGCCCACATGGGCTTTGGCAACCTGCGCGTCATCAACGAAGACCGCATTGCGCCGGGCACCGGGTTTGGCACCCATGGCCACCGCGACATGGAAATCATCAGCTACGTGCTGTCGGGCGAACTGGCCCACAAGGACAGTATGGGCAACGTCAAGGGCATCCCGCCCGGTGACGTGCAGCGCATGAGCGCAGGCACTGGCGTGCAGCACAGCGAGTTCAACCACGCTGCAGGCCAGACCACGCACTTCCTGCAGATCTGGATCGAGCCCAACGTGCGTGGCATCCCGCCCAGCTACGAGCAAAAGACCTTTGCCGAGGCGGAAAAGCGCGGCGCCCTGCGCTTGGTGGCGTCGCCCGATGGCGCCCAAGGCTCGGTGAAGATCCATGCCGATGCAGCCTTGTATGCGGGTTTGCTGGATGGCGACGAGTCTGTCACTCTGGCGCTGAACCCCGCCCGCAAGACCTATGTGCACCTGGTGCGCGGCGCGCTGACTGCCAACGGCCAGACCCTGTCGGGTGGCGATGCGCTGCTGATGGAAAAGGAAACCACCTTGTCGTTGACCGATGGCCACGACGCCGAGGTGCTGGTGTTTGACCTGGCCGCCTGATCTTTACTTCGTCACCGCTTTCACTCAGGAGTTCTTCACCATGTTCACATCCCTGCAAAACCCCTTGGCCCTGGCATCGCGCCTGCTGCTGGCCGCCCTGTTCCTGCCTGCGGGCATTGGCAAGCTCACCGGCTTTGCCGGTACCGTGGGTTACATCACCTCGGTGGGCCTGCCCATGCCCACGGTGGCTGCAGCCATTGCGGCGGCGGTCGAAGTGCTGGGCAGCTTGGCGCTGATCTTTGGCGTGGGCACCCGGTTCGCCGCGCTGGCGCTGGCCTTCTTCACGCTGGTGGCCAGCTTCTTCTTCCATGCCTACTGGAATTTGCCCGCTGACAAGCAAATGATGCAGCAGCTCATGTTCTTCAAGAACGTGGGCGTGACCGGCGGCCTGCTGGCCCTGGCAGCCTTTGGCGCCGGCGCCTGGAGCCTGGACGCGCGCCGCTCGGACCGCTGATCCGGTCTGTAGATAAAGGGCCTGCAGCCCGCAGGGGTGCAGGTTCTGGCATTCAATCGCGTGGTTTTTTGTTGTTCTGTCGATAGTTTGTCGGTCGTTCTTTTGGTTTTTTCCCCTGGTCTCGTTCCTTCATCGTTTCAACAGGAGTTATCTCATGGCACACATCGCAGTTGTTTACCACTCGGGTTATGGTCACACGCAGCGCTTGGCACAGGCGGTGGCGGAGGGCGCAGGCGCTCAGCTGGTCGCCATTGATGCAGAGGGCAATCTGCCCGAAGGTGGCTGGGAAACGCTGGCCGCGGCCAGTGCCATCATTTTTGGCTCGCCCACGTACATGGCCGGCCCGAGCTGGCAGTTCAAGAAGTTTGCCGACGCCTCGTCCAAGCCCTGGTTCAGCCAGGCCTGGAAGGACAAGCTGTTCGCTGGCTTTACCAACAGCGCCAGCACCAACGGCGACAAGCAGATCACGCTGGACTACATGTTCCACCTGGCCATGCAGCACGGTGGCATCTGGGTGGGCAACGGCATGATGCCCGCCAACTCCAAGGCGGCCACGCGCAACGATGTGAACTGGATCGGCTCGTTCAGCGGCGCCATGTCCCAGTCGCCGTCCGACGCCTCGGCTGCCGAGATGTTCCCCGGCGACCTGGAGACGGGCAAGCAGTTCGGCCAGCGCGTGGCCGACGTGGCCCGCCGCCTCTCTCATTAAGGCGTAGCCCCCTTTTGGCGCTACAGTGGCGCGCCCCAATACAACCAGGAGAACACCCCATGGCAGTTGAATTGCGGCGCGTCCCCGGCGCGCCCATGGCCCAGACCGTGCACATTCGTGCGCACGACCTTGTGGCCGATGGCAGTGTGGAAGAGGGCGGCACCGACAGCGGCCCGAGCCCGCACGATCTGTATGACGCTGCCTTGGGGGCCTGCAAGGCGCTCACGGTGTTGTGGTATGCGCGCCGCAAGGGCCTGCCGGTGGACGATGTGCAGACCGTGGTCGAGCGCGACGCCTCGGCCGAGCGTGCGGGCGTCTACCGTCTCGCGACCCGGCTGCAGGTCAGCGGCGACCTCACCGATGCCCAGATCGCCGAGCTGGAAACCGTGGCGCAGAAATGCCCGGTTCACAAGCTGATGACCACGGTGACGACCGAGATCAGCACCGTGGTGGAGCGTGCGGCATGAGCGATACCCCCAGCACTTCTTTTCTGCCCCTCACGGGCCATGCCAAGGACCTGGGCGGCGGCTTCACCGTGCGCCGCCTGCTGCCCGCGGTGCAGCGCAAGGCCGTGGGGCCCTTCCTGTTTTTCGACCACTTCGGTCCGGTGACGGTGGCACCGGGCGACAGCCACGATGTGCGGCCCCATCCGCACATTGGCCTGGCGACGGTGACGTACCTGTTCTCGGGCGCCATCATGCACCGCGACAGCCTGGGCTACGTGCAGCAGATCGAGCCCGGCGCCATCAACTGGATGACGGCGGGGCGCGGCATCGTGCACTCCGAGCGCCGCCCGGAGAGCCTTGCGAACCAGGCTTATGTGAACCATGGCATCCAGCTATGGGCTGCGTTGCCAGCCGCCCATGAGGAAGCCGACCCCTCGTTTGTGCACACGCCTGCGGCGGCCATTCCGGAGTTGCTGGTGGATGGCGCCACCGTGCGGGTGTTGATTGGCGAGGCCTTTGGTCAGACCTCGCCGGTGGCCACCTACTCGCGCACCTTGTACCTGGACGTGCAGCTGCCTGCGGGCGCCACCCTGGAGATCCCGACACTGGTGCCCGAGCTGGCGGTGTACACCGTGGATGCACCGGTGTCGTTGAACGGCGCTGAGGTGCCTGCGCACATTCTGGCTGTGGCGGAACCCGGCCAGCCTTTGCTTCTGTCGGCCGGTGAGAGTGCCGTGCGCCTGATGGTGATCGGCGGCGATCCGCTGGATGCGCCGCGCCACATGTGGTGGAACTTTGTCTCCAGCCGCAAGGAGCGCATCGTGCAGGCTGCCAGCGACTGGGAGGCACAGGCTATGGGCCAGGTGCCGGGCGAGGTGGAATGGATTCCCCTGCCGGAACACCGCTTCAAAGCCTGATCAAAGCGTGATGTTTAGATAAAAATGGGCTGTAGCGCTAGTGCATCAAGCGCTGGCAGCTCATGATTTGATAGCATTTTCTGCGGTCGTTGCAGGAGTGTCGGTGGCAAGCCCGGTGTCCAGCACGCGGCGCTCATCAAACACAAAGCATCCGCCGTGGTAGTGCGCGCCATCCGTCAGCTCAAAGTATTTCAGGATGCCGCCTTCCAGCTGGTAGACGTGCGGCAGGCCTTCCTCGCGCATGAGGATGGCAGCCTTTTCGCAGCGGATGCCGCCTGTGCAGAAGCTCACCACCGTCTTGTCCTGCAGTTCGCTTTTGTGCGCTCGCAGTGCAGGGGGAAACTCGGTGAACTTATCGATGCGCCAGTCGATGGCGTTGTCGAACGTGCCTGCGTCCACCTCAAAAGCATTGCGGGTGTCGAGCGTGACCACTTCGCGGCCTTCGTCGTCGTGCCCCTGGTCCAGCCAGCGGCGCAGCGTGGCCGGGTCTACCGAGGGTGCGCGGCCTGCGGCAGGGCGGATGGTGGGGTGGTCCATGCGGATGATCTCGCGCTTGACCTTGACCAGCATCTTGCGAAACGGCACCGTGGCCGACCAGCTTTCCTTGGGCTCCAGGTCGGCAAAGCGTTCGTCGGTACGCAGCTGAGCCACAAAACCACGCACAGCTTCGGCCGGGCCCGCCAGAAAGAAGTTGATGCCCTCTTCGGCCAGCAGGATGGTGCCCTTGAGCTGGGCGGCCACCGCACGCTCATGCAGCACATCGCGCAGCGCGGCGGCATCTGGCAGCGGCACAAACTTGTAGCAGGAGATGTTGAGGACGGTGTCGGTAGGGTTCACGGCAGTAAAAAAGCACAAAGGCCCGCTGGCGGGCCTGTGGGTCACAGTGGCCAAGCTGCGCCTCAAGCGCCGCTCGGCGTATCCGGGTCAGGCCGCTGGTGACAGCAGCGTGGACTCGATCTTGTTGGCCAGCTGCGCAATGGCCAGCGCCGCTGGGCAGCCGGGGGTCTGCAGCAGCAACAACTGGCGGCGCATCACGGCATCGCGCACCGAGGGGTCGGCCGGGATGTCGCCCATGTGGATCAGGCGCATGGGGCGGCCGGATTCTGTGCTCACAAAGCGGTCGAGCACCTGCTGCAGCTGGCTGGTGATGGCGCGGCCATCGCCCGGGCGTGCGGCCTGGTTGATGACCATACGCACATGTTGGCGCTTTTGCTGCATGGCCAGTACCTTGATGGCGGCGTAGGCATCGGTGAGCGAGGTGGGTTCGGGCGTGGCCACGATCAGCACCTCGGAGGCCAGCGACACCGAGAACAGCACCACATCGGAGATGCCGGCGCCGGTATCGAGCAGCACCACGTCGTAGCGCGGCGTGAGCGCCTGGATCACATTCAGGAACTGGTTGCGCACCTCGGGCGTGAGGCGCGAATACTCCACCATGCCCGAGCCGGCCAGCAGCACATCAAAGCCACCAGGCGCGGCGATCACGGCGTCGTCCAGCGCGGCTTTGCCGGTGAACACGTCATGCAGGGTGATCTTAGGGTGCAGGTTCAGCACCACGTCCAGGTTGGCCAGGCCCAGGTCGGCGTCAAGCACCAGCACGCGCTGGCCTCGGCGGGTGAGGGCTGCGGCCAGGTTGGCCGATACGAAAGTCTTGCCCACACCCCCTTTGCCGCTGGTCACCGCAATGATGCGGGCACCAGAAGCGGCCGAGGCCAGGGGGGCGGCAGGGCCTGCAGGGGCTGCAGGCGTGGTGGGTTGGGGGGACAGCGCGTCGCTCATCATCTAACTTTCAGTAGGCGCTGCCTGTTGGGTTGGGGTCCAGTGGAGGCAGATCGCCCCAACCCGAGGGGGTGTAGAGCGGGCCAAACAACAGGCTTTTCTCTTCGGCACTGACGGTGCTGTCGGGTTGTTCCTCGATGCTGACACGGTTGCGGCCCGACGCCTTGGCCTGGTAGAGCTGGTGGTCGGCACGGTCGGTCCACAGCAGGGTGGTGGAGCGGATCCACTGCATGGCAAACGCGCCGCCGATGCTCACGGTGACGTTCAGCTCCACCGTGGGGGAAATGCGGATGGGCGTGTTGGCCACTGCGCGCCGGATGCGTTCTGCCACCACGCGGCCAAAGGCGGCCTGGCAGGCGGGCAGCACCACCGCAAATTCTTCGCCGCCGTAGCGGGCCAGGGTGTCCATGGGGCGCACACAGGCGCTGAGCGTGCGAGCTACCGACTGGAGCACCACATCGCCAGCCAGATGGCCGTGGGTGTCATTCACCCTTTTGAAGTGGTCGATGTCCAGCATTAGCAGCAGGGCTGCCTCGCCGGAGCGGGTGACGCGATCGATTTCACGTTCCAGCACCGCGCGAAAATGTCTGCGGTTCGCCAGTCCCGTAAGCGGGTCTTTGAGCGACAACTCGCACAGGCCGTCGATCAGGCCCTGCAAATAAAGAGAAGGCACCTCGCGGTGCAATGCTGCCTCGCTGCCGCCGGCCTGAGCCACCAGTGCGTGGGCAGTATCCAGGCGAAGGTCGCGCAGATCTACCAGATGAGAGGCCGCAGAGTCAGACACAAATTGGAACAAAGAGAGTTAGGCAAGTGTACCAGCGCGTCAGTAAGAACAAGGCCGTGGCACAGCGGTCGCAGCGTAGGTAAAACCCGGCTCACGCCCGCGCCACGGGCTCGGGAAGCTGCTGCAGTGCCACCAGCGCCTCGGCGTCGGTCCGGTACATGGCCAGCCCGGGGCGCAGGTCCAGCAGGCCGGCTTGGCGTAGCACCTGCTCCACCGGCAGCTTCAGGCCACTCAGATGCAAGGTGCCGCCCCGCAGTTCCATCTGCGCCAGCAGTTGGGCAAAGGTTTCGACGCCCGTCACGTCAATGCGGTTGATGGGCTGGGCCAGCAGGCACAGGTGCACCACCTCGGGGTGGGCGGCCAGATGCTCGGTCACGCGCCGCTCCAGCGCGCTGGCGGAGGCAAAGTCCAGCTCCGCATCCATGCGCAGCGCCAGCAACCGGGGGGCGAGGGGTGGCAGCTGCCACAGGTGCCGGTCGCGCAGGCTGCCGTCCGGGTGCAGGCCCACCTCGATGATGCGCGGGTGCAGGCGCTGGTACAGGAAGTGGCTCAGGTTCATCAACAAACCCACCAGTACGCCCCAGTACATGCGCGGGGCGGTGGCCAGGGTCAGGGCAAAGGTGACGCCGCCGATCACAGCCTCTACGCGCGACACCCGCCGCAGCCGCAGCAGGGTGCCAGGCTTGATGAGGCTGGTGACAGCCGTGACCACGACCGCCGCCAGCACCGACTGCGGGACGTGGTACAGCGCAGGCGTCAGCCACAGCAGCACGACCAGCACCAGGCTGATCGCAAACAGCGTGGCCCAGCCGGTCTTGGCGCCAGCATACAGGTTGATGGCTGAGCGCGAAAAGGATGCGCTGGTGGCAAAACTGCCGCACAGGCCGCTGCTGATCTTGGCCAGGCCCTGGCCGATCAGGTCCTGGTTTTCGTTCCACTG
Organism: Acidovorax sp. KKS102; assembly: GCF_000302535.1. Lineage (NCBI taxonomy): Bacteria > Pseudomonadati > Pseudomonadota > Betaproteobacteria > Burkholderiales > Comamonadaceae > Acidovorax > Acidovorax sp. KKS102. The sequence continues at coordinate 2,423,520 of NC_018708.1, forward strand.
CTCCTTGGAGCGCTGGCTTTCCACCTTGGCGCTGGACGCGGTCTCCAGAAAGCTCACCAGCGTCACCACCAGCACGGGCATGACCAGTGCGCTGAAGCTGGACCAGGACAGGGCGCCCGGCCAGTAGGGGGCGGGCAAGCCCGAGGGCAAGGCGCCCACCACAGCACCCCCCGCGTCTGCGTAGCCCAGGGCCCAGCTCAAGGCACCTGCCGCGCCCACTACCACAATCGCGGCCGGAAACTGCGGCAGCCAGCGGCGCGCCAGCATCAGCAAGCCCAGGCTGCCCAGGCCAAAGCCTGCGGCCGTCAGGTCAAACAGGCCGGGCGAGGGCGTCGAGAGCAGAGCGCTCCAGTCGGCGGCGCGTAACCCGGTCAGCGCCGCCAGTTGCGAGCCCAGGATCAGCAGTGCCGCCGCCTGCGTAAAACCATTGAGCACGGGCGAGGTCACGAGGTTGAGCAACCAGCCAAATCGCGCGATGCCCATCACCATCTGCAGCAGCCCCGACAGCAGGGCCATCCACGCGGCCAGGGCCACCCACTGCGCACTGCCGGGTTCGGCCAAGCCGGTGAGGGAGGCGCCGATCAGAAGACTTGTCAGCGCGGTGGGGCCCACCCCCAGCCGGGTGGAGGAGCTGAACAGCACGGCGACCAGCGCCGGAATCAGGGATGCATAAATGCCGGTGACCAGAGGCATGCCCGCCAGCGCAGCGTAGGCCACGCCCTGGGGTACCAGCATCAACCCTACCGTCATGCCTGCCCAGAACTCGCCTTTGAGCAGTTGCCGATCCGGGCGGGGCCATTTCAAAAAAGGAAGCCAGCGTGCGAGCGAATGCAGGGTCATGCCCTCGATTGTCGCGCGCCCGGGACCTCGGCGCCCCGGCTCTTCCCAATAGGCAAGGTCAGCGGTGGTGGCGGACCGCAGGCTCCTTCGTCCTACAGGCACTTCGGTCCTGTCCGACCCGCAGTCTTGGACCGGTTGCCTACAGTCTGCCCATGTCTTAACCGCAAGGAGTCAAAGCATGAATTCCCAAAACCTGATGGATCGTCCCGCCCACCGCATCGCCAGCATCTTGGCCGTCAGCGCCCTGGCCTTGGGTCTTGCGGCATGCGGCAAGACCGAAGAGCCCACGGTGGGCCAGCGTCTGGACTCTGCGGTCGAAAAGACCGAACAAGCCGCCGCCGACGCCCGAGTGAAGGCCGAGAGCGCCATGCAGAGCGCCGAAACCAAGATGGAGCAGGGCGCCGCCAATGCAGAAGCTACCGCCAAGGACGCCGCCAACACCGCCAAGGGCGCGATTGACGACGCCACCATCACCGCCCAGGTGAATGCGGGCTTGGCCAAGGACCCCGATCTGAGCGCGCTCAAGATCAACGTCGACACCGTGAACGGCAAGGTCACCCTGAACGGCCCCGCGCCCTCTACCGTAGCCCGTGACCGCGCGGAAACCATCGCGAAAAGCGTGACCGGCGTGACCTCGGTCAACAACCAGCTGGTCGTCACCGCCAGCTAATGCCGGACCACGGGGCGGGCGGCGTATGCCGCACAGCCCTGATTACCGCACCCACGCGCCGCCCGGTTCACCACCGGCCGGCGCGCTACCATGGCTGGCATGAAAGACCACGACCTTGATCTTGCCACCCACCTCGTCCACCACGACTACCAGCCTCCGGACGGCTTTGTAGCCCCCCAGCCCGGAGTGTTCAAGGCCTCCACGGTCATCTTCCCCAACGTCGCGGCCATGCGCTCGCGGGAGTGGAAGGACAAGAGCGGCTACACCTACGGCCTGCACGGTACGCCCACCACCTTCATCCTCGAAGAACGCCTGTGCGCGCTGGAAGGTGGCCTGCAGTGTGTGCTGGTGCCCAGCGGCCTCGCCGCCATCGCCAACGTGGGGATGGCCTTGCTCAAGTCCGGCGACGAGGTGCTGATTCCCGACAACGCCTACGGTCCCGGCAAGGACTTTGCCAACGGCGAGCTGGCCCGTTTCGGCATCACCCATGCGTTTTACGACCCGCTGGACCCTGCCGACCTGGCTGCGCGCATCACGTCCGCCACCCGGCTGGTGTGGCTGGAGGCTCCCGGCTCGGTGAGCATGGAGTTCCCCGACCTGTGCGAGCAGGTGCGCATCTGCCGCGCACGCGGCGTGACCACTGCGCTGGATAACACCTGGGGTGCGGGCCTGGCGTTTGCGCCGTTTGACCTGACGGGCGATGGCAGCCTGGGCGTGGACATTTCTGCCCATGCGCTCACCAAGTACCCCAGCGGTGGCGGCGATGTGCTCATGGGCAGCGTCATCACGCGCGACCTGGGCTTGCACATGAAGATCAAGCTCACCCACATGCGGCTGGGCCTGGGCGTGGGCGCCAACGATGCGGAGGCGATCCTGCGCGCCCTGCCCAGCATCGGCCTGCGCTACCGCGCACACGACGAAGCCGCACGCCAGCTGGCGCGCTGGTTGCAGCAGCAGCCCGCCATTGCGCAAGTGCTGCACCCTGCGCTGGAGGGCGCGCCCGGCCATGCCCACTGGAAGGCGCTGTGCGGCGCTGCAGAGGGCGGGCAGGGCGCGGCGGCCGGCCTGTTCAGCGTGATGATCGACGCGCGCTACACCCAGCAGCAAGTGGATGTGTTCTGCGACAGCCTGCGCCTGTTCAAGCTGGGCTACAGCTGGGGTGGCCCCATGAGCCTGGTGGTGCCCTACACCATCGCCAGCATGCGCAGCCGCCCGTCGCCCCACCTGAAACCGGGCACGCTGGTGCGTTTTTCCATCGGGCTGGAGGCGGTGGAGGACCTGCGGCGTGATCTGCAGCAGGCGATGGAGCGGGCCTTCGCCGCCTGAGCTGCTGTTTGGCCCCTTGCCCATTGGGCAGATGTGGGTCGGGCTACGGGCTTTCCTCAGTGGCGCAGCCGAACGCGCGGGCTTAGTGTGGCGGCATGAACGCGACATCTTCCAAGCCCGGGCCGGACACCGTTGGTACTCCAGACACCTCCGAGGCCCGGCAGGCCGAGGCCATCGCCGACCGCGTAAAGGCCCAGACGGCGCAACCTGTGCAGCTGCAGCCGTTGCATCTGGCCGACCCTTTTCGGTGGCTGATGCGGGGGCTGGACGACGTACGAGCAGCGCCTGGCATTGCGGTGTTTTACGGCGTGTGCTTTTGGGCCATGGCCGTGGTGCTGGGCTGGGTGTTCCGCACGCGGCCTGAATACACCATGTCGCTCGCCAGTGGCTGTCTGCTGGTGGGGCCTTTTCTGGCCATGGGGCTGTATGACACCAGCCGTCGGCGGGAGGCGGGTCTGAAGCCGCAGCTGAGCGAATCCCTTACCTGCTGGGACAGCCACATGGGCAGCATGGGCATGCTGGTGCTGGTGCTGGTGGTGCTGGAGCTGCTTTGGGGCAGGGCCTCGCTGGTGGTGTTTGCCGTGTTCTTCAACACCGGCATGCCCTCGACCACCGGCGTGCTGCAGGCGGTGTTCAACCCGCAGAACTGGAGCTTTGTGGCGGTGTACACGGTGGTGGGCGGTGTGTTTGCGGCGCTGGTGTTTTCCACCTCCGTGGTGTCCATCCCCATGATTCTGGATCGCGACACCGACGCGCTGACTGCGGGCATCACCAGCATCCGTGTGGTGATTGAAAACCCCGGCGTGATGCTGCTGTGGGGGGCATTGATCACCCTCATCGTGGCCGTCTCGCTGTGGTTTTGGGGGGTGGGCCTGGTGCTGGCGGGGCCTGTGCTGGGCTTTGCCAGCTGGCATGCGTACCGAGCTGCCGTCATTCCGCTGCAGCGCACCCCGGCAGGGGCCTGAAAACCCCGTCCTGTTACAGTGAGTCTCAACTTCAGGAAGCAACTACCTTGGCAACACCCAACTACGGATACGAAAAACGCCAGCGCGAACTCGCCAAAAAACAAAAAAAGGAAGAGAAGCTGAGGGCCAAAACACAGCGCAGGCCGAACGATCCGCAAGGGGATGACCAGCCCGCTGATGACCAGCCAGCGGGCGCTGCAGGCCATCCCGAGCAGCCTGCAGGCTGAGTGACCTGGCTGCTTCACAGGGGTCCGCTGCACAAATCGCCGCGCCCTGTGCATCTGCAGTCTCTGGCGGTCTGCAGCGTTGCAGATACTCGCAATAGCTACGGCTATTGCTGCGTTTTGCGCCTGGCAGCCCCTCCCGATCCGCAGCGCACACTGACCGCTCGATGCGTGCAGCGACTCCCTAACGCAGCAGCTTTTTGAGCTCTGGCCACACGTTGGCCAGCATCTGCGGATGCGCTTCGGCGCGAGGGTGAATGCGGTCGGGCTGGAACAGGCGGGTCGGGTCCGGTCCGTCAGCCACACCCTTCAAGAAAAATGGCACCACAGCCGCCTTGTGGGTCTGCGCCACGGTGGTGAACAGGCCCGCAAACTTGTTCGCGTAGTCGGTGCCATAGTTGGGCGGCACCTGCATGCCCACCAGCAAGACCTTGGCCCCGGCCTTTTGCGCCGCCTGGGTCATCCAGGCCAGGTTCTCTTCGGTGTTCTTGAGCGGCAGGCCGCGCAGGGCATCGTTGCCCCCCAGTTCAATCACCACATGGCTGGGCTTGTGCTGCGCGAGCAGTGCAGCCAGGCGCGAGCGGCCGCCCGAGGTGGTCTCGCCGCTCACGCTGGCATTGACCACGGTGGCTGCGAGCTTGTCTTGCGCCAGTTGTTTTTCCAGCAGTGCCACCCAGCCCGTGCCCCGCGCCAGGCCGTATTCGGCGCTGAGCGAATCCCCCAGCACCAGAATCACCGAAGGGCGTCCGGCAGTCCCTGCCTTGGCGGCGGCCTGCGCAAAGGCCGTGGGCGCACAAAGCCCCACCACCAGGCCGATAGATGCGCTCAGGATAAAGTGGCGCCGTTGCTGCAGATTGCGAATCAAAGTAAAGAGCCTTTCATGTCCGAACCCTCCCCGCTGCCCAAGACACCGCCCGCCACCCCCATCATTGCCGTGGAGCATGTGTTCAAGTCGGTGACGGATTCCACCGGAACCCTCGACATTCTGCGGGATATCGATTTCCGCCTGGCTGCCAGGGAAACGGCGGCCATCGTTGGCGCCTCGGGCTCGGGCAAGAGCACGCTGCTGTCCATCATCGCGGGGCTCGATACGCCCACCCGTGGCACGGTGCGCCTGGACGGCCAGGACCTGTTTGCCATTGACGAAGATGCACGGGCTGCGCTGCGCGCCCAGAAAGTGGGCTTTGTGTTCCAGAGTTTCCAGCTCATGGGCAACCTGACGGCGCTGGAAAACGTGATGCTGCCGCTGGAGCTGGCCGAGCGCCGCGATGCGCGCAAGGCCGCCACCGAGATGCTGGCGCGGGTCGGGCTGGGCCAGCGCCTGTCGCATTACCCCAAGGTGCTATCAGGTGGCGAGCAGCAGCGCGTGGCCCTGGCCCGGGCTTTTGTGGTGCAACCGGCCGTGCTGCTGGCCGATGAACCCACGGGAAGCCTGGACTTTGCGACGGGCGAAACCATCATGAAGCTCATGTTCGAGCTCAATCGCGAGCTGGGCACGACCCTGGTGCTGGTGACCCACGACCGTGCGATTGCTGCCCAGTGCGAGCGGCGCATCACCATCGACGCAGGGCGTGTTGTGTAAGGGGTTGGCAGGATTATTCGAGTTTTTTAGGCTGCAGGCGCTAGTGAAACAAGCGCTAGCAGCTATGAAATTGATAGTGTCCTGATGGATAGTGTCGCGCCCAGCGGATAATCTCCCCCATGTCCAGCCCCAAAGTTCTCTTCGGCTTTCACGCCGTGGGCGTGCGTCTGAAGACCGCGCCGCAATCCATCATCGAGATTTACTACGAAGCCACGCGCCGCGATGCGCGCATGCGCCAGTTTCTCGACCGCGCCCGCGAGGCCGGTGCCCGCCTCATCGAAGCCGACAGTGTGCGCATTGCCAAGCTGGCAGGCAGCCACGGCCACCAGGGGGTGGCCGCGCGGGTCGAGCCCGTGAAGGTGGCCACCTCGCTGGATGAACTGCTGGAAGACCTCGAAGCCGGTGGCATCGAGCAGCCCCTGCTGCTGGTGCTGGACGGCGTCACCGACCCGCACAACCTGGGCGCCTGCCTGCGAGTGGCTGACGGAGCGGGCGCGCATGCCGTCATCGCCCCCAAGGACCATGCCGTGGGCATCAACGCCACCGTGGCCAAGGTGGCCAGCGGCGCGGCCGAGACCATGCCGTACTTCATGGTTACCAACCTGGCGCGCACGCTGAACGAACTCAAGGAGCGCAACATCTGGTGCATCGGCACCAGCGACGATGCGCCCAAGACCATTTACCAGGTAGACCTGAAAGGCCCCGTGGCCCTGGTGCTCGGCGCCGAGGGCGACGGGATGCGCCAGCTCACGCGCAAGACCTGTGACGAGCTGGTCAGCATCCCCATGAAAGGCGCGGTGGAAAGCCTGAACGTGTCGGTGGCCAGCGGCGTGTGCCTGTACGAGGCGCTGCGCCAGCGGACCTGATCCCTGGCCCGCTGCACGCATCAACGAGGGTTCCATGCTGGACACCGTGAAAGCCTGGGTCCGGCACAGCCAGCGCATCGCCGTGCTGACGGGCGCCGGGGTCAGTGCCGAGTCGGGCGTGCCTACCTTCCGCGATGCGCAGACGGGGTACTGGGCACAGTTCCGCCCCGAAGACATGGCGACGGAGGCAGGCTTTCGCGCCCACCCCCAGCGCGTGTGGGACTGGTACCAGTACCGGCGCGACCTGCTGGCCGGCGTGTCGCCCAACGCCGGGCACCGGGCGCTGGCCGACTTTCAGCGCAGCCACCCCGACTGCATCACCCTGATCACCCAGAACGTGGACGGCCTGCACCAACGCGCGGGTAGCACCGGCGTGCTGTGCCTGCACGGCGACATCTTTCAGGACCGCTGGCTCAACACCCCGCGCAACTGCTGCGTCGTCGATCACGCAGTGGCCGGCCACCCGCCGTACTGCGACCGCTGCGGCAACCTGCTGCGCCCGGGCGTGGTGTGGTTTGGCGAGCCTTTGCCGCTGGCGACCTTGGAAGCCGCCGAGCAGGCGGCCAAGCAGTGCGACCTGATGCTGGTGGTGGGTACGGCGGGTGCGGTGTACCCCGCCGCGGGACTGGCCCACCAGGCACGGGCCGCCGGTGCCAGGGTGGTGGTGCTCAACCCCGCGCCCAGTGCGCTGGATGAGGTGGCCCACCAGGTGCTGAAGGGCACGGCGGCTACGTTGCTGCCCCAGTTGCTGGACGACTGAGCGTACGCGGGGCAGAACGTCTTGGTGGGGAGCACCGCCTCTGGTGTTTCTCAGGGCTCGTGTCTCGGTAGAAACCCTGATTTGATGTGCTGCCGCCACCCTTTGTCGCCCATTGGACAGGTGCAAAGGCGCGGTGCCCGGTAGCCTCCGCGCCTTTGTTTTACCCGCCTTGCACACCATGAGCCGTCGCCAATTTCTTTTGCGTGCCACCCAGGCCGTCGCCGCCACTGGCCTGCCCGCATGGGCCCGCACCGCGATGGCGGCCGAAGAGGCCCTGACCGCGCGCTCCGTCACCCTGGGCTGCTCCATCGCGCTGACGGGCCCGCTGGGGCAGGCGGGCATCGAGCAGGTGGCGGGCATGAAGGCCGCTTTTGCCGAGGTGAATGCCGCCGGTGGCGTGCTGGGCCGCGAGATCCGCATGGAGGTCAAGGACGACGGCTATGTGGCTGCACGCACCCTCAAGAACGTGACCGAGATGGTGGAGGCGCAGTCGGTGTTCGCACTGATCTCGCCCCTGGGCACGGCCAACACCGCGTCCATCCTGCCGCTCATCGAGTCCAAGGGCATCCCCACCGTGGGTCCGGTGACTGGCGCCACATCGCTGCGTGCAGCGGCCAACAAGCACGTGTTCTTCCTGCGCCCCAGCTACCGCGAAGAAACCCAGCGCCTGGTCAAGCAGATCGTGGAAATGGGCCTCAAGCGCATTGCGGTGGTGTACCTGGACAACCCGTTTGGCAAAGAGGTGCTCAAGGACATGTCCACCGCGCTGGACGAGATCAAGGTCGAGCGCGGCGGCGAGTTTGCGCTGGCTGTGGACGGCAAGAACGGTGCCGAGCTGGCCGACAAGGTGGCGGCCGAGCGCCCCGGCGCCGTGCTGCTGGCCACTACGGGCACGGCCAACACCGCGTTTGTGCAGGCCTTCCGTGCCAAGGCGCAAGGCGTGCCGCTGGCCGGCCTGTCCGTCACCGTGATCTCGTCGGAGCTGCCCAAGCTGGCGGCCTCCACGCGTGGCCTGGCGCTGGTTCAGGTGTTCCCCGATGCCAACTCCCAAAAGTCGGTGGCGGTGCGCAAGTTCCAGGCCACGATGAAGGCCACGGGTGGGGACCCGGCGTTCCTGAACAGCAACAGCGCGCTGGAGGGCTGGCTCAACGCGCAAATCATGATCGAAGGCCTGAAGAACGCGGGCAAGGAGCCCACACGCGAGCGCCTGCGCGCCGGGCTGACCGCCATCCGCTCGCTGTCGTTTGGCGACTTCAACGTGGGCTTTGGCAACAAGGCGCCCTACATCGGCTCGGACGCCATCTACCTGGCGATCTACGCGGAGAACGGTCGCCGGATCAGCTGATGGGCTTATGGGCTGAGGGGCGTCATTCCGTTCACCCCGCAACCCGTCAAGCCATGCGCCAAGGGCCCGCGCACGCGCGGGCCCTTTTGTTTGGATTCAGCCTTGGGCGCTGGCAGCGTCCAGCTGGGCCAGCGCATCACTGTCCAGTTGCAGCTGGGTGGCCGTGACCAGCTCGTGCAGCTGGGCTACTGACGTGGCGCTGGCAATGGGCGCGGTGATGCCCGGTTGCATCATCTGCCAGGCGACGGCCACCTGGCCGGGCGTGGCGTTGTAGCGTTGTGCCACGGCGTCCAGCGCCGCCAGAATGCGCAGCCCCCGGTCGTTGAGGTACTTGGCCGTGGTGTTGGCGCCGCGTGCGCTCTTGGCCGCGTCGGCCGCCGTGCGGTACTTGCCCGTGAGAAACCCGGCGGCCAGTGCATAAAAGTTGATCACACCCACCTGCTGCTGCACGCACAGCGGCTGCAGCGCGTCTTCAAACACGGCGCGGTCGTACAGGTTGAACAGCGGCTGCAGGCTTTCGTAGCGCGGCAGGCCCAGGCGTTCGCTGGTCTGCAGGGCCTCCTGCAAGCGCGCGGCGCTGTAGTTGGAGGCACCAATGGCACGCACCTTGCCGGCCCGGATCAGGTCGGCGTACGCGCCCAGCGTGTCGGCCAGCGGCACGGTGGTGTCGTCGTCGTGTGACTGGTACAGGTCGATGTGGTCGGTCTGCAGCCGCTGAAGCGATGCCTCTACCGCCTGGCGGATGTAGGCAGGGCGCAGGCCCACCTTGCCATCCCCCATGTCCTTGCCCACCTTGGTGGCCAGCACGATGTGGTGGCGCTTGCCGCTGCGCTTGAGCCAGCGGCCGATCACCGATTCGGATTCGCCCCCGGTGTGTCCCGGTGCCCAGCGCGAGTACACATCGGCGGTGTCGATGAAGTTGAAGCCTGCGTCCACCCACGCGTCGAGCAGTGCGAACGAGGTGGCTTCATCGGCCGTCCAACCAAACACATTGCCGCCAAAACACAGGGGCGAGACCTGCAGGTCCGAGCGGCCCAGGGAGCGGAGTTGCATGGATGTGCCTTTCAAAAAAAGAGAAAGAAATCGTGCCCGTTGCCGAGGGTTGCGCAGCACACCCCGGTCTCTCAAACCCTCAGACCAGCCCCAGCGCACCCAGCAGTGCACCGGCGCCCAGCATCCACAGCAGGTGCAGCTTGGTGCGCCACACCAGCACCGTGGCCGTGGCGGTCAGCAGCCACAGAGGCCAGTCGGTGGTCCATTCGCCATGGGCGCGGGCCAGCACCCAGGACGTGGCGACCAGCAGGCCGATCACGACCGGGGCCATGCCCTGCTTGAAGGCGCGCACGCCGCGCCGCTCGCGGTTGCGGTGGCCCCAGCGCGTGGCCGTCCAGGTCAGCAGGCTGCTGGGCAGCATCACGCCCAGCATGCACACCGCCATGCCCAGGGTGCCCAACAGCCAGCCCATCACGCCCGGGCCGCCGGCGTTGATGCCGACGTTCCAGCCCAGCAGGGCGATGAACAGCACGTTCGGGCCCGGGGCCGCCTGGGCGATGGCGATGGAGGCGTTGAACTGCGGGTCGGTCAGCCACGCCTGGCGTTCGACCAGGAAACGGTGCATGTCGGGCGCGGTGGCAATGGCGCCGCCCACGGCCAGCAGCGACAGCGACAGGTAGTACAGGAACAGGTTGAACCAGTCGCCGATGCTCAGGGCCATCAGCGGTGCGGTGAGGGGGGCGGCAGTGCTCATGGCGCGAGCTTTCTCCAGGTCAGCAGGCAGGCGGCCCCGCCGATTACCGGCAGGATCCAGAACAGCGGCCAGCGCAGCCAGGCCATGGCGATGATGGTCAGTGCCGTGATGGCCAGGCACAGGGGGCGACCCAGTGGGTGGTTGCGGATGGAGACAAACAGCTTGATGCCCACCCCCGCAATCAGGCCCGCCGCCACAGCCCCCATGCCACGCAACGCGCCGGCCACGGCTGGTTGGGCTGAGAACTGTGCGTACACCACCGCCAGTGCCAGCACCAGCATGAGCGGAAAGGTCAGCATGCCCGCCAGCGCCGCAAACGCGCCGCGCAGGCCAAAGTAGCGGTCCCCAATCATGATGCTGAGGTTGACCACGTTGGGGCCCGGCATGATCTGCGCCACGGCCCAGTCTTCGACGAACTCCTCGTTCGTCATCCAGCGCTTTTTCTCCACCAGCTCGCGCTGCACCACCGCCAGCACCCCCCCAAAGCCCTGCAGGGCCAGCCAGGTGAAGGACCAGAACAGGTCGGTCGGGTTGCGGGGCTGCGGGCGCGCGGGCGTTTCGGGGGAAGGAGGCGAGGCGGTGGCGGGTGCCATGGGTGCAAGATGGAGTGGAAGGTGGCTGATGCGCCGGTGATTCATGCCTCGATAGCTATCATTGTGATAGCTGCTGGGTTAAGCGGCGGCCCCCGTGATGTTACGCGCGCGGCGGGCTGTGTGCTGGCAGCGGGGCGTCGCCATCGGGCAAGTCTGGGGCGGCCAATCGTGCACACGCGCAAGGCGGCGTGCCGCTATGCTGGTGGGTGGTCTAAGAGACACATTCATCCCAAGAGACAAGGACACCCCATGAAACTCATCCGCTACGGCCAGCCTGGTGCAGAACGCCCCGGCCTGGTAGACGCCCAGGGCACGCTGCGCGACCTGTCCATGCTGTTGCCTGATATCGGCCCCGCACAGCTCAACCCCCGCACCCTGTCCGCGCTGGCCGCCATCGACGCCAGCCGCCTGCCTGCGGTGTACGGCTCGCCCCGCCTGGGCAGCCCGGTGGGCGGTGTGGGCAAGATCGTGTGTGTGGGCCTCAACTATGCCGACCACGCCAAAGAGGCGGGCATGCAGCCGCCCGCCGAGCCGGTGCTGTTCATGAAAGCCGTGACCGCTTTGAGCGGCCCCAATGACGATGTGCGCATTCCCCCCGGCGCCACCAAGACGGACTGGGAGGTAGAGCTGGGCATCGTCATCGGCACCCGCGCCCGCCATGTGACCGAGGCCGATGCCTTGAGCCATGTCGCCGGCTATGTGCTGGCCAACGATGTGTCAGAGCGTGCCTGGCAGATCGAACGTGGCGGCCAGTGGGACAAGGGCAAGAGCTATGACACCTTTGCGCCCATCGGCCCTTGGCTGGTCACGGCCGACGAGGTGGCCGACCCCCACGCCATCGACCTGTGGCTGGAGGTGAACGGCCAGCGCGTGCAAAACGGCAGCACACGCAACTTCATTTTTGGTGTGCCCACCGTGGTGTCGTACATCAGCCAGTTCTTGACCCTGGAGCCGGGCGACCTTATCCTGACTGGCACCCCTGCTGGCGTGGGCCTGGGGCAAAAGCCCGCACCGTGGTTCCTCAAGCCCGGCGATGTGGTGCGCTTGGGCGCCACGGGGCTGGGCGAGCAACTGCAAAAGTACATCGGTGGTTGAGGTCTCCCACAACGGCTCCTGACTTGGCGGAGGAAGTTGGCGGGGGCTGTACACCCGTGCAACCTGCATCCGCATGGCCGGAGGGCTTGGTGGCCGCTTCAGGCGTGTTCGGCGTCGTCAGGCCAATTTGCCCTTGAGCGTATGCCCCAGCGTGCGCCAGCCGGCTTGCTCTGCATGCGCCACCTTGAAGATCCTGAGATCCGCCTGGCTCTCGCGTTTGACTTTGAAAATCTTGAAGCTGGCCTGGTTCTCGTAGTTCACAAAGAACCACAGCGCATCGCCCGTGGCCTGTGTGGCGTAGCCCACCTCGTGCCAGCACAGGTCGGCCTGGCTCTCATAGGCCACTTCGCACACGCGTGCATCGGACTGGTTCTCGTACTTCACTTCCAGAATCTTGGCCATGGGCGTCCTTTTCGGGGTGTGGGCGGATGATCTTGAAACTGACGGTGTCTCAACACGGAGCTTTCAACGCCAGGAACCTGCGTGGCGCTGCCTTGCGAGGTTATCCAAAACTGTGGATATCGGACAGCGTGCGGTGCAAGAGGATGTAAACAAACTTCAACCCGCAGTGGCGCCCTGGGTGGCTCGGCGTGCCGGGCAGCGGTAAGGTAGGGGCTTCTACACCTCCACCGCGAAAGCCGCTATGCCCCATACCCCGCGCCGTGCCCACACCGAAGGCCATCGTTCTGACCGCATTGGCTGGCTCCGCGCGGCCGTGTTGGGGGCCAACGACGGCATCGTCTCCACCGCCAGCCTGGTGGTGGGCGTGGCTGCTGCGCAGTCCAGCCAGTCCACCATCGTGATGACGGCAGTGGCCGGGCTGGTGGCGGGCGCCATGTCGATGGCGGCGGGCGAATATGTGTCGGTGCATTCGCAGGCCGATACCGAAAAGGCGGACCTGGACCGAGAGCGGGCCGAACTGGCTGCTGACCCGGCGGCTGAGGCGCGCGAACTGACCGCCATCTACGTCGCCCGAGGCCTGACGCCTGAACTGGCTCAGCAGGTGTCGGCGCAACTCATGGCGCACGATGCGCTGGGCGCCCATGCGCGGGACGAGCTGCAGGTGTCCACGGCACTCGCTGCCCGTCCGGTGCAGGCGGCCCTGACTTCGGCGGCCAGCTTCGCGGTAGGGGCCGCACTGCCACTGGCTGTTGCCGTGGTGTCGCCCGCCAGCAGCCTGCTGTATGCGGTGGCAGGTTCTGCACTGGTGTTTTTGGCATTGCTCGGGGCCTTGGCTGCACACACAGGCGGCGCGGGGATGGCTGTGGGTGCCTGGCGTGTGACCTTTTGGGGGGCACTGGCCATGGCGATCACGGCGGGGGTGGGCGCGTGGTTTGGGGCGCCGGTGTGAGGGGCAGGAAGAGTCCACCAACGATCCAAGGCCTCAGGCAAGCACCTTCCGCGCTGGGCACTAGTATTTGAAGCAAATATTTGACCAAAATCGGTCTGTAGCGCTAGTGAAATATGCGCTGACAGCTATTAAATCGTGAGCATTCAGCCTTCGCCTGCCGCGCCCGTACGGGTGCTCTGGCTGATGCGGACGGCACCGGTCAGCCGCTGCTGCACGGTGGTGCGCACTGCCGGTGGCGCATCCTGCAGCAGCACGGGCCAGTCGGCCTGGGCCTGTTTGACCACATCGCGCAGCAGCGCCAGGTGCCGGGGCACCCGCAGCAGCCCGGCCGATTTCATCAGGCCTTCCATGTCGTCCCAGGTCAGTGCCCGCAGGGTTTTGTCGATGGCGCGGTTCACCGCGTATTGCTGGTCGGGCACGCCCTCAAAAAACGCGGCCACGCACACGGGGTCGTACACCGGGGCCAGTTGGGGCACGCGGCCGTCGGGGTAGACCAGGGCCCAGTTTTTCAGGTGCGCGTCGGTGTTGCCCATCAGGATGAAGGCCACCATGCGCGCCAGAAACTCGCGCGTGTCCTGCACGGGTTGGCGGCTCAGGCGGTTGAGCACGCGCAGCATGGTGGCCCAGTCCTGCAGCACGCCCTTGCCGTGCGACTTGCCGTATTTCTGGCGCGGCGTGTAGCCCAGCACCTGGTTGAACTCCTCCATGTGCACGCGGGCGCCGCCGGGCAGGTGGTCAAACCGCTGTACGGCCAATATTTCGTTGAAGGGCACGGCGTCGGGCAGGTCGGCCTCGGCGCGGGTGATGACTTGCACATCGGCGCAATGCAGGCCCAGCGCCTTGCACAGCTGGTAGCCCGTGTACTCGTTGGCCACCAGATCGGGGTGGGCGGTGGTGGGCAGCTTCAGGATGACGCTGCCCGCCGCGCCCCGGCGGTGCACGGTGTAGCGGCGGCCCTCCTGCACCGCGCTGAACTTGGTCACCACGCCGGGCAGCGAGGCCGCGTCTTCCACCGGGAACTCCACAAACCCTGGCTCCAGCACATCCAGTCCCTGGGTGGTGTGCCAATAGCGCACCACGTCCGGGATGCCGTCCTGCGCGGGCACGGGTTCCACCTCCAGCGCGCCCATCAGGTCGTGGCCTGCTGCAGCCAGCAGCTCGAACTCGTCGTCGGGGCTGCAGCCCCGCTCGCGCGCCAGCCGCTCGCGGTTGTGGCCCTCGGGCAGCAGGTTCTGAAAGTACACCGGCCAGCGCCCGTCGGTGCGCACCAGCCGCGCATCGCGCGCCGACGCCAGAATTTGCTGCGTGGCCGCTTCGTCCGCGCCCTGGTAGCTGAGCGACAGGGTGGGGCGCTGCGGGTTGCGGATGTAGCTCTCGTCAAACGAAACCCGCAGGATGTCGCCGTACTGCGAGAGGTAGCCAATCGCTTCACGACGGCTTGCTGTCGTACCTGACTCGCTCGCGCTGCCGCTCGCCTGCGGGGGCCGGTGCAGGTACAGGCGCAGGTAGCGGATGGAGGTGCTCATGGGGCGTGGGCCTGCCAGTGCGGTGGGGCGTCGCCAAGCTCAGCGGCGCAGGCTGTCCACGACCGAGGGTGGCGCATCCACCCCCTCGGGCTGGCCCAGAAACTTGCCGCCGGACTGAATGAACGCCTCCAGGCTGGGACGCAGGCTGCTGGGCACGGCAATGATGTCCATGCCCAGCACCCGCGCCATTTCGGCCAGGGTGGAATAGCGGGGGTCCAGGTCGCCGCCTTCGGTGCGCTGCACCGTCATGCGGGAGAGGCCCGCACTTTCCGCCAGCTGGGCCTGGGTCATCTGGTGGGCTTTGCGGGCGGCGGCGAGGGTGGGGATGAGATCGGTTGACATGATGCTATTTATACTCTTTTTATAATCAAAGAGTAGAAAAATATACAAATTATTTGCGCCATGCTAGGTTTAGGGCAAAGCCAATGGAGGCAATACCTCGCTGCGCTCTGCGCAAAACCGCTGCGCTTCCTGCACCAGCCACTCCCGCACCAGCTCCATCGCCGGGCTCGGGTGGGTGGTGGTCACAAACGAATAGGCCGCGCGCGATGGCACGCTGCGTCCCAGCAGCGGCACCAGGCGCCCGGCCTTCACGTCCTGCAGCACCAGCGCGGCGCGGCCCATGGCGATGCCCTGGCCGGCCAATGCGGCGCCCAGTGCCAGTTGCGACAGGTTGAATTGCTGGCCGCCGGCCCAGGGCGGGGGCGTGGCGCCCCTTTGCGCAAACCAGTGCTGCCATTCCTCATAGGTGTCTGCACCATCCCAGGCGCTGCCGTCGTGCAGCAGCCAGTCTCCGTGCAGATCCTCGGGCGTGTTGATGGGCGGGTGCCGGGCCAGGAACTCGGGGCTGGCCACCGGAATGAGCCATTCGTCCAGGAACACGGTGGCGTTCAGGTCGCGGTAGCCGCCCAGGTCAAAGCGCACGGCGGCCTTCACGCCGTCGCGCACCATGCGGGTGCGGTCCAGCGTGTGGAACTCGCCAAACACGCGCAGCCCGGTGTGCGGGTGTTGGCGAAAGAAGTCGCCCAACCGGGGCGTGAGCCAGCTCATGGCAAACGAGGGAGAGCAGCTCAGCGTGGCGGTGGCGGCCTCGGCCGGTTGGCGCATCTGGGCCAGGGTGCTTTCGATGGCATCAAAGCTCTCGCGCAGCACCACGGCCAGCCATTTGCCCTCGGGCGTGGGCACCAGCGCGCGCGGGGTGCGCAAGAAGAGGGGGCGGCGCAGCCAGTCTTCAAGCTGCTTGACCTGCTGGCTCACGGCACCCTGGGTGATGCACAGCTCGGCCGCCGCCTTGGTAAAGCTGCCGTGGCGGGCCGCTGCATCAAAACTGCGCAGCCAAGCGAGCAGGGAAGGGGAGAGGCGAATATCCATTATTAATACTAATGTTTCGCTCAATATAAATGGTTTGTGATGGTGGCGTGACAGGCGAAGAATGAGGGCAACACTCTTCGAGACACAGATGCCATGACGACTGCCGAGACCCAACCTGCCTTGGATGCCTTGCTGGCTGCCCGTTTGCGCAATGCCCAGCCTGCTTTGTGGACCAACGCAGCCCGGGAGGTGCAGCCTGCCGCAGCGATGTCCGCATTGGGCAGGACTATTAGTCTGGATGATACGAAAGGGGCGGCGGCGCGTTTGGCGCGTTTTGCCGGGCTGCTGGCCCAGGTGTTCCCCGAGCTAGCCGCAACAGGTGGCGTGGTGGAGTCGCCCCTGCTGCCCGCTACGGCGCTGCAGCTCGCATTGGGCATGGCCGAGGGGCAAGGCCGACTGTTCATCAAGGCCGACCACAGCCTGCCCGTCGCCGGCTCCATCAAGGCCCGGGGTGGCATGCACGAGGTGCTGGAGTTTGCCGAGGGGCTGGCGCTGCAGCATGGGCTGGTGCAGCCCGGCG
Organism: Acidovorax sp. KKS102; assembly: GCF_000302535.1. Taxonomy (NCBI): domain Bacteria; kingdom Pseudomonadati; phylum Pseudomonadota; class Betaproteobacteria; order Burkholderiales; family Comamonadaceae; genus Acidovorax; species Acidovorax sp. KKS102. The sequence goes on from NC_018708.1 coordinate 2,440,301, forward strand.
GTGACTACCGCGCGCTGGCGACGCCGCAGGCGCGCGAGGTGCTGGGCCGCTACCAGGTGGCGGTGGGTTCTACCGGCAACCTGGGCATGAGCATTGGTGTGGTGGCGTCGGCCCTGGGCTTTCAGGCCACGGTGCACATGTCGGCCGATGCCAAGGACTGGAAGAAAGACCGTCTGCGAAAGCGTGGTGTGCAGGTGGTGGAACACGCGGGCGACTACGAGCGCGCCGTGGCCGCAGGCCGTGCCGAGGCGGCCAGCAACCCGCTGTGCCACTTTGTGGACGACGAGCAATCGTTCTCGCTGCTGCTGGGCTACAGCGCGGCGGCGCTGCATCTACAAAAGCAACTGGCAGAGCAAGGTGTGGCGGTGGATGCCGAGCACCCGCTCATCGTCTACCTGCCGTGTGGTGTGGGCGGCGCGCCCGCAGGCATCACCTTTGGCCTGCGGCACGTGCTGGGGCCGCATGTGCACTGCTTCTTTGCGGAGCCGGTGCAGTCGCCATGCTTCATGGTGCAAATGATGGCCGATGCAACGCAAGGTGTGGGGCAGCACCCCTCGGTCTACGACTGGGGCCTGACCAACCGCACCGAGGCCGATGGCCTGGCCGTGCCGCGTGCATCGCTGCTGGCGGCCGAGCTGATGCGGCCGCTGCTGTCAGGCGTGTTCACCGTGGCCGACGACACCCTGTTTGCGCACCTGGTGCGGGTGCTGGACGCCTTGGGCGAGCGCATCGAGCCCTCGGCCGCCGCAGGCTTTAGCGGCCCAGCCATATTGACGGGCACCACCGCCGGGCAGGCCTGGCTGCGCAGCACGGGCATCGACGCGGTGTTGCCCCAGGCCACCCACCTGGTGTGGACCACGGGCGGCCTGCTGGTGCCCGATGCGCAGTACCAGGGCTTTGTACAGCGCGGGCGGGCCGTGCTGGCTGCGCAGGCCTGATGGCTGAGCACCTTCTTTTCTCTTCTTTCTCCTCACTTTCTTATCTGGAGCCACGCCATGAACCGCAAGCAACTGCTTTTGTCTGCCGCCGTCTGTGCCGTCCTGGGCGCCACTGCGTGGGCCCCGGCCATGGCGCAGGAGGCTGCCTTCCCCACCAAGCCGATCACGCTGGTGATTCCGTTCCCGCCCGGTGGTGCTACCGATGTACTGGGGCGGTTGATCGGCAAAAAGCTGGGCGACAAGCTGGGCCAGAGCGTGGTGATTGACAACCGCGCCGGTGCAGGCACGGTGATTGGTGCGACGTCGGTGGCGCGGGCAGCCCCCGATGGCTACACGCTGCTCATGAGCTCGGGCACCACCTTCACCGTCAATCCTGCGGTGCGCGCCAAGCTGCCCTACGACCCGGTCAAGAGCTTTGAGCCCATCGGCATCACGGGCCGCACGGGCTTGATCCTGCTGGCCAACAAGGATGTGCCTGCCAACGACCTGAAGCAGTTTGTGGCCCTGGTGAAGGCGGCTCCCGACAAGTATTCGTATGGCTCGTTCGGCACGGGCACCACGTCGCAGTTTGCGGGCGAGATGTTCTTCCACGCAGCGGGCCTCAAGATCCAGCATGTGCCCTACAAGGGCAGTGCGCCCGCCATGACCGACCTGCTCGGTGGGCAGATTCCGTTCACTGTCGATACCGTGTCGGCCGCGCTGCCGCAGCTCAAGGACGGCAAGATCAAGGCCATTGCGGTGACGTCTGGCAAGCGCTCGGCCCTGCTGCCCAAGGTGCCCACGCTGGCCGAGAGTGGCTACCCGGGCCTGGAGATGGACACCTGGCTGGCCATGGTGGCGCCGCGTGGGCTGCCACCGGCGGTGAAGTCGCGGCTGGAGCTGGCGCTGGCCCAGGTGGTGTCAGACCCCGAGACGCGTGACAAGATGATCGCGGTAGGGTTCGAGCCGTCCTATGCTTCGTCCAAGGTGTTGGCCGAGCTGATCGACAAGGAGTTGCCGCTGATGCGCGCCATTGCACAGCGTGCCGCCATCACCGCAGACTGAACCCGTGGGACCAGAACAAGGAGACAAGCCCGAGATGACCACCACAAACCCCCAAGCCCTGGTTGAGCTGACGGCCAACGAACTGCGCCACTGCATTGGCACGCGCGAGATTTCGCCGGTGGAGCTGCTCGACGCGTGCATTGAACGCATCGAGGCCGTGAACCCGCATGTGAATGCCGTCACCGCCACCTGCTACGACCGCGCCCGCACCGAGGCCAAGGCGGCCGAGCGGGCGGTGCTGCGCGGCGAGCCGCTGGGCCTGCTGCATGGCCTGCCCATGGGCGTGAAGGACCTGGAGGCCACGGCGGGCCTGCTGACCACCTACGGATCGCAGATCTACCGCGAACACATTCCGGCCGAGGACAACGTGCTGGTGGCACGCCTGCGCGCAGCGGGCGCCATCGTCACCGGCAAGACCAACATCCCCGAAATGGGTGCGGGCGCCAATTCGCGCAACACCGTGTGGGGTGCCACGGGCAACCCGTTCAACCCGAACCTGAACGCCGGGGGGTCGTCGGGCGGCTCGGCCGCTGCGCTGGCGTGCGACATGCTGCCGGTGTGCACGGGCTCGGACACGGGCGGGTCGCTGCGCATTCCGGCGTCCATTTGTGGTGTGGTGGGTTTCAGGCCCTCGCCCGGCGTGGTGCCCAGCTCGCGCAAGCTGCTGGGCTGGACGCCGATTTCGGTGGTTGGCCCCATGGGCCGCACGGTGGAAGAGGCCTGCCTGCAACTGGCCGCATCGGCGGGCATGTCGCCCGGCGACCCGCTGAGCTACCCGCTGGACCCGATGAGTTTCTTGCTGCCTGAAACCGTGGACCTGAGCCGCCTGCGCGTGGCCACCACCGAGGACTTTGGCGCCTGCGCTGTGGACAACGGCATCCGCGCCGTGTTCCGCAACAAGGTGCGAGCCATGAAGCACGTGTTTGCGCGTTGCGACGCCATCGACATCGATCTGGGCGATGTGCACCGCTGCTTTGACGTGCTGCGCGCCGAGGCCTTTGTGGCCAGCACGCGCGAGGCCTATGAGCGCGACCCCGCCAGCCTGGGCCCCAACACCCGCGCCAATTACGAAATGGGCGCCGCCATGACGCTGCTGGACAGCGCCTGGGCGCAGGCAGAGCAGACACGCATCCTGGCGCGGTTCCAGAAGTTGTACGAGGACTACGACATCATCCTCGCGCCCACCACGCCGGTATCGCCGTTTGCGTGGACCGAGCTGTTTGCCAGCCACATCAACGGCGAGCCGCAGGCCAACTATTACCGCTGGCTGGCGCTCACGTATGTGACCACGCTCACCACCCACCCGGCACTCAGCCTGCCGTGCGGGCTGGACGACGCCGGCATGCCGTTTGGCCTGCAGATCGTGGGGCGCTTCCGTGCCGACCGCCACACGCTGGGCGTGGGGCATGCGCTGGAGCAGGCGTTCAAGGGCATTGCCGGGCTGGCGCGCCCACGCCCTGACATGGCCAAGCTGATGCAGACGCGCGCCGAACCCGCGCTGACCTCCATCGTGACCGTGGCACCCGACCCCCGCGATGCCCGCAGCCTGCCGCGTGACGACCGTGCGGCATCGGCAGCGCAGGTGTCGGCCGTTTGAGCAGGAGGAGCAGATGCAAACCGTAGACACCATCGTCATCGGCGCGGGCATTGCCGGGGCCTCCGTGGCCTGGCAACTGGTACAGCCCGGCGCCGGAGGGCAGGGCGCCAGCGTGCTGCTGCTGGAGCGGGAATCGCAGCCCGGCTACCACACCACCGGCCGCTCGGCCGCGCTCTACATGGTGACCTATGGCACGCCCAACATCCAGGCGCTGACCCGGGCCAGCCGCGCGTTTTACGATGCGCCGCCGCCTGAGTTTGGCGCCGACCCCATCCTCTCGCCCCGGGGCGTGGTCTATGTGGCCGGGCCCGACCAGCTGGACTTGCTGAAACAAACCTACGAGGAAGCGCACGCCACCTCGCCCAATGTGCAGTGGGTGGGGCATGCCGAGCTGCTGGCGATGCTGCCTTGCATGAAGCCCGAGGCTGTGGCCGCAGGCATGAGCGAGCCCGAGGCGGCGGACATCGACGTGAACGCCCTGCACCAGGGCTACCTGCGCGGCCTGCGCCAGCGTGGCGGCCAGGTGCTGACCCACGCCGAGGTCACGGCCGTGCGTCGCGAAGGCACTGTGTGGCAGGTGACGCTGGCCGATGGGCGGGTGTTTGCCGCCCCCACCCTCGTCAACGCTGCGGGCGCCTGGGCCGATGTGGTGGCGGGCCTGGCAGGCGTGCCGCCGATCGGGCTGGAGCCACGCCGCCGCACGGCGTTCACCTTCCCCGTGCCAGAGGGCATGGACGCCACCCACTGGCCGGCCGTGATCGGCATCGACGAAAGCTTTTACTTCAAGCCCGATGCGGGGCAACTGCTGGGCTCACCGGCCAATGCGGACCCCACGCACCCGCACGATGTGGTACCCGAAGAGCTGGACGTGGCCACCGGGATCTATCACATCGAGGAAATGACCCGCTTCCAGATCCGCCGCCCGTCACACACCTGGGCCGGGCTGCGCTCGTTTGTGCCGGATGGCGACATGGTGATTGGCTGGGACAACCATGTGCCCGGCTTCTTCTGGCTGGCCGGGCAGGGCGGATATGGGATTCAGAGCGCGGCGGGCGCCTCGTTGCTGGCGCGGCAGCTGCTGCGCGGCGAGCCGCTGGCCGACGAGCTGGTGCGCGAGGGCGTGGGTGTGGAAGGGCTGTCGCCCGCGCGTTTGCGCTGAGCCGCCAGAGCCGAGAGAGAGGAGGGGGCTCAGCCCCTCAGGCGAACGTGTTGACGTTGGTCCCCAGCGTACCGCTGGTGGCCAGCTGAGGCTGGGGCATGGACTGCTGCATGGCGTCGATCATGGTGGCGGCCGATACTGCCTGCATGTCGAGCGCCTTTTTCAGCACCACCATGTTCAGGGCGTCGGACGTCTTGGCGCTGGCCAGGCTGGTAGCGGTGTTGACGATGCTGTTGGTCAGGGCGACGTCCATGGTGACTCCTTGGGGCAATGGTGGTTTATCGGCACTACAAAAGCGAGCTTGAGGGTTGTTACATGTGCAGGGGGCGGTGAAGCTGCGCTGTTCTGCATTGCCTTAGTCCAGCGCAGGCACCCCCAGGGCTGGGCAGGCGGCCAGGTCGGAGGTGCGGGCGTTCGGCAACTGTCGGGCTGCGTCGCGCAAGGCGGTGCGCAGGCCTTCTTCCAGCGTGGGGTGGTAGAACGGCATGCCCAAAAGATCATGCACGGTCAGCTGCTGCTGCACAGCCAGGGCCAGCAGGTGGGCGAGGTGCTCGCCATCGGGGGCGCACAACTCGGCACCCAGCAGGCGACCACTCGTATGGTCGGCATAAACGCACAGGCGTCCCTGGTTGCGCTGCGCGGTGCGGGCGCGGCCCTGGTTTGCGTAGCTTGCGGTGCCAGTGATGGTGCTGTGCGGGTCCATGTCGGCCACGCGCGGCCCCACCACCGCCACGTTGGGGTCGGCGAACACGATGGAGAGCAAGGTGCGGCGCCGAAAGCGCGTGGGCGTGGGGGCCAGTGCGTTCAGGCCCGCAATGTGACCCTCATCGGCCGCCTCGTGCAGTAACGGGGTGTGGGTGTTGGCGTCGCCCGCCAAAAACACCGGCAGGCCGCCAATCTGTTGGGTTTGCGGGTCTACGGTGGGCAAACCGCGCGCATCCAGGGGCACGCCCAGCGTCTCCAGGCCCAGGTGTTCGATGTTGGGCACTCGGCCCATCGCGGCGATGACCTGGTCCACCACCACACGGTTGGCGCCACTCGCCACCTCGATGCCTCCGGGCACCTCGCGCAGCTGCGCGTTAGCGCCCATGTGCAGCACCATGTCTTGTTTCAGCAGAGCGGCCAGTTCGGCATTGAGCGTGGGATCGCTCAGCCCGGCCAGCGTGTGGCCGGTGGTGAATGCCGCCACCTCAAGGCCCAGCCGCGCCAGGGCTTGCGACAGCTCCACCCCGATCGGTCCCATGCCGATCACTGCAACGCGGGGGCTGAGACTGGGTTGCTCGAACAAGGTGTCGGTGGTGAGCATGCGGTCGCCAAACGCCAGCCATTCATCGGGCACGCGGGGGCGTGACCCCGTGGCAATGATGATGCTGCGTGTGGCGTAAGCCGTGCCGTCGATGTCCACCGCACGTGGCCCCAGCAGCGTTGCACGCCCTGACCTCTGGGCGCTGCCCAGCCCGTCGGTGGCCTGGGTGGCGCCTGCCACGAAGTCATCGCGCAGTGCGCGCACGCGCTGCAGCACGGCAGGCAGGTCGGCGGTCAGAGCACTCGCGCCGCGCAGACCGAATTCCTCAAAAGTGTGGCGGCGGTGGAAGGCGTTGGCTGCCTCGATCAGCGCTTTGGACGGCATGCAGCCCACGCGGGCGCAGGTGGTGCCCCAGGGGCCTTCGTTCACGATGAGGTAGCGATCGGTGCGCTTGCGCACTTCACGCAAGGCGGCCAGACCCGCCGTGCCGGCGCCGATGATGATGGTGTCGAGCGGTTGGGGCATGGGGCTCTTTCGGAGTCGGAAAAGCCGGAGTGTGTAGCGTGAACGGCCCCAACGCTGTAGGCATGCACGCCGTTTTACGACGACGCTGTGGGGGGCTTGCCGGGGCGCTTCCCAACCCTTTGTATGAAGGCGTAGCCCGGGGTCAGGCCTCGACATCCGACCAGCCCACGCGGCCTTGCCCGTGGTCGTTGATGCGTTGCACAAAGGGTGCCGCTTGTGTCTGGGGCAGCCGCAGTTGCAAGGTGACCAGGGTGCCATGCTGCACATCCACCAGTTCGGCGCCTGCCGCCTCGATTTCTCGGCGCAGCAAGCCCTCCAGGGCATAGGGCACCTGGCATTGCAGGGTGGTCATGCGCTGCAGCGTGACCTTGGGGGCGGTGAGCAGCGCCTGGGCAATGGTGTCGGTGTAGGCGCGCACCAGGCCGCCCGCGCCCAGCTTGACCCCGCCAAAATAGCGCACCACAGTGGCCAGCACGCCTTCCAGGTCCTGGTGGCGCAGCACGTCCAGCATGGGGCGGCCGGCAGTGCCTCCGGGCTCGCCATCGTCCACTGCCGCCGACTGGCCGCCCGCCAGCAGGGCCCAGCAGATGTGGGCGGCGCCAGGGTGCTGCTTCCACAAGGCATCGACGGCGGCCTGGGCGCTGGCGCGGTCGGCCATGGGTTGCACGCAGCCGATGAAGCGGCTTTTCTTGATGATGAGTTCGCTGTGCGCCGGGGCGGCCAGAGTCTGGGGCATGGGGCAGCGAGTTTACGGCGAGCGCGTTGGGTGCTTGCATCGGGCTGTGTTTGACGGAAGTCACAGTCCTGACCCTGAAGGGTATGGATAGACACCAATCGTGCCGCGAATGTGCGTTCTGTCACACACACCTTAGGCGTGCGTTCCTACACTGCGGACTTGTTGCTGTGGCCTACGCTGTTGCTACGCATTTGAAAGCACCCGGGCCATCAGAAAAGGAACCGCCATGTTTGCCACTTCGCTCTCTGCACCTTTGCCTACCTCCCTCGCCAGCCATCTGTTTGGCCGTTTCATTGCTCCCCCCGGCTCCTCGGCAGCGAGCCCTGGTGCGGTGGCATCGGCCGGCGCAATGCCCAGCGCGATGGACGAGCAGGACGACGAAGCGATGCCGGATTTGGCTCAGCGCGTGCGGGAAATTGGCGAGTGGTGATACGGCGCCCTGCGTGATGTGACAAGCCACGCAGTGGACCGAATGTTTAGTCGGTGTTGTCCACGCCGCCTTGTTGATCTAGGTCGCGTGCCATGAGCACGCTGGTGTAGTTGGTCAAAGGGCGCCAGTCGCACTCGCCCACCACCCGGTAACCCCAGGATTCATACATTGCTATCAAAGCGGTAGCGGGTTGTGCAGTGTCCAAAGCCATCACTCGGGCGCCTGCCTTGCGGGCATAGTCCAGGGCATAGGCGTGCAACTGTTTGCCGTAGCCCCGGCCTTTGGCGTCGGGGGTGATGCAGAACTGGCACAAGGACCACACTGCGGGGTCGCGGTACAGGGGTACGGTGGACTCGGGTTGCGGCGGTCGCAGCGTGGCGGTGCCCACATAGTCGTCTCCATCCAGCATCACCAGCCCCGTGCCAGAAGCAAATCGCTTGGCTGTGTCTTCCACGGACTGGTGGGTGCCCCAGTAGCGCAGGCCCCGCTGCGCGTGGGGTGCGTATGCGGAGTGGATGAGGGCGGTCAGCCGAGCCAAGTCATCGGCGGCCGTGACGGGGCGAATCAAAAGCGGATCGGACAAAGTCATCGAGATGCTCCGTGGCCTCGCGTTGGGCGTTGCTGGTCAGGCAGCGGGTTGCGTAGCCTCATTCAAAGCTTCAGCTCCCAGGTTTCTCCCACCAATTGCTGACCAAAGCCTTCATAGGGCTCGGTCTTGACCAACTGAAAACCCCGTTGCGCATAGATACCGCGCGCCGCCGTCAGGCAGCTGTTGGTCCACAGCACCATCTTTTTGTAACCTTTTGCACGTGCAAAGGCAATGCACTCGTCGGTCAGGCGGGCGCCCAGGCCGAGGCCTCGCGCTTTGGGGCTGAGGATCAGCATGCGCAACTGTGCCGTGGTGGGCGATTTGCGCACCACAAATACGGAGCCCACGCGCTCGCCGTCCAGTTCGGCGATCCAGGCCTTCTCCCACGCGGGCTGAAACTTGCGCAGAAACTGCGCCGCGATGTCTGCCACCAAAGCCTCAAACCGGTTGTCCCAGCCATACTCGCGCCAATAGATCTCGCCATGCTGCTGCACCACCCAGCCCATGTCGCCGGGCAGGGGATCGCGCAGAACGGCGACGCGCGTGCCGTCCGCCGCGTTGGAGGGGGCGGACAGCAGGGTTTCGATCCGCTCCATGGCCTCCACCACCTCTTGGCGCCGCGCCGGGGGCAAGGGCGCGAGCAGTGCGGCGGCCTCGTCGCGCGAGCGCTGCTGCAGCGGCTCGAACACCTCGCGCCCAGCGGCGGTGAGCGTGACCAGGCTTTGCCGGGCGTCCTTGGCGCTGGCGTGGCGTTCTATCCACCCTGACTGTTCAAAACGCCGCAGTATCCGGCTCATGTACCCACCGTCCAGGCCCAGCTCCCGCGCGAGTTCGCTGGCCACGGGTGCCTCGCGGTGGGCCAGTTCATACAACACGCGCACATCGGTCAATGACAGCTTGCTGCCCAGGTATGGGTCCAGCACGCCAATGCGGCGGGTGATGAAGCGGTTGAAGCGGCGCACGGCCTTCACCGCGTTTGGGGGCACGGGGGTGGGGCCGGAAGGGGCGGGGGCAACGTTGCTCATGAATGCTTTTGTCAGTTAATTAATTGACAAAGGCAAGTATATGCTTGATGGTCATCAAACCTGTATCAGTGAGGGGCAAGGGCTACCAAGGGGACAAAAACCGTCTGCCAACGTAAAATCACGGGTTATCCACCACAGACGCGCCCTCCAAAGGCCCCCATCGCACCGGGGGCGGCCGCGACCCCCTTTGCATGAACGCCCCCGTTGACGTCTCCTTTTTTGCGCGCGCCGCAAAGCCCTTGACCAGCTACCGTCCGTACTGGGCCAAGCGCTTTGGCACGGCCCCGTTCCTGCCAATGAGCCGCGCCGAGATGGAGAAACTGGGCTGGGACAGCTGCGACATCATCCTGGTGACGGGCGACGCGTATGTGGACCACCCCAGCTTCGGCATGGCCGTGATCGGCCGCACGCTGGAAGCCCAGGGCTTTCGCGTGGGGATCATCGCCCAGCCTGACTGGCAGAGCGCCGAGCCCTTCAAGGTGCTGGGCAAGCCCAACCTGTTCTGGGGCGTGACGGCGGGCAACATGGATTCGATGATCAACCGGTACACCGCCGACCGGAAGATCCGCAGCGATGACGCCTACACCCCCGGCGACGTGGGCGGCAAGCGCCCCGACCGCGCCGCCATCGTCTACAGCCAGCGCTGCCGTGAGGCCTACAAAGACGTGCCCATCATCCTGGGCGGCATCGAAGGCAGCCTGCGCCGCATCGCCCACTACGACTACTGGAGCGACAAGGTGCGCCGCTCCATCGTGGTGGATAGCAAGTGCGACCTGCTGCTGTACGGCAATGCCGAGCGTGCGCTGGTCGAGGTGGCCCACCGCATTGCTGCGCGCGAGCCGGTCGAGAAAATCACCGATGTGCGCGGCACGGCTTTTGTGCGCCGCCCGGACGACGAAAGCGGCAAGGGTTGGTTCGAGATCGACTCCACCACGGTGGACGAGCCCGGCCGTGTGGAAGCCCACATCAACCCCTACATGACCACCAGCGAGCAGGCCGCCGCGCAAGGCAGTACCTGCAGCAAAGACGGCGGAAGTGCTACTGATTCTGTAGCGGTTGCCGCAGATAGCACTAGCACTACCGACCAAAACAGCCCTAATCCCGCCATCCAGCCGATCCAGTTCGTTCCCAACCCCGCGCTCAAGGTCAAGCTCAAGGTCCCTCCGCGCGAGAAGACCGTGATCCGCCTGCCCAGCTACGAGCAGGTCAAAAGCGACCCCGTACTCTACGCCCACGCCAACCGTGTGCTGCATCTGGAGACCAACCCCGGCAACGCCCGCGCCCTGGTGCAGGCGCATGGCGAAGGCGCCACGGCGCGCGATGTGTGGATCAACCCGCCGCCCATCCCGCTGACCACGGCCGAGATGGACCATGTGTTCGATCTGCCCTACGCGCGTGGCCCGCACCCCAGCTACGCCGATGAGAACGGCAGCCATGACGGCGCGACGAAGATCCCCGCCTGGGAGATGATTCGCTTCTCGATCAACATCATGCGTGGCTGCTTTGGCGGCTGCACCTTCTGCTCCATCACCGAGCACGAGGGGCGCATCATCCAGAGCCGCTCCGAGGATTCGATCATTCAGGAGATCGAAGACATCCGCGACAAGGTCAAGGGCTTCACCGGCACCATCTCCGACCTGGGCGGCCCCACTGCCAACATGTACCGCCTGGGCTGCCGCAGCCCCGAGATCGAGGCCGCCTGCCGCAAGCCCAGCTGCGTGTACCCCGGCATCTGCCAGAACCTCACCACCGACCACGGCCCGCTGATCAAGATCTACCGCCGTGGCCGCGCATTGAAGGGCATCAAGAAGATCCTCATTGGATCGGGCCTGCGCTATGACCTGGCCGTGAAGTCGCCTGAGTACGTGAAGGAGCTGGTACAGCACCACGTGGGGGGCTACCTCAAGATCGCGCCCGAGCACACCGAGCAGGGCCCGCTCACCAAGATGATGAAGCCGGGCATCGGCAGCTATGACAAGTTCAAGCAGATGTTCGAGAAGTTCAGCGAAGAGGCGGGCAAGAAGCAGTTCCTGATCCCGTACTTCATCGCCGCACATCCGGGCACCAGCGACGAGGACATGATGAACCTCGCCATCTGGCTGAAAAAGAACGGCTTTCGCGCGGACCAGGTGCAGACGTTCTACCCGAGCCCCATGGCCACGGCCACGGCCATGTATCACTCCGGCCGCAACACCCTCACCAAGGTGCGTCGCCAGATGCGCGACGAGGCCGAGGAATCGGTGGACATCGTGCGCGGCGAAAAACGCCGCCGCCTGCACAAGGCCTTCCTGCGCTACCACGACCCGAACAACTGGCCGCTGCTGCGTGAGGCGCTCAAAGCCATGGGCCGGGCGGATTTGATTGGCAACGGCAAGCACCACCTGATCCCTACCTTCCAGCCCTTGACGGACGGCGGGTACCAGAGCGCGCGTCGCAAGAACTCCACGCCCACAGGCGCGAAGGCCGCAACGGCTGCACCCGTCAAGCAGGTCAAGCCCATGAAGCCCGGTCAACCGCAGAAGGGCCGCATCCTGACCCAGCACACTGGTTTGCCACCGCGCGTTACGGGCGCCGCCAAGCCGTCCGCACGCAAGCCGCGTTGAGATCGATGGCGGCAGCCGCAGTCCATTGACAGTGGGCGCGATGGATGAAACGCCGAAAGGCTCTCTGACAAGTCGCTAGCCGCTATGAACCGGCCCCTACGGCTGCAGTGCGATTTTGTGGAGCCTTAACCTTCTGCCGCGTGGGTGCCCACCACCACCGACTGCGGGCCAGCGCTGGCGGGCTGCGAGATCAGGTCTTCGATGATGAAGGTGCGGTAGTAGAACGCCGTGACTGCACCTTCGGACGCAATGGCGTTCACCACGCTGTCGGCTTCGTCTTTGTCTGCCATGGCGATCAGCAGGCCGTGGTGCCCGGTGCCCGCCAGGTCGGCAATGCGCCGCACCATGTCGCCTTCGGCCCCCACGGAGGGGAGCGGCGCATCCGCCGTACCCAGCGTGTGCACAATTTCTTGCAGGATGACCTCGGGGCTGGCGTACGCAATATCGCCCTGGTGGCTTGCCGCCTGCAGCGCGAGCGCTGCCTGGCGCGTGCAGTCTTCATCGGGGAACAGTGCGAACACCTGGCCGGTGGGGTAGAAGATGCCGCCCATGTTGGTCATGGACGAATCAAGGACGAAGGGTTTCATGGACATCTCCCAAGGTGTTTCAGACCTTGGGATTGAAACCGGGTGCCTGTAAACACTGTGTAGGTCTGTGGGCTGTCTTTGCGTCAGCCTGCGGTGCGCTGTTGTAGATCAGGGCTCGCTGATGTGCAAAAAGTGCCTGTTGCGCTAGTGCTTCATGGCTTCTTTGCTATCAAATTTTGGTGCAACGGCGGCACTACAACCCGCGCAACCAACCGCCCAGCCAAGCGACCACCGCCGCGCAGTGCAATACCACGGCCGCCCAATACACCGCGCGGAACTCTGCCTTGCGCGACTTGTGCCGCAGCCATTGCTGGGCAAACCATGCGCCCGGCCAGCCGCCCGCCAGGCTCAACAGGTGCAGGTGGCTCTCTTTGGTGCGCCACTGGCCGTTTTGCGCGGCGCTTTTGTCCATGGCGTAGACCAGAAAGGTCAGGAGGTTGACGCCTATGGCGGCGCCCAGCACCCACCAGGGCAGCCGGCCTGCCCAGAGGCCCCAAGCCACCAGACCCACCCAGCCCAGCATCAGCAGGTGTATCAGCGCTGAACCAGCAGCGTTGGGCGGCTGGCTGGACGTTGCAGGGCGTTTGCGTGGGGCAGGCTGTGTCTGACTTGCGCGCTGCGCAGGCGTACGCCGTGTTGGGTGCGGAGATGTTGACTGCGTGCGCGCTGGGCTCTGGGGCTGGAAGGCTCCAACGGTTGGAGCCACAGGCAACACGGCCATAGCCCGGGGCCCCTTGCCGCCCACGTGAATCTCTTCGTACACGACGGCAAGCCCTTCACGCGGCGGGGTGCTGCCCCGGTAGTCCCGCACATGAAAAAACACATCGGCAGACGTGTCCGGGCTGCGGATAAAGCCAAAGGCGCGGCTGGCGTCCCAGCGGACGACGGTGCCTTGCTTCTGCATCGGTCAGCGCGCCTGTCTTCAAGCCAGGGTGTGCAGCGGGATGTCCTGCGCCACCGCCAACGCATCGAGTTGTGCACGGGTCTGAGTGCGCAGGAAGGCCGCCACAGCCGCGTGGGTGGCGGGGGCGCGCAGCACCTGGGGGTCACCCGTAGCAGGCAGGCCTGCAGCAGCGCACAGGCTGGCGGCAAAGTGCGGCTCCAGCGCAGCCACGGCCACACGGCCGTCGGCGCACGGGTAGATGCGGTAGCCCGCGTGGTGGCCGCCCACGTCGCCGTCGGGCGTGGTCAGGCCCCAGTGGCGCGGCTGGGCGAGCCAGGCGGCGGCGTCGGCCAGGGCCACTTCGATGCACACGCCGCCTCCGGTGTGGGCGCGCTCCAGCAGGGCCTGCAGCACGGCTTCGCTGGCCATCAGCGCGCCGCCCATGTCCGCGTAGAGCGTGGGCGGCATCTCGGTGCCCGTCACCAGGCCGGCGTCGGCCAGGTAGGTGAGGTCGTGGCCCGGTTCTTCGGCCCGCTCTGCCGCGGCGCCCACGATGCGCACCAGCGACAGGCGCGGGTATTGGGCCTGCAACGCGTCCCAGCCCAAGCCCAGCTTGGTGAGCGCGGAGGGGCGGAAGGAGGTGATCAGCACATCGGTGCGGGCGAGCTCGTCATGCAGCGCGGCCTGGCCTTCGGGCGTCTTGAGGTGGGCATGCACCACCCGCACGCCATCGTGCAGCGTGGCATAGGCTGCGGGGCTGTAGATGCCCATGGGGTCGGCGCTGGGGTAGCCCGGCGCGGGAGGAGGTTCGAGCTTGGTGCATTCGGCCCCCATGCGCGCGCAGCGCATCAGGGCGGCGGGGCCGGGCAGGTTGAGTGCGAGGCTCAGAACACGGGTGTTGCGCAGGGGCTGGGGCAGGGCGGTGGGCATGGGTGGGAGGTTGTCTCGGGTTGTGATTTTTGGAAGGAGAGGACGGCGCCGGAACTTCATGGTGCGCCCCGGCTCACTCCCTGCGTTATACATAATTTGTTACGCTCCCTGATCCATGCAACGCAGAACCTCTTTGGCCGCCCTCACAGGCCTGGCCGCCTTTCCGGGAGCCTTCATGACCACGTCCCTGAGCAGTGCTGCCACGGCGCCCGCGCTGCAGGCGCTCAAGCCTTCGCCCCGCATGCCGGTGATGTTTGTGGGCCATGGCAGCCCCATGAACGCCATCGAGGACAACGCCTGGCGCCGCAGCTGGCAGGCCATGGGCGCGGAGCTGATGGCGCGCGCGGTGCAGCCACAGCTCATCCTGTGCGTGTCGGCCCACTGGCTCACGCGCGGTGGCTGGCAGCTGACGGGCATGGCCAACCCCAAAACCATCCACGACTTTGGCGGCTTCCCCCAGGCGCTGTTTGACCAGCAGTACCCCGTGCCGGGCGCTCCGATGGTGGCCCGCAGCCTGGCCAAGGAGCTGAAATCCCCGGCCACGGGCGCTGCGCTGGGTGTGGACGAGGGCGAATGGGGACTGGATCACGGCACCTGGTCGGTGCTCAAGCCCATGTTCCCCCAGGCGCGCATCCCGGTGATGCAACTCAGCATGGACTACAGCCGCCCTCCGGCCGAGCACTATGTGCTGGGACAGCAGCTCAAGGCCCTGCGCGAGCGGGGCGTGCTGATCGTGGGCAGCGGCAACATCGTGCACAACCTGCGCGCATCCCGCCGTGGCTCGGCCGCCAACGAAGCGTATGACTGGGCCACGGAGTTCGACACCGTGGTGCAGGAGCAGATCAAAAAGGGCCAGTTGGGCGCCTTGCAGGACTTCCAGAAGCTGGGTGCCGTCGCCCAGCAGGCGCTCCCCACTTACGAGCACTACCTGCCGCTGCTTTACGCAGCGGGGGCCGTGCTGCCCAGCGAGATGCCCCGCTTTTTCAACACGGGCTATCAGTCGGCATCGATCTCGATGCGGTCGGTGCTGTGGGGCTGATCTCCGCTTTCTGGGGGTGATTGCTTCTCTTTTGATAGCTGTCAGCGCATGTTTTTCTAGCGCTTGAGGCCAAAAACGCTTGAAATCGCCGCGTCGTCGTTGTAAAACGGCCCTCCGGCCGCCACGTGACCTGCGGCCTGGATCGTCAGCCATGGCCAGCGCTCACGGTAGCTTTTTGCCTTTGCCTCAAACAACGGAAGATGTGGGCAGGCCGGGTTGGGTTGGAGCAGCCCGGCGTACAGCTCTTCCAGCCCGTACGGCGCGTACAGCGTGGGTTGCGCAATGCTGGGGGCGTTGGAAGGTTGCAGACCCACGCAGGTGCAGGGCACCAGAAAACGCTCGATCCCGTTGCGGGCGGATTGCAGCGGTGAATACGGATAACCAAACCAGCGCTCGTACCAGAGGTGCACCCGGGCCTGGTTCTTGGCTTCGACGGTGATCGGCAGGTCGGCGAAGAGGGCAGTGGCGCGGTCCTGAACGGCCTGTTCTGCTGCTTCGGACAGATCCGATGCATCGAAGTAAAACAGGTCGTAGTCCTTGATGTGCGCCGTGGGCGCCAGACCAGAGCGCAGGTTCCACACCGTCTGGAACAAGCAGCCCGCCACCAGCCACGCATCGGGCAGGCCCAGAAACGGCAAACGCTCCAGAAGGGCCGCGTTGTGCGGGTTCTGGAGCGCTTCGCTCACAAAGCGGCGCGTGAGCGCCGCCTGCTCATCGTGCTCAGACAACCTTGGCGATCGCCTGGCAGACGTAGTCGATGTTCTTGCTGTTCAGGGCAGCGACGCACATGCGGCCGGTGTCCGTGCCGTACACGCCGAACTCATTGCGCAGGCGCACCATCTGGTCCTTGGACAGGCCGGAGTAGCTGAACATGCCGATCTGGGTGGTGATGAAGCTCATGTCCTGCTTCACACCGGCGGCCTTCAGGCCATCGACCAGCTTCTGGCGCATGGCCTTGATGCGCACGCGCATTTCGGCCAGTTCCTTTTCCCACATCGCGCGCAGCTCGGGGTTGTTCAGTACGGCAGCCACCACCGCACCGCCGTGTGTGGGCGGGTTGGAGTAGTTGGTGCGGATCACGATCTTGAGCTGGGACAGCACGCGGCTGGCTTCTTCCTTGTCCGTGCACAGCACCGACAGGCCGCCCACGCGCTCGCCGTACAGGCTGAAGCTCTTGGAGAACGAGGTGGACACAAAGAAGTTCAGGCCAGCGGCGACGAACTTCTGAATGACGGCGCCGTCTTCGGCGATGCCGTGGCCGAAGCCCTGGTAGGCCATGTCCAGGAAAGGTGTCAGGCCCTTGGCCTTGACAGCAGCAATGACCTGGTCCCACTGCTCGGGGGTGATGTCATAGCCGGTGGGGTTGTGGCAGCAGGCGTGCAGAACGACGATGGTGCCGGGAGCGGCAGCGTTCAGGCTGGCCAGGAAACCTTCGAAGTTCACGCCGCGCTTTTCGGCGTCGTAGTACGCGTACGTGTCCACTTCAAAACCAGCGTTAGTGAACAGCGCGCGGTGGTTTTCCCAGCTGGGGTCGGAGATCAGCACTTTGGCGTTGGGACTGACCTTCTTCAAGAAGTCGGCACCGATCTTCAGGCCGCCGGTACCGCCGATGGCCTGCACGGTGGCCACGCGGCCGGACTTCACGGGTTCGCTGTCGGCGCCGAACACCAGGCTCTTGACGGCGTTGTCATAGGCCACGATGCCGTCGATGGGCAGGTAGCCACGGGCCGTAGGCTTTTCCATCATGGTCTTTTCAGCGGCCTGCACACATTGCAGCAGGGGCAGCTTGCCGTTGTCGTCGAAATAAACGCCGACGCCCAGGTTGACCTTGTTGGGGTTGGTGTCGGCGTTGAATTGCTCGTTGAGGCCCAGGATGGGGTCGCGGGGGGCCATTTCGACGGCGGTGAACAGAGACATGAAAATCCTTGAAAGGTTGTCAGTAGCGAAGAATCCAGGCGTGGTGTACTGTGCCGGGTTCCGCCGATTTTAACGGGCGGCCTGCTCCACCCGTTGACCACGCCCCATGCCAGATATCACCGAAGTCATAACTGAAAAGCAAGACGGCGAGTTCGTCCGCTTCCCTGATTCCCCCTTCGAACTGTTCCAGCCCTATCCCCCCGCAGGCGATCAGCCCGAGGCCATTGCCAAGCTGGTGGAGGGCCTGCATGACGGCGAAACCTTCCAAACCTTGCTGGGCGTGACGGGCTCGGGTAAGACCTTCACCATGGCCAACGTGATCGCGCGCATGGGCCGCCCGGCCATCATCTTTGCGCCCAACAAGACGCTGGCCGCGCAGCTGTACAGCGAGTTCCGCGAGTTCTTTCCCAAGAACGCCGTGGAGTATTTCGTGAGCTACTACGACTACTACCAGCCCGAGGCCTATGTGCCGCAGCGCGACCTGTTCATCGAGAAGGACAGCGCGATCAACGAGCACATCGAGCAGATGCGGCTGTCGTGCACCAAGAGCCTGATGGAGCGGCGCGATGTGGTGATCGTGGCCACCGTGTCGGCCATCTACGGCATTGGCGAGCCCGAGAGCTACCACCGCATGGTGATGACGCTGCGGGTGGGCGACAAGGTGGGGCAGCGCGATGTGATTGCCCAGCTGATCCGCATGCAGTACCAGCGCAACGAGGCGGATTTCAGCCGGGGCAAGTTCCGTGTGCGCGGCGACACCATCGATGTGTTCCCGGCCGAGCACTCCGAGCTGGCGATCCGCATCGAGCTGTTTGACGACGAGATCGAGAGCCTGCAGTTGTTCGACCCCCTCACCGGGCGTGTCAAGCAGAAGATTCCGCGCTTTACCGTGTACCCCAGCAGCCACTACGTGACGCCACGCGACAAGGTGCTGGCCGCCGTTGAGACCATCAAGCTGGAACTGGCCGAGCGCCTGCAGCAACTGGTGGCCGACGGCAAGCTGGTCGAAGCGCAGCGGCTGGAGCAGCGCACGCGGTTTGATTTGGAGATGCTCAGCGAGGTGGGGCACTGCAAAGGCATCGAGAACTACACGCGTCACCTGTCGGGCGCTGCGCCGGGCGATCCGCCCAGCACGCTGACCGACTACATGCCCAAGGACGCGCTCATGTTCCTGGACGAAAGCCACCAGATGATCGGCCAGCTGAGCGCCATGTACAACGGCGACCGTGCGCGCAAGACCACGCTGGTCGAATATGGGTTTCGACTGCCGTCGGCACTGGACAACCGGCCGCTCAAGTTCGAAGAGTTTGAGCAGCGCATGCGGCAGGTGATCTTTGTATCGGCCACGCCCGCCGACTATGAAAAGACCCATTCAGGGCAGGTGGTGGACCAGGTGGTTCGCCCCACGGGCCTGGTGGACCCGGTGGTGGAGGTGCGACCCGCCACCCATCAAGTGGATGATGTGCTGCAAGAAATACGCATTCGGGTTGAAAAGCACGAGCGCGTACTCATTACCACGCTGACCAAGCGCATGGCCGAGCAGTTAACCGACTACCTCACGGACAACGGTGTGAAGGTGCGCTACCTGCACAGCGATGTGGATACCGTGGAACGCGTGGAGATCATCCGGGACCTGCGGCTGGGCGCGTTTGACGTGCTGGTGGGCATCAACCTGCTGCGTGAAGGGCTGGACATCCCCGAGGTGTCGTTGGTAGCGATCTTGGATGCCGACAAGGAAGGCTTCTTGCGCGCAGAGCGCAGCCTAATCCAGACGATTGGCCGTGCTGCGCGCAACTTGAACGGCCATGCCATCCTCTACGCCGACCGCATCACCGACTCCATGAAAAAAGCCATGGGCGAAACGGAACGCCGGCGCATCAAGCAGATCGCATACAACGAGGCCAACGGGATCACGCCGCGCAGCATTGTCAAGCGGGTAAGAGACCTGATTGACGGCGTGTACAGCGAAAAAGCGGGCAAGGACGCTGAACGCCTGGAGCAAGAAGCCCTGCAGCGTGCGCAGGTGGAGGACATGTCCGAGAAGGACGTGGCCCGCGAGATCAAGCGCCTGGAGAAGCTCATGCTGGAACATGCGCGCAACCTGGAGTTCGAGCAGGCCGCCCGGGTGCGCGACCAGCTGACGCGGCTCAAGGACCAAGCGTTTGGAGCCCACGGCAGCGATTCCGTAGCCTTGTAGAAAAAGGATTGCGGCCGGGTGTGTGATGAGAAATTACTATTGAGTCGATTAATAACTATTTGGTTTTTTAACCCGACAGAATCAATAGGGATTTGTGCTATACTCGCACAAAACACTCAACAAAACAGCCCAACGATGAAGGGCTCCGCGGCAGGTGACTGTGCGGAGTAAGGGGCGGAGACGGTGCCACGCTGGCAAACAGTCAGCGACGGCGGTTTCTTCAACGAACAAGCCTTAGCACAAGGAGCTTGCGATGCGTCTCACAACCAAAGGCCGTTTTGCGGTCACCGCCATGATTGACCTGGCCTTGCGCCAAAACAACGGCCCCGTCACGCTGGCTGCCATCAGCCAGCGCCAGCAGATTTCGCTGTCGTACCTGGAGCAACTCTTTGGCAAGCTGCGCCGTCATGAGCTGGTGGAGTCCACCCGTGGCCCCGGCGGCGGTTACACGCTGGCCCGCAAGGCAGGTGACATCACTGTGGCAGACATCATCGTGTCGGTAGATGAGCCCATCGACGCCACTCAATGCGGTGGCAAGGAAAACTGCCTGGGTGAAGCCGGTCGTTGCATGACGCACGAGCTGTGGGCTTCGCTGAACCAGCGCATGGTCGAATTCCTGGATTCCGTCACCCTGCAAAAGCTGGTGGACGAGCAGCTCGCCAAGGGCGTGCAGATCGAAGACAAGCCCGTGGTGCGCCGTGCCATCTCCACCACCCCTGTGGTCAAGCCCATTCGCGTGAATGCCCCGAACTCGGTGTTTGCGCTGGGCAACGTTTTCGCCAAATCCTGACCTATGAGGCGCGGTGCTGGCCCTGGGGTCGGCACTGCCCTGACCGCGTTTTAATCGTTTTCCTGTTTGTTCTGCCTCTTCTGTTTGCCAGCCAGAACCTTTTACTGAGCCAGCCATGGACATGACCCCGCACTTTCCCATTTACCTCGACTATGGCGCCACGACCCCGGTAGACCCCCGTGTGGTGGACGCCATGATTCCCTGGTTGCGTGAGCACTTTGGCAACCCGGCATCGCGCAGCCACGCCTGGGGCTGGGAGGCCGAAGAGGCGGTGGAAAAAGCGCGTGTCCAGGTGGCAGACCTGATCGGTGCCGACCCGCGCGAAATCGTCTGGACCAGTGGTGCGACCGAGTCGATCAACTTGGCCCTGAAGGGCGCCGCGCATTTCTACAAAGGCAAGGGCAAGCACCTCATCACGCTCAAGACCGAGCACAAGGCCGTGCTGGACACCATGCGTGAGCTGGAGCGCCAGGGTTTTGAAGCTACTTATCTGGACGTGCAGGAAGACGGCTTGGTCAACATGGACGTGCTCAAGGCGGCCATCCGCCCCGACACCGTGCTGATCAGCATCCTCTTCGTGAACAACGAAATCGGCGTGATCCAGGACATCCCCGCCATCGGCGCGCTGTGCCGCGAAAAGGGAATCCTGCTGCATGTGGATGCCGCCCAGGCGACGGGCCGTGTCGAGATCGACATGAACGTGCTTCCCATCGACCTGATGAGCATGACCGCCCACAAGACCTATGGCCCCAAGGGCATTGGTGCGCTGTACGTGCGCCGCAAGCCCCGCGTGCGGCTGGAAGCCCAGATGCACGGCGGCGGTCACGAGCGCGGCATGCGCTCGGGCACCTTGCCCACGCACCAGATCGTGGGCATGGGCGAGGCTTTCCGTATCGCCAAGGAAGAAATGGCAGAGAGCAACGCCAAGGCCAAGGCCTTGCAGCAGCGCCTGCTCGACGGCCTCAAGGATATCGAACAGGTCTACATCAACGGCAGCCTGGAGCGCCGTGTGCCGCAGAACCTGAACATGAGCTTCAACTTCGTCGAAGGCGAATCGCTCATCATGGGCATCAAAGGCCTGGCGGTGTCGTCGGGCTCGGCCTGCACCTCCGCCAGCCTGGAGCCCAGCTATGTGCTGCGCGCTTTGGGCCGCAGCGATGAGCTGGCGCACAGCAGCCTGCGCATGACCATTGGCCGTTTCACGACCGAAGAAGAGATCGACTACGCCATCTCCACCATCCGCGAGAACGTGGCCCGCCTGCGCGAGTTGAGCCCGCTGTGGGAGATGTACAAGGACGGCATCGATATCAGCACCATCCAATGGGCTGCGCACTGATTCCGCACAAATTCTGGACGTATTGAAGAGGTACACATCATGGCTTACTCAGACAAAGTGGTTGACCATTACGAAAACCCCCGCAACGTGGGTTCGTTCGACAAGGGTGACGATTCGGTGGGCACCGGCATGGTGGGCGCGCCCGCCTGCGGCGACGTGATGAAGCTGCAGATCAAGGTGAATCCTGAAACTGGCGTGATCGAAGACGCCCGCTTCAAGACCTACGGCTGCGGCTCGGCCATTGCCTCGTCGTCGCTGGTGACCGAATGGGTCAAGGGCAAGACGCTGGACGAAGCTGCGGCGCTCAAGAACAGCGAGATTGCCGAAGAACTGGCTTTGCCGCCCGTCAAGATCCACTGCTCCATCCTGGCCGAAGATGCGATCAAGGCTGCCGTGCTGGACTACAAGACCAAGCACGCCGCTACGACCACCGCTGCCTGATTGTTTGACAGATAGATCGAGAGACATGGCCATTACGCTGACCGAAGCCGCCGCCCGGCACGTCAACCGCTACCTGACCCGTCGGGGCAAGGGGTTGGGCGTGCGCCTGGGAGTCAAGACGACAGGCTGCTCAGGGCTTGCCTACAAGCTCGAATATGTGGACGAGAGCGAGCCTGAGGACATCGTGTTCGAGAACCACGGTGTCAAGGTGCTGATCGACCCCAAGAGCCTGGCCTACATTGACGGCACTGAGCTGGACTTCGTGCGTGAAGGCCTGAACGAAGGTTTCAAGTTCAACAACCCCAACGAGCGGGACCGCTGCGGTTGCGGGGAGAGCTTCCGCGTCTGAGAGGCTGAGAGTCTTTGATCCATGCCCGCCTTGCACGCCAAAACGCCCCGGCTCGTCGTTGCAAATGCTCGCCATAGCCCGAGCTATGGCTGTGCTTTGCGCCTAGATCTGAGGCGTTTTCGCGCGCCTTTCGGGCTTGGCTAAAAAACTTTCAGCCTCTGAGCGCCTTTCGTTGATGTCACACCAAACCGCCAACGCGCTCTGTGCTGGCGGTTTTTTCTTGGATTTCTCTCTCGCCCCTGCGCATGAATCTGCAATCTGACGACTTCGAACTGTTTGGCCTCGCGCGCCGCTTTGCGCAGGAGCGCAGCGCCATCGACGCGCGCTGGAAGGATCTGCAGCGCGAGGCCCACCCCGACAAGTTTGCCGCCCAGGGCGCTGCGGCACAGCGTGTGGCCATGCAATGGTCGGTACGCATCAACGAGGCGTACCAGCGCCTGAAGGACCCGATGCGCCGCGCTGCTTACCTGTGCGAACTGCACGGTGCGCCCATCCGTGCCGAAGACAACACCGCCATGCCCGCTGCCTTTCTGATGCAGCAAATGGAGTGGCGCGAGGCGCTGGAAGACGCCCGAGCAGACAGCGAGCTGGACGCGTTGGATGATGAGGTGGCGCAAGCCCACCGTGCCGCGCTGGCGCAGTGCGAGCAACTCATCGACCAGCAGCAGGACTATGCGGGCGCAGCCCGCCAGGTCAGAGCCCTCATGTTCATTGCGCGATTTGCCGACGACATTGAGCGTCGCAGAGAGCAACTGGGACAATAGGGCGGTTTGCATTCCCAAAGGGCCCCCTCGCGTGTTGATGCGATGGCGGGCTCCACCACGTAGAGATCCGAAATTTCATGGCGCTTTTGCAGATTTCCGAACCTGGCCAATCCCCCGACCCGCACCAGCGGCGCATTGCAGTGGGCATTGACCTGGGCACCACCCATTCTTTGGTCGCAGCGGTGCGCAATGGGGTGTCCGAATGCCTCCCCGATGCCCAGGGCCGGGTGCTGCTGCCCTCGGTGGTGCGCTACCTCGCCAACGGCGGGCGTCAGATTGGCTATGACGCCGTGGCGGCGCAAGCCCAGGATGCACGCAACACCATCGCCTCGGCCAAACGCTTCATGGGGCGTGGCCTGAAAGACGTGGCAGAGGCAGGAAAGTTGCCGTACGACTTTGTGGTCGCAAACGACGCTGGCGCGGGCGGCATGGTCAGTCTCGCTACGGTGGATGGCAACAAGTCACCCGTCGAGATCAGCGCCGAGATCCTCGCCACGCTGCGCTACCGGGCCGAAGACACCTTCAACGACGATCTCTACGGCGCGGTGATCACCGTGCCCGCGTACTTTGACGACGCCCAGCGCCAGGCTACCAAGGATGCGGCCAAGCTCGCGGGCATCAACCTGCTGCGTCTCATCAACGAGCCCACGGCGGCAGCGATTGCCTATGGCCTGGACAACGCCAGCGAGGGCGTCTACGCCGTGTATGACCTGGGTGGGGGTACGTTTGATATTTCCATCCTGCGCCTGACGAAGGGGGTGTTCGAGGTGATCGCCACGGGCGGCGACTCTGCCCTCGGGGGCGATGACTACGACGCCGCGCTGGCAGAGTGGGTACTGCAACAGGTGGGGCAACAGGCGGTCACGCCTGCCGACAAGTCGGCCGTGCGCATGGCGGCGCGCCAATGCAAAGAGGCGCTGACTGCTACTGATTTGGTAGTGTTCAAGGCAGATTTATCTAGCGCTTCCGTGCAGTTTGACGTCAAACGTTCGGATTTTGATGCCGTGACCGCCGATCTGACTGCCCGCTCCATGGCGGCTGTGCGCCGTGCCCTGCGCGATGCGCATCTGGAGCGCGACGAGGTGCAGGGCGTGGTCATGGTGGGCGGCTCCACCCGCATGCCGCAGGTGCAACGGGCCGTGGCAGAGTTCTTCGGCAAGGAACCGTTGACCAATCTGAACCCGGACGAAGTGGTGGCCTTGGGAGCCGCCATCCAGGCCAACCAGCTGGCAGGTAACAACACCGCAGGTGACCTGCTGCTGCTGGATGTGATTCCGCTGTCTCTGGGCATCGAGACCATGGGCGGCTTGGTGGAGCGCATCGTCTCGCGCAACGAGACCATTCCCACCGCCAAGGCGCAGGACTTCACCACCTACAAGGATGGACAGACTGCTTTGGCCATCCATGTGGTGCAGGGCGAGCGCGATTTGGTGCAGGACTGCCGCAGCCTGGCGCGCTTTGAGTTGCGCGGTATTCCCCCCATGGCGGCAGGGGCTGCTCGCATCCGTGTGACCTTCACCGTCGATGCCGATGGCCTGCTGAGCGTGGCCGCCAAGGAGCAGGGCAGTGGGGTGGAGGCGCGCATTGATGTGAAACCGTCGTATGGCCTCACGGACGACGAAATAGCGCGCATGCTGCAGGACGGCTTTGCCACGGCTGCGCAAGACATGAAGGCCCGTGCCGTGGTCGAGGCCCGTGTGGACGCCGACCGCATGTTGATTGCTACGCAAAGCGCACTGGATGCGGATGGCGACGTGCTCAGCCCCAAGGAGCGGGCCGCCATCGACGCCCTGATGGTGGCCTTGCGCCACCAGCTGGACAGCGACGATGCAGCGGCTATCGAAGCAGCCACCGAAGCCCTGGCCAAGGGCACCGAGGCTTTCGCAGCCCAGCGCATGAACCGCGGTATCCAGCAGGCGCTGGCCGGCAAGAACGTCGCGAGCCTGTAATACGAGCCTGCGCATCCCTCTGAACAAGAAGAAAACCACCCCATGCCCGTCATCAAGATCCTTCCCCATCCCGAATACTGCCCTGCAGGCACTGAAATAACGGCGCCCGCAGGCACCTCGATCTGCGAAGCCCTGCTGGACAACCACATCAACATCGAGCACGCCTGCGACATGAGCTGCGCGTGCACCACCTGCCACGTCATCGTGCGCCAGGGGTTGAATTCGCTGAATGCGGCAGAAGAAGAGGAAGAAGACTTGCTGGACCGTGCCTGGGGCCTGGAGCCGCAGTCGCGCCTGTCGTGTCAGGCCATCCTGGCGCAGACCGATCTGGTGGTCGAAATTCCGAAGTACACGATCAACCACGCCAAGGAAAACCACTGATGTCCCGGCAAATTGTTCTGGACACGGAGACCACCGGCCTTTCGGCCGAGGGGGGTGACCGCATCATTGAACTGGGTTGTGTGGAGCTGCTCAACCGCAAGCTGACTGGTAACAATCTGCACCTGTACTTCAACCCGGGCCGCGACAGCCACGAGGACGCGCTGAAGGTGCACGGCATCAGCAATGAGTTTCTGAAGGACAAGCCCAAGTTTGCGGATGTGGTGGATGACATCCTGCAGTACCTGCAGGGCGCCGAGATCATCATCCACAACGCAGCGTTCGACGTGGGCTTCCTCAACAAGGAGCTGGAGCTGGTGGGGCGCCCGGCGTTTGGCACTTATGTGCAGAGCGTGACCGACACGCTGGCCATGGCCAAGGAGATGTACCCGGGAAAGCGCAATTCGCTGGACGCCCTGTGCGACCGCCTGGGCGTGGACAACTCGGGCCGGACGCTGCATGGTGCCTTGCTCGACGCCGAGTTGCTGGCCGATGTGTACATCAACCTCACACGCGGGCAGGACGCCCTGTTGATCACCGATGACGGCCATGACAGTGCCGACGGTGTGAAGGTGGCTGCCATTGATTTGCGTGGCCTTGCGCTGCCCGTGCTGCGGGCGAGCGAGCAGGAGCAGGCGGCGCATGCCGAGGTGCTCACGCAGATCGACAAGGCCAGCGGTGGCAAAACAATTTGGAGAACTCTCCAATCGGCCTAAAAAAGCTGTGCCATAATAGAGGGCTGTCGCAGCGACAAGGGTGATTAGCTCAGCGGTAGAGCACTGCCTTCACACGGCAGGGGTCACATGTTCGATCCATGTATCACCCACCAGTTGCTGCCAGACTTTTCGCAGCGGTATCTTTCTCCAAGGTGCTTGCGACGGGTGATTAGCTCAGCGGTAGAGCACTGCCTTCACACGGCAGGGGTCACATGTTCGATCCATGTATCACCCACCAATTTGAAAATCCCTGCAGGTTCTTGATCTGCAGGGATTTTTTCTTTTCCAGTCCGGGAGGCCCTGCAGCCCGCAAAACCGTCGTAGGGATCGGTGATGGAGCTTTGCGGGGGGCTGGCGCGCTACATTTGTCCCTCGTACCTGCAACGCAGCATCCATGATCACCTTCCACAATCCCTTGCACCAGGGGCATGCGCCCGTCCACGAATTCTTCCGGGGCGAACGTGTGCCGTGTTTTGAAAAGCCCGCACGGGTGGACTATGTGGAGGAGGCCCTGCGTGCACGCGGCCACTCTATGTTGGCTCCTGATGTGGACTGCAGTGCCGTGCTGGAGCAAGTGCACGCACCACGCTACTTGGCCTTTCTGCAAACCGCCTGGCCAGAATGGCTGGCGCTGGACCCCGCCAACGCTGCAGTACAACCCTTTCCGTCGGTGTGGCCAGTGCGTACGCTGCGCAGCGATGTGGAGCCCAACAACTTCGTGGCGCGCCTCGGTCTGTATTCGATGGACAACGGCACCCCGATGGCTGCCGGCACCTGGGCCGCAGCCAAGGCGGGGGCGGATGCGGCGGCCAGCGCAGCGGCTCGCGTAGCACAAGGCACGCGTGCCGCGTTTTGCTGCACACGGCCGCCAGGACACCATGCGGGCCCGGACTTCATGGGCGGCTATTGCTTTTTGAACAACGCCGCCGTGGCCGCACAGACCCTACGAAACCAGGGCGCCCAGCGTGTGGCAGTGCTGGATGTGGACTACCACCATGGCAACGGCACGCAGAGCATCTTTTACGACCGCAGTGATGTGCTGTTTATCAGCATCCACGGCGACCCGCGCACGGAGTACCCCTTTTACCTGGGCCACGCCGATGAGACGGGCGAGGGGGTTGGCGGCGGTTGCAACCTCAATCTGCCTTTGCCCGCCGGCACCAGCGCGGCGACCTGGTTCGAAGCGTTGGAGAGGGCGTGCGCCCGCATCGCGGAGCACCGCGCCGATGGGCTGGTGATATCGCTGGGGCTGGATGCCTTCGAGGGCGATCCCATCTCGCGGTTTGCACTGGCTTCGTCAGATTTCACGCGCCTGGGCGAGCGGCTGGCGCGGCTCGGTCTGCCCACGGTGTTTGTGCTTGAGGGCGGTTATGCGGCGGCCGAGCTGGGCACCAATGCCGTCAACGTGCTCGATGGTTTTGAACAGGCTGACCCGTCACTCGCCAGGTGAGGCATGGAGACACACGGATGATCGATATGGTGGATTGTGTGGTGGTGGGCGCGGGTGTGGTGGGGCTGGCAGTGGCCCGCGCGCTGGCGCTGCAGGGTAGGGAGGTGATGGTGCTGGAAGCGGCAGACGCCATCGGCACCGGCACCAGTTCGCGCAATAGTGAAGTGATTCACGCGGGGCTGTACTACCCCGCAGGGTCGCTCAAGGCCCGCCTGTGCGTGCGGGGCAAGGAATTGCTCTATGCCTACTGCGCGGAGCGCGGCGTGCCCCACCGCCGTTGCGGCAAGTTGTTGGTGGCTACCTCTGCCGCGCAGTTGGACAGCCTGGAAGGCATCCAGGCGCGCGCCCGTGCCAACGGAGTGCTCGATCTCCAACGCCTGAGCCGTGAAGAAGCCCTGGAGATGGAGCCCGCGCTGGCCTGCGTCGGTGCCTTGCACTCGCCCAGCACCGGCATCGTCGATAGCCATGCGCTCATGCTGGCGCTGCAGGGCGATCTGGAGCATGCGGGTGGTGTTGTGGCGCTGAATTCGCCACTAGCGCTAGCATCTATTGGCTCTGATGCTATTGATTTGGAAGCAGTGGATGGCACGCGCCTGCGCGCTCGCACCGTGGTCAACGCCGCTGGGCTGCATGCCCCCGCGCTGGCTGCGCGATTTGGCGGTCTGGCCCCGCAGCATGTGCCCACGGCGTTTTACGCCAAGGGCAACTACTTCACGTTGACGGGCAAGGCGCCTTTCAGCCGGCTGATTTACCCGGTGCCCGAGGCGGCTGGGTTGGGTGTGCACCTCACGCTGGACCTGGGCGGACAAGCCAAGTTTGGCCCGGACGTGCAGTGGGTGGATTCGCCTGACGATCTGCAGGTGGACCCCGCGCGCGGCGATGCCTTTTATGCCGAAGTGCGCAAATACTGGCCTGGTTTGCAGGATGGCGCTCTGGCCCCTGGCTATGCAGGCATGCGCCCCAAGATTCACGGGCCGGATGCACCGGCGGCAGATTTTGTCATTCAAGGGCCCACCGTGCATGGGGTGGCGGGGCTGGTCAACCTGTTTGGTATCGAGTCGCCCGGCTTGACAAGTGCCCTCGCCATTGCGGAGCATGTGGCTGCGCTGGTTTGATCTGCGGCAAGCCATTTGCAATCAGTAACCTCTTGCGTCCCCGTCCTACGAGGGGTTTCTGCGCGGATGGCTAAGATGAACTTCAGTCCTCCACGTTGGCGTGCGGGATTTCCCATCACTTTTGGCACTACACAGAAAGGCTTGTATGACTGCTTCTGACACCACGACCACCCAGGGCGAACTGGAAAAGCTGGTTTCCGATCTGCGGGGGCTGTTGGCCAACAAGGATCTGGACGCAGTGCCCGAAATCAAGCTGCTGCGCCAGCGTCTGGACGATGGCATGCACAACGTGCGTGAGTCTGCCGTTCGCGCCGCCCAGGATGCGGCACGTCAGGCCAAGGAAGCTGCACTGGCAGCTGACCGCTATGCCCATGACGAACCCTGGCGTGTGGCAGGTGCCGCGTTGGCTGTGGGCGCGTTGGTCGGTTTCCTGCTGGCGCGCCGTTGATTGCCGCTGATCCCTCATCCGATATGACGGCTCAGCACAAAGGCGACAAGACATGAATTGGCTCTCGCTGCTGGGGCTGGAGGGCTTGGCGGCCCGCTGGCGTGCCAACCTTATCGAGGGGGCCATCGCCGCCGAAGACCGCATGGACCTGGCCCGCCTCGAATGGGCGGACCTTAAACAACGCCTTCAGCAATTGCTGGTGCTCACCATCCTGGTGGCCGGGCTCACGGTGGTGGCGCTCATCATGGTGTCGCTGGCCGTGCTGGTGCACTTTTGGGATTCGCCACAGCGCACGCTGGTGGCATGGCTGGTGGCTGGCGTGTGGGCTGCTGGCTGGGCGGCTGCCACGGTCTCGTTGGTGTCTGTGGCCCAACGTGCGGGCAGTGGTTTCGCACTGACGCGGCGAGAGCTCGCGCAGGATTGGCGTGACATCAAGGAGCGCTTGTGAGTACCCCACATTCCACCACCACACCACGGAGTGCGCCTGTGGCGCGGACTACACCCACCGTGGAGCAGCAGCGTGTGCTCGACCGTATCGAACTACAGCGTGAGCGGCTGCGTGCCCGCCGCGTAGCCCGGGCCCAGGCCCACGCCCACGCACTCGCGGAGCAAGCTGGGGGCCCCTCGGGCGGTGCGGACGCCTCACTGGCTCTGCGCGCCGCCGGGTTTGCGCGGGAGCATCCGCTGGCGGTGGCCGCCATGGCGGGCGTTGCACTGGTTGCTGGCCCGCGCAGACTGATTCGGTGGGCGGGTATTGTGCTGCCTATGGTGATGCGCCTGCGCCGCTGAACATGGCTGCGGGGCAGGCCAGTAACCTGCGGCTTGCCCGTTAGAAAAAGCAAAACGGAGCCCTGTCACCAGCGGCTCCGTTTTTTCATCAGGCGGGCTTCGCGCAGCCCTGCAGGTCAGCGCAACGCCTTGATGGCTTTGGCGGCTTTTGCGACGAGCGCCGGGCCTTCGTAGATCAGGCCTGTGTAGATCTGCACGACATCCGCACCTGCGCGAATCTTGCTCACGGCGTCGTCGGCGCTCAGGATGCCGCCCACGCCAATGATGGGGAAGCCGCTGCCCAATGCGGCGCGCAGTTGCCGGATGACCTGGTTGCTGGCTTCCAGCACCGGAGCACCGCTCAGCCCTCCCGTCTCTTCCGCATGGCGCATGCCCTGCACTGCGGTGCGGCTGATGGTGGTGTTGGTGGCGATCACGCCGTCCATGCCGTGGCGCTGCAGCGTCGCAGCGATGACGGCCACTTGGGCTTCGTCCAAGTCGGGGGCAATCTTCACAAAGACTGGAACGCGCCGCTGGTGCTGGGTGGCCAGGGCCTCACGCCGCTCGGCGATGGCGCCCAGCAGGGCATCCAGAGCGGCGTCGCTTTGCAGCGCACGCAGGTTCTGGGTGTTGGGCGAGCTGATGTTGACCGTGACGTAGTCGGCATGGGGGTACACACCCTCCAGGCAGATCAGGTAGTCACTGGTCGCGTTCTCGATGGGCGTGGTGGCGTTCTTGCCGATGTTCAGGCCCAGCAGCATGGGGTGCCGTTGGCGGATCTGCTTGCGAAACTGCGCCTGCTGCACATTGCGCAAGAAGGCTTCGAGGCCTTCGTTGTTGAAGCCCAGGCGGTTGATGAGGGCGCGGGCCTCGGGCAGACGGAACATGCGTGGCTTGGGGTTGCCCGGCTGCGCTTTGGGGGTCACCGTGCCCACTTCTACAAAGCCGAAACCCATGGCGCCCAGCGCGTCGATGCAGCGTGCATTCTTGTCCAGACCCGCCGCCATGCCCACGCGGTTGGGAAATTGCAGTCCCGCCAGGGTGATGGGGTCGTTCACCGTTTCGTTGCACCAGGCCCACTGCAGCGGCGTGCGCTGCCCGCGCGCGAGCATGTCCATGGTGAGTTCGTGTGCGGCCTCGGCATCCATGCCGAAGAGAAAGGGGCGGGTGATGGCGTAGGGGATGAGGGACATGGAGGGATAATTCAGGATTACCCCCGATTTTCTCCCATGACGACCACCACTCCCCTGACCCAAGACGAACTCAAGACCCTGGTAGGCCAAGCCGCGCTGCAATATGTGGTGCCTGGCGAGATTGTGGGGGTGGGCACCGGCTCCACCGTGAACAAGTTCATTGATGCCCTGGCGGGCATGAAGGACCAGATCAAGGGCGCGGTGTCCAGCTCGGTCGCCAGCACGGAGCGCCTGAAGGCACTGGGCATTGCCGTGTTCGATGCCAACGAAGTGTCTTCACTGTCCGTCTATATCGACGGCGCCGACGAAATCGACGGCCAGGGCCACATGGTCAAGGGCGGCGGTGCTGCATTGACCCGCGAGAAGATCGTGGCAGCTCTGGCCGAACGCTTTGTATGTATCGCAGACGAATCCAAGTTGGTGAAGGCCCTGGGCCAGTTTCCGTTGCCAGTGGAAGTGATCCCGATGGCTGCCAACCACATTGCGCGCCGTTTTGCTGTCATGGGTGGACAGGCCAGCCTGCGCCTCAAGGATGGACAGCCGCTGGTGACCGACAACGGCCAGCACATTCTGGACGTGAAGGGCCTGTCCATCACCGATCCGCTGGCGTTCGAATCCGAGATCAACCAATGGCCTGGCGTGGTGACCGTGGGGGTGTTTGCCCACCAGAAGGCGTCCGTGTGCCTGCTGGGCACTGCGCAGGGGGTGCAGACGATCACCTATTGACGATTAGGGCGGTGGCTTGAGCACTCCCAAGCCCACTGTCTTTTGATGCAAAGTCAATGCAAAAGGGGCCTGTCAAGGCCCCTTTTTGCTGGGTGAACAAATGGTCTCACGGCAGGTAGCGGTCACATGGCACTGTCAGAACCGGATGCCTGCTGGATTGCTCGGTGTGGGACCATCATTCGCCGGTGGTGGTGGCGTGGGCCGCGCAGGAGCTTTTGGAGCGGCCGCTGGTGCCGCTTCTACCGGCTTAGCCGCGACCAGTGGTGCGGGCGCTGGCTGGCGATAGTTGCTGGGCAACTGAGATTGTTTGGGGTAGCCCGCCGCGTCGAGGTATTGGATCCACTCGGCGTCAGAAAAACCCACCAACTGTTGACCCCCGATGGTGCCAAAGGGCAGGCTGGAATTGCCGCTCAAGCGCTGTAGTGCCGCGATGTCTTCATTGCTGACCACAGTGCGTTCGGTGTAAGGCACACCGCGTGACGTGAGCAGGTTGCGCAAGCTGCCGCAGGGCGCGCAGTCGCTGCCGGTGTAGATGGTCACCGGGTACCGGTTGGCAATCTGCCGCAGTTCGTAGGGCAACGCTCCGTTGCCAGCCGCAGGGCTTGCCGGGGCGCCACTGCTGCGCGCTGGCTGGGCAGTAGCCTCGGCGGGGGGGCGGTCCGAAAAGGTCACCTTGCCATCCGGACCGACAATGCGATAGACCGCCTGCGCCTGAGCACCTACAGATGCCAAGGCCAACAACAAGGAGGCAGCTGCAGCAGGAGCGAACTTAAGACGGGGCATGTGGGTTCTCCTCATTCGTGTGGGCTGTGTTTGTTGTGGGGCAGTCTGCGGTTTGTTCGGTCTAAGCCTCAGGCGGTCAGCTCTTCTGCCATCCCCTGGTGGCGCAGCAGGGCATCCAGGCTGGGTTCTCGTCCGCGGAAGGCTTTGAAAGATTCCATGGCCGGGCGGCTGCCACCCGCTTCCAAGATGGCCTCTCGGTAGCGCCGTCCGGTTTCGGTGCTGGGCAAACCGTCGCTGCCGGCGGTTTCTTCAAAGGCGGCGTAGGCATCGGCGCTGAGCACTTCTGCCCACTTGTAGCTGTAATACCCGGCCGCGTAGCCGCCCGCAAAGATGTGGCTGAAGGTGTGGGCCGTGCGGCTGAAGGCGGGCGGCTGCAATACAGCCACCTCTTGCCGCACCTGGGTCAGCAGGGGCATGAAGTCCTGGGCCGGGTCGTGCTCGGTGTGCAGCAGCATGTCGAACAGCGCGAACTCAATCTGGCGCAGCGTCTGCATGCCGCTCTGGAAGTTCTTGGCGGCGATCATCTTGTCGAACAACGCGCGCGGCAGCGGCTCACCGGTATCCACGTGGGCGGTCATGTGCCGCAGCACATCCCATTCCCAGCAGAAGTTTTCCATGAACTGGCTGGGCAGCTCCACGGCGTCCCATTCCACCCCGCCGATGCCGGAGACATCGCGTTCGTTCACCTGGGTCAGCATGTGATGCAGTCCATGACCAAACTCGTGGAACAGCGTGATCACGTCGTCGTGCGTCAACAGGGGCGGCTTGCCGTCCACACCGTCCGCAAAGTTGCAGACTAGGTGGGCGATGGGCGTTTGCAACACGCCCGTGTCGGGGCGCTGCCAGCGTGTGCGCACGTCGTCCATCCAGGCGCCGCCGCGTTTGCCCGTGCGGGCGGGTTGGTCGAGGTAGAACTGACCCACCAGCTGGCCGTTGCGCTCGATGCGATAGAACTCCACCGCAGGGTGCCATACCGGTGCCGCGTCGCGGCGGATGGACACCTCAAAAAGCGTCTCAATGATCTTGAACAGGCCTGCCAGCACCTTGGGGGCTGTGAAGTACGCCTTGAGCTCCTGCTCGCTGAAGGCGTAGCGGGCTTCCTTGAGCTTTTCGGAGATGTAGGGCCAGTCCCAGGGCTGCGGGTCGGTCAGACCCAGGTGTTCTGCGGCGAAAGCGCGCAGATCGGCCACGTCCTTCTCCGCATAGGGACGGGCGCGGCGGGCGAGGTCGCGCAGGAACTGGATGACTTCGGCGGGGGACTGGGCCATCTTGGGCACGACAGACACTTCGCCAAAGTTGGCATAGCCCAGCAATTGGGCTTCTTCCCGGCGCAGGGCCAGGATTTCACCGATCAGAGCCGTGTTGTCGAACTTCTGGCCATCGCCCTCGGCCTGGTCCGAGGCCCGGGTGACATAGGCGCGGTACAGCTTGGCACGCAGATCGCTGCGGGTGGCAAATTGCATCACCGGCAGGTAGCAAGGCATCTTCAGGGTGAGCTTGTAGCCAGGTTTACCTTCTGCCTGCGCGGCCGCCAGAGCGGCCTGCTGCACATCGGCGGGCACACCGTCCAGTTCTTCGGCGGTGGCGTAGTAGGCAAAGGCGTCGGTGGCGTCGAGCGCGTTCTCGCTGAACTTCTGGCTCAGCTCGGCCTGGCGTTCCTGGATCTGGGCGAACCGCTCTTTGGCGGCCCCGGTCAGTTCGGCGCCGCTGAGCACAAAGTTGCGCACCGCGTTGCGGTGGGCCTGGCGCTGCTCGGGCGTCAGGGTGGCGGGGTCGATGGCCTTGTACTTGGCGTAGAGACGTTCATCGGCGCCCAGGCGGGTCCAGAACTCGGTGACGCGGGGCAGGGCGGCGTTGTAGGCGGCGCGCAGCTCAGGCGTGTCCGCCACGCTGTTGAGGTGGCTGACGGATCCCCAGGCGCGTCCGAGCTGTTCGGTGGCTACGTCCAGTACCTTGGCGATGGCGTCCCAGCGGGCAGGAAAGTCGGGCGCCGTGACGGTCTCCAGGGCCTGGTTGGCACGCTCCAGCAGCACATCAACCGCAGGGGCGACATCCCGCGGGGTGATGCGGTCAAAGGCGGGGAGGTCGGAGAAGTCGAGGAGGGCGTTGCTCATGCGGGGTTATATGGCGCCAGGCGGCGCAGGTTCAAGTTGCAAAGCGGCTGGCGTCTTCCCCGGGCGCGGTCAGCGCGCGGCGGTCCGCTCAGCGGCTTCGATGGTGTTCACCAACAGCATGGTAATGGTCATGGGTCCAACCCCGCCAGGGACGGGGGTGATCCAGCCTGCCACTTCCTTGACGCCCTCAAAGTCCACATCGCCGCACAGTTTGCCGTCGGCCTTGCGGTTGATACCCACGTCGATCACGATGGCGCCAGGCTTGACCATGTCCGCCGTGAGCGTGTTTGCACGGCCTACCGCAGCCACCACGATGTCGGCCTGGCGGGTGTGGTAGCCCAGGTCGGGGGTGCCACTGTGGGTGACCGTGACGGTGGCGTTGGCCTGCAGCAGCAGCAGGGCCATGGGCTTGCCCACGGTGTTGCTACGGCCGATGACCACGGCGTGCTTGCCCTTGATCGATTGGCCCGTGGACTCGATAAGCTTCATGCTACCGTAGGGTGTACAGGGGCGGAAGCCCTCCAGCCCGGCCATGAGTTCGCCAGCCGACAACACGGAGTAACCGTCTACGTCTTTGGAGGTCGCAATGGCTTCGATGACCTTGTGCGGGTCGATGTGTTTGGGCAACGGCATCTGCACCAGAATGCCGTGCACCGTGGGGTCGGCATTGAGGGCTTCGATGCGTGCCAGCAGCGCAGCCTCGCTGAGATCAGCGTCGTACTTTTCAAAGATGGAGCGTACGCCGCTGTTCTCGCAGGCCTTGACCTTGTTGCGCACATACACGGCCGAGGCTGGGTCTTCGCCCACCAAGATCACTGCCAGGCCTGGTTGAAGGCCCCGGGCGGTGAGCGCAGCAGCGCGTTGCGCCACCTCGCTGCGAAGTTGGCGAGAAAGGGCGTTGCCGTCGATGAGTTGGGCTGTCATGTCAGAAATACAAGTCAAAATGGCCGGTAGCGCTAGTGGAACATGCGCTGATAGCTATCAAAATAAGAGCTATCAGCCCTTGGGCGCGTTCTGTCCCAGGGCGATCTTGAGCAGGTCCGCCACAGTGTTGGCGTTGAGCTTTTCCATGATGTTGGCGCGGTGCGCCTCCACCGTCTTGATGCTGATGCCCAGGTCGTCGGCAATCTGCTTGTTCAGGCGTCCCGCCACGATGCGTTCAAGCACCTGCGCTTCGCGGCTGGTGAGCTTGGAGAGCAGGGCGTCGCGGCTGGCGGCCTGCTGGTAACCGGCAAAGCTTTCGCGGGCGTGGTCCAGCATGCGCTCGACCAGACCGACCAGCTCTTCTTCATCAAACGGTTTCTGGATGAAGTCGAGCGCGCCCTTCTTCATGGTGTTCACGGCCATGGGCACGTCGCCGTGCCCGGTGATGAACACGATGGGCAGCGGGGATTTGCGCTCGATCAGGCGGTCTTGCAGTTCCAGGCCCGTCATGCCGCCCATGCGGATGTCCACGATCAGGCAGGCGACTTCGCGAGGGTCGTAGCGCGACAGGAATGTCTCGGCCGAATCAAAGCAGCGCACCCGGTAGTCCTTGCCTTCCAGCAGCCACTGCAGGGAATCGCGAACTGCTTCGTCGTCGTCCACAACGTAAACAGTGCCTTTTTTCGGAATCAAGCTCATGCAACAGTCCTTGGGTTTTGTTCGTTTGCTACTGAATTTGTAGTGGCATCAGCAGGCTTGGCAAGCGGCAGCCAGAAGGAGAACCTGCAGCCTGTAACCTCCGAGCCATTGTAGAGGTTCTCCGCCTGCATCCGGCCCTGGTGCGACTCGACGATGCTGCGGCACAAATTGAGGCCCATGCCCATTCCTTCCTGCTTGGTGGAGAAGAAGGCCTCGAACAAGCGCTCCAGCACTTCAGGGGCCAGGCCCTTGCCGGTGTCCTGCACGGAAAACTCCACCACCTGGCGATCATCGATCTGCTTGGGCACCACACGCAGTTCCACGCTGCGATTCGGGGCGGGGCGGTCGGCGTGCTGGATGGCTTCGGCGCCGTTCTTCATCAGGTTGACCAGCACCTGCTCGATCAGGATGGTGTCGGCCATCACCTGCGGCAGGCGCGCGGCGACATAGTGCGTCAGGCGCACGTTGTGGCGGCGCAGTTCGATGTCGGCCAGTTCCACGGCTTCGTTGACCATCGAATGCACGTCGGCCAGCGCGCGGTTGGGTTCGCTCTTTTTCACGAACGAGCGGATGCGCTGGATGATCTGGCCCGCGCGCTGCGCTTGGTGGGCCGTCTTTTGCAAGGCCGTGAGCAGGGCCTCTTCGGTGAGCTGGCCGCTCTGGATGCGGGAGACCATGCCGCTGCAGTAGTTGTTGATGGCGGTGAGCGGCTGGTTGAGCTCGTGCGCCACGCTCGATGCCATTTCGCCCATGGTGATAAGGCGGCTGACCGACTGGGCGCGCTCAGCCTGTCGCTGGGCTTGCTCTTCAGCCAGTCGGCGCGGGGTGATGTCCGTGGCAATCACCATCTGGGCCAGGCGGCCGTCCACCCAGTTCAGATAGCGCGAGCGCACTTCCAGCCACTTGCCCAGGTCGGGCAGGTAGATTTCAGCGTTTTCACTGCGGGCGCTGGTGAGTGTGTCGGTAGGCAGGCCCATCAGGCCGTCCTCATCGTCCATGCCGCTTTGCTCCTTGCCCGCTACCGGCACCACGCCGGCCTGCGCTACGAGCTGCAGGTGCCCGCCGGTTTGTGATCCGAACCACTGGCGATAGAGCTTGTTGGCGAACAGCAGTTCTTCGCTGCCGAGGGGGGCCACCGACACCGAGGCATCCAGCGACTCCAGCACGATCGTGAAGCGCTCGTGTGATGCCGACAACTGCTCGCGGATGCGGTTGGGCTCGGTGATGTCGGTCATCGACGTCATCCAGCCCGTTTGCTGGCCATGGGCGTCGATCAAGGGGGACACGTACAGGCGGGCGTCGAACAGCGTCCCGCTCTTGCGCTTGACGCGGACCTGAAAGCCCCCGGCCATGGTGTTGCCGCGCAGCTCGTCGCGCAGCTTGGCCTGCAGGGTTTCGTGGTCGGCTTCGGGCCAGTAGGGGAAGGGGGCCTTCAGACCCACCAGCTCTTCCGCGCTCCAGCCCGTCATCTGGCAAAACGCAGCATTCACGTAACTGATGCGGCCTTCCATATCGAGAGCGCGCATGCCGGTGAGGATGGAGTTTTCCATCGCCCGGCGGAAGTTGGTTTCGGCCACCAGGGCCTCTTGCGCCTGCATTCGGCGACGGGTGTGGCGCCAGGTGGCGATCAGCATCCAGGCTGTCATCGCGCTCAGCGTGCCCACCAGCCAGAACAGCCCGCTGCCCACCACGCCAAGCGACGTGCGGTAGGCCTGGGCGCGCAGCACCAGACCGTTGCCGACGGGGGAGACCGGTACCTCGTACTCGTTGGCCTTGGGCGTCCAGGGGAGCAACTGCGTGGCCTTGTTGCGCGGGCCCAGCGGCGTGCCCGCCAGCACCTGGTTCTTGCTGTCGAGCAGGGTCACTGCATAACGCGCCAGCACTTCGGTGGGGGTGCCATAGCGCAGCAGGCTGTCGATGGAGTACTCACCCAGCACCACGCCGCTGAACTTGCCTTGGTTGTTGAGGGGCACCTGCAGCTGCAGCAGCGGGGCGGCGTCGCCCGTGGTGGCTGCCGGCTGGGCGTACACGGGTTGCTGCAGGTCCCGCGCCAGGCCAAAGGTGTCGGCCGTTTCTCCTGGCTTGAGCACTTCACCTGCAATGCGCAACTCGCCGCTGGCCAGCGTGGGGGCGGCCTGGCTCGCGCGGATGCGTCGGCGGTCGTCGATCCAGGTGATGGCCTGCAGTTCCGGGTACTGGCTGATCAGCGCCTCGGCGCGGCTGATGAACTCGGCCTTGCCGAGGTCCTGGTTGGACAGGTCGCGCGCGATGCGCATGAGCTGCTCTTGTCGTTCCAGCAGGCGCAAGCGCACCCGCTGCTGGGCGTATTCCACGTCACGCCGCAGGGCTTCTTGCTCGCGCTCGGCCTCTTCTGCGCGCAAATACCAGAACGCCGCCACGATGGCCGCCAGAAACATCAGCACCGCCGCCAGCGGAGCCAGTGCGGCAAACCGGTCTTGCCGGGTGGGCGACAAGCCGCGCCACCACTTGCGCCACCAGCGAATGGGCGCAGCCACGGTCGGGGCCGTGGGGGAGGGGGCGGTGGGCATCGAATCCATGCGTGGAGTGTAGAGGAGCCCTGGCGGGGTCCCAGTCTGCTGGGTCATGTGCATTTGCAGCAAATTATTGCAATATGAAATGCATAGGCACCATTTGAAATTACGAAAAAATATGCGAAACTAGAGCCAACGTACTAAATTGCTGCCACACCTACAGGAGACAAAGCATGTCAGCTCAGCCCGACCCTCAGGCCGGTTTCGGCATCGGTTCCGATACCGACCAGCAAGAGACCCGTGAATGGATGGACGCGCTGTCCGCCGTCATCGACAAGGAGGGCCCGGAGCGCGCCCACTTCCTGTTGGAACAACTTCTTGAACACGCCCGCCAGAGCAGCATCGATCTGCCGTTCTCTGCGAACACGGGTTACGTCAACACCATCGAGCCTGAAAAAGAGGCCCACTGCCCCGGCAACATCGCCATCGAAAAGCGTCTGCGCGCCTACATGCGCTGGAACGCCATGGCCATGGTGGTGCGTGCCAACCGCCTGAACCCCGCCGATGGCGGCGACCTGGGCGGCCACATCGGTTCGTTTGCTTCGGTGGCCAGCATGTTTGGCGCCGGTTTCAACCATTTCTGGCATGCCGAGAGCGAAGGCCATGGCGGCGACCTGCTCTACATCCAGGGCCACAGCGCCCCCGGCATCTATGCCCGTGCCTACCTCGAAGGCCGCCTGACCGAAGAGCAACTCGACAGCTTCCGCCAGGAAGTGGACGGCAAGGGCCTGTCCAGTTACCCCCATCCCAAGCTGATGCCCGAGTTCTGGCAGTTCCCCACGGTGTCGATGGGCCTCGGCCCGCTGATGGCCATCTACCAGGCGCGCTTCCTCAAGTACCTGCACGCCCGCGGCATCGCCAACACCGAAAACCGCAAGGTGTGGGTGTTCTGCGGCGACGGCGAAATGGACGAGCCCGAATCGCTGGGCGCCATCGGCCTGGCTGCGCGTGAAAACCTCGACAACCTGGTCTTCGTCATCAACTGCAACCTGCAGCGCCTGGACGGCCCGGTGCGTGGCAACGGCAAGATCGTGCAAGAACTCGAAGGCGAGTTCCGTGGCGCGGGCTGGAACGTGATCAAGCTGCTGTGGGGCAATGGCTGGGACGAGCTGCTGCGCCGCGACAAGAGCGGCAAGCTCAAGCAGCTGATGATGGAAACGCTCGACGGCGACTATCAGGCCATGAAGGCCAATGACGGCGCTTTTGTTCGCAAGAACTTCTTCGGCAAGTACCCTGAGACCGCGAAGCTCGTCGAGCACATGACCGACGAAGAGGTGTTCGAGCTGCGCCGTGGTGGCCATGAGCCCGCCAAGGTGTACGCGGCCTTCCACGCTGCCAACGAGCACAAGAACCAGCCAACCGTGCTGCTGGTCAAGACCGTCAAGGGCTATGGCATGGGCAAGGCCGGTGAAGGCAAGAACACCGTGCACCAGACCAAGAAGCTGTCGGACGAAGATATCAAGTACATCCGTGACCGCTTCAACATCCCGATCCCTGACAGCCAGCTGGCCGAGATCCCTTACTACAAGCCTGCCGACGACACGCCGGAAATGCAGTACCTGCACGAGCGTCGCAAGGCCCTGGGCGGCTACCTGCCGCACCGCCGCGTAAAGGCTGACGAGAGCTTTACCGTGCCCGCGCTGGACACCTTCAAGGCCATCTTGGAGCCCACGGCCGAAGGCCGCGAAATCTCCACAACCCAGGCCTATGTGCGCTTCATCACGCAACTGCTGCGCGACCAGGCCCTGGGCCCGCGCGTGGTGCCCATCCTGGTGGATGAGGCGCGTACCTTCGGCATGGAAGGCCTGTTCCGCCAGATCGGCATCTACAACCCCAAGGGCCAGATGTACACCCCGGTCGACCGCGACCAGGTGATGTACTACAAGGAAGACAAGGCCGGCCAGATCCTGCAGGAAGGCATCAACGAAGCCGGCGGCATGGCCAGCTGGATCGCTGCCGCCACCAGCTACAGCACGAACAACCGCATCATGGTGCCGTTCTATGTGTACTACTCCATGTTCGGCTTCCAGCGCATTGGCGACCTGGCCTGGGCGGCGGGTGACATGCAGGCGCGTGGCTTCCTCTTGGGCGGCACTTCGGGCCGTACCACGCTGAACGGTGAAGGTCTGCAGCACGAAGATGGTCATAGCCACGTCCTGGCCAACACCATCCCCAACTGCGTGAGCTACGACCCCACCTTTGCCCACGAAGTCGCAGTGATCATGCACCGTGGCCTCAAGCGCATGGTCGAGCAGCAAGAGAACGTCTTCTACTACATCACGCTGCTCAACGAGAACTACAGCATGCCTGGCCTCACGGCGGGTACCGAAGAGCAGATCATCAAGGGCATGTACCTGTGCAAGCCAGGCGCCGAGGGCGACAAGCGCGTGCAGCTGCTGGGCTCCGGCACCATCCTGCGCGAGTCACTGGCCGCGCAAACGCTGCTGGCTGCCGACTGGGGCGTACAGGCTGACGTGTGGAGCTGCCCGAGCTTCAACGAACTGACCCGCGAAGGCCAGGACGTGGACCGCTGGAACCTGCTGCACCCGCTGGAGACACCACGCGTGCCGTTTGTGGCGCAGCAGCTGGGAACCAGCACCGGCCCCGTGGTCGCATCCACCGACTACATGAAGGCCTATGCGGAGCAGATCCGTCCCTTCGTGCCCAAGGGCCGCAACTACAAGGTGCTGGGCACCGACGGCTTTGGCCGCAGCGACTTCCGGAGCAAGCTGCGCGAGCACTTCGAGGTGAACCGCCACTACATCGTTGTGGCCGCCCTCAAAGCGCTGAGCGAAGACGGCGTGCTGCCCGCCACCAAGGTGGCCGAGGCGATTGCCAAGTACGGCATCAATGCTGACAAGATCAACCCGCTCTACGCTTAAAACGAACGGAGACAGAACAATGGCATTGGTCAATATTCAAGTCCCGGACATCGGGGA
This sequence comes from Acidovorax sp. KKS102, assembly GCF_000302535.1. Lineage (NCBI taxonomy): Bacteria > Pseudomonadati > Pseudomonadota > Betaproteobacteria > Burkholderiales > Comamonadaceae > Acidovorax > Acidovorax sp. KKS102. Next base: position 2,482,180 of record NC_018708.1, read on the forward strand.
CTTCGACGAGGTGGGCGTGATCGAGTTGCTCGTCAAGGTGGGTGACACCGTGAAAGCCGAGCAGTCGCTCATCACGGTCGAATCCGACAAGGCATCGATGGAGATCCCCTCCAGCCATGCGGGCGTGGTCAAGGAACTCAAGATTGCGTTGGGCGACAAGGTCAAGCAAGGCTCGGTGATTGCTGTGGTGGAGTCCGCTGACGCGGGCGCTGCAGCAGCCCCGGCGGCTGCACCGGCTCCTGCCGCAGCTGCTCCCGCGCCAGCCCCAGTGGCTGCTGCTGCCCCTGCGGCTGCTGGCCCAGTCGAAGTGCGCGTGCCCGACATCGGCGACTTCAAGGACGTGGCCGTCATCGAGATGCTGGTCAAGGTCGGCGACACCATCAAGGTCGAACAATCCCTGTTCACCGTCGAATCCGACAAGGCCTCCATGGAGATCCCATCGCCCGCCGCTGGCGTGCTCAAGGAACTCAAGGTCAAGATCGGTGACACCGTCAACATCGGTGATCTGGTCGCTGTGCTCGAAGGCGCTGCCACCGCAGCGGCCCCAGCCCCGGCCGCAGCTCCCGCACCCATTGCGGCCGCTGCACCGGCGCCAGCCCCTGTGGCGGTGGCTGCCCCTGCAGTGGCTGTAGCCGCAGCAGCGCCCGCCGCTGCCGCAGCCTCGGTGCCCGCCCACCAGCCCGGCACCCCCACGGCAGGCCTGCCCCATGCATCGCCTTCGGTGCGCAAGTTCGCCCGCGAATTGGGTGTGCCCATCGACGAAGTCAAGGGCACCGGCCCCAAGGGCCGCATCACGCAAGACGACGTGGCTGCCTTCACCAAGCAGGTGATGGCAGGCGCCGTGCAGACCAAGGCCCAGGCGGCCAAGGCGCCCTCGGCAGCAGCCGGTGGCTCCGGCGTGGGTCTGGACCTGCTGCCCTGGCCCAAGGTGGACTTCACCAAGTTCGGCCCGGTGGAGCGCAAGGATCTCTCGCGCATCAAGAAGATCAGCGGCGCCAACCTGCACCGCAACTGGGTCGTCATCCCGCACGTCACCAACCACGACGATGCGGACATCACCGACCTCGAAGCCTTCCGCGTGCAGTTCAACAAAGAGAACGAGAAGAGCGGCGTCAAGGTCACCATGCTCGCCTTCATGATCAAGGCCGCCGTGGCCGCGCTCAAGAAGTTCCCCGAGTTCAACAGCTCGCTCGACGGCGACCAGCTGGTGATGAAGAACTACTTCCACATCGGCTTTGCGGCTGACACGCCCAACGGCCTCGTTGTGCCCGTCATCCGCGATGCCGACAAGAAGGGCATCGTCCAGATCTCGCAAGAGATGGGCGACCTGGCCAAGAAGGCGCGCGACGGCAAGCTGGGCCCGGCCGACATGACCGGCGGCTGCTTCTCCATCAGCTCCCTGGGCGGCATTGGCGGGCGTTACTTCACGCCCATCATCAACGCTCCCGAAGTCGCCATCATGGGCGTGTGCAAGAGCAGCCTGGAGCCCAAGTGGGACGGCAAGCAGTTCGCACCGCGCCTGATGCTGCCGCTGTCGCTCAGCTGGGACCACCGCGTGATCGACGGCGCCGCTGCTGCGCGCTTCAACGTGTACTTTGCCTCGCTGCTGGCGGACTTCCGCCGCATTGTGATGTAACGAAAGGGCAAGACACACCATGGCAATCATCGACATCAAGGTGCCCGACATCGGCGACTTCGCCGAAGTGGCCATCATCGAAGTGCTGGTCAAACCCGGCGACACCATCAAGGCCGAGCAAAGCCTGATCACCGTGGAGTCCGACAAGGCCTCCATGGAGATCCCGTCCAGCCACGCTGGTGTGGTCAAGGAACTCAAGGTCAAGCTCGGCGACAAGATCGCCGAAGGCTCGGTGGTGCTGACGCTGGAAGTGCAGGGTGCAGGCGCAGCCGCTCCAGCGCCTGCCGCATCCTCAGCGCCTGCCGTTTCTGAGCAGAAATCGGCTGTAGCGCGGGTAAATAATGTGCCGGCAGCTATCAATCCAGTAGCTTCTAGCTTTGCTGGCTCGGCCGATCTGGACTGCGACGTGCTCGTGCTCGGCGGCGGCCCCGGCGGCTACAGCGCCGCCTTCCGTGCGGCCGACCTGGGTCTTAAGGTCGTCATCGTCGAGCGCTATGCCACTCTGGGTGGCGTGTGCCTGAACGTGGGCTGCATCCCGTCCAAGGCGCTGCTGCACGTCGCAGCCGTCATGGACGAGGTCAGCCACATGGCCGACCTGGGCGTGGACTTTGGCGCGCCCGCCGTCAACATCGACAAGCTGCGCGGCCATAAAGAAAAGGTGATCGGCAAGCTCACCGGCGGCCTGGCCGCCATGGCCAAGATGCGCAAGGTGACCACCGTGCGTGGCTACGGTGCTTTTGTCGGCGCCAACCACCTCGAAGTGGAGGAAACCACCGGCACCGGCCAGGAGAAGACGGGCACCAAGAAGGTCATCGCCTTCAAGAAGGCCATCATCGCTGCTGGCAGCCAGGCCGTGCGCCTGCCCTTCATGCCCAACGACCCGCGCGTGGTCGATTCCACCGGCGCCCTGGCACTGAAGGAAGTGCCCAAGCGCATGCTGATTTTGGGCGGCGGCATCATCGGCCTGGAAATGGGCACGGTTTACAGCACGCTGGGCGCGCGCCTGGATGTGGTGGAAATGATGGACGGCCTGATGCAGGGCGCTGACCGAGACCTCGTCAAGATCTGGCAAAAGATGAACGCCAAGCGCTTCGACAACATCATGTTGAAGACGAAAACCGTGGGTGCTGAGGCAACGCCTGAAGGCATCAAGGTCACGTTCGCGCCAGCGGAAGAGGGCGGCACTGCCCCTGAGCCGCAGGTGTACGACCTGGTCCTGCAAGCTGTGGGCCGCACGCCGAACGGCAAGAAGATCGCTGCTGAGAAGGCTGGCGTGGCGGTGACGGACCGTGGCTTCATCAACGTTGATATCCAGATGCGCACCAACGTGCCGCACATCTTTGCCATCGGCGACATCGTGGGCCAGCCCATGTTGGCGCACAAGGCGGTGCACGAGGCACACGTGGCGGCTGAAGTCATCGCTGGTGAACTGCAGGGCAACAAGGAGCTGGCAGCCGCCGCCTTCAACGCCCGCGTGATTCCGAGCGTTGCCTACACCGACCCCGAAGTGGCCTGGGTGGGCCTGACGGAAGACCAGGCCAAGGCCCAAGGCATCAAGGTCAAGAAGGGCCTGTTCCCCTGGACGGCCTCCGGCCGCGCCATTGCCAACGGCCGCGACGAAGGCGTGACCAAGCTCCTGTTCGACGATTCGCCCGAGGCCCATGGCCACGGCAAGATCCTGGGCGGCGGCATGGTCGGCACCCACGCGGGCGACATGATCGGCGAGATCGCTCTTGCCATCGAGATGGGCGCTGACGCCGTGGACATCGGCAAGACCATCCACCCGCACCCCACGCTGGGCGAAAGCATCGGTATGGCGGCGGAGATTGCGCATGGCAGCTGCACGGATGTGCCGCCGCAGAAGAAGTGATCTGACGATCCGAGCGAAGGCAGCAGTCGCAATCGCCTGAGCGCCGCCATGGCAGCAGCCAAAAGGTTCCCCCAAGCCCCCGCCCATCCGGAGCGGGTGTGCTGGGGGTGCGATCGTTACTGCCCAGCCAATGCCATGCGCTGCGGCAATGGCTCTGACCGCACCCAGCACCCTTCAGAGCTGTTTGGCGAGGACTGGGACCAATGGGGCCTGTGCGCCGAAGAGGCTGCCGCAGCGCCTCCCGAGCCACTCTCCTAAACGCCGCCACGTCCCCAGTCTGGTGATGGATCGGCGCCTGGGGCCTGCGTCTGCTTCGCAGGTCAACGCTATTCGAGCGCTGACGGCACCTGTATCAAGATGGCCTGCGTCAAAGTGCCCCGGTAAAAGTCGTGGAAAATAGAGGGTTTCCTGCCGCTGAGCCCCTTGGCAGAGCATTCGTCCAGCTTTCCAACCTTTTTGCTCCCCTGAGCCTGTCCATGCAAGACGTTCAAAACTCCAAGATCTCTGTCGAGAAGATCGGCGGCACCTCGATGACCGCCTTTGGCGATGTGCTGCGCCACATCGTCCTGCACGACCCCAAGCGCATCAACGGCCGGATCTACGTGGTGTCCGCCTACTCGGGCGTGACGAACCAGCTGCTGGAGCACAAGAAGACGGGTGAGCGCGGCATCTATGCCCTGTTTGCCGAAGGCAAGGGCTACCAGGATGCTTTGACGCAGCTGGCTTCCAGCCTTAAAAAGCTCAACGCGGGCTACGCCGACCTGGGCCTGCCGCTGGATGTGGCCGATGCCTTTATTGATCAGCGCATTGCCCAGGCGCGCGAATATCTGAACGCCATGCAGCACGTGCTGGCCAGCGGCTACCTGAGCCGTAAGGACGTGTTGCTCGCGGCGCGTGAAGTGCTGGCCTCGATTGGCGAGTCGCACAGCGCGTTCAACTCCGTCGAGATCCTCAAGGCCAATGGCGTCAATGCACTGCTGATGGACCTGGCCGGTTTTGACGACAACGAAGCCTGGACGATTGACGAGCGCATTGCCAACAGCTTCAAGGGCCTGGACCTGAGCGACAAGGTGGTGGTGGCCACGGGCTACACCAAAGGCACCGAGGGCATCATGCGCGAGTTCGACCGGGGCTACTCCGAGGTCACCTTCAGCAAGATCGCCGTGGAAGTTCGCCCCGCCGAGGCTGTGATCCACAAGGAATTCCACCTGTCGTCCGCCGACCCCAACCTCGTGGGGCTGGAAAACGCCATTGTGGTGGGCGCCACCAACTACGACGTGGCCGACCAGCTGGCCGACGTGGGCATGGAAGCCATCCATCCCAAGGCCGCCAAGCCCATGGAACTGGCCGGCATCCCGATCCGCCTGAAGAACACGTTTGAGCCCGACCACCCCGGCACGCTCATCACCAAAGACTTCGTGGGCGAGCGCGCGCGCGTCGAGATCGTGACCGGCACCGACAAGGTCACGCTGATCGAAATCCACGACCCCAGCATGGTGGGTACCGTCGGCTTTGATGCGGGCCTGATGAACGTGTTTTGCAAGCACGATGTGAGCTACATCCTCAAGGCGACCAACGCCAACTCCATCGCCCATCTGGTGTGGGACAACCAGGTCACACCCGAGCTGGTGGCTGAGCTGCAGAAGGACTACCAGGTCGTGACGATCAAGCCCAGCGCGATCGTGTGCACCATTGGCTCCAACATCGGCATCCCCGGCGTGCTGGCCAAGGCTGCGCAGGCGCTGGCCGATGCCCGCGTCAACGTGAATTGCGTGTCTCAGACCCTGCGCCAGGTGAACATGCAGTTCGTGATCGAACGCGAGGACTACAAGACCGCCATCAAGGCGCTGAACATGGCGCTGTGCGTGAACTCGGGGACCCCGGTGCCTCGCGTGTGATGGGATGGCGGTGGGCGTGCCTGCCGCACTGCTTTTCTCTCGGGCCTTCGCGCAAGGCCTGCCCAGTAGCCCGCGATGTGCGGGCTTTTTATCGCCTGGATATTTCCGTCAGCCCGCGCCCAGCAGTCTTTCGAAAAGGTCCGTTCCGCCCATCTGCCCCCCCTTGAGCATCAGCTCCAGCCCGTGGCGCGATGGGTCTGTACTGTGCGCGCGGCTCAGCGTGACCCCGGGGCAGACCGTGGTGTGGTACGACAGCCCCCACAGGTGCAGTGCCTGCACGGCGTGGCTGGAGGTGTCGCCCCCCGCAATGCCAACGCGCCGCAGCGGCGTACCGTTGTCGGCCTGCGCCTGCACCACGCGGGCGACCAGGGCCGCACTGGCGGGGGCGACGGCCGCTGAAGCACCACCGGACGGGGCAGAAGCGCCGTCCGTGGGCCCGGTGTAGGCCAGCACGTGATGGCCCTGCTGCAGCCTGGCGCATATTGCGCGTTGGGCGGCCTGGGCGTAGTCGGTGTCATGGGTCAGCCGGTGCGCGTCCACCGGGATGCGCTGATAAGACGTTGCGGCCTGGACCTGGGCCGCTGTGATGGGTGACAGGCTGCCCGCCCAGGCGAACACGGGGCTGGGCGATGGTGCCAAGGCAGGGGCAGGTGGGCTGACCTGCGCCCCCCAGCACGCGATCAACGCCTGGGCCACGGAGCTGGGCCCCACGGCGAGCAGGCGGGCGCGCTGGGCTTGTTGCCACAGCAGGTGCCCCACGCTGGCCAGCTGGTCTGCACTGGTCAGGTCGAGCAGCGTAGGCACGAAGGGCGTATCGGACACATTGGACACCTCGGGCACAGCGGTCGCGCCATGGCCCGGCAGGGTGTTCAGAGAGCCGGGCAAGGCGTCTGCTTCGTACAGCGGGTAATGCAGTGCCGTGATGCCTTGCAAACCCTGCTGCGCCAGGTGCACCCGCAAGTCGGCTTCTGCCATGGGGGTCACCGGGTGCCGGTGCATCGTCGGGTGCCGGTCAATGCGGTAGACGGTTCCCCCCGTGCCGGCTGCGGCAAACAGGTTGCTGAAGGCGCAGTATCTGCCCAGGCTGGGCTGGCCGCCGAGGATAGGTACCCAGCGGTTCTCCACGCTGGGGTGCAGTGTTTCGATGGCGCAGGCAATGTTGCCGACATGGGGTGCACTGTCGAAGGTGGAGCACACCTTGTAATGCAACACGGTGGGCGCGATCTGCCTGAAAAAACGGGCCACGGGTGCCAGTTCTGCGCGCATGGCCTCGGGCGGCATGGCGCGTGCGGCGCCCGCAATGCCCACAGCGTCTAGCCGCCCGGCCGCTGCCAGGGCCTCGGCGCTGGGCACGCCCAGGAACAGCATCGAGCGCAGACCCGCCTGGGCCAGCACGGCCAGCGTGTCGGTGGCACCGGTGAAGTCGTCGCCATACCAGCCGAACAAGGGGGCCGTGGTCGTCATGGTTTCGTCACTTCTTGCCGAAGAATTCGATGGCCCGGCGCAGCTCTGGCGCGTGTGCAGCGCGCTCCGCCAGGGTTTCGTTTTTCTGCACCGCGTCCCAAGCCTGCTGCAGGCTGGCCACGCCAGCGGCCGCGCCATCGGGGTGGGCCAGAATGCCGCCACCGGACATGAACAGCAGGTCGTTGCTATGCACACTGTCCCAGGTGGCGGGCACCGTGCCGGCCCACTGGCCGTTGGAGAAGGCGGGCAGCACGCGGTCATCCAGTCCTTCGCACAGCGGGGCCAGTGTGTCGTGGGCGGACTCGATCACTTCCTCATCGGTCTGCGAGAACTTGCCCTGCAGGCCGTGCACATGCATGTGGTCCACACCCGCCAAGCGCCACAGCGTCTGCCAGGCGTTGAACGAAAAGCCCAGTAGCGGGTGGCGCGACAGGGCGCCGTAGCCGTTGCGGTGGCCGTGCAGGGCCAGCGGGGTGTGGCGGCGCAGCGTCTGCACGGCGGAGTAGCCGCACCAGTTCAGGCTGACCATCACACAACTGCCACCCTCGGCGGCAATCAGGTCGGCATGGCGGCGCATGGCGTCGGTCTCATCGGTGATGTTGAACGCCACCATCACGAGCTTGCCGGTCTTGTCCTGGTGGGCCCGCACACGGCGCATCACGGATTTCACGCGGTCGGCCAGCGGGGCGTGCACCGGGTTGGCGCACACCTCGTCATCCTTGATGAAGTCCACCCCGGCGGCGCACAGGCGGCCCGCCAGTTCACCGGTTTCTTCGGCCGATAAACCCACGTTGGGTTTGATGATGGTGCCGATGAGCGGGCGGCCCTGCACGCCGGTCAGCGCGCGTGTGCCTGCAATACCTTGGCGGGGCATATCAAACTGCTCGCGGTAGGCGCGGGGCAGCTTCATCGACTCCAGACGCAAACCGGTGACCTCGCCCAGGTCGAACAGGTTGCCCGACACCGTGGCTGCCAGCGTCGGCAGGTTGGGGCCGATGTTGCCGCACGGAAAGCTCACGCGCAGCCGGGCGCGCTGCCAGGTCTGCGGCGTGCCGAACATGCCGCGCCGCTGCATCCAGCCGTTGGGCAGCGAGGGGACGAGCGCCACGTCCAGCAGCTCGATGGATTCGACCGTGGCGCGGGCGCGTTCGCGCAGCGCATCGGTCTCGCCCTCCACCCGGGTGAAGGTGCCACACGATTGCTCGCCCGCCAGTACCTCGGCCACGTGGGCGGGGTCCAGCGGGGTTTCGATCAGATAGGTGGCTTCAAAGCGGTCTGGGGACATGGGCAGAGTGCACTATGGTTTTGATAGCTGCTAGCGCTTTAAAGATAAGCACTAGAGGGCTATTTGGCTTGAAATCAGATCTTGGAGAGGTCCGGGAAAGGACGTACCGGGTCGGTCTTGCCGTCCCAAGTTTCCGACTCGGCGCGGATCAGGTCGAACATGCGGCCTTTGGGGCCAGCCACTTCCGACAGCTCGATCACCGTGCCGGGGTGGTATTCGGTGTCGAAGTACACAAACCGGCCCTTTTCGCCCACCTCGCCACTCATCAGCGCCTTAAAGCCTTGGGCGGTCAGGCGCGCCAGGTCCGCGTCGTAGTCGCTGGTCCAGTAGGCCACGTGCTGCAGCCCGGTGCGCCCGGCCTGCAAAAAGTCGCGGTACATCGAGGGCACGTCGTTGCGGGTCTGGATCAGCTCGACCTGCACGTAGCCGGAGTTGGCCAGCGCCACCGAGTTGTGCGGCTCGTGCGACTCGCCCCGATAGACATAGTTCTTGATCGGAACCTTGGGGTTGTAGAACCAGGGGCCCACGCCCAGGGTCTTGCTCCAGTAGTCCATGGCGGCTTCGATGTCGTGGACCACATAGCCCAGCTGGCGGATGGCGCCGAAATGACGGCTCATAAGAGTTTCCTTTGGTGGTGATGGGGCGGGGCAGGGCGCAGCCGGGCGGGTGGCATGGCCCACCGCCCGTCATGTCGCCCCACGTTGCAGGCGCTGGGTTGGAAGGCGCTTACTTGGCGCCGTCGATGATTTCTTTGGGGATCGGCACGCCCGCGTACTTCAGGTGGATGTCGTTGAGCTTGCCGTTGGTCAGGTTGGTCTTGATCCAGCCGTTGACGGCCTTCATCAGCTCGGGTTGGCCCTTGCGCATGGCCATGCCCAACTGGTAGGACTGCAGGATGAACTTGGTCTCGAACTCGCGGGCGGGGTTCTTCTTGGCAATGGCCGCGATGATGGGCGGCGTGATGGCCACGATATCGGCCTGGCCCGTGGCGGCAGCGGTGATGGAGGCAGATTCATCATCAAAGCGCACCACCTTGGCCTGCGGCGCGCGCTCGGTCACGATCTTGTCCTGCGGGCCGCCGCGGGTCACGGCCACGGTCTTGCCGGCCAGGTCGTCGATGTTGGTGAGCTTGAGGCTCTTGGGCGCGCCCACGGCCGCCTGGATGGCGCCGTAGGGCATGGAGAAGTCCACGGCCTTCTGGCGCTCGGGCGTGATGGAGAGCGACGAGATGATCAGGTCCACCTTGTTCGACAGCAGGTTGGGGATGCGCGCGGAGTTGGTGGTGTTCACGATCTCCAGCGTCAGGCCCAGGTCCTTGGCCAGCAACTCGGCCGCTTCCACGTCCGAGCCCACGGGCTTCATCTTCTCGTCCACATAGCCATAGAACGGCGCGCCAAAGTCGATGCCCACGCGCAGTTTGCCTGCGGACTTGATCTCGGCCAGGTCTGCCATGGCGGGCAGGCACAGGGCGGCTGCGGCGGTGGCGAGCAGGGCGCGGCGCAGGATGCGGGTGCGGGAAGCGGTCATGTGAAATGTCTCCTGGTGGTTTTTGGCAAGGGAATCAAAAAAAGGAACGGATCACAGCCCGTGCGACAGAAAGTCGCGCAGCTCGGCCGTTTGCGGGTTCTTCAGCATGCCGCCGGGGCCTGTCTCCCAGACCTTGCCCTCGTGCATGTAGATCACGGTGTCGGCCACGCGCGCAGCAAATTCCATTTCGTGGGTGACCAGCACCATGGTCATGCCGCCCTGGGCTAGCGATTCGATGACGCGCAGCACCTCGCCGGTCAGCTGTGGGTCCAGCGCCGAGGTCACTTCGTCGAACAGCATCACCTGCGGCTCCATGGCCAGCGACCGGGCAATGGCCACGCGCTGCTGCTGGCCGCCCGATAGCTGCTCGGGGTAGGCCTGCGCCTTGTCGGCCAGGCCCACCTGCTGCAGGGTGCGGGCGGCAATGGCGCGCGCCTGGGCGGCGGGCAGGTTCTTGACGGCCTTGGGCGCGAGCGTGATGTTCTGCTCCACCGTCAGGTGCGGGAACAGGTTGTAGCTCTGGAACACGATGCCCACGTCCTGGCGCAGCTGGCGCAGGTCGATGGCCGGGTCGTGCACCGCGTGGCCGCACACGTGGATGGTGCCGCTGTCGATGATCTCCAGCCGGTCGATGCAGCGCAGCGCCGTGCTTTTGCCCGACCCGCTCTTGCCAATGATGGCCACGACCTGGCCCTTGGGAATGGAAAACGACACGCCCTTGAGCACCTGGTTGCTGCCAAAGCGCTTGTGCACATCCTTCAGCTCAACGACGGTGGGCGCAGGCGAAGCCGCTGGCTGGGAGGGTTGCGCGGCAGCGTCTCGGGCGAGGTTCATGGTGTCTTCTCGTTTCATGCGGTGGTCACAGAAGGGGTGGCTGTGCCACGGTTTCCAAACTGCTGGCGCTGCTCCAGCTTGCGGCTCCAGACCGACAGCGGGTAGCACATCGCGAAGTACACGATGGCAATCAGCAGGTACACGGTGAACGGCTGGAAGATGGAGTTGTTGATGAGCTGCCCGGCACGCACCAGCTCGATGAACCCCACGATGGACGCGAGCGATGTGTTCTTGACGATCTGCACCATGAAGCCCACCGTGGGCGGGGTGGCAATGCGCACCGCCTGGGGCAGCACCACCAGCCGCATGCGCTGGGTGCGCGATAGGGCCAGGCATTCGGCCGCCTCCCACTGCGTGCGCGGCACCGATTCGATGCAACCGCGCCAGATCTCGCCCAGGTAGGCACTGACGTAAACAATCATCGCGATGCTGGCGGCCACGATGGCGGGCAGCTCCAGCCCCATGATGGACAGGCCGAAGTAGCACAGGAACAGCACCACCAGCAGCGGCGTGCCCTGGATGATCTGGATCCACGCAATGGTGGCCCAGCGCACCGCCTTGATGGGGCTGACGCGGCACAGCGCAATCACGCCCCCGGCCAGGCCGCCGCCCACAAAGGCGATCAGCGACAGGCCGATGGTCCACAGCGCGCCGAACAGCAGGTACTGCAGGTGGTAGGCATTCAGTCCGCCGTCGATCATTTGGCGCTCCTCAATTTGCGTTGGCGCGTGAACACGATCTGGCCGAACAGCCACAGTCCGGCACGCATCAGCAGCGACAGCACCAGGTAGGCCACGGCGACCAGGATGTAGGCCTCGAAGGGGCGGAAGGTTTCAGACTGCACGCGGGCCGCGATGGCCGTAAGCTCCTCCACCGAGATCTGGGAGGTGATAGACGAGGCCAGCATCAGCAGCACGAACTGGCTGGTGAGCGCGGGGTAGACCTTCTCCATGGCAGGACGCAGCACCACATGCCAGTACACCTGCCGCCGCGTCAGGCCCAGGCATTCGGCTGCCTCGATCTGGCCCTTGTGGATCGAGTCCATGCCGGCGCGCATGATTTCGCAGGTGTAGGCCGCCACGTTGATCACCAGCGTCAGCAACGCCGCCGCAAATGCAGGCACCTTCCAGCCCAGGCTGGCCAGGCCGAAGAACACCAGAAACACCTGCACCAGCAGCGGCGTGTTGCGCAGCACCTCCACATAGGCGCCACAGGCCTTGGCCACCCAAGGCGTGTGGCCGCGCCGGCCAATCGCCAGCAGCGTGCCGCCCACAAAGCCAATCACCGTGGCCGGGAAGGACAGCAGGATAGTCATCCAGGCCCCTTCCAGAAACTGGGGCCAGTTCGCCAGCACGCTGGCAAAGTCGAATTCGTATTGCATGAAGCCGCAGCAGCGATCTAGCCCACGCGGGCGGTGCAGGGCGCGTGTCGGCGGAAGGAAGAAGGGATAGCAGGCATGGGCTTGTCTCCTGTGCAGTCGGTCTGTGCCGCCGCAATCTAGGGTTTGTACTGATCGAATTTGATGCCTTTCGGCACCGAAGCTGCAGTGATACTATCCGCAGAATCCATCAAATACCAGCAAATGAAATGATGGATTTTGATTGATTTTTATGTCCAAACACCCTCGCATCCCCGATATCGCCCAGTTGTCCGGCGTCTCCACCGCCACGGTGGACCGGGTGCTCAACCAGCGCGCGGGCGTGCGCAGCGCCACCGTGCAGCGCGTGATGCAGGCGGCCATCAGCCTTGGGTATTTGCCGCAGGCAGAGGCGCAAGCGACGCTGCAGGCCCAGCCGCAGCCCCTGCGTTTGATGGTGCTGATCCCCGAGGGCAGCAACCGCTTTTTGCAGATGCTGGGCGATGTGATCGGCTACGCGCAGGAGCACTGGGCACCCTTTAACGTGCGCTGCCAGGCGGCCTACATCGAGAGCTTCAACCCGGATGCTTTGGCCAAAGCGCTGCTGCTCCACGGCAAGCGCTGCGACGGCATTGCCTTCATGGCGTTGGAGCACCCCGTGGTGCGCGAGGCCGTGGCGCAACTGGCCGAACAGGGCGTGCCCACCGTCACGCTGATCTCGGACCTGTCGAGTTCGCGCCGGGCGGCCTATGTGGGGCTGGACAACCGCGCGGCGGGCCGTACCGCCGGCTACCTCATTGCCCGCTTCATGGGCCCGCCGGCGCACGGCCGCAACGCGCGCGTGGCGATGATCGTGGGCTCGCTGCGCTACCGTGCGCACGAGGAGCGCGAGGCAGGCTTTCTGCACTTGTTCGAAGAACAATTCCCTTTGGTGCAGGTGGTGGGCGTGCGCGAGGGCCAGGACGACGCCGAGCGCAACTACCAGCAGGCGCGCAGCCTGCTGGAGCAGCACCCGGACCTGGCCGGCATCTACAACATCGGTGGCGGCGCCGAAGGCATCGGCCGCGCCCTCAAGGAGGCTGGGTTGGAGCACAAAGTCGTCTTCATCGGCCACGGCCTCACGCCGGACACCCGCGCGCTGCTGATCGACGGCACCATGGATGCGGTCATCACGCAGAACCCGCTTGGCGCGGTGATGAACTGCGTGCGCATCTTTGCCAACCTGCGGGACGGGCGGGACGCCACGAGCGGTGTGGAGGCCACGCGCAGCCAAGTCATTTTTCGGGAAAACCTGCCCTAGCCAGTCTGGCCGATGGCGGGCCTACATTGCAGGCTTGGCAGCCTTCGGCAAGGGTGTCGGTGCGCTGCGGCGCCCGATCAGCATCACCCCCGCGAGCACCAGCGCCGCACCACCCATCTGCCACCAGGTCAACGGTTCATCCAGCAGCCAGACGCCAAAAAAGATCGTCAGGATGGGGCCTAGCGTGCCGATGAGCGCGGTCTTGGAGGCGCCAATGCGGCGGATGGCGGCAGAGGTCATGAACACGGGCAACACAGTGGAGAACACGGCCATGCCCAGCGCATGCAGGTAGACCGGCGCGGGCTGCACCAGCGCACCCGCAGGTTGCGACACCACAAAATGCAGCAGCGTGGCGCCGGTGGAGACCAGCATCGCCAGTGCCGTGAAGCGCGCCGCGCCCATGCGGCGTATGGCCGGCTCGCTGCCCGCCTGGTAGAACGCGTACGACACGGCCGAGCCAAACACAAACCCTGCGCCCACCAACACGGCGTGCGAATCGCCCGCCACATGCAGGTCGTGCGCAAAGGCCAAGCCAATGCCGGCGTAGGACAACAACAGCGCCCCCAGCTCCCGGCGAGAGGCCCGCTTGCCCATGAAGAGCACGCCGATCACGATGGTGAGCGTGGGGTAGGTGAAGAGGATCAACCGCTCCAGGCTGGCGGTGATGTACTGCAGGCCGATGAAGTCGAGAATGCTCGCGCCGTAGTAGCCCAGCAGGCCCAGTGCCACGATGGCCAGCCAGTCGCGCCCCGCCAGCGGGGCCAGGTTGCGGCTGGCGCGCCAGCCCACCCAGGCGAACACGGGCACCGAAAACGCCATGCGCAGGCACAGCAGGGTGACGGAGTCCACCGGCGCAGGCTGGGGTACGGCATAGGCCAGCTTCACAAAGATGGCTTTGAACGAGAAACCCAGCGCCGCGAGGATGGCGAGGGCGAGACCAAGGCGTTCGGAGGACCAATTTTTCCAGGGCATGTGTCGGGTTGGCGCTTTTCGTACGGTTATGCCGAACGATTTGCGTACTTTGTATCGGGATGGTTGGCATCCTGCCTTTGAATGCTGCAAGGCACAATTGCTGATCCAGCAACCATGCGTTCGTTACTGACGAACGCCAGGGGCCCGCTTTGAACTACGACCTCACCGACCTGCGCCTGTTTGTCGCCATTGCCGAAGAGCGCAACCTCACACGCGGCGCCGCGCGTGCCTACCTGGCGCCGTCGTCGGCCAGCCACCGGCTGCGGCGGCTGGAGGAGGCGCTGAACACCTCGCTGTTTGAGCGCCAGACGCGCGGCGTGGCGCTGACCCGCGCGGGCGAGGCCCTGCTGCGCAACGCCCGCCAGGTGCTGGCCAGCATCGAGCAAATGCATGCCAACCTCTCCCCCTTTGCCACCGGCATTCGCGGCCATGTGAGCCTGTGGGCCAACACGCATGCCACCCACACCTTTTTGCCGGATGACCTGGCGGGCTTTCTCAAGCGGCACCCCCATGTCAGCGTGAGCCTGGAAGAGCGCACCAGCGCCGAAATTGTGGTGGCCGTGGCCAGCGGCGAGATCGAGGTGGGCGTGCTGGCAGACAGTGGCACAGGCGCTGGGGTCGAGCTGTCGCCGTACCGGCAGGACCGCCTGGTGCTCATCGTGCCCGCAGGCCATGCGCTGGCGGCGTGCGGCCGGGTGGGCTTTGCCGAGGTGCTGGACCAGGCCTTTGTGATGCTGCACGCGGGCTCGGCCATCCACACCTTCACGACCAATGCCGCCGCCGCGCTGGGGCGGCATCTGGATGTGCGCATTCAGGTGCGCAGCTTTGAAGCCGTGTGCCGCATGGTGGGCGCGGGCGTGGGTATCGGCCTGGTGCCCCGGGGCGCGGCCTTGCAGGTGGCGGGCCTGAGCGAGCCGCCGGTGCTGGTGGAGCTGGACGAACCGTGGGCGCAGCGCGACTTGCAAATCTGCGTGCGCAAGGGCGCGGTGCTGACGGGCTTTGCCGCAGCTCTGGTTGCTCACCTGCGCCAGGGCGCGGGCACCGCTACTGCCTGATTGCCTGATTGCCTGATTGCAGGATCAGCCTGCAGCAATCTCTACCTTGGCCCCACCGGCCTCCAGCTTTTTGCGCAGCGCCTGGGGCGTGGCGGCAGGCACCACCAATGCGGCAAGTTCGCGCAAGGGGGCCACGCTGAACGGCGATGCTGTGCCCAGCTTGTCAAGCGAAGCCAGCACCACCGTCTCTGCCGCCCGCTGGTGCAGGGCGCGCTTGACAGCGGCTTCCTCAAAGTCTCCCGTGGTCAGGCCAGCCTGGGCATGCACGCCGGTCACACCCATCAGGTACAGGTCGGCCCGCAACTGGGCGGCGGCCTCGACCACGCTGGCGCCCACATTCACCATGGAGTGGCGGAACAAGCGCCCGCCCAGCATCAGCACCTCCACCTGCGCATGCCCAGCCAGCGCCACCGCCACGGTCGGGCTGTGCGTGACCACGGTGGCGCGCAAGTCCAGCGGCAGGTGCTGCACCACCTGCAATGACGTGGTGCCCCCGTCCAGGATCACCACCTGGCCGGGCAACACCAGCGCGGCCCCGGCGCGGCCCAAGGCGCGTTTGTCCTCGGGGGCCAGCTGTTCGCGCGCCTGAAGATTGCCCACAGCGGCCGAGGCGGGCAGGGCGCCGCCGTGCACGCGCTGCAAGCGGCCCTCGGCCGCCAGCTCGCGCAGGTCACGCCGTACGGTGTCTTCCGAGATCCCCAGCTCCTCGCTGAATGCCTTGGCCACGATCTGCCCGTCTTGCTGAAGTCGAGCGAGTAGGAGCTGTTTGCGTTGGGTGGTCAGCATGAAGCGTTACGTCTTAGTGATTGCACGAATTTGCATGTTTGTGCATGATATTGCGTAAATCAACTTTGTCAAAAACATGCACAAACCACCAGACCGCACCGCGTCAGCGTTGGCGCCTGCCGTAAGTTGCCATCCGAGCCAGTCCGAAGGGAGCTTTGCATGAGCCGCCCCGTGCCCGATGTCCCCATCGCCGAGCTGAACGCCCGCACCGAGCATGTGAAGCTGCTGGACGTCCAGGTGCTCTCCGATAACTGGTATGTGCTGCGCAAGGTCACCTGCTCGCTGCGCAGGCGCGATGGCCAATGGCAGACGATGAGCCGCGAGGCTTATGACCGGGGCAATGGTGCCGCACTGCTGTTGTTCGACCCGCGTCGCAGCACCGTGGTGCTGACGCGCCAGTTCCGGCTGCCCGCCTTTCTCAACGGTTGCGCTGACGGCCTGCTGATCGAGACCTGCGCGGGCCTGCTCGACGGTGACGACCCCGAAACCTGCATCCGCCGCGAGGCCGAGGAAGAAACCGGCTACCGCGTGCGCCAGCCGTGCAAGGTGTTCGAGGCCTACATGAGCCCTGGCTCGGTGACGGAAAAGCTGCACTTTTTCGTGGCCGAATACGAACCCGGCGACCGCATCCGCAGCGGCGGCGGGCTGGAGGGGGAGGGTGAAGACATCGAGGTGATCGAGATGCCGCTGGCCGACGCCCTGGCCGGCATTGCCAACGGCACGATCCAGGACGGCAAGACCATCATGCTGCTGCAGCATGTGGCCTTGCACCTGCGAGGCACCGCCCTGTAAAAAAGGCGCAGTGCTCGCAGGCGCTCAAGGCCGCACCAGCCGCAGCGGTTCGCCCACGCGCGCCTTCACCACGTCGTCGCGGTGGAAGGGCAGGGTGTGCCAGCGCTTGGCAGAGAACTCGCGCATCTGGTCGTTGGCGTGGGGCGACGCGGGGTTGGTGGACTGGCCGTAGGTCAGGATGGCCTGGGCCACCGGGCCCTTGGCGTCGAAGGTCACGGTCTGCACATAGCTGGTGCCGTAGTCGATGCGCAGGCCTGCCTTGGTGATGGGCGCGGGCTCCTGGCGGCCCAGGTTGTTGAGCACGCCTTCAAACTCCTCGCCGCCGTGCAGCGCAATCGCTTCTTCGGTGATGGCGGGGCGTTGCACGCTGCCCAGCGTGGCGTCGAGCGTGTAGCCGCTGGTGCGGATGGCCTTGACGGCGCCGTCCAGCGCCTCCCACACCTTGGCGGCGGTGGTGGCGTCATCCATCTTCAGGCCTGCCGGGGTGGCCACGGGTTGCGCAGGGTCGAAGGGCACGCGGTGCACGCCGGGGATGTTGCGCGCGGTGCGCCAGAACTCGCGGAACACATGGGCGCTGCGGGCGTCGACGTTGTTGCGGCGGTCCCAGCCTTTGAGGGCCGCGCAGCCGTCGCGGGATTCGGCTGTGGGCGCTTTGTCGCAGGCGGCCAGCAGGTCGGGCACCACCACCCGGGCCATGAAGTTGCGGTTCTCGAACAACTGGCCCTGGATGGCCTGCAGCGTGACCTTGCCCCGGCTGAGCATTTCAGGAATCTCGGCCAGACCGGCGCGGGTGCGCGGCCGGGTCAGGCTGGCGTCGCCCACCAGGGGAGAGATGCCCTCAAACTTCTGGCCGGGGTGGGTGTAGACAAAGCTGTCGTTGCTGTTGTGCACCCAGTCTGTGCGGAAGGCCACCGGCATGCGGCCGATGGGGATGAGTCCCGGCACGGGTGATGCGCTGTCGCGGCGCCAGTCGCACTCGGCGCGTGATCCGTTCAGCACCACCAGGCCGGCTGCAGCGCGCAGTGCGGCGGCGGGCTGGCTGGGGGCGCAACGGGCGAGTTGGGCGGCGTCCACATCGGGCACCACGCTCACGTCGGCATACATGGTCTGGCCGCTGCGGTCCGCCGCCAGGGTGTTCACCCAGGGCAGGCCCAGGTTGGCGTGGGCCTTGTGCAGGTCTTGCACCGAGCGGGCACGCGCAAAGGCCAGGGCCGCATCCATCATGCGGGTGTTGCCGGTGTTGGCGTCGCGCAGGGCGTAGGCGGTCTTGGCGTTCCAGGTCAGGCCCGCGCGGGGCACCACCACCAGCGGGCCCCAGCGGGTGGACCACACGGTGTGCTCCCGCATCTGCAGCTTGCCATCCGGGCTGGGGACCTGGGCGCTGATCTTGCGGGCGGTCATCTTCTCAGGCTTGCCGTCCACCAGGTAGGTGGTGGGGTCGCCTTCGGCCAGCGTCACTTCGTAGAACGTAAAGCGCTTGCCGGTGGACACCGTGTGCGACCAGGCCACGTCCTTGTTGAAGCCGATGGAGACCATCGGGTAGGTGCCGATGCCCACGCCCATCACGTCCATCTGGCCGGGGATGGTGAGGTGCATTTCATAGAAACGGTTGGGGCCGCTCCACGGGAAGTGCGGGTTGCCCAGCAGCATGCCGCTGCCGTTGGCCGTCACGTCCTTGCCAAAGGCCCAGGCGTTGGAGCCCAGGGGCGAGTCGAGCAGGCCCACATCGCGCAGCGCTTGGGCGGCATCGGCCAGGTTCACGTCAGCGGCGGGTGCCTGCGCCGCCTTGGCGGCGGGCGGTTGGGCGCCCAGCATGCCGTCGGCCAGCGCGGCAATGCCGGCCTGCACGGCCACCACC
The DNA here is from genome assembly GCF_000302535.1 of Acidovorax sp. KKS102. Classification (NCBI taxonomy): domain Bacteria; kingdom Pseudomonadati; phylum Pseudomonadota; class Betaproteobacteria; order Burkholderiales; family Comamonadaceae; genus Acidovorax; species Acidovorax sp. KKS102. The sequence goes on from NC_018708.1 coordinate 2,500,814, forward strand.
TCGGCCATGCGGCGGTACTGGGCCATGGTCATGGGTTGCACCCAGGGCTTGCCCCGGCAGGCCTCGGGCAGGGTGGCGGCGTTGTCGGCCAGAAACCGGTTGTAGCCAGCCACATAACCGCGCGCCAGGGCCTGCGTTTCGGCACTGGTCTTGGCCCACGCGCGCTCCAGCATGGCGTCGTCCATGTGGGCGGCCATGAACAGGTCGATCTGCGCGTTGGGGATGTAGCGGCGGCCCAGCAGCCCGATGGTCTGCGCGCCGAAGGTGCTGCTGCGCTGGCCGCGCGCGGTCACGAGTTGGTCGGCCGTCATGCAGACGTTGTCTTGCGCGTAGGCGTACGCCACGCCGTAAGCCAGCGACTCGGGGTCGTTCGCGGTGATGTGCGGAACGCCGTAGGTGGTGCGCTCAATGGTCACGCTGCGGTCTGTGCCTGCAGCGCCTGGCTGGCTGGCGCAGCCCGTCAGGAAGAGGGTGGTGCAGGCTGCAGCCAGGGTCGTCAGGGCCATTGAAAGGCTGCGGTGGGTTGAGGGTTCGTGCATGGGTGAGTGTCTCCGTTTGTGTGGTCCCGCAACGCAGGGCAATGGCTGCGTGGCGCTGTCGTCGCATGGTCATGCTACTGCCCGGTAACACTGTCAAGCGGTGGCGGTTTGGCCACAAAGGGTGGCAAGATCGCCATCATGCCGACTGCCAAAACTTCACTGCCGTCCTGCCTGAACGTGGGCATCCTCTGGGGGCACGGCAGCATTGCTAGCACCGCCGCCGCTGCAGTGGACGCCCTGCGCGCCATGAACATGCTGGCGGCGATGCGCCCCGGGGGCGCGCAGCCTGTGGTGCGCTGGTTCTGGCTGCGCATGCCGCAGGAGCGCGATGCCACACCGCCGCCGGTGCCCGGCGCAGACCTGGGCCCTGAGGCACTGGATGTGGTCGTCATCCCCGGCTGGCTGGTCCCCACCGGGCCGCAATTGCGCGAGATCAGTCAACGCTACAGCCAGCACTTTGGCGCCATGCTGCGGGGCCACCTGCAGCGGGGCGGGCTGGTGGCAGCGCTGTTCAACGGGTCCAGCCTGCTGGCGCACTGTGGCCTGCTGGCGGGGCGCAAGGCGGCGTTGCCCTGGGTGTTTGCGCCGTCCATCGTGCTGCAGTCCAGCGAGAGCGGCGCCAAGACTGCCGATGTGGCGGAAGTGATCTGGCAGCGGGAGCGAACCTGGCAGCGCGATGGCGCCCTGTGGACCACGGCCTCGCTGCAAGACACCCCGGCGGCGATGCTGGACCTGCTGGCCCAGACACCGGCGGCCGAGCTGGCGCAGGCCGCATCGCACGCGCTGCTGTTCGACCCCCAGCGCCAGCTGACCGCCACTACGGCCATGGAGACCCCCACGGGCCACCCCCTGGCTGCGGGCGCGCTGGAGCAGGCGCGGCGCTGGCTGCAGGACCACCGCAACGAGCCCTACAGCCTGCAGGCCACGGCCCGCGCCGCCGCCACCAGCCCACGCACCTTGCTGCGCTGGTTTGCCCAGGTGCATGGGGAAACACCGCAGGACTACCTGCACCGGCTGCGCATGGCCCAGGCCCAGGCGCTGCTGCAGACCACCTACCTCACGGTGGACGACGTGGCGCAGCAATGCGGCTACAACGACACGGGCAGTTTTCGCAAGGTGTTCACCCGCGTGGCGGGGGTGACGCCAGGGGCCTACCGCCAGCGCTTCAAGCTGCGCACTTCGCGCAAGCAGTGGCTGGGGCGGCAGGGGCTGTCTGGCGACGATGGGCCGGTGTAGGCAGGCCGATGGCATTCGCTGTCGCTGGCGGGTGTTTGCGCCAGCGCTGGCAGCGATAATGCTGCATTGCTATTGAATCAATAGCTGCTCAGGCATGATGGACTAGCGCTTGGTGCCGTTTTGATTCTCAAACTGTCTTTTTGCCGCCATTCTTCTCCATGCAAGCCCTGCTCGACGCCATTGCCGCCATGCCCCTGCCCACCGACGCCCAGCGCGTCTTCCACGGCCGGGGTGGGGCGTTTCCGGGCTGCGAGCAGTGGGTGCTGGACGCGTACCCGCCGGTGCTGGTGCTGACCAGCTTTGCCCCAGCCAGCGACGCCGAACTGGAGACCATTGGCGCTGCGCTGCAGGTGCGCTGGTCTCAAATTGCACCTGCGGGCGAGCCGCTGAACTGGGTGTTCCAGCATCGGGGCGAGGCCCTGCGCATTGAAGGGCGCAGCGAAACGCGCCTGATGGCCGGTGCCGTGCCCGACCCCCATGTGGTCACCGAAGCGGGCGTGCGCTACCGCGTGCATGTGCTGCGCGGCCAGAACCATGGCCTGTTCCTGGACATGGCCGCAGGCCGCCGGTGGGTGCACGACTACGCCGCCGCGCGCAGCCAGGACCGCTATGGCCTCAAGGTGCTGAACCTGTTTGCGTACACCTGTGCGTTTTCGGTGGTGGCGCTTCAGGCGGGCGCCAAGCAGGTGGTCAATGTGGACATGAGCCATGGCGCCATCGGCATCGGGCAGCAGAACCACCAGCTCAACGGCATCACCTCGGGCGCCACCTTCCTGCCGCACGACATCTTCAGCAGCTGGGGCAAGATTAACCGGAGCGGCCCGTATGGCCTGGTCATCGTGGACCCGCCCAGCTACCAGAAGGGCAGCTTTGTCGCCACCAAGGACTACGCCCGCCTGATGCGCCGCCTGCCCGACCTGCTGGCCCCTGGCGGCCATGCACTGCTGTGCCTCAATGCGCCGGAGCTGGGTCTGGCCTTCTTGCAGGACCAGATGCAGGAGCTGGCGCCTGATCTGCGGTTTGTGGAGCGTGTGGCCAATCCACCCGTGTTTGCCGATGTGGATCCGCAGCGCGCGCTGAAGGTGCTGGTGTACCAAGCGCCTGAACTGGCGGCGGCAGCCTAAGAGCGGCTGACAAAACTCAGCGAAGCGGTTCTGGCTAGGCGCTGTGTCGCAGGCAGTACGAGCAGTACGACAAGACACAGCAACGACGCCAGACGAGTCTTGTCAGCCGCTCTAAAACACCCCCATCCCCAGTCCCGCCGCCATGGCCTCTCCCAGCGCGCGGCAGCGCTCCAGGTCGGCCGGGCCAATCTGCTTGGGGGCCAGGATGGCCTCGGGCGTTTGCGCGTGGGTGCAGACGATCAGTGGGTCTGCCACAGGCCGCAGGCGCCAGCCGGTGGCAATCCGTGCGATCTGGCGGGCTGCGTTGGTGCCGTCGCTGCCAGCGCAGACCAGGCTGGCATAGGGGCGGCCATTGATCCGGTCGAGTGCGCCGTAGTAGGTGCGGTCAAAAAAGTCCTTGAGCAGCCCGCTCACAGCCGCCAGGTTTTCAGGCGTGGCAAACAGGTAGCCATCGGCAGCCAATACATCGGCTACCTGGGCCTCGGGTGCAGGCAAGAGCCTTACTGCCACCCCGCTGTCAGCCGCCTGGGCGCCAGCAAAGGCGGCCTCCACCATCTGGCGGGTGCCGCCGGTGTGGGAGTGGTAGACGATCAGCAGGGTTTTGGTGGCGTGCATGGCGCCAGCATAGAGGACATGCATGCGGGTTTCTCCCCGCGCTGCTTTGCGCCACACTGCGTATGCGGCGCAGGGTTCGCTGACAGAATGGAGGCGTTCTGCACCCTGCATTTTCCGATTCCATGCGTCTGACTTCCTCCGTGTCCCGCTGGCTGCACACCACGCGAGCGCGCCTGACCCTGCTGTTTGGCGGCACTGCAGTGGCCACCGGCCTGGCGGTGGGCTTGCTGGCCGACGAGTTGTTGACGCGCCAGCTCACGGACCTCAGCGGGCAGTCGCTCATGAACTCCAGCCAGCCCATTGCGCTGGCACTGGCCCAGGGCATGCAAGAGCGGGAGCGCGAGATTTCGCTGCTGAGCCACCTGCCCATGTTGACCCAGGGCTCAGGCTACAGCCCGCAACTGCAGGCCCACCTGGAGCAGATCCGGCAGTCCTATCCGTTCTATTCATGGATCGGTGTGACCGACACCCAGGGCGTGGTACAGGTGGCGACGGGCAACCTGCTGCAGGGCCAGGATGTGTCCCAGCGGCCCTGGTTTGGCGCGGGCAGCCAGGGCCCCTACGTGGGCGATGCGCACGACGCGGTGCTGCTGGACAAGCTGCTGCGCGCGCCGGGCAGCCAGGTGCCATTGCGCTTCATGGACTATGCCTCGCCGGTGCGTGGTCAGGACTCGGCCTTCAAGGGCGTCATTGCGGCCCATGTGAACTGGGCCTGGGTGCAGGACATCATCCAGCGCGCCAGCCCGGCCTCGCCCTTGGCGAGTGGGCTGGAGGTCATGCTGGTCAACAAGGATGGCGTGATCAACACCGAAGGTGCGGTGGATCAGCCCCGTGCGTCTTTGCCCATCCTGCCGGAGCCCGGCGCTTTCCGCGTGATGTCGTGGGGCGGTGCATCCCCGCAGCCGTACCTGACTGCGGTGGTGTCGGTGCGTGCGCAGACCGCCACCGACCTGGGCTGGCTGCTGGTCACGCGGCAGCCGCTGGAGATGGCCCTGCAGCCCATCAGCCGTCTGCACACCCTGCTGGCGCTGTTGCTGGGGCTGATGGCGGCCTTGCTCGCCGGGCTGGCCTACTGGGTGGCACGGCGATTCAGCCAGCCGGTGGAGCGCCTGGCCGACGCCGCACAAGAAGTGCAAGCCACGGGAGAGGTTGCCGCACTCCATGTGGATGTGAAGACGCTGGAGTTTCAGCACCTGCGTTCGGCCCTGGAGAACATGGCGCAAGGCCTGCTGGAGGGGCGTGCCGCGCTGCAAAGCGCCAATGCCGAGCTGGAGCACCGTGTGGCCGAGCGCACGCAGGCCCTGCACCAGAGCGAGCAGCGGTACCTCTCCATCCTGGAGGACCAGACCGAGATGATTTGCCGGTTTGACGCCAGCAACCGCATGACCTTTGTGAACGAGGCGTTCTGCCGTCTCTTCCACCTGCGCCGCGACGAGGTCGTGGGCCAGGTGTGGGCGCCTATCGTGCACCCGGACGACCTGCCCATGGTCACGCGGGCGCTGCAGGGTGTCAGCCCCGCGCAGCCCCTGGTGGTGGTGGAAAACCGCGTGGTGGCGGGCGATGGCGCCATCCGCTGGTGTCAGTTCAGCAACCGGGCGCTCTATGACGACGACGGCCAGTTGGTGGAGTGGCAGTCGGTAGGGCGCGACGTGACCGAGCGCCGCCAGCTCGAAGCCGAACTGGCGCAGGCCTCCGAGCGGTTCCAGGACCTGTACGACAACGCGCCCTGCGGGTACTACGCGCTCGACCGCCAAGGCAAGTACGTGCACCTGAACCTGCTGACCCTGCAATGGCTGGGTCTGCCGCGCGAGGAGGTGATTGGCAAGCTGGGGCCGGCCGACTTTTTCGACGACGAAGGCAAGGCACTGTTTAACGCGTGTTTCCCGGTGTTCTTGCAGAACGGCAAGATCGGGCCGCTGGAGTTCAACCTGTGCGGCCGGGGTGGCGAGCAGCGCCGGGTGAGCGTGTCGTCCACCGCCATCCTCAATGCGCAGGGCGACTACGTGATGAGCCGCTCCATCATGTACGACGTGAGCGAGCTGCATGCCGCGCGCCAGCAACTGCACACGCTGAACCTGGAGCAGCAGGCGATGCTGGACAACGACCTGATCGGCATTGCCAAGGTCAAGGACCGCGTCATCGTCTGGCGCAACCCTGCGCTGGAACGCATCTTTGGCTATGCGCCCGGCACGCTGCAGGGGCGCACAACCGAAGAGATGTACGTGGACCAGGAAGACTTTCTGGCCTTTGGCCGCGACGCTTATGCGGTGCTGGCCTCCGGCCAGCACTACCGGCAGCAGCGCCGCATGCGCAAGGTGACGGGCGAGATCGTGTGGATCGACGTCAACGGGGTGTTGCTGGAGGGGCAGGGCGAGTCGCTGTGGCTCATGCAGGACATCACGGCCATGAAGCAGTACCAGGAGCAGGTGGAGCACATCGCGTTCCATGATGCGCTCACCCACTTGCCCAATCGGCTGCTGCTGGCCGACCGCATGACCCAGGCCTTTGCGCTGAGCGACCGCACCCAGACCCAGGCAGCAGTGTGTTATTTCGACCTCAACGGCTTCAAGCCCATCAACGACCGCTATGGGCACGACATGGGCGACGAGGTCCTCAAGATCACCGGCCGCCGCCTGCTGGAGCAGGTGCGGGGCAACGACACGGCCGCCCGCATCGGGGGGGATGAGTTTGTTCTGGTGCTCACCGCCGTGAAGGACCCGGCCGAGGTGGACCAGGCGCTGTGCCGGGTGATGGCGGCCATTGAACAACCCATTGACCTGGGCGGGGGCCGCGTGGTCCGTGTGTCAGCAGCCGTGGGGACGGCGCTTTACCCCCGCGACGGCACCACGAGCTTCGAGCTGCTGCGTGCGGCGGACCAGGCCATGTACGCCGACAAGGGGCATGTGTCGGCCGAGCGCAGCTTGTGACCTTTCCTGGGCCCCACTGCACCAATACCTATCAGTCGCCCTGCATCAGCACCCCAGTGATGTAGTCCCACTCAGACGCCTCCACCGGCGTGATCGAAAGGCGGCTGCCCTTTTGCAGCACCCGCATGTCCGCCAGTGCCGGGTGGGCGCGCAGCTCGGCCAGGCTGATCAGTCGCGTCTTGCGAACGGCCTGCACGTCCAGCAACAGCCAGCGAGGGTTGTCTGCCGGGGACTTGGGATCGTGGTAAGGCGATGCGGGGTCGAACTGGGTGGGGTCGGCGCGGGTGCCGCTGGCCACGCGGGCCAGACCGGCAATGCCGGGCTCGGGGCAGCTGGAGTGATAGAACAGCACGCCGTCACCCACCTGCATCGCATCGCGCATGAAGTTGCGGGCCTGGTAGTTGCGCACGCCGGTCCAGGGCACAGTCGCGCCGGGCGCGGCCAGAGCGTCGTCGATGGAGCACTCGTCCGGCTCGGACTTCATGAGCCAGAACTGGGCGGGCCGAGCGCTGGGGGCGATGCTGGAGGGGGGAGGGGCGTTGACCATGCACGCATTCTGTCAAAGATGGAGGGGGTGATGGCAGATGGCGGCGGATCTGGAGGCGCTGCTGACGTATGGTGTTTGCTATACAAGCGATAGCTATTGGGGTATGTTCGACTAGCGCTTGTGGCCCCAAACACCACAAAAGACCCGTAAGCGGATCGTATGGGGCCAGCCACCCGCACAGGTGATTGCGCTGTGCTGGAGCGCGCCGCAGAATCTGGCATGGCAAGGTTCGTGGTCTCCATCGGCCGGCAGGCAGCCAATCCCCCGGCATTCTCAGCCCGCCAGTGGGCAGCGTCTTTTTCCCCGTTGATTCATGGCCAGACACTCATCCACACCCGCCGCGCAACGCACGCCCAGCTCGGTTGCAGGCAAGACCCAGCGCGCCGGCGGCTGGCTGCTGGGCCTGTTTGCCCTGCCATTTGCAGCCGTGGGCGTGGGCATGCTGCTGCTCAGCGTGCTGCCCACGCTGTACGACTGGGCACGCATGCAGTGGTGGCAGCCCTTGCCTGCCACGCTGGTGGCGGCGCGCCTGGAGAGCAGCCGCAGTAGCAAATCCAGCTCCTACACCGTCAAGGCCAGCTACCGCTACCAGGTGGCGGGGCGTGAGTACCAGGGTGACCGTGTCGCGATCAGTGGCGGGGGCGACAACGTGGGCGATTTTCAGGAAGCGCTGGGTGCGCGGCTGGAGCAGGCGTTGCGCGATGGCGCGCCGGTCCAGGTGTGGGTCAGTCCGTCCGACCCGTCGGAGGCCGTCATTGACCGCAGCCTGCGGCCCGGCCTGCTGGCCCTGAAGATGGTGTTTGTGGTGGTGTTTGGCGGCGTGGGCGTGGGTCTGCTGGTGCATGTGCTGCGCCCCACCCGCGCCGCGCAGGGCAGTGCGGGCAGCAGCGGCCAGCCGCTAACGGCGGGCATGCCCGGGCGGGTGGAGCGCATACCCGGCGGGGTGGCCATGTACTTTCCGGCCGGCCGGTGGTGGGGACTCAAGCTGGCGCTGGCAGTGATGGGGGCCGTGTTTTTGACGGTCGGGGCGCTGGTGCCCTGGGAGCAGGAGTCCTCGGGCGAGGTCGGGCCGTGGCTGTTCCGCCTGCTGTTTGGCGGTGTGGGCGGTTTGGTGCTGCTGGGCAGCTTCTACGCCCTGGCCAACAGCCTGCGGGTGCAGTTGGACCACAACGGCCTGCGCACCGAGCGGCGTCTGCTGGGCCTGATGCTGCGCTGGCACCAGGTGCCCCCGCACGACATTGCCCGACTGCGGGTGGTGGAGAGCTACACGGTGGAGAGCAACAGCAAACGCGACGTTTACTACCGCATCACAGCCGAGCTGCGGGGCGGGCGGCAGCTCACCATCGCCCAGGACCTGAAAGGGCGCGCCCAGGCCGACAAACTGTTGGCATCGATTGGCGGCTGGACAGGCTACGCCACGCGTTGAGTCGAGCAGAGTCGCCGAGACGACCTCAACCGGCCTTTCTGAAGGTGAGGTTGATGCGGTGCGCACCCGTCAACGGGTGGTGCGCCTCGGGCAGGGGCAGCACGCCATGAAAGCGCAAGCGCGCCGGTCCGCCCCACACCACCACATCGCCGTGCAGCAGCGCGATGCGGCGGGTCTTGTCCGCCCGCTGCGCGCCGCCCCACAGAAACATCGCCGGAACGCCCAGCGACACGGACACGATGGGATGGGCGTAGTTGCCTTCGTCACGGTCCTGGTGCAGTGACAGGCGCGCGCCGGGGGCATAGCGGTTGATGAGGCAGGCGTCGGGCGCAAAACCGGCGAAGCCAGCCGTTTCAGCTGCTTCGCGCGCGAGTTGGCGAAACAGCAGCGGCATGGTCGGCCAGCTCTGGCCGGTCTGCGGGTCGATGGGGTCATAGCGGTAGCCGCTGCGGTCACTTACCCAGCCCAACGCGCCGCAGTTGGTCATGGCTACCGACATGGTCAGGCCTCCGGGGGTCACCAGATGTCTGAAGGGCGCCTGGGCGGTGATCTGCTGCACCGCAGTCAGTAAGTCCGTCGCCTGGGCCAGCGCAAAGCCGCGCAGCACCACGGCGCCGGGCTCCAGCACCTCGGGTGGCCCGGCAGGCTGGGGTGGGTCGTCGAACAGGCTGGCGGTCATGGCATGGGTCGTTGTGGGTGAGTGTGCTGCCTGCAAGGGCACTGCGGTCACTGTGGGCGCAGCGTCACTCAGCATCATGAAAGATGATGCCCAGCGTGTTCCGCTGCCCGCTGCGCAGGCGGCTCACGCCATGGCGCATCTGCACGCGGTACGGCCCGCGCGTGCCCTGCACGGGGCGGTGGTGCACGGCAAACACCTTGGCGTCGCCGCGCGAGAGCGGCACCACCTCGGCACGCGACTGCATGCGCGGGCGCTGCTCGGTCAGCACGAACTCGCCGCCGGTGAAGTCTCGCCCCGGCTCCGACAGCAGGATGGCCACCTGCAGCGGAAACACATGCTCGCCGTACAGGTCCTGGTGCAGGCAGTTGTAGTCGCCCGGCCCGTACTGCAGCAGCAGCGGGGTGGGACGCACCTGGCCGGCGGCGTGGCAACGGGCGATGAAGTCGGCATGCTGCGCGGGGTAGCGCACGTCGATGCCCATCGCGGTGTTCCATTGGTTTGCGATGGGGGCCAGATGCGGGTACAGCGCCTCGCGCAGACCTGCCACAAGGTCGGGCAACGGGTAGCAGAAGTACCGGTATTCACCCTGGCCAAAGCCGTGGCGCTGCATCACCACGCGGCTGCGAAACGTGCCCTCTGGCGCGTGCCCGTACAGCCGGGTCAGCACGGCGCATTCGGTGGCGTCCAGCAGTTGGGGCAGCACGGCATTGCCCTGCTGGTGCACGGCGTCGGTGGTGCTTTGCCAATCGATAGCGGCCGCGCGTTGGTGCCACAGGCCGTCCGCTGGCGTGCCGGATGTTGAAAGAGTTGAAAGAGCCGCCAAGCTCATGCCACCTTCTCCGCCGGCAGCGGGGCCGCCTCTACGTCGGACTCGCGCGCCAGCAGGGCACGTTTGCGCTCCACGCCCCAGCGGTAGCCCGACAGCGCGCCATCGCTCTTCACCACCCGGTGGCAGGGAATGGCCACGGCCAGCCCATTGGCCGCGCAGGCCTGGGCCACGGCCCGCACGGCCTTGGGGCTGCCAATGCGCTGAGCCACCTCGGCATAGCTGGCCGTCTGTCCGGCCGGGATGGCCTGCAGCACCCGCCATACCCGCTGCTGGAACGCGGTGCCGCGCACATCCAGCGGCAGGTTCAGCCCCAGGCCGGGCGCCTCGACAAACGCCACCACCTGCGCCACCAGGGCTTCAAACGCGGCGTCGCCGCCGATCAGGCGGGCCTGCGCAAACCGGTCCTGCAGCTCGCACAGCAGCGCGTCGGGGTCGTCGCCCAGCAAGATCGCGCAGATGCCCCGGTCGCTCTGCGCTACCAAAATGGCGCCCAGCGAGCACTGGCCGATGGCAAAGCGGATGTCTTGCGACGCACCCCGCGCACGGTACTGGCTGGGCCGCATGCCCAGCACCTGGGCCGACTGTTCGTAAAACCGGCTGCTGGACTGATAGCCCGCGCCATAGATCGCGTCCGTCACCGAGTCCGTGGTTGGGCTGTCGAGCGCACTGCGCAGCCGCTGTGCGCGCTGGGCCACCGCATAGGCCTTGGGGGTGAGGCCCGTGGCCTGCTTGAAGATGCGGTGCAGGTGTGAGGCGCTCAGGCCCACGCGCGCTGCCAGTGCATCGAGCGTGGGGGCGTCTCCGGGTGCGGCGCTTTCGATGATGCGGCAGGCCTCCGTCACAAGGGCCGCGTGGTGTGACAGCGCAGTGGCCTGGCGCGGCTTGCAGCGCTGGCAGGGGCGGAACCCGGCGCGCTCTGCTTCATCGCAACTGGCATGGAACAGCACGTTCTCCGGCCGGGGCGTGCGCGACGCGCAGCTGGGGCGGCAGTACACGCCCGTGGTCTGCACCGAGTACCAGAACGTTCCATCGGCCCCAGTGCTGCGCTCTACCACCGCCGCCCAGCGCGGGTCGGCCTGGGTGGCGGCGGCCTGCGCGGCTTTGGTGTTGGGGCGGTGGCGGGTGGGCATGGGGGCGCTGTGGGGCAGAAGGGTGGACACGTTCATCATGGTGCACGGCTCACGAGGTGGGTTGCAATGCCATGCACTCTAGGGACGGAGGCTGTGAGGCGCACTCCGAAGCTTGCTTTTGAATTCTGCGCTTTTGCGCAAGGCTCACCGCACGGATGAGAGTGCTCATCTATTGATAGCTGTCAGCGCATGAATTACCAGCGCTACAGGGCAAAAACGCCCAAAAATCAGGTTTCCGGTGGCTGCAGCGGCCGGGGCCGCCGTTTACCTGTGCCGCCCCAGCGCAGCGCGTCTTCGCCGGGTATGCCCAGCGGGTTGTTGGCCGGTTCGGTAAGGGGTGCGAGCAGCGCATGCAGATCAGCCTCGCTGAACTTGACTGCGCCTTCGGCATCGTGCCCCAGCACGCCCTGGGCCAGCGCGGCCTTACGGGCTTGCAGCTCGAGCATGCGCTCCTCAATGCTGCCTTCCACCACCAGCTTGTAGACGAACACCGGCTGGTCCTGCCCGATGCGATGGGCGCGCGCGGTAGCCTGTTCTTCGACGGCAGGGTTCCACCACGGGTCCAGGTGGATCACGGTGTCGGCGGCGGTGAGGTTCAGGCCCAGGCCACCGGCCTTGAGGCTTACCAGCAGGATGGCGGCGCTTGCGTCGCCCTGCGCCTGGAACTGCCGCACCACCGCGCCGCGCTGGCGGGGCGGCGTCTGGCCTGTGAGGGTGAGGTAGGGCAGGGCCAGGGTGTCGAGCAGCTCAGCCGCCAGCGCCAGCATTTCGGTGAACTGCGAGAACACCAGAACGCGGCGGCCTTCATCGACCAGGGCGGGCAGCAGGTCGGCCAGCAGTTCGAGCTTGGCGCGCTCCATCGAGTGCGATGTTTTCGTGGTGCCTTTGACGAGGCGTGGATCGCAGCAGACCTGGCGCAGTTTCAGCAGGGCATCGAGGATGGCGATTTGTGAACCCTCAAAGCCCTGCCGTTCCAGGGCGCGGCGCACCTGTTTGTCGGCCATGGTGCGCACGGCCTCGTACAGCTCACGCTGCTTGCCTTGCAGCTGCACGAGCAAGGTGGTTTCGGTGCGTGGTGGCAGCTCGGTGGCCACGTCCTGCTTGCGGCGGCGCAGGATGAAGGGGCGCACGCGCTGCGACAGCAGCTGGGCGCGCAGGGTTTCACCGTTTTCCTCGATGGGCTTGCGCCAGCGGGCGTTGAAGCTGCGCACATCGCCCAGAAAGCCGGGCATCAAAAAGTCAAACTGCGCCCACAGCTCGCCCAGGTGGTTCTCCAGCGGCGTGCCCGTCAGGCACAGCAGGTGCGATGCCTGCAGCTTGCGCAGTGCGCGGGCGCTGCGGCTGCCGGCGTTCTTCACCATCTGGGCTTCGTCCAGGATCAGCAGGTGAAAGGGCTGCGCGGCCAGTGCGTCCACATCGCGCCAGAGCAGGGGGTAGGTGGTCAGCACCAAGTCGTGGTCGGCGATGTGCAGGTAGCGTTTGCCCCGGTCCGCGCCATGCAGGGCCAGCACGCGCAGGCTGGGCGCCATGCGCGCGGCCTCGGCCTGCCAGTTGAAGAGCAGCGAGGTGGGTAGCACCACCAGCGCCGGGCGGGTCAAACGCCCGGCCTCCTTTTCGGTCAGCACGTGGGCCAGCGCCTGTGCGGTTTTTCCCAGGCCCATGTCGTCGGCCAAGATGCCTCCCAGGCCCTGGGCGCGCAGGTATTGCAGCCAGGCCAGCCCTTCGAGCTGGTACGGGCGCAGTTGTACCTGCAGCCCCTGCGGCGCGGCCACCGGCTGGGGCGTGCCGATAGAGCGCAGGCGCTTGGCGAGCTGTGCCAGGCCCGCATCGCCCTGCAACTGCCAATCGTTGTTCCAGCCGTTCACCGTGCCCACGCGGTGCGCCAACACCAGCCCGTCGCGCAGGGCCTCGATGCGGCGGGCCTCCCAGGCGCCCAGGCGCAGCGGGTCGCCATCCTTGAGTTGCTTTCGGGTGGGGTCGGTCAGCAGGTCCACCATGGCCCCCACGATGGCTTTGAGCGGCCCGGCGGGCGCCTCGATGCGCTTGCCGCCGGGCGCACGCAGCGAAATGATGGCGATGTCATCGATGGCCGCCATCTGCCGCGCGTTGAGCCAGCGGGCGTCGCGCCGCAGCAGGTCGGCCAGCATGGGGGCCAGGTCCAGCGTTTGCCCATCGATCTCGATGCCCAGGCTGAGCAGCCAGGCGCCCTCGCGCTCGGGCAGCATGAGCTTTTGCACGGGGCGCTCTCGCGGGGCCAGCGGGCCGTCCACTTCCTTGCCCAGCAACTCGCCGGTGTCGGGGGCGATCAGCAGCTTCCAGCGCTGCACGGGCACGCTTTCGTGCGCAAAGCCGGGGTGCACCACCACGGTCCAGCCTTCGGTGCGCAACTGGGGAACCACATCGGCCCAGAAGTCGCCAAAGTGCGCCTCTTGCGCCAGGGTCCACACCGGGCCCAGCGTGGCAGCGGCTGCGCGGTGGCGCCACTGCAGGTTTTTGGCGTCTACGGGGGTGAGGCCCAGGTCCCACACACGGTCCATGGCATCGGCCTCGGCGGCCAGGTTGCGCTGCATGCGCACCACCGGGCCACCGGTGTCGAACAGGTCTTGCACGGGGGCCGGGCGCGCGTTGAGGATGGAGGTGGGCGCGGGCGTCTGCCAGGTGGCGCCGCTGTCGGTGCGGTAGGTCCAGTCGATCTGCACCAGCGTCACGCTGTCACCGCGCGGGCCCAGCTTGCCCTGAGGCGCCATGCCCAGCAGACCATCGCCCCGACCCAGCGTCATGAGGGTGATGCGCGGGCGAAAGTGGCCGGGGACGACGCCATCGGGTGTGTTGGGCACCGGGCCGTGACCCGGGGGGTGGCTGCCATCGCCCCGCAGCTGGGCCATGACCTGCGCGGCCTCGGCATCGGTCAGCGGGGGCAGCTGCTGCAGGGCGGCACTGTCAGCACGGTTGCGCAGGGCCTGGGCCCATTGCGCGACCACATGGGCCCGACCTGCAGGGGGCGTGGGTGGAGCGGGTGACTGCGGCAGGCTAGGCATGGGCTGGCATTGTGCCCATGCGTGGCGTGCCCTTTCGTCTAAACGCTGCGTTGGGTGCCCAGCGCCAGCGCAAACAGCTCGTTGCGAAAGTGGATGCCCAGGCGGCTGAACGCGCGGTTGCGGTAGGTTTTGACGGTGGGCAGGCTCAGGCCCAGGTCGCAGGCAATGCCTTCCTGCGTCATGCCTTGCAGCAGGCGGGCGCACACGTCCAGCTCGCGCTCGGTCAGCCCTGGGTGGGCGCGCAGCAGGCGTTCGCGCAGCGCAGGCAGGCTGTGGGACAGCGCGGGCACCGTGGCCTGCGCCGGGGGCTGCAGTGCGGGTTGCAGCACGCCGGGGCGCTGGGCCAGGGCGATGTGCTTGCGGGTCAGCGCCAGCAGCACCGGGGCCATGCCCTCAAAGTCGCTGATCTGCCGGTCCTGGAAGGGCTTTTGGTGCTGGTGGCGGTAGAAGTTGACGGCAAAGACCGAGCCGTCGCTCTCGTGTTCCACCACCGACACCCGCTCGGCCACGCCATGGGCTTCGTATACGCGGGCGCGGTGTTCTGCGTCCACCTCGGGCGCCGTCAGGTGGCACAACTGGGTGGGCGCTTCGGCCGGGGCGGCTTCGTCCAGCGAGCGGCCCCAGGTGCGGTCGGTGCGGTAGGGGCCCGAGAGGTACGCCCACCAGCAGTCCTGTGTGGTGTCGGGAATGCCGTAACTGGCAGACATGAACAAGGTGGGTTTGCAATGGCGCCCGGTGCGGTACACCGACCACGACGCTGCGGGCAGCACGGGGGCCAGCTCTTGCAGCATGCCGCAGGCAAACCCGTCGTCGCCCAGCTGGTGAACCATGGCGCCCAGGGCCGAGCCCGTGAGGTTGGGCGTGGGGGCAATGCCGCTGCCCGAGGTGCTTGCAGGGAGCCAGTGCCTCATGAATCGCGCGGGGTGTGCCGGGTGGGCGTTGTCATGGCTGTCATCTTCAGGGATGACAGGGGTCAAGCACCACGGGATTTACGCTAGGTGCAACCCCGCAAGCAGGCTGGGTGCAAGCCGTCCAGCATGCGCCATCCCCTTGCCAGACACCCGAAAGATGGAGCCCATGACCGAACCCGTGCCCTTTGTGGAACCCCGTTTGCGATTTTTTGCCGACCTGCGCGTGGAGGTGGGCGTGCCCCAGGAGGTGGGCCGCACCGTGCACGGCCTTCGCCGGCTCATCCCCATCCTGGGCGGGAAAGCCCTGGGCGATGGCTGGCAGGCCCGGGTGATGCCTGGCGGGGCGGATTTTCAGCTCATCGTGAGCGACACCCTGGCCGAGCTGGACGCGCGCTACACGCTGGAGGCGGATGGCGGCGACCTGATCTATGTGCAAAACCGCGCTGTGCGGTCCGGCCCGCCGGAGCTGATGGCCCGCCTGGTGCGTGGCGAGGTGGTGGACCCGGCGCAGATCTACTTTCGCTGCAGCCCCCAGTTCGAGACAGCGTCTCCCGCGCTGCGCTGGATCGGGGAGCGCATGTTCACCGGCACCGGGGCGCGGTTCCCGGACGCCGTGGCCATGCGGTTCTGGGAGCTGATGTAGCCGCACCGCAGTCCTGCTATTCCTTTTTTTGATGACCGACAGCACACAACAACACCCTGGAGACCTTGCCATGACCTCTTTTTCCACGCTCACCCGCACCCTGTCTCGTGGACTCTCCCGCCGCCATGCCCTGCGCAGCGTCTGCCTGGCAGCCACGGTGGTGGCGGCCCTGGCCCCTGCCACCGGCGCCCTGGCGCAGACGGCAAGTTACCCCAACAAGCCGGTGCGCATCATCGTGGGCTTTCCGGCGGGCACGGGGCCGGACATCGTGGCGCGGCTGCTGGCGCAGAAGCTGTCGGAAGGCTGGGGCAACCTGGGCGTGATCGTGGACAACAAGCCCGGCGCCGGTGGCCTGATCGCTGCGACCGAGGCCGCCCGCGCCACCCCCGATGGCTACACACTGATGCTGGGCGAAACCGGCCAGCTCAGCATTGCGCCCAGCAGCTACAACAAGCTGCCGTACGACCCGCAAAAGGACTTTGCCCCCGTGAGCCAGGTGGTCACCGCCGACTTTGCGTTGCTGGTCAACCCGCAAAAGGTGCCGTCGCGCAATGTGAAGGACTTTGTGGCCTGGACCCAGCAACAAAAGGGCCTGTTCCTGGCCACCTTTGGCGCGGGCACGCCGGGTCACTTCGGCGCCTTCATGTTTGGCGAGGCAGTCAAGCTCAAGCCCGAACCGGTGCACTACAAGAACACCACCGATGCGCTGGGCGGTCTGTTCAGCGGTGACGTGCAGGGCGTGTTTGCCAGCGTGGGCCTGGCCGCCCCTAACGTGAAGGCCGGCAAGCTGGTGGCGCTGGGCACCACAGGCGGTACCCGGTCCAACGCACTGCCCGATGTGCCGACCATCAAGGAGCAGGGGTACCCCAGCCTGGAGTTCAACTCGTGGTTCGGCGTCGTGGCCCCTTCCAAGACGCCCCCCGAGATCGTCGCCAAGCTGAGCGCCGACATCATCAAGGCCGTGCAGTCCCCCGAGGGCAAGGCCAAGATGGAAGAGGCCGGTTTCCGCGTGACGGGGACCAGTCGCGAGGAGTTCGCCCGCATCATCGCGGCCGACACGGTCACTTGGGGCAAGGCCGTGGCCGCCACGGGCTTCAAGGCCGACTGAGTCGGTACGGGTCCGTTATCACAGGGCGCAAAGCCCTGCGATAGCAGCAAGGCCCTTCGCCCTCCAAAAAATCTGCGCACCTTCTTCTGCGACGCCCTGACGGCCGTCGCCGGGCATTCCTGCGCCGATGGTTCAACCCCACAAGACCGATTCACCGAGGAGACCACCATGCCATCCCTGTCATTGGACACCCCCATCGCGCAACGCGTTGCGCTGCCCGCCGCCATGCTGCTGCCGTTATTGCTCAGTGCCTGCGGCGGCGGTAACGCCGTGCTGGTGACCGAGAGCGCCAACCCGGCCGCCGCTTGCGCCGCATTGAGCACCAACGCGCAGCTCAGCAACACCAGCTTGTCCACCAGCTATGTGCCGCCGGGCACGCGCCGCCCCGGCGGCGCTGCCACGGGCGACTTTTTGCCCGGGCACTGTGTGGTCACGGGTGCCATCAATCCGCGTGTGGGTGTGGATGGCAAGAACTATGCAATCGGTTTTCAGTTGAGCCTGCCCGACCGCTGGAACGGACGCTTTCTGTTCATCGGCGGGGGCGGCAACGACGGCATCCTGCGCGACACCTCGCTCAGCTCCAGCATTTCGAGCGGCACGCCATCGCCACTGGGGCAGGGCTTTGCGGTGGTGTCCACCGATGCGGGCCATACCGGCACCAGCGCCAGCTTTGGCGCCGACCCGCAGGCGCGCACCGACCATGCCTACAACTCTTACGACAAGACGGCTGTGGCCTCCAAGTCGCTCATCAGCACGCGCTACGGCCGCAAGCCCGACTACTCTTATTTCTCTGGCTGCTCCGGCGGCGGGCGCCAGGGCATGATGTTCTCGCAGCGGTTCCCGGACTACTTTGACGGCATCACCGCCGGAGCGCCCGCTATGCGCGTGTCCAGCGGTGCCACGGTGGCCGCCATGTGGAACACCATCCAGTTCAACGCCATTGCGCCGCAGGACGCCAGTGGCAACCGCATCCTCTCCAAGGCCTTCAGCAACAGCGACCTCAAACTGGTGGCCACTGCAGTCAATGCCACCTGCGACGCGGCCGACGGCGTGGTGGACGGCCTGGCCCAAAACGTCAATGCCTGCAAGGCGTTTGACCCCGCCGTGCTGCAATGCACGGGCGGCAAGACCGACAGCTGCCTGTCGTCCGCCCAGGTGGGTGCGCTCAAGAGCGTGTTTGCCGGGCCCCGCAACTCCGTGGGCAAGGCGCTGTACACCGGCCAACCGTGGGATGCCGGGCTGGCGGCTCCCGGCTGGCGGTCCTGGACGCTGGGTAACTCGACCACGGCCACGCCCGACGCACGCTACATCACACTGATGGTGGATGCCCTGGTCAACGAGTTCTTCACACCGCCGGATCTCTCGTTCAACCCGCTGGCCTTCAACTTTGATACCGACCCCGCACGCCTGGCCGCGTACTCTGCCGTCTACGACACCTATGCCGACGACAAACTGGCGGCCTACAAGCAGCGCGGCGGCAAGCTGCTGTTCATCCACGGCATGTCTGACCCGATCTTCTCGGCGTTTGACACGGTGGACTACTACGAACGCCTGGCCGCGAACAACGGCGGCATGGCGGCCACGCAGAACTTTGCGCGGACCTTCCTGGTGCCGGGCATGAACCACTGCTCGGGCGGTCCGGCTACCGACAACTTTGACTCGATCCAGACCATGGTGGACTGGGTGGAGAAGGGCATCGCACCGCAAAGCATTGCGGCCAAGGCGCTGCCCACCAACACCGACTTCCCCAACCGCACGCGTCCGCTGTGCCCCTACCCGCAGTTTGCCAAGTACAAGGGCTCGGGCAGTGTGGAGGATGCCAGCAGCTTTGTCTGCTCGGCGAGTTGACGCGCAGCCGGTACGGCGTCGCTACGAAGAATAAAGGGCCCCAGGGCCCTTTTTTCTTGTTGCCATCGGGCTCGGGAGTCAGTGTTTCACCGCAGAGGCTGACGTCGGCGGCGGCAAGTGCAGCTGGGCCTGCTGTACCACACGGATGCAGTCCCGCAAGTGCTGCTCCCCCAGGTAGCGCAGGGTGGCGTAGCCGATGGTCGCCGCCACCGCTTGGCCGGCCAGGGGCACGTATTTGGCGACCTGTTTGGTGCTGAGCCGCAGCCCCACAGTCTGGGTGGCCCGCAAGACCAGCTCGCGGGTGATCAGCTTGCCGATGAGCACCGACCCCACCAAGCCCACCGCCTTTTGCACCTGCTCCCGCTTTTTGGGGTCCAGCTGGTCGATCTGCTCGGCTGTGAGGCCGAACTCAGCGTTGATCTGGGGGATCAGGCGGGAGAGCAGGGCGGCATCCACCGCCCAGTCCAGCCCCGGCACAGGCACCACACTGGCGGCTGCTGCCACCACCGCGCGGCGGTGCAGCAGCTTGCGCGCGCGGCGCACGGCCGCAGCCAGTTCAGGGTCTCCGGCAGCCATTTGCAGTGAGGTGGGCATGGGTGGCAATTTGAAAGAAGGTGGGTGGACGAATGTGGGTGTCTAAGAACAGGTTCTAAGCGTAAATGTGGGCAGCTCAGCGCGTTTTATCAAGTCTCAAGACTTGCCCTTGACCAGGCCATACACCACCAGCAGGGCGACGGCTCCAAGCACCGAGGCAATCCAGCCAGCGCTGTCCCCTTGCGCATACCAACCCAGGGCCATACCGACGTAGCTGGCAAGAAAAGAGCCTGCAATACCCAGCAGCGCCGTCATGATCCAGCCCAGCTTGTCGTCCCCGGGTTTGACGGCCCGGGCGATCAGGCCCACCACCAAACCAATCAGCAACATCCCCAGCAATGACAGCATGTTTTCCCCCTTGATAGTTGGTTCAGACGATGGAGTCACTTTACAGATCGGGCAGTCCAAATGCTGTCGGACAATGCCCCCTGTCAGCGTCCCGCAGGCAGGGATGTGGTGGGAGATGGGGCGGCCGAGGGATGCAAGGGGCGGTCAAAAAGGCAGCGATCAAAGCGGTAAGCGTGCAATTCCATCCCCGATATCTGGTGGTCGGTGCGTGAGCACACGTAGCGCCCAGTGGGCAGGCTGGTCCAGGCCGCCTCGGTGAGCAGGATCTCGTTGGCCATGGCAATGTCTTCGCCCAGTTTGCAGGCGCAATTCATTTCGGGACCAAACAGGTCTTCGCGCGCAATCACCAGGGTGGGGCCAAAGCCAATGCCTGCGCTCACGTTCAGCGCCCGCTCGGGGGGTAGCACGGTGTTCATGGCGCTCAGGGCGCGCAAGGTGTCCAGGGCGGCCTCGAGCGCTTGCTCGGGCGTGGCGAAGACTGCAAACAGGTTGTCGGCCTCCTGCTTGATGACCTCGCCGCCATTGCCTTCGATGGCCGGCCGCGCCGCCTGCTCCATCTGGTGGATCATCGCCAGGAAATGGATGATGCCGTGGCTCTGGGTGATGCGCGAGAAGCCGCACATGTCCAGCACCAGAATGGCCACGCTGCGCACAAACGCCTGTTCAATCGCGGCATCAATCACGCCGGTGCCGCCGGCAGGCATTTGGTTGCGCTCGGACAGCAGGCGCCTTAGATAGCCCTTGTCATGTGCAGCCGCTGCGTCGGTTGGCAGTGCGGGAGAGTGGTTCATGGCAATGCCCTGTGGGTCGTGTCCGACATGGTAGCGCGGCTGGTGCTGGCGCTGAGCAGGTCACGCACGGGGCTACAGTGGGGCATGCAAAGGGCGGTTGGGTGCATCTCGCAGTTGCAATCGCCGCAAACTTTATCAAGACAGAAAGGTGTACCGACCATGTTCACTTCGTCCTCCACTCTCCTCACTTCTGGCTCCGTGGCATCGGCCGGGGCCCAGCGCCGGTCATGGAACCTTTGGGTGGCGCGACCGGCTGCAGTACTGTTGTCGGCCCTGGCCTTGGGCGGTGCGCTGTCGTTACCGGCCGCTGCGCAGTCCCAAAGCGACGAGGCCTCGCTGGCGCGGGGTGCAGTGCCTGACACCACCCCACAGCAGCGCTACCAGTCTGCGATTCGCGAAGCGGGTGGCGGGCTCAAGGTGAGCCTGGAGGAATGCCGCGCCATGCCGACGGCTGAACGCAAGGGGTGTGAATCCGAAGCCCGGGCGCGCTACCAGGCCGATATGGCCGCTGCCAAGGCACTGCTGCGAGGCGATCCATCTGCTGGGCCCGTCAATGTGACTGGTGGCCCGATCCGCAGCACCGAGACGGTGTACGTGGTCAAGCCCTGATCCCCTCGGCTGGCAATGGGGCAAGTCGGGCAAGTCGGGCAAGTCGGGAGCGTTTTAGGGGCTACTTCTGCGCTTGGGGTGTCTGAGCGCTCTCGATACCCTCGCCGGGGGTCACGCGGCGAGCACCGTTGAAGCGGCGCGCCCAGTAGGCGATGCTCATGTCTTCCACCCGAATCTCTGAGCCGCTGCGGGGCGAGTGGATGAACTTGCCGTCCCCCACGTAGATGCCCACGTGGCTGAAGTTGCGGCGCATGGTGTTGAAAAACACCAGGTCGCCGGGTTGGAGTTCTTTCTTGTCGATGACCTGGGTGGCAGCCGCCTGCTGATCGGCACGGCGGGGCAATAGCAGGCCCACAGTCTGTTCGTAGATGGCGCGCACAAAGCCGCTGCAGTCAAACCCGGTTTCGGCACTGTTGCCGCCGCGCTTGTAGGGGACGCCCAAAAAGCCCATGGCGTTGACCACCAGGTCACCCGCATGGCCGGCAACGGTCTGGGCTTTGTCTGCCACCTTGTGGCTCACGTCTTCAAGTCGAGTGAGAAGCCCTTTGTCCGCGAGCAAGCGGTCCATATCGTCAGAATTGGTGCCCTGGGGCGCAGCATGCGCTGCGGTGGCGCAAGCAAGGATGAGGGTGCATAACCATCTGGACATGGGGGCGAAGGGTAACACGATATGGTTATTTATAAAAAATAATCGTTTTTACAAGCTGTTGATTTCATTCAGATAAATCGGTGGTTCCAGCCTTTTCACAGGCAACTGCAGCTTGCAAGATGTGCGCCAGATGGGGGCTGTACCGCGCTGGTGCAGGACGTAAAGCATGGCCCGGGAATACAAGGAGGTTGAAGGCATGGGTTGGACACCAAATCGGCCGGTAGCGCCGTTGTACAAAGCGCAGCTAGCTCTGTTTTTGATAGTGACGGGCACGCAGACCGTCACCCATGCCCAAAACGCACCCGCCCCTGCGCCAGCGGTGTCGCTGGTGCCCGTTGCCACCGGTCTGGTGCATCCCTGGGCGGTGGCCTTTTTGCCCGGCGGGCAGTTTTTGGTGACTGAGCGCCCGGGGCGCCTGCGCGTGGTCAGTGCCACGGGACAGGTGGGGCCTGCGCTGGCAGGGGTCCCGCCGGTGGCAGCGGGCGGGCAGGGCGGCCTGCTGGACGTGGTGACCGACAACGACTTTGCCCGCACCCGCCGTATCTACTTCTGTTTTGCCGAGCCCGCCGCTGGTGGCACGGCGGGCAACAGCACGGCGGTGGCGCGCGCCACCCTGTCGGCAGATGCCAGCAGCCTGCAGGACGTGCGCATCATCTTCAGCCAGCGGCCCAAGGTCGAGAGCGCGCTGCACTTTGGCTGCCGCATTGCCCAGGCCAGTGATGGCAACCTGTTTGTGGCGTTGGGCGAGCGCTACCACCGCAAGGACGACGCCCAAAAGCTCGACAACCACCACGGCAAGGTCATCCGCATCACCCCGGACGGGGCAGCGCCGCCCGACAACCCCTACGTGAAGCAGCCCGGCGCCTTGCCCGAGATCTGGAGCTACGGCCACCGCAATCCCCAGGGCGCCACGATAGGTCCCGACGGAAAATTGTGGATGCACGAGCATGGCCCGCAGGGCGGCGACGAAATCAATCTGCCCCAGCCTGGGCGCAACTACGGCTGGCCGGTGATCACCTACGGTGAGAACTATGGCGGCGGCAAGATGGGCGAAGGCACAGCGCGCGCAGGCATGGACCAGCCGCTGCACCAGTGGACACCGTCCATCGCCCCCTCGGGCATGGCGTTCCTGACCAGCACGCGCTACGGCACGGCGTGGCAAGGCAGCCTGTTTGTCGGGTCGCTCAAGTTTGGCACCCTGCACCGGCTGGAGGTGGCGGGTGGCAAGGTGCAGAAGGAAGAACGGCTGTTGCAAGGCAACGGTGAGCGCATTCGCGACGTGCGCCAGGGGCCCGACGGCCTGCTGTACCTGCTGACCGACAGCCCGCAAGGGCGGTTGTTGCGCCTGCGTCCCCGGTGAGCGGGCTCAGAATCTTGATGCAGATCATGTGAGCGGGAAGATATGCAGCACAATCGCGCCAGGGCGGGAAGCTCCCGGGGGCTGAGCGGGCACTTTGGCGTTAGGCTGGCGTGATGCCTTCCGCGACATCTTCCTTACCCGCATCTGCCATGCCCGCGGCCCCGGCCGACGACGCGCCGCCGCGCTCCCAGCTGGCCCTTCGCCGAGTGGCCATCGACACCTGGCGCGAAAACGTGGCCTACCTGCACCGCGACTGCGCCGTGTACCGGGCCGAGGGCTTCCAGGCGCTGTCCAAGATCGAGGTGCGCGCCAACGGGCTGCGCATCCTGGCCACGGTGAACGTGGTGGACGACTCCGCCATCGTCGGCTGCCACGAGCTGGGCCTGTCGGAGGACGCCTTTGCCCAGTTGGGCGTGGAGCCCGGCTACAAGGTGGCCGTGGCCCAGGCCGAGCCGCCCGAATCCATGGGGGCGCTGTTCCGCAAGATCGCGGGCGAGCGCCTGGGGCGCGCGGATTTCCGCGCCATCGTGCGCGACATTGCCGACCACCGATATTCCAAGATCGAGCTCACAGCCTTTGTCGTCGCCTGCAACCGCGACGAACTCGACCGCGAGGAGGTGTACTTCCTCTCCGACGCCATGGTCCAGACCGGCCAGCGGCTGGACTGGCACGCCCCGCAGGTGGTGGACAAGCACTGCATCGGCGGCATCCCGGGCAACCGCACCTCCATGCTGGTGGTTCCCATCGTCGCTGCGCACGGCATGCTGTGCCCCAAGACCTCCTCACGCGCCATCACCTCGCCCGCCGGCACGGCCGACACCATGGAGGTGCTGGCCCACGTGGAACTGCCGCTGGAGCAGTTGCAGGCCATCGTGCGCGACCACCACGGCTGCCTGGCCTGGGGCGGCACGGCTCAGCTCTCGCCCGCCGACGACGTGCTCATCTCCGTGGAGCGGCCGCTGTCCATCGACTCCGCTGGGCAGATGGTGGCGTCCATTCTGTCCAAGAAGATCGCCGCGGGCTCTACCCACCTAGTGCTAGACATCCCCATCGGCCCTACGGCCAAAGTGCGGTCTATGCCCGACGCGCAGCGCCTGCGTCGCCTTTTCGAATATGTGGCGCAGCGCATGGGCCTGTCACTGGACGTGGTCATCACCGACGGACGCCAGCCCATAGGCAACGGCATAGGCCCCATGCTGGAGGCGCGCGACGTGATGCGCGTGCTGGAGAACGACCCGCGCGCACCCAACGACCTGCGCCAGAAGGCCCTGCGCCTGGCGGGCCGCCTGATCGAGTGCGACCCCGACGTGCGCGGCGGCGACGGCTACGGCATCGCGCGCGACATCCTCGACTCCGGCCGCGCACTGACGCGCATGCGCGACATCATCGCCGCGCAGGGCGCCAAGGAGTTCGACCACAACAGCCCCAACCTTGGCGCGCTGCAATTCGAGATCTGCGCACCCGCCGCCGGCGTGGTGGCGGGCATAGACAACCAGCAGATCGCCCGCATTGCCCGCCTGGCCGGCGCACCCAAGGTGCAGGGCGCGGGCGTGGACCTGCTGTGCAAGCTCGGCGACGCCGTGACCCCAGGCCAGCCCATGTACCGCGTGCATGCGGGCTTCCCGGCCGACCTGGAGTTTGCCCGCCAGGCCAGCCATCGCGCCAGTGGCTACCGCATCGGCAGCGCCGACGATGTGCCCCACGTGTTCGTGGAGTTCTGAGCATGGCCGCGCCCGACGCCCCCGCGGCCTGCCTGCTGCACTTCGACGGCGAACGCGCCGCCGCCGCCCGCCTGGCCGCCGCCTGCGGCCTTCCCGCGCTGGAGATCGCGCGCCACCGCTTCCCAGATGGCGAGCTCAAGCTCACCCTGCCCGTAGACGCTGCGGGCCAACTGCCGGCACGCGCCGTGCTGCTGCGCAGCCTGGACCAGCCCAACGAAAAACTCATCGAGCTGCTGCTCGCCGCGCGCAGTGCGCGCAGCCTGGGCGTGCGCCAGCTTACGCTGGTGGCGCCGTACCTGGCTTATATGCGCCAGGACATCGCCTTCCACCTTGGCGAGGCCGTGAGCCAGCGAATCGTCGGCCCCTTCCTGGCCAGCCTGTTCGACTCCGTGGTCACCGTGGACCCGCACCTGCACCGCGTCGCCACGCTTGACGATGCCGTGCCCGCCGCGCGCACCGTGGCCCTGAGCGGCGCGCCGCTGCTGGCCGACTGGATCGTGCAGCAGCGCCCCGGCGCGCTGCTGGTGGGCCCCGACGGCGAATCCGCCCAATGGGTGGCCCAGGCCGCCGCGCGCCACGGCCTGGAGCACGCCGTCTGCACCAAGGAACGCCACGGCGACCGCAGCGTCACCATCCACCTGCCACCCGTGGCCGTGCAGGGCAGGGCGGTGGTGCTGCTCGACGACATGGCCAGCACCGGCCACACCCTGGCCCAGGCGGCGCGGCTGCTGCTGCAGGCGGGCGCTGCCTCGGTGGACGTGGCGGTGACGCACGCGCTGATCGACGCAGAGGCCCTGGCCGCGCTGCACGCGGCAGGGGTGGGAGAGTTCTGGAGCACGGATTGCGTAGCGCACCCTACAAACGCGGTGGCGATGGCGGTGGAGCTGGCGCGGGGGGTGGGGCAGTTGTGGGGCTCGGGGGCTGATATTCCCGGTTGAATGTGTTTGCCCGCCTGGATATGTAGCACTGTCGGCCATGGTCCAGCAGCTGGGTTTCTGGTGGCCGGCTTCTGTGACACGACGGTTTGCAGCAATCGACTCGTTCCAACCGCTCGTCAATTTTTTGCGAGCGCCCGCTTGGCAGCGATTGCGATCCTTCAAGGCTGTTCCAAATCTTTTACGAGATTGCATTCAAGTGCAATCGGGATGAGTGGATGCCCCCGGTGCTCGCAGACTTTGAACCAAGGCTCTTGGAAGATTTAGCGTGGCCCACAAGGGGATCTCAGTCATGCAGATGCTCGGCTACAAACTGGCGAAAAATTCCCATGGCAGGCGCTTCAGTACGGTCGGCCAGGGTAACGAACGCAAAGTGTGCGCCCTCGTTCAACGCCGGAGTGATAGGCAACTCCACCAAGCTACCGTTGGCGATGGCTTCACGCGCGGGGCTGACGAGGCCGAGGAACACCGCGTCACTGCCTTGTACCGCGTGTAGCAAACTGTTGACATCGTTGCAGCGCAGGGTCACCGCGACCTGGGGATCCGCTGCGGGTCCATAGCGGGTGATCAGAAGACGTGCCAACTCCGGATTAAGTGAAGTCGACGCTAACGGATAGCGTTGGAGGTGTGCAAATGTAATGGGGGTGTTGAGCTTGGCAAGGGGGTGACCCGCGCGACAGATGAAACCACCGCGCATTTGACCCAAATCTTCGATCAACAGGTCATCAGCTGGCGTGACGCTGCGTAGATCCACAACCAGTGCGTCGAATCCACGTTCGCGCAAGCGGTTGGTCTGCAACTCCGGGGGGCCGGATTCGAGGCTGACCTGCACTCTCGGATGCATGCAGGCCATGTAACGCAGAAAAGGCTGCATCAGCAGTGCAGTAGGCCCCGCGCCGAGCCCAATGCGGATGACCCCCAAGTAGCCCTCTTGCAATAGCTGTGCGCTGCGTTTTAGCTCAACGGCATCCAGCACCATGCGGCGCGCCCGGCTTGCAACGGTCTGGCCGAACGGCGTCAACTCGTTGCGCTTGCCCATTCGGTCGATCAGACGTGCTCCGAGGTCGTCTTCGAGGGTCTGAATGCTGCGACTCAGGGCGGACTGGGTGATGTGGCAACGTTCTGCGGCGCGGCTGAACGAACCGGTGTCCGCCACAGCCAGCAGGTACTCCAGATGGCGCAGGTTCATTTCCTTAGTCGCATGAGTTTTTTGAATGCATTCCGAATAAATTATGCATTAGACGCATTTGATCATGATTCATATGATTTCGCACGCTGTCGTCCAGGGCAGCAGCAATCATCCGGAGACAAATTCATGGGCGTTCAAAATTCCAGTATGGGCGACGTCGCGTTGCCGCCCACATCCCAGGGCGTATCGAACAATTTAACTGCCGCGACGAGCAAGGTGCAGCCCCGCGTCGTGGCTGCAACAGTGGCGGGCAACGCGCTGGAGTTCTTTGATTTCACCACCTACGCGTTCTTCGCGGTATATATCGGCCAGACCTTCTTTCCTGCTGACGAGCCGCTGGTCACGGTGATGCTGTCGGTAGCGGTCTTTGGCGTTGGCTTCATCACGCGCCCTTTGGGCGGGCTGCTGATCGGCTCTTTTGCTGATCGTGTCGGACGCAAGCCGGCCATGCTGTTGACCATTGCGCTCATCACGATCGGCACGATCGGCATGGCGCTCACACCCTCGTACGCAAGCATCGGATTGGCGGCACCCATCATCGTCATTGCCTGTCGGCTGGTGCAGGGGCTGGCCCTGGGCGGCGAGGTCGGGCCGTCTACGACGTATCTGATCGAGATCGCCCCCCCGGGCCGGCGTGGCCTGTATGGCAGCTGGCAGCTTGCCAGCCAGGGCATAGCGTCGCTGGCGGCTGGCGTCGTCGGCATTGTGCTCACGCTGGCGCTAAGCAAGGAGCAGATGCTGGCGTGGGGTTGGCGTATCCCTTTTTTGCTCGGTCTGGCATTGATCCCCATTGCTTTCTTTCTGCGCCGCCACATGCCTGAGAGCCTCGAGCATCCCACGCATAGCGGACCCATCAAGAGCCCGCTGGCCGATATCCGGCACCATCTGCGCCCGATCATGCTGGCGCTCATGGTGATCCTGGGTGTGACGATCTCGACCTATGCGGCGATCTACATGACCACTTATGCCGTGACCACGCTCAAGCTCTCCGCGACGATCGCCATGTCGGCGACCATCGTATTCGGCGTGGCGACCTGGGCGGGTGCGCTGCTGGGGGGCTGGCTGTCAGATCTGTATGGGCGCAAACCTGTGATGCTCTGGGCTCGCGTGGCATTGTTTGTTCTGGTCTATCCGGCTTATATGCTGCTCATCGACCATACCAGCGTTGCCACTCTGGCACTGGCGACTGCGCTGCTGGCATTGCTCACGGGCATTGGTGGCGCGCCAACGCTGGTGGCCATCCCGGAGCTGTTCCCTGGTCATGTACGCGCGCTCGGGCTGTCGATTGCCTATGCCTTTGGTGTGGCGCTGTTTGGCGGCACCGCGCAACTGGTGATCACCTGGCTGATCAAGGTGACCAACAACCCGGCGGCGCCAGCGCTCTACGTACTTATCACCAGCTTGATCGCCATCGTCGGCATTCTGCTCATGCGCGAAACCGGCGGTGATAAGGAACTACAGAAATGATCACCAGGCGAATTTTTCCGGACTGTGAGTTCATAGCATGACTGTTCAAGACACCTTGCAGGCGGTACGCGCACACGAAGACGAGTTCATCGCTTTGCGCCGTGATATCCATCAGCACCCCGAGCTGCCATTCGAAGAGCTGCGCACCAGTGATTTGGTGGCTGCACGACTGCGGGACTGGGGTTACCACGTTGAGCGCGGCCTGGGCGGAACCGGTGTGGTCGGGCAACTCCAGCGTGGCGACGGCAAGCGCACGCTGGGCCTGCGCGCGGACATGGATGCACTGCCGATCCAGGAGGCCACGGGGCTGCAGTACGCAAGTCGCAACCAGGGCGTCATGCACGCCTGCGGCCACGACGGACATACGGCCATGCTGTTGGCGGCAGCCAGGGTGCTGGCAGAGCAGGGTGACTTCTCAGGGACACTCAACCTGATTTTCCAGCCTGCGGAGGAATACGGCACCAGCGACTGTGGCGCCGTACGCATGATCAACGACGGCCTGTTCGACAAATACCCATGTGACGCTGTCTTCAGCATGCACAACATGCCCGGCTGGCCACAGGGGCACTTGATCTTTCGCGAAGGCCCAATGATGGCCTCCTCTGACAAGGTCTACATTACGCTGGTAGGTCATGGTGGTCACGGCGCTGTGCCGCACAAGACAGCCGATCCGGTGGTGGCAGCAGCCAGCCTGGTGATGGCGTTGCAGACAGTAGTCTCGCGCAATGTCGATCCACTGCAAACAGCGGTGGTGACCGTGGGGGTGCTGCAATCCGGGCGCGTCAATAACGTCATTCCCGACAGCGCATATCTCGAGCTGAGCGTGCGCGCGCTCGATTCTGAGGTGCGCAGTCTGCTGCAGCAGCGCATTACCGAAATCACCCACGCTCAGGCGCAGAGCTTTGGCGTCAAGGCTGAAATCGACTACCGGCGCGGCTACGCGGCACTGGTCAACAGCAAGGACGAAACCGACTTCGCCCGCCAGATTGGCAGCGAATTGGTTGGTGCCGAGCGCGTCGTGCTGCAGGCCCCGCCGCTCACCGGCAGCGAAGACTTCGCTTTCATGCTGGAGAAGTGCCCCGGCAGCTACCTGTTGATCGGAAACGGGGATGGCGACAAGCTGGGCGCCTGCATGGTGCACAACCCGGGTTACGACTTCAACGACGCCAACCTGGCCATTGGCGCTGCATACTGGGCGCTGCTGGCGCGGCGTTATCTGGTTTGAACGATGGACCGTGCCGCTTTGGAAACGCTCCAGAGCTTTCTGGTAGGGCTCGACGCGCGCATGAAGCGCGCACACAAACGCGGCCAGGTGGCGCACTACATTCCGCAACTGGCCAGCGTTGATGTGCATCAGTTCGGGATCAGTGTGTGCCTGGCCAGTGGTGAGCAGCTGAGCGCGGGCGACGCTGCGACACCGTTTTCGATCCAGAGCATCTCAAAGGTCTTCTCACTGGCGATCGCATTGGGCCGTCACGGCGACCGGCTCTGGAAGCGGGTGGGCAAGGAACCATCTAACTACACCTTCAACTCGGTCATTGAGCTTGAGCAGGAAGGCGGCAAACCGCGCAATCCTTTCGTCAATGCGGGTGCACTGGTCACCACCGACGCCATGCTTGATGCGCCCGACGCGTGCGGCGGACTCGACGAACTGATGGATTTCGTTCGCACGGCGGCTGGAGATGACCGGATCTCGATTGATGAACAGGTTGCCGCCTCGGAATACCGCACGGCCTACCGCAATTTCTCCCTGGCGTACTTTCTACGCTCGTGCGGCAATCTGCACACGGAATGCGAACGGCTTCTGCAGATTTACTGTCGCCAATGCGCGATCGCGATGAACTGCCAGCAATTGGCCAGCGTCGGCCGGTTCCTGGCCGGCTTCGACTCCGCAGCCCACCTGCTGAGCCCAGCTCAGGCACGCAGTGTCAACGCCTTGATGCTGGTCGCGGGGCACTATGATGGTTCAGGCGACTTCGCCTATTCGGTCGGCTTCCCCGGCAAGAGTGGCGTCGGAGGCGGCATTCTTGCCGTCGTTCCGGGACATGCATCGATCGCTGTCTGGTCTCCTGGCCTGAATGCGTTTGGCAATTCACTGCTCGGCACGCGCGCGCTGCAAGAGTTGTCAGAGTTCACTGGCTGGTCGGTGTTCTGAGGTGCAGACTTTATCGTTTACCTCGACATGAACAGCCCCGGATTTTGAGCAGGCTGGTTGGTTTGAATGAAGGTCGGTGAGACTGCCTCGCCCGCCGATTGCCGCCAGACGGCTTGGAGCGCCGGCATGATCGGCCAGCCTGAGCAAGGCAATCCCAGCGACTCTGCGATGACGTTGCACTCCACCTTGGCAAGGCACTCCTGAATCAAGGGAGGCCCGGCAAGACCGGCCCATGATGTTGCCGTTTGCGTCATCCCGGGTGGTCATGACGACCGCCGGCCCGGATTCCAGCGGGTAAGAGCCTTGTTCAGAGCCAAGGGTTGCATGAAGCGACCTCCCATGCTCCTGCCAGGCAAGCGCGCTGGGGCCTGCCCGCAAAGTTCAAGATACGCCTGCTGGTGCAAAGCCCCCGGCGCTGCGCCACGGCTGCGACAATCCGGCCCTTGCACCCACCAGAGAGAAAGACCCTGCCATGCTGCTTGACGCCGCCGAATCCCAACTCGTCCTGGTCGACTACCAGGAGCGCCTGATGCCCGCCATCTTTGAGGGCCCCGCCGTGCTGGCGAACGCCCGCCGCCTGGCCGAGATCGCCCGCATGCTGGACGTGCCCGTGTGGGGCACCGAGCAAAACCCCTCTCGCCTGGGCGCCAACGACGCCGCGCTGCGCGCCCTGTGCCAGAAGACCCTGGCCAAGATGCACTTCAGCGCCGCCGAAGAAGGCCTGGGCGAATGGCTTCGCCCCCCGGCCAAGCCCCAGGGTGGCAACGCACGCAGCCTGCCCAAACACTTGCAAAAGCCCGCACCGCTGGCGGCAGAGCGCGGCACCATCGTCATTGCCGGGTGCGAAGCCCATGTCTGCCTGCTGCAGACCGCGCTCGATTTGCTGGAGGATGAGTTTGAGGTGTGGGTGGTGACAGACGCTTGTGGCTCGCGGACCGAACGCAACCGCGACGCCGCCTTCGACCGCCTGGCCGGCGCAGGCGCCGAGCTGGTGACCACCGAGATGGTGGCGTTTGAATGGCTCGGCAGCTGCGAGCACCCGGCGTTCAAGGACGTGCTGGGGCTGATCAAATAATCAGTTTTGAGCCAAATTGGCTGCTAGCGCTTGATATTCAAGCGCTGGCAGCTATCAAAATCATAGTGATTGGAGTGAGTTTCGGTCAGGCGAAGTAGGGCACGGCCACTTTGACCAGCAACCCCACCACCGCACAGCCGCCCAGCAGCGGCATGACGCCTAGCTTGAAGCGGAACAGCGCCACCAGCGCCCCCACGGCGATGACGGCCGATACGGCGTCAAAGCGGCCGCCAAAGCCCTGCGGCCACAGCAGGTGGTAGGCAAAAAACAGCGCCAGGTTCAGGATCACGCCCACCACAGCAGCCGTGATGGCCGACAGCGGCGCTGTGAATCCCAGCTTGCCGTGCGTGGCCTCCACCAGCGGGCCGCCCGCCAGGATAAAGATGAACGAGGGCAAAAAGGTCACAAAGGTCACGATCGTGGCCGCCGCCACGGCGCCTGCAAAGAGGGCGTCCGGCCCCCACACCTGCTGCAGCCAGCCGCCCACAAAACCCACAAACGCCACCACCATGATCAGCGGGCCGGGCGTGGTCTCACCCAGGGCCAGTCCGTCAATCATCTGCGGGCCGCTGAGCCACTGGTAGTGCTCTACCGCGCCCTGGTACACATACGGCAGCACGGCGTACGCGCCCCCAAAGGTGAGCATGGCCGCCTTGGTGAAGAACCAGCCCATCTGCGTGAGCGTGCCTTGCCAGCCCTGCGTAGCCACCAGCAGGCCCATGGCCGCCAGCCACAGCCCCAGCCCTGCCAACAATACCTTGACCAGGTGGACGCGGGAGAAGCGCGCATGGGTGGGCGTTGGCGTGTCGTCATCGATCAGCGCCGGGCCATAGCCCTTGTGCGCGTTGGCATGGCCGCCCCCCAGCGCAAACACGGCGGGCCAGCGCTGCGCGCCAAAGTAGCCGATCAGCCCGGCCGCCAGCACGATGGCCGGGAAGGGCGTGTCGAACGCAAAGATGGCCACAAACGACGCGGCAGCAATGCCCCACATCCAGCCGTTCTTGAGCGCGCGGGTGCCGATGCGGTGCGCGGCATGCAACACCAGTGCCGTCACGGCAGGCTTGATGCCATAGAAGATGCCTGCCACCACGGGCACATCGCCAAAACGCAGATACACCCACGACAGCCCGATCAGGATGAACAGCGAGGGCAGCACAAACAGCGCCCCCGCCACGATGCCGCCCCAGGTGCGGTGCATGAGCCAGCCGATGTAGGTGGCCAGCTGCTGCGCCTCGGGGCCAGGCAGCAGCATGCAGTAGTTGAGGGCGTGCAAAAAGCGGTTTTCGCTGATCCAGCGGCGGCGTTCCACCAATTCGGCGTGCATGATGGCGATCTGGCCTGCAGGCCCGCCGAAGCTGATGAACCCGAGCTTCAGCCAGAACAGAAAGGCGTCGCGGAACGGGACGGACGTGGGGGCAGGCGACGGTGCTGGGTGCATGGTCCGGGAGTGTGACAGGCCGGTATGACGTTTGCCGACATATCAATATGCCTGCTGCATCTGGAGCCATGGATGACGAGGCAGAGGGTTTGCTGCGTCAGTTTGCCGCAAGCCCGTCATGAATAATTATGAATTCAAAACCTGCTGTCTTGGCAGGGCGAGAGAGATGCCGAGGAGACACCCACAATGACCGCACACAGCACCTACGCCGACTTCTACCGCCAGTCCATCGACCACCGCGACACCTTCTGGAGCGAGCAGGCGAAGCTGATCGACTGGAAGACGCCGCCCCAGCAGGTGTGCGACTACAGCAATCCGCCGTTTGCCAAATGGTTTGTGGGCGGCACCACCAACCTGTGCCATAACGCGGTAGACCGGCACCTGGCCACGCGAGCCAGCCAGGCGGCGCTGGTGGCGATCTCCACCGAAACCGACACCGAGCGCAGCTACAGCTTTGCCGAGCTGCACGCCGAGGTGCAGCGCATGGCGGCCGTGCTGCTGTCGCTGGGCGTGAAGAAGGGCGACCGCGTGCTCATCTACATGCCCATGATTGCCGAGGCCGCGTTTGCCATGCTGGCCTGCGTGCGCATTGGCGCGCTGCACTCGGTGGTGTTTGGCGGCTTTGCTTCGGGCTCGCTGGCCTCGCGCATCGAAGACGCAGAGCCCGTGGCGGTGGTCAGCGCCGATGCAGGGTCGCGCGGCGGCAAGGTGGTGCCCTACAAGCCGCTGCTGGACGAGGCGATTGCGTTGTCCAAACACAAGCCCACCGCCGTGCTGATGGTGAACCGGGGCCTGGCGCCCATGCACCTGCAGGCTGGCCGCGACCATGAGTGGGCACCTTTGCGCGAGCAGCACCTGCACACCGTGGTGGCTTGCGAGTGGGTGGAATCGACCCACCCCAGCTACACGCTGTACACCAGCGGCACCACCGGCAAGCCCAAGGGCGTGCAGCGCGACACGGGCGGCTACACCGTGGCGCTGGCCGCGAGCATGAAGCACATCTTCGACGCCAAACCTGGCGAAACGTACTTCGCAACGAGCGACATCGGCTGGGTGGTGGGGCACAGCTACATCATCTATGGCCCGCTGATCGCCGGCATGACGACCATCATGTATGAAGGCCTGCCCACGCGGCCCGATGCAGGCGTGTGGTGGAGCATCGTCGAGAAGTACCGGGTTACGCACATGTTCTCGGCCCCCACGGCGGTGCGCGTGCTCAAGAAGCAGGACCCGGCTTACCTGGCGAAGTACAACGTGAAGAGCCTCAAGGCCTTGTGGCTGGCCGGTGAGCCGCTCGATGAACCGACGGCGCAGTGGATCAGCGACGCGCTCTCGGTGCCCATCATCGACAACTACTGGCAGACCGAGACCGGCTGGCCCATCCTCACGCTGGCCAATGGCGTGGAGCCGCAGACCGCGCGCTTCGGCAGCCCGGGCAAGGCCATGTATGGCTACGACGTCAAGCTGATCGACGAGGCCACGGGGCAGGAGCTGACCGGCCCGAACCAGAAGGGCGTGGTGGCCATCGAAGGCCCGCTGCCTCCCGGCTGCATGCAGACCGTGTGGCGCGACGACGCGCGCTTTGTGAACACGTACTGGAAGAGCATTCCCGGCCGGCTGATCTACAGCACGTTCGACTGGGGCATCCGCGATGCGGACGGCTACCACTTCATCCTGGGCCGCACCGACGACGTGATCAACGTGGCGGGCCATCGCCTGGGCACGCGCGAAATCGAGGAAAGCATTGCCTCCCACCCCAATATCGCCGAAGTGGCGGTGGTGGGCGTGGCCGACAGCCTCAAGGGCCAGGTGGCCATGGCGTTTGCCGTGGTGCGCGACGCCTCGGGCCTGACCGATGACGCCGCACGCCTCAAGCTCGAAGGCGAGGTGATGAAGCAGGTGGATCACCAGCTGGGCGCCGTGGCGCGACCGTCGCGCGTGTACTTTGTGACCGTGCTGCCCAAGACCCGCAGCGGCAAGCTGCTGCGCCGCGCCCTGCAGGCCGTGGCCGAGCGGCGCGACCCGGGCGACCTCACGACGATGGAAGACCCGGCTGCGCTGCAGCAGGTGAAGGACCTGGTGGGCTGATTTCATCTCACCGCCGACCAGCAGGGTGGGCGCCGTGCTGGTCCTGCCGAGTCACTGCGGTGGCTTGGCCACAAACGCCTGCTTGCCGTGCCGGTCAAACCCCGCCTGCTCGTAAAAACGCTGGGTGTGTTCGTCCTTGCGGCCCGTCATCAGCATGACCTTGTAGCAGCGCTCCCGCCAGGCATGGGCCAGGGTGTGCTGCAGCAGCGCGTGCCCCCAGCCCTGATTGCGATGGGCCGAGTGCGTCACCACGTTCTCGATGACGCCATAGGGGCGGCAGGCGCGCGTGAGGTTGGGGATGATGGTCAGAGTGCAGGACGCGACCAACAGGCCCTCATCCCACCCTCCAAAGTACCGAATGCGCGGGTTGGCGAGCGCCTCAGTCCATACGGCTTGCACCTCGGGTCCAGAGGGCAGCGGGTCGTCATGCTCGTGCAGATGGGTGTACAGGCCAAGCAGAGGGGCAAGGTCTTCGGCGCGGAGTTCGCGGATGTTCAAGGCCAGCCTCCAGGGGACGACGAGAATGCTTGGTTACTACCAAAACCATAGCTGTTAGCGCATATGGCACTAGCGCTTGGCAACGATTTCAGTGTTTTTAAATGGGCCGGTTGCGCTGCCACCCTGCAGGGGGCTGCCAATGGGGTGTCCAGCCGATGAAGTCCTCCAGCGGCATGGGCCGGGCGATGCAGTAGCCCTGCGCCTGCAAACAGCCCAGCTGCAGCAGCATCTGCCCCTGTTCGACGGTTTCCACCCCCTCGGCAATCACCCGGTAGCCGAACGAGCGGGCCAGGCCGATCACGCCCTGAACGATGGCCAGGTCGCCGGGGTCACCCATCATGCCGTGCACAAAGCTCTGGTCGATCTTGAGCGTGTCCATGGGCAGGCGGCGCAGGTAGGTCAGCGACGAGTAGCCGGTGCCAAAGTCGTCCAGTGCCACCGTCACGCCCATGGCGCGCAGGGCGTTCAGGGTGTCGGCCACGGCGCTCAGGTCGTACAGGGCAGCGCTTTCGGTGATCTCGATCTCGACCAGGTGCGCGGGCACGCGGGGGTGCCGCGCCAGGCAACCGGCAACCCAGTCGGCAAAGCCCGGCTGCTGCAGGTGCTGGGCGGCAATGTTGATGCTCAGCGGCATGGGCATGCCCCGATCCTGCAACTGCTCCAGCACCGTGAGTGCCGCCTCGGCCACCCATTCGCCAAAGCCGATCTCCAGATCGGTGCCCTCCAGCAGCGGCAAGAATTCGCCCGGTGGCACCAGGCCCCGCTCGGGGTGTAGCCAGCGCGAGAGCACTTCGGCGCCCACCACGGTGCCGCTGCGCATGTCCACCTTGGGTTGCAGGTACAGGGTGAACTGGGCTTGCGCCAGCGCCTCGCGCAGGTAGTGCCCCTGGGCGCGCAGCAGTTGCACGGCGCGCTCCTGGGCGGCGTCGAACTGGTGAAAACGGTTGCGCCCGGCCTGCTTGGCGGCATACATGGCCTGGTCGGCATGGCGCAGCAGGGTGTCGGCGTCGGCGTCGTCCTGCGGGAAGATGGTGTAGCCAATGCTGGCCGTGACGACCACGCGCTCGGTGTCCAGCGTGTAAGGGGCCGAGACGCTTTCCATCACGCGGCCCAGAATGCGCTCGCAGTCGGCCACCGACTCCAGCCCGGGCATCAGGATCACGAACTCGTCGCCCCCCAGCCGGGCCACCGTGTCCGCCGGCTGCAGTGCGCGCGTGAGCCGGCCGCCCACCACCACCAGCAGGCGGTCGCCCGCGCCGTGGCCCAGGCGGTCGTTCACGGGCTTGAAACCGTCCAGGTCCAGGTAGGCCACGCCCAGCTGCTTGCCGGTGTCACGGGCCTGGGCCATGCATTCCTGCAGCTTGCGCGCCAGCAGCACGCGGTTGGGCAGGCCGGTGAGGGCGTCGTACAGCGCCAGGCGCTGCAGCATGACCTCTTGCTCGCGCTGTGGGGTCACGTCGATGGCCACACCCAGCATGCGGGCTGGCCGGCCTTGCTCGTCAAAGCCGACGATCTTGCCCAGGTTGCGCACCCAGCGCACCGGTTCGCTCGGCTGGTTCAGCCGCCAGGTGGCGTCAAACGGGGTGCCCAGGTGGGCGGTGTGGCGCGCCAATTCCGCAGTGATGCGGTCGATGTCGTCTGGGGCGATGGCCGTGGTCCATTGCACGGCCGCCGTGGTGTCGCCGGTCGCCGCAAGCCCGCGCTTGGCGCGCCAGCGGCGGTCGCCTGTGACCAGGCCGGTCTGCAGGTCCCAGTCCCACAGGCCCAGCGATGCGGCGGAGATGGTGAGCGACAGCAGGGCCTCGCGTTCACGCACCTGTACCTCGTTGCGCTTGCGGTCGGTGATGTCGTGCACCGAGAACAGCCAGCAGGGCTCGCCGTCGAACTCGGTGGCGCGCATCGATTGCAGCACGGTACGCCGGGGGCCATTGCGCACGTTCAGCGTCACTTCGTAGTCGCTAAGGTGGCCGGTCTGGCTGACTTGCTCCATCAGGCGTTGGCGGTCTTCGGCCGTGAAGATGCCCAGCTCCACGGCGGTGCGGCCAATGGCTTCCTCGCGGGGAATGCCCAGCATATCGACCCAGGCAGGGTTGATGTCCATATAGCGGCCGTCGCTGCGGTGCGACAGGCCCATGGGGTAGGGCATGAGGTGGAAGATGCGGGAGAAGCGCTCCTCAGACTGGCGCAGGCGCTGGTCGGCGCGCTTGGCCTCGTCGATGTCCTGCATCACGCCGCGCACCTTGACCACGCGGCCGTTCTCGATCACCGGTTCGCCGCTTGCGCGCACCCACAGCAGATGGCCGTCGGCGTGATAGACCTCCATCTCCATGCTCCACTCGGTGCGCGAACGGATGCTCTGGCGGAATTTTTCGCGCAGCGCCTCGCGGTACTGCGGGGCCACATGGCGGTCGATGTAGTCGCTGGGCGGCGGCTGGTTGGGGGACAGGCCGTGGATGTCAAAACACACGTCCGACCAGTACACCAGTCCGCGCCCGCGCTCGTCCTCCCACGCGCCCAGCCGGGCCAGGCGGCCGGCTTGCTGCAACTGGTGGTACAGCGCCCGAAGTTCGTCGCTGGTGCGTTGGGCTTCGGTCATGTCGTGGAAAACGAAAACAAAGCAGTTTTCGCCATTCACAAGCACAGAGCGTGCCGACATCAGGCCCGGCACCTGCACCCCTTTGCTTTGCGCGACCAGGGGCAGACGGTCCACCTTGCCCTCGCGCTGGTAGGTCTCCAGCAGCCGCTTGCGCTCGTGCTCGTTGGCCCAGATGTGCAGCTCTGACGAGGTGCGGCCCAGAACCTCCTCGCGCGTGAAGCCCAACAGCTCGCAGAACGCGGGGTTCACGTCGATGTAGCACCCGTCGGCAATGCGGGTGATGCCCGCCGGGTCGGGCAGCGTTTGGTAGAAGGTGGTGTATTTGGCCTCGGCAGACTGCAGCGCCTCCTCGGCCTCGCGGTGGGCGGTGATGTCCACGTCCATGCCGATCAGGCTGGCCGGGCGGCCCTGGGCGTCGCGCTTGGCAACAGTGCCGCGCGACATCAGCCAGCGCCATTGGCCCTTTGCGTCCATCACGCGGAACTCGGCCTCGTAGCTTTCCTCCAGCCCGTCCATGGCGCGCGCCAGCTTGGCGGCATTGCGTTCGGCGTCCAGCGGGTGGCGCCGGGCGTACCAGCGTTGCCAGAGGTCGGGCGACTGCATGTCGGCACTGGTGATGCCATAGGCCTCGTAAAACCGGCCGTCACAAGAAAACCGGCGTTCGACCACATCCCACTGCCAGCGGCCGCCCCCCAGGGCGTCCAGCGCCAGGCGCAGCTGGTGCTCTTGCTGGCCCAACGTCTGCTGAATCTCGCTGCGCGCCAGCTCGGCGCGAGCCCTGGCTGCGATCACCAGCCAGCCAATCCCCAGCATCAGCACACCAGCGCCGTGATGCCAGTGCAGGGTCTGGGTGCCCAATCCGGCGTCCGTTGTGGCAATCATGGCCAGCGAAACCACCAGCGGCAGCGTGAGGGTCAGGCCGGCCAGCGGTGCCCAGTCGGGCCAGGCCCAGCGCCTGCCCAGGCTGCGCCAACCCCAGCCAGTGGCCAGTGCGCCCCCCAGAACGGACGTGGCGGGCCAGGCGGCCGAGGTGTCGGTCCAGAGGGCGGCCTGCAAGGCCAGCAGGGCGGTAATGGCCGCCGCCGGCACGCCAAAGAACAGCGCCATGAATGCCGTGGCAGTGGGGTAGGCCACGATGTGCAGCTCTGGCGCGTTCCAGCGCAGGGCCTCAAAGGCGGCGATGGAGACCAGCCCGCCCGCCACGCCGAGCAGGATCAGCGTGCGCCGGGAGGGGTGCAGCGACTCTTGTGGTGACAGCCAGACCGGCACCAACAGCAGCAGCATGAGGGCCGTGCCTGCCAGCAGCGTGTTGTTACCCATGGCGTTTTCCTTGGGCGGCCTGGTGCCGCGAATACGCCTTAGAGGGGGCTGGAGGGGCGCTAACGACGGGCGGGCGACCCTGCGGGAGGAGCGGGGGCATGTCGCGACCCGTGTCGCATGGGGCTTTCCTCAGAAAGCATGCACCCGATAAAAAAACCATGTGTCAAGTTTAGGCCTGTTCTGAGGCGGCCCGGGCGGGACGCAGCGTCCTGATAAGTCCGGTTGACAACAGGGTGCCACACACGATCACCAGTGCGCAGCCCACCATCCATGGCGTGATGCTCTCGCCCAGGAACAGCGTGCCATACAGCACGGCAAACACGGGTGTGATGAACGTGACGGCCAGCGCCCGGCTGGGGCCTGCGTGCTCAATCAGGCGAAAGTAAAGGATGTAGGCAATGCCGGTGCACAGCACGGCAATGGCCAGGATGGCCGCCCAGGCACGTACGCCGGGCATCTGGGCCGGCCACAGCCACAAGGTGGGCAGGGCCAGGCCGAGCGCCGCGCCCAGCTGGCTGCCGGCGGCCGTGGCCAGCGGCGGCAGGCCCGTGAGGTGGCGCCGCGCAAAACTGGCCGACACGCCGTAGAACGCCGACGCCAGCAGGCAGGCCGCAATGGCCCAGTGAGCATGGTCGGTCTTGAACCCGGCACCAGCGGGGGCGCGCCAGGCCAGCAGGGCCACGCCCACAAAACCCAGCGCCAGCCCCACCCAGCGCAGGCGGTTGATGCGGTCGCCCAGCCACATCCAGGCAATCAACGCGCCAAACAGCGGCACGGTGGCATTGAGGATCGAGGTCAGGCCCGTGGCAATGTGCAACACCGCCCACGAGAACAGCGAGAACGGAATCGCCGAATTGATGACGCCCGCAAACAAAATGGGCCGCCAGTGCGCGCGCAGCGCAGGCCAGTGGCCCTGGCGCAGCATGATGGGCCACAGGAACACCGTGGCCAGCGCCACCCGCAGGCCGGCAGTGGGCAGCGGGCCAAAGTCGGACGCGCCCAGGCGCATGAACAGGAACGACGCGCCCCACAGTGCGGCCAGCAGGATGAATTCACCGATCCAGGTGGAGACGGGCCGGGTGGCGGGGCTGTTCATGCAATGGCTTTCATGGGAGGGGTGGCGGCGGCAAAAAGGGGTGCATTCTCCAGTGTCAGCAAAGCCCTCTTGCGATCGAGGCCGCCCGCGTAGCCGGTCAGGCTGCCATCGGCACCCAGCACGCGGTGGCAGGGCACCACCACGCTCAGCGGGTTGCGGCCCACCGCCGCGCCCACGGCCCGCACGGCGCTGGGGTTGCCCAGCTGGCGGCCCAGCGCTCCGTAGCTGGTCGTCTGGCCCCGGCCAATCTGCAGCAGCGCGCGCCACACGGATTGCTGGAATACCGTGCCGCCCGACAGATCCAGCGGCAGGTCGAAGTGCTGGCGCTCTCCGGCCAGGTACTGCTGCAGCTGGTGCGCGGCCTCTTGCAGCACGGGGTGATTGCCTAGCACCAAAGCCCAGGCGCTAGTGCCGTGCAGGTGGGCGGTGGGCTCGTGGCGCTGACCTTCAAACCAGACGCCCGACAAGCCGGTGGGGGAGGCGGCCAGCCGGACGGGCCCCAGCGGGGTGTCTGCCCGTGCCTGCACGGTGAGGGGGTGAAACTGCATATGGAGCGGTCGCTAGAGGGTGATGGGGGACGTTTTGGGGCGAAATCGGCACCATGCGCTAGTGCCTATTGCCTGAGGTGCTATGGTTTTGATAGTTTCTGGGCGTCTGCAGGTGCAGGCGTGCCGGCACCGCTGCTGCCAGCGGCCCAGGCGCGCAACACGGCATAGCTGCGCCAGGGGCGCCAGGCTTGCGAGGCTTCTTGCGCCGCGCGTGCCGGGTTTTTGTGCTGCTGTACCCCCAGCGCTTTGTGCAGCGCCACGTCACCGGCCGGAAAGGCGTCGGGCCAGCGCAGCACCCGCATGGCGATGTACTGCGCCGTCCAGTCGCCAATACCGGGCAGGGCGCACAGGGCAGCAGTGGTGCTGGGCACGTCGGCGCCCGCATGCAGGGCCAGGGCGCCGCTGTCCACTGCGCGGGCCAGCGCCACGATGGCCGCCTGCCGCTGGCGCACGATGCCCAACTGGCCCAGCGTGTCGCCATCGGCGCGGGCCAGGGTGGCTGCGGTGGGGAACAGCCGGTGCAGCTCGGGCCAGGGCGTGGCGATGGGCTCGCCCAGCCGCTCCACCAGCCGCTGGCCCAGCGTGCGCGCGGCTGCCACGGTGATCTGCTGGCCCAGCACGGCGCGCACGGCCAGCTCAAAGCCGTCAAACGCGCCGGGCACACGCAGGCCGTCGCCATCCGGGAAATGCGGATGCAGCACGGCGTTGATGGCCGCCGGGTCGGCGTCCAGGTCCAGCATGGCACGCACGCGGCGGATGACCAGCGGCAGCACCGGGTACAGGCTGTCGCTGGTCTGCAGCAGCACTTGGTGGCGCGTCACGTCAAAGCGGGCGCTGAACCAGCCCGTGGATTCCGTGGGCTGGCCTGCGCTGCCCGAGGCCGGATGATGCAGGCGCACTGTGCGGCGCAAGGTGGCCTCCTGGGGCAGCACCCATTCCACCCCGTGGAACTGGCGCCGCTCAAAAAACGCCAGCAGCGCTGCCACATCGAATGGTGGCCGCCACGCCAGGCGCAGCGTGCTGCTGGCTCCAGGCCCGTCTGCGTGGACGGGCGCCGCTCCACGGCGGCGCAGCTGGGTGGGGTTGAGGCCATAGTGGCCCACAAAGGCTGCGTTGAACCGCCGCACGCTGGCGAACCCGCTGGCCAGCGCCACCTGCGTCACGGGCATCGCGGTGTCGGTGAGCAGTTGCTTGGCCGTGAGCAGCCGCCGCGTCTGCAGGTATTGCAGCGGCGATACGCCCAGGGCGGATTCAAAAATGCGGCGCAGATGCCGGTCGCTCACGCCCAGCCGCTCGGCCAGGCGGGCCACGGTGGCGCTCCCCTCGCCGGGTGCGGCCGGTGTGGGCCAGAGGTCGGGGGCATCCAGCAGGCGCACGGCCTGCTGCACCAGGATGCCGCTGGCGGCTTGCACCGACCACGCCATCGCCTGGGGGGCCAGCTCGGGCCGGCAGCGCAGGCAGGGGCGAAACCCGGCGCTTTCGGCCTGCGCTGCCAGCGCAAAAAACCGGCAGTTTTCGCGCCGGGGTGTGCGCACGGCGCAGACAGGGCGGCAGTAGATGCCGGTGGACGTCACCCCGGTGAAAAAATGCCCGTCAAACCGCGCATCGCGCGCCTGCAGCGCCAGGTAGCGGCCTTCGTCGGCTGCCGTGTCGGCGGTAGGGTTGGAGGGCAGGGCGGTGGAGGTCATGGGCCAGATCATAGGAGCCTGGCGCCCGGCCACTGGCCGTTTTCGGACCTGTGCCTTGGGCGGGTGTGGGGCTGGCGCCTGCGGCATCGACTGACAAACACCGGCGAGGCCGCCGCCTACAATGCAGCGGACTTTTCAACCCCTCCGCGAAAGGCCCCCCTGCGTGCAACCGACCCCCGCCATCTTCAAAGCCTATGACATCCGC
Organism: Acidovorax sp. KKS102; assembly: GCF_000302535.1. Lineage (NCBI taxonomy): Bacteria > Pseudomonadati > Pseudomonadota > Betaproteobacteria > Burkholderiales > Comamonadaceae > Acidovorax > Acidovorax sp. KKS102. The sequence continues at coordinate 2,543,784 of NC_018708.1, forward strand.
GGCATCGTGCCGTCCACCCTGAACGAAGACGTGGCCCTGGGCCTGGGCCGGGCCTTTGGCACGGCAGCCCGTGCAGAAGGGCAGACCACCGTGGCGGTGGGGCGGGATGGCCGCCTGTCAGGCCCCGCCATGTCGGCGGCGCTGATCCAGGGGCTGGTGGAGGCGGGCATCGAGGTGATCGACGTGGGCCTGGTCACCACGCCGTTGCTCTACTTTGCGGCCAGCACGCTGTGCAGCAGTGGCATCCAGGTCACGGGCAGCCACAACCCCAAGGACTACAACGGCTTCAAGATGGTCCTGAACGGCCGCGCCATCTATGGCGACGAAATCCAGGCCCTGCGCCGCACCATGGAGCAGGAAAGCTGGCAGCTGGTGCCCGGCGGCGCGGTGCGCCATGTGGATGTGCTGCCTGCGTACCGCGAGCGCATTGTGGGCGATGTGAAGCTGGCCCGCCCCCTCAAGATCGTGGTGGACTGCGGCAACGGCATTGCCGGCGCCTCGGCGCCCGCCATCTTCCGGGCGCTGGGCTGCGAGGTAACCGAGCTGTACTCCGAGGTGGACGGCAACTTCCCCAACCACCACCCTGATCCGAGCAAGCCCGAAAACCTGCGCGACCTGATCGAGGCCCTGAAGACCAGCGACGCCGAACTGGGCCTGGCCTTTGACGGCGACGGCGACCGCCTGGGCATCGTCACCAAGGACGGCACCAACATCTTCCCCGACCGCCAGATGATGCTGTTTGCGCAAGACGTGCTCTCGCGCGTGCCGGGCGGCGAAATCATCTTCGACGTAAAGTGCACCCAGCGCCTGGCCCCCGCGATTGCGGCGGCCGGTGGCGTGCCGGTGATGTTCAAGACCGGCCACTCGCTGATCAAAGCGCGCATGAAGGAGACGAACTCTCCCCTGGGCGGCGAGATGAGCGGCCACATCTTCTTCAAGGAGCGCTGGTACGGCTTTGACGACGGCACCTATGCCGGCTGCCGCCTGCTGGAGATCCTGAGCCGCAGCAGCGACCCGAGCGCCGTGCTGAACGCGCTGCCCACCAGTTTTTCGACCCCCGAGTTGAACGTGGCCTGTGCAGAAGGCGAGCCACACCGCCTGACGGCCGAGCTGCAGTCCCTGGCCGCAGAGACCTTTGCCGCGCCCGCCGCCATCAGCAGCATCGACGGCTTGCGCGTGGACTGGCCCGATGGCTTTGGCCTGATCCGCGCCAGCAACACCACCCCCGTGCTGGTGCTGCGCTTTGAGGGCCACACCCCCGAAGCCCTGGCCCGCATCGAGGCTGCCATGCTGGCTCTGCTGCACCGGGTCAAACCCGACGCCCATGTGGGCGCAGCCAGCCACTGACATTGCCTGCCGCACGCCCGATGCTCTCGCTCTCCACCCCCCTGTGTGTCGCCGCCGCCCAGACGCCGTCGGTGCCCGGCGATCTCCAGCGCAACCTGCAAACGCACCTGACCTGCGTGCGGGCCGCTGCCCATCAGGGCGTGCAACTGCTGCAGTTCCCGGAGCTGTCGCTCATCGGCTACGAGCCTTCGCTCATGGCCGACCATGTGCTGACGGCCGACCACCCCGTGCTGGCAGCCTTGCGCCAGGCGGCCCAGAGCCATGGCATGGCGCTGGTGGTGGGTGCTCCGGCAGCGCCGGTGGAGGCAGGCGCACTACCCGCCATTGGAGCCTGGCTGCTGGGGCCGGATGGCAGCGTGGCGCTGTACCGCAAGCGCCATCTGCACGACAGCGAAGAACAATTTGCCAGCGCGGGCTCGGACGACGCACAGGTGCAGCTGGTGGCGGGCGAGCCCACGGCACTGGCCGTGTGCGCCGACATCACCCACCCCGAGCATGCCCAGGCCGCCCGTGGCGCTGGCGCAGCGCTGTATGCAGCGGGCGTGCTGATTTCTGAGAAGGCCTACGCAGCGGAATCGGCCATGCTGGAAGGCTACGCGCGCGACCACGACATGGCCGTACTCGCGGCCAACTACAGCGGCACGTCCGGTGGCTACGTGAGTGCGGGGCGCAGCGCCTTTTGGGCGCCCGGTGGCCGCTGTGTGGTGGCTGCGCCGGATGACGCGCCCTGCATCGTCTGGGCTGCGCGCAGCGACAGCGACAGCGGCTGGGCGGGTGGTGTGCTCAGCGTGTCTGTGCCTGCATGAACGTCGCGCGGGCCCTGTATTCGCTGCTGACCTGGAGCGCGCAGCCGCTGCTGCGCCGCAAGCTGCGCCGCCGTGCGGTGGCCGAGCCAGGGTACGCCCACGCGGTGGGCGAGCGCTTTGGTCGCTACCCGGCCCCCATCGACAGCCTGATGCCCCACAGCAGCACCGACCCGCTGGGCCGGTTTGTGTGGGTGCATGCGGTGTCGCTGGGCGAAACCCGGGCCGCCGCCATCTTGCTGGCTCAATTGCGCGAACAGCTGCCGGGCATGCGCCTGCTGCTCACCCACGGCACCGCCACGGGGCGGGCCGAGGGCGAAAAGCTGCTGCTGCCCGGTGACGTGCAGGTGTGGCAGCCCTGGGACACACCGGGTGCGGTGGGGCGCTTCCTGCGCAAGTTCCGCCCGGCCATCGGCATCCTGATGGAAACCGAGGTGTGGCCCAACCTGGTGGCGGGCTGCCGGCAGCGGCGCATTCCGCTGGTGCTGGCGAATGCACGCTTCAACGAAACATCGCTGCGCAAGGCGCAGCGCCTGTCGGCCCTGGCGCGACCCGCCTACGCAGGGCTCACGGCCGTCTGGGCCCAGACCCAGGAGGACGCCACGCGGCTCGCAGCCATCGGTGCGCCGGTGCGTGGCGTGCTGGGCAACCTCAAGTTCGACGTGGTGCCCGACGCACAACTGCTGGAGCGGGGCCGCGAGTGGCGCACCCGCACCGGCCGCCCCGTGGTGTTGCTGGCCAGCAGCCGCGAGGGCGAAGAGACCATGTGGCTGGAGCAGATCCAGAAAATACGACAAAAATCGCCCCAAGCGCTAGTGGATCATGCCCCTGCAGCTATCAATAGTGAAGCGTCTGGCGATGGTCTGCCGCCCGTGCAATGGCTCATCGTGCCGCGCCACCCGCAGCGGTTTGACGAGGTGCACCAGTTGCTGCAGCGCGCAGGCCTGTCGGTGTCGCGCCGCAGCACCTGGGCCGCAGCGCCTGGAGCGGCTGACGTGTGGCTGGGAGACTCGATCGGCGAAATGGCGCTGTATTATGGCTTGGCCGATGTGGCCTTGCTGGGTGGGAGTTTTGCACCGCTGGGCGGCCAGAACCTGATCGAGGCGGCCGCCTGCGGTTGCCCTGTGGTGCTGGGCCCGCACACCTTCAACTTTGCCGAGGCGGCCGAACTGGCGTGCGCGGCGGGGGCTGCCCAGCGGGTGCCTGACCTTGCGCAAGGGATGGCCCAGGCTACAGCGCTGGCAGAGGATGCCCGCGCGCATGAAGAGGCCAGCGAGCGGGCCACACGCTTTGCCGCCACGCATCGCGGGGCCGCGCAAGCCACGGCCCGCGCCATTGTGGCGATGGTGCAGCCCGAGGGGGGCCTGCACTAGGCTTCAGCAGCAGTTCACACACCGGATGCACCCCGGCGCGGGGTGCAAGGCTCTGTTACTTGGCCAGCAGTGCGTTGACCGCTTCGATGTCCTGCTGCGACAGCGTGCCCGCCGCCTGGCGCAGCTTGAGGCCGCCCAGCAGCACGTTGTAGCGGGCCTGGGCCAGGTCACGCTTGGTCTGATAGAGCTGGCTTTGGGCGTTGAGCACGTCGATGTTGATCCGCACACCCACCTGGTAGCCCAGCTTGTTGGCGTCCAGCGCGCTCTGGCTGGAGGCTTCGGCTGCTTCCAGGGCCTGCACCTGGCCCTGGCCGGACTGCACGCCGTAGAACGCGGCGCGCGTGGCCTGGGCCACGTTGCGGCGGGTGGTCTCCAGGTCGGCTTCGGCCTTGGTTTCCAGCGCCAGGGTTTCCTTCACGCGGTTTTGCACGGCAAAGCCGGCAAACAGGGGCAGGTTTAGCGCCACGCCCACGCTGGCGGCATTGCTGCGGGCCGTGACGCCGGGCGAGGTGATGGTGCCGTGCAGGTTGCGCGTGACGTTGTAGCCCGCCTGCAGGTCCACCGTGGGCAGGTGGCCGGTTTCGGCCTTTTTGGTTTCCAGTCGCGCAATATCCAGGGCAATGGCAGCCTGGCGCACGCCGGGCTGCTGGTCGCGGGCGGTATCCACCCAGGTGGTGAGGTTGTCAGGCACCACGCTGGGCAGTTGCACGGGCAGGGCCAGGGGCAGGGGCTTGGTGCCGGTGATGCCGACCAGCTGGTCCAGCGCCAGGCGTTTCACGCGCAGGTCGTTTTCGGCAGCGATCTCCTGGGCAATCACCAGGTCGTAGCGGGCCTGGGCCTCACGCGAGTCGGTCACCGTGGTGGTGCCGACTTCAAAATTGCGCTTGGCAGCGGCCAGTTGCTCGGACACGGCGGCCTTTTGGGCCTGCACAAAGGTGAGGGTGTCTTGCGCCGCCAGTACATCAAAGTAGGCTTGGCTCACCCGCACCAGCAGGTCTTGCGTGGCTGCGTCCAGCTGCGCCTGGGCCACGTCCACGCCGCGCTGGCCTTGCTCCAGCGTGATGCGGTTGGCGGGGCGGTACAGCGGCTGCGAGGCGTTGATGCCCACCGTCTGCGCCGTACCGGTGTTCTCGATCTTGGGTTTGCTCAGCTCCACGTTGGAGCGGGTAAGACCCCCGGTCAGTGCTGCCGAAGGCAGCAGGCCGGCGCGGGCCTGGTCGGCCTTGCGGGCCGCGGCATCCAGCTGCGCACGCGCCGATTGCCAGGCCGTGTCATAGATACGGGCGGATTCCACCAGCTCCAGCAGGCTCTGCGCCTGGGCGGGCGCACACAGCGCTGCGCCCAGCGCCAGGGACAGGATGGACAGGGACAGGGGCCTAAACGGTGTCATCGGGGGGTCCTTCGGAAGAGTCTGCGAATCGAATCAGGGCGGGCAACGGCGGGCAGCATGGGGCCACAAGCTGAAAAGTGCGGTCCATACAACCCCATGGCATCAGTAGCGCGGCACGGCCGGGTCGCTTTCGTGCGACCAGGCGTCGATGCCACCGGTGATATTGGCCAGATGCTCGAACCCGTGGTGCTGCAAGAACGAGGCCACGCGCAGGCTGCGGGCGCCGTGGTGGCACAGGCAGGCGATGGGACGCGCGGGGTCCAGCTCCGCCAGGCGCGCGGGCAACTCGCCCATGGGGATGGCCACCAGCTCAAACCCGTCGGCGCGCACACTGGCGGTCTGCAGCTCCCAGGGCTCACGCACGTCCAGCACCAGAGGCCGGCTGCCTTCCGGCGCGGAGGCAAACCAGGCAGACAGCTGGGCGGGGCGGACGTGATCGATCATGCAAAACTCCGAAGACAACCGAAGGGCGGGGGGTCAGAACGTGAAGCCAGAGGGCTCGGGGAAGTTCACCAGGCGCGGCGCGATGGTGTCCCACGGCGACGTGGTCTCAAAGCGGTCGCCGGTGCGGCGGGTAACGGTGAAACGCATCACGGGCTCGCTGCCCACGATGGCGCCCAGGCGGCCACCGTCGCGCAGAAGGGCCAGCAGGTGGCTGGGCACTTCGGCCACGGAGCCGCTGAGCACGATCACGTCGAACGGGCCGTCCGGGATCGCATCGCGGGCACCGTCGCCCTGGCGCACGTCGGCGTTTTGCACGCCGGCATCGCGCAGGTTCTCACGGGCCATTTCGGCCAGTTCTGCGTTGATTTCGAGCGACACCACGCGCTCTGCGCGCGCGGCCAGCAAGGCGGCCATGTAGCCCGAGCCGGCGCCGATTTCGAGCACGCGGTCGGTGGGCAAAATCCGCAGGTCTTGCAGGATGCGCGCTTCCACGCGGGGCTGCAGCATGCTGTGGCCCTTGCGGACGGCCTCTTCGGCGTCATTGCCCAGCAGCGGGACTTCAATGTCCATGAAGGCCATGCTGCGGTAGGCAGGGGGCACAAAGTCTTCGCGGCGCACCACGGCCAGCAGGTCCAGCACGTCGGCATCGAGCACGTTCCAGGGGCGGATCTGCTGCTCGATCATGTTGTAGCGGGCCTGGGCGACGGGGTCGCTGATGTTGGCGGACGTGTTCAGGGGCAGGTTCATGGGATTTCTCCGTGGGGCAGATGCAAGGCCGATCGGGACGATCAGGACAAACCTTCGATTTTAGGCGCTGCCGGAGCGCGTCCCATCTTGCGAAGGGCCCACTGGGCCAAGTCGTCCATGTAGCAATACACCACCGGCACCACCACCAGGGTCAACAGGGAAGAGGTAATGACGCCGCCAATCACCGCCTGGCCCATGGGCGCGCGCTGTTCCGAGCCTTCGGACAACGCGAACGCCAGGGGCACCATGCCGAAGATCATGGCCAGCGTGGTCATGAGGATGGGGCGCAGCCGCACGCGCGCGGCCAGCAGCAGGGCATCGGCGCGGGGCAGTCCGGGCACGGTCTGGCCCTGGTCGTTCACATGCTCCTCGCGAGCGCGGATCGCAAAGTCCACCAGCAAGATGGCGTTCTTGGTCACCAGGCCCATCAGCATCACTACGCCAATGATGGAGAACATCGACAGCGTGGAGCGGAACATCAGCAGCGCCAGCACCACACCGATCAGCGTGAGCGGCAACGACGTCATGAGCGCCAGCGGCTGCAGGAAGCTCTTGAACTGGCTAGGGCGTGTTAACACTAATGGCGATCGTGGCGATTGCATCGGACAATCTCGGGCATGGAGATCACGCCCGCACAATTCGCCACTATTGAGCACTGCCTGCCCAAGCAGCGTGGCAACGTCAGCCTGAGTAACCTGCAGGTGGTCAATGCGATCCTCTATGTGGCCGAGCATGGCTGCAAGTGGCGCGGACTGCCCAAGCGCTTCGGCAACTGGCACACGATTTACACGCGTATGAACCGCTGGACCAAAGCAGGCGTCCTGGATCGCATGTTCGAGGAGTTACAGCGCGCGCAGGTCGTGCGCATCAAGATCGAGGCGGTCTCGCTGGACTCCACAAGCATCAAGGTCCATCCCGACGGCACGGGGGCACTAAAAAAAACGGCCCACAAGCCATCGGAAAGTCCCGAGGCGGATGGAACACCAAGATTCATATGGTTGCCGCGGATGCTCGAACGGCCGTGACGTTCTGCCTCTCGCCTGGTCAGGCGCACGACGCGCCTGAAGGCCGGCGCCTGCTCAGCAGTCTTGGGCCGACCAGCAGACCAGTGCACTTGTTGATGGACCGTGCCTACGAAGGCAACGAGACGCGGCAGCTGGCACTTGATCTGGGCTTCATTCCGGTTGTGCCACCCATGAGGACTCGGATCGAACCTTGGGAGTACGACCGCGAGATGTACAAGCGTCGCAACGAGGTCGAGCGCTTGTTCCGTCGGCTCAAGGGCTATCGCCGCATCTTCTCGCGGTTCGAGAAACTCGACCTCATGTTCCTGGGCTTCATCAGCTTCGTCCTTGTCGCTGATGGACTTCGGATGTGTTAACAGGCCCTAGCCAGGATCATGTAGATGAAGATGATGGCCATGGCCAGCGCCGAGATGGCGTAGCCGAACGATTCGGCCATGTTCTTCGTGGAGCCACCAAACTGGTAGCGATAGCCCGGCGGGAAGGTCACGGTCTCCAGCGCCTTCTTGATGTCGTTCGACACTTCACCGGCCGAGCGCTGGGACACGTTGGCGTTCACCGCCACTTCGCGTGTCAGGTCGCGCCGGTTGATCTGGTTGGCGCCGGTGGATTCGGTGACGCTGGCGACCTGGTTCAGGCGCACGATGCGGGTCGTGCCGTCGGCGGCGGCCAGGGCAAAGGGCAGGCGTTCCAGGTCGGCCGGGGTGGTGCGGGCCTCCGGCGCCAGGCGCACGTTCACGTCATAGGTCTGGTCGTCGGGTGCGCGCCAGTTACCCACGGTGGTGCCTGCCACCAGCGTGCGCAGCGACGCCGCCATGGGCGCTACCGACAGCCCCAGGTCCGACGCCACTTCGCGCTTCACATCCAGCGCAATCACGGGCTTGTCGGGCTTGGCACTGGTGTCCAGGTCCACCAGGCCCGGGATGCCGCGGATCTTCTCGGTAACGATTTTGGTCAGGCGCTCCAGCTCGCGCAGGTCAGGCCCCTGCAGCGAGAACTCCACCTGCTTCTGTCCGCCCACTGCATCCAGCAGCCCCACATGGGTCACGGTGATGCCGGGTACGGTCTTGAGGCGTTCGCGCAGCACGTCGGACATCTGGTCCACACTGCGGCTGCGGTCCTTGCGGTCCACCAGCCGCACATAGATGCTGGCGTACATCTTGCCCTGGGCGTTGCCGGTGTTGATGGTGGACAGCGTGTAGCGCACCTCGGGCATCTCGCGCAGGATGGCCTCCACCTGTTTGGCCTTGGCTTCGGTGGCTTCGAGCGAAGAACCCACAGGGGTGTAGAAGTTCAGCGTGGTTTCCGAAAAGTCGGCCTTGGGCACGAACTCGGTGCCCAGCAGCGGCACCATGACCACGCTCAGCACAAACACCGCCAGCGCGATCACCATGGTGGCCAGCTTGTGCACCAGCGACCAGCGCAGGATGTGCTGGTAGCCCTCGGCCAGCGCATCGGTGGCGCGGTCAAACCAGCCCGTGACGCGGCCAATGGTTTTGTCGTAGAAGGTGACGGGCGCCGTCTTGTGGCCGTGCGCATGGATGCTCGGGTCGTGCCACACGCTCGACAGCATGGGGTCGAGCGTGAAGCTGACGAACATCGAGATCATCACCGCCGCGACGATGGTGATGCCGAACTCGTGGAAGAACTTGCCGATGATGCCGCCCATGAACCCGATGGGCATGAACACCGCCACAATGGACAGCGTGGTGGCCAGCACCGCCAGGCCAATCTCCTGCGTGCCGTCCATGGCGGCCGCGTAAGCGCCTTTGCCCATCTGCACATGGCGCACGATGTTCTCGCGCACCACGATGGCGTCGTCGATCAAAAGGCCCACGCACAGGCTCAAGGCCATCAGCGTGATCATGTTGATGGTGAAGCCGAACATGTTCATGAACAGGAACGTGCCGATCAGCGCGATGGGCAGGGTCAGCCCCGTGATGACAGTGGAACGCCAGGAGTTCAGGAACAAAAACACGATGAGCACCGTGAGGATGGCCCCCTCGATCAGCGTCTGGCGCACGTTGTTCACCGCCACGCGGATGGGGCGGGCACTATCGCCAATGGTTTCGAGCCGCACGCCGGGCGGCAGCTGGTTCTTCAGTTCCACCACGGCGGCGTTCAGGCCATCGACCACCTCGATGGTGTTCTCGCCCTGCGACTTTTGCACCGACAGCAGCAGCGTGCGCTGGCCGTTGTAAAGCGCCAGGCTTTCCACCTCCTGCGCGCCGTCGTTCACGCGGGCGACCTGGTCCAGGCGCACCGGCGCTCCGTTCTTGCGGGCGACGATGATCTTGCCGAAGTCCTCGGGCCGCTCCATGCGCGCGTCGATCTGCACCACGCGTTCCTGCGCCAGCGACCGGATCGCGCCCACGGGCAGGTCCTGGTTCTCGTTGCGCACGGCATTGGCCACCTGGTCGGGCGTCACGCCAAAGGCCTCCAGCGCCTGCGGGTTCAGGTAAATGTTGATTTCGCGCTTGGTGGCGCCCACCAGGTTCACCGCGCCCACGCCACGCACGTTCTCCAGGCGCTTTTTCAGGATCTGCTCGGCCCAGGTGGTCAGTTCCACCGCGCTGCGGTTCGACTTTTCGTCAGGCAACACGGCCAGGGACCACACGGCGCGGCTGGCGGGGTCAAAGCGCAGCACGCGCGGCTCCTTCACCTCGGTGCGCAGCAGGGGGCGCACGGTGGCCACCTTTTCACGCACGTCTTCAGCGGCCTTGCGGCCGTCGATGTGGAGCTGGAACTCGATGATGACAACCGCCGTGCCCTCGTAGCTGCGGGAGGTGAGGGCGTTGATGCCCGCAATCGAGTTGACGCCTTCCTCGATCTTCTTGGTGACCTCGCTCTCGACGATTTCAGGCGACGCGCCGGGGTAGTCCACAGTAACCACTACGACGGGGATGTCGATGTTGGGAAACTGATCGACCTTGAGGCGCTGGTACGAGAACAGGCCCAGCACGACGATGGCGAGCATCACCATCGTGGCGAACACGGGGTTTTTGAGGCTGACTTTGGTGAACCACATGGCGCGTCAGCCCGCTCAGGGTGTCGTGCGCGAGGCAGCGGGAGCGGGTGCAGGCGCGGAGGCCTGGGGCACGACAGCGGCCTGCGCTGCGGTCACGGGCGTGCCTTCGCGCAGCGAGCCCATGCGGCCCGCAATGACGGTGGTGCCCACGGTCACGCCATCCACCGCCACCAGGGTCTGTCCGTTGACCACGGCGCGGGCGCCGGTCTGCACCGGTGCATAGGCCACACGGCCGTCCTTGATGGTCTGCAGGTAAGGGGCGGACTTGTCGGTGCGCACAGCGTCCAGAGGCACGGTCAACACCTGGGCGCTGCCGGTGGTCAGCAGGCCTTGCACAAACAGGCCCTGGCGCAGGCTAGCGGTTTGGGATGGCTGGTCTACCCGCAGATAGACCGGCACCGTGCGGCTGCCCGCCTGGGCGCTGGGGTTGATGCGCACCACCGTCGCTTGCACCGGGGTTGTCGCGCCTTCCACCGTCAGTTGGGCCTTCTGGCCCACGCGCACGGCCAGCGAATCGGCGGGGGTGAGCAGGGCTTCGAGTTCCAGGCGGGACAGGTCCACCACTTCAATGATGCGGGCGTCTACAGGCACCCGCTCGCCCGGCTGGGCAAGGCGCTGCGCGACCAGGCCGCTGATCGGGCTCTTGAGCACGGTGTCCTCCAGCGCCTTGCGGGCCACGTCAGCAGCCGACACAGCGGCCTGGTAGCTGGACTGGGCGGCCTCCAGGCTGGCCTGCGAAGTGACCAGCGCGGTGGCGGAGATAAAGCCCTGGTCCACCAGCGCGCGGTTGTTGTTGTACTGCCGCTGGTTGATGTCCACCTGCGACTTGGCGGCATCGGCTTGCTGCTGGGCCTGGCGCAGTCGCGCGCGGGCTTCAGTGGGGTCGATTCGTGCCACTTCCTGGCCCGCCTTGACGGTATCGCCCTCGCGCAAGGTCAGGCCCTGCAGTTCGCCCGCCACACGGGCCTTCACCATGGCCGAGTCCACCGCCCGCAAAGAGCCCGACACCGGCACCCCCAACGAGAGCTGGGACGACTGCACAGTGAGCACCTCTTCGGCCGCCAGCTGCAGCGGGGCTTCTGCGCGCTGGGTAGAGGCCTCGGCCAACGCCTTTTGCTGCGCCTGCCGCGCCGCCATGGCCCGCCACACGCCACCACCGAGCAGCACGACAACGATGGCCGCAGCCATCCAGGGAATCCAGCGTTTCATGGTCAGGAGGTGCGCGAGCGCTTGGAGGAGGGGGTGAGAGAAGAGGGGGAGGGCTGTGCGCCAGCCGACGGATCGTGACTGGCGCTTGTGCCGGCGGATGCCTCAGGGCGCACACACAGGCCGTGGAGGATGTTGTCCGCCTGGGTCTCGATGTACTGCTCGGGCGTCATCTCCATCGAGTCGGGCACGCAGGCGCCCAGCGAGTGTTTCCACAGCGTCAAAAAGATCATGGGCGCCAGCACCAGGTACACCGCGTAGTCCAGGTTCACCGGGCGGAACTCGCCCCGGGCAATGCCCCGCTCCAGGATGCGGCGGACCAGCGCCTGGCCGGGAAGGATGACCTCTTGCTGATAGAACTGGGCGATTTCGGGGAAGTTTTGTGCTTCGCTCAGCATCAGCTTGGTGATGCCGGATGCCTTGGTGGCGCCGATGCGCTCCCACCAGACCTGATAGCAATACCGCAGCACCTCGCTGGTGGTGCCCACGAAGCTTTCCAGCTCGTTGTTCCATTCGGCAAAGCGCCCGGCGATGTTCTCGCGCACCACGGCCTTGAAGAGTTCTTCCTTGCTGGGGAAGTACAGAAACAGCGTGCCTTTGGACACTCCGGCGCGCGCCGCCACCTCGTCCACCCGTGTGGCGGCAAACCCCTTCTCGACAAACAGGTCGAGTGCGGCCTCCAGCAGCTCTCCCGGGCGGGCTTCTTTGCGGCGCTCGCGTTTGGTGCTGGTCGTGGCAGTGGAGGTTGGGGGGGGAGTGGTCAAACCGGCTATTTTTAATGACTGACTGGTTAGTAATGTAGCCAATGCCTGTAGGAGCGTCAATGCGGCCGTGCCCTGTGCCGCCAAAAAAGGCGCGTGTTGGGTGTCGAAGCGCCGCTGGCTGGCACGGCGGTTGCGTGCATTCGGTGCTGTGCACCGGCAACGCAAATGTCCTCAGCATGGCATATTTCGCTCCCAAATGTCTTATTGACAGGACATTAGAACTATTCCTAATATGACTTCCATGCCGTCCAACAACCTGCCACTCCCCAAGTACCACCAGATCTATCTGGTGCTGCGCGAGCAGTTGCAGGAGGGCCGGTTTGCCGATGGCTTGCCGGGTGAGCTGGCGCTGATGCGGCAGTTCGCTGTGGCGCGTGTCACGGTGCGCCGCGCGCTGGAGTTGCTGGAGGGCGAGGGCATGATCTCCCGCGAGCCCGGCCGGGGCACCCGGCCGGTCCCCCCCGCTGCGACCCACGCCAACGACGCAGGTGGCGACGGCGAAAACAGCCGGGCGCACCTGACCGGCCTGCTGGAGAACCTGGTCAGCATGGGCCTGCGCACCTCCGTCAAGGTGCTGGATGTGGATACCGTTACCGCGTCCCGCGCGGTGGCCGGGGCGCTGAACATCGCAGTCGGCGATGCCGTGCAAAAAGCGGTGCGCGTTCGTAGCACCAAAGAGGGGCCGCTGTCGCATATCACCACCTATGTCCCTGCCGACATAGCGCGCCAGTTTGGGCGGCGTGAGCTGGCACGCAAACCCATTCTGGTGCTGCTTGAAGAATCCGGCGTCAAGGTAGGCCGCGCGCACCAGACCATTTCGGCCAAGCTGGCCGATGCCGTGGTGGCCAGGCACCTGGATGTCTCGGTGGGATCGGCGCTGCTGGCCGTGCGCCGCCTCATTTACGACGACCAGGAGCGCCCGGTGCAATGGCTGCACGGGTTGTACCGGCCAGACCGCTACGAATACGAAATGCAGCTGTCCCGCGTGGGCAGCATCGATGCCAAGGTCTGGGTCAGCAAAGAGCTGTCGGCCCAGTTTCACTGAATTCCATCCCCCACCTCAACCCTACCTACCTGCCAGGAGAATGCCCATGAGTACTCGCCGCCATTTCATGACCCAGTCGGCTGCCGCCGCGTCGGCACTGGCCTTCCCGCTGGTGGGCGGTGCCCAGGCCAAGTCCGTCAAGGTGGGGGTGCTGCACCCCGTGACCGGGGCACTGGCCTATTCGGGCCAGCAATGCCGTGAAGGCGCGATGATGGCCATCGAGGACATTAACAAGGCGGGTGGCATCAAGGCCCTGGGCGGCGCCAAGCTCGAAGCCCTGCTGGGCGATGCGCAGTCGCAACCCCAGGCTGGCGCCGCCGAGGTCGAGAAGATGAATGAAGCGGGCGTTTCAGCCGTGGTGGGGGCGTTTGCCTCGGCCATCTGCCTGGCCACCACGCAGGCCGCCGCCAAATACAACCTGCCGCACATCGTGGACGTGGGTGTGGCCGACCAGATCGTGGAACGGGGCCTGAAGAACACCTTCCGTTTTGGCCCGGGCTACAAGAAGTGCACTGAAACCGCCATGGCCAACCTGCATGTGCTGAACACCGCAGCCGGCAAGCCTGCCAAGACGGTGATGATCATCCACGAGGAATCGCTGTTTGGCTCGGGCACCGCGCAGCTGCTGTCGCGTGAACTGCCGGGCTACGGCTACGAAGTCAAGGAAGTCATCAAGCACGCCAATCCCACGCGCGATTTCAACAACATCGTGCTGCGCATGAAGGCGGTCAACCCAGACATCGTCATCCCCGCCAATTACTACAACGAATACGCGCTGCTGGTGCGCACCATGCAGCAGCAAAAGGTCACGCCCAAGGCCATCTATTCGGTGCTGGGCGGCGCGGCATCGAGCTACAAGTTTGTCAAGGAGTTTCCGGACGCAGCCAACGGCATCATCGACTGCAACCACTGGTTCAACCCCAAGGACAAGCGCGCGCAAGACCTGAAGAAGCGCGTCGAAGCCAAGGGCCTGTTCTTCAGCTACGAGCTGTTCATGACCTACACCTCGATGTGGCTGCTGGCCGACGCGCTGGAGCGTGCCAAGTCGGCAGACCGCGCAGCCCTCATCGATGCACTGGAGAAGAGCACCTTTGCCGATCACATCATGCCGTACGGGCCCACCAAGTTCGTGGCCGGGCAGAACCAGGGCGCGCAGCCACTGATGACCCAGGTGCTGAACAAGGACATCAAGGTCATCATCCCGCGCGACTACCGCGAAGCGGACCCGCTGTTCCCGCTGAAGGCCTGACACCCACCACTTTTCAGCCCTGATCGCAGGGGCTGCGGGGCGCCTCATACCGAGGCGCCAGGCCGCGCCTTTGCCTGAATGGCGTCCATTCCCTCCATGTTCGACCTCAGCATCCTCTTTCCGTCGGTCCTCAACGGCCTGACCACGGGCGCGGTGTATGCCCTCATCGCGCTCGGGCTCACGCTGATTTATGGCGTGCTGCACATCATCAACTTCGCGCATGGCGCGTCGCTGATGCTGGCGCTGTACGCGGTGTACCTGCTCAAGCAGCACTTCGGGCTGGACCCTTACCTGGCGCTGCCCATCCTGGTGCCGGGTATGTTCGCCCTGGGTTATGCGCTGCAGCGCCTGGTCATCAACCGCGCCAGCCATGGCAAGGACGAAAACATCCTGCTCGTCACGCTGGGCATTTCCATCGTGATGGAAAACCTCGCGCTGTTGTTCTTCAAATCCGACACACGCACCATCGACACGGCCTACACCCTCACCACCGTGGCGGTGGGGCCCGCCATGATCGCCTTGCCAAAGCTGGTCGCCTTTGCTGGTGCGCTGGTGGTGTCGGCCGTGCTGCTGTGGATCGTGGGCCGCACCGACCTGGGCCGCGCCATCCGCGCCGTGGCCAAGGAGAAGCACGGCGCCAAGCTCATGGGCATCAACGTGGACCATGTGTATGCCATGAGCTTTGGCATCGGCCTGGCCTGCCTGGGTGCTGCCGCTTGCTTTCTGCTGCCAGCGTATTACGTGAACCCCCAGGTGGGCAGCGGCTTTGTGCTGGTGGCGTTCACCATCGTGGTGCTGGGCGGCATGGGCAGCTTCGCCGGTGCGCTGGTGGGCGGTTTGCTGATCGGGGTGGTGGAGTCGCTGGGCGGTCTGTACCTGGGTGAGTCGCTGGGCCAGATCGGCATCTTTGCCATCTTCATCGCCGTGTTGCTGTTCCGCCCGCAGGGCTTGTTTGGAGGCAAGGCATGAAGCAGCTTGCAAGCATTGGATTGTTTGCCGTCGTCGTGGCGGCCATCGCGGCGTTTTCCGACTCCGGCGTGTTGCTCAACTTCGTGATGATGTCGCTCTACGCAGCGCTGTTGGCGCAGGCGTGGAACATCCTCGGGGGCTTTGGCGGGCAGTTTTCGTTCGGGCACGCACTGTTCTTCGGAACGGGCGCCTACATACAGGCCATTGTCCAGATGCAAGGGGGCATCAACCCCTGGGTGGCGTTGCCCATGGCAGTGGCTGGCAGCGCGCTGGTGGGGCTGTTTGTGGGCGGGCTGTCGTTCCGCTACGGTCTCAAGGGCTCGTACTTCGCGCTGGTCACGCTGGCGTTTGCCGAGGTGTTTCGCATTCTAGCGCTGTCGGTGCCGTTCACCGGCGCGGGCGTGGGGTTGATGCTGCCGCTCAAGGAGTCGTTCGCGAACATGCAGTTCGGCTCGCGCAAGGGCTTTGTCTTCCTGGTCCTGGCGCTGGTCACGCTGGCGCTACTGGTCAGCTGGTGGCTCAAAAACTCGCGCTTTGGTGCCTGGCTGCAGGCCGTGCGCGACAACGAAGACGCGGCGCGCGCCATCGGCGTCAACCCCTTTGGCGTGAAGATGGGTGCCATTGCCATCTCGGGCGGTTTCATGGGGGCAGCCGGGGCGTTCTATGTGCAGGTGTTCCAGTACATCGACCCGGGTATCGCCTACGGCGCGGCCACTTCGGTCGAGGCGCTGGTGGCCGCGATTGTGGGTGGCATTGGCACCGTCTGGGGCCCTGTGCTGGGGGCGCTGGTGCTGCACATCCTGGCCGACCTCACGCGCAACCTGTTTGGCCAGCTGCCGGGTATCAACATGGTGATCTATGGCGTGGTGCTGGTGCTTATCGTGATGTTCCTGCCCCGGGGCATTGCGGGCATCGGTCAGTCGGTGGTGGCGGTGTGGAAACGTTCGGGAGGCCGCCATGGCCAATGACCTGTTGCAGCTCAACGGGCTGAGCAAATCCTTCGGCGGCCTGAAAGCCGTGCAAAACGTGAGCCTGGCAGTGCCAGAAGGTTCGCTGACCGCGCTGATCGGCCCCAACGGCGCGGGCAAGACCACGCTGTTCGCGCTGATGTCGGGCTTTGTGCGGCCCGACACAGGCACCGTGCGCTTTGCGGGCCAGGACATTACCGGCCAGGCCCCGCACCTCAACGCCCGACTGGGCATGACGCGCACCTTCCAGATCGTGCAGCCATTCGCAGCGCAGACCGTGCGTGAAAACATTGCCGTGGGCGCCCACCTCAAGGAGCCCAATCGCCGTGCCGCCCTGGAGTTGGCCAGCGAAGTCGCAGCCCGTGTAGGCCTGGCCCCGCAGCTGGACAAACCCGCGGCCGACCTCACGGTAGCCGGCCGCAAGCGCCTGGAGCTGGCGCGCGCCCTGGCCACCCGGCCGCGCCTGCTGCTGCTCGATGAAGTGCTGGCCGGCCTCAACCCCCAGGAGATTGCCGAGATGATTCCCGTGGTGCGCGGCATTGCCGATGGTGGCGTGACCGTGTTGATGATCGAACACGTCATGCAGGCCGTGATGAACCTGGCCGAGCATGTGTGGGTGCTGGCACAGGGCCAGCTCATTGCGCAGGGCAATCCGGCGCAGGTCACCTCGGACGAGCGGGTGATCGAGGCCTATCTGGGCCACGGCACCGCCGCCCGTTTGCGCGCCGCCGCACCGCAGGAGGCTGCATGAGCACCTCTCCCTTGCTGGAAATCACCGGCCTGCGCGGCGGCTACGGCCGGGTGGAAGTGCTACGGGGTGTGGACCTGCAGGTGCAGCCCGGCGAGACCGTGGCGCTGCTGGGCAGTAATGGTGCGGGCAAGTCCACGCTCAACAACGTGGTCTGCGGCATCTACAAGGCCTGGGCGGGCAAGGTGGCGTTTGATGGGACCGACCTCAGCGGCGCCCACTACACCGACGTCGTCAAGGCGGGTCTGATCCAGGTGCCCGAAGGCCGCAAGATCTTCCCCAACCTGAGCGTGATGGAAAACCTGGCGCTCGGCAGCTTCACCCGGGCACGCGAGCGCCGCGCAGAGAACATCGACAAGGTATTCGCCACCTTCCCGCGCTTGAAGGAGCGCACCCTGCAGCTCGCCGGCACCATGAGCGGTGGCGAGCAACAGATGCTGGCCATCGGCCGCGGAATGATGGCCGAGCCGCGCCTGCTCATCCTCGACGAGCCTTCGCTGGGCCTGTCGCCCCTGCTGGTCGAAGAGATGTTTGGCTTGATCCGGCAGCTGCGCTCCACCGGGCTGGCGGTGATGCTGGTGGAGCAGAACGTGGGCCAGTCCCTCGAAATCGCCGACCGCGCCTACGTGATGGAGAACGGAAGCATCCGCTTCTCGGGCGCCCCGGCCGACTTGCTGCGCAGCGACGACCTGCGCAGGGCATACCTAGGGCTGTGATGCCTTCGCCCACCCCACAAGACAACGCACTACAGGATTGGAGACACACGCCATGACATCACGCCGTCACCTCTTGGTTGCACTGGGCACCGCGCCCGCCCTGTGGCAGGGCCCGCTGGCGCTCGCCCAAAGCAACTCCCCCATCCGCATCCTGGTGGGCGCCCCGGCCGGTGGCTCCACCGACACCCTCGCGCGCACCCTCGCGACCGAAATGGGTCGTCTGCTGGGCCGCACCGTCATTGTCGAGAACCGGCCTGGCGCGGGCGGCAACATCGCGGCCGACGCGGTGGCCAAGGCCGCGCCCGATGGCAATACCCTGCTGATGAGCTTCACCAGCCATGCCATCAACGCCAGCCTGTACAAGACGCTGCCGTTCGACCCCATCAAGGACTTCACGCCGCTGACCTGTGTGGCGACCTCGCCCTCGGTGCTGGTGGCCAACCCCGCCGTGCCCGCCAAGGATGTGCGCGAACTGATCGCCCTTGCCAAGGCCAAGCCCGGCAAGCTCAACTTTGCCATCGGCGCCGTGGGCTCGTCCCTGCACCTGGCGGGGGACGCGTTCAAGATGCAGTCGGGTGCTTATATCGTCAACATTCCGTACCGGGGCACCGCGCCCGCGCTGCAGGATGTGCTGGCCGGGCAGGTGGAGCTGATGTTTGCCGCCGTGGGCAACGCCCAGGCGCAGATCCGCGCAGGCAAGCTCAAGGCGCTGGGGGTGACCAGTGCGCAGCGCCTGCCTGCGTTCCCCGATGTGCCCGCGATTGCCGAGGTGCTACCCGGCTATGAGTCCAGCGCGTGGTTCGGGCTGTTCGGCCCGGGGCAGATGAATCCGGAGCTGGCCAAGCGCATCAGCGACGCCGCGCGCCAGGCCATTGCGTCGCCCGATGTAAAGCGGCGCCTGGAGCACGAAGGTGCCGTGCCCGTGGGCAACAGCCCCGAGGAGTTTGCGCGCTTTGTGCAGGCCGAGATTCCGCGCTGGGCCAAGGTGGTGCAGTTTTCTGGAGCCAAGCCCGAATGAGCCTCCCACTCAGCCCCCCGAGCACGCTGGCGCAGAAGCTCGTGGCCCGCGCCAGTGGCCGCGACCGCGTCACGCCCGGCGAGATCGTCAATTGCCGTGTCGATCTGGCCATGTTCCACGACTCGTCCGGTCCGCGTCGGCTCAAGCCCATGCTGGAAGAGCTGGGCGCCCAGATCTGGGACAAGCGCCGCGTGGTCCTGGTCATGGACCACTACCTGCCCGAGCGTGACGACGAATCCCGCCGCATCGTGCGCATCGCCCGCGACTGGGCGCGCGAGCAGGATTTGCCCCATGTGTACGACGGCCAGGGCATCTGCCATGTGGTGGTGCCCCAGCACGGGCACATCCGCCCCGGCATGTTCTGTGTGGGCGGCGACTCGCATTCGCCCACGGGCGGCGCGTTTGGCGCCTACATGTTTGGCATCGGCAGCACCGAGATGCTGGGTGTGGTGGTCACCGGAGAAATCTGGCTGCGCGTGCCCCACACCCTGCAGATGCACTGGAGCGGCCAGCTGGCTGCGGGCGTGACAGCCAAGGACGTGATGCTGCACATGATCGGCCGCTTTGGCATGAACGGCGGCCAGTACCAGGCCGTGGAATTTGCCGGCCCCGCTGTGCAGGCGCTGGGCATGCAAGAGCGCATGACCCTTTCCAACATGAGCGCCGAGCTGGGCGCACAGGCCGGGCTGATTGCCCCCGACAACACCACCCGCGACTGGCTGCGGGCTGCGGGCGTGCCCGATGCAGACCTGCAGGGCCTGGATGCCTGGCACACGGACGAAGGCGCTGACCTGACACGCCACACCTTCGACGCCGCCACCCTCACGCCCCAGGTCGCTGCCCCGCACAGCCCCGCCAACGCCGCGCCCGTGGCGCAGCATGCAGGGCAGGGCATTGACGTGGCCTACATCGGCGCCTGCACCGGCGCCAAGCTGGACGACCTGCGCGCCGCCGCCAGCGTCTTGCGTGGCCAGCGAGTGGCCGCCGGCGTGCGCCTGATGGTGGCGCCCGCCAGCCAGCGCGACCAGGCCGCCGCCCAGGCCGAAGGCGTGCTGCAGGTGCTGCAGGACGCAGGGGCCGAGCTGTTTCCCACCACCTGTGGGGCCTGCGCGGGCTATGGCGACACGGTGGGCGACGCCACCAACGTTATCTCCAGCACGGCGCGCAATTTCAAGGGCCGCATGGGCTCGCCCACAGCGCAGGTGTACTTGGCCTCGCCGTACACCGTTGCGGCGTCGGCGCTGCGTGGCTGCATTACTGACCCCCGAGAGGTGCTGGCATGACGAGTATCCACCGCGTCTGGAAGTTGGGTGCCGACATCGACACCGACGTGCTGGCACCCGGCCACGCCATGAAGCACGGCATCGACGTGCTGGCACGCCACTGCCTTGAATCCGTGCGCCCCGACTTTGTGGCGGGCGTGCGCACGGGCGATGTGATCGTGGCTGGGCCCAACTTTGGCATTGGCTCATCGCGCGAGCAGGCGGCTGCCGTGCTGGTGCGCCTGGGTGTGGCGGCGGTGATTGCGCCGTCGTTCAGTGGCCTCTACTTTCGCAACGCGTTCAACCTGGGCCTGCTGCTGCTGACCTGCCCCGAGGCCGAGACCATCGGAGAGGGGGAGCGCATCACCTTGAACGAACAAACACCGTCGGTCACCACCGCCCAGGGGCGTGTGCTGGCCTGCGACCCGATTCCTCCGTTTCTTTTGGACATGGTGCGCGCCGGTGGGCTGATGAACCAGCTGCGCGCCCGCTTTGGCAAGGAGCCCCTGCATGGCTGAACATACCCCCACCCCGCCGCCCATGGACCCAGTTACCTTGGCCGTGCTGCGCGGGCGGCTGGAACAAATCGCTGACGAGATGGACGCCACGCTGTACCGCAGCGCATTCAATCCCATCATTGCCGAGGCGCACGACGCGTGCCACGGCCTGTACGACGCCACCACAGGCGACACGCTGGTGCAGGGCAAGTCTGGCCTGCCCGTGTTTGTGGGGGCGATGGCCTTTGCCGTGCGCGCAGCCATGCGGGCGGCGGGCGAGCGCGGCGGCATCACGGCGGGGGATACCTGGCTGTTCAACGACCCCTACGAGGGTGGCACCCACGCCAACGACTTCAAGCTGGTGCGCCCGTTCTTCCGCAACGGGCAGCTGTTCTGCTTCTTGGCATCTGCCGCGCACTGGCACGATGTGGGCGGCAACGTGCCGGGCAACTACAACCCGGCCGCCACCGAATGCTGGCAGGAGGCCGTGCAGATCCCGCCCGTGCGCATCGTGCGCGGCGGCGTGTTCGACGACGACGTGCTCGCCATCCTCAAGGCCAACACCCGCCTGCCCGACAGCCTGTGGGGCGACCTGAACGGTCAGCTGGCCGCGCTGGACCTGGGCGAACGTCGCCTGCACGACCTGTTGGACCAATACGGTGACGCCCTGGTGCAGCAGGCCATGGGCGAGCTGCGCACGCGCGCCGTCAAGCTCATGCAATCGCACATCGCGGCGCTGCCCGACGGGCGCTATAGCTTCAGCGACATCCTGGACAACGACGGCGTGAAGGACGAACCGCTGACCATCGCGCTCGACATGACGGTGCAGGGCGACCGCCTGACGCTCGACTTCTCGCGCACCTCGGCGCAGTGCGCGGGACCGGTCAATATCTCACGCGCCACGGCCATTGCGGCGTGCTATGTAGCGCTCAAGCACTTGTTCCCTGATGTGCCTGCCAATGCGGGCGTGCTGGACGCGGTGGACTTTGTGCTGCCCGAGGGCCTGGTGATCAGCGCCGCGCGCCCGCGGCCCGTGGGTGGCTACACCGAGACCATCCTGCGCATGATCGATGTGATCTTCAGCGCCACCGCGCAGGCTGACCCGAAGCGCGCCATGGCCCAGGCCTACGGCACCATCAACGCGCTGTCCATCGCCGGGCTGCGCACCGATGCCGCGCGCAAGGGCCAACGCTGGGTCATGTTCAGCTTCTTCGGCGGCGGCCACGGTGGGCACAGCGATGGCGATGGCCTGAGCCACGGCAACGCGCCGATTTCCACCGCCACTATCCCGCCGCTCGAAATCCTGGAGGCGGCGTACCCCGTGCGCTTCACGCAGTGGGCGCTGCGGCCCGATTCGGGTGGCGACGGCCAGCACCGGGGTGGCCTGGGCGCCATCTATGAGATTGAGCTGCTGGAGCAGGATGCCGAGGTGTTCATCTTTGGCGAGCGTGGCAAGGCCGCACCCCAAGGCATTTCGGGCGGTAGCGCCGGTTCCATAAACGTCTTCAGCTATGAAAACAATAGTGAATGGAAGCAGCCACCCATGCGCTCCAAGATGATTGGCATCCGCCTGAAGCAGGGCGAGCGCGTGCGCTTGGAGACCCCCGGTGGCGGTGGCTACGGTGCCCCAGCCGCGCGGGATGCGGCAGCGCGTGAGAAGGATTTGGCGATGGGCTACGTCACTGCCCCCGCCACAGCGAAAGGCAAGGCATGAGCAGCGGCAAGGTTTCGGACAAGGCTTTGAACGAGGCGTCCTATGTGGTGGGCGTGGACGTGGGCGGCACGTTCACCGACCTGTTCGTATTGGACGAGCGCGATGGCAGCGCCCGCATCGTCAAGGTGCCCAGCACCCGGGGCGAGGAGGCGCGCGGTTTCATGAACGGCGTGGCGCGCGTGGCCGACTCGGCCGCGCAGATCGCCACCATCGTGCACGGCACGACCGTGGGTACCAATGCGCTGCTGGAGCGCAAGGTGGCGCGCACCGGCATCATCACCACACGCGGCTTTCGCGATGTGCTGGAGATGCGCCGCCGCGACCGGCCGCAGACCTGGGGCCTGCGCGGCAGCTTCGAGCCCATCGTGCCACGCAACCTGCGGCTGGAGGTGGACGAGCGCGTATTGTCCGATGGCACGGTGCACACCCCGGTAGACATCGAGCAGGTCAAGGCCCAGGCGCGCGCGCTGCTGGAGGCGGGCTGCGAGGCTGTCTGCGTGTTCTTCATCAACACCTACGCCAACCCGGCCAACGAACAGGCCGCCGCGGCCGCCGTGCGCAGCGTGTGGCCCAACCCGCATGTGACGGCCGCCAGCGAGGTGCTGCCCGAGATCCGCGAGTTCGAGCGCTGCTCCACCGCCACGCTCAACGCTGCGCTGCAGCCTGTGGTGGGCAGCTACCTGGAGCGGCTCGAAGGCGACCTGCGCACGCAGGGCTTTGGCGGCGAACTGCTCATCGTGCAAAGCAATGGCGGCGTGATGTCGCGCCAGACGGCGTGCGATGTGCCGGTGCGCACCGCGCTCTCGGGCCCGGCGGCGGGCGTGATTGCCTGCGCGGCCATTGCGCGTGCGGCAGGCTTCCCCGATGTGATTACCGGCGACATGGGCGGCACCTCGTTCGACGTGTCGCTGGTGGCCAAGGGCGAGGCGGCGTTGGCCGCACAGACGGCCATTGAATTTGGCATGGTCGTGCGCTCGCCCATGATCCAGATCGAGACCATTGGCGCGGGTGGTGGCTCGATTGCCTCGGTGGACGCCAGCGGCATGCTGCAGGTGGGCCCCGAGTCGGCCGGTAGCATCCCCGGCCCGGCCTGCTATGGCCGGGGCAACACCCGGCCCACGGTCACCGATGCCAACGTGCTGCTGGGCCGTATCGCCGCCGACCGGCCCCTGGGCGGTGGCCTGCTGGCCGCCATGGACGCGCAAAAGTCGCGCGACGCCATCGAGACCCACGTGGCCAAGCCCCTGGGCCTGGATGTGATGGCAGCCGCCGAAGCCATCCTCACGGTGGCCAACGCCAAGATGGCGGGCGCTGTGCGCGTGGTGTCCATCGAGCGCGGGCACGACCCGCGCCAGTTTGCCTACATGCCCTTTGGCGGCGGCGGCGCACTGCATGTGTGCGCCATGATGCGCGAGGTGGGCGTGGGCACGGGCATCGTGCCGCGCTACCCCGGCGTCACCTCCGCCCTGGGCTGCGTGATGGCTGACATGCGCCACGACGCGGTGCAGACGCTGAACAAACCCCTGGCCGACCTGGACGTGGCCGACCTGCGCCAGCGCGTGGCCACACTGGCCGCCACCTGCCAGCAACGGCTCGATTCAGCGGGCGTGAAGTTTGTGGAAGTGCAGGAAATCATTGCGCTCGACATGCTCTACGCCGGGCAGACCCACACCGTGCAGGTGCCCGTGGCGGCTGATGCGCTGAGCCACGAAGGCATCCGCGCAGCGTTCGAGGCCGCCTACCGCGCCGCCTTTGGCCGTGTGCTTGACGGCATTGCCGTGCGGGTGATGAACCTGCGCTACGCCCGCGTGGGCGTGCGCCCCAAGTTCGACCTGACGGTACTCGCCCCGCAGACCACTACCGTGAACCCGTCGCTGGGCGTGCAGCGTGTGTTCCACGCCGGCCGCTGGTGGGACGCCGCGCGCCACGCACGGCTGGACCTGCCCGTTGGCACCCGCATCGACGGCCCGGCCATCCTGGAGCAGCCCGACACCACGGTGTGGCTGGAGCCTGGCTTCAGCGCCACGGTGGACCCGCTGGGCAATCTGCTGGTGCGGTCCGACGGGGAGGGCGCAGCATGAGCCACGGCGCACCTAACCCGAGCATCAACCCGCACCACGCCGCGCTGGTCATCATCGACCTGCAAAACGACTTTCTGGCCCCGGACGGCGCCTACGCGCGCGGTGGCGCGGTGAGCGCTGCCGCCCAGGCCTTGCCACCCCGGGTGGCAGCGGTGGCCAAGGCACTCAAGGCGGCGGGCGGCATGGTGGTGGGCAGCCAGTTCACCCTGTGGCCCGATGCGCAGGGCGAACCCATGGTGTCGCCGCACCTCAAGGCCTTGCGCCCATTTCTGCGGCGCGGCGACTTTGCGCCCGGCAGCACGGGCCAGGCCCATGTGGCCGAAATCGCGCCTTGGGTGGACGTGTCGGTGTGCAAGGTGGCGTATTCGGCCTTCTTCAATACCCAGCTCGACTGGGTGCTGCGCCGCGCGGGCATCACCACCGTGGCCGTGTGCGGCATCGTCACCAACGGGGGCGTGGCCAGCACGGTGCGCGATGCGCACATGCGCGACTACCAGACGCTGGTGCTGTCCGACGGTTGCGCGGCCTTCAAGCAAGAGGTGCACGACACCTCGCTGGCCGACATGGCCAACGTGGCCCAGGTGCTGACCTGCGCCGACTTTGCGGCCGCCGTGACTGCCGCTGTTGCGGCCCCTTCCGCATGAATGCGCCCATGAGCACGCCTACGACCACGCCCCGCATCTGCCACGCCGAGCACCTACCCCGCACCGTGACGCAAGACGCCCATGTGCCGGTGCTCATCGTGGGCGGCGGCGCCTGTGGCCTCACGGCGGCGCTGATGCTGCACGACGCCGGTGTGGACTGCGCGGTGCTGGAGCGCGATGCCACCCCGCTGGGCTCTTCGGCCCTCTCATCCGGCTTTATCCCCGCGCCCGGCACGCAGGCGCAGCGCGCGGCGGGCATTGACGACGACAGCCCGGAGCGGTTTGCCGCCGACATCAGCGCCAAGGCCAAAGGCAGGGCGGCGCCGCACCTGGTGAAGGCCTACGCCCAGGCGATTGGCCCGGCGCTGGATGCACTGCAAGCACGCCACGGCCTGCAGTGGCAGGTGCTGGACGGATTTCTGTACCCCGGCCACAGCGTGCGCCGCATGCACGCCACGCCCGAGAAAACCGGCGTCGGCCTGATGGGCCGCCTTGCCAACGCGGTGACAGCGGCGGACATTCCCCTCATTACCGAAGCCACGGTGCGCGAGCTTTGGGTCAACGCCCAGCAGCGCGTGATCGGCGTGGGCTACGAGCGGCCCGACGGCACGCTGGAGCACCTGGCCTGCGACGCTCTCATCCTGGCCTGCAACGGCTTTGGCGGCAACCCGGCCATGGTGCGCGAGCTGCTGCCCGAGATGCGCGATGCGCTGTTCGCTGGCCACACCGGCAATGACGGCAGCGCCATCGCCTGGGGCCAGGCGCTGGGCGCACGGCTGGCCGACCTGGGCGGCTACCAGGGCCACGGCTCCTGGGCCATTCCGCAGGGCGCGTTGATCTCGTGGGCGCTGATGATGGAAGGCGGCATCCAGGTCAATGCGCTGGGCGAGCGCTTTCACGACGAGACACAGGGCTACTCCGAAGCCTCGGTGCATGTGCTGGCGCAACCGGGCGGCGTGGCGTGGAATGTGTTCGATGCGCCCATCCTCGCATTGGCGCGCAGCTTTCCGGACTTTGTCGATGCCGAGGCGGCCGGTGCCGTCAAGCACTGCGACAGCGTGCAGGCACTGGCGGCCACCATTAGCTGCGAAGAATCAAAATTGATAGCTACTCTCGCAAGCCTGACGGGCGGTGGTGACCAAAATGAGGCAAATCACCGCACTTTTACCCGTCCACTGCAGGCACCGTTCTGCGCCGTCAAGGTGACCGGCGCGCTGTTCCATACCCAGGGCGGGCTGGACATCGACGCCCAGTGCCGCGTGCTCAGCCAGCACGGCCAGCCATTGCCCAATCTGCTGGCCGCAGGCGGCGCCGCGCGGGGCGTGTCGGGCGACGCGGTGTGGGGTTATCTTTCCGGCAACGGCCTGCTCAGCGCCGTGGCTGGTGGCTACATCGCAGCGCACACGGCGGCCGATCTGACCCGCCAGAAAGTCTGAAGACATGACCATCTCATCGTTGAAAGAACGCCTGCACGAACCCCGCGCCATCCTGGCCCCCGGCGTGTACGACGCCCTGAGCGCCCTGGTGGCCGAGCAAACGGGCTTCGAGGCGCTGTACCTCTCAGGCGCATCGATTGCCTACACGCGCCTGGGTAGGTCCGACGTGGGCCTGACCACCTACACCGAGGTGGAAGACACCCTGGCGCGCATCACCGAGCGAGTGCGCACGCCCGTCATCGTCGATGCCGACACTGGCTTCGGCAACGCGCTCAACACCCAGCGCACCGTGCGCGGCTTTGAGCGCGCGGGCGCGGCCATGATCCAGATTGAGGACCAGGGCTTCCCCAAGCGCTGCGGCCACCTGGACGGCAAGACAGTAGTGCCCGTGGCCGAGATGTGCGGCAAGCTCAAGGCCGCGCTGGATGCGCGCCGCAGCGCCCACACCCTGATCCTGGCGCGCACCGACGCGCTGGCCGTCGAGGGCATCGACGCCGCCTTCGACCGCGCCGAGGCGTACCTGGAATGTGGCGTGGACGCGCTTTTCATCGAGGCCCTGCGCACCCCCGAGCAGATGGACGCAGCCTGCCAGCGCTTTGCCCACCGCATTCCGCTGCTGGCCAACATGGTCGAAGGCGGCAAGACACCCATCCAGAGCGCGGCCGAGCTGCAGCAGCGCGGCTTTCGCATCGTGATCTTTCCCGGCGGCACGGCCCGCGCCGTGGCGCACACGCTGCAGGGCTACTACGGCAGCCTGCACACGCACCAGACCACGGCGCCATTTAAGGACCGGATGATGGACTTTGACGGCCTGAATGCGCTGATCGGCACGCCCGAGCTGATGGCGCAAGGGCGCCAGTACGAGTAATTCCGCTTCTAAGAGCGGCTAACAAAACTCAGCGAAGCGGTTTTGGCTAGGCGCTGTGTCGCAGGCAGTATGAGCAGTACGACAAGACACAGCAACGACGCCAGAAGAGTTTTGTTAGCCGCTCTAAATCATCCGTGTCGTTGTTGCTTCGCCTTGCCGTGCTACAGCACTGTCTGCGGCTTCGCGCCTAGACACGAATGATTTGGAAACGGAACAACCGCCAAGCCGTACAGAGCCAATGCCCCCGTCCGCACTGCGGCGGGTGAGGGCGCGTACCATGCCGCCAACGTTCTTCCCCCGAACTGCATGGAGACCCACATGGCCCACAACCCACAAACCATCACCCTCGGCGGCGGCTGCTTCTGGTGCACCGAAGCCGTGTTCGACCGCGTGCGCGGCATCACCGACGTGGAAAGCGGCTACACCAACGGCCACACCGTCAACCCCACTTACGAGCAGATCTGTGAGGGCGACACCGGCCACGCCGAGGTGGTGCGCCTGACGTTCGACGCCGACGAAATCAGCCTGGAGGAGATTCTGGAAATCTTCTTCCATACCCACGACCCGACCACGCTCAACCGCCAGGGGAACGACGTGGGCACGCAGTACCGCAGCGGCATCTACTACGACAACCCCGAACACGGCGAGATCGCCAACGCCATGATCCGCCAGATGTCACAAGACAAGCTGTTTGGCGCTGCCATCACCACCGAGGTGAAGCCACTGCAAAACTACAGCACGGCCGAGGCCTACCACCAGGACTACTTTGCCAACCACCCCCATGCGGGCTACTGCGCGTTTGTGGTGGGGCCGAAGGTGGAGAAGTTCAGGAAGACGTTTGCGCGGTATTTGAAGGGCTGACGCTGCGACGCAGAAGACCACCAGGGGCGGCATCTGGATCTTGATCTGTGGGTTCACCGATGGGTGGGTGAGCAAATTCCTCGGGGTGGACGCTTCGTGCGGGCATAATGCAACCCGATTGCGTTATGCGCAGTTCATCCGCACCACCCATGCCCTTACCGTCCCCTCAACGTCTCCAGTCCTGGTCGCTTCCTTCCGGTATGCGCGCCACCCGCGCCACCAGGGCGTTGGCGGCGGTGTACCAAGCCCGGCCGGACGCAGCCCTGTCAGAGCCCGAGGTTGAGACGGCCCTGGCCCAAGCAGGTGTTGCCGTCAACAAAGTCACCGTCTACCGCATGCTCGACCGTTTTGCTGCCGCTGGGCTGCTGCACAAGCAGGTGGATGCCGGCCGTGTAACGCGCTACGCGCTGGCGCCGCAGGGGGAAGAAGGCGCTGCACCGCGGTTTGAATGCGACGACTGCCACCGCCAGTTCCGCCTGTCGCAGGGTTCGGCCAAGGTGCAGACCGCCCTCAAGCAGGTGCTGCAGGCGCTGGCCACCGCAGGACACGAGAGCCTGGCGGTGGACATTGCAGTGCACGGGCGCTGTGCCGACTGCGCGCACCCGGCAGAGGGCGCTGCCGCATGATCCGCACCCGGGGGCTTTCCTACACCTATGCCACGGGTGGCGCCGCGCCGCTGCGCTTTCCGGATGTGGACCTGCGCCAGGGCGGCACGCTGCTGCTGCGCGGGCGCTCGGGCACCGGCAAATCCACCTGGCTGGCGCTGATGGCGGGGCTGCGCGGTGCCAGCGGGGGCGACCTGTTTGTGGCGGGCACCCAGCTGGGCACGCAGCGCGGGGCGGAGATCGATGCCTGGCGTGCCCGCACGATTGGCTTTTTGCCGCAGAAGCTGTATCTCAGCAGCGCACTCACCGTGGAGGACAACCTGGCGCTGGCTTACTTTGCGGCCGGGCTGCCGCGCGACGATGCGGCGATCCAGCGCGCCCTGGCGCAGGTGGGGGTCTCCGAGTTGGCCGCGCGCGAGCCGCATCAGCTTTCGGGCGGGCAGGCGCAGCGCGTGGCGCTGGCGCGGGCCGTGCTGCTGGCGCCGCAGGTGCTGCTGGCCGATGAGCCCACGGCCAGCCTGGACGACGAGGCAGCTGCGGATGCGCTGGCGTTGCTGCAGCAGAGTGCTACGGCCTGCGACGCCAGCCTGGTGATAGCCACGCATGACCAGCGTGTGGTGTCCGCCCTGGCGGGTGTCCAGACCCTCGATTTGAATGAAATCGGCACTAAGCGCCGGTTGAATATGCCTGAGCAGCTATGAATTCAGGAGTATTCAAGCTCGCCCGCCTGTCCTGGCACTACCTCTGGTCCCGCCCGCTGGCGGCCGTGCTCAACCTGCTGGTGCTCACGCTGGGCCTGGCCGCCATCACGCTGGTGCTGCTGGTGGCCACGCAGCTCGACAAGGCGTTCGAGCGCGACCTGAGCGGCATCGACCTGGTGGTGGGCGCCAAGGGAAGCCCGCTGCAGCTCATCCTGGCGGGCGTGTTCCACATCGACGTGCCCACGGGCAACATCCCGCTGCAAGAGGTGCAGACGCTGCAGAAGAATCCACTGGTGGCGCAGGTCATCCCGCTCAGCCTGGGTGACAGCTACCAGGGCTTCCGCATCGTGGGCACCACGCCGGACTACATCACGCACTACGCGGCCACGCTGGCCGAAGGCGCGCTGTGGCAGCAGCCCATGGACGCGGTGCTGGGCGCCAGCGTGGCGCGTGGCATTGTGAAAGCCAGCCACCAAGGCGCGCCGCTGGTCGGCGCCACCTTCATCGGCAGCCATGGCCTGGGTGGAGGAGGGCATGCGCACGGCGACCACCCCTATCGCGTGAGCGGCGTGCTCGCGCCCTGCGGCTGTGTGCTGGACCGGCTGATCCTGACCAGCACCGAATCCGTCTGGATGGTGCACGAGACCGCCACAGCCAACGATGCCGAAGACCTGGAAATTCTGAAGGAAGAGCGCGAGGTGACTGTGGCGCTGGTGCGCTACCGCACGCCCATGGCGGCCATCACGTTGCCGCGCCTGATCAACGGTGGCACATCGATGCAGGCGGCGGCGCCCGCCATCGAGGTCACACGCTTGCTGCGCTTGCTGGGCGTGGGCGCCGACGTGTTGCGCGCCTTTGGCGGCGTGCTGCTGGCCGTGGCCGCGCTCAGTGTGTTCATCGCCTTGTGGAATGCCGTGCGCGAGCGCCGCGCCGACTTGGCCATGCTGCGCATGCTGGGCGCGCCCCCGGGCCGCGTGGCTGGGCTGGTGCTGTGGGAGGCGCTGTGGCTGGCCGCGCTCGCCTCCATGCTGGGGCTGCTGCTGGGCCACGGGCTGGCGCAGGTCTTGGGTTGGGCCTTGCAGGCGCAAGGTTTGCTGCCCGTGACGGGCTGGATCTGGCTACCCGCCGAAGCCGGGGTGCCGCTGCTGGCCGCAGGCGTGGCGGCTTTGGCCGCGCTGCTGCCGGCCATGCAGGCCTACCGGACCGATGTGGCCGACTTGCTCAGCCAGCCATGACCGCCCCGTTGAACAACCCCGTTTTTGTTTGACCCAATTCTCTGAATCACCTGGAAGGACCCTTCATGAAGCACCTCATCTCCGCGCTCGCCCTGGCCCCCATGCTCCTCGTTGGTGCGCTGGCCCACGCGCAAGTCCACAACGACAAGGACACTCAGGAAGACATCGCCCGCCACCGTGCGATGGCCGCGGCGCACGAGGCGGCTGCCAAGTGCCTGGAATCCGGCAAGGGCCATGACCAGTGCCAAAAAGACCTGCAGGCCGCGTGCCGGAACCTGGCCATCGGAAAATACTGCGGCATGAAGCACGCGCACTGAGCGCCTGTTTGTCTTGAAGCTTGTTCGCCCGGAGTCCCCGCCATGCCCCGCACCTTGAACCCCTTGTCCGTCACCGGCCAAATGGCTCGCCTGGCTTGTATTGCCGCCGCGCTGGCTCTGGCAGGCGGTGCACATGCGCAGCAAGGCGCCGCCACCAAGCCCGCGCCAGGCGCTTTTGAGCGCGCCAAGGAAGGCGCGGCGGCGGCGCCGGTGTTGTCGTCACCCCTGCCTGCGGGCGCGGGCACCGCCGTGCCAGCGGGGTCGGGTGCGGGCTACCACAGCCCCAACAGCCCGATTGCGCCGCTGCCCCAACGCAACGACGTGGTGCCCTGGTCGGTGCTGACCGACCTGAGCAAGAAAACCACCAAGGACGGCATCCTGCCCGTGTTCAACGATGCCCAGAAGGACATGGACAAGACCACGCAGCGCATCCAGGGCTTCATGGTGCCGCTGGATGCCAAGCCGACGCAGACGCACTTCATCCTCACCTCCGTGCCGCTGACCTGCTCGTTCTGCACGCCGGGCGGGCCCGAGAGCATGGTCGAAGTCAAGGCCAAGACGCCCGTGCGCTATTCGCTGGAGCCCGTGGTGGTGGAAGGCAAGTTCACCGTGCTCCCCAATGACCAATATGGCCTGTACTACCGCGTGGTGGACGCGGTGCCGGTGAAATAATCCACGGCTTTTAGCGCTGCAGCGCTACAGCCTCTGCCGCAATCCTTTTCCCTTTCGTTCCTGACGTGGCCCGCGCGCTCCTTCGCCCCCCGTACCTGCCGTCCGCCGCCCTGCGCAGCGCGGTGGTGCGGCGCGTGTCGTTGGCGTGGCTGCTGCTGGCCCTGGTGGTCGTGCCCACGCTGGGGCGGCTGCACCAGGTGGTGCACGGGGGCGCGCTGGACCAGGCCCATGCCGGGCTGCTGGCCGCGCCATCGTCGCTGCCCGGACAGCCGGCGTGGAACCCAGCCCCCACTGCGCAGCCCGCTGCCGCATCGGGCCACAGTCTGTGGCTTCCGTATCTGCTGGCCCACCACGCGCCGGTGGACTGCCTGTTGCTCGACCAGCTGGCGCTGGGCGACGCATTGCATGCTGCCCCGCTGGCGCTGCCTGCGGCCGATGCGCCACTGCCGCCCACCGTGCACGTGGCAGGGCGGGCGAGCACACCCCACATTGCGCTGTTCCACGCGCGCGGCCCGCCGGTCGCCTGACGCGCAGCGCACCTCTAGGAACCCTCTACACGAATCAAGCTGCAAGTGGGCGCAGCGGATCGGGAAGGGCTGCAAGGCGCAAAACGCGGCAATAGCGGTAGCTATTGCGAGTATTTGCAACGCGGCAGACCGCCCGAGCCCGCTGATGCACACGGCGCGCTGACTTGTGCAGAGGGTCCCTAGCCCCACCTTCTCAGTCGGCTTACCCCTGTGTGCCTTGCAGGGCAACGCGGCGGTGTTGTGCCTGCTGGCGAGGGGTGCGGTCTGCAGGCCGCAATACGCAGGCTTGGCTGGCGGCTGCCAGCGGCCGCACCACGGTGCGCCCATCATTACTCCTTTTTTCATAGCTGCTTGCGCATATTTCACTGGCGCTTGCAGCGGTTTTTATTCATCAACTCGCGCCCAGGGCGCGGGTCGGCATGCGCAGGCGCGTTGGCACCGCCAGCGCCGCGCATGCCTTGTTGCAGGCCACCACCATGACCCACACCTTTTCTACCCACCGCTTTGTTTCTCGCCGCGCCCGTCCGGCCCTCCACCCCGTGGCCCTGGCAACCCTGCTGGCGCTGTCGGGCACCAGCGTTGCCACCCAGGCGCAGACTGCGCCCGTGCCCGCTGCCGCGGCGGACGCCGCACCCAGCCTGCCCGCTGTCACCGTGTCGGCCAGCGGCCTGCAATTGGGCGCCAGCGACATGACCACCCCCGCCACCGTGCTGGAAGGCGATGAACTGGTGCGCCGGCGCGAGGCCACGCTGGGCGAAACGCTGAACAGCGAGCCCGGCATCACCAGCAGCCACTTTGGCGCCGGTGCCAGCCGCCCCATCATCCGCGGCATGGACGGCCCGCGCGTCAAGGTGCTGAGCGATGGCGCCGAGCTGCACGACGCCTCCACCATCAGCCCCGACCACGCCGTGGTGTCCGAGCCGCTGCTGGCCACGCAGATCGAGGTGCTGCGCGGCCCCTCGGCCCTGGTCTATGGCAACGGCGCCGTGGGCGGCGTGGTCAACGTGCTGGACGGCAAGGTGCCCACCGCCATCCCGCAAAAGGGCTACGAAGGCAGCGCCGAGCTGCGCGCCAACTCGGGGGCGGGAGAGGGCGCTGGAGCCTTCTCACTGACCGGCGGTGCGGGCAACCTGGCTGTGCACGTAGAGGGCGTGGCGCGGGATGCGGGCGACTACCGCGTGGGCAAGGGCTGGTCGGGCGGCAGCAAAGTGCTGGGCAGCTTCAACCGCACGGACACCGGCAGCGTGGGCCTGTCGTGGGTGGGCGACCAGGGCTACCTGGGTGCGGCCTACACCCGCCAGACCGCCAAATACGGCCTGCCTGGTCACAACCACAGCTTTGACGGCTGCCACACCCATGGCGACCACCTGCACTGCGGCGCCCATGCGGACGACGAAACCGACGGCCATGACCACGACCATGACGCTGCGGCAGGCGATGTGCCGGTGGTGGACCTGCGTAGCGAACGCTTTGACGTGCGGGGCGAGCTGCGCAACCCGTTTGCGGGCTTCTCGGCACTGCGGCTGCGGGCGGGTGTCACCGACTACAAACACGACGAAGTCGAAGACGGCGCCATCAGCACGACCTTCAAGAACAAGGCCTACGACACACGCGTGGAGCTGCAACACGAGCCCATCGGCGGCTTCAAGGGCGTGATCGGCCTGCAGACCTCGCAGCGCAAGTTCAGCGCCGAGGGCGAGGAGGCCTATGTGCAGCCCACCGTGACCCGCAAGACAGGCCTCTTCGTGCTGGAGGAGTACCGCTGGAATGACTGGCGCTTTGAAGCCGCCCTGCGTCACGACCGCCAGACGGCCGAAGCCCAGACCAGCGGCATCGAGCGCAGCCACAACGGCACGTCGGCATCGCTGGGCGCGGTGTGGAAGTTCACGCCGGGCTACCAGGTGGGCACCTCGTTCACCCGCGCCAGCCGTGCCCCGTCGGCCGAAGAGCTGTACGCCCAAGGCCTGCACATGGCCACCAGCACCTACGAACGCGGCAATGCCGACCTGCGCTCCGAAATCTCGCAGAACATCGATGTCAGCCTGAAGAAGACCAGTGGCGACACCACCTTTGGCGTGAGCGTGTTCCGCAACCGCATCAACAACTACATCTATGGCCGCACCCTGGATGAACTGGACGGCTTGCAGCTGCTGCAATACAGCCAAGCCGACGCCACCTTCACCGGCATCGAAGGCCAGGTGCGCCAGCGCCTCACGCGCAATCTGGGCATCACGCTGTTTGGCGACACCGTGCGCGCCAAGCTGGACGGCGGTGGCCTGCTGCCGCGCATCCCGGCCACTCGCGCAGGTATCCGCCTAGATGCCAACTGGCAGGCGTGGGAAGGGCAGGTTGAATGGGTGCAGGTGGCCCGCCAGAACCGCGTGGCCGACTTTGAAACCGCCACGCCCGGCTACGGCATGCTGAACCTTGGCGTAAGCTACAACGGCCAGTTCAGCAGCGGTACCCCCTGGCAGGTGTACCTGAAGGCCAACAACCTGACGGACCGCCTGGCCTATGCACACACCTCGTTCATCAAGACCGCTGCGCCGCTGATGGGCCGCAACATCACGCTGGGGGTGAAGGTGGCGTTCTGACGGTTGATGCCGTCGTGGCGTGCGTGAGCCAGCGCGGGGGAGGGCGTTGCTGGCTCGCGAACCTTCAGGCTCCGAATCAGCCAGACCAGGGAGGACTTGGATGCATGCCATACTTGGTTCACATGGTTGATTTTTTGATCCGTGAAGGCGCCGTCGCCTGAGTCCCCGTGATCGCGCAGGCCCGATTCTGGAACGGGATTGGCTCCCCGGCAGGCCGCCCAAAGCCGGCTGCGCGACACACCAAGGACTTGCTCAACGCGGCCCTGCATGTATCTGACCTGTTTTGCGATATCCCTGCATGCCCACCACTCCCACGCCGTCCGCAAACCTGTTGCAACTGCTCCCTGAGGCAGTGGTGCAGACCGATGCGCTGTGGGAGATCACCTATCTGAACCCTGCGTGGCACAAGCTCACCGGCCATTCGGTGGAAGCCGCTCTGGGCAAGTCTTTGCTGGAGTTCGTGCATCCCGACGACATCGGCACCATGCGTTCGGGCATGCCGGTGTTCCGCCTGCGCTTTGCCGACGGGGACTACCGCTGGGTGCGTCTGCAGTTCCACCCGGAGACGGATGCGGCAGAGCGGGTGATCAGCCGCCAGGGTGTCCTGATCGAGATCACCGAGGTCACCGAGCAGGTGCTGGTGGAGGTGCGCCAGCGCTTTCTGCGCTTGCTGGAAACCATTGACGGTGTGGTGTGGGAGGCTGAAATCGGCGTGGGCAACACCTTTCTGAGCCCGCAGGTCGAACGCTTGTTCGGCTACTCCGTCGAGGAGTGGCGGGCCGACCCGGGCTTCTGGCGGGCGCATGTGCATCCCGATGATCTGGAGGAGGCCCTGCGCATCGACGATGCGGCCTACAACGCCACGCACAGCCATGCCTACGAGATGAGCTACCGGCTCATTGCCAAGTCGGGCAAGGTCGTATGGGTGCGTGACCTGTGCCGCGCGGTGGTCGAGCCGGGCCGGCCAAACCGCATGATCGGCCTGATGATCGACGTCACCCAGCAGAAGAACACCGAAATCGATTTGGTGCGCTCCGAAAACCGCTATTCGCTGGCGACGCGCGGCTCCAATGACGGCATCTGGTATTGGGACTTGCGCACGGACACCCTGCACGTGTCGGGGCGCTTTCTCCAGATCGTCGGGCTGGGGAGCCGCGATCATGTGTACGAGGGCGGCTGGCGCTTTCTGGAGCAACTCATCGACCGCGAGGATCGCGCTCGTGTGCAGGAGGCCTACAGCAGGCACCTGTCCGGAAACAGCACGAAATTTTCGGTGGACTTCCGCGCGTTCCACGGAGCGGGGCGGCTGGTATGGGTCAATTGGCGCGGGCTTGCCGAATTCGAAGACGGCGTTGCGGTGCGCATGGCGGGCTCGTTGAGCGATCTGGCCGAGCGTGGCAGCTCCTACGATGCGCTGACCAACTTGCCTGGTCGGCCGTTGTTCCGCGACCGCCTTGCACAACTGATCACGCTGCACCAGGGCGAGGGGGCGAACGCGGATGGAGTGCCCACGCGGGGTGGGGCCACGATGTTCGCCGTGCTCCTGCTGGACCTCAACGGGTTCAAGGCCGTCAACGATTGCTACGGACACCATGTAGGCGACCAGCTCTTGCAGCAGGTGGCGCGGAGGCTCGAATCCTGCGTGCGGTCGGTGGATCTGGTCGCCCGCATGAGCGGCGATGAGTTCAATGTGCTGTTGGAGTCCATTGACCCCGCCGAAGCCAGCCAGCGCGCCCAGCAGATTGCCGCCGCGCTTGCAGCGCCCTATGTGATTGGCGAACACACCGTGATCAGTGGCGCGAGTATCGGGTTGGTCAGCAGCGCGTCCAGGCTGGCGACGGTGGACGACTACCTGCGCGCGGCAGACACTGCCATGTACCGGGCCAAAAGTCAGTCACTGGGCGTGTGCGTTTTTCAGTAAGGCGCCTTAGCCAGGTGCAGCTGCGGCGGGCTGCTAGTGGCTGGATCAGGGAACAATCGCCACCGATTTGACCTGGGCCCACACCGCGCTGCCGGGCGCCACGCCCAGCGCGTGCAAGGACCGGTGGGTGACCCGCGCCAGCAAAAATGACTCGCCACAGCGCAGCCGCACCAGCGCTTGCGAAGGGTGTGCGTCGGGTGCTATGGAGTCGATCACGCAGGGCAGGTGGTTCTGGATGCTGGTCTGCATGGGCTCCTGCACCGTCAGGCTCACGTCGCGGGCCAGCACCCGCAGCCGCACTGTCTGACCCACAGGCAGGCCGCTGTCGCGCAACCACATGGCGCCACCTGCAAAGCCCACACGCGCCAGATGCCAGGCTGTGTCTCGCTCCAGCACCTGGCCGCGCAGCAGCGCGCCCGCGTCGTCGCCCAGCACCACCGGCAGTTGCACGGACGACAGCACCTGGTCCACCGGCCCGGCGGCCTTCACCTGGCCACCCTCCAGCACCACCAGGTGGTCGGCCAGCCGCGCCAGCTCGTCGGCGGAGTGCGTGACATACAGCATGGGGATGTGCAGCTCATCGCGCAGGCGCTCCAGCCAGGGCATGATCTCCTGGCGCCGCGCCAGGTCGAGAGCGGCCATGGGTTCGTCCAGCAGCAGCAGGCGGGGGGAGGTTGCCAGGGCACGGGCAATGGCCACCCGCTGGCGTTCGCCGCCCGAGAGCTGACCCGGCCGGCGTTGCAGCAGGCGACTGATGCCGAGCAGCTCGATGGCGGCCTGCAGCGTGGCCGCAGCCTGCGCAGACCGGGCGCGTTTCAGGCCATACCGCAGGTTGCCCAGCACGTTGAGGTGCTCGAACAGGCTGGCCTCCTGGAACACATAGCCCAGCGCCCGCTGGTGCGTGGGCAGAAACACCTGGGCGGCATCGTCTTGCCACACCTCGCCGGCCACGGCCACCAGGCCAGGGCGTGCGCGCTCCAGCCCCGCCACACACCGCAGAACGCTGGTCTTGCCCGAGCCCGATGCGCCGAACAGCACCGTGATGCCGCTGCCGGGCAGGTGCAGGTCCACGTCCAGTTCAAAGTCGGCACGCGGCAGCGCGAGCCGGATGCGCAGGTCGCCGGGCGCACTCATGGCAGCACCCGCGAGCCACGGTTCTTGAGCAGCGCCAGACACAGCAGCACCACGAACGAGAACAGCACCATGCCGCCCGCCAGCCAGTGCGCCTGGGCGTATTCCATGGCCTCCACATGGCCGTAGATCTGGGTGGAGACCACCCGTGTCTTGCCCGGGATGTTGCCGCCAATCATCAGCACCACGCCAAACTCCCCCACCGTGTGGGCAAAACTCAGGATGGCTGCGGTGAGCAGGCCGGTGCGGGCCTGCGGCAAAGCCACCGTGAAAAACGCATCCACCGGGCTGGCTCGCAGGGTGGCGGCCACTTCCATCGGGCGGCGGCCCATGGACTCGAAAGCGTGCTGCAGCGGCTGCACCGCAAACGGCATCGAAAACACCACCGAGCCAATCACCAACCCGGTAAAAGTGAACGACAGCAGACCCCAGCCCATGGCCTGCGTGAACTGCCCCAGCGGCCCGGCGGGCCCCATGGCCACCAGCAAGTAAAAGCCAAGCACCGAGGGAGGCAGCACCAGCGGCAGGGTCACGAAGGCGCCCACCGGCCCCTTCCACCAGGACTGCGTTTGCGACAGCCACCAGGCCAGCGGCGTGGCGATCAGCAGCAGCACGAGGGTGGTGAGGGTGGCGAGCTGCAGGGTCAGCCAGACGGCTTGCAGTGCTTCAGGGCCCAGGGGCATGGAGGAAAACGGCGGTGGCGGGGATGGGTGTGAGTATCTCAGTGCTCGTAGCCAAAGCCACGGATCACCGCCCGCGCCTTGTCACCCTTGAGGTATTGCAGCAACGCGGCCGCCGCGGCGTTGCCCTGGCCCTTGTTCAGCAGCACGGCGTCCTGGCGCAGAGGGGAGTAGAGCGTTGCAGGGACAGCCCACACCGAGCCCTCCACCAGGCGGCCATCGGCCATCACCTGCGACAGGGCGACAAAACCGAGCTGGGCATTCTGGGTCGCGACAAACTGATGGGTCTGGGCAATGTTCTCACCCTGCACAAACTTGGGTCGCAGGGTGTTCAGCACGCCCAGTTGGGTCATCACTTCCACCGCGGCAGCTCCATAGGGGGCGAGCTTGGGGTCGGCCACTGCGATCTTGTCGAAGGTGCCGGATTTGAGCACCTGGCCCTGTGCATCCAC
This sequence comes from Acidovorax sp. KKS102, assembly GCF_000302535.1. Classification (NCBI taxonomy): domain Bacteria; kingdom Pseudomonadati; phylum Pseudomonadota; class Betaproteobacteria; order Burkholderiales; family Comamonadaceae; genus Acidovorax; species Acidovorax sp. KKS102. The sequence continues at coordinate 2,582,819 of NC_018708.1, forward strand.
CAGGCCGGGCTGCTTGCTCCACAGCGCCAGCTTGCCAATGGCGTAGGTAAAGCGGCTGGCATCGACCGCCAGGCCTTCCTTAGCGAGCTTGGCCGGGGTTTCATCGTCGGCGGACAGCAGCAGGTCAAACGGCGCGCCGTTCTTGATCTGCGCATAGAACCGCCCTGTAGAGCCAAAAGCCAGCGTGGCCTTGTGGCCGGTGTCCTGCTCGAACAGGCTGGCAATCTTTTGCATGGGGGCCGTGAAGTTGGCCGCCACGGCCACCCACACCTCGCCCGCATGGGCTGAAAACGCCATCGCCAAGGAGGTGGCCAGGGACAACAGAAAACGTTTCACGGTAACCTCGCTATTCTTCATTGGAATAGCGAGACTGTAGCATAGCCGCCGCTGCGTTATTCCACTGATGAACAGCGGTACTGCAAACGCCGGCATCGTGCAGTTAACATGCCCGCATGAGCAATTCTTCCCTGCCCCTGGCCGATGTGCTGGGCCACGAGGCCACGGACAAACGCATCGACATCCTGCGCCGCATCGTCGAGGTGGGCTCCATTTCCGAGGCTGCGCGGGGTGCGGGCGTGAGCTACAAGGCCGCCTGGCAGGCGCTGGAGACGCTGACCAACCTGGCCGGGGTGCCACTGGTCGAGAAGGTGGTGGGCGGCACCGGCGGCGGAGGGGCCGCGCTGACCCCGGCAGGCCAGCGGGTGCTGCAGGCCGCCCATGCGCTGGCCGCTGCGCGCCAGCAGGTGCTGAGCCGACTGCACAGCGACGACGATGCGGCGACGGGCCGCGCCGCACTGGCGCTGCGCACCAGCATGCGCAACCAGTTTCCTTGCACCGTGGGCAAGTTGCGGGCCGTGGGCGGGCAGGTGCGTGTGCAGCTGCTGCTGGCGGATGGGCAGGCGCTGCACGCATCCATCACCCGGGTCAGCGCACAGTTGTTGGGTTTGAAGGCCGGGCTGGGTGTGCTGGCGCTGTGCAAGGCAACAGCGGTTCAGGTGGCACCGGACCGGGCCAGTCCCGCAGGCAATGCCATGGCCGGGGTGGTGCGGAGCGTGGCGCGGGGCGCCGCCCCCGAGGTGGTGCTGCAACTGCCCAGTGGCATCCAGCTGGTGGGCTTTGCCGCCGCAGGCACCAAGGCTCGAGCGGGCCAACAAGCCACGGCGGTTTTTGACGAATCCAGCATCGTCATCGCCGCGACTTCTTGAGGGTTGAGCGGCTTCCTGGAAATATGACAGGCAGGAGGGCCAGCGGCCCCCGCTACCGGCTGCGGTCGCCGTCGCGCACAGATTCGATGGCGCCGTTGTAGATGCGAACCACCCCCAGAAAGGTGCCAGGCCCCCGGTCGTACGTCCACTCTTCCATGGGCACACACTGGTTGGCCAGCACCGCTGCGGGGCTGCCGGGGCGATAGGGGGTCACCACCCAGCCCAGCTGCAGCATGGAAACGCACACGCCCTGGCGGTAGATGGGGTCACCACATTTCTGCAGCAGCGTCACGGGAGAGTCGCCTTTGCCCACCAGTGATCCATTGCAGCGCAGGGACTGCGATGCCTGGGCCGGCAGCACCGTGCACATGGCCAGTGCGGTTGCCACCAACTGCAAGTTCCTTCGATAAAGGCCTGGCAGCGCTGTCTGGTTCCGGAGGTATCTCATTGAGGCGGTTTCGAAAATACTGCGCATTACTGTACAGCGCACAGCCGTGGAGGGGTGTGCACCGCCTTTCGCTTCGCTTTCATCGCCTGTCCGTAGAAGCACAGTGGCCCCAGCCCGCCACAGGCGGCATGATCGGGGGATGAAACTGCTGTTGGTCGAGGACGATTTTGATCTGGCTGGCGCCCTGAGCCGCAGCCTGGTGGCGCGTGGGTTCGAGGTGTTGTGCTGTGCCGATGGCAAGGAGGCACTGGCGGCAGCGCGGCGCACCGCGTTTGACGTAATCACGCTCGACCTGTCGCTGCCGGGCCTGGACGGGCTGGAGGTGCTGCGGCGCCTGCGCGATGGCGGCAGCACCACGCCGGTACTGGCATTGACGGCCCGCGCTGCCGTCACAGACCGAGTGGCCGGGCTGGAGGCCGGGGCCGATGACTACCTGGCCAAGCCTTTTGACCTGGACGAACTGGTGGCGCGGCTGCGGGCCCTCACGCGCCGCGTGGGCCGCGACGGGCAGTTGCGCTGCGGGGCGCTGTACCGCGAGCCGGGCAGCGGCGTGTTCTACAACGATGCCTTGCCGCTGGAGCTGTCGCAGCGGGAGTCCGAATTGCTGCGGCTGCTGATGTCACGCGTGGATCGGGTGGTCAGCAAGGAAGAGCTGCGCACCCAGGTGTTTGCCAACACCGATGAGCAGGTGCAAGCCGATGCGGTGGAAGTGGTGGTGCACCGGCTGCGCAAAAAGCTGGTGGGCACCAACGCTGAGATCGTGACCTTGCGCGGCGTGGGCTACCTGCTGTGCGACGCCGACAGCATGGCCGCCTACAAGACGGACAAAGCCGAAAAATCCGAGAAATCCGAAAAAGGCGGGGTGGCCCGGTGACGCTGCGCTGGTGGCAGCGCAGGCCCTGGCGGCCGCGTGGCGGCTCGTTGCAGCGGTTGCTGCTGGTGGGCTGGCTGGTGCCGCTGTGGGCGCTGGTGGCCGTGATCTGCGCGGTGCAATGGGCCTACCAGGCGCAGCAGGACGCCGCTGCCCAGGACGAGGCCCTGCGCCAGGCGCTGGCGCATTGGCCTGCAGATCTATCAGTAGACCCGGCCACATCGTTGCCTGCCCAGCCAGCGCCCGGCGTCTGGTACCGCGAGAGCAATCTGGACGGCGAACGCCTGGCGGGCAGCGCTGACCTTCCGCGTGTGCCCCCCACCGAGGCAGTACGTGACCCGGGTGCCGTGCACTTTTACCTGGCGCAAGTGGGCGACCGGCTGGTGCGGGTGGCTGTGACCCTGTACCAGCCCACCGTGGCGAATGGCGGGCAATCCGCAGCTGCGCCCGTGGTGCGACAGGTGGCACGCCCGTTGGGCGAGCGCCTGCCGGGTGCGCGCAGCCTGCTGGGCGGTGGCTCGGGCCTGTGGTGGGTGCTTCTGCTGGCACTGGCGATGACCGCCGTGGCGGTGCTGCTGGCGCGGGCGGCGTCGGGATGGCTGCAGCATGCCGATGTGTCGCTGATGCGGCCGCTGAGCACCGACGCTGCGGTCACGGCAGAGCGCATCTACGAAGGCCCGTCAGAACTCGCGCCCGCCGTGCAGCATTTTGCCGAGCTGCAACGCAGCCAGAGCCGCTGGATCGAGGAGCAGCGGCGCTTTCTGGCCGATGCCACCCACCAGCTGCGTACCCCTATGGCCGTGCTGCGCACCCAGCTGCAGGCCGCCATGGCAGGCGACATGCTGGTAGGCGATGCGCTGCAGCAGATGCTGCACACCGTGGACCGCGCCTCGGGCCTGGCCAACCAGTTGCTCAGCCTGAGCAAGGTGGAGCAGCTCAAGCGCATGGGCGAGCTGCCCAGCGTGGACCTGAACGCGATTGCCCGCGAGGCCGTGATGGAGCTGGCCCCGCTGATTGCGGCCAAGCGGCTTGACTTTGCGCTGGAGGGCCCCGACACGCTGTGGGCACCCGGCGACGCGGCGCTGCTGGGCGAGCTGATGCGCAACCTGCTGGCCAACGCCATCCACCACACGCCCGTCCACGGGCGGCTGGGGGTGCTGCTGCGCGACAGCACGGGGCGGCGAGAGGTGCTGGTGTGGGACGAGGGCCCCGGCATCGATGACGCTGTGCGGCAGCGATTGTTCCAGCCGTTTTCGGCCGGGCAGGGTGGGGTGGGGCTGGGGTTATCCATCTGCCGGCAGATTGCAGAGGCGATGGGCGCGCAGGTCACGCTGTTCAACCGCATGGACGCGGGGCAGGTCATCGGCGTGGATGCCGTCGTGGCCTGGGAAGAATGAGATGCCCGTGACGCCCCCCTCCGAGACACCTGCCGCGCATGGCATCGAGTTCCGGGATGTCAGCAAGCGGTACGGCTCATCGCCCGACGCTCCGCTGGTGGTGGACCACATCAGCTTCAGCGTGCCGCGCGGCACGCTTACCACCATCCTCGGGCCATCGGGCTGCGGCAAGACGACCACGCTGCGCCTGATTGCCGGGCTCGAATCACCCACATCGGGCCGTATCTTTATCGACGGGCAGGATGTGACCCCCCTCGGCCCTGCGCAGCGCAATGTGAGCCTGGTGTTCCAGAACTACGCGCTGTTTCCGCACATGAATGTCATCGATAACGTGGTCTACGGCCTGCATTTGTCGGGACTGGGCAGGCAGCAGGTGCGCGACAAGGCGCGTGCCATGCTCAACACCGTGGGCCTGCATGGCCTGGACCAGCGCAGGCCGCACGAGCTGTCGGGCGGGCAGCAGCAGCGCGTGGCGCTGGCCCGCGCGCTGGCGCTGGAGCCCGCCGTGCTGCTGTTCGACGAACCCCTGTCCAACCTGGATGCCCGCCTGCGCCGCGCCATGCGCGAGGAGATTCGCGCCCTGCAGCAGCGCCTGAAGCTCACTGTGGCCTATGTCACCCACGACCAGTCCGAAGCGCTCGCCGTCAGCGACCAGATCGTGGTGATGGACCGGGGCGCCATCGCCCAAAGCGGCGCGCCCAGCGCGCTGTACGAGCAACCGACCTCCGAGTTTGTGGCCGGTTTCATGGGCGAGGCCATGCTGTTCGCAGCCCAGAACCACGCGCCCAGCCCGGGCAGCACCGCAGACACCGGGTATGCGCAGCTGGGCCCGCTGCGCGTACCGTCACCCGCCGCACTGCCTACAGGCCCGGTCAAGATCGCCGTGCGCCCGGAGGCCTGGGTGATTGGCCCGGCCACATCGGCAGGCCTTGCCGCGCGGGTCATCCGCTGCACCTACCTGGGCAGCGTCATGGAATACACGTTTGCCAGCGCCCTGGGCGCCATTTTTGTGGTGTCGCCCCTGGTGGAGTTGCCGCTGGATGTGGGTGCCCCGGTCAGCCTGACGCTGGCAGACCATGGCGTATCCGTGGTGGCTGGATAAGGCGCGCGGCATTTGCTTGGTATGCGCACTGCATGCACCACACCGCTTTGTTAACCCCCTTTTTGATGAGCCATGCCTCTGGACTACACCGTCGCTGTTTTTGACCTGGACAACTGCCTGATGGATGCGCGGGCGGTGGGCCCCTTGTTCGAGCCCGCGTTCGAGGCTGTGCGGCAGGCCAACCAGGGCGCGCTGAGCCCGCAGGCCCTGGACCAGGCGCTGCAGGCTTGCTGGTTCACTGCGTTCGACCTGGTGGCCCAGCGCCACCATTTCACTCCCGCGATGCGTGCGGCCGGGTGGCGGCAGTTCAGCCAGATGAAGGCCAGGCCGCCGCTGCAGGGCTATGCCGACATCGGCCTGCTGCCTCGCATTCCGTTGCGGCGCTACCTGGTCACCAGCGGCTTTCGGCGCCTGCAGAACAGCAAGATCGATGCACTGGGAATACGCCCCTGGTTCGAGCAAGTCCTCATCGACGCGATTGACGCACCACCCACTGGTGCCGGGCACGGCAAGCAGGCCCTCTTTGAACAGATCCTGACCAGCGAAGGTTGCACGCCCCGCCAGATGCTGGTGGTGGGCGACAACCCCTTGTCCGAGCTGGCGGCCGGGCGCGCGCTGGGGGCCACCACCGTCCAGACCGTGCGGCCGGGTGTCGAGCCCTGGCCTCTGGCAGACCACCGGGTGGAGGGGCTGCAAGGGCTGCTGGCTCTGCTCCCGGCGGACGCACCGCGCGCCGCAGCGGATACGCCCCCAGCGGGTGCAGGCCAGAGGACTTGAAAGGAATCGGCGCCAAGTGCTAGTGGAATATGCGCTGATAGCTATTCAAAATATAGCAAATTATCGGGGTGCACCAGACGCACCACGCAGAGTCGGCAGAGATCATGGGAGACAATCGGCGCCCACCCTTGCCGACCTGGCGCGCTTTTCTCCGTGAACTCTCCTGTCTTCACCTCGCTGATCCCCGTTATCCTGTTCATTGCCATCGGCTTTTATGTGGGGCGGCGCGGCTGGATACGTGCCGAGTCCGTCAAGGACCTGGCCAACCTCGTGTTCATGGTGCTCACGCCCGCGCTGCTGTTCCGCACCATGAGCACGGTACACCTGGAAGACCTCAACTTCGGCCCCGTGGGCATCTACTTTGTGGCGTTTGGTGTGGTCTATGCCGCCACGCTGGCGGTGCAGGGCTTCAACACGCTGGGCGCCGCGCGGGCGCTGGCCAACACCTTCAGCAACACGCTGATGATCGGCGTGCCGCTGGTGGGCCTGGTGTTTGGCGAGGCAGGGCTGGTCACGCTGTTCACGCTGATCTCGGTGCACTCGCTCATCCTGCTGACGGCTGCCACCGTGGTGTTCGAGCTGGCGGCCGCGCGCGAACATGCCGGGCGCCCGGGCGGGGTGCAGCAGCCCATGTGGCGCACCGTGCTGCAGGCCATCCGCAACGGCATCGTGCACCCCGTGCCGCTGCCCATCATCGCGGGCCTGCTGTTTGCGCAGACCGGGCTGGTGGTGCCCGAGGTGGTGGGCAAGCCCCTGCAACTGCTGGGCCAGGCGCTTGGGCCGATTGCGCTGTTGCTGGTGGGGGTGACGCTGGCATTCACCAAGGTCGGCCACCAGTTCAAGGCCGCGCTGCGCATTGCGCTGGTGAAATGTGTGGTGCACCCGCTGGTGCTAGCCAGCATGGGCTGGGCGCTGGGCCTGTCGGGCATGCCGCTGGCCGTGATGATCGTCGCAGCATCGCTGCCCGTGGGGGCCAACGTGTTTTTGTTCTCGCAGCGCTACCGCGTGGCAGAGGAAGAGGTGACGGCCAGCGTGGCGGTGTCCACCGCCATGGGGTTGGTGACCATGCCAGTGGTGATTTTGGCGGTCACGCGGTGGGTGGTGGGGTGATATCCGCAGCGGTGCGCAAGTCTTTCGTTCAGCAGCCTGTTTGATCGGCTAGGCATCGCTGTACAACCTGCAAATTCCTTCTTCGCGCGGCTCGTGCGCGATATGCAAAAGCAGCGTTGAACGTAGATCTGCAAACGGATGGTCTGCGAAGTGTTTGCAGAAATGCATGACCTCTTGCAAGGACTGATCCTCATGCCATGAGGTCAGCACAAAGCTCTCGTCCGGTATATCTCCATGATCAAACTGGCTGATATTGGCCCAGTCCACAGAGTCGTCCCAGGAACTGCTGCCAAGACCCCAGGCCATCATTTGTAGACATCCTGAACTTACCAGCCAGTCGCTCACAGTGTTCTGCCAGAGCGCAGACACTTCCAACTCAATCACGACGATGGCGCGAAAGCTCCCCAGAGAAAGCTGGGGCAGCTCAGACTCCGGGTTGAGACAAAGGTAAACGACTTCGGATGTGGAATCCACTTGGTTACCCATTGGTAAGGCTCACGCAGGGCGGCCAGCAGTGTTCAGGGCGCCAGCCGCTCCCGCACCCATTCGCCCGAGTCCAGCCGGTAGCGCAGCCGGTCATGCAGCCGGCTCTTGCGCCCCTGCCAGAACTCCCACTGGTCTGGCTTGAGGCGGTAGCCGCCCCAGTGCGGCGGGCGGGGCGGTTTCAGCATGAATTGCGCACCGTACTTGGCCGCATTGGCCACCAGCACGCTGCGGCCTGAAATGACCTGGCTTTGCGGACTGGCCCAGGCGCCGATGCGGGAGTCGAGCGGGCGGCTGTGGAAGTATTCGTCGCTTTCCTCGTCGCTGACCTTCTCCACCACGCCTTCGATGCGCACTACACGCTCCAACTCCACCCAGTGGAACTGCAGGGCGGCATAAGGGTTGCCGGCAATCTGGCGGCCCTTGCGGCTGTCGTAGTTGGTAAACCAGACGATGCCGCGCTCGTCATAGCCCTTGATGAGCACGATGCGCGTGCTGGGGCGCAGGTCGCTGCCCACGGTGGCCAGTGTCATGGCGTTGGGCTCGGGCACTTCGGCGCTGATGGCTTCCTTGAGCCATTGGTCAAACTGCTGCAGGGGGGCAGCGTGCGAGGCGTCTTCGTTGAGTTCGGCGCGCTCGTAGCTCTTGCGGAGGTCGGCGATGGAGTTCGTGGTCATGGCCACGATTGTGCATCCCTCGTACCATGGCTCTTTGCGTTAGGGCAGGGCGCCGTAGTCATGCGCACGGGCTTTGGTAGTGGTCGAATTTGTGTTCGCTTATATTCCTGATTCCGATGAAACCCAAAGACGACGAAAAACAGCGCGCCATTGCCCAGGCCACCTTTGAACTGGTGGCCCAGCGGGGCCTGAGCGGCCTGACCCTGGCCGACATTGCCCGGGCAGCGGGCGTGGCCACCAGCACGCTGTACGTGTACTACCCGTCCAAGGACGAACTCATCAGCCAGCTGTACCAGGACGCCAAGACCGTCACCGCCGCTCGCATCATGGACGGCATAGAACCTGGCATGCCCTACCGCGCACGGGTGCGCCGCGCCTGGGGCAACCTGCTGCGGCACCGGCTGGACCAGTATGCCGAGGTGGTGTTCCAGGAGCAGTACTACAACTCGCCCTGGTTCACCCAGGGCAACCGCGAATTTTCGACCCGGCTGATGGCAGGCTTTTTTGCGCTGATGGAGGAAGGCCAGCAGCAGGAGATCCTCAAAGCCGTGCCCATTCCGCTGCTCACGGCCAGCCTGGTGGGCTCGGTGCGGGAGACCGGCAACCTGATCCGCACCCAGGTGCTGCCCGATGACGAGGCCGTGCACCAAATGGCGTTTGGGCTGTGCTGGGATGCCATCAAGGCGTAAATCGGGTCGCTGCAAAAACTTGGCTTTTGCGGTTTAATCGAATAGTTATTCTCTTAAAACAACGAAGCGGCTCGACCTCTGCCCACGCCGCCCTACCGATTGCGCTGTGCTTTTGAGCGCTGACCTTCACCCCAAGGAGTTCCACGATGCCCACCCTCAATATCAACGGCAAAGACACGGCCGTGGATGCCGACGAATCCACCCCCATCCTCTGGGCCCTGCGCGACACGCTGGGCATGACCGGCACCAAGTTTGGCTGCGGCCAGGCGTTGTGCGGCGCGTGCACCGTGCACCTGAACGGCGCGCCGGTGCGGTCCTGCATCACGCCCATCTCGGCGGCAGCGGGACAGAAGATCACCACCATTGAAGCCATTGCCGCCGACGACAAGGTGGGCAAGGCCGTGCACGCTGCCTGGGTCAAGCACGACGTGGCCCAGTGCGGCTACTGCCAGAGCGGCCAGATCATGAGCGCCACCGCGCTGCTCAAGGGCAAGAAAAAGCCCACCGATGCCGACATCGACGCTGCCATGGCCGGCAACGTGTGCCGCTGCGGCACCTACGTGCGCATCCGCGCCGCCATCCACGACGCTGCCAAGACCCTGGCCTGATTGAAGGAGATCACCATGCACTTCGAACCCCATGCCCTGCAGGGCCAGGCACAGCATTTCATGCCAAAACACCTCCAAGCGATAGTGGATAAAGCGCAAGGCGCTATCAATTCGGAAGCATTGAATGCGTCGGACGGCGTGGCACGCCGTACCTTCCTCAAGGTGTCTGCGGCCTCGGGCTTTGCGCTGGGCGCGTTTCCGCTGGTGTCTGCTGTGCAGGGCGCGGCGGCTGCGGCACCCACAGGCCTCAAGCCGCACGAGCAGCCCTCGGCCTTTGTGCGCATTGATGCCGATGGCACCGTCACCGTCACCATCAACCGGCTGGACTTTGGCCAGGGCGTGCAAACCGGCCTGCCCATGATCCTGGCCGAGGAACTGGATGCCGACTGGAGCAAGGTGCGCAGCGTGCACGGCGACGCCAACCCGGCTTATGCCGACCCCGCGTTCGGCATGCACCTCACGGGCGGCTCCAACTCCATCAAAAACTCGTACACCCAGTACCGCGAACTGGGCGCACGCACCCGGGCCATGCTGGTCGGGGCGGCTGCCGCGCAATGGGGTGTGGACGCGTCGGCCCTTCGCACCAGCAACGGCTTCGTCGTGGGCCCCGGCGGCAAGAAGCTGGGCTACGGCCAGTTGGCCGAAGCCGCCATGAAGCAGCCCGTGCCTGAAAAAGTCACCTTGAAGGACCCCAAGCAGTTCCGCCTGATCGGCAAGCCCACCGGGCGCCTGGATGCCAAGGCCAAGTCGAGCGGCCAGCAGGACTACGGCATTGACGTACGCCTGCCCGGCATGCTGACGGCCGTGGTGGCCCGCCCGCCCGTGTTTGGCGCCAAGGTGAAGTCGCTGGACGACAGCGCCGCCAAAGCCATCAAAGGCGTGAAGGCCGTGCTGCGCGTGCCCACCGACCGGGGCGGGGAGGGTATTGCCATCGTGGCCGACGGCTACTGGCCTGCCAAGCAGGGGCGCGATGCGCTGAAGGTGGAATGGGACACTAGCGCGGTGACCAAGCCCGACACCACTGCGCTGCTGGCGCAATACCGCGAACTGGCCGCCAAGCCCGGCAACGTGGCCATGCAGGCCGACATGGCGCCGTTGGCAGGCGCAGCGCACAAGATCAGCGCCGAATTCGTCTTCCCCTACCTGGCGCACGCGCCCATGGAGCCGCTCAACTGCACCGTGAAACTGGACGGCGACAAAGCCGAACTCTGGATGGGCACGCAAATGCCCGGCCTGGACGCGATGGCCGCCGCCAAAACGCTGGGTCTGCAGCCGCAAAACGTGAAGGTGAACACCCAGATGGCCGGTGGCGGCTTTGGCCGCCGTGCCATCCCTACCAGCGACTACGTGGTGGAAGCCTGCGGCGTGGCCAAGGCCGCGCGCACCGCAGGCATCACCGCGCCCGTGCGCACGCTGTGGAGCCGCGAGGACGACATCAAGGGCGGCTACTACCGCCCCATGCACGTGCACCGCGCCGAGATCGGCTTTGACGCCAAGGGCAAGATCCTGGCGTGGGACCACACCATCGTCGGCCAGTCCATCACCAAGGGCTCACCGTTCGAGGCCTTCATGATCAAGAACGGCATTGACGCCACGGCCATCGAAGGCATGAAAGAGCCCTACGACGTGCCCATGAAGCTGTCGGTGCACCACCCGGACGTGAACGTGCCGGTGCTGTGGTGGCGCAGCGTGGGCTCCACCCACACGGCCTACGCCATGGAGACATTGATCGACGAAGTGGCCCGCACCACCAAGCAGGACCCGGTGGCCTACCGCCTGGCCTTGATGGGCGACAAGCACCCGCGCCACAAGGCGGCGCTGCAACTTGCCGTCGCCCAGTCGGGCTACGGCAAGAAGAAGCTGGCCGCTGGTCGCGCCTGGGGCGTGGCGGTGCACGAATCGTTCGAGTCGGTGGTGGCCTATGTGGTCGAGGCGTCCGTCAAAGACGGCACGCCCAAGCTGCACAGCATCACCGCCGGCGTGCATTGCAACCTGGTGGTCAACCCCAAGAGCGTGGAAGCCCAGGTGCAAGGCGCCGCATTGATGGGGCTGGGCACCTGCCTGCCCGGTGCCGCCATCACGCTCAAGGACGGTGTTGTGGAGCAGAGTAACTTCGGCGACTACGCCGTGCCCCGCATCACCGACATGCCTCAGGTGACCGTGCACATCGTGCCCAGCGCCGATCCGCCGAAGGGCATGGGTGAACCCGGCCTGCCTCCGCTGGCACCGGCGTTTGCGAATGCGGTAGCGCGGTTGACGGGGAAGACGCCGAGGGAGTTGCCGTTTAAGTTGGGCTGACTCTGTAGTGGAAGTCGGCTATGCAGCCTTCTTCCCATTCAAGCAAAATTTTTATCAATGCGCCAAATTAATCAGAAAATAAATCGGCTCAATAATTTTAAATAAAAAATCAGCATTGCCTCTCGCGCAAAATCGATTTCGCATGCTGGACAAAACTACCAAATTCGTTACCTTTTTTCGATTTTGTAGAACCGATGACTCGGATCAAGAAAAACGACATAAAAAGTATTTGAATCGAAGGCGTATCCACAGCTATTTTGCTCTTTGCCATGCAGGTTAGCAGGCAATGTAAACCCTACTAGGCGCATAGCCTGTTCCAGCCTAAAACGCCCCCACTCAACCTCGTGGGGAACGTGGGGAGGATGCTTAAAATCACTAGAAGCGGGGAAGCTTCCGTAGGTTGCCAGCACGCTCCCAGAAGCGCCAACGGGAGATTTTCTCCAATGATCTAGAGATTCTTTTGTGTAATATTTTAACTTGTTGAATAGCTTTGTTTGCTGATCCGAAGTCCAATCACAAAAATCTTGACCAGCAGGCTGGATATCGAAATATGCAAAATTAAATTTACACTTTTCTGCCAGCGAATTACCTGCCGACTCTAGACTGGTCGTCGGAATTTGGCTTAAAAAAGATTCCTTTGCATAATTTCTATATTTCTTCATACGCAAGGAACCCCCCCAATTTTTTTATCTCTATAAAGAGGTGATATTGGGCGGTCATTTCGAATAAGGTCTCCTGCAATTTCGTCCAATCGGTATGCAAAGCTTTCGTTGTTTACTTTGTTTACCAAATAAGATCTGTATTTACCAAGATTGTTTAGTATTTCAGTATCGTGCGTTGTGAAAAGTAGTTGCGCATGGTTTGGGTTTTTCTCCGGATCTGTAAACAGCTCAAGAATTTTTGGCAAAATTTGAGGATGCAAATGCACATCAAATTCATCAACCACGGCAACCCCCCCCAGCTCCAATGTGGCAATGTACATTGGGAGATATCTGAATAGTAGTTTTGTGCCGCTGGATTCAAAATGTTGAGCCACCGGATGCTCCGATTCATCATGCTTGTGAATAAATATCGGACTAAATTCTTTCTTCCCAGTTGTTGGGTTTTGAGTTTCAATAATTTTAACTGCAGAAAGACCCACGTCACATTCTTGCAGAAATCTGTTGACACGAGATAGCATATCTACACTTTTTGCCAAAAGCTCTGAAATCGTAGCTATGCTTACTTGTCGCTCTCGGTATCCGGATGTGTTTACATTGGATGGAAAATCGCTAAAGTACTCGGCTATGTTTAGTATTTCTTTTATTTCATACTGCCTTGCGGTCGATATCAATGAGGCGTTAGATCTTAGTCTAACGCCTTTTATTGCTGAATATTTTTTTGAGGCGTAAATAATTTCATTATTAATTCGCTCAATAATTTTAACTCGCTTGGAGATTTTGCTGTACAAAACCTCACTCAACACTTTTTCTTGCGTGCAGGAAAGTTCGTAGTTATAAATCACGCCTTGGAGCATGAACTCCACATAGAATTCAGATGGATCTTTAGAATTAAAAAATGGAAAAATTGGAATCGGTGCATCGATTTCTTGAGAGAATGATTGATGCGCAAAGCTCGATATAAAAGCCAGAGCCTTCAAAATTTGAGTTTTCCCTGATCCGTTAGCACCTTTAATGCCTACAACCGTTGAGAACGGCTTTCCAAGAGAGATCGAGTGTGGGCAGTTCGCATCCAATCTAAATGAAATAGATGCGCCCTCTCGGAAGGAGTAGAAATTTCGAAAACCAAATTCGAGCAGCACTTTTTCTCCAATTCATTGATTCCGTCAAATTTGACGGAAGTTGTAGGGTAGCACAACCTTCGTCTCGAGGGACTCTCTTAACGAATCACAGCGCCACGTGCATCTGCGGCCTCCGGTAGGCTGCTGCTTCGGCTACTCGCCATAGCCACAGCTTCTGTTGCATCTTGCACCTTGCAGCACATTTCAGTCTGCAACCCCCACGTGCTGGTAGATTCGTGCGAGTGCGTGTGTTGGGCGTGTTGGTTGCGCTGCTATCACTTCGTTTCAAACGGTGCCGATGGCACTTTGCTCGCCATCGCCCTCACGTGCCAGCGCCTTCGTGTTCGGGCATTGCGAAGTTGGTCTTGCTTGACGGGCGTTTGGGTGCTAGCTGTAGTCTCGCTGGTTCGCAGCCATTAGCACTGCCGCAGCCTGCAGATTCGGTAGGGAAATCCTGCAAAACCTCGATGGCGTCCTGATAGGCGCAGCTCAAGATGCTGTTGCGCTGTCCAATCAGTGCCTTTTGTGCGCAGCCACCAATAGTAAGTGGGTTTCACGCTGTAGGGTTGGCGGCATTCAATACTTGAGGGGCACTCCCAGATCGCCCAGCTTTTTCGCAAACGAATCCCTGCGCTTTGCCGCTTTTGCCGCAGCTTCAGTAGCAGCTTGTATGGCCTTGGGCCCTTTATGGGCAGCCGCTTGGATTAGCCCAAACTTATGAGCGGCATCTGCCTCGGCCCGCTTGAATGTAGCAATGAGTCCAGCATGCGCGATGGTTGGATTCACATCGGCTCCTGTATCGATCAGTGCTGTCACGCCTCAATTTGGACGTTGGCGCGAAGCAAGGCCGTTTTCAATTCGCGCGTGGCAGGTTTGGCAATATCCACCTTTTGCACCGCCAGATCGAACGAAGAGCCGGGCTTGATGCTGGTGGGCAGTATCTTTTTGGCTGGAAGCTTGGCGGGGTAGGCGCCTTTGCCCGGACACATGCGAACGGAAAACCCGAATTCTTCGAGCAGGCCTTTGGCATACAACTCCGCTAATTGATGAAACGTCACGAAGGTTGACCGTTTCACGTCTTTGAATCCTGGCTGGCTGACGTCACGAACGAGTTCGAATTTACCCAATGAATCGCGCTGGGTATCGGTAAACGGGTGCAGCAAGAAAGTCTGGCGAACGCCATCCTTTTTGGACACCAAAGTGTGCTCGACGGCTATATCGGTTAGCAGCATATTTTTTCTATCTCCGCGAGTTGCGGTTTGCACTGCCACGTCAGCTGGCTGAGCCTCACCCAAAGTCGCAGATTTTGTTTTCAAACCCCGTCACCGAGGCCCACGATGCGGTCAAAAATCGCCCGCGGGGCGGGGACTTTAACCGAAGGGCCGCCCATTTCAGTTCCAGAGTGCATGGCAAACGGAACGGTTCGGGTCAAAAATTGCCTGCCAGTTGTGGTCGAGTGTAGGTTTTAAATCAGCGTAAGGCCGCCCGTGGCGCTGCAGACCAACCCTATTGGATGAAAAGTGCTACTAGCGCTTTGTGGATAAGCGCTGACAGCTATCAATATTGAAGTGATCGACTGAGGAGCGTTGGCGGCGCTGCCATCACTTCCATTCAAACTGCGCTGATTGCACTTTGCTCCCCAGCTTGATCCGGCACCCGCCGAGAAGCGTACGCCGTAGTCCTCTACGGTGCTCGGCGGTCCATGAGATGCTCTGGCCCCAGCGCTGCACAGTTGGTGGCGCCCAGCATGGCCAGGTTGCGGTCCACCTCGGCGCGCAATAGATCGATGGCCGCTGTAACGCCTGCCTCGCCATCCACTGCGGCGGCGTAGTTGAAGGGCCGCCCTATAAACACCGCCTGCGCGCCCAGCGCCAGGGCCTTGATCACATCGGTGCCCCGGCGGATGCCGCCATCCAGCATCACCGTCATGGCGCTGCCCGCCTGCTCGACAATCGCGGGCAGCACGCGCAGCGGGGCCACGGCACCGTCAAGCTGGCGGCCGCCGTGGTTGCTGACGATGATGCCGTCCACCCCATGCTGGCGGGCCAAGGCGGCGTCCTGCGGGCTGAGGATGCCCTTGACCACCAGTGGGCCGCGCCACTGGCGGCGGATGTGGGCGATGTGGCTCCAGTCAAAGTGGTCGCGTGCGGCAAAGTCGCGCTGCACGCGCGACGACAGGATGGGCGCGCCGCGCTCGGCAAACG